>CAWGAN010000010.1:0-21604 GCA_963820635.1 uncultured Gaiellaceae bacterium | reverse complement strand
GCTCGTCGAGATGCTCGTGCCTGTCGGGATCGACCCGGAGAGCGTCGTCGCGTCCACTCCGGCCGAGACGCGAGTCGCGTTCCGGAAGCTGCTCGAGGAGCGCGCAGCCGCTCGCCCGCAGGTCGCCGTGATCGACGACCTGCAGTGGGCCGAGCCCGAGTTCGTCGACCTCGTCGAGCACGTCGCCGACCTGTCGCGCGACGCGCCGATCTTCCTGCTCTGCGTCGCGCGGAACGAGCTCCTCGACACTCGGCCGGACTGGGGCGGCGGCAAGCTCAACGCGACCTCGCTGCTGCTCGAGCCGCTCGGCGCCGACGAGTGCGAGACGCTGATCGACAACCTGCTCGGCGAGCGCGAGCTCGGCGCCGACGCGCGCGAGCGGATCACCGCGGCGTCGGGCGGCAACGCGCTCTTCGTCGAGGAGATGGTCGCGATGGTGCGCGAGAGCGGCGACGGCGACCACCTCGCCGTGCCCCCGACCATCACCGCGCTCCTCCAGGCGCGGATCGACGCGCTCGACCCGGAGCTGCGGGTCGTGCTCGAGCGCGCGGCGATCGAGGGCGAGGTGTTCCACGTCGGCGCCGTCGACGATCTGGCGTCGGGCTCGACGCGCGACCCGGCGCTGGACGACCAGCTCGCCGCGCTCGTCCGCAAGGAGCTCGTGCGCCCCGAGCGCTCGCTCATCGCCGGGCAGGACGCCTATCGGTTCCGGCACCTCCTCATCCGCGAGGCGGCGTACGCGGCGATGCCGAAGGAGCTGCGAGCCCAGCTCCACGAGCGCTACGCGGAGTGGCTCGAGCGCACGGCGGACGAATCGGCGTTCGAGCTCGACGAGATCGTCGGCTACCACCTCGAGCAGGCGCTCGTCCTTCGACAGGAGCTCGGGACGCGCGACGACGAGCTCGCCACGCGGACGGCGGGGCGGCTGCTCGCGGCCGGCACGCGGGCTCTGGGTCGCGCCGACCATCCCGCCGCGACGGCGCCTCCTCCAGCGCGCGGTCGACGTCGACAGCGCCGACGACCGGATGCACCTCCAGGCGATGTTCGAGCTCGCCCGCGTCTTCATGCGCCGCGGTGAGTTCGAACGTGCCGACTCGCAGCTTCTCGCGACGATCGAGCTCGCGCGTGAAGTCGGGGACGAGGGGATCCTCGCGCGGGCACGACTCGGCTACAACTCGCTGCGCATCCGCGTCGATCCCGCGGTGACCGTCGACGACGAGCTGGCACAGGCGCTCGAGATCCTCGCCTCGCTCGAGGGATCCGACGAGCTCGCGGCGCTCGTGACCGCGTACACCGAGGTCGGCATCGTGCAAGTTCCAGCTCGGCCGTGCCGGCGAGGGCGAGGTCGATCTCGAGCGAGCCGCCGAGATCGCGCGCGGATCGGCGACACCGCGCTGCTCCGCGAGGAGATGGGAGCGCGGCTTCGGCCGGCGGGTGGGGTCCGATGCCGCGCGGCGGACGGCGTCGCCCTGTGCGAGGGGCTCCTCTCGGCCGACTACGCGAACGCGGCGCTCAGGGCGCAGGCGCTCCAGATTCTCGCCCTGTTGCGCGCGATGCTCGGAGACGTCGAGGCGATCTCGTCGCGCCGCCGCGGACGCGTGGGCGTCTGCTCGAGGAGTTCGACCTCACGCTCGCCAGAGGGCCTCTACGCGGGAGACGTCGGGGTGGGCGAGCTCATCGGGCGGGACCTCGATCGCGCGGAGTACGAGCTGCGGCGCGGACACGACGTGCTCGTCGCGATGGGCGACGTCGGCGTGCGGTCGACCGTGGATGCGATTCTCGCGGACGCTTCTGTTCCTCCAGGGTCGCCACGACGAAGCGCTCGAGCTCGCCGACGAGAGCCGCGCGATCGCGGCGATCGACGATCTCGACGCACAGCCCCGATGGCGGGCGGCGCGGGCGCGCGTCCTGTGCTCCCGGGGAGAGCACGACGAGGCGCTGGCGCTGCTCGACGAGGCGGTCGAGCTCGTCGAACCGATCGACTTCCTCGAGCTGAAGGGGTACGTCCACGACGTGCTCGCCGAGGTGCTCGCACGCGTCGGCCGCACCGACGACGCAGTGCTCGCGCGTCGAGCGTGCGATCGCGTTCCACGAGCAGAAGGGCAACGTCGTGTCGGCCGCGCGCTCGCGCGTCGGTGCTCGACGAGCTCCGGGCGAGCGACCCTCGTAGACTCCGCGCGTGGCCGCCTGCCCGAGCTGTGGGCGCGAGAACGCCGACGACGCGAGGTTCTGCAGCTCGTGCGGGACGGCGCTCGCCGTCGGCGGAACCTTCGCGCGAGCAGCGCAAGGTCGTCACGATCCTCTTCTGCGACCTCGTCGGCTCGACCGCGCTCGGCGAGTCGACCGATCCCGAGGCGCTGCGCGCGCGCATGCGGCGCTACTTCGAGGATCTTCGCGTCATCCTCGAGCGCCACGGTGGCACGGTCGAGAAGTTCGTCGGCGACGCGGTCATGGCCGTCTTCGGGATCCCGGTCTCGCACGAGGACGACGCGCTGCGTGCCGTTCGTGCCGCCGCGGAGATGCAGGCGGCGATCGCGGAGCACGGTCTCGAGGCGCGGATCGGCATCAACACCGGCGAGGTCGTCGTCGGCGGCGAGGCGGAGACGCTCGTCACCGGCGATGCCGTCAACGTCGCCGCGCGGCTCGAGCAGGCGGCCGCGAGCGGGCGAGATGCTCATCGGAGCCGAGACGCGAGCGCTCGTGCGCGACGCCGTTCGGGTCGAGCCCGTCGAGCCGCTCGACGCTGAAGGGGAAGTCGGAGCCGGTCGAGGCGTTCCGCCTCCTCGAGGTGCTCAGCGACGCCGCGCCGCTCGCGCGCCACCCGGAGACGCCGCTCGTCGGTCGCGAGCGCGAGCGGCAGCGGCTCTGGCGCGACTACGAGGACGCCGTCGCCGACCGCACGTGCCGGCTCTTCACGCTGCTCGGCCCGGCCGGCATCGGCAAGTCGCGCCTCGTCGCCGACTTCCTCGAGCGCGTCGGCGACTCGGCCGACGTCCTGCGCGGCCGCTGCCTCTCGTACGGCGAGGGGATCACCTACTGGCCGCTCGTCGAGATCCTGATCGCGATCGGCGTCGAGCCCGACTCGCGTGATCGGCACGTCGCCGCCGAGACGCAGCTCGCCTTCCGCCGGCTGCTCGAAGCGCGCGCGGCCGAGCGCCCGCAGGTCGTCGTGATCGACGACCTGCAGTGGGCGGAGCCCGTCTTCATCGACCTCGTCGAGCACGTCGCCGACTTCTCGCGCGACGCGCCGATCTTCCTGCTCTGCGTCGCGCGCACCGAGCTTCTCGACGTACGGCCGGGCTGGGGCGGCGGCAAGATGAACGCGACAGCTCTCCTGCTCGAGCCGCTCGGCGACAGACGAGTGCGAGGAGCTGATGGAGCGTCTGGTCACCGATGCCCCGCTCGACTGCCGAGTCTGCGCGAGCGGATCACGACTGCGTCGGCCGGGCAACCCGCTCTTCGTCGAGGAGATGCTGGCGATGGTGCGCGAGCAGGCGGCGACGGCGAGATCGTCGTGCCGCCGACGATCCATGCGCTCCTGCAGGCGCGAATCGACTCCCTCGACGGCGACGTCCGCGTCGTCATGGAGCGAGGCTCGGTCGAGGGTGAGGTATTCCATCGTGGTGCCGTTGCCGAGCTCTCCCCGGATCTCGTGCGGCCCGCGGTCGAGTCGCACCTCGCGACCCTCGTTCGGAAAGAGCTGATCCGCTCGACCTCGACGACGTTCCCCGACGACGAGGGATTTCGCTTCCGCCACCTCCTCATCCGCGACGCCGCGTACGAGTCGCTGCCCGAAGGCGACTCGCGCGGAGCTGCACGAGCGTTTCGCCGACTGGCTCGCGACGCACGACCTCGTCGAGCGCGACGAGATCGTCGGCTACCACCTCGAGCAGGCGCACCGGTACCGCGTCGGAGCTCGATCCTGCGGATCCGGCGCTTTCTTGCTCTCGCGAACGCGCGTCTCGGATCGCCTCGCGTGCTGCGGGACGCGCCGCGATGGACCGTGGCGACTTCAATGCAGGTCGATCGCTCTTTCGGCGAGCGACCGGCGATCCTCGCCGAAGACGACCCGAAGCGCCTCACTCTCGCCCCTGACCTGGCGATGGCGCTCTGGGAGTCCGAAGACCTCGACGAGGCAAGAACGGCTCTCGGCCATGCTCGCCGCGTAGCCGATCCCGTGACTGCTGCGATCGCGTCGGTCGTCGAGAACTCGATCGACTTCATGGGCGGCGGCACCATTCCGCTCGACGAGCGGCTCACCCGTCTCGAGGACGCCTATCGGGTCTTGACGGCCGCCGATCACGACGAAGGCCTCGGGTATTACTGGTGGGGCCTGGCCGGTGAGAAGTGGGTCAGCCTGCAAGCCGCGGAAACCGCGGCTGCGTGCGAGCGCGGTCTCGAGCACTTTCGGCGCGCCGGCATGTACAGACGAACCGACGACCTTCTCTGGTGGATCCGATCCGCGTATGTCTTCGGGCCGACTTCGGTCACCGACGCGATCGAGCGCGTCCGTGCGCTTCAACGGGAGGCTGGAGACTCGGTTGCGCTCCAGGCGGGAGCCGCGACGACGCTTGGCCGCCTCCTCGTGATGCAGGGTGACTTCGAGCAGGCGAGGGAGCTGTTCGTTTTCGGACGGGACTTCTACCGATCGGCGGGCATGACCGTCAGCGCCGCTGGGGTGACCCTGCACGGCGCGTGGATCGAGCATCACGCGGGTGATCCGGTGGCCGAGGAGGAGCACCTCCGACAAGGCGTCGAAGAGCTCCAAGCTCTCGGTAACCAGGCGTTCTTCTCCACCGTGGCCGTGCGACTGGCTCAACTCCTGTACGCGCAGGACCGCTTCGACGAGGCCCGAGAGCTGTGTGCGGTCGTGCGCGAGGCAAGCCCGCCGGACGATCTCATCAACTTTGTGCTCGCGGACGCGATCGACGGCTGTCTCCTTGCCCATCAAGGTGGCCACGACGACGCCGACGTGCTGCTCACGCGTGCCGTTGAGGGTGTGGAGAAGACCGACTTCTTCTTCGCGCGGGCCGATGTCCACCTCATGCATGCCGAGGCGCTGTCTCTCAAAGGTGACCCGGCGGCTGCGTCCCGCGCGGCGGCACTCGCGCTCGGAGTCATCGACGAGAAGGGCGACATCACGGGGGGTGCTCGCATGCAGGAGCGCGTCGAGAGGCTCGGCATCGAGGTCGCCTGATCGCCGTCGGCGCACGCTGCTAACGTCGTCTGATGGAGACCGAGTTCCGGCAGGAGGAGATCGAGCGCCTCATCGCGCTCGAGCGGAAGTTCGGCAAGGAAGGGCTCACGTTCGACGACGTGCTGCTGCTTCCGGCCGAGTCGCACGTCCTCCCGAACGACGTCTCGACGATCACGCGGTTGACGCCGTCGATCTCGCTGAACATCCCGCTCATCTCGGCGGCGATGGACACCGTCACCGAGGCGCGCCTCGCGATTGCGCTGGCGCGCGAGGGTGGCCTCGGGATCGTGCACCGCAACCTCTCGATCGCCGACCAGGTCGCCGAGGTGGACAAGGTGAAGCGCTCGGAGTCGGGGATGATCGTCGAGCCCGTCACGCTCCGCGCGACCGACCTCGTCGCCGACGCGCTGGAGCTCATGGAGCGCTACCGCATCTCCGGCGTTCCGATCATCGACGACGACGGTGTCCTCGTCGGCATCCTCACGAACCGCGACCTCCGCTTCGAGACGGACACCTCGCAGCCCGTCTCGGCGCTGATGACGAGCAGGAACCTCGTCACCGCTCCGGTCGGCACGACGCTCGAGGAGGCCGAGGCGATCCTCCACCGCAACAAGATCGAGAAGCTGCCGGTCGTCGATCACGAAGGACGCCTCACCGGGCTCATCACGGTCAAGGACATCTCGAAGCGGATCAAGTACCCGGATGCGACGAAGGACTCGCAAGGCCGCCTCAGAGTCGGCGCGGCGGTCGGCGTCGGGCCCGACGCGACTGGATCGCGCAGCCGCGCTCGTCGACGCGGAGGTGGACGTGCTCGTCGTGGACACGGCGCACGGTCACTCGCACGGCGTGCTCGACGTCGTCCGCGAGCTGAAGGCGGCGCACGACATCGAGCTGATCGCGGGGAACATCTCGACCGGCGACGGCGCGCTCGCGCTTGCCGATGCGGGGGCGGACGCGGTGAAGGTCGGTCAGGGCCCGGGATCGATCTGTACGACCCGTGTCGTCGCAGGCGTCGGTGTGCCGCAGGTGACGGCCGTCTATGACGCCGTGCAAGCGCTCGCGGGCCACGGCATCCCGGTGATCGCCGACGGTGGCGTGCGCAACTCAGGCGACATCGCGAAGGCGATCGCGTCGGGCGCCGACGTCGTCATGCTCGGGTCGATGTTCGCCGGCACCGACGAGGCGCCGGGCGAGGTCATCGTCGCGCAGGGCGAGCGCTTCAAGGAGTACCGCGGCATGGGCTCGCTCGGTGCGATGAAGGCGCGGTCGTTCTCGAAGGACCGCTACTTCCAGGGCGACGTCGAGGACGTCGAGAAGCTCATTCCCGAAGGCATCGAGGGTCGCGTCCCGTACAAGGGCCCGCTCGCGCCGATCGTCCATCAGGTCGTCGGCGGGCTGCGGCAGTCGATGGGCTACTGCGGCGCACCGACGATCGAGGACATGAAGACCCGGACACGCTTCACGCGGATCACGCCGGCAGGTCTCCACGAGAGTCACCCGCACGGCGTCACGATCACGAAGGACGCCCCGAACTACCGGCGCTGAGATGGCGAAGGTCGTTCCGCTTCCGACTCCCGAGGCCACACCGGAAGAACGTCCCGTCCTCGTCGTCGACCTCGGCGGCCAGTACAGCCAGCTGATCGCGCGTCGTGTGCGCGAGGCGCGCGTGTACTCGGAGCTCGTCGGGCACCGACTGTCGGCCGCGGAGGTCGCCGCGCGCCACCCCGCCGCGCTGATCCTCTCCGGTGGCCCGGCATCGGTCTACGCGGACGGCGCGCCCGAGATGGACACGGAGATCTTCTCGCTCGGGATCCCGACGCTCGGCATCTGTTACGGCATGCAGCTGATGGCGCGCGACCTCGGCGGCACCGTCGAGCGCACGGGAGCCTCCGAGTTCGGCAAGGCCGAGCTCGAGGCGGACGACTCCGAGCTCTTCCACCACCTCCCGCCCGAGCAGACCGTGTGGATGAGCCATCGCGACTCGGTGACGGCTCCACCCGCCGGCGCCCAGGTCACGGCCAGCTCGCCGTCGACGCCGATCGCCGCCTTCGAGGATCGGGCCCGACGGCTGTACGGCGTCCAGTTCCATCCCGAGGTCGCGCATACGCCGCACGGGCAGGACATCTTGAAGAACTTCCTCTACGAGGTCGCCGGTACGCCGCCGACGTGGACTCCCGCCGCAGTCATCGAGGAGCAGGTGGCGCGGATCCGCGCCACGGTGGGGTCGGAGCGCGTGCTCTGCGCCCTCTCGGGCGGCGTCGACTCCGCCGTCGCCGCGCTTCTCGTCCATAAGGCGGTCGGCGACCAGCTCACCTGCGTCTTCGTCGACCACGGGCTGCTGCGCGAGAACGAGGCCGAGCAGGTCGTGGAGACGTTCGGCGGCCATTTCCACGTCCCGCTCGTCCACGTGCAGGCGCAGAAGCGCTTCCTCACGCGGCTCGCCGGCATCTCCGATCCGGAGGAGAAGCGGAAGATCGTCGGCGAGGAGTTCATCCGCGTCTTCGAGGAGGAGGCGGGCGGCCTCGGAGATGTCCGCTTCCTCGTCCAGGGCACGCTCTACTCGGACGTCATCGAGTCGGGTGGCGGCGAGGACGGCGTCGCGGCGCTCATCAAGTCGCACCACAACGTCGGCGGCCTGCCGGCGGACATGCGGATGGAGCTCGTCGAGCCGCTGCGGCTTCTCTTCAAGGACGAGGTGCGCCGGGTCGGCGAGGAGCTCGGCCTGCCCGAGCGGATGGTCTGGCGCCAGCCGTTTCCCGGTCCCGGCCTCGCGATCCGGATCATCGGCGACGTCACCGAGGAGCGGCTCGCCGTTCTTCGGAGAGCCGACGCGATCCTGCTCGAGGAGATCCGCCGCGCCGACCTCTACCGCGAGCTGTGGCAGAGCTTCGCCGTGCTGCCGGCAATCCGCTCGGTCGGCGTCCAGGGCGACGAGCGCACGTACGCGTATCCGATCGTCATCCGGGCAGTCACCTCGGAGGACGCCATGACTGCGGACTGGGCGCGCATCCCGTACGAGGTGCTGGAAGCGATCTCGAATCGCGTCATCAACGAGATCCCCGGCGTCAACCGCGTCGTCTACGACATCTCCTCGAAGCCGCCGGCGACGATCGAGTGGGAGTGACCGCGCGAGCCGCGGGAGCGGGCTCGATCATCGTCCTCCTCCTCGCCGTGTCCCCCGTGGCTGCGGCACCGGACGCGCTCCCGCGTGCGACGGCAGATCGGCCCGACGACGTGAGCGGGCCGCAGATCCACGCCGTCTACGTGCTGCCGGCCGACGGCGCCGACCGCGCGCTCGACACCGACGGCACCATCGCCGCGTCGGTCGCGAACTGGCAGCGCTGGTTCGTGAGCCAGACGCTCGGCGGAGGGTTGCGGATCGACACCTCGGGAGGCGAGCTCGACGTGTCGTTCCATCGGCTCGCCCGGACGGACGCGACCCTCGCGGCGCGCGGTGTCTTCCTCCGCGATGCGATCGAGGAGGAGCTCCGTGCCGCCGGATTCAACCGACCGGACCGGATCTACGCCGTGTACTACGACGGCTCGACGACCGCGGCCTGCGGAGGCGGCGCGTGGCCGCCGACGCTTCCCGGAACCGTGGCCGCCGTGTACATGCGCGCCACCTTCGCCGGGGGTTTCCCGTGCTACGAGCCTGCGTTCTCGCGCGCGGGTCTCCAGATCATGGACTTCGCGATCCTGCACGAGGTGCTCCACACGATGGGCTTCGTCCCGAGGTGTGCTCCGCACCACACGCGGGACGGCCACGTGTCCGACGATCCGCGAGACGTCATGTACGCCGGGGACGAGCCGTGGCGCCCCGCCGTCCTCGACGTCGGACAGGACGACTACTACCACGCGCACATCCTGGGCTGCCGCGAGCTTGCGGAGAGCCCGTATCTCGAGCGGAACATCCAGCATCCGATGGAGAAGCTCGGCGTCTCCGTCGTCGGGCCGGGACGGGTCGTCAGCACGCCGGCGGGCGTCAGCTGCAAGCCGCGCTGCTCCGCGTCGCTGCGCCGAGGCACGCAGGTCGTGCTCCGCGCAGTCCCGGCGAAAGGCGCCAGGCTCGTCCGCTGGACGGGCGGCTGCAAGGGAACGAAGCCATGCAGGCTGACGATGAGCGGCGCCCGCTCGGTGACGGCGCACTTCCGGCGATGAGCCCCGTTCCCGCGCGTCACCCGACCGAGGGAAGGCGCCTGTGCGACCTGACGCCGATCTCACCGTGATGCGCATTCGCGTGCTGTCCGTCGCCCTGATCGTCCTGTCGCTCGCGGTCATCGCGCCGGCGAGCGGGAGCGAGCTCGTCCAGGACCCGAACGCGGCGCTCCTCTCGCTCAGGGTGAACGCGAAGGGTGAGGCGCTGCTCACCTACCGCCGCGCCGACGGCCGCCTCAGACGCGTGCTCGCGTGGGGTGCGGTCAACGCCCGTCCGCCGTCGGCGGAGACCCCGCAGGTGCGGTTTCGCTGGGACTACGCGGGCGGCTGGGGCAAGTACCGCAACGGGAAGTACTGGACCACGTTCAAGAATCGCTGCCGTCCGTACGACGGGCCGTCGCTCCCGATGCTCGTCGCGGCCTGCAAGGCGCCGAACGGCAGCTACTGGACGCTGCAGGCCTGGCAGCGGAGGCTCCCGCTGCTCGGCTTCGACCCCTGGCTGCCACACCATTCGAACATGGAGCTCCACCTCGCGCATTTCTCCGGTGAGCTTCCGAAGCTCGAGGCGTATCCGAACTGGACGTACGGTGGGCGCTGGCAGGGCGTGTTCGGCCGGTACACGTACCTCGGCCAACCGATCTACGGGTTCGGCTCGAACGCGAAGGGCGTGCCGACGGACAAGCACGGCCGCAACCTCTACATCGACACGCTGAACTCCGCGTACGGCTCCGGGTGGAAGCGTGAGTCGGGGATCCTCACGCACAAGGGCACGGGGACGTTCTGCCACAGCTTCGTCCCGCAGAAGCCGTTCGCGGGCTACCCGACCCAGGACGTCCGACCGCCCGCTCCGGGAGAGAGGCACCGGATCACCGTCGGCGGACCTGGCGTGCTGCCGATCGTGCAAGTGGAGCTCCCGGGCCTGACGAAGGCCGACGCCCAGCGCGACGGCGAGTTCAACGCGCTCTTCGATCAGGTCATGGCAGGCGACAGGATCTGCGCCCCGGAGCGCTAGCGGATCGCGAAGCCGCTGATTCCTTCGGCCGCTTCGTCCATCACGTCGACGCGATCGACGCGTGCGCCGCGCGGGCCTTCGCGGCAGAACGCGACCAGTCGCTCCACGGCGTCCGGCTCGCCCTCGAAGACGGCCTCGACCGTGCCGTCCTCCATGTTTCTCGCCCACCCGCTCACGCCGGCGGCGACGGCGTGACGACGCACCGAGTCGCGAAAGAACACGCCCTGGACGTGCCCGTGAACGACGACGCGGCGACGAATCATCGGAGCCGGACTATGCCCTGCGGGTCGATCTCGACGTCCACGCGGTCGCCGGCGCGCGGATGGTCGATCGCTGCGACGGCCGCCTCGAGCGTCCGCCCGTCGTCGAGCCGGACGCGCATGCGAACGACAGGCCCCACGCGCACGACCCGCTCGACGACGCCCTGACCGTCGCCCGTCGCGGCTCGCACCCGCACCGCCTCGGGCCTCACGATCTCGTCGTCCGCGACGTTGGCGAGGCCGAGGAAGCGCGCGACGTCCTCGTCGAGTGGGTGCGCCCACAGCTCGTCCGGCGATGCGACCTGCACGACCTGCCCGTCTCGCATCACAGCCACCCGGTCGCCGAGCGTGAACGCCTCGGTCTGATCGTGCGTGACGTACACGGCCGTCACCGCGAGCTCGTCGAACAGGAGCTCCAGATCGTCGAGGAGTCGGTCTCGGAGACGGCGGTCGAGCGACCCGAGGGGCTCGTCGAGGAGGAGGATGCGCGGCTCGGGTGCGAGTGCTCGCGCGAGCGCCACGCGCTGCTGCTCGCCGCCCGAGAGCGTGCCGACCGAGCGTTCCTCGAGTCCGGCCAGCCCGACGAGCGCGAGCAGCTCGGCCGTTCGTGACTCGATCACGTCCGGCGAGTCGCCGCGCATGCGCAGGCCGAACGCGACGTTGCCGAACACGTCGCGATGCGGGAAGAGCGCGTGATCCTGAAAGACGAGGCCGACGCCCCGCCGATGCGGCGGAACGCCGGCGAGGTCGATCCCGTCGAGCAGGACGCGGCCGCTGTCCGGCACCTGCAGGCCGGCGATCACGCGCAGCAGGGTCGTCTTCCCGGAGCCGCTCGGGCCGAGCACGGTGACGATCTCGCCGTCGGCGACGTCGAGCGACGCGGCGTCGACGGCCTTCTTGCCGTCGAACGCGACCGTCACGGAGTCGACCCGGAGCATCAGAACCACCCGCCGCGGCGCACGCGCACCCGTTCGACGAGGAGCACCGCGACGACGGTGACGGCCATGAGCACGACCGCGAGTGCGTAGGCCTGCGCGACGTTGATCTCCCCGGGTCGCCCGAGGAAGCGAAAGATCGCGACGGGAAGCGTCGGCCGGTCGGGCCGCGCGAGAAACACCGTCGCGCCGAACTCGCCCAGTGAGATCGCGAAGGCGAAGCCGGCGGCGACGGCGATCCCGCGCGAGACGATCGGCAGGTCGATCTCGCGGCGCACGCGGCCGGGCGAGGCACCGAGCAGCGCCGCGGCTTCACGCTGGTGCGGGTCGATCGAGCGCAGCGTCGGTACGAGGATCCGCACGACGAACGGGATCGCGATGAGCGCCTGGGCGACCGGGACGAGCCACGGGGCCGCGCGGAAGTCGAGCGGCGGCGTATCGAACGCGATCAGGAAGCCGAGCCCGAGCATCACGGCCGACACCCCGAGTGGGAGGAGGACGAGGCTGTCGATCAGTCGCCCACGGGAGTCCGCCACGGCGAACGCGGCGAGCCCCCCGACCACGACGGCGATCAGCGTCGCCGCAGCTGCGTAGACGATCGAGTTCACAACGGCCTCCCACGGCGCGGCGAGCAGCACGCTCGTCGGGCGCCCCAGTGCCTCGTACGCATCCAGCCCGTAGCCGTCCCCGGCCGCGAGTGAGCGCTCGACGAGAACGGCCAGCGGCAGCCCGAGAAACAGCGCGAGCCCACCGAGACTCGCCCCCACCACGAGCTTGTCGCGTGTCGTGCGGACAGCGCGAAGCGTGTCGCCCTCGGGGCGGAGCTGACCTGTGGGCGTGAGTCGCCGCTCGAGCCGCATCGCGACCCAGACGGCAGCCACGACGCAGGCGAGCTGGACGAGGGAGAGGACGGCCGCGGCTCGGAGGTCGAAGAGGCGGACGGCCTGGTTGTAGATCTCGGCCTCGATGGTCGCGTAGCGCGGGCCGCCCAGGATCAGGACGACGCCGAACGACGTGAACGAGAAGAGAAAGACGATGGCGGCTGCAGAGGCGAGCGCCGGCGCGAGCAGCGGAGCCGTGACCTCGCGGAGGCGCGCACGAGGGGACGCGCCGAGCGTCGCTGCCGCCTCGTTCAGGCGCGGGTCGAGGCTCGCCCAGAACGTCCCGACGATCCGCACGACGACGGCGACGTTGAAGAACGCGTGCGCGATGAGGATCGGCGCCCATCCCCGCTCGACGCCGTCGGGCAGGATCGCGAGGAACGCGAGCGCGACGACGACGGTCGGGAGCACGAACGGGACGACGACGAGCGCGCTCACCACACTCCGGCCCCTGAAGCGGTAGCGACCGAGCACGTACGCCGCGGGAAGCGCGACCGCGATCGTGAGCACGGTCGACGCGAGCGCCTGCCACACGGTGAACCACACGATCTCGCGCGTCAGCGGGTCCGTGAGAACGTCGAGCGGCGCGTCGCCTGCGCCACGCAGCCCCCGCTCGACGATCGCCGCGACGGGATAGAGGAAGAACAGAGCGAGGAAGGCGAGCGGAATCCCGAGCGTGAGCAGCCGCCACGCGCGGCCGCTCACCGAACCACGATGTCCGTCCACTCGTCCACCCAGCGCTCCCGGTTCTCCTCGATCTCCTCGGGCGGCAGCTCGAGCGGCGACTCGGGGACGACGGCGAACTGCTCGAACTCGGGGGGAAGCGCCGCGTCGCTCCGTGCGGGGAAGACGAACATCTGCAGCGGGATGTCCTCCTGGAAGCGCTTCGAGAGCATGAAGTCGATCAGCGCGCGTGCGCCGTCCTCGTTCTTCGCGCCGCGCAGGACGCCGGCGAGCTCGATCTGCCGGAAGCACGATCTCCTCGACGACGCCCGTCGGCGCCTCGGCCGGCCGCGGGTCGCGGAAGATCACCTCGGCGGGCGGGCTCGACGCGTACGAGACGACGATCGGTCGGCGTCCCCTTGCTGCCCGCCGCGCCGGAGAAGCGCGCGTAGTACGCGTCCTCCCAGCCGTCGACGACGAGGACGTCGTTCGCGCGCAGCCTGCGCCAGTAGCCCTGCCAGCACGCATCGCCGTAGCTGCGCGATCGTCGCGAGCATGAACGCGAGTCCCGGAGTGGAGGTCGCGGGATTCTCGACGACGAGCAGGTCGCGATAGCTCGGGACAGGTCAGGTCCGACGAGATGACGCGGCGGCGGCATTCCCGCGCTCGGCGAACCACGCCTTGTCGTAGTTGAGGCACACGTCGCCGCGGTCGATCGGCGTCGCGCGGTGCTCCGGGTCGAGGACGAGCTCCGGGTCGACGCTCGCGAGCTCCGGCGACTCGTACGCCTCGAAGACGTCACCCTCGAGGGCACGCGCGAGCAGGTTGTTGTCGACGCCGAACAGCACGTCGCCCTCCGGGTTCCCCGCGGTCAGCAGCGCGCGCGTGACGATCTCGCCGGCGTCGCCCGCCTTGAGGATGCGCAGCGTGAGGCCGCTCTCGTCCTCGAATGCCTTCTTCACCTCGTCCGAGATCGCGAACGAGTCGTGCGTGACGAGCACGACCTCGGTGGGCGTCTCGTCGCTACCCCCGCAGCCGGCGAGCGCGAGCGCGATGCAGGCGACGGTGCAGAGCCGGATCAACCGACGTCTCCCGGAACGATCGCCAGCAGCACGCCGCGCTCGACCGAGACACGCGCTGTCCCGGTGGCGAAGACGTTCGAGACGCCGCGGCTCGATCCCGCAGCGAGCGTCTCTCCTCGGAGTGGGTACGTGAGCCCTTCGGTCGTCACGCCTTCCGCGGGACCGTGAAGGGCGAGCAGCGTGACGAGCTCGCCGGGCGCTCCGTCGAACGAGCGCACGCCGCGGATGACATGAACGCGTGCCCGGCCGACCAGCGCATCGACCTGTGAGCCCGCGTAGCGGTCCGAGCCGAGGAGCAGCAGCGCGGCGAGCTGGTGATCCAGCCGTCCGCCGTCTCCGGCCAGCACGAGGATGCGCTCGCGGGCTCATGGTGGCAGCCACGTCGAGCGCGAGCTCGAGGTCGGTGGCGTCCTTCTCGTGCGGATGTCGCTCCACGCGGGTTCCGGCGGCCTCGGCCACCTCGACGGCTTCCGGCGACGCGGAGTCGAAGTCGCCCACCGCGACCGTCACCTCGAGGCCGAGCGCGAGCGCGTGCTCGAGTCCCTTGTCCGCCGCGACGACGGGTGCACCGAGTGGCGCGGCCAGGCCCGCGCGAGGATCCGGCGGCTCTCCGCCCGACACCACCACGACGATCTCTTCCGACACGCCTTCCTCCGCTGGCATTACCCAGATCAGGTTCTGCGGGTCGGCGGCGCTTCAGTCCGCCCTCTCAGCCCGGCTGCCCGAGCTCCCCGTTACGTCTCGTGCCATCGTAGCTTGCACGTCGCGCGCTGGGAGGCGTGCGTGCGGCAGTTCTACGTAATGGTGAACGCGATCGTGAGGGTCGACGTGTTTCCGGCCGCGTCGGTCGCCGTGACCACTGCCGTGTAGCTCCCATCGGGCATGAACGCGTGGCTTAGCGCGCGCGACCACGTCGTTCCAGTCTGACTGAGTGCAACCTGATTGGGGCAAGCGGCATTGAAGGCGGGGCTGCTGTTGTTCCCGTTCCAACAGGACGACCCAACTTGGAGTGAGACTGTCACTGAGGTCGCTCCTGTCACCGTCACCCGGAACTGCGCATTGCAATTGCCATTGTTGTTCCAGCTCGTGCCGCCGTTGTTGTTGTTCGTATAGCTCGCACCGTTCGTCGGACAGAGCGCCGTGATGACCGGCGCGACGCCATCGATGACAATCGCTTTGTTGGCTCCCAACGAATTTGCCGCGCCTGGAGAGGCGAGAGTCAACGTCGCATTGTTCGTCACGGCGTCCGTGATTGTGCCGCCGTTTAGGGAGAGCGCGCTGGTTGAGGAGTAGTCAAGGTCTGCGCTTGTATTGCCCGATACAACGGTGTATGCAAACGTCAGCACTGGGGTGCCGCTTCCGCTCGTGTAGTTGACATTGGTCGTCACGGGTGAGCCTGTAGACAAGACAAGTCGTGGCGTACCTGCGACCGTCACGGGCTCGGTGAACGCAATGGTGACGTCGATCACTGCCCCAATCCCGTAGGTGCCGTTCGTATTCGTTGCTGAGACGCCAGTCACGCTGGGCTGCGCGGTGTCGAACGTGTACGCCTGACCCGAGTTGAAGGTGGCGGAGAGCAGGTTCGTCGCGGCGTCCTGGATCGTCCCCACACTCGAGAGATCGAGCCGGATCGACCCGTTGTTCTGACCGGTCGTCCCAGCAGTCGAGACGCTGACGTTCCACACCGTCGCGGGAGCTCCACCGACCGGCGTCGCGGAGGTCACGCTCGGCGCGCTGCCGCCCGTGTTCGAAGTCGTGAGGCTGAAGTTGCCTGGTGCGACGTTATTGACCGGCTCGTCGAACGTGACCGCCCAGGTGAGCGGACCTGTGTTCGTCGGGTTCGTGCCGGTGCGATTGATCGAGCTCACGCTGGGCTGCGCGGTGTCGAACGTGTACGCCTGACCCGAGTTGAAGGTGGCGGAGAGCAGGTTCGTCGCGGCGTCCTGGATCGTCCCCACACTCGAGAGATCGAGCCGGATCGACCCGTTGTTCTGACCGGTCGTCCCAGCAGTCGAGACGCTGACGTTCCACACCGTCGCGGGAGCTCCACCGACCGGCGTCGCGGAGGTCACGCTCGGCGCGCTGCCGCCCGTGTTCGAAGTCGTGAGGCTGAAGTTGCCTGGTGCGACGTTATTGACCGGCTCGTCGAACGTGACCGCCCAGGTGAGCGGACCTGTGTTCGTCGGGTTCGTGCCGGTGCGATTGATCGAGCTCACGCTGGGCTGCGCGGTGTCGAACGTGTACGCCTGACCCGAGTTGAAGGTGGCGGAGAGCAGGTTCGTCGCGGCGTCCTGGATCGTCCCCACACTCGAGAGATCGAGCCGGATCGACCCGTTGTTCTGACCGGTCGTCCCAGCAGTCGAGACGCTGACGTTCCACACCGTCGCGGGAGCTCCACCGACCGGCGTCGCGGAGGTCACGCTCGGCGCGCTGCCGCCCGTGTTCGAAGTCGTGAGGCTGAAGTTGCCTGGTGCGACGTTATTGACCGGCTCGTCGAACGTGACCGCCCAGGTGAGCGGACCTGTGTTCGTCGGGTTCGTGCCGGTGCGATTGATCGAGCTCACGCTGGGCTGCGCGGTGTCGAACGTGTACGCCTGACCCGAGTTGAAGGTGGCGGAGAGCAGGTTCGTCGCGGCGTCCTGGATCGTCCCCACACTCGAGAGATCGAGCCGGATCGACCCGTTGTTCTGACCGGTCGTCCCAGCAGTCGAGACGCTGACGTTCCACACCGTCGCGGGAGCTCCACCGACCGGCGTCGCGGAGGTCACGCTCGGCGCGCTGCCGCCCGTGTTCGAAGTCGTGAGGCTGAAGTTGCCTGGTGCGACGTTATTGACCGGCTCGTCGAACGTGACCGCCCAGGTGAGCGGACCTGTGTTCGTCGGGTTCGTGCCGGTGCGATTGATCGAGCTGACGCTCGGCTGGGTCTTGTCGATCGTGTACGCCTCGCCGGTCGTAAAGCTGCCGTTCCCTGCTCCAGTTTCGCCAAGTGGATTCCCGACGCCGTCTGCGATCGAATCGTCGTCCACGACGTCGAGCCGGATCGTCCCGCTCCCAGTGGGAGTGCCAATGCCAGTGCTCGCGGTCACCGTGTAGGTGGCGGCATCGATCGGCGTGACGGCGCCGACTGCGGGCGCACCCGACAGGCCGCTCGTCGAGAGTGCGAAGTCCGATGCGTCGACGTTGGCCACGTTCTCCGAGAACGTCACCGTCCACGCCACCGAAGCCGCGTTGGTCGGATCGTCGTCATCGCGCGTGACCGAGCTCACCTCTGGGGCCGTTCGGTCGACCACATACACCTGCCCGATGAAGTCGCCGTTGCCGGTGCCCGCGCCATCGAGCGGGTTCAGGGCGACGTCCTCGATCGAGTCGTCGTCCACGAGGTTCAGGCCGAGCATGCCGTCGATGCCGGTGCTCGCCGTCACCATGTAGCTCGCACCGCCGCCGGTCACCCCCGTGATGAGGGCGCCGGAGGCTCCGGACCCCGCGAGCGCAAAGTCGGCGATATCCACGCCGGTCACGCTCTCCGAGAACGTCACCGCCCAGGACACGTTCGCTGCGTTCGTCGGGCTCGTCCCGCTTCGCACTATGGACGTGACCTCGGGTGGGACGAGGTCGACGACCACGTGGAGCGTGTCGGTTCCCTCCGACGTCCAACTCCGGAAGTGCGCGGTCACCCGATAGTCGTAGTCGTCCTCGACGGTGACGGTGTCGACGCACGAGAGCTCGTCGTAGCCTTCGGTGTCGTGCCCGTGCCGCACACGAACACCCAGCTCGAGTCGCCCGTGGGGATGCGCTCAACGGTGAACTCGATCTCGGGATCGAGAGCCGGGCTCGGAGCGGCCACCGCCGTCCAATCGATCTCGACTCGGTTCGGGATCGGGTTCGTCGCTTCCACCGACGGGTCGTCGAGGGTCGCCGCGCTCGCCGCGGCTGACCCTGTGCCGGTCGCGGTCCAATACGCGAAGACTCCGGCTCCGACGGCGAGTCCCACGGCGAGTGCGCCGACGAGCGACAGTCGACCCTTGGTCACTCGCACATGGGGACGTCGGAGATGAACGCGCCGCGGTATTGCTGCGGGAGGCTGCAGGACGGCGTCTCTTTCTTGCGCTTCGCGCGCGAGACGTGCCTCGTGCCGGCGAGCCATCATGTGGATGAATCGCCTCATGGCTTCACCGCCGTGCCGCCGTACTGCATGGTGACCGTGACGTTCTTGCACGCGTCCTGGTTCACGGGTGTGTTCAGGAACGTGATCTTCGGAAGCCGCGCTGGAGGCACGCCGAGCTGCGAGAGGGTCGCTGTCGTATTGCCGGGGACGTCGACCGTGCCCACGAGCGCGCTCGTCGTGAAGTTCTGCGTGCCGCTGCACCCCGCGTTCGTGGTCTGTTCTTCGACCGAGACGCCGAGCGCAGTCACGCGGATCACGAAGTTGTTCGGGTTCGTCAGCGTGAGGTCGACGTCAGAGGTCTTTCCCGGGTAGAGGATCGAGCCGGCGTTGCCGGAGATCGAGAAGTCGTGCTTCTTGTCGATCCGCAGCGTCACCGAGGCAGTTCGAGTCACGAGCGGGCTGCCGCCGGATCCCGTCACCGTCACGGTGAAGGTGCCGATGTCGGCGTTGTGCTGGGAGACGATCGTAAGCGTCGAGGCCGTCCCCGACGGGCCCGAGATCGTCGCCGGCGAGAACGTTCCCGAGGTCTTCTTCGGAAGCCCCGTCACCGAGAGCGTGACGTTGGCCGCGAAGCCGTTGAGGCGTGTGATCGCGACGGCGTAGCTCGTCGAGTCGTCCTGGCTGATCGTCCGCGACGACGGCGTGACGGTGAGGTTGAACCCCGGCTGCGCAGCGGGCTGGACATTCACCGAGAACGACCGCGGTCTTCGTCTTGCCGCCACCCGTGCCGGTGAGCGTGAGCGAACGGTTCCCGACGGTTGCGGAGGGCGCTGCCGTCACCGTGAGCACCGTCGTCGAGCCCGAGACCGGGCTCGCCGGGCTGAACGAGAAGGTCAGACCGGTCGTCGCCCCCGACACCGAGAGGGCGACGGCGTTCGAGAAGCCGCCCTGGCGCGTGATCGTCACCGAGTACGTCACGGAGGCTCCCCGACGACGACGGACTGCGCCGTCGGCGACATCGCGAGTGAGAAGTCGGGCTTGTTCGGCGCCGCAAGAGCGACTGCGACCGCCAGGCCGGCGACGCCAAGAACACCGAGCAGGGCCGCACCCGCGGCCCTCCTTGCTGTCCTCGTCTTCCTCATGTCGCTTCGGATGCATGTCATGTCCATTTCCGCGGCTGATGGAGGGGCGGAACCGCAGTCCGCCCCTCCATCGATCGCGTGGTCTACGGCGTCGCGATCCACCGTGTACGTGATGACCGCGCGTGGCGTTCTTGCAGTTGTCCTGGTTGAGCGCCGTTGTCCAGCAGCCGAACCGTCAGACCGGACCAGCGCGCCGGCCGTGCCCGGGCCTCGCCGGGACGACATACGGTCCGACGTGCCGCCGATGGCGAAGTCGAGCCGTCGTGCAAGCAGGCTGGCCAGGATCCGTGCCTGTCACCCGTCGACGTCCGTGACGGCGGCCGTCCACTCGATGGATGTTCACCGAGAAGCCGTTCGGGTTGCCGAAGTTGCCGCTCAGACGCCTGCGGCGGTCCACCCGGGTACAGGTTCGTGATCGCGGCGTTCGTCTGGTTGACGGTGAGGTTCGCCGTCGTCGTCGCCGTGGCCGAGCCCGTGCCCGTGCCGCCGGTTGTCCAGTACGCGTAGGCACCGATCGATGCCATCGCCGCAACCACCACGACGACCGCAGCGATCACCCATGTCTTCTTGAAGCGTGGATCGCTTCATTCTTCCTCCTTCCCCGATAGGGGCGTTCGTTGTGTGGTCCGCCGCACAACCGGCCCCTCGGCCGGGTCGAGCCGCGGAAAACCTGATTGGAGGGCGCCGGAGCTGCCGCAGTGGCGCCCCCCGGTGAGGACTCTCTCCCCTAGATGATCTCCCCCTGAATTACGCACCCCGATCGGGGTACCGAGTCGGTTGATACTCCAGTAGCGTGTGCGGAGTCAAGCGGAAGCCGGCTCGGACCCCCCGGACGGGGGATGCGACCTAGACCTCCGGATCGGCACTTGCACGTTCCGGCCGCTCGACATCGTGTGGGTAGGCTCGTCGCGTGACGAGCCAGGCGGCAGATCAGGCGCAACACCGTCTTGCTCGCGCTCTGCCTCGTCACCCTCTCCGGCGTGCTGCAGCTCGCCGCCGCCGTCGCCACGATCACGCTCGTCCTCGTCACCGGGATCGAGTCCGTCCTCGGCCTCGGGCCGGCGATCTTCCTGACCGCGGGCGCGCTCGCCGCGCTGCCCGCCGGCCGTCTCATGGACCGCTACGGGCGCGTTCCCGTCATCGCGGGAGGGTTCGTCGTCGGCAGCGGTCGGCTGCGTGCTGACCGCGCTCGGCTGCGTCGCGGACTCGGCGCCGCTCGTCGTCCTCGGCTTCCTCGGTGTCGGCGGGATGAACGGCGCGGTGCTCCTCGCGCGGACGGCCGTTGCCGACATGTACCCGGAGTCGCGCAAGGCGCGCGCGATCTCGTACGTCCTCTTCGGCGCGCTGTTCGGTGCTGCGCTCGGGCCGCTCGTGTTCCGGCCGCTGTTCGCCGGGAAGGACCTCGAGCTCGACACGCTCGTCGTCCCGTGGCTCGCCGCTGCGGCGATGTGCGTCGTGGGGCTCGTCCTCACGCTCGCGATTCGCCCGGATCCGCGCACGATCGCGCTCGAGCTCGAGCGCGCGGGACTCGCGCCTGGCGCGGCGCCGAGCACGGAGCCTGCAGCGCCGCTCCGGCCAGATCCTGCGACGACCTGGCGTTCCGGCCGCCGTCGTCGCGGCGGTCGCGAGCCTGGCGGTCATGGCCAGCGTGATGAACCTGAGCGGCTACATCGTCGTCGGGCACGACCACCAGCAGGCCGACGTCTTCACCGTCATCAGCGTGCACATCGTCGGGATGTTCGGCCTCGTTCTCGTCGTCGGTCAGCTCGTCGACCGCGTCGGGCGGCACCGAGCGCTCGTCGGCGGGCTCGCTGGTCATGGCGGTCTCGACGGTGATGCTCGCGTGGGTCGTCGCCATCCCGTCCTTGTCGCTCTCCCTCTTCCTGCTCGGGCTCGGGTGGAACGTCTCCTACGTCGCGGCCTCCGCCGAGCTCGTCACGCACGCGAAGCCGGTCGAGCGTCGAGCGGCTCGTCGGGTTCACGGATCTCGTCGCGGGGCTGACCGCAGCCGCGCTAGCCCTCCTCGGCGGTCTCGCATACTCGGAGTGGGGCGTCGTCGCGCTGGCGGTCGGCGCGACGATCGCGGTGATGGCTCCGGCGCTCGTCATCTCCGTCTCACGGCGCCCGCCGCCCGTCGCCCTCGAGCCGGCCGGATAGCGGCGATTCATTGCT
>CAWGAN010000009.1:0-10295 GCA_963820635.1 uncultured Gaiellaceae bacterium | reverse complement strand
GAAGAAGCCCTGGCCCGCCTTTCGGCCGAGCCGGCCGGCCGCGACGTACTGACGCAGGAGCGGGCAGGGCGCGTATTTCGGGTCGCCGAGCCCCTCGTGCAGGACCTCCATGATCGCGACGCACGTGTCGAGACCGATCAGATCGGCGAGCGCGAGCGGCCCCATGGGGTGCGCGAAACCGAGCTTCGCGATCGTGTCGATCGCCTCGGCCTCGGCAACGCCTTCCATGAGCGCGTAGGCCGCCTCGTTGACGAACGGCATGAGGATGCGGTTGGAGACGAAGCCCGGAAAGTCGTTCGCCTGGGCCGGCGTCTTGCCCAGATCCTCGGCCAGGGCGACGATCGCCGCGGCGGTCTCGTCCGACGTCTGGAGCGCCCGGATCACCTCGACGAGCTTCAGCACGGGAACCGGGTTGAAGAAGTGCATGCCGATGACCTTGTCCGGACGGCCCGTGACCGCGGCGAGCGACGTGATCGGGATCGAGGACGTGTTCGACGCGAGGATCGCGTCGGGAGGGAGCGCCTCGTCGGCTCGCCGGAAGATCGCCTCCTTCACGCCGATGTCCTCGACGACCGCCTCGACGAGAAGGTCCGCGGCGACGATGTCGTCGACGGGCGTCACCCGGGCAAGGACGTCCTCCGCTGCCGGGCCGCCCTTCTCCGCGAGCTTCGTGAGGCTCTTCTCCATCACCACGAGCGCGCGGTCGGTGGCGCCGGCAAGCTCGTCGTGGAGCGACACGCGCCGGCCCGACGCAGCGACGACCTGCGCGATCCCGCCGCCCATCTGGCCTGCGCCGACAACCAGGACGTGCTCGAACTGCATGACGCCGCAGGCTAACGTCCGGGCGATGACGACGGTGCGGCCGGCAACGCCGTTGGACGCGGACGCGATCGGTCGCATCCTGGTCGAAGCGTGGCGCGTCGCATACGCTACGGCCCTGGCGCGCCGGGCAGCTCGGGGCGCGAGCCCTTGCGCAACCGGCGCAGCGCCCAGAGCAGGACGAGCGCGAGGACGACGATCCCGATCACGACCTTGATCGGTCCGCCGCGCGGCTCGCCGCCCTCGACCACGAGCTGGCCGGGGTTCACCACACTGCAGGCGGTGGCGATCCACGCGCCGTCGGGGGCGCTCGTGAGCAGGAGGCCGACCGACTCGTCGCGCGGCACCTCGACGTCGCAGTCGGTACCGGAAGGGCTCCGCACCTCGAGCGTCCGCTCGACGTCGCCCTTCACCCGCTGCTCGACCTCGACCGTCAGGAAGAGCTGCGGCAACCCGTTCAGCTCGCCCGGCCGCTCGGCGACAACGCGGCCGACGACGGCTGCGTCCGCATCGTCGAGCCGTTCGTCCATCGGTGCGGCGACACAGACGCACGCCGCCGCGGGGCTCGCGAATGCGAGCGCGGCGAGCGCGATGACGAGGAGCGGTTTCAGACCTCGATGAGGAGCGCGTCGCCCTGGCCGCCGCCCGAGCAAATCGCCGCGAGCCCCAGCCCTCCGCCCGATCGCCTGAGCTCGTGGATCAGCGTCGTCACGATCCGGCCGCCGGACGCGCCGATCGGGTGCCCGAGGGCAACCGCGCCGCCGTTGACGTTCACGATCTCCTCGTCGGCGCCGAGCATGCGCGTCGAGTTCTTCGCGACCGACGAGAACGCCTCGTTGATCTCGACGCGCGCGACGTCGTCGATCGTCTTGCCCGCCTTCTCGAGAGCTTGTTGGCCCGCTCGTGCCGGAGTGCGCGCGAGGTAGGCGTAGTCGTCGGCGACGTAGCCTTGCGCGAGGATCCTGGCGAGCGGCTCGAGCCCGCGCCGCGCCGCGAACTCCTCCGAGCAGACGACGACGCAGGACGCTCCGTCGTTGACGCCAGGAGCATTTCCCGCGGTGGTCGTGCCCTCCGGGTCGAAGACGGGCTGCAGCGCCGCGAGCTTCTCGAGCGTCGTGTCGCGCCGGACACCCTCGTCGGCCGCGACCTCGCCGACCGGGACGATCTCGTCCTCGAAGCGACCCGCATCCTGGGCTGCGGCAGCCCGCTGGTGCGAGCGGTACGCCCACTCGTCCTGTTCCTCCCGCGAGATGCCGAGCTCGCGCGACACCATCGACGCCTGCGCGACCATGTGCATCCCGTCGAAGGTCGAGGTGAGCCCGTCCGAGACCATGTGGTCGACGACCTCTCCGTTGCCGAGCCGGTAGCCGAACCGTGCTTTGGGGAGAAGGTACGGCGCGTTCGACATCGACTCCATGCCTCCGGTCACGACGAGCTCGTGCTCGCCCGCGCGGATCATCAGGTCGGCGATCTCGATCGCGCGGATCGACGACGCGCACACCTTGTTGATCGTGTCCGCCGGGACTTCCTTCGGAATGCCGGCTCCGACCGCAGCCTGGCGCGCCGGCGCCTGCCCCACGCCCGCCTGGAGCACCTGGCCCATGATCGCGTACTCGACTTCGCCCGGCTCGAGGCCGACTCGATCGAGCGCCGCACGGATCGCCAGCGCGCCGAGCTCCGTGGCGGGGTACGACGCGAGCCCGCCGCCGAGGCGTCCGAACGGCGTCCGCACCGCGGACACGATGACGGCGTTCCCCACGGACGCAGCGTACCGATGGGACATGGCCCGGGACCTGACCCCGGACCTGACCCCTCACTGTCCGTTCAGGAGGGCTCGACACCCTCCGACCCGCGTCGTAGGATGTCGCCACCGTGGCCGTCACGGTGCTGAAAAGCCCATTCGTCATGCTCGACGAGATGGATCGAATCGTCGGGGTAGGTCCTGGTGCCGAGAGCCAGTTCGGTCCGCTGGTCGGCTCTCTGATCTGGGACTGTTTTCCGGGGTCCGAGCCGCTCTTCAAGCCGTACTACGACGCTGCCCGGCGATCGGGGGAAGAGCTCGAGTTCGTTCAGTTCTACGACGGGAACGTCGCACGCATCCACGCGGTGCCGCAGTCGAACGGTCAACTCGACCTGTACTGGGAGCTCCTCACGCACCTCGACACGATGACCCTGGCCGGCCTCGTGCAGACGCTGGACGAGTCGCTCGAGGTCCTGGACGAAGAACACGTCAGCGTGCGCCGAAGCGCGCTCCGCCAGAACCTCCGTCTCATCGAAGGGGGCAGGGGCAGATGAGCTCACCGGCCGTCGACGCGCTGCGACACGCCGCTCCCGACGCATACATCGTGCTCGACGGCGAGGATCGGATCACGCACGTGTCGGCGCGTCTCCACGACGACTTCGGACGCTGGATCGGTCACGTCATCTGGGAGCACCTCCCCGGCGCGCGGGACATCTACGGACCGACGTTCGACGAGGCGCGCACGTCGGGTCGCCCGGTGGAGTCGGTGGTCTTCTACTCGGGGCGGGTGAAGCGTCTCACCGTGATCCCGGGCCCCGACGGGCTCGCGGTGCACGTCGAGCGGCTCGCGCAGCTGGACGTCAGAACTCTCGCGACGTTGACAGCGAGCCTGGCGCAGATCGAGGCTGCGCTAGCTGGTCGAGCGTCCGCACAACCCGATTCACCAGCTCGCGCGTCTCTGCGAGCTCTTCCCTGAGCGCTGCGAGCTCGACGGCGTGCGCCGTCGCGGCGTCCGGGGCGCGCACGAGATCGCTCACCGTCGTCTCCGTGATCTCCGCGATCCTGCGGAGCCGCGGCGAGCGACGGCGCGGTCACGCCCCGTTCCCAGCGCGAGACCGTGATCGACTCGACGCCGAGCTCCTCGGCGAGCTGCTTCTGGGTCAGGCCGACGCTGCGCCTCGCAGTGCGCAGTCGCCCCCCCACTCCGCCGCCTTCGTGGGTGCCCAACGGGGTGTTGATATCAGACAGGGCGGCCGGATGCGTCGCGATCCCCTGACGCAGCGTCAGCGATTGCGCAGGCGCACACGCTTGCCGCACCGCTCGCAGCGCTGGTAGCGCTCGGTGAGGAAGAACGGTCGGCGTCGGCGTGGGAGGCGATGCCCGAAGAGTCGGCAGCGGAGCTTCACGCGGAGAGCATCACGCGAGCGTCACTCTGCCGGTCCGACCTTGACGAGCATCTTCCCGATGTTGTCCCCTCGAAGAAGGCCGAGGAACGCCTTCGGCGCGTTCTCGATCCCGTCGACGACGGTCTCCCGATACTGCAGGCGACCGTCACGAACCCACTCGGTCGCCTCGCGAGCGAACTCGCCGAAGCGGTCGAAGTGGTCGCTGATGATGAAGCCTTGGAGCCGGAGGCGCTTCGTGACCACGAGGAACATGTTCCGCGGCCCCGGAGCCGCCTCGGCGTCGTTGTAGCGCGAGATCGAGCCGCACGCGACGACCCGCCCGTGCGTTCGCAGCGCGCCGATCGCCGCCTCGAGGTGATCGCCGCCGACGTTGTCGAAGTAGATGTCGATGCCGTCCGGCGCGAGCTCTGCGAGTGCGTGACGCGGCTTCTGCTCCCGGTAGTTGAAGGCGTCGTCGAAGCCGAGCTCGCGTAGCCAGGCGAGCTTCTCGTCGGAGCCGGCGCTCCCGATCACGCGGCAGCCCGCGATCGCAGCCATCTGACCGGCAGCGCTGCCGACGGCTCCCGCCGCGCCCGACACGAGCACCGTCTCCCCCTCCTTCGGCTGCCCGAGCGCGAACATGCCGTACCAGGCGGTGAATCCCGGCATGCCGAGCACGCCGAGCGCGGTGGAGAGAGGCGCGGCCTGCGGATCGAGCCGACGAAGGGCTGCGCCGTCCGAGAGCGCCCACTCGCGCCAGCCGAGCTGATGCAGCACCCACTCGCCCTCTGGATAGCGCGAGTTGCGCGACACCGCGACGCGACCGACGGCACCTCCCGTCATCGCCTCGCCCAGTGTGAACGGCGCGACGTACGAGCGAACGTCGTTCATCCGCGGGCGCATGTACGGATCGACGGAGAAGTACGCGTTGCGGATGAGGACCTGGCCCTCCGCGGGGGTCGGTATCGGCGCCTCGGCCACCTCGAAGAGCTCCTCCGCAGGAAAGCCTTGCGGTCGCGCGACGAGGCGAATCTCTCGTGAGACGTCGTCCATGCGGCGATGATACGGCCGTGGACTCGCTTCGAGGACACCTGCTCATCGCAGGCCCAGGGCTCGTCGATCCGAACTTCTGGCGCACCGTCGTCCTCGTCGGCGAGCACTCCGAGGAAGGCGCGCTCGGGGTCGTCTTGAACCGCACCTCCGAGACTCCCGTCGACGAGGCGGTTCCAGAGCTCGCCGCCCTCGTCGAAGGGATGGGCGACGTGCACGTGGGCGGCCCGGTGCAGCCTTCCGCGATCGTCGTACTCGCCGACTTCGCCGAGCCTGCCGACGAGGGCGCGTTGGTGGTCGAGTCGGTCGGCTTCCTCCCGGCCGAGGTCGATCCGGACTCTCTCGGACCGCTGCGTCGTGCGCGCGTCTACGTCGGATACGCGGGCTGGGGCCCTGGCCAGCTCGACGACGAGCTCGACGAGGGATCCTGGATCGTCGAGCCTGCACTCGCGGACGACGTGTTCACGGCCGAGCCAGACGCACTCTGGAGCGCGGTGCTCCAGCGGAAGGGAGGCCCGTTCCGCGTCCTCGCGGCGATGCCACCCGATCCCTCGCAGAATTGAACGATCTGCAACGATCAGCTGGGTAACCGGCGAAGGAGGAGAGCGATGACCGTCGTCGAGGAGCGCGTGGATGCGCTGGCCGCAGAGTTCACGGGAGCGTTGCTCAGACCGGGCGACGCCGGCTACGACGAGGCGAGGCGAATCCACAACGGCCTGATCGACAAGCGTCCCGCCGTGATCGCTCGCTGCCGTGGTGCGGCCGACGTTGCGCGCGCGATCGGCCTCGCCCGCGAGGTCGGGCTCGAGATCTCCATACGCGGCGGCGGCCACAACGTGGCCGGCCGCGCGTGCACGGAGGGCGGGCTCATGATCGATCTCGCCGAGATGAGGGCTGTCGCCGTCGACCCCGAACGTCGCACGGCTCGCGCTGAAGGCGGCGCGAACTGGAACGAGCTGAACGCCGCAACCGCCGAGCACGGGCTCGCGGTGACCGGCGGCGCGATATCGACGACCGGGATTGCCGGACTGACCCTCGGAGGAGGACTCGGCTGGCTGATGGGTCTCTACGGCCTCGCAGCCGACAACCTCGTCTCGGTCGAGCTCGTCACCGCCGACGGCAACGTGCTGAACGTCACTGCCGAGTCCGAGCCCGACCTCTTCTGGGCGCTCCGCGGCGGCGGCGGGAACTTCGGCGTCGCCACGACGTTCGAGTACCGCCTCCACGAGGTCGCGATGGTGACCGGCGGCCTCGTCGCTCACCCGTTCGCTGCAGCCGGCGACATGCTGCGCTTCTACCGCGAGTTCACACGCAGCGTGCCCGATGAGCTCACCGTCTTTGCCGGGCTCGTCCACGCGCCTGACGGCTCCGGGATGAAGCTCGCTGCGATGGTCGTCTGCCACGCGGGGTCGCCCGAGCAGGCCGAGAAGGACCTCGCGCCACTTCTCGAATTCGGGCCGCCCGCCATGACCCAGGTCGGGCCGATGCCGTATCCCGTGATGAACACCCTGCTCGACGACGCGTTCCCACGAGGCGCGCTCAACTACTGGAAGTCGAGTTTCCTCCGAGACCTCGACGACGGCTACATCGATGCAGCCGTCGAGGCGTACTCCACCGTTCCGTCGCCGATGTCCGCGATGCTGCTCGAGCACTTCCACGGAGCGGTGACCCGCATTCCGGTCGCCGATGCGGCCGTACCGCACCGCGAGGAGGGGTTCAACCTCCTCATCCCGGCCGTCTGGACGGATCCAGCGGCCACGGACGAGAACGTGGCCTGGGCACGGACGACGTACGACTCGGTCCGCCCGTACCTCGCCGAGAGGCGCTGGCTGAACTACCTCGGCGACGACGATGCGGGCGACGCCGTTCGCGCCGCCTACGGCCCGAACTACGACCGGCTCGTCGAGGTGAAGCGACGATACGACCCGGAGAACGTCTTCCGTCTGAACCACAACATCGATCCGGCCGGATAGGCTCGCGCCGGCGTGGCCGGTGTCGGGGCAACACTTTCGTCCTTGCCGCGCGCAGCAATCCTCCACGCGGCCGAGAGCGCCCGGCTCCAGCGGCTCGTGCAGCAGCACGGCAAGCGCGTGGGCGCGGCGCGATTCGTCGCCGGCGAGACGCTCGACGAGTGCGTCGGCGTGCTCCGAAAGCTGAACGACGCGGGACTCCACGCGAACACGACGCTCCTCGGCGAGGCGATCCCCGACGTCGAAGGGGCCGAAGCCATAACCGACGAGTACGAACGGATTCTCGAACGGCTCGTGGCCGAGAAGCTGAATGCGAACATCGCGCTCAAGCTCACGCATCTCGGCCTCGCGTTCGACGAGGAGGTTGCGTATGCGAACGTCGAGCGCCTCGTCGCCCGGGCCGGCGAGCTCGCCACGTTCCTCCGCATCGACATGGAGCAGTCCGACTACGTCGAGGTGACGCTCCGCCTGTACGAGCGCCTCCGCGATGCCGGCCACGACAGCGTCGGCACCGTTCTGCAGTCGTACCTCTACCGCACGCCTGACGACCTCGACCGCCTCCTGCCGCGCGCCCCGAACCTCAGGATCGTGAAGGGCGCCTACCTCGAGCCCGACTCGATCGCGTACCCGGAGAAGCGAGACGTCGACCGTGCGTACCTCGAGCTCGTTCAGCGCGGCCTGCGCGAGGGCGCGTACATCGCCGTCGCGACGCACGACGAGTCGATCATCAGACAGGTACAGGCATTCGCAGCACGCGAAGACGTCCCGCGCGATCGCTTCGAGTTCCAGATGCTCTACGGCGTTCGGCCCAGCCTCCAGCGCTCGATCGCAGCCGAGGGCTACAAGGTGCTCGTCGCCTCACCGTTCGGCCCCGACTGGTACCCGTACCTCATGCGCCGCCTCGCGGAGCGGCCGGCGAACCTCGGGTTCTTCCTGAAGAACCTCGTGCGCCGTTGAGCTCGCTCCCGGCGGCCGCCGAGGTCGTCGTCGTCGGAGGCGGCGTCATCGGAACGAGCGTGGCTTTCCACCTCGCGGAGGCCGGCGTCGACGTCTGTCTCCTCGAACGGGATGTGCTCGCGGGTGGCTCGACGAGTCGGGCCGCGGGCGGGATTCGCGCGCAGTTCTCGGACCCGCTCAACATCGCGATCGGCCTCCGGAGCATCGAGGCGTTCACCCGCTTCGGCGAGCGCCCTGGGGCCGAGATCGACCTCCGTCAAGTCGGCTACCTGTTCCTCCTCGACCGGCAAGAGGACGTCGCCGCCTTCGAGTCGAGCGTCGCGCTGCAGAACGAGCTGGGCGTCCCGAGCAGGTTCGTCGATCTCGCCGAGGTCCGCGAGCTGTGCCCGCTCGCCGGGCTCGAGGGCGTGCTCGCCGCGACGTTCTGCCCGATCGACGGTCACGCGAGCCCGGACGCCGTCGTTCAGGGGTACGCGACAGGAGCGCGAGCGCACGGCGCCTCGATCCTCACCGGCCGCGCCGTGACCGCCGTCCTGCACGACGGCGACGAGATCCGGGGCGTCGACGACGGCCCTGGGCACGATCGAGACCGGGACGGTCGTCTGCGCGGCCGGCGTGTGGTCTCCGCAGATCGCCCGCACGGCCGGGATCGAGCTCCCGATCGAGCCGTACCTCCGCGAGGTCGGATTCACCGGCCCGACGCCTGGCCTCCCCGACCGCCTCCCCCTCACGATCGACTTCTCGACCGGCTTCTACTTCCACCGCGAAGGGCCAGGCCTCCTGTTCGGAATGGCCGACCCCGAGCAAGCCGCCGGCCTCGACGCGGCCACCGATCCCGCGTGGCTGGAGAAGGTGCTGCACGTTGCGGAGCGGAGGCTCCCGTCACTTCTCGACATGGGGATCGCGGGCGGCTGGAAGGGCTACTACGAGATGACGCCGGACCACAACGCGCTCGTCGGCGAGTCGTCCGAGGTGGCGCGGTTTCTCTACGCGACCGGATTCAGCGGGCACGGCTTCCTGCAGGGCCCGGCGGTCGGCGAAATCGTGCGCGACCTCGTCCTCGGCCGAGAGCCGTTCGTCGACGTCACGCCGCTCTCGGTCGACCGCTTCGCCAATGCGGCGTCACGCCCGGAGCACAACGTCATCTAGACGATCCGCGCGCGGACTACTCGACGCGCTCGGTAGTGCGGCTCTGCAGCGTGCCGTTGAAGAGCACCATGCCGAACAGGTTCACCTTGAACGGGTAGGTCGCTCGTACCGTGACATCGCCGCTCGGCACCCAGCTGCTGTCAGCCGAGTTGGGAGTCTTCACGACCCCGTTGACATCACGGAGCTCGACCGCGATGGTCATCTTGGCTGGATTGAGGTTGACGGCCGCCTTCTGGAGCCGGGTGACGATCGCAGCCTCTCGGGACGACGGTGGTTGCAGAGAGCGCGAGACGGATGCCTGGCGCGCGCCGACACGAGTCGCGTCCGTCAGCGCGATGTAGTCGCGAAAGACCGTCCCGAACTGAATGATCCCGAGGAGCAGCAGCAGGAAGATCGGCAGGACGAGCGCAAGCTCGACCACTGCCTGTCCGCCCTCTCGTCTCGAATGTCTCTTCACCTGTGCAGCTTTCGGCATCGGAGTAGATCTCCTTGAGTTCGACTGGCGGCTACGAGATGAGGTTCGGCGAGGTGCTGTCGATCAGCCTGGCCTTCGAACCCGAGAGATCGAGAGCGATCGCCTTGAAGATGCCGTCGAGCGTTTGCGGAGTAGGCGCGTAGTAGTAGTTCTTGCGCGGGCTGGTGGGAACGCTGGGATCGACAAGCTCGCCATCGCGATGAGCGCGTCTTCGGCATCGCAGTTCGGAAGCGTTCCCCACGTCCCGCACACCTCTGGTGTGGATCCGGTGGCATGCCCGTAGTTGGGCCCTGGTGTCATGTTCGGCCGACGGCAGATCTCGGCCGCTCCACCGTTTGCGGCCTTGGCCAGGTCGTACCCGATCGTGTAGACGATCGTTCCCGAGCCCTTGGCGTTGGCCGCAGCCTGCACGCCGGTGCCACACGGCGTCGCGACGTTTCCTGGGTTGTTCGTCCAGTGCGCGGCGGGCACGTCCGCTCGGCGACATGTTCGCCCCGCCGTCGGAGAGGAAGATGATGATGTCCTGGACACGTTCCGCGCCCGTTCCGCGCGAGCTCGCGCTGCGCCGACTCGATCGAGAGCGAGTAGCTCGTCAGACCGTTGGCGCCCGTGCAGTTGAGGCGCTGGACGACGGCGGACGGCGGATTGAGCTTCCAACCCAGCAGCGGGTCGTTGATCAGGTAGTCGTCCGCAGGCGTGCCGTCCGCGCCCTCGAGCGACGCGACGACGTAGAACGACGAGTCCTCGCC
>CAWGAN010000008.1:0-17054 GCA_963820635.1 uncultured Gaiellaceae bacterium | reverse complement strand
GGACGTCATAACCGTGCTTGTATAGTCCGGTACGGACTAGTACACTCCGGACTATGGCGACGACGTCGATGTCGGCACCGGCAACGCGAGTGCTCACGACGACGGAGGCCGCGGTGCTCGCTGTGCTCGCCATGGACGGCGAGCGATCCGGGTACGACCTGCTCAAGCGAATGTCGACGGCGATCGGCTACGTCTGGTCGCCCGCGAAGAGCCAGCTCTACGCCGTGCTTCCGCGGCTGTCCCGCGACGGCCTCGCGCAGCGTCGCGCCGTGACCCAGTCGACGCGTCCCGACAAGCAGCTGTACCGGATCACGGAGGAAGGTCGCGATGCGCTCGACGGCTGGTTCGCGTCGGTCGAGCCGACCTCGACCGACGCCTTCTTCCTGAAGCTCTTCGTCGGCGGCCTGACGTCGGCGGACGTCCTCATACGGCACGTCGAGGCGTTCCGCGACGAGGCACAGGGGCGGCTGGACGAGCTCCGCGCCATCGAGCCGACCAATGCGCGTTCCGGCAACGACATCTTCCACTACTTCCTGCTCCGCCTCGGGATCGAGCGAGCCGAGCACTCCGTCACGTGGGCGGAGTGGGTTCTCGGCGAGCTGAGGGCATCGGCGTGAGGCTCGCAGTAGCCGCTGCCGTATGTCTGCTGGGGATCGGCGCCGCGTGCTCCTCGAGCTCGGCTCAGCCGAACGCACGGTCGGCCGCGGCTGACGATGTGCGCACGCTCGCGGCCGAGATGGAGCGCATCCACCCGAATCTCTTCCACTCCGTCTCGCGCGAGACCTTTCACCGCGCGGTCGACGACCTGATCGTGCGGCTCCCAGGGCTCGGCCGCGACGAGATCCTCGTCGACGTGCTTCGCATCGTCGCGCTGACCGGCGAGCGCGACGGGCACATGGGCCTCTTCCCGCTCGTGGACCACGAGCGACCGCTCCACCTCGCCCCGATCCGCGCGTGGGTGTTCCCGGAGGGGATCTACGTGCTCGCGTCGCCCGAGCGTCCGGAGCTCGTCGGCACGCGGATCGTCGCGATCGAGGGGACGCCGGTCGCCGAGGTCGCTGCGCTCGTTCGTCCGCTCGTGACGCGTGACAACGAGTCGAGCCTGACCCTGCGCCTGCCCGAGTTCATGATCACGGGCGAGATCCTGCACGGGCTCGGGCTCTCCCGCGACGCGGACGCCGTGCGGCTGACCGTCGAGCGAGCCGCCGGCGAGCGGCTCGACGTGACACTTCGCACCCTCCCAGGCCCGGCGTACTGGAACCTGATCCAACACGTCTGGGCTCCACCCCCGCCACCGGGCGTGCCGACGCCGCTGTGGCTGAGAAATCCCCAGCGGCCCCAATGGTTCGCGAAGCTGGCGAAGGGGCGTGTCGTCTACGCCGTGTACTCGCACACGAACTCGTCGGGCACGTTCGCCGCGAGTCTCCTGAAGCGAGCGCAGAACCCGAAGGTACGCCGCGTGATCGTCGACGTCCGCCTCAATCCAGGTGGCGACAACACGGCGTACCGGCCGCTTCTCGACGTGCTCAGGAGCCGGTTCGTGAACAAGCCAGGGCGGCTCGTGCTCCTCACCGGCCGCGTGACGTTCTCGGCGGCCGGCAACTTCGCCGCCGAGGTCGATGCGCGAACGCGCGCGCGCATCCTCGGCGAGGCAGCCGGCGGCAGCCCGCACAACTACGGCGATCGGATTGAGGTCGAGCTCGACACTCTCGGCTGGACCGTGCACGTGCCGCCGCAGTACGTCGAGGTGCTCGGGCAGCCCGACGAGCGGGCGGCTCTCGAGCCCGACGTTGCGGCACAGATCGGCGCCGCCGATCACTTTGCGGGTCGAGATCCCGTGCTCCGTAAGGCGATCGAGATTCGCTAGGCAGGTTCTCTAGGCAATGGCGAGGCAAGCCTCGCCCCTACAATCCGCCGCGATGAGCCGCGTGCTCCCCGCCGAAGGAGACCTGCGCCGCGTCATCGGCGACGGCGAGACGATTCCTGACGGCGAGGTCGACGGGCTCGGCACAGACGAGCTTCTCACCCTCTACCGCAGCCTCGTGCTCCTGCGGACGTACGACGAGCGCTCCGTGATCTACCACCGGCAGGGCCGCATCGGCACCTACGCGATCTTCTGGAATCACGAGGCGATGCAGGCGGGCTCGGTGTTCGCGCTCGCCGATCGCGACTGGGTCTTCCCGGCGTATCGGGAGTCGGCGATCGGGCTCCTCCGCGGCATGCCGGTCTCGACCGTCCTATCGTGGTGGCGTGGACATCCGGCGGGCTGGTGGAATCCGCGGGACTTCAACGTCGCCTCGATCTGCGTGCCGATCGCGACGCAGGTTCCGCATGCCGTGGGGTTCGCGTGGGGCTCGCGTCTGAAGGGTGAGGATCGCGTCGCGCTCACGCTGTTCGGCGACGGTGCGACCTCCGAGGGCGCTTTTCACGAGGCTGCGACCTTCGCGGGCGTGATGAAGGCGCCGGTCGTCCTCCTCTGCAACAACAACTACTGGGCGATCTCGACGCCGCTCTCGAAGCAGACGGCCGCGGAGTCTCTCGTCGCCAAAGCTGCCGGCTACGGGATCCCGGGCGTCCGCGTCGACGGAGGTGATGTGCTGGCGGTCTTCGAGGCGACGCGCGACGCCGTCGAACGGGCGCGAGCGGGCGACGGACCGACGTTCATCGAGGCGGTCTCCTACCGTGCGGCGCCGCACGCGACCGCCGACGACCCGTCTCTCTACGTCAATGCGGAGCGCGTGGAGGAAGAGCGGGAGAACGAGTGCGTGGGCCGCTTCGAGCGATATCTGCGACGGCTCGGCGTCCTCACCGACGAGCACGCGGAGGCCGTGAAGTCTGACGCGCTCGAGCTGATGCGGGACGGAATCGCTGCCGCGGAGGCCGAGCCGCCCGCGGATCCGTCGCTCGTCTTCGAGCACGCCTATGCCGATCCCCCGCCCTCGCAGGCGCGCGATCTCGCGGAGCTGAAGAGGATCCTCGGCACGTGACCGAGCGATTCCTCGTCGAGGCCGTCAACGACGCGCTCCACGTCGAGATGGAGCGTGACTCCTCGGTCATGGTCATGGGCGAGGACGTCGGTGTGCTCGGCGGCGTCTTCCGGGCGACCGCGGGCCTGCAGGAGCGCTTCGGCGCCGACCGCTGCGTCGACACGCCGCTCGCCGAGGCCGGGATCCTCGGGACCGCCGTCGGCCTGTGCATGGCCGGCTGGCGGCCGGTGTGCGAGATGCAGTACGACGCGTTCAGCTATCCCGCGCTCGACCAGCTCATCAACCACGTCGGCCGCTACCGCTGGCGGACGCGTGGGGGGATGGAGTTCCCGTTGACGATCCGCATGCCGTACGGCGGTGGCGTACGGGCGCCCGAGCTGCACGACGACTCGCCGGAGACGTACTACGTGCACACCCCGGGCGTGAAGGTCGCGATCCCGTCCACACCGGCCGACGCGAAGGGGCTGCTCGCGGCGGCGATTCGCGATCCGGATCCGGTCGTCGTTCTCGAGCCCAAGCTCCACTACCGCACCGCGAAGGAGGAGGTGCCCGACGGCGAGCACGTCGTCCCGCTCGGGCAGGCGAGGATCGCGCGTGAGGGGTCCGACCTCACGATCGTCGCCTACGGCGCGATGGTGCACGTCGCGCTGGCGGCCGCGGACGCCGTCGGCAGCGAGGCGTCGTGCGAGGTGCTCGACCTGCGATCGCTCAAGCCGCTCGACGAGGACGGTCTGCTCGCCTCCGTGGTGAAGACCGGACGTGTCGTGGTCGTTCAAGAGGCGCCTCGCGTCTGCGGATTCGCCGCCGAGGTCGCTGCAGTGCTCGCGGAGAGGGCGATCTTCGACCTTCGCGGGCCGGTCATCCGCGTGACGGGATACGACGTCCCGTATCCGTACTGGCAGATCGAGGACGCGTACATGCCGTCGGTCGAGCGCGTCGTCGACGCCGTGCGTCGCGTGCTCTCCGCCTAGATGATTGATCGGGAATTCACGGCGGGCCGGATGACGGCCACGACGCGGCGCCGGATCGCCACCCTCCCTTGCCGTCCAGGCTCACTAGCCTGCACGGCAAGGGACTGCGTCGCCCGGCTTGGTCGTGACCGCCCCCGGCTGCGCGTCAATTCCCGATCAATCATCTAGTGGCACACCACGAGATCCCGCTCGAGCGGCGCACGCTCCACGGTCACTTCTCGCGCGATCTCGAGCCGATCCTGACCGTCGATTCGGGCGACTCGATCTCGTTTGCGTGTCTCAATTCCGGCTGGCGCACGGCCGAGCACGAGCTCTTTCCGGAGCGGCTCGACGGCGAGCTCGACGCCGGGCACGCGCTGATCGGGCCTGTCGGGGTGCGCGGGGCCCGGCCGGGGCTGACGCTCGCGGTCGCGATCGACGAGGTGCGAATCGGCGCGGGTGGCGTCACACAGGCAGGAGGCTGGAGCACGCCGCTCAACGATCGGCTCGGACTCGGCGGAGGCGACACGCTCACTCTTCTCTGGGAGCTCGACGCCGACGCGGGGACCGGACGTTCCGAGTCGGGACACGAGGTCGCTCTCCATCCGTTCCTCGGCGTCATCGGGATGCCGCCCGACGAGCCCGGCGTCCACTCGACGGCGCCGCCACGGCCATGCGGCGGGAACATCGACTGCAAGGAGCTCGTCGCGGGGACGACGCTGTACCTCCCGATCTCGGTCGACGGAGCTCTCCTCTCGGCCGGCGACGGGCACGCGGCTCAGGGGGACGGCGAGGTGTCGCAGCTCGCGATCGAAGCACCAGTGGAGCGGGCCCAGCTCACGCTCTCCGTCCGCGACGATCTTCCACTTACGAACCCGATCGCATGGACGCCGGACGCCTGGCTGACGTTCGGCTTCGACGAGGATCTGGACGAGGCGGCCGCACTCGCGATCGACGGGATGCTCGAGCTCATGGGCCGCGAGCACGGGCTCGAGCGGCGTGAGGCACTCGCGTTGGCGAGTGTCGTCGTCGACCTGCGTGTGACGCAGCTCGTGAACGGCGCGCGCGGGATTCACGCTCGACTCGCGCACGACGCGCTTCGCTAGACGACAATCCGACGCGATGTCCACCTGGGTCGTGCAGGTCGTGGTCGTTGTGCTCTTCGCACTGACGTGCGGCGCCCTCGCTCTCGCCTGGATACGCGGACGGCTCGGCGTCGCCGCGATCGCGCTGTTCGCGATCTCGCTCGTCGTCTGGGTCGTCGCGTTCGTGGCCATCACCTCCGAATTCAGGAACGCGAACGACTTCGCGTCCTGCAGCGTGAATTGCTCGGCCGTGCACTACGTCTCCGCGGTCGCCTTCATCGCCCCTCCGCTGCTCATCGCGCTCTCGGCGCTCGCGATGCTCGCCTCGCGCGGGAGCCGTTGGCGTCTCAGGCGATCGCAGGCGCAGGAGAGCAACAGGTAGTGGCGAGCTCGTTCAAGCTTCCCGACCTCGGCGAGGGGCTCACGGAGGGCGAGGTCGCCCGCTGGCTCGTCACCGAGGGGCAGGAGATCGCCGAGGACGATCCGCTCGTCGAGATCCAGACCGACAAGGCGACGGTCGAGATCCCGTCGCCGTACGCCGGTACGGTGCTGAAGATCCTCGTGGCGGAAGGTGACATCGCCCCCGTCGGCACGGAGCTCGTCGTGATCGGGCAGCCGGGAGAGGTGCCCGTGATCGCTTCGACGACCGCAGCCGCTCCCGCTCGAGCCGCCGCCGCTCCGGTCGCGGATGCGGGGCGCGTGCAGGCGACTCCCGTCGTTCGTCGGATCGCGCAGGAGCTCGGTGTCGACCTCGCCGAGGTCGCAGGCTCCGGTCCGGGCGGCCGGATCACGGAGGACGACGTCCGAGCATCCGGGGCGAGCGCCGACGGCCGACGCGAGCCCCTGCGAGGCGTCCGCCGGGTGATCGCGGAGCACATGACCCGAGCGCATCGCGAGGTGCCACCCGTGACCTGGGTGGAGGAGTGTGACTTCGAGGACGTTCCGCTCGAACGCCTCCTCCCGACGGTCGTGAAGGCGTGCGCCGACGCGCTCGTCGAGTTCCCGGAGCTGAACGCGCGCTTCGACGGCGACGCGATCCTCTACCTCGATCGCTACGACATCGGGGTCGCGGTGCAGACAGACGACGGTCTCGTGGTGCCGGTCGTCCGTCGGGCGAACGAGAAGTCGGTCGACGAGCTCGGAACGGAGATCGCGGCGCTCGCCGAGCGCGCTCGCACGGGATCGCTCGGGGCCGAGGATCTTCGTGGCTCCACGTTCACCGTGTCGAGCGCAGGCAAGCTCGCCGGCCTCTTCCAGACGCCGATCGTCAACCATCCGGAGGTGGCGATCCTGAGCATCGGTCGTGTCGCTCCGCGTGCCGTCGTGCGCGACGGCGAGATCGTCGTTCGGCGCACCGGGGCACTCGCGATCACCTTCGACCATCGCGTCGTCGACGGCGCGCGGGCGGCAGCGTTCGGGCTCGCGGTGATCGCGCGGATCCAATCCGGCTAGCCGCCGGTCTCGTACTTCCTCTCGTACTCACGATCAAGGAGGGGGAGAAATGCGTGCACGCATGGTCGGGCTCGTCTTCGTGCTCGGGCTCGTCGCCGTGGGAGTCGGCTGTCGCCGGCGTGAACCGTAACTGGAGCACTCACGCGGAGGGTGACCAGGAGGTACCCGCGCGTGGCACGACGCCCAGGCGCAGGCGATCTTCCAGTCTGTCCAAGGACGGAACGAGCTCGACTACAAGCTGATCGTCGTCGAACATCGAGAACGTCGTCCAGGCACACATTCATCATGGCGCACGAGGGGCGTCAACGGACTGGTCGGCGTCTTCCTGTACGGGCCCGTCGCCGCGGCCGGCGATCCCGCACGGACGGCGTTCTCTCGCAAGGGACGATCACCGCTGGCAACTTCATCGGGCCGTTCGCGGGCAAGACCGTCGCCGAGGTCGCGGCGCTGATCGACTCGGGCAGCGCGTACGTGAACGTCCACACGAATGACGGGTCGCCCGATCGACACGGGCCCAGCACTTCCCCCCCGGCGAGATTCGGGGCCAGATCAAGTAAGGGCAGGCGGGCGAGAGCGCCGGAGGCGGGCCGTCGCCCGTCCCGGCCTCTCTAGACTGGCGCGCGTGGGCAGCTGGTACACGATCGGGCTCTGCCTCGGGCTCGGGCTCGGGCTGTCGGTGGCGATCACGGGGATCCTCGGGTCGCACGTCCTCGGCATCGGCGCGGCGGCGGTCGTCGGGGCTGCGCTCGGCGGCGCAATCGGGTTGCTGATCGCCGGTACCCCGGAAACGATTGCGGGCGTGGTCGGAGGCATTCTCGGCGCGCTCTCCGCGGCAGCGGTCGTCGTCGGCGCACTTCGCCGCGGCGCCACGCGCTTCGGGGTCGGCGCGTACATGGGAGCGCTCGGAGCGCTCGTGTGCCTTATCGCGCTCGTGCCGCTTGCGGGCTACGTCCTCGCTGTCGCGCTCCCACTCCTGGCTGCGCGCATGCGTGGACGCCAGGCGGCCCGCTTCGCCGGGCTTCGCACGCTCGCGAAGTGAGCGTGCCCGTCGGCGCCTCGGAGGCGCGGGCGCGTATGGTCGAACGGCAACTTCGTCGACGCGGGATCACCGACGAACGCGTCCTCGACGCGATGGCTCGAGTTCCGCGCGAGCGCTTCGTCCCCGAGAGCGTTCGCTCGTACGCGTACGACGATGGCGCCCTTCCCATCGGCCATGGGCAGACGATCTCGCAACCCTTCGTCGTCGCGACGATCTGCACGCTCCTTGCTCTCGAAGGCGGCGAGCGCGTCCTCGACGTCGGCACGGGCTCCGGCTACCAGGCCGCCGTGCTCGCCGAGCTCGCGGCGGAGGTGGTGACGATCGAACGCATCCCGGAGCTCGCCGAGACCGCGCGCGAGGCGCTCTCCGACGCCCGCTACGCGAACGTCGAGGTCCGGATCGGCGACGGCTCGCTCGGCGCTCCGGAGCGCGCGCCGTTCGCCGGGATCGCCGTCGCGGCGGCCACGCCCGCGGTTCCGTCCGCGCTCTACGCCCAGCTCGGAGAAGGTGGGCGCATCGTGGTCCCGCGCGGCACGCGCCGGGGACAGGACCTCGTGCTCGTCACGCGGACACCTGCTGGGCCGGTCGAGCGCCGCTCGATCCCGTGCCGCTTCGTGCCGCTCCTCGGCGATGAAGGGTTTGGGCAGGACTGACCGTATGGGGGGCGGTGACGAATTGGCCCGCGACTACCCTGCGATGACGGTGGAGTCCTCGCCCGCGCAGCCCGTCCACGGCGAGTACTCGCCCGCTCGCGTGCGCGCCGGCTTGCGCAAGCGGAAGAACTGGGAGCAGCTCTTCAAGTTCGGCGTGGTCGGCGCGAGCGGCTACGTCGTCAACCTCGCCGTGTTCGCGCTACTCCTCGACGTCGTCGGCCTCCACTACATCTCGGCCGCGGTCGGATCGTTCCTCGTCGCGGTGACGAACAACTACAGCTGGAACCGTCTCTGGACGTTCCGGGCCGAGCGCGGTGGCGTCGCCTACCAGGGGATGCGCTTCTTCGTCGTCTCGACGCTGGCGCTCGTGGCGAACCTCGCCGTCCTCCACGTCCTGGTAACCCTCGGGCTCGGTGAGTTCATCGCGCAGGCGATTGCGATCGTGCTCGTCACGCCGGTCAACTTCGTCGGCAATAAGCTCTGGTCGTTCGGACCTCGACGCTAACTGCCGCCGCCGCACTCGCGGCTGTCTCGCTCGCTCTTCCGTCGACCGCCGCCGGGCAGGAGCCGGATGATCTGGCGCGGCTCTCGGAAGACGACGCGGTCCAGATCGCGCTCGCGCATCCCACGGTCGAAGCCTGGCTCGACCGGTATCCGCCCGACCCGACGACGGACGCCGACTTCCGATCCGATTCGCGGACGTGGCTCGTCAAGGCGTGGTCGGGCGAGGCCGGACAGATCGCGGAGGCGACGGTCGAAGACACGACCGGGCGAGTGACGGAGGCATGGACGGGGCCGCAGGTGGCGTGGAAGATGGCGCGAGGCCGCGAAGGCGCGTTCGGCGGGAAGACGCTCCTTCGCTGGTACGTCTGGCTCGCCTTCTGTCTCGTCTTCCTGATCGGGCTCGCCGACCTGCGCCGGCCGCTCTCGGTCCGAAACCTCGACCTCGTCGTGCTCCTCGGCTTCACGGCTTCGCTCGCCTTCTTCGACCGTGGAGAGATCTTCCGCAGCGTCCCGCTCGTCTACCCCGTTCTCGCGTACCTGCTCGCGCGCGGGCTGTGGGTCGGCTTCGGCAGGCGCGGCAAGCCGCTCGCGTCCGTCTGGCCGACGTGGGTGCTTGCTGCCGCGGCCGTCTTCCTCCTCGGGTTCCGCGTCGGGCTCAACCTCGAAGCACCGCGCGGCGTGATCGACGTCGGACTCGCGGGTGTCGTCGGGGCGAGCAGGATCCTCGACGGCGAGGCGCCGTACGGGAACATGCCGGAGCGCGGCGACCTCGAGCCGTGCGGGCCGAAGGACGCCGAGGGGCAGGTCCGCGAGCGCATCCAGACGAACGGCCGCTGTGAGGCGGGGATCGAGCGCGGCGACACGTACGGCCCCGTCTCGTACCTCGCCTACGTGCCGGCGGTCGCGCTCTTCCCGTGGAGCGGGAAGTGGGACTCGCTCCCGGCAGCACACGCGACTTCGATCGCGTTCGATCTGCTCGCGGTGCTCGCACTCGTCCTCGTCGGACTGCGGTTCGGCGGCCGCCGGCTCGCCGTGCTGCTCGCCTTCGCGTGGGCTGCATATCCGTTCACGGCGTACACGCTGAACGCGAACACGAACGACGCGATCATGCCCGCGTTCCTCCTCTTCGGCTTCTGGCTCGTCACGTCGGACTGGGCGCGCGGCGCGTCGGTGGCGCTTGCGGGGTGGACGAAGTTCGGCGCGCTGCTCGTCGCGCCGCTGTGGGCGACGTACCCGGTCTTCGAGCTACGGCGCGTGCTCCGCTTCGCGGCCGCATTCGTGGGCGCGAGCGCTCTCGCCTTCTCGATCCTGCTCCTCGAGCCGTCGCTGCGGGACGCGGCTCGCACGTTCTGGGAGCGCACCATCGGATTCCAGTCCGGGCGCGACTCGCCGTTCTCGATCTGGGGCTGGGGTCAGTACCACGCGCGGGGCATTCCCGACCTCGGATTCCTTCAGCCCGTGGTCGTCGTCCTCGCGGTCGCGCTCGCGGCGCTCGTGGCGGTCGTCCCGCGGCGCAAGGGCCCGCTCCAGCTGGCTGCGCTCACGGCTGCCGTGCTCGTCGCGTTCCAGCTCACGCTGACCCACTGGTTCTACCTCTACCTTCCGTGGGTCGTCCCCTTCGTCTTCCTGTGGCTGCTCCTTCCGGAGCCGGGCGGTCAGGAAACGGGAACGCGGAGCGCTGCGATCGAGGACGCCTTGCCTGTCGCGGCGTCGCACTCGATGACCGCGCCCTCGATCCGCACGCCGCCCTGAGCCGTCTCGAAGCGCACGGGAAGGCCTGTGCGCATCCGGCGGATCGCCAGGTCGGCCTCCACACCGATCACGGAGTCGTGGGGGCCGGTCATGCCTGCGTCGGTGATGAACGCCGTGCCTTTCGGGAGCACGGTCGCGTCCGACGTCTGGACGTGCGTATGCGTGCCGACGACTGCGGTCACGCGCCCGTCGAGCCAGCGGCCCATCGCGGCCTTCTCGCTCGTCGCCTCCGCGTGGACGTCGACGAGCACGACCGGCGTCTCCTTCCGCGCCTCCTCCACGAGCTCGTCGATCACCTCGAACATCGACGTCGCCGGGTGCAGGAAGAGCGAGCCGAGAACGTTGATCACGGCGAGGCGGGTGCCGTTCGCGGCGGAGACGACCACGAGCCCGCGTCCCGGAGTCGAACGAGACGTGTTCGCCGGCCGGATGACGCGATCGGATGTCTCGAGGTACGGGCCGATCTCGGTCCGCCGAAACGCATGGTTGCCGAGCGTGATCGCATCGACGCCCATGCCGAGGAGCTGATCGGCGAGGCGCGGAGTGATCCCTATGCCGTCCGCGGCGTTCTCGCCGTTGACCACGCACGCGTCGATCTCGTGCTCGTTCCGAATCGCCTGCAGGCGCTGCTCGAGCGCCCGCCGACCCGGGGCTCCGACGACGTCGGCTATGAAGAGGATGCGCAGAGCGCGACGACGTTACGGGACGCCGAGGGTTGCCGACGGGTAGACCTGGATCGCGACGTTGTTGCCGCCCTCGGCCGCGTAGCGCGCGAGCGCCTGACGCTCGTAGCGGCTGATGTTCGTCACGACGCCGAGCTTCGAGGCTCCGGCTGCGACGTTTCCACCGACCGTGAGCTCCGGGTCGGGGCGAACGTTCTGGATCGAGACGACGAGCGAAGGCGCCAGCGAAGGCCGCAGCTCGATCTCCGAGCCGACGACGTTGCCGGAGACGATCTGGTCGCGGATGGCGACGACGGTTCCGTCGACAGGTGCATAGACGTCGGTACCTGCGACGGCGCCGACGTCGAGCGTGCGAAGCGCGCCTCCGGAGAGCTGATACCACGCGAGGCCGCTCTTCGACGCGCCCGTGATCCGGCGCCAGAGCCGCGCGAGCAGCCCTTCGTTTCGCTGTGGGCCGACGGGCTTCAGCTCGAGTGCACCCTCGGCGCTTCCGTGAAAGCCGATCGCCGTGACGCCACCCTGTGCCACCGGGGACTGGACGCGAAGGTTCCCGACCGTGGCGAGCACCTGCGAGTCCGGCGGCGCGGAGGTCACCGGCAGCGGCGCCGGCCGGCTGACGGCGGGTGGGGAGCTCTCGCCGTCGAACGCGGTCAGCGCAAGCGTTGCGACGGCGAGCACTGCAATCACGGCCGCAACCGCGAAGCGCCGCGCGCGGGCCTGCGCTCGTCGACGATCAGCTCGTAGGCGAGCGGCGTGTCGGGTACGCGGAGTCGCCACGTTCGGACCGTAGCAAGGTCTCTCCCAGGCGCCCGCATCACTCCGCGGTACGATCCCGCGCATGGCCGGCTCCGGCCCGACGATCCAGATCCCGAGATGGATCCAGCTGGTCGTCCTACCCGTTCTCCTCGTCCTCGCGTTCCTGCTCGCGGCGAAGCTCGGGCACGTTCTCTTCCTCTTCCTGACGGCGAGCGTCATCGCGTTCACGCTCAATCCGCTCGTCCGCGACCTCACGCGCCTGAAGGTGCCGCACGCGCCCTCGGTCTTCATCGTCTACACGGTCTTCGCCGCGGTCGTGATCGCGCTCCTCATCGCGATCGGCGTCGTCGCGTTCGACCAGGCGCGCCACGCCGCGGATCGGATCGACGAGTACGTGACCGACGAGCTCGATACCGGCCAGACGGCCGCGGAGGTGGACATCGACCGCCTCCAGGCCTGGCTCGACGACAACGGCCTCGAGGACATCCAGGTGCGCGAGCAGATCAACGAGTGGCTCGACTCGCTCAGCGCGGGCGAGATCTCCGGGTACGCGCAGGACGCGATCTCGTTCGCGCAGGGCGCGGCGTTCTCGTTCGTCCTCCTGCTGTTCTCGGCGATCCTGATCGTCGTCATCTCGATCTACATGCTCCTCGACATGCAGCGCCTCGAGCAGTCGATCGACTCGCGCTTTCCGCCGCACGGCGGCGCGCCGCTCACGCAGCGGATCGAGAGTGCGCTGTGGGGCTATCTCAAGGGGCAGGCGATCCTGTCGACGGTCATCGGCACGAGCGCCGGCGTCGGCATGTACATCCTCGGCGTCACGGGTCTCGTCGAGGGCGCGCAGGAGTACGCGCTCCTGTTCGGCCTATGGACGGCGTTCATCGAGGTGATCCCGTACATCGGCCCGTGGTTGTCGGCTGTTCCGCCGGCGATCTTCGCGCTCTTCGCCGACCCGCCGTGGGGCGTCGTCTGGGTCGGTCTCCTCTTCCTGTTCATCTACCAGGTCGAAGGACACATCGTGGTGCCGAACGTGATGGCGAGCGCGCTGCGGCTCCATCCGCTGTTGGTGATCTTCGGCCTGCTGGCCGGTGGGGCGCTGTACGGGATCGCGGGAGTCCTCATTGCGCTGCCGACCATGGCCGGCGGACGCGCCATCTGGGAGTTCTTCCGCGAGCGTGTGAAGCTCGAGAGCTGGGAGGAAAGCGGAGGCGAGGTGCCGGTCGACGTCGACATCGAGCCGCCGAGAGCGGCGAGCGGCTAGCCGCGATGTTCGACACGATCGTCGAGGCGGCTGCCGCCGAGAGCCCGCTCTGGGGCGAGGCTGCGCGTCCGCCTGAGGAGCAGATGCGCGAGCCGGTGTTCTCGAGGCTCGGGCCGGACGACCACGCGTTGGGACTCGAGACGATCTACGAGGGCTACCTCGTCCACTACGGTCGCTCCCGCCTGTTCGCACCGGACGATCGCGACACCGCGCTCCTCCTCGGCGACTACCTCTACGCGCACGGGCTCGTCCGTGTCGCGGAGACGGGCGACGTGAAAGCCGTCTCCGACCTCGCCGAGCTCATCTCCCGGTGTGCGCAGCTGCGGGCGGAAGGCCTCGGCGGCGACGGGGACGAGTGGGTGGCAACGTCGAGGGCGCTCGGGAACGGCGCCGGCTCGGCCGCGACCGACGGTGAGGTGGCCGCCGCCCTCGCCGCGCACACCCGGCTCGTGGGATAGAGTCGCCGCCATGCTGGCTGCGTTCATCGAGCTTCTCGCCCAGGCGCCGGTCGAGGAGGCGCACAAGACAGCTGCCGAGGAGGGGCGCGACATCATCCTCGCGATGCTCGTCGTCGGTCTGATCTTCGTCGGAGTCACGCTCCTCGGCGACCTGTACCAGCGCGGTGCCCGCAAGCGGCACAACAGCAGCGGCCACTAGTCGCGCATCTCCTCGGCGCTCGCGCGGTAGTGCGTCCATAGACTGACTCGCGGCATGGCGCCGCCGCGAGATCTCCGCGAGTGGATCGCGCTCCTCGAGCGCGCCGGCGAGTTACGGCGCATCTCCGCCGAGGCCGACCCCGACCTCGAGATCACCGAGATCACCGACCGTGTGGTCAAGTCGGGCGGGCCGGCGCTCCTCTTCGAGAACCCCAAGGGCTCGCAGCACCCGCTCCTGATCAACCAGTTCGGCACCGAGAAGCGCATGTGCATGGCGCTCGGCGTCGAGAGGCTCGACGACGCGGCGGCGAAGCTCGGCGACATCCTCGACATGCAGCCGCCGGAAGGGCTTCGCGAGAAGGTCCAGGGGCTCCTCAAGCTGAAGTCGGTTGCCGACTCGCGGCCGAAGACGGTGTCGAAGGGCGCCATGCCAGGAGGTCGTTCTTCGAGGGCGCCGACGTCGACCTCGGGCGCCTGCCGATCCAGCGCTGCTGGCCGGGCGACCCGGCGCCGTTCATCACGCTGCCGGCGGTCATCACGAAGGATCCGCAGACGGGCGCGCGCAACGTCGGCATGTACCGGATGCAGGTGATCGACCGCGCCTCGACCTTCATGCACTGGCAGATGCACAAGGACGGGCGGGCGGATCTCCTCGCCGCCGAGGACGGCCGCATCCCGGTCGCGGTCGCGATCGGCCTCGACCCCGTGACCGCCTACTCGGCGAGCGCGCCGCTTCCGAAGCACCTCGACGAGCTCATGCTGGCCGGGTTCCTGCGCGGCGAGCCGGTCGAGCTCGTCCGCTGCAAGACGGTCGACCTCGAGGTGCCTGCGAACGCGGAGATCGTCCTCGAGGGGCACGTCTCGAAGGACGACGTCGGCATCGAGGGCCCGTTCGGCGACCACACCGGCTACTACTCGCACGCCGAGCCGTTCCCGATCTTCCGTATCAGCGCGATGACGATGCGACGCGACGCGATCTACTCGTCGATCGTCGTCGGCAAGCCGCCGGCCGAGGACGCCTGGCTCGGCAAGGCGACGGAGCGGATCTTCCTGCCGGCGGTCCGGATGACCCTCCCCGAGATCGTCGACTACGACCTACCGGTCGCTGGCGCGTTCCACAACTGCGTCATCGTCTCGATCCGCAAGACGTTTCCGGGACACGCGCAGAAGGTGATGCACGCCCTGTGGGGTCTCGGGATGCTCTCGCTCTCGAAGTCGATCGTCGTCGTCGACGCGCACGTGGACGTGCACGACTACGCCGACGTGTTCTTTCGCGTGACTGCGAACGTCGACCCGAAGCGTGACGTGCTGATCACGGAGGGACCGCTAGACCATCTCGACCACGCCCCCGGGCGGCAGTTCTACGGGGGGAAGCTCGGCATCGACGCGACGCACAAGCTTCCCGAGGAGGATGCCAGGCCATGGCCGGAGGAGATCGTGATGAGTAACGACGTTCGCGAGCGGGTAACGCAGCGCTGGGCCGAGTACGGACTTGGCGACTTGTCATGACACGCGTCCTCCGCAATGTGCAGAATCCTCGCGTCGCGACAGACGGCACATCGTTGACACGCGGGACCGAAGGGCGATTGAATCCACGGCAAGGCGCGCAGTGAGCGATACGAGCCACGACACCCAGCACGTTCCTGGCCCGAGCTTGTGGCCGATTGCATTCGCGATCGGAGTGGCGTGTCTCCTGCTCGGCCTCGTCATCAGCTGGATCGTGGCCGCGATCGGTGTGGTCATCGCCGTCGCCTTCGGCTTTCTCTGGGCGCGCGACGTCACGCGTGACGTCCGCGACGAGGTCCCGGCGATCGAGCCGGAGACGCGCGCCGTCGCGGATCAGGCCGGAACGACGACGACCCGCGCGGTCGCCACGGAGCAGTCGCTTCCGGCGTACACGCGCTCTCGCTTCCTCGAGGCTTCGACGCTCGGTGTCGGAGCGGCGATCGGCGCGATCATCACGCTTCCGGTGCTCGGCTTCACCGTTCTTCCCTCGTTCACGAACCTCGAGGAAGACGAGGCCGACCTCGGGCCGATCGAGAACTTCCCGGAGGGCGAGTACGTCATCGCCTCGTTCCTCGCGAACAAGAGCGCGGGCGAGGTCAGCCGGCGAACGACGTTCGTCCGCAACAACGGACTGTCCGAAGGAGGCGAGCCGAGCTTCACGATCCTCTACAGCCGCTGCGTCCATCTCGGCTGCCCCGTGCAGCCGAACGGTCCGATCGACGAGGAGAACACGAAGGAGGTCGCCGGGGTCGAGCTGAGGCCGGTGCTGGCACAGTCGTTCGGGTGCCCGTGCCACGGCGGCCTGTACGACGCGGAGGGCAACCGCCAGGCCGGCCCGCCCGTTCGCTCGCTCGACCGCATGACGTTCTCGATCAAGAACGGGAACCTCGTGCTCGGCGAGCTCTACGCGGTCGGCAATGTCTCGGGTACGGGCGCGAACGCGGCGATCTCCCGATATCCGTGGTCGGTGCCGGGCACGCACGTCGACGGGGTCGAAGCCTGGCTCTACCCGATCGTGCCGAGCCAGGTGACTGGGTAAGTGGCCGCCAAGTCGAAGCGGCAGTCGGCGGTCGACCTGGCGGTGCTCGCGCCACTCGACTGGATCGACGAGCGCACGGGTGCGGTGCGCGGCACCAAGTGGTTCCTCTTCCGGAATGTCCCGCGCGACATCAGCTGGATGCAGACGCTGGGGTCTGCTGCGCTCACTGCGTTCATCGTCCAGGCGCTGACGGGTGCGATCCTCGCGATGTACTACAAGCCGTCGTCCGAGATCGATCCGCTCACCGGGAATCCGATCGCGTACACGTCGATCCAGGCGATCACGGACGAGCTCACGCTCGGCTGGCTCGTGCGCGGGACGCACCGCTGGGGCGCGAGCGTCTTCATCATCCTGCTCTTCCTGCACATGGGCAGGGTCTTCCTCTTCGGCGCGTACAAGTATCCGCGCGAGCTGCAGTGGATCACCGGCGTGCTGATCCTCGTGATGGGGATGCTCATGGGCTTCACGGGCTATCTCCTGCCCTGGGATCAGACGGCGTACTGGGCGACCGTGGTCGGCATCAACCTGAACGGGACAGCGCCTTTCGCCGGACCGTGGCTCGCGCAGTTCCTCGCGAGCGGGCCGGAGATCGGAGCCGACACGCTGCCGAAGTGGTACGCGCTCCACATGCTCCTGATCCCGGGCGCGCTGATCGCGCTGATCGGCATCCACATCTACCTCGTCACGCGCCTCGGCGTCTCGTCCCCGCCGTGGTCGAAGGAAGCCGCTGG
>CAWGAN010000007.1:0-112968 GCA_963820635.1 uncultured Gaiellaceae bacterium | reverse complement strand
TCGAGTCGGTAGATCGTCCACTCTCAGCCGGACAATGGCCACAGCCGATGAATCTGGGGCATGGAGGTGTCCGTGAGCATCGTCGTCGACCTCGGCTGCTTTCCGCACCGAGACGAGATCTCGATCGAGCCTCTCCTGGAGAGGTACCGACCGGCCGTCCTGTACGGGTTCGACCCGTGGCCGGGGCTCGTCGAAGGGGAGACGGAGCACGCCGGCACGCGCGTCGTGCTCGCGCGGAAGGCGGCGTGGATCGAGGACGGGGAGGTCGAGTTCGCGCGGGTGCGAGGGCTGCGCGGCTGGGACTCGACCGTGATGCGCGCAAAGAATGCCAAGGGTGAGTGGACGGGATCGGGCGACGTCATTCGCGTTCCGTGCTTCGACTTCTCGTCTTGGCTTCGCGGCCTACCGGAGCCGCCGATCGTGAAGCTCGACGTCGAGGGCGCCGAGTTCCCGATCCTCGAGAAGCTCGTCGAGGACGGCAGCGATGCCCTCGTGTCGGAGCTGCTCGTGGAGTGGCACGACGACAAGATGCCCGATCACGCCGAGCGGAAGGCGACTCTCCTCGAGCGCCTCCGCTGCCCCGTCACTCCCTGGGAGGACGCGAAGACGACTGTCTCCTCGACGATCCGGGGACTGTGGAGTAGCAGGCGTGCGATCGGGGCACGCCGATGACGACGGCCGATCCTCGTCCGCTCGTCGTCGTCCCCTGTTACAACGAAGCCGCCCGACTCGACCTGACGCGCTTCGCTGCGCTCGCCGAGTCCGGTCGCGTGCGCCTGCTCTTCGTCGACGACGGCTCGACCGACGGTACGGGAGCTCTCCTGCGCCGGCTCGGCGACTTGGCGGGCGTGAGCGTCATGCGGCTTCCGCACAACGTCGGCAAGGCCGAGGCGATCCGTCGTGGGCTGCTCCAGGGCCTGGGGGAGGGCGCGAGCACTCTGGGCTACCTCGACGCCGATCTCGCAACGCCGCCGGAGGAGCTCCTCCGGATGCTCGACTTGCTGGAGGCGCGGCCCGATCTGTCGTTCGTGCTCGCCTCCCGCGTTGCGCTTCTCGGACGGCGCATCACGAGGCGCGCTCGTCGCCACTACCTCGGCCGTGTCTTCGCGACCTTCGCGTCGATCCTTCTCCGAATTCCCGTCTACGACACCCAGTGCGGCGCCAAGGTCTTCCGCGCGTCACCGGCGATCGAGGCGGCGCTCGCGACACCGTTCCGGTCGTCGTGGGTGTTCGACGTCGAGCTCATGGGGCGGCTCCTCGCCGGCTCGGGGACGGTCGACCCCGTTCCGCTCGACGAGTTCGAGGAGATGCCCTTGCGTGAGTGGCGCGACGTCTCGGGCTCGCGGCTCGGGTTGGGGGGCATGGCTCGTGCGGCCGTCGATCTCGCCGTCGTGGGCTATCGCCTGAATCGTCCGCGTCACGCAGCTTCGGGCAAGGACTAGCCGATGGACCGGCGAACGGCCGCACCATCGGCGGCACGCGCGCGGCGGCGAGCCGTGCATCCTGAGATGGGCACCGTCGTAGGTACAGGATCATGACCGACCTTTCATCCGCCACCGTGGCACCCGTCGAGCGCGCAGGGTTGCGCTCGCGGTCGCTGTCCCGAAGCGCTTCGCTGGTGGTGGACATCGGCATCGCGAGTGGCGTCGCGCTGATGCTGGGGCTCGTGCGGCTCGGAGCGCCGTCCGTGTGGTTCGACGAGGCGTACACGGCGGAGGCGACCGGGCGCTCACCGGCGTGGTGGCTCGCGAACGACCAGTACCACTTCCTGTACGACGGGCTGCTCGCGCTCTGGGCTGCGGTCGCCGGAACGTCGGAGTGGGCCCTTCGGGCGCCGTCGGTTCTCGGGGCGATGATCGCGGCGGCCCTCATGGTCGTCCTCGGCCGGAAGCTCTTCGACCGCTGGGTTGCGCTCGCGAGCGGAGTGCTGCTCGCGGCGAGCCCCTTCGTGGTCAAGTGGTCGCAGCAGGCGCGAAGCTACACGCTGCTGCTGGCGTTGGCTCTGGTCGCGACGCTCGTTCTCATGCGAGCGCTCGATCGAGGGACGCGCTCGTCGTGGGCGCTCTACGGGCTCGTCTACGCGGCCGTCGTCGTCGGGCACGCGGTTGCCGGCATCCTGCTCGCCCCCGCGCATCTGGTGCTCATCGCACAGCGACGCGAGCGCGTGCTTCCTCACGGTCCACTGGCCGCGGTCATCGTCCTCGCGATCGCCGTGCCCTGGGCCGCGACCGTCGCGATGCGCTCGACGGGTCAGGGCGCCGGCATGGCGTGGCTCCAGCCGCCTTCAGCCACGGTAGTCGTGCAGGCGGTCGCCGACGTGTCGGGCGCGGCGGGGCTCGGGGTCGGCCTCGCGGCGCTCGGTCTCGTCCTCCTGTGGCGGACCGGCCGGCTCGATCTTGCCGTCTGGCTCGGCGCGTGGGCCGCGGCTCCGTTTGCGCTCGCCCTGGTCATGACCGCCGTGACGCCGGTGTTCCTCGACCGCTATCTCATCGTCGCCGCTCCCGCCTTTGCACTCCTCGCGGGCGTCGCGATCATCGGGGCGGGACGTCGATTCGGGCCGCTGCTCGCCGGTGCGGCCGTTGTGGTCTCGGCGATCGCGCTCGTTCAGTGGTATTCCACGGACGAGGGAAACTGGCGGGGCGAGGACTGGAGGAGCGCCGTCGCGGCGCTTCGCTCCGAGTCCGGAGCCACCGACGTCGTGGTCGTGCCATGGTGGGCGCACCTCGGCGCGGAGTACTACGGCGCGTCGACGACGAGCGCTGCGACCGGCGACTCGGTGTGGGTGCTGACGTGGTCCGAGACGGGCCATCGGCTGCCGCGAGCCGAGCGTGTGCCACTCGGGTTCGGCAACCACGTGCTCGTCGAACGGGAGGACTTCGGCAAGCGCGTGAGCCTGCAGCACTGGGTACGCCGCGGGTGACAGCGCTGAAGCCGACGACGGTCCGGTTCGTCCCGGACGAAGCGACGTCGCCCGACGAGCTCGCCATCGCCGCGCTCCACCTCTACGCCTACGAGACCGCTGCCGGTCTCGTCGAGGAGGGCGCTCGCGTTCTGGATGTCGGATTCGGTGAGGGCTACGGATCGCAGATCCTCGCCGCGTCGGGAGCCGACTACCGCGGGGTCGAGGTCGACCCCGAGATCGTCGAGCACGCGCGAGCCCGCTACGGGCCGTACTTCGAGACCTACGACGGGACCTCGATCGCCGAACCGGACGGCGCGTTCGACCTCGTCGTCGCGTTTCAGATGATCGCGTACCTCGACGATCCGCAGCCGCTGCTGCGGGAGATCCGCCGCGTGCTCGACCCGGATGGACTGGCGCTGATCACGACACCGAACCGTGCGTACCGGCTCTTCGAAGGGCAGCGGCCCTGGAACCGCTACCACGCCCGGGAGTACCTGGCCGGTGAGCTGGAGGAGGTGCTCCGCGAGACGTTCGGCGACGTCACCGTTCACGGGATCTACGCCGCTGACCCGATCGACACGATCGTGCGCGCGCGCGCCGATCGAGCTCGAAGATTGGCGCGGCTCGATCCGCTCGGCCTGCGCTATCGCCTTCCCGAGTCGCTGAATGCGCCGCTGCGGCGGGTCGTCCGGCGCACCGCGCAGCCCGCCGTCGACCGCGACGAGTTCTCGCTCGACCGCATCGGCCACGACGTCGGGGCTGCCACGGACGGGCTCGACCTGCTCGCCTTCGTTCGATCCTAGCCGGGCGGAACGAGCCAGACGTTCATCTCGCCGCCGCGCGCGTACTGGCGTGCACGAAAGTGTCGAGTACCCGCGCGGTCGAGGCAGGAGACTTCCACGTCGGTGATGCCGAACGGCTGCGAGACGAAGGCGACGAGCTCCTCGTTCTCGCAGACGGCCGTATCGACGTCCGCCTGCTCGAGCGAGCGGATGGGACGGTCGAGGTAGAAGTCGAGACCCTCCGGGTTGCGGATGTAGGCGAGGACCAGCGTGTCCGGCGCCGTCTCGCGCTCGACGGCTCGCGCGGCGTCTCTATACGCCTCGCGCGGATAGCGCACGACGTCGAAGACCACGGACAGGAACGTGAACGCGACGATCCCGACGATCGTTGCGCACGCGAGCGTCCGCAGGAACGCCGGCCGACTCGTAACGCGGTGCAGGATCGCGCTCGTACCGCTCGCCAGGAGAACGAACAGCGGGACGAGCAGAAAGCTCAGGTAGCGAGGGATCACGTACGCCTGTGCGAGCCAGAGCACGACGAGCGTCGCGACGACGCCCGAGCAGAGGATCACGGCAGAGCGGCGGTCACGGAGGAGCGGGCTCGACGCCATGACCACCGCGATCACGAGCACGAGCGGGAGCCACACGACGCTCGCGACGAGGACCGTGCCGTCGATCCAGAGCAGGGCCGGGATGAGGACGTGCTGGAACGGCGAGACGAGGAGCTCGAGCGTGCCTATCTGCACGCCGTCCTCGATGCGCGAAGCGCCCCGGACCTCACCGACGTGTGGTGCGTACCAGGCCGCGATCGCCACGAGCGAGAGGCCCACCCCCAACGCGGCGCGGCGCCTGAGGCGTGAGTCGGCGATCAGCCCGACGCCCGTCCCCACGAATGCGATGCCGAACTGAGGGAGCGTGCACGTGCCCACGATCCCGGCGACGCAGAACGCCGTGACGTACCAGCCGCCCGGCGTGCGGCTTGCCTCGAGTGCGGCGACGAGAAGCACGCCCATCGCGAGGAACGCGAGACCGTAGCCTCGTGCCTGCCTCGAGATGTCGAGGAGCAGCGGCGAGGCGGTGGCGAAGAAGAGGAACAGGATTCCGGCGAGTGCGCCGAGTCGCGCGTGGAGCCACAGCGTGACGACGGCGACGCCCAGGAGGAACGGGACGACCGACCAGACCCTGAGCGCGATCTCGGACTCGCCGACGGCAGAGGTCGTCGCCCACGCGAGGATGCCGAAGAGCTCGTGGCTCAGATCAGGCCCGGCCAGGATCTCTCCTGGTCCGGCGCGGATGAACTCGACGACGGCGACGACCTCGTCGTGCCAGAGGCTCGAGTCGAGCCCGACCAGGCGAGTGCCTACGAGCGTGACGGCCAGCAGGCCGTACACCGCACCCGCCGCGACACGCTGCGCGGAGGGCGTCAACTCGTTCCTCCGCTCGGTGGGATCACCCACATGTCGATCGCATCTCCACGCGCGTACTGGTCGAAGCGGGTGTGGCGAATCCCTTCCCGCTCGGGACACGGCATCGACATGGCATCGAGGAGCCAGATCTGCATCACGAGGACCGTGGTTTCCGCTTGGCTGCACGCGCGGAGAACCTCGGCGCTCGTCCGTGTCTCTGCGACACGCCGCCCGAGATGGAACTCGAGATCGCCCGGGTGGTAGACGTAGGCGAAGACCGGCGTTGTCGGCGAGGGAAGCTCGTCGATCGCTTCTGCCACCTCGCTCAGGGCCTCGCGTGGCTCGCGGGGAACCGCGACCAGGAACGGCACCGCGGCCACCGCGACGACGAGCAGCATCACGAGTGCAGCGGCCGCGGGGATCGTGGGCCTGCGCGGAAGTCGGCCGAGCGCCGCCGCCGCGCCGGTGGCAGCCAGGACGAACAGCGGCACCAGGAGGAAGCTGAAGAAGCGTGGTGCCGCGTGGGTGCTCGTCACCCAGAACGCGAGGATCGTTGCGACGACCGGAGCCGCGAGCGTGAGCGCAGTCGTCCAGGTGTGGAGGAGCGGGCTCGCCGCCAGCACGATCGCGAACAGCGCCACCAACGCCGACGAGGCGAGATTGGGGTGGAGGTAGTCGTCGCTCAGGAGCGAGAAGGCCGGCACCAGGGTCTGGTCGATCGCTGCCGTGACGATCCAGCGCGACGAGAGCTCGACGGCGTATTCCTGCTGCGAGCTGTCGACGATGTCGTCGACGTGGGGGGCGTACCACGCTGCGATCGCGGCGATCGAAACGCCGAGTCCGACTGCGAGCTTCGAGCGGGTGACTCCGGCCGCGAGGAGCACCGCGCCGATTGCGAGGAACGCGACCGTGAAGTGCGGCAGCGTCCAGGCCCCGACGACTCCGCCGACACAGAGTGCGACGATCGCCCACGTTCTGTCCGATCGCAGCAGCTCGAGCGCCGCGACGACGACCACGCTCATGGCCAGAAAGGCGATCCCGTAGCCGCGCGCCTGTCGCGAGAGGTCGAGGAGCAAGGGCGAGGCTGTCGCGAGAAAGAGGAACAGGAGCCCGGAGAGCACGCCGAAGCGAACGTGCAGCCAGATGGTCACGACTGCGACTCCGGCGATGAACGGCACCGCGGCTCCGAGGCGGAGAAGCACCTCGTTCTCGCCGACGAGCGAGCTCGCGGCCCAGCCGAACAGGCTGAAGAGCTGGTGGTTGTTGGGCGAGTAGGTGCCGGAAAGGATCCAGCTCGGACCCCGTCGAACCGAATCGGTCACGGTGGCGATCTCGTCGCAGCAGTACCCGCCGTTCCCGAGGCCGTACAGGCGCGACCACACCAGGATCGCGCCGAGGATCACGTACGACGACACGACGACGACGCGCGTCGGGTGAGCGCGCGCACCGACGTCCGTCGCGGGCGCGCTCACGTCACGCGACAGCGAAGCAGCGTTCGGATGACGCGAATCCCGTCGAACGCGGTGAGCTTCTTGCCCGCCTCGCGGCCGCGCGCCGTGTAGGAGATCGGCACCTCGTGGATCCGCTCGCCGGCGCGCAGCAGGCGTGCCGCGATCTCCGGCTCGATGGCGAATCCCCGCTCGCGCAGCGGCAGCGAGCGGAAGAGCTCCGTGCGCATCGCCTTGTGGCACGTCATGACGTCCGAGATCCAGCAGTTGTAGAGGACGTTCGTCGCCATGGTGACGGACTTGTTCCCCATCACGTACCAGAAGCTGAACGAGGATTGGGACGTCCACGCTCGGGTTCCGAAGACGACGTGCGCGTCGCCCGACACGAGCGGTTCGAGCACGTCGGCGAGATCGCCGGCGCGGTATTCGAGGTCGGCGTCGAGGATGGCTGCGAACTCCTGGGTCGCATGTCGGAGGGCCGTTCGGACGGCTGCGCCCTTGCCGAGGTTGCGCTCGTGGAAGACGACCTTGACGTTGCTCGCCCATGGCTTCGACGCGAGGAGCTCGCGCGTCCCGTCCGTCGAGCCGTCGTCGACGATGACGAGCTCCCGGCTGTCCACGGGGAGCTCGGCCGTCAACGCGTCGTCGATGGCAGCCTCGACGGTCGAGAGCTCGTTGAACACGGGCATGAGGATCGAGAGGCCGCGGGCCATGTGTGAGAGTTCGCCCAGCCGGCGCCGACGTCCTACCGAGCTCTACGGCGCGGGAGAGACGCGGCCGAGGACGAGCTCGCCCGGCGCGCCCAGGATCGCTTCGGGCGTCGCGTTCGCCTTGAGCGTGGACGCCGAGACGGCGATCGGCGTCTTGAGCGTGCGAAGCGTCGCGCCGTCGAGCTGAACGAGAGACGGGGCGATGTCCGCTCCGAGCGGCACGGTCAGCTCGACCTCGCGGGCGTCGACGTCGAGCCAGCGGCCGCCGGGGTACTGGCGAACGCGCGTGACCTCGACTGTGGCAGCGCCTGCCCCGGCGGCGACGAGATTCCCGCGAAGCGCCAGGCTGAACACCGTTCCCTGCCGCGCCGCGAACAGCGGCTTGCTCGCCCGCTTGAGATGTCTGAACGGGTTCACGTCGCCGCCGCCCGACGGATGCACCTCGAAGTGCAGGTGCGGGTTGCCGCTCGCGTCTCCCGAGTCGCCGTTCCAGGCGATCTGCTGGCCCGCCGTCACCTTCGCGCCGTTCGGCACGGCGAACGTGACGCCGTTGACGCAGCCGCCTGTGTTGTCGTTGCGCGGCGTGAGGTCGTTGTTCAGGTGGATGTAGAGGTACGTCGTCCCGCTGCGCCCGTAGTGATAGAGCATGCAGCCGCCGAGCCCGGACTCCCAGTACTTGACCGTTCCGTCCTCCACGGCGACAACCGGTGCGCGCCACGGGTTCTCCATGTCGATCCCGGCGTGGCGTCCGTTGCCGCGCGGATCGCCGTAGTTGTCCCAGAGCTCCGTCTTCGCGACGAGTGGGAAGACGAGGCGCGGGACGGCGGCGTGCGGATTCCCGCTCGCCGGCGTCGTCAGCGCCGCCGTGATCGAAACGACGACGAACAGTGAGGCAGCTGCCTCTCGGGCTCTCGTCCGGTGGCGTCGCATGGGCCGTGCGCTCGAAGGGCGGGAGGCTAGCAGGCCCCCCAATAGGTCGGGACCGCGCCCGATGGGTTCCAATGGGCGCGGAGCGGGCGGATAATCAGAGGGTGCTCTGGGGAGAGCGGTTCACGCGCCGGCGCGTGCTCGTCGGCATTCTCGTCGTCTTCGCGCTCGCGGATGCGGCCCTCGCGTTCGTGGTGATGCAGGCAGACGGCAGCACCCCTGCGCGCGCAGCTCTGCCGTTTCACCCGGTGGCCAACGACTTTCGCCCGGACGACACCCAGCTCGGGCAGTGCTCGGACCAGGGCTGCTTCCAGCAGGCGTTCGGGAACATCGCGTATCGCCAGGGACCCAAGCCCGCGCTCGCTCTCGTCGACGAGATCTACGGAAACGGCTCGGATCCCGCCTGTCATCGGGTGACGCATCTGATCGGAGCCGCGTCGCTGGCCCGCTTCCGTGGGAACGTCACGAAGACGCTAGGTGCCGGGGCTCCCACGTGCTGGTCCGGCTACTACCACGGCGTCCTCGAGCGGTCGCTCGTGAGAGCGAAGTCGCGCCATCCCGACGCGCTCGCGGCCGTGTCGCGGAACCTCTGCTCGGACACGAAACTCACGCCCTGGGTCGTCTACGGCTGCCTCCACGGCCTGGGGCACGGATTGATGATCGCAACCGGCTTGAACCTCCCGATCTCGCTGGAGGTGTGCTCGAGGCTCGACCGCTGGTGGGACCGCGACGCGTGTCGCGGCGGCGCATTCATGGAGAACATCTCGTCGTCGTACGGCTTCACATCGATCTTCCTGCGCGACGACGACCCGGTCTATCCGTGCAACTGGGTGCCGCAGGGAGAGAAGCGGCGCTGCTACCAGGTCGTCACGTCGCGGATCCTGTCCCTGGTCGGAGACGACTGGGAGCGAACTGCGGAGAGCTGCGCGCAGGTGGAGAGCGACTTCGTCGACTGGTGCTTCCGCTCGTTCGGTCGTGACGCCTCGAGCCGGAGCGGCCGCGACCCGGTGAAGATCACCGAGGTCTGTTCGGTCGCGCGGCCGTTCGGCGGCGAGGGCGAGTGCGTGGAAGCCGCCGCCTACGACATCACAGCCAACTACACGAGCGCCGAGCGCGCGGTCTCGCTCTGCGACGTGGTCGGTGCGGATGTCCGCGACCGCTGCTTCTACGGCCTGGGGATCGTCCTGGGTCGGTTCACGAAGACGACCGAGGCGCGAGTTGCCGACTGTGAGGCCCTCGCGAGCGAGGCCGAGCTGGTCGCCGCCTGCGTCCGGGGCGGCCGCGAGAACCTCCCTCGTACCTGACCGGTTGGACGACGGCGCGCCCAGGCGGCGCCGATAGAGTCAGCGCCGATGAAGATCGCCGTCTGCGTCAAGCAGGTGCCGGATGCGACCGTCCACAAGCGGATCGACCCGGCCACGAAGCGGCTCGACCGCTCCGGCGAGGCGGCCCTCAACCCCACCGATCTCAACGCCGTCGAGGAGGCGCTGCGGATCAAGGAAGCTCAGGGCGGCGAGGTAGTCCTCGTGTCGCTCGGCCCGGCGAAGGCCGTCGACTCGCTGCGCAAGGCGCTGGCGATGGGGGCGGATCGCGCCGTGCTCGTGTCCGACGACGCGGCAGCGGGCTCCGATCTCCTCGGGACGGCTCGCGCGCTCGCGGGAGCGCTCGAGCGCGAGTCGGCCGATCTCGTCCTCTTCGGGCAGTCCTCCGGCGACGGTGACGGCGCCGTGCTCTGGTCTGCGGTGGCCGAGCTCATGCAGCGCCCCGTGATCTCGCAGGTCGCGGCGCTCAGCTTCGAGGAGGGCGAGGCGCACGGCAAGCGTCAGACCGAGCACGGATACGACACGATCTCCGCTCCGCTCCCCGCGGTGGTGGCCGTGTCCGACGCGATCAACGAGCCGCGCTATCCGTCGCTCAAGGGGATCATGGGCGCGAAGACGAAGCCGCAGGAGACGCTGTCACTCGCCGATGTCGGGGTGGATGCGAGCTCGGCGGGTGAGGCCGGCGCGAAGACGACCGTCCTCGAGCTCTCGCCGCCTCCGTCGCGCGGCGGGCAGGTGAAGATCGAGGACGACGGCTCGGCCGCGCAGAAGATCCTCGACCTCGTCGTCGAGAAGAAGCTCCTATGACGTTCCTCGTGTTCCTGGAGCACTACGGCGGCGCGCTCGAGAAGGGCGGGCTCGGAGTGCTCTCGAAGGCCGCGTCGCTCGGCGACGCCGTCGGCGTCGTGCTTGGCGAGGACGCCTCGGCAGTCGCGGCCGGCGCGGGTGCCTACGGCGCCTCCAAGGTGTACGCGTGCGATGCGGAGCAGCTCGTGTCACCGCTGCCACAGCCGCGTGTCGACGCGCTCGCGACCCTCGTCGAGCAGACCGGCGCCGACGCTGTCCTGTTCGGCGCCTCGGTTCTCTCCGCCGACGTCGCCTCCGGGCTCGCGGCGCGCCTCGGCGCGGGGCTCAACTGGGACCTCACCGACCTGTCGATCGCGGACGGCGAGCTCGTCGGCACGCGGGCTGCGCTCGGCGACACCGTGATCGTCGACGTCGGCTGGACGGGCGGCCCGAGGCTCGGGATAGTGCGGGCCGGCGCGCTCGACCCGGTCGAGTCCGGCGGCGAGGCCGAGGTCGAGGGCTTCGAGACGGCGTTCTCCGACTTCTCGACGCGCGCCGCGCTGATCGGAACCACGGTCGAGGCGTCGAGCGGCCCGTCGATCGAGGACGCCGACATCATCGTCGCGGGCGGCCGCGGGCTGGGCTCGCCAGAGGGCTTCACGCTCCTCGAGGAGCTAGCCTCCGCGCTGGGCGGCGCCGTCGGCGCGACGCGCGCTGTCGTCGACGCGGGCTGGTACCCGTACTCGACGCAGGTCGGCCAGACGGGCAAGTCGGTCTCGCCGAAGCTGTACATCGCCTGCGGCATCTCCGGCGCGATCCAGCACAAGGTCGGCATGCAGGGCTCGGGAACGATCGTCGCGATCAACAAGGACCCGAACGCGCCGATCTTCGACTTCTGCGACATCGGCGTCGTCGGCGATCTGCACGCGATCGTCCCGAAGCTGACGGAGCTCGTGCGCTCGCGCGGCTAGGTCGCTGTGGCCAGGCCGATCGACTTCGCTCCTCCGTTCGGCGCCCGCGACGCGGTCGGCGCGCCGACGGATCCGCGCGACGAGCGGATCGAGGTGGGCGTCGCGATCGTCGGCGCGGGGCCGGGAGGGCTCGCGTGTGCGATCCGGCTCGGGCAGCTGCTCGAGGAGCATCCGGACGTCCGCGAGCGGCTCGGCGACGTTCCCGTCGCGGTGCTCGAAAAGGGCAAGCAGGCGGGGTCGCATCTGCTCTCCGGCGCGGTGCTCAACCCGTCGCCGCTGCGCGAGCTCTTTCGGGGACGGCTCAAGACCGCGGACTTCCCGACGTACGGCGAGGTGCCCGGCGAAGCGGTGTACGTCCTGACGCGTCGCTCGGCGCTCCGGATCCCGCCGCCGCCGACGATGCGCAACCACGGGAACCTCATCGTCTCGTTGTCGGAGCTCGGACGGTTCCTGGGCGAGCAGGCCGAGGCGGCCGGCACGGTCGTTCTTCCGGAGACCTCGGCCACGAAGCTCCTCGTCGAGCACGGCCGCGTCGTCGGCGTGCGTACGGGCGATCGGGGACGTGGGCGCAACGGGGAGCAGCTTCCGACCTTCGAACCGGGGAACGACATCGTGGCCGGTCTCACCGTGCTGGCCGAGGGAACGCAGGGGTACCTGACCGGTGCCGCCGTCGACCAGTTCGGGCTCCACGGCGAGAATCCGCAGATCTGGGCGCTCGGCGTGAAGGAGGTCTGGCGCGTCCGCAAGCCGCTGCGAAAGATCATCCACACGATGGGCTGGCCGCTACGCACCTCGGCGAGCTTCGGCGAGTTCGGCGGCTCCTTCATCTACCCGATGGGCGACGACCTCGTCACGGTCGGTTTCGTTGCCGGGCTCGAGGCCGCGGACGTCGAGTTCTCCGTGCACGACGTGCTGCAGGAGTTCAAGACGCATCGGCTCATCTGGAAGATTCTCGGCGGCGGGGAGCGCGTGGCGTGGGGCGCGAAGACGATCACCGAGGGCGGGTACTACTCGCTGCCCTCGCGATTCAATGCGCCCGGGCTGCTGCTGGTGGGCGAGGGCGCGGGGCTCGTCAACGTGCCTCGCCTGAAGGGCGTGCACTACGCGATCGAGTCGGGGCGGCTCGCCGCCGAGGCAGCGTTCCGTGCGCTGCAGCGCGGTGAGGTTCCGAGCCGGGTCGGTGCACTCGACTCATACGACGAGTCGCTGCGCGCGAGCTCCCACATGAAGGAGCTGCGCGAGGTGCGCAACATGCGTCAGGTGTTCGACAAGGGGTTCTTCGTCGGCGGCGCGCTCGCGAGCATGATGACCGTCACGAAGGGACGCGCTCCGAACGGCCGCTTCCCGACGCATCCGAACGCGGCGGCCCCGCTCATGAAGACCGATCGCGCGTCCAGCTATCCGGCGGCCGACGGGAAGTACACCTTCGACAAGCTCTCATCCGTCTTCGCCTCGGGGAACCGCACGCGCGACGACCAGCCGAACCACCTCAAGCTCCGGACGACCGTGCGGCGGCCGGTCGCAGAGGCGTGGCAGTGGATGTGCCCCGCGCACGTCTACGAGGTCGGCCGCGACGTCGGGGACGGGATGGTGACGGTCGAGGTAACGCCGTCGAACTGCGTCCAGTGCGGCGCGATTACGGCAAAGGGCGGCCGCCTCACGCCGCCCGAAGGCGGCTCGGGCCCGGAGTACACGCTGACCTAGGGACGTTCGGCGAACGCGCGCGCCATCGCGATGCGGTCGGCGAGCGCGGGGTGCGTTCCGACCATGAGCTGCACCCAGCCCGGCGGATCGGGGTCGCCCAGCCCGGTCTTCGAGAAGCCGAGCATGAGTCCCTCGAGCGCGGCAGGATCCTGCGTCACCTGGAGCGCCTTCCAGTCGGCCTCGGCTTCCAGACGTCGCGAGATGTGGTTCGCGAACGGCGCCGTCGCGAGTTGGAAGATCGCAACCACGAGCAGTGCGAGCGGAACCGCCGCGGGCGTGCCCATCCCGCCGCGGCCGCGCGTCGTTCGCATGAGGATCCAGGCGCCTGGGATCGCGAACAGCGCAAACCAACCGAGGCCCTCGGGAAGGTGCCGCTGCGAATGGTGTGCAAGCTCGTGCGCGAGCACGACCTTCTGCTCGTCCACGGAGAACGGATCGAGCAGCATCGTGTCCCAGAAGACGATGCGGCGCGACGGCCCGATCCCGTACGCGTACGCGTTTGCCTGGTCGGTGTCGTCGCTCACCTCCTCCACGCGGATCGGGATGTCTCCGACGCCGAGCTCCGCGCGATACTCGCGCGCCGCTGCCAGCAGCGCTTCGTCGCGGAGCGGATCCGTCGTGAAGTCGAGATACGGCGCGACGAACGTGAAGAGCGACGCGATGGCGACAAAGACAGCGGCGCCCGGGAGCCACCAGTGGTCGCCGAGCCGGCGGGCGAGGCCCATCACGATGAGGAGCGCGATGCAGATCGAGAGGAACTGTGCGCCGAGAATCGCCCAGTCCTCGAACAGCCAGTCGAGGTAGCTCAACTCGCTCTGCTCGTTGCGCCGAGTCCACCAGTGAGCGGCAAGGCCGAAGGGCAGGTGGACGAGCCAGACGATCCCCAGCCCGAGCATCCCGAGGAGCATTCCGGTCCCGATCGGGCCGGCCGACGACTCGCGGGCGAGCCCCGCGCCGCGACGTGCGTAGACCCACAGCGTGAGCACCAGTGCGACCTGCGCGAGAACCCAGAGCGCATAGAAGACCCGCTCGTAGCGCTTCGCCTCCGCGACGAAGTCCGCGCCGAAGACTGCGTCGACGTCGAGCGCGGGGAGCGTGAGGTCGTCGGGAACCGCGGTCGGATAAAGCAGGAACGCCCCGACTGCGAGCGCCGCGACGACGACCGCGGCGACAACCCCTCTCAGAAGGCGTCTCCGAGGAGCGGCGCCGTCCCCGGTGGCCGCATGGACTGGTCCCCGACCGGCTCCCGCTCGCGCAGGATCGGGCCGCCGTACGGGTACCGGCTCGTGACGAGCAGGGCGTACGCATACGACTGCGCCGAGTAGCGGAGACACGACGCCCCGAGGTTCCTCATTCCCTCGGGCATCCGGGCCGTCGCCAGTGCGTACCACCACGCGAGGAACGCGATCACGAAGGCGACGCCACCGAGCGCGCTGGCGAGGATGAGCGCCGGGATTGCGAGGATGCCCCGAAAGAGCGTCTTCCAGCGACTCTGCCGCTCCGCCGGATCGATCTCGACGTCGATCCCGTACGACCCCGGGCGTCCCGTGAACCCGGGGAACCGGCGCCCGATGAGATAGATGAACGCGCCGAGGTGGGTGGCGTAGCGGATGTACGCGCTCAGGAAGCGATGGAGTGCGTCCGGGACGCGTCCGGTGATCAGCGCCGCCAACCAGGCGACGAGAACGACGAAGAAGACGGCGATCGACCACAGCAGGATCCAGACGATGTGTGGGATCGCGAGGAACAAACGGAACACGACGGTGAGCCGCGGGCGCTCGAGGTCGTCGGTCACGACCATGCGGACGGGATGCTCCGGGAGCACCGAGTACGGCTCGGCGAGCTCCGGATCGGAGGTCGGATAGCGCGGCGTGAGCAGGAAGAGATACGCGCCTGCCTGTGCCCCATAGCCGAGCGTGAACGCGACGAGGTCGCGCAGGCCGCGCGGCGCGCCTCCGCGGACGAGGATCGCGAACCAGGCGAGCAACGCGGCTGCGGCCGCGACGCCGCCGACCGACGTGACGTTCCACCAGTACGCGTCCTCGCTCCCGCTCGACGATGCCGTCCACGATCCCTGGCCCGACGAGCCGCTCGCGAACCCGCCGCCGAGCGCGGTCGCGAGCAGGAGCGCCGGGAGCGCGAGGACGATCCGGAAGAAGCCTCCCCAGCGACCCTGGCGGACTGGCGGGTCGATCTCCACGTCGATCGGATAGTCCTGCTGGACCCTGAACCACGGATACGGGTCTGCCGCGAGGAACACATACGCGCTCACCTGGGTCGCATAGCGGATGTACGACGCGACGAAGTCGTGCGTGCTCTCGGGCACCTCGCCCTGTACGAGCACTGCGAGCCAGTTCACGAACGCGACGAAAAACGCGGCGACGCCGCGGAGGACGACCCAGAGCAGGAGCGGGATCGCAAGGAACATCCGGAACACCACCGTGAGACGGGTGCGCTCGAGGTCGTCGCGGACGACGAGTCGGACCGGTCGGTGCTCAGCGCTCGCCACGGCCGCATTCTCCCGCACAAGCGAGACCCGGCGTCGCGGCGTCTTCGCGGGCAGGACTTGACTTCATTACTTCAATCGTAATAGTGTCGAGACTTCCCAAAGTGAAGTGAGACCGAGGAGGACTCTCGTGGCTTCAGCGACTCGAGCACGTCACGTCTCATCCGACCGCACCGCGGCGACCCTGTCGACGTCGGAGCTCCAGCGCATTCTCGGCGATCCTCGCTCGACGATCGTCGACGCGCGGCCGCTCCATGCGTTCAACGGCTGGCGCACTGCCGGGGAGGCGCGCGGGGGTCACGTGCCTGGCGCGGTGTCGCTGCCGAGCACGTGGTTGAGCGTCCTCACGGACGACGACCTCCGCGAGCTTCTGGCCGTGAAGGGCGTGGCTCCCGACGCCGCGCTCGTCCTCTACGGGTCCGCCGCCGGCGAAGTCGACGGGTTGCGCGCACGGCTCGCCGAGGTCGGATTCGACGACGTCCGAGCATACGACGAGTGGGCCACGTGGGCTGCCGACGAGCGCCTGCCGGTGGATCGCCTTCCCAACTACGAGCGCCTCGTTCATCCCGAGTGGTTGCGAGACCTTCTCGAAGGCGGCCGGCCGGAAGCAGCGCCTGCCGGCCGCCATCTCCTCTTCCATGTGAACTTCGGAGTTCCGGAGGAGTACGAGGACAGTCACATCCCGGGCGCTCTCTACCTCGACACCAACTGGCTCGAGGACCCGACCGACTGGAACCGCCGGTCGCCCTCCGAGCTCGAGGCGGCGGTTCGCGAGCTCGGCATCACCTTCGACACGACCGTCATCCTCTACGGTCGGGACACGGAGGGGCACGCAAACGAGAAGTGGCCCGGACGTCGCGCAGGCCAGATCGCGGCCGCGCGCGCGGCGTTGATCCTGACGTACTGCGGCGTCGAGGACGTCCGTCTGCTCGACGGAGGCTACGACCGCTGGGTGCAAGCGGGTCTTCCGCTCGAGACCATCCCGCGGTCGCCCACAGAGGCTCCGGTGTTCGGTGCTCGGATCCCCGCGCGCCCGAACGTCATCGTCGACATCGACGAGGCCAGGGAGATCTTGAGCGACGTGGACCGCGCGGCGCTGGTGAGCGTTCGCACGTGGCGTGAGCACATCGGCGAGGTCAGTGGCTACAACTACATCCAGCCCGCTGGTCGAATCGCCGGCGACGTCTGGGGCAACTGCGGGTCGGACGCCTACCACATGCAGCACTACCGGAACGTCGACAACACCATGCGCGCGTATCCGGAGATCGCTCAGAACTGGGCGGACGCCGGCATCACGCCCGACAAGTGGGTCGCCTTCTACTGCGGGACCGGCTGGCGCGCGAGCGAGACGTGGTTCTACGCGCACGTCATGGGTTGGTCGCGAGTCGCGGTCTACGACGGCGGTTGGCTCGAGTGGAGCAGCGATCCGGAGAACAATCCGGTGGAGAGCGGTCTCGCGACCGACGAGCTGGCTGCGTGACACACCCCTCTCGTAGGATCGGGCGATGGTCGAGCGCAGCGACGTCGAGCGGGCGGCCGAGGTCATCCGAGGGCGTCTGCTCCGGACGCCGCTCCTGTCGTGTCGCACGCTCGCGCCCGACGCGTTTCTGAAGGCCGAGCTGCTCCAGCGCACGGGCTCGTTCAAGCCGCGCGGCGTTCTCACCAAGCTCGCGTCGCTCACGGCGGAGGAGAAGGCGCGCGGAGTCATCGCGATCTCGGCGGGCAACCACGCACAGGCGGTCGCCTGGGGCTCCGCGCAGGAAGGCCTCGACGCGCTCGTTGTGATGTGGAGCGGTGCGAGCGAGGCGAAGATCGCCGCGACGCTCGGCTACGGCGCAGCGGTCGATCTCGAGGCGGCGGATCCGGGCGAGGCGTTCCGGCGGCTCGACGTCCTGCTCGAGGAGACCGGCCGGACGCTCGTGCACCCGTTCGACGACCCGTACACGATCGCGGGTCAGGGAACCGTGGGCCTGGAGATCCTGGAGGACCTCCCCGACGTGGAGACGATCGTCGTGCCGATCGGCGGCGGCGGCCTCATCTCCGGCGTCGCCGTGGCGGCGGCCGGACGCGCGCGCGTGATCGGCGTCGAGCCCGAGGGGTCGACGGCAATGCACTCGCGCGCTCGCCGCCGGCGAGCGCGTCGAGGTGACGCCGAGCTCGATCGCCGACGGCCTGAACGCCCCGCACGCCGGGCCGGAACGCGCTCGCCATCGTGCAGGAGCACGTCGAGAAGGTCGTGCTCGTCACCGAGGAGGAGATCGCGACAGGGTTCCGCTTCCTGTACGAGCGGGCGAAGCTCGCGTGCGAGCCGGCGGGCGCAGCTGCCGTCGCCGCCGTGCTCGGCCGGGAAGATCGAGGGCGGCCGCGTCGTCTGCATCGTCTCGGGCGGGAACGTCGCTGCCGAGACGGCCGCTGGTATCCTGGCCAGCCGATGAAGACCGACATCCACCCCGACTACGTTCTCGCGCACGTGACGTGCTCGTGCGGAAACGAGTTCTGGACGCGCTCGACGAAGGAAGAGCTCCACGTGGAGATCTGCGCCGAGTGCCACCCGTTCTATACGGGCAAGCAGAAGCTCGTGGACACCGGCGGTCGGGTGGAGCGCTTCCAGCGCCGGCTCGAGAAGGCCGGCTCGCGCAGCGGCAGCGACGACTAGCGCCGCATGGCGGTCAGCTACGGCGGACAGGCCGTCCTCGAAGGCGTGATGATGCGCAGCCCGTCCTCGTGGGCGGTCGCGATCCGCACACCCGAGGGCGACATCACGGAGGTCGTTCGCGACATCTCGTCGCCGATGCAGCGGCGCAAGATCTGGAGACTTCCCGTGATTCGCGGTGTCGTCGCGCTCGGCGAGTCGCTCGCGATCGGGTTCCGCGCGCTCGCCATCTCCGCGAACGTCGCCTCCCAGGAGCGCGACGAGAACGGCGAGATCCAGACCCAGATCAGCCGCGGGCAGATCATCTTCTCCTTCGTGATCGCGATCGGCTTCGCGCTCATGCTCTTCAAGATCGGTCCGGCGCTTCTCACGAGCTGGCTCCCCGTCGAATCGACCGAGCTCTTCGTGATCGTCGAGGGGCTCATCCGGGTCACGCGTGTTCATCGGCTACATCCTCCTCATCTCGCTGCTGCCGGACTTGCGCCGCGTGTTCCAGTACCACGGCGCCGAGCACAAGTCGATCAACGCGCTCGAGGCGGGCGCCGAGCTCACGCCGGCGAACGTGCAGAAGTTCAGCCTGATTCACCCGCGTTGCGGAACCGCGTTTTTGCTCTGGGTCATGGTGATCGCGATCTTCGTCTTCGCGCTCGTGGGCCGGCCCGACTGGTACTGGCTCATCGCGAGCCGCATTCTCTTGCTGCCGGTGATCGCAGGGCTCGCGTACGAGCTCATCCGCTACGCGGGAAAGCATCAGGACAACCGCGCGCTGATGACATTGCTCGCGCCGGGTCTCTGGCTGCAGCGTCTCACGACGCGCGAGCCGAGCGACGATCAGGTCGAGGTCTCGATCCAGGCGCTCCAGCGCGTCATGGAGAAGGAGGCGGCCGAGACGCCCGAGCAGCGCAAGCTCGAGTCGCGCGTCGAGGTGATGGCCTAGCGGCCACGTCGCCTGCAGACATCGTGCCGTCGAGGCCAGGATCGGCTGCGACCTGTCGGCGACGGCGAACGGCGCGTCGTCGCGGCGTGCGGAGCGTCGGGACGGTGTGGTGACAGCCACGAGCTCCGGGGCGTTCGCGCTCCCGGTCACGATCGCATCGCGGGTCGGAGATCCCGAAGGCAAGACGAGCCCGGAGGAGCTCCTGGCCGCCGCGCACGCGAGCTGTTTCGTCACCTCGCTCGGAAGCGAGCTGCACCGCGCAGGCACTCCCGCGGAGCGCGTCGACGTCCACTGCACGATCACGATGGACGAAGTCGAGGGGAAGGGACACCTCATCGTCGCGTCCGCGATCTCCGCACGCGTCGTCGCGCCCGACGCCGACGGGACGATTCTCGCCCAGGCAGCCAAAGCGGCCGACGAGGGCTGCCCGTTCTCCGCGCTCATCAGGGCGAGCGCGACCGTCACCGTCGAAGCCACTCTCGAAGGGGGAAGCTGATGGCCGCCGACTCGACAGCGCACGTCACCTGGTCGGGATCGCTGCTGGAAGGGAGCGGAACGATCGATCGCGTCGGGAGCGGCGCGTTCGAGGCGCTGCCCGTGAGCTGGGACGCACGCACGGGCGAGGCCGCCGGTCAGACGACTCCCGAGGAGCTCATCGCTGCAGCCCACGCAGCGTGCTTCTCGATGGCGCTCTCGCACGGGCTCGCGCAGGCCGGTACGCCGCCCGAGAAGCTCGACGTCGACGCGACGGTGACGTTCGTCCCGGGAACCGGGATCACGAAGATCGCGCTCGTGCGTTCGGGCATCCGTGCCCGGGATCGACGAGCCTGCGTTCCTCCACGCTGCCGAGGACGCAAGGCAGAACTGCCCGGTCTCGCAGGCGCTCGCCTCGGTACCCGAGATCACGCTCGAAGCCTCGCTGGCGTAGGGCCGCGGTACCCTCCGGCGATGGCCATCGAGCGCCTCGTCGACGAGCTCGACCGCTCCTACGCGGAGGCGCAGGAGCGCCTGTCCGATCCCGCGGTCTACAACGACCACCGTCAGGCTGCGGACGCGGGCAGGCGGCTCAAGGAGCTCGAGACGCCAAAACGTCTCGCAGATGCGTGGCGAGAGACGCGCGAGAGCCTGGACGTCGCGCGCGACGATCCCGAGCTCGCGCCGATGGTCTCGGAGCTCGAAGGCGAGCTCGAGCGGCTCGAGAGCGAGCTGACGCTTGCGCTCGTCGAACGGGATCCGGCCGACGAGAAGGACGTGATCGTGGAGATCCGCCAGGGTGTCGGCGGCGACGAGGCGGCGCTGTGGGCGGGCGACGTCCAGCGCATGCTCACGCGCTATGCGGAACGGATCGGGCTGAAGACCGAGACGCTCTCGACGAGTGAGAGCGAGGGCGGCGGCGTGAAGGAGACCGTGTTCGCCGTGAAGGGCCAGGGCGCGTTCTCCATCTTCAAGTTCGAGGGCGGGACGCATCGCGTGCAGCGCGTGCCCGAGACCGAGTCGCAGGGCCGCATCCACACGTCGACCGCGACGGTCGCGGTCATGCCCGAGGCCGAGGAGGTCGAGATCGAGATCCACGAGAACGAGCTCCGGGTCGACGTCATGCGCTCGACCGGGCCCGGTGGCCAGAGCGTGAACACGACGGACTCGGCGGTCCGCATCACGCATCTCCCGACGGGGCTCGTGGTTGCGATGCAGGACGAGAAATCGCAGCTCCAGAACCGCGTGAAGGCGTTGCGCGTGCTTCGCGCCCGGCTGTACGAGCTCGAGCGCGAGAAACAGCAGGCGGAGCTCTCGGCCTCACGCCGCTCGCAGATCGGGACGGGCGAGCGCGCGGAGAAGATCCGGACGTACAACTTCCCCGAGAGTCGCGTGACGGATCACCGCGTCAAGCTGACCCTGCACCGGCTCGACCAGGTGCTCGACGGGGACATGGGCGAGCTCACCGAGGCGCTCCGCGCCGAGGAGCAGCGCCAGGCGCTCGCCGCCGCCTCCGCGTGAAGGCCAGGCGGGCGGTCGGCGAGACGTCCGAACGTCTCGCGACGGCCGGCTGCGACTCTCCCCGCGTCGATGCCGAGATCCTCGTCTCGCACGTGCTCGGGCTCTCGCGGTCGGAGCTCGCGCTCGAGTCGTCGCGCAAGCTCTCGCGCGCGGAGGAGAAGACGCTAGAGCGCCTGGTCGCTCGACGCGAGGCCCGCGAGCCCCTCGCGTACGTGCTCGGTGAGTGGGGCTTCAGGCGGCTCACGCTCGGCGTCGATCGACGCGTGCTCGTTCCGCGAGCCGAGACCGAGATCGTGGTCGAGCGCTGCCTCGCACGGATTGCCGGCCTCGCCGAGCCGCGCGTTCTCGACGTCGGGACGGGGAGCGGGGCGATCGCGCTCGCGATCGCCGACGAGCAGCCGCGGGCACTCGTGACCGCGATCGACGCGTCGGCCGGCGCACTCGAGGTCGCCGGTGCGAACGCTCTCCGGACGGCGCTCGCGATCGAGCTGCGCGAATGGGACCTCTACACGGGGCTTCCCGACGGACCGTGGGATCTCGTCGTGTCGAACCCGCCCTACGTCCTGCCCGAGGAGATCGAGACGCTCGAGCCCGAGGTGCGCGACTGGGAGCCGCGGGAGGCGCTCGTCGGCGTGGGGGCGACCGAGGCCGTCGCGCGCGGAGCGGTCGACGTTCTCCGTCCGGGCGCGGCACTCGTCCTGGAGGTTGCAGCCGGGAACGCTGCGCGGGTGGCGGCGATGCTCACGGGACTGGGGTACACCGAGCTCGTGACGACGCAAGACCTCGCCGGGCGAGAGCGGGTCGTCGAGGGAGCCCGGGCGTCGTGAGCTCCCAGGACGACGTCGTCGCAGCGATCGACGCCGGCCGGCTCGTCGTCATCCCGACCGACACGGTCTACGGCCTCGCGTGCAGGCCGGACCGGGAGGACAGCGTCCGCGCGCTGTCGGCTCTCAAACGACGCTCGCCCGAGCAGCCGATTGCGCTGGTCGCCGCGAGCGTCGCGGCTCTGCGCGAGCTGATTCCGGAGCTGCCGGCGCGGCTCGTGCTTCCGGGTCCGTTCACGCTCGTCGTGCCGAATCCCGCGCGGCGATTCCCGTGGCTGGCAGGGGCGCGGCCGGACACGATCGGCGTGCGCGTTCCCGAGCTTTCCGGCGCGGCAGCCCATGCGCTCGAACGCGTCGGCGTCGTCGCGGCGACGAGCGCGAACCTGCACGGAGACCCCGATCCGCGCCGTCTGGAGGACGTCCCGCAGGAGATCCTCACCGGCGTCGCGGCCGTCCTCGACGTGGGCGATTTACCGGGCTCGCCCTCGACGGTGCTCGACCTGACCGGGCCCGAGCCGCGTGTCCTGCGCGAGGGGGCGGTGCCCGCCGCGGAGGCTCTCGCGCGGGTCGCCGAAGCGGTTCGGCAGTAGCATCAGCCGTCATGGCGACGACGCCGCTGACGCTCGACCAGCTCCGCACGGCAGGCCTCGCCGACGTCGATCCCGAGGTAGCAGCACTCCTCGAGCGCGAGCTCGAGCGGCAGCGCGGCGAGATCGAGCTGATCGCGTCGGAGAACTTCACGTGGCCGGCGATGCTCGAGGCCGTCGGCAGCGTCCCGACGAACAAGTACTCCGAGGGCTATCCGGGCCGCCGCTACTACGGTGGCTGCGAGGTCGTCGACGAGATCGAGCAGCTCGCGATCGATCGCGCAAAGGCGCTCTTCGGCGCCGAGCACGCAAACGTCCAGCCGCACGCCGGAGCGCAGACGAACATGGCCGTCTACTTCGCGGTTCTGCAGCCCGGAGACACGATCCTCTCGCTCGAGCTCTCCCACGGAGGCCATCTCACGCACGGGCTCAAGGTCAACTTCTCGGGCCGGCTCTACGACATCGTCCATTACGGCGTCTCGCGCGAGACGAACCTCGTCGACTACGACGACGTCCTCGCGCTCGCCGAGGAGCACAGGCCGAAGCTGATCGTCTGCGGCGGCTCGGCGTACCCGCGCACGGTCGAGACCTGGCGCTTCCGCGAGATCGCCGACGAGGTCGGCGCGCTCCTTCTCTGTGACATGGCGCACTTCGCGGGGCTCGTCGCGGCGGGGCTGCACCCGAATCCCGTCGAGCACTGCGACTTCGTCACCTCGACCACCCACAAGACACTCGCCGGACCGCGTTCGGGATTCATCCTCTGCCGCGAGGAGCACGCGCAGGCCGTCGACCGCGCCGTGTTCCCGGGAATGCAGGGCGGCCCGCTGAACCACGTGATCGCAGCGAAGGCGGCGTGCTTCAAGATCGCGGCGTCGGAGCCATTCCGCGAGTACCAGACCGCCGTTCGCGCGAACGCGGACGCGCTCGCGGAGTCGTTGCAGGAAGGCGGGCTCGACGTGCTGACCGGCGGAACCGACACGCACCTCCTGCTCGTCGACCTGCGCAGGACCGACTGGAGCGGCAAGGACGCCGAGGAGCGGCTCGCCGAGGTCGGGATCACCGTGAATCGCAACACCGTCCCGTTCGACGAGCGCCCGCCGACGGTCGCCTCCGGCATTCGCGTCGGGACGCCGGCGATGACGATGCGCGGGCTCGACGAGGACGACTTCCGCGAGGTCGGTCGGATCATCTGCGACGCGCTGAGCAGCGACGCCGACGTCGCCGCGCTCGCGGGTCGGAGTGCCGCGCTCGTCGAGAGCCGCCCGCTCTACCCCGGCCTGTCGGCGTTCCCGACGTTCGACGACTAGGAGGAAGGCTCGTGGATACGACCACAGACCTCGCGACGACGACCGGCCTCGTCACCGAGGTCACGCACCCGCTCGTCCAGCACAAGCTCGGCCTTCTGCGCGACGTGACCACGACGACGCAGATGTTCCGGCAGCTCGTGAACGAGCTGACGCTCCTCCTCACGTACGAGGCGACGAAGGGGCTCGCCGACGAGGAGATCGAGATCGAGACGCCGCTCGAGCGGATGACCGCGCGGCAGATCTCGGGCAAGAAGGTCGCTGTGTGCCCGATCCTGCGCGCGGGGATGGGCATGCTCGACGCGGTGCTCTCGCTCGTGCCGGGCGCGCGCGTCGGCTTCATCGGGCTGTTCCGCGACGAGGAGACGCTCGAGCCCGTCGAGTACTACGTGAAGCTGCCCGGCGACATCGCCGATCGCGACGTCATCCTTCTGGACCCGATGCTCGCGACCGGGAACTCGACCGCCGCCGCGGTCGACACCGTGAAGCGGGCAGGCGCGACGTCCGTGCGCCTGATCGCGCTGATCGCTGCACCCGAGGGAATCGAGCGCGTTCACCGCGAGCATCCCGACGTGCACATCGTGGTGGCGTCCGTCGACCGCGGCCTGAACGACAAGGGCTACATCCTTCCGGGCCTCGGCGACGCAGGCGACCGGCTGTACGGAACGAAGTAGGCGAGCGTGTTCGACGAGCTGCGGGCGACGCCGGAGGTTCTCTACGGAGCCGTCATCGCGTTCGTCATCGTCATGCTCCTGACGCCCGCCGTCGGCGGGATGGCGCGGATGCTCGGCGCCGTCGACCGGCCGGACGCGCGCCGTCTCAACCGCCGTCCGATTCCCCGACTCGGCGGGCTCGCGATCTTCCTGGGGATCCTCGTGCCCGCACTCGCCTTCCTCGACCTCTCGGGGGAGAGCCGCGGCGTGCTCCTGGGCGCGGCGGTCGCGACGGTGGTCGGCGCGGTCGACGATTTCCGCGGCCTGTCGCCGTCCGTCAAGCTCGCCGGCCAGCTCGTCGCCGCGTCGATCCCGCCGATGTTCGGCGTCTGGATCGACCACGTCACCTTCCCGTTCGTCGGCGTCCTCGACATCCCGGCCTGGATCGGCGTGCCGATCTCGATGATCTTCATCGTGGCCGTGATGAACATGGTCAACTTCCTCGACGGCATGGACGGGCTCGCGGCCGGCGTCTGCGGGATCGCGGGTGCGACCTACGCGATCCTGGCGCTCTCGCTCGGAAAGCCCGATCCGGCGATCCTCTCGGCGATCGTCGCCGGCGCCTGCCTCGGATTCCTCCGACACAACTTCTTCCCGGCGCGGATCTTCATGGGCGACTCCGGCGCGCTGTGCCTCGGCTTCATCCTCGCGGCGGTCTCCATCCAGGGGCTGCTGAAGACGGCGTCGACCGTCGTCCTGCTGCTTCCGTTGCTCGTGCTCGCCGTGCCGATCATCGACACGTCGTTCGTCGTCGCTCGGCGCCTGAAGCACTCGCAGCCGATCTACACGGCCGATCGCAGCCACCTCCACCACCGCTTCCTCAACATCGGCTTCTCGCAGCGCCGTGCCGCGGTGACGATGTGGCTGTGGTGCGCGAGCCTCGCCGGCGCGGCGCTGGCAACGCGCTTCGTGCCGTTCCGCGAGGGAGGCGACTGGCACCTCTGGGAGACGCTCCTCGTGCTGGCGATCGGTCTCTTCGCCGTGGCGTTCTCGATCTACGTCGTGTACCTGCTCGAGATCGTCAAGCTCGCGAACCCGCGCGTGCGGAGGCGGGAGCGCGAGCGGGACGAGGCCAGCGAGCGCCTCAGCGCCTAGCCCTAGCTTCGGCTCGCGCGCTCGACGAAGTCGGCGAGCAGCGCGTTGAACTCCGGGTGGAGCTGGACGACGTGGCCGTAGCCCTGGAACACGGCTCGCTCTGCTCCGAGCTCCCGCTCGAGGACGTCGCAGATCGCGTCGAAGGCGGGGTGGTGCGCGCCCGGAGACGACGAGCTTCGGGAACGACGTCGCGGCGAGTGCGTCGAGCGGGATCTCCGCCTCCCACGGCCCGCGCTCGACGGTCAGCGCCTGCGCGCCCTGCGCGAGGTCGGGCGGGAGCGGGGTGGGAGGGTCGAAGCGCGAGCCCACGGCCTCGAGGAAGCGCCGAAGAAATGCCTCCGGGTCGCTCGTCGCGCCCGACGTCGTACAGCGCCGCGCCGCCCGCGGCGAACGCGTCGACGTCGGGGTTGCCCGCTCGCGACGCGCGTCGCGGGTGGCTCGATCACCGTCAGCGAACCGAGCGCGTCCGGTCGCTGCGCTGCGGCCAGCAGTGCGATGACGCCTCCGTAGGAGTGCCCGACGAGGTGATCTCCAGCTCGGAGCAGCTCCGCGACGAGCTGCCGCGTCGGGCTCGAAGTCGACCCGCTCGGCGGGTGGGTTGGGGGGAAACCCGGGCCGATCGAGGACGACGAGCTCGAAGCGCTCGGCGAGCGGTCGCTGCGCGGACCAGGTCGCCCGACCGTTGACGACGCTTCCGTGCACGAGCACGAGCCGCTCCACGGCGCCATCCTAGTGTGGTTACGAAGTCGAGTGGTTTCGGCTTGAAGAAGGGAAATCAGCTGTTACAAGCACGGTGATATGCTCCGCCTGGGATGACGCCGGACGCGGCCCCCTCACCTCACTCACTCGCCACTGCCTCGGGACTTCTCCTGGGAAGCGCTCGCGGCTGCGATGGCGCTCGGCGCGCTCGTCGGGTGGGCATTCGACGCGGCGGGGATCGGCCTCCTGATCGGGGCGATGGTCGGGATCCCGCTCGGTGCGGCCGTCGTCTACCAGGTCTACGGCCGGAGCCCAGCCGCATGAGTACGGGGATGTTCTCGACGCCGCGGCCGCTGCCGAGCCGCATCGCGCCGACGATCGCCGGCGGAACGATCATCGCCCTCGCGCTCCCGATCTTCGCGATCGCAGGCTGGCCGCTCGAAGGGTGGGCGCTCGGCGCCGTTCTCTGGGTGGCGTCGGAGATCTTCGCCGCGGTACTGACGCGCCTCCCGAACAGCCCCGATAACCTCGCCGCCGCAGGAATGCGGGGAATCGGAACAACGTCTCGGGCACTGCTCGTCGGCATCGTGCTGGTCATCGTCACGGTTTCGAACGAGTCCGTCGGCATCGCCGCGGCGCTCCTCTACGCCATCGCGTTCACGGTCGAGCTCGGTGTCGGCCTCGCGACGTACTTCGGCGGCGAGGCGAAGGCGTGAAGCGCGCGCTCGCCCTCGTGACGCTGCTGGCGCTGACGCTCCCATCCGTCGCGTTCGCGCAGACGGAGCCGGAGGAGGAGTCGAAGTTCGACCCGTCGCACGAGTGGGAGCTCCAGACCTGGGGGCCGGAGCTCAAGATCGGCCCGATCGACATGTCGATCAACAAGGCCGTCGCCTACCTGATCCTCGGGACGATCGTGTCGATCGTCATCGGGATCGTCTTCATGCGCGTCCGGCCCGGACGCGGGCCGAACCGCCGCCAGGCGGTCGGCGAGACGATCTACGAGGTCGCGCAGGTGCAGGTCGCCGAGCAGGGCCTTCCGACGAAGGCGATCGGCCGCTGGTTCCCGTACGTCGCGACGCTGATGATCTTCATCTGGGTGATCAACATGATCGGGTTCATCCCGCTCCCGCTGTCCGACGAGCGCTGGGAGATCGGCGGGATCAGCATCCCGACCTTCGCGATCTTCGCGGCGACCTCGACGCTCTCGGTCACGCTCGCCCTCGCGCTCATGACGTGGACGTTCACGCATGTGGAGGGGATCCGTGAGAACGGCGCGATCGGGTACTTCAAGAGCTGGATTCCCGACGTGCCGAAGGCGATGCTGCCGCTGATCATCCCGCTCGAGATCCTGGGGCAGTTCATGCGGCTCATCAGTCTCTCGATCCGTCTCTACGCGAACATGCTCGCGGGCCACATGCTGATCCTCACGTTCATCGGCCTGATCTTCGTGCTCGAGAACGTCTTCCTGTCAGTCGTCGCGATTCCCGCCGCGACCGCCTTCTACCTCTTCGAGGTCGTCATCGTCGTCTCGATCCAGGCGTATATCTTCGCCGCCCTGTCCGCCATCTACATCGGCTCGGCCATCGAGCCCGAGCACTAAGGAGGAGTCCCACCAATGCTTTCCTCGTTCTTCTTCCTCGCCGCCGCCGAGGACGGCGCGGACGCCGGCAAGGCGATCGCGCTCGCGCTCGGCATCGGTCTCGGCTCGCTCGGAGCCGGCATCGGCATCGGCAACATCTTCGGCTCGATGATCCAGGCCGTCGCGCGGCAGCCGGAGCTCCGCGGAGAGCTCACCGGCATCCAGTGGCTCGGCTTCGCGCTCACCGAGGCGGTCGTCTTCTACGGCCTCATCGGCGGCCTCCTCGCGTACGTCCTCGTCTGAGCGATGCATCTCTTCCTCGCCCAAGCAGCCGAAGAGGAGTCGTCCGGGGGTCTGATCGACGTCGTCCCCGGGCTGATGATCTGGACGCTGATCTGCTTCGCGCTGACGTTCTTCGTGCTCAGAAAGTTCGCGTTCGGGCCGATCCAGAAGACGATCGACGAGCGGCGCGATCGGATCCGCGCGGCGGTCGACGAGGCCGACAAGGCTCGCGACGAGGCGCGCGAGCTCCTCGAGCAGCACCGACAGCTCATCGCGGACGCGAAGGGCGAGGCGGCGGGCATCCTGGCCGACGCGCGGAAGGTCGGCGACGCGCAGATCGAGCGCGTCAAGGCGGAGTCCGAGGCGGAGCGTGCACGGCGGCTCGAGGAGACGAAGCGCCAGATCGACGCGGAGACGAAGCGCTCGCTCGACCTGATCCGCTCCGAGGTCGCAGATCTCACGCTCGAGGCGACCGCCCGCGTGACCGGCAAGGTGCTCGACGGCGAGGATCAGCGCCGGCTCATCGACGAGGCGATCGCCGAGCTCGACTTCTCCGCGCTGGAGAAGGAACGCTCCTAGTGGCAGTCGCGCACCGCATGTACGCGCGCGCGCTCTTCCAGGCCGCGCAGGACGCTGATCGCGTCGACGCGGTTGCAGCCGATCTCGCCGCGCTCGCCGGCGCGATGGACGAGATGCCCGAGCTGCGCGCGTTCCTGCGCAACCCGCAGATCGACCCGGCCGGCAAGGCCGACGTCCTCGGCCAGGTGACGGAAGGCGGCGACGAGCTCGTTCGCAATTTCGTCCGCCTCGTCGCGGAGAAGGGTCGCGCGGGCGAGCTTTCCGAGGTCAGCGCGGAGCTCGACGCGCTCGTCGCCAAAGCGCAGAACCGGCTGACGGTCGAGCTCACGACCTCGTACGAGCTCTCCGACGACGAGGCGGCGTCGATCGTCGCGACGATCGAGAAGGCCTCGGGCCGCAAGGTCGAGGCGTCTCGCACCGTCGACACCGGCCTCATCGGCGGGATCGTCCTCCAGATCGGGTCGCACCGCGCCGACGGCAGCGTCCGCGGACGGCTCGAGCGCCTTCGACACGAACTCGCAACAGCCTAAGAAGGAGCCTGCATGAAGCTCACGACCCGAAGAGATCACCTCGATCCTCAAGGATCGAATCCAGCAGTTCGACGTCGAGACCGACCTGTCGGAGGTCGGCACCGTCCTCCAGGTCGGCGACGGCATCGCTCGCATCCACGGCCTCGAGAACTGCGTCTCGCTCGAGCGGCTCGAGCTCGAGCATGGCGTGACCGGCATCGCGTTCAACCTCGAGGAGGACAACGTCGGAACGGCGCTCTTCGGTGAGTGGCAGCACGTGAAGGAGGGCGAGCCGGTGCGCCGCACCGGCGAGGTCATGAGCGTCCCGGTCGGCCCCGGGCTCCTCGGCCGCGTGGTCGACCCGCTCGGCAACCCGCTCGACGGCCTCGGCCCGATCGAGGCCGCCGAGCGCCGCCCGCTCGAGTTCAAGGCGCCGGGCGTCATCCAGCGGCAGCCCGTGAAGGAGCCGCTGCAGACCGGACTCAAGTCGATCGACTCGATGACGCCGATCGGCCGCGGCCAGCGCGAGCTCATCATCGGCGACCGCTCGACCGGCAAGACCGCGGTCGCGATCGACACGATCCTGAACCAGCGCGGTGGAGACGTCGTCTGCGTCTACGTGGCGGTCGGGCAGAAGGGCTCGACGGTCGCCCAGGTGGTCGAGCGGCTGCGCGACGCAGGCGCGATGGAGTACACGATCGTCGTCTCGGCACCCGCACAGGAGGCCGCGCCGATCAAGTGGATGGCGCCGTTCGCCGGCTGTGCGATGGGCGAGTACTTCCTCTACTCGGGGAAGCACGCGCTCTGCATCTACGACGACCTCTCGAAGCACGCGGACGCGTATCGCCAGCTCTCGCTGCTCCTGCGACGCCCGCCGGGCCGCGAGGCGTTCCCGGGCGACGTCTTCTACCTCCATTCGCGGCTGCTCGAGCGCGCGTGCAAGCTCTCGGATGACCTCGGCGCCGGCTCGCTCACGGCGCTGCCTGTCATCGAGACGCAGGCCGGCGACATCGCTGCGTACATCCCGACGAACGTCATCTCGATCACCGACGGCCAGATCTTCCTCGAGTCGAGCCTCTTCTTCTCGGGCGTGCGGCCGGCGATCAACGTCGGCACGTCGGTCTCCCGCGTGGGCGGGAACGCGCAGACGAAGGCGATGAAGAAGGTCGCCGGTCGCCTGCGCCTCGATCTTGCCCAGTACCGCGAGCTGGAGGCGTTCTCGCAGTTCGGCTCGGAGCTCGACGCCGCGACGCAGAGCGCGCTCGGTCGCGGCGAGCGGATGGTCGCGACGCTGAACCAGCCGCAGTACCAGCCGTGGGCGGTCGAGGAACAGGTCGTCGCCATCTACTCCGGGATCAACGGTTGGCTCGACAAGGTTCCGGTCGGCCAGGTGCCGCGGTTCCACGACGAGCTGCGCGAGCATCTGCGCACCGAGGGCACCGTTCTCCAGGCGATTCGCGAGTCCGGCGACCTCTCCGACGAGACCGAGCAGAAGCTCATCAAGGAGCTCGAGCACTTCCAGGGCGTCTTCAACATCGAGGAAGAGAAGGGGCTCGTCGCGTAGGCATGGCCACGGTTCAGGACCTCAAACGCCGCATCCGTTCCGTCCGCAACACGCGGAAGATCACGCGTGCGATGGAGCTCGTCGCGGCGGCGAAGCTCCGCCGCGCCGAGCAGCGGATCACCGCGCTGCGCCCGTACGCGGAGACGATGAACGAGCTCATCGCCGGCGTGGGCCGCGCCGCGTCGTCCGTGCGGCTCCCGCTGCTCGAGCAGCGGGAGAACGTCGAGGCGGTGGCGATCGTGCCGCTGACGGGAGATCGTGGCCTCGCGGGATCGTTCAACGCGCAGGTGATTCGTCGCGCGTTCGCGGTCGAGCGGTCGCTCCAGGCAGAGGGCACGACGGTGCGTTGGGTCGCCGTCGGGAAGAAGGGCCGCTCGACGCTCACCTTCCGGCGCCGCGAGCTCTCGGGCGCCTACCTGGGCTTCACGGATCAGCCCGCGTACGAGAACGCGCAGGCGATCGCGCATCGTGTGTCGGAGCTCTTCACCGAGGGCGAGGTCGATCGCGTCGTGCTCGTCTACAACACGTACGTCTCGGCGTTGACGCAGCGGGTGACCGAGCAGGACATCCTCCCGATCTCCGCCGACATCCTCGAGACGGACGAGGACGAGCGCGCGGCCGACACGCTCCGCGGCGACTTCATCTTCGAGCCGGAGCCCGAGGAGATCCTCGAGCGCCTGCTCCCGGTCTACCTCGAGACGCAGATCTATCGCGCGCTGCTCGAGTCGACCGCGTCCGAGCAGGGCGCGCGGATGACGGCGATGCGGAATGCCTCGAAGAACGCCGGCGAGCTCATCGACACGCTCACGCTGCGCATGAACCGCGCACGCCAGGCCGAGATCACCCAGGAGATCCTGGAAGTGGTCGCCGGCGCGGAAGCCTTGGTGTAGCTCTCCGAGCGAAGACGGGGTCTGAGCCCGCTCCCCGCTAACGAACCACGGGCGCGCACGTCAGAGATGTATGGCCCTGCGACATCGTTCGATCGCGCTCGGGATCGTGGCGCTCACGTTGGTCGGGGGCGTCGTCGTCGCTCCCGCCGCCCCGGCGGCCACGCGTCGTCGGCAGCGGGAACGGTCGTGTTCATCCACGAGCAAGAGCCGCCGACTCTCAGGGGCGGGTGGGTCGACAACAACCTCCTCGCCACCGGGCTCGTCACCAACAACATCTGGTACGGCGGCCAGATCTACGACTCGACGGCGACGCTCCGTCCGCGGCTCTTCGTGGCCAAGCCGAAAATCGTCAGGACGAGACCACAGACGATCTCGTTCGAGTACAAGGCGTCCGCCGTGTGGAGCGACGGCAAGCCCGTGACGTGCGAGGACTGGAAGGCGACCTGGCGCGTGTTCGTCAACCCGGGGTTCAACGTCGCCAGTCGGGCGGGTTTCGAGGACATCAAGTCCGTCACGTGCAGCGGCAAGGCGGGGACGATCGTGTTCGCACGGCCGTTCGCGGCCTGGGAGTCGCTCGTCTCGGGCGGAGCCTATGCCGCGCATGTCGTCCGGGGAAGGGACATGAATCGGATGTTCAGCGACTCGATCCCCGTCTCCAGCGGTCCGTGGAAGTTTCAGAGCTGGCAGCGAGGCGTTCAGCTCTCACTCGTCAAGAACCCACGGTTCAAGGCCGGCCCGGCGATGAAGCTCGACCGCGTCGTGTTTCGCTACATCCTGGACACGAATGCCCGTTTCCAGGCGATGAAGGCCGGCGAGGGTCACCTCATGGAGCCGCAGCCGCAGCTGCAGATCGCCGACATCGTGAACGACGGGGACTTCAAGGTCCAGCGCTCACCGGAGTACGCCTTCGAACACATCGACCTCCAGCTCGGACCACGGGGACATCCGGCGCTCAAGCTCGCGTACGTCCGCCAGGCACTCGTGACCGGGATAAACCGCCCGCAGCTCGCGAACGCGCTGTTCAGCACGATCGCTCCCGGCCTGCCCAAGCTGGACAACCTCGTCTTCAAGCCATTCGAGAAGAGCACCTACCAGCCCCATTTCAAGAAGTGGGTCTACAACCCGAGCAGGGTCATCAGCATCCTGAAGGGCAGGGGCTGCACCGGCGGCCCGGACGCCCCGAGCGCTACCAATACCGCGATCTTCTCGTGCCCGGGCGTCGGCAAGTTGGCCTTCCGCTTCTCCACGACCACCGGGAATCAGCTGCGGCTGCTGACGTTCGAGGTCATCGAGAGGCAGCTCAAGAGCGCGGGCATCCAGCTGATCCCGCGCTTTCAGACGGCCGGAACGCTCTTCGGAAGCACCCTGCCGTCCGGCGACTGGGACTTGATCATGTTCACGTACGGCGGCGGTCCCGACTCGAAGATAACGAGCAACACGCTCTACTCGTGCCGGGGCGACCAGAACTACGGCAACTACTGCAACTCCAAGTCGACCGCCGCCTTCGATGCGGCGACGAGGGAGTTCGACGTCGCCAAGCGCCACGCGCTCCTGAACCGCGGGGACGCGCAGCTGGCAGTGGACCTGCCTTCGATCCCTCTGTACACGCGCCCGAAGTTCGTCATCAGCACAGACCGCGTCTCCGGGCCGGTTCTCAACACGACGAGTGAGGGCACGCCCTGGAACGTGTCCGCCTGGCAGCTCAAGTAGGGCAGTTCGACCCTGCTAACAACCACGCACCGCAGGCGTACAAGTAGCTAGCGCGCGGCATGACGACTCCTCTACCGGACATATCCGCAGATACCATCGCGCCGGTGGAGCCGGTCCGATCCGCGGTGTCGGAGCCCGAGCGCTTCGAGCGCGCGGGGGCGATCTCCGACCGGCTCGTCGACAACATCGCGACGGTCGTCTACGGCAAGCGCAGCGAGATCAAGCTCGTCCTGACCGCGCTCGCGTGCGACGGTCACGTGCTGCTCGAGGACGTGCCGGGGACGGCCAAGACCGTGCTCGCGCGTGCGATCGCCGGCAGCATCGACGGTGCGATCCCGCAGCGGATCCAGTGCACGCCCGATCTCCAGCCGACGGACGTGACGGGCCTTTCGGTCTTCGATCAGAGGACGCGGAACTTCGAGTTCCGGCCCGGGCCGATCTTCGCCAACGTCGTCCTCGTCGACGAGATCAACAGGGCGACGCCGAAGACGCAGTCGGCACTGCTCGAGGCGATGGCCGAGCGTCAGGTCACGGTCGACGGCGTCACGCGGGAGCTGCCGTACCCGTTCCTCCTGCTCGCCACGGAGAACCCGATCGAGTACGAGGGAACCTTCCCGCTGCCCGAGGCACAGCTCGACCGCTTCTTCCTGCGCACCGCGCTCGGCTACCCGGAGCTCGAGGACGAGCTCAAGATCCTCACCGACCAGCGCTATACCCACCCGCTCGACGATCTCCAGCCGGTCGTCGGCCTGGATGAGGTGCACGAGCTGCGGGCCGCAGCCCAGCACGTCTACGTCGACGAGGTCCTCCACCGCTGGGTGGTCGAGCTCGTACGTGCGACGCGCGAGCAGGAGTCCGTCGTCATCGGCAGCTCCGTGCGCGGCAGCCTCGCGCTCGAGCGAGCGGCGCGTGCGTGGGCGCTTCTCGACGCACGGAGCTACGTCGTCCCCGAGGACATCGAGCGCCTGTTCGCGCCCGTCCTCGTGCATCGCGTCGTCTTCACTCCCGCCTTCGTCGCGCGTGCTCGCGCGACGGGTTGGGCGGAGGCGATCGAGGCGTTCCGCCAGAGCTGTCTCGAGCTCGCGCCACAGCCGGGCTCCGAGGAGGACCCCCTGTTCGAGGGCGGCGCGGCGAGACACCAGACTCCGAGTCGTAGCGGCCGCCGTGCCGGGCGCACGCCTCTCCTTCCCGCTCGTTCCTCGCCGCCGCGTCATCGGGCTCTCGTTCGGAACCATGAGGAGCCTCCGTCGAGGCTCCGGAACCGACGTTGCGGGCTCGCGCCCCTACCGGCCCGGCGACGACATCGACTCGATCGACTGGGCTGCCTCGGCCCGGCTGTCCACCGCGCGGGGGGACGACGAGTTCGTCGTGCGCGAGCGCTTCGCGGAGGAGGCACCGAAGATCGTGATCGTGTGCGATCGGCGGCCGGAGATGGCCTGCTACGGGCCGCCGCTGCCGTGGCTCGACAAGCCGAGAGCGATGCGCACCGTGGTCGAGCTGATCCTCGCGAGCGCGGGCGCGGCTGGAGGGTTCGTCGGCTACCTCGACTACGCCGACGGCGACCCGCACTGGCGTCAGCCGAAGGGAGAGCGGAAGCTCATCGAGCTGCGCGACGAGCGCCTCTGGTCCACGGAGTACGGCGGACCGGTCGACTGGCTCGAGCGCTCCTTCGAGCATCTCGCGTTGCACACACGCGCCGTCACCCCCGGGCACGTTCGTCTTCCTCCTCTCCGATTTCATCCCGTCGCCGTCTCATGAGCTGTGGCTCATGGCGATGGAGCACCGGTGGGACATCGTGCCGGTCGTCCTCCAGGATCCGACCTGGGAGCAGAGCTTCCCGGACGTCGAGGGAATCGTCGTGCCGTTGCGAGATCCCCGCAGCGGTCGCGTGTCGTCCGCGCGATTGCGACGCAAGGAGGTCGCGGCCCGCAGGGAGCACAACCGCGCACGCACCGAGTCGCTGCTCGAGTCGTTCCGATTCCTCGACATCGACCCGGTCGTCGTGACCTCGAGCGACCCGGCGGACATCCTCGCGGAGTTCCTGCTGTGGGCGGATCTCCGGCGAACGCGCCGCGTGATCGGGGCCTGAGCTGAGCCGCCGTCAGCTCCTGCCGGCCGTCGGGCTCGTCGTCGTCGCTCTGGCGACCGCGGTGGTCGTCGTCGGGATATCGAAGGTCGGCGACGACGGCGACTCCGGCGTCGTGACGGCGCTACCCGGCCGCGAGCCCGGGACGGCGCGCCCCGCCGGCACCCTGCCGGAGTCGGGGATCGAGGCGCGCGGCTCGGTCGAGCCGAGGCTCACGCTCTTCGGCGACACCATCGAGGCGAGGGTGGACGTCCTGCTCGATCGCCGGAAGGTCGACCCGAGCACGATCCGGGTGAGCACGGAGTTCCTGCCGTGGGAGATCGTCGGCCCGCAGGCTCGCGTGCGCAGGGACGCAGGTACGAACTCCCACCTGCAGACGACCTACACGCTGCGTTGCACGTCGAGCCCGTGCCTGCCGGCCAACGACGCCAGCGCGCTCGAGTTCACCTCTGCCCGACTGTCGTACGCGAAGCCGGGAGCGGTGCCCGGGGCACGGCAGTCGATCGCGGTCGACTGGCCGATCCTCCTCGTCTACTCGAGGTTCGCTGCGATCAATCTGGACGCACCGGCGTCCTCGAGCGTTCTGCCGTGGCGCGCCGATCTCGAGTCGTTCCCGGCCGCGTCGTACCGGATCTCGCCCGCCGTTCTTCTTCCGGTCCTGCTCGTCCTCGCGGGCCTGTTCGCCGTCGCCGGAGCCGCGCTCGCGTTCGTCGCGATCCCACGACGTCGAGCGGAGCCCGAGCCGGAGCCCGAACCGGAGCCCGAGCCGTTGCCCACCCTCACGCCCCTCGAGCAGGCGCTCGAGCTGCTCGAGGACGCGAGCCGCGCCGACGGGGTGCAGGACCGGCGCCGTGCACTCGAGCTCGTCGCGGAGGTGCTCGACGTCGAGCATCCGGAGCTCGCACGCGCCGCGCGCACGCTGGCGTGGTCCGAGGACGATCCGGTCGTCGAGCAGACGAGCGGCCTCGCCACCCGCGTGCGGACGACGATCGATCTGAGCGAGAACGGGAACGGCCGTGTCCATTAGGCAGCGATTCGATCCGCGCCGGCGGCGTGCGAATGGCGTCGACACGCACGACGTCCGCGCGTTCCGGAGCGTGATCACTCGGACGGGAATCGTGCGCGCGATCCTCGCGGGGGGTGCGCTCGCGCTCGTGCTCGCGGCGGCCGCATCGGCACGCGATCCGCAGACGAGCGATGCGGCGCTGGTTCCTCCGGATCGAATCGGAGTCGTCGTCGTCGATCTCTCGCTCAGCATCGCTGATGACCAGTACGTGACGATCCGGCGAACGCTCCGCCGCCTCGTTACCGAGGAAGCCTCGATCGGCCTCGTCGTCTTCTCCGATGTCCCGTATGAGCTGCTGCCGCCGGGCACGCCGGCCGCCGAGCTCCGGCCGTTGCTGCGACTTCTGATCGCGCGCCGCTTGGGGCCTGTGCAGAACCCGTGGACGCAGACGTTCACCGCCGGGACGCGTGTCTCCGTGGCGTTGGAGCTCGCCAAGTCGATGCTCGAGCGTGACGAAGTGGACGCGGGGTCGATCCTGCTCGTGAGCGATCTCGAGACCGCACCGGACGACGTTCCGTCGCTCGCGCGCACGATTGCGGGGATCGACCGCGCCGGGATTCGACTTCGCATCGTCCCCCTCGCCGCGTCGAGCGAGGCGTTGAGCCTCTTCGAGGGCTTGCTCGAGGAAGACGCGATCGCCGGGTTCGCACAGCAGTCGCCCGACGCCGCGGAGCAGGACGGGCGCCCGGCCAGGGTCGAGATCCCGACGTCGCTGCTCGTGCTCGGCGCGCTCGCGCTGCTCTTCCTGGCGGCGCACGAGCGGCTTGCCGGTCGTCTCGCGCTTCCGCGCGCTCGTCACGCGGACGGAGGCGCCTCGTGACACGTCGTGAGCTGGTCGAGCGGCTCGCGCTCGGTGTCGGGGCGATCCTCTGCCTGGTCGTCGCGCTCGCGCTAGGCCTCCTCGCGCTGGACATCACGCGCAGCCGGGACGCTCTCGCGCACGGCGACGTCCAGTACCGCATCTCGCCGGAGCGCCTCGGTCTCTGGCGTGCGTCTGCGAGGGTCCCGTCCGACCCGGCGACCTCGCTCATGGGAACCGAGGACGATGTGGAGCTGAGGCGGGCCGTTCGCTCGGTGCGGCTCGCGCGCCTCGACGACCCGACAGTGTCGGTGTCCGACCCCGAGATCGCCCTCCTGCGCAACGACGCGCAGGCGCGACTCGACGCGCTCGTCGCCGGCGATGCGGATGCGAAGACGAAGTCGCGCGCGGCCGGGTTGCTCGGCGTGATCGGGCTCTCGCGCCTCGGCTCGGAGACGCAGGATCGCGTCGCGCTCCTCTCGGCGACCGTCGCGAACCTCCAGCTCGCAATCGCGCTCGACCCGTCGAACGACGAAGCGAAGTACAACCTCGAGCTCGCGCTGCAGCGGTCGCGCGGTGTCCAGCTCACCGAGGGCGCGGGCGGCCAGAACCCGTCGCCGGGCGGAAGCGGCTCGAGCGGCGCCGGCGCGGGCGATCCCGGCAGCGGCTATTGATCGTGGGAGAACCTACGGTTCCCCCACGCGCCCCCTCCCTCGGCGCAGAGTCATGCCATGCCGTAGTTGCGCTACGGCGAGAGCGTCGTCTCGCCTTCGCGCGCGCGACCGTCGCTCTCCATCGGTGTCAGACCGCGTAGCTCATGTCGCTGACGATCCTCACTCCGCTCGGTGCGCTGCTCGCGGTCGGCGTCATCGTCCCGCTCGTCGCACTCGTCCGTGCTCGTCGCAAGGCGGCGAGCGTCCGCGGCATCTTGGGCGTCGCAGAACCCAGCCGACGCGCGCTCGCCGTCCCGCTCGCCGCCCTCGTCGCCGGCGCAGCTCTCCTCGGGCTCGCCGCAGCGCAGCCGGTCTTCGAGTGGACGCGAGACCAACGAGTGCGCACGGATGCGGAGGCCTTCGTCGTGCTCGACGTCTCCCGCTCGATGCTCGCGCAGCCGGGTCTCGACTCGCCACAACGCATCGAGCGCGCGAAGGCGGCTGCGTCCACGCTTCGCACGTCGCTCTCGGACGTGCCCGTCGGCCTGGCCTCGCTCACGGACCGCGTGTTGCCGCACCTCTTCCCGGGCACGGATCACGAGGTCTTCGCCGCGACGCTCGAGCGCTCGCTCGGCATCGAGCAGCCGCCGCCACGCGCCTCGTTCGCCACCGGAGCGACGTCGCTGAACGCGCTCGCGACACTGCGCGGACTTCGCTACTTCACTCCGAAGTCGACGAAGCGGCTGGCGATCGTTCTCACGGACGGCGAGAGCCAGCCCGTCTCGAACGCGCGACTCGGCGGACTCTTTCGCCGCTCGCCTGCGATCGAGGTCGTCTTCATCCAGTTCTGGGACGAGGACGAGAAGGTCTACTCACGCGGCGTGCCGGAGCCGCAGTACATCGCGGACCCCTCGGCCCGCCCGACGCTCGACCGGCTCGCAGCCTCCGTGCAAGGGGCCGTCTACTCGGAGGACCAGCTCGACGCAGCGACGAGCAAGGCGCACGACCTCCTCGCGAGCGGGCCGAGCGTCGTCGAGGGGGAGAAGGCGGGTCAGGTCGCGCTCGCGCCGTACCTCGCTGCCGCGGCGCTCCTTCCGTTCGGCCTGCTCCTGTGGCGACGGGATCGGTAGCGCCGAAAGGTCAGGCGTTCACGTCGTCACGAAACCAAGGCTCCACCGCTTCCGGGAAGCCCGTTTCGTCCATGTACGAGATGGCGCGGCTCGCCAGCCAGAGGACGGCCTCCGGGCTCGCCGTGGCGAGCACCGCGCGGACGGCGTCGTCTCCCCCCTCCGGCCCACCGCGCTCTGCGGCTCGCGCGCGGCGAAGCCTGCACAGCGTTGCGGTTGCGCGATCGACGTCCGTTCCGTGCTGTCGGTACCACTCGACGCCCACGGCGCGGTCGAGCAGCGGGAGGGCACGTTCCTCGAGCGCTCCTGCATCCTCGGCAGCCACGAAATCGCTGGTACCGCGCCTTCTCGACGGTCCTGCCTCAGGGATCTGCACGGCTTAACACTCCCTCCTAACGAAAATGGATCCAGAACGTCACAGAAGTATGATCCTGCACTTGACCATGGCGACGGAGGAACCTGGATCGATGGACTGCTGGTGTGCCGGCCTACCCGCCCGCACGCCCATCGGCTCGGACCTCGGCCTTGGTGAAGATCGGCAGGAGACCACTCGGATGGAGGGAGTACATGCGTAAGCGTTCACTCTTGCTGCTGGCGGGGGCGCTCGCGATTGTCGCGAGCCTCGTCGTCGGCCCAGCAGCAACAGCCGGCCCGGAGAAGGCGTCGGCGGGGACGGTCGTGTTTATTCACGACCAGGAGCCGCCTTCACTTCGGCCTGCCTGGACCGACAACTCGCTGTATGCAACAAGCCTCGTCGTGAACAACATCTTCTACGGCGGTCAGATTCGCGACGACAAGGCCAACTGGGTCACGCGTCTCTTCACGGGCGCCGCCGAAGCTCCTCAAGAAGAGCCCGTTGACGACGCAGTTCACGTTCAGCCCGAAGGCGAACTGGTCCGACGGCAAGCCCGTCACCTGCGCCGACTGGCGGTCGACGTGGCAGATCTGGATCAATCCGGCGAACAACGTCGCAAGCCGTGCCGGGTACGAGGACATCAGGTCGGTCACCTGCAAGGGCAAGACCGGCACCGTCGTCTTCAAGAAGGTGTACGCGGACTGGGAGACGCTCCTGAACTCGGGCGTCTGGCCTGCCCACCTCACCGCCGGCAAGGACGCGAACAAGCTGTGGCAGGACTCGATTCCGGTCTCCAACGGCCCGTGGCGCTTCCAGGCGTGGCAGAAGGGCGTCCAGATCACGGTCGCCAAGAACCCCCGCTACACGATCTCGCCGATGAAGCTCGACCGCGTCGTGTTCCGCTACATCACCGACACGAACGCCCGCTTCCAGGCCATGAAGGCTGGCGAGGGCCAGGCGATGGAGCCGCAGGCACAGCTCCAGATCGCCGACTTCCAGAAGGACTCGAACTTCACGGTCAAGGCTGTCGCCGGGTACTCGTACGAGCACCTCGACATCCAGTTCGGTCCGAAGGGCGCGGCGGCTCTCAAGGCGCCGTACGTCCGGCAGGCGCTCATCACCGGGATCAACCGTCCGCAGATCGCCCAGGCGCTCTACGCGACGATCGCTCCCGGCCTGCCGACGCTCCAGAGCAACATCTTCAAGACCTTCGAGAAGGGCTACGTCGAAGCACTACGCGAAGTACCCGTTCAGCCAGGCGAAGGTCATCAGTCACGCTGAAGGGCAAGGGCTGCACCGGTGGGCCCGACAAGCCGAGCGCGGGCAACGACAAGATCTTCTCGTGCCCGGGCGTCGGCAAGCTGTCCTTCCGCTTCTCGACGACCGCTGGTAACCAGCTCCGCGCGCTGACCTTCGAGGTCATCCAGCGGCAGCTGAAGTCGGTCGGCATCGAGCTCGTTCCGCGCTTCCAGCCGGCGGGCCTGCTGTTCGGCACCACGCTGCCGTCGAGCGACTGGGACCTCATGATGTTCACGTGGGTCGAGGCGCCTTCGTCGAAGATCACGTCGAAGGACAAGCTCGCCTGCGGTGGTGACATCAACTACGGCAACTACTGCAACCGCAGGGCAACCGCGCTCCTCAACCGCACCGCGACGGAGCTCGACGATGCCACGCGCACGAAGCTGCTGAACCAGGCCGAGGCGATCATGGTGAAGGACGTTCCGTCCATCCCCATGTTCGTCCGCCCGGTGTTCACCATCGCGTCGAAGAAGCATGAAGGGTCTCACGACCCCGACGACGCTCGAGGGCAGCCCTTGGAACGCGAACACCTGGACGATCAGCTAAGCACCGACCAGCGCGTGACAGGCGCACTGCCTGCACGACCGTAGTCCCGCCCCCGCCATTGGCGGGGGCGGGACTACCCGTTAACATCAGGTCGAGAGGAGGCGAGGAAGAGAATGTTCCAGTTCGTCATACGGAGACTTCTCTACAGCATCGTTGTGCTCTTCGCAGCGAGCGTCCTCGTCTTCACCTTCGTCGCCAAGACCGGCGATCCGCTGGCAGCTCTCGCCCTCAACCCGAGAATCTCCGAGTCGTCGGTCCAGAACATCAAGGACCGAAAGCATCTCGACGAGTCCCTCCCCGTGCGCTACGGCTACTGGGTGAACGACGCCGTGCGAAACGGATTCGGGACGACGATCCTGGGGGACGAGCCGATCCTCCCCGACCTCTGGCGGGTGATGAAGAACACGCTGCAGCTCGTCATCATCGCGGAGCTCCTCGCAATTGTTCTCGCGGTGTTCATCGGTGTGTACTCGGCCTTACGGCAGTACTCCGCCTTCGACTACACCTCGACGACGTTCAGCTTCCTCGGCCTCGCCATGCCCGTGTTCTGGCTCGCGCTGATGCTCCAGGTGTCGGTCGTCTACATCTATCAATGGACCGGGAACAACATCTTCCCGATAGCCAGTCTCAGCTCGGTCGATCCCGGGGAGGGGTTCAGCTTCTGGGTCGACCGCGCCCACCACCTCGTCTTGCCGGTCATCGTCCTGATGGTGGCCAGCCTCGCCGCGTACACGCGCTACATGCGCGCCTCGATGCTCGAGGTCGTGAACTCGGACTACGTCCGAACCGCCCGCGCGAAGGGCCTCTCCGAGCGGAAGGTCACGATGAGGCACGCGTTCCGCAACGCGCTCATCCCGATGGTGACGCTCGTTGCGCTCAACTTCGGTGCTCTTCTCGGCGGCGCGGTCATCACGGAGACCGTCTTCTCGCTCGATGGCATGGGCCTCTACTTCGTGACGGCGCTCGGGGCGAACGATCCCTACCCGATCATGGCCTGGCTCATGATCACCGCGACGATGATCATCATCTTCAACCTGATCGCTGACGTCGCGTACGGCTACCTCGATCCGCGGGTTCGCTATGACTGATCAGGGGCCGCGGCACGGGATGGTGCAGTCGTCGGTGACGCCCGGTGCGGGCATCGTCGCCCCTGAGAGCGTCCCCCCACTCGCATCGGACACCGACCTCGCGTACGAGGCCGGCGTCGAGGTCAAAGCGCGCAGTCAGTGGTCGTACGCGCGCATGCGCTTCTTCCGCCACAAGATGGCTGTCGCCGGACTCGTCGTCCTGATCTTCTTCGCGCTCGTCGCGATCTTCGCGAACCAGATCGCGCCCTACGGCTTCGACGAGATCGACCTCGACAACATCAATCCGACGACCGGTCTCGCCACGCCACCGACGCTCGAAGGCTGGCACATCTTCGGCACCGATCAGCTCGGCCGCGACTATCTCAGCAGGATCATCTACGGGATCCGGACGTCGCTCTGGGTCGCGCTCTTCGTCGCGATCCTCGCGACGGTGATCGGAACCGCCGTCGGCGCGGTGGCGGGGTACTACGGCGGCCGCACCGACAACCTGCTCATGCGCTTCACCGATCTCATCCTCACGCTGCCGGGCCTCGCGGTCCTCCTGACCGCGGCCGTGTACCTCGGCTCGAACGACTCGGAGGTCGCGATCGGGCCGATCACGGTCACGATCCCGCAGCCGATGAAGATCGGACTCATCCTCGCGCTCCTGCTCTGGGTCACTCTGGCCCGCATCGTGCGTGGCCTCTTCCTGTCGCTGCGCGAGAAGGAGTTCGTCGAGGCGGCGAAGGCAGCCGGCGCGAGCGACCTGCGCATCATCTCTCGGCACATCCTTCCGAACTGCATCGGTCCGATCGTCGTCTACACGACGCTCATCACCGCGGCGGCGATCCTCATCGAGGCGACGCTCTCGTTCCTCGGCCTCGGCATCCAGCCTCCGAACGCCGCGCTCGGGAAGCTCATCGTCGACGGGCAGAGCGAGGGCTTCGCGCTCTGGTGGCTCGTCGTCTTCCCGGGGCTCATCATCACGCTCATCGCGCTCGCGATCAACTTCATCGGGGACGGACTTCGCGACGCCCTCGACCCGACGCAGCGGCGAACCCGCTAGCGCACTCGTGCCCGAGCCGATCCTCGAGATCCGCGATCTGACGGTCGAGTTCGGCACCGAGGACGGCGTGGTCAGGGCCGTCACCGGTGTCAGCTACGACCTGCATCCCGGCGAGGTGCTCGGCATCGTCGGCGAGTCCGGATCGGGAAAGAGCGTGTCGATGCTCTCCGTCCTCGGGCTCATTCCGATGCCGCCGGGGCGGATCACGTCCGGGGAGGCGCTCTACAAGGGACGTGACCTCGTGAAGATGCCGAAGAAGGAGCTGCGCGAGCTGCGCGGCGGCGAGATGGCCATGATCTTCCAGGACCCGATGACCTCGCTGAACCCGGTGTTCACGATCGGCGATCAGATCTCGGAAGCCCTGCTCACGCACAACGACGACATGAAGGACGACGCCGCCCGCGCCCGCACGATCGAGCTCCTCGAGAGCGTGGGCGTGCCGTTCGCCGAGCGGCGGGTGGATCAGTACCCGCACGAGTTCTCGGGCGGCATGCGCCAGCGCGCGATGATCGCGATGGCGATGGCCAACAACCCGAGCGTGCTCATCGCCGACGAGCCGACGACGGCGCTCGACGTCACGATCCAGGCGCAGATCGTCGAGGTCATCAAGGCCGCCCAGGAGCACACCCAGGCGGCGATCATCCTCATCACGCACGACCTCGGGCTCATCGCCGAGCTCGCCGATCGCGTGGTCGTCATGTACGCCGGTCGCGTCGTCGAGCTCGGTGACGTCTACACGATCTTCGATTCTCCTCGGCATCCGTACACGATCGGGCTCATGACCAGCATCGCGCGGGTCGACATGGACAAGGATCGGCTCGTGCCGATCCCGGGCCAGCCGCCGAGCCTCATCAGCCCGCCGCCGGGCTGCGCGTTCCACCCGCGGTGCACGCACTCGAACGGACGCGCGGTCTGCCGCACGGAGATCCCCGCGCTCCGCACCGCCGACGGCGGAGGCGATCACGTTTCCGCGTGCCACTTCGCGGAGGAGCTCGCCGGCGTTCACGACCCGGTCGTCACTGCCGGTGGAGGTGGCGCATCGTGAGCGAGACGGAGACCGTCGCGCCGGAGGCCTCCGTGCCGGCGCCGTCGTCCAACGGCCACGACCTGCTCCGGATCGAGGATCTCGTCAAGCACTTCCCGATCAAGGCCGGCTTCTTCAAGCGCACCGTCGGGCAGGTACGCGCGGTCGACGGCGTCAGCCTCAACGTGAAGCCGGGCGAGACACTCGGCGTGGTCGGCGAGTCCGGGTGCGGAAAGACGACGCTCGGGCGCACGATCATGAAGCTGCTCGAGCCGACCTCGGGCAAGATCGTCTTCGACGGCCAGGACATCACCGGCTTCAAGCGCAAGCAGATGCGTGCGGTCCGCCGGGACGTCCAGATCGTCTTCCAGGATCCGTACGCCTCGCTGAACCCGCGCATGACCGTTCGCGACATCGTCGCCGAGCCGCTGAGATCCACGATCTCTACTCACGCGGCGAGGGGAACCGGCGCGTCGAGGAGCTCCTGCGCACGGTCGGTCTGTCCCCCGAGCACGCGAACCGGTTCCCGCACGAGTTCTCCGGCGGCCAGCGGCAGCGGATCGGCGTCGCACGGGCGCTCGCGCTCAACCCGAGGATGATCGTCCTGGACGAGCCGGTCTCGGCGCTCGACGTGTCGATCCAGGCGCAGGTGGTGAACCTGCTCGAGGAGCTCCAGGGTCAGTTCGGGCTCACATATCTCTTCATCGCCCACGATCTCTCCGTCGTCCGGCACGTGTCGGATCGCGTCGCCGTCATGTACCTGGGCAAGGTCATCGAGATCGGCTCGCGACACCAGATCTACGGCGCACCGATGCATCCGTACACGCAGGCACTGCTCTCGGCCGTGCCGATCGAGTCGCCTGCGCAGCGCGGGAAGCGCGAGCGGATCGTGCTCGAGGGCGACGTGCCGAGCCCGGCGAACCCGCCTTCCGGTTGCCGGTTTCGCACGCGGTGCTGGAAGGCACAGGAGATCTGCTCCGAGGAGGAGCCGGCTCTCGTCCCTCGCGCGGGCGGCGAGCACCCTGTCGCGTGCCACTTCGCCGAGGTGCTGAGCCCACTCGACCTCGCCGAGCAGGCGAGGGTGCGGCAAATCGCCTACGCCGCGAAGCGTGCGGCCGAAGAGGAAGCGTCCCCGGCCGTGTCACCCACATGAGTGCTAACTCGTCGGCGTGCGCGACGTCCCAAGGACTATGAGCGCGGCCTATCCCCAGACAGTGTGCTCTCGAGTACGCGAGCAGGTGTCGCTCGAGCTCGACGGCGAGCTCTCGCAGCTCGAACAGCGCATGCTCGGCGCGCACCTCGAGCGCTGCGGTCGCTGCGCGGTCTACGCCGCGGACGTGCGGGATGTCACGGAGCGGATTCGCAACGCCCCTCACGCCGTGTTGCGGCGGCCGGTCGTGATTCGTCGCCACCGCCCGCTGACCGCGGTTCGCCTGCAGGTCGGTGTCGCTGCTGCCTTTGCACTCGCAGCGCTCGGTCTCGGCACGCAGCTTGCCGTATCGACCGAGTCGCAGAGCGGATCGCTCGCCCGCTTCGAGGGCCGGCCCGATCTCAACCCGCCGCGCAGCGTCCTCGAGCAGGAGCAGGCGATCCTCCGCGTCGTCACGCCGGGTCGAGGGCTTCCACCGCGCGGCTCCGTGATCTGAACCTGACGTTCGCCACGTGATGTCCCTTCGAGCTCTCCTCGTGCTGCTCCTGGCGCTCGGCCTTGCCGCATCCGGCTGTGGTGGAAGCGGCGAGCCGTCGGCCGAGGAGTTCGGCGAAGCCGTCGTTTTGAATCGCAACCGGGTCGACTTCGTCCTCGGCCGCATCACGCGCGCACAGTCGGTCGACGAGCTGCTGACGCGCATGGACGAGGCTTCCGTCGTGATCTCGAAGGCCGCGGGCGAGCTCGAGGACACGGGCGCGCCGTCGGACTACCAGCCCGAGGCGGACGATCTCGTCACCTCGTTGCGTCAGCTCTCGGTGGACATCCAGGCGACGGCGGATCAGGCGCGTGTTCCGGGATTCGAGTACCTGCTCACCGACGCGGCGCTCCAGGGGCTGAGCTTCGACAGCTGGGACGACGCCAACAAGGCCCTCGCGGGGCTCGCCGGAAAGGGAATCGAAGTCTCGATTCTGCAGCCGAAGGGCGGCGAGTAGTGCGGCTGGGCGAAGCCCGCCTGAGGTAGACTCGGCGTCCGGCGCGCGGGCTCCCGCCGCCCAGCCCTTCGCCTCAGGAGAACCATGTCCGAGAACGGATCAGACCGCACGAACACGGGCCGGATCATCGAGATCAAGGGCGTCGTCATCGACGCCGTCTTCCCCGACGAGCTTCCCGAGATCTACACGGCGCTCGAGATCGAGGTGGCCACAGGCGATACGTCGCGCACCCTCGTCGCAGAGGTGCAGCAGCACCTCGGCGACGATCGCGTACGCGCGGTCGCTATGGACTCGACCGACGGCCTGGCACGCGGCGTCGTCTGCGTCGACACCGGCGGCCCGATCTCCGTACCGGTCGGCGCGCCGACCCTCGGCCGGCTCTGGAACGTGATCGGCGAGCCGATCGACGAGCTCGAGCCGATCGCGGCCGACACCGAGCGCTGGTCGATCCACCGTGACCCGCCTGCGTTCCGCGATCTCTCGCCGACGATCGAGACCTTCGAGACGGGCATCAAGGTCATCGACCTCATCGCGCCCTACGTGAAGGGCGGCAAGATCGGTCTCTTCGGCGGTGCGGGCGTCGGCAAGACCGTGCTCATCCAGGAGCTCATCCACAACGTCGCGCAGCAGCACGGCGGCGTCTCCGTCTTCGCCGGCGTGGGCGAGCGCACGCGGGAGGGCAACGACCTCCTCCTCGAGATGACGGAGTCCGGCGTCCTCGACAAGGTCGCGCTCGTCTACGGGCAGATGAACGAGCCGCCGGGGGCGCGTCTGCGCGTCGCCCTTTCCGGTCTGACGATGGCCGAGTACTTCCGAGACGAGGGTGGCCAGGACGTCCTGTTCTTCATCGACAACATCTTCCGCTTCGTTCAGGCCGGTTCCGAGGTCTCTGCGCTTCTCGGACGCATGCCGAGCGCCGTCGGCTATCAGCCGACGCTTGCGACGGAGATGGGGCAGCTTCAGGAGCGCATCACGTCGACTCGAACGGGCTCGGTGACCTCGGTGCAGGCGATCTACGTTCCCGCCGACGACCTCACCGATCCGGCTCCGGCCAACACGTTCGCTCACCTCGACTCGACGACGGTGCTCGATCGCTCGATCGTCGAGAAGGGCATCTATCCCGCCGTCGACCCCCTCAACTCCAACTCGCGCGCGCTCCAGCCCGGGATCGTGTCCGACGAGCACTACGAGGTCGCGACGCTGGTTCAGCAGCTCCTCCAGCGCTACACGGATCTGCAGGACATCATCGCGATCCTCGGCATGGACGAGCTCACGGACGAGGACAAGGTCGTCGTCGCACGCGCGCGCCGGATCGAGCGGTTCCTCTCGCAGCCCAACTTCGTCGCCGAGCAGTTCACGGGCACGCCGGGCAAGTACGTGAAGCTCGAGGACACGATCGCGAGCTTCCGGGCGATCATCGACGGCGAGCACGACGAGCTTCCCGAGTCGGCCTTCTACATGGTCGGCACGATCGAGGACGCGGTCGAGAAGGCCCGCACGGCCGAGGCCGTCGCAGCGTAGGGACGCCGTGGCCGAGTCACATCCGAAGTTCGACGTCTCGCTCGTCACACCTGACGGCGCGGCGTTCGACGGAGAGGCGGAGATGATCGTGGTTCCGGGTGCCGCCGGTGAGATCGGCGTGCTCGCGCGGCACGCGCCGCTCGTCGCGACGCTCAAGGCCGGCTCGACGCGAATCCACGTGAGCCCCAACGAGGTCGTCGAGTTCGCGACAGGCCCGGGCTTCTTCAAGGTCGAGCTCGATCGCGCCCTCGCGCTCGTGGACGATGCCGTGAGCGTGAAGGAGATCGACGACGAGCGCGCCCGCGCGCAGCTCGAGAGCGCGCAGGCGGAGCTCGAGAAGCTCGACGCCGGCGACTCCACGGCGGACCGCTGGCAGCTCGAGCAGCGCATCAAGCACGCCGAAAACCAGCTCTCGGTCTCCGGCCGGACGACTGGCTGACGCCGGGCAGGAATCGCCTCGAGTCGGGCGTATTCGCTAGCCTGAAAACCCCGGAAAGCTTTGAACGGCAGCTTGGCGACCGGGTTACCAAACGCCTAAAGCGCGAGAGCCTTCCGGCTCCCGACCTCTTTAGGCGGGGGCCGACTTCGTGAAGGACACACGCACACATCTTCGGGAACTGCTCGCCGAGCGAATCCTCGTGCTCGACGGGGCCTGGGGCGTGCTCATTCACCGCCGCGAGCTGTCCGAGGAGGAGTACCGCGGCGAGCGGTTCGCCGCGCACTCCCATGACGTCAAGGGCGACCCGGACATCCTCAACCTGACCGCGCCGGAGATCGTCGCCGAGATCCACGACGCGTACTTCGAGGCCGGCGCGGACATCGCGACGACGAACACCTTCACGGCGACTTCGATCGGGCAAGCCGACTACGCGCTCGGGGACGCGGCGGCCGAGATGAGCCTCGCAGGCGCACGTCTCGCGCGCGCCGCGGCGGACGCCTGGACGGCGCGAACACCCGACAAGCCGCGTTTCGTCGCCGGGTCGGTCGGCCCGCTGAACGTCACGCTCTCGCTCTCTCCCAAGGTCGAGGACGCTGCCTACCGCGCGGTGACGTTCGACCAGGTGCAGACTGCGTACGAGGAGCAGATCCGCGCACTGCGCGACGGCGGTGTCGATCTCCTGCTGATCGAGACGATCTTCGACACGCTCAACGCGAAGGCGGCGATCGTCGCCGCGCGCGCGGCTGCGCCCGAGCTCCCGCTCTGGCTCTCCTTCACGGCGATCGACAGGAGCGGCCGCAACCTCTCGGGCCAGACGTCGGACGCGTTCTGGATCTCGGTCGAGCACGCCGAGCCGTTCATCGTCGGTGTCAACTGCTCGCTCGGTGCGACCGAGATGCGGCCTTTCCTCGAAGGCATGGCGCGTGTCGCGTCGACCTACGTGTCGTGTCATCCCAACGCGGGCCTACCGAACGCCCTCGGGCTCCACGACGAGCAGGCCGCCGACACGAGCCGGTACCTGCGCTCGTTCGCCGAGGACGGCCTCGTGAACCTCGTCGGGGGCTGTTGCGGAACGACGCCCGAGCACACGGACGCGATCGTTCGCGCGGTCGAGGGCCTTCCGCCCCGGCGGGTGCCCGAGCGCTCGCGCCTGCCGCGCTTCTCGGGCCTCGAGCCCTTCGTCATCGGGCCCGACACCGGCTTTGTCATCGTCGGAGAGCGGACGAACGTGACCGGCTCGGCGAAGTTCCGGCGGCTGATCGAAGCGAACGACTTCCAGAGCGCGGTCGACGTCGCGCTCGAGCAGGTGCGCGGCGGTGCGAACCTGCTCGACGTCAACATGGACGCCGACCTGCTCGACGCGGAGCAGGCGATGACGACGTTCCTCAACCTCCTCGCCACGGAGCCGGAGGCCGCGCGCCTGCCGATCATGGTCGACAGCTCGCGCTTCTCGGCGCTGGAGGCCGGATTGCGCTGCCTCCAGGGCAAAGGCGTCGTGAACTCCATCTCGCTCAAGGAGGGCGAGGAGCCGTTTCTCGAGCAGGCGCGCACGATTCGTGCGTTCGGCGCCGCCGCCGTCGTCATGGCGTTCGACGAGCGCGGGCAGGCCGACACGGTCGAGCGCAAGGTCGAGATCCTCGGTCGCGCGTACGACCTGCTCGTGGGCGATGCGGGGTTCGCGCCCGAGGACGTCGTGCTCGACCCGAACGTCCTCGCCGTCGCCACGGGAATCGAGGAGCACGCTGCGTTCGCGAAGGCGTTCATCGACGCGATCCCGCTCCTGAAGGAGCGCTGCCCGGGCGCGCTCGTCTCGGGAGGGATCTCGAACCTCTCCTTCGCGTTCCGCGGAAACGACGCCGTCCGCGAGGCGATGCATGCCTCGTTCCTCTACCACGCGATCGGCGCGGGCCTCGACATGGGGATCGTCAACGCCGGCCAGCTCGCCGTGTACGAAGACATCGCGCCTGATCTGCTCGAACGCGTCGAGGACGTTCTCTTCGATCGCCGTGAGGATGCGACGGAGCGTCTCGTCGAGTACGCCTCGACCGTCACGGGCGGCGCGACGAAGCGCGAGCTCGACCTCTCCTGGCGCGAGGCACCCGTCGGCGAGCGGCTCGCGCACGCGCTCGTCCACGGCATGGTCGACTTCATCGAGGAGGACACCGAGGAAGCGCGCGCAGCGGCTACGCGCCCGCTCGACGTGATCGAGGGGCCGCTGATGGACGGGATGAAGATCGTCGGCGACCTCTTCGGCGCCGGGAAGATGTTCCTCCCGCAGGTCGTGAAGAGCGCTCGCGCGATGAAGCGCGCCGTCGCCTATCTCGAGCCATACATGGAAGCCGAGAAGACCGAGCGCTCGTCGGCGGCTCGCATCGTCATGGCGACCGTCAAGGGCGACGTGCACGACATCGGCAAGAACATCGTCGGCGTCGTCCTCGGCTGCAACGGCTACGACGTCATCGACCTCGGCGTCATGGTTCCCGCTGATCGGATCCTCGACGTCGCGCTCGAGCAGGACTGCGACGTCGTCGGGCTGTCGGGGCTCATCACGCCGTCGCTCGACGAGATGGTCTCGGTCGCGAAGGAGATGGAGCGCCGCGGTATCGAGCTCCCGCTCCTCATCGGCGGCGCGACGACCTCGAAGCAGCACACGGCCGTCCGCATCGCGCCCGAGTACGGCCAGCCGACGGTGCACGTCCTCGACGCGTCGCGCGTCGTCGGCGTCGTCGCCGATCTGCTCGACACCGATCGCCGCGCGCGGCTCGACACGGAGAACCGCGTCGACCAGGACCGCCTCCGCGCGCTCCACGCCGAGAAGGGACGCAAGCCGCTGCTCTCGCTGCGCGAAGCGCGGACGCGCAGGACGCCGATCGACTGGCACGCAGACGACCTCGCAGCCCCTCCGTTCACGGATGCACGCCTCGTCGAGGAGGACGTCCAGACGCTGCGTGACTACATCGACTGGACGTTCTTCTTCCATGCCTGGGAGCTGAAGGGCAGATACCCGGCGATCCTCGACGACCCCGAGAAGGGCGAGGTCGCACGCGACCTCCTTTCGACGGCGAACGAGTTGCTCGACGAGATCGCAGCCGGCGGGCTGCTGCAGGCGCGCGGCGTCTACGGCTTCTGGCCCGCGGTCGCGGAGGGCGATGACGTCATGCTCGAAGGCGGCATCCGGTTCGCGATGCTCCGACAGCAGGGCGACCACGCGGACTCGCGACCGAACCGCTCGCTCGCCGACTTCGTCGCGCCGGCCGAGACCGGGCTCGACGACCATGTGGGCGCGTTCGCGGTGGCGATCCATGGGGCCGAGGCGCTGGCCGACCGCTTCGCCGCCGAGCTCGACGACTACCGGGCGATCATGGTGCGTGCGCTCGCCGACCGCCTCGCGGAGGCCTTCGCCGAGCGCCTGCACGAGCTTGCACGGCACCAGTGGTACGCACCGTCCGAGTCGCTCACCCACGCGGAGCGGATCGGCGAGCGGTTCCGCGGAATCCGTCCCGCGTACGGCTACCCCGCCTGTCCCGATCACTCCGAGAAAGGGCGGCTCCTCGAGCTCCTCGGCGCCGAGCGCGCCGGCATCGGTTTCACCGAGTCCTACGCGACGACCCCGGCTGCCAGTGTCAGCGGGTTGTACTTCGGTCACCCGCAGGCGCGGTACTTCTCGGTCGGACGGGTCGGCCGCGACCAGGTCTCCGACTACGCCGGACGCAAGGGCGTCGAGCTCGCCGAGGCCGAACGCTGGCTGCGTCAGAACCTCGCATACGAGCCGTAGGAATCCGTACGCTGCGATCGATGCGCGCTCTGCTGTTCGCTCTCGCCGGCGCGCTCGTCTTGGCGGGCGCGGCCACGGCGGACCACCTCGATCCGCAGGAACGGGTCAGGGCGGCCGACCAGAAACGCGCCGCGGCGATGCTCCTGCGCAAGGCCGACCTGCCCCAGGGCTACAAGCCCGAGCGAACGTCAGACCTCGAGCCGCATCTCGCGTGCCGCGCTCTCGACGAGTCCGATCTCGTGCTCACCGGGCGAAGCAAGTCGGACTACTGGGCTCGTGAGTACCAGATCGTCGGATCGACCAGTGTGGTCTACGGCACCGCACGCGACTCCGCTGCAGCATGGCGTCGCAGCACGAGCACCGTGGGTCGGAAGTGCGTACGCGACGAGTTTCGCAAGACGTTCGCGCGACAGGGCGAGACGATGCGGATCGCCCTACGAGAGCTCGCGCTTCCCAAGCTCGCCACTACGGCCATGGCGTATCGACTCGTGATCTCCGGCGCCGACCCAGCGCAGCCCCCACTGCTCTTCATCGACGTCATGCTCCTGAGTCACGGGCGCGCGCAGGTCGGGCTGCTGTTCGCAGGCGTCGTCACGCCGCCTGCCCGCGCCGTCGAGATCGCCCTCTCACGTCTGGTCGCACAGCGCGTGAAAGTGGCGATGCGCGGCGCTTCGTAGTCGCGCAGGCACTGCCCGCGCGGTGCCGAACACTTCGCCCATGTCCGCTTGGGACACGGCCTGAACAGCCGTAGTCGGAATCGGGAGACGCTGGTAGCGTCATCACCGGACGTGAAAAGCACCAATCGTCTCGGCCTCCTTCGCCGATCGCCGTCGTTCGGGTACCTCTTCCTGGCGACGGCAGGGTCGAGCTTCGGCACCTATCTCGCCGCAATTGCGCTCGTCCTGCAGATCCGGGACCTGACGGGATCGGGCGTCTGGGTCGCCGCCCTCCTCATCGCGGACTTCCTGCCGATCGTCGTCATCGGCTTCCTCCTCGGCCCACTCGTCGATCGGCTCTCGCGCCGCCGACTCATGATCGCGTCAGATCTCGTGCGCTTCGGCGTGTTTGCGGCACTGCCGTTCGTCGGCAGCCCGGAGGGCTTGGTTGTCCTCGCCGGCGTCACGGGTGTGGCGACCGGCTTCTTCTTCCCGGCGGCGAACGCTGCGATCCCGAATCTCGTGCCGGAAGAGGAGCTCGCGAATGCCAACTCGCTGACGGTCACTATCGACACCCTCGCGATGACGCTCGGTCCGCTCGTGGGCGCGTTGCTGTACACGGCCTGGGGGCCGTCGGTTCCGTACGCCGTCAACGCGGTGACGTTCCTGGTCTCCGCGGCCTTCGTCACGCGAATCCGGGAGACGAGCCTCCGCTCCGAGGACCCGATCACACGTGGCCACTGGCGCGACGTCGCCGACGGGCTGAAGCTCGTCGCCACGTCGCAGCCTCTGCGCACCGTGCTGATCGTGTGGAACGTGGCACTGCTCGGTGCGGGCGCGGTCAACGTCGCCGAGGTGTTCTACGTGAAAGAGGTGCTCGACGCAGGTGACCTCGGATACGGCGCCCTCGTTGCGGCGAGCGGTGTCGGTCTCGCCGTCGGAAGCTTCCTGAGCCCTCCCGCCCTCGGGAAGGTAGGCCTGCGTCGGAACTACGTCGGTTCGCTCGTGCTCATGGGCGTGGGGTGGGGAGCAGCGGCGCTGTCCGGCTCGATCTGGTTCGCCGTCGCGTTCGTCATCGGCGGAGCGGCGGGCAACGGATCGGTCGTCGTCTGCAACCGACTGCTCGTGCAGCGTGGCGCACCCGATCAGTACCGGGGACGGGCGCTCGCAACGATCATGAGCTCGAACTACGCCGTGGTCGGTCTGGCAATGGCGGCGGCGGGTGTGCTCACGGACGTCGTAGGACCCCGCGCCGTCTGGATCGGGGCGGGCGTCCTCTACCTGTGCGCCGCGGTCGTGGCGCTCGTGATGACGCGCTGGCTTCCCGTCACCCAGGCCGACGAGTGGGGTGCGGTGGAAGCGAGCTCAGAGTCGGCTGCGGCCGCGCTCGGGAACGGGCATGCGAAGCCTGTCGACACGGAGGTGGCGGAGAACGGCACGCACGAGCCGCCGCTCGAGCGCATCGCAACGCTCCTCGAAGAGATCGAGGCGCGGAGGGCGGCCGAAACACAGCGTCCTTCCGGGCGCTGAATAGAGTCTCCGCCGTGAGGCGGAAGGAGCTGACGCTCGAGGAGCTCGTCGCCGGCGTGCGGGCAGCCGACCGCCGCGCGCTCGCCCGGGCCATCTCGCTCGTCGAGGACGGAGACCCGCTCGCCTATCCGCTGGTGCGCGAGCTCTATCCGAGCACGGGCGGTGCGGCGATCGTGGGTGTCACGGGGCCGCCGGGGGTGGGCAAGTCGAGCCTCATCGGCGCGCTCGTCGGGCTCGTTCGCGAGAGCGAGCGAACGGTCGGGGTCGTCTCGGTCGACCCGTCGAGCCCGTTCTCGCACGGCGCGCTCCTCGGCGATCGCATCCGCCTGTCCGACCACTTTCTCGATCCGGGCGTCTACATCCGCTCGATGGGTACGCGCGGGCACCTCGGCGGCCTCGCCGAGGCGACGCTCCAGGCCGTGCTCATCCTCGACGCGGCCGGCAAGGACGTCGTCTTCGTCGAGACGGTCGGCGCGGGGCAGAGCGAGGTGGAGGTGACCGGGATCGCAGACACCGTGCTCCTCGTCCTCATGCCCGGCTCGGGCGACTCGGTGCAGGCGCTGAAGGCCGGGATCATGGAGATCCCCGACGTCATCGCGATCAACAAGATGGATCACCCTGCCGCGAAGACGATGCTCAACGAGGTTCGCTCGATCGTCGGGCTCGCAGACCCCGAGACCCGACCCACGATTCTCCTCACCGAGGCGCTGACGGGCGAGAACGTCCCGGAGCTGTGGGTGGCGCTCGAGGAGCACCGTGCGGCGCTCGAGAGCGACGGGCGGCTCGAGGAGCGCCGCCGGAAGAACCTCTCGTCGGAGGTGTTCGCCGTGGCGTCGAGTCGCGCGAAGGCACACCTGCAGGCCGCGGTCGCGGACGACCCCGAGCTCCAGCGCGTCTTGAGCCGAGTCGAGGCGCGAGAGCTCGACCCGCTCAGCGCTGTCCGCGAGATCATGGAGGAGGTGTTTCGGCTCGATGGCGCCGACGATCGCTGACATCGAGGCTGCCCGCGAACGCCTCGCGGGGGTCGCACGCGAGACGCCGCTCTACCCGTCGGAGACGTTCTCGCGGCTCGCCGGCCGCCAGGTCTTCCTGAAGGCGGAGAACTTGCAGCGCACGGGCTCGTTCAAGGTCCGCGGCGCCTACAACACGATCGCGACGCTCGGCGAGGCCGAGCGGGCTGCGGGTGTCGTGGCCGCGAGCGCCGGCAACCATGGCCAGGCGGTTGCGTGGGCCGCGCGCGAGGCGGGCATCTCGGCGACGATCTTCATGCCGCAGGACGCGCCGATGGCGAAGGTCGAGGCGACGCGGTCGTACGGAGGCGCGACGGAGCTCACGGGCGAGGGCTTCGAGGAAGCAGTCGCCGCCGCGCAGGCGCATGTCGAGAGCACCGGCGCAACCCTCGTGCACGCCTTCGAGGACGAGCGAGTCATCGCGGGCCAGGGGACGATCGGCCTCGAGCTCGCCGAGCAGGCTCCCGACGCGGAGACCTTTCTCATCCCGATTGGCGGCGGAGGTCTCGCTGCCGGAATCTCACTCGCGCTGAAGGAGCGCCGACCCGGCGTGCGCACCATCGGCGTGATCTGCCAACCGGGCTACACCATCGCGGACGGCATCGCGGTGAAGCACCCCGGCACGCTTCCGTCGTCGATCCTCGAGCACGTGCTCGACGACACCGTCTCCGTCTCGGACGAGGACATCTCGGAGGCGCTCGTGCTCTGCGTCGAGCGGACGAAGATGCTGGTCGAAGGCGCGGGCGCGGTCGGGCTCGCGGCGCTTCTCGCCGGACTCGTGCCCGGGACGGGGTCGGTCGCCGTGGTGCTCTCGGGAGGGAACATCGACGCCACGACGCTCATCTCCGTTCTGCGTCACGGCCTCACCGAGGCCGGCCGCTTCCTGGCGATTCGCCTGCTCATCCCGGATCGCCCGGGAGAGCTGCGCAACGTGCTCGACCTGATCGCGGAGGGTCGCGGGAACGTCGTCTCTGTCGACCACCACCGCGAGGGGCGGACGACGACTGCATTGCAGACGGAGCTCGAGATCGTCGTCTCGACGAGGGACGAAGAGCACTGCCAGGAGCTCCTTGCGTCGATTCGCGGCGCAGGGTACGTCGTCGAACGCGTCGGGCCGCCGAAGTAGCTCAGCTACCGCAGCGACGGAACTCGACCGTCGGCTTGCCGGCTGCGGCCCACGAGTCGATCCCGCCGTCGACGACCGGGTGCGCGTCGAAGCCGCGCGCCGAGAGGATGCTCGCGGCGATCGCCGCTCGCGGACCGTTCTCGCAGATCGTCACGATCGGCTTGTCGCGCGGCAGGTCTGCCTCTCCGAGTGCGAGCAGGCGATACGGGATGTTCCGGCTGCCGGCGATGTAGCCCGAGTCGCGCTCGTCCTTCTCGCGCACGTCGATGAGCTCTGCGCCCTCGGCGAGAAGCGCGTCGAGCTCGTCGATCGAGACGAGCTCGAGCTTCTCGGGGCCACCGCCGAGCACGTAGCCGGCGATGTCGAGGTGTGCGACGGAGCGAAGGCCCCGGACGGCGTCGGTCGCCTCCGCCTGGTCGGCGGCCGCGACGACGACCGGGCCGGCGTCGAGGACGAACGCCGCCTTCGTCGCGAACCGGGTTCCCGAGACCGGAACGTTGAGGGCGCGCGCGAGATGACCGGCCGCGAACGCAGTCACCGGGCGCACGTCCAGGATCTGCGTCCCGTCAGGCGGTGCGGCGATCTCCTGCGGTTCCGGTTGAGCGCCGACGAACGGACCACGGTTGAGCTCGACGATCCGCTGCATGTTCGGCGGGCGCGGCGCCGACACCCCGGCGGACTCCGCGACGAACAGCGCAAGGTCGTCGTACGCAAGTGCAGGGTTGAACCTGCGCTCGAACCCGATGGTCGTCGACGCCTTCGAGCTCATCGCCTTCCCGCAGAGCGATCCGGCGACGTGGCCCGGGTACACCTCGACGCCGTCTCCGAGCTCGACGAGACGTCGCAGTGAGTGGAAGAGCCCCTCGGCTCCCTCGCGCCCGTCGACCGCGAGGTCGGGTCGTGCCGCGTCACCGACGAAGAGCGAGTCGCCCGTGAGGACGATCCACGGGTCCGCTCCTCGCGTCCGGTCGGAGACCGCCAGGCAGCAGTGCTCCGGACGATGGCCGGGCGTGTGGATGCAGCGAAGGACGATGTCGCCGAGAGCGATCTCGTCGCCGTCCTCCATCGGATCGTGCGGGTACTCGGCCTCGGCGGCCGGGTGGATGCTTACGGGCGCGCCGTGTTCGAGCGCGAGTCGGCCGTGACCCGCGAGATGATCCGCGTGCGTGTGGGTCTCGATGACGCGCACGATGTGAACCTCGCGCCGCGCGGCCTCGTCGAGGTACTGCTCGATCGCGAAGGCAGGGTCGACGACGACGGCCTGGCCGGTATCCGGATCGCCGACGAGATACGACGCACACCCGAGCGCGTCGTCGACGAACTGCGTGAAGATCATGGCCGCGCCCGACCGTACCAGCGGCTCCCGCTATTTCTCTTGAAGTGTCGGCCCGTGGAGAGTCGGTAAGTGCATGCACCGCGTTGCGGCGTGCGAGCGCTAGCCTCGACGCGTGGGGGTCTCTGAACGCGAGCGCGCCGAGCAGCTGCTTCGTGTGCCCACACGAAAGAGAGATCTCCGGCTCGTCTTCGACGAAACCGTTGCCTCGTCGGCGGAGGTTCACGTCGAGGGTCGCAACTTCTATCCGCCGATGCTGGCGGACATCGGATCGGCCAAGTCCTCGATTCACATCAACCAGTTCGGGTTCCGGCCGGGTTCCATCGGAGACGAGTTCGCGGAGGTGCTGATTGCGAAGGCCTCCGACGGCGTTTCGGTCCGAGTCGTCGTCGATCGCCAGGGGTCGGATCCCGACCGAGGCAGCCGCGCGTTCTACGAGCGGCTGCTTGCCGCGGGCGTCGACGTCCGGGTCGTCCGGGCTGTTCAGCTGCGGGCTCCGGTCCGGCCCGTTGCGGCAGGCGGCCCCACTCGGTGGAACTTCGATCGACTCGGGAACATCGACCATCGCAAGCTCGTCGTCGTCGACGGTCGCGTTGGCTGGGTCGGCGGCGCGGGAGTCGAGGATCACTTCCACGACGGGCGGTTTCACGACCTGTTTCTTCGAGTGGCGGGTCCCGTCACGTCGCAGCTGCAACTCGTCTTCGTCGCGACATTCCGCTGGTTGGACGGCGTCATTCTCGCGGACGAGCTCGATCAGCTCTTTCCTGAGCACGAGGTCGGAACAGACGCGGTGCCCGCGACCGTCTTGCACAACGCACCGGGCGGCCAGCGCCCGATCACCGACGCGATCGCCGACCTCATGGACGGTGCGCGCGAGACCCTCGACGTCGTGAATCCGTACGTCACCGACGCGCCGATGATCCGGCGGATGGAAGACGCCTCGCGCCGCGGCGTTCGCGTGCGGCTCTTCGTCCCGGCATCGGCAAACAACTGGGCCTGCGCTGCCGCGCAGCACCACCACCACGGGGCTCTGCTCGAAGCGGGCGTTCGCATCCTCGAGTACCCGACCATGCTCCATGCGAAGGCGTTCGTGCGCGACGGGGAAGACGTTCTGGCCGGCACGTGCAACCTCGAGGCCTGGAGCCTCAAGCGCTTCTTCGAGATCGACGTGCTCGTGCGGTCGCCCGAGCTCGCAAGGCAGTTCGACGAGCGGTTCTCGGCACCGGCCGAGGTCGTCTCGCGTCCGGGTCGCGCCCTCGCGAGCACACGCGAAAGGGTGAGGGCGCGAGCGTTCGCGACCATCTCTCCGCTTCTCTGACACGGCGCGAGCGGCCGCACAGCGTGCCTATTCGCCTGTCGAGTCCGCTCTGCTCGTACCACCGAGCCACCGGTCGGGGCGGTTCGGAGGCATGAGGCTGACCAGGATCAGAATGATCGCCGTGGAAGCGAAGTACGTGTAGAGGTCCGCGGTGCCGGCGAACTGGTTCGTCGCGGTCTGACCGAACGCCAGGCACGCAAACGTCAGCAGCGCAACTGCAAGCCCGACCTGCAGAATCGACTTGTCGCGGTGGGGGAGGAACTCGAGGCGGATCAGGCTCGCGAGGAGGAGCACGAACACGCCGAACTCCAGGACGCCGAGAATGAACCACGCGGTATCGACACCAGGGATCGTGTCGAGGAACGTGCCCTCGAACTGGTCCTTGATCCCTTGTGGGGCGTCCCCGTTGTTGTCGAAGAGCTTGCCCTTGCCGGAGTAGAACATCAGTCCGCCGACCATCAGGTAGATGCCGGCGAGCGTCACCCAGTACGCGATGCCGTCGAAGACCGTTCCGCGTCCGACGACCGCGAACTCCCGATCGGAACCCGTGATAGGCATCCCCGCCTCCTTCGTCGATACAGGACCTTGCTTGCCCGAGAATTATCTCGCGGACGGGTCTGTCGAGTTCGCTGGTCAGGGCATTCCCGATAGGTCAGTCGGACTCGTTCTCGGTGCCGCTTGCTCGACGCCGCCACGCGAGCATCGCGATCGCGACGAGCGCGAGCACCCCGATCAAGGCGACGACGCCGATCAGCGCGAGGTTCTGCGAGGAGCTCTCGGTTGCCGGCGTGATGGTCATCGCAACCGGCCACGAGACGACGCTGCCGTCCGCGTAGAGCTGCTGTGCCTGCAGCTCCACGACGCCCGGCTCTACGTCGGCCTTCAGGGTCATCCCGAAGCCGAGCTCGGTGCCCGTGGCGAGCGATCCACCGTTCCAGGTCGCAGTCGAGTCCGCAACCGACTCCTCCCAGCCCGTGACCTCGTGTGCGTGCTCGATCTCGAGGCCGGCGGGCACGCTCAGTGTGAATCCGGTCATGGGGTCGTCACGCTCGTTCGGGCCCGAGAACGTGATCGACTCGGAGCTCCCGCTCGGCAGGAAGCCCGGCGTTGCGACGACGTGCGCGGACGCCGTGCCGACGAGAACGAGCGCGCTACAGACCGAGATGGCGAGCGATGACCATCCGCTGCACCTCATTCGTGCCCTCGCCGATCTCGAGGATCTTCTGGTCGCGGTAGAGCGCGAGATCGCAGCCTCCTCCATGTAGCCGAAGCCGCCGTGGATCTGGAGCGCGGCGTTCGCGACGCGGTTCGAGAGCTCGCCGGTGTAGAGCTTCGCCATGGCCGCCTCGCGTGCGAACTCGCGACCCTGGTCCTTGAGCCACGCCGCCTTCAGCACGAGCGCGCGTCCGGCTTCGATCTCGGTCGCCATGTCGGCGAGCTGGAAGCGGATCGCCTGGAACGACGCGATCGGCTTGCCGAACTGCTCCCGCTCCTGCGCATACGCGAACGCGAGGTCGTACGCACCCTGCGCGAGGCCGACGCCCATCGCGGCGACGGAGATCCGCCCACCGTCGAGAATCTCGAGGAACTGCCTGAAGCCCTCGCCACGCGGGCCGAGGAGATTTCCTTCGGGTACCGCGCAGTCCTCGAACGACAGCTCGCGCGTGTCGGACGCGCGCCAGCCGAGCTTCTTCATCGGCGACGAGATCGTGTATCCGGGCGTTCCGTTCTCGACGACGATGTTCGAGATCTCGTTCTCCCCGGTGCGCGCCGTGAGCGTGACGCCCCACGTGACGTCGGTGCCCGCGTTCGTGATGTACAGCTTCGAGCCGTTCACGACCCACGAGCCGTCGCGCAGCTCGGCAGTCGTGCGCGTCGCGCCCGCGTCCGAGCCGGCGCCGGCCTCCGTCAGGCCGAACGCAGCAAGCCGGCGACCCGATGCGAGGTCGGGCAGCCACCGCTGCTTCTGCTCCTCTGTGCCGTATTCGAGAATCGGCATCGTCCCGAGTGAGGTGTGCGCGGCGACCGTGATCGCGACGGAGGAGTCGATCCGCGTCAGCTCCTCGACGGCGATCGCGTACGAGACGGTGTCGCCGCCCGCGCCGCCGTACTGCTCCGGGATCGGAAGGCCCAGCAGGCCCAGCTCCCCGAGCTCCGTGACGAGCTCGTAGGGGAAGCGGCCCGTCAGATCGAGCTCTTCGGCGACGGGTGCGACCCGTTCTCGCGCAAACGTTCGGACCGTGTCGCGAACGAGCTCCTGCTCGGGAGTCAGGTCGAAGTCCACGCCGCGCGGATGGTATCCGCGCGATAGGCTCCGGCCGTTCGCAAACGAGGAGGAGGCTGCGAGGTCATGCCCACTGCACAGGAGTTCTTCGAGGCCCTTCCGAGCCGCGTCACCCCGGATCGGATCGAGGGCATGAACAACACCTACGTCTTCGACATCGAGGGGGCGGGCGTGTGGACCGTCGCGGTCGCGGACGGCGCCATCACCGTCACCGAGGGCTGCGAGCGACGCCGACTGCACCTTCTCGGCGAGCGAGGAGACCTTCGAGAAGATCGCCTCGGGCGAGCAGAACGCGACCACGGCGTACATGACCGGCAAGCTCAAGATCAAGGGTGACATGGGCGCCGCGATGAAGCTGCAGAAGATCTTCTAGCGCGCTGAGTCTGCTCGCCGGAACGCCATGATCTTCGTCGCTCTTCTCATCCGCTGGGGCATCAACGTCCTTGCGCTGATCGTCGTCGACTGGTTGTTCGACGGCGTGACGATCGGGCGCTGGTGGCCGCTTCTCCTCGCCGCCGCGATCCTCACGATCGGTAACACGATCATCAAGCCGATCCTCGCGATCCTGACGCTGCCGCTCATCCTCATCACGTTCGGGCTGGCGTACTTCGCGATCAACGTGCTGATGCTCGCGCTCGCGGAGTGGATCACGCCGGACTTCTCGATCGACGGCTTCTGGACGTACGTCGGAGCGACGATCATCGTCTGGCTCGTGAACGTGTCGGTCGGCTGGCTCCTCGACCGCGTTCGCGGCTGAGCCGTAGCTCTAGCTCTCGATCTCGACGAGGAGGGTTCCACCGGCGACACGATCGCCCGCTGCGACATGCAGGGCCGTGACCGTGCCCCCGAACGGCGAGCTCACCGGGATCTCCATCTTCATGGCCTCGAGGACGACGAGCGGCTGGCGCGCGTGGACGACGTCGCCCGGGGCGACCTCGAGCCGGATGACCGTCCCCGGCATGGGTGCCGTGATGGCGCTCTCGCCTTCGGCCGAGGCCGCGCGGTGCGCCTCGTCGTCGATGTCGGGCGGCGGTGTCGGGGGCGGGGAGGGGAGGTTGAGCCGCCATGGTGTTCGGGCGGCGGCAGGGGTACGGAGGAGCGGGAGCGCGGAGAGCGGCGGGTGCTCCGTGAGAAACGCCGTCGTCGTCTCGCCGGCGCGCACGGACGGGTGGGAGACGAGCCAGCGCAGGAAGGCCAGGTTCGTCGTCACGCCTTCGACGCGCGTCTCGGCGAGCGCGGCTGCGAGCGCGTCGAGCGCCTCCTCGCGAGTGGGCGCGTGGGCGATCAGCTTGGCCACCATCGGGTCGTAGGCGAGCCCCACCTCGTCACCCTCCTCGACTCCGGCGTCGACGCGGACCGCAGGGTTGCGTGGGAGATCGAGCGTGTCCAGCCGTCCGGTCTGGGGCAGGAAGCTCCTCGGATGCTCGGCGTAGAGACGAACCTCGACGGCGTGACCGGCGACGGTCGGCGGCTCCTTTCGAAGGGGCTCGCCGTCGGCGATGCGGAGTTGCTCGGCGACGAGGTCGAGACCCGTGATCGCCTCCGTGACGGGGTGCTCGACCTGGATGCGGCCGTTCAGCTCGAGGAAGAAGAAGTCGTCTCCTTCGACGACGAACTCGACGGTTCCGGCGCTGCGGTAGCCGATCGCCTGCCCGAACGCGACCGCCGCCTCGTGGAGAGCCGCGCGGAGTGCGGGGGAGAGGCCGGGGGCAGGTGCCTCCTCGAGCACCTTCTGATGACGCCGCTGGATAGAGCAGTCGCGCTCGCCGACGGCGACGACCTGGCCATTCGCATCGGCGAGGAGCTGCACCTCCACGTGCCGGGGCCGCTCGAGATAGCGCTCGCAGTAGAGGGTGCCGTCGCCGAACGCGCCTTCCGCCTCCCGCGTGGCCGCTGCCAGTGCATCTTCGAGCTCTCCAGCCGACCGGACGACGCGCATCCCGCGTCCGCCTCCGCCCGCGGCGGCCTTGACGAGGAGCGGGAAGCCGATCTCCTGCGGCGTTCCGTCGGGCAGTACGGGTACGCCTGCCTCGCGCGCGATGTGCTTCGCGGCGAGCTTGTCTCCACCGAGCCGGAGCGCGGCCGGCGAAGGACCGACCCAGGTGAGCTCGGCGGCCTCGACCGCCTCCGCGAAGTCGCCATTCTCGGCGAGGAAGCCGTATCCGGGATGGATCGCATCCGCACCCGTTGTCTTCGCGGCGCGGATGTGCTCCTCCGAGTGCAGGTACGACGAGATCTCGACTCGCTGGTCGGCCGAGCGCGCGTGAAGCGAGCCCGTGTCATCCGGCGCCACGACGGCCACGGTTTCGACGCCGAGCTCGCGACAGGTGCGGAAGATGCGCACGGCGATCTCTCCGCGATTCGCGACGAGCAGTCGCCTGATCGGCACGCGCGCACTCTAGATATGCGTGCCCGCCGAGCGTGCATTTACGGCTCGCGCCCGGTTAGGGCTCGTTGAGCCAGCCGGGTGGGCGCCGGTCGAGGAAGGCCCTGAGGCCGTCCTGTCCCTCCTCGCTCGTGCGGCGCGCAGCCGCGATGTGGGCCGTATCGACACCGGTCGGCCGCTCGCGCACGAGCTTCTTCGCCTCGCGCACGGCGATCGGGCCGCCAGCGAGGACCTCGCGCACGATCTGCTCGGCACGCTCGCCCGCATCCTCCGAGACCTCCGATACGAGCCCGATCGAGAGCGCCACGTCAGGCCCGAACCGCTCGCCCGTGACGAAGTAGCGGCGCGCGTTGCTGCCGATCTTGGCGAGGACGAACGGCGAGATGACGGCCGGGATGATCCCGAGGCGCACCTCCGTGAAGCCGAAGGTCGCGTCGGGCCACGCCACCGCGATGTCGGCGCACGCGACGAGCCCGGAGCCGCCGCCGAGCGCGAAGCCGTGGACGCAGCAGACCACGGGTGCCGGGCACGAGTCGATGGTCTCGAGCATGCGGTAGAGCCGCATCGCATCCTCGACGTTTTCCTCGTACGAGAGATCGATCGCAGCTCGCTGCCATTCGACGTCCGCACCCGCGCAGAACGCAGGCCCTTCGCCCTCGAGGAGCACGGCGCGGGCGTCTCCGACGTCCGCGAACGCGTCCGTGAGCTCGGCGATGAGCGCGGCGTCGAAGGCGTTGCGCCGCTCCGGCTTGGCGAGCGTGACGCGCAGGACGTGTCCGTCCCGGACAACCTTCAGCGCGCTCATCGCCGCGGAGCTTAGAGTCACGCCATGCTGAGTGGAGCGCTCGCCGCCTCGATCACGCCGCTGCGCGAACACGGCAGCGCGCTGGACGACGAGGCGTTCGGCCCGCTCAGCGACTTCTTCGTCGAGGCGGGCCTCGACGGGATCCTCGCGCTCGGGACGGCCGGCGAAGGGATCCTCCTGCGCGTCGAGGAGCGTCGCCAGGTGGCCGATCTCTTCCTGCAGGCGTCCGACAAGCGGTTGCAGGTCGCGATTCACTGCGGAGCTCAGACGACGGCGGACACCGTGACGCTCGCCGTGCACGCGGCCGAGGTGGGAGCCGACGCGGTGGTCGTCATCGGCCCGCCGTACTTCAAGCTCGACGAGAAGGCCCAGTACGGCCACTTCCTGGCCGCCGCGACGGCCTGCGCTCCGGTGCCGTTCTACGTCTACGAGTTCGCGGCGACGACGGGATACGCCATCGCGCCCGCCGTGCTCGAGCGTCTTCGCAACGATGCGCCGAACGTCGTCGGTCTGAAGGTCTCGGACACGCCGTTCGAGGCGTTCGAGAAGTACCTCCTGCCGGGCTTCGACATCTTCGTCGGCCCAGAGGCGCTCATCGCGGACGGGATGGCACGTGGCGCGCGGGGTGCCGTCTCGGCGCTTGCTTCAGCGCTGCCGCGCGAGGTCGCTGCAGTGGTTCGCGACCCGACGCCCGAGGGAGCGGCCCGGCTGGGCGAGCTGCGGGTGTTCGTGGAGCGCTTCCCCCGGCAGGCAGCACTGAAGCGGCTTCTGGCGCTGCAGGGAGTGCCCGTCACCGAGGACGTACGCGCCCCGCTTCGTACGCTCACGATCGAGGAGCGCGACGAACTCGACGCCTGGGCTGCAGACGTGCTGACCTACACGGAGTCGAACTCCTCGTAGACGTCGGGCTCGTCGCCGACGAGGTCCTGGGCCCACCCGATCGCCTCTGGGAGGTCCTCGCCGTGGACCAGCGCACCGAAGCGCTCGGAGGCCGTGTTCCAGATCCACCGGTCGGGCGCCACGAGCTCCGGGAGTGATTCCCGGAGCTCGTCGATCGACGTCCTCGATTCTGCGACGTTCCAGAGCAGGAGGCGCGTGAGCACGCCTCGGTCAGCTCACCGTTGCGCAGACCGCGTACCCGGTCATCGTCCAGTTCGACGCCGAGTTCCGCCCAGTCGAGACAAACCAGCCCGTACCGTCCGCCGTCGGCTGGCTCCGGTAGATCCATGGGCCTTCCCCGCCAACCGTGATGTTGTTCGTGCTACCGCCACCGAGCGCCCGCTTTCCGGAAGGACACGGGACCGTGACCGAGTTCAGGGTCGTGGCCGTGACCGCGTTGGAGGCGGTCACGATCTCGTAGCCGGTCAAACCCGGGGGTCCCGCCGCACCGGCGGGTCCGGCTGCGCCTGCAGGACCCGCGGGGCCTGCTGGGCCTGCGGGACCGGCGGGGATCTGGCCCACGGCGAAGTCGACGGCGAGCAGCGAGCGGTTCTGAACCTTGGTCGAGTTGATCGCGTTGTTTCTGACCTTGACGCGTGCAACTGCGTTGTCGCGAAGCTGCGCCGTTCCGACGCTGTTTCGTGGGACGAGCTGCGAGACGGCTGCCACGCTCGTCCCGGCGAGGGCGACGAACAGCGAGAGGCATGCGACGACCATTGCGGGTGAAGGTCGAGTGAGTCGGGACACGAGAGCTCCTTCCGGTTGCTGGCGACCGCAGGCTGATCTCGCAGTCTGACAGGGCGGCGGAGGCCGCTTCCCGTCCGACTACATGCGGAAGACGCCGAACGTCGTCTCGGGCACGGGCGCATTCGCCGCCGCAGCGAGACCGAGCGCGAGCACCTGACGCGTGTCGAGCGGGTCGATGATGCCGTCGTCCCAGAGCCGCGCCGTCGAGTAGTACGGGTTGCCTTCGGCCTCGTAGGTCGCGCGAATCTCGTCGGGATCGGCGTCGCCGACCATGGTCAGCACCGTGGCGGCCTGCTCGCCGCCCATCACCGAGATGCGCGCGTTCGGCCACATCCACAGCTGTCGTGGCTCATAGGCGCGACCGCACATCGCGTAGTTGCCCGCGCCGAACGAGCCGCCGGTCACCACGGTGAATTTCGGCACGTCTGCACACGCGACCGCCATCACGAGCTTCGCGCCGTCGCGCGCAATACCGCCTTCCTCGTACTCCTTGCCGACCATGAAGCCGGTGATGTTCTGGAGGAAGACGAGGGGGATGCGCCGCTTGCACGCGAGCTCGATGAAGTGCGCGCCCTTCTGCGACGACTCGGCGAAGAGCACGCCCTGGTTCGCGAGGATCGCGACCGGATAGCCCTCGATCCGCGCGAAGCCGCACACGAGCGTCTCGCCGTAGAGCTGCTTGAACTCGTGCAAGCGCGAGCCGTCGACGATCCGCCCGATCACGGCGCGAGCGTCGAGCTCGTGGCGGAAGTCCTCGGGCACGAGGCCGTACAGCTCTGCCGGATCGAGCGCCGGCTCCTCGACGGGTGCGAGCTCCCACGGAACGGGAAGCGGGGGATCGAGGTGGCGCACGATCTCGCGCGCGATTGCGAGCGCGTGCTCGTCCGAGGTCGCATAGTGGTCGGCGACACCGGAGCGCCGTGTATGGACGTCGGCGCCCCCGAGCTCCTCTGCCGTCACGTCCTGCCCGGTCGCGGCCTTCACGAGCGGCGGGCCGCCGATGAAGATCGTGCCCGTGCCGCGGACGATCACCGTCTCGTCCGACATGGCGGGGACGTACGCGCCGCCCGCGGTGCACGAGCCCATGACGACCGCGATCTGCGGTATCCCGAGCGCGGACAGGCGCGCCTGGTTGAAGAAGATCCGCCCGAAGTGGTCTCGGTCGGGGAAGACTTCGGCCTGCAGCGGAAGGAACGCTCCGCCGGAGTCGACCAGGTAGAGGCACGGCAGGCGGTTCTGCCGTGCGACCTCCTGCGCGCGCAGGTGCTTCTTCACCGTGAGCGGGTAGTACGAGCCACCCTTGACCGTCGCGTCGTTCGCGACGATCACGCACTGACGACCCTCGACGACGCCGATCCCGGTGACGATCCCGGCGGACGGCGCGTCGCCGTCGTAGAGCTCCCACGCCGCGAGCGCGTTCAGTTCGAGGAACGCCGTGCCAGGGTCGACGAGCCGGTCGATCCGCTCCCGCGCAGTGAGCTTCCCGCGTGAGCGATGGCGGTCGACAGCCTTCTCACCGCCGCCAGCCGCGACCAGCGTGGTGCGCTCGCGCAGCTCGGCCACAAGCGCCTCCATCGACGGCACGGCGGCGCTCGAACGTCTCGTCGCGAACGACCTCGGACGTGAGCACCGCCACGGTCGCGGAGCCTATCTCGCGGGCAGGTGGACGCCAGCTCGATCGGACCGCGAGACTCCGCCCACCAACCGAGCGAGCGAGAGGAGCGCGGCATGTCCGACCAGGTGAAGTACGTCCTCGACGAGAGCCGGCTCCCGGAGGCCTGGTACAACATCGCGGCCGATCTCCCCGCGCCGCCGCCGCCCGTTCTGCACCCGGGCACCGGACAGCCCGTCGGCCCCGACGATCTTGCGCCGCTCTTCCCGATGGCGATCATCGGCCAGGAGGTCTCGACCGACCGGCTCATCGCGATCCCCGAAGAGGTGCGCTCCGTCTACCGCCAGTGGAGGCCGACGCCGCTCTACCGCGCGCGCCGCCTCGAGCGCTCGCTCGAGACGCCCGCGCGCATCTACTACAAGTACGAGGGCGTCTCGCCGACCGGGTCGCACAAGCCGAACACCGCGGTCGCGCAGGCGTACTACAACAAGCAAGAGGGCGTGAAGCGCCTCACCACGGAGACGGGCGCCGGCCAGTGGGGCTCGTCGCTCGCGTTCGCGGGCGGGATCTTCGGGCTCGAGGTCGACGTCTGGATGGTCAAGGTCTCGTACGACCAGAAGCCGTACCGGCGCGGACTGATCGAGGCTTTCGGAGGACGTGTGATCGCGAGCCCGTCCGAGGAGACGAACGCCGGCCGCGCGATCCTCGCCGAGCATCCCGACTCATCCGGCTCGCTCGGCATCGCCATCTCCGAGGCGGTCGAGGCGGCAGCTCCGCGCGAGGACACGAAGTACTCGCTCGGCTCGGTGCTCAACCACGTCCTCATGCATCAGACCGTGATCGGCGAAGAGGCGCAGATGCAGATGGACGAGACCGAGGACTACCCGGACATCCTCATCGGCTGCACCGGTGGCGGCTCGAACTTCTCCGGCCTCACGTTCCCGTTCATCGGTCGCGCGCTGCGCGAAGAGGCGCAGATCCGCGTCATCGCCGTCGAGCCGGCTGCATGCCCGAGCCTCACGCGGGGTACGTATGCCTTCGACTTCGGTGACACCGGCCACCTGACCCCACTCGTGAAGATGCACACACTCGGCTCGACGTTCGTTCCGCCGCCGTTCCATGCGGGCGGGTTGCGGTACCACGGGATGGCGCCGCTCGTCAGTCATCTCCACGAGCTCGGGCTCATCGAGGCGCGCTCGTACACCCAGACCGAGGTCTTCGCTGCCGGAGTCGAGTTCGCGCGAATCGAGGGGATCCTCCCGGCGCCCGAGGCGAACCACGCGGTGAAGGCGGCGATCGACGAGGCCGTCCGCTGCCGCGAGGAGGGCGTGTCGCAGGCGATCCTCTTCAACCTCTGCGGGCACGGCCACTTCGACATGCAGGCGTACATCGACTACGCGGCGGGCTCGCTCGTAGACCACGCGTACTCCGAGGAGGAGGTCGCGCTCGCGCTCGCGGGGCTGCCTGCGGTCGCCGCCTGACGCCATGTCGGAGCGACACGACGACGACAGCGGCACAGGACGTACGCCTCGGCTCGCAGACTCCGTGGCTGGCCCGGTCACGACTCCTCGATTCCTCGAGTCGACGACCGTCAAGCTCGGGCACGCGTTCGGCGAGCGGCTCGACCGGGCGGTTCGGAGTCGCCACCGGCAGCGTCTTCGGCACGTCGGCTGGGCACACGCCCTCGATGCCTCGGGACTCGAGTATGCGCGCGGAGCGTTTCCGGCACGCCCAGGCAACCGACTCGAGGCTCTCGTGGACGGCTCGGAGGCTCTGCCTGCGATCGCGGCCGAGCTCGCGCGCGCCGAGTCTTTCGTCCATCTCGCCGGCTGGTTCTTCTCGCCGGAGCTGCACCTCTCGCGAGACGACGAGCCGATGATCGTGCGCAATCTCCTCGCCGAGCTCGCGGAGCGCGTCGAGGTGCGGGTGCTCGCGTGGAAGGGCGCCCCGGTGCCACTGTTCAAGCCGTCGCACAACGAGGTTCGAGAGATGCTCGACGCGCTCTCACGACATACGAAGATCGAGGCGCACTCGGACGGCTGCACGGGATTTGCGCACTGCCACCACGAGAAGGCCATCGTGATCGACGGCAAGGTCGCGTTCGTGGGCGGCATCGACCTCACGCTCGACGGGGGTGATCCGTGGGATACGCCGGCGCATGTCGCGAGGGGCGGGATCGGCTGGCACGACGCCGCCGTGCGAATCGAGGGCCCCGCAGTGGCGGACGTCGCGCAGCACTTTCGGCTGCGCTGGCACGGAGCGACCCGCGAGCTCCTCCCGCGCCCGACCCTTCCGGAGGCAGCCGGTGACGTCGAGGCGCAGATCGTGAGGACGCTCCCAGCCGGCACCTACCGCGCGGTGCGCCGCGGCGAGTACTCGATCCTCGAGTCGTACATGGCGGCTCTGCGCGCGGCCGAGCGGTTCGTCTACCTCGAGAACCAGTTTCTCTGGTCACCCGAGATCGTCTCCATCCTCGCGGACAAGCTGAGGAACCCGCCGACGGATGACTTTCGACTTCTCGTGCTCCTTCCGGCACGGGCAAACGACGGCGCGGACATCTCACGCGGCCAGGTGGCTGCTCTCATCCACGCAGCCGACGAGACGACCCGCTTTCTCGCGTGCACCGTCTACGCGAGGGCGGGAACTCTCCGCGATCCGGTCTACGTGCACTCGAAGATCGGCATCGTCGACGACCGTTGGCTCACGGTCGGCTCCGCGAACCTGAACGCCCATTCGCTCTTCCACGACACCGAGCTGAACGTCGTCACTCTCGATCCCGACGTTGCTCGAGCGACGCGACTCCGTCTGTGGTCGGAGCATCTCGAGCTTCCGCTCGAGGACGTCCAGGGTGATCCGATCCAGCTCATCGACGAGCAGTGGGAGCGGATCGCGGCGGAGCAGCTCGAGCTCCTCGAGGGCGGCGAGGCGCTCACGCACCGGCTCGTGAAGCTGCCGGGAGTCTCGCGGCGCCGTCGGCGCCTGCTAGGCCCGCTCCAGAGCCGGCTCTACGACGTCTGACCGGCGGTGGTCGTACCAGGGCTCGCGTCGACGCCTCGCTCCTCGGCGATCTCTGCGGCCTGCTCGACCGGCGCACCGAGGACGAGGAAGCGCCCGCCGAAGGCGATCGCGCACATGCCGAACCAGGCCCAGCCGAAGGCGAGTCCGGCTACGACGTCCGACATCCAGTGGACGCCGAGGAGCACCCGGCTACACGCGACACCGACGGCGATCGCGACCGCGCCGCCCGCGAGTAGCGCTCGCGTCCTCGGCGATCGCTTGCGCGCGAGCGCCAGTGCTGCGGCCGCATAGAAGGCGGCCGCCAGCCCCGAGTGGCCGCTCGGGAACGACGGCCCGAGTGTCTCCGCGATCGGGTTGAACTCTGGGCGCACCCTGTCGAGGATCTCCTTGACGGTGTTGATGAGCACGATCTCGCCGACGACCACGGTTACGAGGAAGACCGGCACCCACTTGTTCGGAACGCGGAAGTACTCGAAGACCGCGACGACGACGAGGGCGAAGACGACGAAGTAGGTGCCGCCGAGCTCGGTGACGAGCTGCAACGCGTCCGTCGACCAGCTCGTCGCGTTGTCGACGCCCCACTGGCCAACCTCGCGGTCGGTATCCACCAGCCTGTCGCTGCTCCGCATGAGGTACGCAAGGAGCCCGACGAGGATCCCGCCCACCATCGCGAGGCCGAGCGCCAGTGTGAGCGCGAGCCCGGTCGCCGCGGCTGGGTCGAGCCGTCCTCGCACGAGCCGGAGGAGCCACGGATGGCGCTCCATCTCGGTCTCGATTCGTTCGGCTGCGCCCTCGGCCGGAGCCTGTCCGACGACAGGAGTCGGATAGCGCGAGCCCAGGTAGGCGACGAGCGTGCCGGCCGAGAGCGAGATGAGGAGGAGAGCGAGAAACGGCATCGATGCGAGGTCGTAGAGGCGCTGGATGTTTTACCCAGGTGTCCGTCGGGTAAACACGACGCCGTGGACGTCGAGACGCAAGCTGTAGCCGTTCCGCGTCCGCAGCTCGAGGCCAGCGGCGACGATCGAAGCCCGCGGCGGTCCGTCCCGCCGGTGCTCGAGCCTCGCCCGAACGGGCTTGCCGACCGGTTCTCCCAGAGGTTCGGCCCGGAGAACCCGGTGCGGGTCTTCATCGTGGCGCTGCTCGCCGGCTACGCGCTGCTTGTCACCGCGATGGTTTTCCTCGGCCTCGTCCTGATCCACGTCCTGCTCCCGATCGGCGGTCTCCAGGAGGCGGACGAGAGCTTCAGCCAGTGGCTCGCCGACAATCGCAGCCCGACGCAAGAGGACATCTCGTGGGTCGGATCGACGCTCTCCGGGGGGCACGTGATCCCAGCCGTCCTCGGGATCGGCCTCGTAACTTTCCTGATCATGCGGCGCTGGATCCTCGCGGCTTTCGTCGTCCTCGTCGTCGCCGTCGAGTCTGCGACGTATCGCGTCACGTCGTTGATCGTCGAGCGTGAGCGGCCCGATGTCGAACGGCTCGAAGGCCTTCCTGTCGACGCGAGCTACCCGTCCGGACACACGGCCGCTGCCGTCGCCATGTACGGCGGGCTTCTCCTCTTGCTGGCATCGAGGTTCGACAATGCCGTCGTCCGTGTCATTGCGGTTGTCCTCGGCGTGGCCATTCCGCTGTTCGTCGCATGGGCGCGGATGTACCGCGGCATGCACCACCTCTCCGATGTCATAGCCGGGCTGCTCATGGGTCTCGGCGCCCTGCTCATCCTCGTCTTCGCCGCGCGGGCGGCACGAGCTTCGACCGATCGGCGCGACGGCGTGGGAATCGCCGCCGACACGGGAACGTCGTGACGAAGGTTGCCGTCGTCGCCCACGCGGGCAAGTCGATGGGAGGCGGACTCGAGGAGCTCCGTCAGGTGCTGGAGGAAGCCGGCGTGAGCGATCCGATCTGGTCGGAGGTTCCGAAGAGCAAGTACGCACCCGAGCGCGTCGAGAGAGCTCTCGCCGAGGGCGCCGAGACGATCTTCGCCTGGGGCGGCGACGGCATGGTGCAGCGCTGCGTCGACGTGATGGCAGGTACCGAAGCCACGCTCGCGATCCTGCCGGCGGGAACGGCGAACCTGTTCGCGTCGAACCTGGGCATCCCCGACGACATCGCGGAAGCCGTCCAGGTCGGGCTCTCGGGCCAGGAGCGGCAGCTCGACCTGGGGAAGATGAACGGCGAGCACTTCGCGGTCATGGGCGGTGCGGGTCTCGACGCCCGCATGATCCGTGACGCCGACGGCGGCCCGAAGGATCGCTACGGGCGTCTCGCGTACATCTGGGCGGCATCCAAGAATCTGCGTGTCGAGCCCTTCAAGGCCCGCATCGAGGTGAACGGCGACCTCTGGTACAAGGGCGACGCGAGCTGCATTCTCGTCGGCAACGTGGGCGCGCTCTTCGGCGGGATGGAGGCCTTCGACAGCGCTTCGCCGGAGGACGGCCTCCTCGAGCTGGGCGTGACGCACGCGGAGAGCCTCGGGCAGTGGGCCCGCACGGTCACTCGCACGGCGATCGGATCGGTCGGCCAGTCCCCGTTCGTGCAGGCGACGAAGGCCGAGCGCATCGACGTCGAGTTCGACCGCAAGGTGCTCTACGAGATCGACGGCGGCGAGCGCAAGGAGGTCAAGCGGCTCAAGGTCAAGGTCAAGCCGGGCGCGCTCCGAGTGCGCGTTCCCGCGGAGCCGACGACATGAGTACCGCCTCCCACGTTCAGGAGACGTGGGAGCTCACGGGCGACGACGCGCGCGAGACGCTCGCGTCGACCGGTCGGATGACGCTGCTGAAGGACGCGGTCATACGGCTGCGAGCCGCCGACGGGACGAGCCACTCACGTGGTCTGGCCTTCGCAGTCTCGCTCGTCCTCGTGCAGGGTCTCGTCGTCGTTGTCGGCTTCGCGGTCGCAACCGGCTCGGCGGGATTCCGTCAGCTGCTGCTCGACACGATCCATGCGTCGGCTCCCGGTCCGACGAGCGACCTCCTGACCAATGCGGTCGAGCAGGCCACGCGTGTCGGTCGCCAGCATCGATACCTGCCGCTCACGATCGGGCTCATCGGAACGATCGTCACGGCGACGGTCGCCATGGGGCAGCTCGAACGGGCGATGAACCGGATCTACGGCGTCGAGAAGGACCGGCCGTTCGCAGAGAAGTACAAGCGAGCACTTGCGCTCGCGCTGAGTGCCGGCGTCGTGATCGCCGCGGCGTTCGCGCTCCTCACCTTCGGCCGGGGACTGGTCGACGAAGGCGCCGCTCGCTCTGCCTGGATGGTCGTCCGCTGGCCGCTGGGGATCGCTCTGGTCGCCGCGGGGCTCGCCGCTCTCTTCAACTGGTCGCCCAGGCGCAGGCAGCCAGGCTGGCCCTGGCTCGCGTTCGGTGCCTGGGTGAGCGTTGCGGGTTGGACGCTCGTCACCGCCGCGCTCGCGCTCGTCTTCAACGTCTCGAAGACGTTCGGGCAGACCTACGGCTCGCTCGCCGGGCTCGTTGCGCTCCAGCTCTGGACGTTCTTCTCGGCTCTCGCGATCCTCTACGGTGTCGCGGTCGCGGCCCAGCTCGAAGCGGTGCGGGCCGGCGTGCCCGCGGCGCAGGATCTCTCCAAGGACGAGATGACCGCCGCCGAGCCGGTTTCGGTCTGACAGAGGAGGTTTCCGCCCTCCCTCCGCCGGGAATTACACGGAAGACAATTTCCAGTCGAAGGAGGAGTTGGATGCCGACCTGGTTGCTCGTTCTGATCGTGGTACTGCTGGTTCTCGCCGTGTTCGGCGGGTTCGGCTACTCGCGCCGATAACGACAGACGCGGCCCGCCGGATCGATCCGGTCCGGCGGGCATTCTCTCTTCGAGTAGAGCTAGATGCTGATGCGGACGACGGGGATGCCGTCGATCTCTCGCGGGAGCTCGTCGAGGCCGCCTGCCTCGAGCCAGGTCGCCTCCTCGCCTTCACGAAGCGCGACGACGATCCGATCGGGCTGGTGCTCCGCGATCGCGTCGAGCACGACCTGATCCGGCGCATCGGGCTTGACGTCCACCTCGGACGGCTCGCCCGGGGCGGCTCGTCCTATCGCTTCGCCGACCTCGCGAGCGTCCGAGCGCGCGGAGCCCTCGTCGTTCGTGAGCCACTGTAGGCGTGACTGCTCGACTGCAGGCACGACGACGATGAGCTCGTCCTCCGCGGAAACGACCTCGGAGAGGACGCCACGATCGAGCTGCGAGCTGGAGACGACCACGACGCGTGCCACACCGCATCGATACCCGCCCGAGCCGTTGCGCAAACTGTCTCCGCGCGCGTGGCGCGACGGGCTGTCCCGACGAGTCTCGCGGTAGCGAAAGAGGGCCGGCGAACCGGCCCTCTTTCGCGCGACGTGCGCTAGCGCGAAGCGGACGACTCTGCGGGCTCGTCGTCGTGCTCGCCGATCTTGTCCACGCGATCCTCGGTGCCGTCGACGACGTCCTCGACCTTGTCCTTCACGTCCTCCCAGGCATCGCGAGCCGTGTCCTTGGCCTCGCCCCACTTCTGCTGAGTCTCACCTTCGACTTCCTTGGCCTTGCCTTCAATGCGATCGGAATCCACCACGTGCTCCTTTCGTGGAATTGACAGCGATCCGAGTGTGCCCGCATCGCGGCTCCGCAAAACCCGCGAGCACGCAGCGTCACGTTTTCCGAGAGGACGGGTGATGCGCTCGCTCGGTCGCGAGCTTGCTCGCTGCGGCGTTGACCTCGGCTCCGAAGAGGACCGCAGCGCTCGTCAGCCAGAGCCAGACGAGCGTGACCACGACCGCAGCGAGCGTTCCCCACGTCTTGTCGTACGAGCCGAAGTTCGCGCTGTAGATGGCGAGGCCGGCCGACGCTGCGAGCCAGACGACGAGTGCCGTGACGGCGCCGGGAGTGACGAGGCGCCAGCCCGTTCGGTCGGTGTCGGGTCCGAGGTACAGCACGACTGCGAACGCAAGGAGAAGGCCGACGACGAGCACGGGCCATTGCAGCGTCCACCACAGCCACGCGGTCAGCGTGGGAGCCCCGACCGCGCTGCCGATCCAGTTCTCGAGGTGCGGCCCGAGGATCAGCAACCCGATCACGAGTGCGGCGGCGAGCAGGAGCGCCGCGACGATAGCGCCTGCCAGCAGTCGCGTCCGAACGAAGCCGCGCGACTCCGTGCCGTCGTACGCGACGGTGATTCCCTTCATCAGCGTCGTCGCGGCCGACGTCGTCGTCCAGATCGCGAGCGCGAAGCCGACGACGGTCATGACGATGCCGGAGCCGGGCGACTCGGTCGAGCGGCGCAGGCTGTCGCGAAGGAGCGTCGCGGCCTCCTCGGGCATCACGGTCTGTGCCCGGTCGATGAGCGACTCGACGGTGGCCGCATCGGCGACGAGCGAGAAGACACCGAGAACCACGAGCATGCCGGCGGGAATCGCGAGGAACAGCGAGTACGCAAGCGCCTGCGCAACCGTCGTCACGTCGTCCTCGCGCGCTTCGGCAAACGCACGACGAAGCACGAGCAATGCGTCCCGGCTCCAGTCGGCCATGCTCCTCCACTGTTTCACGCGGCTCAGCTCCGCAAACAACGCGACAAGACAGAGGGCGGCCCGCAGGAGCCGCCCTCTCGGTGCTTCGACTCTGCTTCGTGCTCAGCCGGCCAGGCGCACCTGGACGAGCCGATAGCCCGCGATTCCGCCGAGACCCGAGTCGCCCGGCCTCGACGCCTTGATGAAGAACTGCACGTTGAAGCCGTTCCGCGGCTGCGGGAACGCCTGGTTCGGCACGAGCGTGAGTGTCACGAACCCGTCACCGCCTGTCGGGGCCGTCTGGCCCGAGACGACGCGGGGAGTGGCACGCATGAACACGTTCGCACCGTTGACCGGACGCCCGCCGCGAGCCGTGATCCGGACACGCACGGTGATCGGCGCGGTCCGGCTCGTCACCGGGTTCGGCGAGAACTGCACGGACGCGACGACGAGACGATCGCCGGCTGCCTTCAGATCGCCCACCGGAATCCCGCCGCTCGAGGGCGGCGGCGGCTGGTTCGATCCGACGACACCGGTCGGGTTCGAGATGGCCGACGTCGAGCCACGGTCGTTTCGTGCGATGACACGGACGCGGATGGTCCTGCCCGAGTCGGTATCGCGCACCTCGTAGCTCGTGTCGTTCGCACCCTGGATCTCGCTGCAGTTGTCGCCCTTGTCGTTGCAGCGAAGCCAGACGAACGAGTACGTGATCGGCGTGTCGCCGGCCCACTGGCCACGATTCGCCTCGAGGGTGCTACCGACCCGCGCCGTCCCCGTGATCGAGGGCTCGGTCGTGTTCACCGGCTTGGCGGCGGTGACGACGTTCGTCGGGTTCGACGTCGCCGTGTCCTGACCGTCGGCGTTGCGCGCGACGACCTGCGAGCGGATCCGGAAGCCCGCGTCGGCCTGCCGAAGCGAGTACGACGCATTGCTGGCGTTCGAGATCCGGTTGCAGTCCGACGCATCGGCTGCTCCCGCTCCGTCGCACCGGAACCACCGGTACTGGTACTGGATCGGCGTCGTGCCGTCCCATTCGCCCCTGGTCGTACGCAGGATCTGCCCGACACGTGTCGGGCCGGTGACACGGGGCTCGGTCACGTTGCTCGGCGCGACTGTGGGCGCCGCGATGGACTCCGTCGACAGTAACCCTGCGAAGACGGTCCCCACCACTGCGATGACGGCGGCTCCTCCGAGGATCGCGAGATACGTGCGGCGAAAGCTGCCATGTCGTTCGTAGCTCATTGCATGCTCCTTTGGTCGACTTCCCTCTCCGGAGCGGTGAATACCCCTGCGCAGTCACGGCCGAAACGGGTGCGAGCACGCGCTTACGGAAGGCTTACGACGTCCCGCGACGCCGCACACAGCCAGGCGGGCGTGCGCCGACGACGTTCTTGGAGCTCAGACCGTCACGTGGAGCCGCGCGCGCCGGCTCCACGTGCTTGCTGTCAGGCGGCCCGGTCGTCCGGTTGCTCGGCGACGACGTGGAGCATGGCGGCGACGTTCTCGACTCCCGGCACCTTGCCGATCCGTGCGACGAGGTCGCTCGCGCGCTTGTCTCCGACGACTTCCCCGGTGAGCGTCACCACGCCGTCCTCGACGTCGATCTCGACGTCTCTCGTCGACACGCCGACATCGCGGAGGGCGTCGCTGCGGATCCGCTGCTCGACGATCGCGTCAGCGCTCTCCGTTGCAGGTCGCGCGACGACGTGCCGACTCCTCGCGTAGTACCCGCGCGTCTTGCCGGCCGAGAACCGCGCCTTCTTGCCGACGATCCGCGTCATCTGTCGCATCGCCTTCGCGCCCCTGTCACGGGCGACGCTCCGGCGGCGGCGTCCGAGTCGCGGATCGAAGAAGTACGCCGTGCCGACGCCGATCACGAATGCTCTCGTTGAACGCATGGTGGTACCTCCAGTGCTTCGCGGTTCGTACGCAGGGTGCCCGTCAACCAGGGTACGGAAACCGCTTGACGGCATGACACGGGCACCGCCGCCGCGAGGAGATCGATTGCGCCCGCTACGTCGGCGCGCCGCCGAGGATCGTCTCGGCTTCGACGAGCGTCCGCGCCGGGATGGCGCGGGCGAGCAGACCGTCGCGGAACTCCATCGCCCAGATGACGGGGTCGTCGCGGATCACGCGGTCCTCGTCGATCCAGCGGAGGCGTCCCTCGACCACGACCCGATCGTCGTCGAGCGCCTGAACCGAGCTCGACCGACGCCTCGTAGAGGCTGTTGGCGAGCGTGTCCTGCACGAACCGGACGAAGTCGTCCTTGCCCTCGACCATCACGCCCGGGCCGCACCCTCGAGACGAGCACGACGGACGGATGCACGAGCTCGCCGAGCTCGTCGAATGCGCGCTCCTCCACGACGGAGAACACCCGTCGGGCCAGCCGTTCGCTCTCCGGGATGTCGACCTGCGTCCGCGATGCGGCGAGTATGCGCGCAGGCCACGGGCGGCGTTCATCGCGCAGGGTGTTTCGCATCGGTCGTGCCGGGTACGAAGGTCAACTCACAGCCGTCCCCACGAAGGAGGAAGCATGCCGCAGGTCACCACCCCGAAGCAGCTCTTCAAGCATGAGCTGCAGGACATGTACTACGCCGAGAAGACGCTTGCGACGACGCTCCCCAAGCTCGCCGAAGAGGCGACCGACGCCGAGCTCTCGCGGGCGTTCACGGCGCATCAGAAGGAGACCGAGAAGCACGTCTCCAATCTCGAGAAGGTGTTCAAGCACATCGGCGAGAGCGCACAGGCGCATCCGTGCCCCGGCATCGAAGGCATCAAGACAGAGCACGACGATTTCATGAAGGAGAACAGCCCGAGCGACGAGATGCGCGACGCGTTCCTGACCGGAGCTGCGGCCCGCGCCGAGCACTACGAGATCGCCGCGTACACCGGTCTCGTCAACCAGGCACGTGCGCTCGGCGAGCGCGAGGCCGTCACGCTGCTGCAGGCGAACCTGAAGCAGGAGAAGGAAGCGCTCAAGAAGGTCGAGACGATCTCGAAGCGCCTGCTGAAGACGTCCAACGGGTCGAACGGCTCGTCTCAGCGCTCCGCCACCTCGCGCAGCCGCGCCAAGGTCGGCACCTCGAAGTAACGAAGCGCCTCGAGGGACGGGGGCACCTGCCCGTCCCCGTCCTCTCGCGGCGTTTCCCGTCGTCGGTTGGCGGGTACGTCACGGGCATGAGCGAGCAGATGCAGCGCGATCGCGGCGAGCAGGATCTGGCGGAAGACCGAACCGCCGGCCAGGAGCTCGCGTCCGGACGTCCAGGATGGACACCGTTTGCGGCGCTGGGATCGGTCGCCGGCGTGATCGCGGTGCTCGCCGCGCTCGTCATCGGGCTCGCTGTGCTCGCGTACTCCCTGGCTTAGCTCAGCGGCGAACGGGGTACCACCGTCGCATGGCGACGGCGCTCCTCTTCGATCGTGATCGCGTCGACGAGGTGAAGGACTGGACCGACTCCGCTTCCGAAGGTCGGCCGCTCGGCGATTCTCTGGATCGACCTCGAGAAGCTCGACCGAGGACGACATCGCGCATCTCGTCGATGCCTTCGATCTCGAACCAGTCACCGCGAAGGACCTCCAGCGCAAGCAGATGGAGCCGCGGCTCGTGGATCACGGTGAGTACCTACACGTGACGGTCGATCGGCCTCTCCGACGAGCGCGAGACAGCCAGGGTCGACTGCCTCGTCTCGGAGCGGTGGCTCGTCACGATCCACGACAAGCCCGTCGAGGTCGTGGATCGCTTCCGGGCGCTCGCGGAAGGATCGGGAACGGTCGGGATGCTCGACGGCCTCGGCTTCCTGGCGAACCTCCTCGAGTGGGCGCTCGTCGAGCTACTTCGACGCTTTCGAGGCGCTCGAGCAGGATCTCGAGGAGATCGACGCCAAGGCGATGTCGGGCGAGGCGTCGGTCAATGACGAAGTGCTCGCGGGCCTCGTCGAGATGCGACGGGAAGTGGGGCGACTCCGCCGCGCGCTCGTCTCGCATCGCGAGGTCGTGCTCTGCGCTGACACGTCCGGAGCTCGAGGCGATCGCGAGCTCGGACTCGGCCGAGCGCTTCACCTCGCTGCGCGATCGGCTCGAGGAGGCTGTGCAGGCGTCGCGCGACGCGCGCGAGTCGATCGTCGGCTCGTTCGACGTGCTCCTCGCGAGCACGGGGCAGCGCACGAACGAGATCATGAAGGTGCTGACGCTCGCATCCGTGCTTCTTCTTCCGGGCGCGTTGATCGCAGGCGTCATGGGAATGAACTTCGAGGTCGGGATCTTCGAGACCGCTGCGTACTTCTGGGTCGTCCTCGCGATCATCGCGACCGTCGCCGGTCGCGACGCTCGCCGTCGCAAGGGCGCGCGAGTGGATCTGACCGAGTACCGCGGCTCGAGCCTCCCGCAGAAGGTCGTCCACCCGAGCCTCCTGTTCGAGTCGCGCTCTCGCCGAAGTCGATCCTCATCTGGGTGGCGGTCACCGCCGGCGCGGTCCTCGCGCTGATGTTCGTGTACCTGGCGATGGAGGCGATCACCTGGGTGCTCGTCGCCGCCTTCTTCGCCATGGCGCTCAACCCGGCTGTCGGTGCGCTCGAGCGTCGCGGAGTCGGCCGTGGCCGTGCAGCTGCGATCGTCTTCGTCGTTGCCTTCGCCGCGCTCGGGCTCCTCGGATTCCTCGTGATCCCTCCGCTGGTCACGGCGACCACCGACTTCGTCGAGGCTCTCCCGGACTACCTCCGAGACCTCGACGCCGAGCGGGGCCCGCTCGCGTTTCTCGAGCAGCGCTTCCATCTCGGCGAGCAGCTCGTCGACATCTACGAACGCGGTGGCATCGCCGGCCTGCTCGGACTGGAGAGCCCCGGGGCGTCGACTGCGCGAGCCGCTGCCGACACCGCACTCGCGCTCATCGCCGTGCCTTTCCTGACCTTCTTCATGCTCCTCGACGGCAGGCGGTGGGTCGACGGCGTCCTGGACGTCATGCCTCCGAGCGCGCGGCCGCGCTGGGAGCGGGTCTTCGACGGGATCAACCGCACGGTCGGCGGCTACGTCACCGGCAACCTGCTGATCAGCCTCGTGGCAGGAACGGTCGCGGCGGTGACGCTCATGGCCGCAGGAGTTCCGTATGCGCTCCCGCTCGCCGTGATCGTCGCGATCCTCGATCTCGTTCCGCTCGTCGGCGCGACCGTCGCGCTCGTCGTCTGCAGCGTCGCCGCCCTCTCGGAGGGCGTCGTGCAGGCCGTGATCGTCGTCGTCGTCCTGCTCGTCTACCAGCAGCTCGAGAACCACGTGCTCCTGCCCGTCGTCTACGGACGGACGGTCGACCTGTCGCCGCTCGGGGTGCTCATCGCGCTCCTCATCGGGGCGGAGATCGCAGGCGTCCTCGGGGCGCTCGCCGCGATTCCCGTCGCCGGCTCGATCTCGGTGGTTGCGAGTGAGCTCGTCCGCTGGCGCCGCGAGGCGTCGCTGCTCTTACCCGCTGCCGTCCAGGACGGGCTGGACGCGAACCCGCTCGAGTGAGGGCGGCGCCGACCAGCGATCATGTAGGTCTGTGAGCGAGGACAGGCTGGGAGAGTTCGCGGAGCGGGACAGCCGCTCGGCACGAGAGCGCTACGGGCTCGCGCTTCTGCTGACGGTCGGTGCGTTCGTCATCACGCTCACCTTGCTGCTGGTGAGCGGCGACCCCATCTATGCGCCGCTGATCGGTGCGGTCGCCGTCGCTGCCTGGTTGGGCGGGGTCGGTCCCGCCGCGCTCTCCGCTCGCGGTCGGCTGGGCGCTGGCGCTCCAGCTGCTCGTGGGTTCGCGTGGCGACCTCGACATCGGAAATCGCGGAAGACCTGATTCGGTGGGGCGTGAATCTCGTCATCGGCGCGCTGATCGTCGTCATCGCAGGCGTGCTGCGGATCGGAAGGCAGCGTGCAAGCGACGTCGCGGTGGAGATGGAGAGCTCGCTTCAGCGCGCCGAGGCGCTTGCAGGCGCTCAGCGGCGAGCTCGCGGCTGCCGTGTCGACCGTCGAGGTCTCGCGTGCGCTCGCACGAGCGGGCGTCGTCGATCCTCGGCGCGCAGGGTGCCGCCCTGGGGCTGCTCGACAGCGAAGACGTCCTGGTCGTCGACCCGATCGGGATCGCCGCGCAGGCTCATGTCCCGGGCCGCCGGCTCGCGCTCGACCAGGCGACGCTGCTGTCGGTGGCGCTTCGGGAGGGTCGAACCGTTCGCGCCGACGACCGGGCGTCCCTCGAGGCCGACTTCCCCGAGAGCGCCGCGATACTCCCTTCACTCGTTGGCTCTGCAGTGGCCATGCCGATCCGGTCGGCAGGCAAGCCGGTCGGCGCCGTCGAGTTCCTCTTCGACCGCGAGAATGCCCTCGACGACGAGCTGGCTGCGATCGCCTCGACGGCGGCGGGGCTGGCAGAGCAGGCACTCGAGCGAGCCCGACTGTACGAGCGTGAGCGGGAGACGAACCGGGCGCTCGAGCGAATCCTTCAGGTCGCTCCACGGTTCTATGCCGAGACCACGGCAGCAGGTGACCGAGGCCGTCTGTCGCGAGGCACGCGTGACGTTCGGAGCCGACTACGGCGTGCTCTGGCGGATCCGCGGGGACGATTTGGAGCTCGTCGAACAGCGATCCGCGTCATGACGGAGTGGCCACTGGGTCTTCACGTGCCGCTCGCAGACTTCCCGGGTCTGGAGGATGCGGTCACGAGGCTGGGCGTCTCGTTCGTACCTGATGTCGCGAGCGAGGCACGCGAGGTCGGCCTCGAACGCGTGCGCCAGCTGGGCATCCGTTCGTCGCTCCGTTCGCCGATCGTCATCGGCGGCCGCTCGGAGCTGGTGCTCGTCGTGTCCTGGCAGATCGGTCATCGATCGCCCGGATCCGGCCACGGTCGCGATCGTCCGGCGCTTCGCCGACCAGGCGGGCCTCGCGCTCGAGCAGCTCGAGCGTCGCCTGGCGGAGGAGCGGGCTGCAGCGCGTGCGGAGGAGATGGAGCGGCTCCAGGAGATCACTGCGGCCCTCTCCCTGGCGACGACTCGTGGCGACGTCGGCGACACCTGCCTGAAGCACGCGTTGCGGTTCGTCGGCGCGGAGGCCGGCTTCGTCGTCCTCACGAGCTCGGGCGGGACCTCGGTGCAGATGATCTCGAACGCGGGCTACTCGCAGGACGCTCTCGAGGCCTGGAGCGCTCTCGGCCTCGATGCCGACGTGCCCTTCGCGCGCGCGATCGCGAGCGGCGAGCCCGTCTGGGCGCTGACGCGCGACGAGATGGACGTCTTCACAGGTGCTCCCGCACTCGACGAGGCCGGCTGGATCTCCGTGCCGCTCAGGACGCCGGCCGGCATCCACGGGGCCCTTCACGTGTCACTCCACGAGCCGCGTCAGCTCGGCGACGGCGAGCGCAGATGGCTGCAGAGCGTCGTCTCCCAGTGCGCCCTCGCGCTCGAGCGCAGCCGGCTCTACGACGAGGAACAGCGTCTGCGGATGCTGTCCGAGCGCCTCCAGCGAACGACGGCTGCGCTCTCGAACGCAGTGACCTCGCGTGACGTCGCCGACGTGGTCATCGCAGCGGCGCTCGAAGGAACGGACGCCGCCTCTGCGGTCTTGTACGAGCTGGTCGACGAGCGCCAGGTCCTGCGTCCGCTGGCCACGTCGGGACAGTCGGACCCGAGCGAGGAGTATCCGACAGAGGTAGCGCTCGACGAGAGTCCCGCCCTCACGCGCGTCGTGCGACGTGGCGGTGTGGTTCGAGCCGCCGGACTCCACCGGCTCTGAAGTCACGCACTCGTCACTGGCCCTGCCTCTCGTTTCAGGCAGGCAAACCGTCGGTGTCCTCGAGCTCGGCTGGGCAGACCCGGTCACGCTCGACGTCGACGATCGCCGGTTCCTCGGGACTCTCGCGAAGCCAGGGAGCGCAGGCTCTCGACCGAGCCCGGCACTTCGACTCGGAACGCTCGATCGCGGAGACCCTCCAGCGAAGCGTTCTGCCCTCCGTGCTGCCACGTGTCGCGGGGGTGCAGATCGCAGCGCGCTACCTGCCGGGCACGCAGGGCGTCGACATAGGTGGAGACTGGTTCGACGCCGTCGAGCTGCGCGATGGCCGACTCGGTCTCATCGTCGGTGACGTCGTGGGCAAGGGAGTGCAGGCCGCCGCGAACATGGGGCAGCTGCGGAACGCGCTGCGCGCGATCGCCGTCGAGCGGCTGAAGCCGCCTTCGGCGCTCGCGAGGCTCGACCGCCTTGCCAGCAACGGGCTCGACTCGACGTTCGCCACGGTCGGTGTACGCCGTGTTCGACTCGAAGGCGGGCGTCCTCCGCCACTCGTCGGCAGGGCACCCTCCGCCCGTCGTCGCGTTCCCCGACGGTCGCGTCGAGCTGCTCGAGGGCGGCCGAGGGCTCCCGCTCGGCACCGGACTCGGTGCGAAGTACCGACAGAGCGTGGTCGAGCTGCCCGCCGGAAGCATCCTGCTGCTCTACACGGACGGCCTCGTCGAGCGTCGTGGGGGCTCGATCGACGACGGAATCGAAGCGCTCGTCGCCGCGATGCGAGATGGGCCGAGCGATGCCGAGCAGCTGTCTGGAGCACATCCTCGACAACCTCGTCGAAGGCGCCCATCGCGCGGACGACATCGCGATCCTCGCTGCGCGCTTCCTCCCCGTCGCACCGCAACCGCTCGACCTCGAGGTGGCGAGCCGGGAACGCTCGCTGCAGCTCGTGCGAGACGCGATACGAACCTGGCTCGAGGGAACCGAGCTCGCGCGCCCGGATGCGGAAGAGCTTCTGCTCGCCGCCTGGGAGGTGTGTGCGAATGCCATCGAGCACGCTGAAGATCGACTCGAGGAGGTCGTGCGGATACGGGCCACCGTCGACGAGTCGCGCGTCCGGATCGTCGTCGACGACACGGGCCGGTTCGTCCCCGTCGCGGAGCGTCCGAACCGCGGACTCGGCCTGCTGCTGACGGAGAAGCTCTCCTCGGAGCTCGAGATCACGACCAGCGAGCGCGGAACGAGAGTCGCCCTCGAGAAAGTACTCCCGAGGGCGACGCTGTGATGTCTCAGAAGATCCAGACGAGCAGCAGGATGATGACGATCAGCGTGATGACTCCACCACCGATGTACATGAATGCCCCCCTTTCGGTCGATTGCCGACATGCCCATTCCCCGTCCGGCGCGCAGAGAAACCGAGCACGTTTGCGGCCGCGTGAGAGCCGGGTAGGCCGTAGGCAGCAGCGATCGAATGAGGAGCAGCGATGGCGCCAGGTGGAACGAAGACGGGTACTGCGGCCGCTGAGCGCGCGCGAGAGCCGTCGTCCGCGCCGGCGCACGTTCCCGCGTTCGTGTTTCGGTCCGCGATCCTCGGGGAACTTCGTCCGCGTGATCGAGGTTCGCGAGGAGGGCGCGCACTCGGCGCATGCGGCCGTACTCATTCACTGCGCGGAGTCGGGAGGCGCGGTTGGCGTCGTGCGTGGCGTCGATCTCGCTCTTCAATCTCGGCCAGTCGACCGTGGTCGTCGACCTCGGAAAGCGGCAGGCGGCCGACGCGGACCTCCTGAGCGTGCTGTACCGCTCCGGGCAGCGCATGCGCGAGGCCGGTGGACGCTTCGCGCTGGTCTGCGCCGATTCGCAGACTGCGCCGGCTCTTCGACGTGACGCTTCTCAGCTGCAGCCTTCCCGTCTACGAGACGCAGGAGGAGGCTCTCGCCGGATAGAGGGCGCCGATGTTCGGCGAGACACCCTCGAGAGCGTGGTGCAACGCTGGAATCGAGCAGAGAGCGGCGCACCCGGCGATGATCCAGACGATGGAGCGAAGCGTGGAATTACTCCTCATCGCGTATCACCGCGACGGGGACGAGCAGGCTCGCGAGCAGGTGCTCGTGGAGCTCATGCCGCTCGTGCGTGCGCTCGCCACGCGGTACGCCGGCCGTGGCGAGGCTCTCGAGGATCTCGTCCAGGTCGGATCCATCGGCCTCATCAAGGCCGTCGATCGCTTCGACATCGATCGCGGCGTCGACATCTCCAGCTACGCCGTGCCGACGATCGTGGGGGAGATCCGGCGGCACTTCCGCGACAAGGCGTGGGCGATGCACGTGCCGCCGCAGGCTGAAGGAGCTCAGCGTCCGGCTGTCCCGCGTGCTCGACCAGCTCACGAACGAGCTCGGTCGCTCGCCGACGATCGCCGAGCTTGCGAAGGCTGTCGACGTCGAGGAAGAAGACGTGATCGACGCGCTCGACTCCACGAATGCCTACTCGACGCGCTCGCTGCAGGCGCCGTTCGAGGACGGAGGCGACGACTATCTGGCGGACAAGCTCGGCACCGACGACGCCGGCTTCTCGGAGGTCGAGGACGGCGCCTTCGTCGCGGCGGGTCTCGACGCGCTCGACGAACGCGAGCGGCGAATCGTCGAGCTGCGGTTCTTCGAGGAGATGACGCAGTCGCAGATCGCAGCGGAGATCGGGATCTCGCAGATGCACGTCTCTCGCCTGCTCCGACATGCACTTGCGACGATGCATGGCAGGATCGGCGAGGTGTCCCACGATGAGTGATCGCGTCGTCCGGCTGACGTTTCCTGCGAAGGCCGAGTACCTGCTGCTCGCCCGGCTGACTCTGTCCGGGCTCGCGCGCGAGCTTCCGATCGAAGAGGAGCTCCTCGCCGATCTCAAGCTCGCCGTCACCGAAGCCTGCGGCAACGTCGTGCGACACGCATACCCCGGCGACGAGGCGGGTGACGTGAGCCTCGTCGTCACCGTCGACGACAGTCGCCTACTGCTGACCGTCGAGGACTACGGCGCCGGAATGACGGCGCCCGATTCGCCGGAGGACGAGGCCGACGAGCTCTCCGGACCGCTCGAGAGCGGCATGGGGATGCCGATCATCCGCGCGATCGTCGACGAGCTGGCCGTCGAGCAGGGGTCCGACGGCCGCGGGACGGTCGTGCGGATGGTGAAGTACCTGGCGCCCGCGGCGCCGTAGGCACCTCAGCTGGTGAGCGCGGCCAGCGCGTCGGCGCGACTGGGTGCGAGGGCGAGGACGCGGTCGAGCGTCGTGATCTCGAAGATGCGTCGCGCCGGGCCTGCCGGCAGGACGATCAGGAGCTCCCGCGCCGCTCGTCGACCGCTCGGACGGCTTTCACGACGACTCCGAGCGCTGTGGAGTCGAGAAACGACACCGCCTCGAGGTCGACGACGATGCGATCCTCGCGGGCGACGCTCGTGAATGCGTGCGAGAGGTCGGGGGCGGCGTAGGCGTCGAGCTCGCCGCCGGCGGCGACGACCACCACGGCGGCGCTTCGATCGATCTCGACGCGGTGCATCGTCGAGGAGCAAAGCACGCCCGAGGCTGTACACGCGGCCTCGGGCGTGCTTTGTCAGTCGGAGACGTTGCGTCCGAGATCGTCGAGCGACCCGACGATGGCCACGGCGTCCTTCATCCGGACGATGTCGAACGTGCGCGAAACGGCTGCATTCGGCTCCATCAGAAGCACGAGGCGGCCTTTCGGTCGGCGCTCGGCAAGCTTGAAGAGGACGTGCAGTGCGGCGCTGTCGATGAACACGACGAGGTTGAGGTCGATGACGAGGACCGCCTCGCTCGGCGCGGCACCATCGAGGCGCTCCTCGAGCTCGCGCGCGTTCGTGAGGTCGAGCTCGCCCGCGAGCGACGCAACGACGACGCCCGTTGCGCCGTCACCTATCTCCAGGTCGTAGGTCGACATCGGGGCGCCAGCATAATCGTGCACTCCACCGGGGTTTGCTCGACATCGGTAACGGGGCATCGACGACCGATGCCGGATGTCGGCGTTTGGGAGCGCTCGCCAGGGGGAATCTGGCCTCGACGACCATGCACGAGCCGTCGACGAAATCCGAAGTGGCCGAATTCCGGATCGAGGAACAGAGTCCGAAGCCGGCCGTGAGGGTCCTGGCCGTTCACGGAGATGCCGACCTGCACTCGGCGCCGGAGCTGCGGGAGCGGATCCGTGGCGCGATCGACGAAGGTGCGAACACGGTCGTGGTCGACCTCTCGGCGACCACGCTCATCGACTCGACCTCGCTGGGCGTGCTCCTCGGAGGGATGAAGCGGCTGCGCGAGCAGGACGGTCAGATTCGGCTGGTGGTGCCTCGGCCCGAGGTGCGACGGATCTTCGAGATCACCATGCTCGATCGCATCTTCCCGCTCCACGACACGCAGGAGGAGGCTCTCGCGGAGCCCTCCGACCAGGCGTGTTAGAGCGCGTCCGTCGACCGAGGCGTGCAAGGAGACCATGGTGTCGACCGCGGTGATCTCGAGCACGCGCAACACGCCGGGATCCGTCGCGACGACGGAAACGCGGGGGGCCTTCTGCATGGTCTCGGTGATGACGCGCATGCCGGCCGAGTCGAGGAACGTGCACGAACCGAGGTCGATGACGACGTGCGGGGCGGAGGTGACGCGAGAGAGTGCGTCCTCGAGCTCCGAAGCGCTCGCCATGTCCAGCTCGCCTTCGACGCGAACCACGACACAGCTCGTCCCGCCGATCGACGGCAACGGCGAAGTCGGCCACATCCCCCACGAGTCTCGAGTCTAGGCGATCATGCGCAGTGGCCTTGCCGCCGAGGAGGTGGCCAACGACGTGAACGACACCATCGTGCTCACCATCCCGACCGCCTCCGCCTATCGCGGTGTCGCGAGTCTCGTGCTCGGCGGGCTCGGCACCCGTCTCGATCTGCCGTACGAGCGGATGGACGATCTCCAGCTCGCCGTGCTGAGCATGCTGGATGCGTCGCGCGACGACGAGGCATCGGTGGAGATTCACGCGGAGGACGGGCACGTCGCGGTGTCGGTCGGCCCGCTCCGCGACGGTGCCGTGGACGACGACGGCCTCGAGCTCGTGCTCACGCGCCTGACGGATCGCATCGAGGCGGCGCGCCGGGACGACGCCTCGTGGCTCACCGTCTTCATGGCCCGTGCCGAAGCCGTCGTGTCGACGGACCCACCGTCCGGCTGAGCTCAGCTCTCCGGGGCCAAACTGCTCGACGCGTTTCGCGTATCGCCGCGCAGGGCACCTCAAGGACATGGAGTCATCGACGGAAACAGCTGCGCGGTCGACGTCTTCGGGTACGACGCGGACGACGCTGGTGTTCGTGCGCAAGTACAGCTCCGGCGCGTCGCGGCGCATGGAGAGCCTCGTCGCGTGGGTCAAGGTCACCCAGAAGCGACGACTCACCGTGCTCGAGCTCGACGCCGACCGCCACTCCGGCCTCGTCGCCCGTCTCGGCGTCACCACCGCCCCGTCGCTCGTCCTCGTCAAAGACCGACGTGTGGTCGGTCGGCTCGAGGGCAAGGTCTCGGGCCGTGAGATCGACGATCTCATCAGACCGCATCTTCAGTGATCGTCGACGTGCGACGGGTCGAAGCAGGGGCGACAGGACTCGAACCTGCGACCTACGGTTTTGGAGACCGCCGCTCTACCAACTGAGCTACGCCCCTGTGTCGGGGGCAAATGGTACCGCGAGCCAAGTGGCACCATCCCTGCCGTGCAGCGTCGCCTTCTCGGACTTCTCTTCGCCGCACTCGCGGTGAGTCTCGGGCTCGTCGCCGTCTATGCCGCGCTCGAAGGCGGCAGCGCGTGGGTCATCGCGCTCGCCGCTGCAGCCCTCGCGCTCTGGCTCGGCGACCTCGCGCGACGTGCGTTGATTCGTCGCGCCTGAGGACTCCGCCTTCCCGCGGCGTATTCTCTTTCCGTGGCTGCTGCGGATCAGACCCAGGTGCTCTGGCAAGAGTTTCGGAAGACCAAGGACCAGGAGCTTCGCGACCGGCTCATCCTCACCTATGCGCCGCTCGTGAAGTTCGTGGCCGGTCGGGTGGGAGCGAGCTTGCCGTCGCACGTGGACGAGCAGGATCTCGTGTCGTACGGGCTCCTCGGGCTGATCGGCGCGATCGAGCGCTTCGATCCCGACCGGGAGATCAAGTTCGAGACCTTCGCGATGGCACGAATCCGCGGGGCGATCATCGACGAGCTCCGGTCGCTCGACTGGGTTCCGCGCTCCGTCCGCACCCGCGCGCGCCAGATCGAGCGTGCGATCGCCGCGCTCGAGAAGGAGCTGCACCGAGCACCGACGGACGAGGAGATCGCGAAGAAGCTCGGCGTCACCGAAGCGGAGCTCGACGACAGCCTGCTCGAGATCTCGCGCTCGTCGGTCGGCGCGCTCGACGAGCTGTGGTCGCCCTCGTCCGGTGGCGATTCCATCGCCCTGATCGACACGATCGAGGACGAGACAGGGCCGGACCCCGAGGTCTCACTCGAGCAGAGCGAGGTGAAGGAAGCGCTGGCCGAGTCGATCTCCGACCTGCCCGAGCGCGAGAAGCTCGTCGTCACCCTCTACTACTACGAGGAGCTGACCCTCCGCGAGATCGGCGAAGTGCTCGGTGTCACCGAGTCGCGCGTCTCCCAGCTCCACACCAAGGCGATCCTGCGTCTGAAGGCGCACCTCTCGGGCACGACGCCGCGCGAGCCTGCCGAGACGTAGACGGGGGTGTGGGCCGGAGCCCACACCCCGTCGTCATACGTCGCCAGCGCGACTCTCTACGGCCGCGTCGTCATGTAGATGTCGCTGCTTCCCTCGGGACCGGGTGCGCGCCCGAAGAGAAGCTGTTTCCCGTCGCGCGAGAGCGACGGTCGTGTCTCTGCCGCGGCCGTGTTCACGACCGCGCCGAGGTTGACCGGGGCGGACCACTGGCCGTCGAGCGAGCTACGCGTGGCGACCCAGAGGTCCTGACCGCCGAGCGTGCCCGACCGGTTCGAGGTGAACACGACCTCGAGCCCGTCCGCGCGGATGTTCGGCTGGATGTCGTTCGCAGTCGCGTCGTTCAGCTCGGCGACGGCTGTCGCCGGGCCGAAGCGTGCGCCGTTCTGCCTCTCACTCACGAAGATCTCGCCCGCGACGCTCGGCGTAGCGGAGCTGCGCGAGAAGTAGAGGGCCTTCTTCCCCCGGAGCTTGCCGCTGAGGGTGACCCACGATGGCCCCTGCTCGTCGAGCTCCGAGTTCGGGCCGGCCGGGCCGCAGAGAAGGCGCTCGGGCTCGGCCCAGGTGCCGGGCGCGTTCCGGTGCGTGAAGTAGATGTCGCCCTGCCCGCACGCGCCCGGTAGCGCTTCCCGGCTCACGAAGAAGAGCCCGTTCTTCCCGACCGGAGTCGGACAGAAGTCGTCAGCTGCCGAGTTCACGGGCTCGCCGAGGTTCTGCGGAGCACCCCACGGTGCGCTGACGCTCGCCCGGCTGGCCATCCAGACGTCGAGACCGCCCCTACCTCCGGGCCGATTCGAGGCCATGTACAGGCTCAGACCGTCGGGTGACTGGATCGGGCAGCCGTCGAGCGACGGAGTGTTGAGCTCCGCGCTGTTGCCGCCCATCGTGTCGATCTTCTGCGCCGACACCCACGTGGCCGAGGCGAGCCCCGTCAGTACGAGCGCGCCGGCGACGACGAGGAGCGCAGTCGATCCTCGTGAGAAGCGAGTCATGGAACTCTCCTTCCGCGTCCCCGGCTAGCAGCCGGTTCCGGGGTCGGGTGCGTCGAGCCTGAACGGAGCGCTCGGGTCTCCACCCGGCACGAAGTACGTCGCCCACAGCTCTACGCCGTCGAACGGCGATGCACGGGCGATATGGACATTCTCGTCCCCGCGGTCGACGAAGCTGTCTCCTGCCTCGTACACGACGCCTTGACAGTCGTCGTCGTTTGCGTAGAACAGCTGGATCGATCCGGTCTTGACGGTCACAAGCACGGGGCCGGGATGGCTATGCCAGCCGGTGTGTCCGCCGGGGCCGAGCGTGATCTGCTGCGTGACGATGTCGGTGGACCCTTTCGCCTTCAGGTGGACGCCCGACTTGCTGTTCACGACCAGGTTCGGGCCGTTCGTCGGCCCGATGGTCCCGCGGGCATGAACCGGCGCCGAAATGACCCGAAATCCCGGGGTGCCCAAGGCAACGCCCACGAGCAACAGGAAGCCGAGCCCAACGGTCACGGCGATCGTCGTGCGCTTGCGTGCACTGTGCATGCCACTGCTCCTCTCCGAACGTGTGTGTTGACCTTCACGAGCCGGAGGGTCACAGTGCGGCGTGTGAGGGACCGTGTGAGACGAGGGGCGTCCTGAGCACGCACGTACACCTGCTCGGGCCGCCTCGGATCGAACGGACCGGAGAGCGGGTCACCCCACCGCGCGGCAACAAGACGTGGGGTCTCTTGACCTACCTGGTCTGCACGGGTCTGCCGACGTCGCGCGAGCGGATCGCCGGTCTCTTGTTTCCCGACGCGGCGGACCCGCTCGCCGCCCTGCGCTGGACACTGTCGGATCTGCGAAGGCTCGTCGGTGAGAGCTTCACCGTCGGAGGCGAGCCTCTACGCCTCGCACGCGCGCCCGGCACGGTCGTCGATGTCGACGTGCTCCACGGCGGATCCTGGAGGGAGGCAGTCGAGCTGCCGAGCATCGGCCTCGACCTTCTCGAGGGTCTCACGTTCTCGTCGAGCGCAGGATTCGAGCTCTGGCTCGAGAGTGAGCGGCGGTACGTCGCGGGGGCGACGGGAGCGGTGTTCCACCAGGCGGCGCTCTCGCTGCTCGCGTACGGCGATCCACCTGCAGCCGCGCGGCGGGCTGCGCAGCTCGTCGAGCTCAACCGCTTCGACGAGAACGCTCACGCGCTACTCGTCAGGTGTCTGCGCGCGGCGGGCGACGTCGACGGCGCAGCGCATCAGATCGCCTCGTGCGAGGTCCTCTTTCGCCGAGAGCTCGGCGTCGAGCCGAGTCCTGCGGTGAGGACTGCCGGGCTGAACGACGCCGTGCGGGCGAGCGCCTCGGGAAGCGATCGTGCAGCCGTTCTCGCCCAGATCGAGACGGGAGAGGCGATCATCGCCGCCGGCTCGGTTGAAGCGGGTGTCGAGCGGTTGCGGGCTGCGTGCGCGTCGGCTCGCTCGAGAGATGAGCCGGAGCTTCTCGCACAGTCACTGATCGCGCTCGGCGGCGCGCTCGTCCATGGAGCTCGTGGGACGGACGAGGAGGGCGCCGCCGCGCTTCACGAAGGCGTGGTTCTCGCGGAGGGGAGTGGGCGATCCAAGCTGGCGGCTACGGGCTGGAGGGAGATCGCGTGGGTCCAGTTCCTTCGCTCGGAGTACCCGCGGGCCGAGGAGTCGCTGTCGCGGACGGCGTCGCTCGCGGGCGAGGACGACGAGGAGATGGGGTGGGTCGACGTCATCGTCGGGACGGGAAGAATGGACATCGGCGACTACGCGGCAGCGGGACGTCTGCTGCACTCCTCGGTCGAGCGCTCACGCAGAACAGACTCGGCTCGTCTGCAGGCCTATGCGCTGAGCATGTTCGGGCGGTTCCACCTCGCCCGTGGTGACACCGAGACTGCCCGCGTGGTGTTCGATGAGGCGCTCGCGCTGGTGGAGCTGCGCGGGTGGACGGCGTTTCGTCCGTGGCCGGAGGCGTTCCGCGGCGAGATCGACCTCATCGGTGGCGACGTGCAAGCCGCACGGGAGCGGTTCGAGCACGCGTTCGCCGTCGGTCGCGAGGTCGGCGACCCGTGCTGGGAGAGCATTTCGATGCGCGGACTGGGCCTCGTTGCCGCGGCCGAGGGCGACGTGGTGCGCGCTCTCGAGCACTTGCTCGAAGCCCCTCGGCTCTGCCGGCGTCTGCCCGACACGTACCTGTGGATCGAAGCGTACGGTCTGGATGCGCTGTGTCGAGTCGGCCTGGAGCACGGAGCCGAGTCGGTTCCGCTGTGGATCGATCAGCTCGCGGCCGTGGCCGCAAGCAGGGGGATGCGCGAGCTGCTCTTGCGCGCAACTCTCTACCGCGCTCGACTTGGGGATCCGGCGGCGTTCACCGTCGCACGCTCACTCGCCCTGCAAGTGGACAACCCTGCTGTCACGAGCCTGCTCGACGTGCCCATCGCGGCTGCACCCGTCCCGTAACCTGGCCCTGCCGGGCTGACTAAGCTTCTCGGCCGGAAACCGAGCACGAGAAGGAGAGCCAGCCCATGTCCGAGCCCGCAAAGATCCGCAACGTCGCAGTCGTCGGCCACCGCGGGACGGGAAAGACGTCGCTCGTCGAGGCACTCCTCTTCCAGACGGGGAAGATCAACCGTCTCGGTTCGGTCGAGGCCGGCACGACCGTGTCCGACGCCGACGAGGACGAGCACAGACGACAGCTCTCGATCTCGATGTCGCTCGAGCACACCGAGTGGCAGGATCGGAAGGTCAACCTGATCGACGTGCCCGGCGATCCGGCGTTCCAGGGCGAGCTGCGGTGCGCTGCGCGGGTCGTGGAGGGTGCGCTCGTAACGGTGTCTGCAGTGATGGGGGTGGAGGTCGGCACCTCGCGAGCGTGGAAGCTCGCAGACGAGCTCGGCCTCGCGCGCGTCATCTTCGTCAACATGCTCGACCGCGAGCGCGCCGACTTCTTCCGCACGCTCGATGCGCTGCGCAACCAGCTCTCGACGAAATGCGTTGCCGTGCACATCCCGATCGGCTCCGAGCACGAGCTGTCGGGGATCGTCGACGTCCTGCACATGTGTGCGTACACGAGCCCCGAGGGTGCGAAGGAAGGCGAGCCGGGCCCGATCCCGGACGAGCTGGCCGAGCTCGCCACGGAGTACCGCGAGAAGCTCCTCGACGCCGTCGTCGAGACCGACGAGGCGCTCATGGAGCGCTACCTCGAAGGGCAGGAGCTGGACGCACACGAGGTCGCCTCCGCCCTGAAGGCGGCGGTGACGAGCGGCGACGTCTTCCCGGTGGCCTGCGGTGTCGCGACGAAGAACCTCGGCACGCATGCGCTCCTCGACCTCCTCGTCGAGGGCGTTCCCTCGCCTGCGAAGAAGGGCTCGCCGATCGACGTCGACGGTGCCACGATCGCGGCGTTCGTCTTCAAGACCGTGGCCGACCCGTTCGCGGGGCGCATCAACGTCTTTCGCGTGCTGAAGGGCACCGTCACTGCCGACACGACGCTCGTCAACCTGCGCGCGAAAGGTAAGGAGCGGATGGGCACGCTCCTCGACGTGCAGGGCAAGGAGCACCACGCCGCCCTCGACTTCGGCGAGGGGGACCTGGGCTCCGTTGCCAAGCTCAAGGAGGCGCAGACCGGCGACCTGCTCGTCGACAAGGAGCTCGCGATCGAGTCGCCCGAGTTCGGATTCCCCGAGCCGGTCATGAGCTTCGCGATCACGCCGAAGTCCAAGGGCGACGAGGAGAAGGTGGCGACCGCGATCCGTCGGCTCGCGGAGGAGGATCCGACGCTCCGCCTCAGGCGCGATCAGCAGACCGGGGAGGAGATCCTCTCGGGCATGAGCCAAATGCACGTGGAGGTCGCGCTCGAGCGTGCAAGGCAGCGTTTCGGCGTCGAGATCGAGCTCCATCCGCCACGCGTCCCGTACCGCGAGACGATCCGCCGTGAGGCGCGCGCGCACGGCCGCTACAAGAAGCAGACGGGCGGGCGCGGCCAGTTCGGCGACTGTCACATCGTGATCACGCCGGACGGCGAGATCGGGTACGAGTTCGTGGACAAGATCGTGGGCGGTGTGATCCCGCAGGGCTTCCGTCCTGCCGTGGACAAGGGCATCCAGGAGGCGATGCACCACGGCGAGCTCGCGGGTGCGCCCGTGCAGGGCGTCAGGGTCCAGCTCGTGGACGGCTCGTACCACACCGTCGACTCGTCGGAGATGGCGTTCAAGATCGCCGGCTCGATGGCGTGGAAGGAGGCGTACATGAACGCCGATCCCGTGCTCCTCGAGCCGATCATGGAGCTCGAGGTGAGCGTTCCCGACGACGCCGTGGGCGCCGTGAACGGCGACCTCAACTCGCGGCGGGGCCGGCTCCAGGGGATGGAGCCGCTCGGCGGTATGACGTCGATCAAGGCCGAGGTGCCTATGGCCGAGCTCCTGACCTACGCGCAGTCGCTTACGTCGATGACCAGCGGCCGCGGCGACTACTCGATGCACTTCCTCCGCTACGAGGAAGTGCCGACGCACGTCGCACAGAAGATCATCGACGAGACGAAACGCGAGCGCGAGGCGGCGAAGGCCTGACCGTTTCGGCCAGTCCGGGTGTCAGACACCTGCCTGTGGATATGTGGAAAACCGTCCGGGCGCTGCTAGGGTCCGCAGCATGCGCGTGACGAAGGCGAGCGTGCGCCGCGTGTGCGCGGTGTGCGAACGAAGCCTGCTCCAGGGGGAGGTCGCGCTTCGCTTTTCCCCCGACGGCGTCGAGTTCGTCGACGTCTGCCCGCTCTGCCAGGACCACGCACTCGACTACGGCTGGGTGCGCGAGGGTGGGCCGGTTTCGCCGGCGCTCTCACCGCGGGCGCGCAAGAAGCGAACGCGCTGGTCGCAGTTCCTGGGTGCCCCGAACGGGGAGTCCCAGCCCGTCGTCCCCGAGCCCGTGCTTCGGCGACTCACCGACTCGGAGGCAGCACTCGTCGAGGCCGCCGACCTCTTCAACGCCAGCCTCTTCCGCCGCACGATCGAGGGTGTCGCGAAGGCGCTCGGCGCACCGCTCGTCTCGATCGTCCCGCTCTCGGGCGTCAACAGTGAGCTCGTGCTGACGTTCGCCTGGGAGATCACCTGGTACCAGTACCGCGTGCTCCCGGAGGCGGGTCAGCCGATCCGCCTCGCCGATCGAGGTGCCGATCTCTCCGAGATCGAAGCCGCGTTCACCGAGTGGAACGCGAACCTCGGCGACGACGGCCGCATCGTCCCGAACGTCGCGCGGTGACTTCTGCGCAAGATCGAGAGCTCGCTAGCGCGAGACTCTCGATCGCGCGAGATCCCTGAAGCGGCCGCTTCGCGGCCGTCGCGCCGCCCGTCCGACATCCACTCTGGTGGCCGGCGCTAGGCTCCGGTCATGGCGACTACGACACGCATCTTCCAGAACTACGTCGGCGGCGAGTGGGTCGACGCCGCGTCGGGCGAGACGTTCGACTCCACCAGTCCCGCCGACGGCGAGCTGATCGGCACCTTCCCGCGCTCGAGCGCGGAGGACGTCGATCGCGCCGTCGCGGCAGCCAAGGCTGCCTTCGAGGACTGGCGCCTCGTGCCCGCGCCCAAGCGCGGCGAGATCCTCTTCCGCTTCGCGCAGCTCGTCACCGACGCCAAGGCCGAGCTCACCGAGCTCATGACGCACGAGATGGGCAAGGTCCGCGCGGAGGCCGGCGGCGACGTCCAGGAAGCGATCGACATGAGCTTCTACATGGGCGGCGAGGGCCGGCGCCTCTTCGGGCAGACGACACCGTCCGAGCTGCGAAACAAGTTCCAGATGTCCGTGCGGATGCCGATCGGCGTCATCGGCGTCATCACCCCGTGGAACTTCCCGATCGCGATCCCGTCCTGGAAGATCGCGCCCGCGCTCGTGGCCGGCAACACCGTCGTCTTCAAGCCGGCGACGGACACGCCTGCCCTCGGGCAGCGCTTCACGGAGCTCCTGCTCGAGGCCGGCGTTCCCGCGGGCGTCGTGAACATCGTCCACGGGGGTGGGGGAGCGGTCGGCGAGCGGCTCGTCCGTCACCCGGACGTTCGCGTGATCTCGCTCACGGGCTCGCGCGAGACGGGCGTGAAGGTGCTCGAAGCAGCAGCGGAGGGGCTGAAGCACGTCCACCTCGAGCTCGGCGGCAAGAACGCGATCATCGTCATGGACGACGCCGATCTCGACCTCGCACTCGAAGGGATCCTCTGGTCGGCGTTCGGCACGTCCGGCCAGCGCTGTACGGCGACGAGCCGCGTGATCGTGCACGAGAGCCTCTACGACACTCTCTCGGCCCGGCTCGTCGAGCGCGCGGAGGCGCTGCGGCTCGGGCCCGGCTGGGAAGACGACTCCGACGTCGGCCCGGTGATCAACGCAGCCGCGCTCGAGAAGATCCACTCGTACACGCAGATCGGCCGCGACGAGGGCGCGACGCTGCTCACGGGTGGCGAGATCGCGGACGAGGGCGACCTCGGGAAGGGGTTCTACTATCGCCCGACGATCTTCGGCGACGTCGAGTCCGGACATGCGGATCGCGCAGGAGGAGATCTTCGGGCCGACCCTCTCACTCATCCGCTGCCGCGACGAGACCGAGGCGTTCCGTATCTCGAACGGCATCCGCTACGGGCTCTCGTCGTCGATCTTCACGCGCGACGTGAACCGCGCCTTCCGCGCGATGCGCGATCTCGAGGCGGGCATCACCTACGTCAACGCGGGCACGATCGGCGCCGAGGTCCATCTCCCGTTCGGCGGGACGAAGGAGACCGGCAACGGCCATCGCGAGGCCGGCCAGGCCGCGCTCGACGTGTTCACGGAGTGGAAGTCGGTCTACGTCGACTACTCCGGGACCCTCCAGCGCGCGCAGATCGACAACACGGAGTGAGTCAGGTCAAGCTCGTCTGGTTCGTGCCCGAGGAGGCGCTCGACGCGACGCGCGACGCGGTGTTCGAGGCGGGCGGCGGACGCATCGGCGACTACACGCACTGCTCCTGGTACGCCGCCGGAACGGGCACGTTCTTCGGTGGCGAGGGCGCAAGCCCGGCCATCGGCGAGAGCGGACGGGAGGAGCGTGTCCCCGAGCTCCGCGTCGAGACCGTCGTCCCGGAAGGACGGATCCGCGACGCCGTCGTTGCGCTCCGGCTTGCGCACCCCTACGAGGAGCCCGCCTACGACGTCTACCCGCTCCTCGATCAGTGAAGGCGAAGCTGTTCACGGACGGAGGTTCGCGCGGAAACCCAGGTCCGGCTGCGTACGCGTTCGTGCTGGAAGCAGAGGACGGCACGGTGCTCGACTCCCGTGGGGAGGCGATCGGTGTGGCGACGAACAATGTCGCCGAGTACGCGGCGCTCGTGGCGGGTCTCGAGCGTGCGGTCGAGGCCGGCGTGGACGAGCTCGAGGTCGTCTCCGACTCGGAGCTCCTCGTGAAGCAGATGCGCGGCGAGTACCGGGTGAAGAACAAGGGTCTCCAGGACCTCTTCCTCGATGCCTCGCGCCACGCGCGGAAGATCCGCCGCGTCACCTATACGGCCGTCCGCCGCGAGCACAACGAGCTCGCGGACAGCCTCGTCAACGAAGCCCTCGACGCCTCAGCGTGACAGAATCGCCGTGATGGCGGAACGTCACCACATCCGCATCGAGTACTGCGTCCCCTGAGGAGCGCTCCCCAACGCCGCCGGTCTGGCGGCGCGGATCCTGGAGGAGTGGGAGGACTCGGTCGGCACCGTCGAGGTCGTGACAGGCGCAGATGGGATCTTCGACGTGCACCTCGACGGCGAGCTCGTCTTCACGAAGTCGATGCTCGGCCGGTATCCGCAACCCGACGACGTCGTGCCGCTGCTCCGCGAGAAGCTGGGCGGCGCGTAGCCGCGGCTATACTCCGCCCCCTCGCGGATGTAGCTCAGTTGGTAGAGCGTCTGCTTGCCATGCAGAAGGTCGACGGTTCGAGCCCGTTCATCCGCTTCAACAAAGCCCCGCTCAGGCGGGGTTTTTTGTTGCCTCCGCAGTAGCCAGCACACGCTCTTCCTCGTCGTTTGTGCCCATTCGTGCCCAATCGAGTGCCCGATCGTAGGCGCGTAGGTTGCCGGCGATCGAGGCCGACCAACCCACGACGTCGCGACTTAGCCGTCGACTACGACACGGGTGCCGGCGCTCGAATCTGATCCCACACGTATGTACGCGTCGTCGGTGACGGCCACGACACAGTCGTCAGGGCGTTGGCTGAGAGCCGCTCGCAGACGCGCCTGAGCGACATCTCCGTCTCGGACGGGAAACCGCACCGTGTTGCCGTCAAATTTCAGAACGAGGTACTCGCGAATCTCCAACCAGTCCCACCGATCTGGCCGCAGGGGAGCGCGATTCTGCGCAGACAACGCTGGCCGTGTCAAGACCCTGCTAGTTCGGCCGGCCCGCCTCGAGTTCGCGCGCCTCGATCCCGCAGGTCGCTCGCGAGCTACTGCGATCATGGCGCTGTGGATCAGGTGCGGATCGACAAATGGCTCTGGGCGGCACGCATGTTCAAAACACGCAGCGCGGCAACCGGGGCCGTCCTTGGGGGGCGGGTACATGTGAACGGCGAGCGCGTAAAGCCCTCGAAGGCGATTCGGACGGGAGACACGATCGAAGTGACCGTCAAGACAGTGCGGCGCACGCTCATCGTTGCCGGGATGGCCGAACGCCGCGGCCCGGCGAGCGATGCCCTTATGCTCTATGAGGAGACCCCCGAGTCACGTATTGCCCGCGAACTGCACGACGCTGAACGTCGGCTTTCCCGTCCGATTGGAGCCGATCTCGGCACACGCCCCACAAAGCAGGCGCGGCGCCGACTCGACGCGCTGCGCAGGGGACAACGGGGCACACGCTGAGGGCCGCGTTCTAGCGCACGAGCCACCGTTCGCGGCCAGCTCAGCTTTCGGTGAGCTTTCGCTCGAAGTAGAGATGCACGAGCTGCAGCGCGTCCTCGCGCGGCAGGTTCGGTAGTTCGCGGGCGGCGTCCTCGGCCGCCCAGAGAGAGCGGCGCTCGATGGCTATGCGGAAGCGGACGTGGGCGTGGGGCTGGGCGGTCACGAACGTATGTTCTCATGACATTCGCAGCGATCCTCGTCAAGCTCGATGCGTGCCTGCGGTCGACCGCGACGTTCATTGACAGCACACGTTGGCGTTGAAAGGGTCACTCCGCATGCATGTCGACTAGGGGGTGACGCATGGATCGCAAGCGGACTCGCTGGCTGTTCGTCGGGGTACTCGCAGCGGCTGTCTCGACAATCGGGTCCACCGCTGCGGGACAGACCGGGGCGGAAGGCGAGGCTCCGGCCCTCGTTGGGCGCTGGCAAAAGGTGACCAGCTGCTCGGACATCGTTCGGTCGCTCCGGTGGTATGGACTGGAGAAGCTTGCTCCCGCGATGGTCGCCGGGAACGGACTTGTGGACGGCACTCCGGCTGAGCTCGCGGCGAAGCCGCGTCTCTGCTCCGGCGCCGTAGCTCGTGTTCACTCGCACTTCTTCACAGCAACGGGCACGTTCGGCTCGCTCGATTGGAATCGTCGGCAGGTGGATGACGGCAGCTACGCGATCATCGACGGACGCAGCTTCCGGATCGGTAAGTCGGTCTTTCGCTATCGGATCACGGACGGAAAGCGACTCCTGCTCTCACCGGTCCTCACCGCCGCCGCCAAGAAGAAGGCCCTCGCCCATCCTCTGAACTTCAGCGAGGCTGGCTGGATGGTCGCTGTCTCGATGCCGGCGGGCAGTGCTTGGAAGCGCGTGCCATGCGCGGGCTGGTGTTGACGGACGAACCGCGTCCGCGACTAGTGCAGCCCGCCCGCCTCGAGCTCCCGCTCCTCGATCCGTGACCTAGGATCGCCGCGCCATGAGTAATCGACGTCCAGACGATGGAGGCTTGAGTTGTCTCGGTTGCGGTGGGTGTCTCTCTTTATTCGTGATCATCGCGAGCCTCGTCTTTGTTGCGGTCGCAGGCACCGACTGGCTGCCACAAGCCGTCGCGGTGGCCGTCATCGTCGCGTTCCTCATTGGGATCATCGCCTTGGAGAGGGAGAGAAGGGGCTAATTCAGCCCGCCCGCGTCGAGCTCGCGCTTCTCGATCCGTGGCGGTGGACCAAAAAGAAGAGTGGCCGCTGGGAACGGCCACTCAAGCCAAAACTGGGGAGGATTGGGTACCCAGCTTCTCGTAGGAGTCGGCGCTCTTCTCGTCCCCCTTTCGGGTAAGCGCTCCTCGATCCGCAGGTAGCCCACGAGTCGCTAGGTCAGGTGCCGCCAGCTGAGAACCCGTGCCCCCGTGAGCGCGATCCAGACAAGCCAGAGGCCGAGCGAGAGCCGAAGCATCACCGCGGACGCAAGATCCGAGAAGCCGGCGACCTCGGCGACCAAAGCCGCGATTCCTAGCGCGAGGGAGAGTCGGCGGTGATCCGCCCAGCGCTCGTCGCGGCGGAACGCGGCCGCGAGGACGAGCGGCGCAGCGAGCCTCGTCGGTAGCCCGAGGAAGAAGCCGACCCCGTGAATCAGTCCGTGCGTTGTCGCGTCTGCTCCTTCGGGGTCGATGTTGCCCGCGCCAAGGAAGACCCATGCGACCGCCGCGATCCAGAGGAGGACGATTCCGGCGATGGCGCTCTTGGAACGCGCCAGGGATTTGCGGAGTGTGAACGCAAGCGCGCCGATACCCGCGGCACCCGAGAAGAAGGCGATGTTCATTAGCCACCCGTAGTCACCCAGCGCGTATTCGCTGACCGCGTCGCTGTCGTTGACCTCCGGCTCGAGCACATGGAGGACTGCGACCAACGTGAGACACAGCACCGGCCCCGCAACCGCGAGACGAGCTGCCCAGATAAGCGCGTTGGGCTGCCGGGCCGCAGGGCTAGACATCAGGGCGAGTCTAGTGAGTGTCATGGCTGAGTTGGCTCAGCCCGCGTCGACGTCGCGATTCGCAAGACTCGCCGTGACCGTCGCGACATCCCGCAAGCTCGGGCGTGCCCTCACTGAGATAGCGCACGAGCCACCGCCTCGCTGCCGGCTCAGCCTTCGGTGATCCGCGCTCGAAGTAGAGGTGGACGAGCTGGAGCGCGTCCTCAAGCGGCAGATTCGGGAGCTCGCGGGACGCATCTTCGGCCATCACCATGTCTCGAACGTTGACTCAGCGGCAACGCCGCGAGAGGATCGTGGCGGCGGCAGGCGAATCGACGCAAGCGGGAGGATCTTCATGAGATGGCTCGTGTCAGCGGCGGTTTCGTCGGCCTTGCTCTTGGTCGGCTTCGCAGCGTTCAGCCAGAGTTCCGCCTCGGCGGAGGTGTCGGCGCTTCAGGGGCACATCCTGTTTACGCGAGCAGGTGGGCGCTTTGGCGACGAGACGCTGTATGTCTCGAAGGCCGACGGCACGAGCCAACGTCGCATCAGCAAGTTCGGCAGGACGTGCTGCCCATGGGCGACGCGCAGCGGCTCGCGCATCGTTTTCGGCGGCAGTCGCGCCTGACACGCGCATCACCGCCGTGACGGCAAACCTCGACGGAAGCAAGCGCACCGTGCTTCCGCTGCCGAAGGGCACCCTTGAACTCGCGACCGGTCCGTTCTCGCCGGATGGCAAGACCCTGGCACGCGAGGGCTTCGGCAAGTCGAGCGAAGAAGGCATCTATCTCACTCGTGCCTCAGACGGAAAGATCATCCGTCGTGTCACGCGAAGGCACTTCATTCCCGGTGACTTCTCGCCTGACGGGAAGCAACTCGTCGTCTTCGCTGGGCCCGAGGGCGACCCTGGTCCCGGTTCCCTCTGGCTCGTCCGGACGAGCGGGAAGGGCCTGCATCGCCTGACACCGACCGGTGTTCGAGTCCAGTGCTGCAACAACTACAGGTGGTCACCCAACGGCAGGAAGATCCTCTTTGCCGACGCGGGCGGCGTCCTCTGGACGATTGCCCCCGATGGCTCCAAACTCACGGAGGTCTTCAAGGACGACAGCGGCCGCTACGCGATCACTCCAACCTGGTCGCCAGACGGCTCGATGATCATGTTCGCGCTCGATCCAACGCCCGACCCGTTCGAGCATCCCGTGAACGGCCTTTACGTGATCCGTGCGGACGGGAGCGGTCTGACGAAGGTGCTCGGGGGCAGGAACTTCAAGCGCGAGCCCGTCTGGGTGCCTCGCTAGCTCAGCCCGCCCGCACCTCCTCGATAAAGCCTTCCCAGATGGCGCTCAGCGCGGCGAGAAAGGTGATGACCCGCGGGGCGATATGCGGGCGGCAGGCGAGACACGGGGCGACGGGCGAGCGTAAAACGAGTACCGTCGTCTCATGGAAGATGCTGAACGTGATGTGCTTGAGTTCGTCGGCGATCAGGGGAAGATGGCCGAGCAGCTTGCCGACCGCTTTCCAGCGTTCGACTTAGACCGCCTCGTTCGAGCCGAACTAATTCGGCCGCGTCGAACCAGCCCTGTCGGGACGCAGTCGCGCCGCGCTGCGCCAGCCCCCGACCCCACGTTCTATGTGCTCACGTCTCGCGGAGCCGAGGAGATCGGCCTCGATCAGCACACGCTTCACTCGGACTGACGACCGCCCGGCGAACGAGCCCGGCCGCCAATCGAGAACGACGAGGACCCGGCAAGCCTGGCCCTTCTCGTCGAAGTGCTATCAACCGTTGGAGTTGAGTACGAGCACAGCCTCGGCGGTACCGCTCGCCGCATGGGTCTCGGCGTAGAAGCGGCAAACGGTGACGACAGACGAAGACATTTCCAGTGTCGCCGCCCAGTTAGCCGAGCTCAACCACAAAGTCGACGCGATGGCGAGGGATCTCAAGGCGATGACCCAGCGTGCAGATCGCCAACAAGCGCGCGCTGACAACCAGCAAGACCTCGTTGACAGCCAGCAAGCGCGCGCGCAAATGCAGCAAGAGCGCATTGACCTAGCTGCGCGAGAACTAGCCGACGTCAGTGATCGTCTGCAAGCCGCAGCGACGCACTTCGAGATGCCGTCTGATCTTTCGGGACTCGGACGGCACGTGATGCACACGTCGACCCGAGGGGATGCGAGATAGGGAAGCCAGTATGGGCCGGGCGTCAGTGCCCCACGGCGGCGATCCCCCCGAGGGGGGCATCGATCCGCCTTACCTCCCCGCGCTGCGTCGGACCGCATTTTGCGCTCTGGGGTCAGCTGAGCGGTATCGGCTCAAACAGAGCCGAAGCAAGCAATGGGGAGAGAACCAGCGGCTCGTCACGGTGTTCGCCGGATGGCTGCCGCCAATCTTCCGAACCCAGCGCTGGGTCCGGAGGCCAGCGACCAGCCTAAGGAGGAACGTTTAGGCGGGCGGAGGAGACCACCCAGCTCGTCTAAGGGGTTCACGAGCTGGATGACCGACTCTCCCCGTTGCGGTCGCGCCGGTCCCGTGAGCGTTCGCGGCGGGAGGAGACACAAATCCTATAGGCAGCCTGGGCGAGCAGGCTCGCTCAGACGAGCCACCCGCGAACGCGCGTGGCTAAGAGACCGGCGGTGTGGGACGTACTCGCGCTCGAGCGTTGCGGCCTGCGACGGCGAGAGCTTCGAGTTGTCGAGGAGCGCGTGAATCTCGTTGGCAAGCGCCTCGTGACCGGAGAAGCGCCGAGGGCATCACTGCACTCGCGTACCAACTCCGGCCTTTGTCCACGTGCGACGATGCGCCCGGCATGACGACTCGCCTCGCACTACGAGTCGCCGCGGTCGTCGGCGGCGCCGTGCTTGTCGGCGTGTTCGTCCTCATCGGGAAGGCGTGGTGGGACAGCCGGATCCCGGACACGTACAGCGTGATGTCGTATGGGACGCACGACTTCGGCGGAGGCTCCGAACCCGGTCCCACGACGCGCATGGACGAGGAGGGCTCAGCGTGAGCGATCTCCATGGAGCAAAGGTTGCGGTCCCGGACGCGCGCTTCGCGCTCGTCGCGAAGAGCGCCACTATCCGACTGGCGTCGGACGGAGCGTCGACGCACTGACCTTCAACGGCATCTCGCCGGGCCCGGAGCTTCGCGTGCGACAGGGCGACGACGTCGAGGTGATGCTCGAAAACCAAGACGTCGAGGCCGGCGTCACCATTCACTGGCACGGCGTCGACGTCCCGAACGCCGAGGACGGTGTGGCCGGAGTGACGCAGAACGCCGTCCTTCCGGGTGAGCGCTACACCTATCGCTTCAGGGCCGAGCAGGTCGGAACGTTCTGGTACCACACCCACCAGGTCTCCTCGAAGGAGGTCCGGCGGGGCCTCTTCGGCGTCCTCGTCATCGAGCCCCGCACGCAGCGTCCCGGAGTCGACCTCGCCGTGGTCGTGCACACGTTCGACGGCATCCCGACGCTGAACCGAGACGACTCGTCGGGCCGTCAGCGAATCGCGGCGGGGACGCCGGTGCGCCTTCGTCTGGTCAACACGGACAGCTTCGGTCACAGCCTCACGGTCTCGGGAACACCGTTCCGGGTGCTCGCAATCGACGGCACCGAGCTCAACGAGCCGACCGACCTCGCGAACGTCTCACTCCCGATCGCCGCCGGCGGCCGTTTCGACGTCGGCTTCGTGCAACCGCCTCGGTCGGTGCGACTCGGGATCGAGGGGTCCGACGTTGTCTCTCGGCCTGAGCCCGCATCGCGCACCCGCCCCCGCCGAGCAATTGCCCGTGGGCAAGTTCGACCCACTGGCGTACGGCAGCCCTGCACCGGTGCCGTTCGCCGAGACGACCGCGTTCGACCGGCGCTTCGTGCTGACAGTCTCGCGCAAACCGGGTTCTTCAACGGCCGGCCCGGGACGGCAGTGGGCGATCAACGGAGGGATCTATCCTGACGTGCCCGTCTTCGTGGTCGAGGAGGGCGATCTCGTCGAGATCACGATCACGAACGACACGAACGTCGTCCACCCGATGCACCTCCACGGCCATCACGTGCTCGTGCTGAGCCGCGACGGCGTGCCGTCAACGGGTAGTCCCTGGTGGTCCGACACGCTGAACGTGTCACCCGGTGAGAGCTACGTGGTCGCGTTCCGCGCCGACAACCCGGGGATCTGGATCGACCACTGCCACAACCTCCCGCACGCGGCCGAGGGCCTCACGATGCACATCGCCTACGCGGGCGTCACCACGCCGTTCCTGGTCGGCGCCGAGCACCACAACCAGCCGGAGTAGCTACGGCGCGCGCGGGCTCCGCGGGCGGCGCCGCGGTGCCTGCCTTCCTGCGCCCGCCAGAGTTGCCACTCGTCCCACACGATCCACCCGCTCAGACCCGCAATGAGAACGGCGTTGATCGGATGGAGGAAGCCGACCGGGAACGGCAGCTCGAATCCGATCCAGGCGAGCCACAGCTGGACGAAGAGGAGCAGGAACAGGAGGCCGTGGCGACCGAGGCGCCACTTCCCGATGCCTGCGATGAGCCCGACGACCATGAAGAGCAGCCCGAGCAGAATCACGAGGTACCCCCAGCCCGCGTGGAGCTCGAAGCCGTCGAAGAAGACGTCCTCGTCGATGGTCGACCCCTCGTCCTCGAGCTTGTTCGCCGCGTAGAACGCGCCGTAGCCGGCGAGCCCGATCTGCACGATGATCGCTGCGAAGAGGATCATCGACCACGCCCAGTAGAAGGTCCTCACGCGTCCTCCCGGTCGGTTGACCGCGAGCCTACGACACGGTTACGACGATCTCAAGGTGTCTACGCTCGCCTCGTCCCGCGCCGCATAGCTCGCGGCGGACGCTTGAGCCTTTCGGGTCGCAGCGGTTTGGGGAGCGCACCACCAGGGGTAGGTGCAGCCGAACTGAGCTGTCCTACGAACGAAGGAGCTGCGGCATGGATCGACGGCGAGTAGGTCTCTGGGCAACGTTGCTGTTCGCGGCGGCTGCCGCGGTGGGTGTCCTCTTTCAGGTGCTCTTCATCGGTGCGTTCATCTTCGGAGAGGGAGACGCGCTCGACTTGCACAAGGATCTCGGCAAGCTCGTGCATCTCAGCTACGTGCTCACGTTCGTCGCCGCACTCGTGGCCGTCTGGCCCGAATGGAGATCGGCGGCGTGGCCGTTCCTGCTTGCAGCCGTAGGAACCGTCCAGGCGTTCCTCGCCGGCGGCGACGCGAGTCCGTGGGTTCACGCGTTTCACGCCGTGCTCGTGCCGATCGTCTTCGTCCTAGCCATCCGCATCGCAACGCGAGCCAAAGACGCCCTCGGTCGCTCAGAGACCAGGCAAACCAGGGTCCGGTGACCACTCGGGCAGCTGCTTAGCGGACTGACCATCCACCATGGCGTCAAGTTCCGACTCGCGCACGGGAGGCGCGGCGATTCTCGCGGGCGCACTGATTTTCGCAGGGCAGGCCGGGCAGCTCGCCTTCGGGAATACGCTGGAACCCGTCTGGGTCGCACTCGTCCTCCTCGGGATCGCGGCTCTTGCCGTAGCCATCTGGGGCCTTCGTCGCCTCGTCAGTACGAGGTTCGGACGGATTGGGTGGCGCATCGCAGTCGCCGGGATCACGTTGCTCGGCCTCTTCGCCGTCCAGACGGTGATCACACTGGCCCTCACGGGCGACATCCCTGAGAACTTCATCCTCTTCGCCATTGGCTTCCTGCTGCTCTTCGTCGGTCATCTGCTGATCGCGCCGGGACTTCGCGACACCCTCGGGCGCGCCTGGGTGCTGCCGCTCGTCGGAGCGGCGGGCATCCTCGTCGCCATCACCCTCAATGACGAGCCAATCGATCAGATCCACGACATCGGCCTGTTCGTGTTCGAGGGCGCGTGGGTAGCGCTCGGTGTCGCGCTGCTGCGTGCAGAGCGCCGGCGGCGGCCGGACACCGCGTCCGCTTTGGTCTGACGGCACGAGCAGGTTTAGAGGCAGAAAAGCCTTGGCGGAGGGAGCCAAACGCTCTGTGGCTAGTTACGCCCGACGGTCGAAGCGAGGCGAGGCTTGGGCTGCGCACAACCGATCCCGACTGGTCTCCGACCGGCCAGCAGATCGCGTTCATCCGCCGCAACAAAATCCACGTCAGGAACGCCGACGGCACGTCCGTTCGAGTCGTCACGGCAGGTTTCCCGGCTGCCGGAGGACTCGACTGGTGAGCGGCTGCTAGTTCAGCCCGACCGCGTCGGGCTCGCGCTCCTCGATCCTGAGCTTGGTCGCGACGTCGGGATCGTCGCCACGCAGCTTGTCGAAGAACCTCTCGGCGTCCTCGCGCCGGATGAACACTTCGAGCGAATCACCGAGCGGGAAGTCGCGCGAGAGGGCCTCGTCGACGACTTGCGTAGACGATCACGCTGGTCAGCTTGACTCGCCGCCACAACGCCGACAAGGTGCGTGAAGTGAGGCTTCAAGCTTGGACGGACGGCGGTGGTGGGAGTTCGACCCCTGACCCGGACGCCTACATCGGCGTCCTCGTCGTGGACGAGGCCACAGGCAAAGTCCTCTGCCGCCACGCGCAGTGCATCGGCCGCACGACTCACAACGTGGCCGAGTACACGGCAGTGCTGACGGCCGTGCGCTTTGCCGTCGAGGCACGAGCCCAGAGCCTGCACATCACGGACAGACTCGGCGCTGGTCGTGAACCAGATCAACGGCAAGTTTCGCGTCACCAAGCCACACCTGGCCGCGCTGCTCGAGGAGGTCCACGAGGCCGTCAAGCCGCTCGACTTCCAGATCGAGTGGATCTCCAGGGACGAGAACGCGGAAGCCGACGCGTTAACGTGGAGCGTGCGGCAGATCGGCTCCACGTACAAAGAGTCCGCTCCGGCGGAGGATTGACTTTCAGCGGAGGCGATCTGTTCGACTGAGCTCCTACCTTTCGCGTGCCAGTCTCGTCGCGACCCACCAGCGGTTGTCGAAGGGGTCGTGAAATCCTCCGACACGATCACCCCAGGGCTGATCTGTTGGCTCGAGAATGAGCTCCGCCCCTGCGGTGAGAGCTTTCCGGACGACGGAATCCACGTCCGCCGCATAGACGAAGCACACGCTCGGCCGAGATGGGTACGCCATACCCGCTTCGCTGAGCATCACGACGGAATCCCCGATCTGCACCTCCGCATGTCCGATGGTGCCGTCCGCCTGAACTTCTCGGTCGCCCCGCTCTACACCACCGAACACTTCGCGCAGGAAGTCGACGAGACCCTCGACTCCCGTGACCACGATGTACGGATTGAGGCTGTGGTATCCGTCGGGAGCAAAACCAAGACGCTCGCTCATAGACCCATCATGGCGCGTCGCCCAAGCGTCCCTTGTCGCCGAGCTAGGGGATGTCAGGCCAGGTCGAGCGGCTCGACGCTTCGATCCTCGGCGCAGCTCAGCGCCCACGCGCGGCAGATCGCCTCCACCCACTCAGTCGGTGAATCGCCAAGCGTGACGCGCACCTGGTGGATGACGCCTTCAAAGTCTCGACCGTAGTCCTGGCGGCGCTCCGCAGTGATCGTCATCTCAGCACCGGCTCCGGCTCGGCGAAAAGCGAGAGCAAGCCGATCCAACTCCGCTTGAGTGGCCTCCCGCCCGGACAGGATGCCGAAGTTGACGACGACGCTCCCGTCCTCGGCGAACGCGATGGGGAACTCATTGCGATTTTCCACCCAAAGAGCTTTCCCGGAGCCGAGCGGAGCTAACCGCAGGCCGCGCGGAGGGGTTGCGGCTGCGACGGCCGAATACCTAAGCGATGAAGCGCGTGACCGATCTGCTTGTCCTCGTTGCCTCTCTAGCGGTGGCGGGCAGCGCTCCCGCTGGCGGCATCTCCGATGAACCGTGCATGAACGTCGCTGGCGAACACACGAACACATGTCCTACGGGCGAGGTCGGAGTGCCGTACTCGCTCAGATTCGTCGAAACGCAAGGCAGCGGCTGTGGTCCTGGTCGGCAGACTTTTCACTTCGATTCGGGCGCGCTGCCGCCCGAGCTGACGCTCGCACCCGACGGCACTTTGAGCGGGACACCGACGCAAGGCGGAACCTTCCGGTTCTACGTCGAGATGCGCGAGCCTCAGGACGACCCAGCACACTGCGCCGGGAAGCGAACGCAAAAGCAGTTCACGCTCAAGATCTGTAACCAGCTCCGTGTTGTTGCCTCGACGCCGATGCCACCTCGTGCACAAGTCGGTGTCCACTTCCGGATGCGCCTGTCGTCGTGCGCGGGTGTCAGCGCACTCAAATGGACGCATGCTGCAGGCCTTCTCCCCGCAGGCGTGCGACTACGTGCCGATGGATCGATCGCCGGGGCTCCGAAAGCGGCTGGCACGTATCGCTTTAGCGTGGATGCGACGGACGTGCGAGGGCGTGTGGGTGGATACGCACGGACGATCCCGTCGCACGTCGTCTACGCGTTCGCACTCCGCGCCTGGCTCCAGCGACGGTTGGACGCGCCTACTCGGCCAAGCTGGCAGCGGTCGGCGGCACAGAAACGAAGCTCTGGACGATCTCGCGCGGTCACCTACCGCGTGGCATTCACCTCGACCGCGCGAACGGGGTAATCGCGGGCACGGCCGCAACGGCAGGTGCCTACCGCGTCGCCATTGCGGTGCGCGACGAACTAAAGGTCACCTCAACGAAGACGCTGACATTGGTCGTCTCGGCCGCGAGCATCGATCGCAGACGGGAAGGCCACAACTAGGGTCGCTTGGGCTCGTCCGGCGCTCGTATAGTCGATCTCAGAGGGATACCATTCGGCGCGTTACCCATCGGCTGTGGCCCCTTACCAGCACGAGCTCGAATGAGCTTGTCCACCCGTAGCGGCTCCGTTTGACGAGGCGCATGTTTGCCGCCGTCCAGGCGTGCTCGTAGAGGCGGAGCGTGACCTCGACGTACTCGGCTGCTCCATGCCGATGCGGAGGAACGAGCCGAGCTCGCCATGCGCGGCCCGCTCGAACAGGGCTGCACTCATCTGCGACCGACCGGCGTTGTGAAGGCAGACAAAAAGAACGTGCGTCATCGCTGAGACTCCACTCCGCTCGCGTGCTCACCGCGAACGACCTGGTAGGCGAATGCTCCGACTGCTGCGCCCACAACTGGTCCAACGACGTAGACCCAGAACGAAGTCCACTCTCCGGCAATGAGAGCTGGGCCGAATGAACGCGCCGGGTTCATCGACGCTCCTGTGACCGGCCCGCCGAACAGCGCGTCCAGCGTAACGACTCCGCCAATCGCGATAGCCGCGCCGGTTCCAACGGCGCGGGCGTCGAGTCCTGGGCAACCGCCATCACTACGAACATGAGAACTGCGGTCATCACGACCTCGTAGACGAGAGCGCTGCCATCGCTGACTGTTGGGACCGTCGCACCAAGATTCGCGGGCTTGTCCGTCCAGACCGCATAAAGCGTCGCGGCGGCAACCGTCGCGCCGACTAGCTGAGCACCGATGTATGCCGCTGCGTCGCGAGGCCCGAAGCGCCTCGTCAGCGTGAACGCAATCGTCACGGCGGGATTGATGTGCGCTCCGGAAAGATGCCCCAGCGCATAGACCATCGCCATTACGACCAGACGAAAGACCAGTGCAACGCCAACGGTGCCGAGGGAACCTTCGTACTGAGCGTTCGTGACTACCGCGCCGCATCCGGCAAACACAAGGGCAAACGTGCCAAGAGCTTCTGCAAGCGCACGTTGCGGAAGCGTGGGTCCGTGCACCGCGCGACTCTATCCCGGGCGGTTGTGGCCACTCGGCGAGCGGGGGGCAACAAGGTGGCAACCAGACCCTCCGATCCGGCTCGAGACGGGGAGGATAGGAACCGCGTGGATACGCCAAAACGGCTCGGGCTGCTGTCCGGCTCTTGGGGCGACTCTCAATCCCAAGGTCGCAGGTTCGATCCCTGCCCGGCCCACTCCCAGAGACAGCTCAGGCTGCTAGCTATCCGCCCGCATGAGCGAGCTCGGGCCGAGCTTCTTGGCCGCGCGCTTCTCGCTGCGTTTCTCTTTGAGCGTCTTCGTCGCCTTCTGCTTTCCCTGCTTCTTCGGCTTCTCGGATCGCTTGC
>CAWGAN010000006.1:0-272197 GCA_963820635.1 uncultured Gaiellaceae bacterium | reverse complement strand
GCGGAGACGATCCCGATCGCACTCAGCTCAGGCACGGCTCCGACCATAGCCGGACCGTGCTAACGCACCCGGGTACGACGTGGTCGTAGCGGCAGTTGGGAGGCCGCAAGGCTATCGTGCCGCCGATGAACGACCTCGGATCTCCCAGCTCCTACCTCGCGCTGCAGCCTGGCGTTGCGGTCTTCGCGAGCGACGGCGCTCGTATCGGCGAGGTGGAGCATGTCCTCGCCGACTTCGACGACGACATCTTCGACGGGATCGTGATTGACGGAAGCACGCTGCCCGGTGGACTGCGCTTCGCCGACGCGTCGCAGGTCGCGTCGATCTACGAGCGAGGCGTCGTGCTGTCGGTCGATGCCGCCGGAGCCGAGGCGCTTCCCGAGCCGACCGACAATCCCGGGACGCTCGTAGTAGAGGGCCTCGAGGACGTCGATGAGAGCGAACTCAAGGAGAAGCTCCGTCGCGCGTGGGACACGATCAGCGGCAAGGGGCCTGGCAAGTCCGCCGACGTCTAGCGCTGCACCCTCCTCAGGGCACGCCGGTTGCAATTTCCGTGCAGTCGTCTCGGGTACGCACGAAGCCCGCCTTGCGGCGGGCTTCGTGTTGGGCCTCGCCAGGCTTCCTGCGGTTAGCTCTCGGCTGCCGGCGGCGTGACCTGCTCGCCGTTGAGCTGGAAGACGACGAGCGCCGCCTTCTGCCCTGCGCCTTGCGGGAAGCCCGCGGCGGTGACGAGCCAGTCTCCGGCGATTGCGACCGGTGAGTTCGTCCCGGCCGGCAGCCTCTCGGACCAGACCTCCGAGCCGTCCTCGAGCGAATGTGCGACGAGTCGCCCGTCGAAGAGCGTCGTGAACAGAAGATCGTTCGCGATCGTGATCGAGCCGAACGGCATGGTGTCGAGCTCGACGGTCCAATCGATCGCCCCTGTCGCAAGATCGAGCCGGACGAGCTCACCCTTGCCGGTGGCGAAGTCGACCTGGGCCACGGACCGGTTCAGATCCGCGGCCTCCTTCACGAGCCCCGGAAGGTTCACGACTGCCGCGTACACCTTGCCGTCGTGGACGGCGAGGTTCGTCTCGACGCCGCCGTACGGGCCGGGGAAGACCTCGAACGGAGGAGACGGGAGCTCGAGCGTCCCGTCCAGCTGCTTGCGGCTGTCTTCGTCGTGCCCGTTGTGGGTCCCGACCGCGGTCTTCCAGACCTCCTCGCCGGTTTCGGGATCGACCGCGATGACGTATCCCAGCTTCCCGCCGGTCACGACGAGCTCCTCGCCGTCGTTGTCGGCGAGCACCGGCGAGAGGTGCAGATCCCAGTCCCAGAAGTCGTTCGGCAGGGTCTGGTAGTACCAGAGGAGCTCTCCGGTCTCGCCGTCGAGCTTCACGAGGCTGTTCGTGTAGAGGCGGTCGTTCTGCGTGCTCTTCGGCGAGTTCGGCGAGTAGTAGCCGTTCGCCACCGAGTAGTAGACGTTGCCCTCGTCGTCGACGAGCGGCGTGTTCCACGCGCCTCCGGACGGCGTCTCGTCGGTCTGGGGCTCGTCAGTGGTGTCGAATGCCCAGAGCTGCTCGCCGGTCTCCGCGTCGAACGCGAGCGCGCGACCACCGCCGGCCTTTGCGGCCTCGGACAGGTACAGGACGCCGTCCCGGACCGCCGGCTGGATCGTGAAGCCGAGGTTCTGGCCCTCGGCGACGCCGAACTCGTAGTCGAGGACCTGCTTCTTCCAGACTTCCTCGCCGGACTCGGCGTCGAGCGCAAACACGTCGCCGTTGGTGACCCCGAAGAGGACTCCGTCCTCGAAGGCGAGGCCGTTCGGTCCGATCGACGGCGCGTTGTATTCGACTCTCCACAGCTGCTCGCCGGTCTCGAGGTCGTACGCCATGACGTTCGAGGCGAGGTCCTGCACGTAGGTCACGCCGTCCTCGCTGATGAGCGGCGTGGAGGCGAAGGCGCCGAAGGGTCCGGTGCCCGTGAGCGGCTGCGTCCAGACGGTGTTCAGCTCGTCGACGTTCTCGGAATCGATCTCCGAGCTCGCGACGCGGGTGTTCTCGTAGTTGGCGTTGGGTCGCATCCATTCCGCGGCGCCCGTCCCGGAGCCGGAGTCTCCGCCGCACGCAGCGGCCGCGAACGCTGTTGTCAGGGCAACGATCGAGAGGAGCGCGAGCACGCGACGCCTTGGGCGGCGCGTCCTCGAATCGCCTCCTCGTACGAGGCTTCCAAGCCGAGAGCGCATGACACGATTCCTTTCTGCCGTCGCTTGCGCGATTTACGGAACCAAACGGTAACGTAACTGCCTGTATTCCGAGACCAGGTGGTTGCGTAATGCACTCCCGTCCTGAGGAGCGTTACGGTGACGAGCCGATGACGAGCCCCGCGCAAGACACCGAGGGCGTGCGCCCGCGTGGGCGGCCGCGGCGCGTCGAGGCGACGGAAGCGATCCTCGACGCGACGCTCGAGCTCCTCGCGGAGCGCGGCTTCGCCTCGACGACGATGGACGGGATCGCCGAGCGCGCACGGGTCGGCAAGACGACCATCTACCGTCGCTGGTGCTCGAAGGAGGATCTGATCGTCGACGCGCTCGCGCGCTTCGCGGCCGAGCTCGAGCTGCCCCCGGGCGACGGCGATGTTCGTGCCGTCCTGCTCGAGCACGTGCGCGCCGTCGCGCGCTTCTTCTCCGATCCGCTCACCGGGCGCCTCCTCGCCGCGCTCCTCGGCGAGCTCGAACGCAACGACCGCTTCGCGACCGCGTACGCGGAACGCGTCGTCGCACCGCTCCGAGGCCCGCTCGTGGCTCTTCTCGTGTCCGCTCGCGCGAACGGGCAGCTCCGCGCCGACGCGGATCCCGAGCAGGTCGCCGACCTCCTCGTCGGCCCGGCCTTTCTACGGCTGGTGTTTCCGTTCGGGCTGCCCGACGTGGACCCGTCCTATCCGGAGACGCTGCTCGACGCGATCTGGGACGGAATCGCGCCCCGCCGGCAATAAGATCTCAGGTAAGGGAGCGCCCGATGCGCGGATCGCCTGCAGCCCGCAAGCGGTCCTCCAGGCTCGCGGGCCGCAAGGGAGCCCGGGCCGTCCTGGAGATCTACGTCGCGCTTTCAAGATACTGGCGTGCCTCGGGGTGACCACAGGACGCCATGTGTTCGACGTGGTGGAGCATCCCGTGTTCCGCGAGGTGCCTGACGAGGACGGCAGGCGGAGGCTGGTTACTCCCGTACGGTTGCGGGCCAGTCGAGAGTCCGCCGCCGGGGCCGGTAGACGACCGCCGCCGGGGCCCGTGGAAAGCCCACCACCAGGCCCTGTAGATAGCCCATCCCCTGGCCCGGTTGACAAGCCGCCGCCAGGCCCAGTGGAAAGCCCACCTCCAGGACCGGTGGACATGCCGCCGCCTGGACCGGTCGACATGCCGCCTCCGGGCCCCGTCGACATGCCGCCGCCTGGACCGGTCGACATGCCGCCGCCAGGGCCGGTCGACATGCCGCCACCAGGGCCGGTACTCCGATTCCTGTTCCATGCCATGAAAGTCAGGGTACTGGCGTCGCTCGACGATCTCGGGCGGGAGGTGGTCCCGGGCTTCTCCCAGCCAAGATGCAGGCGCCAACCCGCCGAAATGCCAATCGCTATCCGTCGAAGTCGTAGTCCTTGTTGACGGTGACGGGTGCGAGTCGGGCTCCTTGGATCCAGCGAAGAAAGTGGCTGCGTTCGAGACCTCCTGCCGTGAACCTCTGGTACGAGATCAGATGGCACTGCTTACGTGTACGGCTAAGTGCAACCAAGAAGCTGCAGATCTCCTCTTCGTCATTGATCCGGAGTCCTTCGGCAGGTAACCGTTGTTCATCCCGATCACAAAGACGTGTTCAGCGGAAAGCCCCTTTGCGCCGACCAGCGTCGTGAAGAGGACGTCTGGCACGTCCTGCGGGGCGTCGGGCTGTTCGAATTCAATGTCGAGCTCGTCCTGGGCAAGGTCGACCGCGAGGTGTGTAGCGATGTCTGGTATCGAGCGCCCAAGGGCAGACGTCAGCTCGATCCGCATCGGACTCCGGAAGCGCTCCATCAGCGATCAGCAGCCCCCTGACGTAGCGAGGACGAGGTGCTCCTCCACGAAGTCTTCAGGCAGAAGGTCGACAAGCTCAACACCCTCCTCAAGTGTCCGCCTGACCATCGCTCGCCACCCGGCGGGGCGGACGAGTTTGACCAATAGCCGCCAACCTAGGCGCGATCTCGCGTTCGACGCAATGCGCTGATAAGCATCAAGGATGTCGAGGGACGCTTGCTGTGGTTTGGTGCGAGCGTTCGGAAACGCGGCCGCGACGACCTCGAAGGCGTGCGACCGAAACGGATCCGGTCCAATGACCAGAGCTGTGGGGTATCCGTCTTTCCGAGACGCAGCGATGTCGGCCGCTGGGATCTTCGCGATCTGCTGTGCGATGTATCGCCCTGCGTACGGCTGCATGAAGGTCGAGCAGGTCACGTCGATGATCTGGGGTAGGTGGAGCTGGCCTCCTGCTTCTCGGGGAGATAGCAGTTGAAGGGCTTATCGAGGCGGCCGACCAGGTGACCATTAGCAACAGCCGCACGCAAGACGTCCTTCACGGCATCCACGACAACCTGCGTGCACCGACTGCAGTAAGGCAGTTCGAAGAGTTCGTACACGCCGCCTTGCGCAAGGTCGCGGATCACCGCCGGCGATGTGAAGCGGAAGCTGGAGTAGAGCGCCTGGTCATCGTCCCCAGCGATCAGCACCGAACTCCTGCTCGCCGATACGTCGATGAACGCGACCTCGAGTGGCGAGAAGTCTTGAAATTCGTCGACAACGACGAGCGGCACCTGCGGAATCGCGTCCGGGTCGGCTTCGAAGTGGCGCAGCACGCGATAGACCAGATCCGTAAACGAAACGGCGTTGTAGTAGTCGGCTATGGCCATGGCTCCAGCCAGTACGTCGTTTTCGGCATCAAGCGTGTGTAGTAGCGCCTCCAGTTGCTTTGCCTTGACCCCGGGCGTGCCCGAGATCGCGAGGTCCTCGACAGCACGGCCGGCAGGAATGGGTAGAGGTCGGCGTCACGCAGCTCCTCTACTCGCTCGTGCATCAGGTGCTTGCAGTAGCCGTGGAACGTGTCGACATATGCGAGTTCGCCTAACGCCGTCTGGAGGTCGGCAACGAGGTTCTTGATGAACGTCAGCGCGACGCCGCGTTCGCCTCGCTCGCCCGTGCCCGCGCGCTCGAGCGCGCCCCCGAACGTGAACGTCTTGCCCGTACCAGGCCCGGAGATGATCAGCCGCTTGGGCGAGTCCGAGTTCAGGACAGCGTCGGTCGCTGCGGCGCGCTCTGCCTCCATCGCTGTCAGATCGGGCTCGCCCATGCCTTCGCCGATGGCAGTCGCGGCTACCAATGGCTCAAGCCAATATGGTTCATGAGTCGGTCAGCGATCGGCGTGCAGCGAGTCGCCCTGCTCGCCGAGCACGAGATCGCGCTCCGCGTCCGGCACGTGGTCGCGCAGCACCGGCGCGAGCGCCTCGACGAACGTCATCCCGCCCTCCGAGTAGAGCTCGTGCTCGATCCCGCGGTTGACGACGACGACGTCGCCGGCGCCGAGCGTCTTCGTCTCGTCGCCGATCGTCATCGTCACGTCGCCCTCGACGATCCACATGACCTGCTCCGCGGTCGGATGCGAGTGCCGCGCAACGCGTCGTGCCCGGCTCGTACGTCACGTGGCAGAGCATCACCTGCTCGCCGCCGATCGCGTGGATCGCCACCCCCGGGAAGAGGGTGTGGCGATCCACGCCGTTCCACGTTCTGAAGGGCGAGGTCAGGCGGGGACCTCGAAGCGCATCCCGCCCGAGGAGACCGCGTTCACCGAGAGCTCCTCGTCGAACACGACCTTCTTGCCCTCGCGCGTCGGCTCGGCCTTCGCCTCGAGTGCGCGCAGCACCCGCTCGGGCGTGATCGGCAGCTCCGTGACCCACACGCCGACCGCGTCGTAGACCGCCGCGGCGATCGCCGGCGGCTGCGGGTTGTTCGCCATCTCGCCGATGCCCTTCGCGCCGTACGGGCCGTCGGCGGAGGGGTTCTCGATCATGATCGTGTCGATCTGCGGCATGTCCTCCATGCCCGGCGCGAGGTACGACCCGAACGAGCCGCCGCGGTGCTCGACCGACGGGTAGTACGGGTAGCAGTTCTCGAGGACGCGCGAGCCCGAGGCCCATCATCGCGCCGCCCTCGATCTGGCCCTCGACGTGCGACGGATTGAGCGCGCGGCCGACGTCGTAGCACTGCTGCAGCCGCGTCACGCGCACCTCGCCCGTCTCGTCGTCGACCTCGACCTCGGCCGCGCACGACGCGTACGAGATCGCGGAGTGGGGCGGGAGGTCGACCTCGCCCGTCTCCGGGTCGATGATCGCCGCGTACGGCTTGAGCTGGGCGCCCGTGCCGGTGATGAGCTCGCCGTGGCCCCACGTCGCTGCGGCGGCCACGTCTCCGACGCCGAGCTTCGTCTGCGGAGCGCCCTTCGCGATGACCTCGCCGTCGACGATCTCGAGGTCGGCCGGGTCGATCTCCATCTCCTTGCCGGCGATCTCGAGGAGCTTCTGCTTCACCTGGAGCGCCGCCTTCTCGGCCGCCTTGCCGGCGACGAACGTCGCGCGCGAGGCGAACGTCCCGGTGCAGACCGGCGACGAGTCGGTGTTCGAGTTGTCGTACGTGATCCAGTCGTACGGGACGCCGATGGTCTCGGCGACGATCTGCGACTGGATCGTCTTCGAGCCGTTGCCGATGTCGGCCGTGCCGGCGAAGACGTCGATGCGCCCGTCCGGCTTCACCTTGATCCAGCACTGCGACGGGTCGCCGTTCTGGTTCATCCCGGTCGGGTACTCGATTGCCGCGATCCCGCGGCCGGTGTGCTTGGCCATCAGTGACCCTCCGTCGATCCGACCTGGGCGACGAGGTGCTCGGGGAGCAGCTCACCCGTCCTGGGCTCGTTCGTCATCGTGCGGTAGTCCGCCGGCAGCTCGTGGCCGATCGCCTCGGCGATCGCCTGAATCGTCTCGACGGTCGACGGATCGGTGTAGGCGATGCCGTTCGGCGACGTGTCGCCGATCCGGTTCGCGTTCTTGAGGCGGATCTCGATCGGGTCGAGCCCGAGCTCGTTCGCGATCCGGTTCAACTGCGTCTCCACCGCGAACGAGACCGACGTCACGCCGAACCCGCGCATCGCCGTCGTCGGCGTGCGGTTCGTGAAGACGACGTACCCGTCGAAGTGCAGATTCGGAATCGAGTACGCACCCGTGTGGTGGAAGCTGTGCTTCGTCAGGCCGTACGGGGAGAACCGCGCGTACGCGCCCGAGTCGTGCAGCGTCAGCATCTTCTGGCCGAGGATCCAGCCGTCCTTCGTCACCGCCGTCGCGAGCTCCATGTGCCACGGCGCGCGGGTCGACGAGCAGAGGAACTCCTCCTCGCGCGTCCAGCGCCACTTCACCGGCCGGTTCGCCTTCATCGCGAGCAGGCACGACATGGTCTCCGTCGCCGTGTCGACCTTGCCGCCGAAGCCGCCGCCCGTCGTGCCGCCGACGATCTTGAGCTTGTTCAGCGGCACCTGCAGGTGCGCGGCGACGACGCCGAGCGAGAAGTAGAGCGCCTGCGTGCAGGAGTAGATCGTCAGCCGGCCGTTCGGCTCGGGAACGACCTGGCACACCTGCGTCTCGATCGGCGCGTGCTCGATCGCCGCCGGGCGATAGACGCCCTGGACGATCGTGTCCGCGTCCTCGAAGGCCCGGTCGATGTCGCCCTTGCGGATCTGGCGGACATCCATCTCGCCCTCGAAGTGCGGGTACCAGTTGCCCCACTGGTGGATCTTCGGGGACTCGGAGTCGAACGCCTGGCGGATGTCGAAGAGCGCAGGGCGCTCCTCGAAGCCGACCTCGATCGCGTCGACCGCGGCTGCGGCGAGCTCCTCGCTCTCGGCCGCGACGAGCGCGATCGGCTGGCCGAGGTAGCGCACCTCGTCCTTCGCCAGCAGCGGCTCGTCGGCCGGGATGCCGAGCGCCGAGAGGTGGCCGTACTCGAGCAGCGGGACGTCCTTCCAGGTGATGACCGCGTGGACGCCCGGCATCGACTCGGCCTTCGACGTGTCGAGCTTCGTGATCCCCGCGTGGTGGTGCGGGGAGCGAAGCGCCTTGGCCCAGAGCGTCCCGGGGACGTTCACGTCGTCGACGTACGTCGTCCTGCCGGTGACGTGCGCGACGCCGTCGTAGCGTGGGATTCGCGCGCCGACGACCTTCATTCCGCACCTCCGTTCGCCATCGTCGTGTGCTTCCCGACGGCCGTCGTCGTCAGGTCGAACGAGTCGCCGCGCGCGGCGGCGGCCACGGCGTCGATGATCTTCGAGTAGCCCGTGCACCGGCATACGTGCCCGGCGAGCGCGTGCTGGATCGCCTCGGTGTCGTCGGTGCCGCCTCGGTCGAGGTACGCCTGCGCGGCGAGCATCATCCCGGAGGTGCAGAAGCCGCACTGCGCGGCGTAGTAGTGGACGAACGCCTGCTGGACGGGGGCGAGGTCGTCGGGCGAGCCGAGCCCTTCCACCGTCGTGATCTGCGTCCCGTCCGCGTAGCCGGCCGGGAGGAGGCACGAGCGCCTCGGCTCGCCGTCGACGAGAACGGTGCACGAGCCGCAACCGCCCTGGTGACAGCCCGCCTTCGCGCCCATGATGCCGAGCTCCTCGCGGAGCACGTCGAGCAGCGGTGCGAGCTCGGAGCCTGCGACCTCGTGCGAGATGCCGTTGACCGTGAGGTTCATGCGGACTCCTTCAGCTCGGCGAGAACGCGGCGCACGAGCACCGGAAGCACCTTCGTGCGGTACCAGGCCGAGGCGAGCGCGTCGTCGTGCGGGGTGACGTCCTGCAGCGCCGCTTCGCCTGCCGCAGCGGGATCTCCGGCCGCAGCCTCGGCCGAGGGAAGGCGGGCCCCCCACGAGCCCGCTCCGGTCGCGGCGAGGCGGAGTGTCCCGTCGTGAGCGCGTGCACCCGAGACCGCGAGTGCCGTGTAGTCGTGCGTGTGTGGCCGATCGAGCCCGGCGAACGCGCCCGCCGCCGGCTCGTCGAAGCTCACGCTCAGCAGAAGCCGTTCGTGACGCTTGCCGAGGAAGTCCTCGAGCGGCTCCTCGGTGACGTCGCCGTTCGCGGCCGAGCGCACCGTCGCGCCGAGTGCGAGGAACGCGCCCTGCAGGTCGCCGCGCGGCGCCTCGGTGCCTAGTGGCGCGCAGAGGTTCCCGCCGACGGTGCCCTGGGAGCGGATCTCGAGGTCGGCGACGTTCGACGCGCACGGGCCGAGTGGAGCGCTCATGTCGACGAGCGCCTGCACCGGCGTCGTGGCGCCGATCGTGACGCGCGAGCCGTCCGTCTCGATCCCCGACAGCCCCGCGTTGCCGAGCATCAGCGCCTTCGTCGGGCGCAGCCGGCGGTACGTCATCTCGGGGACGACGATCGTTCCCCCACCGACGACGACGACCTCTGCGCCGTCGCCGAACGCCGCGATCGCCTCGTCCTCGGAGCCCGGCATGAGGACCTCGGTCGCGGCGTCGGAAGTCACGCTCGCTACAGCCATTCACCCACCCTTCTCGGTCGCGAGATCAGTCCGGCGAGTCTAATCCGGCAGCGGCTTGGCGTGGAGAGGTGAGGCGCAGCCGGCTCGGTCACCCTTTCGAGGGCTGGCCGAACTCTCCGGCCCGCCTACCGTCAGCCGTAATCGGTTCACGATCGAAGGGGAGCCGCCATTCAGATCGTGCAGAGATCCGATCGTCGCCTCGGACGATCGCTACGAGTGCTCGAGCTGTCCCGCTCGATCGGGACACGGAACATCGACCTCCCGACTGCCTGGGCGCGGTCGCACGAGGACGTCGTCGTCGCGTTCGACCAATTCGGCCCGACGAACTGGCAGGCGCATCTCGTCAGTACGGAAGGTGAGGTGCTCCTCGCATTTCCCTGGCACGACCACGCGGACCGTCTCTTGCTCGGACCCTGGAGCCGGGAGTTGCCCATCCACGCCGACGAAGAGGTGTGGGACGCCCTGGTGGAGGGATGGTGGGCGTGGGTGAAGGCGGACGGCCCGCACGTCTATGTCGCCGAGTGCGATGCCGACCAGATCGACCGCATCCGGCGCACTCATAAGCTCGAACACCGCAGTCCGGGCCTCGTCGCAGTCGACAACGTGGAATTCAGCTGGAGTCGGGTGCCACGCGTCGCGTACGACCGAGCCTGGCAAGACGCGATCGATACGTGCCGGTCGGGGCAGCCCTCTCCTGTCGGCGAGTGGATCTCCGAGGCACCCGGCGACCGCAGGCTGCGCCTTCGCTTCTGACTCCGCTCTGCTTCACAGGCCACGCGTACACGATCTGCGCAGCTCCATCGGACCGATGCGGATGTACGCTCCGTGAGTGAGTTTTCGCACGATCGACGAGCTCGACGCGGCCCTGCGTAAGGCGGACTACCTCCCCGATCGCGGGCTCGCGACGGCGCTCTTCCTCGCGCTCGCGCTCGAGAAGCCCGTGCTGCTCGAGGGCGAGGCCGGGCGTGGGGAAGACCGAGGCGGCGAAGGCGCTCGCGACGGCGCTCTCCGCGCGGCTGATCCGGCTTCAGTGCTACGAGGGGCTCGACGTCTCGCACGCGGTCTACGAGTGGAACTACCCGCGTCAGCTCCTCCACATCCGCGCGGCGCAGGAGGGCTCGGTCTCGGAGGAGGAGCTCTTCGGCCCCGAGTTCCTGATCCGGCGGCCGCTGCTCGAGGCGATCGACTCCGACGAGCCGGTCGTGCTGCTGATCGACGAGGTCGACCGCGCCGACGAGGAGTTCGAGGCGTTCCTGCTGGAGGTGCTCTCGGACTTCCAGATCACGATCCCCGAGCTCGGCACGATCCGCGCTCGGCGCAAGCCGGCTGTGGTCCTGACCTCGAACCGCACGCGCGAGCTGCACGACGCGCTCAAGCGGCGCACGCTCTTCCACTGGATCGGGCACCCGGCGATCGAGCGCGAGGTCGAGATCGTGATGCTGCGCGTCCCGGGGATCACGGAGCGGCTCGCGAAGGAGGCTGCATCGTTCGTCCGCGGTTTGCGCACGCTCGATCTCGCCAAGCCACCCGGGGTCGCCGAGACCATCGACTGGGCGCAGGCGCTCGCCGCGCTCGGGCGCGAGGAGATCGACGCCGAGGTCGTCGAGCAGACGCTCGGCTCGGTGCTCAAGTACCGCGAGGACATCGAGACCGTGCGCGACGAGACCCTCGTCGGCCTCATCGAAGAGGCTCGCGCGACCGCGAACCGCTAGCGCGGATGCAAGGCACCGCCATCGTTCGGCACGTCGTCACCTTCGGCCGCGTGCTGCGCGAGGTCGGGATCGAGGTCGGGCCCGGGCGCGTGGAGGATGCGGTGCGCGGCCTCGACGCGGTCGATCTCACCCGCCAGGACGACGTCTACTTCACCCTCCGGCAGACGCTCGTCTCGCGCCACGACGAGCTCGAGCTGTTCGACCGCGCGTTCGTGGCGTGGTTCCTGCGTGGCCCGGTCGCACCGCTCGTTCGCCAGAAGCAGACGTCGCCGCTGGGCCGATCGGGTCGCGCGCGACACGCTCGAGTCCGGCGCGGACGGCGACGAGGGAGACGACCCCGACACGCCGCACGAGCTCGGCGCCTCGGGCCACGAGCTCCTGCGCGAGAAGGACTTCGCCGAGATGACGCCCGAGGAGTTCGAGCGCGTGCGCCAGCTCATGGCCGCGATCGCGCGGACACGTCCGCGCCGCGTGTCGCGTCGCCGCTCGGCCGATCCTCGCGGCGACGTGCTCGACCTGCGGCGCCTCTGCCGCAAGTCGCTGCGCACGGGCGGCGAGCCGATCGAGCAGACCTGGAAGGCGCGCAAGACCGTGGCGCGGAAGCTCGTCGTGCTCTGCGACATCTCCGGCTCGATGGACGCCTACGCGCGGGCGCTCCTCTTCTACCTCCACGCGATCGTGGGAACGGGCGCGGGGGTGGAGGCGTTCGCGTTCGGCACGCGCCTGACGCGGTTGACTCCGGACCTCGCGACGCGCGATCCCGAAGCAGCGCTCGCGCGTGCGAACGAGATCGCCGTGGACTGGGGAAGCGGCACGCGGATCGGCGCCTCGCTCGCCGAGTTCAACACGATCTACGGACGGCGTGCGCTCTCGCGCGGCGCGGTCGTCGTCATCGTCTCCGACGGCTGGGAGCGTGACGACCCGGATCTCGTCGGACGCGAGATGGCGAAGCTCGCCCGTGCGGCGTTCGCGGTCGTCTGGGTCAACCCGCTGAAGGGCAATCCCGAGTACCAGCCCCTCGCCGGCGGAATGCGCGCTGCGCTCCCGTTCGTCGACCGGTTCCTGCCCGGCCATAATCTCCGCAGTCTCGAAGAGCTCGGCGCAATCCTGGCCGGCATCGAAAGGAGGCACGCAGCGTGAAAGAGATCCTGTCCGAGATCGACCAGTGGAAGGAGGACGGCGAGAAGGTCGTCGTCGCCACCGTCGTCGCGACGCGCCGCTCGGCGCCGCGCCCGATCGGCGCGTCGCTCGCGATCTCCGAGTCGGGGAAGATGTGCGGCTCCGTCTCCGGTGGCTGCGTCGAGAGCGACGTCTTCGAGCACGCCCAGGAAGTCTTCGCGACCGGCGAGCCGAAGCTCGTCTCGTACGGCATCGACGACGATCTCGCATGGAGTGTGGGTCTGCCGTGCGGCGGGGAGATCGACGTCTTCGTCGAGCGGGTCGAATAGATGGGGCTGATCCACCGGCTCGCGGAGCTCCGCGAGTCCGAGGAGCGCGGCGTCCTCTTCACGGGAATCGAGGGTGACGAGGCGGGGACGAAGCTGCTCGTCCTCGAGTCGGGCGAGCAGGTCGGCGAGGGGCTCGACGGAGCGGTTGCGCAGTTCGACGAGCTGATCCGCCGCGGCCGCAACCGGCTGCTCGTGCTCGACGACGGGTCGAAGGTCTTCGCGGAGTGGTACGGCCCGCCGCCGCGCCTCTTCGTCTACGGAGCTGTCGACACCGCCGAGGCGATGTGCCGCGGCGCGAAGCTCCTCGGCTGGCACACGATCGTCGCCGACGCGCGCGCGAAGTTCGCGACGCGCGAGCGCATCCCGTCGGCCGACGAGCTCATCGTCGAGTGGCCGCAGGAGGCGTTCGCGCAGGTGCAGCCCGACCACCAGACGGCGATCGTCGTCCTCACGCACGACGACAAGTTCGACGAGCCCGCGCTCATCGGCGCGCTCGAGACGGAAGCGTTCTACATCGGTGCGCTCGGTTCCCGCCGCAACCAGGAGCGCCGGCGTGAGCGGCTGCTCGAGGCGGGCGTGGAGGAGTCGAAGCTCGACCGGATCATGGGGCCGTGCGGCCTCGACGTCGGCGCGGACACGCAGGAGGAGACGGCACTCTCCATCCTCGCGGAGATCCTGGCCGTGCGCGGAGAGCGCGAGGGCGGCTTCTTGAAGGACGCGAAGAAGCGCATCCACGTCGAGGTCGAGTAGCCATTCCGAACATCGCCTGGCTGTCGGTCGCGCCGGTCAAGTCGATGCGCCTCCACACGGTGCGACGAGATCGAGCTGGAAGCGACCGGCGTGCGTGGTGATCGGCGCTTCTTCCTCGTCGACCACGAGGGCGCGCTCGTCAACGCAAAACGGTTGCCGGCGCTGCTGACCGTGCGACCCACCGTGGACGATGGGCGCCTGATCCTCCGGTTCCCGGACGACTCGACGGTGGAAGGCGAGGTGCGCGACTCCGACGAGTCGATCGTGACGAGCTTCTATGGCCGGTCGGTTGCGGGTCGGATCGTCCAGGGGCCGTGGGCGGCCGCGCTGTCCGAGCTCGCGGGGAAGCCCGTGCGCCTCGCGCGGACGGAGCGCGAGGGCGACGGCGTCGACAGGGGGCGGATGGCGCCTGCGTCGCTCGTCTCGACCGCGTCGCTCGAAGCCCTGCGAGCCGCGGCTGGGATCGACGACCGCATTGACGGGCGCCGCTTTCGCATGACGGTGGGCGTCGACGGCGTCGACGCACATGCGGAGGACGGCTGGATCGGCGAGCGCGTGCGCCTCGGCGGCGCCGTCGTCCTCGTGCGCGAGACGGTCGGGCGCTGCGCCGTGACGACGCGCGACCCGGATACCGGCATCCGCGACCTGGAAACGCTGGACACCATCGCGGAGTACCGCGCGGGCGTCCCGACCCGCGAGCCGCTCCCGTTCGGCGTGTGGTGCGAGGTCGTCGAGCCGGGGCGGGTCGCGGTTGGCGACTCCGTCGAGGTCGAGTAGTGGCGACGGCCGTGGTCACGGGCGCAGCGCGCGGGATCGGCGAGGCGATCGCACGGCGACTTCACGCGGACGGCTACGCGGTCGCGCTCACCGACATCGACGTCGAGGGCGCACGGCGCGTCGCGGACGAGCTGGGCGCGCAGGCGTTCGAGCACGACGTCCGTGAGCTCGAGTCGTGGGAGAGCGCTGCTCGCCGCAGCTCGACGACGTCCACGTGCTCGTCAACAACGCGGCGCGCACGGAGTTCCGCTCGTTCTTCGAGATCGACCTCGACGAGTGGGACGACGTGCTCGCGACGAACCTCCGCGGGACGTACCTCGGATGCCGCGTCGTCGGCGAGCGCGATGCGCGAGCGTGGCGCGGGTCGCATCGTCAACCTCGCGAGCGATGCGGCATTCGCGGCGAGCGGCGGCTCGGGTGCTCACTACGCGGCGTCCAAGGCGGGCGTCGTCGCGGTCACACGCCGTGCCGCGACCGAGCTCGCGCCGCACGGCGTCACGGTCAACGCGATCGCGCCGTCAGCAATCGACGGCCCGCTCGCACGCGAGGTGCTGCGCGAGCGCCTGGCGGAGAAGCTCGCGGACATCCCGGTCGGCCGCCTCGGTCGCCCCGAGGAGGTGGCCGCGCTCGTCTCGTTCCTCGTCTCCGACGACGCCGGCTACATCACGGGCGCGACGCTGGACGTCAACGGCGGCGTGCTCATGCGGTGAACGCACGCCACGTGGTGACTGCAGCCGTATTAGAGTCGCCCCGACCATTCCGCCACGAAAGGGGGCACGGTGACGAGCACGGAAACGGGCCTCGGCATCGAGGCGAAGTCGGACGCGATCTACGAGCTCGTCGAAGAAGGATCGAAGGTCGAGCGGGCGGCGACCGGCTTCACGTTCACGGAGGGGCCGATCTGGCATCCGAAGGAGCAGTACCTCCTCTTCTCCGACATGCCGGGCGACGTTCGCCGCAAGTACACGCCCGACGGCACGGTCGTCGAGGTGAGGAACTTCTCGAACAAGTGCAACGGGATGACGTACGACGCCGACCTCAACCTGCTCGTCTGCGAGCACGTGACGAGCTCGCTCGTCAAGGAGAGCCCGGACGGGACGCGCGAGATCATCGCGCAGGAGTTCGAGGGCGAGGAGCTCAACAGCCCGAACGACGTCTGCGTCCACTCGTCGGGCGCGATCTACTTCTCAGACCCGTGGTACGGGCGCATGCCCGGCTTCGGGCATCCGCGCAAGCGGCGCCTCGGCTTTCAGGGCGTCTATCGCATCGCGCCGGGAGGCGGCGATCCGGAGCTCATCGTGGGTCGCGACGAGTTCGAGATGCCGAACGGGATCTGCTTCTCTCCGGACGAGTCGCTCTTCTACATCAACGACACGCCCGGGGCGTACATCAAGGTCTACGACGCCGCGCCGGACGGGTCGATCTCGAACGGCCGCATGTTCTTCGAGGGCGTCGGCACGGGCGTCATCGAGGAGGGCATCCCGGACGGGATGAAGTGCGACGAGCGCGGGAACATCTGGGTGACCGGGCCGGGCGGGATCTGGGTGATCTCGGCGGCCGGAGAGCACCTCGGCACGATCCTCGTTCCCGAGAACACGGGCAACCTCACGTGGGGCGGCGAGGACTGGCACACGCTCTTCATCCCGAGCTCCACCTCGCTCTACACCATTCGGACGATCGTCGGACCGCGGCACGAGCCGTACATGGGCTAAGGAGGACTGCATGAACGACGAAGGGCTGAGCCTGGACGCGTCGCGCTGCGCGCTGATCATCCAGGACCTGCAGAACGACGTGATGATCGACGGCGGCGCGTTCGCCGAGTCCGGGGCACCCGATCACGCGCGCGAGCAGAACGTCGTCGCGAACGTGAAGGCGCTCGCGGAGACGTGCCGGAGCAAGGGCATTCCGGTGTTCCACGTCCACTACATCGTCGAGCCGGGCGCGCCGGGGCTGAAGCTCAACGCGCCGCTCTTCCAGGGCGTCAAGGACGGCGGTGCGCTCGTCCGCGACTCCTGGGGCGCCGCTCCCGCCGAGGGCCTCGAGCCGCAGGACGGCGACTTCGTCGTTCAGAAGATGCGGATGAGCGCCTGGCAGGGGACGCGCCTCGAGAACCTGCTCGTAGGGCTCGGACGCGACACGATCATCGTCACCGGAGCCTGGACGAACATGTCCATCGAGCACACGTCTCGGACGGGCGCCGACAAGGGCTTCTTCATGGTCGTGCCCGAGGACGGGTGCTCCACGATGAACGCCGACTGGCACAACGCGTCGATCAACTACGCGTTGCAGAACGTCTCGACCGTCACGACGTGTGCTGCGGTGACGGAAGCGCTCGCCGGCGTCCCCGCCGGCGTGTAACGGCATCGAGGAGGGTGGCCGTGGTCTGCGGCCAACGGTCACCCTCCGAGCCGTCGCGCTAGTAGTCGAACTCGACGCGGATATCCGCGAGGTCCCACGGGCTGGGGTCGGTCGGCTCGAGGGACGCGAGGAACCACTGTCCGCGGGTCTCCGCTCGCGCCGCACCCCACCCGATGGCACGAACGAATGCGCCGGTCGCGCCGGCGGGCATGATGCCAACGACGTGGGCCGGCATCTCGGCCGACGCCGGGATGACGAGCTTGTACGTGCCCCCTTCTTCGAGCTCCTTCGGGTCGAAGCAGCTCATTCTCCCGCCGTAGACGATGCCGCCACGTCCGCTCACGCTCAGGCAGCCCATTTCCGAGTCGTCGATCTCGTAGGAGGCGTCGATGGGATCGCCGTCGTCGGTCGAATAGATCTGGCCGACGGCGAGCCCGCCGGCGCTCGTGGCGTCGTCGTCATCGAGCACCAACATGACGAGCCCGGCTATGAGAAGGATGCAGCCGCCTGCGACGACGACAGCTCGACGTTGGAAGAGCGGCTCCACGCGCTCGATTATCGTGCACCCGTGACCGCGGTCGAGCTTCCGCTCCTGCAGCGGCAGGCGTACGTGGACGGGGCGTGGGTCGACGCCGACTCCGGCGAGACCTTCCCCGTCACGAACCCTGCGACCGGCGAGGTCGTCGCCGAGGTGCCGCGGATGGGCGCCGCGGAGACGCGTCGCGCGCTCGCGGCCGCCGAGCGCGCGCTTCCAGCGTGGAAGGCGCGCACCGCGAAGGATCGCGCCCGCGTGCTCCGGCGACTCGCCGATCTCATGCTCGAGCACGAGGAAGACCTTGCGCGGCTCATGGTGACCGAGCAGGGGAAGCCGCTCGCCGAGGCGCGGGTCGAAGTGCAGTACGCCGCCTCCTTCTACGAGTGGTTCGGCGAGGAGGCGAAGCGGGTCTACGGCGACACGATCCCGAGCCCCTGGCCGGACAAGCGAATCCACGTGACGAAGGAGCCGGTGGGCGTGACGGCAGGCATCACGCCCTGGAACTTCCCCGCCGCGATGCCGACGCGGAAGTCCGCTCCTGCGCTCGCGGCCGGTTGCACGATGGTGCTCAAGCCGGCCGAGCAGACGCCGCTCTGCGCCCTCGCCATCGCGGCGCTCGCCGAGGAGGCCGGCGTGCCCGCCGGCGTCTTCTCCGTCGTCACGGGTGCCGCCGAGGACGCGCCCGCTATCGGCGGCGAGATGACCTCGAGCCCGATCGTCCGAAAGCTCGGCTTCACGGGCTCGACGGAGGTCGGGAAGCTCCTCATGGCGCAGTGCGCGCCGGGGCTCAAGAAGATCTCGCTCGAGCTCGGCGGCAACGCGCCCTTCATCGTCTTCGACGACGCCGATCTCGCGGAAGCGGTCGCGGGCGCGATCACGTGCAAGTTCCGCAACTCCGGGCAGACCTGCATCTCCGCGAACCGGATGCTCGTGCAGGAGGGGATCTACGACGACTTCCTCGCCGGATTCACCGAGGCCGTTCGCGCGCTCAAGGTGGCCGACGGCTTCACCGAAGGCGTCAGCGTCGGGCCGCTCATCGACGAGCCTGCCGTCGAGAAGGTCGAGCGCCACGTGGCAGACGCCGTCGAGCGTGGGGCGGAGGTGCTGGCGGGCGGTGAGCGGATCGAGGGCCAGTTCTTCCAGCCGTCGGTGCTCGTCGGCGTGACGGCGGAGATGGCGATGAGCTGCGAGGAGACGTTCGGCCCGGTTGCCGGGATCGCGCGCTTCTCGACCGAGGACGAGGCCGTCCGCATCGCCAACGACACGCCGTACGGCCTCGCCGCGTACTTCTACTCACAGGGTCTCGGCCGCGTGAACCGCGTGGCCGAGGCGCTCGAGTACGGCATCGTCGGCATCAACACGGGGCTGATCTCGACCGAGGTCGCGCCGTTCGGCGGCGTGAAGGAGTCGGGGATGGGGCGCGAGGGCTCGTCGTACGGGATCGACGAGTGGCTCGAGCTCAAGTACTGGGCGATCGGCGGGATCGAGTGATCGTCGAGCAGCGCGACTATCACGTGCACACGGGGAAGCTCCCCGAGGTGCTGCGGCTGTACGAGGAGGAGGGAATCCCGATCCAGCAGGAGATCCTCGGCGGCGCTCGTCGGCGCGTTCACGACCGAGATCGGTGCGCTCTCGACGTACTCGACCCTCTGGCGCTACGACTCGTTCGCCGAGCGCGAGGAGCGGCGGGCGCGGCTCGCAGGCCGACCCGCGCTGGAAGGAGTTCCTCGCGAAGATGCAGCCGCTCTTCCACACGCAGCAGAACCGGATTCTCGTCCCGACCTCGTTCTCGCCGCTCGCGTGAGCGCGCTCGATGGGAAGGTCGCCATCGTCACGGGCGGCGCGCAGGGGATCGGCGCTGCGATCGCGTCCGGGCTCGAGGCCGAGGGCGCGACCGTCGTCGTCGCCGACCTGAACCCACCGGAGGGCGGCATCCGCGCCGACGTCGCGTCCGAGGCGGACGTGGCCGCGATGGTCGAGGAGACGCTCGAACGGCATGGCCGCATCGACGTCCTCGTCAACAACGCCGGTCTCTACGCCTCGCTCGAGATGCGCGCGTTCACGGAGATCCCGCTCGAGGAGTGGAATCGCGTGATGGAGGTGAACGTCGCGTCGATGTTCCTGACGTGCCGCGCGGTCGTGCCGGTCATGCGCGAGCAGGGCGGCGGCAAGATCGTGAACATCTCGTCGGGCACGCCGTTCCGCGGCGTCCCGTTCCTCCTGCACTACGTGACGTCGAAGGGCGCGATCGTCGCGCTCACGCGCGCGCTCGCGAAGGAGCTCGGCCGCGACTCGATCCACGTGAACTGCGTCGCGCCCGGGTTCACGATGTCGGACGGCGTGAAGTCGCATCCGGAGGTCGTCGAGAAGCTGCGCGACGTGTCCGTCGCCTCGCGCACGATCCAGCGCGACCAGGTGCCCGAGGACGTCGTCGGCGCGGTCGTCTTCCTCTGCACGCCGGCGGCCGACTTCATCACGGGTCAGACGATGGTCATCGACGGCGGCCAGTACTTCCATTGATCTTCGCGCTCTCCCCGTCGACCCACGACGCTGCGCACCGGATCGAGCACGAGCTCGAGGACGGGACGCGGCTCGTCTGGGAGCTTCTCGATCGCGCGCCGCCTGACGCTCTCGTCGCCGTGGAGGTCGACGTCCCCACCGGGTGGATCGCCCGACTCGACCGGGTCGACTTCCCACCCGGAGGCATCGCGCACCGGCACGTGCATCCGGGGCCCGGGATCCGCAGGATCCTGCACGGCGAGCTGACCATCGACCGTGAAGGCGACGAGCAGCGGACGTACCGCGCAGGCGAGGCCTGGTTCGAGGGCGCGGACGATCCCGTACTCGCGACCGCCTCGGCGACACAGGACACCGCATTCGTCCGCGTCATGCTCCTGCCTGCCGAGTGGGCGGGGCGCCGCACGATTCGCTACCTCGACCCCGCCGACGAGGACAAGCCGCGACTCCAGCGCGCCGCGATCCTGCGCGAGGTGCCTCTGTGAGGACCGGCGGGCAGATTCTCGTCGACCAGCTCGAGCTGAACGGCGCGGACCTCGCGTTCTGCCTCCCGGGCGAGAGCTACCTGCCCGTGCTCGACGCGCTGTACGACTCGCCGATCCGGCTCGTCACCTGCAGGCACGAGCAGGGCGCGGCGAATGCGGCAGAGGCGTACGGGAAGCTGACGGGCCGGCCCGGGATCTGCCTTGTCACGCGCGGGCCGGGCGCAACGCAGGCCGCGGTCGGTGTCCACACCGCGAAGCAGGACTCCTCGCCGATGATCCTGCTCGTCGGCCAGGTGCCGCGCGCGTTCCGCGGGCGCGAGGCGTGGCAGGAGCTCGACTACGCGCAGGTCTTCGGTGGGATCGCGAAGGCGGCGTGGGAGATCGACAGCGCCGCGCGGGTTCCCGAGCACATGGCGGAGGCGTTCTCGATTGCGCTTTCAGGCCGGCCTGGCCCCGTCGTCCTCGCGCTGCCGGAGGACGTGCTCGCGGAGGAGGCGGATGCGGCGGATGCTCCTCGCGTCGAGCCGGAGCGCGTCGCTCCGGCAGCTGAGGACCTCGACCGGCTGCGCGGGCTGCTCGCCGCCGCCGAGCGGCCGCTCGTCATCGTCGGCGAGGGTGGCTGGACAGCCGAGACGAGCCGCGATGTGCAGGCGTTCTGCGAGGCGAACGAGCTTCCGGTGGCGTGCGCGTTTCGGTGCCAGGACTTCGTCGACAACCGCTCGCCGAGCTACGTCGGTGTTCTCGGCGTCGCGATGGACGAGGCGATCGCCGGGCGGCTGCGCGACGCGGATCTCGTGCTCGCGATCGGCGGCCGACTCGGTGAGGTGCCCACGCGCCGGTACACGCTCCTCGAGCCGCCGAACCCGAAGCAGACGCTCGTCCACGTCCATCCGGACCCGGACGAGCTCGGTCGCGTGTACGAGGCCGATCTCGCGATCGCAGCGACACTGCCCGACGTCGCGTCCGCGCTGCTCGCGCTCGACCCGGTGGAGCCACGCTGGAGCGGGTGGACACGGGACGCGCGCTCCGACTACGAGCGGACCCTGGTGCACGAGCCGATGGAGGGCGACGTCGACCTCGGTGAGATCATGGCCTTCCTGCGGCAGCGGCTTCCCGGCGACGCCGTTCAGACGTGCGGTGCGGGCAACTTCACGGTCTGGGCGCACCGCTTCGCGCAGTTCACCCAGTTCGGCACGCAAGCCTGTCCGCGCAGCGGATCCATGGGGTACGGGCTCCCGGCTGCCGTCGCCGCACAGCTGATCCATCCCGACCGTGTCGTGGTCTGCTTCACCGGCGACGGCGACTTCGTCATGAGCTCGCCCGAGCTCGCGACGGCCGTGCAGTACGACCTGCCGATCGTCGTCCTTCTCGTGAACAACGGCATGTACGCGACTATCCGCATGCACCAGGAGCGCCAGTTCCCCGGCCGCGTCGTCGGCACCGACCTCGAGAACCCGGACTTCCCCGCGCTCGCGAGCGCGTACGGTGCGCATGGTGAACGAGTCGCGCGGACGGCAGACTTCGAGGCCGCGTTCGAGCGGGCACTGGCCTCCGGGAAGCCCTCCGTGCTCGAGCTTCCCGTCGACCCCGAGCGGATCAGTCCGCGCGTGAAGCTGAGCGAGCTACGGAAGGGAGCAGCATGAGCCGCGAGGAGATCCGCGTCGACCGCCTCGCCGCGCCGATCTCGCACTTCACCGACGCCGTCCTCGCCGGCGGCTTCCTGCACGTCTCCGGGATCGTCGCGGTGGACGGTGACGGCCGGCTCGTGGGCGGAGACGACGTCGTCGCCCAGACACGACAGGTCTTCGAGAACATGCGCGCGATCCTCGAGGCAGGTGGCTGTGGATTCGACGACGTCGTCAAGGTGACCGTGTTCCTCACCGACATCGACGACCGTCCGCTCATCAATCCGGTGCGGCAGGAGGTCTTCGGCTCGACGCGACCGGCGTCGACGCTCGTCGAGGTGCCGCGCCTCGCGGTCGACGGGCGCGAAGGTCGAGATCGAATGCGTGGCGCTCGTCCCGTGAGTGACGACCCGTACAACGCCTTCATCACGCGGGTCGAGCCCGGCCAGCCTGGCACGGGACCGCTCGCGGGGCGGACGCTCGCGGTCAAGGATCTCTTCGACACCGCCGGCCTGCGCACCACGTACGGCTCGGGGCTCTACGCGGATCACGTCCCCGAGCGGAATGCGACCGCCGTCCAGCGACTGCTCGACGCCGGCGCCGTCCTCGTCGGCAAGACGCATCTGCCCGAGTTCGCCTGGGGCGTTCTCGGCGACAGCCAGTGGTACGGCACGTGTCACAACCCGACGCATCCGGGGAAGACGACGGGCGGCTCGTCGTCCGGCTCTGCAGCCGCGCTTGCTGCGGGGCTCTGCGAGCTCGCGCTCGGCTCGGACACGGGCTGCTCGATCCGCCTGCCGTCTGCGGCTTGCGAGGTCGTCGGGCTCAAGTCGCAGTGGGGTCTGATCCCGAAGGACGGGGTGTTCCCGCTCGCGCCGACGCTCGACACCGTCGGCCCGATGGCGCGGAGCGTCGAGGACGTCGCGCTGATGTGGTCGGTGCTCACACAGCGGCCCGTGCCGGCGCCCGCACTCGACGGGCTGACGGTCGGACTCCTGCGCCAGCCTCCCGGAATCGGCGACGGACGCGAGACCGAGCGCAGCGACGCGGCAGAGGCCTGGGTCGCCGACCTCGAGCGGCTCGGCGCCCGCGTCGTCGAGGCGCACATCCCTGATGCGAGCGCGAACACGTGGCCGCAGTTCCAGCACGAGGCGCTGCAGTCGCACGCGGAGACCTTCCCGAGCCGCGTCGACGAGTACGGCGAGCTCATGCAGATGAAGCTCCGCGCCGCGCAACGCGCGACGTCCGAGGAGATCGAGGCCGCGTACCGCGCGATCGCGGAGTGGCGTCGGTTCGAGCCGGAGGTCGACCTCTACGTCAGCCCGTGCTACGCCATCGAGCTCCCCGACGAGGGCGCCGACGAGCTCGAGATCCGTTTCCCGCTCACGTCGTTCCTGCGCTGGACGAACCTCACCGGCTGGGCGGGCCTCGCCATCGCGAACATGCAGTTCGTCGCGCCGCGCGACGAGGTCGTGCTCGCCGCCGGCCTCGCCTGGGAGCGCCGCTAGCCGTCGCCGGCCCGACCGGTTCCCGTTGAAAGCGCGGAGCGACGTTGGTACGTTCGCGGGGCCGGTGGCCGAGCGAATTCGCGCCTGGGGAGTCGTAGGAACCGTGCCGCGCGTCGCCGCGGCCGCGCTCGTCGTGTTCACGATCCTCTTCGTGCTCGTGATCGCGAACCCGCCCGACGAGTTCGGCGGAGGTGACTGGCGAACGACGAACACCGGATCTGCGCTGGACGATCCGAGCTCGTTCCTGACGACCGTGCTCGACGGTCTCACGTTCGCCGGACTGCTCTTCATCGTCGCGAGCGGCTTCTCGCTCATCTTCGGGCTCATGCGCGTGGTCAACATGGCGCACGGCGCCTTCTACCTCCTCGGCGGCTACATCGCGTACGAGGTCCAGCAGCGGATGACCGGGTCCGGATTCGGGCTCAACCCGACCGAGGTCAACACGCTCGAGTGGGTCGTTCCGTGGCTCATCGCGATGGTGTGCATCGGCGTGTTCGGCCTCGCCGTGCAGCAGCTCCTGCTGCGCTGGAACCAGGGACAGGATCTCCGTCAGGCGCTCATCACGATCGCGGTCTCGGTGATCGTCGCCGACCAGGTGATCGCCCACTTTCCGCGGACGGTCCCGGCAGGGACGCAGCAGTTCGGCGGCAACGCCGTCAGCATCTCGTGGCCGGGGTGGACGAATCGGCTGGTCGATCTGCACGTCGGTGGCGTCAGCTACTCGCTGTCGCGGCTCACGATGCTCGGTCCTCGGGATCGTCGTGGGACTTGGTGCTGTTCCTCTGGCTGCACAAGACGAAGACGGGCATGGTCATCCGAGCAGGCGTCGACGACCGGCAGATGGCCTCGGCGATCGGGATCAACATCCAGACGACCTTCGCGATCGCCTTCCTCGTCGGCTCCGCGCTCGCCGCGTTCGGTGCGACCGTCGGCGGCTCGCAGGCGTCGATCGCGCAGGGACGCGACGGCGAGTGGCTCCTCTTCTCGCTCGTCGTCGTGATCATCGGCGGCATGGGCTCGCTCGCCGGAGCGGCGGTCGGCTCGGTGCTCTACGGGCTCGTGTTCGCGTTCGCGGTCGCCTACCTGCCGACGACCGGCAACGACTGCTGCACGCAGTACTCGGTCGTGCTCACGTTCGCGCTCATGGCGCTCGTCCTCGCGTTTCGTCCGCAGGGGCTCTTCGGGAGAGCGACGTGACGATCGACACGACGAAGGTGTTCACCGAGCGCGCGATCGGCGTCGGCGCGCTCGTGCTCGCGGTGCTCGCGCCGGCGATCGTCTCGGGCTTCTGGCTGAACTCGATCCTGACGCAGGCGCTCATCCTCGGGATCGGCGCCGCGAGCCTCATCTTCCTCTCGGCCTACGGCGGGATGATCTCGCTCGCCCAGACCGGGCTCATGGGAATCGCGGGCTACGCGCTCGCGAACATGGTCACGCAGAACGTTCCCGGCGGCGAGACCAAGGGCCTCTTGCTCGGCTGGGATCCCGACGCTGGCCCTCGTCGCTGCGGTCCTGCTCACGGTCGGGATCGGGCTGCGTCTTCGGTGCGGTCGCGTCGCGGAGCTTCGGGATCTACTTCCTCATGCTGACGCTCACCTACACGGTGATCGCGTTCCTGTTCGTCGGCTCGGTCACGCTCATCGGTGGCTTCTCGCCGGTCGCCGGCGTCGACCGCTACACGCCGGGGTTCATCGGCGACATCGCCAACGACCGTCAGCGCCTCTACTACATCACGCTCATCACGGTCGTCTTCGTGTACGTGCTGATCCGCTATCTGGTGCGCACGCCGTTCGGGATCTCGCTCCAGGGCATTCGCGACGACCCGGTGCGGATGGCCTCGCTCGGCTACAACGTCGCGCTCCATCGAACGCTGGCGTTCGGCATCGGCGCGTTCATCGCGGCCCTCGCCGGTGTCCTGTACGCCTGGTGGTTCGGGCAGTTGTCGCCGACCACGATGGGGCTCGACGCGACGATCCAGATGCTCATCATCGCCGTCATCGGTGGGCTGCGCCGGATCGAGGGCGCCTGGCTCGGCGCGATCGCGTTCCTCTTCATCACCAACGAGATCACGAACCGCATACCGTCGTCGGGCCTCCCGGTGATCGGTGGCACGTTCAACACCGTGATCGGCTTCATCTTCCTCGCGATCGTCATCGTCTCGCCCGACGGCCTCATGGGCCTGTGGGATCGCATGTGGGAGGCGCTGCGTCGGCGAGGCAGCCCGCCCACGGCAGAGGCCGAGGGCGAACCTGCGGCGGTCGCGCCGTCGTGACGAGAGGTGGAACCGGCGAGCCGAGTTGGCGTAGGCTCATCCGTGCTGGGTACCAAGTCAGGAACGTGCAGGCACCGAGAAGGAGGGTCATATGAAAGTAGGTAAGTGGAAGCTCCTGCTTCCGCTGGCGCTGCTCGCAGTCGGCGCGATGATCGGGACGTCGGGCGCGCTCGCCACGCCGGCGCAGGCGAACGACGTGAAGTTCGCGATCATGACCGACTGCAAGGGCGCATTCGCGTTCGGGTACGAGGTCGACACGGCCGGCACCATCGCGGCTCTCTCTCAGTACGCGGGCGCGAAGCCCAAGAACAAGCAAGAAGCCGTCTGCGGGCATGACCGGCGGCACGGCGGGTGGCAAGGCCCTCAACCTGGTGGGGATCGGGTGCGGCGACGAGACACCTGCTCTCGCGCTCAAGGAGACCCGTCGCCTCATGGTCCAGCTCAAGGCCGACATCATGGTCGGCCCGCTGTCCGGGGACGAGGCCGTCACCATCGCGAACTGGGCGAAGGCGAACCCGCAGAAGACCGTGATCATCGGCACGGCCGGATCGCAGGATCCGACGATGCAGATCGCACCGAAGAACCTCTTCCGCTACCACGGCGACGGAGCCCAGTGGAACGCGGGCCTCGGGGAGATCGTCTACAAGAAGCTCGGCTGGCGTACGGCCGCGCTCATCGGTGACGACTACAGCTTCCCGTGGACCTCGGCCGCAGGCATCATCGCCGACTTCTGCGGAATCGGCGGCAGGATCACGAAGCGCGTGTGGACTCCGCCGGCAGGTGGCGACTACGCGCCGTTCATCCGCCAGCTCCCGCGGCCGAACCAGGTCGACGGGTACTTCTGGCTGGTCGGAGGAGCGAACACGAGTGCAGCGCTGACCGCGTTCGAGCAGGCGTACGGGCCTCTCAACGCCAAGCAGCACTCGGGGAACCTCTTCCTCTACTTCCTGGGCGCCAACACCACGGTCGCGCCGCGTCTCGTGGGTGCGTACATGGGTGGCTTCGGGACGTTCCAGACCGGTGGTCTGAAGAAGGCCCAGGCTCGCAACTACGTGAGGAACGCGAGCAAGTGGTTCGACGTCGTCAGCAACGTCAACGACGGGTTCTTCTACAACTACTGGAACGCCGCCTGGGCGATGGTCCAGGGCCTGAACAAGTCGAAGGGTGCGGTCGGAGCGGCGCTGCAGCGTGCGATGCCGCGCTCGCTCAAGCCCGGCTTCCAGGTCGCCAACAACGGCGTCCTGCGGCTCGACAGTCGCCGCCAGGCGATTCAGGATCAGTACCCGCTCCAGATCACCAAGGCAACGGGTGAGGGGAGCGTCGCGACCTCGATCGTGGGCTACGTCCCGAACGTCGACCAGACGTTCGGCGGCTACTTCGGCCCGAACAAGCCCGCCCCGGGCCGGAACTACCCGGCCTGCGTGAAGCGCAAGCTCCCGTGGCAGGGCAAGATCAAGGTCGTCAAGAACGGCGTCATCACCAACGCGAACATCAAGTAGGTCGGTGACCGAAGCAGCACCGTCCGTCGAACACGCCGCGCCGACCCTCCGCTTGCGGGGGGTCGGCCGGCGGTTCGGCGGGCTTCTCGCCGTCAACGAGGTCGATCTCGACGTCGTCCACGGCGAGCGACGCGCGATCCTCGGGCCGAACGGTGCAGGGAAGACGACGCTCTTCAACGTCATCTGCGGCGACATTCCCGCGTCGTCCGGCACGGTGGAGCTCTTCGGCGAGGACGTCACGAAGAGACCGGCGCGCTACCGGGCGAAGGTCGGGCTCGCGCGTACCTACCAGCAGTCGCGTCTCTTCAACGGGCTCACCGTGGAGGACTCCATCTACCTGTCCATCGTCGGGGTCGAGGGCGGGCGTCTTCGTCCGGTGCTCCTTCCCGGCCGCGAGCGCGAGATTCGCGAGCGGGCACGTACGGCGGCCGGCAAGGTCGCGATCTCGCACAAGCTCGGAGAGGTCGTCGGCTCGCTCTCCCACGGCGAGCACCGTCAGGTGGCCATCGCGATGGCACTCGCGGCGGAGCCGCAGGCGCTCATGCTCGACGAGCCGGCATCGGGCCTCTCGCGTGGGGAGCGACAGCTCCTCACGGAGCTCCTGCTCGGCCTCGATCGCACGATCACGCTGATCCTCATCGAGCACGACATGGACATCGCGCTCACGGTCGCCGAGCGGGTGACGATGATGCACGACGGGCGTGTCATCGTCGAGGGCACGCCCGACGAGATCCGCGCCAACGAGACCGTGCACGACCTCTACCTCGGCCGTGGCTACGGGCATGAGTGAGGCGGCCGTCGTGCCCGTCGCGGCGCCGGGCGCACTGCTCGAGATCTCGGGGCTGAACGCGTACTACGGCAGTGCCCAGGCGCTCGAGGACGTGAACTTCTCGATGGGACACGAGTCGATCGCGATCGTCGGGCGAAACGGGATGGGGAAGACCACGCTCTGCAACGCGATCATGGGGATCTCTCCGCCCCGCGCTCACGGCTCGATCCTCTTCGACGGCCAGGAGCTCGTCGGCGTCGCCTCGCACAAGATCGCGAGGCGGGGGATCGGCTACGTGCCGCAGGGACGACGCTTGTTCCCGTCCCTGACGGTCGACCAGCACCTGCGCATCGCATCGCGCGGCGGGTCGTCGAGCACGGGCAGTGAGTGGACACGCGAGCGTGTCTACGAGCTCTTCCCGCGTCTCGCCGAGCGCAAGGGGAACGGCGGCGCGCAACTCTCCGGCGGCGAGCAGCAGATGCTCGCGATCGGCCGGGCGCTCGTGACCAACCCGAGGATCCTCGTGATGGACGAGCCGTCCGAGGGCCTGGCGCCGGCGGTCATCGAGGGGCTGATCGAGACCTTCAAGCACCTCGAGGAAGAGGGCCTGGCCATCCTCCTCATCGAGCAGAACCTCGGAGTCGCGACCGCGCTCGCCGAACGGCAGCTCGTCATGATCGGCGGCAGCATCGCGGCCGAGACGACGGCGAGCGCCCTTTCGAGCGATCCGGACCTCCAGCGCCGGTACCTCGGCGTCGAGCCACTCGCGCACTAGTCTTCCGGCTCCTTTGCGTCGCCTGACACCGATCGTCCGCCTGCTCGTCGGCGCTGCTGTCACTACAGCGGCGCTTTCCGCAACCGCAGGCTGCGGGGGCGACGACATCTCGGCCTCGGACATCGCATTCGTCAGCAGCCGCGACGGCGACTACGCGATCTTCGTGATGGCGGCCGACGGTGGAGGGGAGCGGCGGCTGACCGAGCCCGACGGCGACCCGACCGACGAGAACGCGACGTTCTTCCAGATCGAGCCCGCCTGGTCCGCAGATGGCGCGCGGATCGCGTTCGCGAGCGGACGGAGTGGAACCTCCGACATCTACGTGATGAACGCGGACGGAACCGGGACGACGCAGCTGACGGATACCACGGACAACGACACGCATCCGACGTGGTCTCCCGACGGAAGCACGATCGCCTTCGCCCGGGCGGGTGACATCTACACGATGGATGCCGACGGCTCGAACGCCCGCCGGATCTCCGACATCACCGCCGAGGAGTCCGATCCGGCCTGGGCGCCCGGCGGCGAGCTCATCGCGTACGTCCGCCGCACGCCCGGAACGCCCGTGAGCAACGTCTGGGTCATGAATCCGGACGGATCCGGCCGCCGTGCGTTGACCAGCCAGGATGGGCGGACGTTCACCCCGTCGTGGTCGCCGGACGGCGCGCGCCTCGTGTTCGCGACGAACGCGGAGGGCGAGGTCTACGAGCTCTTCACGATCGGGGTCGACGGGAAAGGGCTCCGCAGCGTCGCGCCGACTGCGGGCGACAACTTCGAGCCGTCGTGGTCGCCTGACGGATCGAAGATCGCCTACCAGGAGGCGGGAGCGATCTTCACCGTCGAGCTGGGCGGAGGCGAGGTCGAGAAGCTCACCGACAACGCGAACAACGACTCGTCGCCCGCCTGGAAGCCCACTCTGGCTTCGACGGAGTAGCCGCGCCCCGGCCGCGACAGCGGCCGGCTTCAGGGATCTCGCGCGATCGAAATCCGCGTGAGCGGGTTTCGATCTTGCGCCGGGGGCGAGTAGCGCTCAGAAGGTTCCGTAGCGCTCGTACGCCTCGAGCGGCGGCATGCCCTCGCGGACGGCGACGCGGATCTCGCTCTCGGTCGCGGCCTTCTGCTCCGCCTCGGTGAGGACATCCTCGGCGACCGCGTGCGGAACGACGACCACGCCGTCGTCGTCGCCGACGATCCAGTCTCCTGGCTCGATCGTCACACGGCCGATCGTCACCGGAACCTGCGTCGCCTCGAGCTCCCAGCGCCACGTCGAGTCCTCGGGCGTGACGAAGCGGGTGAAGACCGGGAAGCCCTCGTCGCGGATGAAGGAAACGTCGCGGCAGCCGCCGTCGAGGACGCAGCCGGCGACGCCGCGCGCCTTGAGCGACGTCACGGACAGCTCGCCGAGGTGCGCGGACACGTCCTGGTCGCAGGCATAGACGGCGACGTGTCCTGCGGGCACGTCTCCGAGCATCGCGAGAACCTTGCGGATGGCTGCGTCGTACGACGCCGAGTCCGGATTGGTCGCGGGGCCGCCATTCACCGTGTACGCGGGTCCGGCGACGCGCGTTCCGGGCTCGAGTGGGCGGATCGAGGATGGCAGCGTCTGGTCGTGAAGGCCGCGCGCGTCGAGGATGTCAGCGAGCGCGGCGGTGTAGATCGCCGCAAGGCGGTCTCTCATGGCGCCCAGAACGCTTCGAAGGCGTCCGGATCGCTCGGGAGCGCGAGCACGTGCTGCACGAGCCCGTCCTCGAAGCGGAAGAGCAGCACCTGGTCGAGCTCGAGCTTCCGCCCGTCGCGCCTTCCGCGCGCTCGATAGAGCGCGGCTGCTCGGTCGTCGCTCGCGAGCACGTCGATGAGCTCCGAGCCGTAGGTTCCGCCCGTCTCGCGCGGGAGCTTCGCGAGGAAGCGGAAGATCGCCTCGCGCCCCGCGTACGTGCCGGCCATCACGCCGCGCCCGGGAACGATCCACGCAGCGTCGTCGGCGAAGAGGCCGCGGAGCGCCAGACCCTCCTTGCGGGCGAAGGCGTCGAAGATCTTGCGGACGACCGCACCGTTCTCAGCTGCGGACACGTCCCTCCTCCCAGCGGGAGATGAGGCCGTTCACGTGGCGCCGCTGCACGTCGGAGAAGGGAGCGAGCTCGACGAGGCGGCGCACTTCGTCCGGGTCGTCGTGGAGGATCGCGGCCTCGAGGTGCTCCCGTTGCGGAGTCGGCTGGCGGAGCTGTCTCCTCAACCAGCGCAAGAGGCTCACGGCCGCCTGATCCGTCATGCGGTCAGGCTATCGCGGCTCTAGTGGCTTGGCTTCAGTCGGTCTTCTCGTCGTCCGAGTCGGCGGCCGCCTGCGCGTCGTCCTCGGAGAGGCTGTACGCGCTCAGGCGATTCGAGAGGCCTTCCATCCATCCTGCCTCGCCGCCCTCGTCTCCCGGCTCGGCCGGCTCGGTCGAGCGCTTCGACGTGTTCGGCTCGGCGGGCGGCCGACGACGCGGTGCGCGACGACTATCGCGCGTGTCGTCGTCGTCGCGATCGGCACGTGGGGCCGGGAAGGCCGTCACCGGCGGGAAGTACAGCCCCGCGGCCTCGGAAGGAGCCTGATCGGACTTGTCCTGCGCGCGGGGAGCTTCGAAGACGGGTTTCGGCGGCGCCGGCGGGGGCGGGGCGGGGCGCGGCGTCTGCGGGTTGGCGGGATCGATGACGTAGTCGGGGAGCGGCCCCAGATCCTCTTCCTCCTCGGGCTCGAAGAGCGATTCGACCGGTGCAGGAGGCGGCGCGGGCTCGGCGCTCGGCTCGACGACGAACTCCGGGAGCGGGCCCGACAGATCGGGCTCCGGCTCCGGTGCGGGGATGACGACCGGCGCAATCTCGTCGGGCTGGTCGATGACGTAGTCGGGCAGGCCCGACGACTCGATGACGTCGAGCTCGGGGGCGAGCGATGCGTCGGGCCGGATCTCCTCGGGCTCGGGCTCGGGGACGGGGACGGCGACCAGTGCGGGCGGCTCCACGTCAGCGTCGGGCTCCGGCTCGGTCATCGGCTCAGGGGGCGGCTCTGCTTCGTGCGCAACCTCGAGGACGATCGGCTCTGGCTCGGGTTCGGGGTCAGGCTCGTGCGCCGGCTCCAGCTCGGGTTCGGGCTCGGCCACCGCCTCCGCGGCCATCGGCTCAGGCTCGGGTTCCTCGGCGACGACGATCTCGGGCTCGGGTTCCGGCTCTGGCTCGACCTGCGGAAGGGGCATGAGTTCGACCGGCTCGAGCGGCTCGGGTTCGGCCTCGGGAAGGGGTGCCGCTTCCGCGGCGACGGGCTCAGGCGTGACGGCCGGCTCCGGGACGGGCTCGGCCTCGATGATCGGGAGCAGAGGCTCGACCGCGAGCGGCTCGACAATTGCAGGCTCGAGCGGAACGGGCTCGACCACCATGGGCTCGACGGCAGCGGGCTCCACCGGAACGGGCTCTACCACGATCGGCTCGGGCACGGGGACGTAAGCCACCGGCGCCTCGGGCTGCGGGGAAGCATCGATCCGCGGCGAGAACTCGCCGTCGAATGGCGGCGGCGCAGGTGTGGGCGGTGTCTCGGGCTCGGTCGTCGGCGGCATGTCCCAGAGAGGCCGACCGTGGAGTGGTCGGTCGCGTAGTTCGTGGCGGCTGACCTTCCAGCCAGCCCTCGGGAGCTCGTCGACGAAGACGATCTCGCGCGGAACCTGTCGGTTGGGAAGGGTCTGCGAGACGAACTGGCGGAGCTCGGCCTCGAGCTGCTCCGAGCCTCCATCGGCCGCCTTCGGCACGACGAACGCGCGGATGAAGTGGCCGCCTCGCTGGAGATCCCGAATGCCGACGACCGCAGTCGCGGCGATCGCCGGGTGGCCGTCGAGCACCCGCTCGACGTCGTACGGGCCGAACGTGCGGCCGCCGCTCGAGATGACGTCCTCGGCGCGACCGACGAACGTGAAGTAGCCCTCCTCGTCGACGTGCGCGACGTCGCCGGTCAGGTACCAGTCGCCGAGGAAGGCGGACTTCGTCTCCTCCGGGAGCTCCCAGTAGCCGGCGAAAAGCGTCGGTGGTCGGCCCCGCACGGCGAGGTCGCCCTCGATGCCGGCGGGAAGCTCGTTGCCCTGGTCGTCGATCACGGCGACGTGATGACCGGGGAGCGCGCGGCCGAACGAGCCCGGCTTCACCGCGCCGTCGGCGAGATTCGCGACGACGATGTTCGTCTCCGCCTGGCTGTAACCGTCTGCAATGGACATTCCCCAGCGCTCCTCGAAGACGGCGACGACCTCCGGGTCGAGGAAGTCGCCGGTCGACACGAGCCGCCGGAGGCGCGGTGACCGGAACCGCTCGAGCTTGGGGTGGTCGGCGAGCACGCGGTACTCGGCGGGAGACTGGCAGAGGATGCTGGGGCCGAGCCTGAACAGCAGGTCGAGTCGCTCGTCCGCGTCGAACGGGCCCTCCTGGAGCACGATCTCGGCGCCGCGTGACCACGGACCGACGACGGTGTTCCACATGGTGAGCGGCGACGTCGCTGCGGACGTGCACCAGACGGCGTCACCACGCCCGACGTCCAGCCAGTGCTCTGCCTGGACACGGGTCGCGAATGCCGATCCGTGCGTGTGCGCGACGTCCTTCCGCGCTCCACCGACACCGCTCGTGGAGACCACGAACGCAAGGTCGCGTGACGCGGTGTCGTGCGTCGGGACGTCGACGGGGACATCCTTCGAGCTCCTCTTCGCTCCTCCGTCGAAGAGATGGACCTCCGGGGTGAAGCCCATTCGCTCGATCGTCTGCTCGAGCGAGCGCTCGGCGACGACGAGAACGGCGTCGGTGTTCGACACGACCCGCTCGAGCTGAGACGACGTCGTCGTCGGCAAGCACGGGACGACGACTCCGCCGACCTTCCAGGTGCCGAGGATCGCCTCGAGCCAGTCGACGGTGCTGCCAGCGACGATGATCACCCGATCGCCGGGGCTGACGCTGCGCTCGCGCAGCGCGAGCGCCCACACGGTTGCGCCTTCGGCGATCTCGCGGAACGAGCGGTGCTCGATGATCCCTTCGCTCGAGAGGAACGTCAGAGCTCGCCGCTTCGGGTCGCGCGCGAGCGCTTCGAGGACGTCGCGCGTGAAGTTGAAGCGATCGGGGATCTGCCAGCGTCCGTCGACGAGCGCCGGGCGCAGCGCGAGCTCGAGCGGCGAGCTGGGCAGCTCGCTTCCACGCCCGCGGCGTCTGCCGATGCGAAGACCTTTCACGGCCTAGCCATTATCGACCCGAATGGGCCAGAGCTGAATGCGAATCGTGTGATTGTGCCGAAACGGACTCGCGGCTACGCGAGGCCGAGCTCGACGGCGAACGGCTGGTGTGCCGAAAGCCCCTCCGGAAGCCGGAATCCACCTGCTTCCTCCAGTGCCGCGATGCGTGTGGGGATCGGAGGATGCGTGTTGAAGAGCCCCGAGAGCGCGATGACTCCGCGGCGCTCCGAGTCGACGCGATCCGTGGGGCTCTCGACCCACAGGTGCGCCGTGGACGCATCCGCGTAGCGAACCGAGGTGGTGTCGAGCTCGAGCCTGCGCAACGCGAGGGCCATCGCCTCCGGATCGCTGAGAATCTCCGCCGCGCCCGCATCTGCGAGGTACTCCCGACGCCTGGAGAGACTCATCCGCAGGAGGAGCGCTGCGTACGGGGCGAGGAGGAAGCCCACGATCGCGAGAATCGCCACGAGCGCGCCACCCTTGCGCGAGCGGCCGCCGTACGCCATGGATCGGAACCCGATGTCGGCGATGAGGGCGATGACTCCCGCGAACACGGTCGCCATCGTCATGAGGTACGTGTCGCGGTTCCTGATGTGCGAGATCTCGTGCGCGAGAACTGCCTCGAGCTCGCGCTTCGGCATCGTGCGGAGGAGGCCGGTCGTGACGCCGACGTAGCTCGAAGTCGGCCGCAACCCAGCGGCGAACGCGTTCGGCGCGGCATCGTCGACGATCCGCAGCTCGGGCGTGACCGGCAGCCCGGCGCCGATGGAGACGTTCTCGACGAGCCGGCGGAGGGGGCGCAGCTCGTCCGGGCCGATCGGCTGCGCGTGCGTGATCCCCGAGATCAGGCTGCGCGAGCGCGCGATCCCGAACACGGCGTAGAGGAGCGCGACGACCAGGGCGACGACGCCGAGCGAGACGTCGAACGCGAGTCCCACGAGACCCGCGAGCACGACAAGGAGAAGGACGAAGCCGACGACGACGATGCTCGAGCGCAGCCGGTTCTGCCGGATCTGCTGCTGGAGCGTCACGGCGCAGGCGCCAGCGAGACCTGCGGCACGGCGGTGTCGCCTTCGGCGGAGAAGAACTCCTTCGCGCGGAAGCCGAGCGGTTTCGCGACGAGCACCCACGGGATGCTCTGGATCGCGGTCAGGTAGTGCATGACGGTGGAGTTGTAGTAGCGGCGCGCGGCGCTGATCTTGTCCTCCGTGTCCGTGAGGTCCTCCTGCAGGCGGAGGAAGTTCTCGGACGCCTTCAGATCGGGGTACGCCTCCGCGACGGCGAACAAGCGGCCGAGCGCGGCGCTCAGGATGTCGTTCGCCTCGCCTGCGGCACCGGGCGTCCGCGCCTGCTGCAGCGCGGTGCGCGCCTTCGTCACCTCTTCGAACACGCCGCGCTCGTGTGCCGCGTAGCCCTTGACGGCCTCCACGAGGTTCGGGATGAGATCACCGCGGCGCTGAAGCTGCACGTCGATGTTGGCCCAGCCGGTGTCCGCCTCGTTCCGGAGACGGACGAGCCGGTTGTAGCCGACCACCCCGAGGATGACGAGGAGCGCGACGGCGCCCAGCAGGATCCACAGCCAGAGCATCCCTAGATCTCGAGAGCGCGCGCGAGCGCCCGCCCGCCACCTGTCACCACGGGCCTGCCGTGCGACACGAGGATGCGGCGCACGGGAAGATCGAGGAGTGGGCGCAGCGACGCGGCGAGATCGCGGTGCGACTTGCCAGCGGGCAGCCACGACTCGGGGCACATCTTCGTCCCGCCCTTGCCGTCGGCGATCAGCACGTCGCCCGGGACGAGCGCGGAGTGCTCCGGGACCCAGTAGACGACCTCCGCGGCGCGTGCGGTGCGGCACCCCTCGATCCCGCCCGGGAGCTCGTCGCCGATCGCGAACGGATCAGTGACGACTCCTGCGCGGCGCGCGATCGCTGCCTTGCCACTCTTGGGCGCCCAGATTCGCGCGTCGTAGCGCTCACGCATCGCCGCAGCGCTGCGCGTGTGCCAGAACACGGTGACGAAGACGTGCACGCGCCCCTTCGCGCGCTTGACGTCGCGGTCGAGGGCTTTCCAGAAACGGGCGGTGTCGTCGCCCGGAACGAGCGGGTCGATGAGCACCACGCCGTCCTCCGTCTGGACGAACGTGCAGCCGACGTCCTCCTGCCACTCCTCGTGGTAGGCGGTCCAGCGCCAGAGGCCAGCGTCGATCTCGAGCACGTCCACGGCGTGACTCTAGAACGAACCGATTCGCGGACGCGGACGTATCGTCCCTGGGAGCAACGAAGGAGGAGCGGAATGGGACGGAATCGCACGGCGATCGCCATCGGCCTGGTCGTCGCGGCGCTCGCGCTCGCCGGGTGCGGCGGGGACGACGACGCTGCCGCGCCCGACACCGACACCACGACGACGACAACCGGCACGGTTCCCGAGACGGGAGCGGTGCTGAACGGCAGCGTCGGGCCGGGCTTCGAGATCAGTCTCACGACCGAGGACGGCGAGCCCGTCGAGAGCCTGGCGGCCGGGAGCTACACGCTCTTGACCGACGACCAGGCGGACATCCACAACTTCCACCTGACGGGCGAGGGCGTCGACGTCGACACGGGTGTCAGCGAGTCCGGAACGGACAGCTTCGACGTGACCGTGACCGAGGGCACGTACACCTTCGTGTGCGATCCGCACGCCGGGTCGATGAACGGCAGCTTCGACGTCTCTGGCTAACCTCTCGGAACCCGTGCGACACCGAGGAGGATCATGAGAAAGCGCACCATCGCAGTTCTTCTGGGCCTGGCGATCGCAGCGATCGCGGCGCTGCCCGCGCTCGCGGCCACGCCGAAGATCACCGGCACGGTCGGGCCTGGCTTCACGATCAGCCTGAAGAAGCCCACGAAGGCCGGGAAGTACACGCTCGTCGTGAGCGACAAGTCGAGCATCCACAACTTCCACCTGAAGGGGAAGGGCGTGAATGTGATGACGACCGTTCCGGCGACCGGGTCGAAGACGTTCAAGATCACGCTCGCCAAGGGCAAGTACTCGTTCCTCTGCGACCCTCATCCCACGACGATGAAGGGCTCGTTCACGATCAAGTAGGGGCGAGGCTTGCCTCGCCCTCGCCGTGCGCGATCTCCAGCGGTTCGATCGAGCCGCTGGAGATGCGCCACCCGGCGAGCTCGCCGGTGCGCACGGTGTAGATGAGGTACGGCCGCCCGGCCCACAGCCCGACGTTCTCGACGTCGGTGCGCGAGGGGTGCGGTGGCGAGGAGAGGTGCGAGTGGAAGACGGCGAGCTCGTAGCCGTCGTCCTCGAGGAACCACGTCTCCGGCGGGACGTCGAGCTCGAACCGGTAGGGCGACGCGGCAGCGTTCCGGCCGGGGACGTATCGCTCGGCGACACCGTCCTTCATGACGACGAGGCCGCAGGCCTCGTTCGGGGACTCCTCCTGCGCGTGCGCGGCGAGCGCCGCTCGCACCGCATCGGGCACTACCACCAGACGGATCGCTCCATCGCGCTCTCGGTGTCGGCGGCATCCCAGAAGTCGGCGGAGAGGTACTTCCAGCCGCCGTCCGCGAGCACGCACACGACGACTCCCTCGTCGAGCTCGTCCGCCAGCTGGAGCGCGGCGTGGACGACCGCGCCTGAGGACACGCCGCCGAGGACGGCCTCGCGCTCGAGCAGCAGACGGAGCCCGGCCACGGCCTCGGCGTTCGTCACGAGGAGCTTTCGGTCGAGCTTCGAGACGTCCAGGATCGGCGGCACGTAGCCGTCCTCGAGCGAGCGCAGGCCAATCACCTCGTCGCCGGGAAGCGGCTCTGCGGCCGCGACGACGACCTCGGGGAACGACTCGCGCAGCCGCGCACCCGCGCCCATGAGCGTTCCGCCGGTGCCGAGGCCTGCAACGAGGACGTCCACGCGGTCGAGCGCGTCGGCGATCTCGGCGCCCGTTCCCTCGTAGTGCGCCCGCGGGTTGGCCTCGTTCGCGTACTGGAACGGCATGAAGAAGCCGGAGTCCCGCTCGGCGAGCTGAGAGCGCGAGTCGCACGGCGCCGTTCGAGCCCTCCTCGCCCGGCGAGTCGACGATCTCCGCGCCGTAGAGCTCGAGCAGGCGGCGGCGCTCGGCGGTGACGTTCGCCGGCACGACGCAGGTCAGCGGATACCCGCGGAGGCGCGCCGCGAGCGCGAGCGCGATGCCCGTGTTCCCGCTCGTCGGCTCGAGGAGGCGCCGGCCGGGCGCGAGCTCGCCTGTCGCCTCGGCCGCGTCGAGCATCGCCTTTGCGACGCGGTCCTTGATCGAGCCGCTCGGGTTCTGCCCCTCGAGCTTGGCGTACAGCCGGACACCCGGTCTGGGCGAGAGTCGCGGAAGCTCGATGAGAGGCGTCGACCCGACGAGGTCGAGAAGCGACGCCGGAAGCGCGCTAACAGCCACCGGCCATCGCCGGCAGGAGGATCAGCTGATCACCGTCGCGTACCTCGGTGTCGAGCCCGTCGCCCGTGCGGACGTCCTCGCCGCGCGACGTAGACGTTCACGAAGTCGGCGAGCTCGCCGTCGCGCAGGAGCTGGGTTTCGAGCGCCGGGAAAGCGCGCGACGAGATCGTCGATGACGTCGGACACGGTGCTCCCGTTCGCATCGAGCTCGCGCACGCCGCCGACCTCGGCGCGCAGCGTCGGTGGGATCCGGACCGTCGCCATCAGATCTGGACCGGCGCGTTGCAGAACTCGACGTAGTCGACGTACTCGGTGATCGACGGGCTGTCGCCGCACACCGGGCAGTCCGGGTTTCGGCGGACGGTGACCTCGTCCAGCGTCGTCGAGAGCGCGTCGAACAGGAGGAGCCGTCCGGCGAGCGAGTCGCCGCGCTGGAGAATCAGCTTCAGCGTCTCGTTCGCCTGGATCGAGCCGATGATCCCGGGGAGCACGCCGAGCACGCCACCCTCTGCGCAGCTGGGCGCGAGCTCGGGCGGAGGCGGCTGCGGGAACAGGCAGCGGTAGCACGGGCCGACTCCGGGCGAGAACACCGTGACCTGGCCCTCGAAGCGGAAGATCGAGCCGTGCACGACCGGGATGCCGCTCCACACCGACGCGTCGTTCACGAGGTAGCGCGTCGGGAAGTTGTCGGCGCCGTCGACGATGACGTCCCAGCCTTCGCCGAGGATCCGGTCGACGTTTTCCGACGTCAGCCGCTCCTGGAACGGCACGACGTTCACGTCCGGGTTCAGCGCCTTCGAGTGTTCGCTTCGCGGAGGCGACCTTCGGCTCGCCGAGGCGGTCGGTCGAGTGCACGATCTGGCGCTGCAGGTTCGACTCGTCGACGACGTCCGCGTCGACGATTCCGAGCGTGCCCACTCCGGCAGCTGCGAGGTAGAGCGAGGCCGGCGAGCCGAGCCCGCCCGCGCCGATGAGGAGCACGCGTGCGTCGAGCAGCCGCTGCTGCCCGTCCTCGCCGACCTCGGGAATGAGGAGGTGGCGGCTGTAGCGCGTGCGCTGCTCGGGCGTGAGAACTCGGGGAATCGTGACGGCGAAGCCGTTGCGCTTCCAGTCGGAGAACCCGCCGGCGAGGTTGACGACGTTGTCGTAGCCCAGGTCCTCGAGCACCTTCGCGGCGAACGCCGAGCGCGATCCGGCGGAGCAGTAGACGACGAGCGCGCGCGTCTTGTCGGGGACGAGCCCTTCGATGCGCTGCTCGAGCCGCCCACGACCGGTGTAGATCGCGCCGGGGATGTGACCCTCGTCCCACTCGTCCGGCTCGCGGACGTCGACGAAGAGCGACCCGTCCGACGAGTCGAGGCGCTCCTGCGCCTCGATGGTCGAGATCTCGTCGATCTCGCTCCTGACCTGTGCCAGCAACTCTCGGTAGGTGGCCATTACTTTCGGAACTATAGCGATGGCGCCCTGGCTATCGTCCGGCGGTGTCCGCGCAGCGTCGTGTCGCGCTCCTCGTCGGCGCCGTCGCGGTCGCGGCGGTCGCTGTCGTCGGGGCCGCGGTGCTCTCCGCCGACGGCGACTCGGCCGGGACTCAGGCGGCGACGACCGAGCCGAGCCTCCGCGAGGGTCGACCGCCGCTCTCCTTCGCGCTCGGCTTCCGTCAGGACGAGGAGGCGCAGGACCTGACGCAGGGGGCGGGCCTGTATCAGCGCGGCGAGACCGAAGCTGCGGCTGTGCTCTTCGCGAAGCACGACTCGCTCGAGGCGAAGGTCGGCGCGGCGTTCGCGGCCTGGCCGGAGGGCACGCTCGACCGGCTCGAGCAGCTCGCGAAGCTGTACCCGGAGCTCGCGGTCGTGCAGCTCCACCTCGGCCTCGCGCGGCTGTGGGCGAACGAGGGCGACCCGCTCGAGGCGTGGCGCGCCGTCGTCGAGGCCGAGTCCGACACGCCGTACGCCATCGTCGCCGGCAACCTCATCCATCCCGGTCTTCCGCGCGGGCTTCCCGCGTTCATCCCCTCGTTCATCGCGCCGGCCGCGATCTCGAAGCTCCCGCCTGCGCGCCAGCTCGAGACGCTGCGACGTGCTGCGGAGCGTGGTGGCGTCCGCGAGCAGCTCCTCTACGGAGTCGGCCTCCAGCGGGTCGGGCGCCCGGTGTCCGCGGCCCGTGTCTTCGACCAGGCAGCGCAGCGCTTCCCGGACGACGTCGAAGCCCAGGTCGCCGGCGCGGTCGGCGCTTTCGACAAGGCTGCGCCGGAGCGGGCCTTCGGGCGCCTCGGCCCGCTCTCGAAGACGTACCCGGACGAGCCGAGCGTGCGCTTCCACCTGGGCGTGCTGCTCCTCTGGACCGGCCGGATCGACGGTGCCCAGCGGCAGTTCGGGCTGGCGTCGAAGGCACAGCCGAGCTCACCGCTCGCGCGCGAGGCGGATCGCTACCTCGTGACGATCCGCAAGGCACGTTCCTGAGAGTCGCTTTGACGACCGCCGTCCCTGTAACTACCGTGTGACGGCCGACGAGGAAGGGGGCGGTCTGGCCGCTGAAGAAACACAGGGCGCTACCACCCGAACGCCGATCGAGGAGACCCTCGCCAGCGACGAGGGCCAACGCCTCCTCGAGATCGGGTATCGCACGGGCCAGGTCGACGCCGACGAGCTCGCGCTCGCGCTCGACGAGCTGGAGCTCGACGCGGGGCAGCTCGACGACTTCTACGCTGCTCTCGACGAGGCGCAGATCGCCGTGGTGGCTGCTGGAGCGGATGAGCCCGAGCCGGAGATCGAGCCCGAGCCCGAGATCACGACCGACGCCCTTCAGCTCTTCCTCAAGGACATCGGCAAGGTCCCGTTGCTGACCGCGGCGCAGGAGGTCGAGCTTGCCAAGCGCATCGAGCGCGGCGAGCACGCCGCCAAGCAGGCGATGGTGGAGGCGAACCTGCGGCTCGTCGTGTCGATCGCGAAGCGATACCGCAACCAGGGTCTCCCGTTCCTCGACCTGATCCAGGAGGGGACGATCGGGCTCGTCCGCGCCGCCGAGAAGTTCGACTACCGCAAGGGCTTCAAGTTCTCGACCTACGCGACCTGGTGGATCCGACAGGCCGTCGCCCGTGCGATCGCGGACAAGGGCCGCACGATCCGCATGCCCGTCCACGTCGTCGAGAAGCTCAACCGGATCATGCGCTCGGAGCGGAAGCTTCGCGCCGAGCTCGGCCGCGAGCCGCTGATGGACGAGATTGCGCGCGACGTCGAGATGACGTCGGACGAGGTCGAGCAGATCCGTCGTAGCGCCCAGGTTCCCGTCTCGCTCGAGAAGCCGGTCGGCGACGACGACGAGTCGGAGTTCGGCCACTTCCTCGCCGACGAGACGGCGCCGCTCCCGGACGAGCTCGCGGAGACGACGCTGCAGCGCGAGGCGCTCCGCGGGATCCTCGAGCACCTGTCCGAGCGCGAGCGCAAGGTGCTCGAGCTGCGCTACGGGCTCGACGGCCAGCAGCCGCGTACGCTCGACGAGGTCGGCCGCCACTTCCAGGTGACCCGCGAGCGCATCCGCCAGATCGAGCACCAGGGGCTGAAGAAGCTCCGCGCGCTAGCCGACGCGCAGCGCGTTCGCGACGTCGCCTGACGCCGTGCTCTACCGGCCGGAGGACTTCGAGCCTCTGAGCGACGAGCCGTGGGACGAGGCACGGATCCGCGCTGGCATTCGCGAGATCGTCGCCGACACGGATGACGCCCTCCGCGGGCCGAAGCTTCTCTGGCAGGCCGACGACTGGGATCGCTGGCGTGCGACGAGCCCGCTGAAGGATCTCTTCTGCGGCGCCGCAGGCGTACTGTGGGCTCTCGCCGACCTGCGCGACCGCGGGCACGCGGAGACGCGGCTCGACATCGGCGAGCCTCGCGCTCCGCGTGCTCGACCGGCACCGCGAGCGGCCTGACCTGGCGAGCTGGACGGACGTTCCCGAGCCCCGCGAGTCGGCACTCCTCTCAGGCGAGGCAGGCATCCTCCTCACCGCGTTCCGGCTCGCACCGACCTCGAAGCTGGCGGACGAGCTGCACGCGCGCGTCCAGGAGAACATCGACAACACGGTCGACGAGGTCATGTGGGGCTCTCCCGGGACGATGATCGCGTCGCGCCTGATGCTCGCGTGGACGGGCGACGAGCGCTGGCGCTCGGCCTGGGACGAGAGCGCGGACGCCCTGCTCGACCGACGGGACAGTGGAGGGATGTGGACGCAACTGCTCCACGGACATACGTGCCGCTACCTCGGGCCGGTTCACGGGTTCACCGGGAACGTGCAATCGCTCCTGTCCCTCCTCGACGCCAAGCGCGCGGCCGCGTTGCGACGGAAGTCTGCGTCGATCCTCGAGGAGACGGCTTTCGTCGAGAACGGCCTCGCGAACTGGTCGCCCGAGCCGCAGGATGCGCTGGAGAATCGAAGGGGGGAGATCCGACTCCAGTGGTGCCACGGAGCGCCCGGAATCGTCGTCGCGGCGGCGCCCTACCTCGACGAGGAGCTCGTTCGTGCAGGCGCGGAGCTCACCTGGCGGGCCGGTGCGCATCGCGATGCGAAGGGAGCCGGGATCTGCCACGGCACGGCCGGGAATGGGTACGCGCTCCTCGCAGCCTTCGAGCGGACCGGAGACGAGCGCTGGCTCGAGCGGGCGCGTCGCTTCGCGGTGCACGCGCTCGCGCAGGTGCGCCGTCAGCGAGCTGACCGTGGCCGGGGGCGGTACTCGCTGTGGACCGGCGACCTCGGCGTTGCGCTGTACGTCGCGAGTTGCATCGACGCACGTGCGGCGTACCCGGTCCTCGACGCTGACTAGACTCGCGGCCGTGACGGTGCCGTTCGATTCGTTGCGCGACACGCTCGCCGAGCTCATCGCCATCCCTTCTGTGAGCGCAGACACTGCGCACGCCGCCGACATCGAGGTCGCCGCCGCGTGGGTCGCCGGACGCATCCGAGACGGGGGCGGCACTGCCGACCTCGTCCCGTGGGGCCCGAGACCGCTCGTGATCGGAGAGATCCCCGCGTCCGAGCGCCCGGAGTCCGCGCCGACGATCCTCTGCTACGCGCACTTCGACGTACAGCCGGCCGACCCGCTCGAGCTCTGGGAGTCGCCGCCGTTCGAGCTGACGCAGCGCGACGGGAAGCTGTGGGCGCGCGGTGTGGCCGACGACAAGGGCAACCTGTTCACGCTCGTCGAGGCCGCGCGGCAGCTCGCAGCGGAGGGCTCGTTGCCGGTGAACGTCCGCTTCGCTTTCGACGGCGAGGAGGAGATCGGCGGCAACTCGATCGTCGAGTGGCTGGAGCAGGACGAGGGTCGCGCGGACGCTGCCCTCATCCTCGACGGCGCGATGGCCTCCCGTGAGCAGCCGATCTTCTACGTCGGCGTGCGCGGGATGCTCTATTTCCACCTCCGGGTGCGGACGGGGACGACGGACATGCACTCGGGCATGTTCGGCGCGGCCGCGCTGAACGCCACGCACGCACTCATGAGCGCGCTTGCGAACGTGGTGCCGCGGTCGGACGGCTACCTGCCCGACGCGCTGCGCGCCGGAGCGATACCTCCCTCGGAGGAGGAGCTCGCCGCGTGGGCCCAGCTTCCGTCGGGGCCCGAGCAGCTGACGCACTACGGCGCGACGCCGATCGCAGCCGGTGCAGGCGAGAGCTTCTATCTGCGGACGTTCGCGGACACCGCGCTCGACGTGAACGGGATCGCGAGCGGCTCGCCCGATCTCGTGAAGACCGTGCTTCCGGTGGAGGCGCGCGCAAACGTCTCGATCCGACTCGCTCCCGGTCAGGATCCGGCAGAGATCCGCACTGCCTTCGAGCGGCTCGTGCACGAGTCGCTACCTGATGGAGCCGAGCTCGAGATCACGGTGAAGAACTCGGCGCGGCCGGCTCTGACGCCGACGGACGCGCCCGCGATTCGGCTCGCCGGAGACGCGTTCGAGCACGTCATCGGGGCTCGACCCCTCCTCGTCCGCACGGGTGGGACGCTGCCGATCTACGCCGGTCTCGTCGCGCGCGGACTGCCCACGCTCGCGACCGGATTCGGCATCGAGAGCGAGTGCAACGTGCACGCGCCGAACGAGAACGTGCCCGAGGAGTCACTGGAGCTCGGCGTCGCGACACTGCGCGAGGTCTTTCTCCGGCTCGGAGAGCTTGGCCGCTAGAGCGCCCTTCTCGAGCCCGCTCGCGGAGGAGCTGGCGAGCGACGTGCTCGAGCGGTTCCTGCGCTACGTCCGCGTGGACACGCAGGGGGCGTACCGGGTCGCGGAGCGCCCGAGCACGCAAAAGCAGCTCGATCTCTCGCGGCTGCTCGTGGAGGAGCTGCAGAAGATCGGGCTCGACGACGTCGAGCTGAACGACGGCCACTCCGTCTTTGCGACGCTTCCCGGAACCGTGGACGGCCCGGTCGTCGGGTTGATCGCCCACGTCGACACGACGCCGGACGTGATCGGAGCCGGCGTCTCGCCGATCGTGCACGAGGCGTGGACCGGCGAGCCGATCGTGCTCCCGGGCGACGCGCGCCAGGTGCTCGACCCGAAGGCACTTCCCGCGCTCGCTGCGCGCGAGGGTCACGACATCGTCACGAGCGACGGGACGACGCTCCTCGGCGCCGACGACAAGGCCGGGATCGCCGAGATCATGGCGGCAGTCGCGTATCTCGCACGCGACGGCGAGCGGCCGCGCGCGCCGATCCGCGTGGCGTTCACCGTCGACGAAGAGGTGGGTCGCGGCGCCGAGGACTTCGACCTCGAGAGCTTCGGCGCGAGCGTCGCGTACACCCTCGACGGCTCGGATCTCGGCGAGCTCGAGGTCGAGACGTTCTCGGCAGCGTCGGTGCGCGTGACGATCCGCGGGCTCTCCGTGCATCCGGGAACGGCCAAGGACAAGCTCGTGAACGCGGTCAAGCTCGCATCCGAGCTCGTGCTCTCTGTTCCGCGTCGCCACCTCTCGCCCGAGACGACCGAGGGTCGCGAGGGCTACGTCCATCCCCATCGCATCTCGGGTTCGACGGAGGAGGCGATCGTCGATTTCATCGCGCGCGACCACGACGACGAGCTCCTGGCGTCGCACGTCGAGCTGCTGCTCGGGCTCGCGCAGGACGTGGAGATGCGCGAGCCGCGCGCCAAGGTCGACGTCGAGGTGCGTCACTCGTATCGCAACATGCGCCCCGTCATCGAGAAGCATCCGCGCGTCGTGGACGCAGCGCTCGAGGCGATCCGGCGTGCCGGAGTCGAGCCGCGGCTCGCCATCACGCGGGGTGGGACGGACGGCGCCGTGCTCTCGGCTCAGGGGCTGCCGACGCCGAACCTCTTCACGGGCGGGCAGGAGTACCACTCGGTGCGCGAGTGGGCGAGCGTGCAGGACATGGCTGCAGCGGCGGCGACGATCGTCGAGCTGGCGGGCGTCTGGGCGGAATCCTCCGGGTAGCAGCGTCGTTACGTCAGGACGTGGCAAGGCTCATCGGCATCAACCATGTGGCTGTGCAGGTCGGAGACATCGACGAGATGCTCGAGTTTCTCGGACGCCTCGTCGACCGCCTCGAGTTGCGCGGTCGAAGTGGCCGGATGGCGTTCGTCGACATGGGTGACCAGTTCATCGCGCTCGAGAGCTCATCCGAGCCCGCGGCCGCAGGTCACTACGGCCTCGTCGTCGACGACCAGGCGGAGGTCGTGCGCCGAGCGCGTGAGGCCGGAGCTCGCATGATCGGCAGCCACGACTTCCTCGACCCGTGGGGAAACCACTGGCAGGTCGTGGACTACCGCGAGGTGCAGTTCACGAAGACGGAGCGCATCCTCGACGGGATGGGCCTCGTCGAGCTCGAGAAGTCGGACAGCGCGCTCGCCGAGCTGCGCGCGAAGGACCTGGCGGACTGAAGGCGGAGCCCGTTCTTACGTGTCGTGGACGCCGCAGCCGAGCCAGTCGTGGCCGAAGCGGCGCATCTCGTACACGACGGGGAGCAGAGCTCGGCCCTTCTCCGTCAGTGCGTACTCGACCCGCGGCGGCGATTCCGGGTAGCTCTGCCGCGCCACGATCTCCTCGGCCTCGAGCCAGCGCAGTCGCTCTGCGAGCGTGCGTGGGCTGATCCCTGCACACGAGCGCTCCAGCTCCGTGAAGCGACGCGGGCCCTCGGAGAGATCGTGGACGATGAGCACCGTCCACTTCGACCCGACGATCTCGGCTGCGCCGGCGACCGAGCACGTCGGCGCCGCGTGGACGGGGAGCATCGTGCGACTGGCCACGAGCTGATTGTACGGCGCTAACCCCACGGCGGGGCGTTGTGCACCCAGCGCCCGCCGACCATCGTCGCGACGACCTCGACCGTCTCGAGCTCGTCAGGCGGGCACGCGAGTGGATCGCGGGAGAGCACGACGAGGTCCGCGAGGTAGCCGGGGAGCAGCTTGCCGCGGCGTCGCTCGTCGCCCGAGAGCCACGCGGGATTGACGCACGTCGCGACGAGCGCCTCCTCGACCGTCAGGCACTGCTCGGGATGCCACGCTGGGCGGTCGTCGATCGTCCGGAGAACCCCTGCGCGAATCCCGGCGAGCGGATCGAGCTCCTCGACCGGCGCGTCCGAGCCGTTCGCGACGAGCGCGCCGGAGCTCCACAGGGAGCGGAACGCGTAGGCGCCGGCCGCCTTGTCGGCCCAGAAACGCTCGGCGAGGTCGCGATCCGACGGCGCGTGGCTGAACTGAACCGAGCAGGCGATCCCGAGAGCTGCGAACCGTCCGACGTCCTCGGGCGCGAGGCACTGCGCATGCTCGATGCGATGTCGCAGGCCGAGTGGCGCCCACACCTCACGCGTCGACTCGAATGCATCGAGCGCCTCGCGGTTCGCGCGATCGCCGATCGCGTGCACACCCACCGGCCAGCCGAGCCGGGCGCCCTCGCGGATGACCTCGGCGAGCTCGGCGCCGCTCGTGATCACGACGCCCGAGCCGTCGAGCATCCAGGCTGTCTGCGATCCGAGCGTCCCGTCCATGAACGCCTTCAGGTAGCCGATGCGGAGAAACGCATCGCCGATGCCCGAGTGGATGGCGAGCGCCTCGAGCTCCGGGAGCCGCTCGTACGGAATGGACTGCCAGACGCGGAGCGTGAGACCGTCGCGCTCGGCCACGCGCTGGAAGATTCCCGCCGCGCCGAGCCAGCCGTCCTTGTCGTGGATCGCCACGACCCCGCGGCTCGCCGCGACGCGCATGCCCTCGCGCGTGGCATCGACGAACTCGTCCTCGCTCGGCATCGCGTAACGAGCACGAAACTGCCATGCCGACTCCTCGCGCAGGACTCCCGTCGGCGCCCCGGAGCGGTCGCGCTCGACGACGCCGCCCTCGACCAGCAGGTCACTCTCGGCGCGCGCGAGCGCCGCGGAGTTGAGCCACGCCGAGTGGTAGTCCTTCGAGAAGAGGAGCGCTGGCACGTCACCGGTGACCGCGTCGAGCGCCTCCGCCGTCGGCTGTTCGTCCCACTCCACCGAGCGCCAGCCGTAGCCGCGGATCCAGGTTCCGTGCCGGGGGTGCGCGCTGACGCGTGCGAGTGCCTCGGCGAGCCCGCCGACCCCTTCGAGCTTCACCTCGCGCCGCGACAGCGACCAGGTCGGGAAGTGGACGTGCGAGTCGGTGAAGCCGGGGAGCACGCAGCGGCCGCCGAGGTCGACGACGTCGGGGCTCGGCAACGCCACCTCGTGCGTGCCGATCCCTCCCGCAACGTACGCGCCGGCGATGGCCAGCGCGCGGGTCGTCGGGAGCGAGGGATCCATCGTGCGGACGACGCCGTTCTCCAGGATCATGCGCGGCGACTGTATCCAGGAGAGGAGAGAAAGTGCTTGCACACGTCGCTGTCAACGTCACCGACCTCGAAGCGTCCAAGACGTTCTACGTGGGCGCCCTGGAACCGCTCGGATACCGGGTGGTCTACGAGGAGCCGGGTCGACTCGCGTACCTCGCGGATGCGCACGGGCTCGACTTCGGGCTAGGCCAGCGAGGACCGGTCGGTGGAGCCCATGTGGCGTTCGACTGCGGCGACCGCGCGACCGTCGACAGCTTCCACGCGGCCGCGATCGCAGCCGGCGGCAGCGACAACGGCGCGCCGGGCCTTCGTCCGCAGTACGACGCGAACTACTACGCGGCGTTCGTCCTCGACCTCGACGGCAACAACATCGAAGCCGTCTGCCACCACGCGCCGACCTAGACTTCGCGCGTGCCCTGGGAGCAGCTGACGGACGAGCAGCTCGAGATCCGCGAGCTCGTGCGCACGCTTGCACGCGAGCGCATCGCCCCGCGTGCGGCCGAGATCGACGAGTCGCACGAGTTTCCCTGGGACGTCGTGGATGTCTTCCGCGAGCACGGCATCTTCGGGCTGCTGTTCGACGAGGAGCACGGGGGCACCGGCACCGGGACGCTCCTCGCGCTCGTCGCGATCGAGGAGGTCTCGAAGGTGTGCGCGACGAGCGGGCTCATCCTCGCTGTACAGGAGCTCGGTTCGCTCGGGCTCAAGCTCGCCGGGACGGAGGAGCAGAAGGCACGCTTCCTCCCGGGGCTCGCCTCGGGCGAGGTGCTCGCGGCGTACGCACTGACCGAGGCGGGGTCGGGCTCCGATTCGGCCGCGATGCGAACGACCGCACGGCGAGACGGCGACGAGTACGTCCTCGACGGCTCGAAGCGCTTCATCACGAACGCGTCCGTCGCCGGGCTCTACACCGTCTTCGCGAAGACCGATCCCGAAGCAGGCCACTCGGGGATCTCCGCATTCGTCGTCGAGGCCGGCACGCCGGGATTCGAGGTTGCACGGCTCGAGCCGAAGATGGGGATCGCGGGCTCGACGACCGGAGAGCTCACCTTCGACGGCGCTCGGATCCCGGCGGCGAACCTCCTGGGCCAGGAGGGCGAGGGCTTCCGAATCGCAATGCGCATCCTCGACCGCTCGCGCCCGGGCGTCGCGGCGCAGGGGCTCGGCATCGCGCAGGGCGCGACCGACTACGCGCTCGAGTACGCGCGCACGCGCGAGACGATGGGGAAGCCGATCGCCGAGCACCAGCTCATCGCCGGCAAGCTCGCGGACATGGAGACGCGCTGCGAGGCCGCGCGCGGCCTCCTCTACCGCTTCGGCCGCATGGTCGACGAGGGCGCCGACGACGCGGAGCTGACGAAGGCGTCCGCGATGGCGAAGCTCTACTGCACGGACACCGCGATGGACGTCACGACGGAGGCGGTGCAGATCCTCGGCGGCTACGGCTACATCCGCGAGTACCCGGTCGAGCGCATGATGCGCGACGCGAAGATCACGCAGATCTACGAGGGCACGAACGAGATCCAGCGCCTCGTGATCGCGCGCGAGATGCTGAAGGAGTCGCGCGCCTTCCTGCTCGCCGGCGTCGCCTGACCGCGGGGCTACCGGCGGCAGAAGCGGTTGCGCGGCGTTCGGCCGTCCCAGGTGAAGCCCTGGGCAACGGCACGCGTGACCGACACCGTGTAGCAGCCGTCGCCGCGCGGGACGAAGAGGCGCGCCTTGCCGGCTGCCCCGGTCACGACTCGCGCACGCCCGACACGCCGGTCGTCGAGCCGCGTCACCAGCGTGAGCGCGGCGAGCGACACCGGCCTTCGCGCCCCGTCGACCGTCGAGACGATCACCTGCACGCCACGCGCAGTACGGCGGTACGTCAGTCGAGCGCAGGCGGAGGGAGGCAGGTCGGACGACGACGACGGCCGACGCGACCAGCGAGCCGGCGGCACGCGCCGTGACGGTTCCCTCGCCGAGCACGCGGCCCGCCCGGAACGTCACGGCGCCCTCCGGCTCGCGGACCAATGTGCCGAGCGACGTCGGTGCGACGCTCCAGGCGACGCCTGTCTGAGCGACGTTCCCGAACGAGTCGGTCGCCTTCGCAGCGAATCTCGTCTCGCCGCGCGCTCTCACCTCGCGCGACGCCGGCGTCACGGCGATGCGTGCGGCTGCGCCGGCCACCACGGTCAGCTCGCTCGTCGCCGCGGTCGTGCCCGGCGCCGAGGCCGTGAGCGTCGCCCTGCCGGCGCGCGTGTCGCGGTAGTAGAAGACCACGCCCGAGCCAGCCGCGACCGGCACGGTCAGCGCGCTCGTCCACGGCCCGGTCGCTGTCGTGGAGAAGGACCCGGCCGGCGAGCTCGAGCGGAGCGTCACGTTGAGCGGGCGCGAGACGGCCGAGGAGAGTGCCAGCTGCAGCGGCGGCGAACCAACGCCCGCTGTCAGCGTCGCCGGCGCTCCGCCGATCGTGAGCGTGGACTGCGCCCACACCCGGAAGGAGCGCCAGGCGTCGTTGTGCCGGGCCTCGGGGATGTCGACAGCGCAGAGCGCCTCGCCCGCCCCACACGCGCCGCTTCCCGGATTCTCCGGCTCGACGGCGTCGCCCGAGTCGCGCACGGCGAGGGCGAGGCGGTCGAGCAGCTGTCCCGTCTGTGCGGCGAAGTCGGCGTTCGGGATGCCGGTCGTGTTGCGCGGCGCCCATGCGAAGCCCCAGTGGTCGAGCGGCTGAGCCGAGGTCGCGCTGAAGTAGCGGAGCGCGTTCACCTGCGCCGAGAGGTACGCGGCCATCTGCTCGGGCGGCACCATCGTCCAGCCCCATGCGGTCTCGCGGGGCCACGCCCCGTTCGCGAGCGCGCTGTACGTCTGCCGCAGGAACGCCCGCGCGGGCTCGATCTCGGGCGGGCCCTGCCGAGGCGAGCACGAGCTTGTGCTGGAGGTAGTCGTTCAGGTACTCGCGGCGGACGGATGTCGCCGAGCCGAGAACGGCATGAGCGCGGAGGTCGCCGTAGACCTCCTGCGACCAGTCGCTCACGTACGTCGTCATGTCCGTCCAGAACGCCGAGTCGGCGAGCCAGCCCTGCAGCGTGTTCTGGTAGACGGAGAGGTCGCCCGTCCGCTGTCCGAAGCCGATCACGAGGACTGCTCCGCGCGTCGGCCGGGTGCCGTCGCCCTCGTAGAGACCACGGAGGAGCTCGCGGACGTTCGCGCGTGCGTTGCCGTCGCCGCGGCGCACCGCCGAGGTGAGCTCGTTCAGCATCCAGCTGTCCCCCCGCGTCACGTCGTACCCGGCCTCGGCCATGCGCTGGCGCGCGGTCACGCCGGCCGTGTACCAGGACGACCCGGTGCTCGCGACCCAGCGACTCCACGTCGCGAAGTGGATCTCGGCCATGGCATGGAAGTTCGGGCCGAGCGCCCGAATGCGCGACGCCTGGTCACGACGGAACGTCGTCTTGTCCGCGACGAGCGGCGGGACCGAGACGTAGTACTCGGCGCACGGTGAGGCCGTCGCGGCGAGCTTGGTCGCGAGGCGCAACCAGTCGGAAGCTGCGTAGAAGACGCCGCGCAGCGGGCGACACGAGGCGGCCTGGGCGCGGCTGTCGTGGACGCGCCGAGTCGTCAGCTCACGCCACAGCGCTTCTGTCGCTGCCGGCTCGAGCGACGCCACCGGAGTATCCGGCGGCACGTCCGCCGCCGCGCCGACGCTCGCCCCACCTGCGAGGCACAGGCCCGCGAGGACGGCGAGGAGCGAGGCGAGAACGAGACGGGAATGCACGGCGCGTCAACGTAGCGACGGTCTGTGAGCGCGCAGTTAACTCGAAGGGGCGGACGAGGTCCGCCCCTTCGGAGTGCCCTCAGCCGCGTCCGCAGTGGACGAGCGCGTTCAGGCAGTCGTCCACGAGCTTGCGCAGCGCACCCGGCTTCCATGCGTTCACGAAGTCGGCGTGCGCCGAGTACTGACCGCCGGACGCGAGTGAGAAGCCTTCGCCGCCACGGGTCGGGTAGCGGTAGATCTGCGTGATCTGCGGCACCTCGACGGGATGCGTCGACGGGCAGCCGGCACGCGTCGCGTAGGCCAGGTGACTCTTGTGGTCAGCGCTGTCGAGCTGACGTCCGTTCCAGCACTCCGGGAAGCGGATGTGCAGGCGCAGGAACGAGCCGCGCGTGTCCGGGCAGGTCGGCACGGTCGCCGAGCGATCCAGTCCCGATGCGAGCCCGCAGCTCCAGGACGTCACGCGCATGCCCTGAGGGCTCGTCGCGGTCGCGTCGCCGGCGATGACGCGCAGGTTGTTCGGGAACGGGCTCACCTCGGCCAGCGTCCCGCGTCGGTAGTAGATGGTCGCACCCTGCGGGAAGATCGCCGTCGCGCCCTGGTAGAGCGTCGGCACCCAGTACGCGGCCGTGTCGTCGGCCCGCATGCACGTGGTCCCGCCCGACCGCAGCGAGCCGAAGTTCGAGAACGCGCTCGTCGTGCGGTTCCCGACGAACGTGTGCTGATGTGACGCACCGGGCTTGCCGGGGAAGACGATCGGGTCGTCCGGCGCCTGGTGCGAGAAGCGGCAGTTCTCGATGAAGTTCACGCCCACGAGATCGACTCGCGAGATAGCCGCCCGCTCGTCGCCGGTCTTCGGCTTGTCGCCCGCGATGGCGGCCGGCCCGAGCGCGGCGGCGAGCACGAGGACGAGCGCCCCGACTGTGATCAATGCGATTGCTCTCACTCCGTTCCCTCCCTTTGAAGGCTCAGGGTGAATCCAGCCACCGAGCGGTTCGGGTTCTGAGGGCAGGCTGTTATCGAGGCGTAAGCATTTCGTGCGCATCGCGCCGCCGCAGCGCGATGCCCGTCAGCGCCTCGCGGACGATTCGGTCCGCCACGAGCGCCGTGACGTCGGCCGAGCCGACGGCGGTCGGAATGACCTCGACGACGTCCATCCCCACGAGCTCGAGCCGCCGCGAAAGCTCGCGGCACGCCCACAGGAGGTCGACTGAGCTCATGCCGCCGGGCTCGGGCGTTCCCGTGCCCGGCGCGACGGACGGATCGAGGACGTCGACGTCGACGGTGAGGAACACCGGGCCGTCAGCGACCGTGGCGACCGTGCGCTCGACGACCTCGCGGATGCCGAGGTCCCGCACGTCGTGCATGAAGAACGACGTGATCCCGTGCTCGCGCTGCCACGAGAACTCCGTCCCGCCCGGCCAGTAGCCGCGCAGGCCGATCTGCACGTAGCGCTCTCCGGCAACCTGGCCGTCGCGGACGAGGCGGTACATCGGCGTTCCGTGCGAGAGCTCGACGCCGAAGACCTCGGTGCCCGTATCCGTGTGCGTGTCGAAGTGGACGAGGCCAACCGTGCCGTGGCGAGCGGCGACCGCGCGCACGTTCGGCTCGGTGATCGAGTGATCGCCTCCGAGCACGACCGGGATCGCGCCGGCCGACACGGCCTGTCCGACCGTGCGTTCGATCTGCGCGTGCGTCTTTTCGGGATCGGCGGGGACGACCGCTGCGTCGCCGAAGTCGACGATCCGGAGCTCCTCGAACGCGTCGAGCTTCGCTTCGAGATGTGGGCCAGGCGGGCAGCTCGCGGCGCGAATCGCACGCGGGCCGAAGCGCGTCCCGGGCCGGTCGGAGACGAGGTCGTCCGTCGGCGCGCCCACGACCGCGATGTCGACTCCCGCCAGCTCGGCTGGATCCTGCGTGTACGGAATCCCTGCATACGTCAGGAGTCCCGCGTAGTCCGGCTTGTCGGGGAGACCGAGCTCGCGCCAGCGCTCGAGCGGGTCGATCATTGTCGGCGCAGATCGAGATCCGCTAACGCGGATTTCGATCGCGCAGATCCCTGAAGGCGGCCGCTCACGCGGCCGCGCGGCTGCTTCTCGCCGTCATCGTTCGGTCGTCTGGACGATGGCGTACGTCTTGCGGACGGTCTCGTCTACCGTCCACACGCCGGACCACCCGTCCGGACAGAGCATGACGACCCCCGGCTGGATGCTCGTCACGACGCCGTCGGCGTCGGTGATGGTGCCGCGACCGGCGACGAAGTGCATCTGCTCGTAGTAGCCCTCGCAGGAGCCCTCGAACGAGCCGGGCGTCACCTCCCAGACGCCGAGCTCGACGCGTCCGTCGTCGGAGATGACCTTCCAGGACTCGTACGGCTCGCCTGCGACTGCTGTCGGAACTGCCCGCCCCGCCTCGAGGTCGGCGCTGAGGACGTCGTCGATGGTCACGCCGCGACCCTAATGGATCAGGTGGGCACGGTTGCAGCCGGATAGCGCCCGCGGATCTCGTCGACGAATGCTGCAAGGCGGTCGGCGACGTCGGCGTGCTGGATCTCGAAGACGTTCTCCGCATTCCGCTCGCCGGAGCGGGAGAGGTTGAAGCTCCCGACGAAGACCGTGTCGTCGGCGACCACGATCTTCGCGTGCATGAAGTTGTGCAGCGATTCCGGCGTCCAGGGAATCGACTCCTTGCCGCTCCACGGGGCGCCCTCCAGGACGCTCTGCAGGAGCGGGATCTTCCATGCGCTCACACCGTTCGTCTTCCACTGGTGGAAGACCTGGTCGACCTGCGTGTCGTCGACCACGCCGGCGAGGTCGCAGCGCCGCTCCTTCACGATCTCGACGAGCGTGGCCAGGATCGGGCCCGACGTCAGCACGGGCGATGCGATGCGAATGCGGGAGCGCGCCTTGCCGAGGTGCTTCGCGATGCGATGGGAGAGCGCTTCGCCGTGATGGGGCGTGAACCATGCGCGGATGCGTGCCCCGGCGGCGTCGACGGGGCGTGGGTCGACGTCTCCCGTCCCCGCGACGTCGCCGCGAGTCCACAACTGCTCGAACGCGAGTGAGTAGGCGTACGCGATCTGCGGCGACTCGACCGTGACGATGACGTTCTCCTGACGAGACCACGAGTCGTCCGTCCAGTTCGTCGACCCACCCCAGACCGCCGCGCCGTCGCGGACGACGAACTTGTGGTGCATGAGATCCGGGATGCCCGCGATCCCGCGTGTCTCGACCGGGAGCGCCTCGATCGCCTCCGGCGCCGTCTCGGGTGGCGGCGGCACCGGGATCGGCCCGGGATGGGCGACGTTGTAGAGAAGGCGCACCCGGACGCCGCGCTGGACCGCTCCGAGGAGCGAGGCGAGGACGAGCGCGCCGGCCGCCGTCTCGAAGCGGACGTCGTAGAGCGCAAGGTCGAGCGACGTGCGCGCCTCCGACAGGAAGCCGGCGACGCCGCGCGCGACGTCGGCGGGCCGTTGCCCTCCGTCGGTCAGCGTGTGGAGCTCGATCGGGCTCGACGCCGAGCCGGTCGTCACCCGGTCGCGGCGGCCGCGCGGAGCGCCGCCTTGTGCGCACGCTTCGCCGCCTGGTACTCGGCGAGCGCCTCCGGCGAGTCGATCTTCCCGAGGCACGGGTGCTCGGGAACGAGCTCCTGGGCGGACTCGATGCCGAACCGGAGCGCGAGCACTGAGCCGAGGCCCGAGATCTTCATCGCGCCGAACCCGGGGAGCGCGCCGATCCGCTTCTTCAGGTCGGCGCCGTCGACCGCCTCGGTCCAGACGCGCTCCGCGTTCCCGCCGTACTCCTCGGCGACGACCGAGCAGAGCTCCTGGACACGTCGCGCCATCGACCCCGGGAAGCGGTGAATGGCAGGGCGCTCGCGGAAGACGGCTTCGAGGTCGGCTGGATCCATGGCGGCGATGCGCGTCGCGTCGAGCTCGCCGATGCGCTCCTTCAGCTTCTGCGGGCCGGCGAATGCTGTCGGCACGGTGACCTGCTGGTCGAGTGCGAAGCCGATGAGGAGCGCGAGCGGCTCCGTCGCGATGAGCCTGTTCGCCTCGTCGGAATCGGTGAGATAGAGCGCCTCCGGCATCTGCCCGATAGTAGACGGCGTCGCAAGGCCGGTGGCGGGCTCGTACGATGCCGCGCGTGCGGGATCTTCGTGTCGAGCACGAGGGGATCGCGCTCGCAGCGAGCTATTCGCCTGCCGGCACGACGGCGGTCGTGGCGCTGCACGGTGCGGGCGAGGGGACGCGCGACGGCTCGCTCTACGAGCATCTGCATCGCGTCCTGCCCCCTGCGGGGATCGGTGTCGTGACGTTCGACCGCCGCGGCGACGGCGAGTCGACGGGCGATGCGTCTCGGGGTCGCTTCGACGTGCAGGTGCGCGACGCACTTGCCGTGATCGACGCAGTCGACGCGGAGCGCGTTGGGCTGTGGGGCTACAGCCAGGGTGGCTGGATCGCACCTCTGGCAGCGACCGCGTCCGAGCGAGTTGCGTTTCTCGTCCTCGTGGCCTCCACGGGAGTCACGCCGTCGGAGCAGATGACGTACGCGACCGCCGAGCAGCTCCGACTCGACGGGTTCGACGAAACCGTCGTCGCGCGGGCGCTCATGCTTCGGCGGCGGTTCGACGATTGGGCTCACGGCCAGGGGCACGAGCGCGAGAATGAGCTGAGAGTCGACCTTCTGGCTGCGCTCGAGGAGCCCTGGTTCGGGCATCTGTACATCCCACCCGTGCTCCTCGACGAGGAGGGCCGCGGACTCTGGATCGAGGAGATGGACTTCGATCCGCGGCCCGTGTTCGCTCGGGTACGCGTCCCCACCCTCGCGTTCTACGGCGAGGCCGACAGCTGGACACCTGTCGCGGCCAGCATCGAAGCGTGGCGGCAGGCGCGGGGCGACGAGGTCGAGATCGTCGTCGTCCCAGAAGCCGAGCACGAGCTCACGCTCCCCGACGGGACGCTGTCTCCGGTCTACGAGCAGACGCTCGTCGACTGGCTCAGCGCCCGCTTCGCAGCTTGAGCTGCGGCCGTTACCCTGGCCCGGTGGATCCGCTCGCTCCTCTCTCGCCCCGGACGAGGAAGTGGTTCGAGCGCGCGTTCGAGGGGCCGACCCCTGCGCAGGCGCTGGGCTGGCCCGCGATTGCAGAGGGTGGCCACGTCCTCATCCAGGCGCCCACCGGCTCGGGGAAGACGCTCGCGGCGTTCCTCCTCGGCCTCGACCGGCTGAACGAGACGCCCGGAGAGGGTCTGCGACTGCTGTACGTCTCGCCGCTCAAGGCGCTCAACTACGACATCGAGCGGAATCTCCGCAGCCCGCTCGCCGGGCTCGACTCGAAGCTCACCGTCGGCGTGCGCACCGGCGACACACCCGCCGAGGAGCGCCGCCGCATGCTGCGGACTCCGCCCGACATCCTCATCACGACTCCCGAGTCGCTCTTCCTGCTGCTCACCTCGCAGGCGCGCGAGACGCTGCGCGGCGTCGAGACGGTGATCCTCGACGAGGTGCACGCCGTGGCCGGGACGAAGCGCGGCTCGCACCTCGCGCTGTCGCTCGAGCGGCTCGAGCGCCTCGTGGAGGCGCCGTTCCAGCGCGTCGGCCTCTCCGCGACGCAGCGGCCGATGGAGGAGATCGGCCGGTTCGTCGCCGGGACCGGACGCGAGATCCGGCTCGTCGACGCGGGTGTTCGCAAGGAGCTCGACCTGCAGGTCGTCGTCCCCGTCGAGGACATGCGGGAGCTCGGCTCAACCAGAGTCGCAGCGTCAGAGGGCGCGGCCGCGGAGCGGCCGCCTTCAGGGATCTTCGCGCGATCGGAATCCGCAGTCGCGGATTCCGATCTTGCGCACCAATCGGCGGAGCGCTCGAGCCGGTCGATCTGGCCGTCGATCTACCCCGCGATCCTCGAGCTCGTCCGGGCACACCGCTCGACGATCGTCTTCGTGAACAACCGACGCCTCGCCGAGCGGCTCGCGCTCCGGATCAACGAGCTCGCCGGCGAGGAGCTCGCACGCGCCCACCACGGCTCGCTCGCGCGCGAGCAGCGGCTCGTCGTCGAGGAGCTGCTCAAGGCGGGCGAGATTCCCTGCCTCGTCGCGACGTCGTCGCTCGAGCTCGGCATCGACATGGGTGCCGTCGACCTCGTGATCCAGGTCGAGAGCCCGAAGTCGGTCGCGCGTGGCCTGCAGCGCGTCGGGCGCGCGGGTCACGACCTGCACTCGGTGTCGAAGGGGCGCATCTTCCCGAAGTTCCGCGGCGACCTGCTCGAGTCGGCCGTGGTCGCCCGCGCGATGCGCGCCGGCGACATCGAGGAGACGCGCATCCCGCGGAACCCGCTCGACGTGCTGGCGCAGCAGATCGTCGCGATCTGCGCCGAGGAGGAGGTCTCGGTCGACGAGCTCCACGAGCTCGCGCGGCGCGCGTATCCGTTCGCGGAGCTGTCCCGCGCGCAGCTCGAGAACGTCCTCGACATGCTCGCCGGCCGCTACCCGTCCGACGAGTTCGCCGAGCTGAGGCCGAGAATCGTCTGGGATCGAACGGCGGGCACCGTGCGCGGCCGCTCCGGCGCGCAGCGGCTCGCGGTCACGAACGCCGGGACGATTCCCGACCGCGGCCTGTTCGGCGTCTTCCTCGTGGACGGCGGTGGCCGCGTGGGCGAGCTCGACGAGGAGATGGTGTACGAGGCGCGCGAGGGCCAGACGTTCCTGCTCGGCGCGTCGACGTGGCGGATCGAGGAGATCACGCGGGATCGCGTGCTCGTCTCGCCAGCGCCGGGAGTCCCCGGTGTGGCGCCGTTCTGGAAGGGCGAGGGCGTCGGTCGCCCCGCCGAGCTCGGGGAGAAGATCGGCAAGACCTCGCGCGAGCTCTCCGCCCTCTCCGACGACGCCGCGCTCGAGCGGGTCGAAGGGGACTACGGGCTCGACGCTCTGGCGGCGCGCAACCTCGTCACGTTCCTCCGCGAGCAGGAGGCCGCGACCGGCGTCGTTCCCTCCGACCGGACGATCGTCGTCGAGCGCTTCCGCGACGAGATCGGCGACTGGCGCGTCTGCATCCTCTCGCCGTTCGGCGGCCGCGTGCACGCGCCGTGGGCCATGGCCCTGCGCGCGCGGCTGCGCGACGCGCTCGATCTCGACGTGCAGTCGATCTGGTCGGACGACGGGATCGCGCTCCACTTTCCCGATGCAGACGTGCCGCCTCCGCTGGCCGACCTGCTGCTCGAGCCGGACGAGATCGAGGATCTCCTCCTCGGCGAGCTCGCCTCCTCGGCGCTGTACGGCGCGCGGTTCCGGGAGAACGCGGCGCGCGCGCTGCTCATCCCGCGGCGCCGGCCGGGCCAGCGCACACCGCTCTGGCAGCAGAGGCTGAAGGCGCAGAGCCTGCTCCAGGTCGCGCGGCGCTACCCGCAGTTCCCGATCGTGCTCGAGACGTATCGCGAGGTGCTGCAGGACGTCTTCGACCTGCCCGCGCTGCGAGGGATCCTGCGTGGCATTCAGACCCGTTCGCTGGCCGTCGCCGAGGTCGAGACCGTCTCGGCGTCGCCCTTCGCCTCGTCGCTCCTCTTCGAGTACGTGGCGACGTACATGTACGAGGACGACACGCCGCCTGAGGAGCGTCGCGCGCAGGCGCTCTCCCTCGACCGCGACCTCCTGCGCGAGCTCATGGGCATCGAGGAGTTGCGCGAGCTCCTCGACCTCGGCGCCATCGAGCAGGTCGAGGCGTCGCTCAAGCTCGTGCCGCGGAACATCGACGACCTGCACGACCTCCTGCGCCGAGCCGGCCCGCTGCTGGACGGGGAGTACGACCGCGGGTTCGCGGAGACGCTCCTGCGCGAGCGGCGCGCGATCCGCGTGCGGCTCGGCGATGCGGAGCTGCTCGTCGCCGTCGAGGACGCAGGGCTCGTCCGCGACGCGTTCGGCGCCGTGCCGCCGGGTGGCGTGCCGCAGGTCTTCCTCGAGCCGGTCGAGCGTCCGCTGCGAGCGGTGCTCAGGCGGTACGCGAAGACTCACGGCCCGTTCACGACGGCCGAGCTCGTCTCGCGCTTCGGGCTCGACGCCGCGCGCGTCGAGTCGGAGCTCGCGAGCGCTCGAGGTCGACGACGAGCTCGTGCGCGGTGAGCTTCGCCCGGGTGGCTCCGAGCGCGAATGGTGCGATCCGGACGTTCTGCGCCGCATCCGGCGCGCCACGCTCGCCGTGCTCCGGCGTGAGGTCGAGCCTGCGGATCAGGTCGACTTCGGGCGCTTTCTGCCCGCGTGGCACGGAATCGGGCGCCGGCAGGGCCTCCGTGAGGCGCTCGTCCCGCTGCAGGGCGTGGCGCTTCCCGCGACGCTCTGGGAGAGCGACGTACTCCCGCGGCGCGTGCCCTCGTTCCGGCCGGCCGATCTGGACGTGCTCTGCGCCTCGGGCGAGGTCGTCTGGGTGGGCGCGGGGCTCGATCGCGTCGCCCTGTACTTCCGCGACGATGCGCCGCTTCTCGGCCCGCCTTCGGCCGAAGCCGCTCCGGAGGGCGATGTCGCTGTCGCGATTCGTGCCGCGCTCGCCGAGCGTGCGCTGTTCTGGGCAGACCTCGTCGGCGCGACCGCGCTCCCGGCCGAGGACGTGCTGACAGGGCTCTGGGAGCTCGTCTGGGCCGGAGAGGTGACGAACGACTCCTGGGCTCCGCTTCGGGCTTCGCGCCGGTACGAGCTGCCGCGGCCCGACCGCGCCGCGCGGCGCTTCGCACGCACACGGCGGACGACCGCATCGCCGACGCAGGGGCGCTGGTCGCTCGCGTCCGCGCTGTTCGCGGGGACGACGGATCGGCGAGCGCTTGCCGAGCTGCTCCTCGAGCGCCAGGGCATCGTGACCCGTGACGGTGTTCGTGGCGAGGGGATTCGCGGTGGATACGGCGCCGTGTACGCGGAGCTGAAGGCGCTCGAGACGCTCGGTGTCTGCCGACGTGGGTACTTCGTCGAAGGTCTCGGCGGTGCGCAGTTCGCGTTGCCAGGTGCGGTCGAGCGGCTTCGTGAGCTCCGGTCGACGCGGCGCAGCGACGAGCCCGAGGCGCTCGTGCTCGCCGCGGCCGATCCGGCGCAGCCCTATGGAGCTGCCCTGCCGTGGCCGCGCCGCTCCGGTGCTCGTGCCGCCCGTGTCGCCGGTGCGTGGGTCGTGCTGCTCGACGGGGATGCGGCTCTGTTCGTCGAGCGCGGCGGCCGCTCGCTCGTGCCGCTGCGCGACCCCGATCCCGAGTGGCTCAGGACCGTGCTCGCAGCACTGGTCGCCCATGTCCGTGCGGGCGGCGCGAAGCGACTCGCAGTCGAGCGCTTCGACGGCACGGCGGTCGCGGAGACCGCCGTGATGGAGCTCCTCGTAGAAGCCGGCTTCCTGGCCGGCCCGCGCCGCGCGGTCCTGCGCCCGTAACGCAGGAGAGGCGGCGTAGGCCGCGTACCCGGAGATGTGGCGGTGCGCGCACCTCAGCTCTACCCGCTCCTCCGCGGGTTCGTCCTCGGCTCGTTCGTCGTGCTCGGGCGCGAGCTCGAGGAGGGAGCCGACCTTCCGTTCGCCTTCGAGGAGCACGTCGAGCGACGCGGGCCGTCGCTGTACGAGCTTCGGCCGCTCGTGCGCGCCTTCATCGAGGAGCGCGAGCCGGTGCTGCGCGCGCGGGAAGATGCCCGACTTGCGGTCGAGGAGCTCCGTCGCGAGCCCGCTGCTGCGATCTTCGCGCGTGCCCACGCGGGGCCGCGTGCGAGCGAGGACGAGGCGCTCTTCCGCACCGTTCTCCTCGGGCTGCTGATCGGAACCGCCGAGGCGTGCGGGGGCTTCGACTGGGACGACGAGGCGTTCGAGCGCTCCTACGCGGAGCTCGAAGCGTCGCTGTTCGGGGAGCGCCGACGATATGTCGCGATCGCGCCGCTCATCGGTCTGTCGCTCGCGAAGCCGGTCGAGCTCGCGGAGGGGCTGCTCCTGCGGTCGTTCGTCACGGGCGAGCTCGCCACGCACTGGCCGGAGTCCCGCGGGCTCCTTCCGCGTGAGTTCGGGCAGGTGCCGGATCGGTTGGTCGTCGTCGAGCTCCGGCGCGAGCTGGACGCAGGCGAAGCCCCTCCGGACGCCGCGGGCGAGATAGCAGATGCCGTGAGCGCGCTGCGGCTCACGACGATGGCAGCCGTCGCTGCCGGGCCGGTGATGTTCGAAACCCTCGACGGACGGCCCTTCGGGATCCAGCCCGTGCTGCCGATCGCGGCGACCCAGCCGCCGGGTGAGCCGTCGCGTCTCGACGCGTTTCGGACACCGATCGCCGTGGATGTTCTCGCCGCGCTCGGCGACGCCGACGGCGATCCCGAGCTCGCAGAGGCCCTCGATCGCTGGGAGCTGTCGCTCTTTCAGTCCGAGCCGTTTCGCAGCGAGCAGATTCGCGTTGCGCTCGCGTCCCTGCTCGGGGAGACCTGGCCGATGCGCGGCTGCGTGCTGCTCGCGGAGGACGCGAGCGCGCGCGAAGAGCTCTACGGCGAGCTGACGGCCCTCAGCGCCGGCGAGGCTGCGACTGCGTCGACCACCGATGCGGCACGCCGTGCCGTCGTCGCCGTGCTGCGCTCGCACGATCGCGAGCGCCTCGCACACGATCTGGATCGCGAGCTGCTCGGGCTCGACCGCCGGCAGGCTCCGCGCGCGATCGCCGTCTGACTGAGACACTGGTCGGGGACAGACTTCAGTCTGTCCTCGACACCGTTTCTCCTCGAATCCGTTACCCGGCTGGGCGCAGGCGCGGGCTACCTTCGACCCGTGGACGAATCGCAGGCCGTGCTCGAGCGACTGGCGCGGATCGAGGCGCTGGATCGGCGTGGGGTCGGGCCGGCGGAGCTCGTCGACGAGCTCCGAGCCCTCCTCGCGGAGGCCGAGGCGTGGTCGCGACGCGAGGGAGGTGAGGTGGGGGCGAAGGCCGTTCAGGATCTCCGAACGGCACTCGACTCAGCGCAAGACCGAAACGTGCGAGCGCACGTTTCGGTCGCGCAAGATCCCTGAAGGCGGCGGCTCCGCCGCCGCAGCCTCCGCGACTCCCCAGTGCCACGGTGCGTGACATGATCGGGAGGTGATCTCGCACTGGGACGATGCGCGGACCTGGCGCGGCGAACGCGGCCATATCGCCGGCACCTGGTCGAGCCTCACCGGGCGCGCGTCGCAGACGGTGGGCGTCAAGCGCATCCAGGTCGATCCCGGGATGTGGTCGACGCCGCTGCATCTCGAGGGCGCCGAGGAGGAGATCTTCTACGTGCTCGCCGGCTCGGGCGTCTCCGTGCAGTGGGAAGGCGAGGGCGACCCGGTCGGGTACGAAGTGCGCGCCGGCGACTGCCTCGTGCACCTCGCGCTCGACAGCGCACACACGCTCCAGGCGGGGCCGGACGGGCTCGACGTGCTCGCCTTCGGGCAGCGGACGTTCGCGAACGGGATCACGTGGCTGCCGCGCGCGGGTGTCGCGTGGCTCGGTGAGACCTGGGCACCGGTCGGCGCCGAGGAGGATCACCCCTGGACGCGCGAAGCGGCAGCCGGCCCGCCCGAGGTGGCCGAGCTCTCGCCGCGGCCGTCCAGCATCGTGCACATCCCGGATCTCGAAGCCGTGGAGCGCGACGGTGCGACGGTCGGACGGCGCGTCCGCTATCCGGGGCGCGAGGCCGGCTCCGTCCGCACGGGCATCAGACACGCCGAGGTCTTTCCCGGCAAGCTCAACGCGCCGCCTCACTGCCACGCTGCCGAGGAGGAGATCTTCGTCGTCCTCGAGGGTGACGGCGACCTCCTGCTGTGGGAGGACGAAGGGGTCGCAGAGCATCCGGTTCGCTCCGGTTCCGTCGTCGCGCGCCCGGCGGGCACAGGCGTCGCGCACGCCTTCCGAGGCGGCGAGGACGGAATGACGCTCCTCATGTACGGAACCCGCGATCCCCGCGAGGTCTGCTACTACCCCCGCTCGGGCAAGGTCTACTTCATCGGCCTCGGACTCATCGCACGACTCGGCGAGCAACTCGACTACTGGGACGGCGAGGATTGACCGTCCGAGGTGCTTGAAGGAATCTCCGCCGACGCCATGAAGGTGACGCAGTCATGGCCCTGTCACGCCTGCTTCCGCGGCTCCAGCCGCGCCCCGAGCCCGTCGCCGAGCCTCCTGCCGAGACTGTCGAGGACGAGCCGGTCGCGGTCGTCGAGGACGCCCCTCGCCTGCGCGCCGTTCCGGCCCCCTCGGCAGCGCCTGCTCCCGAGGCAGAGGGCGCGCTGATGGCGAACGTCATCGTCCTCGCGAACCAGAAGGGTGGCGTCGCAAAGACGACGACCACGCTGAACCTCGGCGTCGCGCTCCACGAGAAGGGGCATCGCGTCCTCGTGATCGACCTCGATCCGCAGGGGAACCTCACGATGAGCCAGGGGATGAACCCCGACGCGATCGATCGCTCGATGTTCGACGTGCTCGTCCATCGAATCCCGATCTCGGACATCATCAAGACCGTCGAGGTCGACGTCGCCGTCGCGTCGATCGACCTCGCGGGCGCCGAGCTCGCGCTGTCCGCGCTGATCGGCCGCGAGCGCGCGCTCGAGAAGGCACTCGTCGAGGTGCGCGACCGCTACGACTACATCCTCATCGACACGCCGCCCTCGCTCGGGCTGCTGACGATCAACGCGTTCGTCGCCGCGGACGGCGTGATCGTGCCGGTGCAGTGCGAGTACCTCTCGCTGCGCGGGCTCGTGCAGCTCGAGAACACGCTCGCGATGGTGCGCGAGAACCTCAATCCGAAGGTGCACGTCCAGGGCATCGTCCCGACGATGTACGACGGACGTACCCTGCATGCGCGTGAGGCGATCGAGATCCTCGAGGAGCACTTCGGCGACCTCGTCTACAAGACGCGGATCCGCAAGACCGTGCGCTACGCAGAGGCTCCTGTGAAAGGGAACTCGGTGCTGAAGTACGAACCGTCCGGGCCCGCCGCCCAGGCGTACCGCGACCTCGCGAAGGAGGTGCTCGATGGCGCGCAAACGCGCGACGATGCGTGAGGGCCCGCTGGCCGAGCTCTTCCGCAAGACCGAGGCCGCGCAGCGCTCGCAGGGCGACGCCGGCCGACGCCGAGGCAGCTGCACCCGAGCCCGAGCCGGATCCCCGCGCGCAGGCAGCGCTCGACAAGACCGTCGAGCACGTCCCCGACTTCGCGAAGGATCCCGGCCAGCCCCCGGTCGCCGAGGCCGCCGCAGTAGTCGCGCCCGAGGAAGAGGTGCCGACGGAGGCTGCCGCGTCACGCGCAGCCGCCCGCTACTTCCAGACGATGCTCGAGCCGGCGCCGCAGCTCCATCGCGTGCCGCCGCCGAGAGGCTCCGCGTACATCGCGGCGATTCGCGTCGTGGGCGTGGGTGGCGCCGGGCTGAACGCGATCCATCGGATGATGGACGCGGGGATCGCCCAGGTGGACTTCATCGCCGTGAACACCGACCGGCAGGCGCTCGCGATCTCGGACGCGCCGACGAAGATCTCGATCGGCGAAGGTCTCACGCAGGGGCTCGGCTCGGGTGCCGACCCGGCGGTCGGACGCGCCGCCGCCGAGGAGGCGATGGATCAGCTGAAGGCTGCACTGCGCGGCTCGGACATGGTGTTCGTCACCGCGGGAGAGGGAGGCGGCACCGGCACCGGAGCCGCACCGGTCGTCGCGCGCGTCGCGCGCGAGCTCGGCGCGCTCACGGTGGGCATCGTCACCACGCCGTTCCGCTTCGAGGGAACCCGCCGCCGCGCTGCGGCGGACACGCGGGGTGGAGGATCTTCGCGCCGCGTGCGACACCGTCATCGTCATTCCGAACGATCGTCTGCTCGAGGTGCTCGACCGCTCGACCTCGATGATCGACGCGTTCAAGATCGCCGACGACGTTCTGCGGCAGGGCGTGCAGGGAATCTGCGACCTCATCACGACGCCGGGCCTCATCAACCTCGACTTCGCCGACGTCCGCACGGTCATGCAGGACGCCGGCTCGGCGCTCATGGGGATCGGCTACGCGACTGGTCCGAACCGCGCACGCGAGGCCGCGGAGCGCGCGCTCGGCTCGCCGCTCATCGACGCGGAGATCGTCCGCGCGCGGGGAATTCTGCTCTCGATCTCCGGCGGAGACGACCTCTCGCTCGTCGAGGTCAACGAGGCCGCCGAGGTCGTGCGCCAGACCGCGACGGACGAGACGAACATCATCTTCGGCGCGACCGTCGACCCGCGGCTGACCGGCCAGGTCTGGGTCACGGTCGTCGCGACCGGTCTCGGCGGCATGCGCCGACGCGCCGGTCGGCCCGAGTTCGACATGACGACGGGATCGCAGCGGACGGTCGATCCCGAGCTGCCGTCGTTCCTGAACACCGGCTGAGCGCCTCGCAGTAGCCTCCCCGGATGCGAGGCGCGATCGCAGCCGGTCACCCGCTGTCTGCCGAGGCAGGCGCGGGCGTGCTGCGCGAGGGCGGCAATGCCGTCGACGCGCTCCTCGCAGCCGCGTTCACCGCATTCGTCACCGAAGGGCCGCTCACAGGCCCGGCCGGAGGCGGCTTCGCGCTCGTCCACGAGCGTTCCGGCGAGACGACGGTGCTCGACTGCTTCTTCGAGGTCCCGACCCGCGGGCTCGGCGAGATGGAGGAGCTCGTCATCGACTTCGGCGACTCCGGGACCCAGGTCTTCCACGTCGGCGACGGCTCGGTCGCGGTTCCCGGGCTACTGGCAGGTCTCGAGGAGATCCACGGCCGCTTCGCCACGCGCGAGTGGGCGGACCTCGTCGAACCGGCGATCGCGCTGGCGCGCGCTGGCTTCGAGCGCGACGAGCCGCGCGCGTTCCTGCACCTGATCCTCGAGGGGATCCTGCTGCGCGACGAGGGAGGCCGCGGCATCTACGGTGACCCGGCGCGCGTGCACACGCAGCACGCAGTTGCGACGCTCGAGCGCGTCCGCGACGCCGGCGCCGCCATGGTCGCCGAGCTCCTGCCCGAGTACGCGGACGACCTCCGCGCGTATCGCCCGATTCCGCTCGAGCCGCTCGAGATCGAGGTTCTCGGGCGAACGGTGCGCTCGACACCGTCGCAGGGCGGTGGCGTCGTCCAGCGCATTCTCACGCTCCTCGGCGAGGCCGGCGAGCCGAGCCTCGAAGACCATGCTCGCGCCGTCGCCGACGCCTACGGACCCCTCGGGTCGGGACCGCTGCCCGGCACGACGCACATCTCGGTCGTCGACGAAGCAGGGATGGCGGCCGCGCTCTCGTCGACGCTGGGCTCGGGATCCGGGGTCTTTCGCGGCGGCACGCAGCTCAACAACATGCTCGGCGAGCTCGACGTGATCGGCTCGCACGAGAAGGCGCCTGGCGAACGGCTCGCGAGCATGATGACGCCGACACTCGTGTCCGAGGCCGGACAGCCCGAGCTCGTGATCGGGAGCGCCGGCTCCGTGCGGCTCGCGGGTGCGATCGCCCAGGTGACGTGGCGCGTCCTCCGTGGCATGCACGTGAACGATGCGATCTGCGCGCCGCGCCTCCATGTCGAAGGCACGACGCTCCACCTCGAGGGAGGCTGGCCGGATGTCGACGTCGCCACGCTTCCTCCGGCGTGGGACGTGAACCGCTGGGATGCGCTGAATCTCTACTTCGGCGGCGTGCAGGCCGTGCAGCGCTCCGCGGCAGGGGGCCTCGAGGCAGCGGGAGACCCGCGCCGCGGCGGACTCGGGATCGTCGTCGAATGACGATCGTGCGCCAGGCCACGCCCGCCGACGCGCACGCGCTCGTCGATCTCGCCGAAAGCGTCGGGCGCGAGGACGGACGGTGGATCCTCGGCACCGGACCATGGCGCTCGGTCTCCGACGAGCGCCGGTATCTCCGCACGATCCATCGCCATCCGGACGCGGCCGTGTTCGTCGCGGAGGACGGCCCGCACATCGTGGGCCGGCTCTCGCTCTCGCGCGACCCGCATCCGGCGAGCCGGCACGTGGCCGATCTCGGGCTCATGGTCGCCGAGAGCCATCGCCGGCAAGGGGTCGGAACGATGCTGCTCGAGCAGGCGGTCGCGTGGGCGCGCGAGGCGAGCGTGCGCAAGCTCGAGCTGCACGTCTTCCCGTGGAACGAGCCCGCGCTCGGCCTCTACACGTCCTTCGGCTTCGAGCGCGAGGGCTACCGGAAGCGTCAGTACGAGCGCGGCGGCGAGCTCGTCGACGCGGTGCTCATGGCGTACTTCCTCCGCGATTAGCGGCGCGGCTGCGCTCGCTCGGGCGCAGCGAGGACGACCAGGGCGCGATAGACCATCCACGCGCGAGCCCACGAGCCGTAGCGGCCGAGGGCGAAGAGAAGGGTGTCGAGGGGCCGCAGCATCTCGGGTCAGGGCTCGCCGGTACGTAACGGGACGATCGTCGCTCCGGCTGTCGCGACCGGCGTCTCCGTCTCCGCGGGCTCCTCCGCGTCGGGGCGGTCGTCAGGGTCGCCGAGCGTGTCCGACGCTCGGGCCATCTCGGCGGCGACGGTCTCCATCGCCTGCAGGCTGTCGCGCAGGCCCGCGAGGAGGTCGTCCGCAGGCCCGTCCGGCGGACTCGTCGACGCGGTGTCGTCCGTCGCAGAAGGCTCGGGCCGGTGGCCGTGGACGGCGTCGTCGAGGCGAGCCTCGAGAGATCGGAGGGCCACGGGCCAGAGCGTCTTCGCGCGTGCGACCTCGGCCGCGACCGCTGCGACGCGCTGGTCGATCACGTCGATCCGGCCGGTGAGCTCACCCGCGGTCCGTGCGTTCGTCTCCGACGCCTTGCGCGTCGAGGCCTCGACGCGCTCGAGCCGCTCGGCGAGGTCGTCGAGCGAGGCCGATCCGGGCTCCGGAAGCGCGGAGAGCGCCTCGCGGATGTCGTCCACGATCGACTCGATTCGGGTGCTCGACTCCGTGAAGTGGCTATGGAGAGCGGCGAGCTCGTGCTCCTTCGCACCGAGGCTCGTGGTCGCCGACTCGACGCCGGTCGCGAGCGAGTCGATGCGCTCTGCGAGCTGCGCGATCGCGTCCTCCACGTCGGTGATGCGCCGATCGAGGTGCTCGTCCTTCGTGCCGGGGGCGAGCCCACCGAGTGCCTCCACCTGCGAGCGCAGCGTCGCGAGCATCGCGACGAGCTCGTCGGAGGGACGATCCGGCTCCGACCCGCGGCGCTCGAGGCTCGCTCGTATCGACGCGAGCTGCGCGTCCAACGCGTCGACGCGCTCGGTCACCTGTGGATCCCCAGCGGCTCGTGCCGCCGTCGTCGACACGGTGGCGGAGAGCTCCTCGAAGCGCTGCCCGAGCGCGCGGACGCTCGCGGCGAGATCGTCGACGTTTGCGGGGCTGCCGTCCGCGCGCTCCTTCATGAGCGCCGCGACGGCATTCTTGAGCGAACGGAGCTCGTTGACATCGGTCGCAGGGCCCTGTGCAGTCGCGCGTGTCGCCTGCGCCTGTGCGGCCAGCGCTTGCACCGCCTGGTCGCGAGCCTCGAGGTCACGGCGCAGGCTCGCGATCTCGCCGTCCTTCTTCGCCATGGCGGACGCGGTCGTCGCGACGGTGGAGGCAAGCGTGTCGACCCGCTCCATGAGCACGTCGAGACGCGCCACGAAGCGCGCTTCCTGCTTCGAGTCGCTCTTATTGGACGACAGCACGACTCGTCACGCGTTCCCTCGACGCGAGCACCACGCGGTACGGCGAGCCGGCGGGCATCTCCACGACTATCGGAAACGAGGGCCGAGCGCACGCTCACTCGTCTCAGTGAGCCGACGTGCCTAGAGATCTCTCTGCCAGTCGAGCACGAACGTGCTTTGCTCGAGCGTCTGAGGACAGCCGGGGCCGCGTGCCTCCGCGATTCGGCGGAGGGCTTTGCGCGGATCGACTCCGTGACGGACGAGCCAGCTGCCGACCACGACGCCCGTGCGCCCGCAGCCGGCCCAGCAGTGCACGTAGACGATTCCCCCGCCGGCAAGCTCGGCGTCGATCTCGTCAAGAATCGCGACGAGCTCTTCACGAGTGGGAACCGAGAAGTCACGAATGGATCGATTGACGTAGCGGCGAGGCGCCTGGACGAGCGACGCGTATGGCTCGAGCTCACCCTCTTGCGTCAGGTCGAGGAACAGCGTCACGCCCGCGTCGACGAGGTCCCGCACCTCGATCCACGCGTTCTCGGGCCCCCAGGCCGAGGGATGGCGTCCGGCGATGAGGCGACCTGGCTCGATGACGGTCGGGGGGCGCACGACGGCGAAGTCTGCCGACGGTTCGCTACCCCGTCCGAGGGGAGCGTCTCATTCGCCAGCGAGCCGGTGCCGATAGCGGTGGCATGGCGTCGCCCCACACGTCCGCGAACGAGCTTCGCGATCGCGCTCTCCTCCTCTCGAGGGAGCTCGGCGTCGACCCCGAAGCGTGGTATGTGCGCGTGCTCGAGGAGGAGCGGAAGGAGGGCCTCGAGCCCGATCTCGGGGCGCTCGTGCGAGCGTACTGGGAGCTTCAGCGCGTCACTGGGCGCGCCGATCTCCGGGACACGTGGCGCTCCCTCGCGGACCAGCTCTGGTCCGGCGAAGCGGCCTGACCGTATTCCGCAAGACCAGGCAATTCGCTAGCGCGAATCACCTGGTCGCGAGATCCCTGAAGGCGTCCGCTTCGCGGCCGCGTCGTATCTGCGACTCGACCTCGTGGCGGTTCTGCCCGCAAACGAGCGAATCGGGGCACGTCTCGTGGCCCGATTAGCATGGCTCGTCCGTGGCCGCTCCGTCGTTCGTCCATCTGCACGTTCATTCCGAGTACTCGATCCTCGACGGAGCGTGCCGGATTCCGGATCTCGTTGCGAAAGCGGCGCGCCTCGAGATGCCGGCCGTCTCGCTCACCGACCACGGCTCGCTCGCAGGCGCGGTGCAGCTCTTCCGGGAGGCCGGGAAGGTCGGCGTGAAGCCGATCATCGGCTGCGAGGTCTACGTCGCCGACGACCGCCACGCGCAGACGAAGGGGTACGCCCACCTGACGCTTCTCGCCGAGTCGAACGAGGGCTACGCGAACCTCATCAAGCTCTCGTCGCTCGGCTACCTCGAGGGCTACTACTACAAGCCACGTGTCGACTGGGAGCTCCTCGAGCGCCACGCGAAGGGCATCGTCGCGCTCTCGGGCTGCCTCTCGGGCCGTGTCTCGCGCGCGCTCTCGGAGAGCCGCCCGAAGGACGCGGCCGGCGATCTCGACCGCCTCGTCCAGATCTTCGGCCGTGATTCGACCTACGTCGAGATTCAGAACGCCGGGCTCTCCGAGCAGCACGAGATCAATCCGCAGCTGATCGCCCTCGCGCAAGAGACCGGGCTTCCGCTCGTCGCGACCGGAGACGTCCACTATCTCGACGCCGAGGACGCGTTCGCCCACGAGGCGCTCCTCTGCATCCAGTCCGGCGACACGCTGAAGAACCCGGCGCACTGGCGCTTCGATACGAACGAGTTCTTCTTCAAGACGTCCGAGGAGATGGCCGGCGACTTCCCCGGGCTCGAGGACGCGATGGCGCGCACGCTCGAGGTGGCGGAGCGCTGCTCGGTCGAGCTCGAGCTCGGGCGGATCCTGCTGCCGACATTCCCAGTGCCCGAGGGCAGGGACTCCTTCGACTACCTCGTCCAGCTCTGCGAGCAGGGTCTCGCTCGTCGCTACGGGACGGTGACCCCCGAGCTGACCGAACGGCTCCGGTTCGAGCTCAAGACGATCAAGGAGATGGGGTTCGCGGACTACTTCCTCATCGTCTGGGACTTCATCCACTTCGCGAAGCAGAACGGCGTGAGCGTGGGCCCGGGGCGCGGGTCGGCCGCCGGGTCGATCGCCGCGTACTGCCTCGAGATCACGGATGTCGACCCGATGCGCTACGGCCTCCTCTTCGAGCGGTTCCTCAACCCGGCTCGCAAGGACCTGCCGGACATGGACATCGACTTCTCCGTCGCGGGTCGCGATCGCGTCATCAACTACGTCGCCGAGAAGTACGGCCGCGACCGCGTCGCCCAGATCATCACCTTCTCGACGATGGCCGCACGCGCGGCGATCCGTGACGCCGGCCGGGTGCTCGACATCCCGTACGGCGTCGTCGACCGTATCGCGAAGCTCGTACCCGAAGGCCCCGGACAGACGCTCGAGGCGGCGCTGAAGCCTGGCGCCGAGCTCCGACAGGCGGTCGACTCGGATCCGATCGCGAAGGAGATCATCGACCTCGCGCGGCCGCTCGAGGGGCTGACGCGCGCCGACTCGATCCACGCGGCGGGCGTCGTCATCGGCGCACAGCCCCTGATCGAGGTCGTCCCGCTCCAGCAGAAGGGCGCCGACTCGGAGATGGTGACGCAGGTCGGGATGAACGACGTCGTCGACCTCGGCCTGCTCAAGATGGACTTCCTCGGGCTGCGAAACCTCGACGTCATCGACAAGGCGGTCGACCTCGTCGGCGGGGTCGACATCGGAACGCTCCCGCTCGACGATCCGATGACGTACGCGATGCTCGCGCGGGGCGATTCGACCGGCGTGTTCCAGTTCGAGTCGTCGGGTATGCGCGAGGCGCTGCGCTCCGTGAAGCCGACGGAGTTCGAGGACCTGATCGCACTCGTGGCTCTCTACCGGCCCGGGCCGATGGGCTACATCCCGATGTACGCGGCTCGCAAGGCAGGGCGCGAGCAGGTGTCCTTCGCCGACCCGCGCCTCGAGGCCATCACCGGACAGACGTACGCGATCTGCATCTACCAGGAGCAGTACATGCAGATCGCGAAGGAGCTCGCAGGGTTCTCGCCCGCCGAGGCGGAGACGCTGCGCAAGGCGATCGGCAAGAAGATCCACGCGCTCATGGCCTCGCTCAAGGATCAGTTCCTCGCAGGGTGCGCGGAGAACAACGTGGCCCCGGGCGTCGCGCAGCAGCTGTGGAAGGACATGGAGTCGTCGCAGGACTACTCCTTCAACAAGGCGCACGCCGCCTGCTACGCGCTCATCGCCTACCGCACGGCGTGGCTGAAGGCGAACCACCCGAAGGAGTACATGGCTGCGCTCATCTCGTCGGTGATGAACACGAAGGATCGTGTGCCGCTCTACGTGAACGCGTGCCGCGAGATGGGCATCGACGTCCTGCCGCCGGACGTGAGCTCGTCGCAGCAGGATTTCGCAGTCGTCGGCGGCGTCATCCACTTCGGGCTCAATGCCGTGAAGAACGTGGGGGAGGCTGCCGCGGACGCGATCGTCCGCGTCCGCGCCGAGGGTGGGCCGTTCGAGTCGATCTGGGCGCTCACCGAGCGCGTCGATCCGCAGGTGCTCAACAAGCGCGCGCTCGAGTCACTCGTCAAGTGTGGCGCGCTCGACTCCACCGGCGCCACGCGGCTCGGCATGCTGACGGCTCTCGAGGCGGTGCTCGGACACGGGCAGCGGACCTCCGCCGACCGGCTCGCCGGCCAGGCCTCCATCTTCGACGGTGCCTTCGGTGACGAGGAGCAGTCCGTCGAGGTCAAGCACCCGCCGCTCGCGACCACCGAGTTCGACGAGCGCGAGCTCCTGCGCCTCGAGAAGGAGACGCTCGGCCTGTACGTCTCGGAGCACCCGCTCGAACGCGTCCGTGCCGAGCTGAGGCGGAAGACCGACTGCGCCCTCACGGACATCGAGCGCAGGCGCGACGGCGAGTTCGTCACGGTCGGCGGGATCGTCTCCGGGCTGAAGCAGGTGACGACGAAGCGCGGCGAGCCGATGGTGTTCGTGACGCTCGACGACCCGACGGGCAGCGCGGAAGTCGTCGTCTTCAACTCGACGTACGCGGCCGCGCGCGAACTCCTCGAGCCCGACCGCATTCTCGTCGTGAAGGGTCGGGTCGACCACAAGCAGGCCGGCGAGACGAAGCTCGTCGCGAGCGAGGTGAGCGCGTTCGAGTCGGCGCTCGTTCGCCGCGAGGTCCGGCTCCGGATCGACGCGCGACAGGCTCCTGCCGGGATCGTCCGAGAGCTCGCGACGCTCGTCGCCGACTTCCCCGGCGAGGCGCCCGTCTACCTCGCGCTGGAGACCTCGCTCGGCGAGCGCACCCTCGCACTCGGCCCGGAGTACCGAGTCAAGCCCGAAGCGGACTTCTTCGCCGAGGTTCGGGCGCTGCTCGGCGAGTCGTGCGTCGCGTGAGCAGCTGAAGGACGTCCGTCAGTCGCGGCGACCCGGCCGCGAAGCGGCCGGCTTCAGGGATCCTGCGACCTGGTGTCCGCGCTAGCGGATATCAGGTCTTGCGGGGAAACCGCTTAGCTTCTGGCGTCGCTGGTCAGTCGCTCGCCCACGCAAGCGAGCACCTTGAGGGCAATCGACGGCATCGTCTCGACGACCGAGCGAAAGCGCCGGTCGGTGATGACGAGCACGTCGACCGCCGATGTCGCGGTGACCGTGGCAGTGCGGGGGCTGTCCGTGATGAGGGCGATCTCGCCCAGCCAGTCGCCGGGGCCGAGGTCGGCGATCTTCTTGCCCTTCTTCGTCACCTCGGCCGTTCCGTCGATCAGTACGAAGAACTCCCGACCCGGACGGCCTTCGCGCGTCAGTACCGTCCCCTGTCGGAGGTCGATCTCGTCCGCAGTCTTGGCAAGCTGGCGCAACTCGGTCTTCGAGCAGCCGGCGAAGAGAGGAACCGACTTCAGCAGCTCGATCTTGGCGTCCATCTGCACGTTCATTCCGAGTACTCGATCCTCGACGGAGCGTGCCGGATTCCGGATCTCGTTGCGAAAGCGGCGCGCCTCGAGATGCCGGCCGTCTCGCTCACCGACCACGGCTCGCTCGCAGGCGCGGTGCAGCTCTTCCGGGAGGCCGGGAAGGTCGGCGTGAAGCCGATCATCGGCTGCGAGGTCTACGTCGCCGACGACCGCCACGCGCAGACGAAGGGGTACGCCCACCTGACGCTTCTCGCCGAGTCGAACGAGGGCTACGCGAACCTCATCAAGCTCTCGTCGCTCGGCTACCTCGAGGGCTACTACTACAAGCCACGTGTCGACTGGGAGCTCCTCGAGCGCCACGCGAAGGGCATCGTCGCGCTCTCGGGCTGCCTCTCGGGCCGTGTCTCGCGCGCGCTCTCGGAGAGCCGCCCGAAGGACGCGGCCGGCGATCTCGACCGCCTCGTCCAGATCTTCGGCCGTGATTCGACCTACGTCGAGATTCAGAACGCCGGGCTCTCCGAGCAGCACGAGATCAATCCGCAGCTGATCGCCCTCGCGCAGGAGACCGGGCTTCCGCTCGTCGCGACCGGAGACGTCCACTATCTCGACGCCGAGGACGCGTTCGCCCACGAGGCGCTCCTCTGCATCCAGTCCGGCGACACGCTGAAGAACCCGGCGCACTGGCGCTTCGATACGAACGAGTTCTTCTTCAAGACGCCCGAGGAGATGGCCGGCGACTTCCCCGGGCTCGAGGACGCGATGGCGCGCACGCTCGAGGTGGCGGAGCGCTGCTCGGTCGAGCTCGAGCTCGGGCGGATCCTGCTGCCGACGTTCCCGGTGCCCGAGGGCAGGGACTCCTTCGACTACCTCGTCCAGCTCTGCGAGCAGGGCCTCGCCCGTCGCTACGGGACGGTGACCCCCGAGCTGACCGAACGGCTCCGGTTCGAGCTCAAGACGATCAAGGAGATGGGGTTCGCGGACTACTTCCTCATCGTCTGGGACTTCATCCACTTCGCGAAGCAGAACGGCGTGAGCGTGGGCCCGGGGCGCGGGTCGGCCGCCGGGTCGATCGCCGCGTACTGCCTCGAGATCACGGATGTCGACCCGATGCGCTACGGCCTCCTCTTCGAGCGGTTCCTCAACCCGGCTCGCAAGGACCTGCCGGACATGGACATCGACTTCTCCGTCGCGGGTCGCGATCGCGTCATCAACTACGTCGCCGAGAAGTACGGCCGCGACCGCGTCGCCCAGATCATCACCTTCTCGACGATGGCCGCACGCGCGGCGATCCGTGACGCCGGCCGGGTGCTCGACATCCCGTACGGCGTCGTCGACCGTATCGCGAAGCTCGTACCCGAAGGCCCCGGACAGACGCTCGAGGCGGCGCTGAAGCCTGGCGCCGAGCTCCGACAGGCGGTCGACTCCGATCCGATCGCGAAGGAGATCATCGACCTCGCGCGGCCCCTCGAGGGGCTGACGCGCGCCGACTCGATCCACGCGGCGGGCGTCGTCATCGGCGCACAGCCCCTGATCGAGGTCGTCCCGCTCCAGCAGAAGGGCGCCGACTCGGAGATGGTGACGCAGGTCGGGATGAACGACGTCGTCGACCTCGGCCTGCTCAAGATGGACTTCCTCGGGCTGCGAAACCTCGACGTCATCGACAAGGCGGTCGACCTCGTCGGCGGGGTCGACATCGGCACGCTCCCGCTCGACGATCCGATGACGTACGCGATGCTCGCGCGGGGCGATTCGACCGGCGTGTTCCAGTTCGAGTCGTCGGGTATGCGCGAGGCCCTGCGCTCCGTGAAGCCGACGGAGTTCGAGGACCTGATCGCACTCGTGGCTCTCTACCGGCCCGGGCCGATGGGCTACATCCCGATGTACGCGGCTCGCAAGGCAGGGCGCGAGCAGGTGTCCTTCGCCGACCCGCGCCTCGAGGCCATCACCGGACAGACGTACGCGATCTGCATCTACCAGGAGCAGTACATGCAGATCGCGAAGGAGCTCGCAGGGTTCTCGCCCGCCGAGGCGGAGACGCTGCGCAAGGCGATCGGCAAGAAGATCCACGCGCTCATGGCCTCGCTCAAGGACCAGTTCCTCGCAGGGTGCGCGGAGAACAACGTGGCCCCGGGCGTCGCGCAGCAGCTGTGGAAGGACATGGAGTCGTCGCAGGACTACTCCTTCAACAAGGCGCACGCCGCCTGCTACGCGCTGATCGCCTACCGCACGGCGTGGCTGAAGGCGAACCACCCGAAGGAGTACATGGCTGCGCTCATCTCGTCGGTGATGAACACGAAGGATCGTGTGCCGCTCTACGTGAACGCGTGCCGCGAGATGGGCATCGACGTCCTGCCACCGGACGTGAGCTCGTCGCAGCAGGATTTCGCAGTCGTCGGCGGCGTCATCCACTTCGGGCTCAATGCCGTGAAGAACGTGGGGGAGGCTGCCGCGGACGCGATCGTCCGCGTCCGCGCCGAGGGTGGGCCGTTCGAGTCGATCTGGGCGCTCACCGAGCGCGTCGATCCGCAGGTGCTCAACAAGCGCGCGCTCGAGTCACTCGTCAAGTGTGGCGCGCTCGACTCCACCGGCGCCACGCGGCTCGGCATGCTGACGGCCCTCGAGGCGGTGCTCGGACACGGTCAGCGGACCTCCGCCGACCGGCTCGCGGGCCAGGCCTCCATCTTCGACGGTGCCTTCGGCGACGAGGAGCAGTCCGTCGAGGTCAAGCACCCGCCGCTCGCGACCACCGAGTTCGACGAGCGCGAGCTCCTGCGCCTCGAGAAGGAGACGCTCGGCCTGTACGTCTCGGAGCACCCGCTCGAACGCGTCCGTGCCGAGCTGAGGCGGAAGACCGACTGCGCCCTCACGGACATCGAGCGCAGGCGCGACGGCGAGTTCGTCACGGTCGGCGGGATCGTCTCCGGGCTGAAGCAGGTGACGACGAAGCGCGGCGAGCCGATGGTGTTCGTCACGCTCGACGACCCGACGGGCAGCGCGGAGGTCGTCGTCTTCAACTCGACGTACGCGGCCGCGCGCGAGCTCCTCGAGCCCGACCGCATCCTCGTCGTGAAGGGTCGGGTCGACCACAAGCAGGCCGGCGAGACGAAGCTCGTCGCGAGCGAGGTGAGCGCGTTCGAGTCTGCACTCGTTCGCCGCGAGGTCCGGCTCCGGATCGACGCGCGACAGGCTCCTGCCGGGATCGTCCGAGAGCTCGCGACGCTCGTCGCCGACTTCCCCGGCGAGGCGCCCGTCTACCTCGCGCTGGAGACCTCGCTCGGCGAGCGCACCCTCGCACTCGGCCCGGAGTACCGGGTCAAGCCCGAAGCGGACTTCTTCGCCGAGGTTCGGGCGCTGCTCGGCGAGTCGTGCGTCGCCTGAGCACGACGCGCCAATGCGTTCGTGGAGAGCTGCGACCCGCCCGCGAATGCGGGCGGCTTCAGGGATCTTGCGACCGGGTGTCCGCGTTAGCGGGTACCCGGTCTTGCGGGGACGCCGCTAGCTTCTGGCGTCGCTGGTCAGTCGCTCGCCCACGCACGCGAGCACCTTGAGGGCAATCGAGGGCATCGTCTCGACGACGGAGCGAAAGCGCCGGTCGGTGATGACGAGCACGTCGACCGCCGATGTCGCGGTGACCGTGGCAGTGCGGGGGCTGTCCGTGATGAGGGCGATCTCCCCCAGCCAGTCGCCGGGGCCGAGGTCGGCGATCTTCTTGCCCTTCTTCGTCACCTCGGCCGTTCCGTCGATCAGTACGAAGAACTCCCGACCCGGACGGCCTTCGCGCGTCAGGACCGTCCCCTGCCGGAGGTCGATCTCGTCCGCGGTCTTGGCGAGCTGGCGCAACTCGGTCTTCGAGCAGCCGGCGAAGAGCGGAACCGACTTCAGCAGCTCGATCTTCGCGTCGCGGCGGAGGGCCATCTCGCCATCCTAAACCGCAACACTTCGCGCGTTGCAACTGGACTTCGTCCACATTCGACTCTAGGCTTCTCGTGTTGGGTCACGGACAGGGGTGCGGATCGCGTGGGGAGCGCGCGTCGTGTGCTGAAAGGGCCATCGCCGGTGGCTGACGCATAGACTGATCGTCGGTTCACGTTGGCCCAGCGGATCGCGAGAGTCAAGCCGGGCGAAGTTCTGGGATTAGCCTTCGAGCACTGCAACTGCGGAGAGAGGGAGCTGGGGATGACGCACCATGTACGCGCTAGCTATCGCCACCATCGGAAGGCGACATTGGGGGCTTGCGACCGTGCTTGGTCGTCGCGATTGCGGCCATCGTCATTCCGCTCGCGAACGCGGCCGAGAAGACCTACACGTTGACGGTCAACCCGACGACGATGTGCGCGTCGACGGCGGACGGCGGAGCGAGCACCGTCGTGACGCTGAGGAACACGGGCTCGCCGCAGACCGCTGGGCTCGGCCGAGGTGTACTTCCCGGCGGGCTCGGTCGATCGGTCTCGGGTCGGGGTGGCAGCTGCGCGTCGAGCTCGACGAGCTCGAGCCTCGAACGGGACGAAGGACATCGTCGCGCGCAACAGCCTGAACATGGCTCCGGGACAGTCGAAGACCGTCACCGTCACGTTCAAGACGACGGCGAACTTCTCGACGGCGGTCACCGCCGCGTTGAAGCAGGCGAACAACTTCAACGACAGCGGCGGCGGCGCGAACCTGTTCACGGCTCAAGGCAGGCTTCCCGACGCTGCGCGTCGTCCAGTGCGTCACGGTCTCGGGCCGCGTGTTCCAGGATCGCAACCTCGACTTCGCGTACTTCGTCACCGGGGACGAGACCTTCGACGACCAAGACATCCCCAAGGTGGGCTGGACGGTTCAGCTCTTCACGAAGGCGGTCGGAGCCGCGTCGTATCCGTCCACGCCGCTTCAAGACGGCAACGACGGTGGCCGAAGGCGTCTACACGTTCACCGGTGTTCCGACGCTCGCCGACTACAAGATCTGCGTGGTCGCTTCCGCCGACGACGACGATTCCAAGTGGGGTCTACAGAGCCCGACCGGGAACGCCGAGTGCGGACAGATCTCGAACGCGACCAACGCACCGTCGACGTCGGCCGGGAAACTGCTTCCGAACCTCGCTGGACCCGCCTCGTCGATGGCCACGGACTTCCAAGTGGTCCCCGTCGTCGGGCCGTTCGGTCGGGGTGACACCTCGACGATCGGTGGCTACAAGGTCACCGCGGCGAGCAATCCGGACCAGAAGCCCGATCAGCTCTACGTGCAGGACACTTGGGTCGACGATCGAGGGGCGGACGGTCTACCGGTTCTCCCCGATCCTGCCGTGCGCTCCGCCAGCAGGACTGCTCGAAGAAGATCTTCCTCCTCGAGGAGCTCACCGCGGACCTCGACCTGGACGACCTCGCGGGTCAGCAGGCCGAGCTGGTCTACGACGACGACGCCGCCGTTCCTCGACTGGCGGTCTGAAGCCGATGCCGTACTGCCTGCATCGATCCGACGCGCAGTCGGCCGTCAGGCCAGCTCGCGACGACCGGTGTCCTGCCGGGTACGGACACGTCGTGCATCGTCACCGGCACGCAGAACGTCGTGGCAGGCGGCAACGTCCACGTCGTGTACGAGGTCTACACCGCGTACGACGGCGGTCGGCGGATCGGCTAGGACAACGCAGCGAGGCGCTCGGCGAGGCGATCGGCCTCGCTGAGCGCCTCGTCGGCCTTCCCGTCCTGGCCTCCTGCGATCAGGAGTTCCGCGAGCACCCTGAGCGCCTGCGCCTCCTCGTGGAGCAGGCGCTGGCGGCGCGCGATCTCGATCGCGAGCTCAGCCTGCTCCAACGCGCCGGTCGGATGGCCCGTCTGCGCGAACGCGACGGCCCGAACGCGTGTGAGGTGCGCGGCGAGGGGTGACGAGACGACCCCAAGAGTACGCTCGGCATCGTCGATCGTCTCGAGGGCTCGCTCCGCCTCGCCGCGCCGTACGTATGCCTCGGCGAGGTAGATCCACGCCTCGAGCGCGAAGGCAGCACTTCCCACGGAGACGGCTTCGTCGACCACGCGCCTGAGGTCTTCGATCGCGGCGTCGACATCTCCCCGTAGGAGTGCGAGACGCGCAAGCTGCGTCTCGGCGAAGAGTGAGCCCGTCACCTCGCCCGCCGTGCGAAGGATGAGCCGAGCGTCGTCCAACACCTCTCTCGCCTCGTCGAGAGCACCTCGGCTGATCAAGACCTCACCCAGGTTCGCGCCGGACCATGCAGCCTGCGTGGAGTCGCCGAGGCGCTCGAGCTCGTCCCTGGAGTGCGTGTAGTAGGTCGCCGCCTCACGCCAGCGCCCTTCGGCGTACGCCTGCACGCCGAGATTCGACTCGATCACGGCCGCCCAGCGCGCTTCGCCGAGCTCGCGGTAGATCTCGAGCGCCTTGACTTCGTGTACGGCATTCTCGGGCTCGCCGAGATCGAGATATCCGCCGTCGAGAGCGGAATACGCACGGGCGAGAGCGCGACTCGGCCCGAGGGGCTCGGCGACGCGAACCACCTCGGTTGCGATCTCGATCGCGTCACGTGGCCGTCCCTGTTGGATGTGGATCTGCGCGCGGAGGGCGCGAAGGTTGCATGCGGCCCGAGTGGCATCAGGGGTCGTCAGCGACGCGACGCCGTCCAGCCCAGCGGTCGTGTCCCGGAGTGCGGTGCTGTAGGAGCCGAGCCGGGCCCACGCGAGGCTCCGTGCTTCGTAGATCTCGGCGACGACGACGGGGTCGTCCTTGAACAGCCGCGCCGCCGATTTCAGAGCATCGACGGCCCCGCGGTAATCCCCTGCCGCCTCGCGCACTTCTCCCAGCGAGCGCCACGTGCGCGCCAGCTCGATGTCGTCGACGGTCTTGATGTGCCCGCTCGCATCGATCGCGCGCTCGTAGAACCGGCCGGCGTCGACGTTCGCGTAGACCTCGCGTGCGAGATCTCCGGCGAGGCGAGAGTACGTCCACGCCTGCTCCCAGCGACCCGCGCTCCAGTAGTGCAGCGAGAGGAGCTCAGCGGCTTCCTCGGGCCGATCGCCGTGCCGCCGCTCGATGACGTCGGCGACGCGCCCGTGCAGCTCGCGCCTGCGCCGATACGAGAGTCCCTCATACGCCGCGTCGCGAATGAGCGCATGGCGGAACCGGAACGCACCGGGGATGTCGGGATCGCGCTCGACGAACTCGCCGAGCCGGTCCCATGCTTCAGCTGCCGCCCCGACCTCGGTGTCGCCCTCGAGCACCTGGACGATCAGGGAGCCCGAGAACGACGCCCCGAGCACTGCGGCCCAGCGCAGCAGCGCCCGATCGCCTGGAGCGAGCTGGTCGATACGTGTGGCGACGAGCGCCTCGACCGTCTCGGGAAGGTCTTCCGCGCCGTCCACCGCCTCGCCGACGCTGGCAAGTCGCTGGAGGAACAGCGGGTTTCCCGCTCCGCGCTCCATCAGGGCGGCCAGCTCCGCCTCGCTCAAGCGCCTGCCACCGGCCGCCGCGATCGCAAGTGTCTTCGCGTCGTCGACGGGAAGCGGCTCGAGGCGAAGCGTCAGTGCCGGAAGCGGCGGCGTTCCCTCCGCTGCGGCGAAGCCGTCCTCGCCAGGTCGCCGCGTCGTGCACGCGAGCCACGGCTTCGTGGCGAGTTGTGTCCCGAGGTAGCGGAGGAGCTCAGAGGACGCGTCGTCCATCCAGTGCACGTCGTCGACGACGATCAACGTCGGCTCGTCGAGCAGATACCCGAGCAGACTGCCCATGACGCCATGCAGCCGTGCGCGCCAGAACGCCGGGTCGAGGTCGTCCACTTCGGGCGTGGACTGAACCTCGACATCGAGAGGCGCCGCGAGAAGTGGCGCCCACGGGACGAGCTCCTCGTCGACCGTCCTGAGACGGTCGGCGAGCACGGTGCGGTTGTGCTCGGCGCCTCCGTTCAGCTCGACGTCGAGGAGCGAGCGAAGAAACGGTCGGAACGGGTAGTAGGGCGTCGAGGCCTCGTACTGCTCGCAGCGCAGCGAGATCTGCCGCATGTCCGCGCAGTTCTCGCGCAGCTCCTCCGCGAGGCGCGACTTCCCGATCCCGGGTTCCCCGACCAGCTCGACCATCGTTCCGAAGCCCATCCGGACCGGCGCGACGGACGCCGACAGAACTGCTCGCTCGCGCTCGCGGTCGACGAACGGAAGCTTCCCCTCCGTCGGGCGGCTCTCCGCGCGGGCAGCCTCACCCAGCAGGTCGCCGAGCATGAACGCCTGGACGGGCTCGCTCTTCCCCTTGACCGTGAACGGGTCGAGCTGCGTCGCCTCGAAGGGTCTCCCTCCGCGTGTCGAACGCACCCGCGGAGACCCAGATCTCGTCCTCTGCCGCGCGAGCCATGAGGCGTGCGGCGAGCGCCGCCGTGTCGCCGAGCACGGTGTACGTGCGGCGGAAGCTCGCGCCCACTTGACCGGTGAAGACACGTCCCGCGCTCACGCCGATGCGTACGGGAAGCGGCGGTCCGGCGTCGACGATCGCGCGCACCGTCCGGAGCATCCGCTCCTCGTCGTCGCCGAAGGTCTGTGGCGCCCCCGAGACCAGCACGATCCTTCCGCCGTCGCGGTCGATGTCGCTCTCGAGGAACGTGACGCGGTGGTCTTCGGCTGCAGCCTGTACGACCTGCGACGAGAGCACCGAGTGCCTCAGCGGCTGCCTCTGGACCCTCGGTGGCGATGATCTCGTCGGTTCCGGAGAACTGGACGAAACCGATCGACGCATGGCGATGCTCGCCCTCGAGCGGGCCGATCTCGAGGAGCTGCGCCCGCAGCGGCGCCGGCACCGCGACTTCGAGGGGAATGCCTTCGACGGGCGGTAGAGGCGCAACGGTGCCGCGGACCTCGGGGGCAGCACGGAGGAGTCGTCCGTCGCCCTTCTCCTCCGCGAGAGTCTCGGCTTCGAGGACGCTCGCCGTCTCGGGGCTCACGAGAATCTCGCCCGCCTCCGAGGTGGCCTCCATCTCCACCGTTCGAGTCGCTGCCGGGCCGGTGATCAGGAGCTCGCGATGCGACTCTCCGACGAGGAAGAACTGGAAGTGGCCGCTGTGGAGTCCCGCGTGCATCTTCAGCTGAATCGCTCCGGCCGACGTCCTCGGACGGCCGATCGCCCGGAGCGTCCGGCGCATCTCGAATGCGGCGCGCGCGGCGCGTTGAGCGTGACCCTCTCCGTCGTAGAGCAACAGCAGTGCGTCGCCGCCGAACTTGAGCAGGCCACCGCCCTGCGCGTAGGCAACGCCGAGAAGCGCGGCGAACGTCGCATTCATCACCTCCGTGACTTCCTCCGCTCCCTCTCGTCCCAGGCTCGAGAGGCGCTCCGACATCGCGGTGAAGCCGGAGATGTCGATGAAGGCGACGGTTCCCTCGACCTCTCGCCAGGACGCTGCGGGCTCGTCTCGGAGCCACTCGAGCGTCAGACGAGGAATGAACGGGACGAGATCGGTCGGCGTCGGGGGGAGCGCGTTCGCCGGGGTCTCCGCCACGACGTGATTCTCGCACCCGGCATCGGCTTCACGGAACGTTTACCGCTCCTCAACTCAATCCCCCCGGAAAGGGGACGTCCGATACGTCGTATTGGACGAATAGGCGAGTGACACCGATACCCAAGGCGAAGGGCGGCGGAATGTCTGCGGCAGAACTCGAGCTTGTCCACCGTGTGTCCGAGCGCGACCGAATCGAGCAGTGGCGTCACGAGGCCCTCGAGCGCGCGGGGTACGACCCCGAAGCGGCGATCGTCCTCGCGGCGAGCCACGACATCGACCTCCATGCGGCGGTCAGCTTGCTCGAGCGCGGATGCACGGTCGAGCTCGCACTCCAGATATTGCTCTAGCCCGGGCGGTTCTCGCGCGCGGCGGCTCGGGTGTGGGCAGAATGCCCGCCGGTGCTTCCGCTTCTGTCGATTCCCTCGCCCGAGTCGAGCACGATCGAGCTCGGGCCGCTCTCGATCCACTTCTACGGCCTGACGCTGCTCGTCGCCATCGCGGCTGCCGTCGTCATCACCGGAATCCGCTGGACGAGGCGCGGCGGCGACTGGGATCTCATCTTCCGCGTCGCCGTGTGGGGCGTCGCATCGGGAATCGTCGGCGCGCGGCTCTACCACGTCGTCACGAGCTGGGACGAGCTGCCGGACGAGTGGTGGGGGCCGTTCGCGATCTGGAAGGGCGGCCTCGGGGTCTGGGGCGGGATCGGGCTCGGCTGTGTCGTCGGGGCGATCGTGGCGAGGCGCTCTGGTGTCTCCGTCGCGAAGCTCGCCGACTGCGTCGCGCCCGCCCTTCTCGTCGCGCAGGGGATCGGCCGCTTCGGCAACTGGTGGAACCAGGAGCTCTTCGGCGGCCCGACCGACCTTCCCTGGGGCCTCGAGATCGATCCCGAGAACAGGCCGATCGACCACGTCGACTCCGAGACGTTCCACCCGACGTTCCTGTACGAGGCGCTCTGGTGCTTCGCGGCCGCCGGAGTGCTGCTGCTGATCGAGCGGCGGTTCAAGGGACGAATCAGGCCGGGCGGTCTCTTCGCGCTGTACGTCCTGATCTACAGCGCAGGTCGCCTCTGGATCGAGACGCTCCGGATCGATCCGTCGCACGAGATCGGCGGCGTCCGCCTCAACGTGTGGGTCGCCGGCCTGGCGGTAGTGCTCTCCGCCGCGTTCTTCGTCTGGTGGCAGCGCAGCTGGAAGCGCGGTAGCGCCGGCCCACCGCCGAAGGTCGAGACCATGGCGGTGCCGAAGGGCCGGTAGCGCGGGACCTTTCCGGGCGCGAGCGGTGTATGGGCCGCAAGCGATCCGAAGGAGGAGTCCATGCGTTTGCTCGTCGTTCTCTCAGCGGTAGCAGCTGCGCTTGCAATCGCGCCGTCAGCAGCACCGGGTGGCTGGGCCACCGTCGGGTTCGAGCCGCTCCCGGACGGAACGTCGGCGGGAGGGACGTGGAGCCCCACGATCTTCGTCAAGCAGCACGGTGTGACGCCGCTTGCCGGTCTCACGCCCATGGTCGAGATCTACGACGACGCGACCGGGGCGGTTGCGAGAGTTCCCGGCAGCGGAGTCGTCCGAGGCGGGCGTCTACACGGCCGATGTCGTCTTCCCCGCCGAAGGGGACTGGCGCGTGACGATCCAGCAGTGGCTTCGGCGACTCGCAGGTCTCGTACGGGCCGGTCGCGATCGGCCCGCCGGGCGCGGGTGACGGTGGCTCGCGCGAGCTTCCGGTCGTCGGGCTGGGTGTCGTCGCTCTCGCCTTGCTCGGTGGCGCGCTGCTGTTCGGCGCGCGTCGTCTCCGACGGCTGACTCCTGCGAGCGGCTGAGCCCTCCGGGAACCGACGAGCCCGGGCCGGTGTAGAAATGGCTGGTGGAGGACCGACCGCCGACCGATGCGGCGCTCGCGGAGCGCGCGCGAGCGGGCGACGAGCACGCGTTCGCGGAGCTCGTGCGCGCGTATCAGGGAATCGCGTTTCGCACCGCCTATCTCCTCACCGGCTCGGCGGCCGACGCCGAGGAGGCGGCGCAGGTCGCGCTTCGTCAAGGCGTGGTCGGCGCTGCCGCGGTTTCGGCGCGGCGCCGAGTTTCGACCGTGGCTGCTTCGCATCGTCGCCAACGAGGCCCACAATCGGCGCCGCTCGGCGCAGCGCCGCGATGCGCTGACGGTTCGCGCGGCCGCCGAACACGCCTCCGGAGGCGCGGTCCCGTCTCCGGAGGCGACCGTCGTCGATGACGAGCGCCGCGAGGAGCTCCTGGTGGCCGTGAACCGGCTCGACGAGCGAGACCGTGACGTCCTTGCCTGCCGCTACTTCCTCGAGCTGTCCGAGCAGGAGACAGCCGAGGTGCTCGGCGTCCGCCGTGGAACGGTCAAGTCGAGGACGGCGCGCGCGCTCGAGCGTCTTCGCGGCGAGGTTGCGACATGAGCGAGCTCGAGCACGACCTCGTCTCGCTCGGGCGGGCGCTTGCCGTCCCCGTGCAGCCCGACCTCACGCCGCGTGTGCTGGCCGAGATCGGCACGAGACCCGTCGCTCCGGCGCGGCGACGTCTCGTCCTCGCGCTCGCCGCGCTCGCGCTCGCCGCCCTCCTGGCGACGTTGGCGATCCCGGACGCTCGCTCGGCACTCCTTCGCTTCCTGCAGATCGGCGGCGCGCGCATCGAGCTCGTCGACGAGCTCCCCGCCGTTTCGCCGAGTCCGCCGGAGCTCGAGCTGACGCTCGGCCAACGCGTCCCGCTCGACGAGGCTCGGCAGCGCGCGGCGTTCGAGCTCCTCGAGCTCGACGAGGAGCCGGATGGCGTCTACCTCGGCGAGCGAGACACCGTGTGGTTCCTCTACGGGCCACCCGACGCCCCGCGGCTGCTCGTCGCGCAGACACCGGAGCTCGAGATCGACGAGCTGTTCATCCTCAAGAAGCTCGTGGCGTCGGGTACGAGCGTCGAGGGCGTCCGCGTCCGCGGTAGGCCGCGCCTACTTCCTGAGCGGTGAGCCGCACGCGGTGGTGCTCGTCGACGAGTACGGCGACGCGATCACCGACAGCGCGCGCCTCGCACGAGACGTGCTGGTCTGGGACGAGGACGGCCGCACCGTACGCCTCGAGGGCGATCTCACCAGGGACGACGCGGTCGAGATCGCCGAAGCGCTGAGGTAGAGCATCCGGCGCCACGGCTAGGTTCCGCGCGTGCTGCCGATGCCCGTCCGGGAGCTGGAGCTCGAGCTCGACGCGTTCGAGGGACCGTTCGATCTCCTCCTCACCCTGCTTCTGAAGGAGGAGCTCGAGCCGCGCGAGATCGACATTGCCGCGATCGTCCTGGCCTTCGTCGAGCGGCTCGCGGAGCGCGACGAGCTCGACCTCGAGGCCTGCGGCGAGTTTCTCGTTCTCGTCTCCGCTCTCCTCGAGCTGAAGGCGCGCGCGCTCTTCCCCGACGAGGCGGCGGAGCTCGGTGAGCTCGAGCCCGAGGAAGCGGCAGAAGAGCTGGCGAGGCGCCTCGCCGAGTACCGCCGCATGAAGGAGGCCGCCGCCTGGCTCCTCGAGCGACTCGGCTCGGAGCAAGATCGGTTCTTTCGCGTCGGACCGGCGCCGCTCGCCCCTCGCCTCGAGCGCCGACTCGCACCGCAGGATCCGGCGGCGCTCGGTGCGGCGCTGCGCGCGCTCGCCGTGCCGCCGCCGAACGTGTCGCTCGGGCACATGGCGCTTCGCTTCCCGCCCGTCTCGCAGTTCCTCGAGCGCTTCCGCTCGCTGCTCACGCGGCGCCGCGTCTTCGACTTCGACACCGAGGTCGACGGGCTCTCGCGCGTGGAGCAGGCAGTCGCGCTCCTCGCGCTGCTCGAGCTGCGGAAGGCGGGCGAGATCGCACTGAGCCAGGCCACTGCTTTTGCCCCGATAAGGGTTTCCTCGACGTCTCGGCCGGCGGCGGTTCCCGCCGGGCAGAGCCCGGCTCCACCGCCGCCTGACGCCGCTAACGAGCCGATGCCTTCCGGGGCCGTGCGTAGCACTGTCCCCTCCGGCCTCGCCTCGTTAGCGACGTCCCGAGAAGCCGAGGAAGGTGTCGACATGCGCAACGACGAAAGGATCTCCGAATGGAAAGCCCGCTCCGCCTGATCGCCCTGAACCCGGTCGACCGTCTCGCGCGGACGGTCGAGGCGCTGCTCGTCGTCGCGACCGGGACGCTCTCCGTCGACGAGCTCTGCGACGCGACCGAGGATCATCCAGAGCGGATCGAGACGGCCATCGGGCTCTTGCGCGAGCGCTATTCCGAGGGTCGCAGCGGGATCGTCCTCGAAGAGGTCGCCGGTGGTTACGCATTCCGCGCGAGCCGCGATGCGGCCGATGCGTGCGCGCGTCTGTTCGAGCGTCCGGTCGAGCGCGGGCTCTCACCGGCCGCCCTCGAGACGCTCGCGATCGTCGCGTACCTCGGCCCGTGCTCGCGTCCCGACATCGCGCGGATTCGCGGCGTCGCCGCCGACTCCGCCGTCGCCAGCCTCGTCGAACGGGGTCTCGTCACCGAAGCTGGACGCGAGTCCGATCAGGGTGGAGCCATTCGGTATCGAACGACGCCGCTCTTCGAGCGCGTGTTCGGGCTCGAGAGCCTCGCCGCACTCCCGCGGCTCGACGATCTCGGCGAGGACGCTGCCGAGCTGCGCGACCGCCTGCTCGAAGTCGCGGAAGCCCGCGCCTCATAGACGCTCCTGGTCGCGCGAAGCGGGTATCCGCTACTCGCGGATCCCCGCCGCGCAGGCAAGACCCCTGAAGCACGGCCGCTTCGCGGCCGTGGTGTTGGGTTGCGGTTCAGCTCCGCTACAGCTGACGCTAGATCTGCCAGGCGCCGTTGCGCAGCACCGGAACGGCCCGGCCGTCCCGTGTGATCCCGTCGACGTCGAGCTCGGGGCTTCCGATCATGAAGTCGACGTGCACCTTGCTCTTGTTGATCCGTGCCTTCTCGGCGGCATCCTCGACGGGATGCTCATAGCCGTCGCCGAGGGCGATGTGCGACGCGGCGTTCTCGTCGATGAGCGTGTCGTAGAACACGCGACCGAGCGGGCCGATGCGTCCTTCACCGTCGACGAGCGCGATCTCGCCGAGGCGTGACGCACCCTCGTCGCGTCCCGCGACGGCTCGGAGCGCATCTGCGCCGGAGTCCGCATCGATCTTCACCGCGCGCCCGCCCGAGAACTCCACGCGGATGTTCTCGATGATCGAGCCCGAGAGCTCGAGAGGCATCGTCGCGGAGACGTGACCGTCGACGCGCTCGGGATCCGGCGTGCCGAAGACTTCCTCGGTCGGGATGTTCGGGGAGTGTCGTCGGCCGTCGACCGTCTCGAGGTCGCCCGCCGCCCAGTGCGCCGACGCGAACAGCCCGATGGTCAGATCGGTTCCGGGCCCGTGGAGCCGGAGCGCGTCGTATTCCTGCTCCGTGAGTCGTCGGGCATTCGCCTTCAAGGACTTGGAACGCTCGATCCACGCCTCGGACGGGTCGTCCTCGTCCAGGCGGCAGATGTGCGCGACGTCCTCCCACAGCTGCGCGTAGGCGGCTTCCCGCTCGAGGTCGGGGTACACGAGCTCCGCCCACGGCCGCGTTGGCACGGGGACGATGTTCCAGCTCGTCGTCATGCGGTTCACGACTTCACCGGTCTCCGGGAGATACGGCAGCAGGTCGCGGCCGGCGCGGGCGGGGTCGAGCCCCTGGAGCGCGCGCGGTGCGTGCGGGCCTGAGAGCGAGATGCGGGCTGCGTGCTCGTCCGAGTGATAGAGCAGCCGTTCCTTCATCCACGGCGGTGCGTAGTCGAGTGTGTCCTCGGCGGCGTGGGCGATGCGCTCGCGCTTCAACCACTGGTCGAAGTAGAGGACGTCGACGTACTTCGCTCCGCGCAGGTACGCCGCGCGCGCGATCTTCCGCGTCACGTCCTCCTTCCCGATGTAGCTCGTGACGGACACGAGCTGCCCGGGCTGGACGTTGGCTCCGAAGACGGCGAGCTCCGCGAGCCTCTCCGACAGCGTCTCGATGCGATCCATGCGGGCAGGAGCCTAGCCAGAATGCCCCCATGCGCCTCAACGCCTACCTCGCCCGATCGGGTGTCGCTTCGCGTCGCGGCGCCGACGAGCTCATCCGCGACGGGCGGGTGCGCGTGAACGGCGAGCCGGGGGAGCTGAACACCGTCGTCGGGCGGCACGACGTCGTCGAGGTCGACGGTGCGCGCGTCGAGCGGCAGCGGCTCGCATACGTGCTCCTGAACAAGCCTTCGGGTGTCGTGACGACCGCGAGCGATCCGCAGGGGAGGCGGACCGTCGTCGACCTCGTGCCGCTCGAGCCGCGCGTCGTCCCTGTCGGGCGGCTCGACATCGATACGACCGGCGCGCTCCTCCTGACGAACGACGGCGACCTCGCGCACCGGCTAGCCCATCCGCGGTACGGGGTTCCGAAGATCTACGAGGTCGACGTCGCGGGCTCGCCGTCAGCCGATGTCGTCACCCGGCTCCGCGACGGCGTCGAGCTCGACGACGGCCCGACCGCACCTGCACGTGTCCGCGTCCTGGGACGAGGACCGCACTGGACCCGACTCGAGCTGACGCTCCACGAGGGTCGGAACCGCCAGGTGAAGCGCATGTGCGACGCGGTCGGTCACCCCGTGCGCCGCCTCCGGCGCACTCGGTACTCGGCCCTCGACGTCGACGGGCTCGCGATCGGAGAGTGGCGAGAGCTGACGTCTGAGGAGGTCGCGGCGCTGCGAGCCGCAGTCGGGCTCTAGCCGAGCCGGACGAAGCCCATTCGCTCGTACATTGCGTCGAGCGTCGACTGCGACGCTGTGCGTGCCTTCTCGGCGCCGAGTGCGAGCAGTCGCTGAAGCTCGCCCGGATTGTCGCGGACCTCGTGGAATCGTTGCTGAATCGGCTCGAGGAGCGCGATCACGGATTCGGCAGCTTCGCTCTTGAACGCGCCGTAGCCCTGGCCGTCGTAGCGGCCCTGGATCGCGTCGATCGACTCGCCGGTCGATACCGTCATGATCTCGATGAGGTTCGAGATGCCCGGCTTGTCCGGCGCATGCAGGACCTCTCGCCCGGAGTCCGTGACGGCGACCTTGAACTTGCGGTGAACCTCGTCCGCCGAGTCGAGGAGGTAGACGGTCCCCTGCTCGCTCCCGCCTGTGGTCGACATCTTCTTCCCGGGATCCTGCAGATCCATGATCTTCGCGCCGATCTCGGGATAGACGCCGCTCGGGAGCGTGAACGTCTCTCCGTAGCGCGAGTTGAAGCGCTCGGCGACGTCGCGGGTGAGCTCGATGTGCTGGCGCTGGTCGATCCCGACCGGGACGATGTCGGTCTGGTACAGGAGGATGTCGCCGGCCTGGAGCACGGGGTACGTGAACAGGCCGGCCGACACGAACTCCTGAGCGTCGGACTTCTCCTTGAACTGGGTCATGCGGCGGAGCTCGCCGAAGCTCGTGACCGTGGACAGCAGCCAGTTCGCTTCTGCGTGTGCCGTCACGTGGCTCTGCGCGAAGATCGTCGAGCGGTCAGGGTCGAGGCCGGTCGCGACGAGCATCGCGAACAGGTCGAGCGTGCGCTCGCGCAGGTCCTCGGGGTCGTACGTGACGCTGATCGAGTGGAGGTCGACGATGCAGAAGAACGCCTCGCCCTGCTCCTGTGTCGTGGCGTACTGGCGGAAGCCCCCGGCGTAGTTCCCGAGGTGCTTCGCGCCGGTGGGCTGGATGCCGGAGAAGATCCGCATCGCTCGATTGTCCCTGGACCCGCAGGCGTGCGTCGGGTCGACTCTAGACTCGAACGTCCTCGTGCGCATCGAACCGGTCTCTGCTCTGGTCGGGCACCTTGGCGTGCCGGGCGACAAGTCGCTCTCGCATCGCGCCGTTCTCATCGGGGCCGTGTGCGAGGGCGAGACGCTGATCACCGGCTTCGGGCGCTCCGCCGACACCGAGTCGACCATCGCTGCGGTTCGCGCGCTCCGCGTCGAGGTCGTCGAGGACGGCGACGACGTCGTCCGCGTGCGCGGCGTCGGGCTCGGCGGGCTGCGCGCGCCCGACACGCCGATCGACTGCGGCAACGCGGGCACGCTCATGCGCTTGCTCGCGGGCCTCGTCGCGGGCCAGGAGGGCAGGTTCGAGCTCGTCGGCGACGAGTCGCTGTCCGGGCGCCCGATGGAGCGCATCGCCGAGCCGCTGCGTCGGATGGGCGCCGCCGTCGAGACGACCGACGGCCACGCGCCGCTCGTCGTCGAAGGTGGCGCGCTTCGCGCGATCGACTACGAGTTGCCGGTCGCTTCGGCGCAGGTGAAGTCCGCGATCCTGCTCGCCGGCGTGCAGGCGGAGGGGCGTACGACGGTCGTCGAGCCCAGCCCGACGCGCGACCACACGGAGCGGCTTCTCGAGCGGGCCGGCGCGCGGGTCACGCGACGGCCGACGAGCGTCACCGTCGAACGTGCGGCGGAGCTTCGCCTACCCGAGCTCGAGATCCCCGGCGACATCTCGTCTGCCGCGCCGTTCCTCGTCGCGGCCGCGATCGTTCCGGGCTCGGCGATCACGGTCCACGGGGTCGGGCTGAACCCGCGTCGAACGGGGATCCTGGACGTGCTCGAGCGCATGGGGGCGAAGATCGCGATCTACAACCGCCGACCGATCGGCGGCGAGCCTGCGGGTGACGTCGAGGTGAGGACGTCCGACCTCGTCGGGGCGACGATCGAGGCGCAGGAGGTGCCCTCGCTCGTCGACGAGCTCCCGATCATCGCCGTCGCGGCGAGCCATGCCCGCGGTGAGACGGTCGTGCGTGGGGCGGGCGAGCTCCGCGCAAAAGAGTCGAACCGGATCGAGACCGTGGTCGAGGAGCTCCGCCGCGTCGGCGGCCACGTCCGCGCGACAGATGACGGCTTCCGCGTCAGGGGTGTACCCGCGCGGCTGCGGGGCGGCGTGATGGACTCGCACGGCGACCACCGCCTCGCGATGCTCGGCGCCGTCGTCGGAGTGGCATCGCGCGAGGGCGTCGAGCTTCGCGGCGCAGACGCGGCAGCAGTGAGCTTCCCCGGCTTCTTCGAGGTTCTCCAGCAGGTCGCGCCGGGCTCTGTTCATTACCCTCCCGCGACATGATCGTGGCCATCGACGGTCCTGCCGGATCGGGGAAGAGCACCGTCGCCTCGACGCTCGCACGGCGTCTTGGCTTTCGGTACCTCGACACCGGAGCGATGTACCGCGCGCTGACCTGGATCGCGCGACGCGACGGAGTCGATCTGGCAGACGGTGCTGCGCTCGCCGGCGTCGCCGCTAGCCCATCCCGTGTCGTTCGGGCAGGACGGGGTCGTCGAGCTCGACGGCGAGGACGTGACCGCAGCCATCCGGGACGCCGAGATCGATCGGCTCGTTCCCGCCGTGGCGCGGCATCCAGCGGTGCGCGAGGTGATGCGCGAGCGGCAGCGCGCGCTCGCCGTCGGTGGTGACTCCGTGATCGAGGGGCGCGACATCGGCACGGTCGTCGCGCCCCGCGCGGACGTGAAGGTGTTCCTGCTTGCCGACGAGGACGAGCGCGCGCGCCGGCGCACCAACGATCGTCCCGGTGTGGCGGCGGAGACGCTGGCAGCCGATCTACGCGACCGCGACGAGCGCGACGCCGTCAACACGCAGCCTGCCGACGACGCTGTCTTGCTCGACACGACCAGCATGAGCGTCGACGAGGTGGTCGACCGGATCGCGGAGCTCGTCGAGGCGCGCCGATGAACCGGACCGACATGGTCTGGGCCGTCGGGCGCGCGACGATCGGGACGGCCGTCAAGGTCGTCGCTCCGCTTCGCGTGTACGGCGCCGAGCGCGTCCCGCTGGACGGCGGCCTCGTCGTCGCGTCGAATCACCTCAGCTGGATCGATCCCCCCGCGCTCGGCGCCGCGATCCCGCGCACGATGTACTTCATGGCGAAGGTCGAGGCGCACCGTGTCCCCGGGCTCGGCCAGCTCATGCGCTCGTTCGGCGCGTTCTCCGTCCGTCGCGGCGAGTCCGATCGCGATGCCGTGCGGACGATGCGCCAGATCGTGCGGGACGGGCATGCGCTCGGGCTCTTCGTCGAGGGGACACGACAGCGAACCGGCGTTCCCGGTCCTGTGCAACCGGGCGCCGCAATGGTCGCGATCAACGAGAGCGTGCCCGTGATCTGCGCGGCGATCTACGGCTCGTACGAGTGGCGCCTCGGGAACTTCAAGCCCGTTTCCATTGCGTGGGGTCAGCCGCTGTCGTTCGACGGTCTCCCGCGTGGGGGCAAGGGCTACAAGGAGGCGTCGGTCGAGATCGAGCGCGAGATCAGGAAGCTGTGGGAGTGGCTCGCGGGGGTGCACGAGCTCGGCCGGCCTCGCCACGCGACACCGCCGTCATGACCGAGCTCGCCGACGCGATCGAGATCGCAGGCACGGTCGCGATCGTCGGCTTTCCGAACGTCGGCAAGTCGACGTTGATCAACCGGCTCACGTCGACGCGCACTGCCGTCGTCCACGAGACGCCGGGTGTCACGCGCGATCGTAAGGAGCTGCTGTGCGAGTGGTCGGGCACCACGTTTCGCCTCATCGACACCGGCGGCGTCGACCAGGCGGACACCGGGCCGTTCGGGCCGCAGATCGCAGCGCAGGCGCGGCAGGCCGTCGAGGAGGCCGATCTCGTCCTCCTCGTCGTCGACGCGACCGCGGGCATCACACCGGGTGACGAGGAGCTCGCAGAGATCCTGCGCGTTTCGCGCCGCCCGGTGCTCGTGCTCGTGAACAAGCTCGACGACCCACGCCGCGACCTCGAGGCGCTCGAGTTCCATCGCCTCGGGCTCGGCGACCCGATCCCGATCTCGGCGCTCCACGGGCACGGCTCCGGTGACCTCCTCGACGAGATCGTCGGCCGGCTGCCCGGCCACGGCGAGCGTCCCGTCGGCGACGAGGCGATCAAGGTCGCGATCCTCGGGCGGCCGAACGTCGGAAAGTCGTCGCTCCTCAACGCGCTGGTCGGCGGTGAGCGCGTCATCGTCTCCGACGTCCCGGGAACGACTCGAGACTCGATCGACACGGTTCTGCGGCGCGACGACTCGACGTTCGTTCTCGTCGACACGGCGGGCCTCCGGCGGAAGCGCAAGCAGCGGCAGGGGATCGAGTACTACTCGGAGCTCCGCGCGCTCGAGTCCGCGGAGCGAGCAGACGTCGCGCTCGTCCTGATCGACGCGAGCCAGGGCATCGTCGAGCAGGATCGTGCCGTGGCCGACGTCGCTCGCAAGGCGCAGTGCGCGACGATCGTCGTGCTCTCGAAGTGGGACGTCACCGAGATCCGCCTCGAGGACGTGCGCCCGGACATCCTCAAACGCTTTCGCCAGCGCCCCCCGATCATCGCGGTCTCGGCGAACACCGGCCGCGGCCTGGAGCGGCTGCTCGCGATGATCGAGGCCCTCTTCGTCCGCTATGCAGGCCGGATCCCGACCGCGGAGCTCAACCGTGCGCTCCAGGAGTTGCGCGAAGCGCGGCAGCCTCCAGGGCGACGCGGGCGCCGGCTGAACCTCCTCTACGGGACGCAGGTGAGCTCGCGCCCGCCGCGGTTCCGGTTCTTCGTCAACGATCGCAGCCTCGTCACGCGCGACTACGGCTACTGGGTCGAGAACGAGCTTCGTGCGCGGTTCGGACTGGAAGGCGTCCCCGTCTCCATCGACTTCGTGACGTCCGAGTGAGAGCCGTCGTCGTCGGCGCGGGCTCGTGGGGGACGGCGACTGCCTGCTTGCTGCGCGACAACGGCCACGACGTGACGCTTGCCGCCCGAGATCCCGAGCAGGCCGACGCGATCAACCGGACGGGCCGGAACCCGCGCTACGCGGCCGAGGCGCGGCTCGACGGGATCGTCGCGGCGACGATCGCCGCGGCGCCCGTCGCCGACGCCGAGCTCGTGCTCGTCGCCGTTCCGAGTCGCGTGTTCGCCGAGGTCGTGGCGACGCTTCCGGGCGATGCGCCCGTCGTGAGCCTGACGAAGGGGCTCGACCCCGCAACGGGCGCACGACTCTCGACCCTGGTTCGGAACCGTCCCGTGGCCGTTCTCTCCGGCCCGAACATCGCCGACGAGATCGTGCGCGGGCTTCCGGCGGCAGCCGTCGTGGCGAGCGACGACCTCGAGCTCGCGGTGCGCGTCCAGGTTGCCGTGCACTCGATCCTCTTCCGCGTCTACGTGAGCGACGACGTCGTCGGCGTCGAGCTCTGCGCGGCCGCGAAGAACGTCATCGCACTCGCCGCAGGTGGGGCGGACGGCCTCTCGCTCGGAGACAACTCCAAGGCGGCTCTCGTCGCGCGCGGCCTGGCAGAGATGCGTCGGCTCGCCGAGTCGGCGGGCGCGCGGCCGGACACGTTCGCCGGCCTGGCCGGAATGGGAGACCTGATCGTGACGTGCTGGTCGCCCTCTGGCCGGAATCGGCGGGCGGGGGAGCTCATCTCGCGCGGCGCGCGGCCCGAGGAGGCCGCTGCGGAGATCGGCATGGTCGTCGAGGGGCTGACGACGGCACCGGTTCTCCGCGACCTCGCGCACCGGCTCGACATCGAGCTGCCGATCACCGAAGGTGTCTGTGCCGTCCTCGAGGGAGCACCGTTGACCGACCTCGTGACGACGCTCATGAGCCGTGCGCCCACGACCGAGTAGAGGTCGGAGGCGGTAGGTACCCTTCCGAGCCGTGGCAGCGCGCTCGTTCTCCTTCACGTCGGAATCCGTCACCGAGGGTCATCCCGACAAGATCGCGGATCAGATCTCGGACTCCGTCCTCGACGCGATCCTCGCGGACGACCCGCACGGGCGCGTCGCGTGCGAGACCCTCATCACCACCGGGCTCGTCGTCGTCGCGGGCGAGATCACGACCGACACGTACGTCGACATCCGCTCGATCGTGCGCGAACGCATCGCCGAGATCGGCTACACGCGTGCGAAGTACGGGTTCGACTTCGAGACGTGCGGCGTCATGGTCGCGATCGACGGCCAGTCGCCCGACATCGCCCAGGGCGTCAACACGTCGTACGAGGCGCAGCACGGCGACACGGATCCGCTGGATCTCGTCGGCGCCGGAGACCAGGGGATGATGTTCGGCTACGCGACGAGCGAGACCGACGAGCTCATGCCGATGCCGATCATGCTCGCGCACAAGCTGGCGAGGCGGATGGCCGAGGTGCGAAAGGCGAACGTCCTGCCGTATCTCCGGCCTGACGGGAAGTCGCAGGTGACGATCCGCTACGAGGTCGACGAGAGCGGCGTCCAGCGGCCCGTCCAGGTCGAGCGGGTGCTCCTCTCCACGCAGCATCGCGACGGTCTCGATGTCGAGACGCTCCTCAAGCCCGATCTCCTCGAGCACGTCGTCGAGCCGATCCTGCATGCGGACGCGCGTGGCCTCTACGACCCAGATCGGCTGAACGCGAAGGACTTCCTCTACGTGAACCCGACCGGCAAGTTCGTCATCGGCGGCCCGATGGGGGACACCGGCCTCACCGGACGCAAGATCGTCGTGGACACGTACGGCGGTGCGGCGCCTCACGGTGGCGGCGCCTTCTCGGGGAAGGACCCCACGAAGGTCGACCGCTCCGCGGCGTACGCGGCCCGCTACGTCGCGAAGAACGTCGTCGCGGCCGGGCTCGCGGACCGCTGTCAGATCCAGGTCGCCTATGCGATCGGTGTCGCCCATCCGATGAGCGTGAACGTCGAGTGCTTCGGCACCGAGGCCCTCCCGCTCGCGCGCATCGAAGAGCTCGTGTCCGAGCACTTCGACCTCCGGCCGGGCGCGATCATCCGCGACCTCGATCTCATGCGTCCCATCTACGCGAAGACCGCGGCCTACGGGCACTTCGGTCGCGACGACCGCGACTTCACGTGGGAGCGCACGGACAAGGCCGACACGCTCCGCGCTGCGGCTGGACTGCTGGCTGAATCACGCGCCTAGGGCGTGGCCGACGGTCCGCTGTGACGCGGCCGCGAAGCGGACGCCTTCAGGGATCGTCGCGATCGGAAGCCGCGCTAGCGGCTTCCGATCTGCGGACAAGAAATGACGAAGACCCGCATTGCGGGTCTTCGTCTGGAGGGCAGTCGATCGGAGGGAGTTACGCGTCCGATCCAACCGCGTGCGTGTGAGAGCGCCCTGTGAGTTCCCTAAGAATCGTCTAAGGATCCGGCTGTCGAACTGACGTGTCCGCGTCCTACGCTGCGCGGACGTAGATGCCGTCTGCAGCGCGTTCCGTGATTGCGCGCTCCGCGCCGTCGACCGCGATCATGAGCTGGCCGGCGGCGGGCTGGGCCGAGACGACCGCGACTTGCGAGCCGGGCACGAGGCCCTCGTCGTAGAACCAGTGCAAGAGGTCGCCGTCGTGCTCGGCGAGGCGGACGATCTGCCCGTCGCGGCCGACCGGGAGCTCCGCGAGGGAGACGAGCTCGGCGTTCTCGGCCTGCTCGAACTCGGTGTCGACCGGCCAGCCGTGAGGGCAGCGGTCGGGATGTCCGAGCCGGTCGTTGATGCGCTCGATCATCTCGTCCGTGAACGTGTCGCCGAGCTCGTCCGCGTGCACGTGGGACTCGCCCGCCGTGTAGCCCATGAAGTCCGTGAGGAAGCGCTCGATGATGCGGTGCTTGCGCACGACACGCCGTGCGCGCTCGGCGCCTTCGGGCGTGAGGATGGCCTCCTTCTGCTCGCCGCGCTCGACGAGACCGTCCGCCTCGAGCCGCTTGAGCATCTCGCCCGCCGAAGCGCGAGAGATGCCGAGCATCTCTGCCACCCGCGACGCGATCGCGGTCGACCCGGTCGCGGGTCGGTACTCCCCGATGGGGAAGGCGAGGAAGTAGATCGTCTCGAGGTACTCGTCGACGGAGTGGCCAGCCATCAGGCCATCCTAGGGGCCGGGCATGCCCGGCCCTTAGTCGGCCGCTCCCAGCTCCCAGGCGTTCCGCCACGAGAGGAGGTACACGAGAGGAGCGGCGATGGCGATGAGGAGGAGTGCCGACGGCGCGACCTCCGAGTACGCGCCGATCGCGGTGCCGGCCCAGATCTCCGTCGCGAGCGTCTCGAAGCCGATCGGCTTGAGGAGAAGCGTCGCGGGCAGCTCCTTGATCGTGCTCAGGAAGACGAGTGCAGCGCCGGCCAGGACTCCCGATCGCGCGAGCGGCAAGACGACCGAGAGCACCGCACCGAGCGGCCGCCGGCCGAGTGATCGTGCTGCTTCCTCGACGCGTGGGCTGACGGCGTCGAGCGAAGCACGCGTCGAGGCGAGCCCGTACGGCATGAAGCGAATGACGTACGCGACGAGGAGCAGCCCGAGGCTCTGGTAGACGGGCGAGCCGATGCGCGCCCCCACGAACACGAGCGCCAGCGCCACGGCGATCCCCGGAAGCGCGCTCGGGAGGAACGTGAGGCGTTCGAGCCAACGCGAGAGGCCGGACGGATAGCGCCAGGCGAGGAATGCGGCGGGAAGCACTACGAGCGCGGCGACGACCGCAGCGGCCGTCGCCAGTGAAGCCGAGTCGAGCGCAGCCGACCAGCTCACGCCTGCCCGCCCGGAGATCGGGTCTGCGCTCACCGTCCACCAGGCGAGGACACCGACCGGGAGGACGAGGAAGAGGCCTACTACCGCGGAGCAGAACGCGAGCGCGAGCCAGCGCCAGTGTCCGAGCTGCACGATCCTCGCCGTACGTCCGGCACCGGGCGTGCTGCGGTAGATCGCGCCACGTAGCCTGAAGCGCGACGCGACGAGCACGATCGCGAGGGCGAGCGCGACGAGCACCAGCGCGAGGATCGCAGCCGACTCGAGCGCGAGCAGCGACTCGTAGCGGACGTAGATCCCGGTCGTCAGCGTCGAGTACCCCATCAACGACACCACGCCGAAGTCTGAGAGGACATAGAGCGCGACGAGGAGTGAGGCGGCGGCGACCGAGGGCCGAAGCGCCGGCAGCGTGACGCGTGCGAACACCCGAGCTCGCCCCGCGCCAAGGCTGCGCGCGGCCTCCTCCGCGGTCGGGTCCACGCTCCGCAGCCCCGAGGCGGTGAGGAGGTACACGTACGGATACGTGGACAGCGTGAGCGCGACGAGCGCACCCCAGTAGCCGGTCACCTCGGGGAGGCGCTCGACGCCGATCGGCTCGAGCGCCTCCTGGACGAGTCCGCGCGGTGCGAACGCACCGAGCAGGGCGAGCGCCGCCACGAAGCTCGGGATCACGAGCGGAAGCGATGCGGCGAGACCCCAGAGGCGGCGGCCCGGCAGATCGGTGCGGACGACCAGCCATGCGAGCGGGACGCCGACGACGAGCGTCGCGACGACGACGCCGAGCGCGAGGATCGCCGTGTCCCATGCCAGCTCGAGCGTCGTCGAGAACGGCGTGAGTGCGCGTGCGTCGCCGTCGGCCGACAGCGCCCGCAGGGTCAGATACGCAACGGGTGCGACCGCGCCGAGCGCGACGAGCCCCGCTGCGGCGACGAGCAGACGCGGCGCACGGCGGCCGCGTGACGAGCCCGCGGCCGCCGTGCGCGAGGTCACTTGATGAAGTCCTCCTCGAGGAGGAGCCTCACCGCCGGCGCGAGGTCGGCGGAGAGACGGCCGAGCGTGTACTTCGGCCCCTTGATCGCCGTCAGCGCGGGAAGCCCGGGCCGTCGCGGAACACCCTTGACGAGCGGGTACTCGGCTGCCCCGGGGCCGCGGGCGATGAAGCGCTGCGCCCACTTCGAGAGCAGGAAGTCGACGAACCGCTTCGCCGCCGCGCTCTTCGTCGTGGACGACACGACGCCGACACCCGCCGCGAGGACGAGGTTGCCCGGGTCACCGTCCCGGAACCAGTGGTTCCGGACGGGGAGATCCGGCGTGTCCGCGAGGAGGTTGTGGAGGTAGTAGTGGTTCACGAGACCCACCTCGATGTCGCCTCGGCCGACCGCCTGAACCACGGTCGTGTTGTTCGGGTAGAAGCGAACGTCGTTGTCCTCGAGTCCGCGTAGCCACGTCCTGACGCGCGCCTCGCCGTACAGGTGGATCGTCGCCCCCAGAAACGCCTGGAAGGACGCATTGGTCGGCGCGATGCCGATCTTCCCCTTCCAGCGCGAGCTCGTGAGCCCCCAGACGGACGCGGGCAGGTCGCCTTGCTGGAGCTCGTTCGTGTTGTAGACGAGCACGCGAGAGCGGCCGCTCGTCCCCACCCAGCGCCGGCTGCGCGTCGAGAAGCGCGCCGGCACCTTGCCGACGGTCGCCTGCGGCAGCCGGGCGAGCAGGCCGCGCGCGCCCACGAGACCGAGCGTTCCGGGCTCCTGCGACCAATAGATATCCGCCGGGCTGTTCGTCGCCTTCCTCGACGAGCGCGGTCGCGAGCGACGTCGACGACGCGTACCGGACCTTGAGCTCGATGCCGGTGTCGCGCGTGAAGCGATCCATGATCGGCTTGACGAGACGCTCCTCGCGACCCGAGTAGATCGTCAGCGACGTGGTCTGCGTCGGGGCGGTCGCAGCGCCCGCGGCCAGCGACAGGGCAGCCACGATGGCCGCGAGAACGACGACGGTTACCTGCTTCAACTCCGAGACCTCCATGTAATAATCACCGCCCTTAGCCGCGGTGTAAGGGAGACCTTACAGGGGTTGCTCGCGCCTTGTGGACCGCTCAGTCGAGCACCGGCACGCGGCCGTCGTGTACGCGGATGGCCACGCGGGAGCCGAGGTCGACGACCTCGGTCGACGGGCGCTGCGATACGAGCTCGACGCCGTCGAGCAGGACGCGGTAGAACACGTCGTGGCCGCGGAACTCGCGCGCCACGACCTCCCCGGCACCGGCGGGGCTCGGCTCGAGCTCGAGGAGCTCCGGGCGCACGAGGACCTGCGCATCGCTTCGCAGGCTCGCGCCGTTGGCCGGGAACGCGCCGATGGCCGTCTCGACGCGCCCGGCGACGATGCGGCCCGAGAGGACGTTCGCCGCACCGACGAACTCGGCGGCCCAGCGCGTCGCGGGCGCGAAGTAGAGCTCTTCGGCCGTTCCCTCCTGCACGACTCTCCCGTCGCGCATGAGCGCGATGCGGTCTGCGAGCGTGAAGGCCTCCTCGCGGTCGTGCGTCACGAGGAGGACGGTGACCCCGAGCGGGCGGATGATCTCCGCGACCTCGGCGCGCAGGGACTCGCGCAGGAACGGGTCGACGTTCGACCACGGCTCGTCCAGCAGCACGAGCTCGGGCGAAGGAGCGAGCGCGCGTGCGAGCGCGACGCGCTGCTGCTGTCCGCCGGAGAGCTCGTGCGGATAGCGGCGCTCGAGCCCGTCGAGACCGACGATCGCGAGGAGCTCGGGCACGCGGCTCGCGCGTGTGCGGCGCGGAAGCCCGAAGCCGACGTTGCCCGCGACGGTGAGGTGCGGGAACAACGCGTAGTCCTGGAAGACCATCCCGACGCGCCGCGCCTCCGGCGCGATCCACGAGGCGGACGACGCGACGAGCCGGCCGTCGACCGTCACGCTGCCGCCGTCGGGGCGCTCGAAGCCCGCGATCAGCCGCAGGAGCGTCGTCTTCCCGCAGCCGGACGGGCCGAGCAGGGCGACGATCTCGCCGCGAGCGACGCAGAGAGAGGCGTCGTCGACCGCTGCGACCTTGCCGAAGCGCTTCGTCACACCGTCGAGTCGGATCATCGAGCAATCCATGTAAGGGAAACCTTACAGCGCCTCGGCGCGTGACGAAATCGTGAAGCGGCCGGCGCCGATGCCGCCGATACGCTCGCCGACAGTGCCTCTCGCCGAGATCTTTCCGCTCGTCACGGCACGTGCGCTCGCGCGCGTGTTCACCTACCGCGTCCCCGACGCCGTGGGGCGTGGCGACGTGGTGTCCATCGGGCTCGGCGGACGGCGCGTCCGCGGGGTCGTCATCGACGTCGGAGCCGCCAGCCCCCGCAGGCGTCGAGATCGCCGAAGCAGGTGCCGTCGTCGACCACATTCCCGCGTCGCTCGTCGAGCTCGCTCTCTGGGTGGCCGACTACTACGGATCCACGCCGGCACGTGCGCTGACGCTCGTCGCGCCCTTCCAGGCTCGTCGGCGCGGCACGCGCAGCGATCCTGCAGCGCGCGACGCCTTCGGCGGCGAGCCCGAGCCCGCAGAGCTGACTCCGGAGCAGCGCTCGAGCGTTGCGCGGATCGTCGCCGCGCTCGATGCGGATGGCGGACACGTGCTGCTGCACGGGCCGACCGGGAGCGGGAAGACCGAGGTGTACATCCAGGCGGCCGCTGCTGCGCTCGCGCGCGAGCGCGGGGTGATCGTGCTCGTGCCGGAGATCGCGCTCACGCCGCAGACGGTCGGTCGATTCCGCGCGCGCTTCGGCGATCGGGTCGCCGTGCTCCACTCCGCGCTGACCGACGCGGAGCGCCGTGACGAGCGCGAGCGCATCGTGGCCGAAGAGGCGCCTGTCGTGGTGGGCGCTCGATCCGCGATCTTCGCGCCGGTCGCCCGCCTCGGCCTCGTGATCGTCGACGAGGAGCACGACGCTTCGTTCAAGCAGGAGTCGGATCCCCGCTACGACGCGCGCACGGTCGCGGCGAAACGGGCGGCGCTCGAGGGAGCCGTCGCGGTGTACGGCAGCGCGACGCCGCGCGTCGAGAGCTGGGCGCGCCTCGAGCGGCTCGCGCTCCCCGCTCGGATCGGCGCTCCGATGCCGACGGTCAAGCTGGTCGACCTCCGGCGCGAGGCCGGATATCCGCTGTCCGCGCCACTCCTCGCGGAGCTCTCCGCGGTCGAGGAGCGCGGCGGGCGCGCGATCCTCCTCCTGAACCGTCGCGGCATCTCGGGCGCCGTCCACTGTCGCTCGTGCGGCACCACTCGACGCTGCCGAAGCTGCGACATCGCGCTCACCCTGCACTCCGACTCGCGGCTCCACTGTCACCATTGCGGCTACTCGGTCGAGCTGCCGGAGTCGTGCCCCGAGTGCGGCTCGGTGGAGCTCGCGCGCATCGGTGCGGGAACGCAGCGGCTCGACGCGGAGCTCGAGCGGCGGCTTCCCGGGCTCGAGCGGATTCGCCTCGACGCCGATACGGCTGCGCGCCCGGGAGCGCTCCGCGAGGCGCTCGAGCGCTTCGCGAGCGCTCGCGCTGCGGCGCTCATCGGCACGCAGATGGTCGCGAAGGGGCATCACTTCCCCGGTGTCGAGGTCGCGGCCGTGGTGGACGCCGATGCGGGGCTCGCGTTCCCGGACTTCCGATCGGAGGAACGCACGTTCCAGCTCGTGACGCAGCTTGCCGGGCGGAGCGGGCGCGACGCGCCCGGGCGGGTGATCGTGCAGACGTTCCAGCCCGACGCAACGCCGTTCGCGTACGCCATCCGGCACGACGTCGCCGGCTACCTCGCGCACGAGCTCGCGCGTCGCGAGGAGCTCTCGTACCCACCTTTTTCACATCTTGTTTCACTCGTCGTCTCGGGACCTGACCCGAGCGATGTCACCCGCGCTCTGCGCGAGCTCCGGGGCGCTCTCGAGACGCCCGAGGCTCGCCTTCTCGGACCGGCTCCGCTCTTGCGTCTGCGCGGTCGCCATCGCGCGCAGCTCCTGGCGAAGACGGCGTCGCCGCGAGCTTTTGCGAGCCGTGCGGCGGCGGTGCTGGCGAGCGCCGCGCCGGCCATGCGACGAGACGGTCTGAGCGCCGTCGTCGACGTCGATCCGCAGTCGCCCTAGCGGCCCTGGCTCGAAAGGGACATGGCCGCTTGGGCCAATTGCGGCCACGCCTTCCGCGGGCTACATGGGCATCTCCACGGTCCCGAAAGAGGAGGCGCCATGAGACGAAGCTTGATCGTTGTTGCGCTCTTGATCTCTCTCGTGCTGTCATCGACAGCGCTTGCTGCGTACCAGTACGCACCACCACGGCAGTGGACGCCGGGGGCGGCTGCCGGCAGCACGTACAGCAGCACCTGGCTCGCGAACTACTTCATGACGTACGGCTCCGGCTACGACAAGACCGTCACGTTCATCAAGAACACGACATACGGCTGGCACAACACGAAACGAGGCGGCTCGGACTATCTCGAGACGTACGCGCCGTACCCCGGAACGTTCAAGGCTCACTGCGTATCCCACAGCTACTTCTGGGGAAGCTGCAATGTTCGGTAGGCGCACAGACAGCAAGCGCTGGGCTGTGGTCGGCTTGGGGGTCGTGCTCGCTGGCATGCTCACGAGCGCAGTCGTTGCATCACGAATCGACGATGGGAGCGACCTCACTGCGGCCATCGAGGAAGCTCCGCTGGTGCGCGCTGCGGACATCGCTTCCGGCGATGGGGCTCCCGAGCGCGGCGTGTACCTGCAGAAGACGCGAACAGGGCATCTCTGCGTGTGGGAGGCGCTCTCCGCGACGTCTCGCGAACGCGGCGGTGGATGCAACACGGCGGACGATCCTCTGAACGGGCGTCCGGTCTCGTTCACACTCAGCTACGACGGCGGCCCTGCGGTCAGCGACGTCAGGAGTGCGACCATCTTCGGCCTCGCTACCTCGGCGGTCACGCGGGCTTTCGTGGTGATGAGCGACGGAAGCGAGCGGGAGATTCGGCTTCACAAGGCCAAGGTCGACGGCGAGGACTATCGCGCCTTCGGCTACCGCTTCAAGAAGGCCGACTTCCGCAAGGGCATCGGACCGACCGCTGTCGTCGCCATCGACGCCGGCGGAACGCAGATCGACCACCAGATCACCGGCATCGGAGGCTGAAGGTTCGGCCATCGCGCGGCGGTAAACTCGCCGCGCGATGGCCGACCACGAGCATCACGACCACGAGCACGATCACGCCGACCACGGGCACGAGCACGACCACGCCGAGGAGGACCAGGAGATCGAGCGCGAGGCGCGGCGGCTCTTCGCGCTCTCGCGGATCCGCCAGTACGGCGACACGGTGCTCCGGATGAAGGCGCGCGAGGTGGAGGCCTTCGACGACGATCTCGAGCGGCTCGCCGAGCGCATGACCGAGCTCATGCACGAGGCGAACGGCGTTGGGCTCGCCGCAACGCAGGTCGGCGTCCTGCGGCGGCTGTTCGTCTTCGTGGACGAGGGCGAGGACCGCGTGCTCGTCAACCCGACGATCACGAAGCGCTCGAAGGACATCGAGATCGACGACGAGGGCTGCCTCTCGCTCCGCGAGGTGCTCGTTCCCGTCGAGCGTGCGACGTCCGTCACGATCGAGGGGGTCGACACGAAGGGTGAGCCCGTGACGTTCGAGCTCGAGCTGCCCGCGTCGCGCGTCGTCCAGCACGAGGTCGACCATCTCGACGGCGTGCTGATCATCGACCGCACCGACGACGAGTCGCGACGCGCGGCGCTCGCGAGGCTCAGGCCGCAGCCCGTCCTCGGCGCACGTTGAGCCGGCCGATCGCGGTCGCCGCGACCGCGGCGTTCGGCGCCGACGTCCTCGAACGGCTCGCCGCGCGACATGAGGTCGCGAGCGTTCTCACGCGCCCCGACGCGCCGGCCGGCCGCGGGCGAAAGATCGTCCCGTCGCCGGCGAAGGCAGCGGCCGAGCGTCTGGGGATCCGCACGCTCGAGCCTGCTAAGCCCGAGCCGGGCCTCGACCTCGGGGCTCCGGTGGTCGTCGCGGTCGCATATGGGCTGATCGTTCCCGAGTCTGTGCTCGCGGAACGGCTCTGGCTCAACGTGCATCCGTCACTCTTGCCGCGCTGGCGGGGCGCCGCTCCCGTCGAGCGGGCGCTCATGGCGGGCGACACGGAGACGGGTGTGACGATCATCAAGCTCGTGAAGGAGCTCGACGCGGGGCCGATTGGCGCGCAGGGGCGGTTCGCGATCGCTCCCGAGGACGACGCCGGCGCGGTCTACGAACGCAGCGCCGACATCGCACTGGGGCTCCTCGATCGCGTCCTGGCCGAGAGCGCGCAGCCCGCGTTCCGCGAGCAAGAGGGCGATGCGACGTACGCCGCCAAGATCACGGCGGACGAACGCCGTCTCGATCTCGCTCGCCCGCCCAGCGAGCTCGTCGACCACGTACGAGCGCTGTCTCCGCACATCGGGGCGCGCGCCGAGCTCCACGGACGCGGCGTGACGATCTGGCGTGCCCACGTCGCGGACGACGGTTCGTTCGAGCCGATCGAGGTTCAGCCCGACGGAGGGCGCCGGATGGCGTACGAGGCATGGCTGCGCGGGCTGCGGCCGTAAGCCCTGCCCGCGTCGCGGCGTTCGACGTCCTCCTGCGCGTGTTCGAGGACGAGGCGTACGCGGATCGTGCTTTTCGATCGGCGGCGACACCCCTCGACGAGCGCGATCGCGCGCTCGCGCAACGGCTGGCGTTCGGCGCGGTCCAGCGCGTGCGAACGCTCGACCACGCGATCGAGACGCTCGGCCGCCGGCCCGTGCGCCGCCTCGATCCGCCCGTCAGGGCAGCGCTCCGACTGGGCGCCTACCAGCTCGGGTTCGTCGACGGCGTCGCCCGCTACGCGGCGGTCAACGAATCGGTCGAGCTCGTCCGTCGCGCCGGTCTCGAACGTGCCGTCGCGTTCTCGAACGCCGTGCTCCGCCGCGTCGCTGAGGGGATCGCACCGCTTCTCGACGCTCTCGCGGAAGGGACGCCGACCGAGGCCGCGCTGAAGCACTCCTATCCGGACTGGATTGCCGAGACATGGTGGCGCGACCTCGGCCCGGTCGACGCTCTCGAGCTCATGCGCGCCCTCAACGAGCCGGGGAAGCCGGCCGTCCGTCTCGTGCGCGGCGAGATCGCCGGCACGCCCGACGCCGACGTTCCCGGCGCGTGGCACGTCGACCGGGTCGACGAGGCCGCGCTCGCGGAAGGCCGGATCTGGCCGCAGAGCGCGGCGGCGCAGCTGGTCGGGCTCGTCGTCGGCGCGAAGGACGGCGAGCGCACGCTCGACCTGTGCGCGGCGCCAGGGGGGAAGGCGACGATGCTGGCGGGCGACGTCACTGCGGTCGAGGTCAACGAAGCCCGCGCGCGTGAGCTGGACGAGACGGCGCGCCGCCTCGGCGCGTCGAACGTCCGTGTCGTCGTCGCGGACGGCCGCGCGCTTCCCGCCGAGCTGGCGGGATTCGACCGCGCGCTCGTCGATGCTCCGTGTTCCGGGCTCGGCGTCCTCAATCGTCGCCCCGACCTTCGCTGGCGCGCCGAGCCGCTCCCCGAGCTCCAGCTCGAGCTGCTGCAAGCAGCGGCGGAGCGCGTGCGACCGGGGGGCACGATCGTGTACTCGGTCTGCACGATCAACGCGGACGAGTCGGAGGCAGTCGTCGACGCCTCCGGGCTCGAGGTGGATGCGAGCCTCGCCGACGAGTGGCCCCAGTTCCGGCATCGACGCCGGCCGGAGTTTCTGCAGACGCTTCCGCAGCGTCCACGGCACGGCCGGGTTCTTCATCGCGCGCCTCATCGCGCGCTGAGGATCCGCCGCGCGTCCTCCACGTGCTGCTCCGACCATCCGGCGCGCTCGTCCCAGGCCCAGGCGAGGTTGTGGGCGACGCCCCACCCGCGGGCGCGCTCTCGGTCGAGGCCGACGCTTGCGAGGACGTCGAGCCAACGGGAGACTGACCCGGCGTTCCGGAGCAGCCCGCTCGCCTCGAGCTCCCGCTCTCCGACGAGCGGCTTCGGGTCGATGACGAGCCACGGCTCTCGCGTCGCACGCAAGACGTTCCCTCCGTGGAGGTCCTGGTTCACGAGTCGGGTCGCCGATCGGTCGACCGTGCGGTAGACGTCGAGGGCGACGTCGAGCAGTCGGCGTTCGAACGGTTCACCAGCCTCCGTGTACCGGCGCGGCACGTCTTCCGCCCACCGGTCCGCCTCGTCGGAGAGGAGCGCGAAGGGATGCTCGCTGCCGGCGTCGACTTGGAGGCGCGGCAGCAGCTCGGCCACGACGCTCTCCTCGTCCACGTCGGCGTCCCAGAGACGCGTCCCCGGCAGGCAGCGCTCGAGCAGGAGCGCCCGGCGTGCATCGTCTCGCGCGACGAGCCGCACGGCGCCGCGACCGTCCCAGCGCTCGAGTGCATCGGCCTCGCGATGCGCCTCGACGTGCGAAGGCGCGTTCAGCTTGAGGACGACGTCCCGTGCAGGGACAACGAGCGAGTGCGGTGTGTCGACTGGCGGCTCGAGCTCGAGTGACCACTCTTGCGCACAGTCGGCCACCAGTCGAGGCAACGCATCGAGCCAGTCGGGCTCGTGGCTCCACGTCTCGACGAGAGCGCGGGGGAGTCGCATCGCGGGCAGCGTACGGGCCGACCGTAGGATCAGGCGCATGGACTCCCGGTTCCTCGAACGAGCCCTCGAGCTCGCCGAGCGCGGGCGCGGGACGACCCATCCGAACCCGATCGTCGGTGCCGTCGTGGTCTCCGGAGACGAGGTCGTCGGCGAGGGCTGGCACGAGCGCAAGGGCGGGCCGCATGCCGAGGTCGTCGCGCTCGCCGACGCGGGCGAGAAGGCGCGCGGCGCCACGGCATACGTGACCCTCGAGCCCTGCGCGCACCACGGCGCGACACCGCCGTGCGTCGACGCGCTGCTCGAAGCCGGCGTTGCGCGGGTGGTCGCGGGTCAGCTCGATCCGAAGCATGGAGGCGGCCTCGAAAGGCTCCGTGAGGCCGGTGTCGACGTCGCCCTGGCCGAGAACGAGCTCGCGTTCCGATGCCGCCAGCAGATCGAGGAGTGGCGGACGTGGGCGACCGCGAGCCGGCCGTTCGTGACGTACAAGGTCGCGATCACGCTCGACGGGCGGGTTCGTCTCTCCGGCGAGCGCTGGGTCACGGGGGAGGCGTCCCGGACGCTCGTCCACGTCCTACGAGCGCAGTCCGACGCGGTCGCGGTCGGCATGGGCACGGTGCGCTGGGACAAACCCCGACTCGATGCGCGCGACGTCCCCGTGATCAGTCAGCCGCGCCGGATCGCATTCGGGCGTGGGCCTCTTCCCGAGGACTCGGAGCTCGAGCTGCACTCGGGCCCGCTGCGCGAGGAGCTCGAGCAGCTGGCCGCCGAAGGCGTCCAGTCGCTCCTCCTCGAAGGCGGTCCCACGCTCGCCGCGGCGTTCCTCGAAGCCGAGCTCGTGGACAAGCTGCTCGTGTTCGTCGCGCCCACGCTCTCCGGCGACGGCCCGGGCATGCTCGAAGGGCTGCCGCGTCCGCTCGAGCTCTCCCGCATGGAGGCGCGACCGATCGGTGCCGACGTGCTGCTGCAGGCGTATCTCAACGAGCCGTAACGTTCAGGCATGTTCACGGGAATCGTGCGGGAGCTCGGTGTGCTCGCCGGGGCGGAGGAAGCGGGTGGCGGTCGCACGCTGGTCGTTCACGCGCCGGAGACCGCTACGCGCACGAGTGTGGGCGACTCCGTCTCGATCAACGGCTGCTGCCTCACGGCGACGGCGATCGACGCAGGAAGCATCGCCTTCGACGCCGTTCCGGAGACCATTGCCCGCTCGACACTCGGTGACCTCGAGCCCGAGGACAGGGTCAACGTCGAGCCTGCGATCCGCGCCGGCGAGGCGCTGGGCGGGCACTACGTCCAAGGGCACGTCGACGCGGTCGGCCGGATCCAGTCGGTCGAGGCCGAAGGCGAGGGGCTTCGCGTGTTCGTCGAGGCGCCCGACGACGTCCTGCGCTACTGCGTCGAGAAGGGCTCGATCACGGTCGACGGCGTGTCGTTGACCGTCGCGGAGCTCGCTTCCGATGCGTTTGCGGTCGCCCTCGTGCCGCACACCCTCGCCGCGACGACCCTTGCGGCGCTGGAGCCGGGACAGCGCGTCAATCTCGAGGCGGACGTTCTCGCGAAGTACGTCGAGCGGCTGACCGCGCGCGGCTGAGGGCTACGATCCGAGCGTGACCGTGGACCTGACGACACCGGAGACCGCATCGCCCTTCGCGACGATCGAGGAGGCGATCGAGGACATCCGCTCGGGCCGCTTCGTGGTCGTCGTCGACGACGCCGACCGCGAGAACGAGGGCGATCTCACGATCGCCGCCCAGTTCGTCACGCCGGAGTCGATCGCCTTCATGGCGACCCACGGCCGCGGGCTCATCTGCCTGTGCCTGACGCCCGAGCGCTGCGACGAGCTCGAGCTCCGGCCGATGACCGACCACAACGAGACGCCGCTCGGAACTGCGTTCACGGTGTCGATCGAGGCGCGCGAGGGCGTGTCCACCGGGATCTCGGCGCAGGACCGGGCACGAACGATCCAGGTCGCCATCGACCCGAGCTCCGTACCCCACGATCTCGTGCAGCCCGGCCACGTCTTCCCGCTCCGCGCGAAGCAGGGCGGTGTTCTGCGACGCGCCGGCCAGACGGAGGCGGCCGTCGATCTCGCCCGTCTCGCGGGTCTCCTTCCGGCCGGCGTCGTGTGCGAGATCATGAACGACGACGGGACGATGGCCCGCGTGCCGGACCTCACGACGTTCTGCGAGCTGCACGGCCTGAAGATGGTCACCGTCGCCGATCTCATCGAGTATCGGCGCCGCCGCGAGAAGCTCGTCGAGCGCGCCGTGTCCGTGAGACTTCCGACCGAGTTCGGCGAGTTCCAGGCGGTCGCGTATCGCGAGCTCCTCACCGACAAGCAGCACGTCGCACTCGTGAAGGGCGACATCGAAGGCGCCGAGAATGTCCTCGTCCGCGTCCACTCCGAGTGCCTGACCGGCGACGTGTTCCATTCGCTCCTCTGCGACTGCGGCGAGCAGCTCGAGGTCGCGCTCGCGCGTGTCGAGGCCGAGGGGAGCGGCGTCGTCCTCTACATGAGCCAGGAGGGCCGCGGCATCGGCCTCCTCAACAAGCTACGCGCCTACGACCTGCAGGCGAGCGGCCTCGACACCGTCGAGGCCAATCTCGCGCTCGGCTTCCCGGCCGACGCGCGAGAGTGGGGGATCGGCAATCAGATCCTCGCCGACCTCGGGCTGACCACGATCCGCATCCTCACGAACAATCCGCGCAAGCTGACGGGTCTCGACGGCTTCGGGCTCACCGTCGTCGAGCAGGTGCCGCTCGAGGTGGAACCGACCGCCGAGAACGAGCGCTACCTCTCAGCGAAACGTGAGAAGCTGGGCCACACGATCACGAAGCTTCACCACCAGGGTGCCCGCCTCCACGGCGAGCCGCCGGAGGACACCGAATGAGACGCTCAGTGTCAATCAGCCGATCCACGTCACACGCGTACACCGGCCGCGCGAGCGGCCGCTTTAGGGATTGTCGCGATCCCGGATCTGCATCTGCAGATTCGGGATCTGCGGGGAGATCATGAGCAGTCGCGACATCGATTCGACGAGTGAGAACGTGCTACACGACTGGGCGCGCGAGGAGCGCTCAGACGAGCAGGTCGAGCCCGAGGTCGAAGTCGATTCCACCGAGCCGGCCGAGCACGACGAGGACGAAGCCGCCCCGGCCTGGGGAGCCGCGAGCGCGCCGGCCGAGCACGAGGAGGCAGTTGCCGCAACGACGGTCGAAACCGAGCCCGAGGAGGCGCTCGAGCCGGCCGAGGCCGACGAGGACGTACCGGAGCTCGAAGAGGGCGAGATCGACGAGACGCCGATGCACGTCGAGCTCTCGCACGAGCACGCCGCCGGAGATCTCCACATCCCGGATGGCTACGCGGTGCTCGAAGGGGTCGCCGAGGGTGGGCGCCGCGCTGTCGGCATCGTCGTCTCGCGTTTCAACGGCAGCGTCACGACCCAGCTTCTCGACAGCGCGCTCGTCGAGCTCGCGACCGCCGGCGTGCGACAGGAGACGATCACGATCATGGTCGTTCCCGGCGCGTTCGAGCTTCCGCTCGCAGCCACCGCGCTCGCGAAGACCCGGCGCTTCGCCTGCATCGTCGCGCTCGGGTGCGTCATTCGGGGCGACACGCCGCACTTCGACTACGTCTCCAGCGAGGCTGCGAGCGGCCTCCAGCTCGCCGCGCTCGAGACGGGGGTCCCGGTCTCGTTCGGGCTCCTGACGCTCGATCGGGTCGAACAGGCCGAAGCGCGGATCGGCAAGGGTGCGGAGGCCGTTCGCAGCGCGCTCGAGATGGCCGATCTCTTCGCACATCTCCGCGCGGCTGCTTCCCGCTGACGGCGCACGCTCCATGAATGCATATGCACTGCTGCACCGCGTCGGCTTTCGCGGGTTCATGCGCGCGATCTACCGCATCGAGCTCGTGGGCGCCGAGAACGTGCCCGCTGTCGGCGGCTGCATCCTCGCGTCGAACCACGAGTCGGTCATCGACCCGTTCATCCTCGGAGTCGCGACCACCCGGGAGATCCGGTTCATGGCGAAGTCGGAGCTGTTCCAAAACCGGGCGCTGGCGTCCGTCCTGCGTGCGCTCGGCACGTTCCCCGTCGAGCGGGGCGGCGGCGATCACGTGGCCATGAGCGAGGCGGCTGCGCTGCTGCATCGCGGCGAGGTGCTCGGCATCTTTCCTCAGGGGACGTCGAAGCAGCTCGCCCGTCGGCCCTGGCATCGGGGTGCGGCGCGACTCGCACTCGTGACCGGGACGCCGATCGTTCCGGTGCGCATGACCGGCACGCGCGCGTTCCCTCTGCGAACGCGCGTCCGGATCGTGGTGGGCAAGCAGATCGACGTCGAGCCCGAGCGTCTCACCGTTGCCGCGACGAGAGGTCTCACCGAGCGGGTCGAGCAAGCAGTGCTCGACCGCGTAGTCGGTACCATCCGCACCCGCTCATGAGCAAGGTCTGCGCAATCTGTGGGAAGAAGCCCGGCTTCGGCAATAGCCGGAGCCACTCCATGGTCGCCACCAAGCGCCGCTTCAACCCGAACCTGCAGCGCGTCCGCGTGGTGCTCGACGGTCACGCGACCCGCGCGTACGTCTGCACTCGCTGCCTCAAGGCCGGCAAGGTCCAGAAGGCCGTCTAGCTCCGCTCGCGCGGTAGTAGGCTCGACCGGTGGAGCGCGAGCCCTTCGTGATCGCCACGACCGAGCGTGGGAGCATCGCTGTCTCGGCGGACGCGATCACACAGATCGTCGGCTCGGCCGCCGCCGAGAGCTACGGCGTCGTCGCGCTCGCGGGTCGAGGACGGCTGTCTCGACTCGTACCCTGGGGCATCAAGAAGGGCGTGGACGTCGATCTTCGCCCCGACGGGCTCGTCGTCGAGCTCCGCGTCGTCGTCGAGCATGGGTTGAAGCTCGCGGAGGTCGCCGAGACCGTCCGCGCCCGCGTGCTGTACGAGCTCGAGCGCATGGTCGGGCTCCCGATCGCCTCCCTCGAGGTTCACATCGAACGCGTACGGGGGCACTGATGGAGCTCGAGGTCGTTCGCCACCTCGCGCGCAGCGCTCTTCAGAACCTCGAGGCGCACCGTCGGCGGATCGACGATCTCAACGTCTATCCCGTTCCCGACGGCGACACGGGAACGAACCTCGTCCTCACGTTGCGCTCCATCGTCGAAGCACTCGACTCGTCGACCGCGGTCGATAGCGAGGCGGTCGCGAAGGACGTGACTCGCGCGGCGCTCATGGGCGCGCGCGGGAACTCGGGTGTGATCTTCTCCCAGATCGTCCGAGGGTTCGTCGAGGTGCTCGGCCGGCACGAGGGCGTGAGCGCAGCGCTCCTCGGTCGCGCGTTCCGTGGAGCGAGTGACACCGCGTATCGCGCCGTGAAGCGCCCGGTCGAAGGGACGATGCTCACCGTTATCCGCGAGATGGCGGAGGAGAGCGAGCGAAAGGAGCATCGCCGCGTCCCGCCCAACGACCTTCTGCGCGCCGTGCTCGCTGCAGGAGAGGACTCCGTGGCGCGGACGCCCGAGCTGCTCGACGTCCTGCGTAACGCCGGCGTCGTCGACGCGGGCGGCGCCGGGCTCGTCGAGATCGCACGCGGGCATGGTCTACGGCGCCACCGGTGAGGAGCTCCCCGAGGTGCCGGTGGAGACGGAGTCGTTCGGTCTCGACGCGATCCATCTGGAGCTCTCCGAGTTCCGCTACTGCACCGTTTTCGTGGTCGAGGGCGAGGAGCTCGACTCCGACGCGCTCGAAGCGGAGCTCGAACGGATCGGGGACTCGCTCCTCGTCGTCGGCGACTCGACGGCACTCAAAGTGCACGTGCACACCGACGATCCGGGGAAGGCGCTCGCGTTCGGCACCGCGGTCGGCGTCGTCGAGGGAGTCGAGATCGCGAACATGCACCACCAGACGGCCCAGCGCGAGGAGCGGCTCCTCGAGGGGAGCTCGCCGACCGCGATTGCCACGCTCGAGACGGGGCTCGTCGCTGTCTGCCCGGGCCGCGGAAACCGCCGGCTCTTCGAGAGCCTCGGAGCCACGCGGGTCATCGAGGGCGGACAGTCGATGAATCCGTCGGCCAAGGAGATCTTCGACGCGATCGAGGCCGTGCCGACGGACGACGTGCTCGTCCTGCCGAACAACTCCAACGTGATCCTCACGGCCGAGCAGGCCGCGGCGATGAGCGAGAAGAACGTGCGCGTCGTTCCGTCGAGGTCGGTGCAGGCGGGGTTGGCCGCGATGCCTGGCTTCATGTCGTCCAACGCGCTCGAGGACAACGAGCGCGCGATGCTTGCCGAGCTGACGGGAGCGTCGACCGGCGAGGTCACGATCTCCGTCCGCGACACGACGCTCGACGGTGTGGAGATTCGCGAGGGCGAGTACCTCGGTCTCGTCGACGACAAGGCAGTCGTGTCGGCTCCGGAGCTCGACGTCGTGGTGCACGAGGTTGTCGACCGCGTGCTGGCCGGCGGACAGAGCGTGCTCACCATCCTCACCGGGGAAGATGCGCCCGCGCTCGATGGGCTGCTTCCGGCGATCCAGCAGCGACATCCCGACCTCGAAGTACTCGATGTCCACGAGGGCGGCCAGCCGCACTACCCGCTCCTTCTCGTCGCTCAGTGACCGAGCCGATGGGGCCGATTCGCGTCCTTCTCGTCGAGGACTCGGACGTCTACCGCGACTCGCTCGTGTTCCTCCTCGAGACGAGAGCCGGGCTCGAGGTGGTCGCCGCGGTTGCGGACGGAGCCGCGGCACTGCGCGCGTATCGCGAGCACACGCCCGACGTCGTCGTCCTCGACTACCGGCTGCCGGACGTGGACGGCGCGACGGTCGCCGCCGAGCTTCGCGACGACGTTCCTCACGCCGCGGTCGTCTTCCTGAGTGCCTCTGCCGGCGCGGAGGAGTACGATGCCGCGTCGAGCGCAGGCGCTGCGCTCGTGCGCAAGGACGAGGGGGTCGACGCACTCGTTCGCGCAGTCCGTGCAGCGGCTGGGAGGTGACGAAATGAACCTGACGAGCGAGAACACGGCGATCGTGCTCGACTCCACGTCGGACTATCCCGACGCCCCGGCGCGCTTCCCGAACATGCGCTTCGTCCCGCTCTACGTGCGCTTCGGTGACGACACGTTTCGCGACTACCTCGAGCTCGGGCCGGCGGACTTCTACGAGAAGCTTCGTGCGTCCGCCGTCACCCCGGCCACGGCACAGCCGACGCCGCAGGACTTCGTCACCGCGTACGAGGAGCTCGCCGGCTACGAGCGGATCTACTCGCTCCACGTGACGGCGAAGCTCTCCGGGACGTTTCAGAGCGCGGAGCTCGCGGCGCAGGAGGTCGGTGGGGACAAGGTACGCGTCGTCGACTCGAAGACGGCGTCGCTCGCGATCGCGATGCTCGCGCACGCGATCCAGCGCAGGCTCGCCCGTGGGACGACGGACGAGGAGATCTCCGCACTCGTCGAGCGCTTCTACGCGCAGTCGAACGTCCTCTTCACGGTCGAGACGCTCGAGTTCCTCCAGCGCGGCGGTCGAATCGGCAAGGCGCAGGCGATCGCCGGGATCGCTGCTGAACCTCCGGCCCGTACTGAGCGTGGAGGACGGCGTCGTCATCCCGGTCGCGCGCGTGCGAGGGAAGCAGAAGGCGCTGGCCGAGTTCGAGCGCCGCTTCGTCGAGGCCACCACGGACGGCCCGGGCCTGCGGATCGCGATCGCGCACGCCAACGCCGAGGAGTGGGTCGGCACGCTCTCCGAGCTGGCGTGGCGTGTCCGGCCGAAGGCCGAGATCGAGTTCACGTCGACGCTCGGCGCCGTCGTCGGGACGCACGTCGGCCCCGGCGCCGTGGGGTTCTTCTGGTTCCAGGACGACGAGCACAATGAGCAAACGCACGCATAGCGGCCGCGAAGCGGACGCCTTCAGGGGTGTACGCGCCGTCGGGATCCGCTAGCGGATCCCGACATGAGGCGCCGAAAACAGCCGAAGATCGAGATCCTCTTCGAGACGCACTCGACGACGACGGACAACGAGCGCTGGGTCGCGTCGGGCTGGCTCGACGGTCAGCTCTCTCCTCTCGGCAGGCGGCAGGCGAAGGAGCTCGGCGACCGGCGGGTCGAGGACGAGATCGTCGCCGTCTACTGCTCGGATCTCGGTCGTGCGGTCGAGACGGCGCAGATCGCGTTCGGCGGCCGTGGGCTTCCGATCTTCCACGACTGGCGGTTGCGCGAGTGCAACTACGGGATGCTCAACGGCACCGCCGTGGCACGGCTCGAGGTCGAGCGGACGAAGCACGTCCTCGATCCGTACTCGGGCGGAGAGAGCTACACGGACGTCGTCGCGCGGGCGCGCAGCTTCCTCCAGGATCTTCCGCCGCGGTACCCGGACAAGCGGATCGTCGTGATCGGGCACTCGGCGACGAAGTGGGCGCTCGACCACCTGCTCGAGGCCGCTCCCCTCGACGAGCTCGTCGAGGAGTCGTTCCGCTGGCAGCCGGGTTGGCTGTACACGCTGGCCATTGACGGCTGAGGCGACGACGGCTGGACCTATGATCGGCCGTGATGGGGGCGCTCACACGTACCGCGCTGCCGGTCGGCTTCGGAGGGGTGGCGGCGCCCGCGCACTGGCCGCGGCCGAGGTCAGCGCCTCGGCCTGAGCTGCTCGACACCTCGGTCGAGTCGCTCGAGGGGGTCGGCCCGACGATCGCGCGTCGGCTCGGGAAGCTCGGCCTCGCGACGGTCGGGGATCTGCTGTGGCAGCGTCCGCGCCGGTACGAGGAGCCCGTTCCGACGAAGCGGATCTGCGATCTCTTCGGCGACGACGAGGCCGTCATCGAATGCGTCGTCCGCTCCACGACGAGCCGTCGGCGCGGTCGGCTGAAGATCCTCACCGCACGCGTCGCGGACGAGACAGGGGAGATCAAGGCGACGTGGTTCAACCAGCCGTGGCTCGAGTCGAAGCTCGTGCCGGGCACCGCAGTTCGCATTCGCGGGCGTGCGAACCGGCATGGCTTTGCCGTGTCGTCGTACGACCTCGACGGCGAGTCGGAGACAGGCGACTTCGCGCCTGTCTATCCCGCCACGGAGGACGTCGCGCAGAAGAAGCTGCGTGACCTCCACGAGCAGGCGCTCGAACGGGTGCTCGACGTCGGGGAAGAGCTTCCTGCGGCATTGCTCGCATCCGAACGCCTGCCGACTCGAGCGGACGCCTTGTCCGTCGTGCATCGTCCGCGGTCGCTCCCGGAAGCCGAGGTCGGGAGGGCGAGGCTCGCCTTCGACGAGCTCCTGGTCCTCCGGCTCGCTCTCCTCCGCACGACCGCCGCCCGTGAGAGCGCGTCGGCGCAGCCGCTCGGCGAGCCGGGCGAGCTCATCGCCCGCTACCGCGCCTCGCTCCCGTTCACGCTCACCCCGGATCAGGAACAGGCGATGGCCGAGATCGACGCCGACCTCGACCGGCCGTTTCCGATGCAACGTCTCCTCCAGGGCGAGGTCGGGTCGGGAAAGACCGTCGTTGCACTGCACGCGCTGCTCCGCGCGGTCGAGCTCGGCCGCCAGGGCGCGCTGATGGCGCCGACCGAGACGCTCGCGGAGCAGCACTTCCTCACGATGGACGAGCTGTGCGCGCCGCTCGGAGTCCGTGTTGCGCTGCTGACGAGCTCATTGCGCGCGAAGGAGCACGCCGTCGTACGGCAGCTGATCGCGTCGGGTGACGCGCAGGTCGTCGTCGGGACGCACGCGCTCATCGAGAAGGAGGTCGACTTCGGCGATCTCGCGGTGGCCGTCGTCGACGAGCAGCATCGGTTCGGCGTTGCGCAGCGCACCGCGCTCGTCGAGGGGCGGACCCCGCACGTTCTCCACCTCACCGCCACGCCGATACCGCGAACTCTCGCACTCACCGTCTACGGCGACCTCGAGGTGAGCGAGCTCACGCTGCCACCGGCCGACCGCAAGCCTGTGATCACGGCCTGGGTGACCGACGATCGCAGCTCGGAGGCGTACTCGCGGCTCTGTCGTCACCTCGACGACGGGCGGCAGGCCTACGTCGTGTGCCCGCTGATCGAGGCCTCCGAAACGCGTGTTGCGCGTGCCGCCGAGGAGGAGGCCGAGCGGCTTCGCGCCGCAGAGCTCCGCGGCTATCGCGTCGGCTGCCTCCACGGACGCCTGCCGACGGCCGAGCGACGAAGCGTCATGGCGCAGTTCAAGGCGCGCGAACTCGACGTCCTCGTGGCCACGACGGTGATCGAGGTCGGCGTCGACGTCCCGAACGCGACGATCATGATCGTTCAGGAGGCTGATCGCTTCGGCCTCGCACAGCTCCATCAGCTCCGTGGCCGCGTCGGACGGGGCGCCGAGCAGTCCTACTGCCTGCTCGTGTCGCGCGCCCGCGACGAGCTCTCCGAGATCGCCACGGAGCGGCTCGACGCCATGGTCGCGACAACGGACGGCTTCGAGCTCGCCGAGCGCGATTTGGAGATCCGCGGCGAGGGCCAGCTCCTCGGCGCGCGTCAGTCGGGTTACTCGGATCTCCGCTTCGTCCGGCTCCGTCGCGACCAGGATCTCCTCGAGCGAGCGCGCGAAGCCGCTCGAGCGTTGCCGGACGAAGGCCTTCTCGCCGACGACGTCGACCGCCTCCTCGGCGATGCCGAGCACCTCGGTGAGTCGTGAGGATCGTCGCGGGGTCACGGAAGGGCCATCGGATCGCGGCGCCGGCGGGCGATGCGACGCGTCCGACCGGTGATCGCGTGCGCGAGGCCGTCTTCTCGATCGTCGGGCCAGTCGAGGACGCTGCCGTGCTCGACCTCTTCGCCGGCTCGGGCGCGATGGGGCTCGAGGCGCTCTCGCGCGGCGCGGCGAGCTGCGTCTTCGTCGAGCGCGATCGCGACGCGGCGCGGGTGATCCAGGCCAACCTCGAGAAGCTGCAGCTGACCGGAGCCGTCGTGACGAACCGCGATGTTGCCGCAGCGCTCCGCGACGAGCGCAGCCGCGGGCGGCGCTACGACCTCGCCCTCGTCGACCCACCGTACGACGAATGGGAGAGGCACGCCGCAACGCTCGCCGAGCTCCTCCCGGCCGTTCTCGAGGACGATGCGCTCGTGGTCGTCGAAACGTCTGATCGCATCGAACCGGAGCTTCCGCTCGACCTCGTCACCACCCGGCGCTACGGTTCCGCGCGAATCACGGTGTTCTCGCAGTGCTGACAGCTATCTGCCCGGGCTCGTACGACCCCGTTACGAACGGGCACGTCGACGTCATCGGACGCGCGGCGGGCATCTTCGACCGCATCGTCGTGGGTGTCGTCCGCGATCCGACCCACAAGCAGACCCTCTTCACGGTCGAGGAGCGCGTCGCCTTTCTCGAGGACGCGCTGGCAGGCTGCGACAACGTCATCGTCGACGTGTTCTCCGAGCTCGTCGTCGACTTCGCCCGCAAGCACGACGCGAAGACGATGGTGAAGGGGCTACGCGTCATCGCGGACTTCGAGTGGGAGTTCCAGATGAATCACCTGAACCGGCAGCTGGCGCCCGAGATCGAGACCCTCTACGTCATGTCGAGCCCGCTCTTCAGCTTCGTCTCGTCGAGCGGCGTGAAGGAGATCGCGTCGTTCGGCGGCAGAGTCGACGAGCTCGTGCCGCCCGCAGTCGCGAAGCGATTCGTCGAGATCTATCCCGACGGTAGGCCCGGAGCCCCCGTCTCACCCTCCGAATAGACGTCTAGACTTTCCGACCCATGGACGTACTCGTGCTCATCGACAGGCTCGACGACCTCGTGCACAACGCGAAGGCCGTCCCGCTCACCGACCAGGTTCGCCTCGACCGCGAGGAGATCTACGAGATCCTCGACCAGATGCGGGCGACCATCCCGGAGGAGATCAAGCAGGCCCGCTGGATCGTCAAGGAGCGCCAAGAGATGCTCGCCGAAGCCAAGCGGGAGTGCGACCGGATCGTCCAGGACGCACGCGAGCAGGCCATGCGAGAGGCATCGCAGACCGAGATCGTCAAGCTCGCCGAGACTCAGGCGGACGACATCGTCGACGAGGCGAAGCGGCAGGCACGCCAGACCCGCCTCGAGATGGAGGACTGGGCCGACTCGATCCTCTCGACGCTCGAGCTCAACCTCGACAAGTTCCTCTCCGCAGTGAAGCGCGGGCGCGAACGGCTCCACGAGCGCTCGCAGGAGACGGTCGTCGCCGGGATCGGCCCCGAGCCGCTCGACGAGCCGCAAGACTTCGAGCGCTTTAGCTGAGGTGCAGTCGAAACGACGACCCGGCCGCGAAAGCGGACGGCTTTAGGGATCTGCGCGACCGGGTGTCCGCGTTAGCGGATTCCCGGTCTGCGAACAACTTTCGATTCAGGCGGCTGCGGGCTCGGCCGTGACCTCGCGGCAGACGGCGATCGCGGAGTCGACGAACGCCTCCGCAGCCGGGCTTCGGTGTCGCTCGTGGTGCCACACGAGGCCGATGACGCGGGGCTCGATTCGCCCGTGAAGATCGATGACAGCGATGCTCGGATCGTCTTCGTCGACCGTGAGCCGAGGTGACACGCTGACGCCGACGCCGGCACCGACGAGCCCCTGGACGGTTCCGTTGTTGTCCGAGCGAAACACGTAGTTCAACGCGCGCCCGGCGCCCGAGAGCTGCAGATCGACGTGCGCCATCGCGCTGCACTGGTTGAACCCGATGAGTGGCTGGAGAGCGATCTCCTTCAGAGTCGGGGTCCGCTTGAGCTCTGCCAGCGGCGAACCGGCCGGCACGAGCAGCACATAGGGGTCGCGGAGGAGCTCGACGATCTCGTAGGGCCCTCCGATGACCGGGAGCGTCCAGAACGTGAGATCGAGCTCGCCGCGCTCGATCATCGCGAGAAGCTCGGTTTCGTCCTGCGACTCGCTGAGCACGACCTCGACCTGCGGGTGGCTCTCGGAGAAGCTCCGAAGGAGACGGGGGATGATCTTGGCGCCGACGCTCTGGAACGTCCCGACGCGGAGGCGTCCGGCGTCCCCGGCCTCGAGCGCGCTCATGTCGGCCTTCGCCGCGAGGAGTCGCGCCTGAATCGCGTCGGCGTGGCGGAGCAGGATCTGGCCGGCCTCGGTGAGAGAGATCGGGCGTGGGCCACCGGGGCGTTCGATGAGCCGCAGCCCGACGATCCGCTCGAGCGCTGCGATCTGCTGTGAGATCGCGGACTGCGTGTAGCCGAGCTTCTCCGCAGCCTTCCCGAAGGAACCCTCGTCGGCGATTGCCTTGAGCGCGATGAGATGACGAAGATCGAGCCCGAGCCAGCGATCAGCGTCCATGATCGCACGGTAGCAGACCAGCAGGAGCGCTAATTGACCTGTTCATGGAGGTGCACGGCGGTACGCTCACGCGATGACCACGTTGGATCTGAGGACCCTCCGCCTGCGCGCGGGCGAGGTGCGCAACGAGACGATCGACGTCGAGCTCGAGCCGTTCGTCCTCGGCGGGCAGCGCTACGAGGCGACGCCCCCGACCATTCCGGTGGAGCTCGAGATATCCCAGGCGTCAGGCGCCACCGTCTTCGACATGCGTTTCGCGGCCCACCTCAGCGGAGCTTGCATGCGCTGCCTCGGGTTCGCAGAGGTCGCGCGCACGGTGCGAGCGCGCGAGTTCCACGACTTCGATGCGCCGGTCGTCGGACGAGCTGCACTCCGAGTACGTTGCCGACGAGCATCTCCAGCTGAGCGCATGGGCCCGCGACGCGTTCGCGCTCGAGCTCCCGGAGCAGATCCTCTGCCGCGAGGACTGCGCGGGCCTGTGTCCCGTGTGCGGGAAGGACCTGAACGAAGAGCCGCACGAGCACTCGGAGCGCACGCCCGACCCGCGCTGGGCTGCGCTGGAGGGGCTCAGAGATAATCTCTGAGCCCCTCAGCCTGCGCCTCAACCCGCGAGCCGCACCTGCACCAGTCGGTACCCGGCGATTCCCCCGAGGCCGGGATCGCCCGAGCGATACGCCTTCACGAAGAACTGCACGTTGAAGCCACGCCGCGGCTGCGGGAAGTTCCCGTTCGGCGCGAGCTGGTACGTGACCCAGCCGTCGGTCGTCGTCACCTGACGGTCTCCGCCGGTCGTCACGCGCGGCGTCGAGCGGACGAACACGAGCGCGTCGCGGATGACGAATCCGCGCGTGTCCTTCGTCCGCACGCGAACCGTGATCACCTGGTTGCGGCCCGTGACCGGGTTCGGCGAGAAGACGACCTGCGAGACGGTCAGCCGCTGGTTCGAGGGAACACTCGCGGCCGGAATCGAGATCTCGCCGCTCGGTAGGCGGATCGCTCCGGACGGAAGTGGCTCCGTCACGACGGCGGACTCCGTCGAGATGACAGTCGTCGATCCCAGAGAGTTGCGTGCGGTGACGTTGAAACGGAGCTTGCGTCCGATGTCGTCGGAGGCGACCCGATAGCTCCGCGATCCTCCGCCCGCGATCGACTGGCATTCGCCTCCCGCCGAGTTGCAGCGCAGCCAGCGATACGAGAACGAGATCGGCGATCTGCCGGTCCACGTGCCGGGTTCGGCGGTCACGACCTGGCCGACGAGCATCGAGCCGCGTGGCCAGGGCTGAGACCTGTTGACCGGCGGTCCGGTGACGGTGCCCGTCGGGTTCGACGCGGCGACCCGAGAGCCGTCCGCGTTCGTCGCCGTCACGCGCACGCGCATGCGGAAGCCGACGTCGGAGGTGCCGAGCCGGTGATTGGGGCTCGTCGCGCCCGAGACGATCGTGCAGTCGCCTCCGTCCGGGCGACCGCCGTCGGCGCCGCAGCGCACCCACTGGTACGCATACGAGATAGGCCCAGTACCGCTCCAGCTCCCGCGGGATGCAGAAAGCGTTCGGCCCTCCTCGGCGCGTCCGCTGATCGTCGGTTCGGCCGTGTTCGCCGGCGGTGCGGTCGGCGCGGCCTCGCCGTCGCCGGCCGGCAAGACGAGCGCACACACCGCAATGATCGTCAGGAGCGCGACCGCCACGATGGCCCAGCGGTCGGAGCGTGTGGTCAGAGACATCATCCCTCCCTTGGTCGTCACGGGTTATGACGGCTCGGAGGGGTGCGCGCCGCGAACTCTTGCGGACCTCTTACAGGCCCTTACATCGCGCTTACCGCGTCGTCTACCATCCGGTGCGGCGCTTTCGCGCCCTGCTGATGACGGACTAGCGGACCCATCCCCGTTCTCGCGCGCGCCATCGGTGTGCGCTCACACGGTCTCGGAGGTCCGTCCATGCGGGTACAGCTCGCGGGCGTCGGCAAGCACTTCGGCGCGCACGTCATTCTCGATCAGGTCACCCTTACCATCGGCCCGAAGGCACGCATCGGGCTGGTCGGCCCGAACGGTGTCGGCAAGACCACCTTGCTTCGGATCGTGGCTGGGGCCGAGACGCCGGACAGCGGCTCGGTGACGCGTGCGCCACAACGCCTGACCGTGGGCTACCTCGAGCAGGAGCGCCCCGCCGAGCCAGGCGCCTCGGTGCTGGCGACGCTTACCCGGCGGGTCGGGATCGAGGACGCGGAGCGGGAACTCGAGGAGTCGGCCCGGGCTCTTGCGGACGGCCGGCCCGCAGGCGACGAGTACTCGGCTGCGCTCGACCGCCTCGTCGCGCTCGGTGCGGAGAGCTTCGAAGCGCGTGCCCGTACGACATGCGCGGAGCTCGGGCTCGGCGTCGATCTCGACCGAGAGCTCGTCGGGCTCTCGGGTGGCGAAGCGGCTCGTGTCGCGCTCGCGTCGATCCTGCTCTCCCGCTTCGACGTCCTGCTCCTCGACGAGCCGACGAACGACCTCGACTTCGCGGGGCTCGAGCAACTCGAGCGGTTCCTCGAGGGATACCGCGGCGCCCTCGTCGTCGTGTCGCACGATCGCGAGTTCCTCGACAGAACGGTCGATCGCATCGCGTCGATCGAGCCGGACACGCGGCGCGTGCGCGAGTGGGCCGGCGGTTGGAGCGACTACGAGACGGCGCGCGACACGGAACGCGCGGCTGCGCTCGCAGAGTTCGAGCAGTCCCAGCTCCGGCGCAAGCAGCTCACGACGCTCCTGAGCACGAGGCGAACCGAAGCGCGCTCCAAGGGTGCATCGCTCGGCGACAAGACCGGGGGACAGGATCGTCGCGCCACGCATGCGCTCGAGACGAAGGTGCGACAGGCCGAGCGGCTCCTCGAGCGCAACGAGCTTCCGGACAAGCCGTTCCAGCCGTGGGAGCTGAAGCTCACGTTCCAGCCGGGTGGTCGTCCGTCCGACCTCGTGCTCCAGCTGGCCGGCGCCGCAGCGTATCGCGGGACATTTCGTCTCGGCCCGGTCGACGTCGATCTCGCCCCCGGCGAACGGCTGTCCGTCGTCGGGCCGAACGGCGCCGGCAAGTCCACGCTGCTGGGCATGCTTCTCGGAGAGGTGCCTCTCGCCGAAGGCGAGCGCCTCGTCGGCCGGCGCACCGTGATCGGGGCGATCGGCCAGGAGCGTGCCGGCTATGCGGGCGAGGCGGTACTCGTCGACGAGCTCATGGCGAGAACAGGGTTCGCGCGCGGCGATGCGCGCACGCTGCTTGCGAAGTTCGGTCTCCGCCAGGATCACATCGACCGCCCATGCTCGTCGCTCTCGCCGGGGGAGCGCACGCGCGCACACCTCGCCGAGCTGCAGGCGCGCGGCGTCAATCTGCTGATCCTCGACGAGCCGACGAACCACCTCGATCTCGAGGCCGTCGAGCAGCTCGAAAGCGCGCTCGTCGACTACTCGGGAACGCTCATCGTCGTCTCGCACGACCGGCGCTTTCTCGAGCGGATCGCGCCGACGAGAGAGCTGAAACTGCCGCTATAGTCCCCAGCCGCTCATGGCCGTCCCGAAGCGAAAGACATCCAGGTCGAGGCGCGACAAGCGCCGCGCCCAGCACGCGCTCACCACCCCTCACGTCCAGGTCTGCCCGACCTGCAAGCAGCCGAAGCGGATGCATCGCGTCTGCCCGAACTGCAAGACGTACAAGGGCCGGGACGTCGAGCCGCTCCGCCTCGACGCGCCGTAGAGTCTCCGTCCATGGTCCGGGTTGCGGTCGACGCTCTCGGTGGTGACCGCGCGCCGGACGAGATCGTCGCGGGCGCGTCCGCGGCAGCCTCGTCCGACATCCAGCCGGTTCTCTTCGGGCCGGCGACCCTCATGACCGACGGTCTCGAGCTCGTCGAGACGTCCGAGTCGATCGACATGGACGACCACGCGGTCGACTCGGTTCGGTCGAAGCCGGACTCGTCGCTCGTCCGCGCGGTGCGCGCAGTCGCGGACGGGGAAGCAGAGGCGGTCGTCTCGGCCGGGAACACGGGCGCGATGCTCGCGGCGTCGCTCCTGCACATCCGGCGGCTCCCTGGCGTGCACCGACCGGGGATCGCGATCGTGATCCCGACGAAGCGGGGTCGGAGCGTGCTCATCGATGCGGGCGCGAACGCGGACGCGAGGCCCGAGCAGCTCGTGCAGTTCGCGTACATGGGTGCGGTGCTCGCCGAGGAGATCCTCGAGGTGCCCAATCCGGAGGTGCGGCTCCTCTCGATCGGTGAGGAGCCGGAGAAGGGCAACCAGCTGACGTTGGAGGCACACGAGCTCCTGCGTGCCGCCGACCTCCGGTTCGGCGGCAACACGGAGGGTCGGACGCTGCTCGAGGGGGAGGCGGACGTCATCGTCGCGGACGGCTTCACCGGGAACGTCGCGTTGAAGACGCTCGAGGGGACGGTGAAGAGCCTGCTCGATGCGCTTCGCTCCGAGCTCGAAGCGTCCGCCCGCGGGAGGCTCGGCGGCGCTCTCATCCGGCCAGCCGCACGCAAGCTGCGCGCTCGCCTCGATCCCGAGACCTACGGCGGTGGCTACCTGCTCGGGCTGAACGGGCTCGTCGTCATTGCGCACGGCTCGAGCTCCCGCGTGGCCATCGCGAACGCGATTCGGCACGCGGCTCGCGGGGTCGAGCATCGCGTCGTCGAACGCCTGCAAGAGCGCATGGCGCCTGGCGTGTTAGAGTCGGCGCGCTCCACGACCCCGACGGCAGAGAGGTGAGATTTCAAGCATGGCGACTTCGCGTGAGGACATCCTCGAACAGGTCAAAGGCGCGCTGAGCGAGAAGCTCGGCATCGAAGAGAGCGAGATCACGGAAGAGGCGTCATTCGAGGAGGATCTCGGTGCAGATTCGCTCGATCTGGTGGAGGTCGTCATGGACCTCGAGGACCAGTTCGGGCTGAAGATCCCCGACGAGGACGCCCGCGAGCTCACGACCGTCGGCAAGGCGATCGACTACGTCATCGCACATCAGGCCTGAGCCCGACTCGACAGCCGGGATCTACGAGCTCGGCCGGCTGATCGACGGACTCCCGGTCGAGCGACTCGAGCAGGTCTTCACCCACACCTCGTGGGTGGAGAATCGCGCCGACTCGTACGAACGACTCGAGTTCCTGGGCGACAGCGTCCTCGAGCTTGCCATCGCCCGGGCGGTCTTCGACCGCTTTCCGACTGCCTCCGAAGGGCGGCTCGCCAAGATCCGCGCGCACGTCGTGTCGCGTCAGAGCTGCGCGGCGGTCGCAAAGGAGCTCGGAATGGGTGACCGGCTGCTCGAGCACGCGGGAGACGCGCCTGCCGACGAGCTCCAACGCATCTCGCGGAGCCGGAACGTCCTCGCTGCCGTGCTCGAGGCGGCGATCGCCGCCGTGTACCTCGAGCACGGGTTCGAGACCATGGAGCCCGCGCTCGTGGAGGCATTCTCGGAGCGCATCGAGTACGCACGCTCCAGCCACGTCGACTACAAGACGGAGCTCCAGGAGGCCCTCGCGCGCTCCGGACGCCACGTCCACTACACGGTGCTCGAGGTCGAGGGACCCCCGCACGACCGCAAGTTCGTCTGCGCTGCTCACGTTGCCGGCGAGCAGCTCGGCGTCGGCCGTGGTTCGACCAAGAAGGCGGCGGAGCAAGAGGCTGCGATGCAGGCGCTCGAAGCGCTCGGCGTCGTGCCCGACCGGATCTAGTGCGAGGCGCCGGCTACGGGAAGCGCGTGCCGGGAGTCCACCGGCGGATCGTCACGGCGATGTCGAGATCGAAGTGGCAGGACGAGGTGTCGGGCAACCCAGTCTTGCAATGGCCTGCGTAGTCGTCCTGGATCCGGTACTTCTCGCCCGCCTTGAGGTTGCGGAGCGCCGCGAGGTCGGGATTCGAGAGCCCGACGGGAAGCAAGAATGGGAACCGGGGCGCGTTCAAGGTCGTCAAGCACCGGCGATAGGGTTCGCGCGTCGCCGGAACGGTAACGCGGATCGCGGCCTTGGTTCCTGACGCGAGGAGGGTCTCTAGTGTCCCGACACTCTTCAGGGTGCCCGCTTGAAGCGTCGCTGTTCGCGTCGTGTAGGCGACGGCTCCGCAGTCGTTCGGCGGCGGTCGAAACGGTGGTGGCGGAGTCACGCAGCCGGGTGTCGTACCGCCCTGTTGGACGAGTCGCCTCGTCATCTCCACCCTGGCGTTCATCGGCACCTGATTGCCTTGCTTTCTCGCCCCGGTCGCGACCAGGGCGGTGGGGGACCAGGTGCGGCTGGTGAGCGTTCTGGGGATGCGGAGCGTGCCGGGGATCCACGTCAGGCTGGCTGCGCTCACGTCGCTGCTGCCGCGATCGTCGGTCCGATACGAGCAGGAGCCGAACCGGTCGCCTGAGGTCTCGACCCAGTCGAACTTGTAGTCGAGGTCGAACTGCGCGTGGAAGAGATAGGTCGCCTCTCGCGCGAAGGGGTCCGACGGCGCTGCAGCACTCGAACCCCCCATGAAGGCAGCGCAGGTCGCGACTGTGATGGCCAGAAGGATTCGCATTGGTGCCACCGTCGTCGATACCGCGGTCGGGCGCAGCAGGGAAACCCCTACACTTTCGCGCCGCGATCGATCAGGATCCTCTGATGACAGGCGGCGTCGTAATCGGGCGCGACCGGGAGATCGCCGAGGGGAACGGCTTCCTTGCGGACGTGGCCGAGCATTCCCGAGGATTGCTGCTCGCGGGCGAGCCGGGGATGGGGAAGACGACGATCTGGTCGACGCTCGTGGACGAGGCGGTGGGTCGGGGCTTCGGCGTTCTCGTCGCGCGGCCGTCCGAAGCGGAGGCCGAGCTCGCGTTCTCGGTCCTCACGGATCTCTTCGCCGACGTCGAGAGCACCACTCTTGCGGAGCTCCCGGTGTCCAGCACTCCGCCCTGAAGCAGGCGCTACGGCGCGGTGAGATCGGCGCACCAGCAGACCCCGTCGCCGTCGCGCTCGCTGTCCTCGGCGTTCTACGGCTCCTATCCGCGTCCGCTCCCGTCGTGGTCGCCGTCGACGACCTCCAGTGGGTCGACGCGCCCAGTCTGCGCGCCCTCACGTACGCGTTTCGCCGGCTCGAGGATGCTCCAGTCGGTCTCGTCGCGACCGTCCGCGTGGGCTTCGATCTCGAGCTGACGCGCCTCGCCGAACGAGACGACAGCTCGCTGGACAGAATCGAGATCGGGGGGCTCGGGAAGCGGCAGCTGGCACGGATCGTCTTCGAGCGAACCGGCCGTACGTTGTCGCCATCGCAGGTTCAGGCGTTGGCGCGGCTCTCCGGCGGCAGCCCGTACTACGCGCTCGAGATCGCCGTGACCGGAGATCTCGCGCGCGTTCCCGAGTCGCTCGCAGCTGCGCTGCGCGCGCGGCTCGCGAGCCTGTCGGACGGAGCGCGCAAGATGGGCTTCACCGCCGCAACGTTGGGGCGAGTCGATCCCGCTGTCGTCGACATCCACGGTGCCGATCTGCTCGAGCTGCGTGCCGCGAGGATCGTCGACGAGCAGACGCCGGGCAGTGTCTGGTTCACCCATCCACTGCTTGCGTCGACGCTGCTCGACATGCACACGCCGGAGGAGCGCCGCCTCGTTCACGTCTCGCTCGCGGCCGTGCTCGAGGATCCGGACGAGCGCGCACTGCATCTCGGTCGTGGCACAGACGCGCAGAGTGAAGCCGTCGCCGCAGAGCTCGAGAACGCGTCCGCCAGGCTCGACGCGCGCGGCGCCCCGGAGATGGCTGCGGCGCTGGCCGAGCGGGCCGCAGCGCTGACGCCCGAGAGCGATCACGCCGCCAGGACGCGACGTCTTCTCAGTGCCGCCGATCTGTACCAGGCGGCGGGTGAAGGGCAGGAGCACGTGTTTCCGCTCCTGGGCGAGCTCGCCGAGTCTCTGCCGGAGGGCCCGGACCGGGCGCGCGTCTTCGTCCGGCTCGGCTGGCTCGGCGCGCAGATCGACTCGATGACGGGCCCTGAGGCGGTCGAGTACCAGGAACGTGCGCTCGCGGAGGCGGACGGGGCGGCGGACGTGGGCGCTGCCGCCCACGCAGTGCTCGCTCGCATGCGCGGACTCGGGGGCGACTACCGCGCAGCGCTGCGGCATGCGGAGCTCGCATTCGAGGCGTCCGCCGACAGTGCGCCGAACGGCATGTTCCCGTCCCCCTCCGGCGAACTCGGCATCGCCCGCTTCTACAGCGGGCTCGGGCTCGACGAGGAGCTGTTCGAGGCCGGCATCGAGCTTGAGTCGAGAGGCGGACAGGCCAGGGAGCCGTACCAGAGCCCGAAGCTCCAGCTCGCGAAGGCCCTTCTCTGCACGGCTCAGCTCACACGCGCGCGAACGGCGATGCTGGAGCTGCTCGACCTGTCCATAGAGCTCGAACGCGTCCGCTCGACCGCGGGGTGCGTTCTCCAGCTGACCGAGATCGAAGTGCGCGCCGGCAATCTCGCGCAGGCTGAGGCGTATTCCGCCGAGTTCGTCAACCTCGACCGCCAGCTCCGCGGCGACCTCGGCGACGAGTGGTATCCGAGCGGCGCAGTGGCCATGCACCTAGGGCGCGTCGAGGACGCGAGGCGCATCCTGACCGCGGGTGTCGAGTACTCGCGGGCGATCTCGTCGACGACCTGGCTCGCCCACCACCTCTGGGCGCTCGGCCACCTCGAGCTCGCGGCGGGCAATCTCGGCTTCGCACGTGAGAACCTCGTCCAGCTTCCGGAGATGCTGCGCGCCACGGGTCTCGGCGAGTGGGCAGTTCATCCGTTCCATCCGGACTTGATCGAGACGCTCGTCGGGCCTCGGTGAGATCGACGAGGCAGTCGAGCTGACGGCCGAGCTCGAGGAGTACGGCCGGCGCCTCGATCGGCCATGGGGGCTTGCGACGGCTGCGCGGTCGGCGGCTCTCATCGCCTCGGCGCGCGGCGAGACCGACGAGGCCCTTGCAGCTTCGCAGCGCGCGCTCGCCGAGCACGAACGCCTCGACTGGCCGCTCGAGCATGGTCGCTCGCTTCTCGTGGCTGGAGGGATCCTCCGCCGCGTCGGTCGACGTCGCGATGCAGCTGCGACGCTGGCCGAGGCGAAGGCGATCTTCGCTGCGATCCGGAATCCGCTCTGGCTCGATGCGCGTCGAGGCCGAGGAACGGCGTCTCGGCGGTCGTCGCGGCACCAGCGACGAGCTGACGGGGACGGAGGCTCGCGTCGCCGAGCTGGCCGGCCAGGGACTGCGGAATGCCGAGATCGCTGCGCAGCTCTACGTCACGCCGAAGACGGTCGAAGCGACCCTGTCCCGCGTGTACCGAAAGCTCGGCATCCGTTCTCGGACGGAGCTCGCGGGGCGCCTCGCTGCGGCCTCCGCGGACGGAACCGCTGCCGGCTCGCAAACTGTAGGGATTCCCCCGCTGCGACTCCCTCGTCGCTCGTCCACCGTTTGACGCGACCGTTTGCCAGCGAACCGAAGGAGGGAGTGCGGACGGTTACGGGACGGGATCGTGTGACGCAGTTCGTCGGCGCCAGTGCCGGCGTGTCGTTGCGTCGCGGAGGTCGGACCCTCCTGGCCTCCGCGACGCCCGACCACTCGTCGTCGAAGTCATGCAGAGGAGGCATGTAATGAAGAACGGAAGCAAGAGGTCACTCGTGGCTGTCGCTGCCGTCGTGTCGGCGGTGGCTGTCTCAGTCGCCACGGCTGTTGTCGCAGCGGCGCACCCAGCGGCCGGGCCGAACCTGATCAAGAACGGCGGCGCGGACGCGGGGCCGGGCGTGATGAATGCGAGCACCATCTCCGCGTCGATGCCGGGCTGGACGAGGACGCCGGGCTTCACGGCTGTGAAGTACGCCGCTGGTGGCGGCTTTCCGGACGCGACGATCGGCGGGCCGATCGGCGGAAAGGCGAACTTCTTCGCGGGAGGACCGAACGCGGCGACCTCGAGCGCGACCCAGGTCGTGAACGTGACGAGGTTCAAGGCGCCGGTCGACGCCGGACAGCGCGTCGCAACGCTCAGTGCCTTTCTCGGAGGCTACGCCGGGCACGGCGACTCGATGTCGGTGACGGCGACCTTCCTCAGCGAGGCGGGGAAGAAGCTCGGGGCACTCAAGATCGGCCCCGTGACCGTGGCCGAACGACAAGAAGTCACCGCGCTGATCGAGAAGTCGGCGAGCAAACCAGTGCCGAAGAAGACGCGGTCGATCCAGGTGAAGCTCGCAGCCAAGCGGACGATCCCGAGCTACAACGACGGATACGCAGACAACGTCGCGCTGACGCTGGCCGCACCCTAGATCGGCATTTAGGCGCCGCGGAGTCAGAGCCAACTGGCCCGCGGCGCCTTGAACAGCTCGGAAGGAGGAAGGCATGTCGACAGCCACCGTGATTCGAAGGTCGCGCCTGACCGTCCGTGCTGGCGCCGCGGTGGTCCTGATTGCCGGCGCGCTCGCCGGCGCAACGACCGCGCGCGGGTACGAGAGCGGTACCCGCCCGATCCCGGGCGAGTTCAAGGGCCGCATCGCCGGGACGGGGTTCGGGCACATCCAGTTCGACGTCGTCCCCATCAGCCGGACGAGTCCGGTCGTCGCGGTTCAGTGGCTCGGTGGATTCGTTCCGGGGGTCTGCGTGAAAGAGGGGAAGACGCGCGTGGCCGGCCGGGACGGCGCGATCGGAATCGGCTTTGACCTCTGGAACAGGCTCCGACGACGGCCACGCACCGAGATCCCGCCAGACGGAACCTTCGTGTTCAAGCTCGTGCATTCGGCGGACGTGCTCAACGGCACGTCCTACTCGGTCTCGATTCGTGGAACGTTCGGCCGGAAGACGGTGTCGGGGCGCGTGCAGGGGATAGGCACGGACCCGTTGAGCGGCAAGTGCCGCGTGAACCGGACCTTCACTGCGCGACTCTCGAGGGGCTGAGCCGTTCGGCCCGTCCGGGGCGGTCGTGAGAATGCGCCCTCGGTGCATCTGCGCACGCTCCGCATCCGCGGCTTCAAGTCCTTCCCGGAACCCCTCGAGATCACGCTCGAGCCGGGGGTCGCCGTCGTCGTCGGGCCGAACGGCTCGGGCAAGTCGAACATCGCGGACGCGATCGTCTGGGCAGCGGGGTCGCTGACGCCGTCCGAGCTCCGCGCCGAGAAGCCGGACGACGTGCTCTTCGCGGGTGGCGGCGACCGCAAGGCTGCGGACGCACTGCGAGGTCGAGCTCGTCTTCGACAACGAGGACGGGACGTGGCCCGACCTCGACTTCTCGGAGGTCTCGATCGCGAGGCGGCTCGTACGCGGCGCCGAGGGGCAGTACCTCGTGAACCGCGCCTCGGTGCGGCGCACGGACCTCGTGGAGATCCTCTCGGACGTGGGTCTGGGATCGGCGATGCACTCGATCGTCGGCCAGGGGAAGGTCGAGCAGGTTCTCGCCTCGAAGGCCGAGGACCGTCGCGAGTTCGTCGAGGAGGCCGCGGGCCTCGGGAAGTTCAAGCGCCGCCGCCATCGCGCCGAGCTGAAGCTCGCGCGCGTGGCACTCCAAGTGGAGCGCGCGCGCGACGTCGAGGAGGAGGTGCGCAAGCGCTTGCGACCGCTCGCGCTCCAGGCCACGGCGGCGGAGCGCGCCGAGAAGCTGGGCCGCGAGATCGCGGGCCTGCGCGCGCGAGTTGCACAGCTCGATCTGACCGAGTCGGGCTCGCGTCGCGCAGAGGCGGAGCAGCGTCGCGACGCCGTGACGTTCTCGAAGCGAGGCGCGCAGGGGAGGCTCGAAGCAGTGCTCGGCGACCGCGCGCGCGCGGAAGAAGAGCTCTCGGACGCCGCGGGCCGCCGCGAGGCTGCGGTGGCGGCGCGCTACCGGCTGCAGAGTGGCGTCGAGCGACTCGAGCTCAGGATGGAGTCCGCTTCGGCGCTCGTCGAGCGGTTCGGCGCCGAAACGCCTGCTTCAGACGAGCCCGAAGCGCAGAGCGAGCTCGCGCGTCTCGAGCTCGCTGCGGCACGAGCGGCCGAAGGCGCACGGGCCGCCGAGCGCGAGCGCACCGCCCTCGCCGAACGAGCTGCGCTCCTGCGCGAGCGGGTCCGTGCGCTCGAGCAGGCCCTCGCCGAGCAGGAAGGGCTTCCCCCCGCAGCGCGGGCTCTCGCCGAGGACGGGGCCAGGCTGGCACTGGCCATGCTCGACGTCGAGCCGGGGGCGGAGCGGGCCGTTGCGGCCGCGCTTCGCACCCGCGCGGCAGCGGTGATCGCCGACGATCCAGCGGTCGGGTTGGCATTGCTCCAGCGCGCTCGAGCTGCGGGCCTCGGAAGCCTCACCGTGCTCGCCGGGCGCTCGCCGCAGGATCTCGTCGGCGAGTTCCCGGTGGTCACGCTCGACACGCTGCTCGACGCCCCGACGCCGTCGGTCACGCCCGAGGGCTTCGGCTACGACCCCGGACGCGGCGAGCTGTGGTTCGTGGGGGAGACCGCCGAAGCCGTTCTTCTCGAGCTACAGGGCCGGCGCACCGCGCTGGCTGCGGAGGTGGCGGCGCTGGACGCAGAGGTCGAGACGGCAACCGACGCCGCGGCGGAGGCGGTCGAGCGGGCACGAGTCGCCGAGGCCGCCTTCGGCCGGGCGCCGAGGCTTCGGGCCGCGACGATCGACGCGGCGACGCTGGGCCGGCTCGTCGACCTGGCGACGGCGCTGCGTCACGGCATCGACGCGGCGCACCGAGCCGCCGGCCGCTTCGAGGCACCCCTTCGTGCGCGCGTCGACGCAGGAGCGATGCGAGCGAGCGAGCTCGGCGAAGAGCTGCGCACGCTCGGCGCGACCGAGGTGAACCTCCGCCGCGAGCTGGAGGAGACGAGCGCGGCCGTGACCGCGGCCGAGGTCGAGATCGCGCGGATCGACGCCGACGTCGCCGACGCGACGCGGAGACTGGACTCGGCCGGTGAGGTCGACGTGGCCGAAGGTGACGACCGCGACGAGCTCGTCTCGCGCGTCGACCGGCTCGAGGTGCGCCGCGGCACGCTCGGGCAGGTGAATCCACTCGCGCGCGAGGAGTACGACGCCGAGAAGGAGCGCCTCGAGGACCTGAAGATGCAGCGCGAGGATCTCGAGCAGAGCCTCGAGGAGCTCGAGAAGCTCCGCACCGAGCTCACGGCAACCGTCGAGCGTCGGTTCGCGGAGACGTTTGCCGCGGTCGCAGACCACTTCGAGGAGGTCGCGTCGACGCTCTTCCCGGGCGGTGAGGGCCGGCTCCGACTCGTCGACGCCGACGACGAGGGTGGAGAGCCGGGAATCGAGGTCGAGCTCCGCCCCGCGGGGAAGCGCATCACGCGCCTCTCGCTCCTCTCCGGCGGCGAGAAGGCGCTCGGTGCGATCTCGTTCCTGTTTGCACTCTTCCTCGCGCGGCCGTGCGCCTTCTACCTCCTCGACGAGGTCGAGGCCGCGCTCGACGACACGAACATCGCCCGCTTCGTCGAGCTCCTCCGCCGCTACTCGGATCGCGCGCAGTTCGTCGTCGTGACCCACCAGAAGAGAACGATGGAGGCCGCCGATATCCTCTACGGCGTGACGATGGGGCCCGACGGCGTCTCGCAGGTCGTCTCGCGACGCCTCCCGCAGCACCAGCAGCCTCTCGCCGCCACAGCGTGAGCAACGTTCGCCGGAGGCGAACGTTCGCCAGCGGAAAGGCGAACGGAAACCATGTTTCCTCCCGCGAACCCCCCTTCTTCCTGAGAGCGTGGGGAACCTCCCGGTTCCCCACACCCCTCCACGCTCCCGGGGCAGTCGCCCCGTGAGCTACACCTGGTCGGAGCTTCTCGGCGACGACGTCACCGAGACCGACGAGCCAGAGCGCACGGGCTTCTTCGGCCGGATGCGCGAGTCGCTCGCGAAGAGCCGCCAGGCGCTCACCGCCGAGCTCGCGTCTGCAGGGTTCGACTCGTCCGACGACGAGGCCTGGGAGCGGCTCGAGGAGGCGCTGATCCGGAGCGACGTCGGGGTTCCCGCGACGGCCGAGCTCGTGCGGCGGCTCGAGGCGCGCGGCGTCACCGGAGATCTCGAGGGCGCGCTCGTCGATGAGGTCGAGTCGCTGTTCGGGGATCCACCGACGCTCGCCCTCGACGCGTCTCCCGAGCGTGATCCTCGTCGTCGGCGTCAACGGCACCGGGAAGACGACGACGATCGGCAAGCTGGCCCGCAAGCTCCACGAGCACGGGCGCTCCGTGCTCGTCGGTGCGGCCGACACCTTCCGGGCAGCCGCCGAGGAGCAGCTCGAGATCTGGGCCGAACGCGCAGGCGCAGACTTCGTCGGCGCTCCTCGAGGGGCCGATCCCGCTGCGGTCGCATTCGATGCCGTCGAGGCGGCGCGCGCGCGTGGACGGGACGTGGCGATCATCGACACCGCGGGTCGCCTGCACACGCAGTCCAACCTCATGGCGGAGCTCGAGAAGGTGCGACGCGTGATCGAGGGGCGCGTCGAGGGAGCGCCTCACGAGACGCTCCTCGTCGTCGACGCCACAACGGGTCAGAACGGGCTGCAGCAGGCCAAGCTCTTCGGGGAGACCGCCGGCGTTACGGGAGTCGCACTCACCAAGCTCGACGGGAGCGCGCGCGGTGGCGTCGCAATCGCAATCGCGGTGGAGCTCGGTCTGCCGGTGAAGCTCGTCGGTGTCGGCGAAGGAGTCGACGATCTCCGGCCGTTCGACGCCGGTGACTACGCCCGCGCCCTCCTCGCCGGCTGAGAATCCCTCGAACGAGGGCTACAGGTTCGTTGCACGCGTCGGCACGCCCGCGTACGCTGTGACCACCGAACCCTGGAGCGACGCAGGGAAGGAGGACTGGGAATGGCAGTCGCGATGACCATGCACTGGCCGGGCCTTACATCCGACCAGTACGACGCCGTCATGGCGAGGCTCGGCCTCGACGCGAACCCGCCTGCCGGCGCGGTGCTGCACATGGCGACCGTCACCGATGAGGGTGTCGAGGTGTACGACATCTGGCAGACGGAGCAGGCCTTCAACGGCTTCCTCGAGCAGCGGTTGCTGCCGGTCGTAAGCGAGCTCGGGATCACAGGTGAGCCCGAGATCAGGATCGTTCCGCTGCACAACCTCTACGCCGCCGACCCGCACATGATCGATCGGATCGGCGCCGTCTCCCTTCCGGCTGCGGTCGCGAGCTGGTCTGGCTGATCGCGATGGAGGCGCGTCTCCGGACGCGCCTCCATCTCTCTAGGATCGCGGCGTGAACGAGCGCCGAGACACCGTGATCGCGTTCGGCCCTGTCGGCCTCGTGGGCTGGGCGCTACTCGTGCTCGGCGTGCTGACGAGGCGTCGCCTTGTCGCGACGGTCGGGTTGACCGCCGTCGTTGCCGACGTCACGGTCGCCGAGCTCGGCGGCTTCAAGGCGATGAACGAGGCTCAGACTGCCGAGCTCTACGGCCGACGCCGCGCTAGCGCTCCGTGACCTTGCGTCACCTTCATGAACGTCTTGACGATGCTGGTTTGCGATCTCCACCTCGACGTCGATGATGTCGAACCACCGCGGTCCGTCTTCCGGGTCGCCGTCGACGGGTGGTCGCGACGAACTCCACGCCTCGGCCAGCTCGGCCGCGCGAGGAGCGCCTCGCTCGAGTCTTGCCGGCTCATCCTGGTCGACGTAACGACTCGCCGACGAATGTCCAGCTTTCTGTCCTCCAGGCTTCCTACCCATTCTCCACCTCCATCGGATGTCCGCGCGATCCTACGCCTCGCTGCGACCGAGACAACCACGGTCGATCGCGGTGTCCGGACCGAAGCCCTCGGCCGTGAACTGCGCTCGCGCTCGATCGCGCCGATCTGCGCCTCGAGCTCGGGGAGGATGCGCTCCAGGATCGGCCGTCTCGTATTCGTCCGGAGCTTCTGAGCCACGTGCGGACTCGGCGGCGCCGGTGAGCCGTGCCGCCGTTCTCGAACTCGTTCCGCTCGCGTCGCCGCCCGGCGAGAAGACGAGACACCGAGCGCGCGAGCGGTCGTCCTCGAGCTCCGTGTACAGGTCGAGCGCTTCTTTCGCGCGCGCGTCTGTGCTCGCCGCTGTCCCCCGCACGACGGTCGATCGACCGCGAGCATGAGCTGTGCGGCTGCCACGTACGGCACCTCGCCGAGCGTGCGTGCCTGAGCAAGCGCGTCGTCGAAGTGCGGCGTGGCTCGCTCGTAATCGGCGCCTGGAACGAGGCCATGCCGAGGTTGTAGACGGCATCGGTCACGAGAAGCGGGTCGCCGAGCCGGACGCGGAGCCTCGAGCTGCCTCCTCGTAGCGTGCGACCGCCAGCTCGTGTCGACCTTGCGCCGAGTGGACGTCGGCCAGGGCGGACAGAGCCGACGACCGCGCTCGGTCGTCGGCGAGTGTCGACGCGATGCTCACGGCCTCCTCGCGCAAAGCGTGTCGGCCATGCTCGATGTCCTCCTGCCTACGCGCGAAGAAGCTGAGATAGCCGAGTGCGAGCACCTCCTCGCGCGCCTCGCCCTGTGTGCGGTACACCTCTGCGCCTGCTCGAGCGCATCGACTCGGCGGCAGCCCAATCGCTCTGTGCAGCCGCCTGGAGCGATGCCGTTCGCAGCCCGGCGGCACGGACGTCAGGTGCGATGTCGTCGGGGCGCGCAAGCGCCAGAGAGAGCCAGCGCCGCGCGTCGCGCACGTGGCGCGTGCCCACGCCAGAAGCGCTCGAGTGCCGAGATCGCTGCGAGTGCATCCTCGACCCGACCGACAGACAGGAGCCACTCGAGCGCGGCGCCGAGGTTGTCGTAGCTCCGTCTCGAGCCGGTCGAACCACGACGCCTGGTCCGGGCCCGCGAGCTCGCTCCTCCGCGCTGAGTGCCAGCTCGAGGAAGCGCTCCGCATGGCGCCTGCGCAGCTCGTCGAGACGCGCCATCGGCGCGCAGATGGCCGAGCGCGTGCTCGCGAACCGTCTCGAGCATCGACAGACGTACCTCGCCGTCGGTCGACTCGCTCCGGACGAGGCTCCAGCCGACGAGCGCCTCGAGGTCGGACAGGAACCGTCGCGCCAGCCGCTGCGACGCGCACGTGCATCGTCGAGCGCTGCCCTGTCGGTGAACACGGCGAGCGCTGCCGTGGAGCTGGCGCTGGCTTTCGGTCAGGCGCTGGTAGCTCCAGTCGATCGCCGCTCGAAGCGTGCGCTGGCGCTCTGGGAGGTCGACCGGCCCCTCCATCTCGAGAGCGAGCCCTTCGCCGAGCGCGCGCACGATCTCGGCCGGAGGGAGAACCAGCGAGCCGTGCGGCGACGAGCTCGATCGCGAGCGGCAGGCCGTCGAGTCTCCGGCAGATCTCGTGGACGGAAGCAAGAGCGTCGTCGTCGCAGCATCACGCCGCGGGCGGCCGCGAGCTCGACGAAGAGCGTCGTCGCGTCTCGATCGAAAGCGGCTCGAGCGGCAGGACGTGCTCCGATCGAGAGGCGAAGCGGTGTGCGGCTCGTCGCGAGCACCTGTAGATCCGGCGCGCGATCGAGGAGCTCTGCGACATCGGTGGCGACCGAGCGGCCGAGGTGCTCGAGGTTGTCGAGGAAGAGCAGGGCGCCCGATCCGGCGAGTCGGTCGGCGACCGCCTCGAGCACGTCCTGCGCTCCCTCGACTCGCGCACGCCGATGGCGCGCGCGATCGCGCTCGGGACGAGCTCGGCATCCGTGACGGGGGCGAGGCCGACGAGATGCACCGGCCGGTCGAGCGCCGCGCGTCGCCGCGACCTCGAGAGCGAGTCGGCTCTTTCCGGCGCCGCCCGGGCCGGTGATCGTGACGAGTCGCGCGTGCCCACCCTCGAGGAGGCTCTCGACCCGCGCGAGCGCATCCCGCGTCCGACGAGTCGGTGATGGAGCGCCGGGAGGCTCGTCGCCGGTGAGGGTCTTGAGCGGCGGGAAGTCGTCGCGCAGCACGGGCGGCGACGAGCTGAAAGAGCTGGACTGCGTTCGGGACGTCCTTCAGTCGATGGTCGCCCAGCGGTCGGTACGACCGCGCCGGCGAGCGGCTCCGTCTCCCGAGCGTCCCGAGTCGCCGCGTAACGACGATCTGCTCGCCGTGTGCTGACGCGCAGACACGCGCGGCGACGACGACGTCCATGCCGACGTAGCCTTCGTCGCCGAGCTCGGGCTCGCCGGTGTGCATGCCGATCCGGAGCCGATGCGCCTCGTCGTCGGGCCACGGCTCGTGCCGCGAGCGAGCGCTGGATCTGCGCGGCGGCAAGCGATCGCATCACGCGCACGCGCAAACGCGAGGAACACGCCGTCGCCTGCCCAGTCGACCTCGGCGCCGTCGTGCGCGGCGGCGGCCGCGCGGACGAGCTCCCGCATGCGGGCGCGCGCCGGCGCGAACCGCTCGCCGAGCAGGTGCAGCAGGCGCGTCGAGCCCTCGACGTCGGCGAAGAGCAACGTCACCGTGCCTGCCGGGAAGCGCGCGTGCGAGCGTCGTCCGTTGCGTTCACGCGCCGAGTCTAGGAGCGACAAGGCTCGGCGTACACTGTCGGGCCGTGTTCGACACCCTCTCCGACAAGCTTCAGGCCACGCTCGGCGGCCTCGGTCGCAGTGGCAGCCTCGACGAGGAGGCCATCTCGAAGGCGATGCGCGAGATTCGCCTGGCGCTCCTCGAGGCGGATGTGAACCTGGAGGTCGCCCGCGACTTCACCGCGTCCGTCAAGGAGCGCGCGCTCGGGCAGGACGTCCTCAGGAGCCTGACGCCGGGCCAGCAGGTCGTGAAGATCGTCCACGAAGAGCTCACCGCGCTCATGGGCTCGGGTGACTCACGCCTCGCGTTCGGGCGTCCGCCCACGGTGATCCTCCTCGCGGGCCTGCAGGGCTCGGGCAAGACGACTGCGGCCGCAAAGCTCGCCCTGCTCCTACGCAAGGACGGCAAGCGGCCCGCGCTCGTCGCGTGCGACCTCCAACGACCCGCCGCAGTCGACCAGCTCGAGCAGCTCGGCAAGCAGATCCAGATCCCGGTCCACGCGCTCGACCGCAAGGATCCCGTCGCTGCGGCGCGGCTCGGCCTCGAAGCCGCGCGCAAGGAAGGCCTCGACGTCGTGATCCTGGACACGGCCGGGCGGCTCCACGTCGACGAGGAGCTGATGGCCGAGCTCGAGCAGGTCGCCTCGGAGACGAAGCCGACGAACGTCCTGCTCGTGCTCGACGCCATGACGGGCCAGGAGGCGGTCTCGGTGGCGCTCGCCTTCCAGGAGCGCGTCGCCTTCGACGGCGTTGTCCTCACGAAGCTCGACGGCGACGCGCGCGGCGGTGCGGCCCTCTCCGTGCGCGCCGTCACCGGCCGCCCCGTCAAGCTGGTGTCGGTCGGCGAGAAGCTCGATCAGCTCGAGTACTTCCACCCCGACCGCATGGCCTCGCGCATCCTCGGGATGGGCGACGTCCTCACGCTGATCGAAAAGGCGGAAGCGGCCGTCGAGGAGGACGAGCAGGCGGAGATGGAGAAGCGCATCCGTGCGGGCGAGTTCACCTTCGACGACTTCCTCGCCAGCTATCGGATGATCCGCAAGATGGGCCCGTTACAGGGCGTTCTCAAGATGATCCCGGGCATGGGCAAGCAGCTCCAGGGGCTCGATCTCGACGAGCGGCAGCTCGCCCGCGTCGAGGCGATCGTCCTCTCGATGACGCCGCACGAGCGACGCGTGCCGCACGTGATCTCGATTCAACGTCGCAGGCGGATCGCCGCGGGCAGCGGAACGTCGCTCGACGAGGTCAACAAGCTCATGGCCGCCCGCAAGCAGATGGCGAAGATGATGAAGCAGGTGGGGAAGGGGAAGATGCCGACGCTCCCGCCGGGGGTCGGGGGTCCCAGGCGCTAGCCTTTCGGCTTCACCGACGAGAAAGGCACATACAGCACATGGCAGTGAAGATCAGATTGACGCGCGTCGGGTCGAAGAAGAACCCGATCTACCGCGTCGTGGTGGCCGACTCGCGCTCCCCGCGCGACGGTCGTTTCATCGAGATCGTCGGGCGGTACAACCCGCAGACCGACCCGTCCACGATCGACCTCGACGAGGCGAAGATCAAGGACTGGATGTCGAAGGGCGCCCAGCCCACGGCACCCGTCTCGCGTCTCATCAGGGCCGCAGGCTTCGACGGCTGATCGCGGTGGCCGATCTCCTCGAGTGGCTCGCGCGCAGGCTTGTGGATGAGCCTGATGCGGTGCGCGTCGAGACCGAGGAGCGTGAGGACGCCATCGTGTTCCATCTCCACGTCGCCCCCGACGACGTCGGGAAGGTGATCGGTAAGCAGGGGCGGCTCGCCCGCGCTCTGCGGAGCATCGTTCGTGCGGGCGGGGCCCGCGCGGACGAGCGGTACGTGCTCGAGATTGCCGGCTGAGCCCGAGCACGAGCCCGAGGTCGTCCGCATCGGCAGGGTCGGCCGGCCACACGGTGTGGACGGGGCCTTCGTCGTCGAGGACGCCAGCGAGGATCCCGCCCGATTCGAGGTCGGCGCCGAGCTCCTGCTCGACGGCAGCCTCGCTCGCGTCATCGTGTCTCGCCAGGTCGGCGGACGCCGCCGCGCGATCAAGCTCGACCGCGCGGCCTCGCGCGGCGCGGAGCTCGCCGTTCGCCGCGACGAGCTGTCGCCGCTTCCGAGCGATGCGTACTACGTGGCCGATCTCATCGGCCTGACCGTGCTCGACGAGCGCGGCGTGCGAGTGGGAGTCGTGCGCGACGTGATCCCCGGGCCGGCGAACGATGCGCTCGAGCTCGACACGGGCTTGCTGCTGCCTCTCGTCGAGGACTGCGTCCGCGAGGTCGACCTCGCCGGACGTCGCATCCACCTCAATCCCGGCTTCACCGACTGACGGCTACGGTTCTCCGTCGTGCGCCTCGACGTCTTCACGCTCGTTCCGGCTGCGTTCGACTGGATTCGCGAGCGACGTCCGCTGGCGGCGGTTCTCGGGAACGGGCTCGAGCTCCGCGTCTTCAACTACCGCGACTCGACCCCGCTGAGCGCCGGTCAGGTCGACGACGACCCGTACGGCGGCGGGCCCGGAATGGTGCTTCGTGTCGATGTCGTCGCGGCGGCGCTCGACGCTGCCTACGGTGGCTCGCCCGACCACCGAGTCGTCGCGCTCTCGCCGCAGGGCAGGCAGCTCGACCAGGAGCTCGTCGAGGAGCTCGCAGTGGAGCCCGCACTCACTCTGCTGTCGGCGCGGTTCGAGGGGTTCGATCAGCGGGTCCTCGATCACCTGTGCACCGACATCATCTCGATCGGCCCGTACGTCCTGTCAGGAGGCGAGATCCCGGCCCTCGCCCTTGTCGACGCCGTCGCTCGGCGTCTTCCCGGGGCGCTGACGGAGGGGTCGGGCGAGGTCGAGAGCTTCTCCGCGGCACTGAACGGGGGACTCGAGTATCCGCACTACACGCGGCCGGCCGAGTTTCGTGGCTGGACGGTGCCGGAGATCCTGCTCTCGGGCGACCACGCGCGAATCGACGCCTGGAGGCACGACCACGTCCGGAGCGCGCCGTGAGCGACACCGAAGAGCGCCTCACCGAGAAGCCCGACGAGTGGCGGATTCCGAGCGAGTACCGGCCGCCGCCTCCTCCTGCGCCCCCGTTCTCGTGGCCGATGCCGCCTCCCTCGCCCGCCGACGCGGAGCAGCATCACGAGTTCCACCACCCCCTCGATCGTGTCACCGGACGCCTGCCGCGCCGGCTGCGGATAGCCGTCGACTGGATCGTCACGATCGTCGGCGCGGTCGCGATCGTCCTCGCCATCAAAGCGTGGGTCGTGAATCCGTACCGCATCCCGTCGTCGTCCATGGAGTCGACACTCCATTGCGCGCGCCCCGCGCCCGGGTGTGAGTCGCGCTTCTCGGACCGCGTGCTCGCGAATCGCTTCGTCTACCACTTCCGCGATCCGGAGCGGGGAGACGTGATCGTCTTCGAGACGCCTCCTGCCGCGCAGGCCAAGTGCGGAGCGGGAGGCACGTTCGTGAAGCGGATCGTCGGGCTTCCCGGCGAGCGGGTGGCAATCCGTTTGCGCCGCGGCGCCGCCTTTGTCTACATCGACGGAAAGCGGCTCGAGGAGCCGTACATCGAGAACGACCGGCGCGACATCGGCCCGGAGGAGTCCTACCGCGTACCCGCCGGCCACTACTTCGTCATGGGGGACAACCGCTCGCAGTCGTGCGACTCACGCGTGTGGGGCTCGGTGCCCGAGGACAACCTCATCGGCAAGGTCTTCATGACGTACTGGCCACCTCAGCGGATCTCCTTTCGCTGAGTTGTCGCGCAGATCGGAGATCCGCTAGCGCGGAGTCCCCGATCGCGCAAATCCCTGAAGGCGTCCGCTTTCGCGGCCGCGTCGCACCGGCCACTGAGCCCCGGCCTGATTCGCAGGCATTCCGCTAACATGCACCGGCCTTTCCGGGCCCTTCCTTTCTTATGAACACGATCATCGAGAGCCTCGAGCAGCGCAACATGCGCACGGACCTGCCGCTGTTCAAGGCGGGGGACACGCTGCGCGTGCACTTCAAGGTCATCGAGGGCAACCGCCAGCGGATCCAGGTCTTCGAGGGCATCTGCATCAAGCGCCAGGGCTCGGGCTTTCGCGAGACCTTCACCGTGCGCAAGCAGTCATTCGGCATCGGCGTCGAGCGCACGTTCCCGCTCCACTCGCCGAAGATCGAGAAGCTCGAGGTCGCCGCGATCGGCGACGTGCGCCGCGCGAAGCTCTACTACTTGCGCAAGAGAGTGGGCAAGAAGGCGCGCGTCCGCGAGCTCCGGCAGAGCTAGCTAGTACTCTCGGCCGCGTGGCTCGATCCAGCGGCCAGCGCCTCCTCGGATTCGATCGCAAGCTCGGCGTACGGTTCGTCGCAGGCGCGGACGAGGCGGGACGCGGCTCTCTCGCGGGGCCGCTCGTCGTCGCCGGCGTCCTCTTCGACTACGACGCGCTGCGCGGGTCTTGCGTCCGGCCGCTCGCGTCCCTGAACGACTCGAAGCAGGTCTCGGTCGAGGAGCGTGAAGTGCTGTACGAGGCTGTCGGAGCGTGTGCGTCCGCGATCAGCGTGCGGATCGTGCCCGTGGGTGCGATCGACCGGCACGGCCTTCATCGGTCGAATCTCGCCGGACTGCGGGCCGTGCTCTCGGATCTGTATCCGCCCGCGGACGCGTGCCTCGTCGACGGCTTCCGGCTCGGGCCGTCCGCTCCGCCGCACCGCGCCGTCGTCGACGGCGACGCGCGCAGCGCCGCCATCGCCGCGGCGTCGATCGTCGCGAAGGTCGTGCGCGATCGCGTCATGCGTCGTCTGGATGCGCTGTTTCCGAACTACGGCTTCGTCTCGCACGTCGGCTACATCACGCCTGCGCACAACGCGGCAGTCCGTTCGTTCGGGCCCTCGGAGCTCCATCGCCGCTCGTTCCAGGCCGCCTGCTACGACGCCGTCGAGGCGGCGTGAACCACGGCGAGCGAGTCGCCCTTCGCCACTACAGGCTTCGCGGGTACCGGCTCGTGGACGCGAACGTGCGCGTCGGCCGGTACGAGCTCGACCTCGTGCTGCGGCGCGGCAACCGCCTCCTCGTCGTCGAGGTGAAGGAGAAGGGCGGTACTGCGTTCGGTCACCCCCTCGAGATGATCGACGAGGAGAAGGTGCGACGCGTGCACACCGCTGCGGCCGGCTGGGTGGCGACCCATCAGCAGTTCGCCGATCTCGAGATCGGATTCGAGGCCGCGGGAGTGCAGGGCAGGCGCGTCGAGCGGGTGCCGCTGGCGTAGGACCTCGTCGCGTGTCGTCGAAGGAGCGTCAATGGCTCCGACGCAGGCCGCTCTCTACGACGACCTCGCTGGCGATCTCCACCTCTCCTGGTCGGAGTCGGAGCTTCCCGAGCGCGAACGTACGAAGCACGTGCATCGGCTGCATCCGTATCTCGGCAAGTTCGTCCCACAGCTCGTCGAGGCCCTGCTCCTTCGCTACGTGAAGCCGGGTGGGCGGGTGCTCGACCCGTTCGCCGGCTCCGGGACCACGCTCGTGCAGTGCCTCGAGTCGGGCTACGACGCCGTCGGCATCGACATCGCGGCGTTCAACTGCCTGTTGATGCGCGTGAAGACCTCCGAGTACGACCCGTTCCGACTCGAGTCGGATGTGCGCGGCGCGCTGGCCCGCCGAGGCCGCTCGCCAGGCCGGCCGACCGGATTCGTCGGTCAGTGGTTCGCGCCGGACGCCGCGGCTGAGCTCCTCCATTTTCGTTCGCTCCTCGAGGACTACGAGCACGCCGACGTCCTTCGCGTCGTGCTCGCGCGGGCTGCACGATCGGCGCGGCTGACCACACACTTCGACCTCGACTTCCCGCGCGCGCCGCAGCGCGAGCCGTACTGGTGCCACAAGCACCGCCGTACCTGCACGCCCGTTCAGGAGGCGGACAAGTTCCTCCGCCGCTACCTCGTCGACACGCTCGACCGGCTGAAGACCTTCGGGCGCGTGCGTTCCCGTGGACATCGCGCCGAGATCGTCCACGGCGACGCGACCGAGGTGGTGCTCGACGGCTCCTTCGACGCGATCCTCACGTCGCCGCCCTACCCGGGGCTCATCGACTACCACGAGCAGCATCGCTACGCGTACGAGATCCTCGGCCTGGACGATCGCCGCGAGCGGGAGCTCGGCGCGGCCGCCGCTGGGACGAGTCGCCGTGCGATCGACTGCTACGTGGCCGGCATCTCCACCGTCCTCCGACGAGGCTCCGAACGGCTCGCGGACGGCGCGCCCGTGCTCGTCGTCGTCAACGATCGGCGCAACCTCTATCCCGAGATCCTGGAGCGAAGCGGCCTTCGCCTCGTCGATCGGCTCGAACGCCACGTCAACCGTCGAACCGGGCGACGTGCAGGCGAGTACTTCGAGTCGATTCTGGTCTGTGTACGAGAAACGTAAGAGATCGACGGGCGCATCGGGCACTCGCCGACTCCAGGGGTAGCCTGGCCCGATGGCCACGAGAAAGGGGACTACGACATGAGAAAGCTCTTGCGCCGGCCGTCGCCGGCCATGGTTGTTGCCTGCCTCGCGCTCCTCGTTGCACTTGGCGGGACGAGCGTCGCAGCCGTCAATCAGCTCGGACGGAACACCGTCGACACGCCGCAGCTCGTCAACAGCGCGGTGACGAACCCGAAGATCCGCAACAACGCGATCAACTCCGCGAAGGTCGCGAACCGCTCACTGCTTCGGTCGGACTTCGCGCCCGGTCAGCTTCCGGCAGGCCCGGTCGGGCCACAGGGTCCCGCAGGTCCTACGGGAGCGGCCGGCGCCGCAGGCGCCGCCGGCCCGGCTGGCGTGATCGGTGCCGTGACGCTGAGACAGCAGTCCGTCTCGGTTGTCGATGCGGCTGCCAACAACGGAATCTGGACCTCGGGGCGGATTCGGAGCGATTGCCAGGGGAACGAGCGGGCCATCTCGGGAGGGACGTCTTGGGGTGACGACGGCGCGAACCTCCGACTGGTCACGCAGGAGCTCGAGCCGAGGGTGAACGCACAGAATCAGGTCATCGGCTTCGAAGCCGTCGGTGGAAACGACACCGGCGAGTCGAGCACGTTCACGGTGTACAGCCTCTGCTACACGCCGTAGGCGCGATGTAGCTCTCTTTTCGGGAAGACGGTCACCATCCGTGACCGTCTTCCCGGCACCGTGGAGCCGTGCTCGCACGCGCGGTGACCCACGCACTCGTCGGCCTCGAGCCGCGGAAGGTCGAGGTCGAGGCGCACCTCCAGCCGGGCATCCCGGGCTTCGCGATCGTCGGCCTGGCGGATCGCGCCTGTCAGGAGGCGAAGCACCGCGTGCGGAGCGGCGTCGTGTCGGCGGCGCTCGAGTGGCCGCTCAACCGGCGCATCACCGTGAACCTCGCGCCCGCGGCGCTGCGAAAGGAAGGATCGGGATTCGACCTCCCGATCGCGCTGGCGGTTCTGGGAGCGACGAGGCAGCTGCCGCCCGAGCGGCTCGCCGAGCACGCCGCCGTCGGCGAGCTCGCGCTCGACGGGAGCATCCGTCCCGTCTCCGGGACGCTCGCGGTCGCCGAGGGAGCGCGTCGTGCGGGACTGCGATGTCTCGTGTGCGCTGCCGAGTCTGCACCGGAGGCGGCCCTCGCCGGAATCGAGCCTGTCGCCGTTCGGCATCTCGCCGAGGTCGTCGAGTACTTCCGCGGACACATCGACGCACCGGCCTTCGAGCCGATCGACGAGCATGCGATCGGGAACGGCGCGGTTCCGGATCTCGCCGACCTTCGCGGCCAGGAGCGCGCCCGACGAGCGCTCGAGATTGCCGCAGCAGGCTCGCACAACCTCCTGCTGATGGGCCCTCCGGGAACCGGGAAGACGATGCTCGCCCGGCGCCTGCCGGGCATTCTCCCCATGCTCGCGCGCGACGAGGCGCTCGAGGTGACGCGCATCCACTCCGTCTCCGGGTTACTTCCTGCCGGACGTGCGCTCGTTTCGGTGCCGCCCTTTCGGGCTCCCCACCACGGGGCGTCTGCTCCGGCGATCGTGGGAGGTGGGCCGAGCCCGCGCCCGGGGGAGGTCTCCCTCGCGCATCGGGGCGTCCTGTTCATGGACGAGCTTCCCGAGTTCCCGCGCTCCGTTCTCGAGTCGCTGCGCCAACCGCTCGAGGACGGCTTCGTCGCTGTCGCGCGCGTCGGCGGGCACGCGGTCTTCCCGGCGCGGTTTCAGCTCGTGGGAACCATGAACATGTGCCCGTGCGGCGGTCGCGGGGATCCGGCCGTCGAGTGCGCGTGCTCGCCGCAGCGGCTCTCCGCGTACCGGGAGAAGCTCTCGCGCGCTCTGCTCGACCGGTTCGACCTCGCCGTCGCGATGCCACGGCCGCGTGCGGCGGAGCTCGCGGCGCCGCAGGCGGAGGCATCGGCAGAGGTGCGGGCGCGCGTACTCGACGCCCGCGACCAGCTGCTGCGCTCGCCCCCGCGACGGACGGACGCTGCCTCGGAGCTCCTCTCGAGCGCGGTCGATCGGCTTCCGCTCTCGGGGCGCGGGCGCGCCCGCGTTGCGCGCGTAGCGCGAACGATTGCCGCCCTCGCGCACGACCCGTCGGTCGAACCCGCTCACGTCGCAGAGGCGCTCTCGTATCGGATGCCCGGAGAGCTTGCGGCGAAATGACCGAGATCCGCTGCATCCGGCGCCGCGATCCGTCATTCCCGTCGCTGCTCGCCGCGATTCACGATCCGCCGCCTCGGCTCTTCCTCCGCGGATCTGCGGATGCGGCGCTCCTCGACCGGCCGGCGATCGCTCTCGTGGGGGCGCGTGCGTGCTCGTCGTACGGCCGCTCGGTCACACGCTCCCTTGCGCGCGACCTCGCTGCGGCCGGTCTCGTCGTGGTGAGTGGCATGGCCCGAGGCATCGACGGCGAGGCGCACCGTGGGGCGCTCGATGCCGGCGGCGTAACGGTCGCCGTGCTCGGATGCGGTGTCGACCGCGACTATCCGGCCGCGCACTCCGAGCTCGCGCGTCGGATCTGCGAGGCAGGTCTCGTCGTCTCCGAGTACGAGCCCGGCGTCGAGCCTGCACCCTGGCGCTTCCCGGCCCGCAACAGGATCATCGCCGGCCTCTGTCGGGCGACCGTCGTGATCGAGGCGCGCGAGCGCAGCGGCGCCCTGATCACCGTCGGACTTCGCGCTGGAGGAGGGGCGCGAGGTTCTCGCCGTGCCGGGCGAGATCACGAGCTCGCTCTCGGCCGGAACGAACGCGCTGCTCCGGCTCGGCGCGACCCCCGTGACCTGCGCGGAGGACGTGCTCGAGGTCTTCGGGATCGAGCCTGCGAAGCCGGAAGCCGTGACGCTCGATGGTGTCCCAGGCGCCTTGCTCGAGCGACTGAGTGGCGGCGCGCTCACTGCCGACGAGCTGTTGCGGGGAACGGGTGTCGACCCGGGAGCGGGTTCGGCTGCGCTCATCGAGCTCGAGCTGGCCGGTCGCGTGACCCTCGAGGACGGTGTCTATCGAGCTGCCGTCTAGGATCGCGTCCCGATGGAGACGACGTCGTACTGGCTTGCCGAACCGGCAGATCCGCTGCCCGTCGCTGCGCTGGACGGCGAGGTCGACGTCGCGGTCGTCGGTGGAGGGATCACCGGCTGCTCGTGTGCCCTCGCGCTCGCTGAGGCCGGCATGACGGTGCGGCTGTTCGACGCGCGAGAGATTGCCGGCGGCGCGAGCGGACGCAACGGTGGCTTCGCGTTGCGAGGCGGTGCCGCCCCGTATCCGGTTCTCGTCGATTCGATCGGCGCCGACGCGACGGCCGCGCTCTGGCGCTGGACCGAGGACGAGCTCCGCGCGCTCGGCGCGCTGGCCGGAGACGCACTGCGCTCGACGGGCAGCCTCCGCCTCGCGGCGGACGAGGAGGAGCGGGTCGAGCTGCGAGAGGAGTACGAGGCGCTGGTCGCGGCCGGCTTCGCAGCCGAGTGGCGCGAGGACCTCGCGCCTTCGCTCGCGGGACGCTATCCAGCGGCACTGTTCCATCCGCCCGACGGCGTGCTGCAGCCGGCGCGGCTCGTTCGGCGCCTCGCGCACCGCGCCGTCGAAGCCGGCGTCGAGATTCACGAGCAGACGCGCATCGCGTCGGTCGACGATGCCCGGGCGGCAACGGTCGTCGTCGCGACCGACGGCTATCCCAGCGGCCTTCTCGGCGACCTCGAAGGGCTCATCGTCCCGACGCGAGGCCAGGTGATCGCGACCGAGCCGTTACGAGGAGATGCTGTTCGAGGTTCCGCACTACGGTAGGCACGGCTTCGACTACTGGCACCAGCGCCTGGACGGTCGGATCGTCGCCGGCGGCTTCCGGGACGTCTCGCTCGACACGGAGTTCACGGCTGAGGAGGTCACGACGCCCGTCGTCCAGACTGCTCTCGAGCGCTTCGTCGAGGAGCACGTCGGGCGGCCGCTGCGCATCGACTATCGCTGGGCCGGGATCTTCGGCATGGTCTTCGACTTCGTCCCGGTCGTGGGGCGCGTCCCCGGAGACGAGCGGCTCTGGGTCGCGGGCGGCTACTCCGGCCACGGCAACGTGCTCGGCTTCGCCTGCGGGAGGCTCGTGGCGCGGGCGATCCGCGGCGACCGCGACCCGCTCCTCGACCTCTTCGAGCCCTTCGCGACTCCTGGTGGCCTAGCCTCATGGCAGTCGCAGCGACGCGGCTGCGAAGCAGACGCCTTTAGGGATCTTCGCGCGACCGGAGACTCCGCGCTAGCGGATCTCCGGTCTTGCGCAATCAGGAAAGCTCGAGCTGCTGCAGGTCGAGCTCTCCGGCCTTCGCGTATGCGGCCTTCGCGAGCGCGAGATCCTGGATCGCGAGCCCGGTCGAGTCGAACAGCGTGATGTCGCCGGCGCTCCGTCGGCCGTCGGCGTCGCCCACGAGAACGGCGCCGAGGTCGGTGACGTCGTCGCGACCGATCACGCCGGCATCGACGGCACCGGCGAACTCACCGCCATGGCTCGCCTGCTCCCAGTCGTCGCAGAAGAGGTGCGCGCGGCGGAGCTCCTCGATGGCGACCTCGGCCTTTCCGGGTCCGTCGGCTCCCATCAGCGAGACGTGCTGGCCCGCCTCGAGCGAGCCCGCGGGATAGAGGACGTCGGCGCCCGGGGTCACCGTGATCACGACGTCGCACGCGAGCGCCTCCGCGGCATTCGCTGCAACGCGAGCGCCGAGCCGCTCCGCAACGAACCGGCGCCGGGCCTCGTCGACGTCCCAGACGAGCGGAGTGACGCCGTGCGCGACGAGCATCCGCGCGGTCTCGGCGCCGTTCACGCCACACCCGATCACCGCGTACGAGGACGCCTCCGATCGGCAGAGCGTGTCGGCGGCGAGAACTCCCGCGGCGGCGGTCCGCAGAGCGGTGACAGCGGCCGCGTCGAGCACCGCGAGCAGCCGTCCGTCCTCCGCGTCGGAGAGGAGAACGAGTCCTGTCACCGTGGGCAGCCCGCGCGACGGGTTCCCCGGGAACGACGTGACCCACTTGAGAAGCGCATGCCCGTCGCCGATCGCGGGCATCGCGCGGAAGTCTCCGGCGGGGTAGTTCGAGACGTAGACCTTCGACGGCATCGACCAGGTGCCGCGCGCGTGCGCCTCGAATGCGCGGCGAACCGCGTCGTACGCCTCGTGCGGCGAGACCGCGCGCTCGACGTCAGCGGCTCGGAAGACCGGGACGTCATGAGGGCCGAGGGCGAGGCAAGCCTCGCCCTACGCGACCTTGACCGCGGAGATCAGCTTCAACACCGACTCCTTCGCGTCGCCGAAGAGCATCGTCGTCTTCTCGTCGAGATAGAGGTCGTTGTCGATCCCCGCGAAGCCGGGGTTCATCGAGCGCTTCATGACGATGATGCTCGCGGCCTTGTCGACGTCGAGGATCGGCATGCCGTAGATGGGACTCGACGTGTCGCTGCGTGCGGCCGGGTTCGTCACGTCGTTCGCGCCGATGACGAGCGCGACGTCGGTCTGCGGGAACTCGGAGTTGATGTCGTCCATCTCGAAGAGCTGCGTATAGGGGACGTTCGCCTCGGCCAGGAGGACGTTCATGTGCCCCGGCATGCGCCCGGCGACCGGGTGGATCGCGTACTTCACGTCGACGCCGCGCTCTTCGAGCAGATCGGCCAGCTGGCGCACGTCGTGCTGCGCCTGCGCGACGGCCATTCCGTAGCCCGGGACGATGACGACCTTGCGCGCGAACGACAGCTGCACCGCGACGTCGTCGGCCGACGTCGCGCGCACGGTGCGGCCGTCGTCGGCACGCACTTGCCCGACACCGGCCTGCACCTGCCCGAACGCGCCGAAGAGAACGTTCGCGATCGAGCGGTTCATGGCCTTCGCCATGAGCATCGTGAGCAGGGTGCCGGAGGCGCCGACGAGCATCCCCGCGACGATGAGGACAGTCGAATCGAGCACGAATCCGGTCGCGGACGCGGCGAGTCCCGTGAAGGCGTTGAGGAGCGAGATCACGACCGGCATGTCCGCTCCGCCGATGGGCAGCACGAACATCACGCCGAAGACGAGCGCAAGCACGATGAGCGCAGCGATCGCCCACTGCGCCTCGAGTCCCGGCCACGATCGCGACACCGAGCGCGGCCGCGCCGCCGAGGACGAGCACGTTCACGACGTTCTGGCCCGAGAAGACGATCGGCCGTCCGCTCACGAGCTCCTGCAGCTTCGCGAACGCGACGAGCGAGCCGGAGAAGGAGATCGAGCCGATGAGCGCCGAGAGCGCGATCGACAGCGCCTCGTCCCACACCAGAACGCCGTCGAGCTCGTGGAACTCCGCGAGCGCGACGAGCGCCGCAGCCCCACCGCCGACCCCGTTGAACAGGGCCACCATCTGCGGCATGGCGGTCATCTTCACCTTGCGGGCACCGATGAAGCCGACCACGCTCCCGATCGCAGCGGCGACGACGATCAGCGCCCAGTTCGAGATCCCTTCGATGAGCAGGGTGGACGCGATCGCGACGAGCATCCCCACGCCGCCGAGCCAGTTCCCGCGCCGCGCGTGCTTCGGAGACGAGAGAAACCGCAGCGCGAGGACGAAGCAGACGATCGCGACGAGGTAGAGCAGCCCGAGGACGTCGGGATCGGAGATCACGTGTCGTCTCGCTTCGGGTCGGGCCGCCGCTTGAACATCTCGAGCATGCGGTCGGTGACGAACCAGCCGCCGACCACGTTCGCCGTCGCCAGCACCATGGCGACGAAGCCGACGGCTTTCGTGAACGTGTCGTCCGCGAAGCCGAGGATGACGATCGCGCCGACGATGACGATGCCGTGGATGAAGTTCGTCCCCGACATGAGCGGGGTGTGGAGCATCGTCGGGACCTTCGAGATCACCTCGAAGCCGAGGAATGCCGCCAGGACGAGGATCGTCAGCTCGACGACGAAGGTCAGCTCCGTCACGGTGTCGTCTCCGGGCGCGTGACGCATGCGCCGCTCGTGATCTCGTCGTCCCAGTCGAGCGTGAGCTCGCCGCCAGGTGCGAGGTGCGCGAGCAGCGCACCGACGTTGCGCGAGTAGAGCTGGCTCGCGTGGTAGGCCATGAGCGACGGCAGGTTCGTCGTCCCGATCACCGTCACACCAGCGTGCACGACGTCCTCGCCGGGCACGGTGACCTCGCAGTTTCCGCCCGTCTCGGCCGCGAGATCGACGATGACCGAGCCCGGGCGCATGTTCTCGACGGCGCTTCGCGGGATGAGCTTCGGCGCGGGCCTGCCGGGAACGGCGGCCGTCGTGACGACGACGTCGAAGTCGGGGATGCGCTCCTCGAGCGCGGCTTGCTGCTGTGCCTGCTGCTCGGGCGTGAGCTCCGATGCGTAGCCGCCCGCGGTCTCCTCCGTTCGAACGCCGAGATCCAGGAACGCCGCACCGAGGCTCTCGACCTGCTCCTGCACGGCGGGACGGACGTCGAAGGCCGAGACGACCGCGCCGAGCCGGCGTGCCGTCGCGATCGCCTGCAGACCGGCCACGCCCGCGCCGATGATCAGCGCCCGCACGGGCGCGATCGTTCCGGCGGCGGTCATGAGCATGGGGAAGAGCCGCGGCACGCGGTCGGCCGCGAGCACCACCGCCTTGTAGCCGGAGACGGTCGCCTGTGAGGAAAGCGCGTCCATGGACTGTGCTCGTGTGATGCGTGGGATCGACTCCATCGCGAACGCGACGACGCCACGCTCTCGAAGCCGCTCGATACCCGCGGCGTCCGTGAGCGGCTCGAGGAACCCCACGACAACGGTGCCCGACGACATCGAGGCGACGAGCTCGGTCGAGGGTGAGCGGACACAGGCGATGCAGTCGGCTCCGATCGTGAGTTCCGCACCGTCGACGAGATTCGCTCCTGCCTCCGCGTACGCGTCGTCGGCGAATCCGGCCGACTCTCCCGCGCCGCGCGCGACCCGCACTTCGAAGCCCGACCCGAGCTTGGCGATCGTCTCGGGGACGAGCGCTACACGACGCTCGCCCGCAGCCGTTTCCTTCGGGACAGCGACTCGCATGCGGTCGCGAACTCTACGGCGAGGGCGTGGCGGTCGGGCCCGGAACCGTCACAGCGAAGCCCAGACGTCGATCTTCGTGCGCGTGCGGCGGATGACCTCGTCCGTGAAGGCGCTCGTGCCGGAGTGGCCCCCCAGATCGGCCGTCCGCACACCGTCCGCGACGGCCTCGAGGCACGCCTCGCGGAGTGCGCGCCCGGCTGTCTGTGCGCGGTCGTCCTCGGAATGCGAGAGCAGCGCCGCGCCCGCGAGAATCATCGCCATCGGATTCGCGACATCCTTCCCCTCGAGCGACGGCGCTGTCCCGTGCGCGGCCTCCGCCATGAGCGCGTCCGGGACGTAGTCGTCCCCGAACGCGACGAGCAGCGACTCCGAGCCAGCAATCGAGCCGAAGAGTGGCAGCACGAGGTCGGAGAGGATGTCGCCGTCGCGGTTCAGCGCCGGGATGACCATCGGCGCACCGCTCGACGAGATGAGCAGCGCGAAGGTCGCGTCGATGAGCTGGGGCTCGTAGGGCACCTCGGGATGGCGCGCCGCGGCTTCGTCCATCTCCTCCTTCAGCATCCCCTCGTACGTCGGGCTGACGGTGTACTTCGGGCCGCCGAAGACCTTCGCGCCCGTGCGCTCGGCCTGGCGGAACGAGAACTCGGCGACCGCATGGCAGATGCGCCGCTCGATGCGCTCCGTGCGGAACGCGACCTCGTCGTCGCCCTCACCCTCGCGCCACTCCTTCGCCCCGTACGCGTCGCCGACGGCCATGCGGACGACGGAGATGGGCGCGTGCACGCCCCCGAGCGGCACGACACCCGGGATTCGCCTCCCCGTGCGCACGATGACCTTGCCGCCGATCTCCTCGCGCAGGATGCGGTTCGGCGACCCGACGTCGCCGGCGCCCTCGGGTGTGACCGTTGCGGCCTTCAAGCCGAGCCCGTGCTCGCGGATCGCGGCGGCGGCCTCGTACACCACCGCGTTCTTCGTCGCACGGCGGCCTTCGAGCGAGAGGTCGAACCGGACGAACTCGACCTCGACGCCGGTGACGTCAGGGGCGAGGGTCCGCAGGGCCTCTTCGAGGAGCTCCTGCCCGGTCTGGTCGCCTTCGAGGACGACGATGGTCTGCACGCGCGTGATCCTACTCGTGCATCATCGGTGCGAGAATTGACCAACAGGCTTTGCGTTTGCTTTTGTCCACGCCTTTTCTCTACTCTTGTGCGAGTCGTAAGACCAACCCGAAGGAGAAACGATGGCCCGAAAGACGATCCTCGTATGCGACAACTGCAGCAAGGAAGTTCCCGAGAGTCGCGGAGCGGTGATGCGCCTCAATTACACCGACGCGCGACGCGGTTCGAAGCAGGCCGATCTCTGCGACGACTGTGCGGCCGGCATGCCCGGCCAGCAGGTCGCTCGCCGCGGCCGTCGGCCGAAGTCGGTGGGCTAGCGGGGCGGCCTTCGTTGGTCGGTCGCTGAACGCCGCGACCGCGAAGCGGGCGCCTTCAGGGATCTTCGCGATCGGAATCCGCACTCGCGGATTGCGATCTTGCGGAATTTGCATAGGCGCGTACGAAAGCGCGCCCGAAGCCAGGACTACGATGAACCGATGGGTCTCTCGCTCGTCGTCGGGCCGGCGCACGTCGGCAAGGTCGCGCTGCTTCTGGAGCGCTATCTCGCGGTGCTCGAGCATGATCCGTGGCTCGTCGTACCGAACCGGGTCGACGTCGATCGGGTCGAGCGGGACCTGGTTCGTCGGCGTCCCGCACTGCTCGCGGGCACCGTGGGGACGTTCGACGACCTGTTTCGCCACGTTGCGGGTGCGGATGCAGATGGAGTGCCGGTCGCCTCGGAGATCCAGCGCACGCTCGCCGTGCGCCGCGCGGTCGAGCGCGTCCAACTGGACGAGCTGAGCTCGTCGGCGGCAACCGCCGGATTCGCCGACACGCTGCTGCAGGCGATCGGCGAGCTCGAGTCGGGGCTCGTCGACGCCGAGCCAGCTCGACGGCGATCTCCCGGTGCTCGCGGCGGCCTACCGCGAAGAGCTCGAGACGCTCGGGCTGCAGGATCGCGACGGCTTGCGCCGGCACGCGGTCGAGCGGCTGCGCGGCGATCTCGACGCGTGGTCGGGCGAGCCGGTGTTCGCGTACGGGTTCGAGGACCTCACGGGCGCCGAGTGGGCGCTCCTCGAGGCGCTCTCTGCGCGAGCCGAGGTGACTGTCTCCATCCCGTACGAGCCGGGCCGCGCGGCCTTCGAGGCGCTCGAGCGAACGGTTGACGATCTCGCAGGGCTTGCGCACGGAGCCATCGAGGAGCTGCCTCGCGCCTCGGCATCGAGTCGGCCCGCGGCGCTGGCGCTGCTCGAGCGCGAGCTCTTCTCCGACGAGCCGGAACGAGGCCAGCCGCTCGACGGCGCGATTCGGTTCCTGGAAGGCGCAGGAGCACGCGGCACCGTCGAGCTTCTCGCGAGCGAGCTCGCAGCTCTTCTCCGCGGCGGGATGGCTCCCGAGCGCGTCGCCGTCGTCTGCGAGTCCGTCGATCGCTGGCGTGCACCGCTCGAGAGTGCGCTCTCGCAGCTCGGCGTGCCCTTCTCGATCGAGCACGGGCGACGCCTCGTCGACGCGCCGCTCGGACATGCGCTGGCCTCCGTGCTCCGCTACGCCTGGCTCGGAGGCGGTCGCGGCGATCTCTTCGCCTTCCTGCGCTCGCCGTTCTCGGGCCTCGAACGTCGGTCGGTGGACTTCGTCGAAGGACGACTTCGGGGCCGGGCGGTAGCCGATCCCGCTCGCGTCGACGAGGAGAGCGAACGCCTGCGCGGCGCGCCCGTCCCGGCGCTCGTCGAGCTCAGAGCAGAGGACGATCCGGTCGCAGCCGCCCGTCGTCTCGTCGAGGTGATGGTGCGGAACGCGTGGGGGCTCGACGCGCCGCCGACGGTTGACGACGCTCGCGTCGACGCGCGTGCGTATCGAGCTGCCACGCGCACGCTCGACGAGCTCGCGGCCCTCTCGGCCGGTGGCGTGCGGGTCACCGTCGAGGACGTCGTGGCCGCTCTCGAGCGGACGCGCGTTCCTCCGGACGCTCCGACGACGGGCCACGTCGCCGTTCTCGACCACGAGCGGGCTCGGACGCGCGCATTCGACGTCGTCTTCGTGCTCGGGCTCGAGGAAGGAGCGTTCCCGCGCCGCTCGCGGCCGTCGCCGCTCCTGAGTGACGAGGTACGGCGGGAGCTCGGCGGACGGCTCGAGCGCCCCGCTGCGGTCGCGCGTGACCGCTACCTCTTCTATACGACGTGCACGCGTGCCACTCAGCGTCTCGTTCTCGTGCGCGAGGCGGCCGGAGACGAGGGGACGCCGCGCGAGCCGAGCCCGTTCTGGGAGGACGTCAAGGCGCTCTTCGACGACGGTGAGGTGCTGCGGGCGACGCGGCGACGCCCGTTGTCGGCGCTCACCTGGCCGCTCGAGTCGGCACCGAGCGAGCGCGAGCGGCTGCGCGCTCTCGTCCGGCTCGCGGCGACCGACTCCGAGGGTGCGTTCGCACTCGCGGCCGCGAACGACTGGTCGCGCAGGCTCGACCGCGCGCGTGGCGCGTTCGAGCGCGACACGGCTCTTCGCGCGCCTGCCGTCCTGGAGCCGTTCGCGGCGAAGACGATGTTCTCCGCGACCGAGCTCGAGCGCTTCGCCGACTGCTCGTCGGCGTGGCTCGTCGAGCGCATCATCGACCCGAAGAAGATCGACGCCGAGCCGGACCCGATGCTCCGCGGGCAGGTCATGCACACGACCCTGCATCGCTTCTACGCGATGCTCCCGCGCGAGCTCGACTCGGAGCGCGTGACGGAGGAGAACCTCGAGGCCGCTACGGCTCTCGTGCACCGCTGCCTCGACGAGGCGATCGAGTCGGGCGTCCGTCTCGACCTGACGGATCTTCAGGCCGCCGAGCTTCGCCACACGCTGCGCGCCGATCTCGAGGGCTTCCTGCGCGACGAGGCCGCGTCGGACATCGGGTTCCTCCCGCGCCGGCTCGAAGTTGCGTTCGGTTCCGAGCGGGCCGCTCCGGAGCTGCAGCGCGGTCTCCCGCTCGCGGACGACCTGTGGCTGTCCGGGAAGATCGATCGGATCGACATCGACCCGTACAGCGCGCGAGGGATCGTCCAGGACTACAAGTCCGGAAAGGGCGCGCATACGGCGCGCGAGATCGACCGGGAGCTGCGCCTCCAGATCCCGCTCTACATCCTCGCGCTGCGAGATCTCGTCGGCGTCGAGCCGCTCGGTGGCGTGTACCGCGCCCTCGCGGGTCGGCGTCTCACGCGCGGGATGCTCCGGGAAAGCGCGCGCGAGGATCTGCCCGGGTTCGCGAAGGACGACTATCTCGACGAGGACGCGTTCTGGAGCCAGATCGAGACTGCGCGTGAGCGGGCGGCCGAGAACGCTCGTCGCATCCGCACCGGAGACGTCCAGCACGACCCGAAGGGTGACGGCTGCCCGTCGTGGTGCGACCTCTGGCCGATCTGCCGGGTGGCACGGGCGTGACGGTCGTCGAGCTGGAGTCGGTGCTGAACGAGGAGCAACTCGCCGCGGTCGAGGCCGAAGGCTCGGTCTTCGTGTCCGCCGGCGCGGGAACGGGAAAGACGTCGGTTCTCGTCGAGCGCTACGTGCGTGCGGTCTGCGACCGCGGCATCGACGTCGAGTCGATCCTCGTCATCACGTACACGCGTAAAGCGGCCGGCGAGCTTCGGACGCGCATCCGAGCCTCGCTGCGCGAGCGCGGCCGTCCCGACCTCGCACGCGAGCTCGACGGCGCCTGGATCTCGACGATTCACGGCTTCTGCAGCCGCCTGCTTCGCGCCCATCCGTTCGCTGCGGGCCTCGACCCTCGGTTCCGCGAGCTCGAGGATGCGGGGGCCGCCGTGCTCCGGGGAGAAGCGTTCGAGCGCGCCCTCGAAGCGTTCTGCGCCGACGGCGACCCCGAGCGGCTCCGGCTGCTCGCGACCTACCGGGCCGCAGGTCTTCGCCGCATGCTCACGGGCGTCTACGAGACGCTTCGCTCGGCCGGGCGCGCCCTCGAGCTCGAGCTGGGCGAGCGGGCCGACATCGCGAGCGCGGTGACGATGCTCCGCGCCGAGGCCGAGGCGCTCGTCGCCGACGCATCGGCGACCGAGACCCAATGTCGCAACGCGACCGAGGCGCTTCGCGTCGCGACGAGCGACTCCCCGCCGGAGAAGCTCGTCGACCTGTCGGCGTTCGCAAGTCGAGGCGGCCGGGCCGCCTCGTTCGAGTCGGCGCGGAAGATGGTGGAGCGGGCGGCGCTCGAAGAGCTGGCCGCGGCGGACCGCGACCTCCTGCAGGAGCTGCTCGAGCGATTCGGCGCGGAGTATGCGGCGACGAAGCGTCGTGAGTCGGTGGTCGACTTCGAGGACCTTCAGCTCGCCGCACGCGATCTGCTCCGCGACGACGCGTCGGTGCGCGAGGCCACGCAGCTGCGGTTCCGGCATGGTCATGGTGGACGAGTTCCAGGACACGAACCGGCTGCAGTGCGAGCTCATCGACCTCGTCGCGCACTCCGACCTCACCGAGGTCTTCACCGTCGGCGACGAGTTCCAGTCGATCTACGGCTTCCGGCACGCGGATCTCGAGGTCTTCCGCGAGCGGCGGGCGCAGGCGACCACGCTGCTCGCGCTCACGCGCAACTACCGCTCGCGACCGCAGGTGCTCGAGGCGGTGAACCACCTCTTCGGCGACGCGTTCGGCGACGACTACCAGCCTCTCGCGGCGTCGGCGGAGTTCGCCGATCCCGTGTTCGGTCATCCCGTCGAGCTGCTCGTCACCGACAAGACGAGCTTCGCCGAGACGAAGGAGCACTGGCGCGCGGGCGAGGCACGGCGAATCGCGGGTCGCGTGCGCGAGCTGGTCGACTCCGGAGAGGCCGAGCCGGGCGAGATCGTCGTGCTGTTCGCAGCGGGCACGGACGCCGAGCAGTACGAAGAGGCACTCCGCCGCGAGGGGCTTCCCACGTACCGGGCGACGGGGCGCGGCTACTTCGGCCAGCAACAGGTCGTCGACCTGCTCGCCTATCTGCGGCTCCTTCACAACCGCTACGACGACGTCGCGCTCGCCACCGTGCTCGCGTCGCCGTTCGTCGGCGTCTCGAACGACACGCTCGTCCTGCTCCGGCGCAACGCCCCACGCCGTCCGCTGTTCACGGCGCTCGAGCGGGCGTTTCCCGAGCAGCTCGACTCCGGCGACGCGCGCCTGCTGCGCGCGTTCCTCCAGCGCTACGAGCGACTGGTTCGCGCCGCGACGCGGATCGGGCTCGAAGCTCTCTGCGAGCGAGTGGTGAGCGAGCACGACTATGACCTCGCCGTCCTCGCACGGTGGGACGGAACACGACGATTTGCGAACCTCCGCAAGCTCGGGCGTCTGGCGCGCGACTACGAGTCCGTGCGGGGCGCGGACATCGAGGGCTTCGTGCGGTTCGTGCGCGACCAGGATGCGCTCGGCGCCAAGGAGCTCGAGGCGGTAGCCGAGGAGGAGGGAGGAGGCGCCGTGCGGCTCCTGACCATCCACGCCGCGAAGGGCCTCGAGTTCAAGGTCGTGATCGTCGCGGACGCCGGGCGCGACGTCGGAGGCCCCCGCGGCCCGGACGAGATCGTTGCGCTCTCGGACGGGAGGTTCGGGTTCCGGATGGTGCATCCGACGCTGGGCGATCGGCGTGGCGTATTCGCCTGGGACGCGGTGAAGGAGGCCGCAGGAGACCAGGAGCGCGCCGAGCGGCTTCGCCTGTACTACGTCGCGATGACGCGGGCGATCGATCGTCTGATCGTCTCGGGAGCGATCGATCCCGAGCGAACGGCGGATCGCTCGACGCCGATCGGCTGGGTGCTCGAGCGCCTCGACGCGTACGGCACGGTGCCGGAGGTCGCCGAGATGCCGGTCGAGCTGGCTCGCGGACGACGCGCGGTTCGTCCTCTCCGTCTCTCGCCATCGGACTGACGATGCTGACGAAGTCGCTGTCGAGACCGCTGCCGACGTCGAAGGCGACGACGAGCTGCAGCTCGCTCTCTTCGACGAGCTGCCGACCGGCCGCCCTCGGCTCGGCATCGAGCTCCCCGAGCTCACCGGGATCGCGCCGCCGCCGGTCTACGACGTGCGCAGGCTCTCGTACAGCGCGCTCGCGCTCTTCGAGCGCTGCTCGTATCGCTTCTATGCCGAGCGCGTCCTCGGGCTGCCGCCGCGCGAGCGGGTCGCCGCGGCCCCGGACGGAGCCGGGCTCGCCGCGACCGAGATCGGCGATGCGGTTCATCGCCTGCTCGAGCTCGTCCCACTCGACGCACCCGCTCCGCCACCGCGGGCGACTCTGGCCGAGACGGTTCGTGCCTGGTATCCGGACGTCGCCGAGGACGAGCTCGAGCGGGTTGCCGGCCTCGTCGATGCGTACTGCGCATCACCTCTGGCTGCACGGCTCGCGAGCCTCCACGGCGCGCGCCCGGAGCGGCCGTTCACGTTCGAGCACGACGGTGTCCTCATCCGTGGCCGGCTCGACGTCCTCTGGCAGGAAGGTGAGCGGGCGCTGATCGTCGACTACAAGTCGAATGCACTCGAAGGGCGCAATCCGGCCGAGATCGTCGAGGCGGAGTACGGGCTGCAGCGGCTCGTCTATGCGCTCGTCTGCCTGCGGGCCGGGTCGACCGAGGTCGAGATCGCGTACCAGTTCCTCGAGCGGCCGGACGACGTCGTGTCGACGTCGTTCACTCGCGCCGACATCCCCGAGCTGGAGGCCGAGCTCTCCGCCGCGATCGCACGAATCCGCGCGGGAGACTTCCGGCCGACGCCGAGCGAGTTCGTCTGCTCGGACTGCCCGGCGCTCGACCTCGTCTGCGCCGGGCCGCGGCTCGCCCTCGCGAGGTAGCCTCGGCGCCGTGCGCGTCGCGGCGATCAGCGACATCCACGCGAACCTTCGGGCCCTCGAAGCCGTTCTCGCGGACGTCGAGCGCGAAGGGGTCGACGCGATCGTCGTCGTCGGAGACACCGTCGCAGGGCCATGGCCGGTCGAGGTGTTCGATCTCGTCGCCGGAGCCGACGCCTCGATCGTGCGCGGGAACGCCGATCGAGCTGTCCTGGAGCGTGATGAACAGTTCGGCCGCAACCCGCCGTGGTGCGCCGATCAGCTCGGCGAAGCGCGCCTCGTCAGCGTCGCGTCCTGGCCGCTCACCTGCGAGCTCGAGATCGACGGGCTCGGCCGAGTCCTCGCCTGCCACTCGACGCCGACGGCCGACGATCCGATCTACACACGGATCACGCCGGACGACGTGCTGGCGGAGCTCCTCGGCCCGGTCGACGCCGATGTTCTCGTCTGCGGCCACACGCACATGCAGTACGACCGCACGCTCACGAACGGTCTTCGGATCGTCAATCCCGGGAGCGTCGGGATGCCGTACGAGGGCATGGCCGGGGCATACTGGGCCGTGCTCGGCGACGACGTCGAGTTCCGGCGCTCCGAGTACGACGTCCAAGCAGCGGTGGCGGAGATCGAAGCGACGGATGCGCCCGTCGAGCGGTTCGTCGAGTACCTCGTCGAGCCGCGGGACCCGGTCGCGACGACCGAGTACTTCGAGTCGCTGCGTGCCACGTAGCTACGTCGGCGAGGCGCGCCGTGGCCTCGGGCGCCGCCGCGAGCGCATCGAGCCGATCATCGAGCGACTCGCCGCCGAGCATGCCGACGCCGAGATCGCGCTGCGCTTCCGCTCGGACCTCGAGCTCCTCGTCTCGGTGATGCTGTCCGCGCAGACGACCGACGTGAACGTCAACAAGGTCACACCGACGCTCTTCGAGAAGTATCGGAAGCCCGAGGACTACCTCGCCGTGCCGGTGGAGGAGCTGCAGCGCGACATCTACGCGACCGGGTTCTTCCGCCAGAAGGCGAAGTCGATTCGCGGAACGATGCGCATGCTCATCGAGGACTTCGACGGTGAGGTTCCCAGGCGGCTCGAGGACCTCGTGAAGCTGCCCGGTGTCGCGCGCAAGACCGCGAACGTCGTCGCGGCCGAGCTCGGTCACGCTCAGGGAATCGTCGTCGACACGCACGTGCGCCGGCTCTCGCAACGCCTCGGTCTCACGCGAAACGACGATCCCGTGAAGATCGAGCGCGACTTGCAGCGCGTCGTTCCGCGGGCGGACTGGGCACGCTTCCCGCACCTCCTGATCTGGCACGGTCGGCGCGTCTGCGACGCCCGCCGTCCGCTCTGCGAGGAGTGCGTCCTCGAGGATCTGTGCCCGTCGAGTCGGCTTCGACCCTAGCTCGTTCCCAACGACTCGAGCCACGCGTGCTCGGGATGCACGAGAGTCAGTGCGTCTCGAAGCCACAAGCGACGACTGCTTTCCAGGTGGGGCAACACTGCCGCGAAGTCCAGCTCGTCCTTCGGGCGGACAGCCTTCGCCTTGAAGAGCAGGACCACCTCGGGTTGCAGATACGGGATCCCGTCCGCAGTACGGGAGATGAGGTCCGCGGCCTGCAGCCGTATTCGCGGGTCGCGTCGACAGATCCACGCGTCGCCGTCCCATGGCTCACGCATGACGTCGACCCGCCATGGCCCGCCGTCACGTTCCCGCACCCAGGTCTGGTGGTGGGTCGAGAGCGTGGACTCCGTCATCGGCCACGCATTCCCGTCGCCGATGACGACGAACTCGAAGCCGGCTAGCGCCTCGCGCACCTCCGCGAACCGCTGCGAGGGCACGCCGATCTCGAGGTCGTCGTGCTCGCGGGTCTGCGCTGCGAGGAAGAGATCGAGCGCCCAGCCGGCAGCGACGTACCACGGTGCCGCGAGCTCCTCGAGGTGCCACGCGGCCTCGTGCGGGCTCCAGGCGTCCCATGCGTCGAGATCGACGTCGAGCGGCTCGGGCAGCGCGCGGGCCACTTGCGGCTAGATCCAGCGGCGCCAGCGGAAGATCGCGAGCTGGATGATCGTCGACACGACGATGAGGCCGGTGGAGACGCCGATCGACCAGTAGGTGTCGTCGAACGCGGATTCGAAGTTCTGGCCGAAGTAGCTGGCGATGAAGCTCGGGACGAGGACGAGCGACGCGATGACGGTGAGCTTCTTCGCCACCTCGCCCTGTCCCTCGACGACCTTCGACTGGTGGTGGTCGCGCACGCCTGCGAGGAGATCTCGGGCGATGTCGAGCTCTTCCGCCACGCGCACGAGGGTTTCGTACGTGTCCGCGAACAAGCGCTCGACGTTCGGCGGGAAAAGCGCGTGGTCGCCGACCTCGATACGCCCGTCGAGGACGCGCCTGACGGCGCTGCGCGTGGCCGCGACCGTCCGCCTGCTGTGGAGGAGCTCGTGCCGGAGATCCACGAGTCGCATGCGGACACGCTTGGGCGGCCAGTCGTCGAGGCCGTCCTCGAGCTCCTCGATCTCCGCGTACACGGCGTCCAGTGACTCGAGGAAGGACTCCGCGATCTCGTCGATCAGTCGATAGACGAGCTCGCCTGCATGGGCATCGTCGTCGGCAGCCGGGTGGAGGGCCGACACGTCGAAGGGCTCACCGCCGCCTCCCGGCGACTTCCGGACAGTGACGACGACAGCAGGAGTGGCGACGAGGTCGACCTCCAGGTAGCTCACGCGATCCTCGTGCGGGAGCGGACGCGCGGCGACGAGGACGCCGAAGACGTACGTGCCATGGCTCTCGAGCAGCGGGCGCGGCTCGCGACCGTCCTCGGAACGCGAGACGAGCGCCTCGACGACCTCGGGGTCGACCTGGATCGGCAGGATGGCGAGGAGCTCCTCGCGAGTCGGGTCGACGAGGTCGAGCCACCGAGCGCTCACAGCGGGCGAGGTTAGTCGGAGGTGCGGTCGGAGAGGACTACGCCGTGACTGCAGCGACCTCGGGGTGATGGCGTTGCTCCTCGAGCCAGCGCTGCGCATCGAGGGCCGCCATCGTTCCCGAGCCGGCGGCGGTGACCGCCTGCCGGTACGTGTGATCCTGTACGTCTCCGGCCGCGAAGACGCCGGCGATGTTCGTACGCGTCGAGCGCGGATCCGTGACGAGGTACCCCTGGTCGTCGTGGTCGAGCCAGTCGAGGAAGAGCGCCGTCGTCGGGTCGTGACCGACCGCGACGAACAGCGCGTCGGCCTCGATCTCACGTTTCTCGCCGGTCACCGTGTCCTCGAGCCTGAGGCCCGTGACGTGCCCGTTCCCCTCGCCGAGAACCTCGTCGACGGCCGCGTTCAGCACGAACTCGATCTTCTCGTTCTCCCGCGCACGGTCGACCATGATCGGCGACGCGCGGAACTCGTCGCGCCGATGGACGACCACGACCTTGCGTGCGAACCGCGTGAGGAACGTCGCCTCCTCCATCGCGGAGTCCCCGCCGCCCACGACGGCCACGACCTTGTCGCGGAAGAATGCGCCGTCGCAGGTCGCGCAGTACGAGACGCCGCGGCCCTGCAGCGTCCGCTCGGATTCGAGCCCGAGCTGGCGCGCGCTCGCGCCGGTCGCGACGATCACCGAGTCCGCGCGATGCTCGTGATCGCCGACGTAGACGCGGAAGGGACGCTCGGACAAGTCCACGCGCGTGACGTCGTCCGTGACGAACTCCGCGCCGAAGCGCTCGGCTTGGCGGCGGAAGTCGGCCATCATCGACGGCCCCATCACGCCGTCGGCGTAGCCCGGGTAGTTCTCGACGTCGCTCGTGATCATCAGCTGCCCGCCCCAGTTGAAGCCCTCGATGACGAGCGGGCTCAGGTTTGCGCGCGCCGTGTAGAGCGCTGCCGTGTACCCGGCCGGGCCGCCGCCGATGATGATCACGTCACGAACGTCGCTCAAGAGGTCTCCTCGGGACAGAGGGTAGCCCCACTACGAAGGGCATCACCTGGTGAAACGCATCGACGGCGGTCGATGTTCCCGATCACGCAGCGTCGTTGCCGGCCGCGACGGCCTCGAGCGCGGTCTGCTGTCCTGGCTCGACGAGCTCGGCGGCGGCAAGCGGCCTTGTCTGACGCTCGATCGGCTGAAGCTCCGGCGGCTCGATGCCGGCGATCCCGTGCTCCTCGAACCGACGCGCCTGGACGAGCACCTGACGCTCGAGCGACCCGACCGTCTTGTTGTAGGCGTCGACCGCACCATCGAGCGTCCGTCCGAGCTTCGAGAAGTGTGCGCCCATCGTGGCCAGCCGCTTGTAGAGCTCGCGTCCGAGATCGGAGATCTCCTGCGCGCTTTCGGCGATCGTCTCCTGCTGCCAGGTCATGGCGACCGTGCGGAGCAGCACCATGAGCGTGCTCGGTGACGCGAGGATGACGTTGGAGCTCCACGCGTACTCCTGGAGCGACGGGTCGTGCTCATGGGCCACACGCAGGTACGACTCGTCGGGAAGGAACATGACGACGATGTCCGGCGACGGGTCGAACTGGCGCCAGTAGCCCTTCGCCGAGAGCTTCCCGACGTGCTCGCGGACTTGCCGCGCGTGATCCGCGAACCGGAGTTGCCGCTCCGCCTCGTCGGACGTCTCGAAGGCGTCGAGGTAGGCGACCAGCGGTGCCTTTGCATCGATGACGACGTGCTTCCCGCCCGGTATGCGGACGACGAGGTCTGGCCGCAACGTGCCGTCTTCCGTCGACGTCGTCACCTGCGAGACGTAATCGCAGTACTCGACCATGCCTGCGTACTCGACGACGTTGCGGAGCTGCGCCTCGCCCCAACGCCCGCGCACGTGCGGCGTGCGAAGCGCGTTCGTAAGGCTCCCGGCGCGTTCGGCAAGCGTCGAGACCTGTGTCTTCAAGGCGCCGAACGACTCCTGGCGTACGCGCTCAACCGACTGGAGCTGCCGATCCATCCGCTCGAGCGAGTCTTTGAGCGGCTTCACGTGCCCGGTGAGATGCGTCTCCGCGAGCTCGAGGAAGCGCGAGCTGTTCGCGTCGAGCGCTTCGGTCGAGAGCTCCTTGATCTTCGCCTCGAGGCGAGCGTCGACCGATGCTCGCTCGACTCGGAGCTCCGCCTCGGCGGCCGCCAGCGACCGCTCGAGCTCGATGACGTCCTGTAGACGGCGCCGCCGCTCGACGAGAGCCGGGCGCACCGCGAGGAGAACGCCGAGCGCGCCGAGGACGAGGCCTATGACGAGTGCGACGATGACCACTGAGCCGATGCACGGTAATCCGGTCGGCGGACGGCACCTCTTACCGCTGCTTCGCAACCAGGGCTGAAAGGGGGCGCTGGTACCCTCGCCCGCGGCATGGCCGAAAAGCCCCGCGTCAAAGCGCCGAAGCAGCGCGCATCCTCGTCGAGCGACGGTTCCTCGCGGAATCGCACGTTCGTGATCGGCGCAGCGATCGCCGGCGTTGCGCTCGGCTTCGTCGTCGTCGCGGCGCTTCTCGGCATCGTCGGCGGAGGCGGGACGGACGCGGAGGCGGCTCGCACGAACCTCGAGGCCGCAGGCTGCTCGTTCAAGACGGTGAAGGCACTCGAAGGCGCGCACTCGATTCAGCAGCCCGGTGGGACGTCGGACGAGTGGAACACCGATCCGCCGACGAGCGGTCCGCACTACGGCATCGCCGCGATCTTCGGGATCTACGAGGACGAGCTCGAGATTGCGCGGGTCGTCCACAATCTCGAGCACGGCGGCATCTTCATCCTCTACGGAGAGGACGTACCGGACGCGACGGTCGACGAGTTGCGCGCGTTCTACGACGACCACAAGACGGGCACGATCATGGCGCCGCTCGATCGACTCGGCAACGAGTTCGCGCTCGGCGCGTGGGTCGTCGATGGAGACATCGACAACGGTTTCCTCGCGAAGTGCAAGACGTTCGACGAGGATGCCGTGTCGTCGTTCTTCTCCTCGCTCCAGTTCCGTGGGCCCGAGCGCTTCGACCCGAGCCAGCTTCAGCCGGGCCACTAGCCGTCCCCGAAGGGCTGAGTCGAAGCTGCGACCCGCCGCCGCTCGCGGCGGCGGCTTCAGGGATGTGCGCTCCTGCGAGAAAGGCACGGAACCTGTGGCGGCGAGCCGGTGTATCCGCAGCACCCGAACAGGAGGTTGCTCATGCGGAAGTCAGTGCTCATCGTCGCCGCCTTCGTGGCGCTCGCTTGTGCCACTACGGCCCTCGCAGGGGGCTGGGCGACCGTCAAGCTCAGCTCGTCGCCGAAGGGCATGACCGCGGACGAGCCGTGGGTCGTGAACATCACCGTGCTCCAGCACGGCCTGGCCAGCCAGCCGCTCTGCTGCCTGAAGCCGACCGTGACGATTCGCAGGATCGGGTCGGTGCGCTCGTTGAGCGCACTCGGCAAGACGTCGTTGACCTTCAAGGCGAGACCGACGAGTCGCTCTGGCGTCTACCGCGCGAAGATCGTGTTCCCGAGCGCGGGCATCTGGCGGTACGAGGTCTTCGACGCCTTCACAGAGTACGGCGGCGCCCGAACGCACACGTTCGCGGCGGTGAAGATCTTGGCTTCAACCAACACCTAGCGTCGAGGCGGGCCGAAGCCAGCCGCGGAGCGTTGAGTCGAGGCTGCGACCCGCCGCCGCTCGCGGCGGCGGCTTCAGGGATGTGCGCGGAGCAGGATCCGCACTCGCGGATCCTGCTCCTGCGAGAAAGCGAAGGCTGTGCCGGGGGCGGGACTCGAACCCGCACGCCCCCTGAGGGACACCCGCTTTTAAGGCGGGCGCGTCTCACCCGTTCCGCCACCCCGGCGAGGCGAGTGTAAACGCGGAGTCCAGCTAGACTCCGCCGGCCGTGGCGAGCCCGCCGGAAGCGCTTGCCCATGCCCAGCTCGAGTGGGATACGCCGCTATACCGCATGGCGGTAGCGCAGTTCGACCAGGCCGTCCCGGTCGCCGGCATCCCCGACGACATCGCGGAGCGCCTGCGCTATCCGGAGCGCTCGACGATCGTCTCGATTCCCGTCCGCATGGACAGCGGAAAGCGCGTCGTCTTCCCCGGCTACCGCGTTCAGCACTCGAGCATCACGGGGCCGACGAAGGGCGGGATTCGCTACGACCCGGAGGTGACGCTCGGCGAGTGCGCTGCGCTCGCGATGTGGATGACGTGGAAGTGCTCGCTCCTTCGGCTGCCGTACGGAGGAGCGAAAGGAGGCGTCCGCTGCGACCCGCGGAGCATGTCGCTCGGTGAGCTCGAGCGCATGACACGCCGTTTCACGTCGGAGCTGCTGCCGATCATCGGCCCGAAAGAGGACATCCCTGCTCCCGACATGGCCACGAACGAGCAGACGATGGCCTGGATGATGGACACGTACTCGATGCAGAGCGGCTACGCCGTTCCGGAGATCGTGACCGGCAAGCCGATCTCGATCGGTGGCTCGGTCTTCCGCCATGAAGCGACGGGAGCAGGCGTGGTCATGGTGATCGCGCGCGCGTGCGACCGGCTCGGCTGGACGCTCTCCGACCAGCGCTGCGTCGTGCAGGGGTTCGGCAACGTGGGTGGCATCGCCGCCTCCGAGCTGCAGGCGCTGGGGGCCACTGTCGTCGCCGTCTCGGACGTCTCGGGCGGCCTGCACGCGGCGCGCGGGCTCGACATCGGGGCGCTCCACGCGTACGTCGGGCGAGCACGGGTCCCTCGAAGGCTGCGAGGCCGGCGATCGCCTCACCAACGACGAGCTCCTCGAGCTCGACTGCGACATCCTCGTCCTCGCCGCACGCGAGGATCAGGTGACGGGCGACAACGCGCCGCGGATCCGCGCGCGCATGATCGCCGAGGGCGCGAACGGTCCGACCTCGATCGAGGCCGACAACATCCTCTGGGAGCGCGACATCCCCGTGCTGCCGGACATCCTCACCAACGCGGGTGGCGTGACCGTCTCGTACTTCGAGTGGGTCCAGGACCTCGGCCGCCTCTTCTGGACGCGTGACGAGATCCGCGCGAAGCTCGCCGAGAAGCTCTCGAACGCGTTCGACCGCGTCTGGGATCTCGCCGACGACCGCAAGGTGAAGCTGCGCACGGGCGCGCTCGTCGCCGGGATCCGCGAGGTGTCGGACGCGCTGCAGGCGCGCGGGATCTTCCCGTGAACGCGGTTCGCGACGCGATGGTTTCGAACCCGGGACAGCTCCCGGCGAATGCATCTGCACAGGCGGCGGGGGAGCTGCTTCAGCGTCCCGAGGTGCGCGCCGTCTACGTGACCGAGGACGAGCGGCTCGTCGGCGTCGTCACGCGGAAGACGCTCGTGCGCGAGGTGATCGCGCTGGGGCTCGACCCGACGGCGACGGAGCTCCGCTCGATCGCGGAGGCGCCGCACTTCACCATCGGCCCGGACGTCCCGCTCGAGGAGGCGTTCCGCTTCCTCGAGACCGAGGACGCCGAACGCGTGCCGGTCGTCGACGAGCAGCATCGCCTCGTCGGTGTCCTTTCGCGCAGCGTCTTGCAGCGACGGCTCGCAGAGGACGAGGACGAGCCGCTGCCACCCGCCGCGTAGGCCTCAGCAGCAGGTATACGCGCCCGGAGGTGCCGCGCCCTCCTCGGGCTCCGGCAGCTCGGCGGCCGCGAATGCGGCGCCGTGGAGGACGTCGCGCTCGGACACCTCGATCTCCGAGAGACCGTAGGCAGTCATGACCTCACGCAGCACGATCACGCCGGCGACGATCACGGAGGCGCGGCCGGGTTCGATCCCAAATATGGCGATCCGCTCGTCCGTGGTCATGCCGGCAAGCTGCTGGAGCTGCTCCTCGACGGACGCGAGTGAGAGGCGATGGCCGTGTGTCCGTGCGGGGTCGTACTCGGCGTCTCCGAGGTCGATCGTCGCGAGCGTCGTGACGGTGCCGGCGACGCCGATCGCGCTCGCCGCCTCGAGCGGCGGGAGAAGCGAGCGCACGTATCCGCTCGCGCCCGCGAGCTCGGGCCGCGAAGGCGGATCCGAGCCGAGGAACCGCTCGGTGATGCGCACGCAGCCGACGTCGAGACTCGTCGCCGCGGCGACCTCGCCGTCGGCCGCAAGCACGAGCTCGGTCGAGCCTCCGCCGATGTCGACGACGAGCACGTCGTCGAGCGGCGGCCGGCCGGCCGTGACGCCGCGGATCATCATCTCGGCCTCCTCCGTACCGGAGAGCAGCCGCGTCGTGAAGCCGTAGCTCCACTCGATCTCGCCGAGGAAGGCCTCGCCGTTCTCGGCATCGCGTACGGAGCTCGTCGCGATGCAGAGCGTTCGCTCGGCGCCGAGCGCCTCGAGCTCCTGCCGGTACTCCGAGAGGCAGTTGCGCACGCGTGCGATCGGAACGGGGAGGAGGCGCCTGCGGCGATCGACGCCTTCGCCGAGCCGCGTGATTGTCAGCCGACGCGTGACCTCCTCGAGCTGCTCGCCGTCGACGTCCGCGACGAGGAGCCGGGTCGAGTTCGTCCCGAGATCGACGGCTGCGACGCGGCTCATTTGGCCGGGAGGAACGCGCGGAGCCAGCGTGTGCGCTGCTTCGCCGTCTCGATCGACCCCAGCAGCACTTCGAGCTGCGCGCGCGAAACGCGGAGGCGTTCGGTTGCTGCCTGGAGCTCCTGGTTCGAACGGTCGGCCTCGGCGAGCAGTTCCTCCGTTCGCGCCGAGCGCTCCTCGAACAGCGCGAGCTCGCTCGAGAACAGGCCACTCGTGCGCTTGCCCTGGCGCCAGAGTGCGAATCCGCGAATAGCGGCGACGAAGAGGCCGACGAGCGTGAGCGCGAGACCGACGAGGAACGCGGTGAGGATCACGCCCGAAGTCTAGAACCCACGCTTCAGCATCCCGAAGACGCCGCGCATCACCTCGCGCGTGAGCGCCCGGCCGCTCGACGACTGCAGGAAGTCGCCGATCGCGTCCGCGCCCTTCCCGGCAGCGGTCGCAGCGCCCTTCTGGCGCTCCGTCGGCTTCGACTGCTTCTCGCCGGCGGGCGGTGGATCGAGCCGCTCTGCGAGCAGCTCGCGCGCACTCTGGCTGTCGAGCCGTGTCCCGTACTTCGCCTGCAGCGGGCTCGCCGCGGCCGCGCCTGCGACGTCGTCCGCCACACCCATGCGGGAGAGCGGAGGGCGCATCCGTGTGTGGACGACCGGGGTCGGGACGCCCGACTCGTTCAAGATCGTGACCGCAGCCTCGCCCGTCCCGAGTTGTGTCAAGAGCTCCTCGAGGTCGTACGCGTCGGTCTTCGGGAACGTTCTCACCGTCGCGCGAAGCGCCTTTGCGTCGTCCGGCGTGAACGCGCGCAGTGCGTGCTGGACGCGATTTCCGAGCTGTCCGAGGACGTCTGCCGGCACGTCCTTCGGTGTCTGCGTCACGAAGAAGACGCCGACGCCCTTCGACCGGATGAGCCGAACCGTCTGCACCGTCGACTCGACGAACGCCTTGCTCGCACCCTCGAACAGGAGGTGCGCCTCGTCGAGGAAGAACACGAGCCGGGGCTTCTCACGGTCGCCGACCTCGGGCAGCTGCTCGAAGAGTTCCGCGACGAGCCACATGAGCACCGTCGACCAGAGCCGTGGCTTGTCCTGCACGGCCGGCAGCTCCAGACACGAGATCACGCCGCGCCCGTCCGCGTCCGTTCGTAGGAGATCGGCCACGTCGAGCTGAGGCTCGCCGAAGAACTCGTTGCCGCCGCCGGTCTCGAGGGCGACGAGCGAGCGCAGGAGGACGCCCACGGTCTGCGGCGACAGGCCGCCGATGCCCTTCAGCTCCTCCCGCCCGCCGTCGGAGTCGAGGAAGGTCAGGAGCGCGCGCAGATCGGACAGGTCGAGGAGCGGGAGGCCTTTCTCGTCGGCGTAGTGGAAGACGAGCCCGAGGCTCTGCTCCTGCGTCGCGTTCGAGCCGAGCACCTTGGCGAGGAGCAGCGGTCCGAAGTCGGAGACGGTTGCGCGAACGGGAACACCCGGTCCAATGCCGCCGAGCGAGAGGTACTCGACCGGGAAGCCTGTGGGCGTGAATGGAAGGCCGAGCTCGGCCGCGCGCTTCTTCGCGGGACCATCGTCCGAGCCGGGTACGGCCATGCCGGAGACGTCGCCCTTGACGTCCGCAGCGAACACCGCAACGCCGGCGGCGGAGAGCTGCTCGGCGATCAGCTGCAGCGTGCGCGTCTTCCCCGTACCGGTGGCTCCCGCGATCAGGCCGTGGCGGTTCATCGTCGCGAGAGGAAGCCGGACTGCCGCTTCGGGCACGAGCGCGTCGTCGAGCTTCGCGGTTCCGAGCTCGATCGCGCCGCCCTTCGTCGCGTAGGCCTCTGCGATCGCGGATGCGAAGGTCGCCATGTCTGGAGGCGTTCGGGCCATGGCGCGCGATCGTACCAACGCAAAGCGTGGATCCAATCTCGACGTTTGTGGGATCCAAGATTGCGGTATACAGAGTATTGACGCCGTCAGACCGGGCATTTAGGATCCAATGTGTCCGAGATTGCACACAATCGAGCCGAGGAGGTACCGAAGTGGGTGCGAGCGACACGAACGGCCGCTGGGCGGGAATCGAGAGGCCGTACACGCAGGACGACATCGAACGCATCCGCGGGCGGTTCCACGTCGAGCACACGCTGGCACGCCTTGGCGCGGACCGACTCTGGAAGCTCCTCCACTCCGAGGAGTACGTCGCCGCGCTCGGCGCGCTGACCGGAGCGCAGGGTGTCCAGATGGTCAAGGCGGGCCTGAAGTCGATCTACCTGTCCGGCTGGCAGGTCGCTGCGGACGCGAACCTCTCCGGGCACACGTACCCCGACCAGAGTCTCTATCCCGCGAACAGTGCGCCCGCGCTCGTGAAGCGCATCAACAGCGCTCTCCTGCGGGCCGACCAGATCGACTCGGCGGAGGGCAAGAACGGCACCTACTGGCTCGCGCCGATCGTCGCCGACGCGGAAGCCGGTTTCGGCGGGCCGCTGAACGCGTTCGAGCTCATGAAGGCATTCATCGAGTCCGGCGCTGCGGGTGTCCACTTCGAGGACCAGCTCTCCTCGGAGAAGAAGTGCGGCCACCTCGGTGGCAAGGTGCTCGTCCCGACGAGTCAGTTCATTCGCACGCTCGTCTCCGCGCGGCTTGCGGCGGACGTCCTCGACGTCCCGACGGTGCTCTTCGCGCGCACCGATGCGCTCTCCGCGACGCTCCTCACGAGTGACGTGGACGAACGAGACCGCGAATTCACGACGGGGGAGCGAACGCCCGAGGGCTTCTTCCGCATCAAGGCTGGGATCGAGGCACCAATCGCACGTGCGCTCGCGTACGCGCCGTACGCGGACGTGCTCTGGTGCGAGACGTCCACGCCCGATCTAAGCGAGGCAGCGCAGTTCGCCGAGGCCGTCCACGCGCAGTTCCCCGGCAAGCTCCTCGCCTACAACTGCTCGCCGTCGTTCAACTGGCGCAAGCATCTGGACGACAAGACGATCGCGTCGTTCCAGCGCGAGCTCGCCGACATGGGTTACAAGTTCCAGTTCGTGACCCTCGCCGGCTTCCACGCGGTCTGCAACTCGATGTTCGATCTCGCCCGCGGCTATGCCACCGATGGGATGAGCGCCTACGTGCAGCTCCAGGAAGCCGAGTTCGCCAACGAGGAGTTCGGCTACACGGCAACGCGCCATCAGCGCGAGGTCGGCGCCGGCTATTTCGATGCAGTGCTCGAAGCCGTCACGGGCGGCGAGAGCTCGACCCTCGCGCTCAAAGGGTCGACCGAGGAAGCCCAGTTCGAAGCGGCCCCCGTCGCGTGGTGAGCAAGACCGCGGACGCTGTCGTATCCGCGGCAGACGAGGCGGGCGTCCTCACCCCCGAGGCGCTCGACCTCGTCGTCGCGCTCCAGCGCGAGTTCCGGGACCGGCGTGAGGAGCTGCTCCTCGCTCGAGCCGAGCGCCAGAAGCGGATCGAGGAGGGCGAGCTTCCCGACTTCCTCGAGTCGACGCGCTCGGTGCGCGAGGGCGACTGGCGTGTCTCGCCGGTGCCGGCCGATCTCCAGGATCGTCGCGTCGAGATCACCGGGCCGGCCGGCGACCGGAAGATGGTCATCAACGCGTTCAACTCCGGCGCCCGGATTTACATGGCCGACTTCGAGGACGCCAACTCGCCGACCTGGGAGAACGTCGTCGGTGGCCAGCAGAACCTCACCGACGCGATCGAGCGCACGATCTCGCTCGAGCAAGGTGAGAAGAGCTACCAATTGAATGACGACATCGCGGTGTTGCTCGTCCGGCCCCGCGGCTGGCACCTGCAGGAGCGCCACGTCGTCGTCGACGGCGAGCACGTCTCGGCCGGGCTCTTCGACTTCGGCGTCTACCTCTCCCGCAACGCCGAGCGGCTGCTCGAACGCGGGTCGGGGCCGTACTACTACCTCCCGAAGCTCGAGAGCCACCTCGAAGCGCGGCTCTGGAACGACGTCTTCTGCTTCGCGCAGGATCGGATCGGCATCCCGCACGGCACGATCAAGGCCACCGTTCTCATCGAGACGATCCTCGCTGCCTTCGAGATGGACGAGATCCTCTACGAGCTTCGCGAGCATTCGGCCGGGCTCAACGCGGGACGGTGGGACTACATCTTCTCCGTGATCAAGAAGTTCCGTGAGCGGCCGGAGTTCGTCCTGCCCGACCGGGTGCAGGTGACGATGACCGTGCCGTTCATGCGCGCCTACACGGAACTTCTCGTCCAGACGTGCCACAAACGCGGCGCGCACGCGATCGGCGGAATGGCGGCATTCATCCCGAGCCGGCGCGATCCCGAGGTGAACGAGATCGCGCTCGCGCGCGTAACCGAGGACAAGCGGCGCGAGTCGGAGGACGGCTTCGACGGATCGTGGGTCGCACATCCCGACCTCGTTCCGGTCGCGGTGGCCGAGTTCGACGCAGTCCTCGGTGATCGCCCCAACCAGCTCGAGCGCCTGCGCGACGACGTGACGACGCAGGCTACGGACCTGCTGAACGTCGCGGCGACGCCCGGAGACATCACCGAGGCAGGCGTCCGGGCGAACGTCTCCGTCGGAATCCGCTACATCGCGGCCTGGCTCCAGGGGGTCGGCGCGGCGGCGATCGACAACCTCATGGAGGACGCTGCCACGGCCGAGATCTCGCGCTCGCAGATCTGGCAGTGGCTGTACCACGGTCGCATCGAGCGCGCCGACCTCGAGCGGATCATCAGCGAGGTCATGGCAGAGCTCCCGAACGAGCCCGTATACGTCGAAGCGCTCGAGGTGTTCGAGAAGGTGACGCTACGCGAGGTCTTCGTCGACTTCCTGACGTTGACGGCGTATGCGCAGCTGCTCGGGGACGAGGCGGCGTAGACATGTCCGACGGCACGAAGGCCGACGACATCGCGCTCGCCCTCGAGGAGGCGATCGTCTCGGGCGAGATCCCGCCGGGAAGCACGCTGCGCCAGGAGCATCTCTCCGAGCAGTTCGAGGTGAGCCGCACGCCGGTGCGCGAGGCGCTGCGGCGCCTCGCCGCGCTCGGGCTCGTCAGCTTCGAGCCGAACCGCGGCGTCCGCGTCCGGATGCTCTCGCTGGACGAGATCCGCGAGGCGTTCATGGTGCGCGCCGAGCTCGAGAGCCTCGCGACGGAGATCGCGACGTCGAAGATGACCGACGACGATCTTGCCGAGCTCGAGCGAGCCGAACGCCGCTTCAGCCGCGCGACGGGAGCGCTCGTCGAGATGAGCCACGACGGTCGCCAGGACCTCGAGTATCGCGCGAGACTGGCTGCATCTGAACCACTCGTTCCACGACGTGATCTATCGGGCGGCCGACGTTCCGCTGATCGAGCGCATGGCAAAGGCTGCGCGCCGTACGTTTCTCGTCAAGCCCGTCTGGGCCACGGGGGCCGACCTCGACGAGCTCTACCTGAAGAACGACCGCCAGCACCGCGCGATTCGTGACGCGATCGTCGCGCGAAGCCCCGAGGGCGCTCGGGTTCTCGCCCGCGAGCACGTGCTGTCGTCGGGACGGCTGCTCGAGGCGATCTTGGACAAGGTCTCCTCGCAGTCGCGCGAGCCTGACGTCCGCGCAAGTTCGCTAGCTCGAATCTCCTGTCGCGCGAAGATCCTGAAGGCGCCAGCTTCGCAGTCGCGTCGCAACGGCGACTTGCCGCTGCCGTCAGCGCGCCAGCGTCACCTTCGAGAGGCCCCGCGGTGCGTCCGGATCGAGCCCGCGCACGCGAGCCAGCGCCCACGCGAACAGCTGACCCGGGACGATCGACAGGAGCGGTGAGAGCAGGGGGGACGTCGTCGTCGGACTCTCGAGCACGTAGTCGGCGCCGACGATGGATTCGGCTGCGTCGCCGCTGGCGACGATCGTTGCGCCCGCCTGCCGGGCCCGCTCGACACCTTCGACGACGGCCGGAAGCGTTGCATCCCCGGAGGCGATCGCCCAGACCGGGAACAGGGAGTCGAGCGCGGCCACGGGGCCGTGCGCGAGATCCGTCGCCGTGAGGGGCTCCGCCGCGATACGGCATGTCTCGAGGAGCTTCAAAGCGATCTCTCGCGCCGTCGCGAACTCCGCGCCGCGACCCACGACGAACATCCGGCCGGCATATGCGAACGGGATCGCCACGGTTGTGATGCGCGCCTCGACGGATCGAATGAGCTGAGGCATCGCCGTCTCGGCGACTGCCCGGATGCCCGCGGCGAAGATCTCACCTTGTCCCGCGGCGTGAGCCGCGAGCAGACCGAGCGCTGCGACCTGGTTCGAGTACGTCTTGGTGGCGGCCACCGCCTGCTCATCGCCCGCCCGAAGCTCGATGACCGCGTCGGCCTCTCGTGCGAGCTCGCGAGGCCGCGTCGTTCGTGATCGCCACCGTGTAGGCACCACGACGCTTCGCATGACGTGCGTACTCCACGACGTCCGGAGTTCGGCCCGACTGGGAGAGCGCGAGCGCGGTGCACCCGGACATGTCCAGCTCCGCTCCGTAGTAGACGCTGAGCGAGATCGAGTCCCGGAGCGCCGTCCAGCGCGGGAGAAGGCCGAAGGCGTAGACGCCGTACGACGCGGCGTTGTCGGAGGAGCCGTGACCGACCATCCGGATCGTGGTCGCGTCGCGCGCGCGTATCTCGGCCGCGATGCGCGCGAACGCGGCGTCGCCGTCGAGCAGGCGGAGGAGCGCTTCGGGCTGCTCGCGGATCTCGTCGAGGAACCTCGAGCCCGGCTCGATCGCCGCCGGCGCGGGGAGCTCAGCCGACGACACGCGCGCGTCCTCCGACGAGCACCCGCTCGATCGCGAGATCGTCACCGAGAACGACGACGTCGGCCGGAAGTCCGATCCCGATCCGCCCGAGAGCCGGCATGCGCAGCACCCGAGCAGGAACCTCGGTTGCCGCCCCGATCGCGTCCTCGAGCGGCACGCCGAGTGAGTGCAGGTTCCGCACCGCGTCGATCATCGTGAGCGTGCTGCCCGCGAGTGCCCCGCTAGACCCGCGCGCGACTCCACCGGAGATCTCGACGTCGAGATCTCCGAGCCGGTACTCGCCGTCGTCGAGCCCGGCGCCCGACACTGCGTCCGTGACGAGAGCGAGCCGTCCTTGCGCGGCTTGCCAGACCATCGCAGCGGTGATCGGTGCGACGTGGACCCAGTCGAGGATCAGCTGCACGACGACGTCAGGGCGTGCAAGTGCCGCGCCGACAACACCCGGATCGCGGTGATGGAACGGGCGCATGGCGTTGAAGAGGTGGGTGACGCTCCGCACGCCGAGATCGAAGGCCGCGTTCGCCTGTTCTGCGGTGGCATCGGAGTGGCCGCACGAGACGGCGATCTCGCGGCGGAGCAGCAGCTCGATCACCGCGTTCGCACCCGGCAGCTCGGGTGCCAGCGTGACCAGCCGGACGGGCCCTGCAGCGAGAAGGCGCTCGAGCAGCTCGGGGTCGGGGTTGCGGCGAGCGCCAGCTGGGTGAATCCCGAGGCGGAGCGCCGACAGGAACGGCCCTTCGAGATGTGCGCCGAGAATGCGGGGCCCGTCCGACTCGGCAGGCACCTCGCGAAGGGCCGCGAGGAGCTGCTCTTCGGGCGACGTGATGAAGGTCGGCAGGAATGCGGTGACACCCGTTTCGAGCAGTGCCTCGCCGGCCTGGCGGTAGCCGTCGGTGTCGGCAGTGAGGAAGTCCACGCCGGCGAATCCGTTCACCTGCAGGTCCACGAGCCCGGGCACCGCGATGCCGTTGCCGTTCGGGGATGAGAGCCCGAAGCCCGCAACGCGTCCGCCGAGGATCTCCACGTCGCCCTGCACGAGGCTGCCGTCGACGAGGGCGGCTTCGACGCCGAGTCTCACTGTGCGCTCTCCAAGGCCCGGGCGATGCTCCCGCCCGATTCGGCGAGACGCTCGCGCGCAGCGCGGGCGTCGACGTCCGCGACGAGCGAGACGATCGCGACACGAGCGTCGCCGTCTGCGGCCGCCAGCGCGTCGTCGACCTGCGCGGTCGACGCACCGCTCGCGGTGGCGACGATCCGTCGCACGCGATCTCTGAGCTTCTCGTTCGCGGCCACGACGTCGACCATGAGGTTTCCGTAGGTCTTTCCGAGCCGGATCATCGAAACGGTCGAGATCGTGTTGAGTACGAGCTTCTGTGCTGTCCCGGCCTTGAGCCGCGTCGATCCGGCGAGGAACTCGGGCCCGACGATCACGGCGATCTCATGGTCGACGAGCGCCCCGAGCTCGGAGTGTCCGGCAGAGACGACGCACGCGGTGAGGGCGCCCGCACGCTTGGCGGCGTCGAGCGCGCCGAGAACGTACGGCGTGGCGCCGCTCGCGCTGACGCCGACGACGGAGTCGACCGCGCTGACCTGAAGCGCGAGAGCCTCGTCGCCGCCACGGTCGCGATCGTCTTCGGCTGCCGCCTGGAGGAGCGGCGTTGCGGTCTCGCCTCCCGCGACGAGCGCGACGACTGCACCGGGAGCGGTGGAGAACGTGGCCTCGCACTCCGACGCGTCGAGTGCCGCAATGCGACCCGACGAGCCGGCTCCCACGTAGACGAGTCGTCCTCCGGCACGCATCCGCTCGGCGATCGCGTCGATGGCGGCTGCGAGCTCCGAGGAAACCGAAGCAACCGCGCCGGCAACAGTCGCATCGGCCGCGTTCATGAGCTCGACGAGCTCCACCGTCTCGCGTAGCTCGTAGCCGGACGCGGGGTCGCTCCCTGCTTCCGTGACGACCGCGTCCTCGATCATCGGGCGAGTCTACGCCGGACTTCTCGGTGGTCAATACCAATTGCGTGGAAATGTGGTATCCATACCCGGCGCCCATGGCGGAGATCGAGATCCGGAACCTCACGAAGGTCTTCTCGGGAGAGGTCGTCGCAATCGACGACGTGTCTCTCTCGATCGGCGACGGCGAGTTCATCGCTCTGGTCGGGCCGTCCGGCTGCGGGAAGTCGACGCTTCTGCGCGCGATAGCCGGCCTCGAGGAGGTGACGAGCGGCGAGATCTCGATCGGTGGTCGCGACGTCACCGATCTCGCTCCGCGCCATCGCGACATCGCGATGGTCTTCCAGAGCTACGCGCTGTACCCGCACATGAGCGTCCGGCAGAACCTCGGCTACGGCCTCAAGGTTCGGCGGATGCCAAAGGCGGAGATCCGCGAGCGCGTCGACCGGATCGCCGAGCTCCTGGGTCTCGACGAGCTCCTCGAACGCAAGCCCGCGCAGCTGTCAGGAGGTCAGCGGCAACGTGTCGCGATGGGGCGGGCGATCGTCCGTGAGCCGCAGGCGTTCCTCATGGACGAACCTCTTTCGAACCTCGACGCCAAGCTCCGGGTCGGGATGCGCGCGTCGCTCTCGCAGCTTCACCAACGGCTCGGAGTCACGACGGTCTACGTGACCCACGACCAGGTCGAGGCGATGACGCTGGGGCAGCGCGTCGCGGTGATGAAGGACGGTCACATCCTGCAGGTCGACACGCCCCAGGTTCTCTACGAGCACCCGCGCGATCTCTTCGTTGCGGGCTTCATCGGATCGCCGGCGATGAATCTCGTGGAGGCGACGCTCGACGGCTCGGAGGTCGCGTTCGGGCAGTTCCGCCTCCCACTCGACGCCGGCCGTCGACCGGGCGGGGTGGACTCGGGGCGGCCTGTGATCCTCGGCATCCGTCCGGAGGCCTTCGAAGATGCGGCCTTCGCCTCGTCCGTGCTGCCGACACTCGATGTGGAGGTCGTCGTGCTCGAGGAGCTCGGGTCGGACGCGCACGTGTTCTTCAGGGTCGACGCGACGCGCGTCGCCGTCGAAACGCTCGATGGTGAGGCCGACGACGGCGCGGATCTGGTCGTCGAGCGCGGCTCGCTGCTGAATGCCAGGCTCGATCCGCGCACGACCGCGCGCGTCGGGAGCTCGGTTCGGCTGGCGGTCGACCCGGCGCGGTTCCACTTCTTCGATCCGGAGTCGGGTGCGTCCCTCCTTCGCAGCCAGCAGGCCGAGCAGCCGGAGCTCGTTCGGCCGGTCGCCGGCTGACGTCGCGACGTCCTGGTATTGACCAGTCTCGAAGCTGGGTTACGATGCACCGCGTGACCACGAAGCAGTCCGCAACGCGGGACCTCGTCCTCGACCTCGTCGAGCAACTCGCGGTCGGCGACGCGATTCCGTCGGAACGCCAGCTGAGCTCCGACTTCGGAGTCTCGCGGCTGACCGTGCGCGCAGCGCTCGACGACCTCGTCCGCGAGGGCTACCTCGTCAGGAGGCACGGGTCGGGCACGTTCGTCAGCGAGCCGAAGATCGCCCAGGAGCTCACCATGACGTCGTTCACCGACGACATGCGTCGCCGCGGGCTGCAGCCGGCGAGCAAGACGCTCGACCTGCGCGTGACGCCGGCGGGAGCCCGTCTCGGCCGGCTCCTGCACGTATCGCCGTCCGAGCCCGTGCTCGTCGCCGTGCGGCTTCGGCTCGCCGACGGCGAGAGCATGGCGATCGAGGCGGTGCACATTCGAGCGTCACATGCACCCGGGCTGACGGCACGCGACCTCGAGGAGAAGTCGTTCTACGAGTTGCTTCGCGATCGGTACGGCATCGTCGTCGTCGGTGGTGAGCAGACCATCGAGCCGACGGTGACGGACGAGGACGAGTCGCGCGCGCTCGGCGTCCCGCTCCACTCGCCGGCGTTTCGGTTCGAGCGGGTGACCCACTCCGACGCCGGAGAGATCGTCGAGTTCGTGGAGTCGATCTACCGCGGCGACAGATATCGACTCGTGACGTCACTGTCGATCCCGCAGGAGCGCAGGCGAGCCCGCACGGTCGACGGGGACGGACGAGTTCCGCCGGTCTCCGCACGACGTGGTTAGTACCAAAGACCGGGCTCGCCTTCGATTCGGTGTTTGGCGCCTGAGCAGGCAATTGCGCCACGGAGTTCGTGTCACATTGGCCTTGACAGACGGGCGAAGATGTGGAAGCCTCCCGTCCGTGGCAGATTGGTACAAACCACTTGGGGGCTCCGGCCGTGTTTCTGCCACATCCTCCACACGGTCCGCTCGAGCACCAAGGTGCCGCGGGAGATGCGAATGAACGTACGTGTTTTCGCCGCCGCCGCGCTTGTAGCGGCGCTTTCAGTCGTCGCGGTCGGGGCATCGGGAGCCTCCGGTAGTCCGGCCGCCGACACACTCACCGTCTGGCTTCAGGTCGACGCGCAGTCCGGGTGGCCCGAGGTCGTCGCAGCTGCGAACGCTCAGTTCAAGGCTCAGAACCCGGGTTGGGACGTCGACGTGCAGTACCAGACATGGACAACCCACCTCTCCAAGTTCGACGCAACGCTGGCCGGGAACAGCGCACCCGACGTCATCGAGATGGGGAACACCGAGATGACGAAGTACATGGCCGCGGGAGCGTTCCAGGACATCACCGCGAACTCGTTCCCGAACAAGAGCACCTGGCTCACGGGTCTCGCGAAGTCGGGGCAGTACGGCGGCAAGATCTACGGCGTTCCGTACTACGCCGGGTCGCGGGTGATCACGTATCGGACCGACCTGTTCAGGGCGGTCAACGCGAAGATCCCGACGAGCGTCGCAGAGTTCTCCGCCCTCGCCAGGAAGCTCGGAGCGAAGAACTCGGCGAAGACCTTCTCGCCCGTCTACATCGCCGGCACGGATTGGTACTTCGCGATGAGCTTCGTGTACGACTACGGCGGCACCATCGCCGTGACGAACAAGGGCAAGTGGATCGGGACGCTCGACCGGCCGAAGGCGGTTGCCGGACTGGCGGCGTTCAAGCGGTTCTACGACGCCGCATCACGTGCCAGCAAGACCACTGACGAAGTTCGTCCGAATCCCTACGACGTCTATGCGCAGGGCAATGCCGCCTCGATCCAAGGGCCTGCCTGGTTCAGCTGCTGCGTCGGTGACTACAAAGCCCGCACCGCGCAGTTCGTGATGCCGAGCCGCACCAAGGGCCAGCCGATTCCGGGATTCCTCGGTGGCTCGGACCTCGCGGTCCCGGTCGGTGCCGACAAGGCGCAGGCTGCCTCCTGGATCTCGGCCTTCACCGACAACGCCTCGATGACCGCGCTTCGTGCGAAGGGCAACATCCCCAACACGACGAGCCTCCTTGGCAACAGTGTGAACGAGCGGGCCGCGCGCAGGAGCTGGTTCGTGCCGACCGCCAAGCACTGGGTCAACGTCGAGAACGGAAACGTCCTTCGGACGATGCTGTCGCGGATCCTGACCGGGAAGATGAGCGTCAAGGATGCCGCAGCGGTCGCGAGCGACAACATCACCTTCACCCTCAACCAGCGGTAGAACGCACGTATGACGGTCGTCGCCGAGGCCACTGCCCTCCGGTCTCGGCGGCGACCGTCCCGCCTTCGCAGGTGGGGCCGTGCGTCCGTCCCGTACCTCCTGATCCTCCCGGCGATCGCGGTCATCACCGCGATCCTGGGCTATCCGCTCTACCGGCTCGTCGTTCTCTCGTTCCAGCAGTACGGACTCGCCGAGCTCATCCAGCGCCAGGGTGTCTGGATCGGCTTCGACAACTACGTCTCCGTGCTCCGGGACGAGGTGTTCTGGGACACGCTGCTGCGGACGGTCGTCTTCACCGCTGCGAACGTCGGGCTCACGATCGGGATCGGCACGCTCATCGCCTTTCTCCTCATCCGCGTGTCGACGTGGGTGCGCCTCCTGCTCACTGCCGGCCTCGTCCTGGCGTGGGCGATGCCCGCCGTCGTCGCCGTCCAGGTCTGGGCCTGGATGACGAACTTCCAGAACGGGATCCTGAACCACGTTCTGACTCAGCTCGGGGTCGGCGACTACAACCAGCACGACTGGTATGCGACGACCTTCTCGAAGCTCGCGATGGTCACGCTGCTCATGGTGTGGGGGGCGATCCCCTTCGTGACGATCACGGTCTACGCCGGGCTCGCCCAGGTGCCGCGCGAACTGGTCGAGGCCGCGGAGATCGACGGTGCCGGGCCGCTACGGGTGTTCCGCGACGTGACGTTCCCCATCCTGAAGCCGATCTTCCTCATCCTCACGAGCCTCTCCATCATCTGGGACTTCGGCGTCTTCACGCAGCCGTACCTGCTGATCGGCGCCTCGCAGGTCGACACGTCGAACTACCTCATGGGCGTCTACGTCTTCATCGAGGGCTACTCGCACTCCGACTTCGGGCGCGGCGCCGCGATCTCCCTGCTGATGCTCCTCATCGTCGCGACGCTGAGCGTGCCGTATGTCCGCCGGATGGTGAAGATGGGCGAGACGGCCCGGTGAGCTCGGTCGGCGACATCTCACAGGCGCAGCCGGTCGCTCGGGCGAAGCCGCGCTCCGCATCGATCCGGCGTGCGCGTCGCCGCCGCCTCCGCCGGGCTGCCTGGAACGTCGTCGGGCTCTCTGTCTTCGTCGTTCTGGTCTTTCCCGTGTTCTGGATGGTTTCGACGGCGTTCAAGCCGGACACCGACATCAACAGCTTTCCGCCGACGTTCCTCTCCGGCGACTCGACCCTGCAGCACTTCCGTGACGCGATCGCGCGTCCCTACTTCTGGGACACCGTCAAGAACAGCCTGGTCGTCGTTGGTGCGGTCGTCGCCCTGTCGATGGTCGTCGCCTTCCTCGCGGCCGTCGCCCTCGCGAAGTACCGCTTCTCCGGCAACAAGCTCTTCGTCGTCCTCGTGATCGGGATCCTCATGCTGCCGCAGGCGGGCCTCGTGATCCCTCTGTACGTCGTCCTCGCCCGGTACGGACTGACGAACGAGCTCATGGGGCTCGTGCTCACGCACATGGTCATCCTGCTCCCCTTCGCCGTCTGGACGCTGCGCGGCTTCATCATGGGGATCCCGAAGGAGCTCGAGGAAGCGGCGATGGTCGACGGATCGAGCCGCCTCGGCGCCTTCACGCGAATCCTGCTGCCGCTCGTCGCGCCGGGGCTCGTCGCGACCTCCGTCTTCGTGTTCATCACGAGCTGGAACGAGTACATCTTCGCGAACGTCATCCTCACCGACCAGTCGAACCAGACGCTCACCGTCTGGCTCTCCTACTTCTACGGGACGAGCCGGAACACGGACTGGGGTGGGCTCATGGCTGCCTCGACCCTGACCGCGATTCCGGTCGTGATCTTCTTTCTCCTCGTGCAGCGGAAGATCGCCTTCGGCCTGACCGCGGGCGCCGTCAAGGCATGAGCGCGGAGCTCGAGCGGCTCGCCTCGAGCTGCATCTTCCCGGGGTTCGAGGGGCCGACAGTGCCCGACTGGCTCCGGCGACGACTCGCGGAGGGGCTCGGCGGCGTGGTTCTGTATGCGTGGAACGTCGAGAGCCGTGACCAGCTGCGTGCGCTGACGGACGATCTGCGCTCCGAGCGTTCCGACCTCGTGATTGCAATCGACGAAGAGGGCGGCGACGTGACGCGGCTCGAGGCGTCGACCGGGAGCTCGTATCCGGGTAACGGCGCGCTCGGAGTCGTCGACGACGTCGGGCTCACCGAGCGCGTGGCAGCGTCTCTCGGTGCGGAGCTTGCAGATGCGGGCGTCAACCTCGACTTCGCGCCCGTCGCCGACGTCAACACGAATCCGCAGAACCCCGTGATCGGAATCCGCTCGTTCGGCGCCGACGCAGAGCTCGTCGCGAGGCATGTCGCCGCCTTCGTGCGCGGCCTTCAGAGCTCGGGGGTGGCGGCGTGCGCAAAGCACTTCCCCGGACACGGCGACACCGCCGTCGACTCGCACCTCGCACTTCCGCTCGTCGCTGAGCTCGACGAGGCGGCACTCATCCCGTTCCGCGCGGCGATCGAGGCGGGAGCTCAGTCGATCATGACCGCGCACATCGTCGTCCGGTCGGTCGGTGACGAGCCCGCGACGATGAGCCGCGAGCTTCTCCACGACGTGCTGCGAGAGCAGCTCCGCTTCACCGGGATGGTCGTGACGGACGCGCTCGAGATGAAGGCGATCAGCGCCGGCGTGGGCGTGGAGGAGGGTGCTGTGCGGGCGGTCGCCGCCGGTGCCGACGCGCTCTGCCTCGGTCATGACCTCTTCGACGAGTCCGTCGTCGCCGTTCGGCGCGCGCTCGTCGAAGCGGTTCGGTCGGGGCGGATGTCGGAGGAGCGTCTCGCCGACGCGGACGCGCGTGTCCGGAGGCTCGCGTCGTGGGCCTCTGAGCGAGACGCGCCGTTCCCGCCCGATCGCGAAGCCGGTCTGGCTGCAGCCCGCAGTGCGCTTGCGCTGCGAGGGCGAGACGCGGCTCACCCGGCCCGCGCTCGTGGTCGAGCTCGAGCCAGAGGTGGGAATGGCCGCCGGGCGCCTGTCGCAGCAGCCGGGCGAGTGGTTCCGCGCCGTGGTGCCGGATACGGAGCTGCGGCGCTTCGACGCGGGTGCGTTCGACCCGGAGCTCGACGTCGACGGCCGTCAGCTCGTCGTCATCGCGCGCGACGCACACCGGCACGAATGGGAGCGCGACGCCATCGAAGCGCTGGCGGCGCGCGCACCCGATGCGATCGTGATCGAGATCGGCCTCCCGTACTGGCGGCCACCGCATGCAGCGACGTACGTCGCGACGCATGGAGCCGCCCGCGTCAACGTTGAAGCCGCTGCCGAGGCGCTATACTCCGGCCCGCGACGCGGGGTGGAGCAGTCTGGTAGCTCGCCGGGCTCATAACCCGGAGGTCGCAGGTTCAAATCCTGCCCCCGCTACTGAAAAGCCCCGGACGGGGCTTTTCTCTTTCCAAGGTCGCGACGCGCGGTGACGTTCTACCCAGCTTTCTACCCATCGCCGAACAGCCGAGCCTCCGCAGCTCTGCGGCGTTCGGGTAGCTCATCTGCGACGCATGCAGGTAACGCTTAGTCGTCGATCCCTCGCGTGATCTCTTGCTCGCGATACTCCACTCCTCGCAAAGCACCAGGGGCAGCAAACTGACACACGCGGAGCCCCTGGTACGTACGATCGGCTGATGGCGTCCGCGCCGGCGATCGAGACCGCGGCGCTCGCGAAGACGTACGACGGCGGCATCCGCGCGCTCGACGGGCTCGATCTGCGGGTCGAACGGGGCGAGGTCTTCGCCTTCCTCGGCCCGAACGGCGCCGGTAAGAGCACGACGATCAGGCTCCTGCTCGATCTCATCCGCCCGACGGGCGGCAGGGCATGGATCCTCGGGCACGATTGCCGCGCCGAGAGCGTCGAGACGAGGCGTCACGTTGGGTATGTGCCCGGAGATCTCCGCCTGTTCGACCGACTGACGGGCCGGGAGCAGCTCGACTCGCTCGCCCAGCTCCGCGGGTCGGTCGAGAAGGCTTGGCGTGAGGCGTTGATCGAGCGGTTTGACGTCGTGCTCGATCGGCCGATCCGAGAACTGTCGAGGGGCAATCGACAGAAGATCGGGATCGTCCAGGCGTTCATGCATCGCCCGCCGGTCCTCGTACTCGACGAGCCGACGAGCGGCCTCGATCCCATCCTCCAGAGCGAGTTCCAGACGCTGCTCCTCGAGACCGTCGCGGCGGGCGCATCCGTATTCCTGTCGTCTCACTCGCTGGACGAGGTGCAGCACGTCTCGGATCGGGTCGCGATCATCCGTGGCGGCAAGCTCATCGACGTCGACTCCGTCGAGCACCTGCGTGGGCGCGCACTCAGGCATGTATCGATCACGTTCGCCGAACCGGCCGATCCGGTTCCGTTCGCGGATCTCGAAGGAGTGCGCGTAGTCGAGGTCGAGGGGGCCGTGCTCCGCCTCTCCGCGCCAGTCGCGGCGATGGACGCCGTTGTCCGGGAGGCGGCGCGGCATCGGCTCGTCGACCTGGTCTCGGCGCCCGCCGACCTGGAGGAGATCTTTCTCGAGCTCTACCGGGAGGGCAGCGATCGCCATTGAGCTCTTCCGGCGCGGCCTGAGCGACCACCGGCGCTCGCTGCTTGGCTGGTGCGCCGGCATCGCTCTTTACGTCGTCTTGCTGGCGGCCATCTTCCCGTCCATTCAAGACTCGCCGGACTTCAGCAACCTGCTCGAGAACTACCCGGAGGCACTGAAGTCGCTCTTCGGACTCACTGGCGCTGTCGACATCACGCGCGGAGCAGGGTTCGTGGACACGGAGCTCTTCAGCCTCATGCTGCCGTTGCTTGCCATCGTCCTCGCGATCGGCTCCGGAGCGCGGACGCTTGCCGGAGAAGAAGAGACGGGACGACTCGAGCTCGTACTCGCATACCCAGTGTCCCGTCGCAGGGTGGTGGCCGCCAAGGCTGCCGCGGTCGCGGTCGAAGTCGCTGCATTTTGCGTGATCGCCTATGTGGCACTTGCGCTCGCGAGCCGACTCTTCGACCTCGGGCTGCCGCTAGGGCGCCTTGCAGGCGGACTCCTCGGAGTCTTCCTCCTTGCGCTCTTGCACGGGTGGCTCGCGCTCGCGACGGGCGCTGCCCGGCCTAGCCGTGCGCTTGCGATCGGGATCCCGGCGGCGGCCGCAGCGGCGGGATACCTCGTGGGGGGACTACACGAGCTGGCTGGATGGCTCGATCCGTTCCGTTTCGTTTCGAGCTTCTGGTGGACCGGTCAGGCGCCGCTTTCGAACGGTGTCGACTACGCGCATCAGCTCGTCCTCGCGCTTGCCACGATCGCCGTACTCGCGATTGCGCTCATCCTCATCGGACACCGCGACCTCGACACGGCGTGACGCTGGGCAGTTGAACTGCATGCGCCCCGCTAGGGTGGCGAGGGGTGAACGAGGAGGCTGCGACGATCCGATCGCGACCGGCAAGATCGCACTCGCACACATGAAGGAGTTCCCCGACTACTACGAGCGCTTGGAGCGCATGGAAGAAGAGGCCACCCGGGACTGGGCTACGAGAGCCTCCTGATCCACAAGGGTCGGAGCAAGCGGCTGACAACCGGGGCGGCGGTCGTCCTGTCCGGTGATGGAGCTACCAATCACCCCACGATGACCGAGCGCATCTTCACCCCCGCGGGGCTGGACGCACTGCCCCCGGTCGAGATGGCACGCAAGGCGGAGCAGATCGGCGTCGTCAAGGCGGGCATGTCGACTCCGAACACATTCGCGCTCTCCGTGCTGGCGGGAGCGTTCATCGCGCTCGGCGCGATCTTCGCCACGACCGTGACCGCCGGGGGGGCCGACGTGCCATTCGGAGTGCTGCGCCTACTCGGCGGGGTCGCGTTCTCGCTGGGACTGATACTCGTCGTCGTCGCCGGGGCCGAGCTCTTCACCGGCAACAACCTCATCGTGATGGCATGGGCAGGCAGGCGGGTGCGGACGGTCCAGGTCGCGCGCAACTGGACGATCGTCTACCTCGGCAACCTCGTCGGTGCGCTCGCGACCGCAGTCATTCTCTTCGTCGGACAGCAGTACGAGTTCGGCGGCGGGGCGGTCGGGGTGCAGGCCCTCTCGATCGCGGCCGCCAAGACGGACCTCGGCTTCGTCCAGGCGATTGCCCTCGGTGCCCTCTGCAACGGGCTTGTCTGCCTCGCCGTCTGGCTCTGCTACAGCGCGCGGACGACAACAGACAAGATCCTCTCGATCGTCCCGCCGATCGCGGCGTTCGTCGCAGCCGGCTTCGAGCACTGCGTCGCGAACATGTTCTTCATCCCGATGGGCCTGCTGATCAAGAGCGACGACGCGTTCGTATCCGCACAGGGAGACGCCGTCCCTGACCTCTCGAGCTTGACGTGGGAGCGCTTCGTCAGCGCGAACCTCGTCCCGGTGACGATCGGGAACATCGTGGGTGGGGCAGTCATGGTCGGCGCGATCTACTGGTTCGTATACCTGCGCACGGACCGCGCTGTCCCAACGGCGACGCACGTTTCCTCGGACGACAGCTGACCTTCGTCGTCGGCGAGCGGCGCGCGTCAGAAGCCGAGGCCGATCGCCGCAGGCTCCCGAAGCGTGTCGTCGAGATGGAGCATTCCCACCGCGCGCTCGCCGTCGACGACCGGGAGGTGGCGGATACCGTGCGCCTTCGCGAGGCGGGACGCTGCGGCAACCGATGACTTCGGTGCGACGGTGACGGGCTCGGCCGTCATCCATTGCCGCACACGCCCCTCGCTCGGATCTACACGTCTCGCGCTGGCGCGAACGAGGTCCCCCGCCGTCAGAATCCCGATCACGCGGCCGTACTCTGCAACTACCGCTGCCGTCGTGCCGCGTTCGAGCAAGTGCTCGGCCGCTTCACCCAGCGTGTCCTCGGGCGCAACCACGACCGGGTCCGCAAGCATGAGTTCGTCGACTGCGCTGTCCTGATCGTCCGCGTCATCGAAGGTCAACGGGCTCGACGTCAATCCTTCGAGCGTCTCACGATTCAGCTCGACTTCGAGGCGAACCGCCCCGACCGGCGGATCGCCGGCGCTCGTCGACTCGTCGGCACCGACCCGGGACGCGAGAAACGGCGCCAAGTGGTGGCCCACGATCTTCGCCGGAGGCCACCAGAGTGGCTCGTACGAGGCGACCGGCGGATGCTCGGGCACGGCACTGATCTCGCGGCGGAGAAACCGCGGCTCTCGTCCGGTCAGCAGCAGTCCGCGGAGAACGGGCCGAAAGCGCCGAGGCTCGATGCTCGCTCCTGCTGCCGCAGCGATCGTCGCGGCGGCGACGTCAGCCTGTTGTGCGGCGATGCCGCCCTGCTTCACGGTGAAGCTCGTGATGTCACCCGCGGCGAAGACGCTGTCGACGCCGCGCACGCGGCAATGCGAGTCGACAGGAATGAAGCCGTGCACGGTTTGAGGCAGTCCGTCGAGGGGGGCGCCCTGTAGCCGTGGAAGCGCAACGACACGGTCGACGGAGATGCTGCCGGTCGGAATGAGCGCGAGTTCTCCATCGGCGAACTCGCCTGCGTGCGCCCTGGGACGAAAGTGCACGCCGTTCTCGTCCAACAACGCCTGCGCTGCCGCGCTCGCCGGCGACCCGAAGAGCTCGAGTGGTTCGGCCTCGGGCGTCACGAGTGCGAGGTCGACGTCCTTCACACCCCTCTCTCGGAGGTGCGTGGCCGTGAGAAGTGCGAGCTCGTACGCGGGCAGCGACCAGACTGCGCCCCACGGGATGACGAACGCCACCGAGCGGACCTCTCCGTGGACGATCTCCTCGAGGAGATGCTCGACGACCTCGACGTCCGCGGGGCCGCGGAACACGAGCGCTCCGGGAACGGCAGGAACAGGCAACGCCCCACATGCGACGAGAAGCACGTCGTACGGGATCTGCGTGTTCCACGACGTGTGGGCGATATGTCGCCAGTCGTCGATGCCGGTCAAGGCCCCGAGCGTGAACGTCGCGCCGATTTCCCGCGCCACACCGTCGAGCTCGAGATGCGTGACCGTGCCGAGCTCGAAGGGCGCGGCAACGGAGGCCGGCCGGTACCAGAAGTGAGGCTCCGGAGCCAGGAGCTCGACAGCGACTCGGTCAGCCGCACTGTCTCGCAGAGCGAGCGCGGCTTCGAGAGCAGCCACGCCTCCGCCGGCGATGAGTACCTTCTGCTTGCCCTTGCGCTGTTCGCCGTTGCGCTGCATCGGTCCCTCCCGATCGTGTCCCTCCAGCATGCGCCCCCGACCACCACTCGGCGATCGCGAAAGCCCGTCGCCCGGGGTGGGTTTCTACGGATCGCATGGGCCTCGGGCGGATCCAACAGCCATCGAGCCGTCCCGCGGGTCGAGGAGTCGCGAATCGAGCAGCGTGCGCAATGACGGCACGACACGCTCCGCGCCGAAGCCCGTCAGGAGCTCGGCCTGCGCCCCGTCGCCGACGCCGATGACCGCGAGCCCGGCCGAGCGCCCCGCCACGACCGCGGCCGGGCTGCAGGTGAAGATCGCGGTGTTAGCGGGAAGCACCTCGAGGCCGCGACATGCCGCAAGCAGCACGTCCGGCGCGGGAAGCGCACTCAACGACTCGGAGCGCATCACCTCGGCGTCGACACGCACGTCGATGAGCGCCGCGAGCCCCGAGAGCTCGAGCATCTTCGACGTGTTGGCGCTTGCCGAGATCGCTGCACACGTGTTGCCGGCTCGGTGGGCCGCCTCGAGATAGCGCCGTGCTCCGGGAGATTCGGTTACGCCGCGCTCCCTGAGCCTGCTCGCCAGCATCGCGCCCTTTCGGTTTGCCAAGCCGCTCGCCGTTTCTGTCTCCGGAGAGTCGTCGATCCAGCCTTCGTGGAGCCTGATCCCGCGGCTCTGGAGGAATGCGTGGACGCCTTCGAGTCTCGGGCGTCCGTCGACGTAGGACCGGTAGTCGTCCACGCGGTCGAACGGAATGAAGTGCCGGCCCGTCTGCTGCGAGGAGCGCAACAGGAAGTCGTCGAAGACCTCACCCCACGCCCACGCATGCAGCGAAGCGCTGTCCGTGAGAACTCGTTCGAGATCGAAGACGCAAGCTTTCACGGCGCCGGGGAGGCCGAGCATGGTGTTCCGCACGGGAACGGGCGACAACCACGGCCTCGGCTGGGGTCGGGCGACGTACGCGACGTTCTCGAGCAGACGAGCGGTCTCCCGGTGCTCTTGCACCAGGTGTTGTCTCCACTGCCGTAGATCGGCGTCCGGCACCGATCCGGTCGCAGCCCGCACGGCTTCGTCCGCGGCATCGAGCGCCCGCTGCCAATGAGCGCTGAGCGGCTCGAGCCTGGGGCGCGTCGGCGCTGTCCGTACCTCTTCGACAGGAGTCCGGCGCGCTCGTGGCGTCTTCGCCGGAGTGCGTGGCCGTGACGACGGCGGGCGAACGGACGGGGCCGAGGTGGTCATTGCACCGACAGGATCCGCGTCCGGTGGTCGGTTCGCCTCCGCAATAGCGCGCGCTCCGCGTGTGGTCGGTTACCGACGTCGGGCTCGACCGCGACCGCCCTCGCCCACGAGGGCGCGAGAGCCGTCCGTCGGGTCACGCATGTGCCGGCACTCCGACAGTCACGAGTTGGGCAAGCTCCACGAGGCGGTTCGAGTAGCCCCACTCGTTGTCGTACCACGACACGACTTTGACCTGGGTCTCGTCGACGACGGTGGTCAGCGGCGCGTCGAAGATCGACGAGTAGGTCGACTTCACGATGTCCGAGGAGACGAGCGGCTCCTCGCTGTACTGGAGAATGCCGGCGAGCTCGCCTTGGTCGGCCCGAGCTGCGAAGAGGCGATTGACCTCGTCCACGGATGTCGGACGTTCGACCTCGACGGTGAGGTCGACGAGCGATCCCGTCGGCACGGGCACCCGAACCGCGAAGCCGTGGAGCTTGCCGGCGAGCGCCGGAATGACGAGTCCGATCGCCTTTGCCGCTCCGGTCGACGTTGGCACGAGGTTTGCCGCTGCGGCGCGAGCCCGGCGGTAGTCCTTGTGCGGCCCGTCGAGGAGCACTTGGTCACCCGTGTACGCGTGCACGGTCGTCATGACGCCATGCCGAATGCCAATCGATTCGTGTAGCACCTTGGCGACCGGCGCAATGCAGTTCGTCGTGCACGACGCGTTCGAGATGACGTCGTGTTCCGCGGGGTCGTACGAGTCGAAGTTGATCCCGAGCGCGAGTGTGACGTCCGGGTCCTTCGCAGGAGCGGAGACGATCACCTTCCTGGCTCCGGCTGCAAGATGCTTCGCCGCGTCAGGCCTGTTGCGAAAGCGACCGGTCGACTCGATGACGACGTCGACGCCCAGGGCGGCCCACGGCAGTGACCCCGGGTCCTTCTCCATGGGCGTCACGATCTCGTGGCCATCGACGAGGATGACGCCGTCTCCCACGGTGACCGTTCCAGGGAACCGGCCGTAGACGGTGTCGTACTTGAGCAGGTGTACGAGCAGCGCCGGGTCGGCGACGTCGTTGATTGCGACCCAGTCGATCTCGGCGCCGGTTTCGTACGCCGCGCGAAATGCGGCGCGGCCCGTCCGTCCGAAGCCGTTGATGGCTACACGAGTGCTCATCTGGTTCCTCCTAATGGACGATCAGGACGTCGCAGTGCGCGCGACGCTGGACGGTCTCGCTGACGCTCAAACCGAGGAGTCGGGCGATGAATCCGGGCTCGCTCGTCCCCACGACGATCATGTCCGCCCCCTTTTGCTCGGCCGTCTCCACGATCAGGGCCGCCGGATCGCCGAGACCCACGACGTAGTCGGACGCGATCATGGCCTCATCGAGCACGGCCTTCGCGTGGAGCAGCTCCTCGCGATGCAGCTCGGGTGGATCCGTCGGGTCGATCGGTCCGATCCCCCGGCCCAAAGGCACCAGGACGGGTGCGACGCTGACGACGACGACGTAGCCCTTGAGTACCTTGGCGAGCTCGCATGTGCGCTTCAGCGCGCGCTTCGCCGACTCGGTGTCGTCGTACCCGAGAACGATTCTCTTCATGAGACACCTCCTTTTGACGCTTGGAGGTTTCTGCGATCCGCTCGCGACGGCATCGGGAGAACCCTGTACAGCGGGCGCGGCTTTCTACGCGGCACGCCACCCGCTCTTCAGGCAAGAACCACGCACGACCGCAAGACTGCGCACATGAGATTGCGCCCGGTTCTTGTCACTTCGGTGGCCATTGGGACGCTGTATCGACTTCTTCTGCGCGAGCAGATCCTGACCTGGGGTGCAACCGAGGAAGAAGCGACGAGAAGGCTTCCGGGAGACGAGTTGCTCGAAGCAGCTGACGGAATCGCGACCCGCGCGATCGCGATAGACGCCCCTCCCGCCGCGGTCTGGCCGTGGATCGCGCAGATGGGGCCGTCGCCGCGCGGTGGCGCGTACACGTACGACTGGATCGAGAACCTGCTCGGTCTGAACATGCACAGCGTCGACCGCGTGCTGCCCGAGTATCAGCTCCCGCAGATCGGCGACACGATCGGGTACGGACCGAATCGGATGCGAGTCGAGCGCGTCGAGCCGGAGCACGTCCTTTCGTGGCGCTCCGAGGACGGCAACTGGGTCTGGACGTTCGTCATCGAATCGGGCGAGGGCTCGACGCGGCTGATCAGTCGCAACCGCTTTCGGCTGCCGACGCTCGTCGCCCGTCTCGGCATGGCCGTCATGGAGCCCGCGTCGCTCGTGATGGAGCGGAAGATGCTGCGCGGGATCAAGGTTCGCGCGGAGAGCCTCGATCGCCGGCGCTCAGCAGCGTCCGGGGTCTGAACCCGCCTCTGATCCGAACGATCCAGGACTCGAGGTCTTCGCGCTGAGGCGCCTCATCGAAGAGCGGGCTCACCGTGCCGTCGGTGAGAAATCGCCTGCAAGCAACCGCGCATGCGGGGTCGAGCTCGAGCTCGCTGTCTTCGAGCTCGCGCGCAAGGGCCTCGAGCTCCTCGGCTTGTGCCAAGACGGCCGAGTTGCCTGCGGTGGCGGCCGTGCAGAGCCAGCTCCGGACGAGCGCGGCCGACGTGCTGCGGCGCTCCATGCAGGCATCGCGCGCGGCGTACGCAAGCACCTCCGGGATGACGTAGGCGTCGCGCTTGTCAGCCAGTCGGTCGACGATGTCCCAGTGCCGCCAGAACGTGCGCATCCCGAGCATGCCGACTGCAAGGCCTCCGAAGAAGAGGGGCAGCACGGCCGACGCATGGATCGCAGTCATCGCGAGCGATGCACCGAGAGCCAGCGCGCTGAGCCCTAGCTGGTACCGCTCCTCGTTGCGCAGCTCGTGGAGGCGCGTCTCGGCTTCGTCGATCGCGCGCGGGTACATGTCTGCAGACTCCGTCGCCGCGGGCAAGCCGACGTCCGAGGATCAGCGGACGCGCATGCGGGTTTTGCCGCACTTCGCGTGCAGGTCTGAACACAGCACGCGACAACGCCGTTCCATCGTGACGACCACGGAGATCGCATCTGGATTCCCGTGGTCAGAGCAACACGAGCACGAAGACGAGCATGGCGAGCGCAGAACCGGCGACCGTGTACGCAACCCTCCATGGACTTGTCGTCTCGAGCGCTTCGGGAAGGAGGTCGGCGACGACCAGCCAGAGCATCGCGCCGGCCGCGAATCCGAGTCCGACTGGAAGGAAGGCGGAAAACGCCTCGACGAACAGGAACGCAGGCACCGCCATGAGAGGTTGCGGGAGGCTCGAGAAGATGCTCCAACCAGCCGCCGCCCGCTTTGATGTCCCTCGAGGGATGAGCACCAGGCTGATAGCAAGTCCCTCCGGGATGTTGTGTACGGCGATCGCGACGCCTATCAAGATCCCGAACGTCTCCTCGACGCCGAATGCAACACCAATGCCCACTCCCTCTGCGAAGGAGTGGAGGGTCATGATTCCGACGATGAGAAGCGCCTTCCGCGCATCTGCACCCTCGAGCGCCCCAAGGTGCAACTCGCGGCCGTGGTCGATGATTCTTCCCGAGATGAGGATGAAGACGACGCCCGCCACCACTCCAAGGGCGGTCCGCTCGACGCCGTAGCGCGAGCCTTCGTAGCAGAGCCCCGCACTGGCGCCGAGCATGAAGCCGGCCGCGAGACCGTTCGCCGTTCCGAGCCACGACCGATCGGGCGCACCAGTGAAGACGAACGGCAGCGCCCCGAGACCCGTGGCCAATGCGGTCGCAAGTGCGATCGCGAAGACGGCGAGCACCTCCATCGCCCGCAATCTGACCACCTGCGCCGGCCAACCGCGCGCGTACTTGTCCACATCGTGGTTCGGAGAGCCCGGGTCGGGCGCCCGTTTCTGCGGGTTCTCCGTAGCGCTGTCAGCGTGGTACCCCATTCATGGTTCAGTGCTTTGGGCGACCATGTACCGGTGAATGGCGGCGCAGCATCAGGTGTCGACGCCCTGGACGTCATCCTGCGCGACGGAAGCACGCTTCGGCTGCGTGCCCCCGAAGAGGCCGATCGGGAGCAGCTCGTTCGGTTCTTCGGCGAGCTTTCCCCCGCAGCTTGTATCTGCGATTCCATGGTCAGCCCACGGTCGACGATCGCCTCGTCGAACCGGTCCTCGAATCGGACTGGATCGAGCGCGGGGCACTCCTAGCGTCTCTGACGGAGGCTGGCGGAGATCGAATCGTCGCTCTGGCCAACTACGTTCGGCTTCGCGATCTTGCGAGCGCCGAGGTCGCCTTCACCGTCGCCGACGACTTCCAGGGACGGGGCATCGCGACGCGCTTGCTCGAGCAGCTTGCCGCGCTTGCCGCAGCTCGTGGGATCGAGCGTTTCGTCGGCGAGGTGATGGCCGACAACGCGCCGATGATCGGCGTCTTCGAGGGCGTCGGCTTCGAGGTCTCGAGAACCTTCGCCGGCGGCGAGGTGGAGATGACATTTCCCATCGCGTCAACACCCGACTACGCCTCACGTGTCGAGGCACGTGACCACACCGCCGTCGTCGCATCGCTGGGGCCGTTCTTCGAGCCGCGCTCGGTCGCCGTCATTGGAGCGTCGCCCCGGCGCGGCACGATCGGCGGCGAGCTCTTCCGCAATATCCTCGCGGGCGAGTTCGTCGGGGCCTCCTACCCGGTGAACCGGAACGGTGAGTCGGTGGCCGGCGTTCGCGGATACAGCTCGATCGTCGATGTACCCGACCCCGTCGACCTCGCGGTCGTCTGTGTTGCCGGCGTCCGCAGTTCTCGAGTCGGTGGACTCCGCGCTCGACGCCGGCGTTCGTGCCGTCCTCGTCATCTCGGCCGGATTCGCAGAGGTCGGTTCCGAAGGGGAGGAGCGGCAACGCGCGCTTCTCGCCGCGATTCGTGCGCATGGAGCGCGCCTTCTCGGACCCAACTGTCTCGGCATCTCCTCCGCGTCGGTACGGCTCAACGCGACGTTCGCCTCGCGGTCGGCGCCGCCGGGCAACATCGGCTTCTCCTCCCAGAGCGGTGCGCTCGGGCTGGCGCTGCTCGAAGCTTCCGAGTCGCGGGGTCTCGGCCTGTCTGCCTTCGTCTCGATCGGGAACAAGGCGGACGTCTCCTCGAACGACCTCCTCGAATGGTGGGAGGACGATCCGGCGACGGAGGTCATCCTGCTCTACCTCGAGTCGTTCGGCAACCCGAGACGATTCGGGACGATCGCGCGTCGCGTCGCGAGAGCGAAGCCCATTCTTGCGATCAAGAGCGGAACGACAGCGCCGGCGCGCGGGCAGCGAGCTCACATACCGCGGCGCTAGCAGGATCGGAAGCAGCGATCGACGCCCTCTTCGCCAGGCGGGAGTCATCCGGGCAGGCTCTCTCGAGGAGCTCATCGACGTCGCGACTCTTCTCGACCCAGCCGATGCCTCGAGGACGACGGGTGGCAGTCCTGACGAACGCCGGAGGTCTCGGGATCCTGTGTGCGGACGCCTGCGATGCGGCTGGGCTGGAGCTGCCGCGACTCGGTGAGGACACCGTTCGAGCGATCGCGCCGCTGCTGCCGGGCGAAGCGAGTCTCGCGAATCCGGTCGACATGCTCGGCTCGGCGTCCGACCGCTCGTACGAGGACGTCCTGCCGCACTTGCTGGCTGACACCGCGGTCGATGCGGTGGTCGCCTCTTCGTGCCGGCCGTGAGTGCCACCGCCGACGCGGTTGCCGGTGCGATAGAGAGCGCAGCCACGGCATCGACCGACGACAAACCCGCCCTCGCAGTCGTCATCAGCGCGGAAGGCGTACCGATTTCGCTCCGGGCGGAGCAACGGTCGCCCCGTTCACCTACCCAGAGTCCGCCGCGAGAGCACTCGGTCGGGCCGCAGAACGTGCCGAGTGGCTGAGGCGGCCGCAGGGAGCCGTCCCCGAGGTCGACGGCGGCGATGCCGAGCGGCGCTCGCCGTCACGGCCTCCGTCCTCGACGAGACGACGGCCTGGCTCGAGCCCAGCAAGTGCGCGGGCTCCTGCTCGCGTACGGAATCCCACTCGTCCCAGAGCGCGTCGCTGCGTCCGCGGAGAAGGCGACGGCCGCGGACGAGCTCGGCTATCCGGTCGTGATCAAGACCGCAGCGCCCGGCGCCCACAAGACCGAGACCGGCGGCATCGCACTCGACCTCACGACCGACGAGGCGGTGCGACGCCGTAGCGCGGATCGGGCTGCTCGTCGTCGTGCAGCCGATGATCTCGGGAGGAACCGAGCTCCTCGCCGGTCTCGTCCAGGACCCGGTCTTCGGCCCGCTCGTCGCGTTCGGACCGGGCGGCGTCCTCGCCGAGCTGATCGGGGAAGCGTCGTTCCGGATTGCTCCCTTGACCGACGCGGATGCCGAGGAGCTCGTGTTGGAAGGGAAGGCCGGCCGCCTCGTGCGTGGGTTCCGTGGCGCGCCGCCGCAGACGTCTCGGCTCTCGTCGATCTCGTCCAGCGCCTCTCGCGTCTCGGCCTCGACGTACCCGCGATTGCGGAGCTGGACCTCAACCCGGTGCTGGGGTTTCCTGACCGATGCATCGCCGTCGACGCCCGTGTGCGCATTAGCGCCCCGAGATCGGCACGCCGACAAGACGTGGTAAGGGTCGCCGCTACGTACTTCGCCGCAACGACTGCGCGGCATGAGCGCAGCAATCGGGGTGCAAGTCCCGATGTCCAGGAATATGCCCATTCCGTCGAACATCCGTGAAAGCAATTCGTCCGCTCACCGGGAGGTGGAACGATGATCAGTAGAAGGTTTTGGGAGATCGGCGGATTCGTCGCCGGCGCGGTGTTGATTCTCTTCGGCGCCGCTGCGATCTATATGGGCGTCGACGGCCGGAACACGGTGCGCGACGCGCTCAAGGACGAGCAGGTCTTCTTCAGCACGGCGGCGGATGAGGATGCCGCCACCGACAAGTACGCATCCCAGTGGTATGGGAAGCAGGTCACGAACGGTGACCAGGCTCAGGCGTTCGCGAGCATCATGCGCGAGCACCAGCTGGAGCGGACGGAAGGCCTGACGTACGCGCAGATGGGCCGCTTCATCTCGGCGGACGACCCCGAGAGCTGCCGGGGACGAGCGACGAGGAGGCAGCGCTCAAGGATGAGGAAGGCAATCCGATCTCGAACCCGCGCCCGCAGCTGGGTGACGGCAGTCGCGATCACGACGGCGCTCAACACGAGCTACATGGCCGAGCAGCTCTCGATCTTCGGCATGGTCGTCGGTGTCGCACTGCTCCTGACGGGAGTCGGGCTCGTGATCCTCGCCTTCGCGGTCTTCGGACGGGAGCCGGAGGCAGCGACTCGCCGCTAAGCGCCGATCACCTCGCAGGCGGTGACGGGCTGATCCGGTAGCCCCGGGAGGCTTCCGGACACGCAGAGCTCCACTCCCGGAGCACCGACGAAGAGGGCGGGCCACCGCCCTCTTCGTCTGCGTGCAGGTCGGCATCTCGGACAACGGCTCGGGCCGCGGTCAGTCGGACTCGAGCAGGCCTTCGGCGAGCGCGTAGCGGACGAGCTCCGCACGACTCGAAAGGCCGAGCTTCTGCATGATGTGCGCGCGGTGGGTCTCCGCGGTGCGGACGGAGATGTAGAGCTGCTTGGCGATCTCCTGGTTGGTATGTCCGAGTGCGAGGAGCCTCAGCACCTCCCGCTCCCGCTCGGACAACGGATCTTGCTCGGCGCGCCGGCGGTCCTCCGCGTCGGCCGCGACGAGCTTGGCGCCGAGCGCGGGATGGACGTATCGCTCGCCCGATGCGACGGCGCGAATCGCGGCCACCACCTCGGTGTCCGCGGCTTCCTTGAGAACGTAACCGCTCGCCCCAGCCTCGAACGCGGCGCGGACGTAGCGCGGGTCGTCCTGCATCGAGAGAACGAGCACCTTGCTCCCGGGAACCGCCTGCAGCACCGCGGGCATCCCCTCGATGCCGCCCTTCTCGGGCATGACGAGATCCATCAGCACAACGTCGGGCTTGCCCTCGAGCGCCTCGAAGACCGCCCGCTCCGCATTCGGCGCTTCGCCCACGGTCTCGATGTCGGTCTCGGCGTCAAGAAGACGCCGGAGACCGGATCGGACGACTGCATGATCGTCGACGATGAGAACGCGAATCACTGGATCGGAACCTCTGCACTCAGCATCGTGCCCGCACCCTCGGTCGACTCGATCGAACAGCCGCCCGCCCAGGAGCGCGATCCGCTCACGCATGCCGATGAGCCCGACCCCGCCGTCGCGCACGTCGTCCGGGTCGAAGCCTCGGCCATCGTCCTGGACGACGAGGGTCACGACGTTCGCGGACCGGCTCAAGCGCATCCGCACGACTCTGCGCGTCCGCGTGCTTCAGGATGTTCGTCAACGCCTCCTGCGCGATCCGATAGAGCACAGTCTCCGTATCCGCGGGGAGGCGCTGGTCGCCGAGTTCCGAGCTGGACGTCGACCGAGATGTTGCCCTGCTCGCCGACGAGGTCGCGAAGCCGCTCGACCGCCGGCACCAGACCGAAGTCGTCCAGCGCCGCCGGACGGAGCTCGACCGCGAGGCGGCGCACGTCCTGAAGTGTCGTGACCACCAGGTCCCGAAGCTCAGCCACGGCGGCTCGACCTTCGTCAGTCTCGACGCGATCCTCGAGGGACTTCAGGCCGAGCAGGATCGACGTCAAAGCTTGGCCGGTCTCGTCGTGCAGCTCGCGTGCGAGGCGAGCTCGCTCGTCCTCCTGCGCCTCGACGACGCGCCTCACTGCGTCCCGGCTGACGCGTTCGGACAACTCGACCGCCGTGGCCGCCCGCACGGCCAGCGATTCGGTGAGCCGCACGTCCTCGTCGGTGAAGCTCGAGGAGGAACCGAGCTTGTCGTGCACCACGACGACGCCAATGGGTCGCGCTCCGACGACGAGGGGCACGTAGAGCGCGGAGCGAACACCCATCCGTCGTGCGACCTGCTGATCGATCTCCGGGTCGTCGAGCACCGAGTCGACCCGTTCGCTGCGACCTCGCTGGAGGACCGCCCCGTCTTCGATCCACCGAGCTCCAGATCCATTCCGACGAGCCCGTACGCATCGGAGCCTTCTCCGTCCGCTGCCGCGATCCGCAACCGATCGGCGCCACCCGGCTCCGGGAGGGCGATGAGGACGACCCGTGCCTGCACGAGACTCCGCAGGCGACGCGCGACGAGCCCGAGAAGTGGCTCCAGCTCGAGCTCGCCTGCGAGAGCTTCGCCGATCTCGTTCAACGACTCGAGGTGGCGAAGCCAGCGCGTCGACGTCTCGTACAGCCGCGTGTTCTCGATCGCGACCGCCGCCTGTGCTGCGAGTAGCTGGACGAATTCCTCGTCCTCGTCGGTGAACTCTCGCCGCCCTTTTCTCGGTGAGATACAGATTCCCGTACGCCACTCCGCGCAGGAGGATGGGCACACCGAGGAACGTCTGCATCGGCGGGTGGTTCGTAGGGAATCCGACGGACCGCGGGTCCACCCCGAGGTTCGGAAGCCGTAGGGGTGCCGTTTCCCGGATGAGCACGCCGAGGATGCCTCGTCCCTTCGGGAGGTCGCCGATCGCCGCGTGTGTCTCGGCGTCGATTCCGGTTGTCAGGAACCGTTCGAGTGCTGTTCCGGATTGATCGATGACACCCAGGGCCGCGTAGCGGGCGCCGGTCAGAAGCGCCGCCTTCTCGACGAGCTGTTGGAGCAACGCGTCGAGCGAGAGCTCGGAGCTTAGTGCGATCCCTGCGTCGACGAGAATGCGCAGGCGATCGAGTGCGGTCTGCTGCGACATGTGCCTTCCGGTGCCTCTGCATGGGCAGCCTAGATGCTCGTCCGATGCGGTTCCACGTCGACGGATCGGCAGTAGTTCACCGCAAGTCGCCTTCGGAGGAGCGCCGATGCGCGGTGAAGCGGCATCGCACACTCTGCTCGGGTGAGCGCATTCGCGATGCCCGACGAAGATGGAACGGAGGTCGAGCCGCATGTGCGGACGCGATGCACTGGGGACCATCAGCTGTGCAACCGGCGCGTCAGTCAGTGGCGTTGCTCGGCTCATGACCCGCCGAGCGCGTCCGTTCCGTCGTCGTGATCGACGATCTCTCGAATATGAGGTCGCTATGGGGCGTCATCTCGGATCTCGATCTGATCGCCGCCGCGAGCGTCCGCGGGCTGGCGGAGCAGACGGCCGGTGGCACCGCGATGACTCCTCTCGTGACGATTGCACCCGACGAACCGCTCGAGCGCGCTGCCGCTCTCATGACGAGGCACGGAGTGGCGCATCTCGTCGTCGTCGATCCGGTCGAGCAGCGCCCTGTCGGGGTGGTCTCGAGCCTCGACCTCGCCGGCGCGCTGGCGACGCTGTAGCTCGCTTCGCCGGTCCTTGCCTTCCCACGCGACGAGCGAACGCGAAGACGACGTACCCCATTTGGGTTTCTCGTCGCGTGATTCACCGCATGTCCCGGTCGGGTCTCCACCGTCGCCGGCGCCGGCCGACTGAACCAGAGTGTCTGTATGACGAGCTGGTCGACGGTGGACAACCGAGACGTGACCTCCGTGACTCCCGGCGAAGGGCTGGTCGACGCTTTCGACTTCCTGGGCTGGCTGCTCACCGGCCACATTCGGCACCACTGGCCGGCACGCGCTGTGCGCAACGACCTCGCATCTCGAGCGTGGGCTGACCCGCCAAGCGGTCGTCGGAACCCTGCGCGTTGCTCTCTTCTGGGCCGTCGCGCATCCGTAGTTTCCACGCCGGGATCGGCAGCCCCCCGGATACCCCCGTGCACGCCCGCGGCAAAGCTGGAGAAGACCAACAAAGGAGGCGCAAGATGACTGCATCCGTTCTGGACCGCCGACCGAAGGCGCTCCCGACGACGGAGCCGGAGGTCGCGACGACGATGTGCGCGGCCGTCGTGCACGACTTCGAGCAACCTCTCAAGCTCGAAGTGGTCGCGATGCCGACCGCGGGTCCTGGCGAGGTCGTCGTTCGCGTCGAAGCGGCGGGGCTGTGCCACACGGACATCCATGCCGCGCATGGCGACTGGCCCGTCAAGCCGACGCCGCCGTTCACACCAGGGCACGAAGGCGTGGGCATCGTCGAGCAGGTCGGGTCCGGGGTCACCGAGGTGGCTCTCGGTGATCGTGTCGCCGTTCCCTGGCTCGCCTACGCCTGCGGGACCTGCGAGTACTGCGTGAGCGGGTGGGAGACACTGTGCCTCGAGCAGAAGAACATGGGCTACTCGCTCGACGGCTCCTTCGCCGACTGCGTGAAGGCGTACGGCCGATACGTGGTGAAGGTGCCTGATGGCGTCGACCCGGTCGACGCTGCTCCGCTCACGTGCGCAGGCGTGACGACATACAAGGCCGTGAAGGTCGCGGGTACGAGGTCGTCCGATCTCGTCGCGGTCTTCGGTGTGGGTGGCCTCGGCCATCTCGCGATCCAGTACGCCGCGATTGCCGGGGGCCGGGTCGTCGCGGTCGACGTGGTCGACGAGAAGCTCGCGCTGGCACGGGAACTCGGAGCAGAGTTCACGGTCAACGCGGCGGAGCAGGATCCGGCGGAGTTCATTCGCGAACTGGGCGGTGCCGACCAGGCGATCGCGCTGGCGGTAAGCCCCGCTTCGTTCGAGCAGGCGTACCGGTCACTCCGCCGTGGCGGCACACTCGTGTTCGTCGCGTTGCCTGCGGAGAACCACATCGAGCTGCCGATCTTCGAGACCGTCCTCAACGGCATCACGGTGGTCGGATCGATCGTCGGCACCCGGGTCGACCTCCGCGAGGTGTTCGAGTTGCACGCTGCGGGGAAGACACGGGTGATTCGGGAGACCCGGTCGCTCGGCGACGTCAACGAAGCAATCGCCGACGTCGAGGCGGGACGAGTCCCCGCCCGTATCGTCTTCACGCCCGAGGCTTCCCCGAAGTAGTCCGGCTGCTCTTGGGGGACGCGCGTGATGCGCGTCCCCCATGAAGACCTACTGCATGAACCATCCACAAAGACGCGGGCGATAGCTCCCGGTCGCGCAACCGCCGCGCATCGACGCGCGATGACCATGCCTGACCTGCCCCGGACGATCTCATAACCCGGAGCTTGCAGGTTCAAATCCTGCCCCCGCTACTGAAAGCGCCTGGAAACCGGGCAGTTTTGCTTCACGTATCCTCGGTGGGCGAGGGAATTCTCGACTCCCCGTGCTCGTTAGAACCACTGACGCGCGGAGGAGCGCGGGTTCTGGCATCCCGAGCGTTCGCGGTGCACGCGCCAGATGTGCGTCTGAAGGTCTTGTGAAAGGAGAACGCAAATGAAGGGCATTCACCCTGAGCGAACGAACACGAACGTACACTGCACAAGCTGTGGCAACGTCTTCGCGACGCGCTCGTCGGCGAACGAGCTCGTGCTCGACGTGTGCTCGAATTGCCATCCCGCGTACACGGGTGTGGCGCGCGAGGTCGTGCGCGGCACTCGCGTCGAGCGCTTCGAGCGCCGGCGCGCGCGAGCGACGGCAGCAGCCTAGGACGAAGGGAGAAACGAGATCAGCGCGATGACGGACACACACGAAGTACGCACATTCATCGAGAGCGCCGAGGACGAGGGCGTCGTCGACGAGCATGCGCTCGTTTCCGTCGCGACCGAGCTCGAGCTCGACGAGGACGAGCTCGCAACGGTGCGCGCCGAGCTCGAGGCCCGCGGGGTGGAGCTCGTGGCCTCGGACGACGGCGCGGCGAGCGCCGACGACACGCCGGAGCTCCGCCTGGAGGCCGACGTCGTCGCGACCAGCGACTCGATCACGCTCTTCATGAACGAGATCGGGAAGCACCAGCTGCTCACCGCGGCCGAGGAGGTCACGCTGGCGAAGCGGATCGAGCGCGGGGACAAGGCCGCGAAGGAGCGGATGATCAACTCGAACCTGCGCCTCGTCGTCTCGATCGCGAAGCGCTACCGCGGGCACGGAGTTCCGTTCGGCGACCTCATCCAGGAGGGCTGCATCGGCCTGAACCGTGCCGCCGAGAAGTTCGACTGGCGGAAGGGATTCAAGTTCTCGACGTACGCGACCTGGTGGATCCGGCAGGCGTGTCAGCGCGCTGTCTCGAATCAGTCGCGGACGATTCGCGTTCCCGCCCACGTCCACGAGCGCCGCACGAAGCTGGCTCGGCTCGGACGTCAGTTCGAGGTCGAGCACGGACGCGAGGCGACGGTCGAGGAGCTCGCGGAAGTGAGTGGATACGAGGTCCAGCACGTCGAGGAGGCACTCGGTGCGGTCGAGGCGTCGGTATCCCTGAATCAGTCGGTCGGAGATGACGGCAGCGGCGAGCTCGGCGATCTCTTCGCGGACCGCGACGCGGTGGATCCCGTCGAGGAGGCGGGCGACGCGTTGCGTCGGCGGGCAGTTCGCACGGCGCTCGAGTCTCTTCCCGAGCTCGAGCGACGGATCCTCGAGCTGCGCTTCGGCTTCGGCGGGGAGCAGCAGTCACTCGAGGCGATCGAGCGCGAGCTCGGCGTCTCCAGGGAGCGAATTCGTCGACTCGAGCAGGACGCCCTCGCCCACCTGGGAATCGAGTTGAAGGACGTCGTGGAAGCGACGGAGGACGAGCTCGCGGGCGCCGCGTGAGGTGACGCCGGACGGCGGAACCCCGACTGGCGACGCGGCGATGTCCATCGACAGCCCGGTCGGGACGATCGGCGTCGAGTCGACGGCCACCGGGCTTCGTCGCGTGCGTCTTCCCGGCGGCGATGCCCCTCGCGACGACTCGACGGGTGACGGCAGCGCCGCGCGTCAACACGGAGCGAGCTGCCTCGCAGATCGAGGAGTACCTCCGCGGCGAGCGCGAGGAGTTCGACGTCGTGCTCGATTGGACGGGCGTGGACGCCACTCACCGACACGTGCTCGAGACGCTGCGCGAGATCGCCCCGTTCGGAACGACGGTGACGTACGGCGAGCTCGGGCGTCGTGCCGGGATCGACGACCCACGGGACGTCGGTGTGCTGATGGCTCGAAACCCGATTCCGCTCGTCATTCCGTGTCACCGCGTGGTCGCTTCCGACGGGCTCGGCGGCTACGGCGGCGGGCTGGACCTCAAGCAGCGCCTGCTCGAGCTCGAAGGTGTGCTTCCGCCTCGGCTCGACTTCGACGCGTAAGTAGCGTTCGGCCGATGGAGATCGTTCAGCTCGGGGACAGCGGGCTTCGCGCATCGCGCGTCGGCCTCGGCTGCAACAACTTCGGCGGGCGCCTCGATCTCGAGAGAACGCGCGCGGTCGTGGACGCCGCGCTCGACGTCGGCGTCACGTTCTTCGACACGGCTGAGATCTACGGCAACGGTGGGGACAGCGAGCGGTTCCTGGGCGAGGTTCTCGACGGGCGCCGCGACCAGGTCGTCCTTGCGACCAAGTTCGGCTGGGGGCGGGCGCAAGGCGCTGACGGCTCGCACAAGGCCGTCCGTGAGGCGATCGACGGATCGCTCGAGCGCCTGCGCACGGACTACGTCGACCTCTACTACCAGCATCAGCCCGACCCCGCGACGCCGATCGCGGACACGCTCGGTGCTCTCGACGAGCTCGTGCGAGAGGGAAAGGTGCGCGCGATCGGGTGCTCCAACTTCTCGGCCGAGCAGCTTGCCGAGGCCGATCGGGTGGCTCGCGAGCTCGGCACTGCGCGCTTCACCGTCCTGCAGAACGAGTACAGCCTGCTCGAGCGCGGCGACGACGACGCGGTGCTGCCGCTCTGTCGCGAGCTCGGCGTGTCGTACATCCCGTACTTCCCGCTCGCGAGCGGCCTTCTGACCGGGAAGTACCGGCGAGATGAGCCTGCGCCCGAGGGAACACGGCTCGCAGGTCGCGAGATCGCGGACGACCGCTTCGAGCGGGTCGAGGCGTGCGCTGCCTTCGCGGAGGAGCGCGGACACTCGCTGCACGAGCTCGCGATCTGCGCGCTCGCGTCGACGCCGGGGGTCGGGTCGATCATCGCCGGTGCGACGAAGCCCGAGCAGGTCCGGGCGAACGCTGCCGCAGCGGAGGCCTCCTGGCGGCTCTCAGGCGACGAGCTTCACGCGTTGGCCGAGCTCTAACAAGCAGCCCGCGAAAGCCTTACAGGCCGCACGCAGATCGCTCACGCGACCGCTCGATAACCCGAGCCGAGGGATTCCCCCGAAGTCGTACGAAGGGAGTCGATCATGGTCAAGCGTGGATTCGTCGTCACGCTCGTCGCGGGTCTGCTCGCGGCTCTCTCCGTCTCCGGGTCTGCCGTCGCGGCGGATCGGCAGCCGGAGACGCAGGCACGTGGCCACCGGGCGTTCTGCGAGCGCCTCGCGGACACCGCCCACGTGCTCCGAGCCCGGATCGGCGAGATCCAGGCGACGCAGGAGCGGATCAGGGCGAAGATCGCCAGCGGCGAGCTCCGCCCGGCGCAGGAGGCGCGTGCGAAGCATGCGCTTCGCAAGCTCGAAGCCCTGCAGCAGGAGCTCGAGGAAAAGCTCGCTCGAGTTCTGGCCCTGCACGAGGAGAAGTGCTCCGGCTGAGCTGAAGTCGCAGTCGATGCGGAGACGGGGGCGGCCGGGACGGCCGCCCCGTTCCTCGCCGGCGCGCATCGCCGCGCCGTAGAACGTGTGTCCCGAGTACGGCACTGTGCGGCGAACGCGGCCGGGGGCGGGGCCGACGTCTGGCTCGCGCTTCCGAGCCGGTTGAATGCCGTGGATGCTCCTCGTTCTGATAGCGACGACGTCGGCTGACGTCGCGGCGACGTCGTCTCGGCTCGCAAAGGTCGAGCGCATCGCCGAGTGCCTCCGTGCGGCGGCTCCCGAGGAGATCGCCGTCGCGGTGGCGTATCTGTCGGGCGAGCTGCCGCAGGGAACCGTCGGCGTGGGGTGGGCGGCGCTCCGCGAGCAGTCTGTCCCTGCCGACGAGGCGACGCTCGAGCTGCTCGAGGTCGATGCGGCGGTTTCGCGCCTGCAGTCGATCGTCGGCAAGGGCTCCCAGGGAGCGCGCCGCGACGAGCTCGCGGCGCTCTTCGCGCGAGCGACCGAGCCCGAGCAGCGTCTCCTCGTCGGCCTGTTCCTCGGCGAGCTTCGGCAGGGCGCGCTCGAGGGCGTCATGACCGACGCGGTCGCGAAAGCGGCCGGCGTACCGGCCGCGGAGGTGCGTCGCGCCGCGATGCTCGCCGGCGATCTCCCCTCCGTTGCCGAGGTCGCGATGCGCGAGGGCGGCGACGGGCTCGCGCGCTTCCGGCTGACCCCGCTGCGCCCCATCGGCCCCATGCTCGCGCAGACGGCCGGCAACGTCGCGGCCGGTCTCGAACGACTGGAGTCCACGTACGTCGAGTGGAAGCTCGACGGTGCACGCATCCAGGCTCATCGCGTGGGAGACGACATCGCGATCTTCACGCGCAACCTGGCGGACATCACCGATCGCGTGCCCGAGATCGTCTCCGCGATCCGACAGCTCGACGTCGCCGAGATCGTGCTCGACGGCGAGGCGATCGCGCTTCGCGATGACGGTCGCCCGCGCCGTTTCAGGTGACGATGAGCCGCTTCGGCACGAAGGCGGTTGCGGCGGATGCGCTGCCGCTCGCCTCGTTCTTCTTCGACTGCCTGCACGTGGACGGCGACGAACTCATCGATCTCCCGGCACGCGAGCGGCTCGACGTTCTCGACGCGCGACTTCCGAGAGAGCACATCGTCCCCCGCCTCGTGACGAACGGTGCGGAGGAAGCGCAGGCGTTCCTCGACGACGCGCTCGCCCGCGGTCACGAGGGCGTCATGGTCAAGTCGCTCGACGCACCGTACGAGGCCGGACGCCGCGGAGCCGGCTGGCTGAAGGTGAAGCCGGCGCACACGCTCGACCTCGTCGTGCTCGCCGCCGAGTGGGGGCACGGCCGGCGGACGGGAAAGCTCTCGAACCTCCATCTCGGCGCGCGCGATCCGGCGCGGCGGCTTCGTGATGCTCGGCAAGACGTTCAAGGGCATGACGGACGAGATGCTCGCCTGGCAGACGGAGCACCTGCTCGGTCTGCAGACGGGCCGCGAAGGCCACGTTGTCCACGTCCGGCCGGAGCTCGTCGTCGAGGTCGCGTTCGACGGCGTGCAGACGAGCTCGCGCTATCCGGGCGGGATGGCGCTGCGGTTCGCGAGGGTCAAGGGCTACCGGCCGGACAAGTCTCCGGACGAGGCGGACACGATCGACACCGTGCGCACCATCCACGCGCGAGCGGAGTAGTCTCGTCGCGTCAACGAGGTCGAAGGAGGTTCGACATGACGCACTACGGAACCCTTCGCGCGTGGGCGTTCATCGCCACGCTCGTCGGAGTCTTCGGAATGATCGCCGCCGGGATCGGCGCGATCGTCTGGGCATTCGAGGTCGAAGGCTTCTGGCAGACGCTGGGCGTGCTGCTCATCGGACTGCCGGTCTCGATCTTCATCGCGACGATCCCGATTGCGCTCGGCCAGGCGATGCGCGCAATCGCGGACGTCGGCGACACGGTGGCAGCCCGCTAGCGTGATGCCTGGACTCCGAGGTCAAGAGCTTTCGGGCGCCGGACGAGGTCGTCCGGCTCCCGAAGTTCACGGCGGAGATCGTCGTGCAGGGCGAGCTCACCATGAGTCGCCTGGTCGCCGAGCCTGGCTGGCGGTGGTCGGAGCACTTGCGTCCGAGCGTGGGCGGGGAGTGGTGTCAGGTCCATCACGTGGGATTCGTGATCTCGGGTCGTCTCGGCACCCTCTACCCGGACGGGACGGAGGTCGTCTACGGGCCGGACGACATCGTGGACATCCCACCGGGTCACGACGGCTACGTCGTTGGCGACGAGCCGTGCGTCCAGATCTTCTGGGCGGGCAACCGACCGTTCTTCGCCAGCTTCCTGATCGGAAGTCGGACCCGGGTTCTCGCCACGCTGCTCTTCACCGATCTCGTCGGCTCGACCGCAAAGGCGGCCGAGCTCGGCGATGCCCGGTGGAGGGGGCTCCTCTCCGAGCACTTCGTCGCCGCGAGAGCCGAGCTCGAGCGATACGGCGGGCGCGAGGTGAAGACGACGGGTGACGGGTTGCTGGCGACCTTCGACAGCCCCGGGCAGGCGCTGCGCTGCGCGGCGGCGATTCGAGACGCGACGAACCGTGACGGCTTGCAGATCCGGGCCGGTGTCCACGTCGGCGAGGTGGAAGTCGTGGGCGAGGACGTCCGCGGGGTCACCGTTCACGAGGCGGCGAGGATCATGGCGGCCGCTGGTCCCGGACGAGATCCTCGTCTCCGATCTGACGCGAGCGCTGACGGGCGACCGCTGGGCTCGCCTTCGAGGATCGCGGGACGCACACGTTCAAGGGGCTCGACGGCGAGTGGCGCCTCGCCGCGTACGTTCCGGAGTGATGACGGACCTCCCCCTGATCCTCGCGGTGGACGAAGACGCAGAGGCGCTCGAGCGGATCACGGGCGAGCTCCAGCGTTACGAGCGTGACTACCGCGTCATCTGCGGGCCGTCGACCGAGGCCGCGCTGGCCCAGCTCGAGGCGCTGCACGAGCACGGCGAGGCCGTCGCGATCGTGCTGGCCGCGCGAGGCACGGGAACGCTCAAGGGTGAGGAGCTGCTCGAGCGGGTGCATGACCTGCACCCGCACGCGAAGCGCGCGCTCCTCATCCCGTGGGGCGGGTGGGCAGACGAGGAGACGGCGAGTGCGATTCGCAACGCGATGGCGCTCGGCCACATCGACTACTACGCGCTGAAGCCGTTCAGCGCGCCCGACGAGCTGTTCCATCGCCTGATCTCGGAGTTCCTCGAGGAGTGGCGGCGCCAGAACGCACCTGGACGACGTGAGCTCACCGTCGTCGCGGACCCGCGCTCGGCGCGCGGCTACGCGCTACGGAACCAGCTCGCGCGCAACGGCGTGCCGCATGCGTTCCACACGCCCGACTCGGCGGAGGGGAAGGAGTACCTCGCCGCCTGCGACCAGCGGGGGGCGGAGGTTCCGGTCGTGGTCCTCGCGGACGGAACGCCGCTCGTGGATCCGGAGCCCGAGGATCTCGCGCAGCACGCGACGCGCATGCGTACCGAGATTGCGCACACGGGACGCCCGTTCGACGTCGTGATCGTCGGCGCAGGCCCGGCGGGCCTTGCCGCCGCCGTCTACGCCTCGTCGGAAGGGCTCGACGCGCTGGTCGTCGAGCGCGACACGATCGGCGGGCAGGCAGGCTCGAGCACGCGCATCCGCAACTACCTCGGCTTCTCGCGCGGCCTGAGCGGAGCGGGGCTCATGCAGCGGGCCTACCAGCAGGCATGGGTGTTCGGCGCCACGTTCGTGCTCCCGCGGGAGGTCGAGGCGATCAGCGAAGCCGGCGCGGGGTTCGAGCTCGCCATCGCGGACGTCGGTCGGGTCGAGACGCGGAGCGTGATCCTTGCGACAGGCGTGAACTACCGGCGGCTGGATGTCCCCGCACTCGCCGACCTCGAGGGCGTCGGCGTCCACTACGGATCGTCACCGTCCGAGGCGCGACAGTTCACGGGCGGGAGCGTGTTCATCGTCGGCGGTGCCAACTCGGCAGGCCAGGCGGCCGTGCACCTCTCCCGCTACGCGGCGAACGTGACGCTCGCTCTGCCGCTCGTCGCTCTCGTCGAGCATGTCGCAGTACCTCCTCGACGAGATCGAGGGAAAGGAGAACATCCACGTCCGCGCTGCGACCGAGATCGTCGACGCCGGGGGCGACGGGCGTCTCGAGCACCTGAAGCTGCGCGGGCCGGACGGCAGCGAGACGTGTCGCGGCGGATGCGCTGTTCATCCTCATCGGCGCCGTGCCGAGAGCCGACTGGCTGCCTCCGGAGATCGAGCGGGACGAGCGCGGCTTCATCGTCGCGGGGCCGAGCTACGAGACGAGCGTGCCGGGAGTCTTCGCGATCGGCGACGTCCGGGCGGGCTCGGTGAAGCGCGTCGCCTCAGCGGTCGGCGAAGGATCGGTGGTCATCCAGCACGTGCATCGCTACCTCGAGTCCGTCGAGGCGCGATCGCACGCTCGCGTCTAGCTCGTCAGCTCGAGATGTCGGCGCACTCGGGCGAGTCCTCGAGCGCGTCTTGGAGCTCGCTGCCGGCATCGGCGGCCTCGATCGTCTCGAGCGTCGACGCGAAGGCACTCCCCATTGCCGACAACGACGACGTGACTGCGGTGATCGCGCTCGGGATCCCGGTGAGGCCCGAGATGCCCTCGACGGTCTCCTCGATGCTCGCGGACTCCGTTTCGAGTGAGGTCGAGAGCGAGTCGAGTGCCGACCGGACCTCCTCGCCGCCCTCCGTTTCGGGAGCGCCGAGCCCTCTGAGCTCGTCGACGAGATCCTCCGTCGCGCTCTTGACGTCGTCCGCGGCCGACTCGAGGCCGTCCTGCGAGAGGTTCGACGTGTCGGAGAACTGCGACGTGACCGTCTGCAGCTCGTCGGTCCACGTCGTGATCGCGCTGCAGAAGTCGCTGGCCCAGGCGGCGGTCGGATCCGTATCGCTTTCGCCGTCATCGCCGCCGCAGCCGACGGCGACGAGTGCGAGTGCAGCGACGGCGGCCGTGAGCGCGATGCGCGTCCTCATCGGCCTGGAACCTACCTGCTCCGCGTCGCCACGAGCGCGAGAACGGGAACGATCGTCCACGACGCCGCCTCGCGGAGCCCGTGACGCGGCGTGACTCGTTCGTCTGTCGTGACGACGCGGAGCATCGCGCCGGAGCGCGACAGCGCGGCGCGCACCAGCACGGCCGCGCGGCGCGCGTGCCAGCGCGACGTCACGAGCACGACCTCGTCCGCGCCGACGAGCTGCGCTGCCCTCGCGATGCCGAGCGCGTTGCCGAGGGTGGTGCGAGCGCGGCGATCGACGAGACTGGCGCGTGCCGGCGTCGTCCACATGCGAGCCATGAGGTCGGCCTCCGGGGCCGAGGCAGAGCGGCGTCCCCATCCCGAGAAGAGCACGACGTCATCCGTGCGTGCCTCGGCCAGCGCCCGCGCGAGTCGGGCAGCGCAGACGGGATGAAGGTCGGCCGTCGTGGAGTCCGAGTAGCCGAGCACCGCGATGAGCCGCGTCATCTCCTCCTCCGCATGCGTCTCCAGACACCGTAGAGAAGGAGCGTGCTCGCGACGGTGAGCACCAGCTTCACCGCCTTGCTGCCGCGGAGCTTGGACTCTCCGCTCGCGCGCTCGCGCATGTGCACCGGAACCTCGACGACGTTCAGGCCGGCGTCCCGAAGCCGGAGTAGCGACTCGACCTCGGGCGCACCGCTCGTGTACGGGACGCCGAGTATCGGCATCGCGCCGCGGCTTGCCGCGTACATCCCGCTCGTCGCATCGAGGAACGGGCGGCCGAGGGCGGGGTGCATCGCGCGGCGGAGGACCGATGTTCCGAGTCGCCTGCTCGCGGAGGGCGCATAGCGGTACGCCTCATAGCCCTCTCCGGTCGCAAATCGCGACCCGACCGCGACGTCTGCCTCGCCTGAGCGAACGAGCGCGAGGAGTCGAGCGAGCTCGTCGACCGGGTGCTGCCCGTCCGCGTCGACGCGGCCGACGAACTCGTAGCCGTGCTCGTCTGCGTAGGCGTAGCCGGCGGCTATTCCTTCCTGGAGCCCGCGGTTCTCACCGAACGAGAGCACCTCGGCACCGTGGGCCCGCGCTACGGCTGCCGTTCCGTCAGTCGAGCCGTCGTCGACGACGAGCACGGCGCACTCGGGAAGGCCGGCGTGCAGCTCGTCGAGCACCGCGGGGAGGTTCCCCTCCTCGTTCCAGGCGGGGATGAAGACGAGTGTCCGAGACATCGCGTTGGGTCGGGTCTGTACCTCGATAGGGGTAATTAGGACTCAGTCACCGATGTGAGGGATAGCAATCCCCCGATCGGTGTCGTTCAGTGCGTAGGTGATCACCATAGATTCCGCGAGACGTCTCGCGTCTTGTCGCCGACGGATACGTCGCCGTGCGGCGGACGAGAGCGGGCAGATCCTCATCATGACCGCAGTGCCGATGGTGCTGTTGCTCGTGTGCGTCGGCATGGTCGTCGACGTCGGACACGCCATGCTCGTCCAGCGCCAGCTTCAGGCCGGAGTCGACGCTGCGGCGCTCGCAGGTGTGCAGCACCTTCCCGACGCAGTCGCCGCCGAGAGCGTCGCGGTCCAGTACAGCGCCACGCCTGGAAGCAAGAACGCCGTCAACACCGTGAACAACGCGGTCACGACGGCCAAGGCGTCGTGCCTTGCGGGTGTACCCGGCTGTAACCGGCGCGACGGTGGCGTGAACGGAATCGTCGTCCAGTCCCAGTCGAAGGTTCCGACGTGGTTCGGGAGGATCATCGGGATCAAGGAGCTGACCGTGAACGCGAAGGCGACAGCGTGCTCGCCGTGCACGTGAAGCCGCTGGACATCATGGTCGTGCTCGACCGCACGGGTTCGATGTGCCAGGTCGGCGTTCCGCCGGTGAACCAGCCGCCGTCGATCTGCACCGACCTGAACGCGGCGCGTGACGGCATCAAGACGTTCCTCAGCTTCATGGACCCGACTCATCGACAAGGTCGGCCTCGCTCTGACCCCGCCGACGCTCAACGCGAACTTGCTCACGAGCTGTCCCGTCCCGAACGGGTATCGGCCCGTGGGACGGCACCCCGAATCTCAACCCGCCGTTCACGCCGACAACGCCCGCGAACATGAACGGCAGGTACTACGGCGTACGACCAGTGGTGGCACCCGGATGGCGACTCGACAGCCCGAATTCGAGCGACGACTCCGTCGTTCTACGTCGTCGCCTCGCTCGAGGGCGCTGACGGCACGCCTGCGGACGACTACCTGATCAACGACCCGCGATGCTGGGTCTGGACAGCCTCAATACGCTGCGACTCCGCCGTTCGTCCAGCGCTTCAACTGCACGGGCGCCAACGGCTCTGACGAGCTACTCGCTCTCGATCGAGTCGGCGCAGCGCGAGCTCGCGCGGAACGGACGCGGAAGTGTCCAGGACATCATCATCTTCCTCTCCGACGGCGGGGCGAACATGTCGCCGAGCTCGACGTGCCCGCCGACGCACTGGACGAACAACGCTCCAGGGAACGTCGCGACGCTCCGTGCGGCACCGGCGTCCAGGCTGCGGCCAACGCCAAGGGCTCGGGAACGATCGTCTACACGATCGGGTACGACCTGGCCAAGGCCGCAGGCGGAGGAGCCGCCGAGATCTGCCGGCGGCCGAACATGACACCGGGCGCCGAACTACGGGCATCGCCACCGGAAACACGCCGGAGGCGTGCCGGGCACCGTGGGGAACGCTCCCGAACTGCGACGCCGAAGACGCGCTCATCGCGATGGCGAGCTTGATCGACCCCAGCCTTCCCGCCAGCCGCTCAAGAACTACTACTACGCGCCCACTCCGCACAACGCTGGACGCGCATCTTCAAGGCGATCGCCCTCGACCTCTCGGGCTCGAAGGCCAGGCTGATCGACAACACCTCGCCGAACCTCATCTCGTAGCAGCAGTCGAACTCAAGGAGACTCAACTCCGATGCCGAAAGCTGCACAGGATGAAGAGACATTCGAGACGAGAGGGCGGACAGGCAGTGGTCGAGCTTGCGCTCGTCCTGCCGATCTTCCTGCTGCTGCTCCTCGGGATCATTCAGTTCGGGACCGTCTTTCGCGACTACATCGCGCTGACGGACGCGACTCGTGTCGGCGCGCGCCAGGCATCCGTCTCGCGCTCGCTGCAACCGCCGTCGTCCCGAGAGGCAGCGATCGTCACTCGGGTCCAGAAGGCGGCCGTCAACCTCAACCCAGCCAAGATGACCATCGCGGTCGAGCTCCGCGATGTCAACGGGGTCGTGAAGACTCCCAACTCGGCAGACAGCAGCTGGGTGCCGAGCGGCGACGTCACCGTACGAGCGACCTACCCGTTCAAGGTGAACCTGTTCGGCATGGTGCTCTTCAACGGCACGCTGCAGAGCCGCACGACCGAGCGCGTCGAGTAGCCTGCGCGCGGATCGTCTAGATGACGTTGTGCTCCGGGCGTGACGCCGCATTGGCGAAGCGGTCGACCGAGAGCGGCGTGACGTCGACGAACGGCTCTCGGCCGAGGACGAGGTCGCGCACGATCTCGCCGACCGCCGGGCCCTGCAGGAAGCCGTGCCCGCTGAACCCGGTCGCGTAGAGAAACCGCGCCACCTCGGACGACTCGCCGACGAGCGCGTTGTGGTCCGGCGTCACCTCGTAGTAGCCCTTCCAGCCGCCCGCGATCCCCATGTCGAGAAGTGACGGGAGCCGCCGCTCCGCAACGTGCATGCACCTTCTCCAGCCACGCGGGATCGGTGGCCGCGTCGAGGCCGGCGGCTTGCTCGGGGTCGGCCATTCCGAACAGGAGGCCTGGCCCTTCGCGGTGGAAGTAGAAGCCGGTCGAGAAGTCGATCGTGAGGGGGAGGCGGTCGGGGAGGCCGGGCGTCGGGCCGGTGAATCCGACCTCGCGGAGGTACGGCTCGATCGGGAGCTCGATCCCGGCCGTGCGGGCGATCTGCGGAGACCACACGCCGGCCGCGCAGACGACCGTCCCGGTCTCGATCGTGCCCAGGGTCGTCTCGACGCCCCGGATCTCGTCGCCGTCGTGCAGGACGCCGGTCACCGCGCGGCCGGTGAGGATCGACGCGCCGTGCGCTCGCGCTCCTGTCGCGTACCCCTGCACGACGGCGTCCGGGCTCGCGTGACCGTCGATCGGGCAGAACGTCGCGGCGAGCACGCCCTCGAGCCCGGCGAGCGGGCACAGCTCGCGGACCTCGGCGAGATCGACGAACCTGCTCGGGACGCCCAGCTCGTTCTGCAGCGCGACGCTCGACTCGAAGGCGGCGACGTCCTCTTGCCGGTCGAGGAGGAACAGGTAGCCGACCTGACGGAGGTCGATCTCGGCCCCAGGGCGCTCGCCGAAGCGGGTGAACGCCTCGATGCTCCGGAGGCCGATCGCGATGTTGAGCGGGTCCGAGAACTGCGCGCGAATCCCGCCCGCGGCCCGACTCGTCGAGCCACCCGCGAGCACATCCCGTTCGAGGAGACAGACGTCGACGCCGGCCTCCGCGAGGTGGAAAGCCACGCTCGTTCCGATGACGCCGCCTCCGACGACGACGACGTCGGCGGCCGCCGGGAGCGAGCTCATCGCCGCACGAGGTTCTTCAGGAAGAACCCGAGGTTCGCCGGCCGCTCCGCGAGGCGGCGCATGAGGTACGGGTACCAGTCGGGGCCGAACGGTGAGGCGACGAGCACCTTGTAGCCCTCGGCTGCGATCGAGCGCTGGAGGCTGGGCCGAACGCCGTAGAGCATCTGGAACTCGAAGCGGTCGCGCGGGATGTCTTCGCGTGCTGCGAATGCCTGTACCTGTCTGATGATCGACTCGTCGTGCGTCGCGACGGCGATGTACGCACCCTCGCGCAGGCCGCGCTGCACGAGCTCGAGGTACGCGCGGTCGACGTCGCGCTTCTCCGGGTACGCGATCGAGTCGGGCTCGAGGTAGGCGCCCTTCACGATCCTGAGGTTCGGGGCGCGCGGCAGGAGGCGGTCGAGGTCGTCAGGCGTGCGGTAGAGGTACGACTGCAGCACGGTGCCGACGCTGTCGTGGCCGGCATCGCGGAGGCGCTCGTACAGACGGAGCGTCACCTCGACGTAGTCGGACTGCTCCATGTCGATGCGGAGGAACGTGGCGAGCTCGCCGGCCCGGGCGACGAGGCGCTCGACGTTCGCGTACGCGACCTCCTCGTCGAACGCGAGGCCGAGATGCGTGAGCTTGAGCGCGATGTTCGCACTTCAGCTTCTCGGCGACGAGCCGTTCGAGAATCCGTTCGTACTCGTCCGTGACTGGCCGTCGCCCCTTCGACGTCGGGGATCGCCTCGCCGAGGAGCGTCGTGTTCGCGTGGAGTCCCGCGTCGTTCAGCTTTCGGAGCACGCCGACGCACTCGTCGAGCGTCTCGCCGGCGACGAATCGCGCCGCGCCCACGCGCTTGCCGTGGCTGCTGCACGAGCCGCTGGAGCCGGGCGCTCTCGGCCGCGTGGAGGATGGCTGCGCGCGGGAGCGACGCGACGGTCTTCCCGAGGTCGGCCACGCGGAGCCGAGCTACCTCCACTGGCTTCGGACGTGTCCCGTGCGTGCGGCCGTCAGTTCGCGACGGATCGGGTGGCATCGCCGCGAGGACGCGGAACGGGCCTCCCTTCCGCTGGAGCACCGCGCTCCAGAGCGCGTCTGGCTCGGTCGTGAACACGTCGTCCGCGAGCGCAGGCTCGACGATCCAGGATCCCTCGTCGAGCTCGTCGTCGAGCTGGCCAGGGCCCCAGCCGGCGTACCCGACGTAGACGCGCGCGCGACGCAGCGGCCCGAGAGAGTCCGGATCGACCTCGGCCGGGAGGAAGCCGACCGACTCGACCACCAACGCGTCCTCGTCGGCAGGCTCGGCGAAGTCGGCGAGTACGACGATCGCGGAAGGCTGCACCGGGCCGCCCACGTGCACGTCGCCCATCCCCTCGACGAGGGCGGCGAGCTCTGGAACCGCCTCGTCGACGGGAGTCTCGGAGGTGCGGTTCAAGACGACGCCGAGCGCGCCTTCCTCGGAGTGCTCGCCGACGAGCACGACGGTGCGCCAGAAGTTCGGATCGACGAGCCCTGGGCCTGCGATGAGCAGGTGTCCTCGAAGCGAGTCCACGGCCGTATCATCGCCGCATGGACGACGTCTCACGAGAGATTCGCCTCGTCGCGCGACCGCAAGGCTTTCCCGCGGAGGAGCTCTTCGAGGTGGCCGAGGCGCCGATACCGACCCCCGCCGAGGGCCAGGTCCTCATCCGCAACGCGTACTTCTCCGTCGATCCGTACATGCGCCCGCGGATGAACGACGTTCGCTCGTACGTCGCGCCGTTCACACTGGGCGAGGCGATGACGGGAGGTGCCGTCGGTCGCGTCGCGGTGTCGCGCAACTCGCGCTATCCAGAGGGCGAGTGGGTGCTGCATCAGCTCGGCTGGCGCGAGTGGGCGCTCTCGGACGGCGCAGCCCTTCGTCGGCTCGATCCGCAGGCCGCGCCTCTCTCCACCGCGCTCGGCGTGCTCGGCATGCCGGGATTCACCGCCTGGTACGGCATGTTCGCGCTCGGGCAGCCGAAGGAGGGGGAGACGGTGCTCGTGTCGGGCGCGGCGGGAGCCGTCGGCAGCGCGGCCGGTCAGATGGCTGCGATCGCGGGCTGCCGCGTGATCGGGAGCGCCGGCTCCGACGAGAAGCTCGCCTGGCTACGCGAGCTCGGCTTCGACGACGTCTTCAACTACCGGGAGCAGAAGCCGCGTCACGCACTCGCAGAGCTCGCGCCGGACGGCATCGACATCTACTTCGACAACGTCGGCGGCGATCACCTCGAGGCGGCGATCGGCGCGCTGCGAACGCACGGGCGCGTCGTCGCGTGCGGCTCGATCTCGCGCTACAACGACGCCGAGGCGGCTCCGGGGCCGCGGAACATGTTCCTCGTGGTCACGAAGCGCCTCCGGCTCCAAGGCTTCATCATCAGCGACCACTTCGACCGCTTCGGCGAGTTCGCTCGCGAGGCGACCGAGTGGGTTCGTGACGGTCGCCTGCAGTATCGGGAGACCGTCGTCGACGGGATCGAGAACGCGCCGAAGGCGTTCCTCGGCCTTCTTCGAGGGGACAACATCGGGAAGATGCTCGTCAAGGTCGGCCCGGCAGAGTGACGCTCGCGTGATGCTCTCCGCGTGAAGCTCCGCTGCCGACTCTTCGGGCATCGCCTCCCACGCCGACGCCGACCGTTCTTCCTTACCGAGCGCTACCAGCGCTGCGAGCGGTGCGGCAAGCGTGTTCGCCTGCGCAATCGCTGACGCTGCGTCAGGGGATCGCGACGCATCCGGCCGCCCTGTCTGATATCAACACCCCGTTGGGCACCCACGAAGGCGGCGGAGTGGGGGGGCGACTGCGCACTGCGAGGCGCAGCGTCGGCCTGACCCAGAAGCAGCTCGCCGAGGAGCTCGGCGTCGAGTCGATCACGGTCTCGCGCTGGGAACGGGGCGTGACCGCGCCGTCGCTCGCGCGGCTCCGCAGGATCGCGGAGATCACGGAGACGACGGTGAGCGATCTCGTGCGTGCCCCGGACGCCGCGACGGCGCACGCCGTCGAGCTCGCAGCGCTCAGGGAAGAGCTCGCAGAGACGCGCGAGCTGGTGAATCGGGTTGTGCGGACGCTCGACCAGCTAGCGCAGCCTCGATCTGCGCCAGGCTCGCTGTCAACGTCGCGAGAGTTCTGACGTCCAGCTGCGCGAGCCGCTCGACGTGCACCGCGAGCCCGTCGGGGCCCGGGATCACGGTGAGACGCTTCACCCGCCCCGAGTAGAAGACCACCGACTCCACCGGGCGACCCGACGTGCGCGCCTCGTCGAACGTCGGTCCGTAGATGTCCCGCGCGCCGGGGAGGTGCTCCCAGATGACGTGACCGATCCAGCGTCCGAAGTCGTCGTGGAGACGCGCCGACACGTGCGTGATCCGATCCTCGCCGTCGAGCACGATGTATGCGTCGGGAGCGGCGTGTCGCAGCGCGTCGACGGCCGGTGAGCTCATCTGCCCCTGCCCCCTTCGATGAGACGGAGGTTCTGGCGGAGCGCGCTTCGGCGCACGCTGACGTGCTCTTCGTCCAGGACCTCGAGCGACTCGTCCAGCGTCTGCACGAGGCCGGCCAGGGTCATCGTGTCGAGGTGCGTGAGGAGCTCCCAGTACAGGTCGAGTTGACCGTTCGACTGCGGCACCGCGTGGATGCGTGCGACGTTCCCGTCGTAGAACTGAACGAACTCGAGCTCTTCCCCCGATCGCCGGGCAGCGTCGTAGTACGGCTTGAAGAGCGGCTCGGACCCCGGAAAACAGTCCCAGATCAGAGAGCCGACCAGCGGACCGAACTGGCTCTCGGCACCAGGACCTACCCCGACGATTCGATCCATCTCGTCGAGCATGACGAATGGGCTTTTCAGCACCGTGACGGCCACGGTGGCGACATCCTACGACGCGGGTCGGAGGGTGTCGAGCCCTCCCGAACGGACAGTGAGGGGTCAGGTCCGGGGTCAGGTCCCGGGCCATGTCCCATCGGTACGCTGCGTCCGTGGGGAACGCCGTCATCGTGTCCGCGGTGCGGACGCCGTTCGGACGCCTCGGCGGCGGGCTCGCGTCGTACCCCGCCACGGAGCTCGGCGCGCTCGCGATCCGTGCGGCGCTCGATCGAGTCGGCCTCGAGCCGGGCGAAGTCGAGTACGCGATCATGGGCCAGGTGCTCCAGGCGGGCGTAGGGCAGGCGCCGGCGCGCCAGGCTGCGGTCGGAGCCGGCATTCCGAAGGAAGTCCCGGCGGACACGATCAACAAGGTGTGCGCGTCGTCGATCCGCGCGATCGAGATCGCCGACCTGATGATCCGCGCGGGCGAGCACGAGCTCGTCGTGACCGGAGGCATGGAGTCGATGTCGAACGCGCCGTACCTTCTCCCCAAAGCACGGTTCGGCTACCGGCTCGGCAACGGAGAGGTCGTCGACCACATGGTCTCGGACGGGCTCACCTCGACCTTCGACGGGATGCACATGGTCGCGCAGGCGTCGATGGTGTCGCGCGAGCTCGGCATCTCGCGGGAGGAACAGGACGAGTGGGCGTACCGCTCGCACCAGCGGGCTGCCGCAGCCCAGGATGCGGGTCGCTTCGAGGACGAGATCGTCCCGGTCGGCGAGGTCGCGGCCGACGAGGGTGTGCGGCGCGACACGACGCTCGAGAAGCTCGCGGCGCTGCAGCCCGTCTTCGACCCGGAGGGCACGACCACCGCGGGAAATGCTCCTGGCGTCAACGACGGAGCGTCCTGCGTCGTCGTCTGCTCGGAGGAGTTCGCGGCGCGGCGCGGGCTCGAGCCGCTCGCCAGGATCCTCGCGCAAGGCTACGTCGCCGACGACTACGCCTACCTCGCGCGCACTCCGGCACGAGCGGGCCAACAAGCTCTCGAGAAGGCGGGCAAGACGATCGACGACGTGGCGCGCGTCGAGATCAACGAGGCGTTCTCGTCGGTCGCGAAGAACTCGACGCGCATGCTCGGCGCCGACGAGGAGATCGTGAACGTCAACGGCGGCGCGGTTGCCCTCGGGCACCCGATCGGCGCGTCCGGCGGCCGGATCGTGACGACGCTGATCCACGAGCTCAGGCGATCGGGCGGAGGGCTGGGGCTCGCGGCGATTTGCTCGGGCGGCGGCCAGGGCGACGCGCTCCTCATCGAGGTCTGAAACCGCTCCTCGTCATCGCGCTCGCCGCGCTCGCACTCGCGAGCCCCGCGGCGGCGTGCGTCTGTGTCGCCGCACCGATGGACGAACGGCTCGACGATGCGGACGCAGCCGTCGTCGGCCGCGTTGTCGCCGAGCGGCCCGGCGAGCTGAACGGGTTGCCGCAGCTCTTCCTGACGGTCGAGGTCGAGCAGCGGGTGAAGGGCGACGTCGAGGGGACGCTCGAGGTGCGGAGCCCTTCCGGTACCGACTGCGACGTCGAGGTGCCGCGCGACGAGTCGGTCGGCCTCCTCCTCACGAGCGCCCCCGACGGCGCGTGGATCGCCACCGCCTGCAGTGTGGTGAACCCCGGCCAGCTCGTCGTCGAGGGCGGCGAGCCACGCGGCGGACCGATCAAGGTCGTGATCGGGATCGTCGTCCTCGCGCTCGTCCTGCTCTGGGCGCTGCGCCGGTTGCGCAAGGGCTCGCGTCCCGAGCTGCCCGGCGCGCCGGGCCCGTAGGAGCCGAGTGAGGCGGCGTCAGAGCTGCTTGCGGTACCGCAGCTCGACCACGCTGGCACCCTGGAACACGTCTTCTTTCTCGCCGTCACGCTGCCAGCCGGCGGAGCGGTAGAACCGCTCCGCACGTTCGTTCCCGTCGAGCACCCACAGGAGCGCGCTCGGGAAGCCCGAGCCTCGCAGTGACAGCTCGGACTCCTCGATCAGCGCACGCCCCACGCCGTGCCCCCAGCTCGAGGGATGGACATAGATCGCGTAGAGCTCGCCGGTGCCGTCCTCGGAGTAGGACGCGCCGACCGTTGCGAACCCGACCGTCTCCTCGTCGACCGTCGCGACGAACGTCGCGCTGCCGGGCCGAGGAGCGCGTGCGAGCCCCTCGCGCCACATCTGCTGCCGCGCCGCCACGTCGAACGCCGCGATCGTCTCTTCCGGTAGCAGCCCCGTGTATGCGACGCGCCAGGATTCGACCTGGATGCGACCGATCGCGTCCGCGTCCAACGGCGTTGCCGGCCGCACCGTCGTCATCGCCCGGACGTTAGCCTGCGGCGTCATGCAGTTCGAGCACGTCCTCGTTGTCGGCGCGGGCCAGATGGGCGGCGGGATCGCGCAGGTCGTCGCTGCGTCCGGCCGGCGCGTTTCGCTCCACGACGAGCTCGCCGGCGCCACCGACCGCGCGCTCGTGGCGATGGAGAAGAGCCTCACGAAGCTGGCGGAGAAGGGCGGCCCGGCAGCGGAGGACGTCCTCGTCCGCGTGACGCCCGTCGACGACATCGTCGCCGCGGACCTTCTCGTCGAGGCGGTCGTCGAGGACATCGGCGTGAAGGAGGCGATCTTCCGGCGAGCCGACGAGGCGCTTCCACCGGGACGCGATCCTCGCGTCGAACACGTCCTCGATCCCGATCACGTCGCTCGCCGCGGTCACGGGCCGTCCGGACAAGGTCATCGGCATGCACTTCTTCAACCCGGTCCCCGTGCTCAAGCTCGTCGAGGTGATTCGAGCGCTCCAGACGTCGGACGAGACAGCTGCGGCCATCGTCGCGCTGGCCGAGGATCTGGGCAAGACGCCGGCTCAGGCGAACGACTTTCCGGGCTTCGTCTCGAACCGGATCCTCATGCCGTTCGTCAACGAGGCGGCCTACGCGCTCATGGAAGGCGTTGCCGAGGCCGAGGCGATCGACACGATCGCGAAGCTCGGTTTCGCGCACCCCATGGGGCCGCTCGCGCTCGCCGATCTGATCGGTCTCGACACGTGCGTCGCGATCATGGAGGTTCTGCACGAGGGGCTCGGCGACCCGAAATACGCGCCCTGCCCGCTCCTGCGTCAGTACGTCGCGGCCGGCCGGCTCGGCCGAAAGGCGGGCCGGGGCTTCTTCGACTACGACCTAGCATCGCCAGTAGTCGCACTCTTGATGACTTCCGCGTTGGCGGCCGTATCCGTGGCGACCTCAGCACCGAGCACCAGCGCGAACGTCGGGCCGGTTACGGAGCGTGGCGGCGGTGGTGCAACCCCTCCGTTGCAGGCACTCAATGACGTTTGGGGACTCTCATCCGCCCGTGCGACCTGCACGATGTGCCACAGCCTCAAGCCGACCCAGTTGGACGTAGTGGCGGCAACCTGGGCACAGCGCCCGGTCACTTTCAACACGTTCGGGGTGAATTACCGCGACGTTCTCTTCAAGCAGGTCGCTCCAGCGTTCAAGAGCATCTATTGGGTACCGATGCGATTGAAGAAGGAGGCAGCCCGTCGGCCGGCACTTCTCGCGAAGGACTCCGATGGCGACGGCTATAGCAACGAAGTCGAGTTGAGGTTCGGATCGATGCCCGGCCGCCGCGCGAGTCATCCGGCTCGCTCCGCCACGCAACTCGAGCGTTGGCGGGCGATCATCGTGCAAGAACTGCGCGGCAAGGAGATTTCTCACCTCGAGCTCGATGCTCGTGTCCGCCGTGTTGGACCCGATACCGACGGAGACCGCGTCCCTGACGTGCTTGAACGCTTCGTGGGGACGGACCCGATGAGCCCCACGTCGACGCCATTGGTCTCCGCTCGACGCATTGCGGTGTACCGCCAGCTATTGCTCGATGCTGGCGTGCCGATCCGCTGATTGGGAGGCCGAGCGAGGCTCACTGAACGCTGAGCCGGCGGCGAGGCGGTGGCTCATTCGTTACCTCAGCGAGGGCACGCCGAGCTCTCTGGACGTCGCGAGGGTGACGGCGAGTCTGGCAAGGGCGGGCGGTCTGTGTCGTTGCAAGAATGAGCCGACTCGAGGAAGGGAGCCGGTCATGACTGAGTGGGGAGTCATCCCGTCGATCCGCGTGCGCGATATGGCTGAAGCACTCGCCTTCTACCGAGGGACGCTCGAGTTCACGCTCGATAGCGGTGGCGATGATGCGACCAACTCGTCCCTCACGCGCAGTGACGCTCATGTGATGATCGAGACGGCAGCCGATCACTTCGGTGACGAGTACAACGCAGCGATCAAGGCTCGCCTCGGAACACCATCCTGCATCGCGCTCTACATGGAGGCATCAGATCTCGCCGCGTTCTACTCGAGGTTGGAAGCCGCGAACGTGCGGATCGTCGATCCGCTCGCCTCTCGACCGTGGGGTCAGAACGAGTTCACCGTCGAGGATCACGAGGGCAACTGGCTGACCTTTTGGAAGAAGGTCGGTCCGACCAACGCCTCTTGACTCCCCGAAGGCTGAGCCGGCGGCGCGGCGGTGGCTCGTGCGCTATCTCAGCGAGGGCTCGCCGAAGCTCAAGCACTTCGCGGAGGTCGCGTATGAGTTATCGAGCCGTTCGCCGGGCGATAGCTAGCTGCCGTCAACGACTTGCAGCGGCGGCGCTTGCTCGGAGCCCACAGAAAGCTGAAAACCAGCGATCCGATGATCCTTCAAGATCGCGACATCGAGAAACGCGATTTGCGGATACGGGACAAAGACCAGTCGGTCATCGCGTGTGGAAAGCCTCGTTCCAGACTCAACCGCGCTGAGTTGCAGGGCATCGAGGCGCTCCCCGGTCAGAGTCACAACCTCGAGCCGTACATTCGCGTCGTTGTGGTCATGGCTGAAGTCTCGAACTCGTGCGGCGAAGGGCCCGCTGAAGAAAGCCATGTCGAACACGCAAGAGCTATCGGCCGACTCGCACCAAAAGTCAAGCGACTGACGTGTCTTCAAGCGCGGCATCGACGCCTCACCGCACCCCAAGCACCTGGGCCGATGCCGTAGCGGAGGATTTTCTCGCCGTGGCGGCGGCCCAAATATGCGGTCTCGTGGATCGTTTGCCTCGACGCATGAGTGGGCATAGCCCGCGTATGGATGATCCCAACACGGCTTCGCCGGGTCCTGGCGTTCCTGTCCCGATCCCCGAGCCTCCCAGCCCCGATCTGAATCCCGAGCCGATTCTCGACCCGCAGCCACCGGATGTACGGCCATCTCCAGACCCTCAGGTGCCTCCCGATCCCCGACCACCTGAGCTTCCGCCCGACGACCCGCGTCCGCCCAGGGACAACTAGCTGTAGCCGCAGCATCGGCGGCTCGCTGCACGCTTACCGAACCGGAACGCCTCCAATCGGGATGAACCACGGCATCAACTCCTCCGGACGGCGAGGTCGAGGGGGCTCAGGACGGCGAGCACCCTGGCCGATGCCGTGCCCTCCTGATGGGAGCGATCACGTTCACGATCGGCGTCCTTTGCCTCGCAATGGCGATTCGTGCGCAGCGGAGTGCTCACGAGGCAGGTGCAGCGGCTGGTCGTAGGAGGACTCGCTGTCATGGCCCGCCGCAGTAGGCGACAACTTCGAGACCACACCGGGACCACACCAGCAGCGCATTTGGCGACGTCTACGGCAGGGGCAACCACTTAACCATGCGGGATTCGGCTGCGCTCCTACCCCTCGGCGACTACGACCTATAGTCCGTCGCGATGGACTTCGAGCTCACGAACGACCAGCAGGCGATCCGGACGCTCGCCCGGGACTTCGCCGAAGCGGAGATCGTCCCGAACGCAGGTACGTGGGATCGTGAGCACCGCTTCCCCGACGATCTCTACCCGAAGCTCGCCGAGCTCGGGCTCATGGGTGTCTGTGTGCCCGAGGAGTACGGCGGCGCGGGGGCGGACTTCCTCTCGTACGTGCTCGTGCTCGAGGAGCTCTCCCGCGCGGATGCCGGCGTCGGCGTGACGGTTGCCGTTCACACGAGCGCGGTGACGCTTCCGATCCTTGCGTTCGGCACCGACGAGCAGCGCTCGCGCTTCGTCCCGCCCCTCGCTCGCGGCGAGCAGCTCGGTGCGTTCGCGCTGACCGAGCCCGGAGCGGGCTCGGACGCCGGCTCGCTGCGCACGACGGCGACGGCGGACGGCGACGGCTGGGTCCTGAACGGCTCGAAGCAGTGGATCACGAACGGGTCGCGCGCTGGAACATTTCTGCTCTTCGCCCGCACGGATCCCGCGACGGCAGGCGCGCGGGGCGTCTCCTGCTTCGTCCTCGACGCAGCGCACGTGCGGGTGACGCGCGAGGAGGAGAAGCTCGGGTTGAACTCGTCGACGACCTCGGATCTCGCGATCGAGGATGCTCACGTCGAGCGCGATCGGCTCCTGCACGAGGAGGGTCGCGGGTTCCGCATCGCGATGGCGACACTCGACGGCGGGCGCATCGGCATCGCCGCGCAGGCTGTGGGTATCGCGCAGGCCGCATATGACGTCGCTCGCGTCTACGCCATGGAGCGCGAGCAGTTCGGGCGCAAGATCGGTGACTTCCAGGCGATTCAGTGGAAGCTCGCGGACATGGCCACCGAGATCGACGCTGCCCGCCTGCTGACGTACCGAGCCGCGTGGCTGAAGCAGGAGGGTCGCCCGCACACGGTCGAGGGAGCCAAGGCGAAGCTCTTCGCGTCGGAGATGGCGCGGAGGCAGACGGCCGAGGCCATCCAGGTCCTCGGCGGCTACGGCTACACGAAGGAGTTTCCGGTCGAGCGCTACTACCGCGACGCGAAGATCACGGAGATCTACGAGGGCACGAGCGAGATCCAGCGGCTCGTCATCGCACGCTCGATCCTCGGGCGCCAGGCGCGAGAGGACCCGGTTCCGCAGGAAACCCGCTCGTAGCCGTGCCACGCGAACGCGACGAGCCGGTTCGGCTGACGAAGATCTACACCCGCGGCGGCGACGCGGGGGAGACGTCGCTCGGCGACGGCTCGCGTGTCTCGAAGCTGGACGCGCGGATCGGTGCGTACGGCACGGTCGACGAGCTGAACTCGGCGCTCGGGGTCGTCGTCGCCGGCGACTGTTCGGGCGACATCCGGACCGTGCTCGTCCGCGTCCAGAACGAGCTCTTCGACCTGGGTGCCGATCTCTCCGTCCCGCTCGAGCACGAGGGAAGGCTGCGCACGACGCAGGAGCAGGTCGACGCGCTCGAGCGCGAGTGCGATCGCTTCAATGCCGAGCTTCCGGAGCTGACGAGCTTCGTGCTCCCCGGAGGGAGCGAGGCTGCCGCTCGGCTCCATGTCGCGCGCACGGTGTGTCGACGGGCCGAGCGCGAGGCCCTCGGAGCGTCCGGCACGCACACCCTGAATCCCCTGACGCTCGTCTATCTCAACCGGCTCTCGGATCTCCTCTTCATCCTCGCGCGCGCGGCGAACGCGGCGGGTGGGCACGAGGAGCCGCTCTGGAAACCGGGCGGAGGCTACGTCCGAAGGCGTCAGGCCACCGCGGGCCAGCTGGCGCCGAGCCACTCGACGAGCTCGTCGGCCCGGCGTGGGCTTGCGACGTAGAAGCCCTGCGCGTAGTCGCAGCCCCACTCGGCGAGCGTGTTCCACGCCTGCGCGGGTCTCGACACCCTCCGCGACGACCTGGAGGCCGAGTGCGTGGCCGATGTCGATCATCCCTCGCACGAGCGCCGCGTCCGTCGGATTCTTGCCGAGCCCATGGACGAAGCTGACGTCGATCTTGAGCTCGTCGAGCGGGAGCACGCGCAGCGCTGCGAACGAGGCCGCGCGACCCGCGTCGTCGAGTGAGAGACGAACGCCGAGCGCGTCGAAGCGGCCGAGGATCTCCTCGTCGACCTGCATTCCTGCGCCCGGCCCGGACGGAACGACCTCCAACGTGACCTGCGGCTCGGTCGGATCGACCGTGCGGAGCATCTCGGCGAGACCCTCGGCGAACTGCGGATCGTCGAGGAGGCGATACGGGATGTTGATCGCGACGCCGAGCTTGTGGCCGGCCTTCGCCCACTGCTGCGCCGAGTCGAGCGCGTCGGCGACGACGAGGAACGTGAGCTCCCGGACGAGCGGCGTGCGCTCGACGTGAGGCACGAACTCGGCCGGTGGGACGAGTCCTCCGTCCGGCAGCGCGCGGCGGATGAGAGCCTCGGCGGAGCGCGGTGTCCCGCTCGCAAGGTCGAGGATCGGCTGGTAGACGACGATCAGCTCGTTCTTCTCGAGCGCGGACTCGACGTCGCGCACGATGCCGGCATCGACGCCGCGGCGCAGCATGACCGACTCGTCGCTCGTGTCGCGCTTCGTCGCGTACATCTGTCCGTCGGCTCGAGAGAGGAGCTCCTCGGCGGTCGAGCCGTCGTCGGGGAACACCGACCAGCCGATGCTGCCGTCGATCTCCACGGCAGCGCCGTCGACGCGAAACGGCCGGCGCAACGCATTGCGCAGCCGGCCGACGAGGGCTCCCGCCCGGTCGTCGCTCCCGGTACCCATCGAGAGGATGACGAACTCGTCCCCGCCGACGCGAGCCACGGTGTCCGTCTCGCGGACGATCGCCTCGAAGCGTCGTGCGAGCGACTTCAGCACGAGATCGCCCGCGCGATGGCCGCGGACGTCGTTCACGTCCTTGAAGCCGTCGAGGTCGATCGCGATCAGGGTGAACGGCTCGCCCGAGCGGCGCGAGCGGCGGAAGGCCTGCTCGATGCGATCGTCGAGGAGCACGCGGTTCGGAAGGCCCGTCAGTGGATCGCGAAGAGCCTCCGAATGGGCGCTCTCGAGGCGCCAGTTCAGCATCACGCCGACTGCGGCTGCAACGAACGCGAACAGGACGAGGGCGGCAGCGACGTAGTCAGGTGTCTCGCGAAAGACGGCGGTGAACAGGCTCGCGCTGAGGACGAGCGCTGCGAGGCACAGCGCCCACACGAACGTGCTTCTCAATTGCCGCCGCCTAGTTCTGATCGTCACTCGCTCGCCGTTCTGCCCGTCGCCGGGGCCGCCGCAGGTCTTTCCGACAGTAGTGCCGGCTCGAGGCCTCATCGTCCCCAGAACGAGTGACGGTGATCCCCCGGAGGAGTGAACGCCAAACCGCGCACGGCTCGGCAGGAGCTCGTCGGCGACCGCGGAATCTCGGAACGTGGACGTCGCTGCGGGAATCGTGGGACTCCTCGCGGGCGTGCTCGTGAGCCCGCTCGCGGACCGGATCGCCACGAATGCACCGCTCCACGACCCGCTGCTTCGCAGCGTCCCGCGCTCGTCGCGACTCGCCCTCGTCCTTCTCGGGACGGCCGCGCTGGGCGGCGCCTGCGGCCTCGTCTTCGGCTTCACGCTCGAGGCAGTCGCCGCCACGCTCTTCTGCTGGGTGCTCGTCGTGATCACCCGCACGGACTTCGAGCACCGGCTGATCCCGGACAAGGTCGTGCTCCCGGCAGCGGTCCTCGTGCTCGTGCTGCGCACGATCGACGATCCGAGCGTCGAGTGGATCCTGAGCGCGCTCGGGGCAGGCCTCGTGCTCTTCCTGGTCGTGCTCGTCTATCCGCGCGGCCTCGGACTGGGCGACGTGAAGCTGTCGGCGTTCCTGGGCGCGGGGCTCGGCGTGTCCGTGATCGTCGCGATGTTCGTCGGATTCTTCGTCGCATTCGTTCCGGCTGCCGTCCTCTTCGCACGCCACGGGCGCCAGGCGCGGAACTCTGCAATACCGCTCGGGCCGTTCCTGGCGCTCGGCGGCATCGTCGCGCTCTTCTGGGGCGACGCGATTCTCGACTGGTACAAGGGGATCGGGACGTCGTAGGAGGTCGCTCGAGTCTCTAGAGGGGGGCCTGCGGCGCCGATAACGCAGCCATGGAGCGTGTCTCTGCGGCTGCGCGTGTCGTCCGGCCGATCGATGCCGGTCTGCTGACTGCTGCTGCGCAGCGAGCGGCGGACGCGATCGGCACCAACGACGAGCCGGCGAGTGCGATCGAAGCTGCGATCGACGTCCTCTACGAGGCGGTCGCCGGCGTCATGCCGTCGGTCTTCGTGCTCGAGCACGGACGGCTCTGGCTGGTCGCGCAGCGCGGCTACGCCGTCGTTCCGGACGGGATCGCCGTCGAGAGCGGAATCACCGGACGGGCGGCACGACTCGCTCGTCCGCAGCTCGCAGTCGACGTGCGCACGGATCCCGACTACGTCCCTGCCCTCCCCGGCGTGACCTCCGAGCTCGCGATCCCGCTGCTCTCGGGTCGAGCCGTGATCGGGATCCTCAACATCGAATCCGAACGAGCGCTGCCCGACGGAGCGGCCGACGCACTCCGGCCACTCATCGGAGCGCTCACTGCACCGACCGAGGCGCTTCGGTCACGACGAACTCTCGACCTCTCGGCGCTCGCGCGTCTCTTCGTCCACCTCGGCAGCCTTCGCGATCCAGGCGACATCGCGGCTCTCGCGGCGGCGTCCCTTCCTCGCGTTCTGCCGGTGGAGGCGACGCAGATCGTCGTCTGGACGGAGCTCGGCGCGCCGACGGAGCTCGCCGCCTGGACGTCGGAGGGCGGCACGCAGCCTCCGCTCTCGGCCGACGAGCTGGATGTCGCTCGCGCGGGAACGGATCCGAGCGTCGTCTGCCAGGTGCTCGAGCTCGGGACGGTGCGTGGTCCGGGCAAGCGATCGGTCGTCTGGCTTCCGCTTCGGGCCAACGCGGGCGAGCTCGGGGCGATGGTGGGAATCAGCGGGGAGTCGCCGCACGTCGATCCGGCCCTGCTGGACACCGCGGCCGTGCTCGCAGCGCACGTCGCGGCGTCGCTCGACGCCGCCTTCGCTCTGCAGCGCGAGCGGCTGAGCGCAGTGACCGATCCGCTCACACGAATCCTCAATCGGCGCGGCCTCGAGGAGCGGCTCGACCGCGAGCTCGCCGTCGCGCAGGAGCGGAGAGTGCCTCTGAGCCTCCTCGTCATCGACTGCGACGACTTCAAGGAGATAAACGACCGGGCGGGACACGAGTTCGGCGACACGCTGCTGCAGGAGGTGGCCGACGTGCTGAGCCGCTCGCTTCCCGAGGGTGCCGAGGCGGCGCGTCTGGGCGGCGACGAGTTCGTCGTGATGTTCCCGGGCGCGGGGTCGGACCTCGCGGAGGCGCTCGGCGGCCAGATTCGAACGCTCCTGGCGGAGGGTCTTACCGACGCCGGCTTCCCGCTCAGGATCTCCGCAGGCGTCTCGACGTACCCCTTCGACGCAGCTACACCGACGTCGCTCCTCCGAGCGGGCGACCAGGCGCTCTACGCGGCCAAGGAGGCGGGGAAGGATCGCGTCGCCTCGTTCCGCGAGCTCGCTCGCCCCACGCCGGCAGGGAGCGGAGCGGAGGTCGGCGGGCCGATGGAAGGTCGTGGTCGCGGGAGGACCGACGGGTCAGGCGCCGTCCTCGCTGACGCGATGGCGGCCGCGAAGGCGATCGAGGCCGAGAGCTCGGTCGAAGGCATCTGCACCCGGCTGTGCAAGACACTCGTCTTCGTCGTCGGCGCGACGGCGTGCTCCGCGTCGCGCGTCGTCGGCGACTACGTCGTCGACGCCACCGACCACGCGCTCCGCGAGGTGTCTCTCGGAGACGAGGCGTCCTACCGGATCGCCGACTTCCCTCTCACCGCCGAGGTGCTACGAAGTGGTGAGCCGAAGACGGTCTCGTTCGCCGAAAGCGACGTCGATCCGTCGGAGGCGTTCGTTCTCCGAGAGCTCGGCATGAACGCTCTGCTCATGCTGCCGATGCAGGTACGCGGCAGAGCGTGGGGGCTCGTCGAGCTGTACGAGATGCGCCTTCGGCGCTTCAGCGAAGAGGACGTCGCGGTCGCCGAGTTCCTCGTGGCGCAGGCAGAGAGGCGGCTGGAGATCGTGGACGACACGGACGACGGCCGCAGCCGCCCTGCCGTCTACGAGCTGCCGGGCGACGCGGGCTCTCGACCGCGCACGCCGCGGACGAGATAGGCGCACCGCCGGCTGTCGCCGGGTAGCGGCGATCGGCCGATCCGCGCGACGACGAAGGTCTCGTCCGCCACGTCGAGCTCCAGTCCGAATGCCAGCGAGACAGGCTCGAGCTCCACGAGCACGTAGTTCGCTCCGGGGACGAATGCGAGCTCGACCGACTCGGGTTCGGCGCGGATGCGGACGGTCGGCACGGCTGCCTCGCGCTCGGCGAGCTCCGCCTCGCGCGCCTCGACGGCCCGCTCGCGGCCCTCGACCGCAGCACGCTTCAGCTCGACCGCTCCGAGCTCCTGTCGCCGACGCCCCAGATCCTCCGCCTCGGCGGCGAGCACCTTCTCGCGCTCGGTCAGCTCGCGCAGGTATCCGGTGAGCTCGGTCTCGCGCGCTTCGAGGTCGGACGTGCCGAGGCGCAGCATTCGCTCCACCGACGCCCGTGAGTCGCGGAGGAGCTCCTCCCGTCGCTCGAGCTCGGCGATCGACGCGTGCAGCTGCTTGGCGTGCTCGTCGAGCTCGTGGCGCCTTTGTGCCAGGAGCTCCTCGAGCCGCTCCTCCGGATTCGTTCCGGGCGAGAGCACGCGGCGCACGATCCCTCCACGGCGATCGTCGTCTCGACTCTGATCTGTGCTGGTCATCCGGGCTTCGCCGTCACGCGCAGTGCCGACGGATCGATCCTAAGCCGTCGAGTTTGGAGCGATCCGTCGGCACCGGGCGACTTCGTCGAGGGTCGTTCGAGTCCTTCAGCATGAACATCCACTCGGAGGTTAAAGCCTTTGCGTCTCGAAACCGATAGGCGTTCTATGGACACCCAGGGCGCACGACTTCTCGCAGCTCGCCTTCGGGCCGGCGTGGCGATCGGAGCGAGGATCGAGCTCGTCGAGGCGCCGCATGACGACTCCGGCCTGTGCGCAGGAGATCGTGGCGTCGTCGACCAGATCGACGAGCAGGGCCGTGTCGTGGTGTCCTGGGATCGCGGCTTCGCGTCGGAGATCGATCCGCACGCGACGCCGATCCACACGCTCGCCGCGTAAGCACGCGCGATCCTCACGACGTTTCGGTTCGCCCCTCCCGGAGACCGAAGTCCGCGGTGACCACGAATGCCTCGGCACCTCCGAACGTCTGCGGAGCACTCGGGGCATAGAGCACGCCGATGCCGGCGTCACGCCACGCCGGCGACAGCACGATCGTGCGATGCGACGGCGAATCGAGCCACGCTGCGACGATCGCCGATGCGTCGACTGCGCGCCCCGGGCTCGCCATGAGCGCCTCGCCGACCGACCATCTCGTGAAGCCGCGGTCCGTGTAGTAGCGCCTGATCCGCACGTTGAATGCCGTGCCGTCGGCCGAGTGGTGACTGAAGAAGCCATGGTCGAGCATCGCCTGCGAGTGGCTGCGTGCAGCCGTGCGAAGCGCGGGCGCGGCACGAAGGGGACGCAGCCCTCGGGCACCCCGGACGCGGTTCATCTCGAGGACGACTGCGGCCTCGAGCGCGGCGCGGCGTTCGACCTTCGTCGGTGCCGGGCTCGGGGTGGCGAGAGGTGAGGTGACGAGGACAGCCGTCGATAGAGCGGCGAGTGCAACGAGGAATCGCATGTGTGGGAACGAGATCGGCCGTTCCCGGGCGCGGATCCTCCCTCAATCGGGGGAGGGGGCGAGAGCACGCTCAGCGTTCCTTCGGGCCACCCGCGTTGGCCTTGGCGCCCGCGTTCCCATTCGCCTTGTCCTTGTTTGCCCGCTTGGGCGTGGCAGAGGACGTCTTCGGCGCGTTCGCGGTCTTCTTCGGCGGCGCTCCCCGAGCTCGGGTTGCATGGGACGGGCGTGAGGTCGGCGTCGATGCGCGTGCCGTCTTCGTCGCTTTCCGCTCCGCCGCAGCCTTGCGCTTCGCCGCGCTCACGGTCTGGCCACGCGGCTCGACCTTGGCTCCCTGCGACTGTGCGCTCGCGCGTTGCTTCGCGCCGGCCTTGGCCTTCGTCTGTCCCGGCGCGACGTCTTCCCACGCGCGACGCCGTTGCCGGGCACGGTGACGCCGCGTGGTGCGACTTGTCCGAGGCGTGCACCGGGTTGCTCGGCTGCAGGGCGTCTCGGTTTCACGGGCTTCTCGTCGACCTTGGTCGATCCCGTGACGCCGACGCCTCCTGCGACCCCGGCCGCGGCCACGACAGCCGCCACTTTGAGCCCGAGCCCGCCGGCGAGGACGCCACCCGTGCCAGCCGCCGTCGCGCCCGTGCCGACGCCGGCGCCCACCGCGACAGCGCCGGCGCCTGCCCCTGCGCTGATGGGGAGCACGGCCGCTGAAGCGCTCCCTTCGAGACCGCCCTTGAACAGGGTGAGCGAGAGCGGGATCGGAACGAGGGCAAGGCCCCGGAGCGCCGATCGATGCCGCTGCTGCAGGCGGGCGAACCGCGCGCAGTCCGGGCACTCGGCCAGGTGATCGCGCAGGCGCCGACGCTCCTTTCGACCGAGCCGGCCGTCGACGGACTGAGACACCGCGAGCTGCGCCTCGGTGCACGTGAGCTGGTGCTGGAGCTCCTCTGCGAGCGATCGTCGCGCGCGGAACAGGAGCGTCTCCAGCGCGGAGGTCGTCACGCCGAGAATCTCCGCGATCTCGTTGTACGAGCGGCCCTCGAACTCGCGCAGAACGATCGCCTGCCGCTGCTGCGGCGGAATCTTGGACAGCGCAGTGAGGAGCTCGCCGACACTCGGTGCGTCGTCGTCCTCGTCCGTCCCCGCATGAGGGATTCGATCGTCGAGCTCGACCTGGCGCGGCCTCGACTGCTCCTGCCGGAAGCGCTGCTTGATCGCGTTGCTCGCGATCGTGAGCAGCCAGTTGGCGGGCTTGCGGGGCCGCACGCCTTGCTCGAGCGCTCGGTACGCGTTCAGGAAGGTCGTCTGCGTGACGTCCTCCGCGTCGGCGTGGTTTCCGAGCACGGCGAACGCGTACCGGTACACCTCCGCCACGTGCGCTCGATAGAGGTCGTCTATCTCGCGCGACGCGAGGTGGCCGGATTCGGTGACGGCCATGGTTGAACGGTCGTCGGGCAGCGACGGCGTCGCAACCCACCTCACGAATTCTTAACAATCTCCGGCGCAAGTTATCCGCCGCCGGCGCGTCTTCCTAGCGTTACGCCGATTCCCCTACAACGGAGCCGACATGACGCAGGACACTCATCGTTATCGCCGCGTTCCTCACGCTTTCCGTCCCGGCGGCCCTTGCGGTCCCGCCGGCAGACAAGGGCAAGCCCGAGAAGCCCGGTAAGAGCCAATCCGCGCCGGGACAGTCGGCGGAGAAGAACGCTGCGAAGGCATGCAAGGCCGAGCGCGGCACCACTGCGCAGACCATGGCGGCGTTCAAGGCGAAGTACGGCACGAACGCCAACAAGGCGAACGCCTTCGGAAAGTGCGTCTCGGGGAAGGCGAAGAAGGCCAAGGAGCGAAGACGAGGACGAGGCCGAGGAGCAGGAGGAGGCCAGCGAGAACGCTGCCAAGAAGTGCAAGGCGGAGCGCGGCACCACTGCACAGACCATCGAGGCGTTCAAGCAGAAGTACGGGACGAACAAGAACAAGGCCAACGCTTTCGGAAAGTGCGTCTCGAAGCTCGCGAAGGCTCAGACCACGTCGTGAGCTGAGGCACAGGATCCGCAACGGGGCGGCGGCACCGGTTGCGGCGGTAGGGGGAAGAGACGAAGGAGGTCGGGTGACCTCCTTCGTCGCATTTCAGAGTGCTCGACCTACCCGGCAGCCGGACCTGCGTGGCGACCGGCCGCGAATGCGGCCGCTTCAGGGATTTCGCGGCCGGGGATCCGCTCCTGCGGATTCCCGGCCTGCGGGCTAGCTCGGGTTGAGAGGCTCCCAGCGGGGGAGCGTGAGCTTGAGCGAGGTCGGGCCGCCGGGTTGGCTCTCGAGCTCGAAGGTGCCGCCGACCATGCGGACGCGCTCGCCGATGCCGACCAGTCCGAGGCGGCCGCGCTGCGCCGCCTTCGCAAGTGCACGCTCGACCTCGAAGCCCATCCCGTCGTCGACGATCTGCAGCTCGATCGCGCTCCGGCGCGCTCGCACGCGGACGGAGACCGTCGTCGCGCTCGCGTGCTCGCGCACGTTTGCGAGCGCCTCCTGGATCGCGCGGAACACGGTGATGCGCTGCGCGGAGGAGAGCGAGTCGGGATCGCCGCGGATCTCGAGCTCCGCCTGGATTCCCGTCCGCTCGGTGAAGCTGTCGACCTCGCGGTGCAGGATCTCGCCGAGCGGCCGCGAGATGACGCTCTTCGTCTCGAGCGAGTGCGCGATCTCGCGCAGCTGACGATCGAGCTCGACGAGCCGCGACGAGAGGTCGTCGAAGCGGCCGTGTGTCTGCTCGCGATAGTCGTCGAGGATGAACGGGTGGACCTGCTGCTGCAGGAGCTGGACGTCGGCGGCGAGCGCGAGGACGTCCTGGATCGGACCGTCGTGGAGGTCGAAGCCAAGGCGCATCAGCCGACGCTCGGCCGACGCGATCAGCGTTCGCTCGCGGCTTGCCGAGTAGTCGAGGAGATGCTCACGCTCGATGACGTGGCTCAGCGTCGCCGCACTCTCCTGGAGATACGCGTCCGCAATGCTCTGCTCGGCAGACCCGACGCGTCCGACGATCGCGGCGTACGCCTCACCGAAGCGGAGCACCGTGGCCGACCGAAGCTGTGATCCTCCGAGGAGCGAGAGCCGCGAGCGCTGCCGGAGGGTCGCCTTCGCCTCGGCGCGCGTGCGACGGCTCGGCCGACCGTCGCCACCGAGAATGACGATGCAGTCGAGCCCGGCGGGGGTCCGCACCCACAAGGTCACGTCGCTGAGCACGTCGAGGCCGAGCAGCAGTCCGAGCTGGAGCTCGATCGCCATGAGCGGCGGGAGCTCGAGCAGCCGAGGGTGCCTGACGACCTCGCGGAACAGCACGTACCGCGCGGCGGAGAGGGGCAGCGCGCACGCCTCGGCGATGACGGCGCCGGCACCACGCACGTCTGCGTCGTCGAGCTCGAGCGCCGCGCCCAGCTCGACGATCGCGGTCGCCGCGTACCAGACCGACGCCAGGCTGTCCCCGACCTCGTCGTCCGCGTATCCCGCGTGAACGCGTCGTGCGTCCGCAAGGACGGACTCGAGAACGGGCCGGATCTCGTCGGTGCAGCCTTCGAGGAAGTAGGCGTGTAGGCGCTCGAGACGCTCCTCGGGCCCGCGGTACGCGTGGCGCTCCGACTGGGGCGCGCGGGGGAGAGGCGATGCCCCTCCCGAGCCGATGTTCGTGCCTGCCTCGGTCATGTGCGAGTTACCGCCTCATCTTCGTGAGTTCCCGCACGAATGCAACACTCCTGCCCCCCGGCACCGGTTGTGGTCATCGTCCCGGTGGGGCCGCTCCCGCGACGCGCTCCGAGAGCCGTCGTTCGACGTCGAGGAGTAGCTCTTCCGTCTCGTTCCAGCGGTCGAACACCCGAATACCGGACGGGCTCTTCCCTCCGGTGTCGGCCGCGATGATCACCGGGATCTCGGGTCGACGCGCACGCGTTGCGTTGGCGGTGCGCAGTGCGTCGGCCACCGCGTCGGCGCCGTCGAGCACGGCCAGGTCGATCGTCGGCTCGAGAATCGCTTCCGGGAGGCGCTCCGGGGTGGTGAGCTCCTCGACCTCGAGATCGCGGCCTCCCAGCAGGAAGCGAGCGAGCCGCAGGAAGCGCGGATCGCTGCTCGCGACGAGGATCCGCGCACGCGGCTCGTCGAGCTCGTCGTCGAACGTCCCGTTCGTGCGCTCCGCACGTGCGTCCGCCGCGCTGCGCGATGCCCACGCGACGCGGTCGCCCACCTCGAGGCCGCGGCGCCGGCTCTCGCCGGCAGCCATCTCGACCACCTCACGCGCACCGCGACACGACACGGTCCGCCACGGGCCGACCTCGTGCTCGACGCGAATGACCACCTGATCGGCATCGAGGAAGATCGCGTCGATCGGGAAGCGCATGAAAGCGGTGTGGATGCTCCAGCCGGGGCGGAGCACCATCCCTTCGCCCTGGCGCAGGTACTTCCGGCCGAGAAGCCCGCGCATGCGCCGGTGGGCTCGGTCGGCGACGACCACGCGTTCGCAGACGATCCGGCCATCCTCCCGGCGGAGCGTCAGCGTTGCCATTCGGTTGGCCTCCCTCTAGCCGAGAGCGTCGACGATGCTGATGATCATCGGCGTGAGAATCACGATGAAGAGTGCCGGAAAGATGAAGAAGATCAGCGGGAAGAGCATCTTGATCGGCATCTTCTGCGCGCGTTCCTCGGCCATCGCCCTGCGCCGCTTGCGCATCTCGATGGAGAGGTTGCGCATCGTGGTGCCGATCGACACACCGAGACGCTCGCCCTGGGTGATTGCCCGAACGAAGATGCGCACGTTCGTCGAATCGGCGCGGCGGCCGAGGCTCTCGATCGCCTGACCCACCGAAAGTCCCATGCGCTGCTCCTGCAGCGTGAGGCGGAGCTCCTGCCCGAGCGGGTCGGACATGCTCTCCGAGGCGACCCGCATCGACGCGAGAATGCCGAGGCCGGCCTCGATCGTGACGACGAGCAGGTCGATCATGTCCGGCATCTGCTTGTCGATCAGCTCCATCCGCGAACGGCGCTTGAGCTCGACGTAGTACACGGGCGCGAACCAACCACCGACACCGGCAGCGACGGCGAGAACGACCGCGAAGATGAGCGATCCGCCCATCGCGGGAACGAGCCACAGGACGAGGAGCGAGAACGCGATCGCGGCGAGCACCTGGTACCCCAGGATCTTGCGCGGCGTCGTGCCGTACATGCCGGCCGAGACGAGCTTCTCGCGGATCTTCGCCTCGCCGAACCTGTCACTGCGACGTGCTGCGAAGTCGCCGAGCCTGCCGGCGATCGAGTCGAGCGGGCGCCGTGCAGCCGACTCGGTCTCCGAGCCGCCGCTGGTCTCTGCGACGTAGCCGTACGTCTGAATCTGGTCGATCGTGGCGGACGATCCGCCTCGGGCCTTGCCGAGATTCACGACGAGGATCATGACGCCGGCTCCGAGGAGCAGAACGCCTGCGATTGCAATCAGCTCGAGGCCCATGTCACACGTCCAGGTTCGAGATTTGCTTGATCCAGAGAGAACCGATCAGCACCATGATTCCTCCTACGACGAGCATGACCTTCCCGACCATGGAATCGAGCATCGGCTGGAGATACTCGCCGCCCGTGAACAGAAGAATGAGGAGCACGAAGATCGGCAACGCGGTGAGGATCCAGCGCGAGATTCGCGCCTGCGCCGTGAGCACGTCGACGAGCCGGCGAAGCTCCATGCGTCCACGGATGACCTCTGCCACGCGGTCGAGAACCTCTGCCGTGTTACCGCCGGCCTCACGCTGCAGACGCATGACCAGCGCGATCTGCTCCGCGTCGTAGCTCTGCATCCGTCGTGCCATCACCATGAGCGCGTCGTCGAGCGGCACACCGAGCTGCTCGTCCTGGAGGACGCGCCGGAACTCGGTCTTCGACGGCTCGATGGAGCTGTCGACCATGACGGAGAGAGCGCCCATCGTCGAGTGGCCGGTGCGCATCGCGCCGGCGAGCACGTCGAGGTTGTCTGCCAGCTGCTCCTCGAACGCTTGTCGCATCTTCTTGACTCGCCGCGACGACGATCCAACTCGTTACGAACGGCGCTGCCAGCCCGATGAAGAGCCACCACAGCGACTGGAAGATCGCGGCTGCAGCGAGGGACGCGATGATGCCGCCGACGATCGTCCAGCCGGCGATCGCGAGTGCCGAGAGGCTGAAGCCGCCGAGCTCGACGTCGGTCTCGAAGCGCTGCCACCAGCGCTGGTTCCCGACCGTCCGCTGAGCCGTGTCGGAGAGGATCGCCGCGACCTCGGCGCGTCGCAGCTTGCGACTCTTCCTCGCTCGGCACGGTGACGTAGGCCGCCATGCGGCGCCTGAGCGAGCGATTCCGGACGTCGATCGCCGAGAAGATGGCGAACGCGACGAGCGCCAGTACCGCGACGACGACGAAGATCATCAGCCACGGCGACGTGATCGTCTCGTCGATCCAGCTGCGCTCGAACGTGCCCTGCGGCGCGAAGTCGAGCGCGGGCGTCGTATAGGTCGCGGTCGCCGCAGCGAGGCCCGGTGCGACCGCGCGCACGGTGGCCTTGACGTCGGGCGGGAGGAGCGAGCGATAGCTGACGACGTACTCGTTCGAGAGCTGCTGGCCGATCGTCGTGAAGATCGGCTCGAGCTGCTCCGGCGTCGCGCTCTCGACGTAGGTGCCGCCCGTCTGCTTCGCCGCGCTCCGCAGCGTCTCGGCGTCGTACTCGGGCGACTGCAGGCCGACCGAGATGACGCGCACGTTGGCAGCGTTGAGCGCCTGCGATGGTCTCCTCGCTGCGTGGCCTGGACGCCGCGACGATGGCCGTCCGAGAGGAGCACCGCAGTGGTACGGGCGTAGCCGGCCTCCTCGGCCAGGCGTGCCGCCTCGATGAGCGCGTCGTAGATGCGAGTGCCTTCGGCCGTCGGCGGTGCCTCCGCGACCGCTGCCGAGAGCTCACCGGAGTCTCTCGTGAAGTCCGTGAGCACGCGTGATCTCGGGGTTGTACGCGATGACTGCGACCGGCAAGCTCGTCCTTGCGCTGCGCCATGAACGCGCGCGCAGCAGCCATCGCGGCCTCGATCGGCTCGCCGGCCATGCTGTTCGACGCGTCGATGAGGAGGATGGCGCCGCTCGACTTCGATCCGCTGTCGACCGACGAGGCCCGAGACGGGCCCGCCGTTCTCGGTCACGTCGAGCCCGCCCAGCTTCGTCGCGGTCGGCGTGCGGTACAGCCAGACGCGATCCGGGAACTCGGAGTCCTGCGCTTCCGTGAGCGTCGGAGACCCGCCCTGACCGCCGGCAAGGGCCGGAAGTGCGAGCGCGGCCAGAGCCGCGCTCGCAATTGCGATCCGCAGGCCGAGCTTCACGCCGTTGCGCCTCTGCGCTCGTCGAGCGAGTGGACGCGCTCGCCGAACATGGCCTGCGGGCAGCTCGATGCCGCGCTTGCGGAACTTCTCGAGGAAGACGGGGCGGAGGCCGGTCGGCTTGAGGCCGCCGGTGATCGTCCGGTCGGGGGCGACCGAGTCGATCTCGAACTCGAAGATGTCCTGGAGCTGGATCACGTCCGACTCCATGCGCAGCACCTCGGTGATGGCGACGACGCGCCGCGAGCCGTCCTCCATGCGGTCGATGTGCACGAGGAGGTCGAGCGCGGCCGCGATGTGCTGGCGGATCGCCCGCAGCGGCAGGTCGTAGCCGGCCATCATCACCATCGTCTCGATGCGGTGCAGACCGTCGCGAGGCGAGTTCGAGTGGACGGTGGACAGCGAGCCGTCATGTCCCGTGTTCATCGCCTGGAGCATGTCGAGCGCCTCGGCGCCGCGAACCTCGCCGACGATGATCCGGTCGGGCCGCATACGAAGCGAGTTGCGCACGAGGTCGCGGATCGGGATGTGGCCCTCGCCCTCGATGTTCGGCGGGCGGGCCTCGAGCCGGAGGACGTGGCGCTGGTGCGAGCGAGAGCTCGGCCGCGTCCTCGATCGTCACGATCCGCTCGTTGTTCGGGATCGACGCCGAGAGCGCGTTCAGGAGCGTCGTCTTGCCCGAGCCCGTGCCGCCCGAGATGAGCATGTTGCACTGGGCCTCGATGCAGCGTGCCGAGGAACTCGACCGACTGCTCCGAGAGCGAGCCGATGTTGATCATGTCCTCCATCGACAGGCGCCGGCGGCTGAACTTCCGGATCGTGAGCAGCGGGCCGGAGAGCGACAGCGGCGCGATGATCGCGTTCACGCGGCTTCCGTCGGGGAGACGCGCGTCGACCATCGGCGACGACTCGTCGATGCGTCGTCCGATCTGCGACACGATCTTGTTGATGATGCGGCGCAGGTGCGACTCGTCCGTGAAGCGGACGGTCGTCTCGTAGAGCTTGCCGCCGCGCTCGATCCAGACGTCGTCCGGGCCGTTGCACATGACCTCGGTGATCGAGTCGTCCGCGAGCAGGCGCTCGAGCGGCCCGTAGCCGAGGATGTCGTCGAGGATCTCCGACGTGAGGCGCTCGCGATCCTCGCGCGCGATGCCGGGCTCGTCGTTCAGGAGCCGGCGCACGTCCGCGGTCACGCGGTCGCGGAGCTCGTTGGGATCGACGGCGATGTTGAACAGCTGCGGTCCCAGCTCGGAGATCACGCTCATGTGAACGCGGTTCTTGAGCTCGGCGAACGGCTCTTGCTCTCTGACGGGGCCGCGCTGGCTGGAGATTCGCTCGTGGAGTTCCATGACTTAGCCCTTTCGTCCGAAGAGCCGACGGCGGGAGGAGGTGCAGGGGAGGAATCGGCAGAACCGGCCCCCGCCATGACCGGAACGGGCTCGGCGACGATGCTCGGAGCCCGATGAGGAGCGTCGTAAGACGTCCGAACGCCTCCGCCGGCTCCGACTGCGGGCGGGCGACGACGATCGGGATCCCCTCGTTCACCGTCCGCGGGATCTCGCGGTCGGACGGGATGAAGACGTCCGGCGTCCGTCCCAGCACCGCTTCCACGTCCGACTGGCTGATGCCCACGCGGCTGTGCGCGCGGTTCAGGAGCAGGTAGATGTGGTCGGGGTCGTACTTCATGAGCTCGAGGGTCTCGAGACCGAGCTTCGTGTTCTTGAGCGAGAGCGAGTCGAGCATCCCGACCATGACGATGTCCGTCGAGTGGTCGATCGACGTGATGACCTCGGCGGTGAAGCCCGGGGGCGTGTCCACGACGACCCAGTCGTAGTTCTGCCGCAGGATCGCGTAGATCTCGCGCAGGAGCTCGGCACCGACGGCGCTGGCCTGATCGGGCCGTCTCGGCGCGATGAGCGTGTGCACACCGGACGAGTGATGCGCCATGAACGCACTGGAGCTTGTCCCAGTCGAGCGCACCCGGGGACTGGGCGAGGTCGTACACCGTTCTCTCCGGTGGCAGACCGAGGCACAGCGCCACGTCGCCGAACTGGAGGTCGAGGTCGATGAGCGCCACCTTCTCGCCGCGCTGGGCGAGGCTCACGGACAGGTTCGTCGACGTCAGCGTCTTGCCGGTGCCGCCCTTCGGCCCGAGGACGCAGACGAGCCGCGAGTTCTCGTTCTGGAGCGGCGTGTCCGCACCCTGCTTGCGGGCCATGAGCTTGTGGATCTCGAAGCGGATCTGCTCCGGCGTCGCCGGGAGCATGACGATGTCGTCTGCGCCGGCCTCGAACGCGCGCCTGAGGAAGCCGTTGGGCGACCCGTGCCCGAGCACCATGACGTTCAGGTCCGGGTTCTGGCGGGCCACTCCGTCCAGGAGCAGCAGGGCGCGGTCCGAGTAGCCGGCGCAGGCGACGAGCAGCAGATCGGCGACGCCGCCGCGCAGCCAGCTCATCGCCTCTTCGGAGCCGGTGACGACGCCGACGACGTTGAAGTCCTCGCCGCCGGGCAGCGAGTCCTTCACGTCCTCGGCGTCGACACCGGGCTCGACAGCGAGAAGTGCTTGTACCGGGCGGCTCGGCATCAGTGTTGCTCTCCTGCTCCTACCTCAGAAGCGTAGACGCGTTCGCGGTTGACGGCTTGGTCGGCTTCGCACCGACGACCGGGCGAATGACGAACCAGAACTGACGCGTTGTCGTTCGCGTAGGCCCACTTCGCGGCCTCTGCCGGTCTCGATCCGGAGGATGAGGTTGCCGCCGCCAGCCGGGCCCGGGAATGCGTCGGCGTGGTCGAGCACCTTGACGTTGGGCTCGAACAGCTTCACGGTGCCCGCGACCGCCAGGTACACGTCGACCGAGTCGCCGGGCATGATCTGCGACGAGCTCCCGTGGACGCCGTCGATCGAGATCGAGATCGCGCGCTGCGTGCCCGTGATCTGCGAGTCGACCGACGCGGTGTCGCTTGCCGCGAAGTCCGTCGCCGTGAGCTGCTGGCCCGGGGAAGATCTCTGCGGCCGCCGCGCGTCCGCTGAGGTACGACGGGATCGGAGATCGCTCCGACCTCGACCTCCTTCTGCGGAAGCGTCGTCGGCGCGTACATCGACTGGCTCGCGACGAGCGAGCCGGGCGTGCCGGCCGGAATGAGCTGCTTCGCGACCAGGACACGGCGTCGGAGCGTTCTCGCCGCCGACGCGGGCGCGATAGCGATCCAGGTAGACCACGAGCAGGATCGCAGCGAGCACGACGGCGCCGATGCCGAGGGCGATCGCCCATCCGCGCGACGACATCCTGCCCGAAACTTTGCTTGTGAGCGTATTCGACATGGCTTCCTCTCCTTAGATCCTTTCGGTGCTGCTCCTATTTCGGCACGAACGAGGGATTACATGAGGTTCGACACTGCAATAGCACATCATCCGCCCCAGACGGCCGCCCGCTCTATTCGACCAGGACGGCGACGCACGGTCCCGGCTCGAACTGGCTCGCAGATCACTCCGGTTCCTCCCGCCGGACGCGCCGGGTTGACATGCTTGATGAAGTGGCCCCAGATCACCGTCCGGTGTTGGAGGATTGAGGTCGGGCGGAGGTGTTGCCGGCCCAATGCCCGCGGCGTTCCCCATCGGAGCAGGGGTCTCGTCGAGAGTTCGCCCGCTTCCGGTGATCCGCCCGTAGCCGGTGATGTAGAAGCCTCCGATAGCGGTGATCGGGAAGATCTCGTTTCCGTTGCCCGTGAAAGAGTTGTACGGGGTGATGAACAGCAGAACAAAGCGTGGATCGTCGTTTCGAAGGTGGTTGCCGTGGTTCCTGCTCGATCGCGCGAATGTCCAGTAGTCCGCCTGCGCGGGCAGGGGGCCTGCCGCCGTCGGGGTCACCGACGAACTCGTTGTTCAGGTCATGCCAATAGTTCCGTCCGCGAACGAACTGAGCGTTGTCGGACGGACAGTTCGGGTTGTTGCTCACACCGAAGAAGCGCTCGTTGAATCCCTGTACGACCTGGTTCGCGGCGGCCGAAGTTTGCGTTGCGAGGCACGTAAACGGCGCCCAGGCGTCCCAGGGTGGGGCCTTCGGGAGGTTGAAGAACTGGTTGATGCCGTTCCAGTTCGGGCAGTACGGGGTCACGGCGAACTCGTGCTTTTTGTACGTCGGGAACCCGTCGTCACCCCCGCAGCCCAGCAGGATCTCGTCCTTGAGGTTCGGGATGCTTGGATCGCAGTCGACGACAGCACTCTGACTCGTGGTACCGATGTTGAGCACGATCGGCTCTTCGTCCTGCTCTCTCGCGAGCGCGCCTTGTAAACCCATCTCGAGCTTGAAGCAGCGCCGGCCTGCCGGCACGCTGCCTTCTTCTCCGGCGAGGAGACCACCGTTAGTGCAGTCCACGTTCAAGAGGTGAAGGAACTTGACCGGCCCCGACCTATTGATGTCGCCCATGAACCCGCGCTGGACGGGATTGGCGAAGATCGCTGCGTCGGTGGGCGGCGTCTGGCTCCGCTGGCCCGCGGTGAAGTACCACGTGCACTGGTTCGTGTAGCCGGCGTTCGCACATTGCGGGGGGAGTCCAAGAGCGACCGCGTTCGGAATGTTGCGCATCTGCACCGAGATAGCGACCGCGTGTCGTGCGTACGACTCGTCGAGCTGGATACTGGTAAGGCCGCTCGGCAAAAGGCATTGAGGCTGGTAGTTGTTGCCACACGGGCCGGGTGCGTCGTCGGTCTGGTCAGCGGTGTTGCCCGAAACGAGCTTGTATCGAATCTCGTAGTTCCCCGGCGTTGCCGGCCCGGGGTCGACGTTTGCATGGAGGGCCACGTCGCACGGGTTTGCGACCGGTGCGTTGAAAGAACCCTGGTTGCAGTTGATTCCGAGGGGCGAGTCCAGCCAGACGCTCAGTAGGTCAGGTTCGGCGTCGGGGTTGGCGGCGCCGTAGCTTCTGATGAACTGCAGCCCCGACTGGAACGTCTGCGACGAGCTCCCCGTCGTGTAGAAGCACTGCACGAGCGCGGAGGTGCCCTGGTTGCACATCTGGTCGACCGTGGGGTACGTGGCAGTGTTGATGTTGAAGCACGGACTTGCACCAGGGCACTTCGGACGGAAGCTGAGCCCTACGACCACGCCTACCTGCGCTGGCATGGTCGTGATGTCCGCTCGGTTGCCGCCGAGTCCGTCGTCCGTCGTCCAGTGATCGAGAGCAGTGGGCATAGGCGTTACACATCCGGTGAAACCGGGGGACGGGGGAGGCGGCTCACAGACGTCGTTGAAATACACGGCGGAGAGGATCCGCCCGTAGTTCGGCCCCGGCGTCTCATTGACGTACAAGGCCGCCGCACTAAGCGGCTTTGGGACGCGTACGGCAATCGGGAGCAGACCTCCCGACTGAGCTTCACTCTGCTCGATCCTGACGCGTGCCTTGCGCTTGATGTCGGGGAAGAGCGGAATCAGGCTCGCGAGCGGGAACGAATTGTCCTCCGTCACCTTGACGTCGAGGATCCTTGCCTCGCAGACCGACCCGGCGGGCGAGACAAACTCGGGAGGCGTCTGTGGAGTGTTGTCGTCGTCGTACCAGTCGTTCGCGTTCAGGACCGTGTGGATGTTCGCCGCGGGAACGCCACCAACCTGCGGATTGACGCCTGTTGGAGTCACAGACGTCGGTCCCGCATACACGCGCGCCTGGTCGATGATCGCCGGGTCTGCGTTCACGCACGGGAAGCGACCACGCACTGCCGCCTCCGAAGGCGCCTGCGTCGGCCTTCGACTGCAGGTTCTTTCCGTGCACGTACCAGTTGCCGATGCCGATTACGACCCCGCTAAGCGCCAACACCATCGGGCAAGATGAGCACGAAAAGGACCATGGCCTGGCCGCGCTCGCGGTTGCGCGTCGTACTCGAGGCCGCCGTACTCATGGACACGTGGTGGGCGTGAAGGGGCCGGCTGCGTAGCGCGTCGCAGATCGCTCGATGCGCATCGTCGTACGTGCTGTGAGCGTAATTGTGCCGAGCTTCATGATGGCTCGGAAGCTGTAGGGCGAGCGCACCTCGACTTTCACGGGATTGCCGAACGTGCTTAGTCCGCTCGGGAACGAGATGTCCACGGTCGGCTTGAGTGCGTTGGGAAGCCGTTGGCAGGCGATGTATCGCTGGAGTGAGGTGGTTGTGCCGCAGGAAACCTGGGTGTTGTTTGGGCTTGTCTCCGTGCAACCCGGATAGGCGTTTACGACCGCCCATCGAGCTCCCTGGTTCGAAAGGCGGTTCATGTCGAGCCAGTAGTTGAGCCCGATGCCGAACTGGATGATGCCGACGACCAGGATGAGCAGAGGAAAGAGAATGAGCGCGAACTCGACCATCGCCTGACCGCTCTCCGGGTCCTGACGATGGCGCCGCGCCGCAGAAAGATCGCGAAGTCTCACGAGTTCTCTCGTGCTCCTATCGGAACGGTCGGGCCGAAACATGATGCTCTGTCTCCCTCCCCCGGTCGACAGCTGCGGGTTGACGTCGTTGCTCATTGTGCCGCCGAATCTCCATTTCCGAAAGGGTGATCGATGGATCGGTCGAGACGGCGGTCTCAAAGACGTATGCACCGGCCCGGTCGAGGGGGTAACCGGGCCGGTGCACACCTTGCTGCCGTGGCCGTCAGCGTTCGACGGCCGGCATCTCCGCTCCGGACTAGCCGGGGGCGTTGGAGACGCTGCTGGCTGCGCTCGAGAAGAGCTGGCGCAGGACGTTCCTGAGGAAGAAGAGCGCGATGATGATGGCGATAGCGAGGAAGCCGAGCAGAATCGCGTACTCGGTCGTCGTCTGGCCATCCTCACGCTCCCGCAGATCGTGCACTGCGATCTGCAGTGCGACGATCGGGCGCATCAGGATGTCGGTCATCTTGGAGGTCCTCCTCCGGTCAGAGGGGCAGAACAGCCCCTGCATGTGACTGGTTGCCCGTCTGACGTTCGCTGGGCTAACTCAGATTCCTCACCATCGCCATTTCCCGCAACCGGCCGATGGGTGGGTTCGGGCTAGACCTTCGGAGAACGCATGCGGCCCGCTCGCGCGGGCCGCATGACGTCATTTCATCCAGGCGCTACTAGCCCGGGGCGTTCGAAACGCTGCTCGCCGCGTCGGAGAAGAGCTGGCGGAGAACGTTCCGCAGGAAGAACAGCGCGATGATGATGGCGATTGCGAGGAAGCCGAGCAGAATCGCGTACTCGGTCGTCGTCTGGCCATCCTCACGCTCCTTTATCTCCTGGACAGCGACCTGCAGTCGCACCAGGGGACGCATGAAGACGTCGTACATGAGCGAGGCTCCTTCCGCTTGCCTGGAGAGGCGGCGGCCCGCTCCGATTGACTGGTCGACGCACTATCTGCGTCGATGTTCCGAGCTGCAACGGGCCGAAAGGCGAGTCTGTGCAGCCCGAATGTCGCTACGCAAGCAGGACGTGCCGGCTGGTGAATGTGCGGCCCGCTCGTTCGTGCGGGCCGCACATTCAGCTCAGGCGTCGGCTCTAGCTCGGCGCGTTCGAGACGCTCGATGCTGCGCTCGAGAAGAGCTGGCGCAGGACGTTCCTGAGGAAGAAGAGCGCGATGATGATGGCGATAGCGAGGAAGCCGAGCAGAATCGCGTACTCGGTCGTCGTCTGGCCATCCTCACGCTCCCGCAGATCGTGCACTGCGATCTGCAGTGCGACGATCGGGCGCATCAGGATGTCGGTCATCTTGGAGGTCCTCCTCCGGTCGGAGGGGTGCGGCTGACACCCCCTTTGGCGATCAGGGCTCATGACGTGTCGGCACGGGAGCTGCCCGGCCCAACCGGCCGAACGAGGGATTCGATCTCGACCTTCGAGGGTCACGCTCCCGCCGCCGCAGCGGCCATCATGCGCTGCATGAGGTCGGCCGCCGACGCCGCAGGAGCGTGGACCGAGAACGGGCGCGCCTCGCGTCCCGGGCTCGCGACCGTGGCGCTGATCTTCCTGGCGGTGACTGCCATGGTGGGCCTCACGGCGTTGAGCGCGGCCGAGGGCCTGCTCGCATGGGACGTCCGCTTCGCGTATCTCCCGGCAGCCGAGGCGATCCTCTCCGGCGATTCCCCCTACCCGGCGCTCGACGATCCGATCCTCGAGGAGCAGAAGGGGTACGTCTATCCGCCGCAACTCCTCTTCGTGCTCGTTCCGCTCACCCCGCTTCCGGCGGGCGTCGCGTCGGCGCTCGTCGCAGCTGGGCTCATCGCGTTGCTGCTCCTGACGCTCCGCGTGCTCGAGGTGCGAGACGTTCGCTGTTACGCGGCGGCGCTGCTCTGGGTGCCGTCGATCAGCGGCGTCCTGCTCGGGAACGTCTCGATTCCGCTTGCGTTCGCACTCGCCGTCACCTGGCGGTACCGCGATCGCGTGTGGCCGCCCGCGGTGGCGCTCGGCCTCTCCGTGTCCGCAAAGCTGCTCCTGTGGCCGATGTTCGTCTGGCTCGCCGCGACGAGACGGCTTCGGACCGCTCTCCTGGCGGTGGCGCTGGGTCTGGTCGTGACCCTTGCGTCCTGGGCTGCGATCGGGTTCGCCGGGTTCACGTCGTACCCGGATCTGCTCCGGGAGCTCTCGAAGATCCAGGCCGAGCGGAGCTACTCGTTCCTGGGGATCGCCGAGGAGCTCGGTCTGGGCTCCGTCGTCGGGAACGGGCTCGTGTTCGTCGTCGGCGGTGCGCTTCTCGTCGGCTGCGTGCTGTTTGCGAGGCGCGACGACGACGCCCGCTCCTTCACGTGCGCCGTGGCGGCGACGCTGGCGCTGAGCCCGATCGTCTGGCTCCACTACCTGGTCGCGCTGCTCGTGCCGATGGCGATCCTCCGACCGCGCTTCTCGGCGCTCTGGCTGCTTCCGGTCCTGCTCTGGGTGAGCCCCAAGCCTGGGTACGCCGAGGGCCTACCGACGGTGATGCCCGCCCTCGCGGCAGCGATCATCGTCGTCGTCCTGCTCGCGAGGCCCCGCGCGCGGGGCGAGGTCGTGAAGGCTCCGGCGTGAGCGCCGGCACGGCGACGCTCCTTCAGCCTCGGTCCCGCGCCCGGTGGGAGTGGCTCGCTTCGGCCGCGCTGCTCGTCGCTGTGGCGGGCGCACTTCTCACCGGCCTCTTCACCGCCTACGGGCAGGGCGACGCGCACAACCTGGGGTCGGACTTTCGCGCCGCCTACCTTCCGGCGGCCGAGCTCGTCGCCGACGGGCGCTCGCCCTATCCCGAGGATCCCGGCAATCCACCGGCGGGATTCCCGCACTACATCTACCCGCCGCAGCTTGCTCTCGCGATCACACCGCTCACGAGAACCTCGGACGACGTCGCCGCCGTTGTCGCCGTGCTCGCCTCGCTGGCCGCGCTCCTGGGCGCACTGGCGGTGCTCGGGGTTCGAGACGTTCGCTGCTATGCCGTGGTCGTCATCTGGGCGCCGGGCTGGAACGCTCTCGAGATGGCCAACGTCTCCGCGGTGCTGGCGCTGCTCGCTGCCCTCGTCTGGCGGTTTCGCGACAGGCTGTGGCAGCCGGCGACAGCTCTCGCCGTGATGATCTCGGTCAAGCTCTTCCTCTGGCCCTTGCTCGTGTGGGCCGTGGTCACGCGACGAATCGCCTTGGCCGGCGCTGCGGTTCTCCTGGGAGCGGCACTGACGCTCGGGTCGTGGGCGGCCATCGGCTTCGCCGGTCTCCGCACATTCCCGGAGGTCCTCTCGGAGACCACGAGGGAGACCAGCTACTCGATCGAAGACCTCGCCGCCGCGCTGGGCTTCGGCTCGACTGCAAGCCGGCTAGCGCCACTCCTTGTGGGAGTGCCGCTTCTCGTCCTGGTCGCTCGCTTCGCTCGAGCAGGCGACGACGAGCGGTCGTTCTTCGCCGCGATCGGAGTAGCGCTCGCGTTGAGTCCGATCGTGTGGCTCCACTATCTCGTGCTCCTGGCCGTTCCACTTGCCATCGCGCGCCCGCGCTTCTCGCCGCTCTGGCTGCTGCCGATAGTGCTGTGGGTGTGCCCGCGGTCCGGAAATGGCGACGGCTTCGAGACGTTCCTGCCCGCGGCGGTGACGGCGATTCTGCTCGGTCTGCTCCTCGTTCGGCCGCGCCGCGCCGCCGAGGCGGTGGTGGCGACGTGATCGGGGGCTCGCAGGCGGCACTCGGGCGTCCGCAATCGCCTCTTGGAGAACGGGTCAAGTGGTACGCGTCGATCGTGTTCTGCGGCGCGCTCCCCGCGGTCGCGCTGATCGTCTTCTACGACACGATGACCGGCGACGGGACGCTCGCCTTCGACTTTCGCCCGTTCTATCGAGCTGCGGGTGCGATCCTCGAGGGCGAGACGCCGTACCCGGCGGCCGACGATCCGCTGACCGCGTGGACGGGCCCGTACGTCTATCCGCCTCTCGGTGCGCTGATCTCGATCCCGTTCAGGGCGGTGCCGTTCGACATCGCCGGCGTCGTCGTGATGGTGCTCCTCACCGCCGCTGCTCTCGCGATTCCGTACCTGCTCGGCGTGCGCGACTGGCGCTGCTTCGGCGTCGTCTTCCTCTGGCCGCCCGTCTGGAACGCGATCCAGACCGGGAACATGACGCTCGTCCTCGGTCTCGCGGCCGCGATCGCCTGGCGATTCCGGGACGTGCGATCCGCGAGCTCGGTTGCGGTCGGCGTGACGCTCGCCGCGAAGTTCTTCCTCTGGCCGCTCGTCGTCTGGTTCGCGGCCACGCGAAGGATCTGGACGGCCGTGATCGCGACGTCGATCGGTGGGCTCTTGCTCGTGCTCTCGTGGGCGGCGATCGGCTTCGCCGGCCTCGCGGACTATCCGGAGCTGATGCGCCGGCTCCAGGATGCGGTCGGTGACGACTCGTACACGCTGTACATCGCCGGGCTCGACCTCGGTCTGCCCTCACCAGCCGCCCGGGCGCTCTGGCTCGGCGGTCGGGTTGCGTCTCCTCGCGGCAGTCGTGTGGGCCGGCCGTCGGGGTGACGAGCGCTCCGCGTTCATCCTCACGGTGGCCGCGGCGCTGGCGCTCAGCCCGATCGTGTGGCTGCACTACTTCGCTCTGCTCCTCATCGTCGTCGCGCTTGGCACAGCCGACGTCTGGGTCTCGTCTGGTTCGTCCCGCTCGCGATGGTCGTGACACCGGGAAGCGGGCACCCGACGCCGTTCGAGACCGGGGCGACGTTGGCGATTGCGTGCGCTGACGATCGCCCTCGCGTTGCGCACGTCGCTCGGACTGACGACGAACTGACACCACCCGTTCTCGGCCAGGCGGTGCAGAAGCCCTTGCCGACATGACGACCTCGTCCGTCGAGTCGGCGGCGCTCGCTCTCGCTGAGCGCCGACGCGAGCACGCGTGGGTGCTGAGCGTGTGGTGCGCAATGGTCGTCTGGACGATCGTGCTCTTCGTCCTCGCCCGTGATGCGTTCGTGACCTTCCGCGTCGGGCGGTTCGACCTCGGGAACATGGTGCAGGCCGTGTGGAGCACGTCGCAGGGCAGGCCGCTCGAGTCGACGCACGGCGCCACCGGCGAGCAGATGGTGCGCCTCGGCGGTCACGCAGATCCGTTTCTCGTGCTGCTCGCGCCGCTGTGGATGCTCTGGCCGTCGCCGCTCTCGCTCGCGTTCGCGCAGATCGCGGTGGTGTCGCTGGGGGCGCTCCCGGTGTTCTGGCTGGGCCGGCGCCACCTCGGAGACGATCGGGTCGCGGGGCTCCTCGCTCTGGGCTATCTCGCCTATCCGTGGGTCGCGACGAGTGCCTTCGCAGCGATCCATCCCGTGACGTTCGCGATCCCGCTGTTCCTCTTCTGCATCTGGTTCCTGGACACCGATCGCCTCGTCCCGTTCGCCGTCTGCGCCCTCCTCGCGATGTCGACGGGCGAGCTCATGGGGCTGCCGATCGTCGGGCTGGGGATCTGGTTCGCGTTCGCGCGCGGACGTCGTGCGGCCGGAGCGCTCATCGCCCTCGCCGGCTTCGCGTGGACGTTCGTTGCCGTCTACGTCATCGTTCCCGCGTTCGCCGACGGGGACAGCATCTTCTTCGGGTTCTACGACCACGTCGGCGGCTCGCCGCAGGGCGTCATCAGGATGCTGTTCTCGGACCCCGGAGCGGTGCTCGCCGCGCTCTTCGAGGGCCACGACCTCGTCTATCTCGTCTGGCTCGGGCTGCCCCTGCTCTTCCTGTTCGTGCTCTCGCCGGGGTTGGCGCTGGTCGCGATCCCGCAGCTTCTCGCGAACGGGCTGTCCGACTTTCGATCCATGACGGATCCGCGCTATCACAGCGTCGCGGCGGTGATCCCCTTCCTCATCGCGGCGACGGTCTTCGGCGTCGCGCGAGTACGAGCGTCACGGAGGGTGCTCGCTGCCGCCGGCGTGCTGATCTGCTCGGCGACGCTCGCGATGGCGATCGCCCCCTGGAGCCGGGCCGTCGGCGCGACGCCGCTCGGTGGGCGCGAGAGCGTCCCGGGTCCGCGAGTCGCGGCGCTCACTGCGGCTGTCGCCTCGGTACCGGACGATGCCGCGGTCGTCGCGTCGAACACGGCCGGAGCGCATCTCTCGGCGCGCCGATACGTCTACTCCGTCCCGAACCTCGGACGGGCGACGTGGGCTGTCGTCGATCTCGGTGACCCGTGGACCGTGAGCCCCGATTCGCCCATCCTCACGCGGCATCCCGAGCTCGTGCGGGCGTTCGTCGCTCGCCTCGAACGCGATCCGGCGTGGTCGAAGGTGTCCGAGCGCGAGGGCGTGCTCGTGTTCCGCCGGCTATCCGGCTAAGAGCCTCTAACACCCCATTGTGTTAGAGGCTCTAATCGGCACGCGGCCGGACGACGAGAGTGATCTCGTCGTCGCGGTAGGTAACCCGAGCGCCGGGTTCGGCGCGGAAGTCCGGCGTGTGCGACTTGGTCGTCTCGTCCACGAGCACGAGGCGGTAGCCGTCCGCGAACGACTTCCAGTTCGGGCCGGTCTCGAAGTTGTAGTCCTGCAGGTCGTTGTAGAACGCCTCGTCGTAGAGCTCGAAGCGCACGTCGTAGGCGATGCGACCGCGGAGCTCGGGGATCTTGAAGAGCATCCAGTCCGAGAAGCGGTCGGGGGCGAAGAGGCGGTCGTCCGGCTCGAGCTCCGCGCGCACGGCCTCGACCGCCTCGCGTGGCCAGTACTCCTCGAACCAGCTCTCGTCTTGCAGGAAGAGCGATCCGCCGACTGCGAGCACGGCCACGGTCAGCCCGACGGCGATCCCGACGTTCAGCCCGCGTCGCGGCTCGCCCGGGTTCTTGCTCTCGAGCTTGTGGCCGATCGCGACCGGGACGAAGATCATGCAGGCGAGCGCGAACCAGACGATTCCGCGGATCGCGTTGACAGCTCCCGCGAAGGTGAGTGCGAGCACGGCGACGTCGAAGAGCGTCAGCCGGCGGCGACCCAGCCAGACGAGCACGATCGCGATCACCCCGAGCGCGTAGAAGAACATCGTGTCCACGGCCGGGTCCGACCACGTCCACTCGGTGACGCGCCCCGCGAACGGTGGGTCGACGAGGAGCAGGTGGTAGTAGCGGGCGGTCTCGACCGGGCCGTACGGCGTGGCAAGGACGGCGAGCGGTGCGAGGAGCAGGAGCGCGAGGCTGCGCGGCCAGGTCGCTCCGCGACTGCGGATCAGCTGGTAGGCGGCGAGCAGCATCACGAGCAACGCGCCGAGAGCGACGCTGCCGTGGACGTTCGCCCAGACGACGAGAAGCGGGAGCGCGAGCCAGACCCTCCGCGTCGGGTTCCGCGCCTCCGAGGCGAGGAGCCAGAGCAGGCCGGTGTAGAGCGGGAGCGCGAGCATCTGCGCGCGGATCGACCACGCCCACGGCGCGGCGACGAGCACCGGCAGGAACATCACCCAGATCGCCCGCGCTCCCGCGCCGAGTTGGCGCGCGGCGGTGGCGGCGATCGAGAACGCCGCGACGACGAAGGTCGCCGTAGCGATGGAGAGGAGCGCGAAGCCGCCGAGGCTGTACACGCCGTACATGAAGACCTGTGCGAGCCACTGCTGGTCGGTCCACGTCGCACCGAGGCCGTACATCGTGATCTCGTCCCGGCTCGGTAAGCCGTTCTCCACGACCTCGCGCCCGGCCATGAGGTTCAGCCAGCTGTCGTTGACGACGAGCGCCGGCGGGAAGATCAGCAGGAAGATCAGTCCGAACCCGGCCAGGAGGACGATGAGGATGTACTCCTCCTCGGCGATTCGACGGACGGCTCTCATGGCCTAGCGCTTATCGGCAGACGTGGCCGTATCGGACAAGCCAGGGGTCAGGTCCGGGGTCAGGTCCCGGGACTCGTCCACAGGGGACAGGCCTGCCGGTCGCACCGCTCGCGACACGACCTACTCCTCGGCGTAGATGGGGCTCTCCACGAGCCCGTGCTGGTACGCGATGCGCGTCGCCTCGGTGCGGTTCTTCACGCCGAGCTTGCGGTAGATGTTCGTGAGGTGGAACTTCACGGTCTGCGGCGCGACCCAGAACTCCTTCGCGATCTCGTCGTTCGAGAGGCCGCGGGCGAGCGCTCCGAGGATCGTCAGCTCGCGCTCCGTCAGACCGAGGGCCTTTGCGCTCGCGCGCTCGCCCTCGTCGCCGCCGACAGCGGTGTGCACATTCCCCTCGAGAGCCTGGCGTAGCGTCGCCGGCAGGTCGTCCGGGTTGACGGTCTTGATCACGTACGCCGAGGCGCCGCGCCTCAGTGCCGACTCCACGAGCTCGGGATTCGCCGAGGCGGACAGCATCACGACCTTCACCGTGGGGTGCCTCGTGCGCAGCTGGTCGAGGCAGGCGAGGCCGTCCATGTGCGGCATGCGAACGTCGAGGAGCACGAGGTCGGGGCTCGTCTTGCCGACGAGCGGGAGCACCTGCGTCCCGGATTGAGTCTCGCCGACGATCTCGAATCCGCCGTCGGCTTCGAGCGCGCGTTTGATCCCGTCGAGGACGAGGCGATGGTCATCGGCAATCACGACGCGCACGGCGGTCAGTGTCGCACAGGCCTCCGATGCCGCTTCGCCACTCCCTCGACCGCGCCACCCGAGGGGCCCCCGAACGAGGGAGAAAGGGCGGCCACAACGCCGCACTCAGACCCTCGATCCAGGGATTTACCGTGCCCCGAACGGGGGCTACCGTCCGCTGGAGACACAGGTCGAAGCCCGGGTCGCGCGTTGCGGCTCGAGGCGAAGCACACGGTGTCCACATCGGATCCGAGCGATGCAGCGAAGGGAGAGACCGGCGATGCGGAAGGTGGGTTCCAACACGCGTCTCACAGCGGGCGCCATCACGATCACAGCGGTGACGCTGCTGGCGCTCTTCGCCAGCTCGCTCGCGGGTGCGGCGAAGGTCGAGCCGATCTTCCTGGCCGGAGCCTCGAACGGCGGTAAGGACTGCGAGGACAACGACGGCAACGGCCAGACCTGGAGCCAGCTCAAGGTCGATCCGAACGCGGACGGCGTCTACTCGGCCGGCCCGCTGACCGTCACGATCTCGAACACGCAGAACGACAAGACGTTCGATTGGAGCTCGAACATCGGCGTCGACGCCGTGATCGCGAAGGGTGGAGCGGACGGCTCGTATCTCTATCGCTACGACCCGCCGACGGAGGAGAAGTCCGACTCCGGACTCACGACACCGGGTGTGAACGGGATCAGCCACATCTCGTTCTGTTACGACGTCGACCCCACAGGCTCGCTGACCGTCATCAAGAAGGTCGTGAACGACGACGATGGAAGTGCGGAGTCGGACGACTGGACGATGAACGTCGCAGGGCCGGAGCCTTCGTCGTTCGCAGGCGCAGACGATCCGGGCACGACGAAGACGGTTGCTATCGGCAGCTACACGGTCACGGAGTCAGGCGGTCCTCCGGGCTACGCGCTCTCGTACTCGGGTGACTGCGATGCGAACGGCAACGTGAGTGTCGCCGCGAACGAGAAGAAGACGTGCACGCTCACGAACGACGACAACGATCGCCCGCCGCCTCCGGACAACGGCACGATCATCGTGGAGAAGCAGCTCCTGCCCGATGGCTATCAGCCCCCTCAGGGAGGGTTCGTCTTCTCCGGCGCGATCGACGCCATCCTCGGAGACGGCGAGAGCGAGTCGCTCGTCGTCGAGCCCGGCACCTATTCCGTGACGGAGAGCCTCGCAGGTCGTGACTTCTGGGATCTCGTCTCGATCGACTGCGATGACGACGACTCGTCGGGCAGCCTTCAGACGCTCACCGCCACCTATGAGGTCGATCCGGGCGAGACGGTGAAGTGCACCTTCACGAACGTGAAGCGGAGCCTCATCGTCGTCAAGAAGATCACCGATCCGCAGGGCGCGACGGACTCGTTCGCGTTCGACGCGAGCTACGACCAGGACGGTTTCACGCTGACCGACGGTCAACAGAACGTCTCGGAGCCGCTCCTGCCCGGCCCGTACTCGGTGACCGAAAGCGTCCCCGAGGGTTGGGAGCTCGAGTCTGCGACGTGCGACAACGGCGACGAGCCAGACGAGATCGACCTGCCCGCAAGCTCGACGGTGACGTGTACGTTCACGAACCGCAAGCTTCCCGAGACCGGCACGATCGTCGTCGAGAAGGTCACTGACCCCAGCGGCGACGAGACCGAGTTCGACTTCGAGTTCGGGCAGGACGGGTTCACACTTGCGGACGGCGAGTCCGAGACGTTCGACGAGCTCGACGCCGGGACGTACTCCGTTTCCGAAGACACGCCAGAAGGCTGGGAGCTGACGTCCGCGACCTGCTCGGATCAGAGCCCGCCGAACGCAGTCGACCTTGCAGCGGGCGAGACGGTCACCTGCACCTTCACGAACACGAAGCTGCCGGAGCTCGGGACGATCATCGTCGAGAAGCAGACGAGCCCCGATGGTGCGCAGGGAAGCTTCACCTTCAGCGGTGACGCCTCGGGCACGATCGGCGACGGTGGTCAGATCATCGTCTCGGACCTCGAGCCGGGCACGTACGCCTCGACCGAGGGCAGCGCCGCAGGTTGGCTCCTGACGTCGATCGAGTGCGACGACGAGGAGTCGGGCGGCAATCTCGCCGAGCGGACGGCGGTTTTCCAGCTCGACGCCGGCGAGACGGTCAAGTGCGTGTTCACGAACGCGCAGCAGACCGTCGGCAAGGGCTCGATCGACGTGCAGAAGTCGGCGAACCCGACGTCGCTGAAAGAACCCGGCGGCCCCGTGCAGTTCTCCGTGCGGATCACGAACACGTCGAACGTCGCGGTCACGATCACGAACGTCGTCGACGACAAGTTCGGTGATCTCGACGACTCGGGCGGCACCAGCTGCTTCGACGTTCCGATCAACCTCCCGCCGGGCGCGTTCTCGAGCTGTCAGTTCACCGGTCAGGTCACTGGCTCCGGCGGCACGGAGCACGTGAACGTCGTGACTGCGTCGGGCAACGACGAGTTCGGCAACCCGCTGAGCGACTCGGATGACGCGCGGGTCACGATCACGCCGCGGCTGATCGACCTCGTGATCGTGAAGGACGCGACGAGCCCGACGCCGCTCAACGGTACGGTCGACTACTCGCTGACCGTGACGAACAAGGGCCCCGACACGGCGACGAATGTGCAGCTCGGCGATCCGGCACCCGCCGGCATCACGTATCTGACGGCGAATCCGTCGCAGGGCACCTGCAACCTGAGCCCGGCGCTCGTCACCTGCGCGCTCGGGACGATCGCTCCCGGACAGACGGTGACGATCGCGATCACCGGTCGCGCGACTGCGGTCGGGTCGCATACGAACACGGCGACGGTGACGGGAAGCGGTGGCCGCGAGACGAACCCGGCGGACAACGTCGACTCGGCCGTGACGGTCGTGCCGGCTCCGCTGAGGCCGCCGACGGTGAAGCCCGAGCCGAAGCCCGAGGTGTGCCTCACGCTCACGGTGACGCCGAAGATGATCAAGGCAGACGGCAAGACCGACCGCGTCGTCGCCAGGGTGCGCGCCGCCAGCAAGCCGATGAAGGGCACCAGGGTGCTCGTCCGCGGCGGAGGCATCCGCAAGTCCGGTCTGACGAACGGCAATGGCGTCGCGGTGATCGTCGTCAACCCCAGGAAGCCCGGGCTGATCACGATCACGACGATCGGCAAGGGCGACTCCTGCGGTGCCAAGCGCATCGGGGTCGTCGGAGTCTTCCTCCCGCCGCTCACGGGCTAGCGGGAGAGGGGGCGCTAGGCGAGGGTCGAGGAGCGGCTGCGGTCGCTCCTCGACCTCTGTTCTACGTTGAGACCGAGATGACGAGAGCCCACATCAGAAGCCTTCCAGCACTTATCGCGATCGTCGCAACCGTGGTCGCAGCTGGCGTCGCTCACGCGCCCCAGGCGGGAGCGGTCGCGTCGAAGCCGTCGCAGGTCGACGTCGTCGGATCGGGGACGATCGCGTGGCGGCAGGTCGCCGTCCTCGCCAGGCCCGATGGACGGAGCTGCTCGGGTCGCGGTGCTGAAGCAGTTCCGCCCGGATTTCCGGCCGCAGTACGTCCTTGCGCTCGACGTCGTGCGGTCGAAGGACGGAAGGCCGCTGTGGTACCGGGTCAGCGTGCCGGGGCGTCCGAACGGTCGCACCGGCTGGGTACGGGCGGGCGCGCTCGAGCTCCAGCCGGTACGCAAGCGCGTGATCATCTACCGCGGCGCGCGGAAGTTCGAGTTCTGGGACGGCACGCGGCTCGTCCGCACGGGAAGGATCGCCGTCGGCAAGCCGGGGGCGGAGACTCCACTCGGGCTCTTCTACGTCACCGACAAGTTCAATCCGTCGATCGACCCCGACTGGTCGATTCTCGGCGCGTACGCGTTCGAGACGAGCGCGTACTCGAAGCTCACGGACTGGCCCGGAGGCGGCATCGTCGGGGTACACGGGACGCCATGGCCGAGTCTGCTCGGGCAAGCTGTCTCGCACGGGTGCATCCGACTCCACAACGATGACGTGTCGTTCCTCCGCAGCCGGGTTCCGCTCGGGACTCCGGTCAAGATCGTTCGCTGAGGGGATTCCGCCTCGGGCGTCGAACCGGTCGCCGGTGAGGTCGTCGTGAACGAGGCGGTCGCGGAGCGCTCGGAGTCGAGGCTCGCCGGGGTGGTTGCGGCGCTCGACCGGGCGTTCCCGCTCCTGTGGATCGGGCTCTACCTCCTGCTGCCGGTCAGCGGCTGGGCGTCCGAGATGTTCGACTCGTGGTTCGACCAGCAGCGCGATCTCGAAGCGCTTCGGTCGCTGCTCGCGACCGGGAGGGCGGACGCGATCGCGGACAGCGTGATCGGTCCGGCCTACATCGGAGCTGCCGCGCTCGTCCACGAGGTCTTCGGCCTCAGCCCGGAGGACTCGCTCGTCGCACTGACGCGGGCGTCGTACGCCCTCTCCGTCGCGGCGGGCCTCCTGCTCGTTCGGGTCGTCGTGGGACGCCTGACGCAGGCCCCGCCGATGATCTCGCTCACGTCGCAGCTCGGCTTCGTCGCGCTCGTGTTCGCGGCCGGCACGTGGTACTGGTCGGACGTTCCCTGGAGCCACTTCTTCGCGGCGTTCCTCGGAGTCGCCGTCTTCGCCGCGAGGTTTGCGCCGGCGCGTCCCTCTCTCGTCTCCGCCGGCTTGGCGGGTGCGCTGCTCGCGCTGCTCGCGGCGACGCGGAGCTTCGAGCTCCTGGCTCTGGTGCTGGCGTGGGGGATCGCGGCGGTCGTGTTCGCGGCGCTGCGGTTGTCCACTCGCTCGTGGAGTGCCCGACGGGTTCTGGTCGGCGCTGCCGCGTTCGCGGTGACCACTGCCGCCGTCTACCTCGCCACGGGCAAGCGTGACCTCTTCTTCCTCTACGGAAACCACCTCGACCGCCAGTCGGGCGACGTGCTCGGTGCGGAGATCGCCGAGACTCCGACGCTCAGCCTCGCGACCGTCCCCGCGAAGCTCGTTCAGCTCTTCGTCGATCCGTGCTTCTACTCGGTGTGCTCGATCTCGGACTACAAGACGGGTGGCGGCGATGGCAGCAATCTCGATCTGTGGAGCCTCCCGCTCGCCGTCCAGCTGCCCGCGCTCGTCTTTCTCCCGCTCTGCGTGGTCGGGGTGGGAGCGCTTCTGGTACGCGCGCTGCGACGTCGGACGAGCTGGGAGGGGCACACGCGCGAGTTGCGCCTGCTGGTCGAGATGACGATCGCGTCCTGCGGCCTCGTCGTCGGGTACGCCGCCAGCACGCTGTCGGGGTCGCCGCACCTGCGCTACGGGTTCGCACGCGACTTCCTGCTCGCCGCTCTTCTCGCCACGATCGTCGTCGTTTCGCTTGCCGCGCTCGCACTCTGGCACGTGCTGAACCGGCGGCCGAGCACGGGGCGGCGCGTCTCACCGGAGACTGCCTTCGTCCTCGCGACGGTCGTCTCCGTCGTCGTCGTTGTCACTGCGAGCGTGTACGGGCGGTCGAGCGGGTTGCCGCGCATCGAGAGCCGGCATCTCGCCGGGGTCAGCTACGTCGCGCGCTGCACGGGCGATCTCTGCGCGATCGACGTCGACGCTCGCACTCCCGCCGGCGGTCGAATCTCGATCCCGGAGGCATCGACGCTGACGTTCGGCTGCGGGAGCGAGCGCCCCGAGCTGAGTCTCTACGTCTCCCGACTCGCAGGCGGCGTGCGTGTTCCTCCGTCGTGCGCGAACCCACGGCTGGTCGCTGCCTGGCCGACCGTCATGGGACTTCCTCCGGGGAGCACGGAGCTCCGGGCGATCGTGGTCGAGAACGCCTGAGTCGCTAGTCGCGCGAGGCGGCGGTGAACGCGTACGGCAGGACGGCCTCACTCGTCAGGGTGCGATAGACGCCTGACTCTGCGGGGGCGGCGGCGAGATCACGCAGCGCGTGCGTGCCGTCGAGGAAGCGATGTCCCGAGACGAACGGCCGCCACGAGCCACCGCCGCCGTAGGAGACGGAGACGCGCTCGAAGCGGAAGCCGAATGCATTGCACGCGGGCGTGCCGGCGTTCCAGCTCTCCGCCGTGGCGATCGGCGCCCAGCGCCCCGACGAGCCGCGCATGCGGACGGGCCGCGTAACGGGCTGCCCGTCGACGAAGATGCGCCACCAGCCGGGGCGTCCCGCCAGCTCGAGGACGGCGACGGTGTGTCGCTCGCCGAGCGAGACGCCCTCGTCGACGAGGATGAACTGTGACTCTCGACCCTCACGCGTGATCTCCGCGTAGAGGAACGGCGCGGAACCGGGCATCGACGCGACACCGGCCTGGATCCACGCGTCCCCGCCGTTCGCACCCTGGCCTGGGCCACCGACGCCGACCCAGCCCGCGACGTGCCCCGCATCCACGGTCGGGGTGCGGGTGAGGACGATCGTCGCGCGGACGCCATGTCCGCGGTACGCGGCCTGGTGCCCCGCGTAGGAGTACCCGCCGTCCCGCGTGCCACTGAGACACGCTCGGCCGGCGGATGCCGTCGTAGCGGCGCCGACGAACGCGACGACGCTCAGGACGCCGACGAGGACCGCGAGAAGTGGCCGCGCCCGCACGCGTCTGACGTCGGCGCCCCCCTTGCAGCCACCTATCCCTCGTTCTTGCGATCAGGTCCGTTCAAGACAGGGCAGGGGTCAGGTCCGGGGTCAGGTCCCGGTCTCGAGATCGGCGCTGCCAGCCCAACTCTCTCAGGGACATGGCTTGCTTGGACGCGTCTGGGGGTCAGGTCCCGGACCAGACCCCTGTTCGCACCGCGCCTACAATGCGGCGCGATGGCGACGACCGAGGACCGCGGCGCGGCCGAGTCGCTCGACGACTGGCGCGCGAACGTCTACGAGCGCGCGCCGGAGCGGACGGACGAGCTCTTCTCGACGATCTCCGGGATCGAGAACGAGCCGCTGTCGACACCGGAGAGCGTCCACGTCGACCACGCCCGCGACCTCGGCTATCCCGGCGAGTACCCCTTCACGCGCGGGGTCTATCCGTCGATGTACCGCGGCCGCCTCTGGACGATGCGCCAGTTCGCCGGCTTCGGCACCCCGGAGGAGACGAACGAGCGCTTCCGCTACCTCACGGAGCACGGCCAGACGGGGCTCTCGACCGCCTTCGACATGCCCACGCTCATGGGCTACGACTCCGACCACGCCCGCTCGCTGGGCGAGGTCGGCCGCGAAGGCGTCGCCGTCGACTCGCTCGCCGACATGGAGACGCTCTTCGCCGGCATCCCGCTCGGCGACGTCTCGACCTCGATGACGATCAACTCGCCTGCGGCGATCGTGCTCGCCTACTACGTCTGCGTCGGCGAGCAGCAGGGCGTCGTCGCGCGACAAGCTGCGCGGAACCGCGCAGACGGACATCCTCAAGGAGTACATCGCGCAGAAGGAGTGGATCTTCCCGCCCGAGCCGTCGATGCGGCTCGTGGTCGACATGATCGAGTTCTGCGCGCGCGAGATGCCGCTCTTCCATCCGGTGTCGATCTCCGGGCTACCACATCCGCGAGGCCGGCTCGACGGCCGCGCAGGAGCTCGCGTTCACGCTCGCCGACGGCTTCGCGTACGTCGAGGCGGCAGTCGAGCGCGGTCTCGACGTCGACGACTTCGCGCCGCGCCTCTCCTTCTTCTTCAACGCCCATCTCGACTTCTTCGAGGAGATCGCGAAGTACCGCGCCGCCCGCCGCATCTGGGCGCGCGAGCTGCGCGACCGCTACGGCGCGCGCAACGAGCGCTCGCTCCTCATGCGCTTCCACACGCAGACGGCCGGCGTCTCGCTCACCGCGCAGCAGCCCGAGGTGAACATCGTGCGGACCGCCCTCGAGGCGATGGCCGCCGTGCTCGGCGGCACGCAGAGCCTGCACACGAACTCGTTCGACGAGGCGCTCGCGCTCCCGACCGAGGACGCCGTTCGGATCGCTCTCCGAACCCAGCAGGTGATCGCGCACGAGTCGGGTGCGGTCAACACGATCGACCCGCTCGGCGGCTCGTACCACGTCGAGGGCCTCACGAACACGCTCGAGGCGCAGGCGTACGAGTACTTCGACCGGATCGACGCGCTCGGCGGCGTGATCCCGGCGATCAAGGAGAACTTCTTCCAGCGCGAGATCGCCGAGGCGTCGTATCGCTACCAGTCCGAGGTCGAGTCCGGGAAGCGCGTCGTCGTCGGCGTGAACCGCTACGTCCTCGAGGACGAGGTGCCGATCGCGATCCTCAAGATCGACCCCGCGCTCGAGCAGAAGCAGATCGACCGGCTCGCCGCGGTCAAGGCCGGGCGCGACTCGGCGAAGGTCGAGGCCGGGCTCGCGACGCTCAAGGAGTCGGCGGCGAAGGATGGCGTCAACCTCATGCCGCCGATCATCGAGGCCTCGCGCGACTACGTGACGCTCGGCGAGATGTGCGACGCGCTCCGCGAGGTGTGGGGCGTCTGGCGCGAGACGCCGGTCTTCTAGTGACGGCGCGCGGCAACGCTCTCGTAGATCGCCACGAAACGCTCAGCCACGCTCGCCCAGCTCCGCGCGTCCCTGATCTCCGCGCGCCCGTTCGCGCCGAGTCGTTCGCGCATGCCTGCATCACCGGCGAGCACGACGATCGCGTCCGCCAGCGCGCGTGAATCCTTCTCGGCGACGAGGAGGCCGTTCTCGCCGTCGCGCACGAGCTCGGGCAGCCCGCCCACGCGGACGCGACGAGCGGCTTCCCTGCGGCCATGGCCTCGAGTGCGACGTTCGGCAGGCCGTCGACGTAGCCGCCGAAGCGAACCGACGGCACCGCGACGATGTCGGCCGCGGCCATGTAGACGGGGATCTCGCTGCGGTCGGCCGCTCCTGTGAGCACGACCGAGTCGGCGACTCCGAGCGCGCGCACGCGCGCCTCGAGCTCGGCTCTGAGATCGCCGTCGCCGACGAGGACGAGGCGGAGCTGCGGCACGGAGGCGAGAGCTTCGGCGTGTGCGTCGACGAGATACTCGAAGCCCTTCACCGAAACCAGCCGTCCAACGCCGGCTACGACGACGTGCTCCGTGCCGAAGCCCAGGCGGCGCCGCATCGCGTCGGCGGCGTCCCGAGAGATCTCGAACGCACCGACGTCGGCTCCGTAGGGAACACGCTCGAGCATCCCCGTCGCTCCGAGCCGCGCGGCACGCTCGAGGAGGTCGTCGCTCGGCGCCGTCACGGCGGCTGCGCGGGCGAACGACCAGCGCGTCGCCCTCCCGATCGCACGCGAACGTTCGGACACCGCGACGTCGGAACCGTGCAGGCTGATGACGAGCGGCACCCGACGCGCGGGGGCGGCGAGCGCCCCGATCGGCCCGTTCGGGACGACCCAGTGCACGTGCACGACGTCGAACCCGCCGGCCGCCAGCAGCGTCCGCGCGGCGCGCGTCGCGGACGCGAGGACGACAGGGGCAAGCGCGTAGAGCGGCTTCCGGATCTGCACCCCTCCCTGCAGCGACTCCGAGAATCCCCATGGCGTCCACGAACGCCGCGGGGAGTATCGATAGTGGTGGTAGTGCACGGAGCCCTCGCTCGCGGGCCTCGACCATTCACGATGCTGCGGCAGGAGCACGTGCACCGTGTGCCCCTGTGCCGCGACGCTCCGAACGATGGACTCGATGAACGGGGCCGTCGGGTCCCCCTCGTACCGGGGGTACGACGAGGTGATTGCGAGAACCTTCACCGGCCCGCGCTCAGCGCAGGACGTCCTCGACCATGCGCTCCGTGCGTTCGCGCTCCGAGATCCGCTCCTCGTGCTGTGACGTGATGAGCTCGGAGATCAATCCGAGCGAGACGAACTGGATCCCGACCACCATCAGGAGGACGCCGAGCGTGAGCAGCGGTCTCGTCCCGATCCCCGCCCCCCAGAACCAGATCACCGTGAGATAGGTGAGGACGATGAACCCGATCGCACCCATGAGCATCCCGATGCCACCGAACAGGTGGAGCGGCCGGTACCGGTAGCGGCCCATGAACGTCACGCTGAGCAGGTCGAAGAACCCGCGCAGGTAGCGCTCGGGGCCGTAGCGCGAGCGGCCGTGCTGGCGCGGCCGGTGGTTGACCGAGACCTCGGCGATGCGATAGCCCTGGTACGACGCGAGAACCGGAATGAAGCGATGCAGCTCGCCGTAGAGGCGCATGTCGTGCAGCACCTCCGCCCGGTACGCCTTCAGCCCGCAGTTCACGTCGTGCAGGTGGACGCCCGAGATCACGCCGGTCGTCCAGTTGAAGACGCGTGAGAACGCGCGGCGCAGGAACGGGTCGTTGCGCCGGGTCTTCCACCCCGAGACGAGGTCGAAGCCCTCGTCGAGCTTCGCCAGGAGCTGTGGGATCTCGGCGGGATCGTCCTGCAGATCGGCGTCGATCGTCACGACGACCTCGCCGCGCGCCTCGAGGAAACCGGCCTGCAGGGCGGCCGCCTTCCCGAAGTTGCGCCGCAGGTGGATGACGACGACGTTCGGCAGCTCGTCGTGCAGCCGGGCCAGCACCGACATGCTCCCGTCGGTCGAGCCGTCGTCGACGAAGACGACCTCGAACGGCTCGCTCCGCGGTTCGAGCGCGTCCGCGATCTGCCGGTAGAGCTCTTCGAGAGAGCCCTCCTCGTTCAGCAGCGGAACGACGACCGAAATCACGTCAGAGGAGGGTATCGGCCTCCCAGGTCGGCAGCTTCAGCGCATCTTGAGCGCGCGCCAGCCGATGATCGCCCCGCCGGCGAGCGTCGTCGGCACGTACCAGCTCGCCTGCATGAGGATCGCGAACGCGAGCGCCTCGTTCACGGGGACGTCGAGGAGCCCCAGGGAGGCAACCCCGAGCCACTGATACGTGCCGACGTACCCCGGCGACGACGGAATGGCGACCCCGAGGGCGAGGGCGGACGCGACGAAGACCGCGTCGAGTGGCGCAAGGTCGATCCCGACCGAACGTCCCACGAGGAACACCGCGACCGTACCGAGCGTCCAGGTCGCGATGCTCAGGCCCAGCCAGACGGCTGCACGGCGAGGGCCGATGGGCTCCCCGAGCGTGTCGACCGTGTCGCGGACGATCCGCCGGAGACGTCCACGGTCTCGACGTTCGCGTTCCCGGTTGCGGACGTACCAACGTGTGAAGACCAGCGCGGCGCCGAGAACCACGACCGCGAGCAGGGCGCCGATCACGATTCGCTTGAGCCATGCAGGCGTCGGCACCGCCTGGATACCGATGACGAGGAACAGCGCGAGGGTGACGACGTCGCAGACGCGATCGAGCGCAACCGTCCCCAGCGCCCGGCCACCGGGCATCGGGGCGTCCCGGCTGAGCCAGCCGGCTCGCAGAAGCTCTCCGATGCGCACCGGGCAGGACGTTGTTCGCGGCAAGTCCGCCGAGCACCATCTCGTAGAACCTGCGGGTGCCAGGACGCGGTGTGTTCGCGATCCTCTGCCAACGCAACGCCTGGAAGAAGTAGCCGACGCCGAGCACCACGACCGCGAGCAACACGAACTCGATCTGGGCGTCCTCGAGCGCTGCTTTGACCTCGGCCGCATCGGCGTCACGGATCGCGAGCCAGAGAAAGACGGCACTGATCGCAATGCCGCCGAGGGCGACGAGCGCCCGGTTGCGAGTCATCTAGACCTCGAGCTCGAGGCCGTCGTACGCGAGCTCGAACTCTTCCGGAGTCGGCAGCTCTCGCGGCCTGTGCGTGACCAGGAGTCGCTTCGCGCCCGAGGCCTCGAAGGCCTCGACCGCCTCGTCGAGCGAAAGGTGGCCACGCGGCTGGCCGTCGAGCTCGCCTCTGAGGAGTGTCGCTTCACAGACGAACAGATCGGCGTCGCGCGCCGCTTCCACGAGTTCCTCGGACGGCGCCGAGTCGCCCGAGTACGTGAGCACGGCGCCGTTCGACTGCACGCGGAACGCGTACGTCTGGAGCGTGTAGTGCGGAACCCGGGTCGCCGTGACGGCGAGCTTGCCGATCGAGAACGGCGTGTCGGGCGCGTACTCCGAGAGCTCGAACGTGCGCTCGAACATGTCCGGGAACCCGAGGCGCTCGCCGAGCCCGGTCAGGAACTCGGCTCCGCCGGGTTGCACCCAGAGCGCCGGCTTCGTCTTCGGGCCTTCGGACCCGAGGTAGAACGTCCCCCAGACCCACGGGACGAGATCGCCCCAGTGGTCGAGGTGGAAGTGCGTGATCGCGATCGCGTCGACCTCCGGCCACGTCGACTTCTCGCGCAGCCGACCGAGCACGCCGGGCCCGCAGTCGAGGAGGACGCGGCTCCCGTCGGCCTCGAGCATGTAGCCGGAATGTGCGCTACCGGGGTTCGGCCACGCCGGCGAGGAGCCGATGACGGTCAGACGCACCGCGGTATTCTGCCGATGTGCCGGGGACGATACGAGTGGTGATCGCCAAGCCGGGTCTCGACGGTCACGATCGCGGCGCCAAGATCATCGCTCGGGCGCTTCGAGATGCAGGGATGGAGGTCATCTACACGGGACTCCACCAGACGCCGGAGCAGATCGTCGAGACCGCCATCCAGGAGGACGCGGATGCCGTCGGCGTGTCGATCCTCTCGGGCGCGCACATGACTCTCGTACCCCGGATCGTGGACGGCCTACGCGCGAACGGGGCAGAGGACGTCCTCGTCGTCGTGGGCGGGACGATCCCGCCGGACGACGCCGACGAGCTGAAGGCGAAGGGCGTGGCCGAGGTCTTCGGCCCGGGCGCGACGACCGGCGAGATCGTCGACTTCCTGCGCGGCGCGGTCGTCGCGTAGGAGATCGGACACGGCCTGAATGCTTCGGGCTTGCTGCTTCGCTTGAGCAGGCACCTCGGGACGGACCAATGGCCGCGAGCCACATGCCGGTACAGAACCGACGCTGCGGAGATCGCCAGGTCGCGACCGCCGCGACGACGAGGAAGATCCCGAGCAGTCCGACGACGCTCGGAAGGCGCTTGAAGACGACGAGCCAGGCGTCCCGGGTCGAGGCGCTGATCCAGCGTTCCGAAGTTCCACTCCTGCAGCCGCGAGCTCGTCAGGAACTCCGTCGGGGGGCTCGCCGCCTTGATTGCGTCGGCATGGCGTGTCCAGAGGAACGCGGCCGCCAGCGAGACGAAGACGAGGGTGGCGGTCCAGGCGCGACGGGGCAACCTCGTCCGTGGCGCCGAGGTCTGCTCGGGTCGATACAAGAGCGCGGGGAGAATCCAGAGCAGGGCGGTCGTCGGCTTGACCAGCATTCCGACGAGCCCGGCCACGAGCGCGAGCGCGCCCGACGTCCGACTCGGCCTCTCCCGCCAGACCTCGAACGGCTCACCGAACACCGGCAGCGCAGGGTGCAGAAGATCGATCCCTCGTTCGTGGAACACCCGCGCGGTGAATGCGGTCTGGGTCTGGCGCCAGGCGTGCTTCTCCAGCAGCGGCCGATCGAGCGTGCGAGCGACGTACGCGACGAAGACCCCGGCGCAACCTCTGGCCTGTCTCGTCTGCCGGCACGTCGTTCATG
>CAWGAN010000005.1:0-22760 GCA_963820635.1 uncultured Gaiellaceae bacterium | reverse complement strand
ACACCGCGCGGAAGCGCCGGGGCAACCTGTGCCGCGCTCGGGATCGGCGCGTTGAGGTGCGCGAACGCTTCCGTCACCGGAGTCTCGGCCGCGTAGGGCCGCCGCCCCGTGAGCAGCTCGTACGCGACGACACCGAGCGCATAGCGATCGCTCGCGGCCGTCGCCGTCTCGCCCCGAGCCTGCTCGGGCGAGAGATACCCGGCCGTCCCCAGAACCGTTCCCGGCAGGGTCAGCGTGTCGAAGCCCGCCGCGGACGCGATGCCGAAGTCGGTCACGTGCACGCGATCCTCGTCGTCCAGCAGAAGGTTCGCGGGCTTCACGTCTCGATGCACGATGCCCTGAGCGTGCGCGGCGTCCAGACCCGCGGCAGCCTGACGGAGCCATTCGATCGCTCGGCCCGGGGCGACCGGGGTGGATCGGACTCGATCGTGCACGGAGCCTCCGTCCAGGTACTCCATGACGATGAACGGCTGGCCGTCGTGTTCGCCGACGTCGAAGACCGTCACGACGTTCGGGTGCGCCGAGAGGCGCGCCGCGGCGCGCGCCTCACGCGTGAAGCGGGCGCGAACGTCCGAGTTGCGCGCGTGGCGCTCCGCGAGCACCTTGACCGCGACCGTTCGGCCGAGAAGGCCGTCGGTCGCGCGGTAGACGTCTCCCATGCCGCCGCTCGCAAGAGGGGTCACGGCGGAGTAACGCGTCGGCAGGATCCACTCGGGCACGGGGGAGGTGTACCCGATCGGCGCGCTTCCGAGCCCTCCGCGAGCGCCGAGAGCTAGACATCGACAAGGCCGGGTGATATATCAGCGACGCGCGCATGACGGAAACGGCCGAGACTGCTGCCGCGCCGATCGCAGCACCGAATCGACTGCACGAGCCCTCCGGTCATTCGGGCCGACGGCAGTCTGGAAGGTCTTCGGGCCAGAACCCCGATCGCCTCGTCGGATCGCCGGACGCATTCCTGCCTCGCGGCGAGCTTCGTCGACAAGACCGGCTGCGTCGTCGCGGTGCGCGACGTCTCGATCGAGGTGTGGCCGCGGCGAGGTGTTCGTCGTCATGGGACTCTCGGGCTCGGGCAAGTCGACGCTCGTCCGCACGCTCATCCGGCTGATCGAGCCGACCGCGGGACAGATCGAGATCGCGGGCCATGACGTGTCGTGCGGCAGGAGCTGCAGAGCTCCGCCAGCTTCGCCGGAACGAGGTGTCCATGGTGTTCCAGCACTTCGGGCTGCTCGCCCACCGCCGCGTGATCGACAACGTCGCGTTCGGTCTCGAGGTCAAGGGCATCGGCGAAGGCGGAGCGTCTTGCCCGAGCGGCCGACGTCCTGAAGCTCGTCGGCCTCGAGGACGCCGCCAACCAGTTCCCGGACCAGCTCTCCGGCGGTATGCAGCAGCGAGTCGGCGTCGCGCGCGCGTTCGCCGGCAACCCGCAGGTGATGCTCTACGACGAGCCGTTCAGCGCGCTCGACCCGCTCATCCGCCGCGACATGCAGGACGAGGTCTGTCGTCTCCAGGAGGAGACGGGCAAGACGATGGTCTTCATCACGCACGACCTCGCCGAGGCGCTCAGGCTCGGCGATCGCATCGCGATCATGCGCGACGGCGGGATCGTGCAGCTCGGAACGCCGGAGGAGATCGTCGGCGCTCCTGCCGACGACTACGTCGAGAACTTCGTCCGAGACGTCCCGCGCAGCCATGTCCTGACGCTGCGCTGGGTGATGCGAGAGCCGGAGGCGGATGAGTCGACCGACGGGCCGCATCTCGACGTCACGACCACCGTGCGAAACGCGATCCCCGTTGTCGCGCAGAGCGAGAAGCCGGTCTGCGCGGTCGAGAACGGTCGAGTCGTCGGAGTGGTCGACCGCGTCGCCGTGCTCACGGCGATCGCGGGCGAGGGGAGCGATTGATGTCGGTCGTCGCCGAGGTCGTCGCGCCGAGCACCCCCGTCCTCTCGCACGTGCCGTGGTGGCGGGGGAAGATCGTCCAGACCGCAGGAATCATCGCGCTGATGTACCTCGCGTACCGGGCGTGGGGCGTGACCGTCGATGCGAGCGGTCAGGAGATGATTCGGTTCCCGTGGCCCGATTCGCTGATCTGGCACCCGCTCTCCGGCCACCTCGACACCTTCCAGGTGTGGCTCCTCACCGAGAAGGGCGCTGCAGACAGAAGCTTCGTCTTCGCGCTCTTCGACGGCTTCTCGACGTCGATCGACCACTTCGTCGACTGGTTCAACCGCTTGCTTCTCTGGATGACCTGGATCGGGACGACGGTCGCCGGTGTCCTCGTGGTCGCACGGTTCGGCGGCCTCCGCGCCGCGCTGATCACGCTCGTCGCGTTCGCGACGTTCGCGCTCACGGGCCTGTGGGAGGAGAGCATGCAGACGGTCGCGCTGATGCTCGTCGCCGTGGGGCTCTCGCTCCTCATCGGCATCCCGCTCGGCATCGTCGCCGGACGCTCCGATCGCTTCGCGAAGGCCATAACGCCCGTCCTCGACGCCATGCAGATCGTTCCGGCGTTCGCGTACCTGATCCCGGTCGTCATCCTCTTCTCGATCGGACCGGCCGCGGCGGTGGTCTCGACGTTGATCTACGCGATTCCGCCCGCCATCCGGATCACGGCGCTCGGGATTCGCGGCGTGGCCGTCAACACGGTCGAGGCGGCGACCTCGCTGGGCGCGACGCGGTCGCAGCTGCTGCGCAAGGTCCAGCTTCCGCTCGCTCGTCGGCTGATCCTCCTCGGGGTCAACCAGACGATCCTGTTCGCGCTGTCGATGGTCGTGATCGCGGGCCTCATCGGCGGAGGCGGGCTCGGCGCCGTCGTGACGAGCGGTCTCTACTCGAACCCCGCGCTCGCCATCCTCGCCGGTTTCGTGATCGTGATCATGGCGACCGCACTCGACCGCTCGACCGAGGCGATGGCGGCGCGGACGGACCCTGCACACCGGCACCTCGACGAATCGAGAAGGAAGCGACTGCGCCTCCAGTCGCTCGCGACCTGCGGTCGCGATTCTCGGTGCGATCGGGATCTCGAAGGCGTTCGGCGCCAACGCCATCTACCCCGACGAGGTCGGAGATCCACCGCGGAGCGCGACCATCGAGGAGTGGCTTCTGTCGAAGATCCAGGTCGTCCTCGACTACGTGCAGGACCCCACGACCTGGGTGTTCGCCATCACCGAGCGGATCGGGATCTTCATCCTCCAACAGCTCCTGCTGCCGATGCAGGCATTCCTCGTCGAGGCTCCGTGGTTCACGACGCTCGGCGGGCTGACGCTGATCGCCTTCGTCGTCAGCGGGCTCCGACCGGCGCTGACCGCGCTCGCGATGCTCGGCCTGATCGGAGTTCATGGGCGTCTGGGCACTGGCCATGGACACCCTCTCGCAGGTGCTCGTCGCGACGGCGATGGCCGTCGTGCTCGGCGTCATCCTCGGCGTGCTCGCCGCCGAGAACGACCGTTTCTCCAAGACGATGAGACCGGTGAACGACGTCCTGCAGACGCTGCCGCAGCTCGTCTACATCATCCCGTTCATCTACCTCATGCCGGTCTCGATCGTCCCGGGAATCGTCGCCGGCGTCCTCTATGCGTTTCCCGTGACGCTCCGACTGGTGGAGCGCGGTGTGCGCGACGTCGCGCCGGCGTCGGTCGAGGCCGCGAGCGCGTTCGGTGCCTCGCGCCGCCAGGTGTTGACGAAGGTCAAGCTGCCGCTCGCCGGTGACGCCGTGATGCTCGGCGTGAACCAGGCGATCGTCATGGTGCTCGCCGTCGTCGTCATCGGCGGGCTCGTCGGGTCGGGAGGGCTCGGGTACGAGGTCGCGCAAGGTCTCGTTCGCGGGCAGTTCGGGCAGGGTGTGATCGCGTCGATTGCGATCCTCGCCCTCGGCATCGCACTCGATCGCGTCACGCAAGGATCGAGAGGCTCGAGAAGGCAGGGCATCGCGTGAGTGCACCTCGCGCGCACAACGAGAAGGAGGATCGAATGTCGTTTCGTGGTAGCTGGCGGCGTCGCTCCGGTGCCGTCGGCATCGCGCTCGTCGCAGTAGCCGCGCTCACCGTATCGGGGAGTGCATTCGGCGGAGCCGCGCAGAGTTGCGGCACCGTCACCATCAACGAGCAGTCGTGGTCGGGCTCGACGGCGAACACGTACGTCGCGAAGTACGTGCTCGAGAAGAACCTCGGCTGCAAGGTCAAGATCACGAACGTCACCGAGGGGACGCCGTACTTCCAGGCGATGCGGGACGGCAAGATCGACGTCGCGCTCGAGGACTGGGACAACACGCTGAGCCAAGTCGGCGCAGCCGTACATCAAGGACAAGTCGGTCCGGGTCATCGGCTCGAACGGGATCACCGGCGTGATCGGCTGGTACATCCCGCGGTACCTGCTCAAGCAGTACCCGGCGATGAAGTCGTGGAAGGGCATCAAGGGCAAGGAGGCCGTGTTCAAGTCGCCCGAGTCGGGCTCGCAAGGCATGTTCCTCGGCGGCGATCCCTCGTACGTCCAGAAGGATCGTGCGCTCATCAAGGAGCTCGGCCTCAACCTGAAGCACGTCGTCGCCGGCGCCGAGCCGGCTCAGGTTGCGCGCTGGAGTCAGCTGTACAAGCAGAAGAAGCCCGTTCTCTTCTACTGGTACGACCCGCAGTACCTGAACGCGCAGTACGACCTCGTGCGAGTGAAGCTCCCGGCACGCTTCAAAGGCTGCCTGGACGACGAGAAGCAGACTGGAAAGCACGCGTGCGAGTACCCGTCGTACGGGCTCGACAAGCTGATCAGCGGGAAGTTCGCGACGAGCGGCTCTCCCGCACTGAAGTTCGTCAAGAAGCTGGAAGTGGACCTCGGCCGACCAGAACTTCGTCGCCAACCTCATCGCCGGCAAGAAGCTGAAGCCGGAGAAGGCAGCGGAGCAGTGGGTCAAGGCCAACAAGGCCAAGGTCAACGCCTGGCTGAAGTGAGCTGAGACGCGCGGCGGGGGCGATCCCGTCCCCGCCGCCGCCTCGACCGCACATGACGACCCCAGCTCTTGCCATCCACCAGCCCGAGGCGGCCGACGCCCGCTCTCTCGCGGACCAGGCCTACTACCGCATCCGCGAGCTCATCGTGACGCTCGAGCTTCCACCCGGCGCACTCGTCAGCGAGCGGGAGCTGATGGAACGGCTCGGCGTCGGGCGAACCCCTGTGCGAGAGGCGCTCCGCACGCTCGCCCGCGAGTGCCTGGTCGACGTGTATCCGCGGCGGGGGATGTTCGTCTCGCCCGTCGACGTCGGCGACCTGGCCGGGCTCTCGGAAGTGCGCGTGACACTCGAGGGCAATGCGGCGCGCCTGGCCGCGGAGCGGGCGACCGACGCCGAGCGGGCCGAGACGGACGCACTGCTCGCCGAGCTCGACGGAACCTCAGCCCACGACGAGCGCTCCCTGATCGACCTCGATCAGCGCCTCCACCGACACGTGTACCGCTGCGCGCACAACCCGTTTCTCGAGGCGACTCTCAACGAGTACTACATGCTGACCTTGCGGATCTGGTTCCTCGTCCTCGACCGCGTCGTCCGCCTCGATGATGCGATTCAGGAGCATCGGGACTTGCTCGAAGCGATACGCGACCGTGACCCCGAGAGAGCCGAAGACGTCATGCGCCGCCATGTCGAGGGTTTCGAGCAGGCTGTCCGCCGCGTCCTCTGACCTCACATATATCTCTGATATATCAGCCGCGCATGAGCACCCTCCCCAGCCATGCCCGCGCCGTCGTCATCGGGTGCGGGATCGTCGGCAACTCGGTCGCGTACCACCTCACCGATCAGGGCTGGTCGGACGTCGTCCTGCTCGACAAGGGCCCGCTGCCGAACCCGGGCGGCTCGACCGGGCACGCCTCGAACTTCATCTACCCGGTCGACCACTCGAAGGAGATGACGCAGCTCACGCTCGAGAGCATGCGGCAGTACAAGGAGCTGGGCGTGTTCACGGAGTGCGGTGGCGTCGAGGTCGCGCGCACGGAGGAGCGCATGCAGGAGCTGACCCGACGCGTCGCGTCCGCGAAGGCCTGGGGGATCGAGCCGGTGTCGCTCGTGACGCCGGCCGAGGTGAAGGAGCTCGTCCCGTTCATCGACGAGACCGTGATCCTGGGCGGCTTCTACACCCCGTCGGTCGGCGTCGTCGACTCCCTGCGGGCCGGGACGATCATGCGCGAGCGTGGCCAGGCAGTCGGGGAGGCTCTCGGTCTTCGCAAGCACCGAGGTGCTCGGGTTGGACGTCGAGTCCGGACGCATTCGCCGGGTGCGAACGACCGCCGGTGACATCGAGACCGAGGTGGTCGTGATCGCCTGCGGCGTCTGGAGCCCGAAGCTCGCGCGCATGGCCGGCGCGTCCATCCCGCTCACGCCTGCCGTGCACCAGATGATCGACATCGGCCCGACGCACTGGTTCGCCGACGCGAAGGGGGACATCGAGTTCCCGATCGTGCGCGACATGGATACGAACATGTACGAGCGGCAGCACGGGTCGGGCCTCGAGATCGGCTCGTATGCACACCGCGCGATCCTGTACGACCCCGAGGAGCTGCCTTCGGTCGAGGAGGCGTCGCTCTCGCCGACCGAGTTCCCGTTCACGCAGGAGGACTTCAACCTGCAGATGGAGCAGGCGCTCGAGCTGATGCCGTCGATCGTCGGCGACGAGACCGTCGGCATCAAGCACGCGATCAACGGGATCCTCTCGCTGACGCCCGACGGGATGCCGATCCTCGGCGAGCTGCCCGAGGTGAAGGGCCTCTGGTCGGCCGCGGCCGTCTGGATCAAGGAGGGACCTGGAGTCGGGAAGTCGCTCGCGGAGTGGATGGTGCACGGCGAGTCGCACATCGACCTCCACTCCTCCGACGCGGCGCGGTTCTGGGAGCACCAGAAGTCGTCGACGCACGTGAAGGCGCGGACGGCGGAAGGGTTCAACAAGACCTACGGAATCGTCCATCCGCTCGAGCAGTGGGCGTCGAACCGCGACGTGCGGCTCTCGCCGTACCACGAGCGGGAGCAGGAGCTCGGCGCGGTCTTCTTCGAGGCAGCCGGCTGGGAGCGGCCGCAGTGGTACGAGTCGAACGCGCCGCTGCTCGAGGAGTACGGCGACCGGGTCGGGCGGCGCGAGGCCGAGTGGGACACGCGCTGGTGGTCTCCGATCATCAACGCCGAGCACCTCGCGATGCGCGACCGAGCGGGGATCTTCGACCTGTCGGCGTTCGCGATCTTCGACGTGTCGGGGCCAGGGGCGCTCGACGCTCTGCAGACGGTGTCGATGCGTCAGGTCGACGTGGCCGTCGGGACGGTCGTCTACACGCCGTGGCTCTCCGCGAGCGGCGGCTTCAAGTCCGACCTCACGATCATGCGGCTCGGCGACGAGCACTTCCGTGTCGTCACCGGCGGCGCGCACGGAATGGCCGACCACAAGTGGCTCTCCGACCATCTCCCCGCGGACGGCTCCGCCCAGCTCGCCGACCTGACGTCCGCGTGGTCGACGATCGGCCTGTGGGGGCCGCGCGCGCGCGACATCCTCGCGTCCACGACGAGCGACGACGTCTCGAACGAGGGCTTCCCCTTCGCGACCTGCAAGACGATCGAGATCGGGTCGGTACAGGTGCTCGCGTCGCGCATCTCGTACGTGGGCGACCTCGGCTGGGAGCTGTACGTGCCGATCGAGCAGGGCGCCCGGCTGTGGGACGTCCGTCTGGGAGGCCGGGCGCGCGCACGGCGCCGTCCCCTGCGGAATCGGCGTCTACGGGACGACCGGCCGGCTCGAGAAGTGCTACCGCGCCTACGGCGCCGAGCTCGAGAGCGAGTACACGGTCGTCGAGGCGGACATGGCCTGGGGCAAGGTCAAGGAGCAGGACTTCGTCGGCAAGGAGGCGCACGTCTCGCATCGCGACGAGGCGCCGGCCGCGATCCTCTGCACGCTCACCGTCGACGACCACGCGTCGTCCTCGGGCAGTGCGCGCGCTTCCCGATGGGCCGCGAGCCGATCCTCACGCGTGACGGCGCGCCCGCTCGTCGACGCGAAGGGTCGCCGCTCCTACGTGACGAGCGCCGGCGCGGCGCCCTCGGTGGGGAAGCACGTGCTCATGGCGTATCTCCCGCCCGAGCAGGCGCGAGGTCGGCACTCGGCTCGCCGTCGAGTACATGGGCGAGCAGTACCCGGTGACCGTCGACGTCGTCGGCTCGGCGCCGATCTTCGACCCGGAGAACACGAGGATCCGGTCGTGAGGATCCTCGTCTGCGTCAAGCGGGTGCCGATGACGGGCGGGAAGATCGTGCTCACCGAGGACGCGCAGGCGATCGAGACGAAGCACCTCGGGTTCACGATCAGCCCGCACGAGGAGTGCGGCGTCGAGGAGGCGGTCCGCCTGATCGAGGCGCACGGCGGCGAGTCGGTCGTGCTCACGCTCGGGCCGCCCGAGGCCGAGGAGCAGCTCCGCGACGCGATGGCGCTCGGCGCCGACCGCGCCATCCACCTCGTCACCGACGGCGAAGAGTGGGATCCGCAGGCGACCGCCGGCGCGATCGTCGAGGCGATCCGCGTCGACGAGGCGAGCCAACGGTGCGTTCGACCTCGTCTTCTTCGGCAACGAGTCGGCGGACTCGGGCGGCTTCCAGGTCGGGATCCGGGTGGCGTACGCGCTCGGCCGGCCCGTGGCGACCGGCCTCAAGGGCGTCGTCGTGGACGGCGAGACCGTCCGCTGCGAGCAGGAGGTCGCCGGCGGGCGCGACGTCTACGTGCTCCCGCTCCCCGCGGTCGTCACCGTGCTCGAGGGCCTGAACCTGCCGCGGTATCCGTCCGTGCCCGCGAAGCTCCGCGCGCAGCGCAAGCCGGTCGACGTCGAGCTCCCCTGCGAGGCCCGAGCCGAGGCTCGAGAAGCTCCGGCTCGTCGTGCCCGAGAGCCAGGGCAAGGAGGCCGAGATCCTCGGCCACGGGCCCGGACGCAGCGCCCGCCGTCGTCGACGTGCTCCGCCAGGATCGGGGTCGCCTGATGGTGCTCGTCTACGTCGAGGAGCCGGGCGAGCTCACGCAGCAGGCGCTCGCGTTCGCCGGCCTGCTCGGCGAGCCCCTGCATGCGGTCTGCGTCGGCGAGCCGCGTGCCGGTCTCGGGCGTGGAGATCGATCCACGTCGCGGAGGGCGAGGCATTCTCGAGCTTCGCGCCCGCAGCGATCGCCCGGGCGCTCGTCGAGCTGGCGGAGACGCTGTCGCCGTCGGCGATCGTCGCGGCGGGTACTGCCCGCGGCAACGAGGTGCTCGCGCGCGTCGCCGCGATCACCGATCTTCCACTTCGCCGCGAACTGCATCGCCGTCGCCGGCGCCGCTCGTGACCCGCGTGCGCTGGGGAGGAAGCCTGCTCGAGGAAGCGCAGCTCGCACGGCGAGCCGAGGCTCATGACCGTTCAGCCGCACGCGATCGCACGGCGCGACGCCGCGGCGGCGAAGCGCCGCCCGTCGAGCGCTTCACGCCCGCGCTCCAGGAGGCCGACCTCGTCGTGCGCGTCCGCGAGCGAGTCGGCGCCGCTGCAGGTGGCGTGTCGCTGGCCGAAGCGAAGGTCGTCGTCTCGTGCGGTCGCGGCGCGGGATCGCCCGAGGGCTTCGGGATCATCGAGGAGCTCGCGGGGCTGCTCGGCGGTGCGGTCGGCTGCTCCCGCGCAGTCACCATGGCCGGCTGGCGCCCGCACACGGATCAGGTCGGCCAGACCGGGACGAAGATCGCGCCGGACATCTACATCGCGTGCGGCATCTCGGGTGCGACGCAGCACATGGCCGGCTGCAAGGGGGCGAAGGCGATCCTCGCGGTCAACACCGACCCGGAAGCGCCGATCCTCGCGAGTGCCGACTACGCCGTGATCGGCGACCTGCACGAGGTCGTGCCCGGCGATCTCGGCCGAGCTGAGAAAGGCGCGAGGCAAGCTGAGCACGACTGCGAGCGTCGCCTCCGCGGTCGCGCTCGTCGTCGCGATCGCCGTCGCCGGCGGGCTCTTCGCGCGCCGCGCGCTGTTCCTCACCCGGCTGGTGCGCTCGGGAAAGCCGGTCGAGCCGCTCGTCCGACCTCCCGACGCGCGTTCGGAACGAGGCGACGATCGTCCTCGGGCCAGCGGAAGCTCCTCCAGCGCCTCGTCCCCGGGCTCGTGCACGCGTTCATCTTCTGGGGCTTCGTCGTCCTCTTCCCGACGATCTTCATGGCGATCGTTCGGCGATCGTCGACCGCGAGCCGTCTCTTCCGTCGGGCTCGCCGCTCGGCTGGCTCGAGCACCAGGGCTGGTACGCGTTCCTCGTCGACCTGTTCGCCGTCCTCGTGCTCGTGGGCGTGGCGTCCGCGCTCATCGATCCGGAAGGTGCAGCGGCCGCGCGCGGTTCGAGGGCTCCCACCTCGGCGAGGCCGACCTCATCCTCGCGCTGATCGCAGGGCATCGCGACGACGCTGCTCCTCTGGCACGCGACGCAGATCGCGCTCGGCCTGAATCCCTGGCCCGCGGACTGGTCACCCGTCTCCGAATGCGCTCTCGGAGCTCTTCGCGGACGACACGACGACGGAGGTGCTCGAGCGGGTCTTCGTCTGGTCGCACGTGCTGCTCATCCTCGGCTTCCTCGCCTACCTCCCGCACTCGAAGCACCTGCACATCGCGACCGCCGGGATCAACGTCTTCTTCGGCCGCACGCGTGCGCCCGGGCGCCTCGAGACCGCTCGACTTCGAGGCCGAGGACGAGGCCGCGCTCCGCTTCGGCGCCGGCACGGTCGCCGACCTGACGTGGAAGCAGATGCTCGACTCGATGTCGTGCACGGAGTGCGGCCGCTGCCAGGACGTCTGCCCTGCGTACGCGACCGGCAAGGCGCTCTCGCCGAAGCTCCTGATCATGGGCATCCGCGACCAGCTCTTCGCGGAGGGACAGGCGGCGCTCGCCGGCGGCGAGCTCGTCACCGCTCGTCCCGAACGCGGTCACGGACGACGTCGTCTGGGACTGCGTCACCTGCGGCGCGTGCGTCCACGAGTGCCCGGTCTCGATCGAGCACGTCGACCACATCGTCGACCTCCGCCGCAACCTCGTCATGGTCGAGTCACGCCTCCCCGCCGAGACCGAGACGATGCTGCGCGACGTCGAGCGCGGCGTCGAACCCGTGGGGGAAGCCGCAGACCGAGCGTGCCGCCTGGGCGGACGGGCTCGGCGTTCGCGTCCTCGAGCCGGGCGATCCGGCCGCCCGAGATCCTCTACTGGGTCGGCTGCGCCGCCTCGTTCGACGAGCGCGCGCGCACCGCCGCGATCTCGACGGCGAAGCTGCTGCTCGCCGCCGGGCTCGACGTCGCGATCCTCGGCCCGCGCGAGTCGTGCACGGGCGATCCCGCCCGTCGCGTGGGCAACGAGTACGTCTTCCAGTCGTTCGCCCAGGCGAACGTCGAGACGCTGAACGAGGCGGGCGTGACGAAGATCGTCGCGAGCTGCCCGCACTGCTTCAACACGCTCGCGAACGAGTACCCGGACTTCGGCGGGCGCTACGAGGTGGTGCACCACTCCGAGCTGCTCGCCGACCTCGTGCGCGACGGTCGCCTGGCGCCGGTGCGCGGCGACGACGACGATCACGTACCACGACTCCTGCTACCTCGCCCGCCACAACGACGTGCTGGCGGCGCCGCGCGAGCTCGTCGCGCGCATCGGCAGGCCGCTCGAGATGGCGCGGAGCGGCAAGCGCACGTTCTGCTGCGGCGCCGGCGGCGCGCACATGTGGATGGAGGAGCGCGGCAGCCAGATCAACGAGGAGCGAGCGCGCGAGGCCGCCGCACACGGGTGCCGACACGCTCGCCGTCGCCTGCCCCTTCTGCACGGTGATGCTCGACGACGGCGTGCGGCAGACGGGCGGCGAGCTGCGCGTCGCCGACGTCTCGACGCTGCTGGTCGAGAGCGTCGAACGAGCATGACGAGCTACGACTACGTCATCGTCGGCGGAGGCTCCGCCGGCTGCGTGCTTGCCAACAGGCTCAGCGCCGATCCCGGAACGCGCGTGCTCGTGCTCGAGGCCGGGCGCACCGACTCCTGGTGGGACGCGTACATCCACATGCCGGCGGCGTTCTCGTTTCCGATCGGAAACCCGCGCTACGACTGGTGCTACGCGTCCGAGCCGGAGCCGTTCATGGACGGGCGCCGCGTCGCCCATGCCCGCGGCAAGGTGCTCGGCGGGTCGAGCTCGATCAACGGAATGATCTTCCAGCGCGGCAACGCGCTCGACTACGAGAAGTGGTCGGCCGAGCCCGGGCTCGAGCGCTGGAGCTACGCCCACTGCCTGCCCTACTTCAAGCGCATGGAGACGTGCGTCGCGGGAGCCGACGACTACCGCGGCGACCGCGGCCCGCTCGTCCTCGAACGCGGCCCGGCGACGAACGAGCTCTTCGGAGCGTTCCTCGAGGCGACGACGCAGGCCGGCTACGAGCGAACGACCGACGTCAACGGCTATCGCCAGGAGGGGTTCGGGACCTTCGACCGCACGATTCGCAACGGGCGACGCCGGAGCGCAGCACGCGCGTACCTGCACCCGGTGTCCCACCGTCCGAACCTCGAGATCCGCTGCCGCGCGTTCGTGACGCGCGTCCTCTTCGAGGGCACGCGCGCAGTCGGAGTCGAGGTCTCGCAACGAGGCGGCTTCGAGCGCATCGAAGCCGGCGAGGTGATCCTCTGCGGCGGTGCGATCAACTCGCCGCAGCTCCTGCAGCTGTCGGGCGTCGGCGATCCCGAGCACCTGACGCTCGGTCGGCGTCGATGTCGTGCACGAGCTACCGGGCGTCGGCGAGAACCTCCAGGACCACCTCGAGGTGTACGTCCAGCACGCGTGCACGAAGCCGATGTCCGTCGCGCCGGCGATGAAGTGGCGCAACCGGCCGTGGGTCGGACTGCAGTGGCTCCTCTTCCGCCGAGGCCCCGGTGCGACCAACCACTTCGAGGCGGGCGGGTTCGTGCGCTCGAACGAGGAGGTCGCCTACCCGAACCTCATGTTCCACTTCCTGCCGCTCGCGATCCGCTACGACGGCACGCAAACCGCCGACGGATCACGGCTACCAGGTGCACGTCGGCCCGATGAACTCGGACGCGCGCGGGTCGGTGCGCATCACGTCCCGGAACCCCGTCATGTATCCCGCACTTAGGTTCAACTACCTCTCGACCGAGCAGGATCGCCGGGAGTGGGTCGAGGCGATCCGCTGTGCGCGGCACATCCTCGGTCAGCCGGCCTTCGCCGAGTACGACGCCGGCGAGCTCTCGCCGGGCCCGGAGATCGAGACCGACGAGCAGATCCTCGAGTGGGTCGCCCGTGACGCGGAGACTGCGCTCCATCCGTCGTGCACGTGCCGGATGGGCATCGACGCGGATGCGGTGGTCGACCCGAACACACTGCGCGTGCACGGCCTGGACGGCCTTCGCGTCGTCGACGCATCGGTGATGCCGTTCGTGACGAACGCGAACATCTACGCCCCCGTGATGATGATCGCCGAGAAGGCCGCCGACTTGATCGCCGGTCGCGAGCTCCCTCCCGCGGCTGCGCCCTTCTATCGTCACGAAGCACCGCTACGAAGCGAATCAGCGGTCGTCGCGACCGAGTAGCCGACTGACCTCCGCGGCTGCGGCGGCGACGGCACCGCAACCCGCGCCTCGTCGCCTCGGACGGGGAAGCGGTACGACGGCCCGTGGACGTGGAGGGCTGCGATCGCGTGCCCGCGGGCGTCGCGGATCGGAGCGGCGACCGAGTCGATCCCCTCGGCGAACTCCTCGAGACCCCACGCGTAGCCCGCAGCGCGCACCTCCGCCAGGCGCGCGTCGAAGCTGCTCGCGGTCGGTGACCGTACGCGGCGTCAGCGCGGCGAGGCCGTGCGCGAGGTACGCGTCGAGCGCCTCCTCCGGCCACTCCGCGAGGAGGACGAGCCCGGACGGGACCGCGTGCATCGGCGCCCGCGTCCCCGTCCAGTCGCGCACCTGCACGGGGTTGTCGGACTCGACCTGGTCGACGTAGTGCGACTCGTTGCCGTCGGGAAGCGCCGAGGCCGGCGTCCTCGCCGAGCTCGGCGACGAGATCGGCGAGGAACGGGCGCGCGATCGAGATCAGGCTGCGCTCGGACGAGGCCGCCGCGGAGAGCGCCGCGACGCCGGGGCCGATCCGCCAGCGGGCTCCGTCGAAGCGCTCGACCGCCTCGACGTCCTCGAGTGTCGCGAGCAGGCGCGCGACGGTCGACTTCGGCAGCCGCACACGCTCGGCGATCGCGGTGACGCCGGCGGGTCGCTGCGGCACCTCGTCGAGGATCGCGAACGCACGCTCGAGCGACTGCACCATCTGCCAGGATCTCCTAGAATTCCATGATACAGCATCGTTCCACGATACGGAACACGCGACGCACATGGCTGACGACGACCTCGATCTCAAGACCGCTGACAGACGACGAGCTCGTCGCGCAGATGCACGACGACCTCTACGACGGGCTCGCGGACGAGATCGTCGAGGGCACGAACATCCTGCTCGAGCGCGGTTGGGGCGCCGGACAAGGTGCTGAACGACGCCCTCGTCGAGGGCATGCGGATCGTCGGCATCGACTTCCGCGACGGGATCCTGTTCGTGCCCGAGGTGCTGCTCGCGGCGAACTCGATGAAGGCGGGCATGGCGATCCTCCGGCCGCTCCTGGCCGAGACGGGGGCCGAGCGCGTCGGCAAGGTCGTGATCGGCACCGTCAAGGGCGACATCCACGACATCGGGAAGAACCTCGTCGCGATGATGCTCGAGGGTGCCGGCTTCGAGGTCTACGACCTCGGCATCAACAACCCGGTCGAGAACTACCTCGCGGCGCTCGAGGAGCACGAGCCGGACATCCTCGGCATGTCGGCGCTCCTCACGACGACGATGCCGTACATGAAGGTCGTCATCGACACGCTGAAGGAGAAGGGGATCCGCGACGACTACATCGTCCTCGTCGGCGGCGCCCCGCTGAACGAGGACTTCGGCAAGGCAATCGGCGCCGACGCGTATTGCCGTGATGCGGCCGTCGCCTCGGAGACAGCCCAGGCCCTCGTGCTGGCGCGCCGTGCAGCAGCTACTGCATCCTGACGAGGAGCGCGTCTTCGAGGCCGAGCGGCCCGAGGTGCTCGTCCTCGCGTGCGGCGCGATCGCGCGCGAGGTGCTCGCCGTCATCCGGCTCAACGGCTGGCAGAACGTGACCGTCCGCTGCCTCCCCGCCAAGCTCCACTCGCGGCCGCAGCTGATCGCGCCCGCGGTGGACGCGAAGCTGCAGCGAGCTCGCGGGCAGCTACGAGCGCGTGTTCGTCGCGTACGCGGACTGCGGCACCGGCGGCGAGCTCGACAAGGTGCTCGACCTGCACGGCGTCGAGCGGCTGCCCGGCGCGCACTGCTACGGCTTCCTCACCGGCAACGACGTCTGGGCAGGAGCTGCACGACGCCGAGCCCGCGACCTTCTACCTGACGGACTTCCTCGCGCGGCACTTCGACGCGCTCGTGATCCGCGGCCTCGGGCTCGACCGCCATCCGGAGCTCCTGCCCGACTACTTCGGGAACTACCGGCGGCTTCTCTATCTGGCGCAGACCGACGACGACGACCTGCGGCGCCGCGCACGCGCAGCCGCCGAGCGCCTCGGGCTCGCGTACGAGGAGCGCCGCACGGGCTACGGCGACCTCGTTCCGTCGCTGACCCGCTTCGTCGAGGCGACCGCCGGCTGCCTGAGCTGACCGTGATCTGGTGGCGGGACATCCCCGCGCAGGTGGTGGCGAAGGAAGGGTCGCACGTCGGCGCGCGCCGAGCTCTCCGGCCGCTTCCAGGAGGCGATCGACGCGGCGGCGATGCGTGCGGGCCTGATCGGGACGGATGCCTACCTCGAGGAGTGGCGCCGAGAGCCGCGAGCGTGCGGCGACGACCTCGAGTCCGAGGTCGCCGAGGAGGTCGCGTGGCTCGAGGGCGCATACACCGACGACGTCCTCGAGCGGCTCGTCGCCTCGAACGGACACGACACGTGACCGAGACTCTGCTCTCGAGCGCGACGAAGGAGGTCGTGATCGGCTTCGAACGGCCGTTCGTGATCATCGGCGAGCGCATCAACCCGACCGGGCGCAAGAAGCTGGCGGAGGAGATGGCGGCCGGGAACTTCGACACCGTGATCGCCGACGCGATCGCGCAGGTCGAGGCGGGAGCGCAGATGCTCGACGTCAACGCGGGGATCCCCCTCGCGGACGAGCCGGCCATCCTCGCCGAGGCGATCCAGCTCGTTCAGTGCGTGACCGACGTGCCGCTCTGCATCGACTCGTCGATCGTCGAGGCGCTCGAGTCCGGGCTCGCCGTCTACCAGGGCAAGGCGCTCGTCAACTCGGTGACGGGCGAGGAGGATCGGCTCGAGTCCGTGCTTCCGCTCGTGGCGAAGCACGGGGCCGCGGTCGTCGCGATCACGAACGACGAGATCGGGATCTCCGAGGATCCGGACGAGCGCTTCGAGGTCGCGCGCAGGATCGTCTCCCGCGCGGCGGACCACGGGATCCCCAAGGAGGACATCGTGGTCGACCCGCTCGTCATGCCGATCGGCGCGATCGGCAGCGCGGGGCGCCAGGTGTTCCGGATCGTGCGGCGCCTGCGCGAGGAGCTCGGCGTGAACACGACCTGCGGCGCCTCGAACGTGAGCTTCGGCCTTCCCGCACCGACCCGCCTTGAACGCGGCGTTCCTTCCGATGGCGATCGCGTCCGGCCTCACCTCGGCCATCACGAGCCCGCTGCACGAGGAGATGCTGCAGGCGGTCAAGGCAGCCGACGTGATGATGGGGAACGACGCGCACTGCGCGACCTGGATCGCGCGCCACGGGGACTCGCCGGCGGCGAGGCCACAGCGCGGCCGGCGCGGTGGCCGCGACGGGCGGCGGAGGGCTGCGTCGTCGTGACGTCGCCCGACGCACTCGTCGTCTTCACGCCGTCCGGCCGGCGCGGACGGTTCGAGCACGGCACGACCGGTGCTCGACGCCGCGCAGGCGACTCGGTGTCGACCTCGACTCGGTCTGCGGCGGCCGCGGCATCTGCGGCCGCTGCCAGGTCGAGGTCTCCGAGGGCGAGCACGCGAAGCACGGGATCGCGTCGGCGGCAGCGCACCTCTCTCCGGCGAGCGAGGTCGAGACGCGATACGCAGCCGACCGCGGGCTCGCCGACGGCCGTCGGCTCGGCTGCACCGCGCACGTGACCGGCGACCTCGTCGTCGACGTGCCGCCCGAGAGCCAGCTCTACCGCCAGGTCGTGCGCAAGGAGGCGGACGCACACCCGATCGAGATCGACCCGGTCGTGCGCCTCTACTACGTCGAGGTCGACCGGCGCCGAGCTCGGCGTCGCCGCAGGCGACCTCGACGCGCTGCGCGAGGCGCTCGCAGCGCGAGTGGGAGCTCGACGGGCTCGCTGCGACCCGGCCGTGCTCCCGACGCTGCAGCGCGCGCTCGCGACGCAGGGTCCGGCGCGGTCACCGTCGCCGTGCACGACGGCGAGACGATCACCGGTGTCTGGCCGGGCTTGCACGACCGCGCGTACGGGATCGCGTTCGACGTCGGCTCGACGACGGTCGCCGGTCACCTCTGCGACCTGCTCACCGGCGAGGTGCTCGCGTCCGCCGGCGAGATGAACCCGCAGATCCGCTTCGGCGAGGACCTGATGAGCCGCGTCTCGTACGTGATGCTCAACCCCGGCTCGGAGAAGGAGCTGACGAGGGTCGTTCGCGGCTGCCTCGCGAAGCTGACCGCCGAGCTCGCGACGGCGGCCGAGATCGAGCGCGACGGACATCCTCGAGATGACGCTCGTCGGCAACCCGATCATGCACCACCTCCTGCTCGGGATCGACCCGACGGCGCTCGGCGGCGCACCGTTCGCGCTCGCCGTCGACGACGCCGTCCGACTGCCGGCGCGCGAGCTCGGGCTGCCCGTGCATCCGCGGCGCGCGCGTCTACGTGCTGCCGTGCATCGCGGGTCACGTCGGCGCCGACGCGGCCGGCGTGATCCTCTCGGAAGGCCCCGTACCTCGGCGACGAGGTGAACCTGATCGTCGACGTCGGCACGAACGCCGAGATCGTGCTCGGAAACCGCGACCGGCTGCTCGCCGCGTCGAGCCCGACCGGGCCGGCGTTCGAGGGCGCGCAGATCTCCTGCGGCCAGCGCGCCGCTCCGGGCGCGATCGAGCGCGTCCGCATCGATCCCGAGACGCTCGAGCCGCGCATCCGCGTGATCGGGTCCGACGCGTGGTCGGACGAGCCCGGCTTCGCCGGGCACGCGGTCACGGGCGTCTGCGGCTCGGGGATCATCGAGGCGATCGCCGAGCTCCATCTCGCCGGCGTGCTCACGACCGACGGCACGATCGACGGCGCGCTCGCGAGCGCTCGCCGCGCATCGTCGCCGACGGGCGCACCTTCTCGTACGTCCTCTGGCGAGGCGAGCCCGAGCTCGTCGATCACGCAGAACGACGTGCGGCAGATCCAGCTCGCCAAGGCGGCGCTCTACGCGGGCTGCGCGCTGCTCATGGAGCGCTACGGGATCGAGCGCGTCGATCGGATCCGGCTCGCGGGCGCGTTCGGGACGCACATCGACCCCGTGCACGCGCTCGTGCTCGGGCTCGTTCCCGACTGCGACCCCGAGCGCAGGTCACCGCCGCGGGCAACGCGGCGGGCACGGGTGCTCGGATCGCGCTCCTCAACCGGGCCGCGCGAGCCGAGATCGAGGACGTCGTGCGTCGCGTCGAGAAGATCGAGACCGCAGTCGAGCCGCGCTTTCAGGAGCTCTTCGTGAAGGCGATGGCGATCCCGCACGACGTCGATCCGTACGCGCGGCTCGCGCGCACGGTCCGCCTTCCCGGCGCGCCGGACTCGCGATCGAACGAGAGCGCCGACGCGAGGGCGTCGCCGAGAGAGGAAGCCAGCATGAGCGAGACGCGAGGACGACGCGCCGGCGGGCGCGCCGCCCGCCAGGCCGCACGGCTCGGCGCCGTCGATCGAGAGCGTGCCGTTCCTGACCCGCACGCTGGCGCCGCTCGAGGTCGTCTCCGAAGAGGGCCTGGCGCTGCTGGAGGAGAACGCGGACACGATCCTCGAGCAGGTCGGGATCGACTTCCGCGACGCGCCGGACGCGATCGAGCTCTTCCGCGACGCAGGCGCCGACGTCGACGGCGAGCGCGTGCGCTTCCCGCGCGGGCATGTGCCGTCAGCTCGTCCAGGCGACGGCGCCGCGCCAGTTCACGCAGGTCGCGCGGAACCCGGAGCGCAGCGTCGTCTTCGGCGGCGCGAACACGATCTTCGCGCCCGCGTACGGGTCGCCGTTCGTGCGCGACCTCGACGACGGGCGGCGCTACGGGACGATCGAGGACTTTCGCAACTTCGTGAAGCTCGCGTACGTCTCGCCCTGGCTCCACCACTCCGGCGGCACGGTCTGCGAGCCCGTCGACCTCCCGGTGAACAAGCGTCACTACGACATGGTCGAGGCGCACCTGCGGCTCTCGGACAAGCCGTTCATGGGCTCGGTCACGCACCCGCAGCGCGCGCGCGACACGGTCGAGATGGCGCGCATCGTCTTCGGCGCGGACTTCCTCGAGCAGAACACGGTGGTCTTCAGCCTCATCAACGCGAACTCGCCGCTCGTCTGGGACGCGACGATGCTCGGGGCCGCGCGCGCGTACGCCGAGGCGAACCAGGCGGTGATGATGACCCCGTTCATCCTCGCCGGTGCGATGAGCCCCGCGACCGTCGCGGCAACGTGCGCGCAGACGCTCGCCGAGTCGCTCGCGGGAATGACCTACGTCCAGCTCGTCCGGCCCGGTGCGCCGGTGGTGCTCGGATCGTTCGCGAGCTCGATGTCGATGCAGTCCGGCGCGCCGACCTTCGGCACGCCGGAGCCGGCGCTCGTCCTCTACGTGATGGCGTCGCTCGCGCGCCGGCTCGGCGTTCCGTTCCGGTCGGGCGGCGCGCTCACCGCGTCGAAGATCCCGGACGCGCAGGCGGCGTACGAGTCGGCGAACACGATGCAGCCGACGATGCTCGGCGGCGCGAACTTCGTCCTCCACGCGGCCGGCTGGCTCGAGGGCGGGCTCGCGATGGGCTACGAGAAGTTCGTCCTCGACGCCGACCAGCTCGGGATGTGGCACGCGTTCTGCAAGGGCGTCGACCTCTCGGAGAACGGGCAGGCGCTCGACGCATTCCTCACGAACGAGCCGGGCACGCACTTCCTCGGCCACGCACACACGCTCGCCAACTTCGAGACCGCCTTCTACCGCTCGCCGCTCGCCGACAGCTCGAGCTTCGAGCAGTGGGAGTCCGAGGGTGCGCAGGATGCGGCCCAGCGCGCGAACGCGATGTGGAAGCGTGCTCTCGCGGAGTACGAGCAGCCGCCGCTCGACGATGCAGTCGACGAGGAGCTCGGCGAGTGGATCGAACGCAAGAAGGCGTCGTTCCCGGACTCGGACGTATGAGCGAGCTGGTCGCCGAGAATCGTGTAGCCGAGCTGCTCGCCTCGCCTCGCTACGAGGTGCTCCCGTTCGGAAGCGTGGAGGAGGCCGTCCTCGAGCACGTCCCGCCCGACGTCACGCTCACCGTCACCGTCTCGCCGAGGAAGGGCATCGAGCACACGCTCGACCTCGCGGAGCGATTGACGAAGCACGGCTACTCCGTCGTCCCTCATCTCTCGGCTCGGCTCGTGCGAGACCGCGTGCATCTCGCGGAGATCATCCACCGGGTCGACGAGATCGACGCGCACGACGTGTTCGTCGTGGCGGGAGACGCGGACGAGCCGGCAGGCGAGTACGACGGCGCAGCTTCGCTCCTGGAGTCGATCGCCGAGCTCGGGCACCGCTTCGAGAGCGTCGGGATCACGGGCTACCCCGAGAGCCACCCGCTCATCGACGACGAGACGACCATTCAGGCGATGTTCGACAAGGCGCGTTTCGCCACGTACATCGTCAGCCAGATCTGCTTCGACCCGCGCGTCACTCTCGACTGGGTCGAGCGCGTCTGGGAACGCGGGACGCGCCTGCCGATCTTCGTCGGCATTCCAGGCGCCGTGCCGAGAACCAAGCTCCTCCGCGTCTCGTCGTCGGTCGGGCTCGGGGCGTCGATGCGCTTCCTGCGGCGCCATCGGAGCTGGATGAGCCATGCGGTCAGGCCGGGAGGCTTCGAGCCCGGATCCGCTCCTCGAGGGGCTCGCACCCGGGCTCGTCGACCCGGAGCGCAAGATCGCCGGCTTCCACGTCTTCACGTTCAACGACCTGGCCGACACCGAACACTGGCGGCAGCAGCGCCTCGCCGTTCAAGCCGGCGCCCGCTAGATGCGGGACTACTCGATGGTCGTCGGAGGTACGTGGGCCGAGTCCGAGTCGGGGGAGCGCATGGAGGCAACGAGTCCGGCGACGGGGGAGTCGCTCGGAACGGTCCCCGAGGGGACGCGAGAGGATGCTCGGCGCGCGATCGCCGCAGCGAACGCCGCGCGGCGCGACTGGGCGGCGCTGTCGGCCTTCGAGCGGGCCGCCGCGATGAACCGCGTCGCCGATCTCGTCGAGGAACGACGTGACGACCTGGCGCTGACGCTCACGCTCGACCAGGGCAAGCCGCTGCACGCCGAGGCCTACGACGAGGTCGAGGAGCTCGTCGGCTACTGGCGGATGGCCGCGGCGGATGCGACCCGTCTCGGCGGCTCGATGCCGCCCTCCGTCGACGCGTCGAAGCGGATCCTGGCGTACCGCGTGCCACGCGGTGTCGTCGGCGTGATCACGCCCTGGAACTGGCCGTACACGATGCCCGCGGAGCTCATCGCGCCCGCGCTTGCCGCGGGGAACGCCGTGGTCTGGGTGCCCGCGCCCTCGACGACGGTCTGCGCCGTGAAGCTCGCGGAGTGCATTGTCGATGCCGAGCTTCCTGCCGGGGTGTTCTCGATGGTCACCGGCCCGGGAGCCGTGGTCGGCGACGAGGTCGCCTCCAACCCCGGGATACACGGGGTCGGTTTCATCGGATCCATCGCGACGGGCCTGCAGGTGGCGGCTCGAGCCGCGGGCAAGACGACTCTGCTCGAGCTCGGCGGGAACGGCCCCATGGTCGTGCTCGACGACGCCGACGTCGAGGCCGCCGCTCGGGCGAGCATCGCCGCTTCGTTCCTGTGCGCGGGACAAAGCTGTACCGCCGGCGAGCTCTTCCTCGTGCACGACGCCGTCCACGACGAGTTCGTCGAGCGGCTTCGCGCAGTGGTCGAGAGCTCGGTCCGGCTCGGCGACCCGCTCTCGAAGGACACGACGATGGGACCGCTCAACAACGAGCCGACGGCGGCGAAGATGGATCGCCACGTTCGAGACGCGCTCGAGCGCGGCGCACGGCTCGTGGTCGGCGGCGCGCGTGCAGGGGGCTACCCGACGGACCTCTACTGGGAGCCCACGGTGCTCGCAGGCGTGACCGGCGAGATGGAGGTCGCACGCGAGGAGACCTTCGGCCCCGTGGTTCCGATCGTCCGCATCTCGAGCGACGAGGAGGCACTCGAGATCGCCAACGCCTCGCCGTACGGCCTGCTCACTGCTGTCTGGACGCGCGACCTCGCCCGCGGCCTGCGCTTCGCGGAGGCGGTCGACGCAGGCTGGGTGAACATCAACGAGTCGACCAACTACTGGGAGAGCCACCTGCCGTTCGGCGGGCGAGCAGGCTCGAGCTCCGGGGTCGGACGGGTCGGCGGGAGCTCCGTGCTCGAGGCGTTCACGGAGCCGAAGACGGTCGTCGTGACGCTCTAGCGCAGGAGGAAC
>CAWGAN010000004.1:0-372185 GCA_963820635.1 uncultured Gaiellaceae bacterium | reverse complement strand
GCGCTGTTGCCGTTGCGCTCGATCCTGGGCCTGGAGACCGATGCCTCGGGCTGCACGCCGAGCTTGACGTCGGTCCGGTATCCGGACAACGAAGCGGCAAGAGCAGGGCGCTGGCGCTTCGCCACGAGCTATCCGGAGGGTCGCGACGAGGTTCGGGCAGCGACGGTCGACGGCAGTATCTACGTCGGCACCGGGCTGACGACGACCGGTCCCGATTTCGAGGCAGTCGCGGAACTCTTCGAGTTCGACCCCGAGCGACAGCGCTATCGCAGCGCTCCGCGGTCCCCGTCGCGCTCGATCACGCCGCGTTCGTCGGGCACGAAGGCGCTCTGTACGTCCTCGGCGGCTACGTGAACGACAAGCCGTCCTCGTTGGCCTGGCGGTTCTCTCCGAGGACGGGCCGATGGGCCGAGCTCGCGCCGATGCGCACTCCGCGCGGTTCGCCCGCCGCTGCAGCCGTGGGGGATCGGATCGTCGTCGTCGGCGGCAGTCGGCTGGAGCGCGGAACCGAAGGGGCGCTGTCCAGTGTCGAGATCTACGACATCCCGTCGGGAACATGGAGTTCTGCTGCCGAGATGCCCACGGCACGACACCATCTTGGTGCTGCGACGATGGACGGGCAGGTCGTCGTCGCTGGAGGCCGAGGCGAGACCGACCTCTCGAGTGATGCCGTCGAGCAGTTCGACCCGGCGCGCGGGCGATGGACGTCGCTTCCGTCGCTACCGCTCGGGGCGGGCGGACTCGCGCTGGTCGCGACACCGCAGTTCCTGATCGCGATCGCCGGCGGCGACGACGACGAGCAGTGGGTGACGCCAGCGACATGGGCGCTTGCCTCCGGCGCCGAGGAGTGGATCCGCCTCGCCGATCTCAACGTCCCCAGGCACGGGCACGGAGCGGCCGCGGCCGGCTCGGGTGTGTTCGTGTTCGGCGGCGCGCCCTGTCCCGGCTTCGGCCAATCCGACGTCGCCGAGCAGCTCCGGTCGCCGTATGTCGAGTAAACGTAGGAGCGCTTCCAGCGGCCGGACAGAGATCGATCAGCCACCGCCCGGCTTCGTGCGTATGTAGGCGACGAGATCGCGGAGCTGCTGTTCGCTGACGGTTCGACCGTAGTTCGGCATCCGCCCGCGGGATACCCGGGAGCGATCACGGCGTCAGGCTCCAGTATCGACTGCTCGAGGTAGCTCACGGGGAGTGCGGCGGCACCGTCGAGCCCGGGTCCGATCTGCGCCGTCGATCCGGCCGGAGCGAAGGCATGGCAGCCGACGCAGCCTGCATCGCGGAACAACGCCGCTCCGCGCACCGGGTCTCCGCCTCCGCGGCAGGCAGTGACGACACGGGCGGTGGCGACTTCTGCGGGTACTCACAGCAGACGCCGAGGCGCTTGCCCACGAGCCGGAAGAACGTTCCCCAGGATGCGACGGACGCTCCTTGATCGTCGTGATTCGGAATCTCGGCGATGCTCTCGATCCGCTCGTGCGCGACAACCCCGTACCGTCCGGAGTCGCGCCTGTGGACGGACAGGACGTTGACAGTGCCGTCCTGCTCCGAAACGTAGAGCCTTCCGTCTCCACCGAACTGCAGGGACGTCGGATGCTCGAGTCCCGCCTCCAGGCGACTCTTCACGAACGCCACCTCGCCGCCTTCGGTCGCGCTCGGGGGGGCGAGGGGACAGCGCTCGTCGATCCGCGTGACGTAGACGGAGCTGACGTCGGACGGTGCATCTCCGAAGGGCGCTTCGCCACCCGCGGCTATGTAGACGTCGCCCGCACATGCGATCGCCTGGATGCCGTGCCGGGGGACGGGCATCGGGTCGAGAGCGCGCCACGTGTTCGCCTTCGTGTCGTATGCCTCCACCTCGGCGAAGGCCGTCTCCGAGTCCTCTCCTCCGAAGATCAGGATCTCGTCGCCGACACGAGCCGAGGCGTAGCCGCCGCGGGGCGTCGGAATCGGCGCCAGACCCGTGACCCAGCGCGCCTGCGTGAAGTCGTAGGCGTCGTTGTCGGGGATCTTGGCGTCGACCTCCGTGTCCCGCCCGCCGATCGCATAGAAGCGGCTCCCCGCGACCTGGGCCTGGAAGTGGTCACGCGCTCTGGGCATGTCGGGCAGCGCAGTCCAACTGTCGGTCTGGGGGTCGTAGACGTCGAACCAGGCGACGGCTTCTCCGTCGGCGAGCCCTCCGGCGTAGTAGATCCTTGCCGCCGTGCGACCGCGACACCGCCCGCACCCCTGGGACGAGGCATCGCCGCTCCCTGCCGGAAGCTGTCGGTCGCCGGATCGTAGATCGACACCGTCCCGACAGCCGGCTGGGGAAAAGCGCTGAGACCCCCGACGTAGTAGACGAGCCCGCCGAGCGCCACACCCTGGATGTGGTCGAGGCGCTCAGGGAGTGGAGCAACGTCCTGCCAGGTGTCTGTGCTGGGGTCGTATTCCTGATGGCGCCGATCTCCGCCGGCGAGGTAGAAGCGATCGCCGGCACGCACCCATGACACCTCCTGCCTCTCGAGGCCGGTCCTTCCGAGACGCTGCCAGTGCGGTCCCGACTCGCGATCCGTGGGCTCGAGGACGATGATGTCGCCCGTATCCCAGTCGGCGGTCCAGATGGTTCCCGCGAACGGGCCAGCGTCCGACTGGGTCGTCACGTCGAGCGGGAACCCCTCGGCTGCCGACAGCTGGCCTTTCCGAACGACGCTCCGTCCTGAGTCGGCGAGCTCGATGCGGTAGATGCCCCCGTCGAAGCTCGCAGCGAGCAGGTCGCCCTGCAGCGCGCGCCCGAAATTGGACGCCGTGTACTCGGCGAGGCCGTTCGTCGACGTGTCGAACTGCTCGACCGCGTTCGTCGTCGCTGGCGTGTACCGGCACTCCCTCGCCTGCGACCGGTCGACGGGAGACTGCGGGTTCGCGCCGTTGAACGTCACGTCGGTGCTCGCCCGCGTGGGACTCGGATGACCCAGATAGTCGCCTGGGTCGACGACGTACAGGGTGTCCGGCGTATAGACACCACCCTCGGCCACGTCATTCGTGCACGTTCTCGAGTCAACCGGAGGGAAGCTTCCCCAGTACCAGTTCGATCCGTTGTCGATGGTGTAGAGAAGTCCTTTGGCAGTCAGCGCGACGTCGTAGGGATTCCGAAGGCCGGTCGCATGGAGCTGCACCGGCCCGCCCGGAACGAGGACCGCCTGATTCTTGCCCGTCGTTCCCGCCGAAAGGATCGCCGGCGTCGTTCCTGCCCGCCCGAGTCTCGTCGTCGAGCGTCGGGAAGGATGTACGTCTCGTCGCCGATCCGCGCGAGGTCGATCGACAGGATCGCTCCCGACAGGGCGTACTCCGGTAGCCGTCCGAAACCTGCCGCTGGCGCGCCCATGTTCGTCATCGAGCCTTGCGCCACGTAGAGACGCCGGCTGGCCGTGTCGAGGACGAGGCCGTTCGGTCGCGTGGTCGTGCCGCGATCTCGGAAGGCCCAGGACGAGGTCTCGCCGTGCCCAGCCCTCTGGCTCGCGGGACAGCACGGAGACGGCTCCGGAGTTCGTGTCGATCGGGAGCAGGTCGTCGTCGAGCCCCTCGGGGACCTGTGGGTCGCTGGAGGTGACGTAGACAAGCGGCGCCTCGGCCGTGCCGCCCACGGCGATCCCCGTCACGAGTCGCTGCTCGACTCCCGCGAACCCGGCTCGGGACAGGATCCGCTCGGGGCCGAGCAGCGCTCCAGTGCCAAGTGCGGCAACAACCAGAGCGACGCCACACGTCGCGGCGATTAGCGCGGCTCGTTTCAACGAGTCTCGTGTGGGCGGGCGAGGAGGAGACGGCTCGGCCGAGTGACGATGTGCATATGCGCAGATTGCACATCGAGACGGTCGACCCGCCAAACGCGAGGGCCGCCGAATGCGTGGCGTGCCAGCGTTGCTCGAAGCTCCACATGAAAGAGGCCTCGCATCGCAAACACGGTGACCGCAAATATGACCGCCACCCCGTAGCCGACGAGGTGGCAGAAGAACGTGAACAGCAGCAGCGCGCTCAGGGCGGCCGTTCTGCCGGTCGTCATGCGAAACGGTGAGCGGAGGACGAACCCGGCCACGACCAGGAAGGCGACGACCGAGTAGGAGAAGTTGAAGAAGCCGGCGATAAACGTGAACGAGAACGTGAGCGGCAGAGCGAAGCACGCGAGCCAACCCCATCCGGGATGCAGTCCGCACACCGCGTACAGGGTTGCCGCCGGCAGCGTGTACACGATCACCACCAGTCGCTCGGCCCAGTCGACACCGACAATCGGAACCAAGAGCGCGAGGAGCACGTTCGCCACGACGCTCGGCGCCGGCCAGGGATTCCATTCGAGAAAGCCATCCGCGACGTCGAACCCTCCGATGATCGAGTCACCGAGTGCAGCCGCCGATCCGATGTGCAGAGCCGCGTCGTCCGTGACGAACGGCGAGAAGAGAAGCACGTAGACGACCTCGAGGAACACAGCTGCTCCGAGGACGATGACGTGCGCCGGAGGTAGATTGAAGCGATCGACCCGCCGCATGTCACTCACGCGAGACCGTTAGTCGGCAATCTTTGCAGCCGACCCGCGGAGCTAGGCGCGTGGCCACGGCTCTGACGGGACTCGCATGCACCGCCTTCGCCTCGGAGAAGCTCCGAGGCGATGAATCGCGGCTCGCCGCGGCTCAGTACGCCGCGCGAGAGCGCGTCAGCGCCGGCAGCGTGAGCAAGATCAGACGGACGTCTTCGCGGAGCGACCAGTTCGTCACGTAGAGGTAGTCGAGCTTCGTCATCTCCTCGAACGGGATGTCGCTCGCGCCGAGGACCTGCCAGAGACCGGTGATCCCCGGCTTGAGGTCGAGGCGCCGGCGCGCCCAGCCCGAGACGTGCTGGTCCTCGTCGAGGATCAGTGGGCGCGGCCCGACGATCGACATCTCGCCCGACAGGACGTTGAGGAGCTGCGGGAGCTCGTCGATGCGCCAGCGCCGCAGGAAATCGTCCGATCCGTGTGATCCGCGGATCGTCGGGCACCTTGAACATCCGCGGGTCGTCGCCGTTGTGCATGTTCAGATGGGCGACCTCCGGCTTCCGCTTCTCGGCGTCGGCGACCATCGTCCTGAACTTGAAGACCCGGAACGTGCGGCTCCCGGCGCCCATGCGGACCTGCCGGAAGAAGACGGGCCCGCGCGAGTCGAGCTTGATCAGGATCGCCACGGCGACGAGACATCGGAGAGAGGAGGACGAGGCCGAGCGTCGCAGCGACGAGATCGAACGACCGCTTGAGAAGACGAGAAGATCCCGACAGCGTGCGGGCTGGGGAGGCCGACGAGCGGCACACCTTCGACCGTGTGGAGCTGGGCGTTCGTTCCGAGGACCTCGAACATCCGGGGGACGATGTCGATCTGCACCTCGCAGTCCTGCAGCGACCGAATCACCTGCGAGCGTTCGCTCGTGCGACTCGGTCGAGAAGGCGATGACGACACGCTGGACACCAGCTCCTCGACGAGCCTCGGAAGATCCTCCGTCGTGCCGATGAGCGGCTTCCCGTTCGTCGTCGACGACGGATCGTCGCGATCGACGAACCCGACGACGTGCAGGCCGTACTCCGGATGCTTCTCGATCTTCTCCGCGAGCAGCTGCGCGACGTGGCCCGAGCCGACGATGATGACGTTCTGCATGTACGCTGCCCGCCGGCGTCCGATCGACTCGGCTCAGCGCCCGCAGGAGCGGGATCGAGGCGACCGCGACGAGCCAGAACACGACGAGCCGGCCGAGATCGGGATGCGGCACGTCGATGACGTTCGAGAAGACGAGGTAGCTCCACGTCCCGAGCGTGAGCACCTGGAAGACGCCGACCATGTCGTCGACCGTCGAGTGGTCGGCTCGCTCCTCGTCGCGGTCGTAGAGACCGTGGATACGGAACAGGAGCACCCAAAGCGGCAAAGTCGCGACGAAGAGGATGACCTCCCATGCGGGCACCACGGCGTCCGGGCCGGTGGTCGGAGGGGCGACTGCAAGAGCGATCGCGTAGGCGACGACGATGCCCACCACGTCCGCGGTGAGGAGCAGGCGGCGCATGAGCCATCCGCGTCGATGAAGGCCCTTGCGAAGGCCCTTCCCCTGTGCCGGGCGGGCAGATTCGACCGCGGCGACGTCGCCCTGCGCCTGGACGGCGTTCTGCGAAATCGTGTTCACAATCCTCCCCGTAACGTTCCGTCCCTGGAGCCCGAACGGTTCCCGTAGATCCCCTGTCCCAAACGGATAGTACGTCCAGATGAGCGCCGTTTCTAGCCCGTTCAACGAACCCGTACTTTCCGCTAGGCACAACTCGCCAGCCCGGCCAGGTACGCACCACGGCTGCGGCTTCCCTGGAATGCGATACGCGAGCATCCGCACCCGTCTGACACAATCCCCGCCGGCGGGGCTGGAGCGATGCAAGCGGAGCGGCGTCGAACGCTGACGCGTGCCCGCAAGCGCTCGTGGGTTCGAATCTCACGCCCGCCCGTTGGAGGGCGTGATCCTGGGCAGCGGAGGCTGGATTCCGACGTCGACTCGCGAGACGTGCTCGGCGCTGCTTCGCGACGGTCCGAACCTACTGCTGATCGACGCGGGCACCGGACTCCAGCGTCTGCTCGAGCGACCCGACCTGGTGGCCGGCGCTGAGGACGTACAGATCGTCCTTACGCACTTCCATCTCGATCACGTCATTGGGCTGAGCTACCTGCCGGCGCTTGCATTGCGACAGCCGCCGGTAATCTGGGGGCCGGGAGCTCTCTTCACAGGCATCCCGACACGCGACATTCTTCATCGGCTCCTCGGCCCGCCGCTGTTCTCGGCGTCGATCGAGTCGATGGCGCGTGAGGTGCGCGAGCTAGCGACAGGTGTGTCGGAGATAGCGGGCTTCAGCCTCGAGACACGGGCGCAACATCGTCACACGGAGCCGACGCTCGCGTTGCGCGTGGGCGACGCACTGACGTACTGCACCGACACCGCACCGGATCCCGAAACGGTCGCGTTTGCGCGTGGAAGCCACGTCCTCTTGCACGAGGCTTGGTACGCCGACGACTCGCACGACGACGAGTACCACTCGGCGGCGGGCGATGTCGGCCGAATCGCCCACGCAGCGGACGTCGAGAATCTCGTTCTCATTCATGTCCATCCGCTGCTGAACGACGACCAGTCGCTCGCGGAAGGCGCGCGACGGCACTTCGAACGCGCCGTGGTCGGCGTCGATCTTGCCACGATTCCGCTCCCCTGAATGGCGATCGTAGGGGTGATCGCGGCAGCCGGCTATGCAACCAGGCTGCAGCCGCTCAGTGGGTCGAAGGAGGTGCTTTCCATCCGCGGCAAGCCCATCATGGATCACCTCGTCGAACGCATGCGCGCCGGTGGGTGCACGTCCCTACGCGTCGTGACCAGACGCGACAAGCGGGACGTGATCGCCCATGGCCGCGAAATCGGCGCGGAGGTCGTCCTCGCCGAGCCGGACACCGTCAGCGCATCCTTCGTGGCCGGAATGCACGGGCTCGCTGACGAGGACATCGTCCTGATCGGGTTCCCCGACACACTGTGGGAGCCGTCGGACGGCTATCTCCCGCTCGTGCAAGCGGTCGAGGACGGGGCTGACGCCGCACTCGGGCTCTTCCGCATCCCGGTTTCCGACCGTCCACGCTCGGACGTTGTGATCCTCGACCGTGACGGGGGCGTCACGCGCATCGACGTCAAGCCATCGAAGCCGGCGTCTGACCGGGTCTGGGGATGTGCAGCGGCCCGCGCGCGGGCTCTCTCGGGTCTCGCGGAGACAGACTGGCCGGGTGCGTACTTCGACCGCATGTGCCGCGAAGGCCGCAACGTCCGCGGGATCTACCTGTCGGACGTCTGGCTCGACATCGGGACGAAAGGAGCGCTGGAACGCGTGATGTCGGAGACACCGAGCTAGAGGCTCAATGCGGGTTAGGGTTAGGGGGCATCAAGCCTTTAGATCCGCTCTGCGGCCTTCTTGGCCTTCAGCACGCAGTCATGGGTCATGAGGTAGCCCCACTCTGCGAAGCGGCCGACGTTGACCACGTCCATCCGGTCCATGAACGGCTCGATGACGTCGAGTGCGGGGCGCCGGTTGTGGTCGTAGATGACCTGCGCCCAGGGGACGTACCGAACGTGGGTCGAGACGATCGCGTCGAGGCTCTCGACGAGGCCCATCTCGACCAGCTCGAGCTCGACCTGGCGAGCGACCGCATGGCGATCGGTGGGCAGCGGTCGGTAGGGAGAGCCGTACACCTCGACCAGGATCGGCACTGCTCGACGGCGGGGCGTTGTTCGGTGAGAAGCGCTCGCTGAAGCTGATCCTCGTCGTCAGCTTGTCCTCGTCATAGACGTAGACCCACTGGTCCTCGCGCGGCGACGGGTGACTCGACGGCGACCTCGACGAGGTAGCAGTTCGTGCATCGAAGCGCGTCGGCCGCCTCGCGCACGTCGGCGGGAGCATCCTCGGCGAGGCCGATCAGCACCGGCAGCGGCAGGGTCGAGACGAGCGCGTCGTAGTCGGCGATCGATCCGTCGGAGAAGCCGACCCGTCCTCTCTGCCGAAGTCGATCCACTCGAGGGACTTCCCGTAGTTGATATGGGCGTCCTTGGCGAAACCGTCCGCGAAGGCGCCGAAGCCGCCGTGGGACGGGTAGCGGAACTTCTTGACCCAGTAGGTCGAGCGCCCGAGCGGGCCCTCGTAACCGCCCTGGACGTCCTCGACGGTCGGATAGAAGACGCGGGCCCCGATCCAGTCGGTGCCCATGTTCTTCGGTTCGGTCGTCCAGTACTTCCGCGTGTAGGCGGCCGGGAACTCGTTGGCGAACACGGGCCCGAACGCCTGCTCGATCCACTCCTGGTAGTCGGTGGGCTTCTGCTAGCGTGGCGTCCGTTGGCGCGCATCTGCGAGGAAGCTCTCGAGGCACTGCGTCCTGAGGGGTTCGGGGACCTGGTAGAGGTTCGACTGGGACGGGTGGTCGATCCAGTGGCCCCTGTAGTAGTTGGCGACGATCGGCGCGCTCTCCTCGAACTTCCCGTCGACGGCCTCTGCGAACAGCTCCTGGACATGGTCGCTGTTGGTGAACGAGACGTGCGGGCCGTCATCCCAGGTGAACCCATCACGCGTGTGGCTGGCCATGTGTCCGCCGTAGTGCGACTTGGCCTCGTAGATGACAGACCGATCGTGGCCCGCGTGATAGGCCGTCGAGAGGCCCGAGATGCCCGCTCCGAGGATCGTCACCTGTCGCAATTCAGTCTCCTGAAGGTCGTCGTTGCATGGGCATGAGAGGGTCGCGATGACATCGACACAAGAAAGCGTTCGCCGATCCCGTTTGCAACCCCTCGGGACGGAACGAGGATCGAGCGGATGCAGACTAACGCACCGCGCGGCCGCGGAAAGCTCTGCGACGTACCCATCGCAGTCCGTATCGTCAGCGGCGGGCATGATCGCCGTCGCGCCAACGGAGCCCGTCGTCGATCCGATCCTCCGCGAGGAGTCGCTTGAGCTGAGCCAGACGGATGTACCGACCGGCCTCTTGGAAGTCGTGGTACGAAAGCCCGACTGTCTGATACGACCCGACGAGCTCTTCGGCGCCGAGTTCCGCCGTCCACTCACAGCGGAAATCCGGAAGCGCCCGCTCCAACTTGCCGAAGTCGACCCGATAGCTTCGCGGATCCGGTGTGGCGTCGGTGCTCATCTCCACCTCACACTGCAGAAGCTCGTGCAGGGTGTTCGCGAGGTCGCTGATGCGGACGTTCTGGTTCGCGGAGCCGACGTTGAAGGCCTGGCCGTGCACGAGAGCCCGCGGCGCCTCGAGGAGCGCAAGAGTGGCTCGGGAGATGTCCCGAACGTGGACCAGCGGGCGCCAGGCCGATCCGTCCGACATGAGGCGGATCCGGCCGGTCGTGTGTGCCCAGGCCGCCAGGTTGTTGAGGACGACGTCCAACCGCAGGCGGGGAGACGCGCCGTAGGCGGTGGCATTGCGCATGAACACCGGCGAGAAGGTCGAGTCCGCCAACTCGTGGAGCGCCTCCTCGGCGCGAACCTTCGACTCCGCGTACGGCGTCAACGGTCGAAGCGGCGCATCCTCTCCGAGCAGATCGTCGCCCGCCACGGCCCCGTACATGGAGCACGAGGAGGCGAAGACGAAGCGCTCGACGCCGGCTTCTTTCGCAGCCCGCGCGAGTGCAAGTGTTCCGTCGAGGTTGATCTCATACGTCCATGCAGAATTGAGATCGCCCAGCGGGTCGTTCGAGAGCGCGGCGAGATGAACGACGGCCTCGAAGCCGCCGAGCTGGCTCGGGGTGACGTCACGAACGTCTGCGGCGATGAACGGCACGGGTTCGCCGTCTGCGCCGAAATCGCACCCACTGTAGAAGTAGGTGTCCAGCCCCACGACATCGTGGCCGGCCTGGGCAAGTAGCGGGGCAGTGATCGAGCCGATGTAGCCGTGATGGCCGGTCACCAGAACTCTCATGCCGGGATCTCGTCCGCGACCATGTCACGACGCACGTACTCTTGCCTCGAGTCTCATCGGAGCGAGGCCGCCTGTTCGATGAGCAATCCGGCGTCGACGAGATCCTGTGCCGCGTCTGCGATATCGGCGAACGCGATACCGGATCGCTCGGCGATGTCGAGCAGCGAAGCGATTGCCGTCACTCTGATTCAGCGTCCACAGCAGCGCGAGCTGTCGCGTACCCGGATCGGCCCCGCCGAGTCCCCGATAGAGGCCGCGCTTTCCCAGCTGCGGCTCGCCCTTGGGAGAGACGTTGAGGTACACGCGGTCACGCTCGAGAACGTCGAGGATCGACATGACTGTCTCCAGCGACTCCTCGAGACGCTCGGGACGAATCAGCTCCAGATCGTCTGCGGAAGAGTGGTACTCCGGAAACTCGCCCTCGAGCGATCGCGTCAGACAGCCCGACGGGAAGATCGAAGCCGGGCGAATTGAACTGCCGCTCGTCCCAGCCCCACGGCACGAAGTCGAGCACCCGTCCACCGGCGTGCTGGACGACGTGCGCGCCAGCCCTGTCGACGAGCGCATCGCCTCGACGGCTTCGCTTGTAGGTCAGCGGCCCGGAGTCGCCGACGCAGGCGACCACCAGCCCAGCCGTGACTCGTGACAGCATCGTTCTCGTTCGCAGCCAGCCAGGCGATCGAGCCGATCGTGCCAGGGATGAAGAGAAAGCGATACGACAGGCGACGGGGAGCGTCCGCGAGCCTCGCCGCGAGCTCCGTCAGTAGCACGATGCCCGACAGATTGTCGTTCGCGAGCGAGGGATGGCAGACGTGTGTCGTAAGCAAGACCTCGTCTTCGAGCTCGCCCGGGAGAAGGAGCTCCCCGTACGTCAGCGAGCCGGGCTCGAGCGTGCTGTCCACCACGACCTCGAACGGGCCGTCCCCGAGCCTGCCGAGCTGGTTCTCGGAAAGACAGAAGCCCCAGGTGCGCGAGTAGTAGGAGGTGCGATACGGGATCCACTCCGGATTGTCGGGATGCGTGTGCAAGTGCGGCCGGAGCTCATCCAGGTCATCTCCGCCCGTACCGGCTCGCTGTAGCCGACGACGTGGAGATTCGAGTCGTCGAAGTCGACGACGCGCCGCCCGTCCGGCCTGTCGATGTGAGCTGCGCGGATGTTCCACTCGTCGGGGACGGTCCAGTCGAGAACCTCCGTGCCGCTCGGCACCTCGTGAATCTCGATCGGGATCCGCTCGCCGATCTCGCCGCAGCGTCTCCCGAACGCCGTCGCCGGTGATGCTGCGGCAGATCGGGAAGAGTTCGGTAGCAAGTGCGTGCATTCGCGCTCCAGCACCGTCCACCGCAGACGGCGTGCACCTCGGCGTGCGTCACGACACGGCCGTCGTTCGGTACGAAGTCGGGGTACGAGCGGTCGCGGTCGTTGATCACCACGATGCTCCTCCGGCCACGCGATCCCGAACGCGGGGTCGTCGTAACGAACGCCTCGGGCGGCTTCGGGGACATGGGGGGCCGACATCTGGTAGCGCGACCTCCGACGTCGTCCTCGAGCGTGAGAAAGCCATGGGCACAGCCCTCGGGCACGTACAGAGCGTGCCTGTTCTCGGCCGTGAGCTCGACACCGACCCAGCGTCGGAACGTCGCCGACTCGCGAGCCGCAGATCGACCGCGACGTCGAAGATCGCGCCCGACGTGCAGCGCACCAGCTTCGCCTCCTCGTGCGGAGCGGCCTGGTAGTGCAGGCCGCGCAGCGTGCCGCGGCGACGGTTGTAGGAGATGCTCGTCTGGACGACCAGGTCCGGCAGCCCGCGCTGCGCGAACTCCTCGCTGTCCCACGTTCGTGCGAAGAAGCCACGCTCGTCCTCGTAGCGCTCCGGCTCGACGACCCAGACGCCGTCGATCGTCGTCTCTCGGAAGATCATGCGAGCACGAGGCGACAGCTTGCGACACGTGAACGCCTCGGCGTAGCGGCTCGCGCGACTCCATCCCGCGCAGTCGCAGCAGGCCGCGAAAGAGCTCGTCGTCGAACCAGTGCTTGTCGCGCTGGCTCGGATGGTGCTCGCGGAGCAGGCGCAGCTTCTCGTCGACGACGTCGTCATCGAGCGAGACGAAGACGTTGGGCGTTCCGAGATCGCCGTCGTACTTCGGGATCTCGTACTCGAGGATCAGATGGTCGCGGAACGTGTTCCAGGTCAGCTCGCACGCGAGGCGATGGTCCTGGTGGAGGTCGTAGCGCGTGTGCGTGAGCACGAGATCGGGCTCGATCGGCTTCAAGCCCTCGAACACCTCCTTGACCGCTTCGCCGCGCGTAGGGCAGGAAGGCGTCGCGGAACTCGTGGACGTCGGATGTCCAGGCGACGCCGCGCAGGCGCAGAAACGCCGTCGCGCTCGAGCGAGCCTCGTCGGCGCGTTGGCCCGCGGCCGAGAGCACGACCCACGTGATCTCCACATCGGGGTGCGCCTTCGTCAAGGCGAGCATGGTGCCGCCGCAACCGATCTCGATGTCGTCCGGATGACAGCCGACGACGAGCACACGGCGAAGCCGGCTTCGTACGCAGACGTCAGACGAGAAGGCCGAGCATCTCAGCTCGAGACTTTGCTCGCGGAGATGCCTGAGCCAGGGAATGCTGCCGTTGCCACGCTCGACGATCGCATCCAGGTCCTGCTTGTCCTTGATCGTGTCCATCGGCGCCCAGAACCCGTCGTAGGGGTACACGATCATGTCGCCTTGCCCGGCGAGGCGCGCAGCCTCGTCCATGATGTCCTCTCCGGGCCGCAGCTCGTCGAAGATCCGCCGCCGGAGCACGAAGAAGCCGCCGTTGATGCGCACGTCGCGGCATCCATCGTATCGATCGAGGTGCACACGGCCTCCTCGTCCGCGTCGACCACGTGGTAGCTCAGTCGGGGCCGGACCGACATGAACATGCCGATCTTGTCCGTCGTCGACGAACTGCTCGATCATCTTGTCGAGCGGAGCGTCGGTGAGGCCGTCGCCGTAGGTACAGAGAAACACCTCGTCGTCGCCGATGTGCGCGGCGCGTCGCCAGAGCCTGTCGCCGATCGAAGCCTGGACCCCGGTGTCGACGAACGTGATGCGCCAGTCGTCCATGTCGCTCGCGAGCAGCTCGCACCTGCCCGCCGGCGAGCACGAAGTCGTTCCCGAGAGCCTCGTTGTACGCGAGGAAGTACTCCTTGACGACCTCGGCGCGGTGGCCGAGACAGAGGATGAACTCCGTTATGCCCCCAGGACGCGTACCACTTCATGATGTGCCAGAGGATCGGCTGACTGCCGATCGTGATCATCGGCTTCGGAATCCGCTGGGTGCTTTCGCCCATGCGAACGCCCATGCCGCCGCAGAAGATCACGACCTTCATCCGCGTCATCCTCTTCGCTGCTAGCGTCCGCCGAGCGCGTTACCCATCGACACACGTTGTCCGGCTCGTCAGGCCCCTGTCAACTGAACGCTAAGAACGGTCGCGTAGGGGATCGGAACGATCAGCTTCGCCCCCCACTCCCGCACGTATTCGAGCTGCTGCGAGATCTCGTCGATCAGGTTCCACGGCAGGACGACGATGTAGTCGGGTCGCGTCTCGGCGATCCGCTCGGGTGGGTAGATCGGGATGTGCGTTCCGGGCGTGTAGAAGCCGTGCCGGTGCGGATTGCGGTCGACCGTGTAGTCGAGCAGATCGGTGCGAATCCCGCAGTAGTTGAGGAGCGTGTTGCCCTTGCCCGGCGCGCCGTAGCCCACGACCTGCTTGCCCTCGCGTCGGAGCCGGATCAGGAGGTCGAGGAGCGCTCGCTTCGACTCCTTGACCTCCTCGGCGAACCGCGCGTAGCGCTCCGGTCGACGCGAGCCTCGGCCTCTTCCTCGCGCTCGAGGAGCTGCCCGACCACGGCCGCCTCGCCTGGTGTGGCCGTCCGCGTGCTGGACGTACACGCGAAGCGAGCCGCCGTGCGTCGGAGCTCCTCGACGTCGTACACGTCGAGTCCCTGCGCGTGCACGATCTCGACGAAGGTCGCGAGCGAGAAGTACGAGAAGTGCTCGTGGTAGATCGTGTCGTACTCGAGACGGTCGAGCAGATGCAGGAGGTGCGGGAACTCGAACGTCGCCGTTCCGTCGTGGACGGAGCAGGATGCTGACGCCGTCGACGAAGTCGTTGAGCTCCGGTACCTGTGCGAGAACGTTGTTTCCGACGACGAGGCTCGCGCTTGCTTCCCTTCGTCGACGAGACGCTGTGCGGTCTCGCGTCCGAAGAACGCGACGAGCGTCGGCACTCCACGCGCCTCGGCATCCTCGGCGACGTTCGCGGCCGGGTCGATCCCCAGGATGGGGACGCCCGTGCCCACGAAGTGCTGCAGGAGGTAGCCGTCGTTCGACGCGAGCTCGACCACGAGATCGTTCGCGCCCAGCTCGAGGCGCGCACGGATCATCTCGACGTACGTCGCGCGCGTGGTCGACCCATGACGTCGAGTACGCGGAGTAGTACGCGTAATCGGTGAAGATGTCCTCGGGTGCGACGAACACCTCGAGCTGAACGAGGAAGCACCGCTCGCAGACGAACAGCGTGCAGCGGGTAGAAGGGCTCCATCTCTCGGATCCGATCCGGTGGGACGAAGCTCTGGCAGGGCGGCGACATGCCCAGGTCGACGACGCTCAGACGTAGCGGTGCGCCGCAGAAGCGGCAGCCTGGCTGCCCGTTCCTCCTCTTCCCGCTCGCGGTTCGATCACATTCGTAACTTACTGATGGAGGCGCGGCGCGGCTCGCCCGGCGCAGAGTTCTAGCTCCAGACCTTCCACGGGGCGTCGCCCGACGTCCACATCGTCTCGAGATTGGCGCGGTCACGAAGCGTGTCCATGGGGTGCCAGAAGCCGTCGTGCTTGAACGCCGCAAGCTGCTCCGTCGCGAGCGAGTCGACGAAGCGGCTCCGCCTCCCAGACGGTGTCGTCTCCTGCGACGTAGTCGATAGCGGCTGGCTCGACGACGAAGAAGCCGCCGTTCACCCACGCGCCGTCCCCTTCGGGCTTCTCACGGAACTGCTCGATGAGCACTTGGTTCTCGTGCAGGAGGACCGCGCCGAAGCGGCCCTCGGGCTGCACTGCGGTGAGCGTGGCGAGTCGGCCGTGCTCCCGATGGAACGCGACGAGCGCGGAGAGATCGAGGTCGGCGACTCCGTCGCCGTACGTGAGGCAGAACGTCTCGCCGCCGACGTGCTCGCGGACTCGGCGAATTCGGCCTCCCGTCATCGTGTCGTGCCCTGTATCGACCAGCGTGACGCGCCACGGCTCGGTCTGGCGACGGTGAAGCTCCATCGTGTTGCCCTCGAGATCGAACGTCACGTCGGACGTTCGCAGAGCGTACGACGCGAAGTACTCCTTGATGACTTTGCCCTTGTAACCGCAACAGACGACGAAATCGTTCAAGCCGTGGGACGCATAGATCTTCATGATGTGCCAGAGCATCGGTTCCTCGCCGATCTCCACCATCGGTTTTGGCCGAACCGACGTCTCCTCGCTGAGACGTGATCCCAATCCACCGGCGAGGACGACGACCTTCACGGAGCGACGGCGACCGACGGCTCTGCAGACTCGCGGATGAGCGATATCCGCTCGTCGAGTCGGACCAGGAGCTCGCGGTTCGGGAGTGTGCTCGTCGACTCGGTCACGGTCGCGCAGCGTAGCCTCTGCGCTCGACGTCCTGGCAGGAACGCGAAGGGGCCCCGAGTCGGGCCCCTTCGGTCACATCGTTCGCTCGAGAGCTCAGTCGAAGAGCTCACGCGGGTTGTCGGTCGTCTTGCCGCATGCGATTCCCGAGATCACGAGCTTCCCCGGGACGGTCGTCGACGCGGACTGCAGGGTGCCCTCACCCCAGACGTAGAAGTGCTGGACGTTCTGATTCACCGCGAGCGGCCCAATCGGGTTCGCCGGAAACTGACTGGGGACGGGCGTGAGTGCGTTGGCCACGAACACCGTCGAGATCGTGCCAGCCGCGGCGCCACCCGTCTGGTTGTTGACGAAGTGGTACCACGCGCCCTCGTCGCCGTCCTCACAGGCAGCACCTGCCCTCACAAGGTCGCCGTTCTTCGTGTTGTCCCAAGTCGCCGCCAGTGCAGCAGCCGGGATCGCAAGCCCACAGAGCGCTATGAGCAGAGCGAGAACTTTCCGCATGCCTCCCCCTTCGTGTCGATTCCCCAATCGCGCGACCTCCCAGAAGCCGCAGTCAGGATCGTAGGCCGACGCCGATAAGGTGTCAATGGCCGCCGCGCTCCGCTCAGCCTAGTCGCTGAGCCGGATCGGCGGGCCGCTGCGCACATTCCGGACGTCACGAGAACCGTCTGCCTCGGTCACGATCTCGAGGTCGGCCCAGGTCACGTTGTTGTCGCGTCGCTCTTCCTGGAACCAACGCTTCACGTCGACCTCGACCCAGAGCCTGTACTTCCCGTCGCGGACTGCCGTCACATCGATGCTCTGACCCGGAAGCCTGGAGTCGTAGATGTCCATCCAACCCCAGGAGAGCCCCATTCCGATCGCGGTGTCGTTCTCGATGCCGCATGCCTGGCGCGGATAGACGACCTCCTGCGGAGCGTCGTCCGCAAGCCGGGAGTGGTCGAAGTAGCAGAAGCCGACCTTCGTATCCGCTCGCCCCGGAGCTTCCTTCGACGGCGGGTTGCCATCGTTTTCGAACGGCACGAGACGGCCGACTGCGATGCGCTCGACGTGCCAGTGGTCGTGTCCGTCGCCGCCCCACACGAGGGTCGCACGCGTCGGATAGACCTTCGCACCGCTCTCCGAATAGAGCACGTCCTGGTTGACCTGCCATCCACGCTCGCCCTTCGTCGCTCGCAGGACGAAGTCACCGTCTCCGACATTGGCGAGGAACGTGGTGAAGCGTATGAGCCACCGACCCTCTTCCTGCGTCATGCGGGCGTCCTGGGGAGGCCCGGGTGCATGTCCGGCATCAGGGCGCTGCCGACCGGCGGGTCGGGAGCCTCGATCGACGTGAGACCGTCGTCACCACCGCACGCGGCGGCCAACCCGAGCACCCCGGCGACCAGCACCGACAGGGGCCAGATGACGCTTCACGATTGCCCTATCGGTGCGAAGACGCGCCGTCACGACCGGGCTGCGGCCGAGCAGGACGCAGGCGTTGTGGCCGCCGAGGCCCATCGCGTTCGAGAGCGCGACGTCGACCTGCGACGCTCCGCGCCTCGTTCGGCACGTAGTCGAGGTCGCACTCCGGATCGGGGTTGCGGTAGTTGATCGTCGGCGGGAGCACGCCTTCGTGCAGCGCGCGGACGCACATCATCGCCTCGACCGCGCCGGCCGCACCGAACAGGTGCCCGAGGACGGACTTCGTCGACGAGACGGCGAGCTCGTGCGCGTGCGACCCGAAGACGGCCTTGATCGCCTTCGTCTCCGCGAGATCTCCTTGCGGCGTCGACGTGCCGTGGGCGTTGACGTAGCCGACGCGCTCGGGCTCGACCCCGGCCGCGCGACAGCGCGGCGCGCATCATCTCCGCGACGCCGACGGAGTCGGGATCGGGCTGCGCCATGTGGTGCGCGTCGTTCGACGTCCCGTAGCCGAGAACCTCGGCATAGATGCGCGCGCCGCGGCCGACCGCGCGCTCGAGTCCTCGAGCAGCAGCACGCAGGCGCCCTCGCCCATGACGAACCCCGCGCGCGTCGCGTCGAACGGGCGCGAGGCGAGCGTCGGATCCTCCTCCTCGGCCACGAGCCCGCGCATCGCGCAGAAGCCGGCGAGGATCACCGGATGCATGCACGACTCCGTGCCGCCGGCGAGGACGACGTCGGCGTCGCCGCGGCGGATCGTCTCCGCCCCCTCTCCCACTGCGTGCGAGCCGGTCGCACACGCCGACACGGGCGCGTAGTTCGGCCCTCGCAGCCCGAGGTCGATCGCAATCTGTCCACTCGCGGAGTCGACGAGGACGTTGGGGAGGAACCACGGGGAGACCCGCGTGTGCCCCCGGTCGCGAAGCACGTCGTTCTGTTCCATCACGCCGATGACGCCACCGATCGCCGAGCCGACGAGGATTCCGGCCCGGGCGGGGTCGATCCCCTCGACTCCCGCGTCGGCCCATGCCTCGCGCGCCGCAGCGACCGCGAGCACGACGTTGCGCTCGAGCCGGCGCGCGTCCTTCGGGCCGACGACGGACTCCGGCTCGAAGCCCTTCACCTCGGACGCGATCCGGACCGGGAAGTCGCTCGCGTCGAACGCGCGGATCCAGTCCACGCCGCTTCGGCCGGCGACCGCCGCATCCCACGTCGACTGCGCGTCGAGCCCGAGCGGGGTGACGGCTCCGAGACCGGTGACGACGACGCGGCGCATGAGGGGGAGAGCGTAGTAGCTTCAGGGCATGGCCCGGTCGCGCATCGGCCCCCGCGAGCCGGTCGAGCGGCCGGCCGACCTGCACGCGTCGATCCCGTTTCCGCCGATGGAGGCCGAGCTCGTGCGCGAGCTTCCGGACGGTGACGAGTGGCAGTACGAGCCGAAGTGGGACGGCTTTCGCGGCCTGCTCGAGAACGGGACCGGCGAGCTGCGCCTGTGGTCGCGCAACGCGCGCCCGCTGCTGCGCTACTTCCCCGAGCTGCGTCCGCTCGAGAAGCTCCTGCCGCCGCTCTCGGCGCTCGACGGCGAGATCGTCATCGAGCGCGACGGTGTCCTCGACTTCGACGCGATGCAGACGCGGCTCCATCCCGCCGAGAGCCGCATCAACAGGCTGTCGGCCGAGATTCCTGCGCGCTTCATCGCCTTCGACGTGCTCGTGTGGAAGGGCGTCGAGGCCTGGCACGAGCCGCTCGTCGAAGCGCCGTACGCGCCTCGAGCGAAGCGCGAAGCGCTTCGAGCTCTCCCCCGCGACGCGCGATCGCGACGAGGCGCTCGGCTGGCTCGACCGCTTCGAGGCGATCGGGCTCGACGGCGTGATCGCGAAGCGCCGCGACCTCGCGTACCTTCCCGGATCGCGCGACGGCGTCGTCAAGGTGAAGCCCGAGAAGACGGCGGACTGCGTCGTCGTCGGCGTGCGCTGGAAGTCGAAGCCCGATCGGATCGCGACGCTGCTGCTCGGCCTCTACCGCGACGACGGCGAGCTCGACTACGTCGGCTCGGCGGCGGTCGCGCCCGCGCGCCACGACGAGATCGCGGCGCGCGTTCTCCCGCTCCTCGAGAGCGCGCCCGAGCGGCGGTTCTCCGAGCCGAACCGCTGGGGCGGCGGCGAGCTCGAGGAGTCGCCCGTGCGGCCCGAGGCTCGTCGTCGAGGTGCGCTACGACAAGGTGCAGTCGAACCGCTTTCGGCACGGGACGAAGCTCATCCGCTTTCGCGACGACAAGGATGCTGCGCAGTGCACGTGGCACGAGCTGCGGCCGCCGGTCCGAGCGAAGGACTCGATCGCCTCGCTGCTCGGGCTAGCTCGCCCGTCCGGCTTCCGCGCGCGCGACGGCTGAACGCGCGGCGGCTCGCCCGGCATCTTCGGGAAGTTCGGCGGATACGGCGCCTCGCCGACGCCCTCCTTCTCCTCGCGCTCGACCCACTCGAGCAGCACGCGCAGATCGCACACCGCGTCGTCGATACCCGCGTGCACGTCTCCGATCGCCGCGAACCGCGCCGGCATCGTCGCCATCGAGAAGTCCTCGGTCTCGACCTCGGGCAGCTCGTCCCAGGTGACCGGCGCCGAGACGGTCGCGTCGGGCCGCCCGCGCACCGAGTACGCCGACGCGACCGTTCGATCGCGCGCGTTCTGGTTGTAGTCGATGAAGACGCGCTTGCCGCGCTCCTCCTTCCACCACGCGGTCGTCACCTTCTTCGGCAACCGCCGCTCGACCTCGCGGGCGAACGCGAGCGCCGCGCGACGGACGACCGGGAACTCCCAGTTCGGCTCGATCCGGCAGAAGACGTGGATGCCGCGGTTCCCCGACGTCTTCGGCCAGCCCGTGTAGCCGATCTCGCCGAGCACCTCGCGCACGAGCGCAGCGACCTTCTTGCCGTCGCGGAACGTCGTCCCCGGCTGCGGGTCGATGTCGATGCGCAGCTCGTCCGGATGCTCGGTGTCCCGGCGCCGCGACGGCCACGGGTGGAAGTCGACGACGGCGAGGTTCGCCGCCCAGATCACCTGCGCGAGCTCGGTGACGCAGAGCTCGTCCGCATGTCTCCCGGACGGGAAACGTGACGCGGGCCGCCTCGACCCATTCGGGTCGCTTCTCGGGAACGCGCTTCTGGTAGATCGCCTCGCCGGTGACGCCGTCCGGGAAGCGGCGAAGCTGCGTCGGGCGCTCGTACAGCGCGCGGACGATCCCGTCTCCGACCGCGATGTAGTACTCGGCGAGGTCGCGCTTCGTCTTGCTCGCCTTCGGGAAGAGCACCTTGTCGGGGTTCGTCAGCTTGACGACCCGCTCCCCCACCTCGAGCTCGATGAACGGGCTCGCCATGCGCCGCACGCTAGCCAGAATCGCAGTGGTACGCTCGCGCGGCTGGAGTCCCCGTCTCGAGGAGTGGAGTAGCGATGCGTGCAGCGATCTTCGGTGTGGCCCTCACCTCTCTGGCTCTCGTGCTCGCGGCGACCGCGACCGGAAGCCCCGCCGAGCCCGCGCAGTCCGGCAGCTGCGCCAAGGCGAATCTCAACCTCGTGAAGGACGGGCAGCTCAGCCTCGCGACCGACAATCCGGCGTTCCCGCCGTGGTGGGGTGGTGCCGCGAAGAAGCCGTGGGAGGTCTCGAACCCGGCGAGCGGCAAGGGCTACGAGTCCGCGGTCGCGTACGCGGTCGCGAAGCAGCTCGGCTTCTCGAAGGGACAGGTTTCCTGGAGCGCCGTGCCGTTCAACAACTCGTTCCGGCCCGGCAAGAAGCCGTTCGACTTCTACATGGCGCAGGTCTCGTTCAACACAGCAGCGCGCGAAGAACGTCTCGTTCTCGAACTCGTACTACTACGTCAACCAGGCGGTCGTCGGCAACGCAGGCACGCCGATCACGCGCGTCGGAACGGTGGCCGGCCTCAGGCCGTACAAGCTCGGCGCGCAGGTCGGCACCACGAGCTACGACTACATCGAGAACATCATCCGCCCGTCGCAGAGCGCGGCGGTGTACGACTCGAACAACGACGCGATCTCGGCGCTCAACGCGGGCCAGATCGACGGCATCGTCGTCGACCTGCCGACCGCGTTCTTCGTCGTCGCCGTCCAGCTCGACGACGGCGAGATCGTGGGCAAGCTCCCCCAGCGTGGTGCACGCGAGCAGTTCGGGATGGTGTTCCAGAAGGGGAACACGCTCACGCGCTGCGTGAACCGGGCGCTCAACAGGCTGTGGGCGAACGGCACGATCAAGAGGCTCCAGCGCACGTACCTCGCCGCTGCGGGCGCGCCCGACTTGCGGTAGCGCGCTGACCGGCAGCAGAGGCTCGCGCATCATCGGATCGGCATCGCCCGGCGGGAGCCGGGCGATCGCCATCGCCACGCTCAGCACGCTCGTCTTCGTCGGGTTGATCGTCCTCGCCGTCGTCAACGCGGCCGGCTGGCCGGACGTCAAGCAGGCGTTCTTCGACCCGGACATCTTCCGCGAGTCGTTCCCCGACATCGCGCGGGCCTTCCTCATCAACGTGCGGATCTTCCTGATCGCCGAGGTCTTCATCCTCGTGTTCGCCCTCGTGATCGCCCTGCTGCGAGGGCTGCCCGGGCCCGTCTTCTTCCCGCTCCGCGCGCTGGCGACGATCTACTCGGACTTCTTCCGCGGGATCCCGACGATCCTGCTCGTCTACATCCTCGGGTTCGGCATCACCGCGCTCGCAGCTCCCGGGAGTACCCGTCTCGCCGCTCTTCTGGGGCACGGTCGCACTCGTCCTCGTCTACTCGGCGTACGTGTCCGAGGTCTACCGCGCGGGGATCGAGTCCGTGCACCCGAGCCAGGAGGCGGCAGCCCGCTCGCTCGGCCTCAGCCGGTTCGCGGCGATGCGGTACGTCGTCCTGCCGCAGGCGGTGCGACGCGTGGTCCCGCCGCTGCTCAACGACTTCATCGGGCTCCAGAAGGACACCGCGCTCGTCGCGCTGCTCGGCGTCGTCGAGGCGTTTCGCCAGTCGCAGATCGACGTCGCCGGGAGCTTCAACTACACGCCGTACATCTGCACCGCGATCCTCTTTCTCCTGATCACGATCCCGCTCACACGGTTCACGGACTGGCTCATCGCGCGGGACCGGCGCCGCCAGCTCGCGGGCGGGATGCCGTGAGCACGGAGACGCCGGCCCTCGTCCTCGAGGACGTCCACAAGAGCTTCGGAAAGCTCGAGGTGCTGCGCGGGATCGACCTCACGCTGGCCGAGCACGAGGTCGTGTGCCTCATCGGCGCGTCGGGCTCCGGGAAGTCGACGCTCCTGCGTTGCGTGAACCTGCTCGAGCCGGTCGACAGCGGACGGATCGTCGTGCACGGCGAGGAGATCACTGCCGCGCGTGTCGACGTGAACGACGTGCGCCGCGGGATCGGGATCGTCTTCCAGTCCTTCAACCTCTTCCCGCACATGTCGGTCGTCGCGAACATCACGCTCGGCCCGCGAAAGGCGCTCGGGCTCTCGAGGGCGGAGGCGGAGTCACGAGCCGACGAGCTCCTCGCCCGCTTCGGCCTCGCCGACAAGCGCGAGGAGTACCCGGACAGGTTGTCGGGCGGGCAGCAGCAGCGCGTCGCGATCGTGCGCGCCCTCGCGATGCAGCCGAACCTCATGCTGTTCGACGAGGTCACGAGCGCACTCGATCCCGAGCTCGTCGCCGAGGTGCTCCAGGTCATCCGCGAGCTCGCGAGCGAGGGCATGACGATGCTCATCGCGACGCACGAGATGAGCTTCGCGCGCGATGTGGCGCACCGGGTGTGCTTCCTCGACGCAGGCGTGATTCTCGAGGAGGGGACGGCTGCGGAGATCTTCGGCGCGCCGCGCGAGCCGCGCACGCAGCAGTTCCTGCAGCGGATCGTCGAGGCCGGACGGCTCTAGATGCCGATCTAGGCGTACTCTTAGACGCGTGATCGAGGAGTCGCGAAGCATCGACGCCACGCTCGAACCTCTGGACGAGTTCGTCGTGGTCCAGCCCGTCTCGGACGAGTCCGAGACGCGAGCCGGGCTCATCCTCCCGGCGTCCGCGACGGAGACCGCCCCGTGTCGCACCGGGATCGTCACCGCGGTCGGCGCCGACGTGAGCGGCGTCGAAGCGGGCGAAAAGGTGCTCTACCCGCGCGACTGCGGCTACGACGTCCGCCTCGGCGGGCTCGAGGTCAAGGTGCTGAAGCGCGAGGATCTCATCGCCCGCATCCACGACTAGACAGGCGTTTAGGCTACGCGCGTGCTTCTCGCGTACACGTTCGGGCAGGGCCTCGCGACCGCGGCTCTCGTCGCGTTCATCTTCGTGTGGTTCCTCGTCGCCGTGCGGATCGTCCGTCGCAACGACATCGGCGTCCTCGGCAAGGTCCTCTGGATCGTCGCGATCCTCGTGATCCCGCTCGTCGGGCTGCTCGCCTACTTCCTCTGGGACGCCGCGCGGCCGCGCACGACGTAGCGGCAAGAGAAATGAGACGGAGGGGCAGGGATTTGAACCCTGGAAGAGCTTGCACCCTTAACGGTTTTCGAGACCGCCCCGTTCGACCGCTCCGGCACCCCTCCGTAGGAGGCACAGGGTAGCCGCGTCCCCGGTGCCGGGCTTCGGGAGCCGGCCAGAGCGTCCGATATCCTGAGCGACCCTGGAGAGGTGGCCGAGTGGCTGAAGGCGGCGCCCTGCTAAGGCGTTACGGGTGGTAATCCGCTCGTCGAGGGTTCGAATCCCTCCCTCTCCGCTGATTCGCCCGACGGCTGGCACCTCGGGCACCAGTACGCCGTGCGATTCGCGTCGCCCAGCCCTCGTGATCGCACCGCGTGGCCGCAGCGCGGGCAGCCTCGACCGGAGCGGCGATACACCGCCCGCGACGGACGCCGACCGTCCACCGACTCGAGCATCGCGGCGCGCGCCCAGTCGAGCGTGCGCCGCAATTCGTCGTCGCTGACGCCGGAGAGGCGCGACCACGGGGAGACGCGCCCGTGCCAGAGCGCCTCGGCGAGCCACATGTTCCCGATCCCCGCGACGAGGCGCTGGTCGACGAGCGCCTCGCCGACGAGCCGTGACTGGTCGCTCCGGCGGAGCCGGGAGACGACCCCAGCCGTGCTCGTCGCCGGCGCGAGAAGGTCAGGCCCGAGATCACGCGCGGCGGCGTCGCCGAGGGCGAGCACGGGGCCGTTCCACTGCGTCGCCTCCCACTCTCGACTGCGCAGAACGAGCCACGGCGACCCTCGCCACTCGGCGTCGGTGCGTCGCCGGACGCGCCAGCGGCCGTTCATGCGGAGGTGACTCCGGACGACCACGTCGCCCTCGAAGCGAAGGAGCAGATGCTTCCCGACCGCAGTCACCGACTCGAGCCTCCGGCCGTCCACCCGCGAAGCGACACCCGTCACCCGGCCGCGCGGGTTCGGGCTCTCGGCCTCGACCCGCTCCCCCACGAGCACCTGCAGGCGACGGGCCGCACGATGGAGCGAGTCGCCCTCCGGCATCCACCCAGCGTGCCAGAGAGGAGCGGTCAGAGGCTCTCAGCCGGCGCGACGAAGCGGAACGACGTCTGCGCGCGCGTCCGGCACCCAGGCGCTGCGCAACGCGTGGGCGGTGGACACGATCTGATCGCCTGGAACCGGCCGGCCGAGGAGATGCCCTTGTCCGATGTCGCAGCCGGCGGCGCGAAGACGCGCCAGATGAGCCGGCGTCTCCACGCCCTCCGCGATGACCTCGAGGCCCAGACGATGCGACAGCTCGATCGTCGACGACACGATCGCCGCGTCGCTCTGATCCGACTCCATGCTCGACACGAACGAGCGGTCGATCTTGAGCACCTTCGCCGGCAGGGTCTTCAGCTGACCGAGCGAGGAGTAGCCGACCCCGAAGTCGTCGATCGCGATGCGCACGCCCTGGTCGACGAGGCGCTCGAGCATGCGGCTCGTGCGGAGCCGGTCGGAGAGCAGGACGCTCTCGGTGATCTCGAGCTCGAGCCACGAGGGCTCGACGCCGTGTTCGGCGAGCGCGTGGGCGACCTCGTCCGGGAAGCGCGCGTCGGCGAGATCGCGCGCCGACACGTTGACGGCGAGGTCGATCTCCATGCCGGTGCTGCGCCAGGCACGGAGCTGGAGCAGCGACTCGTTCAGAACGTATCGAGTCAGGTTGCGCATCAGCCCGCCCTGCTCCGCTGCTGCGAGAAACGCCTCGGGAGCGAGAAATCCGCGCGTCGGGTGCCGCCAGCGGACGAGCGCCTCGGCGCCGCGCACGATTCCCTCGCGCAGGTCGACCTGCGGCTGGTAGAGGACGACGAGCTCGCCACCTTCGATCGCCCGCCGGAGCTCGCCCGTCATCGCGAGCCGGAGCGGCGAGTTGTCGTCGAGGCCCGGCGAGAAGACCTGCGGAGCACCGATGCGCTTCGCCTGCGTACATCGCGATGTCCGCGCGGCGCAGGAGCTCGTCGCGCGTCGTCCCGTGCTCGGGCGCGATTGCGATCCCGATGCTGCCCTGCACCTCGAGCGACACGCCGGCGATCTCGCAGGGAAGTGCGATCGCGCTGCGGAGCCGCTCGGCAACCGCAAGCGCGGCGATCTCGTCGGTCGCGCGCTCGCTCAGGACGCCGAACTCGTCGCCGCCGAGCCGGGCGACGATCTCGCCCTCGCCGACGACGTCGTCGAGCCGGGCCGCGACGACCGTCAGCAGCTCGTTCCCCCAGTCGTGGCCGAGCGCGTCGTTGACCTCCTTGAAGCGCTCGAGATCGATGAAGAACACGGTTAGAGCCTTCTCCTCGCCATCCTCGGCCTCCAGCGCCTCGTCGAGCCGCTGGCCGAACTGCGTCCGATTGGCGAGGCCGGTCAGGTCGTCGTGCAGCGCCTGGTGGGCGATGGTGTCGAGCTGGCGATTCATCCTGCGCGTGACGCTGCGCATGATCGGGAAGAGGCAGAGCCACAGCGCCAGGAGCACGCCCTCGAGAACGACGGCGACCGTGATGGCAGCGCGACGCGCGGCCGCCGCGATCGGGCCGTAGTCCTTGTCCACGACGAGCACGCCGACCGAGCCGTCCTCGAGGCGGAACGGCGCATACGCCCTGAACACCTTCGTCGGCGCGCCCTTCACCTCCGCTTTGACCAGCTCGCTGGCGACCGTTCCCCCGAGAGCCTGGCCGAGACGCTCCCGCGAGAGCGGAGCCGACGGCGCGCCGGTCCCCTCCGTCGTGTAGACGAGTCGTCCGTCGGCAGTCGCGATCGCCGATGCGGGCGTCCCGTCGTCGAGCACGCGCGCCGTGAGGATGCGATCGAGCTCCTCGCGGCGCGTGTCTGAGATCGGCCCGGCGAGATCAGATGGACGAAGCCGGTCGACGACGGCCTGCGCGGCGACGCTCGCATGCAGAGTCGCAGTCTCCTCGGCACGACTTCGCTCGAAGTGGCGGATGAAGACGAGCAGCGTCGCCGCGCCGATTCCGAGGGTGAGCGCCGAGAACAGCGCCACCCGGAAGACGAGGCGCGGCGGACGCTGCCCGAGGCTGGCGGCGCCTCCCGCCCGAGCCTGCTGCATTGCCCTCACGAGTCCTTGTCGCCCTTGTTGTGACCGGGAGCGTTGGCGGAGTTGCCGGGCGAGTCGTCGTCGTGGCCGGGCGTGTTTCCGGAATTGCCCGGCGCGTCGTCGTCCTTGTTGTGACCCGGCGCGTTCTCCGAATTCCCTGGGCCGCCCTCGTCGTCCTCGTCCTCGTCCTTGTTGTGACCCGGCGCATTCGCGGACTTTCCTGGGCCGTCGTCGTCGCCGTCGTCCTCATCGTCGTCGTCGTGCCCCGGCGCGGAGTTCCCCGGTGTGTCGTCGTCCTTGTTGTGACCGGGCGCGTACTCCGAGTTCCCTGGGCCGCCCTCGTCGTCCTCGTCCTTGTTGTGCCCCGGTGCGTTTCCGGAGTTCCCGGGCGAGTCGTCGTCGTCCTTGTTGTGACCCGGTGCGTTACCGGAGTTGCCCGGCGCGTCGTCGTCGTGGCCCGGCGTGTTGCCCGAATTGCCGGGAGCGTCGTCCGAGCCCGTCTCGTCGTCGTTCGTACCCGCCTCGGTCGAGTCCGACCCGTCGTTCGACTCGGCGCCACCGCCGCCACCGGACTCGGAGCCGCCACCGGTCTCCGAGCCGCCGCCCGTCGAGGTTCCAGGCTGGCCGCCAGAGCCGGGCGCGGGCCCAGGCGCAGATCCAGATCCTCCCTGACCTTCGCCGCCACCACCCGGCGCAGCCGGAGGATCGGCAGGGCCGGACGGACTCGCAGGATCGTCGCCGCCCGCACCGTCATCGTCGCCGGGCGCATCGGACGAGCCTCCATCGTCCCCCTCGTCGAAGCCGCCCGGCCCTGAAGGGCCACCGGATCCAGACCCGCCCGAGCCCTGGTCCGGCTGGGAAGAGCCCGAGCCGCCGGCGCCGCCCTCGCCGCCCGACGTCGGAGGGCGACCGGGCGCGTCGTCGTCGCTTGGATCGTCGGAGTGTGGTGCGTCCATCGGCGAGTCGCTCCAGTCGGTGATCCAGGACTGGCCGTAGCCGGTCGCAGGCTCCCCTCCGCGGGCGCGCCGGGTCGCGGACGCAGCCGAGGACTCGGAAGCGAGAGAGCCCACGAACCACGGATCCACAGGCGTGACTCCGTCGGTAGCGCCATCCGCGCCGTACGGGCCTGACGCCCCGTTCGCGCTTCCATTCGCACTGGTCGCGGCGGGCGGCGCGAACAGACTTGCTCCGCCACCCGAGCGCCCGAGAAGCGGCGCGGCCATTCGATCGATCGCAGCCGCCGGCAGCTCGAGCGCCGTTACCGCCAGGAGCGGAACGACGAGCGACGCACATCCGGGCAGGATGGCGCCGGAGATCGAGGATCCAGCCCCGCCGTCACGGTTCCTGAAGATGCGCCGCAGCATCTCGTGTCTCCCATCCGCCCGTCCGGGCGACCGCAGTTGACGCTACGGACGGTAAGGACGCCCCATGAACGAGCCTCCCCCACAGAGGTCACGCGGATCCCTGGTTCGGGGTAAACCTGACTCCCGAACGAGCGATCCTGCATCACCGGAACGGGTACACCGGGCAGATCCCCCGCGGTCGGGTCACCCCAGACGCTGATCTAGCTCGAGCACCGCGCTGAAGATCGCCTCGGAGAACGTCGGATACGGCTGGATCGTGTCGAGCAGCACCTCGACGGGAACCTCCGCGCGAATCGCGAGCGTGAGCTGTCCGAGCCATTCCCCGGCCTCCGGGCCCACGGCGACGGCACCCACCAGAACGCGCCGAGTGCGGTCGGCTGCGAGCTTGACGAAGCCAGGTCGGCGCGGGCGCTCGTAGGTCGAGAGGCGACCCCCCTCGATCTCGTAGCGGGCCGTGACGATGCCGGCACCCTCCATGACCCCCACGCTCGCGACCTGCGGGTCGGTGAACACGGCCGCGGGGATCGCCCGGTAGTCGGCACGCACGTCATGACCTGCGATGTTCGCCGCGGCGACACGCGCCTGGTACTTGCCGAGGTGGGTGAGGAGCCCGACCCCCGTCGCATCACCGATCGCCCACACGCGGTCACCGGCCCTGAGCCGGTCGTCCACCGTCACGCCCTTCTCGCTGACGTCCACGCCGAGGTTCTCGAGCCCCAGTCCGGCGACGCTTGGCCGCCGGCCGGTGGCGACGAGCAGGCGCTCGGCGTCGAGCGCCTCCCCCGAGGCGACCTGCACGCGCAGTCCCGCGCCCGTCGACTCGACGCTTTCAACTCGAGCATCGACGAGAAGTCGAATCCCATCCTCCTCGAACCGCTCCGCGAGCAGCGACCCGGCGTCGGAGTCGAGGCGCGCGAGCAGATGCGTGTTGTGCTCGACGAGCGTGACTTCCGAGCCCATCCGCCGGAAGAACTGCGCGAGCTCCACACCGACCGCGCCGCCCCCGAGGACGACGAGGCTCGCGGGCATCTCACTCACCCAGATCGCCTCGCGGTTCGTCCAGTACTCGACGTCCGCGAGTCCGTCGATCGATGGAACCGCAGCTTCGGAGCCCGTCGCGATGACGAGCTCGTCGTACTCGACCTCACGCTCGCCCACTCCGACGACGCCGGGCCGAAGGACGCGAGCCTCTCCTCGCACGAGCTCGGCGCCTTGCTCCGCGAGCCACTCCGCATGCCATGCGTCGTCGCGCCCGTCCGTCACCTGATCGCGCCACCAGAGGACACGCGCGACGTCGATCTCCCCGGTGACCGCCTCCGCTGCACCCGGAGCCAGCCGTGCAGCAGCGAGCGCCTCGGTGGGCCGCAGGAGCGTCTTCGTCGGCAGGCACGCGTAGTACGAGCATTCACCTCCGGCGAGCTGATGCTCGGCGATCACGATCTCGACGTCGGCGTCGAGCCGACGCAGCGCGCCCACGAAGTGCTCGCCGCTCGACCCGGCGCCGACCACGACGACGCGCGTACGAGCCATCACACGGAGAGGGCGGGATTTGAACCCGCGACGCACCTTTCAGCACGTACGCGATTTCCAGTCGCGCTCCTTAGGCCGCTCGGACACCTCTCCAAGACGCGACAGCCTAGCGAGGGCGTGCGCAGGGTTATGTGCCGGCGACAGACGAGACGTACGCGGCGACGTCCTGGATCTGCTCTTCCGAGAGGGTCTCCGAGAACGACGGCATGCCGCCCAAGCCGTTGGTGACGCGCTCCACGACGAGCTCGGACGACGGCTTCGAGGCGTCGAGATTCGGCCCGATCGCTCCGGTCGCGCCCGCATCCGACAGCGTGTGGCAGCTCGCACAGCCCGCGGTCCCCAGGAAGACCTCCTTGCCGGCGGCAGGATCGCCCGCAGCCTCGGTCGGAGGCGGCTCGCCCGGCTCGGGCTCGTCGCCCGCCGACTCCTCGTGCACGGGCTCGTCGGCCTCGCCGACCTCGGCGAGCACGAGGACGGCGGTCATCTGGGCGACGAAGAAGACGCCGCAGATCGCGAGGAAGAGACCGAGCCGATTCCCCGGAAACCCTGGCCGCGACCGTGGAATGACGAGCGCCGCGACGAGCGCGAAGACGATGAACGCGAGCGCGACGATTAGGAGCCCCGTCTCGTACCCGGTCAGCGCCAGCAGCACGGCGAGGACGCTACCACGGTGTTCGGCGACGAGATCCGGCTACTGCTCGAGCGGCGCCATCGTGAGACCGAAGTCCTTCAGCTGCGTCCAGTAGAGCTCCGCGGTCTCCTTCTCACCCGACCAAACGAGCGCCTGACCCGTTGCGTCGATCTGCGTGGCGAGGCCCATTCCCTGGTCGTAGCTCACCCCTGGCAGCACGTTCGAGAGCGCGTACGCGACACCCTGGAACGTGTTGTGATCGTCATTCAGAACGATGACGCGCCAGGGCCTCCCGACGCCGCTCCCCGTCCCGCGGCGCGCCCGCTCGCGCGGCGGTGTGAGCGTCGCCGGTGCCATGCGCGGAACGTACCCGATACCCTTGAGCGCTCCGGGCGCATAGCTCAGCGGGAGAGCGCTCGCTTCACACGCGAGAGGTCCCTGGTTCGATCCCAGGTGCGCCCACCAAGACCTGTGGGTCATGACGGAACCGGCATGTGCTGGTGTGTCACCGGTGCAGATCCCGTCACTGCATGTCGACCGCTGCTGTGCCTCCGCGCCGGCCACGCCCTTCGTGATAGCCCAGGATCTGGTGTCGCCGAGATGTCCCACGCCCGCGAACGACTGCGCCGCTTCCTGATTCGTGCCATGTCGCGCATGCACGGCAGCGTCTACCGCGCCAGCGGGGGCCGCCTCCTTGGACGCCTGGCCGGGATGCACAGTCCTTCTCCTGACGACGACCGGGCGGAGGTCCGGCAGGCCACGGACGGCCGCGCTCACGTACTTCCGCGACGGCGCAGACCTCGTCGTCATCGGCTCGTTCGGCGGCTCGGACCTGCCGCCCGCTTGGTGGCTCAACCTTGAGCGCGATCCCCGGCAAGAGTGCTGATCGGTGGGACGACCTCGAAGGTGACGGCGAGGGCTGCCACCGCGGAGGAGCACGATCGGCTCTGGCCACTCGTCACGGCGGCCCACCCTGGGTACGCCCGTTACCAGGAGCGCACAGCGAGACTGATTCCTATCGTGATGTTGACGCCGGAGGAGCAGTGAGCGCAGTTGCGTCGATGCGCCCGACCGCCGTGGTCTTCGATCTCGGGGGCGTCCTCGTCGATTGGGACCCGCGCTACTTGTACCGGCAGCTCTTCGACGACCCTGACGAGATGGAGTCGTTCCTGGCCGAGGTCACCACGGCCGAATGGAACGCACACCAAGACGCCGGGCGACCATGGGCGGAAGCAGTCGAACTCCTGGTGGCCGAGCATCCCCAGCGGCGAGAACTCATCGAGGCGTTCCACCGGCGATGGCCCGAGATGCTGGCCGGGGAGATCCCGGGAACGGTCGACGTGCTTGCCGATCTGCGAGCTGCGGGCGTCCGATTGATCGCGCTCAGCAACTGGTCAGCGGAGACATTCCCGTTTGCCCGACGAGCGATTCGACTTCCTGGCATGGTTCGAGGGAATCGTGATCTCGGGTGACGTCGGAGTGAACAAGCCCGACCGGCGTATCTTCGACCACCTCGCAGCGCGGTTCGGCATCGAGCCCGCGGCGACACTCTTCATCGACGACTCGGCGGCGAACGTCGACGCAGCGAAGGCACTCGGGTTCCGCGCGATCCAGTTCACCGACGCTACGGCGCTGCGGCGCGAACTGGCGCGACTCGGACTGAGGACGCTCGGTACTTCGCCGCCCGACTAGTCCACAGTCTCTCCGCAGCCCAGCAGGGGCTGAACTGATCCTAGGGTCGGAGTCCCGGCTGATACGGCGCGGGCTTCTTGCTCATGATCGCCCCGACGATCCAGAGAAGCGGGAGGAGGAACCCGATGAAGAACAGGATCTTGTGGCCGTTCTTCCACGTCAGCACTCCGGCTGAAACCAAACAGATGAACCACAGGAGGCCAAACAGTCCTCCCCACAAGTACCACGCGCTGAGGGCCAAGGGCATACCGCTCCTCCTTCGTTGGGTTCAGCCGCGAAGACTCGCGGGTGCTCAGGGTTGCTGCTGCGGTTCTCGCAGTGCGATGTTTCGGACGACCTCGACACCGGCGACGACGAGAGCGAGCAGGACGAGAGCCGAGAGCCAGCCCCGCGCGATGGCCGGGGCGACAAGCGCCAGAACGAGCAGGGCGCCCGCGGCGATGGCATACGTCGTCACGCGGTTCTCCAAGGCAGGCCGCGCGCCGCGGCGGGCATCGGCGGCGCGGCGCGTGTCGCCGACGAACCAGACTCCGACGAGCGTGACGACGCCGAGGATGATCCAGACCCACGCGCGGTCGGCAAGAGTCTGCGTGAGGATGCTCCACGCGTCGTGCGCCGCTGGCTTGACCGCGTCGTCCTTGGCGATCTGATCGACGAGGTAGTCGCCCGCGAAGCGGCGCACCGCCAGCATCAGCACCCCGACGACGAGCACTCCGAGCGCGAGTGCACGGAGCTCGAGCCTGCGGCGCCCTCGCGCCAGCCAGATCGCGAGCGCGGCGACCGCGAGCGCGACGAGCCACATCCAGTCCGCGACGGTTCGCAGGAGCTTCGTCACCGACTGCGCCGTCTCGAGCTGGCTCTCCTCGATGATCGCAATCCTTCCCGAGGACTCCGGCAGCCTCTCTGCGACCTTTCCGATAACCGCGACCTGGTCGCCGAGCTCGATCACGACCGGACGCAGGTCGAGCACGACCGCGCCGCCCTCGGTCTGGATGAAGGTCGTGTCGTCGTCCAAGAGGCGCACGAGTTGGCGCTGCGTCCTGGTCGTCACTTCCACCCACACCGTCTGCACACGTGGCCGTTCGAGCGCCGCGTCGGCGGCGCGATCGGCACCCGAGCGGGCAAGCCCGGCGAGAACGGGGGCGAGCCCCTGCTGTGCGGGAGGCAGGCGCTCGGCGATCGCGGCCTCGACGTCGACGTTCTCGAAGAGCGTGTCGACGGACTTGGCTGCGACCTGCGTGCGGATCTCGTCGTTCTCGATCATGTTGCGCGAGATCGTCTCGAAGCCCTCCTCGTCGAGGGCCGTGTGCTCGACGTAGAACGCGATCATCCCTACGAGCGCGAGCAGGACCGCCACGACGGTCAGCACGCGTGCGCCGATCAGGCGCGTTCGAGACCGCCCTCCGGGCTCCGGCTTCGAGCTTTCTCCCGCTTCGGTCATCGCGCTCACCGTCTTTCCGTAAACCGACTTCCTCGTGATCCTTCGTGGACCAGTCCTGCGCCCCGTGCGCCGGACCCTACTGGAGGGCGAAAGCGAACGCGTGCCCCCTCGGTCGCCCGGAAATTGCGATTAGCAGGAGATACGATCCGAGGAGCGCCCAGGAGACGCCGGCACGAATGCATTGACGGTCGGATGGCGGGCGCGGAACAATGGTTCAACAGACATCGCGTCGGGTACGTGGAGCAACAGTGGAAACTCCGATCAACGACACGTTCGAGTCCTATCGCCAGGCGGAGACGCGCCTGCGGCAGGTGCTGTTCGGAGACGGCGTCGACACGCCTGGGCTGGTGAAGGGTGAGGACCTGCGCCTCCGAGTCAACCGGGAGCTTCGTCGCATGCGAGACGCTTTCAACTCGGCTGTCCTTGCGGACGAGCACACCCACCCGCAGCAGGCCGAGAAGCGCCTCGCCGGATTGGAAGAAGAGTTGCGGCGCTCGTTTCCGCTCGTTCGGGAGCTCCGGACACGACCCGGTCGGACCCGAGACTGCGGAACTGATGACGTCGGCCGAGGCAGCACGGGCACTCGGTGTGAGTGCGAGCTCGATCTATAGAGCGGTCAAGAAGGGCGAGATCCGCGCGATGAGACTGACGGACAGCAAGCGTGGAGCGCTTCGGATTCCGGCAAGCGAGGTGGAAGCTAGGCTGACGGGCGAACTCGGTCGGCTAGCGGTTGTAGGTAGCCGCGGCGACCTGCGCTCGCGCCACCCGGGCGCGCGCCTCGTTCGCGCCGCGCCGCTCCTTGCAGGGCTCGCAGCGCAGCTCGATGTTCGGAGGCGCGTCGGATCCGCCTTCGTCGAAGGGGAGGATCCGATCGAAGACGACTCGCGCGCTCGTGCCGCAGTCGGCGCAGCGCCCCTTGTCGCGGCACCAGACGGCGAACCGCACGACCTGCGCAGCAGGCGGGAGCGGCGCGGCCACGACATGCTCGCCCAGGATCGCGGCCCGCGTCTTCGCGAGCGCCTCGGCGCGCTGCTTCCGGTCGAGATCCGCCTCGAGGACGATCGTCCGCACATCCTCGGCTGACAGGCCGTGGTCATCCCACCAGAAACGGTCGAGGAACCACCACCAGCGCCGGCCGTCCTGCCTTCCCACGAGGATCGGCAGCTCGGACTGCGATCTCGCGAAACGCGCGAACCGTCGTTCGGAGCACTCGAGATGGTGCTTCGCCGAGTGGAGGCGGAACAGCTTGGCGCGGCTGGCGGCGTCGAGCTTCTCGGTTCGCTGCTCGAGCCCGCCCAGGCGCTGCCTCTTCGCGTCGAGCTCGGCACGCTTCGAATCCAAGCGCTTGCGAATGAAGGCAATCTCACGCTCGATGGAGCGCGCGCGCCTATCGCGCAATAGCCCCCGCGCGATACTCCCCGTCGCCAGGTCGATCGCCGCCAGCTGCCGCTCCAGCTCCTGCAGCGCCCCTACGGCAACGCCCACCTCCCATTCGACCTCCAGGACCTCGAGCCTCAACTGTGTGACCCGGCGACGGCGCTTCGCAGCACGTCGCCCCGCGTCCGCGACCTCGAGCTGTTCGATGAATGCCGACCTGTCCTCGACGAGCATCGTCGCGTCAAGCGTAGGAGGCGCTTCGGAAGGTGCGCGGTGGTCAGCCGGCGCGAGTGAGCACGCTGCTCCAGACCGCATTCCCACCGGCGACCGCTCGTGCCACCCGTCCGGACGCCGCGAGCTCGAGCAACATGCGCTCGGCTTCGTCGCGGTCGGGAATCGGATCGGAGCCGTCGGCGAGCAGGAGCGCGATCTCTGCGGTCGTCAACCCGGCCGGGAAGTGCGCGAGGAGCGGCTCGGGCGACTCGGGCGGCGGGACGCGTTCGAGCTCGGGAGCGAAGTTCGCCAGAACCGTGTCGTAGGAGAGGAGCGGCTGCCACCCGCCGGCGAACGCGCTGTCCTCTCCACGACGGAACACGACGGACGGCGCCGTGAACCGCACCTGCCCGTCCGATGTCGCGGTCTTGTCCTGCGCCTCCGACGGAGTGCCCGCCGCCGAGCGCGCCTCGGCCTGCTGGTGCTCGTACTCGGCGACGACATCGGCGTCGTCGATGCGCTCTGCGATGCCGTCCGCGTCGACACCGGGGACCTCGCGAAGGGCCTCGCGGATGCTCTCCGCGTCGTCGAGAAAGAGGGTCGGCGACGTGAAGTTCGCAATCTGGAGCGCACGGAACACGGTCCACTCGCTCCCCGGATCGAGCATTCCCGCAGCAACCACGGCGCGACAGCCACGGCCCGTTCCGCTCGGACGCGCCTTCGCTTCCGTCGCGAACGGCATGCCGTACCGCTCCTCGTACAGGCGCCAGCGAGAGAGTGCGCGGTCCGGGTCGTACGCTCGAACCGCAGCTTCGCTCGCCTCCTCGCGCAACCCGATCATCACCAGCCGCCACCGCAGCTGCTCGCGGAAGCGCCACTCGAGGACGCGGAGCGCAGGGTTCGCCGAGTACGCCCACGGACAGCCGGCGTCGGTGTAGAGGGTCGCTTCGATCACGGGCGCTGTCGATGGTAGTCACGAGGCGAGGTGGTACCCTCCCCCTCGCTCGGCCGCGCTAGGTGGGGAGTCAGCGGTTCCCTGAACCCGAAATCCGCTCCATGCGGGGCCGAACGCCGTCCGAGGGACGGTTCGTCGGGACAGGGTCTGCGCACGCGGCGTTGACGATCGGGTCCCGCGCACTGGGAGCGTCCGAACCGCGTCAGGTCCGGAAGGAAGCAGCGCTAAGGACTCCCTCTCAGGTGCCGCGGTTCCGCCCGATCCGAGCAGGCGACGCGGATACCTCCGGTGATGCCGCTTTCGACGACGGAGCGCGTGGCCGAGCATTCCTTTTCCCGCAGAGATCGGAATCCGCGAGTGCGGATCCCGATCTCGCGACGATCCCTGAAGGCGTCCGCTTCGCGGCCGCGTGCACGTGAATGGCTGGGAATCCGTACGCCTCGTCCCTGCCCCACCTGATTGAATCAGCCGGGTGACCGCGCTCTACCGGAAGTACCGCCCGCAGGGGTTCGACGAGGTCGTCGGGCAGGAGGCGGTCGTCCGGACGTTGCAGAACGCGCTCGAGCACGATCAGGTGCGCCAGGCCTACCTCTTCGCCGGGCCGCGCGGCACCGGGAAGACGTCGATGGCGCGCATCCTCGCGAAGGCGCTCAACTGCGCGGGAACGCCGGGGCCGTCGCCGACGCCCGACAAGACCTGCCCGGTGTGCGTGGCGATCGCGAACGGGAGCTCGCTCGACGTCGTCGAGATGGATGCCGCCTCGCAGCGGGGGATCGACGACATCCGCGAGATTCGCGAACGGGTCGTTCTGCAGCCGGTCGAGGGCCGGTCGAAGATCTACATCCTCGACGAGGCGCACCAGCTCACCGATGCCGCGTGGCAGGCGCTTCTGAAGCTGATCGAGGAGCCTCCTCCCCATCTCGTCTTCGTCTTCTGCACGACCGAGCAGCAGAAGGTGCTCGCGACGGTGCGCTCGCGCTGCCAGACGTTCGTCTTCCAGCGGCCACGGCTGCCGGACCTGGTCACGCTGCTTCGCCGCGTCACCGACGGAGAGGGGATCCAGGCGCAGGACTCGGCGCTCTCGCTCATCGCCCGCGCCGCGCGCGGCTCGTTCCGCGACGCCGTGTCGACGCTCGACCAGCTCGCTGCGTCGACCTCGGGCTCGATCGACGCGCAGTCGGTGCTCCAGCTCGTCGGCGCGGTCGACGAGGAGTCGCTGCTGCGGCTGTGCGACATGGTCGTCGACCGCGACACAGCGGGGGCGCTCCTCTTCGTCGAGGAGCTCGCGGAGCAGGGCCAGGATCTCGGTCGCCTCGTAACCGACCTGATCGAGCACCTGCGCCACCTGCTCCTCGTGCAGCACATGGGGCACGTTCCCGACTCGCTGCCCGTCACGGAGGAGACGAAGGAGCTCCTCCGCGAGCAGGCCAACCAGCTCCCCGAGCCCACCGTCCTGCGCCTCATCGACCTGCTCGCGATCGCCGTCGAGGACACGCGGCAGGGCGCCGACCCGCGCCTTCCGCTCGAGCTCGCGCTCGTGAAGGTGACGCGCCCGCACGCCGACCTCTCCCGCGAGTCGCTCGCGCATCGCGTCGAGCTGCTCGAGGCACGCCCGCCGAGCTCTGGGCACGCGCCGACGCCGCCCGCCGCACAGCCCGCCCCGGTGGAACGGAGTGAGCCCGTCCCCCCTCCGGCTGAGGCTCCCGGTGCGGCGCTGCCGGTCGAGCTCGAGCAGGTCACGGAGGCGTGGGATCGCAGCATCCTCGACGCCGTGCGCGAGCGCTCGATCCCGGTGGCAAGCCTTCTCACCGAGGCGAAGCCGACCCATCTCGGCGAAGACACGCTCACGTTCGAGTTCCCGGCGGGCGCGGACTTCCATCGGCGGCAAGTCGCGGAGCCCCAGAACATCGGCCTCCTGCGCGACGCGCTCTACGAGGTGACGGGTCGCAAGCTGGCCGTCGTGCTCGCGACCGGCGAGGGTAGCCTCGAGGACGAGGTCGACGAGCTCCCGCTGGGCGAGGACAAGCTCATCGACGCGCTCAAGGAACGATTCGACGCCGAAGAGGTGAAGGAGCCAACCGAATGAGTTTCGACATGAACAAGATGCTCAAGGAAGCGCAGCGCATGCAGGAGGAGCTCGCGAAGGCGCAGGAGGAGGCGGCCACCGAGGTCGTGGAGGCCTCCGCCGGAGGCGGGATGGTGACGGTGAAGGCGAACGGCGCCGGTGAGGTCGTCTCGATCACGATCGACCCGCGCGCGATCGACCCGGACGACCCCGAGCTCCTCGCGGATCTCGTGCTGGCAGCCGTGAACGAGGCGCTTCGCTCCGGCGCGTGCGCTCATGGAGTCGAAGATGTCCGGGCTCATGCCGGGCGGGCTCGGCGATCTCGGCGGGCTGCTTCCTGGCGCATGACGCTTTCGAACACATGCGGGCCGGATTGCTCCGGCCCGCATGTGTTCACGTGGGTACTGACTAGTTGAGCGGGCAGCGCTGCTCGTTAGCAGCCGCGAGTGCATTCTTCGCGAGCTGGATGAGCGCTGCGTCCTGTGTGGCGAGAGCCAGGTTGACCGCAGTGATGATCGACCCAGCGTCGAACGGGTAATTCACGCCCGGGCTGTTCGCGTTCAGAATTCCGGCGATCGCATGTCGCAGCAACTGGTACGAGCCGTTCGGCCCGCCCCCGTTGAGAGCCCCTGCCCCTGGGCAAACCATACTTCTCTCTTTATTTCCTTCTTTTCACCCTCTCTAGCGCTTCAACGCGCATCTTCGCTAGTTCGGAATCATTCCCTTTTCTCCCCCCTTTCTTTCCTTTTCTCTCCCCTTTTATCTTTTTGTTATTTCCCCTTCCCGGGAGGGGCCTAGCAAGACTCGGCGTGTCCGAAAGGGACGGCTAGGCTCCGCTCGTGCTGAGCCCGGCCGTCGAGAACCTCGTCACCCAGCTCACCAAGCTCCCCGGGATCGGCCGGCGGACGGCGCAGCGACTGGCGTTCCACGTGCTCTCGACCCGTCCGGAAGAGGCGCTCGAGCTCGCTCGCGCGATCGAGGAGGTCAAGGAACGCGTGCGCTTCTGCCGCGAGTGCGGAAACCTCACCGAAGAGGAGCTGTGCGCGGTCTGCTCGGACGCGCGCCGCGACCGCACCGTCATCTGCGTCGTCGAGCAGCCGGTCGACGTCGTCTCGGTGGAGCGCACGGGCGAGTACCGCGGCCTGTACCACGTCCTCGGAGGAGCGCTGTCGCCGCTCGACGGCGTCGAGCCCGGTGACCTGCGCATCGACGGGCTCATCGGCCGCGTCGAGGCGAACGGCGTCACCGAGGTCGTCCTCGCGACGAACCCGACGATGACGGGCGAGGCGACCGCGGCATACGTTGCCGATCGCCTGCGCGACCGGGTGCAGGTCACGCGGCTTGCGAGCGGCCTCCCCGTCGGGGGCGACCTCGAGTACGCGGACGAGGTGACGCTCGGGCGTGCGCTCGCCGGACGCCGCGCGATGTAGGCCGACGGACGTTTTTCGCGGAATTTGCGGTTTTTCGGCATTCGCGGGGGTTGCATCCCGTGAACGCCCGAAATATGTTGCACCCACTGAACCGGCGGGCCTTCGGGTCAGCCGGTTCAGTGTTTTTTTGGGCTCTTTCTCGTCGCTTCCCTAGACTGGGGCGATGATCGAATCGGGGCTTCGGATCGGGATCGTGGGTGCGACCGGCGCGGTCGGACGCGTGACGCTCCAGTACCTCCTCGACCGCGGATACACGAACATCCGCGCGTTCGCGTCGAGCCGCTCGGCCGGCGGCTCGCTCGGCGAGATCGAGATCGAAGAGGCGACCGGCGACGCGCTCGGCGCCGGCGACCTCGACGTCTGCTTCTTCTCGATCGGGACGCAACTGAGCCGCGAGCTCGTCCCGACCGCGGCCGCTGCAGGCGCCCTGTGCATCGACAAGTCGTCCGCGTTTCGCCTGCAGCCGGGCATCCCGCTCGTCGTGCCGGAAGTCAACGGCGAGCGAGCGCTCGAGCACACGGGCATCGTCGCGAACCCCAACTGCTGCGCGATCCCGCTCACGATGGTGCTCGCGCCGCTGCGGGATGCCGCAGGGCTGCGGCGCGTCCGCGTCGCGACGTACCAGTCCGTCTCGGGTGCAGGCTCCGCGGCGATCGACGCGCTCCGCGGCGAGCAGCCCGACGACCACCGGCTCCGGATGGACTGGGAGTTCGACGGCGTCGAGTACGACGAGGAGGTCAAGCTCCGAGAGGAGACGCGCAAGATCCTCGAGCTCCCCGACCTCCCGGTGAGCGCGACGTGCGTCCGGGTGCCGGTCGTCGTGGGTCACGCCGAGGCGGTGTGGATCGAGACGGAGACGCCGCTCGCGCCCGCCGACGCCGAGCGGATCCTGGGTGGGGCGCCGGGCCTTCGCGTCGAGGCGGTTCCGGCACACGGGCGACGCGATCGGGACGGACGAGGTGCACGTCGGTCGCGTCCGCGACGATCAGTCGGCGGAGAACGGCCTCGTGCTCTTCCTCGCCTGCGACAACCTGCGCAAGGGCGCGGCGCTCAACGCGATCCAGATCGCCGAGCTCGTCCTTGCCGCGCAAGATCGGGATCCGCGAGCGCGGATCCCGATCGCTCACAATCCCTGAAGGCAGCGGCTGCGCGAGCGCGAACTCAGCCGCCGCCGGGAGGCGCAGGCGCCGGCGCGGGCTGGAACGCCTCGGAGACCACGCGGAGCACCTTCTCCCGCGTTCCCTCCTCGACGGCCTGCAGCCCGCCGAGATCGAGGCGCGCGAGCTCGATGCGCCCGGCCGAGCGCACGGTGCGGAAGCCGAAGTCGGCGAGGAAGTCGCGTGGGAAGACCGTTCGGTGCACCAGGAAGCGGTCGGCCGAGGACGTCCCCTCCCGGTAGCGGTACGCGAACGCCTCGAGCGCACGCGCGCCCTTGTCCCGGGCCTCTCCGATCGCCGCGAGAAACAGCGACTGCTCCACCCACGGCTGCGTGTCGGTGAGCAGATACGCGCACGTGACGAGGACGGCGTCGTCGGACGGCGGTCCCGCAGGGAGGTCCGACGCGCGCGGGAAGAGCGCAGCGGGGCCGTACTGCATCGACCCGAGGACGCGGCCGTCGTCGTCGCGGTAGACCGTCCCCCACGCCCCCCACTCCTCCTCGGCCCGCTCCATCCACTTGCGCTTCTCCGGCTCGCGATTGCCGCGGGACTGCCACCACACGCACGTCTGGCAGACCGACGGCGCGGTCTCGAGCGTCGCGCCGGTGAGCCCGGCGAGGCGCGACGTCATCGCTTCGCGGGCGGCGCGCCGACGCGCTCGACGACGACGTCGACGGACCCGACGCTCACGTTCGCCATGCGCTCGATGTACTCCGCGACGCGCTGCTGCACCTCGCGAGCCACGCCCTCCGCTCCCGCTCCCCACGCGAGCTCGACGTGGACGTCGATCTCGACCGCCCCGTCGGTACCTGAGATCTCGGCCGCATCGCGCGCGAGCGACGAGACTCCCTCGACCTCGAGTGCGGCATCGCCCGCGTAGCGAGCGAGAACCTCGTTCGAGATGACCGGAGCCTCCACTAGGCCGATCGTACAACCAGCTCGGTCACCTCAGGGCGCGCGAAGAGACGGAAGGGGATGAAGGTCGTGCCGAGGCCGGCCGAGACGTGGAGCTTCATCGCGCCGTACTCGTAGACACCCTCGACGTCGCGAGCGCGCAGATGAGCGAGCCGCAGCCTGCCTCCCGGGTAGGGGACGACGATCTGTCCTGCGTGGTAGTGCCCCGCGAGGATCAGGTGGAACGCCTCCGGGATGCGCCGGACGATTCCCGGGAAGTGGCAGAGGAGCAGGCGGAGATCCGCACCCGAGTCGGCCAGCCGGTCCGGGGCTGCCGTCCGCGCCGCGTACGACTGCGCGTCGACTCCGACGATCTGGACGCGCCGCCCGCGTAACTCGACCTCCACGGACTCGTCACCGAGGAGCGTCACGTTCTCGAGGACCCCGATCGCCTCCGGGTCGACGCGCTGCGAGAACGGGTCGCGACTGTCCGCGAAGTCGTGATTGCCGAGCACGACGTAGGAGGGTGGAAGATCGGCGAGCAGGCGCGCGAGCTCTCGCATCCCGGAGCGCCGCGACACGAGATCACCCGTGATGCACACGAGATCGGGTCGGCGCTCGATCACCCATTCGACCGCTTCCCGAACCGCGCGGCGACCCCGCGACGGAACCCCGAGGTGGAGATCGGAGAGGTGCGCGATACGCAGTCCGTCGAGCTCCGGCGGCACGCCTGGAAGCTCCACGTCGATCACGTTCCGTCGCAGCCAGCCGGCCTCGAACCACGCCCAGGCAGCCAGCCCCGCAAGCGCGGCGGCGAGCAGCACGAGGAGCCAGGTCAGACGGAGAGCTTCTCGGTCACAGGCGCGACCGAGACGACGTGGCGCTTGAACTTGAGCTCGGAGCTGTCGAGCCCGGCGGCGACTCCCACGAGCTGCGAGAGGTGCAGGATCGGCATCTGGAAGTCCTTGCCCGTCTGCTTGCGGAGCTTCGACTGCCACGCGTCGAGCGAGAGGTGGCAGAGCGGGCACGGGGTCACCATCGCGTCGGCCCCGGCTTCCTTCGCCTGCTCGATCGGCTGGATGAGCTCGGCGAGCGCCACGTCCTCACGGGCCTGGATGATCGGGAAGCCGCAGCACTTGATCTTGGCGGGATAGTCGATCGGCTCGCCCCCGCAGGCAGTGATGATCCGCTCGAGCGACTCCGGCTTGTCGGGATCCTCGAAGCCGAGGAGCTTCGACGGGCGCAGGATCTGGCACCCGTAGAAGGGCGCGATCTTGAGGCCCTTCAGGCCCTTGTGCGCCGCTCCCTGGAGCAGCTCGTAGCCCTCGCCGGCCGAGATGAGCCACAGGAAGTGCACGACGTCCACCCCACCCGAGTACGGCGGCGCGCCGACCGAGACGAGGTTGTCGTTCACGCGAGCGAGCAGTTCGGCATCGCCCTGCAGCGCGTGGTTCGCCTGGCGGAGGTTGAGCGTGCAGACGTTGCAGATCGTCATGAGGGTGTCCGCGCCCGTCGACTCCGCGTACGCGAGGATGCGCGCGTTCAGATGGAGGTAGTAGTCCGGCTCCGCCTCGTGGATGTCGCCGGCGCCGCAGCAGGTGACCGCCTCGAGCTCGATGAGCTCGAGCCCCACCTTCGGCGCGAGCGCCTGCGTCGACGTGTCGAGCTCCTTCGCCGAGAGCGAGGCGAGGCACCCCTTGTAGTAGGCGACCGTTCTCATGTCGTTGCCCCTTCGTCGCCGATCGGCTGCGGAGCGGGGAACGAGTCGGGCCCGTAGGGATCCTTCGGGTCCTCGCCGGTCTCCTGGACGAACTCGAGGCGTGAGAGCGCATGCTCGGACTGCACGATTCCGGCGGCGCCGTCTCGGCCCTGCTGTCCCGACGAGGTCGTACAGCGCGCGCGACTCCTCCACGTGCTTGGCGACGTGCGGCGGGAACGGCGGCGGCACCTTGCCGTGCTTGAACAGCCCCATCGCGAACTTGACCTCCTTCAGCGACTTCGCGACGCCCTGGGTCTTCGGCACGAGCTCGGTCTCCCGCAGCCAGCCGGTCGTCTTCGCCGAGGTGACGAACCACTTCGCGTGCTTCGCGCCCATGTCGGAGTCGATCCCCTCGCGCATCGCCTCGGCCCCGAGCTTGGCGATCGCGTCGCGCGGGTCGACGCCCTTCGGACAGCGCTCGTTGCAGAAGTAGCAGCGCGTGCAGTCCCAGATGCCGTGCTCCTGCGAGTAGGACTGGAGCCGCTCGACCTTCGCCTGGTCGCGTGGGTCTCCGACGAAGCGCATCCCCTTCGCGAGCGCGGCGGGCCCGAGGAAGTCGGGGTCGGCCTCCATCGAGTTGCACTCGGAGACGCAGCAGCCGCACATGATGCAGAGCGACTCCTTGTGGATCGGGTCCATCCGCTCCTGCGAGACGATGTTCTCCTTCTCGCCGGGATCCACGTAACCGGGTTGCAGCGACGGCGTGACCGCGCGGATCTTTCCCCAGAAGGGCTCCATGTCGACGACGAGGTCCTTCACGATCGGCATGTTCCCCATCGCCGAGATCACCGGCACGTGGCCCGACTCGGCGATGTCGACCATCCGCGTCTGGCAGGCGAGCACGGCCGCGCCGTCCATGCGCATGCCGCACGAGCCGCAGATCATCATCCGGCAGCTCTTGCGATACGCGAGCGTCCCGTCGTGTTTGTCCTTGACGATGTCGAGCACGTCGAGCAGCGTCGCCCAGTCGGGCGCGTCGACCTCGTACTCCTTGAGCGCGCGCTCGCCCGCGACGGCGTCGTAGCGCCAGATCTTCAGGGCCATCTTCATGGGGCTAGTACGTCCTCTCCTGCGGCTGCCACTTCGTCATCGTCACCGGCTTCCAGTCGAGCTCGGGCGCTCCATCCTTCCACGTCACCACGGTGTGCCGGAGGTAGTTCTCGTCGTCGCTGTCCGGGTAGTCGTACGGACGCGCGTGCGCGCCTCGACTCTCCTTGCGCGCGAGCCCCGAGACGACCATGCACTCGGCGAGCTCGAGCAGGAACCCGAGCTCGAGTGCCTGTGTGAGGTCCGAGTTGAAGACGTCGCCCTTGTCCTCGACGACGACGCGCTCGAAGCGCTCCCGCAGCGACTGGACGATCGTGCCCTGCTCGACCATCTGCTCCTCCCGGCGAAAGACCCCGAAGTTCACGTGCATCGTCTCGGCGAGCTCGTCGCGAATCTTCCACGGCCGTTCTCCGTCGGTGCGGTCGAGCAGCGTCTTCAGCTCGCGCTCGGCGTCGGCCTCGGCCGACGCGGGCACCTCGACGGTCGTGTTCGCGAGTGACCACTCGGCGGCATGCCTCCCGACGCGCTTCCCGAACGTGATCGTCTCCATGAGCGCGTTGCCGCCGAGCCGGTTCGCGCCGTGCACCGAGACGCACGCGACCTCGCCTGCGGCGTAGAGACCCTCGAGCGAGGTGAGTCCCCAGACGTCCGTGTCGACACCGCCCATGTGGTAGTGGGCGCCGGGACGCACGGGGATCGGCTCGTAGATCGGATCGACTCCGGCGAAGGTCATCGAGAGCTCCCGCGTGCCGTGGAGCCGCTCGAGGATCTTCTCGGCGCCGAGGTGCCGGAGGTCGAGCAGGACGTTTCCGTCCAGTCCCCGCCCGGCGTCGATCTCGGTCTGCTCCGCGCGGGAGATGACGTCACGCGATGCGAGCTCCATGGCATTCGGCGCGTAGTGGACGAGGAAGCGCTCGGCCTGCGCGTTGAGGAGGTACGCACCCTCGCCGCGGCAGCCCTCGGTGATGAGCACGCCGGTGGGTGCCAGGGTCGTCGGATGGAACTGCATCATCTCCATGTCCTTGAGCGCGACGCCCGCGCGCAGCGCCATGGTCATCCCGTCTCCGGTGCAGGCGTAGGCGTTCGTCGTTCCCGTGTACAGCCGACCCGCACCGCCCGTCGCGAGAATCACCGTCTTCGCGCCGATCGACGTGAGACCGCCTCGGAGGAGATCCCAGGCGATCACGCCCTGGCAGCGTCCGTCGTCGACGACGAGCTTCCAGGCGAAGTACTCCTCGTACGTCGGGATGTCGCGCTTCATGACCTGCTCGTAGAGGACGTGGATCAGGACGTGGCCCGTGATGTCGGCTGCGTAGGCCGTTCTCGGCTCGCCGGCGGCGCCGAACGGGCGCTGCGCGATGCGGCCGTCCGCCGTGCGCGAGAAGACCGCGCCCCAGTGCTCGAGCTGGTAGACGTCGTCCGGCGCCTCCCGGCAGAGGATCTCGATCGCGTCCTGGTCGCCGAGGTAGTCCGACCCCTTCACCGTGTCGAACGCGTGTTTCTCGGGGTCGTCCTCGGACGCGTTCCCGAGCGCGGCGTTGATCCCGCCCTCCGCCGCGCCGGAGTGGCTGCGAACCGGGTGGATCTTGGAGACCATCGCGACGTTCGCGCCGGCGTCGAAGGCCTCGATCGCCGCGCGCATTCCCGCGCAGCCGGCACCCACGACGACGACATCGTGAACGGTGTCCACCGCGAAAGGACGCTACCTGATCGATTCTGCCGTCTTGTGTAGAACGTTCAGGCGCGAACGAAGGTGGCGCGCGCGCTCGTGGCGGCGCTCATCGGCACCGTGCAGGTCTTCTTCGCACCGCTGCAGGCGCCGCTCCACGAGCGGAACTTCCAGCCCTTCGCCGCAGTCGCCGTCAGGCGCACGGGGCTGAACGAAGGGAACGCCGCCGAGCAGCGCGGCCGACACGTGATCCCCGCCCGCGAGCTCCGCACGGCTCCCTTTCCGGTGACCGCGACCGACAGCCGGAAGGACGCGGCCGCGAACAGCGCGGTGACAGTGGCTCCCGGCGTGACGCTCAGAACGCAGCCCGCCGCTCCCGAGCATGCCCCCCTCCAGCGCACGAGCCTTGCGCCGGCGCTCGGGGTCGCCGTGAGGGCGAGCCGCTGTCCGGCGTTCCAGGTCGTCGTACAGCTCGCGGTGCACTGGAGGCCGGGAACGTCGGACGACACCGTGCCAGGCCCGGAGACGGTGAGGGCGAGCGGCGCCTGGCCGTCGAGGCGCACGAGCCACGCGGAGTCCTGTGTGTCCGTCCAGCCGCCCGCGTGGCCGTAGTAGTCGTCGCGGCCGGGATCCAGAAGCTTCGACGAGAGTGGCTCACCGCCGATCGACGGGAACATGAGGTCGCTCTCGTTGTCGCACGTGTGGCCGCTGGTCTCGCCGTCACATTCGTTCGGCGCCGCGCTCGAGACCGCACCGAACGTGTGCAGCACCTCGTGCGCGGTCACCGCCGCCGTCGAGACGCCGACGCACGCGCGGTAGTACACGACCGCCGCGCCGAAGCCGCTCGAGTCGCTCCCGCCCTGACCGCACACGTTCTGGTCGGCAGTGGGGCCGTCGTAGTAGACGACGTACTTCGTGGTCGCCGAGCTCAGGCCCGCCTGGTCGAGTGCGGAGACGATCCCGGAAAAGCGCCCCGGAAGTGGCGCCAGCTGCGCGCTCGACTGCTGCGTGCGCACGGTCGTGACGTCGAGCTGCGCTCCGCACGAGAACGGCGCGACGTCGTTCCGAGGAGTCCGCGTCGGATCCTGGCCTCTCCACCAACCGTCGATCTGCTCCGCGTCCGACTGCATCACGCTCGCGAGACCCGAGAGGTTGTCGGCGCCGTCCGACGGGATCACGTACACCCAGTGGATCGGATTGCCCGCGACGCCGTTCGGCGCTCGGTCGGCCTGCGCACCGGCGCCGCACCAGGCCGTCTGCGCGACCGACCGTGCCGTCGACTGAAGCAGCGGAATGTCCTCAGCGGTGACGTTCCGAACGGTCGTCGTTCCCGTGACCGCGCTCGCACCCGTCGCAAGAGCCGTCGCCGCGAGCGCGACGACGACTGCGAGGACGCGGATCACGGCGTCGTCACCGAGACACGAACGCGTCCGAGCGCACCGGCCTGCGTGACGCGGACGAAGAGCGAGCGCCGACCGCAGATCGAGCTGTCCAGGCGCTTGACGCGCTGCCCGACCCACTGAGCGCGCTTGACGACGGTTCGCCGATCCGCGGCGACGAGCGCGACGTCGTGCGTCCCGTTGTTCGGCACCGTGGCGCTGATCCGGAAGTCGCCGTCGAGCGGCGTCGCGAGCGGTATCCACCAGACCTTTCCAGTCCTCTTGCCGAAGACCCTCGTCGCGACCCGCGTGCTCGGAGCAGTCCACGGACGGAGCACGTCCTGCTCCGCCGCCAGCAACGCGGCCTCGTTCGGGAAGAAGCTCTGGGCGATGATCGGCCAGCGTCGCCGTCGTGATGCCCGCCTTGCGCTCGTCCATCAGCCGGTAGACCTCGGCCCACGCCTCGCCGGGATTGCGCGCATAGTTCGATCCCTGGTCGCCCGGAAAGGCCTCGCGGCGCGAGACGTTCGCACAGACGTTCGCGGCGCTCGCCCAGCGCTTGGGACCCCAGTCGATGGCCGCCCAGGGAGCGTTCAGGCGGTGATTCGCAACATGGTGGCCGTACTCGTGTCGGACGACCTCTTCCGGAGAGATGTCCGCCACGACCTCGCCCGGCGCCACCATCTCGTCCCTGCCGTAGCAGCCGAGTGCTCGCGAGCCGCAGATCTCCTGGACCTCGCTGAACGTGACGATGTACGTCCTCAGGCGCGTGATCTCGGGTCCGTGCGTCAGGCCGGCGAGGAACTCGGCCCAGCCCTCGGGAGTCGAGGTCTCGAGCGGAAGGCTGTCGGACACGCGCACGTCGACGATCTCGCCGGTCGTCGTCGTGATCGGGCCGCCACGGAACGTGATTGCCGCCTGCGCGAGACGGCTCGCCCGCAACGGGGTGCTCGCGTCACCCGAAAGTGCGCGCGCGTGAGACGCCGTCGAGGACGAGAGTTGCCCGACCGAAGCTGCTGCTGCAAGCGCTCCTGCGAGCAGGACGCCCGCGAGAAGGACGGCGACGCGCCTCGTCAACGGGTTCGCCACCCGGCCCTTATAGCCATGCCCGTGTGAAGCCTGGGTAAGAAACCGGGGACGAGCCCGGTCAGATCCGCGGGCCGGCGGCGGCGACGCCCGGAGCGACGTCGTCGAAGCGCGTGAAGTTCTCGCGAAACATCCGCGCCAGGTCGGCTGCCTTCGCGTCGTACGCGTCCGGGTCCGCCCAGGTCGAGCGCGGATCGAGGAGCGCGGGATCGACGCCGGGCACCTCGACGGGCACCTCGACGCCGAACGTCGGGTCGACGCGGGTCTCGACGCCGTCCAGGTCACCCGACAGCGCGGCGTCGAGCAACGTCCTCGTCGCGGTGATCGGCATCCGCCGGCCCTGGCCGAACGGCCCGCCCGTCCACCCCGTGTTGACGAGCCACACCTTCACGTCGGAGTGCCGGTCGAGCTTCTCGCCGAGCATCCGCGCGTAGACGGACGGCGGCTGCGGAAGGAAGGGAGCGCCGAAGCACGCCGAGAACGTCGGCTGCGGCTCGGTGACGCCGATCTCCGTCCCGGCGAGCTTCGCCGTGAAGCCCGAGAGGAACCAGTACATCGCCTGGTCGCGCGTCAGCCGCGCGATCGGCGGGAGGATCCCGAAGGCATCGGCGGTGAGGAAGACGACAGAGCCGGGATGGCCGGCGCGCTTCGCAGGAAGCGCGTTCGCGATCTGCTCGAGCTTGTAGGCGGCGCGCGTGTTCTCCGTCTTCGCGGCGTCGTCCAGATCGAGGACGCCATGCTCGTCCACGACGACGTTCTCGAGCACCGTGCCGAACGTGCGCGTCGTCGCGTAGATCTGCGGCTCTGCCTCGGCCGACAGGCGAATCACCTTCGCGTAGCAGCCGCCCTCGAAGTTGAAGACGCCCTCGTCGGACCAGCCGTGCTCGTCGTCGCCGATGAGGTGGCGCTCGGGATCGGCGGAGAGCGTCGTCTTCCCCGTGCCGGACAGCCCGAAGAAGACCGCCACGCGGCCCTTGTCGTCGAGGTTCGCCGAGCAATGCATCGGGAACACGCCCTCGAGCGGGAGCCGGTCGTTCATGACGGTGAAGATCGACTTCTTGATCTCGCCTGCGTAGAACGTCCCGCCGATCACGACCTCGGTGCGAGACGGATGGAGGCAGACGAACGTCTCCGTCCGCGTGCCGTCCGCGTCCGGGACCGCCGAGACCGAGGGGGCATGCAGGACGAGCGCCTGCGGCTCCATCTCGTCGAGCTCGTCGTCCGTCGGGTCGATGAAGAGCGTCTTCGCGAAGAGCGCGTGCCACGGGCTCTCCGTGATGACGCGCACCGCGATGCGATGAGCAGGGTCGGCGCCGGCGAACGCGTCGATCACGTAGACGTCTCCCTCGCTCAGGCGTGACGCGACCTTCTCGCGCAGCTGCTCGAAGTGCTCCTCGGAGATCTCCGCGTTCACGTCGCCCCACCAGATCCGTTCCTCCGAGCCTGGCTCGCGAACGACGAACTTGTCCTTCGGCGAGCGCCCCGTGTGCTCGCCGGTGTCGACGACGAGCGCGCCGCCCTCGGCGAGGCGGGCGTCGCCTCGTGCCAGCGCATGCTCGTAGAGCTGCGAGGTCGTGGGATGCCAGTAGACGTGCCCGCGGACAGCGACTCCGTGCTGCGGCGAGCTCGTCCCGATCGGGAACGATCGCGATCACAGCGCCCCATCGTACGCCACTCTCGTCCGCAGGCGACCCGAGAATGCGCGCCATGGTCGGCGCTGCTCGCCTCGTCTTCGCTCGCCTCCGTCGTGCTGCTCGCCCTCGTCGTGGCGCCCGGTCGCAGGCGCCGACCTCGCCGACGAGCAGAGCGCTCGCGGAGAAGTACGCGCCGATCGTCCGGATCGTCGAGCAGCAGGACGTATGCAGCTACGGCGAGCCGTTCATCCCTACCGACATCGACCTCCTGCTCGGCGAGGAGACCGTTGCGCTGCGCGGCCCGTGGAACGTGACCGACCTCGTCGCAGATCGCTCCTGCCGCCGGAGACCTCGTCGACAGGTTCGAGTACCACCTCGACTTCCCCGGCAATGCGCTCGAATCCCGGGCTGCGACTACAACCGCTGGGCCCAGCGCCTCACGCAGGGCAGCGAGCCCGTCGTCTACGCGCACGTCGTCGGCGAGAACGGGAAACCCGGAGAGCTCGCCCTCCAGTACTGGTTCTTCTACCCGTTCAACGACTTCAACAACACGCACGAGGGCGACTGGGAGATGATCCAGCTCGTCTTCGACGCCCCGGATGCGCGCGCTGCGCTCGACGTCCAACCGGTCGAGGTCGGGTACAGCTCGCACGAGGGAGCGGAGCGCGCCGCGTGGGACGACGAGAAGCTCGAGCTGGTCGACGGGCGCCCCGTCGTCTATCCGGCAGCGGGCTCTCATGCGAACAAGTACTCGGACGCGCTGTGGCTCGGGAGCTCGGCGGAGGCCGGAGTCGGCTGCGACGACACGCGCGGCCCGCACCGCGAGCTCTCGCCGCGGGTCCTGACGATCCCGAGCGACGCGGCTGCGGCGAAGGACGCGTTTCCGTGGATCGCCTTCGAGGGCCGCTGGGGCGAGCTGCAGAAGGCGTTCTTCAACGGGCCGACCGGCCCGAACCAGAAGACGCAGTGGACGAAGCCGATCACCTGGTCCGAAGACTGGCGCGACCTGAGCTACGCGGTGCCGACGGGCGGGGCTTTCGGTACCGGGACGACCGACTTCTTCTGCTCCGCGGTCGCGAAGGGCTCGAGGGCGCTCGCGCAGCTCCTCAGCAACCCCGTTCCGCTCGTCATTACCCTCGGCGCCGTCCTGGCCCTCGTGGTCTTCGCGGCCGTCCGTGCGACCTGGACTCCGGTCGCGCCGCTGCGCATCGCGCGTCGGCGGTCGTGGGGCCAGATCATCTCTGCATCCGCGAGGATGTACGTCAAGCGCCCAGGCCTCTTCCTCGGGCTCGGCGTGCTCCTCGTTCCGATCGCGGTCGCCATCACGTTCGTGCAGTGGCTGCTGCTCGGCGCGCTCGACCTGATCGGAAGCGTGTCGGGTGAAGCGGCCGGCGCGTGGGCGTTCCTCGCCGTGATCGTCGGCACGATGTTCGCGCTCTTGGGACTCGGTCTCGTCATGGCCGCGGCGGCGTGCGCGCTCGTCGAGATCGACGCTGATCGGCCCGTTGTCGGCCTGGAGCGCATATCGACTCGCGCTCCGACGCATCCGGCCGCTGCTCGGCGCGATCGCACTCTTCGTCGTCGTCTGGGTCGTGTTGACGAGCACCGTCTTCCTCATCCCGGTCGCGATCTGGCTCGCCATCCGCTGGTGCCTCGTCGCAGCGGTGGTCGAGCTCGAGGATCGTCGCCCCTTCCCGTCGCTGCGAAGGAGCGCCGAGCTGGTTCGGAGCCGCTGGATCCGCGTTGGCTCGCTCGTCGGCGTGAGCGCGGCCGTCGCCCTCGTCGCCGGCCCTCTCCTCGGCGCGATCCTGATCATCGTGACCGAGGCCCCACTCGCGTTCCTCAACGTCTTCGCCGGCGTCGTCTATGCGCTCGCGATGCCGTACGTCGCCCTCGTGGCGTCGTACGTCTACTTCGACTCCCGGGCTCGCCTCGAGCTCGAGCCCTTCGAGCGAGTCTCCGAGCTCCCTGCGGAGATCGAGCTCGCTCGCTAGACGACTTCGGGCTCGAGCGGTCGATCGCCGGCGACGAGCTCGGCGAAGCGCCCGCCGCGCGCGAGCAGCTCGTCGTACGTCCCGACCTCGACGACGCGACCCCGGTCGAGGACGACGATCTGGTCCGCGTCACGCACGGTCGAGAGCCGGTGTGCGATCGCGATCGTCGTCCGCCCCTCCGAGAGCCGTTCGAGCGCTTCCTGCACGAGCCGCTCGGTCTGCGTGTCGAGCGAGGACGTCGCCTCGTCGAGAACGAGCACCGGCGGGTTGCGGAGAACCGTGCGCGCGATCGCCATCCGCTGCTTCTCGCCACCGGAGAAGCGGTAGCCGCGCTCGCCGACCATCGTGTCGTACCCGTCGGGAAGCGTCGCGATCAGCTCGTGGATCTGTGCCACGCGTGCAGCCTCCTCGACCTCCTCGTCGGACGCGCTCGGGCGCGCGAAGCGCAGGTTCTCGCGAACGGTGGCATGGAAGAGGTACGTCTCCTGCGAGACGACGCCCACGGTGTCCGCGAGCGACTCGAACGTGAGGTCGCGCACGTCGACGCCGTCGATCGCGACGGAGCCGTCGGTCGCGTCGTACAGGCGCGCGACGAGGTACGCGCAGGTCGTCTTGCCCGAGCCCGTCTCGCCGACGAGCGCGGTCTTCGTCCCGGGCGGCACCGTGAACGAGACGTCCTGGAGCGTCCACGCCGCGTCGTCGTAGCGGAACCAGACAGAGTCGAGCGCGACCTCGCCACGCGGCTCCGCCAACCGCTCGGCGCCCTCGACGATGTCGACCTCGTGGTCGAGGTACTCGAAGATCCGGTCGAACAGCGCGAGTGACGACTGCACCTCGATCTGCACGCCGAGCAGGCTCCCGATCGGGAAGAACAGCCGTGTCTGCAGGGTCGTGAACGCGACGAGCGTCCCGATCGTGATCGCCTCCGAGCCCCGCGCGCTCGAGAAGCCCGCGAACCAGTAGACGAGCGCGGGCATGATCGCGAAGGTCATCTGGATCGAGGCCATCATCCAGCGGCCGGTCATCCGGCTTCGCACCTCGAGGTCGGCAAGCCGCTTCGACTCGCCGGAGAAGCGCTCTGCGAGGTCCTCCGTCCGCCCCATCGTCTTGCCGAGGAGGATCCCGGAGACGGAGAGCGACTCCTGGACGATGGACGAGACGTCAGCGAGCGAGGCCTGCCGCTCGGCCGTCACCTTCTTGCGCTGCGCGCCGACGCGCTTCGTGAGCCAGACGAACAGCGGCAGCAGCGCGAGCGCGAAAGCGGCGAGCCGCCAGTCGAGGAGCAGCATGGCCACGATCGTCGCGAGCACCGTCGTGACGTTCGAGAGCACCGACGTGGCGGTCGACGTGACGACGTTCTCGATGCCGCCGATGTCGTTGGCGATGCGGCTCTGCACCTCGCCCGTGCGCGTGCGCGTGAAGAACGCAAGCGACAGACGCTGGAGATGGCGGTAGACCTTCGTGCGCAGGTCGTGCATGACGCTCTGACCGACCTGGTTCGACAGCAGCGTCTGCCAGACGCCGATGATCCCGGTCACGATCGCGATCGCGATCATGCCCGCGACGAGCCAGGTGAGCAGGCGCGTGTCCCTGTCTGGGATCGCGACGTCGAGCACCTCGCGCAACAGGAACGACGGAATGACGCCGAGTGCCGCCGAGAAGACGATCAGGGCGCAGACCGCACCGAGCCGCGCCCGATACGGACGGAAGAGCGGGAAGATCCGGCGCAGGTTCGCCTTCCGGACGGCAGGGTCGGACGGCCGCTGCGGCGGGTCGTCGGCCGTGAAGGAGTCGAATCGGCGCCCTGGCACGGCCTAAGCCTGCCTGCCGGCAGGCGACCGGCGCCGCACGGCGAACGCGGAATGCATGGATACGACGGCTGCGGTCGACCGCTTCCTCGCACACGGAGGCCTCTCGGAGGCGACACAGCGCGCGTACGGCTCCGATCTCCGCTCGTTCGCAGACTGGCTCGAACGGCGCGGAGTCGGCCTGCAGGACGTCGATGCCCGCGCCCTCTCCGACTGGGTCGGCGACCTCGGGAGCGGCAGAGACCGCCTGGCCCCTGCGTCGATCGCGCGCCGCCTCGCGGCGGTTCGCTCCTGCCTTCGCTACACATTCGGTCCTGCGGCGGTGCCAGACGCATCCCTCGCACCGAGTCGCTCGCGTCGGCTCCCCGATGCCCCGAAGGCGGCCGAGATCGAGGCGATTCTCGAGGTCGTCGAAGGGGACTCGCCACTCGCGCTCCGCAACCGCGCGCTCCTCGAGCTCCTCTACTCCGCCGGCCTGCGAAGTGCCGAGGCCGTCTCGCTCGACCTCGGAGACGTCGACTTCGACCGCGAGCTCGTCCACGTGCGAGGAAAGGGCGGCAAGGAACGCGTCGTCCCGCTGGGCGAGGAGGCCGCTCTACACGTCGCGCGCTACCTCCAGACCGGCAGGCCCGCCCTCGCCGTCCGGAGCGAACGACGCCGTCTTCCTCTCGGTCCGGGGACGTCGCCTCGACACGAGCACCGTCCGCCGCCTCCTTCGTCACCCCCACCGCCTGAGGCACTCGTTCGCGACGCATCTCCTGGAGGGCGGCGCCGACCTCCGCGTCATCCAGGAGCTTCTCGGGCACGCGTCGCTCTCGACGACTCAGATCTACAGCCACGTCGACGCACGCCGGCTACGGCGCGTGTACGACAGATCGCATCCGCGGTCGTAACTACGAGCGACACGGCGTCGACGCGCTCATGAGCGACCGCTGGAGGTCGTTCATGCTCGCCTCGAGCGCGACGTGCTTCGGGTTGGCCGGGTCGAAGCTCGGCAGACCCGCTCCCTCCCAGACGACATCCGGGGTCACTCCCGGCCCTGAAACGGCCAGCCGGTAGCGCGCTCCGTTCCCTGCCGGGCGCCGCTCCCCCGTGTGGCTCGTGTGCGGGACGAAGCCGTAGCAGAAGGTTCCGTCCGGCCTGCGCGCGACGAACCCGTTCTCGCGATGCCACCCGGCGCCGTACGCCGAGTCCAGTGTGTCGAGGTAGAGGACGCGGCCGTACCGATCGAGCGGATCTCCGCTCGGAGTCGTCGCGAAGCCATGAACGGGGAGCCCGCGGTAGGTCAACCGGCCGAAGACGTGGTGCCAGCGACCGGCGTAGCTCCAGTCGAGCCAGGCCTCGAGCTTCGCCACCGGGCCACGCCAGTGAGAAAGGCGGAGCTCCCATGCCCCGTGGCCTGCCTTCCACGGCGGCAGGCCGAAGTTCGCCTGATGGCGCCGCCAGCGCTGCACCGCCCAGTGCGATCCGTCGCGCGCGGTACACGCGGTGACCAGGAACGGCAGCGCGGGACCGCGATATGCGCCACAGGCGTTGCGAAAGCCTTTCCACACGGGACGACCGAACGTGGCCCAGCCGCCGGAGTAGTCGACACGGAACTCCGTCTGCTCGACCACCTGCGTGGGCTGCCGTGCGTTCGTCGCACCCCAGGCGACCACGCGCTGGAGTCGCCCCTGGCCGTAATACGTGAGCAGCGCCTTGCCATCGGCGGAGACGGCGAGACGCTCCGTCGACGTGTTCCGCGCGATGAGCTGCGACCCGGTCGCGACACTCGGCGCCACTGCGGACGCGACGACGAGCGCCGCGAGCGCGAGCGCGGCGCGCAGGAGCCGGCCCGTGCCCGCCGAATCCCGTCGGTCCCGGTGAGTGCCTCCGACCCCGACCTCGAGCGCTTCCTGCTCACTCTCCAGGCCAGGCGCTCGCCGCGCACCGTCGACGCGTACCGTCGCGACCTGAAAGCGCTCGGCGGCTTCCGCGAGGGAGCGGTCGCCGACACGACCGTCGAGGAGCTCGAGGCCTGGCTGGCCGCGATGCGTGCCGACGGGCTTGCCTCGTCGACGATCGCGCGGCGCGTGTCGGCTGTGCGTACGTACTTTCGCCACCTCGTCCTTATCGGCGCGAGAGCGGAGAACCCCGCTGCCTCGGTTCAGCTACCGCGCCGGGCTCGCACGTTACCGCGTGCGCTCTCTCCTGCCGAGACGGAGCGGCTCATCGACGCCGCGATCGGAACGACGCCGCGCGCGCTCCGTGACCGGGCGCTCGTGGAGCTGCTCTACGGCGCGGGGCTACGCGTGTCCGAGGCGACCGGCCTCGAGAAGGGCAGCGTCGCGATCGAGGAGCGTGTGGTCCGCGTGGTCGGAAAGGGCGGCAAGGAGCGTCTCGTGCCGCTCGGTCGACCGGCCGCCGAAGCCGTGCGCCGCTATCTCGCGCTCGGCCGCCCGCACCTCGACCGGCGGTACCGCCCAGAGCTCTTCCTCAATGCGCGCGGCGGAGCGCTCACCCGTGCCGGCGCCTTCCTCATCCTGCGCAAGCTGTCCGACCGCGCCGGGCTCGAGCCGGGTCGCGTCCATCCCCACCTCCTCCGCCACTCGTTCGCGACGCATCTCCTCGAAGGTGGCGCCGACCTCCGCTCGGTGCAGGAGATGCTCGGACACGCCGACCTCGGGACGACGGAGCGCTACACGCACGTCTCCGACCGCCGGCGGCGCGAGGTGTACTTCCAGGCACACCCGCACGCACGTCGTCGCACGGGAGGGCCGGAATCCTCCGCCTGATCGGGCTCCTCGCCGTTGCGCTCGCCGCAGCAGGCTGCGGAGGCCAGGATGACGAGGTGGCCGCCGATCCCGCGCTCGACCAGAAGCTCATCGCAGCTGCGTACGCGAACGACGTCGACGCGGCACGCGAGCTGATCGAGGCCGGCGCCGACGTGAACGCGAAGGACGCGAGCGTCCAGAGCGCGTATCTCATCGCCACGAGCGAGGTCGGCGACGACACGGCCCTCCTCGAGCTCACGCTCGCGAACGGCGCCGACGTCCGCTCGCTCGACAGCTACGACGGGACCGGGCTGATCCGAGCTGCCGACCGTGGCTTCACGGCGATCGTCGCGCGGCTCCTCGAGACCCACATCGAGGTCGACCACGTCAACCGCCTCGGGTGGACCGCGCTGCTCGAGGCGATCATCCTCGGCGGCGGCGATTCGGCCCACACCGAGGTCGTCCGCCTGCTCGTCGAGGCGGGCGCAGACGTGAACCTCGCGGACAGCCAGGGCGTGACGCCGCTCGCGCACGCCGAGCAATCCGACTACGAGGAGATCGCCGCGATCCTGCGCTCGGCCGGCGCGAGCTCGTAGGGGCGAGGCTTGCCTCGCCCCTACGCCGCCCAGGCGCCCGCGGCGAGGCCGGCGAGCTCTGCGACGCTCTCCTCGCCCGCGTCGACGAGCGTCACGTGGCCAAGCTTTCGTCCCGGTCGCGGTGCCTTCCCGTACAGGTGCACGTGCGCGCCGGGGACGCCGAGCAAGCGTTCGAGAGGCGGAGCAGCACCGACGAGGTTGAGCATGACCGACGGGCCGAGCGACTCCGTCGAGCCGAGCGGGAGGCCGACAACCGCGCGAACGTGGTTCTCGAACTGGCTCGTGACCGCGCCGTCGATCGTCCAGTGGCCCGTGTTGTGGACGCGCGGCGCGAACTCGTTCGCGAGCAGCGTCCCCGCGACCTCGAACAGCTCGACGGCCAGCACGCCGACGTAGCCGAGCGCGTCGAGGAGCTTCGTCGCGATCACCTCGGCCTCGTCCTGTGACGCGCCGGGCGCGGGAGCGCGCGAGACCGCCAGGATCCCGCCTCGGTGCTCGTTCTCGGCGAGTGGGTAGAAAGCCGTCTGGCCGTCGCGCCCGCGCGCCGCGACGATCGACAGCTCGCGATCGAACGGAACGACCTCCTCCGCGAGCTCGTCATCCTCGAGCTCGACGAGCGACTCGACGACACGCTGGCCCTTACCGTCGTAGCCGAGACGCCGAGACTTCACGAGCGCAGGCAGGCCGCTGGCCTCGAGCGAGCCGTACCGCGCGGTCGGGATGCCGAGACTGCGGAAGAGCTCCTTCTCGACGAGGCGATCCTGCCCCTGCTCGAGCGCGCGGGCGTCGGGGACCGCCCCAACCCGCCGCGCAGCCTCGACCGGGACGTTCTCGAACTCGTACGTGACGGCGTCGGCGCCGTCGGCGAGGCGGTCGAGGAGATCCGCATCGTCGTACGGCCCGACCAGCAGCTCGCCCACGTCCCCCGCGCACGCGTCGGGCGACGGGTCGAGGAAGCGGAAGCGCACATCGAGCGGTGCTCCGGCGAGCGCCAGCATGCGCCCGAGCTGACCGCCCCCGATGCAGCCGACGCGCATTGTCACGCCGACGGATCGGGCGCGGCGAGCACGGACTCGGTCTGGCTCGCCCGATATGCCGCCAGACGCTCCCGCACGCCCGCGTCCCCGCGCGCGACGATCGCGGCCGCGAGCAGCGCCGCGTTGACGGCTCCGGCGCGGCCGATCGCGAGAGTCCCGACAGGCACTCCCGCGGGCATCTGCACGATCGAGAGCAGCGAGTCGAGCCCCTCCAGCGTCTTCGACTCGACAGGGACGCCGAGCACCGGAAGGAGCGTCTTCGACGAGGTCATGCCGGGCAGGTGCGCGGCCCCACCCGCGCCCGCGATGATCACCTGCAGGCCGCGCGACTCGGCCGCTTCGGCGTACGCGAAGAGCTTGTCAGGGGTGCGGTGCGCCGACACGACCTCGGTCTCGTAGGGAACGCCGAGCTCGTCCAGAGTTTCGGCCGCATGGCGCATCGTCTCCCAGTCCGAGCGGGAGCCCATGATGATCCCGACGAGCGGCGCCTCGCTCACCGGCAGCAGACTACTTCGCTCGCGACTTCTTCACGAGCAGCGCAGACACCGAGCGTGCCGTCTTGCGGAGCTCCGCGTCCTCCTCGTCCGAGCCCGCGATGCCGTCGAGCAGCTGGATGGTGTCGCGCTGGGCCGTGCCGTTCCGCAGGCAGACGACCGCGAGGCGCCTCACCGCGACGTTCGGATCCCGTGCGGCGAGGTCGTGGAGCAGCGGACGGAACGCGTTGACGTCCCCGGGATGGCTTCGCGAGAGACCCTCGAGCGCGATGAGCGCCGAGCCCCGCGCCGCCGGACTGTCGTCCTCGAGCCCCCTGCGCAGGAGCTCGAGCTTCTGCCGGAACCGGAACTGCGCGATCGCGCGGTACGCCTGGGCGCGGTTACGGTAGTCCGCGTCGCGCGCCGCCGCCTCGATCTCCTCGTCCCACTGCGACCGGAGCTGAGCGAGCGCACGCTCGTCGCCGGCCTGCGCGAGAGCGTCCGCCTCGGCAGCCGCCTCGGCGAGCGTCATCCGAGCTCGGAGACGGCACGCGGGCTGGGGCCCACGTACCGAGCAGACGGTCGAAACAGACGACCGGTCCGCTTCTGCTCCAGAATGTGTGCGGACCAACCCGCCACGCGCGAGCAGGCAAACATCGCGGGCGCGAGCGGTGGAGGGACGTCGGCGATGTCGAGCACGATCGCCGAGTAGTACTCGACGTTCGTCCGCAAGGGACGCTCCGGGTGGCGGCGTTCGAGCTCTGCAAGAGCCGCCTCCTCGAGCCGCTCGGCGACTTCGATCTGCGGCGCCCCAAGCTCACGCGCGGTCTCTTTCAGGATCCTCGAGCGGGGATCCTCGGCCCGATAGATTCGGTGCCCGAAGCCCATGATCCGCTTGCCGGCGTCGAGCGAGTCGCTGACCCACTTCTCCGGGTCGCCCATTGCCGCGACCTCCTCGAGCATCGGCTTCACGTAGGCGGGAGCCCCTCCGTGCAGCGGCCCCGAGAGGGCGCCGACCGCCGACGAGAGAGCGGCGCCACAGTCGGCGCCCGTCGACGCGGTCACGCGCGCCGTAAACGTCGACGCGTTCAGACCATGCTCCGCCGTACAGATCCAGTACGTGTCGATTGCCCGCACATGCCGGGGGTCCGCCTCGCCTCGCCACTGCAGAAGGAACCGCTCGGCGGCGGTGCTGCCACCACGTACGAGATCGTCCGGAATCGCAGTCGTCGCGCCATCGGCCAGGCGAGCGGAGCGAGCGACGATTCCCATCATCTGCGACGACAGCCGACCGAGGTCTTCGCGCGCCTGCTCGTCCGAGATCTCGTTGAGCTTGCCCAAGCGCCAATGTCCTGCGAGCCGAGCGGTCTCGGCCTGCAGATCGGCCGGCGCGTTGCCTGTGAGGCCCGCCGGCTCGTAGGGCTCGGGCTCGGGCATCACCGAGTCGAGGTCGTCATCGACGAGCAGGCCCCACACCCGTTCGTATGGATACCGGCCGACGAGCTCTTCGATGTCGACACCCCGATATCGGAGAACACCGCCCTCGCGGTCGGGCTCGGCGATCTCGGTCTCGACCGCGATGACGCCTTCGAGCCCTGGCTTGAAGTCCGCGACCTCGCTCATTCCGGAAGGACGCTACCTGAAGGGATTCCGCAGGCATCCAGGTACGATCGCCCCGCCGATGGCCCATCGCGTCACCCTCATTCCCGGAGACGGGACCGGGCCGGAGCTCACCGAAGCGACGCGTCGCGTCCTCGAGGCAACCGGGGTCGAGCTCGAATGGGACGTGCACCAGGCCGGCGTGGACGTGATGGAAGAGGCGGGCACACCCCTACCCGAGGAGACGCTCGCGTCGGTGAAGGCGAACGGCGTGGCCCTGAAGGGGCCGATCACCACGCCGATCGGCACCGGCTTCCGCTCCGTCAACGTCGCGCTGCGCCACGAGCTCGGGTTGTACGCCTGCCTGCGTCCGTGCAAGTCGTACGAAGGGGTGCGCTCCCGGTACGAGGATGTCGACCTCGTCATCGTGCGCGAGAACACGGAGGACCTCTACGCGGGCATCGAGTACGAAGCCGGCACCGACGCCGCGGCGCACGTGATCGAGACCCTGAACGCCCTGCAGCCGAAGCAGATCGCCGCCGGCTCGGGCATCTCCGTGAAGCCCATCAGCGCCGCCGCGTCGGAGCGGATCATCCGTTTCGCGTTCGAGTACGCGCGCACGCACGGGCGTCGTCAGGTCGCCGGCGTGACGAAGGCGAACATCATGAAGTTCACGGACGGGCTCTTTCTCTCCGTCTTCCGCGAGGTCGCGGCCGACTACCCGGACATCGCCTCGCGCGAGGTGCTCGTCGACGCGCTCACGATGCAGCTCGTCCAGCGGCCGGAGGAGTTCGACGTCCTCGTGCTGCCGAACCTCTACGGCGACATCATCAGCGACCTCACCGCGGGTCTGGTCGGCGGCCTCGGGGTCGCGCCGGGCGCGAACATCGGCGAGCACGCGGCTGTCTTCGAGGCGACCCATGGATCGGCGCCCAAGTACAAGGGTCAGAACAAGGTGAACCCGACGGCGATGATCCTCTCCGGGAAGCTCATGCTCGACCACATCGGCGAGCGCGACGCCGCGGCGCGTCTCGAAAGCGCTGTCGCCTCCGTCATCGCCGCGGGCGAGCGCGTGACCTACGACCTCAAGCCGACGCGCGACGATCCGAGCGCCGTCGGGACGTCCGAGTACGCGGACGCAATCATCGAAAGACTGGGGAACTAGGTGCGCAAGAAAATCACAGTCGTCGGCGCCGGGAACGTCGGTGCGACCTGCGCCCAGGAGCTCGCGCGCCGCGACTACGCGGACGTCGTTCTCGTCGACATCATCCCGAACTTCCCGCAGGGAAAGGCGCTCGACGTCAACCAGGCAGCCGCGGTCCTCGGCTACGAGCCGACGATGGTCGGCTCGAACGGGTACGAGGAGACCGCCGGCTCCGACGTCGTCGTGATCACGGCCGGCAGGCCGCGCTCGCCGGGGATGAGCCGCGACGACCTCGTGGCAACGAACGAGGCCATCGTGTCTGCGGTGACGAAGGAGGCGGTCAAGCACTCTCCCGACGCGATCCTCGTCGTCGTCTCGAACCCGCTGGACGCCATGTGCCATGTGGCAAAGGCGACGTCGCGCTTCAAGAAGCACCGCGTCGTCGGCATGGCGGGCATCCTCGACACCGCGCGCTTCTCGACCTTCATCGCCCAGGAGCTCGACGTTTCCGTGAAAGACGTGACTGCTGTCGTCCTCGGCGGCCACGGCGACCAGATGGTTCCGGTCGTCTCGGCGACGAACGTCGGCGGAGTCCCGCTGCCCGAGCTGCTGCCGAAGGGGCGCATCTCGAAGCTCGTCGAGCGGACGAAGGTCGGTGGCGGCGAGCTCGTCGGGCTGCTCGGCACCTCGGCCTGGTACGCGCCGGGCGCCGCCGCGGCACAGATGGTCGACTCGATCTGTCTCGACGAGAAGCGCATCCTCCCGTGCACCGCATACCTCGAAGGCGAGTACGGGATAAACGGGCTCTACATGGGCGTCCCGGTGAAGCTCGGCGTGGCGGGTGTCGAGGAGATCGTGAAGCTGCGCCTGACCGCGGACGAGAAGAAGATGCTGCGCGCGTCCGCCGCCGCGGTCCGCGAGGTCGTCGGCGTCCTGAAGAGGAAGTAGGTGGATCTCGGGCTCACCGGCCGGACCGCCATCGTCTGCGGTGCGTCCTCCGGCATCGGTCTCGGCATCGCCGAGTCGCTCGCCGGCGAGGGCACGAACGTCGTCATGTTCGCGCGGCGCCAGGAGCTCCTCGAGCGCGAGGCGGAGCGGATCGGCGGTCTCGCCGTCGCCGGTGACGTCACGAGCGCGGAGGACCTCGAGCGCCTGGTTCAGACGACAGTCGAGACGTACGGCGGCGTCGACATCCTCGTCAACAACTCGGGTGGACCACATGCCGTCGTCGCCTCCCAGATCGACGACGCGAAGCTGGAGGCGGCGGTTCAGCTGCTGCTCGTCTCGATCGTTCGCCTCACCGGTCACTGCCTGCCCCACCTCGAGCGCAGCCCGGCGGGCCGCATCGTCACCGTGACGTCGTCGACGGTGCGCGAGCCGATCGACAACCTCGCGCTCTCGAACACGATCCGGCCCGGCATCGCCGGCTGGTCGAAATCGCTCGCGCGAGAGCTCGGGCCGACGGGCATCACGGTGAACTGCATCGCTCCTGGACGGATCGATACCGCGCGCATCCGCGAGGTCTACCCCGACGGCCCGACCGAGGCCGATCTCGCAACCATCCCGCTCGGTCGGCTCGGCACGACGCGAGAGATCGGCGACGTCGTCGCGTTCCTCTGCTCGGAGCGCGCCTCGTACGTGAGCGGCACCGTCGTGCTCGTCGACGGCGCGCTGACTCGCGGACTGTGGTAGGCGCAAGGTGAAGCGCTTCGCCGGTGCAGCGGTCGTGCTCGGCCTGCTCGGCCTCGTCGCTGCGCTCGTGCTCTGGTGGCTTCCAGCCGACGACTTCCTGTTCGTCCCCGACCGCGCCAAGCCGCTCGCCGACAAGGTCGAGGTGGAAGGCGGCAAGGCCAATGCAGAGGGCGACGTCTACTACGTCGACCTCTTCGTGCGTCGGATCCGCCTGCTCGAGCAGCTCTTGCCGTTCACGCGACCGGAAGGCTCGACGCTGGTCTCCGAAGAGGTTCTCGCTCCGACCGGTGAGTCCGACGCGGACCGCAACCGGCAGAACGCTGCGGACATGGTGCGCTCGGAGGAGACCGCCGCCGTTGTCGCGCTGCGCGAGCTCGGCTACGACGTCGTTGCGACGCCGCGCGGCGTTCTCGTGACCACGGTGTCGCCCGACGTGCCGGCGGCGGCCACCCTCGACCCCGGCGACGTGATCGTCGCCGTCGACGGAACACCGGTCAAGACACCCGCAGAGCTGCGCGCCCAGATCGGCCGCCGGAAGCCCGGCGACAAAGTCCGCCTGACACTCAGGAGGGGCGAGAAGGCCGTCGAGGTGTCCGTGCGGACGATCGCCAGCCCCGAGGACCCGTCCAAGGCCATCGTCGGGATCCTCGTCGACCAGGACGCGAGGATCGAGCTGCCGTTCGACGTCGACATCGACCTCGGCCGCGTCGGCGGCCCGTCGGCCGGTCTTCCCTTCGCGCTCGAGATCGCGCGGCAGCTGGGTCGCGACGTGACGCGCGGCTGCCGCATCGCAGCCACCGGAGCGCTCGCCCTCGACGGGACCGTCATCCCGATCGGCGGTGTGAAGCAGAAGACCATCGGCGCGCGCCGGGCGGATGTGGATTACTTCCTCGTCCCCGCAGGCGAGAACGCGGAGGATGCAGAGGAAAACGCCGGTGGCCTCGAGGTCATCCCCGTCGAGAGTTTTCAACAGGCGTTGCAGACGCTGGCAACAGACGACATAAAGTGCTGATTTTGCAGGCACTTCGTCGCTGCTGACAACAGGCGCAATTTGCGGCGAATTCCTCCCGGCGGGGGTTGTCGGGCCCGCACCTGCTGGACAGAATGCTGGCTGGTCGTGAGGGGCGACCACATGACAAATGGCGGCAAAGAAACGAACCGATCTCACCTGCGATGATTGCTACTTCCGACGCGAAGGGCTCTGCGCTCTCGCCGGAAACGTCCCCTGCCCGACCTTCCGCACGGCGACCGGCGGGTCGCTGACGCCCCCGCGTCAGCCACGCCTCGTGCCGCGTTCGCTCGAGCCGGCCACGGTCGGACGCGCCGCGTAGGATCTCGCACCGTGAGCACGCAGGGCCCGACCCCGGCTACGCCCGAGAAGGACAGGCCCTGGAAGCTCATCCTCTTCGCGGCGCTTGCCGTCTACGCGATCCTGATCGTTCTCCTCAACCGCAACCAGGTCGAGGTCAGCTTCGTGTTCTTCTCGGCGCGCATCTCGCTGCTCGTGCTGATCCTGCTCTGCGTCGGAATCGGATTCGCCGCCGGCTACCTCTTCGACGGGATCCGCGCGCGCCGTAAGAGCCCCTAACACGACGAGGCCTCAGAGCTTCGTCTGGTAAAGGCTCCTGGTCAGCGTAGGGACGCCAGCAACTCGATCCCCTCGGCGATTCGCTCCGGCGGCTCGTAGCTGAACGCGAGGCGCGCCGCGCTTCCGCCGAGACCCGATCCGCGTGGAAAGAAGGCTGCGCCAGGCACGAACGCTACGCCGGCCTCCCCGGCACGGGTCGCCAGCTCGCTCGTATCGGTGCCGTCGAGGTCGAGCCATACGAAGTAGCCCCCGTCGGGGGTGCTCCAGCTCGCGTCGCGCGGGAAGTGGCGCGCGAGCGCCTCGAGCATCGCGTTGCGGCGCGCCCGCAGTTCCCCCTGCACACGTTCGAGGTTCGGCTCGAAGCGTCCGCGGCGGATGAACTCCCACACGATCGCCTCGGGAAGGAACGGCGGCGAGATGTAGGTCGAGACGGCACGCTCTTCGAAGTCCGCCGCCTCAGCGTCGGGCAAGACGAAGTACCCGGTTCGCACGCCCGGCGCGACGGTCTTCGAGAACGACGACGTGTATGTCACGAGGGTGCCTCCCTCGAGCTCCAGCAGGCTCGGCGGCGCAACGCCCTCGAAGCGCACGAGCCCGTACGGATCGTCCTCGAGCACGGCCAGCTCGTGCTCCCGCGCGATCTCGACCAGCCGGACGCGTCGGTCGTTCGAGAGGGTTCGACCGCTGGGATTCTGGAAGGTCGGAATCGTGTAGAGGAAGGACGGCGGATCGGTTCGCGCGCGAAGCTCGGCGTCCAGCGCGCCAGGGTCGAGGCCCTCGTCGTCCATCGGCAGGGCCACGATCTCAACCCCTTCGCGCGCGAGGACCTTGAGCGGGCGGTCGTAGCTCGGTGCCTCGACGAGGACGCGCCCGGGTCGACGCGCGAGCTGCTCGGCGGCGTAGAAGACGAATCCCTGCAGACCCCCGACGGTGAGGACGACGCGCTCGGGGGCGACACCGTGACGTTCCGCAACCCACTCCCGTAGCGGGGCGTAGCCACTGCCGGGCCCGTATGCGAACACCCTGGCTCCGTCTTGACGCGCAACGTCGTGCGCGCAGTCGGCGAGCTCGTCGGCGGGAATCAGGTCGGGTGCGGGCGCACCTCGCGCGAACGAGATCGGCGTCGCGGTCATGAGCCCGAGCGTAGTGGAACGCGCTGACATGCAACCGCGCAGCGGCGCCTTCAGGGATCCTCGCAACCGCTACGCGAAGAAGGTGTCGTCGTCGGCGTACGGCGGCACGCAGCAGCAGAGGAGGCGGACGCCGTCCTCGCCGGCGGTGAGCTCGTGCCACGCATGCGGCGGAATGAGCACGGCGTCGCCCGGGCCAACCTGCCGCCGCTCGCCGTCGACGTCGAGCTCGCCACCACCTTCGAGGATGAGATAGATCTCCTCGCTGCGCGCGTGGTAGTGACGCTGCGTGGCCGCGCCCGCTCCGAGCGACGCTTCGGCGAGGCTCTGGAGACCCGTGTGGAAGTACTCACGGATCGTCGAGCCGTCCTTGGTCACGAACGGCGCCGCGTCATGCTCGCGGTTCCGGAGCTCCACCCGATCGACTGTATCGGGCAACGCATACGCGGCACGCGGGCATCGGCGGCCCCGGCGATCCAACGCCCCAAACGTCCCCCCAACGTCCCCCAGGGGATCCCCGAGATCCCTGCGGTCAAGGTAGCCGAGGTTCGCTCACGGATGGGTCACGCCTCCGTGCCGAGTTTGCGCCGACGCGATATCGGTCGCCGAAGGCCCGCAGACCTACCGGCGCCTACCGCCCGGCGATCTCGGCAACGAGCGCGGCGGTCTCCGTCGGCGTCGTGCCGACGCGGATGCCGCGCGCCTCGAGAGCGTCCTTCTTGGCCTGCGCAGTTCCCGCCGACCCGGAGATGATCGCGCCGGCGTGCCCCATGGTCTTGCCGGGCGGCGCCGTGAAGCCGGCGATGTACGCGACAACTGGCTTCGTCATCTCCGCCTCGATGAAGGCGGCGGCCTTCTCCTCCTCGTCGCCGCCGATCTCGCCCACCATGACCACCTGCTCGGTCTGTGAGTCGGCCTGGAACAGCGCGAGCATCTCGAGGAACGACGAGCCGACGACCGGATCGCCGCCGATCCCGACGATGGTGGAGTTGCCGAGCCCGAGCTGCGTGAGCTCGTGCCCTATCTGGTAGGTCAGCGTCCCCGAGCGGGAGACGAGCCCAACCGTGCCCTCGCGGAAGATCTCGGCCGGAATGATCCCGACGTTGGCCTTCCCCGGCGACAGCGCTCCGGGACAATTCGGTCCGATCAGACGCACGTTGCGGCCCTGGATGAACGCGTGGAGGCGGAGCATCTCGTGCGCGGGAACACCCTCGGTGATGCAGATGACGGTCTCGATTCCTGCGTCGATCGCCTCGTACATCGCGTCGGCGGCGAACGGCGCCGGCACGAAGACCATCGCGGTGTTCGCGCCGGCCTCGTCGACCGCAGCGGCAACGGTGTCGAAGACCGGTATCCCCTCGACGTCTTGCCCGCCCTTGCCCGGCGTGACGCCTGCGACGACGTTCGTGCCGTGCGAACGGTTTCGGAGCCCGTGGAACCGCCCCTCCGAGCCGGTGAGCCCCTGCACGACGAGGCGCGTCTCCGCATCGACGAGGATCGGCATCAGGCGGCCAGCTCCACCGCGCGTCGTGCCCCGTCGAGCATCGTCGCCTCCGCGTGCAGGTTCTCGAGCGCAGCTTCTCCGAGGATGCGTCGCCCCTCCTCCGCGTTCGTGCCGTCCAGTCGCACGACGATCGGCTGCTCGAGCCCCATCTGCTCGACCGCCTGCAGGATGCCGCGCGCGACCTCGTCGCAGCGCGTGATACCGCCGAAGATGTTGAAGAAGATCGCGCGCACCTGTGCGTCGCGCGTGATGACCTCGAGCGCATCCACGACGCCCTGTGCGTCTCCGCCGCCTCCGAGGTCGCAGAAATTCGCTGGACGCCCGCCGACGAACGTCACCACGTCGACGGTGGACATCGTCAGGCCCGCACCGTTGCCGAGCACGCCCACGTCGCCGTCGAGCTTCACGTAGGTCACGCCCTTCTCGCGCGCGAGCACCTCGAGCGGGTCCGATCCGGCCACGTCCCGCATCTCGGCGATGTCCGGGTGGCGGTAGAGCGCGTTGTCGTCGACGGTGAACTTCGAGTCGAGTGCGCGCACCTCACCGTCGGGCGTCACGATGAGCGGGTTGATCTCGCAGAGCATCGCGTCGGCCCCGACGAAAGCGTCGTAGAGCTTGGCGACGATGGCCGCGATCTGCTTCTGCTCGCCCGGATCGTCGATTCCCGCCGCGTACACGAGCCGCCGCGCATGCCACGGGTGGCAGCCTTCGAGCGGATCGACGTGGAGCCTGACGAGCGCCTCGGGGCTCGACTCCGCCACCTCCTCGATGTCCACCCCGCCCTGAGTCGTGAACATGAAGAGCGGCTTCTTCGCGCTGCGGTCGAACGTGAGCGAGAGGTAGTACTCGCGCGCGATGTCCGACGCGCGCTCGATCCAGACCTTCGAGACGGTGTGGCCGCGGATGTCCATGCCGAGGATCTCGCCCGCCCGCGCGGCCGCCTCGTCGGGCGTGCTCGCGAGCTTGATCCCGCCGGCCTTGCCGCGACCACCGATGAGCACCTGGGCCTTGACGACGACCGGTCCGCCGAGCGTCTCGGCCGCCGCGTGCGCCTCGTTCGCGGTGGTCGCGAGGACGCCCTCGGAGACGGGGATCCCGTAGCGCCGGAAGAGCTCCTTGCCCTGATACTCGTGCAGGTCCAAAGCGCGGGCGAGTCTACCGCCTCCACTCCGCGTGCCCTTTGCTCCCGTGTGCGAGCATCACGCCCGTGAGCCGAACGACGCTGATCGTCCTCATCGCCCTCGGCGCGACGTTCGCCGGATTCGTGCTGGCGTCGAACGCGCAACGGCTCACCGAAGACGGCGACGAGGAGGTCACGACGAGCGTCGCGGCCGGCCCGCAGACGGCCGACCTCGATTGGCGCGAGACCCATGGCTCCGCGGGTGAGCAGCTGATCTTCACCGTCGCCCGCCTCGAGGTCACCGAGACCGGGTGGAACGCGCGAATCGGCATCGAGAACGACTCCTCGGTGGGATGGGAGCTCGCGCCCGGCGCGACGCCCGACGGCTCGTTCGGTCTCCAGCTCTTCGAGACCGGGGATGCCCAGGAGCTGGAGGATCGGAATCGGAACGGCACGCTTCCCGCCGTTCGCGCCGCGACGGGCTACGCGCCCGCGCTCCCGGGAGTCCTCGAGCCCGGAGCCTCGTGGGAAGGCGAAATCTCTGCACGCGGCTCGCTCGTCGCGGGGAGCTGGGCGCGGGTCGTCTTCGGCACGCTCGTTGCGGTCGGCAAGCCGCCCGAGGGCCTCGAGGAGATGCTCATCTGGATCACCGACGAGTCGTACGAGCTGGAGGCGTAGCCCTAGCCCGTCAGTCGAGCGTCGCGACGAGCCGCTTCTGCGGCGACGGCTCGGCTCCGCAGCTCGCCGGCACCGTCGGCCCGGTGATCTCCGCGGGGCGCGCACGAAGCTCGCGGCCGTCCGGACCGGCGAAGCGGACGTGCGCGCCGTCGTCGCCCACCAGAGTCAGATCCGTGAGCGAGACGAGCCCTGCAGCCGCGCGTACGGCACCCTCTGCGGCCTGCTCGCGCGCGGAGTAGGCGGTTCGGCCGCGGTAGTGGTCGAGCGGTATGCGCCCGGCGAGAGCCTCCCCGACGAGCCGCGACGCATCCTCGGGAGCCACTCGCCCGAGATGGATCCCGCTGGGTAGAACGAGAACGTTCGCCGCGAAGCGATGTCCTCCCTGATGCGACGAGAGCCACAGCGAGTCGGGCTCGAGATCGGCGGCGAGCGCGCCGAAGACGGCACTTCCGCGCAGCGCGCAGCATGCGTCGCGAGTGCCGTGGCCACACACGAGCACGAGCGGAGCGTCGACGACGACGCCAGCTGCGTCGAGGTCGACGTCGGCGAGGTCGTCCGCCGGCCCGAGCTCGAGCCGCCGCACCTGCGCTTCCTGCTCCGACGCGCGTACGACGAACACGAGGCGCCGGTCGCGTGCCGGGCCGGGCCGACGGATGAACAGGAGCCTCGACGAGGGAACGTCTGCCAGCCACGCGGCGATCCTGGCCGAGGCCGTCTCACCCAGCGCGGTCGGGTCCGAGACATCTCGAGGCCACGTCCCGCGCACCTCGAGGAGAAGCCAGGTGTCGACGGACGTCGCGGTCGCAGCGAGCGACTCGCCGGCCTCCTCGGAGACCTCGGCGCAGCGACCCGCGGTCATGGAGCGTCGATCACGCAGACGACGTCTCCGAGCGCGACCTGCTGACCCGGGGCGACGTGGAGCTCGGCGACGACGCCGTCGCGGTGTGCAACCAGCTCGTTCTCCATCTTCATCGCCTCGACGACGCAGATGAGCTCGCCCGCCTGGATCTCGCCTCCCACCGCGACCGCGACCGAGAGCACGGTTCCCTGCATCGGGCTCACGACAGCGCCGGTCGCGTTGCCCGCGATGCCCTTGCTGCGCTCCTTGTGACGCCGTGCAACCTCGGCCCACGGCGGCTCGGGAGCATGAATGCGCACCTCGTGGCGGCGCCCGTCGATCTCGACGCTGACCAGCTGCTCGCGCCCATCCGTTGCCGCTGCGACGCCCCCGCTTCGCCGACCGGGCTGCTCCTGGAGCTCCTGGGCGCGACTGGCGAGCTCCTCGGACTCCACCACTCCGTTGCACGTGCCGCCGGAGACGAAGCACGGCGTCTCGAGCAGCGCGCGGTGGAATCCCAGAAGGTTCGTCGGGCCGTCGATGACGAACTCCTCGAGCGCGCGCAGCATCCGTCGCCGGGCGTGCTCGCGGTCGACGTCGTGCACGATGAGCTTCGCGATGAGCGGGTCGTAGAGGCCCGAGATCTCGTCTCCGCTGCGGACACCGGAGTCCACGCGCACGCCGATACCGGCCGGCTCGCGGTAGGCCGTGATCCGCCCCGGCGCGGGGAGGAATCCGCGTGTCACGTCCTCGGCGTTGATCCGGCACTCGATCGCGTGCCCGCGCAGCACCACGTCTTCCTGCGCGACCGAGAGCGGCTCGCCGGCCGCGACGAGCACCTGCTCGCGCACGATGTCGATTCCGGTGACGGCCTCCGTGACCGTGTGCTCGACCTGGACACGGGTGTTCATCTCGAGGAAGAAGTACTCGCCTTCCTGAGTGAGTAGCCCTTCGATCGTTCCGGCCGAGCGGTATGCCACCGCACGTGCGGCCTCGACGGCGAGCGCGCCGATCTGCGCACGGAGCTCCGCCCCGACGGCGGGCGAGGGCGTCTCCTCGACGAGCTTCTGGTGGCGGCGCTGGATGGTGCAGTCGCGCTCGCCGAGATGGATGACGTTCCCGTGACCGTCCGCGAGGATCTGCACCTCCACGTGGCGCGGGTCGTCGAGGTACCGCTCGACGTACACGGCCGAGTCCGCGAAGTACGCCTCGCCTTCCCGCTGGGCGGCCTCGAAGGCACGCTCGACGTCGTCGGCAGAGCGGGCGACGCGCAGCCCCTTCCCGCCGCCACCGGCTGACGCCTTGATCGCGATCGGGTAGCCGATCTCGTCGGCCGCCGCGAGCACGTCGGCGGCGCTTCCGGCAGGGGTCGTGGTTCCCGGCACGACCGGAACCCCGGCTTCGCGCATCCGCGCGCGGGCCGCGATCTTGGAGCCCATCGCCTCGATGGCGTCGGCCGGAGGGCCGATCCAGACGAGACCGGCCGCCTCGACGTCACGCGCGAAAGCGGCGTTCTCCGCGAGGAAGCCGTAGCCGGGATGGATCGCCTCGGCGCTCGCTCGACGTGCGACCTCGATGATCAGGTCGCCGCGCAGATACGACTCTCCGGCCGGCCCTGGACCGAGCAGGAAGGCCTCGTCCGCGATCGCCGCGTGGAGGGCTCCGCGATCGGCTTCGGAGTACACGGCGACGGTCTCGACCTCGAGCTCGCGCAGCGTGCGCATGACGCGGACGGCGATCTCGCCGCGATTGGCAACGAGAACCTTGGTGAAGGGCGGCACGGGACGCGTATTCTCCCGGACGGTGAGCCTCCCGGATCAGCTCACGGTCGCCCGCATCGCCGCAGTCCCGATCGTGGTGCTCCTGTTCGCCTGGGACTTCCCCAACCACGCGTACTGGGCGACTGCCGTGTTCGTCGTCGCGATGGCCACGGATCAGATCGACGGCTGGCTTGCACGCCGCCGCGGGATCAGCTCGGCGCTGGGAAAGCTCCTGGATCCGGTCGCGGACAAGGTGCTCGTCCTCGCGGCGCTCGTGATGCTGATCGGAGAGGGCGTCGCGCCGGCCTGGATGATCGCGCTGATCGTCGTGCGCGAGATCCTCGTCTCGGGCTTGCGGCTCGCAGCCGTGGAGCGCGGAGTGGTGCTCGGAGCACGCGATCTCGGTCGTGCAAAGACCTGGGCGCAGGCCGTCGCGGCCACGGTCGCCGGGCTCGCAGCCGCCGGAGCGTGGAGCGAGGACATCGCCTGGTGGGCTCTGCTGGCCGCGCTCGTGGCGACGTGGGTGTCGGGGCTCGACTACGCGCGCGTCGCGCCGCGCGTCCTGCGCGGCGAGAACGCATAGCGCTCGTCTTCATCGTCGTCGGCGGCCTCTCGGAGCCCCGCCAGCCGCCACGTCGACTCGTAGGGCCGCGTTCCGAACGGACGCACGTCCGCGCGCTCGAGCGCAGCGAGTAAGGCGTCGAGCTCGGTGCCGGTGATGGCCGGCGTCGCGTCGATCTCCACCGGACGAGCGTAGCTCTAGGGTTTGCCGCATGGACGATCGCCTGCGACCGCTGTGGGACTTCGACGACCTCGACGCGACGGAGAAGCGCTTGCACGCGCAACTCGAGGCGGAAGCATCGGATGCAGGCGCGCCGAGGTCCTCACGCAGCTCGCGCGCGTCTGCGGCCTGCGCGGCGACTTCGAGGCGGGAGACGCCCTGCTGGACGAGGCCAGAGCCCTCGGTGGCGACTCTCGGATCGTCGCCACGCGTGTCGACCTCGAGCGCGGACGCATCCGCCGATCGAGCGGCGACCCTGCATCTGCCCGGCCGCTCTTCGAGTCGGCGTACGCGCTGGCGCTCGAGGAGCATCAGTACTTCGTCGCGACCGACGCGGCACACATGGTCGCGCTCGCCGCGAGCGACCGGGACGACTTCCTCGACTGGACGCAGCGAGGTATCGGGCTCGCCGAGCTCCACGACGACGCCTCGTACTGGCTCGGGCCGCTCCTCAACAACCTCGGATGGGAGCACTACGAGTCCGGCGAGCTCGAGCCTGCGCTGGACGCCTTCGAACGTGCGCTCCGAGCACGGAAACGCGATCCGTCGAGACGCCGCGGCCGTCGAGATCGCGCGCTATGCGGTCGGGAAGACCCTCCGGCGGCTCGGTCGCTCCGACGAGGCGATCCCGCTCCTCGAGCAGGCCGTCGCCTGGGCGGAACACGAGGGTGCTCCCGACGGCTGGTTCCACGAGGAGCTCGCCGAGGAGTACGCCGAGGTGGGTCGCGACAACGATGCGCGCCAGCAGGCGAACCTCGCGGTGCCGCTCCTCGAGCGCGACGACCCGTCGTTCGCGAACGACGACGGGCGGAGAGCGCGCCTGGGCAACCTCGCGCGCGGCTAGGGCGTCGTCGAGAGAGCCTCGAGCCTGTCGACGAGCGACGCGAGTACGGCGAACGTCTCCTCGACGGGCTCGGACGACGTGAGGTCGACGCCTGCGTCACGCAGGATGTCCAGCGAGTAGCGAGAGCCTCCGGCGCGCAGGAAGTCGAGGTAGCGCTCCGCAGCGCCGGATTCTCCGGCGAGGACGCCGCGTGCGAGCGCATGCGCGCCGGAGATTCCGGTTGCGTACTGGTAGACGTAGAACGGCGCGTACAGGTGCGCGAACTGCGCCCAGGTGATGCCGTCCCGCTCGCGGTCGACCTCGATGTCCGGCCCGTACGCCTCGGCGAAGAGGTCCGCCATCCGCTGGTCGAGCAGATCCGCGGTGAGCCCCTCGCCCTGCTCGACACGCTCGTGGATCTCGCGCTCGAAGCGAGCGAGCGTCGGCATCAAGAAGAAGTAGCGGTGGAAGTTCGCCATCGCCTCGTCGAGCACGGCGAGCTGCAGCTCGGGGTCGGCGCTCGTTTCGAGGAGGTGCGCGCGAAGGAGCACCTGGTGGAAGTTCGAGGCCACCTCGGCCACGAACAGCGAGTACCGGCTCGAGACCTGCGGTTGCGTCTCCCAGGCGAGATATGAGTGCATCGAGTGCCCGAGTTCGTGGGCGAGCGTCCCGAGGCTGGTCGCGGTGCCGTCGAAGCTCATCACGATGAACGGTCGCGTGCCTGCCGCGCCGGAGGAGAACGCGCCACCCATCTTCCCCTGGTTCGGGTAGACGTCGACCCAGCGCTCCTCGAGGCACGCCCGGCGCACCGTCGCGACGTACTCGTCGCCCAGCGGGGCGAGCGAATCGGAGATCCACTCGACGCATTGCTCGTAACCGAACTGCGGTGGCTCGCTGCCGAGAGGCGCCCACATGTCGTAGGTCCGAATTGAGTCGAGGCCCAGCAGCCCCGCCCGCACGCGCCAGTACCTGTGCCACGTCGACAGGTGCCGCTCGAACGTCGCGAGCAGATTGTCGAATACCTCGAGGGGGATGTTGGAGCTGTGCAGCGCGGCGGCGCACGTCGACGCGTGACGTCGGGCTCGGCTCGTGAAGACATCCTGCTTGATCGCAGTGGCGTAGGTCGCGGCGAAGGCGCTGCGCACGCCGCGATACCCGTCGGCGTAGCTCTCCCAGGCGCTCCGGCGAAGAGCACGGTCGGGACTTCCCAGGAGGCCGTAGATCGTGCCCTGCGTGACCTCGGCGGTGTCACCCGCTGCTCCGACCGCAGCCGCGAACTCGAGATCGGTGTCGGCCAGGCTGCTGTAGATGGCGAACGGGCCTGACTGTGCATCGGCCAGCAGTCCCAGCAGCTCTTCGACCTCGGACGAGCGAACGTGCTCGCCGCGGCGGAACAGATCGTCGAAGTAGTGGCGGTACTGCTCGAACCGGGCATCGTCTTCGGACCATTCGTGAATCCGGTCGTGGCCCAGCTCCAGGAGCTCGGGCTCGATGAAGGACGCAGCACCTTCGGCCTGGGCGACCACGGCCTGCGCACGTCCGAACCGGGCGACCGCGTCCTGGTCCGTGGTCTCGACGGCATACCCGAGCGAGGCGTAGACGACGACGTGGCCCAGGCGCCGCGTCAGATCGTCGCGTGTCGCGAGAGCCTCGGCCGTTATGGAGCTCCCCTCTGCGAGCCGCCCCGCAAATGCCGCCAGGCGCGGTAGGTCGGCGACGATCGCCTCGAGCGCCGCCTCCCAGTCCGAGGCCGTCGCGAAGACGCTCGCCGCATCCCACGTGCGATCGACGGGCACGGCGCTCCGGGGCGGAGTTGCAAGGTCTGTCACGGTCGTCTCACAGTGGGATGTTCCCGTGCTTGCGCTTCGGCGTGGGCTCGCGCTTCGAGAGCGCGGTCTCGAGCGCGGAGACCAGCACCGGGCGGGTCCGCCGCGGCTGGATGACGTCGTCGACGTAGCCGCGCTCGGCGGCGGCGTACGGATTGGCGAAGCGCTCCTTGTAGTCCGCGATCAGCTCCTCGCGGCGGGCGTCCGGGTCGTTCGTCTCGGCGAGCTCGCCGCGGAACACGATGTTCACGGCGCCCTCCGGCCCCATGACCGCGACCTCGGCGGTCGGCCACGCAACGTTGAAGTCCGCGCGAATGTGCTTCGACGACATGACGTCGTACGCACCTCCGTACGCCTTCCGCGTGATCACGGTGAGCTTCGGGACGGTCGCCTCGGCGTATGCGTACAGGAGCTTCGCCCCGTGCCGGATGATCCCGCCCCACTCCTGCGCCGTCCCGGGAAGGAAGCCCGGTACGTCCACGAAGGTGACGAGCGGGATGTTGAACGCGTCACACGTCCGGACGAAGCGAGCAGCCTTCACGGATGCGTCGATGTCGAGCACACCCGCGAGTGCACCCGGCTGGTTGCCGACCACGCCGACCGCATGGCCGCCGAGCCGCGCGAACGCGCACACGATGTTCTCTGCCCAGTGCGCGTGCACCTCGAGCAGCTCGCCGTCGTCCACGACGCGCTCGATGACGCTCTTCATGTCGTACGGCTTGTTCGGGCTGTCCGGAACGATCGTGTCGAGCGCAGGTTCCTCGCGGTCGACCGGATCGGAGGGCGGCGCGTACGGCGGAGAGTCGAGATTGTTCTGCGGGAGGAATGACAGGAGGTAGCGGGCCTCCTCGAGGCACGTCTCCTCATCGGGTGTCGTGAAGTGCGCGACCCCGGACTTCGTCGCGTGAGTCGCCGCGCCGCCCAGCTCCTCGAAGCTCACGTCCTCGCCCGTGACGGTCTTCACGACATCGGGGCCGGTGATGAACATGTACGACGTCTCCTCGACCATGAGGACGAAGTCGGTGATGGCGGGCGAATAGACGGCGCCTCCTGCGCACGGTCCCATCACGAGCGAGATCTGCGGCACGACACCGGACGCCTGCACGTTGCGCCAGAAGATCTCTGCATAGCCCGCGAGCGAGACGACGCCCTCCTGGATGCGCGCTCCACCAGAGTCGTTGATGCCGATAACCGGGCAGCCGTACTTCACTGCGAGGTCCATCACCTTGCAGACCTTCTCGGCGAAGACCTCGGAGAGCGACCCGCCGAACACCGTGAAGTCCTGCGAGAAGACGAAGACCTTGCGACCGAAGATCGTCCCGTAACCCGTCACGACCGCGTCGCCCCACGGGCGGTTCTCGCGCATCTCGAACTCCACCTCGCGATGGCGCACGAAGCGGTCGAGCTCGACGAACGAGCCCGGATCGAGGAGCTTCTCGAGGCGCTCGCGCGCAAGCAGCTTGCCGCGCTCCCGCTGGCGCTCGACGTGCTTCTCGCTCGCGGGATGGAGCGCCTGCTCGCTCAGCTCCTCGAGCCAGCGGAGCTTCGCGTCGGTCGTGTCGTGCGTCTCGGCCACCGACGCGGAGCCTAACGCCGTGCCGAACGCCGGTGATAGCTTCGCCGCCGTGGGAACGACGCCGATCGACCGCTCGACGACGTGGCCCTACGAGAACGGCGAGCCGGGTCGCTTCACGTACTCCCGCTTCTCGAGTCCGACGCTGGTAGAGGCAGAGCGACGCCTCGGAGAGCTCGACGGAGGTGAAGCGCTGCTGTTCTCGTCCGGGGCGGCGGCGTGCACGTCGGTCGTGCTGGCGCTCCTCTCCCCCGGGCAGACGGTGGCGATCGCGGAGGGCGCGTACTACGGAACCGGCGTGATGCTCGACGAGCTCGCGCGCTGGGGCATCGCGAAGGTCGAGTTCGACCAGACCGGCGCGCCGCCGGACGGGGTCGACCTCGTCTGGCTCGAAGCACCCTCGAATCCGTTCCTCACGATGCCGAACTTCGCGGCATCCGCAGCGCATCCCGCCCGCGTCGCCTGCGACTCGACCGCCGCAACGCCGCTGAACGTCCGTCCGCTCGAGCTCGGCTGCGACCTCGCGATCCACTCGGCGACGAAGTACCTCGCCGGCCACGACGACGCACTCGTCGGCGCCGTCGTCTGCAAGCGGCCCGACGATGCGGCGAGGCTGCTGGAGTTCCGGACGCACACCGGCCCCGTGCCCGCGGCCGACACTGCCTGGCTCCTGCTTCGCGGCCTCGAGACGCTCGGGGTACGCATGGCACGACAGACGGAGAGTGCGGCCGTCATCGCCGAGCGACTTCGCTCTCATCCGACGGTGACTGAGGTGCGATATCCAGGATTCGGCGGGCTCCTCTCCTTCGACGTGCCCGACGCCGACGCGGCGCGACGGGTCGAGACGTCGACGACCGTGATCGCGAACATGACGAGCCTCGGCGGCGTGGCGTCGCGCATCGAGGCGAGAGCGCGCTGGGAGGGCGCGCGCGTGCCGCCCGGCCTGCTCCGACTCTCGGTCGGGCTGGAGGACCTGGACGCGCTCTGGCTCGATCTGGAGGGCGCGCTCGCCTCGGTGTGACGATGCGTTTCCTCGACCGCATCCGCTACCAGGGCGCGCCCAAGACGCCGCAGGAGGCCGACCGGCTCGCACTCCGCCAACTCTCGGGACGGGGCGCCGACCTCGCGAAACCGCGACACGTCATCCACTTCCTCTACTTCGCCACGGAGGACGACGCGCGCACCGCCGCGGCCGCGATCACCGAGGGCTCCTGGACGGCCAACGTGGAGCCGCCGACCGACACGATCGACCAGTGGTGCGTGAAGGCGGACGGCCACCGCACCGTGGGACCCGAGACCGTCGCAGCGTTTCGCTCGTGGTTCGAGAACGTCGCCGACCAACACGAAGGCGAGTACGACGGCTGGGAGGCAGCGGCGAAGCCCTAGGCCGTCGGCATCAGTTCGTAAGGCGGCCGGCGTTGGGCCAGCCGCTACCCTCCGTCCATGCTGTTCGCACGCAAGGCCACGGCGATGCCCTCTTCCGAGGACGCGCTTCCGGGCCGCGACACGCCGGTCTACGTCCCGGGTCGACATCTCGTCCTCGGGACGCCGATCGGACCGCCCTTCCCGGACGGGACGGAGCGTGCGATCTTCGGCATGGGCTGCTTCTGGGGGGCCGAGCGGATGTTCTGGCGGACGCCGGGCGTCTTCACGACCGCCGTCGGCTACGCGGCCGGATTCACTCCGAACCCGACCTACCAGGAGGTCTGCACCGGGCGCACGGGCCACAACGAGGTCGTCCTCGCCGTCTTCGACCCCGAGCAGACGAGCTACGAGGCTCTGTTGCGCGTGTTCTGGGAAGGCCACGACCCCACGCAGGGGATGCAGCAGGGGAACGACGTCGGCACCCAGTACCGCTCCGGCATCTATTGGACGTCGGAGGCGCAGCGCGACGCGGCGCTCGCGTCACGCGACATGTACCAGGACGAGCTCTCGCGCGCCGGCTACGGGCCGATCACGACCGAGATCGTCGAGGCCGGGCCGTTCTACTACGCCGAGGACTACCACCAGCAGTACCTCGAGGCGAACCCGAACGGCTACTGCGGCCTCGGCGGCACCGGCGTCACGTGCCCGATCGGCACCGGCGTCACCGTCGGCGACTGACGCGCTACGACCCGGCGTCGGCCGCGACAGTCTTGCTCTGCTTCGGCCGCTCGGCGGTGATCCCGCTCGCTCCGGCGAGTCGCGTGGCGAGGTAGACCGGGATGATCGAGACGAGGATGAGGAAGAGAGCCACGACGTTCACGATCGGTTGCTCGGCCGGGCGGGCGAGCGTCGCGAAGATCCAGATCGGAAGCGTCTGCTGGGCGCCCGACGTGAAGATCGTGACGATCACCTCGTCGAACGAGAGAGCGAAGGCAAGCAGCCCGCCCGCGAGAAGCGCAGTTCGCATCTGCGGAAGCATCACGTAGCGAAACGTCTGCCAGTTGTCCGCGCCGAGATCCGCCGACGCCTCGTCGAGCGAGCCGGACGTCCGTCGCATGCGTGCGATCACGTTGTTGTAGATCACGACCACGCAGAAGGTCGCGTGGCCGATGATGATCGTCGTGAGCCCGAAGGTAATGCCGAGCGGGCCCGAGCACGTCGATGATCGTTGCCTGCAGCGCGAGACCCGTCACGATGCCCGGAAGCGCGATCGGCAGGATCACCGCGAACGTGATGATCTCGCGGCCGAAGAAGCGGTAACGCGCCACGGCCATGGACGCGAGCGTCCCGAGGACGAGCGCGATCACGGTCGCGCCGAGCGCCGCGATGACCGAGTTCTTGAGGGCATCTCGCACGTCCGGGTCGTTGAACGCGACCGAGAACCACCTGGTGCTGTACTTCTCGATCGGCCACGCCTGCGTCACGTTCTTGTTGAACGCATAGAGCGCGATGACGACGAGCGGCAGGTAGATGAAAGCGAGCGTCAGGAGCGCGCCGCCGCGCAAGAGGATCCGCGTGAGTCGCGACTCGACCATCAGAGCGACTCGAAGGCCCCGAGCCGCCGCGCAACGAGCAGGTAGGCGACGACCACGACGATGGGAACGAGGGAGAACGCGGCGGCTGTCGGCAGCGCCTCACCGCGGATCGAGTAGATGACCGTCCCGATGAACTGCTCGCTCGTGATGAGCCCCGGCGCGATGTAGTCGCCGAGCGTCAGACAGAAGGTGAAGATCGAGCCGGCGACGATCGCCGGAAACGCGAGCGGCAGGATCACCCGCGTGAACGTCGTGAGCGAGCGTCCGCCCAGATCCGCAGACGCCTCGAGGAACGAGCTCGGAATCCGCTCCAGCCCGGCGTAGATCGGCAGGATCATGAACGGCAGCCACAGGTACGTGAACACGAGCCACAGCCCGACGGTCGAGAGCCCGTCGAACTGGACGCCGATCGGCTCGAGTGCCCAGTTGATGACCCCGCCGTCGGAGAGAATCGTGCGCCACGCGTACGCCTTGACGAGGTAGTTCGCCCACAGCGGGACGAGCACGAGGACGACGAGGATGTCGCGCGTCCTGGGCGAGGCGACGCGCGCCATGTAGTAGGCAATCGGGAACGCAAGGATCGCGTCCGCGATCGTCACGAAGACGGCCATCTGGATGGTGCGCCAGGCGACGTCGCGAAAGACCGGCGTCTCGATGATGCGCTGGAAGTTCTCGAGCGTGAAGCTGTGGACGACCTCGCGCGTGAACGGATCCGTGTCCCAGAACGACGACAGCAAGAGAATGAACAGCGACCCGAAATAGACGAGCACGAGCCATGCGAGCGGGAGCGCGAGAAGCGCCCACAGGCGAACACGCGGGTGGCGGAAGAAAAAGGTCGAGAGTCGCCGCCCCGGGCTCTCCCGGGGCGGCGACTCGGCAACAGGGACTGTGGTCATGCGTCCCGGCGAGTCAGGTGGCTACCCCCTGATCTCCGTCCAGGCCGCTTCCCAGTCCTCCTGGGTCTTGCACACCTCGCCACGATCGTCGCCGCAGTCGGCGACAGGAGTCGTCCAGTAGTAGACGTCCTCCCACCACGCCTCGTCGTCGGCGTGGTACTCGTCGCAATGGTTCTCGTTCTTCGTGAGCTCGCACGCCTTCAGGTTGACGGGCGCCTCGCCGAAGCCCTCGGCCACGGCTGCCTGCGCCTCCGGAGAGATCATGTGGTTCATCCAGAGGTACATGCAGTTCGGATTCGCGGCCTTCGAGTAGAGCATCCACGTGTCCGACCAGCCCGTCGTGCCCTCCGTCGGCTTGATCGCCGTCACGGCCACGGGCGGGTCGGCCGCCGTGAGCTGGACGTACTGGTACGGCCAGGTCGTGCCGACGACGCTGTCGCCGTTCGTGTACTCGCCGATCTGCTTCGCGACGTCACCGGGCCAGTAGTTCGCGCCGGCGGCGGCCTGCTTCTTCAGCAGGTCGACGGCAGCATTGAACTGCTCTTCGTCGAGCTCGTACGGATCGGTGATGTTGAGGTCCGGCTGGGTCGCCTTGAGGTAGACCGCAGCGTCGGCGATGAAGATCGAGTCGTCGTAGATCGAGATCTTTCCGCCGTACTCCTGCAGGCCCGCGTCGTCCCAGATGACGCTCCAGCTGTCGGTGTCCGCCGGGACGATGTCGTTGCGGAACATCAGGTAGTTCGGCCCACGTCCGTGCGGCACGCCGTACGGCTGACCGTCGAGCGAGTTGTACTCCTGGTTCTTGATGCCCTCCTGCACGTCCGCGTAGTTCGGGACGAGCTCCGCGTCGATCGGAGCGACCTCCCCCGTCGTCATGAGGCGGATGCTGGCGTTTCCGGAGGCCGAGACCCCGTCGTACGCGCCAGTCTGGAGGAGGCTGATCATGTCGTCCGACGACGCCCCGTCCTTCGTGTTCACGGTGCAGCCAGTTGCCGCCGTGAACTCCTCCACGAGCTGCGCGTAGCCGGCCCACTGGACGACGTTCACCTCGCCCTCTTCACGTGCCAGCGACTGGATCTCCTCGAGCGACGTGCCGAGACCTTCCACGGCCGTGCTGACACCGCCGTCGCCGTCGTCGTCACCGCCACCGCATCCTGCAGCGACGACACTCAGCGCCGCGACGAGCAGGCCGAAAACGGCCCAGCGGGCGACGCGTACCTTGCGTGCCTTCATTCGGATCCTCCCTCTGATTCGTCGATCTCCGACTCCTGTTCCGGGCGCCACCCCACTCGCACCCGACGTCCTTTCACCTCGAGCACCTCGCTCGAGCCTTCCTCGAGGTTCTGTGCCAACACCTGAAGCTCGCCACCACGGTCGAGCGTAACGTGGTAGCGAGTGACAGGCCCGACGTACTGCACGTCGCGCACGACGCCCGCCTCGACGCGGGCGCCTGGCTCGGGCTGATCGCCGTCCTCGAGCAGATTGAGCTTCTCGGGCCTGACCGTGTAGCGGCGACCGTCGCGCTCGATGACGTTGGAGACGCCGACGAACCCGGCGATGAACTCGCTCTGCGGGTGCTCGTACACCTCCGCCGGCGGCCCGATCTGCTCGATCTTCCCCTGGTTGAAGACCGCCAGGCGATCCGACATCGTCAACGCCTCCTCCTGGTCGTGCGTGACGTAGACGAAGGTGATGCCGACCTCGCGCTGGATCGACTTCAGCTCGATCTGCATCTCCTGTCGTAGCTTGAGGTCGAGCGCACCGAGCGGCTCGTCGAGGAGCAGCACCTTCGGCCGGTTCACGATCGCGCGCGCCAGCGCGACGCGCTGTCGCTGGCCGCCGGAGAGCTGTGACGGCTTCCGGTCGCCGTAGCCTGCGAGGCGCACCATCTCGAGCGCCTTCGCCGCGCGCTCGCGCCGCTCGCCCTTCTTGACCTTCTTCACCATGAGCCCGTACTCGACGTTCGCCTGCACGGTCATGTGCGGGAACAGGGCGTAGTCCTGGAAGACCGTGTTGACGGGGCGGTCGTACGGCGGCAGTCGCGACACGTCCTCTCCGGCGAGCTCGATCGATCCCTCGTCGGGCATCTCGAACCCCGCGATCATGCGCAGCGTGGTCGTCTTCCCCGAGCCCGGACGGCCCGAGCATGGTGAAGAACTCTCCTGCCGGGATGTCGAGGTCGATCCCGTCGACTGCGACGACGTCTCCGTAGCGCTTGGTCAGTCCTCTGACGCTGATGTCCGGCGCGCTTCCGTCAAGCGGCAAGCGACTCCTCCAGGATGGCGAGCCCCTCGTCCAAGCTCGTCCGGCGCGATGTTGAGAGGGGGTAGCAGGCGGATGACGTTGCCGTAGAGGCCGCAGGAGAGGAGGATCAGGCCACGCTCGAAGGCGGCGTCCACGACCGCCTTGGCGCGATCCGGCGTGCGCTCGGCGAACTCGAAGGCCAGCATCGAACCGAGGCCGCGCACCTCCCCGATCTCCGGGTGCTTGGAGGCGAGGTCGTCGAGACGTGGGCGGAGGGTCTCGCCGAGCTGCCGCGCCCCGGCGAGGAACTCGGGCTCGGTGACGATGTCGAGCACGGCGAGCGCGGCCGCGCACGAGAGCGGATTACCGCCGAACGTCCCACCAAGACCGCCGGGCGGAACCGCGTCCATGACCTCGGCTCCGCCGGTGACGCCCGCAAGCGGGAGACCCCCTCCGATGGACTTGCCGAACACGGTCATGTCCGGCTCGACGCCGGGGTACTGCTCGATCGCCCACATCGTCCCGGTGCGCCCCACTCCCGACTGCACCTCGTCCGACACCCACAGGATCCCGTGCTTGCGGCAGAGCTCCTGCAGCTTCGCCGGGTAGTCGGGCGGCATCGCGAGGAAGCCCCCTTCGCCCTGAACGGGCTCGAGGACGACGCACGCGACCGTCGACGGGTCGACGTCCGCCTTGAACAGGTGCTCGAGCGCTGCGATCGAGTCGTCGGAGGAGATCCCGTGGTACGGGTACGGGCTCGGCGCGCGGTAGACCTCGGGAGCGAACGGACCGAAGCCGGCCTTGTACGGCTTCACCTTGCTCGTCATCGTCATCGCGAGGAGCGTTCGGCCGTGGAATGCGTTGTCGAACGCGATGACCGCTGGCCGACCCGTGGCCCAGCGCGCGATCTTGACGGCGTTCTCGACGGCTTCGGCACCGGAGTTCACGAGGATCGAGCGCTGCTCGCCGCCGCCGCACGGTGACAGCTCGGCAAGACGCCTGCACACCTCCACGTACGGCTCGTAGACGCCGATCATGAAGCACTGGTGCAGGTAGCGGTCGGCCTGCTCCTTGATCGCCTCGACGATCGCGGCGTGCCGGTGGCCCGTGTTCTGGCAGCCGATCCCGCCCGCGAAGTCGATGTACGAGCGTCCGTCGGGATCGGTGACGCGCGCACCTTCGGCGTGCGCGACGACGAGCGTCGGCGTCGACATCCCAGGGGCGACGTAGCGCGCGCGGTCGGCCAGGATCCGCTCGGTGGCTGTCGTGTCAGTGCTGCATCGAGCGATTATCTGCCTTTGAAAGGCCCCGGGGCAACTGGTAGGAGCGCACGGTCGCAACCGCGTACCCTATGAGGCCGCGCCGGGGTAGCTCAGTTGGCAGAGCACGGGTTTTGTAAACCTGAGGCCGCGGGTTCGAGTCCCGCCCCCGGCTTCGCCTCTACGCCAGCACTTCGCGCGTCTTCTGATGCGCGAGGATCTTCCGCTTGACGCGCTGGAGCGCGTTGTCGATCGTCTTCGTATCGCAGTCGAGATCCACGGCCATCTCCTCGTACGAGTTCCCCTCGAGGTAGAGCGTGAGCGCCTGCGCCTCGAGCGACGAGAGGCCCGTGCCCAGTGTGAAGACGAGACTCTGGAGCTCCTCGGTCGAGATCACGCAGACCGAGGGGTCGTTGACACTCGGCCCCGGCAGCGCGTCGCCGAGCGTGCAGTCGCCTTCGGACTCCTGCCCGGCGGGGGTGTGGCTGAACGAGACGTACGTGTTGAGCGGAGAGTGCTTGAAGCGGGTCGCCGTCTTGATCGCCGTGATGATCTGGCGCGTGACGCACAGCTCGGCGAAGCTGCGGAACGACGTCTCCATGTCCGGGTTGAAGTCCCGCACGGCCTTGTAGAGGCCGATCATCCCTTCCTGGATGAGGTCGTCGCTGTCGCCGCCGGCGAGGAAGTACGAGCTCGCCTTCAGGCGCACGAAGCCCGTGTACCGGCGCATGAGGTCGTCGAGCGCATGCTGGCTTCCGTTCCGTGCCTTGAGGACGAGCTGGAGGTCCTCGAGCTCTCGCTGGATCTTCTGCGCTGGCTTCAGTGCGGTGGCAGTTCGAGCGGCCATGCGGGTACCCCCGTTTCGACGGCGTCGAGACCCGTGCGACGACCGAACATCCTGGCCTTCGTGCAAGTCTCACCTTGAAGTTGAGGGAGAACCTAGCACCATCGCGCGAGCGTTACAACCCCTTTGCGAGAATTGCAGGATGCTAAGAACATACGTTCGCCCTTGCAGTACGGCTAGCCGCACGGCGACACGACCTCCCGTCTGCCACGATCTCTGTCACATGGGCCGCACCGTGCTGATCGTCGACGACCATCCGAGCTTCAGGGCGTCCGCGCGGGCGATGCTCGAGTCTGCGGGGTTCCACGTCGTGGGCGAGGCCGCCGACGGAGCGTCCGCCATCGACGCGATCGGCGAGCTCGATCCCGGCATCGTTCTCCTGGACGTCCAGCTCCCCGACATGACCGGTTTCGACCTCTGCGCGGAGATCTGCTGCGGCGAGGGCCCGATTCCCGACGTCATCCTGGTCTCGAGCCGGGACCGCTCCGACTACGGCGAGCTCGTCTCGACATCGGCGGCGCGCGGGTTCGTACCCAAGGCGGAGCTCTCGGGCGACGCATCGACGCAATCCTCGCTTGAGCCGCGTCTCGATTCCGGAGCTCGTCGTCGCGCTCCAGAGCGGGACGCCGCTCAGAGATGCGCTCGCGAGCGCGTTGCAGGACGAGGAGCTCACCGTCCTCTACTGGCTCGATCAGCGTCAGGGAGCCGCGCGGGGTGGCTGGGTGGACCCGCAGGGTCACGCCGTACCCGAGCCGGAGCCGCGTGCCGGTCGTGCGGTGAAGCTCGTCGAGCAGGACGGCCGGCGAATCGCCTCGATCAGCTACGACGCGGCACTCGACGCCGAGCCCGAGCTGCTCGACGCGGTAACCGCTGCGGCAGGGCTGACGCTGCGAAGCGACCGCCTCCAGGTCGAGCTGCGCGCGGAGGTCGAGTTCCTCGACACCGTGACGAACACGGTGCCGAGCCTGCTCGCGATCGTCGGCACGGACGGCAGGATCCAGAACGTCAACGCCGCCGCGCTCGAGGTCGCCGGCCGCGAAAGCAAGCACGAGGTGATCGGCCTGCTGTACTGGGACGTCTTCATCGACGCCTGGGAGAGGACGGCCGTCGAGGAGCGCTTCGCAGCGCTGGCTCCCGACTTCCCTGCTGGGGAGTACGAGAATGCGTTCACCAACGCACGAGGCGAGGACCGCGTCGTCTACTGGCGAACGGCGCCGTACCACGACGAGACCGGCGTCGTCACCGCGATCGTCTCCGGCGGGCTCGACATCACCATGCGCCGGCAGCGCGAGCGCGAGCTCGAACGCGAGCGAGATGTCCAGACGGCGGTCTTCGAGACGATGCCGAGCATCATGGTCGCGCTCGCGCGCGACGGCACGATCCGCGACCGCGACATCGACGACCCGACCGTCGGCGCGAACCGCGCCTTCAAGAAGGCAATCCGGTGGCCGGACGACCAGCTCGTCGGGCGACGGTTCCTCGATCTCGTCGTCGAGGACGACGACGGCCGCGCCGCACACGCGATCACAACCGCGGCCGCCGGCACGGCCTCCGAGCCCGTGGAGTCGGAGCTCAGGTCGGCGGACGGGACGTCGCGCGCATTCGCCTGGTCGGCGATCCCCGTGGCAGACGTGTCAGACCGCCTGGAGGGGCTCGTCCTCGTGACGGGCATGGACATCACCGAGCGGCTGCGACTCGAGGACGAGAAGGAGCGCGAGCGCGCCTTCCTCAACGCGATCGCCAACACGCGCTCCGAGCCTCCTCTGCCTGATCGACGACAAGGGCGTCATGACGGAACAAGGCGCGAACATCGCCTTCGAGGAGACGCTCGAGTACGACCCGGCCGAGATCGGCGGCCAGGTCTTCTGGGAGGCCTTCGTCGACCCGGAGGAGTCGGACGAGGTACGCGACGCGATCATGCGGGTCGGCGCGGGAGAGCCGCCGGCCGAGCGCGACAACACCTGGCTGACGAAGACCGGCCGACGGCTCTCGGTGGCGTGGACGTGCACGCCGCTCCCCGGCATGGACGAGCGCACGCTCTTCCTCATGACCGGCCTCGACATCACCGAGCGCAAGCGGGTCGCCGAGGAGCTGCGCGCCTCGCGAGCCAGGCTCGTGCGCGCCGAGGAGATGGCGCGGCGCGCGCTCGAGCGAAACCTCCACGACGGCGCACAGCAGCGGCTCGTGGCCCTCTCGGTCTCGCTTCGGTTGCTCGAGTCGCGTCTGGCAAGTGACCGCGATGCCGCGCTCGAGCTGCTCGCCGGCGCGCAGACAGAGCTCGCTCAGGCCCTCGAGGAGCTTCGCGAGCTCGCGCGAGGAATCCACCCGGCGGTTCTCACGGACCGCGGCCTCAGGCCTGCGCTCGAGACTCTCGCGGCACGCACGCCGGTCCCCGTCGAGCTGATCGCACCCGACGAGCGCCTCGTCGCGGACGTGGAGGCTGCCGCGTACTACGTCGTCGCGGAGTCGCTGACGAACGTCGCGAAGTACGCGCGCGCCACGTCCGCACGCGTGTGCGTCCAGCCGCAGGACGGTGTGCTGGTCGTGACGGTCTCCGACGACGGCGTCGGCGGGGCGGATCCCGTGGGCGGATCCGGTCTGCGAGGGCTCGTCGACCGCGTGGCCGTTCTCGACGGGACGCTCTCGATCGAGAGCCCCTCGGGAGGAGGGACCTCGATCCGAGCCGAGATCCCGCTCGTCGAGACGCGACATACACTCGCGCCGTGAGCAGCCTGCCGACAGGAACCGTCACCTTCTTCTTCGCCGACGTCGAGAGATCGACTGCGCTCCAGCAGGATCCGCGGGTCGACTACGCCGCGGCCGTGACGCTTCTTCGACGCCTTCTCCGCGACGCCGTCGCCTCCCACGGGGGCGCGGAGACGGACGCGGTCGGCGACGAGTACGTCGCCGCGTTCGCGGACGGTCGCAACGCCGTCCTCGCGGCGTTCACCGCGCAGCGCGCGCTGCGGGATGCCGCCTGGCCGAGCGACACGGCGGTTCGCGTGCGGATCGGCCTGCACGTCGGAACGCCGGTTCTGAGCGACGAGGGCTACACCGGCGTCGACGTCGTCCGCGCGTCGCGCATCGCGAACGCAGGACACGGCGGACAGATCGTCATCTCGGGCGAGATGCTGCCGCTCGTCGACGGCGTTGCGAGTCGCGACCTCGGCGAGCACCGGCTCGAAGGACTGACGCGGCCCGAGCGAATCCATCAGCTCCTGGCCGACGACCTTCCCCGCGACTTTCCTCCGCTTCGCAACACGATCTCGATGCTGGGAGCCGGGATCACGGTCGTCCTCGCGGACGACACGGTGCTGCTGCGGGAGGGAATCGCACGGCTGCTCATGGACGCAGGCTTCGACGTCGTCGCGCAGTCGGGAAACCCCGACGACCTCCTGCGCCACGTTGCCATGCACTCCCCGAGCGTCGCGATCGTCGACATTCGCATGCCCCCCACGCACACGGACGAAGGGCTCCGCGCCGCGGCGGAGATTCGGCAACGCCACTCGGGAACAGGCGTCCTCGTGCTCTCGCAGTACGTGGAGGCCGCCTACGCGATGGACCTCTTCTCGGAGACGACCGAGGGCCTCGGGTATCTGCTGAAGGATCGCGTGGCGGACGTCGACGAGTTCGCATCGGCCGTGCGGCGCGTCGCGGAAGGGGGCTCCGCTCTCGACTCCGCCGTCGTCGCCGAGCTCTTCGGCCGAAGCCGCCGGGACGACCCGCTCGCGCTCCTGACGCCGCGAGAGCGCGAGGTGCTCGAGCTCATGGCCGAGGGCCGCTCGAACCAGGCGATCGCGGATCGGCTCTTCGTCACGCCACGCGCCGTCGAGAAGCACGTCACGAGCATCTTCGTCAAGTTCGACCTCCCCGCGACGACCGAGGATCATCGGCGCGTGCTCGCAGTGCTGGCGTTTCTGAGCGCCTGAGCGACGCGCTTACTCGCCCCGCCTGAGCCGCTCGAGCTTCTCGCGCGTCTCGGCGTCGAGCAGGTCGCCGACGCGTCCACCCGCCCCACGCTGCTCGCGCTCGACGTGCTGTACCGGAGCGAGCTCCTCGAGGAAGGCGCGCGAGCCGATCTTGCGTACCTCCTGCCCGGACGTCCAGCGCACGGCGTGATCGGAGGAGACGACGCAGACGCGCTCGGAGGCCCGATTCTCGGCGGCGAGTCGCTCGAGGAGGTCGTCGGCGTGGGGCGTGAACCGGATCTGGAGCGGGCCGATCGTGCGCTCGTCCCCCGCCCCGTCGAAGACGACGACTCCCCGCACGCCTCGCCCGGCCACGAAGCTCGCGAGGGTGTCCACGAGCACGTTGCGATCCTTGAACACGCCGGCGTGCAGGAGGTTGTAGCCGTCGAAGAGGTAGAGGGTCGGCTCAGCCATCGCGACTGTTGCGCTGCCGACGAGCTTCGAAGAGGAGGACAGCCGCCGCGACCGAGACGTTGAGCGATCCGACCTTGCCGCCGAGCGGGATCGAAACGGTCGCATCGCACGTCCGGCGGACGAGCGGACGAACGCCCTTGCCTTCGGCGCCGAACACGAGAGCGACCCCGCCCGTGAGATCGGCGTCCCACATCGAGACCGTGCCCTCGGAGTCGGCCGCGTACGCCCAGAGGTCGTTGCTCTTCACGTCCGCGAGGTAGCGGGCGAGATTCGGCACGACCGCGATCGGGACGTGCTCGACTGCACCGGCCGACGCGCGGCAGACCGCAGGCGTCACGCGCACCGAGCCGTGGGCCGGAAGCACGACACCGGTCGCCCCGACGCCCTCTGCACTGCGCACGACCGCGCCGAGGTTGTGCGGATCGGTGACCTGGTCGAGACAGACGAGGAGCGGTGACTCGCGCTTCGCGAGGTCGTATGCGTCCGCGTAGCGAAACGGCTCGCACCAGGCGACGACGCCCTGGTGGTCGCGGGTGCCCGCCTCCTCCGACAGGACGCGCTCCGGTTTCACATGTGGCCGCGGGCCCGAGTCGAGCCACGGGATCTGGGTCGACGCACGCTCCGTGACCCACACCTCGAGCACGCGCCGGGGGCCACGGTAGAGCTCGCGAGCGGCATTACGTCCGTAGACGAGCTCGCGGGTCATCGTCATCTGCGACGCACGAGCCGGAAGACGTCAGCCTCGTCGCGCACGTCCCAGCCCGACGCCTCGATCTCGGCTCGCAGACGGTCTGCCTCCTCGAAGTCGCGCTTCGCGCGGGCCTCGGTGCGGCGTTCGGCGAGGGCGACGACCTCGTCAGGGGCCTCGTCAGCGTCCGCGAGGGACTCGAGCCCGAAGACGCCGAGCGCACGGCGGAGGAGATCGTGGTCCCGCCACTCGTGCATCACGGCGAGCGCCGCGGGCGTCGAGAAGTCGTCGTCGAGGGCCGCGGCGAAGCGCTCCCAGGCATCGGCCGGCGCCGGCTCGGTCGCGCCGCGAAAAACCTCGCGGAAGCCCTCAGCGCGCGCTGCGGCCGACTCCATGGCCTCGTCGGAGAAGTCGACGGGCTTGCTCCAGTGCCCCGTGAGGTGGAAGACGAGCAGCGCCTCGTGCCCCCACGTGTCGAGCACATTGCGCAGCGTCACGACGTTCCCGAGCGACTTCGACATCTTCTCGGCGTCGAGCTCGAGCATCCCGTTGTGCATCCAGACGTGCGCGAAGCGGTGACCGAGCGCGCTCGACTGTGCGAGCTCGTTCTCGTGGTGCGGGAAGCGGAGGTCGAGCCCTCCGCCGTGGATCTCGAACTCCGCTCCGAGATGCTTCTGCGCCATCGCCGAGCACTCGATGTGCCAGCCCGGCCGTCCTGGTCCCCAGGGCGAGTCCCAGGCAGCGTCCTCGTGCGGCTTCTGCGACTTCCAGAGGGCGAAGTCACGTTGATCGCGCTTGAGGGCGCTCGACTCCTGCGAAACCATCTCGTCGAGCCGCGCTCCCGAGAGCCGACCGTAGTCTGGAGCGTCCGCAACGCTGAAGTACACGTCGCCGCCCGCCTCGTACGCGCGTCCCCGCTCGATCAGCCCGCCGATGAAGTCGACGATCTCGGGAATCGTCTCGGTCGCGCGCGGCTCGATGTCCGGTCGTCCGAGACCGAGGTCGCTCGTATCCTCGAAGAACCAGTCGGTGGCACGCTCTGACAGCTCGCGGCTCCCGATTCCCTGTCGGGCCGCCTCCGCGTAGACCTTGTCGTCGACGTCGGTGATGTTGTGCACGAGCGTGACCTCGTAGCCGGTCGCGCGAAGCCAGCTCCGCAGCCACATCCCGAGGACGAACGGGCGCGAGTTGCCGACGTGAACACGCTGGTACACCGTCGAGCCGCAGAAGTACATCCGGATCGGACCCGGAGGAGGCGGTAGCTCGACGAGCGAGCGAGTGAGCGTGTCGTAGAGGCGCACCGCGCCGATCGTAGTCAGGTGGCGCGCCTGAGCGCCTCGTCGCGCGGGAGCGCCGCGAGCACGGCCGCGAGCTCGGGGCCGCGCTCTGCGCCGGTCAACGCCAGACGGAGGGAGCGGAGGTCGCCACCCACCGCCTTGAGCTCACGGATGAGTCCCTTGCCCTCCTCGACCGAAAGCCGTTCCGGCGCCGGAGTGCGAAGCTCGACGAACCGCACGAGCGTCGGCCGAGCGTCGTCGTCGAGCGTCACCAGCTGCCGGCGCGACGACGAGCCGTGCGTACTCCCTCGCCTCGACGAGGCTACGCGCCCCGCGAAGCGCGGGCACGACCTCGAGCGGAGCATCCGCAACGGCGGCGAGCTCCTCGTCCGGCATGGCGGCGATCGCATCCACAGCGAGCCGCCGAAGGCGTGCGAGATCGAGATGGACGTCGTGCTCAGGCAGATCGAGCTCGTCGAGGTACGCGCGCACGGAGGCGGCCGGAAAACCCTCCTCGCGGAGCTCGGCGATCGAGGAGTGACCGTGGCGCTTCGAGAGTTTCTTTCCGTCCGGCCCGAGAACGAGCCCGTGGTGGATCACCTCCGGCAGCTCGCCGCCGAGCGCGCGCGCGATGCCCTGCTGCACGGGGAGGTTCGAGCGGTGATCCGAGCCGCGAATCACGTGTGTGATGCCCAGATCGAGGTCGTCTGCGACGGACGCGAGCTGGTACGTGGCGGTTCCGTCCGAGCGGAGAAGGGTCGTTCCGTCGCGGCCGAGCCGCACCGAGCCGTCGTCGTCACGCTCAGCAACACCCGCACCGACCGCGCGCTCCACCGCCTCGCCGTACACGTCGCCTCGCTCGCTCTGCCGAACCGGACCCTCGTCGAAACCGACGCCGAGCCATGCGAGGTCGGCGAGGATCGCGTCCTCCCCACCCTCCACGTTGCGCGCCGGGTCGGTGTCGTCGATCCGCAACACCACGACGCCGCCGTGCGCGTCGGCGTAGCGGCGGTTCGCGACCGCGGTCAGCGCATTTCCGAGGTGGAGCGAGCCCGTCGGGCTCGGCGCGAAGCGGACCCGGACCGACACGGCTCAGGGGCCTGTCCGGAAAGCGGAGCAGGGCGGCATACATGCGGCAGGCGGCGCGATGCCGCGTCCTCGGTCGCCCCGATATGCCTGCATATCGGCGCTCCCTGCGTCCTTGCCTCGCACCACCTGCCGCGTGTCTTCCACCGTGCCCACCTCCCGGACAGGCCCCTACGCGTCGATCGGGACGTGACCGGGCTGCGCAGCAACGCGCTCGAGCCACGCGCGCGTGGCCGGGTACGGCTCGAGGTCGAAGCCGCCCTCGTGGGCGACATGCGTGTACGCATAGAGCGAGATGTCCGCGAGCGAGTAGCGCTCGCCGACGAAGAACGTCCGTCCGTCGAGACCACGCTCCATCGCGTCGAGCGCCGCGTACCCGCCCTTCATCCGAGCCGGAAGGTCCGCCTCGAAGCGCTCGGGTGTTCCCGAGTAGGCAATCCAGAAGCGCGCGACCGCGATGTTCGGCTCGTGGCTGTACTGCTCGAAGAACTGCCACTGCAGCACCTGCGCGCGCTCGTACGGATCGCTCGGGAACGAGCTGCGTGCCGTCGCCGAAGTACCAGAGGATCGCGTTCGACTCCGCGAGCGGGCGGCCGTCGTCGAGGACGAGGGTCGGGACGCGAAGCCCCGGGTTCAACTCACCGAGGACCTCTGCCCGATTCGAGCGATCGACGACCGACAGCTCGACGATCTCGTACTCGATCCCGAGCTGCGCCAGCAGGAGGCGCACCTTGTAACAGTTGCCCGAGACCGCCGAGTTGTAGAGAAGCACCTCGACAGCGTAGTCGGGCGTGACTACGCTCAGGCGGTGGCAAAGAGCCCGACAAGTCGGCTGAGCGACGAGGAGCTCGTCAGTCTCCTCGAGCTCGCTCGAAAGGCGGACAGCGTCGAGCTCAAGCTCACGGTCCCGGCCGCCGACCATCGCACCGCGATCTCCGGGCTCCGCCTGGATCCCCTGGAAGCCCAGATCCGGCAGGTCTTCTTCTTCGATACTCCTGATCTCGACCTCAACGCGGTCGGCGTCGTGGCGCGGGCGCGGCGGATTCAGGGGCGGGCGGGCGACACGGTCGTCAAGCTCCGCCCGGTCGACCCGGACGATCTTCCGGCGGAGCTGCGCATCTCGCCGAACGTCGGCGTGGAGGTCGATGCGATGCCCGGCGGCTACGTGTGCTCTGCGTCGCTGAAGGCGAAGGTGGATGCGCCTTCGGTCCGCGACGCCGCGCTCGGGAAGCGCGCGATCAAGAAGCTCTTCTCGAAGGAGCAGCGCACGTTCTTCGCTGCCCACGCGCCCGAGGGACTGACTCTCGACGATCTCTCGATCCTGGGGCCGATCTTCGTGCTGAAGCTGAACTTCGTGCCGAAGGAGCTCGGCCGACGCATGGTCGCGGAGCTCTGGTTCTATCCCGACGGGTCTCGGATCCTCGAGCTGTCGACGAAGTGCACGGCCGCCGACGCGTTTCAGGTTGCAGCGGAGGCACGCGCCTACCTCACAGAGAAGGGCGTGAGCCTCGACGGCAAGCAGGAGACGAAGACGAAGGCCGCGCTCACGTTCTTCTCCAAGGAGCTCCGCACGGCCGCTGCCACGCCGGCCTAGTTCCACGCCATCGAGGTGTCGCGTACCCTCGCACGCGTGGAGCGGCTGCTGTCGGAGTGGTTCGCGGCCAACGCCCGCGACCTCCCGTGGCGGCACACGCGTGATCCGTACGCGATCCTCGTCTCCGAGGTGATGCTCCAGCAGACGCAGGTCGATCGCGTCATTCCCCGCTACCTCGCGTGGCTCGAGCGCTGGCCGACGGTCGAGTCGCTCGCGGCGGCGACGACGGGCGACGTGATCCGGGAGTGGCAGGGGCTGGGATACAACCGGCGCGCAGTCAATCTCCATCGCGCCGCTCAGGTCGTCGCGCGCGAAGGCTGGCCCGACGACCTCACGACGCTTCCCGGCGTCGGCCCGTACACGGCCGCCGCCGTGCGCTGCTTCGCGCTCGGCGAGGACGTGCTTCCCGTGGACGTGAACGTCGAGCGCGTGCAGCGGCGCACCGGGCGTGCGCGTTCTCGGCGGACGTGGCGCAGGCGCTCATGGATCTCGGAGCGACGATCTGTCTCGCGCGGGTCCCGCGCTGCGATGTGTGCCCCCTCGCATCGGCGTGCCCGTCGCGCGGGATCCGCGAGGAGCCGGCGCGCAAGCAAGGCCCGTTCGAGGGCTCGTTCCGCCAGCGCCGCGCAGCGGCGCTGCGGCTCGTCGCCGACGCACCTCGCGCGCTCGACGCGCTCGACGACGACGCCGTTCGCTCGCTCGAGCGGGACGGCCTCGTCGTCGTAGACGAGGGAATGGTCGGGCTCCCGGCGTAGGGAGCGCGATGTATCTCGCTCTCACACCACCCGATGCAGGATCCAGACGTTCGGCTCGACGTGCGTGCCGATGCCGTTCTCGACGACGAGCGTTGCGAGGCACGCCGGGAAAGACGTACTCGCCGTCCTCCGGGAACGACATGCCGGTCCACTCGGCCCACTCGGCGGCGAGCCCGCGTGATGGTCATCGACGCGGGCGCAGGCGCGATGATCTCGCCGCCGACGAGCTCGTGGACGCGGATCCAGGGGTCGAAGTGCGAGCCGTCCGCGCGCCGCCACTCCGACGTACGTCTCGATGGGGATGAGCGGGTAGCGCTCCTTCCAGGTCGGACGAACCGGAGCGATCACGCCGTTCGTGAGTCCAGCCGCCCGCGCGTTGTCGGTGAACGTCTTGATCATCCGGCTCGAGAGCTGCCGTCCCTGCTGGCTCGGCGCAACGCTGATCGCGATCGCCATGAGTGCGTTGTGCGGCCGGTCGGACGTCATCCCGCGCACGAACCCTTCGTCCCAGCCCGTCGGCAGATCCTCGAGCGAGCCGTCCCACGGCGAGCGGGATGGCGTGTGCTTCGGCGAGAAGGTCGTCGCCGTCGACGAGAGCGACCTGGAAGTCCGGGAAGTCCGTGTACAGCCGATCCCAGTAGAGGTTGCCCGGCTCGTTCTCGTTCATGTACGCGGGGAACGTGGGCTGGGTGAGCTCCTCGAACCGACGAGCCAGGAGATCGGGTCGATCGGCGTAGCGGACGACCTTCATCGCTGAAGGAGTGCGACGGCCTGCGCCGCGAGGCCCTCGCCGCGGCCGGTGAAGCCGAGGCGATCCGTCGTCGTGGCACGCACGGTGATCCGCCCCGGCTCGATGCCGAGCGTGCTCGCGAGCCGCTCGCACATCTCGTCGCGCACGTCGCCGATCCGCGGCTCCTCTCCGACGAGCACGCAGTCTGCGTTCACGAGCTCCCAGCCGGCCTCGCGCACCTCGCGATAGGCCTCCCAGAGCAGATCGAGGGACGACGTACCGCGGTACTGCTCGTCGCCGGACGGAAACAGCGAGCCGATGTCACCGAGATTCGCTGCGCCGAGGAGCGCATCGATGAGCGCATGCGAGATGACGTCGCCGTCCGAGTGGCCGGCGAGGCCGCGCGGATAGTCGATCGACACGCCGCCGAGCACGAGCGCCACGCCCTCCTCGAGCGCGTGCGCGTCGTATCCGATCCCGACCCGGAGCTCCATCAGCGGAGCGAGGCTAACGCCTCGGGCAGCGTGGCGAGGTCGTCCACGCCGAGCGTCGCCTCGGACGGGGTTCGCTGCAGCCGCCCCCACGGGCCACGGCGGACGTGGACCGCAACCAGCCCGGCGGCCGCAGCAGGCAGCACGTCGTTGTCGACGCGATCGCCGACGTAGGCGACCTCCGAGGAGCTGCAGCCCATCAGCTCGACCACCTTGTCGAAGAATCGCAGGGTCGGGCTTGCGAACACCGAGGCTCGCCGACGACGAGATGACGTCCGCCGGCAACGCCGACTCACGCGCCCACGCTTCGAGCGCCTCTGTCTGGTTTCCGACGATGCCGACGCCGAAGGCCCAGTGCGCGGACTCGCTCCAGACAGTCGAGCGCGTCCGGATACAGATCCTCGAGCGAGTACGGAATCTCGTGCCACCAGCGCGGCGGTTGGTCGATCCCGAGATGGCCCCAGAGCGCGGTGTGCTCCTCCCCGCGCTCGATCGTGACGCCGAGCGCGGCCCAGACCACATGCGGCTGCAGCCCTTCGCGATCGGCCAGCCGGCGCCACCAGCGCTCCTCGTCGACGAGCGTCTCGCCGACGTCGAAGACGACCGCCTTCAGAGCCACGACTCGACGAGCGCGAGGTCGTCGGGCGTCGTGACCTTCAGCAGCCTCGGGTCACCGTCGACGACGGCGACCCTTCCGCCGGCGCGCTCGACCAGCGACGCGCAGTCGGTCGCACCGGCGAGGTCACCGTCGAAGGCGCGCCGAAGCATCGGCGCAAGGAACGCCTGCGGCGTCTGCGCCGTCGCGAGACCATGACGGTCGACGGTCTCCAGCACGGCTCCATCGCGCACACGCTTCAGCGTGTCTGCGACCGGTTGCACGGGCACAACGCCGTCGAAGCCCTCGCCCAGCGGAGCGAGCAGGCGCTCGACCACGGCATGATCGAGCAGCGGTCGCGCGGCGTCGTGAACGAGCACCACGAGCGCCTCCTCGGGCACCTCGGCGAGAGCTGCCGCGACCGATTCGGCTCGCGTTGCGCCTCCGGTGACACAAGCGACGACCTTCGACGCCGCGAGCTCTTCGGCGAGCAAGATCGACGGCTCCTCCCAGCCAGGAGGCGCGGCGACGACGATCGCGTCGACGAGCTCGCAACGATCGAGGCGGTCGAGGCTCTCGGCAAGGAGCGGGCGTCCGCCGAGAGCGGCGAACGCCTTCGGCCGATCGATCCCGAGCCGCTCGCCGGAGCCGGCGGCCGCGATCAACGCCCAGACACTTCCGCCTGCGGCGGAAATGTCTAGGAACCCCTCATGCCGTCAACGCCGTCAGGCGTTGACGGCCGCGGCCTTCGGCTTCGCTCGGGACTTCGGTTTCGGCTGGCCGGCACGCGAGAGCACGTCGTCGAGCCACGCAGCGGCCTCTTCCTCGTCCATGTCCTTCGCGTACATGAGCTCGGAGGCGAGGATCTTCTTCGCCTTCACGAACATCTGCTTCTCGCCGGTCGAGAGGCCCTTCTCGTTGTTCCGGACGGCGAGGTTCCGCACGACTTCCGCGAGCTCGAAGATGTTGCCCGTCTTCATCTTGTCGCGGTTGTGCTTGAAGCGACGGTTCCAGTTCTTCGGCATCTCGGTCGACCCACCCGAGAGCGTTCTGACGACCATGGTCACCGTTCTCTGGTCGATGACGGTTCGCAGTCCCACCCGCTCCGCGTTCTCGCAGGGCACGTTCACGGTCATGTCGTTGTGGAGGATCTGAATGGTGAGGTACTCGCGCGTCTCACCCAGAACCTCGCGCTTCTCTTTCCGCACGACTGTCCCCGCGCCGTGGTGCGGATAGACGACCTTGTCGCCAATATCGAACAAGAGGGCCTCCCCGATGTCGGTATCCGTCGCCTTCACGAAAAAGTGCCGGCAGCGTCTTCCTGCCGGCGATCGGGTCACATCATAGCGCGTTCTTCACAAGCGATTAACGGAACCGCAACGGCTATGCAGCGGCCTCCGAAGCGCTCGCGGCGTCCAACCCCGCCTTGATGGCGACGCGGAGGGACTCCGCAGACGCGACGCGAACCGAGGCTCGGCCGACGGTTCCCTCCGGAGCGACGACCAAGGCGATCCCGAGCTTTGCGCACTCCTCGAGCCGGCGCTCGGCCTGGGATGCCTGGCGCAGCCGACCCGTGAGCCCGATCTCGCCGAATGCGGCGAGTCCTTCGCGCACGGGAACGCCACGCGCCGCCGAGGCGATCGCGAGTGCAACGGCGAGGTCGGCGCCGGGCTCCTCGATGCGGACGCCTCCGGCGACGTTCACGAAGACGTCGGCGCTGGCGAGCGCGACACCGGCGTGCCGCCCGAGCACCGCGACGATCATCGCCAGGCGCTTGGGATCGACACCCGTGCCGACGCGTCGCGGCATCGCGAGGTCGGTCGGGCGCGACGAGCGCCTGCACCTCGAGGAGAATCGGTCGCGTGCCTTCGAGCGCGCAGCCGACGGCCGCGCCCACTTCTCCGGGGTGCGTCGTCCCGAAGAGCTCGGACGGGTCGGGCACGCCGACGAGACCGGCGCTCGTCATCTCGAAGACGCCGAGCTCGTTCGTCGAGCCGAAGCGGTTCTTCGTCGCGCGCAGGACGCGATGTTCGTGGTAGCGGTCGCCCTCGAACTGGAGGACGCAGTCGACGAGATGCTCGAGGACGCGAGGCCCGGCGACGGCGCCGTCCTTCGTGACGTGGCCGACGAGGACGGTTGCGACGCCGGCCTCTTTCGCGACGCGCAGAAGCCTTCCCGCGGCCTCGCGCACCTGTGCGACCGAGCCGGGAGCGGAGCCGAGCGAGGATGCGTGGAGCGTCTGGACGGAGTCGATGACGCAGACGTCGGGTCGCAGCGACTCGAGCGTCGCGCACACGACGTCCAGATTCGTCTCGGCGAGGATCTCGACCGCCTCGGCGCCGCCGAGCCGCGCTGCGCGAAGCGAGACCTGCGCGGCCGACTCCTCGCCCGTCACGAGGAGCGCGCGGCGCCCGCTGCGGGCTATCGCTCCGAGCGCACTGAGCAGGAGCGTCGACTTCCCGACCCCCGGTTCGCCGCCGACGAGGACGAGCGAGGCGGGAACGAGACCGCCGCCGAGAACCCGATCCAGCTCGGATACACCGGTGGGGATGCGCTCGGCCTCGTCGACCGAGACATCGCCGATCGGGACCGGCTGCGCCGGACGCGCCGACGCCGTGTCCGTCGCCGACCCGTGGAGCTCCTCGACGAGGGTGCCGAAGGCGCCGCAGCCGGGGCAGCGTCCGAGCCAGCGACCGGACGTGGTGCCGCAATCGGAGCAGGTGAATTGGACGGTGACCTTTGCCACGGGAATGCCAGTCTAGGAACGAGGTCCGACGCCGTTCGTCACGAAAGTGCGCGTTCGCGCTTGCAAGACCGCCCCGGGTGCATAAGAGTCCCCCTCAGACCGCCGCAGACGACCACGAAAGGACGGGCCGCAATGGAGCGATTCAACGCCCTCGGGCGCGGAGCACAGCTGATGCTCGTGGGAGCAGTGCTCCTCTTCATCGATCTCTTTCTCCCATGGCAGGACTTCGACGTTGGGGGGCTCGCCGACGAACTCGGGGTCGATGCGACCTTCAGCGGTTGGCGCGGGATCGGATTCATCGTCGGGCTTCTGACGATCGTCGTCCTCGCCTGGCTGATCGTGCGCCTGGCATCGGTGAACATCCCGTTGCCGGTGTCGACCGCGATGACCGGCGCCCTGCTGGGCACGCTCATTCTCGTCTTCACGATCATCAAGCTCCTCACGATCCTCGGTGACGAGGCGACGCTCTGGGCCTGGGTCGGTGTCGCCCTGGCAGTGCTGATCGCGGTGGGAGCGTTCATGACCGTGCAGGAGGCCGGTGGCGTCGAAACGCTGAAGAGCGAAGCGAGCAGCTACGGCGGATCCGGGAGCACGGAGGCCTCAGTGCCTGCGGCTCCGGTGGCGACCGCTCCGGCCGCTGCCGCTCCGCCGGTCGTCGAGGCGCAGCCAGCACACGACCACGGCGAGAGTGCAGCGGACGAGGCCACCGAAGCGGCTTCGGACGCGATCGACGACGAGCCGTCGACCGGGCGGGAGAGCTAACACCGCCCCTTGCTTGGCGAGGCCGCGGCGCAGAGTCAGGCGCCGCGGCCTCGCCGTTCCGCACGCATCGACGAACGGCCTGCAAACCTCGCATTCCCGGCGAAGGCGAGTACCCTGTGACGAGCATCAGCGGGCCTGCGGCAGCCCGAAGCCGATCGCACGCCGAAAGGGATCTCGATGGCGAAGTTCCAGAGCCTCTCGCGAGGCACGCAGATCGTCCTCGTCGCCGGCCCGCTCCTGTTCTTCAGCTTGTTTCTCACGTGGCAGAACGTCGCCGTCGACTACGGACGTGCCGGCATCGCCACGCTCCCGCTCGACGGCTTCGACGCCTGGGGTCTCCTGCTCAGCCTTCTCGTCCTCTCGACCCTCACGCTCGTCGTCCTGACGAAGCTGACCGACGTCGAGATGTCGACCGAGGTCCCGTGGGCGAAGGTGACGTTCGGGCTGGGAACCGCCACGTTCGTAGTCGCCGTGCTGAAGAACCTCACAGACGCAGGCTCGTCCTGGGAGAGCTATGGGTACGTCGCCCTGGCGGGCGGGGTCGCAGTTGGCACCTACCTCGAGTGGGCCTCGGCGCGCAAGGACGGCACGCCGTCACTCGCGGCGCAGAAGCGCCGCGGGCTCAGGTCAACCGCTTGACGAGCAGCGCGCGGTCCTCGCCCGGCCCGTCGTAGTCCTCGGCGATCCGCTCGACCTCGAATCCGAGCGCCTGGTGGAACGCGAGGGAGTCCTGGTTCGCGGGTGAGGTCACACAGCGAACGATGCTGCGTCCGTTCGCATGCACCTCCTCGAAGAACCGCTCGTACAGCGTCCGGCCGAGGCCTTCACCGCGATCCTCGGGCGTGACGCCGACGAAGTGGATGTACGCCTCGTCGTCGGCCGCCTGCGAGAGGAATCCGCACACGAACCCGAGGAGCTCGCCGTCCTCGGCCTCGGCGACGAAGCTCGTCCCCTCGAAATGGATGAAGAAGAGCTTCGGCAGCATCGGCGCCATCTCGCGCCCGCCCCACCAGACGTTGATGCGCCCGATCACCCGTCCGTAGTCGGACGGCTTCGCGTGTCGAACGGCGACGCCGCTAATTGTCGGACGGCTCGTCGACGAGCTCGGCGAGCTCTGCGAGGTCGGCCTCGCCTGGCGGTCCGCCGACTGCGGCCGGCACCGGGGTACCTTCGATCACGCGGATCTCGACCGGTGGCTCGCCCTCGGCGGGATTCTCGCGGCGATCGACGATGAGCGTCGTCCCCGGCGAGAGCTCGCGTCCGAGGATGAAGTCGGCGAGCGGATCCTCGAGCATGCGCTGGATCGCACGGCGCAGCGGCCGAGCGCCCATGGCCGGGTCGTAGCCCGTCTCGACGAGCAGCTCGCGCGCCTCGAGCGTGAGCTCGATGACGACATCGTGCTTGCCCATCTCCTCGCGCACGCGCTTCATCATCAGATCGACGACCTCGAGGATCTCCTCCTTCTCGAGCTTGTGGAAGACGATGACCTCGTCGATGCGGTTCAGGAGCTCGGGCCGGAAGACCTTCTTGAGCTCCGACATGACGCGCTCCTTCATCTCGTCGTACGAGAGGCCCTGCTCGTCACCGATCGAGAAGCCGAGCGTCTGGTTCTTCGAGATCTGTGCTGCGCCGAGGTTCGAGGTCATGATCACGATCGTGTTGCGGAAGTCGACCTTCCGCCCCTGCGAGTCCGTGAGCTTCCCGTCCTCGAGAATCTGCAGGAGGATGTTGAACACGTCCGGATGCGCCTTCTCGATCTCGTCCAGGAGGACGACCGAGTACGGCTTGCGGCGAACGGCTTCCGTGAGCTGGCCGCCCTCGTCGTAGCCGACGTAGCCGGGCGGCGAGCCGACGAGCCGCGACACGGAGTGCTTCTCCATGTACTCGGACATGTCGACCTGGATGAGCGCGTCCTCGTCGCCGAACAGGAACTCGGCGAGCGTGCGCGCGAGCTCGGTCTTGCCCGACGCCGGACGGGCCGAGGAAGATGAACGAGCCGGTCGGGCGCTTCGGATCCTTGATGCCAGCGCGCGCTCTCCGGATGGATTTGGCGACCGCGACGATCGCCTGGTGCTGTCCGATGACGCGCTTGTGGAGCTCGTCCTCCATGCGGATGAGCCGCTGCGACTCGGCCTCGGTGAGCTTGAAGACGGGGATACCCGTCCACATGGAGACGATGTCGGCGATCTCGTCCTCGCCGATCTCCGGCTGCTCCTCGTCGGCCTGGTTGCGCCACTCCTCCTCGAGCTCCTTCTTCTTCTGCGAGAGCTTCCGCTCCTTGTCGCGGAGCTGCGCGGCCTTCTCGAACTCCTGCGCCTCGATCGCGGCTTCCTTGTCGGCGCGGACCTTGTCGATCTCCTCCTCGAGCTCGCGGTAGCGCGGCGGCGCCGACATCGTCGCGATGCGGACGCGCGAACCGGCCTCGTCGATGAGGTCGATCGCCTTGTCGGGGAGGTGGCGGTCCTGGATGTAGCGGTCTGCGAGCGAGGCTGCCGCGGCGAGCGCCTCGTCGGTGATCTTGCAGCGGTGGTGCGCCTCGTAGCGGTCGCGCAGGCCACGCAGGATCTGAACCGTCTCGTCGATCGACGGCTCGTCGACGCGCACCTGCTGGAAGCGGCGCTCGAGCGCAGCGTCGCGCTCGAGGTACTTGCGGTACTCGTCGAGCGTGGTCGCTCCGATCGTCTGGATCTCGCCGCGCGCAAGCGCCGGCTTGAGGATGGAGGCTGCGTCGATCGCGCCCTCGGCCGCGCCGGCGCCGACGAGATTGTGGAGCTCGTCGATGAACAGGATGATGTCGCCGCGCTGGGTGATCTCCTTCATCACCTTCTTCAGGCGCTCCTCGAACTCACCGCGGTACTTCGACCCGGCGACGAGCGCCGCGAGGTCGAGGGTGTAGATCTGCTTGCCCTTCAGGAGCTCGGGCACCTGGCTCGAGGAGATGCGCGAGGCGAGGCCCTCGACGACGGCGGTCTTGCCGACGCCGGGCTCGCCGATGAGCACCGGGTTGTTCTTCTGTCGGCGCGAGAGGATCTGCATCACGCGCTCGATCTCGGTCTGGCGGCCGACCACGGGGTCGAGCTTGCCCTCGACGGCGGCCTTCGTCAGGTTCCGGCCGAACTGGTCGAGGAGCTTCGAGCTCTTCGTCTTCTCGCCGGGCGCGACGCTCGCGCCGGACTGCCGGCGGCCCGGGCCCGAAAGCATCCTGATTATTTCATTCCTGATCTTTTCCGCATCAGCGTCGAAGTCGAGGAGGATGCGCGCTGCAACGCCTTCGTTCTCGCGCACGAGGCCGAGGAGGATGTGCTCCGTCCCGATGTAGTTGTGGCCCAGTGAGAGGGCCTCGCGCAGCGCCAGCTCGAGCACCTTCTTGGCGCGCGGCGTGAACGGAATTTGCCCGGTGGTGACCTCGTCGCCCTGGCCGACGATGCGCGCGACCTGCGCGCGAACCTCTTCCACCGTGATGTCGAGCGACTCGAGAACGCGTGCGGCAAGGCCTTCCTCTTCGCGGAGGAGGCCGAGCAGGATGTGCTCCGTGCCGATGTAGTTGTGCTTGAGGGCCCTGGCCTCGTCCTGAGCAAGGACGACGACCTGACGTGCCCGCTCGGTGAATCGCTCGAACAACTCCCTCGACGCTCCTTTCGGTCGGTTACCGGAGGAGTCGCCTCACCCCCGGGTCGAAGGGACGGGTCATCGTAGCCGACTGGTCTCGTGTGGAGTCTCACACGCCGGGTTCGCCCGGCAGCCTCGGTACCCTTCTCGGCCGTTGCGCTGTAAAGCCTTAATCCCGTCGAACGCGAAATGAAGATCCTCGTCACGGGCTCGTCGGGCCAGATCGGGACGAACCTGGCGCTTCGGCTCCAGCGAGACGGCCACGAGGTGTTCGGGGTGGACAAGCGACAGAACACCTGGACGGACGAGTTTCCCTATCTGCTCCAGGACCTCGCGGGTCACTACTCCGCCTTCCGCGGCGGAATCAACGGCGTCGAGTACCCGGTCGTGGACCTCGTCGTCCACCTCGCTGCGCACGCGAAAGTGCATCAGCTCGTGCGCCAGCCGCACCGCGCGCTCGAGAACGCCGTCATGACGTTCAACGTCCTCGAGTACGCGCGGCTCCGCCACGTGCCGATCGTCTTCTCGTCGAGTCGCGAGGTCTACGGCGACGTGCACCGGTTCGAGGAGTACGGAGAGCAGGTGGCCGACTTCGCCTACGCGGAGAGCACGTACTCGGCGTCGAAGATCGCCGGCGAGGCGTTCATCTACTCCTACGCGCGCTGCTACGGACTGCCCTACCTCGTGTTCCGGTTCTCGAACGTCTACGGGCGCTACGACAACGACCTCGACCGCATGGTCCGCGTCATCCCCTTGTTCATCCACTCGATGCTCCGCGGGGAGCCGATCACGATCTACGGCGGGAACGACAAGACGCTCGACTTCACGTACGTCGACGACTGCATCGACGGAATCGTCAGCGGGATCGAGGCGCTTGCCGCCGGCCGCGTCGTGAACCAGACGATCAACCTCGCGTACGGAAAGGGGAACACGCTCGTCCGCTGCGCGGAGCTGATCGCAGGCGAGCTCGGCACGTCTCCCGACATGACGCTCGCGCCGTCACTCCTCGGTGAGGTGACGCACTACGTCGCCGATCTCTCGAAGGCGCGCGGGCTCCTCGGCTACAGCCCGCGAGTGTCGCTCGACGAAGGGATCGCGCGGGCTGTCGCGTGGTTCCGCGAGCATCGCGAGGCTCATCCGGAGCAGGACGTCGCGGTGACCGCTGACCACGAGGGAGCGATGCGCGAATCGGAGCAGGTCTGGAAACGCGCGTCCGGCGGCTGACGCTTACGCGGCGGATGCGCCCGCGGCTGTCTCGCACGAACGACTCGAAGGCGGCCGGCGCGACTGGCTTCGAGAAGTAGAACCCCTGGCCGATCCGACAGCCCAGCCGCCTGAGCGCGGTGATCTGGCCGACCTCCTCGATGCCCTCGGCGACGACCGCGAGCTCGAGCGCGTGGGCCAGGTCGACGATGGCTCGCACGAAAGGCGCGCGACCACCTTCCGCCTCGATGCTCTGAACGAACGAGCGGTCGACCTTGAGCGTGTGCACCGGAAGGTCCTGCAGCAGCGAGAGCGACGAATATCCCGTTCCGAAGTCGTCGAGGGCGAGGCGAACACCACTACTCGTGACCTCTTCGAGGATGCTCGTCAGCTCCTCGCGACGGCGGGCGAGCACGCTCTCGGTGATCTCCAACGTCAGGTGCTCCGGCGCGAGCCCTGATCCTGTGAGCGCAGCCTCCACGTCCTCGATCAGCCCTGGTCGACGCACCTGTCGAGTCGAGACGTTGACGCTGACCGCCAGGTCGTCTCCGCCTGCGAGCCGCTCGCGCCACTCCATGGTCTGGCGGCACGCCTCGGCCAGCACCCACCGCCCGATCTCCACGATTCGTCCGGTTTCCTCGGCGAGGTGCACGAACTCCGACGGTGGCAGGAGGCCCCGAGTCGGATGCTGCCAGCGGATCAACGCCTCCACGCCGATAACCCCGCCGGACACGAGGTCGACGACCGGCTGATAGTGAAGGACGAACTCGGTGGCGATGTCCGCGCGACGGAGGTCCGCGACAAGCTCGAGCCGGCCCACGAGGTGCTCGTCCATTCGCGGCGCGTAGACGAGGTACTGCGCCTTCCCGCTGGCCTTCGCGCCGTACATGGCGACATCGGAGCACCGCAGCAGCTCCTCCGCGTCGCTCCCCACTGCGATGCCGACGCTCGCCGTGATGAACACCTCGCGTCCGTCGACGTCGAAAGGCGTCTGCAACGCGGCGGTGATCCGTTCGGCTGCGTCGAGTGCGGCCGCGACGGCGTCTGCCCGCTCTACGAGGATCGCGAACTCGTCACCACCCATCCGCGCGACCGTGTGCGTCGGGGACATGGAAGCGCGCAGACGCACGCCTACCTCCCGGAGCAAGGCGTCCGCGGCGACGTGGCCGAGGCCGTCGTTGACCGCCTTGAAGTCGTCGAGGTCGAGGAAGAGAACAGCGGCGTCGCCCGAACTTACGACGAGCGCGTGTTGGACGCGATCCGTGAAGAGCGCCCGGTTCGCGAGCCCGGTCAGCGGGTCGTGGAAGGCCTGGTGGCGAAGCTGCTCCTCGGCCTCCTGACGCGCCGTGACGTCGAGGAGGTACCCCTGAAGCACGGGCTCACCGCTCTCCGGGTCGTCGATGATGCGCGCCTCGTCGTGCACCCACACGACGCGTCCGTCCCGCGCGTGCAGACGGTATTCGACGCGGAGCGGCTCGCCCGTCGCCTGCGTTCGGTCGTGCGCGGCAAGCACTCGCTCTCGGTCGTCCCGATGCAAGAGCTGGACGAAGAGCGACGGGTCCGCCACCCACTCCTCGACCGAATAGCCGAGCATGTCCTCGATCTGAGGGCTCGTGTAGACGTTCGAGCTCGAGGCGTCCACACGGTCGATGTAGACGGCCAGTGGAAGCTGCTCGACGAGTGTTCTGTAGCGGGTCTCGGCCAGCCGAATAGCGTCGTCGGTTCGCTTTCGCTCGGTGATGTCGATCGCGAACCCTTGTCGGAACGGGGCCCCGCCCTCGGGCGGCTCCACGTGAATGGACACGTCTTCGACCCAGACGAGCCGGCCGTCCCGGGCGTTCATCCGATACTCGTGGCGCAGCGTCGCGCCGCGCGTATAGGCGTCGACTTTCTCGGCGAGGACACGGCGGCGATCGTCCTCGTGAATCGCGAGCTCGAACAGATCGGGCACCGTGACCCACTCCTCTGCGGTGTAGCCGAGCACCGCCTCGATCTGCGGGCTGACATACAGGGCCTTCGCACTCGGATCGGCTTCGTGGTCGACGTACGAGATGAACGGCAGCTGCTCGACGAGCGTGCGGTAGCGGAACTCGGCGGTCCGGAGCCGCTCTTCCGTGTTCGTTCTCTCGCTGATGTCGCGAATGCAGGCCGTGAACACGGGGGGGCCGGGAACCTCGACACGGCTGATCGCGAGCTCGGCCGGAAACTCGGTTCCGTCCGAGCGCATCGCCAGGACCTCGATCCGGCGGCCGAGGAGAGCACCCGCACCCGGCGCCGGCCCATGCTCGGTCCAGCGCTCGAGCGCCCGGCGATGCGACTCGCGGAACGCCGGGGGAACGATGAGTGCCGCAAGCTCGCGGCCGAGAACGTCCTGCTTCGAGTATCCGAATGTGCGCTCAGCCGCGCTGTTGAACTCCAGGACACGGCCATGATGGTCGATCGTGATCACGGCGTCGAGCGCCGCATCGAGGATCGCGCTCGCGTGCGCCGGATCAGCGCGCAGCGATGTCTCTACGGGCGCAGGCCCGTTGTCGCGATCCTTGATCACCGCCTGACTAGAATCGTCGCCTCGCCGCGCCCCGCGACCCCCCGATCGGGGTACGGACTCGTCAGCCGCCGGCGGCGCGCAGGGCCGGGAAGAGGATGACGTCGCGGATCGTCTCGCGTCCCGAGAGGAGCATGACGAGGCGGTCGATCCCGAGGCCGAGCCCAGCGGTCGGCGGCATGCCATAGGAGAGCGCCTCGACATAGTCCGGATCGCCGCGCACGCCCTCCACGTGCTCGGATTGCTCGTCGAAGCGACGCTGCTGCTCGTCGGCGTCGTTGATCTCCGTGTACGCGTTGCCGAGCTCCATGCCGGCCGCGAAGTACTCGAACCGCTCGGTGATCGCGTCGTCCTCGTCGGTGACGCGCGCGAAGGGCGAGAGCTCGACAGGATGTCCGTAGACGATCGTCGGCTCGATGAGACTCGGCTCGACGTAATGACCGAAGGCATGGTCGACGAGCTGCGACCAGTCCTTGTCGGCCTCCGTGTCGACTCCCCGCTCCGTCAGCCAAGCGCGCAGCTCGCCCTCGTCGCGCGTCCAGAGCTCGTGTGCCTCCAGCGACTCGACGAAGCCGACGCGCCGCCACGGCCGGCGCAGGTCGATCTCGTGGCCACGGAACGTCGCGACCGTGGTGCCGAGCGCATCGAGCGCGACCTGCTCGAGCATCGTCTCGATCCGGTCCATCGCATCGTGGAAGTCGGCGTACGCCTCGTACCACTCGAGCATCGTGAACTCGGGCTGGTGCTTGTAGGAGACGCTCTCGTTGCGGAAGTCCTTGCCGATCTCGTACACGCGCTCGAGCCCTCCGACGATCAGCCGCTTGAGGTAGAGCTCGGTCGCGATGCGCAGGTAGAGATCCGCGTCCAGCTCGTTCGAGTGCGTCACGAACGGGTGCGCGAACGCGCCGCCGTAGCGAGGCTGGAGGACGGGCGTCTCGACCTCGACGAACCCTTCGCCGTCGAGGTAGCGACGGATCGACGAGACGACCTTGGTGCGCAGGAGGACGAGGTCGCGCGACTCCTCGTTCATGAGGAGGTCGAGGTAGCGCTTGCGGTAGCGCGTCTCCGTGTCGGTCAGCCCGTGGAACGTGTCCGGGAGCGGGCTGCGATTGCGTGCGAGCACCGTCAGCTCGTCGACCGCGACGGACGGCTCTCCGCGCCGAGACTTCGCCGGCTTCCCGACGACGCCGACGACGTCACCTAGGTGGACGTCGATCTCTCCGACCCTGCCCGTTTCGCACATCAGCTGGATGCGACCGGACCGATCGACGAGGTCGAAGAACACGAGCTTCCCCATCTCCCGCCGGGCCATGACACGGCCGGCGAGCCGCCGCGTCTCCGCGAGCTGGTCGCCCGCCTCGACGGCATCGGTCGCAGCACGAACGGCCGCGATCTCGCTCCGATCGGGGAAGCGCTTCGGACCCATGGGCGCGCCGAGTCTAGTTGCAGGTGACGGGGCCGCCCGAGCCCTCCGCGCCGATGCCGACCCAGACGAACCCCCCACCCGACGCGATCCACTTCGGGTGGTACCCCGTCTCGATCGTGGCGACGACCCGGTTCGTGTCGGGATCGATCCGCGAGACGGTCCCGTCGCAGTGCGAGGTCACCCAGACAGAGCCTGCACCGGTCGTCACTCCGAACGGGAGCTGGCCAACCGCGACGATCGCCTGGGTGCGCTCGGAGGCCGGATCGATGCGACGAACATCGCCTTCGGTGATCGTCGCCACCCAGATCGAGTCGAAACCAACGGTGGGATCGCTCGGCGCGCCGACGTCGATCTCGTTGGCCTTGCCAGTGACCGCGTCGATACGGAACAAGGACTGTGAGCCGCCGAGCCCGATCCACGCGGAACCGAAGCCGTAGGTGACTTCGACTGGCGTCTCGAAGAAGTCGAACCCGTAGCGACGCTCGAGCTGTAGCGACCGCAGGCGATACCTGAGCACTGCGGAGCTCGGGTAGTGCGAGACCCACAGCGACCCTCCTCCGACGGCAACGAAGGCGAAGTTGAGGTCCCCCGGTATTCGCACGAAGTCGATCGGGCGTAGGTAATCGGCGTTGATCCGAGTGACCCGCGCCTGGCTCCGACTCGCGACCCACACAAACCGGTCGCCCACTCCGGCGAGACCGGCGTCCGCGCCACCCGCCCCCGTCGTTGTCAGATCTCCGGAGTCGATTTCGACGCGCGTCAGCGTGGCGTCCAGCTCGCTCGAGACGAACACGTAGCGGCCGACGACCGCGACGTCACCCGGCTCCCGCCCGACAGGTATGACATCGACGATCTCGTTCGTCGCCGCGTCGATCTTCACGAGCGTGTGCGGCTCGACGCTCGGCGCAGCAGCGCCGCGCGTCAGGACGAGTCCAGCTGCGACGCCTGACACAACAGTGACGATCACGGCCGCGATCAGCCAGCGCCGGCGTCGACCCCTGGTGAGTGGCGTTGACGGCCTCGACGGCGAGCCCAGAGACGGGTCCTGGACGAGGATCGCCTGCTCGAGCTCGCGTAGCGCAGGACCGGGCTCGAGACCGAGCTCGTTCTGGAGCTGTGCTCTCCCCTGACGATACGCGTCGAGAGCGTCGGCTTGGCGACCGCTCCGGTACAGCGCGAGCATGAGTGCCCCGCGCAGTCGTTCGCGGAGCGGATGAGCCGCGACGAGAGATTCGAGCTCGGACACGAGCTCTGCCCCACGAGTCGACGCGAGATCGGCGTCGACCCGATCCTCGAGGGCGCCGAGCCTGAGCTCCTCGAGACGGGCGATCTCGGCCTGCGCGAAACGCTCGTACGTGAAGTCCGCGAGCGGAGCACCCCGCCAGAGAGCGAGGGCTTCGTGCAGCAGCTCCGCAGCGCGCGCCGCGTCCTCGTCGAGCGCGCGGCGGCCCTCGCCGGCGAGACGCTCGAAGTGCTGCGCATCGACGGCATCGCTGCCCGCGTCCAGTCGGTACCCGGAGCTTTGCGTCACGATGACGTCGCTTCCGACAAGGCTTCGGAGCTGGGAAACGACGTTCTGCAGCACCTTCGGCGCCGTCGCCGGAGGCACCCCGTCCCACAGCTCCTCGATCAGGCGATCGCTGGAGACGACCTGGTTCGGGTGGAGTGCCAGCAGCGCGAGCAGGGCGCGCTGCCTGCCCGCTCCGAGCACGACCGCGCGACCGTCTACCCGGATCTCGAGCGGGCCCAGGATCCTGACTTCCACTCAGCTCCGATCTGTTGGCCGAACGCCGCCGGCGCATTCTCCATTACCGAGCCGTTACCGCAAGTGGGCGGCTCGTGAGCGCCGTCGCCGATCGTCCGCTCGATGCAGCCGCACAGGGCGGCTCGCGACGAAAGGGGCTCGAACATGAAGTGGATCCGAACGGCGCTCACGCTGGCCGTCGCCGGGCTACTTGCAGTGTCGGTGATCTCCGTGGCGGCCGGGGCACCCTCGGCGACCAAGCAGCGGATCGCCATCCAGGGGACGTTCAACACCACCACAGGCGAGGGCACCTTCACGGTCATCCCTCTGACGCCCGGGTTGCTGAAGCGTGATTCGGGGACCTTCTCCGGCGACGGCGACATCAAGCCGACCGTCGTGAGGAAGAACGGTCAGAGCGTGACGGTGATCGTCGGTCAGGACAACCTGACGGGCAAGCACGGAACGTTCACCGTGTCGCAACAGATCGAGAGCATCCAGGTCGGAGGCAACTACTGGACTGACAGGGGCACGTGGTCGTTCGAGACTGGCACCGGTGCGTACGCAGGCCTGCGCGGCGGAGGCGTGTTCGCGGCCGCCGGGCTCCCGAAGGGGCTGCTCCGCTTCAGGGAAGAAGGGTACGTCGCCAGCAGCTGAAAACGCAGAGAGGGCGGCTATCCGGCCGCCCTCTCTCAACTCCGTCGTCTCGTTCGCATCGCGCGAAACCAACTCATCCCGCGGCGGCCGGCGTCTCGGCCGGGATGATCCAGCGGACGCAGGCGAGGTTGCGCGTGAGTCGAACGGTGACGATGTCGCCCTGGCGGAGCTCGTCGAACAGGTCCTGATCGATCCGGAGCGCACGGATCCAATCGGACGAGCCGTCGTCGACGGCGGCGTAGTAGCGAAGCTCCTCATCCTCGTCGCCCAACGCCCTGAGCCTGAGGATCGGTCCCGTGGTCTCGGTCTCGTTCCGCCAGTCCGTCGCAGCCATCACCGACGCCGCAACGGCGAGCACGATTCCGAGACACGCGATGGCGAACAGGATGAGGCCAAACACGCCCGCGTCGAGCTGAGCCAGACCGTAGTAGTAGAGGAACAGCCCCAGGCCGACGGCGACAGCGACGCCGAAGAACAGTACGCGTGCAGGATCCCGCCCCCAGCCGGGTGGCCAGAGACGGGGATACGAGATGCGGACAGGACGCCAGCGGCCGCCGTACGCACTCCAGGCGTGCGTGTCCGACTCAGCGGCCATCGGGAGCGGACTGCTCGCTCCGGCGGCGACGCCCAGCGCCGCGCCGTACGAGAGCAAACGGCTCCAGAGCTCGACTTGAAGCGGGGAATGCGACGAGAACACCGGATTCTCGGCGAGCTCGGCTCGGACGCCCAACCATCGTGACGCGGCAGCGAGCCCTGCACCTGTCTCCCGCTGGAGATGCCGTGCGCGCAGCCAGCCGAGCAGCGAGAGTGCCGCGACGAAAGCAACACCGCCCCAGCGAAGATCCCACGCGAGTCCGAGGACCAGCGCCGGAGCCACCGAAGCCATCGAGAGCACCGTGAACACCCCTCCGTCGACGGCGTCTTGCGAAAGCCCACGGGCCTGGGCGTCCGCGACGACCTCCGAGTCGAACGAGCGGCGCCAGCGTTTCGACTCCGCCTCAGGACCGGTTGTGAGCGCCGCGGCCGGAACGACACCATCTCGCGCCTGCCGTTGGAGCTGGTCGAGGACGCGTCTCTCGTACGGCGTGAGGGGGACCTCGCTCGGCCGCAGGCGAACATAGAAGACGTCCGGACCCCGCTGCTCGATCTCGATGACGTTTCGGGCCGCCAGGTCGATCACGGTGGCGGGTACGGCGTCGGCGGTCACGGTGAAGTCGTGGACGAGGAAGTTCGCAACGGCGGGCGGCTCGGGTCCGAGCTCGAGGGTTCGCGTTCCGACGGGCGGTCTCGCAGGCGTGCGGGCGACCACCACCGCGATGACGGCGATCAGCCAGCCGGCGCAGATGAGGAACGCGGCGAAGACAACCAGGAGGCTCGAGTCCACGGAGCTACGAATCGTGTCCACGTCAGCGGACGAGAGCCTCGGTGGACTACTCCTCGGCGGCGAACACCGTCGAAGAGCAGGTCGTCCCGGACGAGCCGTTGAGCGGAGGCGATGTCCTCGTGGTCGACGACGCGCTCTGGATCAGCGCCTACGACGACAACATCGTCCTTCGCCTGCGCACCTGACGAGGGAAAGAGGCTAGGTCTGGAGATCAAGGCCGCGCTACGCGGCCTTGATCTCCATGATCTTGAACTTCACCTTCGAGCCGCGAGGCGTGATGACCTCGACGGTCTCGCCCTTCTTGCGGCCCATGATCGCCTTGCCGACCGGCGACTCGTTCGAGAGCTTGCGCTCGGCCGGATTCGCCTCGGCGGAGCCGACGATGAAGTACTCGGTCGTCTCCTTGGCATCCACGTCGCGGAGGCGCACGACGGCGCCCACCGACACGATGCTCGTGTCGACCTTCCGCTTGTCGATGACCTGGGCGTTCGCGAGGCGCTCCTCGAGCTGGGCGATGCGATGCTCGAGCATCATCTGCTCGTTCTTCGCGTCGTCGTACTCGGCGTTCTCGGCGATCTCGCCGAATTCGCGCGCAGCGGCGATGCGCTCGGCGATCTCGCGCCGCCGCTGCGTCGTCAGCACGTCGAGCTCCGCCTTCAGCTGCTTGTAGCCCTCAGGAGTGAGGATCACGTCCTTCACAAACGCCTCCAGAAACGAGATCGCGGGGCCAGCAGGCCCCGACAACGGTCGGGAATGGTAGCTACCCCTTGTGACGACCGTCAAACAGCCCGCCAGTACCATCCGACAGCCGTGATCGACCTTCGCGAATCGTGGCGTATCGGCCCTGTCGAAGTGCCGACGAGGCTCGTGCTCGCCCCCATGGCCGGCGTCAGCGTGCAGGCGTTTCGGCGCCAGGGACGTCGCTACGGCGCCGGCCTCGTGTGCTCCGAGATGGTCAGCTGCGCCGGGATCGAGCACCGCAACGAGAAGACCCTCGGCTACCTCCGGGTGGCCTCGGACGAGCACCCGCTGGCGATCCAGCTCTTCGGCTCGGAGCCCCGAACGATGGCGGACGCCGCGCGGATGGTCGAGGCCGTCGGAGCCGACATCGTGGACGTCAACTTCGGCTGCCCGGTGAAGAAGGTCACGAAGACGGGCGCGGGCGCGCACCTCCTCGAGGATCAGGATCTCGCGTGCCGGATCATCGGCGCCATCGCCGGCGCGGTCAGCGTTCCGGTGACGGTGAAGCTGCGCCGCGGCGTGCAGAACGGCTCACGGGCGGCTCTCGAGCTCGGGCCGCGACTCGTCGAGGCGGGCGCGTCCTCGCTGACGCTCCACCCCAGATCCGCGCAGCAGATGTACACGGGCACCGCGGACCACGCGCTCACCGCAGAGCTCGTCTCGCTCGTGGACGTTCCGGTCGTAGCGTCCGGGGACGTCACCTCGCGCGCCCGCGCACAGGCAGTGCTCGCGACCACTGGAGCAGAAGCGGTGATGGTCGGTCGCGGCGCGCAGGGGAACCCGTGGGCGCTGCGCGAGATCGTCGACGGGGATGCGGCCGAGCCGACCCGCGAGGAGGTCGCGGCCGAGCTCGTGCTCTTCGTTCGGGAGACGGTGCGCGAGCTCGGCGAGCGCCGCGCAGCGGGCTTCCTCAAGAAGTTCTACGGCTGGTACCTGGGACAGGGGCGCTTCCCGAAGGAGTTCAAGCAGGAGCTCGTTCAGCTCGACTCGACAGAGGAGATCGAGCGACGCCTGCTCGCCGCAGCACCAGGCGCGTACGAGATCGTCGAACGGCTCGAGGCTGAGATCCCGTCGGGCGCGGAGCTCACGCTCGAGCTCCCGGTCTCGATCTACGGCGGTGGTTAGCCGATCCAGGTGATCCCGAAGCGCTCCGACGCGCGCGCGTAGGCCTCGGGCCCGATCGTCCCGGCCGCCTCGGCGTCGGAGAGCTCACGGAAGAAACCCTCGAACCCTGCTGGGAAGGTCATCGTCAGGAATCGGCCCGTCCTCGGGATCGCGCGACGGTGCGCGTGCGGAATACCGCGCGGAGCAAACACGGTTGCTCCAGGGCCGACGGCGAACGTCTCGGTGCCCACCTCGAACACGTGCTCGCCGTCGAGGACGTAGAAGAGCTCGTCCTCGCGCTCGTGGACATGGAGCGGCGTGTCGAGCGGCGCGATCTCCTCGATGATCGTGAAACCGCCGCCCGTGGTCTCCGCCGACGCGCGGACGAGGAACTCGGCGTCGCTGAACCTCAGACGTTCGCCTTCGCCCGTTTCGAGCGCCCAGGCCGGCACTGCTGCCATCACGAAAGGCTAGCTCCGCTCGGCCGAGCCGGCGAACGCCGTCGCGACGCCCAGACCGACGTACACCGTGCCGGAGACATAGCGCTGCGTTCGCACGTAATGGCGCGAGCGCCGGAGCATCCCACCGGCCGTGCCGGCCGTGAGCGCCCAGAGCGAATCTGTGACGAGGCCGAGCAGCACGAAGAGCAGGCCGAGAAAGGCGATCTGCACGGCCGGATGTGCGGCGTTCGAATCGACGAACTGCGGGAGAAACGCGAGAAAGAAGAGGGCAGTCTTCGGGTTGAGGACGTTGACGACGATTCCTTGCGAGAAGGCGCGGCGCATGTTCCGTTCGCCGCCAAGAGCGACGTCGGGCTCGGCGCGACGCGAGAACAGCGTCCAGAGCCCTAGCCCGACCAGATAGGCGGCACCCGCGATCTTGACGGCCGTGAATGCGACCGCCGACGAGAGAACGAGTGCGGACAGGCCGAGTGTCGCCGCGCTGACATGGACGAGCGAGCCGACGTGGATGCCGAGTACGGAGACGAGGCCGGCCCGCCTGCCGTGATGCATCGAGCGGGCCACGATGTAGAGGACGGACGGGCCCGGCACGACGAGTAGCGCAAGGGCCGCAAGAACGTAGACGCCGATGGCAGGCGGGTCGGGTATCACCGGTTGAGCTCCCAGACGAGCCGCAGGCCTTCGAGCGTGAGGAACGGATCGACCAGCTCGATCGTCTCTGAGTGCGGCGCTACGAGATCTGCGAGCCCACCCGTCGCGATCGCGCGTGCATCCGCGCCCAACTCACCACGGATGCGCCCGACGATTCCGTCAACCTGACCTGCGAAGCCGTAGACCAGCCCAGACTGCAGGGCGCTGACGGTGGTCTTGCCGATCACCGTCTCGGGAGCCGAGTAGTCGACCTTCACGAGCCGCGCCGCACGGGAGAACAGCGCCTCCATCGAGATCTCGACTCCCGGTGCGAGTACGCCACCGACGTACTCGCCTGCGGGCGAGACGACGTCGAAGTTGGTCGAGGTGCCGAAGTCGACGACGATCACGGGGGCGCCGTAGCGCTCCTTCGCAGCGATCGAATTGACGATTCGATCCGGGCCGAGCTCGCGCGGATCGTCGTAGCGGATCGGAATCCCCGTCTTCACACCGGGGCCGACGACGAGGAGCGGCGCATGTGCCCATTTGGACGCGAGCGTTTCCCATTCGCGCATGAGAACGGGCACGGTCGACGCGAGGCAGATCCCGTCGACACCCTCGAAGTCGAGCAGCCCGCCAAGGAGGACGCCGAGCTCGTCCGCGGTGCTCGACCGCTCGGTGGCGAGCCTCCAGTGGTCGACGAGCTCAGTCTCGCGGTAGAGACCGAGCGCGGTCTGCGTGTTGCCGACGTCGACAGCGAGCAGCATCGCTTCAGTGAATCAAAGTGCCAGCAGCATCGGGGGGAAACCGACATCGCGGCCGCGAAGCGGCCGCCTTCAGGGATCTGACGACCGGGAGTCCGCGCGAGCGGATTCCCGGTCTTGTGGAGAGCTCAGCCCTCGTCGTCGCCCGCGAGCGGCTCTCCGAGCCGTTCGGCGAGTGACTCTGCGGTGAGTCGCGGCTCCTCGCCTTCCCCGCGCAGCTCCTCGACCGTGACGTCGCCCGACGTGTACACCTCGGCGCGCGGGATCATGCGGCTCGGCCGGCTCTTGTCCCAGACCCACACGTCTTCCATGCGGACGTGGAAGAACGGGTAGCTCGTCTGCGGGAGCGCCTCGAGGTCGAGCTTGTTGCAGAGGTACGTGGCGTCCTGCGTGAGCACGCAGTACCGAAACAGCGGGAAGACGGCGGAGTACTCGCGCTTGACGGCGAGCTCGAGCTCTGCCTCGAACTCGTCGAGATCGTCCAGGTGCGACATCGCCTCAGTCTAGCGCCGTCAGGAGAGCCGACACCTGGCCGCGCCCGGGAACGTCGAGCTCCGGCGCGAGCTCGACGAGCGGCTCGAGAGCGAATCGCCGCTCATGGAGGTGCGGATGCGGCACGCGCAGGCCGGGCTCGTCGACGACCTCGTCGCCGTAGACGAGCAGGTCGAGGTCGATCGTTCGCGGCCCCCACCGCTCCTCGCGCACACGTCCCAGCGACCGCTCGATCTCGAGCAGCAGGTCGAGCAGCTCGCGCGGCACCAGTGCGGTCTCGATCGCAACGGCGCCGTTCAGGAACGGCGGCTGGTCGACGACACCGACGGGCTCCGTCTCTCGGAGCCGCGAGACGGCGAGCACGTCCACGTCGTCCGCCGCCCCCAGGAGCTCGACGGCACGGCGGAGCGTCTCCTCGCGGTGTCCGAGGTTCGCACCGAGCCCGACGTATGCGGTTGTCACTCGCGTGAGCGCTCGACCACGACCGCCGCGTACTCGACGGGCGGGTCGAGCACGACGTCCGGCTTGCGCACGCGAACACGTACATGCTCGACCGCCGAGAAGCGCTCCACGATCCCGTCGGCGACGGCGCCCGCGAGCCCCTCCAGCAGCAGTCGCTCACGACCGGCGAACACCTCGCGGACGAGCTCGGCCAGGCGCCGGTAGTCGACGGTGTCCTCGATCCGGTCGGTGTCGGATGCGGAGCCGCGCACGTCGACCCAGAGATCGACGAGGAAGCGCTGTCCCAGTCGTCGCTCCTCCTCGAGATAGCCGTGGCGGCCGAAGACGACCATGCTCCGCAGCTCGATCCTCATGCCGTGATCTTCCCACGCTCGACCGCTGCAGCAACGGCGAGCGCCTCGACCGTCTCCCGCACGTCGTGGGCGCGGATCATCGCCGCACCGCGCTCGAAGGCCACGACGGCAGCCGCGAGCGAGGCAGCCAGGCTCCCCTGCGTAGCGGTCGCATCGCCCGTGGCCTTCCCGAACGTGCTCTTGCGCGAGACGCCGACGAGCACGGGCCTCCCCAGCGCGCAGAGCTCGTCGAGGCGGCGTAGGAGCTCGAGGTTCTGGTCGGGCGTCTTGCCGAAGCCGATCCCGGGGTCGACGCAGATGCAGTCCTCACGTATGCCCTGCGCGACGGCGAAGGCGACACGCTCCTCGAGGAAGGCCAACACATCGGTGACGACGTCGTCGTAGTGAGGAGCGGCCTGCATCGTCCGTGGCACCCCCTGCATGTGCATGAGACACACGTACGCGCCTCCCTCTGCGACGGCCTCGGCCATCGCGGGGTCGCCGCGGAGCGCAGTGACGTCGTTGACGAGCTCGACGCCGAGCTCGAGCGCGCGTCGAGCGACCTCCGCCTTCGACGTGTCGATGGAGAGCGGACGCCCGGAGAGGCCCTCGAGCACCGGGACGACGCGCGCGAGCTCCTCCTCGACGGCGACGGGCGCCGCGCCCGGTCGCGTCGACTCGCCGCCGACGTCGACGAGCGCCGCGCCCTCCGCGAGGAGTCTGCGAGCATGCTCGACCGCGGCCGAAGGCTCGACGAACCGCCCTCCGTCGGAGAAGCTGTCAGGCGTGACGTTGAGTACGCCCATGACCGACGGCCGTGGCCACCGCTTCTCGAAGGGCACCTGTGTGCTCACGCGGCTCACACTAGACATCGCTCCGTCTGACACGAGGGCCAGAATCGCGCTCCATGGACACACCTGCGTCGAACACAGGCCCGCTCGGGCAGCCGAGAGGCATCGGCTTCGCAATCCTGATGGCGATCATCACCCTCGGGATCTACACGATCTACTGGGTCTTCAAGACCCAGGACGAGGTGAAGAACCACTCCGGGCAAGGTGTCGGAGGCGTTCTCGGACTCGTGATCTACATCGTCGTTTCCGTCGTCACGTGGTTCCTCGTCCCGTCCGAGGTCGCGAAGATGATCAAGCAGGACGGCCGACCTGCGCCCTTCAGCGGCTGGACCGGCCTCTGGCTTCTCCTGCCGATCGTGGGGGCGTTCGTCTGGTTCATCAAGATCCAGGGTGCGCTGAACCGGTACTGGGAGAGCAAGAACACCGGCTCGCTCCCGATGAACGAGCCCGGCGTCGCCTGACGCGGACAGCGCGTGCGCGGTAGGGCCACGAGCGTGGTCCTACCGGCACTCGTCGTGCTGGGGCTCGTCGCCGTCGTTGCAATCGCGTCGACAGGCTCCACTCCGGGCGGCTCGAACGACACGCGCCCTCCGTCCGAATCGCTCCTCGACACGTTCTTCACCCTCGGGCTCGTCGGCGTACTGATCGGGGGCATCCTTCTGCTCTACGGGCTCACGCAGCGGAAGGCGATCGCGCGCGAGGTGGCGAAGGGCCACATCCCTCGCTTCGGGATGATCTCGACTCTCGCGGTGCTCGGCTTCTTCACCGCCGTGACGTACTGGCGCTTCAGGAACTGGGAGCCTCCGGCGCCGGCGGAAGAGGAGGGCGACTTCGCCTTCCCCGGACCGACGCCGTTCCCGACGACGCCGGACCAAGAAGTACAGCCGGCCTACGAGCCGAGCGTCTCGTGGCTTCCGATCGCCGTCGTGGTTGGACTCGTGCTCGCCGGGATCGCTGCATACGTCATCTCGGAACGACGCGCACGGCGGGGCAGCCGCTCGGACGACGCCCTCGGAGAGCAGCTCGCGGTGGTCCTCGACGAGACGCTCGACGACCTGCGTGCCGAGGCCGATCCGCGCCGCGCGATCATCGCCGCGTACGCCCGCCTCGAGCGCGTGCTCGCCGCGAACGGCATTCCACGCCACACGTCGGAAACGTCGGACGAGTACCTCCCGCGCATCCTCCACGGCCTCGCGCTGGACGCGCGAGCAGTCGAACGCCTGACGGCGCTCTTCGCGCGGGCTAAGTTCTCGCACCATGACGTGGACGCTGCGATGAAGGAGGAGGCAATCGACGCACTCGAGCAGGTGCGGGACGAGCTTCGACTCGCCCGCGAACGGCCACCGGCCGCACCCGAGCCGGTGCCTGTCGGAGTGAGCTCGTGAGGAGAGACGTCCGCGGTGCCGCGCGAGCGCTCGCCGTGCCCACGATCGCTCTCATCGGAATCGCGCTCGTCGCGCCCGGGCGACTCGAGCTCGCCGGCCGCGTCTATGCGCTCGTCCTGTGCGGCGCGGTCATCGTCGTCCTCCTGCTTGCTCTTCGGCGCGCATATCCCGACGAGACCGTGTTGCGCGAGCCGGCGAAGAGAGACCCTCGGCGGGTGCCCCCGCCGAGTCTCGGACGCATCGAGCACGAGACCGCCCTCGCGATCGCAGGCACGTTCGATCTGCACTACCACCTGATTCCCCGCCTGCGGGCAGTCGCAGCCGGACTGCTGAGCTCGCGGCGGAACGTGTCCCTCGCGGAGACACCGGAGACAGCGCGAGCGATTCTCGGCGAGGACGCATGGGAGCTCGTCCGCCCGGACCGGCCCGCACCCGAAGACCGCCTCGCGAGGGGAATCGAGCCACGCGAGCTTGCCCACGTCGTCGACGCGCTCGAAAGCGTGTGATGGAGCTCGCACAGGTTCAGGAGCTTTCCTCCGAGGTGCTCGACGAGGTCGAGAAGGCGGTCGTCGGCAAGCGGGAGGCGCTCGAGCTCGTCTGGCTCGGCTTCCTCGCGGACGGACACGTCCTCCTCGAGGACTACCCCGGCCTCGCGAAGACGCTCGCGGCGCGTTCGTTCGCGCAGGTTCTCAGCATGCGTTTCAGCCGCATCCAGTTCACGCCCGACCTCATGCCCTCGGACGTGACGGGGTCGTCGATCTGGAACCAGCGCGACGGCGACTTCGAGTTCCGGCCGGGGCCGATCTTCACGAACCTCCTCCTCTCGGACGAGATCAACCGCGCTCCGCCGAAGACGCAGGCGGCGCTGCTCGAGGCGATGCAGGAGCGCCAGGTGACGATCGAAGGCGTCACCCACGTGCTCGAGCCGCCCTTCCTCGTCATCGCGACGCAGAACCCCATCGAATACGAGGGAACGTATCCGCTGCCGGAAGCGCAGCTCGATCGCTTCCTTCTGCGCATGGCCTTCGGCTACCCGAGCCGCGAGGGCGAGGTGGACGTCCTCGCACGGCGCATCGAGCGAGAGTCGGACGACGTCGAGCTCCGCCCGGTCGTCGACCGCGAGACGCTTCTCTCCATGCAGCGCGCCATCGAGCGCGTGTACGTCGCGACGAGCGTGCAGGAGTACTGCGTCGACCTCGTCGCAGCGACGCGGGCGTCGCCGAGCACTGCGGTTGGAGCCAGCCCGCGTGGGAGCCTCGCGCTCCTGAAGCTCGCACGCTGTCGAGCCGCGCTCCAGAGCCGCGACTACGCGCTCCCGGACGACGTCAAGGCGATCGCGGTTCCGGCACTCGCCCACCGCCTCGTCCTCCGCCCGGAGCTCTGGGTGCAGCGCGTCTCGTCCGAGGACGTCGTTCGGGAGGTGCTCGAGACCGTTCCGACACCCCGGGCGGAAGACGTCACGGCCGCGCCACGCACGTGACGAGAACCGCGAGCCCGCGCCTGATCGGCTACGCGTCGCTCGCTGCCGTCGGCCTGGTGGCCGCGCTCGCGCTCCGCCGTCCGGAGCTCGCGGTCGTGGCCGCGCCGTTCGCACTGTTCCTCGCGATCGGCACGCGCGCAGCGCGCGAGCCGCGCATCACGGTCGAGCTGGAGCTGGAGGCCGAACGCGCGCTCGAGGGCACGGAGGTCGGAGCCGTCTTCACGGTCGACACGGATCGGTCGATCGACCGGCTCGAGCTCCTCCTGCGACTTCCGCAGGCTGTCGAAGCGGTCGGCGGCTCACAGGCCCACGCTCTGCGCCTTCGAGCCGACGAGACCCGCGAGCTGCAGGTCGGCCTGCGCTGCGCGCGCTGGGGCGTCTTCGACCTCGGCCGCGTGGACATCCGAGCTCGCGACGCGCTCCGGCTCGTCACGTGGGAGGCGCGCTTCGAGCAGACACAGCGACTCAAGGCGTACCCGAGTCCGCTCACGATCCAGCGGCTCCTCGCGCCGCTCGAGACGCAGGCGCTCGCGGGCAGCGAGGTTGCGCGCGCGAAGGGCGAGGGCGTCGAGTACGCCGACATCCGCGACTTCGTCCCCGGCGATCGCGTCCGCTCGATCAACTGGCGCGCTTCGGCGCGCCGGCAGGGCCTCGTCGTGAACGAGCGCCATCCGGAGCGCAACACGGACGTCGTGCTGTTCATCGACAGCTTCACTGACGTTCGCGGCGACGGCCGGAGCGTGCTCGAGGACGCCGTCAGGGCTGCCGCGTCGCTCGCGACGCGCTACCTCGAGCGGCGCGACCGCGTCGGGCTCGTCGGTTTCGGCGGTGTGCTGCGCTGGCTCCAACCGGGAATGGGCACCACCCAGCGCTACCGGCTGATCGAGACGATGCTCGAGACGGGAGTCGCGCCGACATACACGTGGCGCGACGTCAATCTCATCCCCGCCCGGATCCTCCCGCCGGCCTCGCTCGTGCTCGCGCTGACTCCGCTCGGTGACCAGCGCTTCATCGTGGCGCTCGAGGATCTCCGCGCGCGGCGCTTCGACGTCGCGGTGGTCGAAGTCGACCCGGTCCCGCTCGTCGAGCCCGGCCGCTCGGACGCGGAGAAGCTCGCCTACCGCCTCTGGCTGCTGGAGCGCGAGGTGCTCCGGGCGCGGCTCGTCGCTCTCGGAATCGGCGTCGCGACCTGGGGCGACGACGAGCTCGACACGGTGCTCGAGGAGGTGAGGACATACAGGCGCTACACAAGGCTGGCCCGCGCCTAGCGACGGGGTTCGGCAGCGTGGCCTGCCTCCTCGCGGTCGTGGCGGTGCCGATGTCGCGTGGCGACGAAGCGTTCCAGGAGGTCGGCGTTCGGATCGGTGCGGTCGCGTTCGTCGCACTGGTCGCGGGTGTCGTGCTCGGCTGGGCACCGCTGATCCCCCTGGCCGCCGCTCTTGCCGGTGGGCTCTATGCGGCGGAGCTCGCGATCGCCGATGCACCGCTCGACGTCGCCGCGCCCGCGGTCGCAGCCGGGTCTCCTGCTCTGCACCGAGCTCGCTTACTGGTCGCTCGAGGAACGAACGCGCTGGCTCGGAGAGGTCGGCGACGGACTCCGGCGCGCCGCATTCGTGGCGCTGCTCGGCGTTGCCGCGTTCCTCGTCGCGGCGACTCTGCTCGCGCTCGTGGACGCCGTGCGCGCGCGCGGGCTCGCACTCGATCTGCTCGGTGCACTGGCCGCGATGACGGTTCTCGCGACGGTGCTCGTGGTCGCGCGGTCGCAGCGTCAGCCGAGCAACGGCGCGTAGAGCGGCCGCTCGAACGGCCAATCGGCGGGCCAGCCAGTCCGCTACGGCCGTCCTGAGTGGGATGTCGAGCTCCGCCCGCGACTCTCGCACCCATGACTGCACGTGGACGTCGTGGACGTCGTCGCGCGCCGGATAGATGTAGACACAGCCGATCACGTCGTCGTCGGAGTCGAGCACCGTGTACGTGAACCCAGCCCGCTCCGCGAAGTCGCGCGCGTGCCGTTCGAGATCGGCGAGGTTCTCCTCGAGGCTGAGCGGTCGAGGCCAGCTGCTCTCGGGGCCGTAGCCGGGCGAGCCGAGGATGTGCTCGATGCTCGACGACCACGCCGCGTAGTCGCGCTCGTTGTGCTCGGGACCGAGCGGCTCGAGCCGGAACGCGTCGGCCTCGAGCCCTCGAGGCGGCTCGAAGCCCGCAGGAACGAACACGAGGCGGCGCTAGCTCGTCGCCGGATCCGGCGGCGGAGGCTGCATCGCAGCGCCCGGGATGGGGCGTGGCTGCGGACTGAGCTTCGGCTTCTTCTCGGCCTCCGGCTCCTCGATCGCAGGCTCGGGTGCGGCCTCCGGCGGGAAGACCGACTCCTCGGCCTCGCCGGCCAGCAGGCGCTCGAACTGATCCTTGTCGATCGTCTCGCGCTCGATGAGGATCGCCGAGAGGCGGTGCAGCTCGTCCATGTGCGCGCGGAGGACGACCGTGGCGGACGCGTGCCCTTCCTCGATCACGCGCCGGATCTCGTCGTCGATCTCCTTCGCGATCTCGTCCGAGTAGTCGGGCTCGGAGCCCATGTCGCGCCCGAGGAACGGGAGCTCGTGCGCGCGGCCGAGAACGCGAGGGCCGAGCTTCTCGGACATCCCGAAGCGCATGATCATCTGCTTCGCCACCGCGGTGACCCGCTCGAGGTCGTTCGCCGCGCCCGTCGTCACCTCGTGGAAGACGAGCTCTTCGGCAGCGCGACCGCCGAGGGTCATCGCGAGCTCGTCCATGAGGGTCGACTTCGTGGTCAGGTACTTGTCCTCGGTCGGCAGCGAGATCGTGAGACCGAGCGCTTGGCCGCGGGACACGATCGTGATCTTGTGGACGGGGTTCGTGTTCTCGAGATAGTGGCCGACGAGCGCATGACCCATCTCGTGGTACGCCGTGATCTTGCGCTCCTTCTCGGAGAGAAGGCGCGCCTTCTTCTCCGGGCCGGCGATCACGCGCATGATCCCTTCCTCGAGCTCGTCCTGCTCGATCATCTTCTTGCCGTTGCGTGCGGCGAGCAGCGCGGACTCGTTGATGAGGTTGGAGAGATCGGCGCCGGTGAAGCCGGGCGTGCCGGCGGCGAGCGTGTCGAGGTCGATGTCGCGCGAGAGCGGCTTGCCGCGCGAGTGCACCTCGAGGATCTTGCGACGGCCGAGGCGATCGGGGCGGTCGACGACGATCTGGCGGTCGAAGCGGCCCGGGCGCAGGAGCGCCGGGTCGAGGATGTCCGGCCGGTTCGTGGCGGCGATGAGGATGATGTTGTCCTTCATCTCGAAGCCGTCCATCTCGACGAGGAGCTGGTTCAGCGTCTGCTCGCGCTCGTCGTGGCCACCGCCGAGACCCGCGCCGCGGTGCCGGCCGACGGCGTCGATCTCGTCCATGAAGATGATGCAGGGTGACGCCTGCTTCGCCTGCTCGAACAGGTCGCGCACGCGCGAGGCGCCGACGCCGACGAACATCTCGACGAAGTCGGAGCCCGAGATCGAGAAGAACGGGACGCCGGCCTCACCGGCGACCGCGCGCGCGAGGAGCGTCTTTCCGGTTCCCGGCGGCCCGTACAGCAGCACGCCCTTCGGGATGCGCGCGCCGAGTGCCTGGAACTTCTTCGGGTTCTCGAGGAACTCCTTGATCTCGTGGAGCTCTTCGACTGCCTCGTCCGCGCCGGCCACGTCCTTGAACGTGACCTTCGGCGAATCCGGCGACATGCGCTTGGCGCGGCTCTTCCCGAAGCTCATGACCTTCGAGCCGCCGCCCTGCACCTGGTTCATGAGGAAGATCCAGAACGCGATGAGGATCACGAACGGGAGGACGCTGATGAGGAGCGACCACCACGCCGACGAGCCCGTGCCCTTCGAGTCGAACTCGATGCCCTCGCGCTCGAGCAGGTTCTGGAACTGGGTCGCGGACTGCGGCGTCGGGTAGTTGACCTTGACCTTGCCGCCCTCGACGAGGTTCGCGGTGATCTGCTGACGCGGCGGGTTGAAGACGACGTCGTTGACGGCGCCGGCCTTCACCTTTCCGATCAGCTGCGAGTACGTGACCTTCTGCTGCTCGGAGCGCCCGGGCAGCAGCGTCTGGCTCGCCAGATAGACGAGCACGACGATGATGATGAGCGGAAAAAGTGCGCTGCGGAAGAAGCGGTTCACGGTCGGTCGTCGGAGGGTAGCACCGTCCTTCTTCGGCACCCGCCGGACGATCCTCCTCCCCCGTTATGACCTGATTGCGGGGATTACGTAGTCATTGGCGCGAATCAGTGCGCCGGCGGGATCAGATCGGCGTGCAGGACTGCGACGTACGGGAGGTTCCGGTAGCGCTCGGCGAAGTCGAGGCCGTACCCGATGACGAACCGGTTGGGTATCTCGAAGCCGACGTAGCGCACGGGCACGTCGATCTCGCGGCGCTCCGGCTTCGTCAGCAGCGTCACCACCTCGAGCGACGCGGGCTTGCGCGCGCGCAGGTTGCGCATGAGGTACGAGAGCGTCAACCCCGAGTCGATGATGTCCTCGACGACGAGAACGTCTCGTCCAGAGACGTTGATGTCCAGGTCCTTCAGGATCCGTACGACTCCCGAGGAGTCGGTCGCGGCGCCGTAGCTCGAGATCGCCATGAAGTCGATCTCGCAGGGCACCGTGAGCTCGCGCATGAGGTCGGCCATGAAGAAGACGGCGCCCTTGAGCACGCCCACGAGGAGGAGGTCGCGTCCCGTGTAGTCGGCGGAGATCTCGGCCCCGAGCTCGCCGATGCGCGTCTGGATGGCGTCCTCTTCGATGAGGATCTCGCCGACGGCCTTCTCGAGCTCGGCTTGGGTCATGTCTCGGGATCCTTCCATGCGCGAACGGCATCTTCCCAGCCAGGCGCTTCGGCGATCCCGGGAACCATCACGACCTCGTCGCCGGAGACGACCATCGGCCAGGTGTCGCGCGCGGCTCTCGGCACCTTCGCGTCCACGAGCACATCCTGCACCTTCTTCGAGCGCCCCGCGAGCCGATCGCCAGGACGGCGGGTACGGACGACGAGCCCCGGGCGCGCGCTCTCGATCCGCCACGGGCCGAAGCGCACACTGCCCTCGATGCGCACGTCGCCGTACTCGCGCACGGCACGCATGCCGTGTCCGAGGTCCGCGGACTTCGTGCCGTCGGCGGACGCGAGGAGCTCCACAAGCGTGCGCTCGAGCTCCCGCGGCAGCCGCGGACGCTCCTCCGCGAGCGCGAGGAGATTGCGGTCGGCGCCGGGGTGGAGCCGCCGGAGCAGCGGCAGGATCTCCTCGCGAACGATCCCGCGCTTGGTGTCGGCGTTCGACGAGTCGAGGCGGAACGCGAGCGCGTGGTCCTCGCAGTAGCGCACGGTGTCGTCGCGCCAGAGCTCGAGGAGCGGCCGCACCACACCGTCCTCGCGGCGCACCTTGATCCCTTTCGTGGTGCCCGAGGAGACGAGGCGGTAGAGCACGGTCTCGACCTGGTCGGAGGCGGTGTGACCGGTCGCTCGCAGGCCGCAGCTCGCCGTCGAGCGATAGCGAACGTCGCGGAGATCGGCCTCACTGGGCGCACGCAGCTCATCGCTTCGAGCCTCGACGACCCGTGCGCCGAGCACGTCGGCACAGAAGCGCGCGTCCGCCTCCGACTCGTCGTCGCGGAGGCCGTGATTCACGTGGACGGCCGAGACGCGGTAGCCAAGCTCTCCGAGGACGTGCCAGAGGCACGTCGAGTCCGCGCCGCCCGAGACGAGGCAGGTCACCTCGCCCCCTGGCGGGATCAGCTCATGGCGACGAATCGTCGCCTCGACGCGCTCTGCGAGGGCGCTCAGCACGGGCGCATTGTGCCCGGCCAGTCCGGAGCGACGCCGAGGAGCGGAGTGTGCCACTCCGCTCCTCAGGCGCAGTCGGCTCGGCGGCGGCTCCGCCGCCCCCTCTACGAGCCGTTGATCTCTTCCAGGATGTCCCGCTGCGCCAGCAGCTGTGCGCTGGTGGACGCGGGATTCAGCCGAACGGCCTCGGCCGTCGCCATGACGGACGCGAACTGCGTGTCCACGACCCCGTTCCCGTCGGTGTCGACGAGCTCGGTGAGATCGAAGGCACCGTTGGCGAAGTTGAGCCAGGCGGCGAGCAGCTCACGATCCAGCTTCTGGAGCGAATCGCCCCCGTTCCCGTTGATCCTCATGACGTCGAACGCCTGGGCGACCGTGTTCAAGGCGCGGGCTTCGCTGAAGACCGTGCTCATGAACCGGGTGATCGCGAGGTAACACAGGCGCCGTGCCTCGGGGAACGCCGTCGGTCGCGGCCGGTACTGCGTCTGCCAGTACCCGGCACCCCGCTGCTGCGCGGCGTTGCCGGCGATGATCACCGCAACCTGGTCGGTGGCGCTGCCCAGGTCGTCGTCTCGCGCACCGAAGGTGACGGTGTACAGACATGCGCTGCCAAACGCATGCGGCTCTGCATCGGTGACCGTCCGTGGATTGATGGACGGACTCGGATCCGGATCCGGGTTGAACGCGATGTCGTTCAGCGACAGCTCGGTCGAGTCCGGAGACGGCGCGCCGTCGCCCCAGTCCCAGGTCGTCGTTCGGTCGTCGCTGCCCGGGTCGAAGGAGTCCGCTGTGAACGGGATCACCTCGCCCTCGTTGGCGACGAACGTGTCGACGCCGTTGATGCTCACGGTTCCGGTCAGGTCGATCACCGCCGTCGGGTCGACGTTCTGGATCGTCACCGGCGTCACGCCGCACGGCAGCGTGCTCGCACCGTCGTCGTCGGTCGCGCAGACCGTGACGACGAAGACGCCGTCGTCGCCATACGTGTGCGCGACGTTCGCGAACGTCAGGGTCGCATCGGGGCGCGTGTTCTCGGAAACGCCGACGAGCGGCTGCGGCCCGGCACCGTCACCCCAGTCGACTGTGGCCGTCAGGGTGTCCAACCAGCCGGCATCCGAGACGACACCGTTGATCGAGACGGAAGTGTTCTCCGGCTTCGGCCCGTCGTTGGCCAGGCTCGTCACCACCGGACGGACGTTGTTCACCGTGACGATGGACGAGTCGGTCGCCGAACTGCCGAACGTGTCCGTCACGCGAACGCTGACGGTGAAGACACCGTTGTCACCGACGAGCGTGAACGTCGGCGTCTGGCTCGTCGAGTCGTCGAACTGAGCGTCGTTGTCCAGATCCCACTCGTACGTCAAGGCGTCGCCGTCCGGATCGGACGATCCGGCAGCAGTGAGCCCGACGTCGGTCCCCTCGTTCGTCACATAGGGACCTCCCGCGTCCGCCACCGGCGGGGCATTCGGGCCGAACGCCGCGCTCATCGAGGAGGCGCAGCTCGTCGACTGCACCCACATCCGAACGTTGGAGTCGGCTCCGCTGTAGAGGTCGGAGCTCGGGTTGGTGCTTGCTCCGAAGAGGCGATTGTTCGTCGAGCCAGGGAAAGGATCCCCGGCGTCGGCGCTGTTGTTGCCGTTCTGGTCGAGCTCGCCGAGGCCGTCGGCCTCCTCGATATCGACGAGGCGATGCGAGCCGGCTGTGTGCCCCGCGCCCTGATTGCCGCTCAACGCTTCATCGATGTGCCAGACGACGATTCCGCAGCCAGGCAGCTGCGCGTCGAAGAGCGTCTGCTGGCGGTTCTCGACGAGGAAGTACTCTCCGCTCCCGCCGATCTGGAAGCCGCCGGGGTTGTCGAGGAACCGATGCACCTCGTCGTTGTCCTCGGCACGCGAGATCGACTCGACGAAACGATCGCCCGCCGCGTGCCCTGTCGGTACGACCCAGTCGAGGAACCCCTTGCTCCACGGATCGAAGTGCGGCGGAGTGTCGGCGTTGTCCTGAGTACCGAGGTACTGCGATGCCATCGTGCTCCAGACGTCGACCCCGCTTCCGCCGTTCGGGCTCGCGTCGTCGTCGTAGAGGTCTGGAAGGCCGAGCGAGTGCCCGAGCTCGTGCGCGAAGAGACCGATCGTCTGGATCTGGTCGCAGTCGGTGACCGGTGGCGGCGGGTCGGTGAGGTCGTACGTGACCTCGGAGTTGATGATGAACGGGTTCACGGTCCTCGCGCCCCCGTCGACCGCCTGCCCTCCGCCCACGCCACCCGAGTGCGGCCAGAGGTTGTCGGTGTTTCCACCGCCGGTCGCGCAGCCGTCGTGCTGTCCGCCTCCCGCATAGACGATCCCGAGCGCATCGATCTGGCCGTCGCCGTTGTTGTCGTAGTCGGCGAAGTTGATCGCTGCGTCGATGTCGGCGAGCGCCTCGCGCACGAGGTCGTCGTCACCGTCGGGGTTCGCGACGTTGTTGTTGTAGAAGGCTCTGTTGTTCGCGAGGTTTACGCAGTCGGCCGTGCCTCCACCGTCACCGACCACCGTTCCGACGAGGGCGAGGTCGCCGTACGAGATCTCGTCGTAGTAGTCGTCGAGATCGCCAGGTCCCGACGCCCCACCGCCGAACATGTTCGTCTGCATCTGCGCAGGCGTGAACGCGCAGCCGAGGTCGGTGAACTCGACCATGATGAAGAGGACGTCCGTGTCCGCGCCCGCCCAGTTCGGAGCGGCAAGCATCAGCGGTTTCCCCACCGGAGGAACGTTCTCCTTGGCACGCGCCGCTGAACGCTCTCGGAGTCGGTCTGAGGTGCGCACCGTTCGCGTGACCACCGAGGCTTCACCCTCCCGACGAGGGACCCGGAACGTGGCGCGCCACTCCACTCCTCGAGCAGCGAGGCCGCACGCTCCACGTCGTCGCGAGCCGAGGCGGAACGGGAACGCATGCTCGACGGGAGCCATCCGCGCCGCGGGCGCGAGGCCGTCCGTCGCATCGACGACGTAGCGGATCGCGAGGGCGTGCCCGACGACGAGGACACGTTCCTCCGGCCGCGCCAGGACGAGCCGGAGCCCGCGGGCGAACCGCGACGCAGCCTGAGCCCGGCTCTCGCCGCCACCGGGCGCAGGCTCGTCCGGTGGATGGGACGCCGCCCAGGCGCGGTAGTCGTCGAGTAGACCGCCGTCGAACGAGCCGAAGTGGATCTCGTCGAGCTCGGGTGCGATGACGACCGGCACGTCACGTCCGTCGAGCGCCAGCGCGAGCGTCTCCTGCGTTCGCGCGAGCCGCGAGGTCAGCGCGACGGAGATCTCCTCGTGACGCGAGCACCTCGGAGAGGGCCTGCGCCTGCTCGACTCCCTCGGGCGTGAGCCCATCCCCGGGTATCGCCGAGGAGGCGATCCCGTCGCGGTTCGACGCCGCGAAGCCATGCCGCGCGAGGAGCAGCTCGCGCACGGCTAGAAAAGCAGCGAGCGGTAGTCGAGGACGTGCTCCATGCCGATCGCCTCGTACAGCCGGATCGCCGGATCGTTCTCGGCCCGCACGAAGAGACAGACGGTCGGGACGCGTTCGAGGAGGAGCCGGCAGAGATCGGCGAGCCCGCGCGCGCCGTAGCCGCGCCGGCGCACCTCCGGGTCGACCCACACCTGCTGGAGCTGCACGGCGTCGGGCGTCCACGCCGACGCCTCGGCCTTGAAGAGAATCACCCCGTCCTCGATCCAGAGCCACGAGCGCTCGTCCTCGATCTGGCTGCGCGTGCGCCAGCGAAAGCCGTCCGGATCGCGCTGCATCGGATCGACCCCGATCTCCTGCTCGTGCGCAGCCGCACACGCCGGCATGAGGAGCTCGAGATCGCTCAGCTCGGCGGCACGCAGCGCCGTGTCGCCCGCCGCGGGCGGCCGGCGCGTGACGTACACCGGCTGGCCGGGACGATCCTCGCGCGGCTTCGGAAGCCGGGTGCGCACCTCGGCCCAGAGCTCCGAGACCGCGTTCTGCTCGCCGATGAGCATGCGCGGCCCCGAACGCGCGACGTCGGGAGCGAACGCGCCGCAGTCCTTCCCCGACGGGACGGCGTTGATCCCGAGATGGCACAGCGCCGAGAGCTCGCCCCGTTCAGCGCGCGCCATGAACCGGCCGAGCCCGCGCCGAGCGACATCCTCGAGGAACACCCGCTCGACGGGGTCTTCCGCGCAGAAGCGGAGAATCTGATCCCGCTTCGGCTCGATGAGCTTTTCGGGCACGACGCGAAAAACTCTAGGAGACAGCTCGGTGTGAGCGGTAGTTCGCACGAGTGTTTCGTAGGCGGAACCCGTAGGGTTCTGCCATGCCGATCCACCTTCGCGCCGAGCCCGGCGACTACGCGGACGCGTGTCTCCTGCCCGGCGACCCGCTCCGGGCGAAGTACATCGCCGAGACGTTCCTCGTCCGACGTCACGCAGGTGAACGAGGAGCGCGGCCTGCTCGGCTACACCGGGACGTGGGAGGGCAAGCGCGTCTCCGTGCAGGGAACGGGCATGGGCTGCCCTGGAGCGACGATCGTCTTCGAGGAGCTCATCCAGCTCGGGGTCACGCGTCTCCTGCGCGTGGGCACGTGCGGCGGCCTGCAGGCCGACCACGCGCTCGGTGACCTCATCGTCGCGATCTCTGCCGTCCCGGCGGACGCAACGGCGACTCACCTTGTCGGCGGCGAGCCTCATTGCCCGACGGCGAGCTGGGAGCTCGTCCACGAAGCTGTCCACGTCGCGAAGCATTCCGGTCAGACGCTTCGCGTCGGCCCCATCGTGTCGAGCGACCTCTTCTACAACCCGGACGAGGGGCAGTACGAGCGCTGGTCGAAGCGAGGCGTGCTCGCGGTCGAGATGGAGGCTGCCGCGCTCTTCACGGTCACTGCGCTGCGAGGCGTTCACGGCGGCTGCCTGCTGACCGTGAGCGACATCGTCGTCGAGGGCGAGTTCGTCCGGATCTCGGACGACGAGCTCCGTGCGGCCGTGGAGCGCATGACGCGGATCGCGCTCGACACCGCAACGGCAGGTCACGACGGCCACTAGTTCGGCGCGCACGGTCTTCCTCGTCAACCCGGCCTCCGCCGGCGGCTCGACGGGGAAGCGGTGGCCCGAGATCGCACATCGCGCTGCCGCGCGCGGACTGGACGGCGACGCGCTGATCTCGGAGAGGCCCGGCCAGCTCGGAGCGCTCGCTGCCGAGGCGATCAGCGGCGGCGCAACGCGGCTGGTCGTCGTGGGCGGAGACGGCTCGGTGAACGAGGTCGTCAACGGCGTGATCGGCGCGGGGGACGTCGAGCTCGCGGTGATTCCGCGCGGGACCGGTTGGGACTTCGTGCGCACCTTCGACATCCCGCGAGATCTCGACGCGGCGATCGACGTCGCGCTGTACGGGGCGGTGCGCGAGATCGACGCCGGCGTCGTCACCTACCGCACCTGGGCGGGCGAGGAGGCGCGTGCGTACTTCGCGAACGTCGGTAGCGCCGGTATCTCGGGGGCGATCGCGCAGCGCGCGAACGAGTCGTCGAAGGCGCTCGGCGGCAAGGTCTCGTACTACTGGGCGACGCTCGCGGTGTTCTTCGGCTGGCAAGCCGGGGAGATGCGCGTGACGGTCGGCGACGAGACGCGCAGCGGCCGGATGATCGACGCGATGATCTGCAACGGTCGCTTCCTCGGCGGCGGCATGATGATGTGCCCCGACGCCGAGCCCGACGACGGTCTCTTCGACGTCCTGCTCATCGGCGACGTGACGAAGCGCGACCTCGCGTTCGTCCTGCCGAAGACCTACAAGGGCAAGCACCTCCCGCACCCGCGGCTCGAGCTTCTCCGCGGCAGCGTCGTCACGGTGGACGCGGACGAGCCGCTCCCGATCGAGCTCGACGGCGAGCAGCCGGGCACGACACCGGCCCGGTTCGAAGTGCTGCCGCGCGCCCTGCGGCTTCGCGTTCCCGTCGAGCCGCTAGGCGGCCGGCTTCGCGGGCGTCTGTCCGCTGGCAGGCGCCTTGGCCTTCTTCAGCGCGGCGAGCTCCTTCTCGAGCTTCGCCACGCGCGCCTCGAGCTCGTCGATCCCCCGCACCTTCTTCGCGAGGTCGTCGACCCGCGTCCGCAGGTCGTTCACCGCGGTGAGCGCCTTCTGGCCGCCCGGTAGGTCGGCGATGCGCTGAAGCGCTTCCTCGCCCGCGTCCGCGAGCCGCGTCACGAAGTCCTTGTCGGACTTTGGCTTCTCTGTCGTCGATGTCGTCATGAGGACAGTCATACCATTCGTGGGCTCGCTGCGCTCGTCAGAGTGCGTCGAGCACGGCAGAGAGGGTCTCGACGGCGCCCGCGTCGACCTTCAGCAGGCGCAGCTCGTCGAGCGCGGTTGGGCCGCGGTTCACGATCGCGAATGCCTGCGCCTCGAGCGGCAGGCCCGCCACCGGCCAGACCTCGAGCGAGGAGCCGACGACGATGACGAGCCGGGCGCCGCGGGCGAGCTGCGTGGCACGCTCCATCGCAGCGGCCGGCAGCAGCTCACCGAAGAGGACGACACCGGGCTTGAGCACCTCGCCGCACTGAGGACACGACGGCGTCGGACTCTCGTCGAGCTGTGCGAGCACGGCGTCCGCGGGCTCCGTCCAGAGACAGGTCAAGCAGTGGGCCGAGGAAATCGAGCCGTGCACCTCGACGACGTCCTGGCTTCCCGCACGCGTGTGGAGCAGGTCGATGTTCTGCGTCACCACCGCCTGGACGAGCCCGCGTCGCTCGAGCTCCGCGAGTGCCTCGTGCGCTGCGTTCGGTTTCGCGTCGCGAAGCACATGGAGCCGCTCGCGATAGAAGCTCCACACACGCTCGGGATCCCGCTTGAACGCGCGTAGCGACGCAACCTCGAAGGGATCGACCTCCGCCCAGATTCCGGTTTCGGAGCGGAAATCGGGGATCCCCGACTCCGTCGAGACGCCGGCACCCGTGAGAACGATGCACGGCTGCCGCTCGCGGATGAGGGCTGCTAGAGCGACGGCACACATGGCCGAATCGTAGGGTTGGCTCAGTGGACGGCTTCTCGTTCTCGACGGAGGTGCGAATCCGCTTCGCGGAGACCGACGCGCAGGGCATCGCGCACCACGCGTCGTTCGTCGTCTGGCTCGAGGTCGCACGCGTCGCCTATCTGGCGAAACACACCGGCGGCTATCAGGCGATCCGCGACCGTGGAATCGAAGCGCTGACGACGGAGGTGTCGATCCGCTACCACCGCGCTGCCTACTTCGACGAGACGCTCACGGTCTGGACGCGCTGCACGGACGTACGCGGGGCTCGCTTCAGCTACGAGTATCGGGTCGAGCGTGCCGGAGAGCTCGTTGCGGACGGCACCACGCGACATGCGACAGTGGATCGCGAGACGTATCGACCCATCCGTGTCCCGGCGTGGCTCGCCGAGGCGATCGCTACGGCAGAGGCTTCGTCGGGGTAGCGCCCGGCTCGTCCGGAGGCGCCGTGCCGGCGCCGGCCGCGGGCGGGACTGGCTTCGTCTTCTTCGGCCCGACCTTCGTCCCGACGCGAACGACGCGTTCCTCGCCCTTGTAGGACGTCGTCCACGTCTCCGAGTGGATCAGCTCGCCGTCTGCCGAATAGACCTTCCGCGTCGCCGAGGTCCGCGTCGGTGACGACCCTTCCTCCTCGACGACGGTCTTGCCCTTGGCGAGCGTCGGATCGTCCACGCGCTCGACGGGAACGCGGCCGGTGACGACGAGTGGAGAGGACGAGCTCTCCACGCGGCGCGACTCGCCCCCGTAGATCGCGATGCTGATTCCGTCACCCTCCGCGAATCCCTTGACGAGCACCCAGCTGTCGGTGTCGTTGACGAACTTCAGGTCGAGCGACGGCCAGTACACCGTGGCGTCGCGTCCCAGCTGGTAGCGGCTGATGTACAGCGAGTGCGGATTTCGCTCCGTGATCCTGAGCCCGGCCTCCCAGGCGGCGTTGAACGCGGTCGTCGCGACCTGCGACGTGCCGCCGCCGACCTCCTCGGCGTACTCGTTGCCGATGATGACCGGCGCCGACCGGAAGCCACGCTCGACCGTCCGCTCGCCGATCGCCTCGTTGAGCGAGAACGTTCCTCCCGGCGCGACGAGCGTGCCGTCGAGTGCTCGTACGCCGAGCTGGAGGTTCGTGATCCGGTCAGCAGTCCCGGAGTAATAGGTCTTGTAGGACGCCATACGAGTGTCGATCCCCATCGCGAGCGCCTCCGCGGTCGTCCGCTCCGGCAGCGCTCGTGCGACGGTGAGTTGCGCGACCCGGTTCGTGGGACGGGTTGCCGCTCGCAGGATTGCTCGCGCCGCATTCGGGACGTTCAGCTCGAGCCCGTCGCGGGCGGGCACGACCTGGACGGACTCGCCGTACACCGCGAACTCGGCATCCCGAGCGGGCCTGCCGATGTTCTCGGACAGATTCCGGAAGTAGGCGTCGGCCGCCGCCCCACCGATCACGAGCTTCGTGGCGCCGCCATTCGGGAGCATGAGGAGCTCGGCCACCCGCCAGCGCGGCAGCCGGAAGCTCCGCTGAGCTGATTTCAGGACGACAGGGCTCGAGACAGCGGTGCGTGCGCGCCCGGCAGTGCCTGCGAGCATCGCTGCACTGACAGGCGGAGCCGTCACCTTCACGGGGAGGGCCATTGCGCCGGGCGCACGCTCGACCTGGCCGAGCGTGCGCACGATCAGCTCGGCCGCCGCGTCGCGATCAAGGCGGCTCCCGTCCTGCTCCGGAACGACCTGGATACGCAGTCCGCGACGAGCGAGCGCGGCGCTCTTCGGCCTGCGATTCACGTCCGCGGCGATCTGGTCGAGCGCGTACTCGAGCGCGGCGTTCGACACAGCGAGCCGCGGAAGAACCTCGGCCCCGAATACGCGCGCGCGGATGCGGCGAAAGCCACGCAACGGGCCGAAGCCGTCGCCGGCTCGTCCTGCGGCCGCAACCGCAGCACCCCAGTCGGGCTGGATGCCGAGCTGGTTCGCGGCGAACTCGTGCGATGACGAGCCGGCGATGAACTCGACGGGATCGTCGGACCGCCGCTCGTAGAGCGACTCGAGCTTCGCAACGGCCTCGCGCCTCGTCAACCCGCCGACGTCGACGCCGGCGACCTCGGTTCCGGACGCGAGCTCGCTCCGGGATCCGGCAAAGGCGAGGCCCACGAGGACAGCGAGGGCTGCGACGGCGACAACCACGCCGACGACGATCGCGGTGCTTGGGCGAGCGCGTCTGCGGGCGCTGCTGCGGGGTGTATAGAGAGGTGACTCTGCGCGCATCGAACGGCGAATTCTAGAGGCGATCCGGCCTCATCCGGGGGTGGCGATCAGGTGAAGCGCTGGTGCACATTCGTTACCGAAATCGGAGACACTCGTGCGCCTTCGCCGACTAGAATCGGCAGTGGGTGGTGGGATGGGGTGCCCCTAAGAAAAGAGGCACTCAGAAGACGAAGAGCTCGATCCCGCCCGAGACGTACAGCTCCACACCGGTGACGTAGGCCGCGAGGTCGGAGCAGAGGAACGCGATCGCATTGGCGATGTCCTGCGGCTCTCCGGGACGCTTGAACACGGTGCGCGCGGCGATGCGCTCGTTCATCGCGGCATTCGCCATGTGGAACGCCTCCGTGCCGATGATCCCGGGCACGATCGCGTTGCACGTGATCCCGTGGCGGCCGCCTTCCATCGCGAGCGTCTTCGTGAGCCCGAGGATCCCCGACTTCGTCGTCGAGTAGCTCGCCTGCCCGAATCCGCCGAGCGTGCCCGCGACGGACGCCATGTTCACGATGCGCCCCCACCCGCGCTCTTGCATGTGCGGCCACACGGCCTGCGCGCAGTTGAAGCCGCCGGTCAGATTCACCCGGAGGTCGCGTTCCCAGAGCTCCGGGCTCTGGGAGTGGAACTGACCGACGTGATCCAACGTGCCGGCGTTGTTGACGAGGATGTCCACCGACCCGAGCTCCTCGACCGTCCGGGCAACCGCCGCAGCGACCTGCTCACGGTCGGTGACGTCGCAGCGCACGGCCAGCGAGCGGCGGCCGAGCGCACGGATCTCCTCCACGGTCTCCTCGGTGTGGACGAGACCTTGCGTCCGTGCAGCCGTGGCGAGCGCGCCCCAGCTGTCCGTGTCCTCCGACAGCTCGGACTCGACGAGGATGTCGGCGATCGCGACGTCGGCGCCGGCTCGGGCAAGCGTGAGCGCGTCGGCGCGACCGAGCCCGCGCGACCCGCCCGTCACGAGGGCGACGCGCCCGGAGAGATCGATTTCGAGAGCCATGCCGAGACCTTAATCGCCGCGCGGGAGGAAGATCTCCTTCGCGATGACGAGCCGCTGGATCTGCGACGTGCCCTCGTAGATCTGGAAGAGCTTCGCGTCGCGCATCAGCTTCTCGACCGGGTACTCCTTGATGTACCCGTAACCGCCGAAGACCTGCACCGCGTCGGTCGTCACCTTCATCGCCGTGTCGGCGGCGAACCGCTTCGCGAACGACGACTGCAGCGTCGCGCGCTCGCCCTGATCGTGGAGCCACGCCGACTGCCAGACGAGGAGGCGTGCCGCCTCGATCTCGGTCGCCATGTCCGCGATCATGAAGTTGACTCCCTGGTGCATCGCGATCGGAACGTCGAACGTGACGCGCTCCTTCGCGTACTCCACTGCGAGCTCGAAGGCAGCCTGTGCGACGCCGACTGCGCCGGCAGCAGTGCCGGGCCTCGTGAAGTCGAGCGTCCTCATGGCGATCTTGAAGCCCTCGCCCTCCTCGCCGATGCGGTTCTCGGCCGGGACGACGACGTCCGCGAGCGCGAACGCGGAGGTGTCCGTCGAGCGCTGGCCCATCTTGTCGAGGTGCTTCTCGATCTGGACTCCCGGCGTGTCCATCGGGACGACGAACGCCGAGATTCCCTTGTGACCCCTGGCCGGATCGGTCTTCGCGAAGACGACCGTCCAGGTCGCGTGACCGGCGTTGGTGATGAACGTCTTCGATCCGTTCAGGACGTACTCGTCGCCGCGGCGCTCCGCCGTCGTCTTCATGCGGGCGACGTCCGACCCGGCGTCGGGCTCGCTGAGGCCGAACGAGCAGAGGATCGGCTCCTCGAGGAGCGGTGGAAGCCACGTCTCCTTCTGCTCGTCGGAGCCTGCGAGAAGAACCGGTCCGGCCCCGAGGCCGTTCGCGAGGATCGACGTGCCGATGCCGGAGCACCCCCAGTTCAGCTCCTCGCCGACCAGAATGCCGTCGAACGCCGGAAGGCCGATGCCACCGAGCGACTCAGGAACGTGCATGTTCATCAGGCCGAGCTCGTGCGCCTTCGCGATCACGTCGACCGGATGGGTCGCGTGCTCGTCGTAGTCAGCCGCCTTCGGCCGGATCTCCTTCTCGGCGAACTCGCGCGCAAGCGCGCGGAGCTCGCGCTGCTCGTGCGTCAGCGCAAACGAGACGCCGCCGGCGATGCCGGTCTCCAGCTGTGTCATGGCCTTCGCTCCCGGTTCGATTGACTAGTCAGTCAACGGATAGTCTACGACGATCCCGAGCGGCCGGTCAAGCGCCGGGACACCTTCCGTAGGATGTCGGGCGCATGGCGACCACGACCGAGCGTCCCGCCCTCGACCCGCTCGACTACCTCGGGATCGATGCTCTCCTCGACGACGAGGAGCGTGCGGTTCGCGACACCGTCCGGCAGTTCGTGCGCGACAACGTGCTCGACGAGGTCGGCGACTGGTTCGAGAAGGGGATCTTCCCGCGCGAGATCTTCCAGGAGCTCGCGAAGCTGGGCCTGCTCGGAATGCATCTCGACGGGTACGGCCTGCCCGGCGCAAGCTCCGTCGTCTACGGCCTCACCTGCATGGAGCTCGAGGCGGGGGACGCGGGCGTGCGAAGCGCGGTCTCCGTTCAGGGCTCCCTCGCGATGTTCCCGATCTGGAAGTTCGGCTCGGAGGAGCAGAAGGAGCGCTGGCTCCCTCCGATGCATACGGGCGACGTGATCGGATGCTTCGGGCTCACCGAGCCCGATGCGGGCTCCGATCCCGGGTCGATGCGGACGCACGCGCGCCGCGACGGCTCGGACTGGATCCTGAACGGCGCGAAGATGTGGATCACGAACGGGACGATCGCCGACATCGCGATCGTGTGGGCACGCACCGACGAGGGCGCCATCCACGGGTTCATCGTCGAGAAGGGCATGCCCGGCTTCTCTGCGCCCGAGATCCACAAGAAGCTGTCGCTGCGTGCATCCGTCACGTCCGAGCTCGTGCTCCAGGACGTCCGCGTGCCCGAGGAGAACCGCCTCCCCGACGTCTCGACGCTGCGCGGCCCGCTCTCCTGCCTGAACGAAGCGCGCTTCGGCATCGTGTTCGGAGCCGTCGGCTCCGGACGCGCCTGCTTCGAGGCTGCGCTCGAGTACGCGAAGGAGCGCATCGTCTTCTCCAAGCCGATCGCCGCGTACCAGCTCACCCAGCAGAAGCTCGCCGAGATGGCGCTCGAGCTCAACCGCGGCTTCCTCGTCGCGCTGCACCTCGGCCGCATGAAGGACGCCGGCACGCTTCGGCCCGAGCACGTGAGCCTCGGGAAGATGGGCAACGTGCGCGGCGCGATCGAAGTGGCGCGGAGCGCACGAACGATCCTCGGCGCCAACGGCGTCACGCTCGAGTACCCGGTGATCCGCCACGTCAACAACCTCGAGTCGGTGCTGACCTACGAGGGCACGCACGAGATCCATACCCTCGTCGTCGGCCAGGCGCTGACCGGCGAAAACGCGTTCCGCTGACAAGCCGAGCGACCGGACCAGTCGCGCGTCCGGCCGCTCGTGACCACCGCCTAGCAGCTACTTCCGGCAGGCTCGTCGAGCCTGAACAAGGCGCCAGGAGCGCCGGGCACGAAGTACGTCGCCCAGAGCTCGACCTCGCTCAGAAGGGACTCGTTCCGTGCGATATGGACGACCGCGTCGCCGCGATCGATGAAGCTGTCTCCTGCTTCGTAGACAGTCCCCGTGCAGGTCTCGTCGTTGGCGTAGATCAGCCGCAGCGCCCCCCGCTTCACCGTGACGAGCACGGGGCCGGGATGGCTGTGCCAGCCGGTATGACCGCCGCCCGCGATGACGATCTGCTGCGAGACCAGATCGGCGGAACCCTTCGTCTTGACGTGGACGCCCGACTTCGAGTTGACGAGCTGATCCTCGCCGAGCGTCCCGCGTGCGTGTACCGGCGCCGAGAGGACGCCGCCCGGAGGCGTCGCCACCGCGACACCGACGAGGAGCAGGAAACCGACCCCGAGAGCAATCGCGATCGACGTCCGTGTCCTCGTCGAAGGCCCACGTCGGCCACTGGAGTGCACGTTCTGCATCCTGGTTACTCCTTTCTGGACGAGATTCGGCATCGGATCGAGGCTAGGCTCGGGCTCGCGGCGCGCCTACGGCGGCAGCAGGTGAATGACCCGGTGGCTGCCCTCCTCGCAGATGCCGGTTTTCTCCGCTTGACGTCGGGCGCGAGATCGCGGACAACTCCCTCCGACCCACGAACGGGAGGGCAGTCACGCTGGCCGATCACGACGACATCGAGCGTCTGAACGCAGAGGTCACCGAGCTGCGCGCGTCGCGGGCACGGCTCGTCCGCGCCGCCGACGCCGACCGCCACAGCATCGAGCGGGAGCTCCACGGCGGTGTGCAGCAGCACCTGGTGGCGCTCGCCATGAGGCTTCAGCTCGCGCAGTCCGAGCTCGACTCCGACCCCACGACGGCCAGGGCGCTCCTCGAGGAGATCAGCGGAGACGTGCAGGACGCGGTCGAGGCGTCCGCGCAGCTGGCACAACGAATCTCCCCTCCGCTGCTCGGGCTCGGCCTCGCGGCAGCACTCCGCGCCGCGGCCGTGAGCGCGGGCGTGTCCGCCTCGGTCGACGTGTCAGGAGGCTCGGATCAGGCGCCCGAGATCCTGCACACGGTGTATGGGTGCTGGCTCGACGCGCTCGAGCACACGAGCGGCGCGCGGCCGTCCATCGCCGTACGCCAGGACGACGATGCGCTCGCCTTCGAGGTCGTCCGTGGAGCCGCGCTCGACGACGCGCTCGACGCCCTACGGGATCGCGTCGAGGCGCTCGGTGGCGCGCTCAGGGTGCAGCCGGAGCCGGACGGCCGTACTCGCGTCTCCGGCTCGCTGCCGCTCGAACGCCGGCGCTAGCCGCTCTCGGCCAGATACAGCACGACGGCCTTGACCCGCTTGTGCACGGCCTCCTCCCACGTGAGCCCGAGCTTGAGAAAGACCGAGTGGATGACTTTCTCGACGGAGCGTTCGGTCAGGACGAGCGTCTCGGCGATGGCGGCGTTGTTTCGGCCCTCGGCCATCTCGCGCAGCACATCGCGTTCTCGAGGCGTCAGCTCGTTCAGCGGCGACTCGTCGGCGCGTGCGCTCTCGGCGACGAGAGCGTCGACGACCTTGGGATCCATCACGGAGCCGCCCTCGGAGACCGCGTGCACAGCCGCTACCAGCTGGTCGATGTCCTTCACGCGCTCCTTCAGGAGGTAGGCGCGGCCCTCGCAGCCGCCTTCGAGGAGGGCGAGCGCGTAGCTCGGCGTCGTGTACTGGCTGAGCACGACTACACCGACCTCCGGATGCGTTTCCCGCAGACGTACCGCAGCCTGAATCCCTTCGTCGGTCTGGCCCGGAGGCATGCGGATGTCGGTGACCACGACGTCAGGCGTCTCGGCATCGACAGCCGTGAGCAACGAGTCGAGGTCGTCACAGACCGCGATGATCTCCACCTCGTCCGAGGTCTCGAGCATGCTCCTGATGCCCTCCCGCACGAGGTACTGGTCGTCGGCGAGCACGACACGGATCCCCACGAGGCGAGAATACGGCGCGCGCGGCGACTTCTCCAGGTGTACACCCCGTCTGTCGAGGGGTGCCAGCATCCCCTCGAGCCCACAGGCGGGCACGGTTGGCACGCGCGCGACCGCGCTGCATCGTTCTCCGCGAGATCTAGACGGACGCCCTCCCAGCGTGTGATGATCGTCACGTGGGACGTCGTTCAGGCAGGCTGGACGAAGGAGACGAAATGTTGCGCAGACTGTGGGTCGGAGGCGTCCTGACGGCGGGCGCAGTGGCGGTCGGAGCCGTCACCGTCGCGCTCTCGGCGTGCGGAGGCTCGAGCACCGTGAACAGCGCACTGCAAGAGCAGGTCGACATGTTCCAGATCGGCGAGATCGAGAGAGACTTCCACGAGGCACTTTCGAAGAAGGACATCGAGCTGATGATGAGCCTGTGGTCGCAGAATGCGACGTTTACCGCCGGCGCCGGGAAGACCGCCACCGGCAAGCGGCAGATTCAGCAGTTTTGGCTGAAGTCGCAGGCTTTCAAGCCCTCGACCGAGTGGGTGTCGGATCACCCGGCGTACAAGCTACGCGTCACGGTCAACGGTGATCGCGGCACGCTGCACTTCGAATGCCACTTTGTCGACGTAAACACGGGCGAGGTGGAGGAGGTCACGGCGGGGGATCTCGACGTGTCGCGGATCGACGGCCGCTGGCTGATCACCAACATGGTCGGGGGAACCGCAGAGTTGAGTAGCTGAGGAAGAGCATGGAGCGCCCGGTGTCCCAGCGCGCAACGCCAGGCGACGCCGCGAAGCGGCGCATTCTGAACCCTGACGACAACCCGCTCGTCAGGGCCGTCGGCCGCGTGCCGGCGACGGTCCACACAAAGCTGCTCGTCGCCTTCGTGGCGACGGCGCTGCTGGTCGTCGCTGTCGGCGTGCTCGGGGTGCGCCTGCTCGGGCAGTCGAACGAACGGGTGGAGTCCCTCGGCGAGCTCCAGAAGCGCTCCGCCGAGTACAGCGAGGTTCGAAGTGACGCCGAGCACGTGCGCCTGCTGCTGGCCGGCAATGTCGCGCGAGACTTCGACCAGATCTTCCCGTTCGCCGATCGAGTCGCCGGCGACTGGGCCGTGGATCTCGCAGCAGTGGACGTGCTCGAGACGCTCGTGGCCTCGATAGATCCCGAGAACCTCGGATTCGTCCCTCCGGCCGAGGACGAGCAGTTCCTCAGGAGGATCCGCGAGACGAGCTCCGACCTGTTGAAGGTCTTGGAGCGGATCGTCGCGTCCGGAAGAGCGGGACGACAGGCCAAAAACGCTGATCGCTACGACGCAGAGCGCTACGTCTCCGTGCTCAGACAACACGCCAGCGAGCTCGACAACGCGACGACGGAGACGGCGAAGGCGGTGATCGCCCAGAACGAGAGCGCCTACACGAGCTCCCGGAACCTCTTCATCGGCGCCGCGGCCGGTGCAATCGGGCTCGCCCTGTTGCTGGGGTTCGTCCTCTCCTGGTCGCTGATCGGGCCGATCCAGCGGATCGGGGCCCGGCTGTCCGCGACCGCTTCGGGCGACTTCACCGGCAACGTCGACGTCTCCAACCGAGACGAGCTGGGCGCGCTGGCCGCGAACGTGAACCGGATGAACGACGAGCTCCGGCGTCTGTACAGGGAGCTGGAGACGGCGAGCCAGCACAAGTCCGACTTCCTCGCTTCCATGTCGCATGAGCTGCGGACGCCGCTGAACGCGATCATCGGCTTCTCGCAGGTGCTCCGCGCGGGCATGGTCGGCGAGGTGAACGAGAAGCAGCGCGAGTACCTCGACGACATCCTCTCGTCCGGGAACCACCTGCTCTCCCTCATCAACGACGTGCTCGACCTGTCCAAGGTCGAAGCGGGTCAGGTCGAGCTCGACGTGGCGCCGTTCTCGCTCCTAGACGCGCTGGAGAGCGGCGTGGTCATGGTGCGCGAGCGAGCGACGACCGACGGGGTACAGATCACGGTCGCGGACAGCTCCGACGTGAACATCGTCGACGGCGACGAGCGGCGCGTGCGACAGGTCATCTTCAACCTGCTCTCGAACGCCGTGAAGTTCACGCCCCCGGGCGGTTCCGTCGACGTGCGGGCGACGCGGGTGAACGGCGATGTGCAGATCTCGGTGGCAGACACGGGCGCGGGCATCGCCTCGGAGGACCTCGAGCGGATCTTCGAGGAGTTTCAGCAGACCGACGCAGGGCTCGAGCAGCGCGAGGGGACCGGGCTCGGGCTCGCGCTCTCCAAGCGGCTCGTCGAACTGCACGGCGGCCGGATCTGGGTCGAGAGTCAGGTAGGCGAAGGGAGCACGTTCGTGTTCACGCTGCCGTCGAAAGCGGTCGCGAGATGACGAACCCGCAGATCCTCGTGGTCGAGGACAACGAGAAGAACATGAAGCTGTTCCGGGACGTCCTCGCAGCGACGGGCTACCGCACCCTAGAGGCGACCACGGGCAGCCAAGCGGTCGACCTCGCGGCAGAGCACCTTCCCGATCTCGTCCTCATGGACATCCAGCTCCCGGACATCGACGGCGTCGAGGCGCTCGCGCGGCTGCGCGCGGACCACCGGACCGCGTCCCTGCCGATCCTCGCTCTGACCGCGCAGGCGATGGAGGGCGACCGCGAGCACTTCCTGGCCGTCGGCTTCGACGGCTACCTCTCGAAACCGGTGGACGTCGCGGACTTCGTCGCCACCGTAAGACGCTACTGCGAGTCAGGCGAGCGATGAGGGAAGCGAGCTCGCCCCGCGGGAGCCTAGTCCTCGCCCTCCCAGTACTCGGCGTCAGGGCCGCGGAAGGCGCGGAAGAGCCGCTGCCCCTTCGCGTCGACGACCGAGACCTTGTTCGAGTCGGCGTACTCGACGATGTCGGGCGCGAGGAGCGTCGACAACATGAGGACGCGAATCGGCGCGTCTGAGGCGTTCCGGACCTGGTGCAGCCCCTCCTCGCCGCGCCGGAAGCAGACGACGTCACCCTCACCGAGCTCCTGCTCTCCGTCGGGCGTACGCAACGTCGGGCGCCCGCGGAGGACGATCATCCACTCCTCGTTCGCGTGATGCGTGTGGTACGGCCAGAGCCGATCGCCGGGCTCGAGCTCGTACATGCTCCCGCCGATCAGCTCGGCGTCGACGTGCGCGCCGACCCACGCGTCCTTGCTGCGCCAGCCTGGACGCTCCTCGACGCGATCCCACGTGTCTGCGTTGAGGTTGAAGATCTTCATGCGCGCGAGCCTAGACCGCGAGGCCGCGCAGGGCGATCTCGATCGCAGTGCGTTCCGCGCGCGCGACGTCGTCCTCGCTGTCCGGAAGTTGTCCGAGCACCCAGCCCGTCAGCACCTCCTCGAGCCCTCCGTAGAAGATCCAGCTCGCAAGACGAGCGTCGACGTCCGGCCGGAACGCTCCCGCCGACTGGCCCTCCTCGATGACCCGCTGGACGATCGCGAACGCCTCGCGTACCTCGTCGACCCGATCCTGGAGCTGCTGGCTGCGTGCGACCTCGCGGACCATCACCGTGACGAGCGCCGGATCGTTGCGCCACGTGCGCAGCAGGATCTTCGCGATGCCCTCGAGCTTCTCCGGCGCCGGCTCGGCGGACGCCTCGACTGCACGGAATCGCGCGATGAGCGCGCCCCAGTTCTCGACGAAGATCGTCCGCAGAACGTCGTCCTTCGACGCGAAGTAGTGGTAGAGCAGGCCGTGCGCGACTCCTGCGTCCTCCGCGATGTCGCCGACGCGTGCGCCGTGGTAGCCGTGGTCGGCGAACACGCGGATCGCGGCGTCGAGGATGAGCTTGCGCTTCTCTCGGTGGGCGATTGAACCGTCAATCAACGAGGCGAGGATAGAGGTACGCTCCGCCGGCGTGCAACCGCTGGCGGGCACACTCGTCGTCGACTTCACGCGCTACCTCCCCGGCGCGTACGCGAGTCGCGAGCTCACGCGGCTCGGCGCTCGCGTCGTCCGCGTCGAGCCACCGTCCGGCGATCCCATGCGGCCGACTGCGACCGCCTGGGACACCGCGCTTCGCGCGGGGAGCGAGTCTGTCGTCTGCGACCTGCCCGGCGAGGCCGACTTCGCACAGGCGCTGTGCGCGCGCGCCGACGTCGTGCTGGAAGGCTTCCGGCCCGGGGTCGCCGCGAGACTCGGCGTCGGGCCGGACGACGTCGCAGCCGCGACGGTCTACTGCTCGATCACCGGCTTCGGTCTGGACGACGAGCGCCACCGGCTGCGCGCTGGTCACGACCTCAACTACCTCGGCTGGGCGGGCGTCCTCGAGGACACCGACGCACAGCTCCCGCCGGTGCAGATCGCCGACCTCGCGGCCGGCGCACTCGGTGCCGTCGCGCAGGTCCTGGCGGGGCTCCTGGAGCGCGCGCGAACCGGCCGCGGCCCGAGGATCGTCGTCTCGCTGACGCATCGATCGCACGACCTCGTCGCGCACCGCCTCGGAGGCGAGCCGGTTCCGCGCATGCTGACCGGCGGGCTCGCGTGCTACCGCATCTACGCGACAGCGGACGGTCGCCACCTCACGGTCGGGGCGCTCGAACCGAAGTTCTTCCAGCGGTTGTGCGAGCTCCTCGATCGTGTCGACCTCGCCGACCGCCAGTACGACGAGCACCAGCACGCGCTTGCAGCGGAGCTCGCCTCGATCTTCGCCACACGCTCGCTCGCAGACTGGCTCACGCACTTCGGCGACGAGGACGTCTGTGTCGGCCCCGTCTGGACACGCGAGGAAGCAGCAGCATCGTTCGGATCGCCCGACGCCCCCGCCGAGGTCACGCTCGGTGCGGACACGGATGCCTGGCGCCGCGAGCTAGGAATGCATTAGGCCGAGAGCCGCCGGCAGCGCGAGCAACGTGTCGATCCGATCGGGTGCGTCGAGTCGGAGGCCGTCGCGATCGAGCAGGATTGCGCGGATCCCGAGCGCCCGCGCGCCCTCGATGTCGTCCTCGTAGGAGTCGCCCACCATCACGGTCTCGTCAGGTGTCACGCCGAGCATCTGCAGCGCTGCGACGAAGATCGACGCATGCGGCTTCACGCGCCCGTGCGCCTTCGACCCGACGACGGCGTCGACCTCGAGGACGTGATGCACGACGAACTCGTCGAGGTCGCGCTGGCCGTTCGAGATGAGCCCGATTCTGATCTCGTGCCGCCGCAACTCCTCGAGCACGGGCAGCGCGTCCTCGTAGAGGGAGAAGTTCTCGTGACGCTCCCACTCGCGCACCATGTCGGTCGCGCACTCCCGCGCTCCGCTCGGATCGCCCCCCATCCCGAGCACGATCTGCTCGGTGAACGCGATCCAGATCTCCTCGTCGTGCACGAGCGAGTGGTTGCGCTGCAGCGTCTCGATGGCCGCAGCGCGAGCCTCCTCGTACAGGCCAGGCTCGAGCGCGAGCCCGTGCCGCTCCCCCACCCGCCGGTACCCCTCGGGCCCAAGCTCAGGCCCAGGCCGAAAGAGCGTGAAATCGACGTCGAACAAGACGGCCTTCAACACGGAATCGAGGATAGACCGAAGCGCCGAGTCGATAGCCCAGGCCGGCGGCCGGAGGCGGGCTCAGCCCGCCGGGAGGCCTCACGCGCCCGATCGTCGCCGCGGCGAGGGATGGGGGGCACGCGGGGGGAAACCGTGGTTTCCCCCGCGAATCAGTCGGGGTGCCCAGATTCGAACTGGGGGCCTCTCCGACCCGAACGGAGCGCGCTACCAGGCTGCGCCACACCCCGAGCGCGGACAGGGTACCGGCGTTGCGCAGCGCGGGCGACCCGCAGTATGCTCAGAGCGATGACTGTCGCTCTCGAAAGGCGGGCCGCTTGACCTCCCGCCCCGGCAGCGAATGACCCGGAGCCCGACGTGCGCGTGTTGCGCCGGCGGGCTTTTTCTTTGCCGTTTTTCTCCAACCTGAGGAGGCAGCATGGCCAACCATCTAACGCCCGAAGAGCTCGCCAAGGAGATGGGGATGGACCGGGACGAGGTCGTCCGCATCTGCATCGAGGAGGGCGTGCCGATCTATCACGGCAAGATCGACAAGACGCTCTTCCAGGCTCAGCTCGAGGCAGTCGGGGCGGGAGCGGCCTCCGCCTCGAGCTGAGCACGCACAGCTAGGAGGCCTTGGCGCGCGGCTTCCGCGCACGCGACGGCTTCTTCTCCGCCTGCTCCGCTCCGGGCTTCTTCGCGGCGGCGACGCTCGCCTTGAGCGCCTCCATGAGGTCGATCACCGGCGCGACCTCGACGGGCTCCGGCGCGACGAGCTCCTCGCCTCGCATCTTCGCCTCGAGGAGCGCGCGCAGGTCGCGTCGATACTCGCTCGCAAGCTCGGCGGGCTCGAAGTCGCCGGCGAGGCTCGCGATGATCTGCAACGCGAGGTCGAGCTCGGGCTTCTTCACCTTCGTCTCCTCGACGGCCTCCGCGATCTCGGCCTGCGAGTAGACGTCTTCCACGAGGAACAGCGTCTCGAGCGCGAGCGCGTCGCCCTGGGCGCGCACGAGGCAGAGGCTCTCGCGCCCGCCGCGAACGAACCGACCGAGCGCGGCGGTCTCGGTCTGCTTCATCGCTTCGAGCAGGAGCACGTACGGCCGGCGCTGCGCCGTCGCGGCCGCGGGGACGAGGAAGTACGTGCGATCGAAGAAGATCGGGTCGACATCCGTCGCCTTGACGAACCGCGTGATCTCGATCGAGCGCGAGTCGTCCGCACGCTCGATGGCCTCCAGATCGGCGTCCTCGACGATGAGGAACTGGCCCTTCGTCACCTCGAAGCCACGCACGATCTCGTCCTGCGTCACCTCGCGATCGTGCGTCGGGCACCACCGCTTCTGCTTGATCGGCGTCGCGCACTCGCGGTGCAGGAGCCGGAACGAGACGTCCGACTGGCGTGCAGCGGGCTTCGTCGCAGGGGCAAGGCCCACGGGGATCGAGACGAGGCCGAAGCTGAGGGATCCGTTCCAGGTCGTACGCATGGGCTAAGGGTATTCCACCGGACGCCACAACTCACTCATGTGCGTTCGGGACTTGCGAGATTCGCCCTGGACTGGCGAACCCCTTCCTCTAAGCTCAGAACGTGACCGAGACGGCCGCAGCCGCCCTCGAGACGCAACCGGGCTCCGGGGCGCGCCGAACGATTGCGCAGCTCTGGCGGCAGTCGGTCGCAGCTGGGCGTCCGGGCCCCGCCTACCTGGTCGAGTCGGAAGACGGCTGGTCCGAGGTGTCGTGGACCGCGGCCGACGAGCGCGTACGCGCGTACGCGAACGGCCTCCTGGCACGCGGCGTGCGCAAGGGCGACAACGTCGCGCTCCTGGCTCGCAACAGCCTCGACTGGGCGCTCCTCGACTTCGCGCTCGCGCACATCGGCGCCGTTGGCGTCCCCGTGTACGCCTCGAGCTCGGCGCGCGACGTGGGGTACCTCTTGGCGCACTCCGAAGCGGTGGGGATCGTCTGCGAGGACGCAGAGCAGCTCGCGAAGGTGGAAGCGGTGACGGAGGAGCTGCCTGCGCTGCAGCACGTCCTCACGTTCCACGACCTCGACGGTCTCGCCGCGCACGGGACGGACTACGCCGCGACGAATCCGACCGCCCTCGACGAGGCGACGGACGCGATCGCCGAGGACGATCTCTTCACGATCATCTACACGTCCGGGACGACCGGGCCGCCCAAGGGCTGCATGCTCTCGAACCGCAACTACTACGTGATGGCGAGCGTCGTCGACCGGATGGAGGAGACGTACTACCACCCCGACGACGTGATGCTCCTCTACCTTCCTCTCGCGCACAACTACGGCCGGCTGATGCTGCTCCTCGGAGCACACGTCGGGTTCACGATCGCGTTCCTCGCCGACCCGCTGCGCGTCGCCGAAGCGCTCCCGCAGGTGCGCCCGACGCTGCTGCCGAGCGTCCCGCGCGTGTACGAGAAGGTGCACACCGCCGTCCTTGCCCGTTTCGATGCGGCAACCGGGACGAAGCGGCGCCTCATCGACTGGGCGCTTCCGATCGGGCGTGAGGTCAGCCGCCTCGAGAGCGAAGGGAAGCCGGTTCCCGCAGGGCTCCGCGCCAAGCATCGTGTCGCCGACCGACTCGTGTTCAGCAAGGTTCGCGAGCCGTTCGGCGGGCGGCTGCGCATGCCCGGCTCGGGCGGGGCGCCGCTCGCGAAGGAGATCATCGAGTTCTTCGACGCGATCGGCATTCGCATCGGGGAGGGCTACGGCCTCACCGAGTGCACGACCGCGTGCAGCACGAACCGGCCCGACCTCTACCGCTTCGGCTCCGTGGGACAGCCGCTCCCGGGCTTCGAGGTTCGGATCGCCGACGACGGAGAGATCGAGGTGCGCTCGGAGACGGTCTTCCAGGGCTACTACAAGGAGCCCGAGGCGACGGCCGCCGTGCTCGGGGCCGACGGCTGGCTCAAGACAGGCGACATCGGCATGCTCGACGAGGACGGCTTCCTGCACATCACCGACCGCAAGAAGGACATCCTCGTCACCGCAGGGGGCAAGAACGTCGCGCCCCAGAACATCGAGAACGACCTGAAGACGTCGAAGTACGTCTCACAGGCGCTGGTCGTCGGCGACGCGCGGCCCTACGTCTCCGCCCTGATCACGCTGGACCCGGTCGAGATCGAGCGCTGGGCGGGCGAGCAGGGCCTCGCCGCAGACGTGTCCACGCTCGCACACGACGAGCGCGTCCACGCTCTGCTGCAGGGCGTCGTCGACGACGTCAACCAGGAGCGGTCGCGCTTCGAGCAGGTGAAGCGATTCACGATCCTCCCGCGCGACTTCACGATGGACGCCGGCGAGATCACGCCCACGCTCAAGGTCAGACGCCGAGCCGTGCAGGAGCACTTCGCAGAAGAGATCGACGCGCTGTACGCCGAGCCTCACGTCGGCGTTCAGAACGACGAGATCGCCGGCTAGAGCCGGCGCGCGCCGACGTACGAGCCGGAGCGCTCGCCGAGGCTCGAGATCCTGACGACGTCGCCGGTGTGCGGCGCGTGCACGAACTGGCCGCCCCCGATGTAGATCCCGACGTGGCCGAGACCGCTGAAGAACACGAGGTCGCCCGGCGCCAGCTGGTCGTAGGAGACGGGCGTTCCCATGCTGTACTGCGATGCCGCGTGATGCGGAAGCGAAACGCCGACCTGCGCGTAGACGTAGCTCGTGAACCCCGAACAGTCGAAGCCGGTCGACGGGCTCGAGCCTCCCCAGACGTACGGAATCCCGAGGTACTGGAGTGCGATCCCGACGACCCCGCCGTAGCGAGCTGCCGGGAGGTCGGCGTCGTAGGTCGGGACGACGACTGCTGTGTCGTAGGACTCCTGTGACGAGGCCTGCGCGGCGAGCTGGGCCGCTTGCGCCTGTGCGCGAGCCTGCTCCGCGAGCACGGCCTGTCGCCGCTCCTCCTCCGCGCGCATCTCCGCGATCTCGTCCTTGACGGAGGCGAGGAGTTGATTCTGCTCGGCGAGCGTGGACTCGATCGACTGCTTCTGTGCGGCCTGCTCCGCCACGATCTGGGCTTGATCCGTGCGCGCGTCCTGCAACTTGGCGCGCCGCGTCTCCACCTCCTTGCGGTACTGCTTGACCGTGCGGAGGATGTGCGAGTCCTGGCTGGACACCCGCTCGATCGCGTCGAGACGCGCGATGACGTCGTCCAGGCTCGACGAGCCGAGGAGCACCTCGAGCGTCGAGTCGCCTTCGCCGTTGATGTAGAGCTCGCGGAGGCGCTCCTGGATGCGCGTATGGGCGATGCCGAGGCTCTTTCGGGCGGCGACCAGGTGTTTTGCGTTCGTCGCGAGGTCGCTTTCGATCTCCTCGAGCTGGATGTTGGCGTAGTTGTACGCCTCGATCGTCTGCTCGAGGTTCCCGTTCAGGCTCTCGACCTCGGCCATGATCGCCTCGGCCTGCGCGCGCTTCGACGTGATCGTCTGCGCGGACGCCGACCCGACGGCAAGCAGAAGCACGCCGGCGGCTGCCGCAGCGAAAACGACTATCGGCGTCCATCCGGCGCGCGAGCCTGTGAAGGTGGCTCTCCGTCGTCCCCGGACAGACTCGCCAGTGGCGGTCTGGCCCGTCACAAGTCGGAGACCCTAGCAGCCTCTACGGACGGCTGCAACTTGCAACAGAGCCAAAATATCTGCAAAGAGAGCCATTGTGGGGCGGACGCTCGGATGGGCCTGTGTTAGGGTCGCTCAGGTCGTGGGTAGGGGAACGCGCAGGTGGGGAGCCGCGCTCGTCGCGGTCCTCGCAGGAACGCTCGTCGGCACCGGAGGCTCGGCCTTCGGTCAGCCGCAGGAGCAGCAGGCGTACCGACTGAAAGTCGACGCCGTCGCGTACTACCTTCCAGGCAAGACCGCGCTCGGCGTTCCCGTGCGCAAGGGCGTGGTCGCAGTCGATCCGAAGCTCATCCCGCTGGGGACGAAGCTGCACGTTCCCGGCTACGGGCCGGCCCTCGCGGCCGACGTCGGGCACGCAATCAAGGGGCGGATCATCGACCTCTGGTTCCCGAGCACGGCCAAGGCGCGCGAGTGGGGCCGCCGCACCGTCACGATCACGATCTACCGCTAGCTTCTTCCGGCGCCGTCGGCGGCCTGCGCTACACAGTGCACTCGTGAGACGGACGCCCGCCCTCGTCGCGACGCTCGTCGCGGTCGCCCTCACCGGCGGAACCGCATCGACGACGACCGCAGCACCTCGCGACCTCGAAGCCACGCTCGCGAACGCGCTCCTCGCCCCGGGGATCGACCCACGAAACGCAGCGGCGATCGCCGTGGATCTGCGGACGGGGCAGACCGTCTACGCGTCGAACCCCGGACGCTCGCTCCTTCCGGCCTCGGCCGAGAAGCTGCCGGTTTCGTTCGCAGCGCTCCGCGTGCTCGGCCCGCGCCATCGCTTCCGTACCGAGGTCGTCGGCGCCGGGTCGCGCTCGGGCCGCGTGTGGAGGGGAAACCTCTGGCTCGTCGGGTTCGGCGACCCGACGCTCGATCGCGCCGACCTCGACCGGCTCGCGCGCAAGTTCGCAGCCACCGGCATCAAGCGCATCGCAGGGCGCGTATTCGGCGACGACACGCACTTCGACGGACGGCGCGACGGGCTCGGGTGGAAGCCGAGCTACCTGGGGATCGAGTCGAGGCCGATCGCGGCTTTGTCCGTGGCAGGCGTACGACTCACGGGCGTGCACGGTTCGGCCGTAGCTGCGGCTCGCGCCTACGTGGACGCCCTCGAGCGGCGCGGGATCTCCGTGACCGGCCGGTCGGGGTCGAGGCCGGCTCCTCCTGCTGCGCTCTCCATCGTGTTCGACCTCTCCGAGCCGCTGTCGACGATCGTGCGTCAGCTGAACGGCAAGAGCGACAACTTCGCGGCCGAGATGGTGCTGAAGGAGCTCGGCGCGACGGTGGCGCCACGTGGCTCCTCCGTAACAGGCGCGCGGGTCGTCCGCTCGGCCCTTCGAGCCGCAGGAGTTCCGCTCGCGGGAGTGCGCATCGCCGACGGCTCCGGGCTCTCGCGGTTCGACCGGCTCACCGTCCACGCCCTCGCTGCGATCCTGCGAATCGGCGCTGCCGACCCGGCCATCCGCGACGCATTCATCGCGTCGCTCGCCGTGGCTGGGATCTCCGGAACGCTCGAGCGGCGCCTGGACATCCGGCCGACCCGGGGACAGGTGATCGCCAAGACGGGCACGACCAGTCGCGCGTCCGCGCTCGCGGGTTTCGTGCGCCGACGCTACGTCTTCGCGATCCTGCAGAACGGCTCGCCGGTGCCGTACTGGACGGCGCGGGAAGCACAGGATCGTTTCGTGACGGCTCTAGCGCGCTCCTAGTGTGCGCAAGACCGGAGATCCGCTAGCGCGGAGTCTCCGGTCGCGCGAAGATCCCTAAAGGCGGCTGCTTCGCAGCCGCATCGCTGCTACTCACCTCACGCACTGAGCAGACGGCGAAAATCCTCCTCCGCGAGCACGGGCACACCGAGCTTCTCGGCCTTCTGCGCCTTCGAGCCCGGGCTCTCGCCGACGACGACGCCGGTCGTCTTCTTCGAGACGGAGTCGGAGACCTTCGCGCCGAGCGCCTCGAGCGCGGCTTTCGCCTCCTCCCTCGTCCAGCCTTCGAGCGTTCCGGTGACGACGTACTGGCTGCCGCGTGAGGCGACCCTCCGGGGGACGCTCGTCCTCGGCGAGCGCGAGCTGAAGGCCGAGCCCTCGCAGCTCCTCGACGAGCGCGAGGTTCTCCGGGTCGCCGAACCATTCCGCGATCGAGCTCGGCCCGTTCGGGCCCGATCCCCTCGACCTCCTCGAGCTGCTCGAGTGTCGCGACCGCGAGCGCGTCCACCGTTCGGAAGTGCAGTGCGAGGCTGCGTGCGATCACCCAGCCGACCTTCGGGATGTTGAGGCCGAAGAGGACGCGCGAGAACGGCTGCTCCTTCGAGCGCTGGATCGACTCGATCGCGCGCGTCGCCGAGATCTCGGCGAACCCTTCGAGCTCGGCAAGCTGCTCGGCCGTGAGCCGGTAGAGATCGGGCAGCGAGCGCACGATCCCCTCGTCCCAGAGCTTCTTGATCGTGCTCCCGCCGACGTTCTCGATGTCCATCGCCGCACCGACCCAGTGGTAGAGCGTCTCCAGGCCGCGAGAGGGGCACGCGCGGTTCGGGCATCGGTGCATCACCTCGCCCTCGGGCCTCACGATCTCGGTCTTGCACAGCGGACAGCGCTTCGGCATCCGCCACGGCTTCGTCCCGGGCTCGTGCTCACCCGCAGGGCCGACGACTTGCGGAATCACGTCCCCGGCCCGCTGCACGACCACGAGGTCTCGCTCGCGGATGTCCTTGCGACGGATGTCGTCCTCGTTGTGCAGCGTCGCGCTCGTCACGGTCACACCGCCGACGTGCACGGGCTCGAGCTCTGCGAGCGGATTGAGAACGCCGGTGCGACCGACGCGGACGTGGATCTTCGTGAGCCGCGTGACGGCCGACGTCGGCGCCCACTTGAAGGCACGCGCGAAGCGTGGGCGACCGTGGAGCGACCCGAGACGCCGTTGCTGGTCGAAGGCGTCGATCTTGACGACGATCCCGTCGATCTCGTAGCCGAGCGAGGCCCGACGCTCCTCCCACGCGACGCAGGCATCGGCCACCTCGGCGATCGACTCGACACGCTGTGCGTCCGGGTTCGTCCGAAAGCCACGCTCGCGCAGCCACTCGAGCGCCTCCCACTGCGTCGCGAGCTCCGCGCCTTCGAGCACGCCGATCCCGTAGACGAAGATCGAGAGCGGTCGCTCGGCCGTCACCGCCGGGTTCAGCTGCCGCAGGGAACCGGCCGCCGCATTCCGTGCATTCGGCGCGGGCTTCTTCTCCGCCGCGAGCTGCGCCTCGTTGAAGCGCGCGAAGCCGTCGAGCGGGAAGAAGATCTCGCCGCGGACCTCGACACGCGCGGGCGGCGCATCGCCGCGCATGCGCAGCGGGATCGCCTCGATCGTGCGGAGGTTGACCGTGACGTCCTCCCCGCGCTCCCCGTCACCGCGCGTCGCGCCACGCACGAGCACGCCGTCCTCGTAGACGAGCGACACCGCCGAGCCGTCGATCTTCGGCTCGAGGACATACACGACGGGCTCGTCGGTGCCGAGGCGCTTGCGCACGTCGTCGGCCCACTTCTCGAGCGCCTCCCGGGTCGTGACCTTCTCGAGAGAGCCCATCGGCGAGAGGTGCGCGACCTTGGTGAAGCCGGCCGCGGGCGGTGCGCCGACGCGCTGCGTCGGCGAGTCGGGTGACACGAGCTCCGGGTGAGCGTCCTCGAGCGCCCGCAGCTCGTCGAACAGCACGTCGTAGGCGCTGTCGTCGATCTCCGGGTCGTCGAGGACGTGGTAGCGGTAGTTGTGGTGCTGGATGAGCCGGCGGAGCTCGGCGACGCGGTCGGCCGGCGCAGCAGTCCTAGATGACATTCAGGAGCTCCTTCGGCGTCCGGACGAACGCGTCCGGCTCCTCCGCGAGCAAACGCTCGTCGGGATGAATGCCACCCCACCCGACCGCCACGGCGAACACTCCTGCAGCCTTCGCGGCGCCGATGTCGAACGGCGAGTCGCCGACGTAGACGGCCTCGCTCAGGCCTTCCACCGAGCCTCTCGACCGCCAGCAGGACGGGATCGGGGTCCGGCTTGTGGCGCTCGGTGTCCTCGTGCGCGATGACGACGTCGAACGCGTCGGCGAGAGCGGGGAAGCGGTCGAGAGCGAGGCCGACGGTGCGATGGCGCTTCGCCGTCACGATGCCGAGCTTCCTTCCCTCCGCCGCGAGACCGGGGAGCAGCGCCAGCAGCTCGTCGAAGGCCTCGAGCGTCTCGTGCAACCCGTCGTTGTGCACCTTGTAGGTCTCGAGCAGTGCCTCGGCGTGCTCGGCGTCGATCGCCTGCATCTGCGCAACGATCCCCTGCCCGCCGATGGTCAGACCGAGCTCGTCGGGTGGAATCTCGCGACCGAGGACCGTCCGAACGGCGTACTGCATGGAGGCGAGGATGATCGGCCCGGAGTCGATCAGCGTGCCGTCGAGGTCGAACAGGACGATGCGGAAGCGCACCGGGCGATCGTAGCCAGGGTCAGTAGCCGACCTGCACGAGGTAGAGGCCGTGCGGTGGAGCGGTGAGCCCGGCCTCCGAGCGCGGCCGCCCCTCGAGCAGGTGCGCGAGCCGGTCGGGCGCATCCGAGCCGGCCTCGAGCATCGTGCCGACGAGCGTCCGCACCATGTGCCGGAGGAAGCTGTCGGCGGTGATCGTGAAGTCGACGCGGTTTCCCTGCTGCTCCCAGTCCGCTGCGTAGCACGGTTCGCACGAACGCGTCGTACCGGGTCTGGGTCAGCGTGAACGCGCGGAAGTCGTGCTCGCCGTGGAGCAGCAGCGCGGCCGCCTGGAGCGCACCGACGTCGATGGGCCGCGGCCACAAGAGCGCCCGCCGCGCGTCGAGCGCCGGACCTGGTCGCGACGACCCGATAGCGGTACGACCGCGAACGAGCCGAGAAGCGCGCATCGAAGTCCTCGGGCGCCTCCACGGCCTCGACGACGGCAACGTCCTCCGGCAGCGCCGCGTTCAGCGCCTCCAGCACCCGCTCCCGCGGTGGACCTCCCTCGACTCGAACGCTCGCCACCTGACCCGTCGCGTGCACACCGGAGTCGGTGCGCCCGGCCACCGCGAGCCCCTCCCACCGAGGGAACAGCACGTCGAGCGCGTCTCGGAGCACTCCTTCGACCGTGCGCAGGCCGGGCTGCCGCGCCCAGCCGCGAAAGCCCGTGCCGTCGTACTCGAGCGTCAGCTTGAGGTTCACGACGTGACATCATGGCGCGCGCGTGTCGACCGCCCGGTGGGTACGGACTCCTATGGGATCGCGAGCGCCTCGTTGGCCGAGCTCACGGTGAGACCAGGCTCGGGCCCGCCCCCGATGACGTAGACGCGACCTCCGAGCGCGGCAACTCCGACGCCATGCCTCGGTGTCGGCAGGTTCGCGAGCCGCACCCAGCGCCGCTCGGCGATCCGGTACTCGAGCACCTCCTCGATCGTGCCGTCCGGCTCCTCGCCGCCGACCGAGATCACGCGCCCGGCGAGCGCGGCCGCGCCTGTTCCGCCCCGGGGATCGGGAACCGGCTGCAGTCGGCGCCACCTGCGGTCGCCAGGTCGGAAGCTCTCGAAATGCAGGAGGTTCGTGTCGAGGCCGGCCGTGCGACCGCCGACCGCGTAGACGGTTCCCGCCGAGCGACGTCACGCCGAGATGCTCGCGCGGCGTCGGCCCTGGTACGACCGACCAGCGCCGCGTGCGGAGATCGAACGCGAGTGCGTTCCGCGCGAGCCGTCGACCCTCGCCGATGCCGCCGGCGACGACGATCCGTCCACCTGCGACGCCCGCGCCGGCGGCGGCGCGAGGGAACGGCATGCGTGGAAGCGATCGCCATGCGCCGTTCTCGAGGACGAAGGCCGCTCGCAGGGTCGCGCCGGTCACCGTGTAGCCGCCGAGCACGTACGGCTTGCCGCCGACGCCCGCAGCCATGGCGTGGTGAACGCCGATCGGGAGATCGGGAAGGCGCCGCCAGGTATCCCGCGCCGGCGAGTACGCATCGACCCGCCGCGAGGCACCGCCGTCGATCGTGAAGCCGCCGAGCACCACGATCTCGTTCCCGACGACCGCTGCGGACACCTCGGTGCGTGGGAGCGGCATCGGCGCCCGCGTCTCCCACGCGGACGATGCCGCGCTCGCGGCCGTCGCGACGACCGCCACGACGAGGAGCGCTGCCGCCCAGAGCCTCATGTCAGGCGGGTTCCACTTCGAGCGTGAGCCCTTCGATCCGGCGCACGACGACAGCAGTGCCGGGATCGCAGCCTCCCGCGCAGCGTGCCTTCCAGATCTCGCCGTTGACCCGAACCTGCCCCTCCGGCCAGAGGGCGTCGACCGCGACACCGCGCTTGCCGACCAGCGACTCGACACCGACGGTGGCCTTCCGACGCTTCGACCACCAGATGAACGCGCTGGTCTCCGCGATCTCCAGAGCCGCGCCGATCCCGACGGCGACGAGCCCCCACGGCGACGGGAGCACGAAGACTGCGAGGACGATCCCGATGAAGAGGAGCACGCCGTCAGCGTACTCCCGGCCTTGCCTACTCCTCGGCGGGCTGCTCTTCCTGCTGGGCCCGCGCTCGCGAGATCGCGAACGGCGTGGCGACGGGCTCGTGGTCGACGAGCTCGAGATACACCATCTCGGCGGCGTCGCCCTGACGCTGGCCGAGCCGCACGATGCGCGTGTAGCCGCCGGGCCGATCCGCGAAGCGCGGAGCGACGTCGGCGAAGAGCGCGTGCACGACGTTGTTCGAGCGAAGCGCGGCGAGCGCCTGCCGTCTGGCATGGAGATCGCCGCGCTTGCCCAGACTGATCATCTTCTCCGCGAAGGGCTTGACCGCCTTCGCCTTGGCCTCGGTCGTCTGGATCCGGCCGTGCTGAATCAAGGCGCCTGCGAGATTCGAGTAGAGCGCCTTGCGGTGGGCGGGGTCCCGCCCGAGCTTCTTGCCGGATCGCTGGTGACGCATGGGGCTAGCCGATCTCCTCGCCCTTGAGCGTGAGGCCATGGGCGCCGAGCGCCGAGCGAACCTCCTCGATCGACTTGCGACCGAAGTTGGGGATCGCGACGAGCTCGTTCTCGGACTTCGACGTGAGGTCGCCGATCGTCTCGATGCCAACGCGCTTCAGGCAGTTGTACGAGCGAACGCCGAGCTCGAGCTCCTCGATCGGGAAGTTCTCCATCCCGTGCATCACGGGCGCCTCGGTGACCGTCTCGGGAGCTGCCTCGCCGAAGCCCTCCATCGCGTCGAGGTCGGTGAAGATGGCGAGCTGGCGGATGAGGATCTCGGCAGCCTGCCCGATCGCGTCGCGCGGATCGAGCGAGCCGTCCGTCGTGACGTCGAGGACGAGCTTGTCGTAGTCGGTGCGCTGACCGACGCGAGCAGCCTCGACCTCGTACGCGACGCGACGCACCGGCGAGAAGATCGAGTCGATCGGAATGACGCCGATCGTGATCTCCGGCCCGCGGTTCAGCTCGGCCGGCACGTACCCGCGGCCGCGGCCGATCGTGAGCGTCATCTCGAGCTTGCCCTTGTCGGAGACGTGGGCGATCTCGAGCTCCGGGTTCAGGATCTCGAGGTCGGCCGGCGCCTCGATGTCGGCCGCCGTGACGACGCCCGGGCCCTTCTTCGCGATGTAGACCTCGATCTCCGGCGACGCGCCGTGGAGGAGAACGATGAGGTTCTTGAGGTTGAGGATGATGTCCGTCACGTCCTCGCGCACGCCGGGAAGCGTCGTGAACTCGTGCGCGACGCCCTCGATCTTCACCGCGGTCACCGCGGCGCCCTCGAGCGACGACAGCAGCACGCGACGAAGCGAGTTCCCGAACGTGTGGCCGAAGCCGCGATCGAGCGGCTCGATGGCGAAGACACCGCGATGGGCGTCGGCGTCCTCGTGGACGATCTTCGGAACCTGGAAGTCCATCAGGCTGGTTCGTGTAGCCAAGGCGATCCTTTCGTGTCCTTCGTCAGGGGCGAGACGTCTCGTCCCTACGACAGAGCGGTTACTTGGAGTACAGCTCGACGATCAGTGATTCTTGGACGGGCGCGTCGATCTCGTCGCGCTCGGGCCACTTGAGCACCGTTCCGGTGAGGCCGTCATGGTCTGCCTGCAGCCACGGCGCCACCGACGCCGTGAGATCGGTTGCGTCGCGAACGAGCTGCTCGACCGGGCTCCCCTGCTTGAGCGCGATCACGTCGTTCGGGCGGACGCCGTAGCTCGGGATGTTGACTCGCCGGCCGTTGACGTGGAAGTGACCGTGCCGGACGAGCTGGCGCGCCTGCGCGCGCGAGCCGGCGAAGCCGAGGCGGTAGACGACGTTGTCGAGACGCGTCTCGAGCATCCGGAGCAGGTTCTCGCCCGGTGCTCCGAGGCCGCGCGTCGCCTTCTCGTACGTGGAGCGGAACTGCTTCTCGAGCAAGCCGTAGTAGCGGCGCGCCTTCTGCTTCTCGCGGAGCTGCAGGAGGTACTGGCTCTGCTTGATGCGCCCGCGACCGTGCTCGCCCGGCGGATAGCTGCGGCGCTCGATCGCGCACTTCTCCGTGAGGCAGCGCTCGCCCTTGAGGAAGAGCTTCACGCCCTCGCGGCGACAGATGCGGCACTTGGGGCCGAGGTCTCGTGCCACGCTAGACCCTCCTCCGCTTGCGCTGGCGAACGCCGTTGTGCGCCTGCGGGGTCACGTCCGTGACGCCGAGGATCTCGAGTCCGGCGGCCTGGAGCGAGCGGATCGCCGTCTCGCGACCCGAGCCCGGGCCCTTCACGAAGACCGCGACCTTCTGCAGGCCGTGCTCCATCCCCTTGCGAGCGGCGTTGTCGGCAGTCACCTGCGCGGCGAACGGCGTCGACTTGCGCGAGCCCTTGAACCCGGCCGAGCCGGCGGACTCCCAGACGATGACGTTGCCCTCGGTGTCGGTGAGCGTGACGATCGTGTTGTTGAACGACGTCTTGATGTGCGCCTGGCCGATCGCGATGTTCTTGCGGACCTTGCGACGGGTGCGGCCGCGGGCCGCGGATCTGCGGGGAGGTGCCATCGCTTACTTGGCCTTCTTGCCGCGACCGACGGTCTTCTTCGGGCCCTTGCGCGTGCGGGCGTTCGTCTTCGTGCGCTGACCGTTGACCGGAAGCCCGCGGCGATGGCGGATTCCGCGATACGCGCCGATCTCCTGGAGACGCTTGATCGCCTGGCCGCGATCGCGGCGGAGGTCGCCCTCGACCTCCAGGTCGTCGATGTAGTTGCGAAGCTTGGTCACCTCTTCGTCGGTGAGGTCGCGAACCTTCTGCTCGGGATCGAGCTCGAGCGTCTTGATGATCTTCTGCGAGGTCGACTGGCCGATCCCGTAGATGTACGTGAGGCCGATCTCGAGACGCTTCTGCGTCGGAAGGTTCACTCCGGCGATACGTGCCATGTGAGTTTCTAGCCCTGCCTTTGCTTGTGCCGTGGGTTGGAGCAGATGACGATCGTGCGGCCGTGCCGCTTGATCACGCGGCAGCGCTCACACATGGGCTTGACGGATGGGCGTACTTTCATCTGATTCGCTACTTCGTCCGGAAGGTGATTCGGCCGCGGGTGAGGTCGTAAGGAGAGAGCTCGACCTTCACGCGGTCGCCCGGAAGGATGCGGATGTAGTGCTTGCGCATCTTTCCGGAGATACGAGCGAGGACACTGTGACCGTTGTCGAGCTGCACCCTGAACATCGTGCCGGGGAGCGCTTCGACGACCTCGCCTTCGATCTCGATCTTCTCTTCCTTGACAGCCACTTCGCGCGCGAATAGACCCTTCGGTTGGCGGATTGACACAGCGCGGCGCCAGACTTCAGTTGGCTCCGACTCCGTTTCCGCGGCGCAACACAACGCCCGCACCGCGGCGGGACATCGTAGCAAAGACCCTTTGCTCAGACCTCCACGCCTCCCGGCACGCCGACTCGCGGCGTCAGGATGCGCGGGCCGTCGGCGGTGATGGCGACGGTGTGCTCGAAGTGGGCCGACATCGAGCCGTCCTGCGTGCGGATCGTCCAGCCGTCCTCCATCACGAGGACGTCGGACGCGCCAACCGTGATCATCGGCTCGATCGCGATCGTCATGCCCTCGGAGAGGCGCGGGCCGCGACCGGGCTCGCCGAAGTTCGGGATGTGCGGATCCTCGTGGTAGTGGCGGCCCACGCCGTGACCCACGAGGCTGCGGATGACGGAGAAGCCGGCACCCTCGACGACCTCCTGGATCGCGTGCGAGACGTCGCCGACGCGGTTGTCGACGACCGCCTCGGCGATTCCGGCGGCGAGCGCCTCTTGCGCGACGTCGAGCAGCCGCTGGTCCTCCGGCTCGATCTCGCCGACGCCGAACGTGTACGCGCTGTCGGCGATGTAGCCGTCGAGCGTGACGCCGACGTCGATCGTGACGAGGTCGCCCTCGCTCACGACGAACGCGTCCGGGATGCCGTGGACGACGACGTCGTTCGGCGAGATGCAGATCGCCTTCGGATAGCCCTTGTAGCCCTCCGAGGTCGGGATGCCACCGTGCTCGCGGATGAACGTGCCTGCGGCGGCGTCGAGCTCGTCCGTCGTCACGCCCGGGCGCAGGAGGCCGCCGACGTGCGCGATCGTCTCGGCGACGAGCGCACCGGTCGCGGCCATCTTCTCGATCTCGCGCGGGCTCTTGCGGATGATCATCGGTTCGCGCCGACGCCTTCGAGCGCATCCTGGATCGCGGCGAACACCTCGTCCATCGCCTGCTCGCCGTCCACGATGACCTCGATACCTGCGACCTGGTAGCGGTCGACGACGAGCTCGGTGAGCTCGTGGTACTGGCGCAGCCGGGTCGCAGATGGCCTCCGGCGAGTCGTCCGCGCGCCCTTCCTGTGCCGCACGCTCCCTCGAGACGCTTCGTCGCGACCTCGTCGGACACCTGTAGGAGGATCACCGCGTCGAGCGGCTTGCCGATCTCCTCGAGCATCGAGTCGAGTGCCTCGGCCTGGGGGACGGTGCGCGGGAAGCCGTCGAGGACGAACCCGTCCTCGTCCCCCAGTCGCTCGCGGATGAGGTCGATCGTGAGGTCGTCCGGCACGAGGTGGCCCTCTTCGAGCATCGGGCCGACCTGTTCGGCCGAGCTCCGTGCCTTCCGTGACGGCGGCCCGGAACATGTCGCCGGTCGCGATGTGCGGCACGCCGTAGCCTGCGGCGATCCGCTTTGCCTGGGTTCCCTTTCCGGACCCCTGTGGGCCGAGGATGAGTATTCGCATCGGTGCCTCGCGGGCTACTTGAGGAAGCCCTCGTACGACCGCATCATCATCTGCGACTCCATCTGGCGCATCGTGTCGAGCGCAACGCCGACCGCGATGAGCACCGAGGTGCCGCCGAGCGCGCCGGCGCTCGCCTGCGAGAACCCGCCGTACGCGATGAAGAGGCTCGGGAGGACAGCGACGAGCGCGAGGTAGAGCGACCCGGGCAGCGTCAGTCGTGAGAGCACGCGGTCGAGATACTGGGCGGTCGGCGGGCCGGGACGGATTCCCGGGATGTACCCGCCGTACTTGCGCAGGTTGTCCGCCTGGTCGACCGGATTGAACTGAACGGCCGTATAGAAGTACGTGAAGACGACGATCATGAAGCCCTCGACGAGCAGGTAGATCCAGTCGCCCGGCTGGAACCACTCGTTGACGAAGTCGCGCGACGCCGGGAAGTACTGCGCCATCGTCGGCGGGAACGCGAGGATCGCCGCCGCGAAGATGATCGGGATGACGCCGGCCATGTTCACGCGGAGCGGCAGGTAGGTCGAGCCGCCGGCAGTCATCTTCCGGCCGACCATGCGCTTCGCGTACTGGATCGGGATGCGGCGCTGCCCCTCCTGCACGAACACCACCGCGGCGCAGATTCCGACCGCGATGAGCGGGAAGAAGAGCTTCTCCATCGGGCCGCCGTTCCACCACGCGGCGATGCCGATCGGGGCGGCGACGAGGATGGAGGCGAAGATGAGGATCGAGATGCCGTTGCCGATTCCGCGCTTCGTGATGAGCTCGCCCAGCCACATGAGCAGGACCGTTCCTGCGGTGAGCGACACGATGATGAGGACGAGCTCGCCCGAGCCGGCGTCGAGCGCGCCCTGGCTTCGGAACAGGAACGCGTAGCCGGTCGCCTGCGCCGCCGCAAGGACGACGGTGAGGTAGCGCGTGTACTGCGTGATCTTCGCGTAGCCGGCCTCGCCCTCCCGCTGCAGCTCGCCGAGCTGCGGGATCACGACGGTCATCAGCTGGATGATGATCGACGCCGTGACGTACGGCATGATCCCGAGCGCGAACAGGGAGAACTGCGAGAGCGCGCCTCCCGAGAAGAGGTTGAGCAGGCCGAGGATCGTGCCTCCCTCGCCCGAGAAGAAGTCCTCGATCGTCTGCGAGTCGACTCCCGGCGCGGGGATCCACGAGCCGAGGCGGTAGATCGCGAGGATCATCGCCGTGAACAGGACGCGCCGGCGGAGCTCGGGTACCCGCCATGCGTTCGCGAGCCAGGAGAACACGTGCTAGCTGTCCGTCGCCTCGTCGCCGGCGGGCTCTCCTGCCTCCGGCTCTTCGGAGTCGGGCGTGACGTCCTCGACCTCGGCGGCCGCCTCGTCCGCGTCGTCCACCTCTGCGACCGGCGCGGTCACCTTGTGCTTCTTCTTCTTGCGCTCGACGGGCTCGCGGAGCCGCGTCACGGTGCCGCCCGCGGCCTCGATCTTCTCGGCAGCGGACTTGGAGAACGAGTGTGCCGTGACGGAGAGCTTCTTCGTCAGCTCACCCTCGCCGAGGATCTTCACGTCGACCGAGAGCTTCGCGACGAGCCCGGCGGCCTTCAGCGCCTCGAGGGTCACGTCGGCACCCGCGTCGAAGCGCTCCTCGAGGCTCCCGACGTTCACCGGCTGCGAGTACGTGCGGAACGGTCCGATCGGCATCGCGTCGGCAGACGTGTTTCCGCGGAGCTTCCCGACCCGCATGTCGATCGGCATCTGGCCGCCCTCGAAGCCCGCGGGCATCTTGTTCGAGCCGGCGCGGGACTTCTGACCCTTGATGCCGCGCCCCGAGTACCGGCCCTTCCCGGAGCCCAGGCCGCGACCGACCCGCTTGCGGGCCTTGCGCGGCTGCGCCGGGGTCAGGTTGGAGAGATTCAGCTCTTCGCTCACGCTCTATCTTCGCCTCGATGGTCACGAGATGGCGGATCTGGCGCAGCATGCCCTGCAGCTGCGGCGAGTCCTTGTGGTCGGCGCTGCGACCGATCTTGCCGAGGCCGAGCGCGCGCAGGGTACCGAGGTGGCGATGGGACTGACCGATCCCACTGCGCACCTGCGTGATCTTCAGCTCGCTCACTCGCTCGTCTCCTCGGTCGCCGCGGCCACGACCACAGCCTCCTCGGCCGCCTTCGCGGCGGCCTGCTTCGCCGCGTGCGCCGCGGCCGAGACGGGAAGGACCTGGGCGATCGTCAGGCCACGCATGGCAGCGACGTCCTCGGGCCGCACGAGCCGCTTGAGCCCGTCGACGGTCGCGCGGCACATGTTGATCGGATTCGTCGTGCCGAGACTCTTCGCGAGCACGTCGCGGATTCCGGCGAGCTCGAGCACCGCGCGCGTGCCGCCGCCGGCGATGACGCCGGTTCCCTCGCTGGCCGGGACGGAGCACGACGCGCGCGGCGTCGAATCGACCCACGATCTCGTGCGTGATCGTCTGACCGTGCTTCGGCACCGTGAAGAGGTTCTTGCGTGCGTCCTCGACGGCCTTCGAGATCGCGAGCGGAACCTCGCGCGCCTTTCCGTACCCGAGGCCGACACGGTCGACCTCGTCGCCGATGACGACGAGCGCCGTGAACGAGAACCGTCGCCCACCCTTGACGACCTTCGCCACTCGGTTGATCTCGATGACCCGCTCCTTGAGCTCGCGGGACTCACTGACTTCGGACATGCTCAAAACTGGAGTCCTCCTTCGCGCGCTCCCTCGGCCAGGGCCTTCACGCGTCCGTGGTACAGGTAGCCGGCGCGGTCGAACACGCAGCTCTCGATGCCTGCCTTCTTCGCAGCTTCGGCGAGTGCCTTTCCGACCGCCGCCGCCTGCTCGGTCTTCGAGCCGCTCGCGGTGACGCCCTTCCAGCTCGCGGACGCCAGTGTACGCCCGGCAGCGTCGTCGATCAGCTGCGCGCTGATGCCACGGTTCGAGCGGAACACGACCAGGCGCGGCCGCTCGGCCGTACCGGCGACCTTCCCGCGCACGCGGCGATGGCGGCGCATGCGCGCCTCGCGCTTCGTCAAGGTGCTCATGCGCGCTTCCCGACCTTCCTGCGGACCTGCTCGCCCACGTAGCGGATGCCCTTGCCCTTGTACGGCTCGGGCGGGCGCACCTTGCGGATCTCCGCAGCCGTCTGCCCGACCATCTGCTTGTCGATTCCCTTCACGATCACCTGCGTCGGGGCGGGGACGTCGAACTCGATGCCCTTGCGGGGCTTCACGACCACAGGGTGCGAGTAGCCGACCGCCAGCTCGAGGTCGGTTCCCTTGAGCTGGGCGCGGTAGCCGACGCCCTGGATCTCGAGGTGCTTCTCGAAGCCCTTCGTGACACCCTCGACCATGTTCGCGATGAGGCTGCGCGTGAGCCCGTGGAGGGCGCGATCCTCGCCGCGCTCGGTCGGCCGGGTCACCAGGATCTCCGTCTCCGTCTTCTCGACCTGCATCCGTGCGGGCACGTTCTGGGAGAGCTCGCCGAGCGGCCCGTTCACCTGAACCCGCCCAGGCGAGATCGCCACCATGACGCCGGCGGGGAGATCGATGGGTCTGCGACCGATTCGTGACATCGCTACCAGACGAACGCGATCACTTCGCCGCCGACGCCGCGCTCTTGAGCCTGGCGGTTCGTGACGAGCCCTTCGGAGGTGGACATGATGGCGGTGCCGAGACCGCCGAGAACACGCGGGAGACGATCCTTCCGCGCATAGACGCGGCGACCTGGCTTGGAGACGCGCTTGAGATCGGTGATGACGCGGCGCCGGTCGCGCGCGAACTTCAGCTCGACGACGAGCGTGCGGTACGGAAGCGGATTCTTCTTCACGTCCTCGAGCTGCACCACCTTGAAGTCCTTGATGTAGCCCTCGTCCTTCAGGATCCGCGCGATCTCCTCCTTCATCTTCGAGGTCGGCATCGACGCCGAGTCGTGCAGCGCACGGTTGGCGTTGCGAATCCTGGTCAACATGTCCGCGATCGGATCGGTGAGCACCTTCGTTCCTCCCTACCAGCTCGACTTCGTCATTCCGGGGATGGCGCCCTGGTGCGCGAGCTCGCGCAGGCAGATCCGGCACATGCCGAACTTGCGATAGACCGCGCGCGGGCGACCACAGCGGTTGCAGCGCGTGTAGGCGCGAACCTCGTACTTCGCCTTCCGCTTCTGCTTGACGACGAGCGACTTCTTGGCCATCTACTGCTGTTCCCTTCTGGAGGCGGCGAACGGGAGTCCGAGGGCGCCGAGCAGCGCACGGCCGGCCTCGTCCGTCTTCGCCGACGTTGTGATCGCGACGTCGAGGCCGCGGATCGCCGGAACCTTGTCGTAGTCGATCTCCGGGAAGATGATCTGCTCCCGGATCCCGATCGAGTAGTTGCCGCGACCGTCGAACGACCCGGGGTCGAGCCCGCGGAAGTCGCGGATGCGCGGAAGCGCGATCGACGCGAGCCGATCGAGGAACTCGTACATGCGGGCGCCGCGCAGCGTGACGCGCGCACCGACGGGCATGCCCTCGCGGAGCTTGAAGCTCGCGATCGACTTCGTTGCGCGCCGAACCTGAGCCCGCTGACCCGCGATGAGCGTGAGCTCGTCGATCGCCGCATCGAGTGCCTTCGCGTCGGTCTTCGCCTCGCCGACCCCCATGTTCAGCGTCACCTTCGTGACGCGCGGTACGTCCATCGGCGTGGACGCGCCCAGCTCGTCCTGGAGCTGCGGGCGGATCTCCGCCTCGTACCGCTGCTTGAGGCGCGGCACGTAGGTGTCGGCAGTGGGTGCGCTCGTCATTTGTCGATCTCCTGGCCACAGCCCTCGCGCTTGCAGACGCGGACGTGGATATGCCCGCCCTTCGCCTCCTTCTCGGCCATGCCGACACGCGTCGGGTTGCCGCAGACGGGGCAGACGACCATGACGTTCGACACCGGGATCGGCGCCGGCTTGTCCATGATCCCGCCGGGCACGATCTGCGCGCCGCCCATGCGCGACGAGTCGCGGATCGGGCGCGGCTTCGTGTGCCGCTTGGCGACGTTCAGGTTCTCGACGATCACGCGGCGCTCCGACGGGCGTGCCTCGATGACCCGGCCCCGCTTTCCGCGGTCCTTGCCGGTGAGGATCTGCACCGTGTCGCCCTTCTTCACTTTCATCTTGGTAGCCATGTCTCAGAGCACCTCGGGAGCCAAGCTGACGATCTTCATGAAGTTCTTCTCGCGGAGCTCGCGCGCGACCGGGCCGAAGATGCGCGTCCCGCGCGGGTTGGACTGCGGATCGATGAGGACGGCGGCGTTCTCGTCGAATCCGATGAGCGTGCCGTCGTCTCTCGAGTAGGGCTTCTTCGTCCGCACGACAACGGCTCGCACGACCTCGCCCTTCTTGACCGCGCCCTGGGGCGTGGCCGTCTTCACGGTAGCAATGATCACGTCGCCGACCCGCGCGTAGCGCCGGTGCGAACCGCCGAGCACGCGGATGCACAGGATCTCGCGCGCACCCGTGTTGTCCGCCACCCGAAGACGCGATTCCTGCTGGATCACTTCGCGGCCTCCACGATCTCCTGCAGGCGCCAGCGCTTCATCCGCGAGAGCGGCCGCGTCTCGACGATGCGGACGACGTCACCGAGCTTCGCCTGGTTCTCCTCGTCGTGCGCGTGCAGCCGCGTCGAGCGCTTGACGACCTTCTTGTAGCGCGGGTGCAGCTTCACGACGTCGACGCGGACGACGATGGTCTTGTCGGGCGCGGCGGACACGACCGTGCCTTGCCGCTCCTGGCGCCGGCCACGCTCGTGCTCCGGTTTCGGGAGCCGGGTGATCGGCTTGCGCTCGGCGGACGGGACGCGCTGCGGCCTCGTCTTCTTCGGGCGCTCGGAGCGCGGCGGGCGCTTCTTCTTCTGCTTCGGCTGGGAGACGGCCGCAGGCGTCACCTCGGCCGGCGCCTCTTCGGGCGCGGCGGCCTCCTCGGGCGCAGCGGCGTCCTCCGCTTCGGCGGACGGCTCAGCAGCCTCGGCGGCGGACTCGGCGTCGGCCTCTGCGGCCAACGGCTCGGGCTCGTCCGCAGGCTCGGGCTCGGCTCGGCGGCGCTTCGGGCTCCTCGACCTCGGGCACCTCGTCGGCCTCGGCCGCGGGTTCCTCGACCTCTGGCTCCGGCTCGGCCGTCTGCGGCAGGAACCTCGACCTCGGGCTCCGCCACCGGAGCCTCCTCGGGCGTCTCTTCGATCTCGTTCACGTTCTCGGTGTCGTCAGGCATCTCGCTACTTTCCTCGGTCGCGCTCGTTCTGGATGGTCAGGATGCGGGCGATCTCGCGCTTGGCATGGCGCAGGCGTGCGCTGTTCTCGAGCACGCCGGTCGCCGTCTGGAAGTGCAGGTTGAAGAGCTCCTGGCGGGTCTCGGACATCTTGCGGCCGAGCTCGTCGTCGGTCAGGGCTCGCAGCTCTCTAGCTCTCAAAGAGATCAGCCTCCCTGCGCACGAACTTCGTCTTCAGCGGGAGCTTCTGGCCGGCGAGGCGCAGCGCCTCCTTGGCGAGCGGCTCGTCGACGCCGGCGAGCTCGAACATGACGCGGCCCGGCTTCACGACGGCGACCCACCCTTCGGGGGAGCCTTTGCCCGAGCCCATGCGGGTCTCAGCCGGCTTCTTCGTGACCGGCTTGTCCGGGAACAGGTTGATCCAGACCTTCCCGCTTCGGCGGATCTTCCTCGTCGCCGCGATGCGGGCAGCCTCGATCTGGCGGTTGGTGATCCAACCGGCCTCGAGCGCCTTGAGCCCGTACTCGCCGAACTGCACGGTCGTCTGGCCTCTCGAGGTGCCGCGCCGGTGACCGCGGTGGTGCCGGCGGAACTTCGTCTTGCGCGGCATCAACATCAGCTCTCGCCCCCACTCTCGGGCGTTGCCTCGGGAGTCACATCGGGAGCCACGTCGGAAACCACTTCGGGTGCCGGAGCGTCCTGCACCTGCGGCTCCACGACGGGTTCATCCGTCGCGGGAGGCGGTCCCTGCTGAAGGTCGCGACGAGGACGCTGACCAGGCCTTCCTCCGCCCGGCCGCGGGCTGCGCTTCTTGCGCGGCATGATGCCGAGCCCCTCGCGGTCCTGCGAGCGCCCGCGACCTTCACGTGACGCGCCGAGTCCCTCTGCGGATGCTCCGCGTCGACGACGGGCCTGATCCTGATCGCCGAGGCGCGTGTCGCGCCCGGTGGGAGAGTCGTAGCCCTCGGGCATGATCTCGCCCTTGTTGACCCAGACCTTGACGCCGATGATGCCGAAGGTCGTCTTCGCCTCGGCCTGGCCGTAGTCGATGTCGGCGCGGATCGTGTGGAGCGGAACGCGCCCCTCCGAGTACATCTCGCGCCGGCTCATCTCGCCGCCACCAAGCCGGCCGCCTGCAGTGATCTTGATGCCCTGAGCGCCGGAGCGCATCGCCGAGGCGAGCGAGCGCTTCATCGCACGCCGGAAGCTCACGCGGTTCTCGAGCTGCTCCGCGATCGACTGCGCGACGAGCTTCGCGTCGAGCTCGGGGCGCTTGATCTCGTTGATGTTGATGTGGACGTTCTTCTTCGTGATCGCGTGCAGCTCTTTGCGGAGCGCGTCGACCTCCACGCCGGACTTCCCGATGACGATCCCCGGGCGCGCCGTGTAGATGTCCACCGTGATCCGCTGCTTGTCCTTGCGGATGAGGATGTCCGAGAGGCCCGCGTGCGACAGCTTCCCGAGGATGTGCTCGCGGATGCGAACGTCCTCGAGGAGGTACGCGGCGAACTCGGGCTTGCCCGTCCACCAGTTCGACTTCCAGTCGTGGATGACGCCGACGCGGAAGCCGCCGGGATGCACTTTTTGGCCCATCAGGCAACCGCCTCCTTCTTGCGTCGTCGGGTCGTGGCCTTCGGTGCCGACGCCTCGCCCTCAGGCGGAGCAGACGCCGGGGTCTCCGCCTGCTTGCGCGGACGCTTGCGCGTCGAGGCCTCCGGAACCTCGGCGAGCACGAGCGTGACGTGGCACGTGCGCTTGCGGATCCGGTTCACGCGGCCGCGCGCACGGGGCTTCCAGCGCTTGAGCGTGGGACCCTCGTCGGCGAACGCCGCCTCGACCACGAGCTCGTCGCCGTCGAGGCCGTGGTTCGCCTCGGCATTCGCGACCGCCGAGCGGAGCACCCTCTCGATGTCCGTCGCCGCGGCGCGCTGGGTGAAGGCGAGGATCGTCCGTGCCTCGGGCACGCTGCGTCCGCGGATGTGGTCGAGCACGAGCCGCGCCTTGCGGGCGGAGGTGCGAACCCACTTCGCCTGCGCGCGAACGCGCATCCGATCGTCGGAAACCTGAGCCATCTAGCGCTTCTTCACCTGCGTCGAGCGGTCACCGGCGTGCCCGCGGAAGGTTCGGGTCGGCGCAAACTCGCCGAGCTTGTGACCGACCATCTGCTCGGTCACGAAGACGGGCACGTGCTTGCGGCCGTCGTGGACGGCGATGGTGTGCCCGACCATCTCCGGGAAGATCGTCGAGGAGCGCGACCAGGTGCGGATCATCCGCTTCTCGCCGCTCGTGTTCATCGCCTCGATCCGGCCCATGAGCCGGTCCTCGACGAAAGGTCCCTTCTTGGACGATCTGCTCACGAGTTAGCGCTTCCTTTCCTTGCCGCGACGACGGCCGCGGACGATCAACTTGTCGGATTCCTTGTGCTTTCTGCGGGTGCGCTTTCCGAGCGTCGGGACGCCCCACGGAGTGACGGGATGGCGTCCGCCCTTCGACTTCCCCTCGCCGCCGCCGTGCGGATGGTCGACCGGGTTCATGGCCGAGCCGCGGACCGTCGGGCGCTTGCCGAGCCAGCGGCTGCGGCCGGCCTTGCCGCTCGCCTGGTTCGAGTGATCCGTGTTCCCGACCTGCCCGACCGTCGCGCGGCAGGTGAGAAGGACGCGGCGAAGCTCGCCGGACGGGAGCCGCAGGACGGCATGCGGGCCGTCCTTCGCCACGAGCTGGATCGCAGACCCAGCCGAGCGCGCCATGCGCGCGCCCTGCCCAGGCCTGAGCTCGACGGCATGGACGAGCGTGCCCGTCGGGATGTTCTGCAGCGGCAGCGCGTTGCCCGGCTTGATGTCCGCCTCCGGGCCCGACTCGACGGTCGAGCCGACGCGAAGCCGCGCGGGAGCGAGGATGTACGCCTTCGCGCCGTCCGCGTAGTGGAGCAGCGCGATGCGCGCCGACCGGTTGGGGTCGTACTCGATCGCGGCCACCTTCGCCGGGACGCCGTCCTTCGTGCGCTTGAAGTCGATCGTGCGGAAGCGGCGCTTGTGCCCACCGCCCTGGTGGCGCGTGGTGATGCGGCCGCGGTTGTTCCGGCCGCCCTTTTTCGTGATCGGCTCGAGCAGCGAGCGCTCGGGCTCGGACTTCGTGATCTCCTCGAAGCCGGACGTCGCCATGAAGCGACGACCCGGGCTCGTGGGCTTGTACTTCTTCAGCGCCATCAGACCGCGGCCCCCTCGAAGATCTCGATCTCATAGCCCTCTCTGAGCTCGACGATCGCCTTCTTCCAGCCCGGGCGGCGTCCCTTGATGAGGCCGCGGCGCTTCGGCTTGGACTGCACCTTGACGATGTTCACGCTCGCGACCTTCACCTCGAAGAGCTCTTCGACGGCCTGGCGGATCTGCGTCTTGTGGGCGTCCTCGTGCACCTTGAACGTGTACTTGCGGTCGGTGATGAGCGAATAGCTCTTCTCCGAGACGACCGGCGCGAGAAGGACCTGGTTCGGATGCAGGCTCACTCCGCCGCCTCCTCTTCGTCCGTCGCGACGCCTGCGCGTCCGAGGACGAGCGGCATCGCCGCCTCCGAGATGAGCAGCGAGCGCGCCCAGACGAGCGACGCGACCTCGAGCTCGGCGGGCACGGTGACGAGCACCCTCTCGAGGTTCCGGAAGGACTTCACGAGCAACTCTTCGTATTCGGCGACCACGAGCGAGCGTGGGCCGCTCGCCCCACGACGCGAGGAGCTCGGCTGCCTTGCGCGTCGACGGCACGTCGAAGCCGGACCCGTCCAGAATCGCGAGCGTTCCGTTCGACGCGTGGTGCGAGAGGACGCTGCGCAGCGCAGTCCGCCGAGCCTTGCGGTTGACCTTGACCTCGAAGCTGCGCATCCCGGGTGCGAAAGCAACGCCGCCACCCGTCCAGTGCGGAGCACGCGTCGTCCCGGCGCGGGCACGACCCGTTCCCTTCTGGCGCCAGGGCTTCGAGCGGCCGCCGGCGACGAGGCCGCGGCTCTTGGTTCCCTTCGTGCCCGCGCGAGCGGCATTCATCTCGGCACGAACGGTCTCGTGGACGAGATGCGGCTTCAGCTCGACGGTGAAGACCGACTCCTCGAGGGAGATCTCCTTCGTCGAGCCGCCGATCACGGGTGCCTTGGGAGCCGCCATCACCTGCTCACGATCTCCAGGAGCCCGCTCTTCGCGCCCGGGACGGAGCCCCGGACGAGCAGGAGGTTGCGCTCGACGTCCACCTCGTGGACGACGAGCCCCGGCTGGGTGACGCGCGTGCCGCCCATGCGACCCGGCATCTTCTTGCCCTTGAACACGCGAGACGGATACGCGGACGCGCCGATCGAGCCCGGCTTGCGGACGTTGTGCGAGCCGTGGGACACGGGGCCGCGGCTGAAGTTGTGCCGCTTGATCGTTCCCTGGAAGCCCTTTCCGACCGAGATCCCGGACACCTTGATCTCGTCGCCGGGCTCGAACGCCTCCACGGTGACGGTCTCGCCGACCGTGAGCGGGCTCTCGCCGCGGAACTCGACGAGATGGCGGTGAGGGGCGACGCCGGCCTTGCGCAGATGGCCGACCTCGGGCTTCGAGAGCTTCCGCTCGGCGACGGCGTCGAATGCGAGCTGAACGGCGTCGTAGCCGTCGACGTCCGTGGTCTTCACCTGGACGACGGGACACGGCCCGGCCTCGATCACGGTGACGGCCGTCATCACCCCGGTGTCGGGGTCGAAGACCTGGCTCATGCCGAGCTTCTTGCCGAGGATGCCCTTCATCTCAGAGCTTGATCTCGATGTCTACGCCGGCCGGAAGGTCGAGCCGCATGAGCGAGTCGACCGTCTTCGGCGTGGGGCTGTGGATGTCGATGAGGCGCTTGTGCGTGCGCACCTCGAAGTGCTCACGGGAGTCCTTGTCCTTGAACGGGCTTCGGATCACGCAGTAGACGTTCTTCTCGGTCGGCAGCGGGACGGGACCGGTGATGGTCGCGCCCGTGCGCTGCGCCGTCTCCACGATCTGGGACGCCGACTTGTCCACCTGCTGGTGGTCGTAGCCCTTCAAACGGATGCGGATCTTCTGTTGCGCCATGGTGGTGTGAGAGGGAGAGGCAAGCCTCTCCCTTACGCGATGATCTCCGTGACGACGCCGGCACCGACCGTGCGCCCGCCCTCGCGAATCGCGAAGCGGAGGCCCTGGTCCATGGCGATCGGCTGGTGCATGTCGATCTCCATGTTCGTGTTGTCGCCAGGCATGACCATCTCCTGGCCCTCGGGCAGCTTGATCGCGCCCGTCACGTCCGTCGTGCGGAAGTAGAACTGCGGCCGGTAGCCGTTGAAGAACGGCGTGTGCCGTCCACCCTCGTCCTTCGAGAGAACGTAGACCTCGGCCTTGAACTGCGTGTGCGGGGTGATCGAGCCGGGCTTCGCGAGCACCTGGCCACGCTCGACCTCCTCGCGCTTGACGCCGCGGAGCAGCGCGCCGGCGTTGTCTCCGGCCTGCGCGTAGTCGAGGGTCTTCAGGAACATCTCGAGGCCCGTGACCGTCGTCTTCTCGACCTGCGGATGGATGCCGACGATCTCGACCTCCTCGCCGATCGCGAGCTTGCCCTGCTCGATGCGGCCCGTGACGACCGTGCCGCGGCCCGTGATCGTGAAAACGTCCTCGATCGGCATGAGGAACGGCTTGTCGACGTCGCGGACGGGCTCGGGGATGTACGAGTCGACCGCGGCCATGAGCTCGAGGATCTTCGGCGTCCACTCCGGGTCGCCCTCGAGCGCCTTCAGCGCCGAGACCTGGATGACCGGGATGTCGTCGCCGGGGAACTCGTACTTGGAGAGGAGCTCGCGGACCTCCATCTCGACGAGTTCCAGCAGCTCGGGATCGTCGACCATGTCGGCCTTGTTGAGCGCGACGACGATCGAGGGAACCTCGACCTGACGCGCGAGCAGGATGTGCTCACGGGTCTGCGGCATCGGGCCGTCGGCCGCGGATACCACGAGGATCGCGCCGTCCATCTGGGCGGCGCCCGTGATCATGTTCTTGATGTAGTCGGCGTGCCCCGGGCAGTCGACGTGGGCGTAGTGCCGGTTCTCCGTCTCGTACTCCACGTGCGCGGTGTTGATGGTGATGCCGCGCTGGCGCTCCTCGGGAGCCTTGTCGATCGCGTCGAAGGACGTGACCTCGGTGTTGGTGCCCGACTCGCTGAGAACCTTCGTGATCGCGGCTGTGAGCGTCGTCTTGCCGTGGTCGATGTGACCGATCGTGCCGACGTTGACATGCGGCTTGGTGCGCTCGAACTTCTGCTTTGCCATCTGCTGGAATCCTCCGAGCTCGTCTTCTGCGATTACGGTGTCTTGTCGCCTCCCACGATCGCCTCGGCGATCGTGGTCGGAACTTCTTCGTAGCGGTCGAACTGCATCGAGAACGTCGCGCGGCCCTGGCTCATCGAGCGCAGGTCGGTCGCGTAGCCGAACATCTCGGAGAGCGGAACGCTCGCCTTCACCGACTGCGACCCACCCACCGGCTCGAGCTGCTCGACCCGGCCACGACGGCCGTTCAGGTTACCAATGACGTCGCCGAGGTAGTCGTCCGGCGTCACGACCTCGACGGCCATGACGGGCTCGAGCAGCTTCGGCTTCGCTCGCTTCATGCCCTCCTTGAAGGCCATCGAGCCGGCGATCTTGAAGGAACGCTCGCTCGAGTCGACGTCGTGGTAGGAGCCGTCGACGAGCTCGATCTTCACGTCGACGACGGGATAGCCGGCGACGATTCCCGAGCTCATCGCCTCCTGGATGCCCTGGTTGACCGCAGGGATGTACTCCTTGGGAATACGACCTCCGACGACCTTGTCGACGAACTCGTAGCCCTCGGCGTGGTTCGGATAGAGGTTGATGAGCACGTCGCCGTACTGGCCCGAACCGCCGGTTTGACGGATGAACTTGCCCCGGATCTTCTCCGCGGGGACCGTGATCGTCTCGCGGTAGGCGACCTGCGGACGTCCGACGTTGCCGTCGACCGAGAACTCACGCTGCAGGCGGTCGACGATGATCTCGAGGTGCAGCTCGCCCATCCCCGCGATGAGCGTCTGCCCGGTCTCCTCGTCGGACGAGACCCGGAATGTCGGATCCTCCTCGGCGAGGCGTTGGAGCGCCGTTGCGAGCTTGTCCTGATCCGCCTTCGTGCGCGGCTCGATCGCGACCGAGATGACCGGATCCGGGAACGACATCCGCTCGAGGACGATCGGTGCCGAGTCGACGGCGATCGTGTCGCCCGTCGTCGTGAACTTCAACCCGACCGCGGCGGCGATCTCGCCCGCGCCGATCTCCTCGCGCTCCTCGCGGTGGTTCGCGTGCATCTGGAGGATGCGGCCGATCCGCTCGGTCTTGCCGTTCGTCGTGTTGAGCACCCTGTCGCCGGCCTTGACCTGCCCCGAGTAGACGCGGAAGTACGTGAGCTTGCCGACGTACGGGTCGCTCATGACCTTGAACGCGAGGGCCGCGAACGGCGCGTCGTAGTCGGCCGCGCGGATCTCCTCGGCCTCCGACTTCGGGTCGAGACCCTGGACGGGCGGAACGTCGAGCGGGCTCGGCAGGTAGTCGACGATCGCGTCGAGCAGTGCCTGCACGCCCTTGTTCTTGAACGCGGACCCTGCGAGGACTGGGGTGATCTCGCCGTCGAGCGTCCCCTTGCGGAGAGCGCGACGGATCATCTCGGGCGTGACCGACGCCTCGTCTCCGAGGTACGTCTCCATGAGCTCGTCGTCGAACTCGGCGACCAGGTCGATGAGATTGTGGTGTCCGGTCTCGGCCGCCTCGGCGAGGTTCGCCGGGATCTCCTCGACCGCGAACTCGGTGCCGAGCGTGTTCGAGTAGACGATCGCCTTCATCTCGACGAGGTCGACGATCCCCGAGAAGTGCTCCTCGCTGCCGATCGGCACGTGGATGGGGACCGGGCGTGCGCCGAGGCGATCTCGCATCGACTGCACCGAGGCGTCGAAGTCCGCGCCCGTGCGGTCCATCTTGTTGATGAAGGCGATGCGCGGGACGCTGTAGCGGTCGGCCTGGCGCCAGACGGTCTCGGACTGCGGCTGGACGCCCGCGACGGAGTCGAAGACCGCGACCGCGCCGTCGAGAACGCGGAGACTGCGCTCCACCTCGACAGTAAAGTCCACGTGCCCGGGCGTATCGATGATGTTGATGCGATGGTCGCGCCACTCAGCGGTCGTCGCTGCCGACGTGATGGTGATGCCGCGCTCCTGCTCCTGCGCCATCCAGTCCATCGTCGCAGCGCCCTCGTGCACCTCGCCCATCTTGTGGGTGCGACCGGTGTAGTAGAGGATCCGCTCGGTCGTCGTGGTCTTGCCCGCGTCGATGTGGGCCATGATCCCGATGTTCCGGACGCGGTCGAGCCCAACCGGTGTTGCTACGGTGGACATCTCTCCGTTACCAGCGGTAGTGCGCGAAGGCCTTGTTGGCCTGCGCCATCCGGTAGATGTCGTCCTTCTTCTTGTACGCGCCACCCTGCTGGTTGAGCGCGTCCATGAGCTCGCCGGCGAGCTTCGCCGCCATGCCCTTCTCGCGACGATCTCGGGAGTTCTGCACGATCCAGCGCAGCGCGAGCGTGCGCGCGCGCCGCTGCGGCACCTCGATGGGCACCTGGTAGTTCGCGCCGCCGACGCGCCGGGAGCGAACCTCGAGGACGGGCGTGACGCTCTTGACCGCTTGCTCGAGCACCTCGAGTTGCGGCTTCCCGGTCTTCTCGGCCGCGATCGCGAGCGCGTCGTACACCGTGCGCTCGGCGATGGACTTCTTCCCGTCGAGCATGAGGCGGTTGATCAGCGACGCGACGAGCACCGAGCCGTGAACGGCATCGGGCTCGATCTGGCGTGGCTGAATCTCTGCGCGGCGTGGCATCGTCGAAGGCTCCTACGGCTTCTTCGCGCCGTACTTCGAGCGCCCCTGGCGGCGCTCGGTGACACCCGCCGAGTCGAGGCCGCCGCGGATGACCTTGTAGCGGAAGCCCGGGAGGTCCTTGACGCGGCCGCCCCGAACCAGCACGACCGAGTGCTCCTGCAGGTTGTGGCCCTCGCCCGGGATGTAGGCACCTACCTCCATGCCGTTCGTGAGCCGGACACGCGCGACCTTGCGCAGAGCGGAGTTCGGCTTCTTCGGCGTGGTCGTATAGACGCGCGTGCAGACGCCGCGCTTCTGCGGGGCTCCCCGGAGCGCCGGCGTCTTCGACTTCACCTTCGGCGTCGCTCGACCTTTCCGGACGAGCTGATTCACTGTGGGCACGCGGTAGCTCCTACTGCAGATCGATGGCTTGGGAGACTGTGTAGGGGTCAGGCTCAAGCCTGACGTACACGATTTCGGTGCGCCGGCGGGCACGAACGTACCGACCGGCAAGCCGCGAGATGGTAGCAGAGCAACTGCTCGCCCGCCCGTAGCCAAGCGGGGATGCGCTGAATACAGTGCGCGAGGCGAGGAGGTTCTGGGAGGAGAGATGGTGACTGCGATTGTCGCGGCGTTGGCTGTGCTGGGAGTCTGCGCGCTCTCGGTCCTCGCCGTGCGCCGATCGCGCCAGGAATCGGAGCGGCAGCTCGATCGCGCGCTCGATCGGGTGGGCGGTCATCTGGAGGAGATCTCCGCCAGCGTCGAGGAGGCCGTTGCGCGCATGGTGGATGCCCGAGGCGGGCGCACACAGCCGCTGACGCTCGACTTCGACGAGCTCGTCGAGGAGCTCGTGGCCGAGGCGGCGGCCCGAACGGGAGCGGATGCCGTTGTCCTTCGCGCCGAAGGACCGGGTGGACGGCTGGTCATCGCGTCGTACGGTCCAGGCGCCGAGAACGAGCTCGCCGAGCAGACTCTCGGCCCGGCGGCGACACGACCGTTTCGCGCTGCCACGATCGACTGGACCTACACGGCAGCGGGCGAACCGGACGACGAGCGCTTCCACTCGGCGCTCGTCGCGCCGCTCGGGTCGAGAGCGGGAATGCCGGGGACGCTGGTCGCATACGCGACCGCACCGCAGGCATTCCGGCCGGAGCACGTGTCGGCGTTGAACGAGCTTCTTGCCGACGTTTCGACGGGCCTCGCAAACGCACGCCGCTTCGCCGACGTCGAGGCGCGACTCCTCCTCGATCCCGCGACGGGAATCGCGAATCCCCGCGGCTACGAGGTCGAACTCGAACGCGAGGTGGCTCGCGCACACCGCACCGGACGCCCACTCTCCGTCGTGCTCGTCGGCATCGGCAACGGGCCGGAGACGACGACCACGGGCGGCTTGCCGCAAGCCGACCAGGTTGCGCAGCTGCTCACACGCGTCACGCGGAAGAGCGACATCTCGTGCAGACGCGGCGAGCACGAGTTCGCGATCCTGCTCCCCGAGACGCGCGAGACGGGCGCCGACATCCTCACTGCGCGCCTTCGCGAAGAGGCGAAGCGCGCGTTGGGAGCGACGCAGCAGACCATCGCGGTGGGTCACGTCGAGTGGATGCCGGACGAGTCGGCCGAAGAGCTCGAGGCGCGAGCCGAAGCGGCGTTGACGTCTCCGAGCCCGCGTCAGTGGGTGGCGCGAGCGTCGGAGCGGCCGAAGCACGCCGCACTCGCCGCGACGGACGACCTGCGCGCCGAGCCCACCGACGTGCTCCGCCGCGACGTTCTCGACGCATTGGCTCACGAAATCCTGGAAGCCCGCCGCTACGGCCGGTCGCTCGCGGTCGTCGTGCTCGACGTCGACGGGTTGGACGATCTGTCAGAGGGCGGCGACCGCGAGGCGGCAGACGCGATGCTCGGGAACGTCGCGCGGCGTCTCTCCGACAGCGTCGGCAGCGGATCCGTCCACCGCCTCGGTTCAGCTCGGTTCGCGCTCGTCCTCTCGGGCGGCACTGCGAACGACGTCGAAGCGCTCCTTGGCACACTGCACGCATCCGACGGTGGTGACGACGGCGGCGAGCTCGCGCTGAGCGCCGGCGTCACCGAGATCGTGGAGCGCGACGGCGCGGAGACGGCGCTCGGCCGCGCCGAGCACGCCCTGTGGCAGGCGTCGCAGGCGGGGCGAGGCACGATCGTCGTCGCCGTTCCCGGCCGGCGGTCGCCGCAGTTCGACTAGCCGGTGGGGAGCCAGTCTTCGTCCAGCTTGCTCAGTACAGTTTCTGAACGGGTTACCTCGTTCGAGGTTGCATCCCCCGTTTGCGTGAGTACAAGGAGAAGTAGTCCGGATGAGCTGGCCTGACACGTGGCGACCACGATCGTGATCATCGCCGCGGCCCTCGTGGCCGCGGCTGTCATCGTTGGCGTCGTCGTGAGCCGCCGGAAATCGACGGCGGCACCGCCCGACCAGGCGCTCGTGCGCGCCGTCGACGAGATGCGGAACAAGATGGACGAGCTCGCCGGCGAGCTCTCGGGTGCGCTCGAGCGAGCCGAGCAGGAGAGCCGCAGAAACAGGCTCTTCGGCGAGCTCGGTGGCTCCATCGACCTCGAGGAGCTGATGGATCGCGTGCTGGACGCCGCGATGGAGATCCCGGGGATCGAGGCGGCGATGATCGTCGTCGAGCGCCAGGACGGCGCACCCGCAGTCGTCACGCGCGGCATGTCCCCCGAAGAGTCCCAGCGCCCGCCCACATCGGGCGTCGCGGGGACGTTGCCCGGGACCATCACCGTCAGCTACCGGTACGGACGAGATCGCGAGGGCGCCGACATGGATCTCATCCGTGGCGGCGCCTTCGTCCCGCTCATGGGCCGAGAGCTACGCCCCGTCGGAACGCTGTCGCTGTTCTGGCGTGACCCGGACCACGAGCCGTCGTCCGACGAGATCGACCAGGCAGAGCAACTCGCAGCGAGCAGCATCTCGGCGATCGAGAACGCCCGCCGCTACGGCGAGGCCCGGAAGCTCGCGGAGACGGACGGGCTCACCGGCCTTCACAACCAGCGCTACTTCCAGGAGACCCTGCGGCGTGAGGTGACGCGCGCGCACCGCTACCAGCGGAAGCTGACGCTGATCGTCTTCGACCTCGACGACTTCAAGTCGATCAACGACCAGGTCGGGCATCTCGCCGGCGACCGCGTGCTCGCACAGGCGGCGGACCGGCTTCGCGAGGCAGTGCGGTCCGTGGACGTCGCGTCCCGCATCGGTGGGGACGAGTTCGCCGTGATCATGCCGGAGTCCACGGCCGAGGACGGGGAGCAGCTGTTCCGCCGCGTGCACAACTCGATGCGGGGGACTGCGCTCGGTCCCGACGAGCAACGCCTCCGTCTCTCCGGAGGCATCGCCGAGCTCCTTCACGGTGACACCCCTGCGAGCCTGTTCGAGCGGGCAGACGCTGCGCTGTACCGCGCGAAGGAGCTCGGCAAGGATCGGGCGGATATCGCCCGTGCCGGAGAGCTGCGGGCGGATCCGGACCCCCGCGAGGGCTAGAGCGCGGAGAACGCGCCGCTAGCGCCGGACCGCGACGACGCTATTCCGCTCGAGTCGTGCAGCTGGCCGGGTCGTCGAGACGACGACGCTCGCCCTCGGGCCGAGGTTCCGGGAGAGGAACACGGCTCGCTCGACTCCGACGAACTGCCCGGCCGGGGTCGGTGCTGCACCCGGCGCGACGATCCATGCGCGATACGGCTTCCCGACTTCAGCGCGCTCGAGCCCGCGAACGAGAATCGCCGCACGACCGCGGCTTCCGACTGCGAGGACGAGCCCGCGCGACCCCGTGAACGCGATCCGCTCCGTGCTCGGCTTGGCAAGAAGCGCGAGCACGCGGCGCTCTATGGGCGATGCTGCGGGGGCCGATCGCGTCTGCGAGACGGAGCGCGCTGATCCCCCGTCCGACGACTTCTCCGTCGAAGCACCGGCGGAGAGCACCGCTGCACCGCCGAGCGCCATCGCCGCAATCCCGGCGAGCACGCCCAGAACCGCGAGCGAGAGAGGGGACGGGCGTCGAGCCCTTGGAACCTCGACGGCCCACAAGCTCGCTGCGGTCGAGCCCAGGTCGTCGCCCTCGATGGCAGGAAGCCGCACGACGGGGATGTCGGGAACAGTCGTCACGAAGCAGACATCAACGGTAGCCACCGGTCCTGTCGGACTTGCCCGACGGCGCCGGTCCGGATAGCGACCCGGCCGCGAGGCGGTCGCCTCCAGGAAGTGTCGCGATCGGGAGCCCGCCGCTCGGCGATTCCCGATGTGCGGAGCCAAGGTGTCGACCGACGCTCCCGCTAGTAATAGCCCTATGCCTGAGTCAGATGCCGCCATCGCGCTCTCCGTCGGAGCGCTCCTTCTCGGAGCGCTGTGCCTCACGCTTCTCATCCTCGCCCTTCGTCGCGTGCTCGGCCATCACGAGGAGGTCGTGGCGACGATGCTCCAGCGCTACGACAACCGCCTGGCCGAGTTCGCGCAGACGCTGAACGACGCGCTCAACCAGACGCTCCCCGCGCGGATCACTGCAGCGATCTCGGGCGCCCCGACGGACACGGCCGCCGTCGAGACACCGGATCACTCGAACGTCGTGCGTGTCCTCGAGCTCGCGCGCGAGCAGACAGCGGCCGATGCTGCCGTGGCGATCGTGGGCACCAAGCAGGAGCCGATCCTCGCGACGGTCGGCCTGACGCAGACGGAGGTCGCGCAGGTTGGCGGTCTCGGCGTGCCCGACTACCGCGGCGCCCGAGCCATCCAGGTCTCGTTCGCAGGTGACGACGCGCCGCGCGACGCGAACCCGATCCGAAGTGGCCTCGCAATTCCGCTGCTCGACTCCCCGAACGAGCCGGGAATGCTCGCCGTGCTCACGAGGACCCCGGATCGGCGGTTCAGCGAGATCGACATAACCTCGCTCGAGAATGTTCTCAGCGTCACGCGACCGGCGCTCGAGACGTCACTCGAGCTCCGCGAGCCGGATCCTGTCCCGGATCGCGACCCGCTGACGGACCTCTACGACCGCCCGGCGTTCCATGCACTCCTCGACCGCGAGATCGGCCGTGCACGTGGCCGCCGCGAGCAGATGGCGCTCCTCGTCCTCGACGTCGATCGCCTGACCACGATCAACGCGCGCATCGGCCATCTCGCTGCCGACGACGTCCTCGCGACCGTCGCGCGGGTGCTGAACGACGTGGCCGGACCGCGCGACCTCCCCTGCCGGATCGGCGGCGGCCGTTTCGGAGTCGTGCTCTCGCAAGCCGACAGCCGGGACGCCGAAAGGCTCTTCGATCGGCTCCAGGCCGCGCTGCAAGAGCGCCCACTTCCGAACCTCGGAGTGGTGTCGTTCTCGGGCGGCGTCGCAGAGCTCCTCCCGAAGGACGACGCGACGGCGCTCATCGTTCGTGCTGACGCTGCACTCGGGCTCGCGAAGAGCTCGGGCCGCGACATGGTGGTCACGGCTGCGAAGCGGCCGAGCCGCGACGTCGCGTAGCTAAGAGAGCCCCACCACCGACGACGTGACGGAGCGACCCGGCCGCGAAGCGGACGGCTTTAGGGATCTGCGCGAACGGAATCCGCGAAAGCGGATTCCGTTCTGCGCCAACTACCCTCGTGGAGCGAGAGGAACGGCGTGAAAGCGGAGAGTGTCACGACGCCGAGCTCGGGAAGCCGGTCGCGCTCGCACACGAGCTTGCTCTCCGCCGCTTTCTGCATGCGGATCGTCCAGTCCGCGTGCGCGTCGGCACGGCGCTCGGAGCGAAGCTCACGCTTCACCGCCGCCCGGGCGAGATCGGCGGGGAGCGCACCGAGCGCCGTCACGTCGTCGCGCGCCTCGACGACGAACGTTCCCTCGACGGTGCGAATCGTCTTGCGCTTGCCCGTGGTCAGACGGAAGACGGCCTCGGGCGCGGACGTGGCGAGCGCGACCCCGCGGCCCTCGGGAAGCCAGCTCGGCGCCGGTGAAACCGCCACCTCGCGTGCGAGCACGGGAGCAAATGTCGCCTTGAAGCGCGTCACATCCCCCGAGGAGATGCGGACGAGCGACAGCCGCGCGACGATCTCCTGCCAGCGGAGCTCGTCACCCAGGATTCCTCGCGCGACGGCGATGCTCGCGCCGGCTTCGGCCAGCGCCGAGCGATACCCGGCGACGCTCCCACCGAAGCGGGAACCGACCACTCGCCGCTCGAGCGCGAGCGCCTCCGACGGCGAAACCCGCGTCCGCTCCCGCTCGATCGCGCGTGCGACCAGAGCCGTGAGCGCGAGCTCGCTGTCGCCTGTCAGCCTCGCGAGAGCCGCAACGCTCGCCGCCGTCAGCGGCGTCGAGCCGTACATGCAACGCGTGCCGTTTCGAAGACCGAGCTGCCCCGTCTTGGTATCCGCGTCGAGCTCGCGGCCGAGGACGGTCGGCGCGTCGCACAGATTCGCGCTACGTGCCCACAGCCAGACACAGGCAGCGTACGTCTTGTCCGGATCGTTCGAGCGCTCATTGCGCTGCGCCCAACCCCACGACCAGACGTGCCCGAGCTCGAGCTCCTTCGCGACCTGCTTCACCGCGAGCGTGTGCCACTTCGCGACGCTGAACCACCGCGACCTCGGCTTGAGCCCTTCCCGCCCGCCTGTTCCGGGGCCCGTCTGAAAGCCGACCATGATCCCGATGCGAGCGGGCGGGATCCCGAGCGCGAGGAGCTTCGCCGCGGACTGGCGATGCCGCACGCGCAGGCGTCGCGAGCCGTCGACCGCGCCCTCTCGCCAGATGAGGTTCGCGTTCGCGTAGTTCTCGAGGACGAGATCGGAGACGGCTGCGACCGACTTCCACCACGTCGCCGCGTCGCCACCGGTGAACGGCTCGCTCGAGACGAGGAGAGCCGGCCGTCCCCCGCGATCGCGAAGCCGCGTCACGAAGCGCAAGACATTGGCGCGGTAGCGCTCGGCCGTGGGAGTGAGCGGCGTCGGGAGTGAGGACCCCCACAGCTCGTTGAGCGCGATCAGCGGCGTCTGGCAGCCCGAGACCGAGACGGCGTAGTCGAAGAGCGAGTCAGCGCGCTTCTCCATGAGGGCGGGATCGGCGGGCTCGGACGGCGTGCCGACACGCTTGCGCAGGTACATGTCCCAGTGCACGGTCCCGGCTCCGGCGGCGCGCACGTCTGCCGCGAGCTGCGGGCCGCCCGTCGCGACCACGACGCCGGGCCTCGCGAAGCGCTCCTGCCAGAACGACACCGAGCCGTCGGCGAAGTCGATCCACGTCGGCTGCGCCTCGGGAAGACCGCAGGAGATCGCAGCCTGGCTCGCGCTCGGCCAGGCGACGGCGGCGAGAATCGCGGCGCCGATTGCGAAGAAAGCCCTGCTCACGAGATCAGAGGTAAGCAGAAACGGAGAAGGAGGAATGAGGCCCGCGTAGTGTCAAACGCAAGCATGCGGCCGCGAAAGCGGACGCCTTTAGGGATTTCGTAAGGCCGGGATCCGCTGGCGTGGATCCCGGCCTTACGCTACTCAGGCTCGTCTGCCTTCGGCTCGGCCGTCTCGCCGTCAGCGTCGAGCGCGGGCTCGGCGTCGAGCGAGATGTCGAGTGCCTCGAAGTCGAAGCCGTCGCCATCGCCGATCTCCTCGAGCGCGGCGAGCAGCTCGGCCTCGGCCTCGGGCCGGGCGAACGTGACCGGAAGCGGCTCGGTCGGCTCGATGGTGATGTTCCGGTACTGCTTGAGACCCGTCGCGGCCGGGATGAGCTTGCCGATGATGACGTTCTCCTTGAGCCCGTTCAGGTGATCCACCTTGCCCTCGATCGCGGCATCGGTGAGCACCTTCGTGGTCTCCTGGAACGACGCGGCCGAGAGGAAGGACTCGGTCGCGAGCGACGCCTTCGTGATCCCGAGGATGATCGGGTCGAAGGTCGCGAGCTCGCCCTTCTCCTTCTTGACTCGTGCGTTCTCGCGCTCGAGAACGACCTTGTCGACGAGCTGGCCCGGAAGCAGCGTGGTATCGCCGTTGGTCTCGACACGCACCTTCTTGAGCATCTGCCGCACGATCAGCTCGATGTGCTTGTCGTGGATCTCGACGCCCTGCGACTTGTAGACCTTCTGCACCTCTCCGACGAGGTACAGCTCGGTCGACGTCGCGCCCTTCAGCGTGAGGAGCTCTCCCGGGTTGAGCGAGCCCTCGTTGAGCGGATCGCCCGGCTCGACCATCGTCCCCTTCGAGACGAGGAAGCGCGTCCGGCGCGGGAAGCTGAACTCCCGCGGCTCCGGAAGCTCGCCGCTGGCGTCGAGAGCCGTCGGCGTGACCGTGAGCTTCATGGTCCGCTCGGCGTCCTCGATGTCCACCTTGCCCGCGAGGTCGACCAGCGTCGCCGCACCCTTCGGGTTTCGTGCCTCGAAGATCTCGACCACGCGCGGAAGCCCGTGCGTGATGTCGTCTCCGGCCACGCCGCCCGTATGGAAGGTCCTCATGGTGAGCTGCGTCCCCGGCTCGCCGATCGACTGCGCGGCGATGATGCCGACCGCGTCGCCGATCTCGGTCATGCCACCGGTTGCGAGGAACGTGCCGTAGCAGTTCCGGCAGATCCCCCACTCACTCCGGCACTTGAGCACCGAGCGCACGGGAATCGTCGCGGACTCGGCCTGCTCGGCGAACTCCTCGACGATCTTCCGGAGCGCGCCCACGGTGATCTCCGCGCCCTTCGCGACGATGAGGACCTTGCCGGGCTTGCCGTCCTTGAGCGGCTTGCGGATGTCGTCCGCAGCCACCCGACCGGCGACGCTCTTGTTCGGCACGTCGTCGAGGATGAGAGGGAGCTCGATGAACTCGCTCGTCCCGCAATCGGCCGGAACCTTGCCCGGCTGATCGCGAATGATCACGTCCTGCGACACGTCGACGAGCCGCCTCGTGAGGTAGCCCGAGTCCGCCGTGCGCAGCGCCGTGTCCGCGAGGCCCTTGCGGGCACCGTGTGTCGAGATGAAGTACTCGAGGACGGTCAGGCCCTCCATGAAGTTCGCCTTGATCGGGCGGGCGATGATCTGCCCCTTCGGATCGGCCATGAGACCGCGCATGCCCGCGAGCTGACGGATCTGGTTGAACGATCCGCGAGCGCCCGAGTTGGCCATCATGTAGATCGGGTTCGTCGGCTCGAGGTTGTCCATCATCCGCTCGGCGACCTGATCCGTAGCCTGCGTCCAGATGGCGATGACGCGCTCGTCACGCTCCTCCTCGGTCATCAGGCCGCGGTCGTACTCCTTGCCGACCTTGCGGACCTGATCCTCGTACCCGGCGAGGATCTCTTCCTTGTCGGGCGGGATGACGATGTCGTTCTTCGAGATCGTGATCCCGGCACGTGTGGCGAAGCGGAACGTCACCGACTTGATGACGTCGAGCGCCGCTGCGAGCGTGTTCGACCCGTAGTGCTCGACGAGGTCGCCGATGAACGCATCGAGCTCGCGCTTCGTGAGCGTCTTGTTGAGGAAAGGATGATCCTCGAAGTCGCCTCCGGTCGCCTCGTCGAGCGCTCGCTCGACCTCGGCGTTGAAGATGACACGGCCGGGCGTCGTCACGATCCGCTCACCCGTCCACGTGTACTCGATCGGAACCTGGTAGCCGACAGAGCCCGCCTCGATGGCGAACTCGACGTCCTCCTCGGTGCGGAAGCGCTTGAGCCCCTTCGCCCCGATCGCCTTCGCCGCCTGCTCCGCGCTGAGCTTCTGCAGGTCGTGCTCGCAGTAGGTCAGGAAGTACGCGCCGAGCACCATGTCCTGGCTCGGCGTCGCGAGCGGACGACCGCTCGCCGGCGAGAGGATGTTGTTCGACGAGAGCATGAGCACGCGTGCCTCCGCCTGCGCCTCGGCGCTGAGCGGGAGGTGCACGGCCATCTGATCGCCGTCGAAGTCGGCGTTGAACGCCTGGCAGACGAGCGGATGCACCTGGATGGCCTTGCCCTCGACCAGCACGGGCTCGAACGCCTGGATCCCGAGGCGGTGCAGCGTCGGCGCGCGGTTCAGGAGAACCGGGTGCTCGGCGATGACCTCCTCGAGAACGTCCCAGACCTCCGGGATCATCGACTCGACCATCTTCTTGGCGGCCTTGATGTTCTGGACGGCCTTGCGCTCGACGAGCCGGCTCATGATGAACGGCTTGAAGAGCTCGAGCGCCATGAGCTTCGGCAGGCCGCACTGATGGAGCTTCAGGTTGGGCCCGGCGACGATCACCGAGCGGCCCGAGTAGTCCACGCGCTTGCCGAGCAGGTTCTGGCGGAAGCGGCCCTGCTTGCCCTTGAGCATGTCCGAGAGCGACTTCAGCGGGCGGTTGCCAGGTCCAGTCACCGCTCGTCCGCGGCGGCCGTTGTCGAAGAGCGCGTCGACGGCCTCCTGCAGCATCCGCTTCTCGTTGTTGACGATGATCTCCGGCGCACCGAGATCGAGCAGCCGCTTGAGCCGGTTGTTCCGGTTGATCACGCGCCGGTAGAGGTCGTTGAGGTCGCTCGTGGCAAACCGGCCACCGTCGAGCTGCACCATCGGGCGAAGCTCCGGCGGGATGACCGGCACGGCCTCGAGGATCATCCACTCGGGCTTGTTGCCCGACTTGATGAACGCCTCGACGACCTTTAGCCGCTTGATCCCGCGCTGCTGCTTCTGCCCCTTCGAGGTCTTGATGATGTCGCGAAGCGACAGCGACTCCTCGTCGAGCGAGAGGTCGCGGAGCAGGTCGCGCACCGCCTCGGCACCCATGCCGCCACGGAAGTAGATCCCGAAGCCGTAGGGCGAGCCGAAGCGATCCTTGAGCTCACGGAAGATCTGCTCGTCGCCGACGATCATCTTCGGCTCGAGCTCCTTGAAGAGGAGCCACGTCTGCTCGAGGCGACGAACCGCCTCGACCGCAGCCTCCCGCGTGTCCTCGCGACGCATCTCCATGTCCGCGACCATCTCGCGCACCTTCAGCGCCCACTGGCTAACCGCGTCGAGGTCTTCCTTCTTCGTGCCCTCGACGAGGCAGAGGTCGTAGGCGAGCTCGCGCATCTCCGCCGAGTCCACCTCGGGATCGACGGTCGCGAGCACGTCGGCGAGCAAGCCGTTCCCGACCTCGCGTGCGCGCTCGAGGTTCTTCTTCTCCACGCCCTCGACGAGCGCCGCGTCGTCCGCGGACAGCTCGCCACCGGAAAGCAGCTCCTCCTGGAGGCGCTTCAGGTGCTTCGTGATGGCGCCCTTCTTCGAGCCCGTCGCCTTCGCGAGCTCCTCACGAAGCGGTGCGAGCGCAGCCTCGATCTGAACGGAGGCCGCGGCGACCGCCTCGACCTCGCGCGGGGCGAGGCGGCGATCGTCGCGAGTCGCCGTCTGCCGGACGAGCTCGCGCACCCGGCGCGGGTCCTCCGACGTGATGGTCTTCGCGAGGTTGACGAAGACGCCGCCGCCGAGCGTGCGGATCTCCTCCAGCGACGGCAGCGCCGCCTCCTCTGCCCAGTTGGAGAGGCCGCGACCCCAGAAGTCGTCGTCCTCGTCGAAGTTCTTCTCCTTGCCGGACGCGAAGTAGTCGCGCCTGCGGGCGAGCCGGCCGTCGAGGCCGGACAGCGCCTCGTCGCGATCGAGGTACACCCGCTCGCTCTCGCCGGCGACCTTGTCCTCGAGGTCGGCGAGGTCCTCCTGCCGCTTCTCGCGATCGACCTGCGTGACGATCGACGCCGCGAAGTAGAGAACCTTCTCGAGCTCACGCGGAGCGATGTCGAGCAGGTACCCGATGCGGCTCGGAACGCCCTTGAAGAACCAGATGTGCGAGACCGGCGCCGCGAGGTCGATGTGACCCATGCGCTCGCGGCGGACCTTCTGCCGCGTCACCTCGACGCCACAGCGCTCGCAGATGATTCCCTTGTAACGAACGCGCTTGTACTTGCCGCAGTAGCACTCCCAGTCCTTGGTCGGACCGAAGATGCGCTCGCAGAAGAGACCGTCACGCTCGGGCTTGAGCGTGCGGTAGTTGATCGTCTCCGGCTTCGTTACCTCACCGGACGACCAGTCGCGGATCTGCTTCGACGAGGCGAGGCCGATCCGGATCGAGTCGAAGTCGTTGATATCGGGACCGCGTCTACCAGTTTCCATCTAGCGCCTCGAACCTCTCTCTCTCCTGTCCGTGAACTGGTTCATGACTCGTCTGTCGCCTCGACGTCCGCCAGGCCCGCCTCGAGCGGTGCCTCCTCGACGTCCGCGAGCTCCTCGTCGGCCGCGAGCACCAGCTCGGCACCCTCGTCGACGCCTTCTGCGCCTTCCTCGACCTCCTCGGCCGTGGGCTGGCGCGCCGTTGCGCGGAGCGAGCCCGGCGAAAGGTCGATACCGAGCTCTTCGGCAGCGCGGAGGAGCTCGTCGTCCTCCTCGCGGACCTCGACCTCGCGACCCTCGTCGGAGAGCACCTGCACGTCGAGCGCAAGGGACTGCATCTCCTTGAGCAACACCTTGAACGATTCGGGGATCGACGGCTCCGCGATGTTCTCGCCCTTGACGATCGCCTCGTACGCCTTCACGCGGCCGATGGTGTCGTCGGACTTGATCGTGAGCATCTCCTGAAGCGTGTACGCCGCGCCATAGGCCTCGAGCGCCCACACCTCCATCTCGCCGAACCGCTGACCACCGAACTGCGCCTTGCCGCCCAGCGGCTGCTGAGTGACGAGCGAGTACGGCCCGGTCGAGCGAGCGTGGATCTTGTCGTCCACGAGGTGGAGCAGCTTCAGGATGTACATGAAGCCGATCGTCACCTCCTGCGCGAACGGCTCGCCGGACTTCCCGTCGTAGAGCTGCACCTTGCCCGTGCAACGGTTGCCACGGACGGCTTTCTCGTCGACCGTCAATCCGCCGCCGCCGCCGTCGACGGCCTTCGCGAGTGCGACGAGCGCATCGTCGACGTCGCCCTCCGTCGCGCCGTCGAAAACGGGCGTTGCGACCGAGCGGGGATCCGGTGCGTTGATCGGAGCACGTGCGTTCACCGGGTCGCCCTCGGCGAAGACACCGTGCGCCGCCGCCCACCCGAGATGGGTCTCGAGAATCTGGCCGATGTTCATCCGGCTCGGGACTCCGAGCGGGTTCAAGACGACGTCCACCGGGCGGCCGTCCTCGAGGAACGGCATGTCCTCCTCGGGGACGATCTTCGAGATGACGCCCTTGTTGCCGTGGCGCCCCGCGAGCTTGTCGCCCTCGGCGATCTTGCGCTTCTTCGCGACGTAGACGCGGACGAGCTCGTTGACGCCCGGCGGCAGATCGTCGCCGGCGTCCCGCGAGAAGGTCTTGACGCCGATGACCTTTCCGCCCTCGCCGTTCGGCACCTTCAGCGAGGTGTCGCGGACCTCGCGCGCCTTCTCCTTGAAGATCGCGCGGATCAGCTTCTCCTCTGCGGTGAGCTCGGTCTCGCCCTTCGGCGTGACCTTCCCCACGAGCAGGTGACCGGCATCGACGTCGGCGCCGATGCGGACGACGCCGCGCTCGTCGAGGTTCGCGAGCGACTCCTCCGAGCGGTTCGGGATGTCGCGCGTGATCTCCTCGTCGCCGAGCTTCGTCGAGCGCGCGTCGATCTCGTACTCGTGGATGTGGATCGAGCTGAGCACGTCGTCCTTGACGAGACGCTCCGAGATGACGATGGCGTCCTCGAAGTTGAAGCCCTCCCACGGCATGAACGCCACGAGCAGGTTGGCTCCGAGGGCGAGCTCGCCGCCGTCCGTCGAAGAGCCGTCCGCGAGGACCTCGCCCTTCTTGACCTTGTCTCCGAGCGTGACGACCGGCTTCTGGTGGATGAGCGTGCCCTGGTTCGAGCGCATGAACTTCGTGAGCGGGTACTCGTCGCGCGTGCCGCGTCCCTCGATGACGATCCGCTCGGCGTCCACGTCCACGACGGCTCCGTCGTTGTGTGCGAGAACCACGTCGCCCGTGTCGACAGCGGCGCGGAACTCGAGTCCGGTGCCGACGATCGGTGCCTGCGGGATCATCAGCGGAACAGCCTGCTTCTGCATGTTCGCGCCCATGAGCGCGCGGTTCGCGTCGTTGTGCTCGAGGAACGGGATGAGCGCGGTCGCGACCGACACGATCTGTGCCGGCGAGACGTCCATGTACTCGACGTCCTTCGGGAGCACCGCGACGGCCTCGCCCTCGCGCGAGCGGCAGAGCACCTGCTCGTTCAGGAAGCGTCCCGTCTTCGGATCGACCGGCTCCGACGCCTGCGCGATCGTGAACTGGCGCTCCTCGGCGGCGTCGAGATAGATGATCTCGTCCGTCACCTTGCTGCCCTTGACCACTCGATACGGGGTCTGGATGAAGCCGAACTCCGAGACGGTGGCGAACGACGCGAGTGACCCGATGAGGCCGATGTTCGGACCCTCGGGCGTCTCGATCGGGCACATGCGCCCGTAGTGCGTCACGTGGACGTCACGCACCTCGATGGGTGCGCGCTCACGCGTGAGGCCGCCGGCGCCGAGCGCCGAGAGGCGACGGCGATGCGTGAGCCCGGACAGCGTGTTCGTCTGATCCATGAACTGCGACAGCTGCGAGGAGCCGAAGAACTCCTTCAGCGCCGCGACCACCGGGCGGATGTTGATGATCGTCTGCGGCGTGATCGTGTCGACGTCCTCCGTCGTCATCCGCTCGCGGACGACACGCTCCATCCGGTACAGGCCGACGCGGAACGCCTCCTGGATCAGCTCGCCGGTCGTCCGCAGCCGCCGGTTGCCGAAGTCCTCGTACTCGTCGAGCTCGCTCCGCACCGGATCGCGTGAGAGCTGGGCAGCCTCGGCCGCGTAGTCCTTCGCGTCCTCGGGGACTCCGAGCAGCGTGGGCATGTCGACGAGACGACGGACGAGCGCGACGATGTCCTCCGTGGTGAGGACGCGAACGTCCTCGGGCACCTGGACACCGAGCCGCTGGTTGAGCTTGTACCGGCCGACCTTCGTCAGGTCGTAGCGCTTGGGATCGAAGAAGAGCGAGCGAAGGAGGTTCCGCGCGTTGTCGAGCGTCGGGGGCTCACCCGGCCGCTGCTTCTTGAACACCTCGATGAGCGCCTCTTCCTCGCGCGTCGTCGGATCCTTCTCGAGCGTGTTCGCGATGTAGACGGAGCCGCCGAAGAGCTCGAGGATCTTCTCGTTCGTGCTCGTATCGAGCTGGAACCCGGTCGACGGGTCCTCGGCGGGAAGTGCGCGCAGGAGCGTGGTGATCGGGAGCTTCCGCTTCCGGTCGATCCGGGCGAACACCAGGCCCTTCTTGTCGATCTCGACCTCGAGCCACGAGCCACGTGACGGCATCAGGTTCGCCATGAAGACCTGCTTCGTGGCGTCCTTCGGCTCCATCAGGTAGGCGCCGGGGCTGCGGACGAGCTGCGTCACGATGACGCGCTCGGTCCCGTTGATGATGAACGTGCCCCACGGCGTCATCATCGGGAAGTCGCCCATGAAGACCCGCTGCTCGCGGATCTCCCCGGTGTCCTTGTTGACGAATCGGACCGTGATCGAGAGCGGGACCTGGTAGGTCAGGTCCTTCTCGCGGCACTCCTGGATCGTGAACTGCGGGTCGCCGAACTCGTAATCGGCGAACTCGACTGCAAGCGTCCCCGTGTAGTCCTCGATCGGCGAGATGTCGTCGATCGTCTCGCGCAGACCGCCCTCCAGGAACCAATGGAAGGACGCCTTCTGGATATCGATGAGGTCGGGGAGGTCGAGGACATGCTTCAGGCGCGAAAAGCTCTTGCGCGCGCGCGGCGCGACAGCAACGCTGCTCAAGTGTGAAAGCCTCCCTTAAAAGCGTGCAGGTGTACGGGCAGGGTTAGACGAACGGCCTCGGCGGAACCACGGAGAGTAGCGCACGAGGGCACCCCTCCGCAACCGCTATTTCGGTGCGGGGAGGTGGGTCGGGAAAGAATAGCTGACGGCGCAAGGGCTGTGCCTGGCTGAAGCCGGGCACATGAGGGAACAGCGGGGATCTGACTTCAGCCAGACCCCCGCTCCGTCCGTCTACTTCAACTCGACAGAGGCGCCGGCCTCCTCGAGCTGCGCCTTGATCGACTCCGCCTCTTCCTTGGCAGCACCCTCCTTGACCGCGCCCGGGGCGGCGTCGACGAGGTCCTTCGCCTCCTTGAGGCCCAACCCGGTCACCGCGCGGACGACCTTGATCACCTGGATCTTCTTGTCGCCGGCGCCGGTGAGGACGACGTCGAAGGAGTCCTTCTCCTCCTCGACCGCCGCGCCGTCGCCCGCCGCCGGAGCGGCCGCCACTGCGACCGGTGCGGCTGCGGTGACACCCCACTCTTCCTCGATCGCGTTCTTGAGCTCGACGAGCTCGAGCACGGTCATCTTGCCGAGCGAGTCGAGCACGCTCTTCACATCAGTCGCCATTGTCTTCCTCCTCTTGCTGATCTTCAGCTTCCTGGGTTACGTCGATGTCCTCGGGCTCTGGGGCGGAAGCTTCGGCTGACGCCGAGTCTTCCGGTGCGCTTGCCTCGACAGGTTCGGCCGCCGACAGGCCCTCATCCGCGGCGGGAACAGCCTCTGCTTCACCAGCCGGCTCTTCCGTCTCGGCGACGGCTTCGGCGACCGGCGCGACCACCTCGCCCTGCTCCTCGAGCTGCTTGATGCGGGCGTCGATGAGTCCGTGCAGGTCGCGAAGCGGCGCGGAGACGAGCCCGAGGAGTTGCGTGAGCGGTGCGACGATCGCGCCGACGAGCTGCCCGCGGAGGACGTCGACCGGTGGGAGCGTCGCGAGCCTGTCGACGTCCTCGCCCGAGAGCGCCTTGCCCTCGAGGATGCCGCCGCGCAGCGTGAGCACGTTCGTCTCCTTCGCCGTCGCGGCGAGCGCCTTCGCGACCGCCGCCGGATCACCCGACGACTCGATGAACGCGATGGCGGTCGGTCCCTCGAGCATGACGAGGAGCTCATCGGCTCCGGCCTGCTCTGCGGCGCGCCGCGTCAGCGTGTTCTTCACGATCCGAAGCCGGGCGCCCTGCGGCAACAGCTGATCCCGAAGCGCCTCGAGCTGTTTGTTCGTCAGGCCGCGATAGTCGGCGACGATGAGCGTCTCGGCAGAGCCGAGCTCGGCTGCGAGCTCCTCGACGATCCGTTCCTTGTCCGTTTTCAGCACGTCATTTCCTCCTGAACGACGAAACCCGCGCACAGGCGGGCTCGGTCGGACGCGGAAACGCGCTGACGGAACCTGCCTCGGTCGGACCTACGCTCGTGAGAGCTGCCGACGGTCTTCGGCGGGTGTCGCTTCGTAGCTAGGCCGAGACTGTAGCTGCCTCCAGCTCCTCGGCGATGTCCCGGGTGATGGTCGAGTCGACGTGGATCCCGGGCCCCATCGTCGATGTGAGCGTGATCTGGCGGATGTAGCGGCCCTTGGCGGCCGACGGCTTCGCGCGCACGATCTCCTCGACGAGCGCTGCGTAGTTCTCGAGCAGCGCACGCTCGTCGAAGCTCCGCTTCCCGATCGGGAGATGCACGTTGCCGCCGCGGTCCGTGCGGTACTCGAGCTTGCCGGCCTTCGCGTCGGAGACCGCCTTGCCGACGTCCATCGTCACCGTGCCGGTCTTCGGGTTCGGCATCAGCCCGCGCGGCCCGAGCACGCGGCCGAGCTTGCCGACGACGCTCATCTGATCCGGTGTCGCGATCGCGACGTCGAAGTCGAGGAAACCCTCCTCGATCTTCGTCGCGAGGTCTCCGGAGCCGACGATGTCGGCACCCGCGTCCTCGGCCTCTCGCGCCTTCTCGCCCTCGGCGAACACGGCGACGCGCACGTCCTTGCCGATGCCGTGCGGGAGCATGATCGTCCCGCGGAGCTGCTCGTCGGCGTGGCGGACGTTGAGCCCGAGCCGGAAGTGCACCTCGACGGTCTCGTCGAACTTGGCGGCCGGCGTCTCCTTCAGCAGGCGCACCGCGGCCAGCGGCGTGTATGCCTGCTCGCGGTCGATCGAGTCGCGCGCCTCGCGTAGCGCTTGCCGTGTTGGCTCATGGGGTTTCCACTCCCATCGAGCGAGCCGTGCCGGCGATCACCTTCATCGCCTCGTCGACGTCACGCGCGTTCAAGTCGGGCATCTTCGCCTCCGCGATCGAACGGAGCTGCGCCTGGCTGAGCCTGCCGACCTTGGCCTTGTTGGGCTCACCCGAGCCCGACTCGAGCCCGAGCGCCTCCTTGATGAGGACGGCGGCCGGAGGCGTCTTCGTGATGAAGGTGAACGAGCGATCCTCGAAGACGGTGATCTCGACCGGGATGATGCGGCCGTTCTCGTGCGCGGTCTGCGCGTTGTAGGCCTTGCAGAACTCCATGATGTTGACGCCGTGCTGCCCGAGTGCGGGACCGACCGGCGGCGCCGGGTTGGCCTGGCCACCCGGAATCTGGAGCTTGATGAGCGTGAGTACTTTTTTAGCCATGACTGTCTCTTTTCCGAGGCCCGAGGGCCTTGAGCGCTTTATGGAAACGGAACGACCCGGCCGCGAAGCGGCCGGCTTCAGGGATCTGCGCGAACGGAATCCGCGCTCGCGGATTCCGTTCTGTGCCGACAAATTTAGTCGATCTTCTTCACCTGGTCGAAGCCGAGCTCGACCGGAACCTGGCGCTCGAAGATGTCGACGAGCACCTTCAACTTCTGCTGATCTGCGTTGACGTCGACGATCTCGCCGTCGAAGTCGGAGAGCGGGCCTGACGTCACCTTCACGGACTCGCCGAGCGAGAACTCGACCTGCGACTTCGCGACCTGCCCGGGACCGGCCGGCGCGCCGTGATGGAGGATCCGGTCGACCTCCGGCTGCGACAGCGGAACGGGCTTCGCCCCGGCGCCGACGAACCCCGTGACTCCCGGCGTGCCTTTGACGACGATCCACGCCTCGTCCGACATGTTCATGTTGACGAGGACGTAGCCCGGGAGCACGCGCTTCTCGGTCTGGACCTTCTGGCCGTCCTTCGTCTCGATCACCTGCTCGGTCGGGACGACCACGCGCCGGAACGCCGGCTGCTGGTTCAACGAGACGATGCGGTGCTCGAGGTTCGTCTTGACCTTGTTCTCGTGCCCGGAATAGGTGTTGATCACGTACCAGAGAAACATCAGCGGCTCCTAAAGAAGAACGCGATCGACGAGGGGACGGATGATCTGGTCGAGGCCCCAGAGGTAGAAGCCGACGATCGTGCACGCGATGATGACGACCACGACGCCCTGGAACGTCTGGTTCCTCGTCGGCCAGTCGACCTTCCGGAGCTCGGCGTAGGACTCGCGGACGAACTGCCCGCGCTGCTTCTCGGCCTTGCGGCCGGTCTGCTGCTTGGCGGGCTGCTGTGACGGCCGGACCTGCTGCGCACGCGCGCGGCGGGAGGTCGACGCTCCGTCACCGGCCGCCGCGCGTGCCGCGCGACGCTGCCTGCGGGTCTCGCGTGCCACCTAACGGGTCTCCCGGTGCATCGTGTGCTGGGTGCACCAGCGGCAGTACTTCTTGAACTCCACGCGGTCCGGGGAGTTCCGCTTGGACTTCTGCGTCTGATAGTTCCGCCGCTTGCACTCCGTGCAGGCGAGCGTGATCGCGACTCGTACTCCGGTGGCCATTCTTCTTCTCGATTCGAGGTAGGACGGAAAAAGGGGTGTTCGAGTAGCGGCGGCAGGACTCGAACCTGCGACACGCGGATTATGATTCCGCTGCTCTAACCAACTGAGCTACGCCGCCGCGCGGGCGAGAGCATAGCAAGGCTTCCGTGCAGCTTCCCCCGCAGACCGGAGATCCGCAAGCGCGGAGTCTCCGGTCGCGACAATCCCTAAAGCGAGGCCGCATGCGGCCTCGGTCGCAACGAGACTTTGTCCTCCGATCGGCTCACTAGGATCGCCGCCGTGATCCGCATTCCTCCGCAGCGAGGTGGTTGGCTCGAGGTCATCTGCGGTCCGATGTTCAGCGGGAAGAGCGAGGAGATGATCCGTCGGCTCCGCCGCGCCGAGATCGCCGGACAGCGCGTCGTGATCCTGAAGCCGCGCATCGACGATCGCTACGACGCGACGGACGTCGTGAGCCATGCAGGCGCGCGCATGCGGGCCGTGCCCATCGCGTCGGCGGACGACGTGCCCGAGCGCGCCGAGGGATTCGACGTCGTCGGGATCGACGAGGTGCAGTTCCTCGGGCATGCGATCGTCGCGCACGCGCTCGAGCTCGCGTCGAGCGGCATGCGGGTCGTCGTGGCGGGCCTCGACCAGGACTTCAGGCGACTTCCCGTTCGGCCCGATGCCGGAGCTCCTGTCCCACGCGGAGTTCGTCGACAAGCTGCAAGCGGTCTGTCATCGCTGCGGCGGGCCTGCGACGACGACCCAGCGCCTCGTCGACGGGCGACCGGCGCCGTACTCGGGCGAGACGGTCGTCGTCGGTGCGGCCGAGCAGTACGAAGCACGCTGTCGTGACTGCCACGAGGCCGGCGTCGGCGCGGCGCTCGTCGCCGCTTAGCCGCGGCGCGCCGTCAGCGCCAGGGCGACGAGATACGCGGCTGCTGCCGCGAGCACGATCGTCCCTCCGGGCGGCAGGTCAGCGTAGTACGAGATCGTCAGGCCGGAGACGGCCGAGCCGAGTCCGATCGCCATCGCCAGGACGAGCGTCGAGCGCATGCTCCAGGCGATCCGTCCCGCAGCGCTCACCGGGAGCACCATCAACGCGGCGACGAGCAGGATCCCGACGACCCGCATGGACAGTGCGACCGTCACCGCTGTGAGGGCGGCCAGGGCGACGTTGAGCGACCCGATCGGCACTCCTGCCACGCGCGCGCCCTCCTCGTCGATGACGACGGCGGCAAACGCGCGGTACAGCGTCGCGACCGTCGCGAGCCCGAACGCGCCGAGCAGCGCGATAACCGCGAGGTCACTCCGCGTCACGGTCAGAATCGATCCGAACAGGTACTGGAAGAGGTCGACGTTCAGCGCACCTGCCTGCGCAATGAGCACGACGCCGAGCGCGATGCCGGTGTAGAAGACGATTGCGAGCGCCTGGTCGCCGGCTGTTCGACCGCGCGAGCGGAGGAGCTCGATCGCGATTCCGCCGAGCAGCGCGAAGACGAGCGCGGTGAGCACGGGCGAGACGTCGAGGAGGATCCCGGCTGCGACGCCGGCGAATGCCACGTGGCCGATGCCGTCTCCCATCAGCGACTGCCGTCGCTGCACGAGGAAGAACCCGACGGCAGGAGCCAGCACGCCGACGATCGCGCCGGCCGCGAGCGCGAGGCGCATGAACTCACTCTCCAACATGCACGTGCCCCGGGTCGTGCCACAGGCCGGGCAGATCGCTCGGCCGACCGTCGAACACGATCGTCCGACGCACGAGGACGAGGCGCTCGACATGGTGCTCGACGGCGCCGAACTCGTGTGAGACGTACACGATCGTCACGCCGAGCTCTCGATGGAGCGTCGCCAGCAGCTCGGCGAGCGACTCCTGGGACTCGGCGTCCACGCCCGTCGTCGGCTCGTCGAGTACGAGCAACGACGGCTGGCCGGCCAGCGCCTTCGCGATGAACGTGCGCTGCTGCATTCCGCCGGAGAGCGTGCGCAGCGGCGCGTCGGCGACGGTCGAGAGGCCGACCCGGTCGATCGCCTCGGCGACGCGCACCCGATCCTCGCGCTGGAGGCGGCCGAGCAAGCGACCGGAAGCAAGCCGACCCGCAGAAACGACCTCTCGCACGGTCGCAGGCGCATCGCCTCCGACGTGAGATCGCTGCGCCAGGTACCCGAGTGCCCTTCTTCCCGCGAAGCGATGCGCAGGCTCCTCGTAGAGCAGCGCCGATCCCGCACTTGGCCGCTCCAGTCCGAGGACGATGCGCACGAGCGTGGTCTTGCCGCCTCCGTTCGGACCGGCGACCGCGACGAACTCGCCGTCGCCGAGCGCCAGGTTCACGTCCTCGAGCACGTGCTGTCCCGGCCGATAGCCGAACGACACGCCGGTGAGCTCGGCTGCTAGCGGCAACCGAGCGCCTGCCGAAGGGCGACCAGGTTCGACCGCATGACGGACAGGTAGTCCTCGCCTGCAGCCAGACGCTCCTCGCTCAGGCCCTCGATCGGATCGAGCGTCGCAACCTCGACGTCGGCCTCGCGCGCCACCGTCTGCGCGAGGCCGTCCGAGACGAGCGGCTCGGCGAAGACGGTCGTCGCACCGCTCGCGCGAACGTCGTCGATCAGGTCTTCGAGCTCGCGCGGACCCGGCTCCGACTCCGGCGAGCGCCCGGCGAGGGAGAGCTGGGTCAACCCGTAGCGCGCCGCGAGCTGGCCGAAGGCGGCATGCGTCGTCACGAGCACCCGCCGCTCGCAGTCCGCGAGGCCGCGGCGGTATTCCGCGTCGAGCTGCTTCAGCTCGCGAATCTCGTCGTACGCCGAGCCGGCGCCGCCGACGCCCCGTGCGATCCGCTCGACGGCCTGCGCGAAGCGGATCGGGTCGAGCCAGATGTGCGGGTCCTCACCCTCACGCAGCAGGTTGAGCGAACGGCCCGCACGCGTTTCGATCGCGGCCTCGAGCGCGGGCTGGAAGCCGCCGCCGATGTAGACGACGAGCTCGGCGTCGCGGATCGTCTCGACGTCGCTCGGCGAGAGCTCGAGGTCGTGCGGCTCGGCGCCGGGAGGTGTGAGGTTGACGACCTCGGACCGAGTCGAATCACCCCCAACCCGCTCCGTCGCCCACGCGAGTGGATAGAAGGACGCGACGAATGCACGCGGCTCGAGGGAGAACTCCTCGTCACGCGAGGCGCAGCCCGCAACGGCAAGTGTCGCGACAAGTAGTGCCAACAGCTTCACGGCGATGACGGTAGCACGTCTTTGAGAACGGGTATCATTATCAACATGGCCTGGACAGAGATCGCGCTCCAACGCCTCCGCGAGGCGAGCGGTCGGAGCGGAGGAGCTCGCCGCGTCGTCGTCGAGCTCCTCGGCGAGCAGGACTGCTGCCTCTCCGCGCACGAGATCCACGATCGCGTCCGCGCGCGCGGCGCTCGGGTCGGGATTGCGAGCGTCTACCGCGCGCTCGACGGCATGGCCGATTTGGGCCTCGTGCAGCGAATCGACCTCGGCGACGGGATCGCGCGCTTCGAGCCGGCCCACGCAGGCGGCGATCATCATCACCACCTCGTCTGCGACGACTGCGGGAAGGTCGAGCCGTTCGAAGACTCGACGCTCGAGTCGGCGATCGCGCGGGTCGCCGACGGGCGCGGGTACGTCGTGGCGGCGCACGATGTCGTCCTGCGCGGCGCCTGCGAGGATTGTCGCGACAGCCATGCCTGACGACACGTCGCGGACGACGATCGACGAGCTGTTGCGCGAGGCGCGCAGCAGGCTCGACCGGCTCACGCCCGAGGAAGCGACTTCTGCACAACGCGCCGGAGCACTCCTGATCGACACGCGCTCGCGTGACGAGCGCTCCCGGTACGGCGTCATCCCCGGATCGCTGCACATCCCGCTCTCCGTGCTCGAGTGGCGCTTGGACCCGGACGCCGATCCGGGCTACCACAACCCCCACGTCGTCGGCCTCGAGCAGCGGCTCGTCCTCGTCTGCGCACACGGCTACTCGACGAGCCTGGCGGCTGCAAGGCTGCAGGAGCTCGGCTTCTCTCGCGCGACAGACCTGATCGGCGGCTTCACGGCGTGGAAGGAGCACGAACTGCCGGTCAACCCGGCGCCCGAGATCGACGATGAGCTCGCGCCGGGGATGGGCTCGCCAGACCCGTAGGTCTTGGCACCGCGCCGTAGAGTGTCCGCTCGATGGCGACGTACGACCTCCACCAGCACCTGTGGCCGGAGGCGTTCGTCACCGCACTGCGAGCACGCACGGCACCTCCGTTCCTCGCGCAGAACGAGCTCGTCACGAGCGAAGGCCGCTTTGCGATCGACCTCACGGCACACGAGCCGGACGTCCGCATTCGTGCACTCGACCGAGACGAAGTCGACGTTGCCGTGCTCTCACTGCAGAGCACTCTCGGCCTCGAGCAGTTGGACGAGGGCGAGCGGCTCGAGCTCGAGGACCGGTGGGCGGCCGGAATCGCGGACATCGTCTCGACAGCGAAGGGCAGGTTTCTCGCCTTCGCACCCACACAGCCTCGGGACGGCTTCGCCGGGATCTCTCTGGGTGCGTCGTCGCTCCTCGACCTCGACCGGGTGGGCCCGGTGCTCGACGACGCGGCCACCAGAGGTTGTGTCGTCTTCGTCCACCCGGAGGTCGCCGATCCACCCACGGGACTGCAGCCGGCCTGGTGGGCCTGGGCGCTGGGCTACACCGCCCAGATGCAGGCCTCGTATCTCGGCTGGCTCGGAGCCGGCCGAGCACGCTGGCCGACTCTCAGGATCGTGTTCGCAATCCTCGCGGGAGGTGCGCCCTTCCAGCTGGAGCGCCTCACGCATCGGGGTGTCGACGTGCGGTCTGCGCTCGACCCGAATACGTTCTTCGACGTCGCGACCTTCGGGCGCCGTGCGATGGAGCTCGTCATCGAGACCTTCGGCGTGCATCAGCTCGTGTACGGGAGCGATACGCCCGTCGTCGACCCGCGCCCGACACTTGATGCTGTCCGCGGGTTCGGAGATGCTGTGACGCACGTTCTCCAGTCCGACACACCGTCCCGCCTTCTGACGTGAACGATCTCGCGGCGTGGCTTCGCGCGCGCGTAGCCGCAAACACGGATCTCGATCGCCCGACGATGTCCGAACTGGCCGCCGAGCTCGTCGTTGCGGAGCACCTCTGGCGCTCGCAGGTCCAACACGATGACGATGCCCGCTTCTACCAGCAGCTCTATCGCGACCCGAACGTCGACGTCTGGCTCATCTGCTGGGTCGACGGGCAGAGCACCGGATACCACGACCATGACCGCTCGTCCGGCGCAGTCTGCGTCGCCGACGGAATCCTGCACGAGGACTGGTTCCGGGTCGAGGAGGACGGCTGGGTGCGCGAGCACACGACGGTGCACGAGGCGAGCGGACGCTTCGACTTCGATGCATCGGACATCCACGGTGTGCGTCATCCCGGGCCGGACGCGCCACAAGCCACATCGATCCACCTCTATTCACCTGCACTCTGGCGCATGGGGCACTACGAGCCGGGCCCACGCGGAATGCGGCGTGTCGGCATGACGTACGCGGACGAGCTTCTCGGCGCGGCCTGAGCTGCGGCCTCCGAGCACCCGCGGCGGAGCCTCCTCATGACGGGGATAGAGTCTCCGATTGCCACCGGGCGTAAGACCCCCGCCGCGAGACGACGCAAGGAGCCCTTCATGACGACGATGACGGAACTCGAGATCCCCGAAGCCCGCGACGTCGGCACGCTCGTCGCGAACCTCGACATCCGAGCTCGCGCCTGGATCGACGGCAAGCCGGCCGACGCGGTGAGCGGTGAGACCTTCCCCCGGATCAACCCGGCCACCGGCGTCGAGATCGCGCAGGTCGCTGCCGGTGACTCCGCGGATGTCGACGCCGCCGTGCGCGGCGCTCGTCAAGCGTTCGAGTCCGGCGTGTGGGCGCACGCCGCGCCACGCACCCGGAAGAAAGTGCTGATGCGCTTCGCCGAGCTCATCGACCAGCACGCCGACGAGCTCGCACTGCTCGAGACGCTCGACATGGGCAAGCCGATCCGCGACTCGCGGAAGGTCGACGTGCCACTCGCCGCACAGTGCATCTCCTACTACGGCGAGGCCGTGGACAAGGTGTACGACGAGGTCGCGCCTACGGACCGCGACTCGGTGGTGATGGTCGTACGCGAGCCGCTCGGCGTCGTGGGAGCCGTTGTCCCGTGGAACTTCCCACTGCTCATGGCCTCGTGGAAGATCGGCCCCGCGCTCGCGACCGGAAACTCGGTCGTGCTCAAGCCTGCCGAGCAGTCGCCGCTCACGGCGCTCCGACTCGGCGAGTTGGCGGCGGAGGCCGGGCTGCCTGACGGCGTCCTCCAGATCGTGCCCGGATTCGGCGAGACCGCCGGACAGGCGATCGGCCGCCATCCCGACGTCGACATGATCACGTTCACCGGTTCGACCGAGGTGGGCAAGCTCTTCCTCCGCTACAGCGGCGAGTCGAACATGAAACGGGTCGCACTCGAATGCGGAGGCAAGTCTCCACACGTCGTGCTTCCCGACGCCGATCTCGACGCGGCCGCGACGGGGATCGCCTGGGGCGTCTTCTACAACCAGGGCGAGGTGTGCAACGCCGGCTCCCGACTGCTCGTCCACGACGACGTGAAGGAGTCGCTGCTCGAGCGAGTTGTCGACGTGTCGAAGCGGATCCAGCCCGGTGACCCGCTCGACCCGAGGACGCGAATGGGCGCGATCGTCGATCAGACGCAGCTCGACCGCGTGCTCGGATACATCGAGACGGGCCGACGCGAGGGCGCCGAGCTCCATCTGGGCGGTAACCGCGTACTCGAGGAAACCGGCGGTCTCTTCGTCGAGCCGACGATCTTCGACGCGGTCTCGAACGACATGACGATCGCTCGCGAGGAGATCTTCGGTCCGGTTCTCTCCACGATCGGGTTCGACGAAGACGAGGACGCGCTCCGCATCGCCAACGACACGGTCTACGGGCTCGCGGCCGCCGTCTGGACGAACGACGTCGGCAAGGCGCACCGCTACGCGCGTGCGCTCCGCGCCGGAGTCGTCTGGGTGAACACGTTCGACGCGGGCGACATCACGTCCCCGTTCGGGGGCTTCAAGCAGTCGGGATTCGGTCGCGACAAGTCGATCCACGCGCTCGACAAGTTCACCGATCTCAAGGCCATCTGGATCAACATCGGATAGCGAGTCACACGAGCGAGGCCGGGAAGCCCGGGGCGCGTAGCTCTTCGCCGAGCGCATCCTCGAGGAGCTTCACGACGAGCGGCGACCATGCCTCGCCACCGTACGCGTCGCGTGCCTGGGCGAACGCGGCCTCGGTCAGCTCGGCGAGTGCAAGCGGCACACCGGTTTCCCGCCCGAGCGCAAGAGCCAGACCGAGGTCCTTGAGTGCGAGGTCGAGCGTGAAGCCGATGTCGTAGCTGCCGTTGAGGATGACCTGCCCCTCCGTCTCGTGGACGAAGCTCGTCCCGGAACTCGCTGCGATCACCTCGTGTGCCTGCGCCAAGTCGAGGCCCGCTCGCTTCGCGAGCATGAGCGCCTCGCCGCAGGCGACGAGGTGGATGAACGCAAGCATGTTGGTGATCACCTTGAGGTCGGAGGCGCGACCGAGCGGACCGACATGGAAGACGCGACTGCCCATCGCAGTGAAGAGCGGCATGTGCGCTGCTGCCACAGCCTCGTCGCCGCCCACGATCACCGTGATCTCACCTGTCGCCGCCCGCTGGACGCCGCCCGTGACGGGTGCCTCGAGCGTCGCGATCCCGACCTCGGCTGCTGCCTGGGCAAGTCGCAGCAGCTCGTGGCGGTCGTTCGTGCTCATGTCGATCCATGTGCTCCCGCTCGCAAGTCCGGCGAGGACGCCTTCGTCAGCTTCGAGTGCCGACTTGACCGCCGAAGGAGAAGGGAGGCATGTGATCACGACGTCGACCGACCGGGCGAGCTCCGCGCAGGAGTCCGCCCAGCGAGCTCCCGAGGCCTCGAGACCCCGGGCTGCACTTCGGTCGAGGTCGTGTACGACGAGCGGGAACCCGGCGCGCACGAGGCTGGCGGCGAGGTGTCCACCCAACCGTCCGACGCCGACGAAGCCGACGCGCATCAGCCCAGGACGGGCTCGTCGGCAGGCGTCAGGTGGAGGTCGTCACCCTCGTACGGATGGCCGAGGGCGACCTCCTCGTCCAGCTCGACTCCGAGCCCGGGCTCGGTCGGCGGGATCACGTACCCGTCCTCCCATCCGATCGGACGCCGAAGGATCTCGGCGTGGAAGCCGTCCCAGCGCCCGATCCCTTCGAGCACGAGGAAGTTCGGGCTGCAGGCGGCGAGCTGGATGTTCGCCGCACCCACCACCGGCCCGCAGTAGAGATGAGGGGCGATCTGCGCGTAGTGGGCTTCGGCCATCCCGGCGATCTTCTTCGCCTCGAGGACGCCGCCGACGCGCCCGAGATTCGGCTGCAGGATCGCCGCCGCGCCGGTCTGGAGGACTCGTGCGAACTCGTGCTTCGTGGTCAGGCGTTCTCCGGTCGCGATCGGGATCGACGTGGCACGCGCAACCTTGGCCATCTGCTCGGGGCTCTCGGGAGGGACCGGCTCCTCGAACCAGAGCGGGTCGAAGCGCTCGAGCCGCCGCGCGAGACGGATCGCACCCGCCGGCGTCAGCTGACCGTGCGTTCCCAGGAGCAGGTCGCAGCGGTCTCCGACCGCCTCGCGCACACGAGCGACGTAGCTCTCGGTGCGAGCGAGCGCCTCGAGGCTCGGTTGGCGCGGGTCGAACGCCGAGTACGGGCCGAGTGGGTCGAACTTGAGCGCGGTGAACCCCTGGGCGACGTAGGCAGCGGCGCGCTCGGCTGCGAGCTCGGGATCCGTGTACACGTCCACGGGATCGCCGGGTTCCGTATAGAGATAGGTGTACGCCCGCAATCGCTCGTGCACGCGCCCGCCGAGTAGGTCGTACACCGGCCTACCGACCGCCTTGCCGACGATGTCCCAGCACGCCATCTCGATTCCGCTGACGACCCCCATCAGCGAGAGGTCCGGCCGACCCGAGTACCCGCGCGCGGCGATCCGACGAGTCAGGGCCTCGATCGCGAACGGATCGGCCCCGTCGACATGGCGATCGAAGACATCGGAGATCATGGCCTCGAGCGCACGCGGATGGAACGTCGCCGCATACACCTCGCCGACGCCCTTGATTCCATCGTCGGTCGTGAGCGTGAGGAACACGAAGTAGCGCCCTCCGAAGGACGGCGGCGGGTTCCCGACGACGAAGGTGCGGAGCTCCGCGACCCTCACGAGGCAGGCACCCTCGCGCTCAGGGTCGCCGGGACGAGAACGACGGCAGCCAGCCCACGAGCTCCGAGAGCTGGATTCCGAGGGTGCGGAGCTCCGCGACGATCAGCGCGCGGCGCTCGGGCGTGATGCGCGAGACGGGGACGAGCGCCGTCAGCGCAGCAAGCGTCACCCGGTCGTCGTTCGTCACGGGAACCGAGACCGCATAGAGCCCGTCGGCCGTCTCCTCGACGTTTTCCGCGTACCCCTGCTCGCGCACCTCGGCGAGGATCGCCTGCAGCTCTGCGACGCCGTTCAGGCGCCGGCCGGTGGGCGTCACGAGGAGCTTCCCCCCGTACATCGCCGCCACCGAGGCGGGGGGATGCGACGCGAGGACGACACGCCCGCTCGCCGACGCGAACGCCGGGGTCTTCGAGCCCACGTGGGTGACGAGTCGGACCGGCTGAGACGTCTCCTCGAGCGCGACGAAGAGCGACTCGAAGCCGTCGAGGATCGCGAGCGCGATGCTCTCGTCGTGCCGCGTGAGGAACTCCGCCGCGACGGTCTTGAAGGCGGTGACGATCGGTAGCTCCGACGACGAGGAGCCGAGTCGGAGCGCGCGGATGCCGAGCGAGAAGCGCCCGTCGCCGTCCCTGACTGCCCAGCCGCGATCGACGAGAACGGCGCAGATCCGGTGCAGCGTGCTCTTCGCGACGCCGAGCTCGCGTGAGATCTCCGACAGCGAGAGTGGGCTTCGCGCCGCGAGCAGGTCGAGCACGGCGAGCGTCGCCTGGACTCCGGCCGACGTGGACGGCGGGCGGTCGGCACGCGGCTCGACAACCGTTGCCTCCACGGGCTTCACCGCCGCCATCATGGTTGAGCGTACACCGCTCCGGAACCTCTATCCAAATGCAGAACGCGGCTTGACGAGCGAAGACAGGAAATGCGATAAACCCCGTATCGCTGTGGAATACGAATCCACGAGAAGAACGGGCGAGCTGTCGACCAACAGCACTCGCCAGGATCCACGACCGCACCGTTCGCCAACGCTGGCGCCTGCCTAGGAGGGTAAGGAATGGATCGAGAGACTCGCAGGATCGTCGAGAGTTACCGGCGAGACGAGGCCGGACCGCTCGAGAACCAGGTCATCGACGAGCTGCTCGGAGGAGAGGTCGATCGTCAGGAGTTCCTTCAGCGAGCGACGATGTACGGGCTCGGCGCCGGCACGATCGGCGCGCTACTGCGCTTCGCCGGCGAGTCGGACCTCGCGTACGGCGCATCACTCGATGCAGTGCAGGCGGGCGGCACGATCCGCCTCGGCATCCCCGTCTTCGGAGCGTCGCTCGAGCCGTACCTGCTCAACGAAGGTGGCTCGCTCGCGTTCGCCGGTATCCCCGGCGAGTACCTCACGTTCACGACCCCGACCGGGAGAGTCGCGCCGTGGCTCGCCGCGAGCTGGAGGCCGAACGCCGACGCAACGGTGTGGACGTTCCAGCTCCGCAGGGGCGTGCGGTTCCACAACGGCAAGGAGATGACGTCGGCCGACGTCGTCGCGAGCCTGAAGCACTACGTCAGCAGAGGCTCGAACGCCGGTCTCGGCCCGTCCTACGACGCGTCGGGCGTCTCGGCGCGAGGCCGGTACACGGTGGTCGTCCGTCTGAAGTCACCGACCGGCGTCTTCCCGTACCTCCTCAGCCAGACGACGTACCAGGCGATCATCCAGCCGGCGTCGATCGTGGCCAAGCCGGGGACCTGGGTCGCGAGCGGGATGATCGGAACGGGCCCGTTCAGGCTTCGAAGGTACGTCGACAAGCGCAGCGCCGAGCTCGTCCGGCACAACGCGTACTGGGGTGGCCGTCCGCCGCTCGCAGGCGTGCGGATCACGTTCTTCCAGGGCAGCGCACCGCTGGTGCTGGCGCTGCGAGCGGGCCAGATCGACCTGGCGATGCAGCTCTCGCCCCAGGAAGGCCAGCCGTTCAGGAACAACTCGAAGTACAACTACTACCAACTCGGTACCGCGTCCCACCGGCAGGTGTGCATGCGAACCGACGTCGCGCCGTTCCGGGACGCACGGGTCCGCCGCGCCGTCGCGCTCGCCATCAACCGTCCGCAGCAGGTTCAACGAATCATGCTCGGCGCGGCTCAGGTCGGCAACGACAACCCGTTCTGGCGCGGATTCGCCTCGACAGATCGGACGACCAAGCAGCGAACGCAGAACCTCCAGCTCGCGAGGGCACTCCTGCAGGCGGCGGGTGCGGAGAATCTGAAGTTCAACCTCACGACGTGGAACTTCCTCGACCACACCGACCACGCTGCCTCGATCCAGGCGTACGCCCGGCAGGCCGGCATCGAGGTCGGGCTGGAGGTCATGGACGTGTCGAAGTACTACGACTCCGAGCCCGCCGGCGCGGACTACGCGACGACCACGCCGTGGCTGAACAGGCCGGCGACGCTGACGGAGTACGGCGCCCGCGGCGTGCCGAACATCTACCTGACGCGCTGCTACCAGTCGACCGGTGACTGGAACGGGTCGCACTACAAGAACCCGGAGTTCGACCGGGTCGCGAGCACCTACCTCGCGGCCGCCGAGGTCGGCGCTCAGAGGGCGGCGACCAAGAAGATGGCGGGGATCCTCCTCCGCGACACGCCGGTCATCACCGACTACTTCATCAGGTACGTGACGGCGGGATCCTCGAAGGTCAAGAACTACGTGCCCGAGGGGATCTCACACATGCGGCTGGCGAAGGTCGGCCTCGCCTAACGACGCGCATCGAGGGCGGGCAGCGGACGTGCACCGGTCCGCGGCCCGCCCTCAGCTCGACGCGGAGCGTCGATGACCCGCTTCCTCCTCAAGCGCATCGGCCTCGCGCTGATCACGCTGTTCCTCCTCAGCGTGATCGTCTTCGGGATCTCGACGATTCTCCCCGGAAACGTCGGCCGCGCCGTGCTCGGCCCGTTCGCCACCCAGGAGTCCGTCGACGCCCTCAACGAGGAGCTCGGAACGAACCGGCCCGTGCTCACGCAGTACATCGAGTGGGCGGGCGGCTTGCTTCAGGGTGACCTCGGGACGTCACTCACGAAGGCCGTTCCGACCTGGGATCTGCTTGCTCCGGCTCTCGAGAACTCGTTCAAGCTCGCGTTCGTCGCCTTCGTCATCTGCGTTCCGCTCTCGATCCTCGGCGGCGTGGTCGCCGCGCTGCGGTACGGCAGGTTCACGGACAAGTCGATCACCATCGCCGGGATCTCGCTGGCGGCGATGCCGGAGTTCGTGACCGGAATCGTCCTCATCCTCGTCTTCGCGATCTGGCTCGGCTGGCTGCCGGTGAACGCACAGGCGGAGGAAGGCTCCAGCGCGCTGACGCAGCTCGAGTACCTGCTGCTGCCGGCGCTGACCCTGACCCTCGTCCTCTTCGGGTACATCGCCCGCATCACGCGAGCCGGGGTGATCGAGGCACTCGAGAGCGACTACACCCGAACGGCCTACCTCAAGGGGCTCCCGTCGAACGTCGTCCTGCGCAAGCACGTCCTCCGGAATGCGCTCCCCCCGACGATCGCGGTGGTCGCAGTCCAGGTCGGCTACCTCGTCGGAGGGCTCGTCGCAGTCGAGGTTCTCTTCAACTACCAGGGCATCGGGCTCCTCGTCTACGAGGCGGCGCGGCAGAAGGACCTGCCACTGCTGACCGCGGGCGTGCTGGTGGTCGGCATCGTCTACCTGGTCGTGACGCTGATCGCCGACATCCTCTACGCCGCCCTCAACCCGCGCATCCGACTCGGAGGCTCACAGTGAGCGACATCTCGTTCACCGCCGACACCACGCCGCCGCTCCGTGAGTCACAGGCGGCACGGGGCGAGCGGCTGCGACTGCTCCTCCGCTCACCCACCGTTCTCATTGGCACCTTCGTCCTCGCGTTCTGGATCTTCTGCGCGATCTTCCCCGGCATCGCGCCGTACGACCCGATCTTCGACAACCAGTTCCCGACGAGCTTGCCGCCCGAGTGGGGACACCCGTTCGGGACCGACACGAACGGACGCGACATCTTCTCGCAGGGTGCTCGCGGGATCGCGCAGCATCCTGGTGATCGCGCCGGCCGCAACCCTCCTCGCAACCGTCCTCGGGACGGCGCTCGGCCTGCTCACCGGCTACTTCCGAGGCGTCGTGGACGACGGTGTCAGCCGGTTGGTCGACGCGGTGCTCGCGCTGCCGCTGATCGTCGCCGCCATCCTGATCGTGACCGCCGTCGGGAGCACGGACAGGTGGGTCGTGATCCTTACCATCGGGTTGGTCTTCGCGCCCGTGATCTCACGCACCGTCCGCGCCGCCGTTCTCGCCGAGACGGAGCTCGAGTACGTGCGAGGCCGCACGGCTGCGTGGCGAGCGCTCGCACTACATCATGTTCTCCGAGATCCTGCCGAACGTGTTTCCGTTGGTCGTCGTCGAGTTCACGGTGCGGCTCGGGTACGCAATCTTCACCGTCGCCACGCTTACGTTCATCGGCTTCGGCGTCCAGCCGCCTTCGCCAGACTGGGCGGCGCAGATCAACCAGTACTGGACGCTGATCGATCCGTACTGGTGGATGACGCTGTTCGCCGCGCTTGCGATCGCGACCCTCGTCATCGCCGCGAACCTCGTCTCGGACGGCGTCCGCGAGGTGTACGAGCGATGAGCGCCGGCGACGCGTCGGCCCTCGCGCTCGAGGTCTCCGACCTCGAGCTCGTGTACCGCGTGCGCGGTGTCGACCGACGCGTTCTGCGCGGCGTGTCGTTCGAGATAGAGCGCGGGCGCTCGTACGGGCTCGTCGGCGAGTCGGGCTGCGGGAAGTCGACGGTCGCGCTCGGAATCGTCCGGTACTTGCCCGGCAACGGTCGAATCTCCGGCGGCGCGGTCTCGCGTCGCGGGTCAGGACGTCCTCGCGCTCGGCGGCCGTGGGCTCCGGGAGTACCACGCGCGGACGGTCTCGATGGTCTACCAGAACCCAGGCTCGGCTCTGAACCCGTCACTCAAGGTGGGCACGCAGGTCGCGGAGGCGTTCACCGTGCTCGGCGTCTCGATGCGCGACGCGAAGGAGCGTGCGCGCGCTGCTCTCGTGCGCGTGCAGATCGCCGATCCGGAGAGCGTCCTGAGCCGGTACCCACACCAGCTGTCAGGCGGCATGCAGCAGCGCGTCGTGATCGCGATGGCGCTGGCGAAAGACCCCGCGCTCCTGATCCTCGACGAGCCCACGACCGGGCTCGATGCGACGGTCGAGGCGGAGGTTCTCGACCTCGTCACACAGCTGCAGACGGAGCTCGACACCGCGGTGCTCTTCATCAGCCACAACCTCGGCGTGATCTCGAAGATGTGCGATCGCGTCGGCGTGCTCTATGCGGGCCGACTGGTGGAGGAAGGGCCCGTGGAGCAGGTGCTGCAGGATCCGCGGCACCCGTACACCGTCGGGCTCCTTCGCTGCATTCCACGTGGTGGCGTCCGGAAGGATCACGGCCGGCTCGACACGATCCCCGGGTTCCTTCCGAGCCTGGGCGCAGAGATCGCCGGCTGCGTCTATGCGGATCGCTGCGCGCTCGCCGACGAGCGCTGTCGCGCAGAAGAGCCGCCGCTCGAGGCGGTCGCGACCGGACACGCGAGCCGGTGCTGGTACCACGACCGTGCGCGCGACCTTCCGCGCGCGGAGGCCGAGAACCTCGACCTTCCGGCGGTCGACCGCAGACAGCCGCCGCTCCTCGAGCTCGATGGGCTCACGAAGGTGTTCAGCCAACGCGGCCACGACGTGCACGCGCTGGTCGACGTGAGCGCCGCGATCTGGCCAGGCGAGACGCTCGGTCTCGTCGGAGAGTCCGGCTCCGGCAAGACGACGCTCGCTCGCACACTCCTCGGCATCGTTCCGGCGACGGCGGGCACCGCGACGCTCGAGGGCGAGCTCCTTCCGGATCGGTACCAGAAGCGCTCGTCCGCAGAGCTTCGTGCGCTCCAAATCGTCTTCCAGAACCCGGACTCGGCCCTGAACCGTCGCCATTCGGTCAGCAGGATCCTGCTGCGATCGCTCAAGAAGCTCGCAGGGATCCGCGGGCGCGCGGCGGAGCAGCGCATGCTGACGCTCACCGAGCAGGTGAAGCTGACCGAGCGAACGCTCACCCAGAAGCCCGTACAGCTCTCCGGCGGCCTGAAGCAGCGCGTCGCGATCGCGCGTGCATTCGCCGGGGATCCGAAGCTGGTCGTCTGCGACGAGCCGACCTCGGCGCTCGACGTGTCGGTGCAGGCTGCGATCCTCAACCTCCTCGTGGAGCTGCAGGCAGAGCAGCGGGTCTCGTACCTCTTCATCTCGCACGACCTCGGAGTCGTCCGGTACATCTCGGATCGCATCGGCGTCCTCTACCTCGGCCGCCTGCAGGAGCTCGGTCCAGCGGACGTCGTGTTCGACGGGCCTCATCACCCGTACACCGAGGCGCTGCTGTCGGCCGTGCCGACGATCGACGGCGGCGGGCGTGACCGAATCCGGCTGGAGGGCGACATCCCGAGCGCGGCCTCTCCCCCCTCCGGCTGCGTCTTCCACACGCGCTGCCCGCGGAAGCTCGGCGCGATCTGCGAGGAGACCGAGCCGCCGCTCGTCGAGGTCGAGGACGGACACCTCATGCGCTGTCACATCCCGATCGAAGAGCTCCGGCGGCTGCAGGCGAAGGAGACGGCGGCCGTATGAGGATCCGCGGGGTCGTGCTCGAGCAGACGGGTGGGCCCCTCGTCGTCTCGGAGCTCGAGCTCGCCCCGCCGGGGCGGGAGGAAGTGCTCGTTCGGCTGCGCGCGAGCGGCGTCTGCCACTCCGACTGGAATGCCGTCGACGGGACCTCGGAGACGGTGTGCCCGGCGGTGCTCGGGCACGAGGGGCAGGCGTCGTCGAGGCGATCGGCGACGGCGTGACGCGCGTCGCGGTCGGCGACCACGTCGCGCTCTCCTGGACACCATGGTGCGGGACGTGCGAGGAGTGCGCACGAGACCTCCCGCAACTGTGCTCGACCGTGTGGCCCGCGATGGCAACCGGCGGGCTCATGGACGGCACGCCGCGGCTCTCCCGCGACGGCGAGCCGATCTACCACTACTCCTTCCTCTCGACGTTCGCGGACGCATGCGTCGTCCCCGAGCGCTCGTGCATCCCGATTGCCAAGGACATCCCGTTCGACGTGGCTGCGCTCGTCGGCTGCGCCGTGTCGACGGGAGTTGGCGCTGCCTGGCGCACCGCCGGGGTGCAGGAAGGCGATCGCGTCGCAATCTTCGGCTGCGGCGGAGTCGGGCTGTCGGCGCTCATGGCTGCGGTCGCCGTCGGAGCGGAGCCCGTCATCGCCGTCGACGCCGTGCCGCAGAAGCTCGACGGTCGCGCGCTCGTTCGGCGCGACCGGCGGCGTCGAGTGGCAGGGAAGCGCGGAGGCAACCGCCGAGCTGGTGCGCGAAGCCTCGGGAGGAGGGGTCGACTACGCGATCGAGGCGACGGGCCGGCCCGAGGCGATGGAGGCTGCGTTCCTCTCCACGCGCAAGCGCGGCGCTGCCGTCCTCATCGGGATTCCTCGCGCGGACTCGATGCTGTCCATACCTGCGACGACCATCCCGCGGATGGAACGCCGCATCCTCGGCTCGATCTACGGCTCGTCGAAGCCCGAGCGGGACTTCCCGCACACGCTCGACCTCTACCGCGAGGGCCGCCTTCCGCTCGACCGCCTCGTGACGCACCGGTTGCCGCTCGAGGAGGCGGAGCGGGGGTTCGAGCTGATGCACTCGGGAGATGCGATACGGGTGGTGCTCGAGCTGTGAACCTGGACGAGCTGGACGGACGGATCGGCGAGGGCTGGAGCGGCGAGGCGCCGAACGGGTCGCACGTCAACGTCGTGCTCGCGCGTCGCGGGAGCCCGACCTTCGCCGCCGCGATCTCGATGTTCGCGCACCCCGCACCCGGCCATACGCCTGTTCTCGTCTGCGTCGGAGAGACACCCGGCGACTACGAGCCCGTGTGGCCGCCGACCCTGATGATGAACAAGGGAACCGCGACCGACGACCGCCACCAGACGATCACCTGGGGCGCGGCGCAGCTCGGAATCGCTCAGGGTGTCCTCGACGCTGTGGCTGACGGACTGCTCGAAGCGTCCGGAGACCTGGTCGTCCTCGTCGCCGTCTGGGTCGACCCGGGCGCCCACGACGAGACGGCTGTCCGTACCGCCAACCGTGCATCGACGCGCAAGGCGATCGGTGTCTGCATCGAGGGTCGCGACCCGGCCGCCGCGGCGGCCCTCGTCGAACGACGCGACGAGCTCCAGAGCCCCTTCTACAGCGGCGACTGATGCGAATCGCCTCGATCGAGACGCGGGTCTACCGCTACCCGCTCGACCCTCCGTTCACGGCCGCGTGGGACCCGGTGCCGCGCACGCATCAGGACGCGACCGTCGTGATCGTGCGCTCGGACGACGGAGTCGAGGGCTACGCGAGCGGCGACGGCCTTCCCGACCGGACGCTGCTCGAGCGCTTGCTCGTCGGCTCCGACCCCGAGAGCACGGACGTCCACGGGATCCTCGAGACCGTCGACTTCCACCACGGCCGCAACTGGATACTGGAGGTCGCGATCTGGGACCTCCGGGCGCGCGCGCACGAGACCCCGTTGTGGCGCCTCCTGGGAGGCGAGCGCGACCGCATCGGCGCCTATGCGTCGTCGGGTGAGCTCGTCCCGCCGGAGGAGCGCGCCAAGCGTGCCGTGGCGTTGCGTCGTGCCGGCATCGGCGCCTTGAAGCTCCGGCTCCACTCGCAGGACTGGCGCGTCGATCTACCCGTCATCGAAGCCGTGCGCGATGCCGTGGGAGCCGACCTCGAGATCATGGTCGATGCCAATCAGGGGTGGCGAATGCCCGGTGACCTGACGCCGCGCTGGGATCTCCGCACGGCGTCGGAGTTCGCAAACGAGCTGGAACGCCTGGATGTCTACTGGCTCGAAGAACCGCTCGCGACGGACGACTTGGAGGGTTACGCGGCACTCGAGCCGGAACGGCGTGCGCATCGCCGCCGGCGAGATGGCGCGCACGACGGCGGAGGCACGCGACCTCGTGCTCCGAGGTGGCGTCGACGTCGTGCAGACGGACGTCGTCCTCGCCGGGGGAATCGAAGGCTGCCGTCGCGTCGCGGCTATCGCGGAGGGAGCGGGTTGCGCGTGGAGCCCGCACACCTGGTCGAACGGCTACGGCCTGCTCGCGAACCTCCACGTCGCGCTCGCGCTCTCGACATGCCCGTTTCTCGAGGTGCCGTTCGACCCGCCCACCTGGTCGGCGGAGCGGCGGGACTGGCTGCTCCCCGTCACGCTCGAGATCGCCGAGGACGGGACGATCGGCCCGCCGCCCGGTCCAGGTCTCGGCGTCGTTCCCGACTTCGACGCGCTCGAGCGGTACCGGATCGGCTGATGCGCATTCGGGCCGCCGTCCTTCGCCAGCCCGGCCTGCCGGTCGCGATCGAAGAGGTCGAGCTGGACCCCCCGAAGGCGACCGAGGTGCTGGTACGCGTCGCCGCCGTCGGGGTCTGCCACTCGGACGTCCGCCACGCCGACGGAGACCTCGGGCCGCGCTGGCCCGCGGTGATGGGGCACGAGGGTGCCGGAGTCGTCGAGGCGGTGGGCGAGAAGGTCACGCATGTCGCGCCCGGCGACCACGTCGCCCTCTGCTTCGTGCCCGCGTGCCGCACATGCCGATACTGCGTGGCCGGCAAGCCGAACCTCTGCGAGACAGTCGCGGAGAACGGCGCCCGAGGGATGCTGATGGACGGCACGAGCCGGCTCCGCCTCCTCGACGGCACGCTGCTCCAGCACGGCTTGAGAACCGCGTGCTTCGCGGAGCGAACCGTCGTGGCCGCAGGTGGAGCAGTCCGGATCCCCACCGAGCTTCCCCTGTGGCAGGCCGCGCTGCTCGGCTGCGGTGTCGTCACGGGGGCCGGCGCAGTCGGAAACGTCGCAGGCGTCCGGAGCGGTGAGTCGGTCGCGGTTCTCGGCTGCGGCGGCGTGGGCCTGCAGGTGATCGCGGCTGCGCGGCGTGCGGGTGCCGATCCGATCATCGCGGTCGACCGGGTTCCGGAGAAGCTCGAGCTCGCGCGAGCGCAGGGAGCAACGCATGGCGTCCATGTCGCAGCGGACGACAACCCTGCGACCACGATCCATGGGCTCACGAACGGAGGCGCTGACTTCGCATTCGAGGTAGTGGGCACGCCGGAGACCATCAGACTCGCGTGGGATGCGATCCGCCCTGGCGGCACGGCGGTCGTCGTCGGCCTGGCGCCGGAGGGCGTCGCTGCGACCGTGCCGGCAATCGAGTTCCTCTCGGACAAGTCGCTCGTCGGCACCTACTACGGGTCGGGAGATCCTGCCGCCGAGCTGCCCGGCCTCGCCGCGCTCGCACTGTCCGGCGAGCTCGACCTTCCGGGAGTGGTGACACATGTCGACGACCTCGACGGCGTGCAGGCGGCGCTCGACCGCCTCCGCCGGGGCGAAGGCGCCCGGACGGTTCTCGTCATCGACCCCGCCATCGCCGGCTACTCCGAAGCACCCGGATAGGCGAGCCCGGCTCCGAAGTGCGGCTAGTACCGACGTGTCCGCGTTGCGGGCTTCGTTACCGGTAACGAAGCGTCGTCCCCAGCCCCCGCTCCCGCGCCCGCTCGACGATGAGGTGCGCGAGCGCGACGTCCGTGGTCGCGAGGCCGCGATGCCAGAAGAGGATCCGCTCGTCGTCGCGCTCGCGGCCGGGCTTCGCCCCCGCGACCACCTCGGCCAGCTCGCCGTACAGGCTCTCCTCGGTGAGGAGGCCCGCCCGGACGTGCGGGCGCAGCGCACCGAAGGCATCGTCGCGGAAGCACTGCGCCCGGTCGTCGACGAGCACCTTGTCCATCCGCTCGAGCACGTCGAGCTCGAGGATGCTCATCGTTCCGTAGGGGACGAGCAGCGTGCACGCCTCGAGCCATGCAGTCTTCAGGAGAGGCTCGGGCGCGGCGAGTCGCGTGGCCTCGACCACGATGTCCGCTCCGACGACGGCCTCTTCGATCGAGCTCGCGACGCGTATCGGCTTTCCGAGCGCTTCTTCGAGGCTGCGAGCGAACGTCTCCCGCGACTCGGGGCGCTTGCTCGTCACGCGAATCTCGTCGAAGTCGAACATGCCGTCCAGCATGGTCACGTTCGAGAACGCCGTGCCGCGTGCCCCGATGTGCGCAAGCACCTTGGAGCCCGCGCGAGCGAGGTGGCGCGCGCCGAGCGCCGTGAGGGCACCGGTGCGACGCTCGGTGATCTCGGTCGCGTCGACGATCGCGAGCGGCACCCCGGAGCGCGGGTCGTAGAGCGTGACGAGAGCGAGCTCCGACGGGAGGCCGGCGCGGTAGTTCTCGACGTAGTCGCCGACGACCTTCACCCCGGTCACCCCGAGCGGCCAGACCGTCGCGCGGAGCACGTTGAAGTGACCCGGGTAGCTCGGATCGGGCACGTGCTGCACGCGCGCGTCGAGCGCAACCTCGCCCTTCTCCCTGGGCGCGAACGACCGCCTCGACCGCCTGCAGCACGTCGTCCGCCGAGAGCGCGAGCTCCTCGACGTCGTGCCCGGACACGAAGAGGATCTCGATCCGCGTGTCGTCCACTACGCGATCTCCACCGCCGAGAAACGCTGCAGGAACGGAAGGTCGAGCCCGTCGAGCGACGCCGCGAGGCTCGCGAGGAGGTCGCGGTCGGCGGTCAGCGCGACGACGCGCTCGACGTCGGGTGCCGGCTCGCGGTCGCTCTCGAGAGGTGCGGCGACGGCACGAATCGCGTCGTGGAGGCGGCGGGTCGGCGCGGCAAGCCGCGTCCCCGACCGCAGATCGACGGCCTGCGCCGCGACGAGAGCCTCCACCGCGGCGAGAATCCGCAGCGGCTCGAGCTGATCGGCGAGCTTCGAGATCGCGAGCGGCGTCTGCGGCGCAATGTCCTCGACCGCGTCCGAGACCGGCATCGCGTCGAGGCTCGCCGGCGAGGCGAGGAGCCGCACCTCGCCGAGCAGCGCGGCGCAGAGCTTCTGCACCGGCACGTAGCCGGCCGAGCCGCCGCCGACCGGCGACAGGTAGCGCGGCAGCCCACTCAGGTCGGGATCGAGCAGCCTGGCGATCCGGTGGAAGCTGGCCGTCGCCATGTGCGTGAACGCGATCGAGAGCGTGTCGCACGCGAGGGCGATCGCCGGCGTGTGGAAGTTCGCGGTCGAGAGCATCAGGCCGTCCGGGAGCAGAACGATCGGGTTGTCGGCCGTCGCGTCGAGCTCGACCTCGACCTCTCGTCGCGCCTCTGCGAGTGCCTGTACGACGACGCCGACGATCTGCGCCAGGCAGCGGAACGAGAGCGGATCCTGGATCTGCCGAGCGGCACCGGGATCGTTCAGAGAGCTGCCTTCGAGAACGCGGCGAAACAAGGCGGCAGCGTCCACCTGCCGAGCCGCAGGGCGCGCTTTCGCGATGCGGGCGTCGAAGATCGACGGGTTCGCGCCGTAGCCCTCGGCCGCAAGCGCCGCAGCGTGGACCGCGAAGAGCACGAGTCGTGAGGCGTCGGCAAGCGTGAGCGCCGCGTGTCCCACCGACACCGCGCTCGTGTTACAGAGCGCGTGGCCGTCCTTGACCCCGAGCCTCGCCGGCGCGAGTCCCGCAGCCGCCAGCGCCTCGCCCCCGGGAAGCCGTTGGTTGTCGTGCCACGCCTCTCCGCGTCCGATCGCGACCGCAGCGACGTGCGCCGCGAGGCCGAGATCCGAAGCACCGATGGAGCCCCGTCGCGGGATCACGGGTGTCACGCCACGCTCGACCATCGCGAGCAGCAAGTCGAGGAGCGACGGCGAGATTCCCGCACCGCCCCGCGCCAGCCCGACACAACGCACGATCAGCGCGGCGCGGCAGACCCGCTCGGGGAGCGGCTCCCCCACGCCGACCGTACGACCGCGAACGAGCTGCTCCTGGAACTCCTCGAGCTCGGATCGCGCGACGCGGAAGCCGACATTGGCGCCGAGGCCCGTGTTGAGACCGTAGACCGGCTCGTCTCCCGCGGCGTAGCGCTCGACCACAGCACGCGACTCGGCGACGAGCGCGCGGGCGGTGTCGGACAACGTCAGCGTCGCCGGCCCGGAAGCGAGCGCGTCGACGTCGTCGATCGTGAAGAGGGCGGCCTCGCCCAGGTCCACACGCAACAGGCTCGTCACCCGAGCCTCAGTCGCGCCAGTCGGCGAACTTCTTCTCCTTCTCCTGCACGTTCGCGCCGAGGACGGGATGCAACGAGATGTCGGGCGAGTAGCTGCTCGCGGGCGTCTCGCGACCGAGCGCTTCGGCCATCGACCGGACGTGGTGCGGCGCGCCGCCACAGCAGATGCCGATGAACCCGACACCGAGCTCCCGCGCGGCGACGGCGAAGTCGGCCATCTCGAAGCGCGTGCACGTGAACGGGTCGAGCCCGATCGGGAAGCCGCGCGAGCCGTTGTCGTCTCGGAGCATCACGAAGGTCGGCTCCTCGGGCGTCGTGCGGTAGGGAACGGGCTGCGCCGCAACGTGGACGTCGACGGCGGCGCGGATCCGCTCGAGGATCGGGAGCATCGTCGCCGGCCCTCGCGAGCAATTGAGCCCGACGACGTCGGCACCCGCGTCCGCGACGCGCCGGCACGCCTCGTCCAGTTCGACGTCGTCCATCGTCGCCTCGTGCGTCGACGACGCGAAGGTCACGACCGCGGGAAGACCGGCGTCCTTGATGACCTCGGTGGCGATCAGAGCCTCGCCGAGGTAGTCGTTCGTCTCGGCGATGATCAGCTCCGCGCCTTCCTCGACCGCCCACGCGACCTGCTCGCGGTACATCTCGCGCACGATCGCGCCGGACCCCTCGGGATCGGCCGGGTCGTACACCCAGGTATTGCAGATGTTCCCGGCAAGGAGCGCGTCGCCCTCGGCTGCCACCTCGCGCGCGATCCGGAGCGCGTTTCGGTTCAGCGGCTCGAGATCGTCCTCACGCCCGATCGTGCGCATCTTCTCGCGGTGGCCGTAGTACGTGAACGCGACCATGACCTCGGCGCCGGCCCGCAGGAACTCGCGATGCAGCTCGCGGACGGCGTCGGGGAAGTCGAGCACGACCTCGGGCACGTACGGCCCGCTCTTGAGATAGCCGCGCCGTTCGAGCTCGAACAGATAGCCCTCGGCACCGAGTACCACACCCTCGTCGAGCCGCTCGATGAGACCCTTCACGGAGCCTAGTATCGTGGAAGCGGAGGGCCGCCGTAGAAGTCATACGCGCCTTCGCGGGCATGGCGCTCGACGCAGCGAGCCAGGGCCTCTTCGTCCAGCTCCACGCCGAGCCCGTGGCTCGTGGGAACCGCGACGACGCCACGCTCGGGCGAGAAGGGGCCGTCCGCGATCACGTCGTCGGCGGTCCAGCGAAGCAGCGACTGGCTCGGTCGTTCGAGGTACGGCGTGGCAGCTGCGATGTGGAGATACGCGGCCGTCGCGATCCCGAAGTCGCCGCTGTAGAACCAGAAGCCGAGGCCGGCTCGCTCGCAGTCGTCGATGAACCGACGCGTTCCCGCGATGCCGCCGAACGGCCCGAGGCCGACGACGAGCGTGTCGGGCGCGCCGAGCGACGCCGCGCGCTCGGGGTCGGGCGTGTGCGCCGAGAACGGGATCGACGTCGCGCGCCGCAGCTCGGCCATGTCCGCGAACGAGGCGACCGGCTCCTCGACGTTCGCGATCCCGAACGGCTCGAGGAGTGCCAACGCGCGCCGCGCGGTCTCGAGCCCCCAGCCCATGTTGGCGTCGAGCCGCAGCTCCCGGTCCGGCCCGATGGCAGCCCGGATCTCGCGCACGAGCTCGACGTCGTCCTCGACCGGGCGCACCGCGACCTTGCCCTCGAACACCGGCGAGTCGTGCTCCTCGACCATGCGCGCGCAGAACGCGGCGACGTCGGCCGGCGTCTCTTCGCGCCCGGGCCGGTAGGCGAAGTACTCGGAGAACGCGACGGCGGTGCGACACGCGCCGCCGAGGAGCTCGTAGAGCGGCACGCCGGCCTCGCGCGCCGCGATGTCCCAGAGCGCGATCTCGATCCCGGTGAGCGGCTGGTCGATCAGCACCTTCCCGTCGGTGCGATGCGCAGGAACGGCGAGCACGGCAGGCTCGAGCTCGGCGCGCACCTCATCCGTGTCGCGGCCGACGAGCCTCTGCCCGAGCTCACCGCACACCCGAACCGTGTCGACCGGCGAGGCGCTCTCCCCCAGCCCCACGACACCGTCTTCCGTCGTCACGCGGACGATCGTCCGGCAGATTCCTGCCACGGTTCCGGGCGCCATCAGGTAGGGCGCCTCGAGCGGTGCGTTCGCCGGCCAGGCCTCGATGCGCGCGATCCGGCTCACCGTTTCATCCTCCACGACACCTGGAGCCGGTGCAGAATGAGATCGTGAGCGATCGAGACCGCTACGAAGCGCTTGCGGCTACGGATCATGTTCTCGCTCCCGAGGAGTGTGCCGCCCTCGCCCGCTCGGCGGCCGAGCTCGTCGACCTCGCAGCTCTCGAACGTCGCGGCGAAGGCTCGTTCGAGCTCCTCTGGCGCAACGAGCACTCGGAAGCCTGGCTCAACACATGGTGGGAGCCGCGGGACACCGGCTTTCACGACCACGGCGGCTCCAGCGTCGGCGTCCATGTGCTCGAAGGAACCGCGCGCGCCGAGGGGCTTGCCGTTGGTGGCCCGCGCCGGATCGTCGACTATCGAGCCGGCGAATCGTTCTCATCCCCGGTTACAGGCATCCACCGCATGGATCATGACGCGGGCGCGGTCACGATCCACGTGTACTCGCCGCCGCTCAGTGTGATCGGGCACTACGAGGTGGTCGACGGAGAGCTGCACCGACACTCTGGAGCGCCGGATGACATCTCGCCGCCGAGTCCTGGGCTCTCCGCCGCGCTGACGGCAAGCGCTGCTTCCGAGCAGTGATGGAGACGTTCGCGCACGCCGCCGGCGTCACGCGAGCGTCGGAGCACTCGGATGATCGAGCGTGACGACGACCTGCTCGTCCTCGACGTGAACTGCGTAGCGTCGAACGCGTAGCTGCGAGTCGACGAGGCAACGCCCGCTCGCGATCTCGAACTCCCACTTGTGCCAGGGGCAGCGCACGATGCTCCGGGGCGGGCCGACGGCGACGGCCCCTCCGTCGACCTCGACGGGCGTCGCGATCATGCCGGCGCAGAGCGGCGCTCCTCGATGGGGACACCGATCGGCGAGGGCGTGGAATGTCCCCGCCACGCGGTAGAGGCCGATGCGGTGTCCGTTGATGGCGACCATCGTCATCGCTCCCTCGGCAGGAGCCTCCGCGAGCGCGACGCGGACCTCGCGATCGCCCTCGGTCATGCGGCGGAGAGAACCGGGAGCCGGAAGAACTCCTGCGCATTGCGCCAGCGGACGTTGTCGCGCCACTCGGCGGGAAGCTGACGGAGCGTTTGCTCAGGCTCGTCGAAGTCCCAGTGCGGAAAGTCGCTCGCGTACATGAGCGTGTCCGCAGGACGCAGGAACTGAATCGCATCGAGGAGCTGCTGCGGATCGTCAGGCGACTCGAGTGGCTGCGTCGCGAAGCGCACGTGATCCCACACGTACTCGGAGGGCCGCCTCTTGCACCAGGGAATCTCGCTGCGACATGCGCGCCAGTTCGTGTCCAGGCGCCACAGGAAGCCGACGAACGGCACGAGCCCACCCTCGACCATCGCGACGCGCGTATCCGGGAAGCGCTCGAAGATGCCGTTGCAGAGGATCGAGACGAAGTGGCCGTACATCCCCGATCCGCAGAGCGTGTGGTACTCGACGTAGTAGTCCGGCATCCCAGCCGCGCTGAGCGCGTGCGCGATGCCGATTCCCTCGAAGTGCGTGTGGACGGCCACGGGGAGTCCGAGCTCGTTGGCGGCCTCCCAGAGCGGGTCATGGACGGGATTGCCGTAGGGAATGCGCGCGCCTCCGGGGAGGAAGACGCCGACGAACTCGTCTCGCCCTCCGACGCGCCTGATCTCGGCCGCCGCCGCCTCCGGGTACTGCGCCGGGACGACCATCATCCCGCGGAGGCGCGGCTCCTCTTCGAGCCAGCGCTCGAGCAGCCAGTCGTTGTAGGCGCTGCACAAGCGCGCGGCGAGCTGGGCGTTCGGGAGCACCGAGAAAGCGGCGGCCTCGTCTGGCTCGACGATCCCCAGCGAGACTCCGTACTTGTCCAGGTGCTGCGCTCGCAGCGTTTCGAGCGTCAAGAACGGGAAGTTCCCGCCGTGCAGGTCGCCGCGCTCGTAGACGTCGTGCCGGACCCAGCCGGTCGGGTGGTTCCACGGGTACGACGGCATGGTGAGGCCGCTGGTGCCCGAATTGACGACCAGCTCGCGCGTGGGTGCATCGAGATAGGGCAGGAGGTCGGCGATCGTCTCGTAGCCGACGTGGATGTCGCAGTCGATCAGCATCGGCCAATGGTACCGCCTGCTCACATCGTGCGCTAGTCTGCTCATAGAATGAGCATCCAACCGGGAACGCCGCGGACGCAGTCGCTGGCTCGGGCGATCCGGCTTCTCCAGGCGATCGCAGACCGGCCGGCAGGCTCCTCCGCGTCGGAGCTCGCGCGCGCCACGGGCCTTCCACGCTCGACGGCGGCTCGCACGCTGCGCACGCTCGCCGACCACGGGTTCGTCGAGGAGACGACCGACGACGGCGCCTGGGTGCTCGGTCACGAGCTGGTACGCCTCGCACGATCCGCCGATCCGAACCGACGCCTCGTCGACGCCGCCCAACCCGCGCTCGAGAAGCTCCGCGATACGGCAAGTGAGTCCGCCAGTCTCGCCATCCCGCGCGCTCCGGCCGGAATGGACATCGTGCTCCAGCTCGACCCCGAGCGACACGTCGGTGTCGCGAATTGGGTCGGAACGGAAGTGCCGCTGCACGCCTCGTCCGCCGGGAAGGTCGTGCTCGCGGAGCTGGGAGCGGATGAGCTCGAGGCGGCGCTCGGAACAGCGCCTCTCCGCGTCGTTCACCGAGAGAACGATCACGGACATGCGCGTCCTGAGTGCAGAGCTTGCGCGGATTCGTCGGCAAGGCTGGGCCGAGATCGACGGTGAGCTCGAGGAGGGTCTCGCGGCGATCTCCGTTCCGGTCCGCTCCCCGCAGGGCAGGCTCGCTGCGATCGTCGGCGTCAGCGGCCCGACGTTCAGGCTGACGACGAGCCGACGACGGGAGCTGCTCGTGACCGTGAGGGCCACCGCAACGGAGATCGAACGAGGTCTACACGAACGCTCCTGAGCGAACGAGCTCGACGATCGGCTCGAGATCGGGCGGAACCGTCTCGCCGGCGTCGGTGAAAGGGATGCACTCTCGGACGAGCCCGTAGGCGCGACCGGTACCGGTGCCCTGCGCAGGACGTCCACGCAGGTCGACGGCCTGCGTTGCGATCGTCAGCTCCACCGCCGCGACCCGGGCTCCGAGCTCGACCATCTCCGCGAGCCGACGCGCCGCGAGCGGCGCCATCGTCGTTCGATCCTCGATTCCCTCGTGCTGCGTCGTGGACGCGAGCTCGAACGACACCGGCTGAGCGAGCAGCCGGGCCTCGGCGACGATGCCCTGGATCGCGGCCCCGAGCTCGGAGAGCGCCGGCTCGGCGAGATGCGGACGCGCGGCGAGCCCCTCCGGAAGGCCGGTCATCGATGCCTGCAGGAGCTTGAGCCCGCGCTCGGCGGCGTTCGTCAGCGCCGGCGCGAGGGCGATCCGGAGGAAGTCGAGCGCCGCGGCGAGCGGGACCGCGTCGAAGTTCCCCGCGGGTGCGACTCGCGCGTGGGGCCCGGATACGACCGGGTTTCCCTGGTGAGCGTTCAGCTCGATCGAAAGCACGCCCTTCACGTACCCGAGCGCGTCGAACGCGGCGCCGAGCACGTGCGGCAGCGTGCGGAAGGTCAGAGGATCCTGGAGATTCCGCGGCTGTGCCTCCCAGAGGTAGCTGCCCTCGAGCAGCTGCCGGACGCGCGCGATCGTCGCGACGAGACCGGGGTACGGCCTCGCCTCGCCGATGACGGGGTCGAGGAGGCTCGGGTTTGCCGCGAACGCCTCGAGATCGAGCGCGCCGGCGACCACGAGTCCGTCGAGCAGGGTCTCGCAGTCCGCGACCGCGAGCGCGGCCATGCCCGTCGAGAACGCGTTGTTGTCCACGAGCACGAGCGCCTCGCCGGCCGCCAGCTCGAAGTCGTCGAGAGCCCCGTGCACGAGATCCGCGTTCGCGGAGAGATCCGCCTGACCGACCGATCCGAGCATCCGCACCCGCGGAGTCGCGCCGGCGTTGAGCGCGGCGACGAGCGCCTCGGCGACCTCCGGCCGCGCGCCGGTCACGCCCTGTGCCAGCGAGTTGACGAGCTTCAGCATCGTCGCCCGCACCGCGTCCACCGGTGCGGAAGGACCCTGAGCGATCAGGTGGCCACGGATGAGCATCCGGTTGAAGTGCGCCTGCTCGTCCTCGATGGCGAACAGCTTGCGCATGCCCACGCCCGTGGAGAACCCGTAGATCGAGTCGCCGCGGGCGAGCGCGGACTCGACCACGTCGCGCGATGCACGCATCCGCTCGATCGCGGCCGGGGCCAGCTCGACGGGCTCGCCGCCGCGCGCGACCCGAACGACCTCCTCGAGCGTGAGGTCGAGGCCCGTGAGAAGGACGCTCATCCCCAGACGTGCCGTGCCGTCTCGGCGATCGTCGCCAGCTTGGCTCGCTGGTCGTCGACCGACAGCGAGTTGCCCAGGATCGAGGTTGCGAATCCGCACTGCGGCGAGAGCGCCAGGCGTTCGAGCGGGCAGAACGAGCTCGCCTCCTCGATCCGGGCCGCGAGCTCGGCGACCGTCTCTCGACGAGGGGTCTTCGTGGTCACGAGCCCGAGAACGGCGACCTTGTCCTCGGGAAGCGCTCGCAGCGGCTCGAACGAGCCGGATCGCTCGTCGTCGTACTCGAGCATCAGCCGGTGGGCGTTGATCTTGCGGGAAGAGTCGCTCGGCGAGCCAGTCGTACCCGCCCTCGACGAGCCAGCGGCTCGCCTGGTTTCCACGGCAGAGATGGAAGCTGAACGTGACGCCGGGATGGTTGCCGATCACGAGATTGTCGAGCTCGAGCCCGAGGTCGAGCCAGTGCTCGGCGGGCCACCCGCGGCTCTCGTAGAAGTCGCGATACCCGGGATCGATGAGCAACGGGTAGTGCGGGGCGTCGAGCTGGATGTACGTGGCTCCGAGGCGAACGAGCTCGACGACCTCGTCGCGCAGGATCTCGGCGACGGCACCGAGGAAGTCTTCCGCCCGAGCGTACGCGCCGGTCGAGCGATCGGAATCCCAGAAGTTGGCGAACAGGCTCGGGCTCGGCAGCGTCACCTTCAGGACGCGGTCGGTGCGCCCGTGGGCGTACGCAAACTCGTCGGCCGAGAGAAAGCGCTTCTTGCGCAGCGTCGACTCGACGGCGATCGGCGGTCGCTCGACGTTCATCTCGCCGAGCTCGTCCGACTGCCACTCGCCCCAGAGAAAGGCGTCCAGGTCCCATTCGCCGAACCCGTCGACTGCCTCGGTCAGCTGGCTCTGGAACGAGAGCCGGCGCATCTCGCCGTCCGTGACGACTTCGATCCCGGCCTCCTCCTGGAGGCGCAGCGCCGCGTCGACGGCAGCATCCTCCACGCGCTTGAACTCGGCCGGCGTCTAGCTCACCAGTCTCCCGCTGCTTGCGCGCTTCCAGCAGCTCGGGCGGCCTGAGCAGGCTGCCGACGACGTCGCTGCGAGCCGTGAGCACGCGGCAACTCTAGATCAGGTGGTCTCCTCTACTGAACGAGCTCGAGCAGCTTGAACATCGGCAGGTACATCGCGATCACGATGACTCCGATGATCGCGCCGACGCCCATCATCATGATCGGCTCGACGATCGACGTGAGAGCGGCGATCGACGTGTCGACCTCGTCCTCGTAGAAGTCCGCGATCTTGTCGAGCATCTTCTCGAGCTCGCCCGTCTCCTCGCCGATCTTGACCATCTGCGAGACGAGCGGCGGGAACACGGGATCGTCGATCAGCGGCTGGGCGATGGGGACGCCCTGGTGCACCTTCGCGCGCACCTCGGCCAGCGCGGACTCGACGACCCAGTTGCCCGACGTCGTGCCCGAGATCTCGAGCGCCTTGATGATGTCGACGCCGGCGGCGACCAGCGTGGCGAGCGTGCGTGTGAAGCGCGCGATCGTGACCTTGAGGACGACCTTGCCGATGCCTGCCGGCAAGCGCAGCTTGAAGCGGTCCCACACCTGCCGGCCGGCCGGGGTCTTCTTCCAGCGCCGGAACCCCCAGACCGAGAGGCCCATCGCCGGGAAGAGGATGAACCAGTAGCCGCGCACGAGATCGGAGGCAGTGACGACGACCTTCGTCAGCATCGGAAGGTCGCCGCCGAGGTCGGCGAAGATGTTCTCGAAGACCGGGACGAGGAAGAGGAGCATCCCGATCAGAGTCAGGATCGCGAAGGTGAGAACGACGAGGGGGTAGATCATCGCCCCGCGCACGCGGCGGCGGATCTTCATCTCCTTCTCGATCTGGATCGCGACGCGGTCGAGAACCGTGTCGAGGATGCCGGCTGCCTCGCCGGCCTCGATCATCGAGATGTAGAGGCGGTCGAAGGCGTTTGGATGCCTCGCCATCGCCTGCGAGAGCAGCATCCCGCCCTCGACGTCGGAGCGCACCTCTCTGATGATCGGCGCCAGCACCTTGTCGTCGGTCTGCTGCTCGAGGATGACGAGCGACGACACGACGTTCAGGCCCGCGTCGATCATGGTCGCGAACTGCCGCGAGAAGACCTGCAGCGAGCGCCCCTTGACGCGCTTCGCGCGCTTGGTGTCCGCCCCGACGGCGCCGACCTCCGAGAGCGAGACCGGCCGCAGGCCCTTCTGCCGGAGAAGCTCGCGTGCGGAGCCCGCGTCGGGCGCGGTGATCTGACCGGCCGACTCGGCCCCGAGCGCGTTGATAGCGCTGTACGCGAACGCCGCCATACCGTTCGCGTATCGGCACGGCTAAAGGTGTCCTTGAGGAACGGCGCGCTCGGAATGGCGCCCACCCCCGCGGCCGCGAAGCGGACGCCTTCAGGGATCTTCGCGCGACCGAGATCCGCGCTCGCGGATCTCGGTCTTGCGCCGGACTAGAAGTCTGTGCCGGCGGTGGAGACGACGCGCGCGAGCGTCGCAGTCGTGCCGGACTTGCGAACGACCACCGTTACCTGTTTGACGGCCGTGCCGCCGGAGGGCGTCGTCCACACGATGTAGGTGTCCACGCGATACGAGCGGCCGTCGGGGCCGGTCACGGTCTGGGTCGGCGTGCACACGGGCACGAGCGTCCCGCACGCCTGGTTCACCTGCGAGGCGGAGTAGGCCGCATCCGCCTGATAGGTCGAGTCGGTCGCGGCCAGCGCGGTCGTGTCGAGGTAGATCGACGCGAACGCCTGGGCGCGGTAGCGCTCGAGCTGGCGGTCGGCGACAGCCGACGCGGTCGACGTCTCCGCGGAGCGACGAAGCGTCGTGACACCCGATGTGAGCGCGAGCAGGATCGCGAGGAGGCCGACGTTGATGACGACGATCGCGATCAGCATCTCGATGAGAGCGAAGCCGCCCTCGTCGCGAAGCCGGGGTCTCATGGCTTCTGCGCAGCCTCGGCGCCGGAGTCCCCGCTGCCGACGGAGACGAGAGAGATCTTGTAGCGCGCGCCAGTCGTGGTGTTCACGAGTGTGATCGGCTTGCCGGCCTTCAGCGTCGTCGTTTTCGCGCCGCCCGAGTAGGCGCCGCCGACGATCCCGACCACCACCGACTTCGAGCCGGGCTTCTCGGCGACCAGAACGAACAGCGGATCGCCTGTGGGGAACTTCATGCCCGGCTCGAGCACCTGTCGGGCGCCGTTCACGGTGACGATCGTGACCGCGGCGGCAGCGGTCTTGCCGGTCGCGAACTTCGTGGTGGACCCCGCGGCCTTCGCGGTCGAGCCGCCGCCGTTCTTGGCTTCGCCTTCCGGGGCAGCGTCGAGCCCGTTCTCGGTCACGACTTGCTGGACGAAGGGATCCTTCGCCGCGAAGACGGAGAACGAGGTGAGCTTGCCCGAGTCCGAGGAGGTCGAGCCGACGAGGGCGACCGGAGCTGCGCCGGTCACCGCGGGCTGGCCAGGAGCGGCCGGCGCGACGGCCGTGGTGGCCGTCGCCTCGGGCGAGGACGAGCCTCCGAGGAGCTTCGGCAGCTGGAACGCGAGCATCGCGAGCAGCAAGAGCCCGCCGACGACGACGAAGATCTTCTGCTTGCGCTCGCGCGCCGCTCGCGCTTCCGGGGTCACGGGGTCCCTCCCGCTGCGGACGTCCCGCTCGACGTGTCGTCGGTCTCCGCGCTCGGAGGCGGAGTGACGGCGACGATCGGGCCGTCGTACACGAATGCGTTGAACGTGATGGTCGCGTCGAGGAGAGGGAAGCCCTTCGCGTTCGACTCCGTCAGCTCCACTGCCTGTGCCGCGAAGAGGCGGCCGGTCGCCCGGACATGGCCGCCGCGCACGCGTACGAGCTCACGAGCCCGCCTGACGAACCGCGTGATCTGGCGATACGACCCTTCGGCGGTGACGACGACGGGAATCGCGGTCGGGCTGCCGACGATCACGAGCGCTTCGCGCGGAGTGATCGAGCCGAGCTTCACGCCCGTCGAGCGTGCGAGGCGGTCGAGCTCGAGGACGAGGCCGGGCTGGTCGGCGCTCGACGGCATCGCCTTTGCGAGCCGGACCACGTCACTCACTCGCGTGCCTGCGGTCTGGGGTCGCGTCGAGGACACGCGCGCCTCGGCGAGCCGCAGCTCGGCCGCGATGACGTCGTCAGCGAGCGTCGTCGCCTCGGCTCGCTTCGGTGAGATGAGCAGGAACCAGAGCACGAGCGCGTATACGAGGACGGCGCCGACGGCGATCGCGACCACGGCGCGAGGAGGAAGAGCGGCGATGCGCGCCTTCATGCCGAACCACCCGACCGAACGCTCGCGGTGATCGTGAACGTGACCACGGGCTTCTGCTTCTTGACCTTTTTCTTCTTCTTTCCGTCGCCCTCGGACGCGGGAGCCGGAACCGGCTCGATGCGAGCGCTGGCGGTGAGTCGGACGTCGGACAGCGTGGGAAGCGCGGCGAGCCGGGCGAGCACGCGCGCCACCGACTGGTGCGAATACGTGGCTCCCTGAATCGTCACGTTGGGAACCGATGTCGCGGGCGCCGCGGCCCCGGCGGGAGCACCGGTCGGTGCAGCGGTCGCGGGTGCCGACGCCGTGAGCCCCGTAAGCCACGCGTCCTCCGGGAGCACGTACGCGAGCTCGCGGAGGAGACGATCGACGGGCACACGCGTGGACATCGCAGCGGCAAGCGCCGTCACACGATCGGTGCGCTCCTGCGCGATCGTCCCGGGCGCGACGGCGGGCTGACCTGCGGCCGGGATCCGTGCGATCGACGCCTCGACGGACTCGAGCTGCGAGCGCTGGTCGGAGACGGAGCCAGACGCGGACATGAAGAGAACGACCGCCGCCGCGGTGACTGCCGCAACTCCGCCCGCGGCGAGGAGGACAGGAGCCCGGCCGCCGTCGGAGCGCTGGCGCTCGAGATCGCGAGGTAGCAGGTTGACCGAGCGCATCAGTCCTCGATTCCCAGGCCGATCGCGATCGCGAGCGAGCCGTGCTGTCCGTCATTGCCGACGTTCGGGCCGACCTTCACGCGCCGGAACGGATCGCCGAGGCGAACGGGAACGCCGATCGCCTCGCCGACGGCGTCGACGAAGCCGTCCATGTGGGCCGTTCCGCCCGTCAGCACGACCTCGCCGATGCCGAGCGCGCCGGGTTGAGCCTGGTAGAACTGGAGCGAGGAGATGAGCTCGCGCGAGAACGCGCGCGAGCGCGCGCTGGATGCCGTCGCGGGACTTCGCGACCTGCTCGGGAGTGAGCCCGTCGACCTCGGTGGCATGCGCGAACGAGAGGTGCCGCTTGATCGACTCCACCTCGCTCGGCGCGCGATCGAGCTCGCGGGCGACCGCGACGTTGAGAGACCAGCCGCCCCAGTCGAGCACGCGCGCGAACTCGCAGTGGAGCCCGGTGGAGACGGCAATCGTCGTGCGATCGTGGCCGATCGCGACGGCGACGAGCCCGCCGGACGTCTCGCTCTCGAGCCGCAGGAGCCTCGAGCGAGCGCAGCAGGGCGAATGCCTCGAGGTCGATCCCGACGACCTGCAAGCCGGCGCGTCGGCACGCCTGCAGGTAGCGATCGACGACCTCACGGTAGGCGACGACGAGGAGGATGCGCTTCCACGTGGTGCCGTCCTCGCGCTCGCGCTCGTCGAGGACGACGTAGTCGAGCACGGCCTCGTCGAGCGGGATCGGAAGAACCTCCTCGGCGCGGAAGCGGATCGCGTTCTCGAGCTGCTGCTCGTCCCCGACTCCGTCGATCTCGAAGATGCGCACGCCGATCCGGTTGTTCGAGACGCCGAGCCGAACGCCGCGCTTCGGAAGCTTGTGGAGCTCGAAGAAGCGCTTGAGCGCGTCGCCCAGCGCATCCGGGTCGCGGATCTCGCCCGAGACGACGAGGCCGGGCTCGAGCGGCTCACGGAACGCGTCGATCAGCTCGGGCGCGCCGTTGTTGACGACGTGTGCGGCTGCGATCTGGGAGGCGCCGATCTTGAGGCCGACGAGCTTCTTGGCGCGCTTCTCCTTCCGCTCCTTCCGAGCGCGCTCTCTGCTCGCCTTCGGCTCCTTCGCGCTGCGGCGTCCGAATCGGCGCGGCTCATCGTCGACGAGCTCGTCCTCCGGCGCGAAGATCGACAGGGCCGGATCGGCGTGATCCGGCCCTGTCTGCTCGACGGCAAGCTGTTCGGTCGGGTCGACGTGTTCAATCTGGCGTGTACGCGGCGAGACGGTCGATGACGACGGCGTCGATCGACGCCTCGACGGGCTCCTGCTCCGCCTCCTCCTCGTAGTGCTCTGGCCGCAGCTCGTCCATCAGCCGCTCCCGGCGACGCGAAGGCCGGAGCTCGAGCCGGCATCAGCTGCGGCCGGCGAGATCGGTACGCCGCTGCGTTCCAGCATCCCGACGAGCTGCTCCTTGCGACTCGAGACCGCGAGAGCAGCCTCGGACGTCACCACGCGCTTGCGGATGAGCTCGGCGAGGCCGTGCTCCATCGTCTGCATGCCGCGCTGGGTCGACGTCTGCATGACGGAGTAGATCTGCTCGACCTTGCCCTGGCGAATGAGGTTCCGGACGGCGTCGTCCGGGAAGAGGATCTCGAGGCAGGCGACGCGGCCGAGGCCGTCGGCCGTCGGAAGCAGTGTCTGCGTGACGACGCCCTGGAGCGTGTTCGCGAGCTGCATGCGCACCTGCTCCTGCTGAGCCGGCGGAAAGACGTCGATGACGCGGTCGATCGTGCTCGGTGCGCTCTGGGTGTGAAGCGTCGCGAGGACGAGGTGGCCCGTCTCCGCGGCGGTGAGCGCGGTCGCGATCGTCTCGAGGTCGCGCATCTCGCCGAGGAGGATCACGTCGGGGTCCTGGCGCAGTGCCGCACGCAGAGCCTCGCCGAACGTGGGCGCGTCGGTTCCGATCTCGCGCTGGGTGACGACGCAGCGCTTGTGGCGGTGCACGAACTCGATCGGGTCCTCGATCGTGAGAATGTGGTGCGGCTTCTGCCGGTTGACCTCGTCCACCATCGAGGCGAGCGTCGTGGACTTGCCGGAGCCCGTGGGGCCGGTGACGAGAACGAGGCCACGCGGCCTCATCGCGAGCTCACGCAGCGATGGCGGCAGCCCGAGCTCCTCGAGCGTCCGAAGCTCCTCCGGGATGTGCCGGAACGCGGCCGCGAGCGAATCGCGCTGGAAGTGGACGTTCACGCGAAAGCGCGCGAGGCCGGGAACGCCGTACGAGAAGTCGAGCTGCCGGTTCACCTCGAGCTGCTTCTGCTGCTCGGTGGAGAGAATGCGATAGAGAAGGCTGCGCGTGTCGTCCGGCATGACCTTCTCCTCTTGGAGCGGAGTGAGGTCACCGTGGACGCGCATCGTCGGCGGAGCGCCCGGAACCAGGTGGAGATCCGACGCGCCGGCCTCGGTTGCACGGCCGAGCAGGTCGTCGATGGAGATGGGTGCCGCATCCATGGACATCTGGCGTATCGGCAGGGCCTACAGGCGGCTTGAGCGATTGCGGATGCACCCGGCGGGCGTCACGGTGCCTCACTCGCAAATCACCCAATTTGGGGTAGGCCTCCCCCAGCGCCGCGCCGATCTTTCGTCCGCATCCGCTCTACCCCCCATCGACTGCGGACTGCGGAAGGAGTTGCGGCAATGTTCAAGCGGATTCGCTCCCGCCTCGACGGGAACTCCGAGCAGGGCTTCACCCTGATCGAGCTCCTCGTCGTGATCATCATCATCGGCATCCTGCTCGCGATCGCCGTTCCCTCGTATCTCGGGTTCCGCGACCGTGCTGCCAACAACGCCATGAAGGCGAACCTCCGGGCGGCACTGCCTGCCGCCGAGGCGTACTACTCGGACAACGGAACGTACGTCGGCATGACTCCGGCAGCGCTCGCCCTGATCGACTCGGGTGTCGCTCCGGCGCTGACGGTTCCGACGGCGGCTGCCGGCAGCTACTGCCTCGCGGTCACCGACGGCTCCCATCCGTGGAGCGTTCTCGGCCCCGGCCCCTCGAGCACGGACTTCAAGAACAACCTGACCTGCGCATAGTCCGGATTCGAGCCTGAACCACCTGAAGAGGCGCGGGAGACCGCGCCTCTTCTCTTTCTCCTCGACGTCAAGCCGGCCAGCGTGCATGCCGATACCGACTCCGTGAGCCTGACCCTCAACCCACCCACACGTGTCACCGCGCTCGTCGGCGCCCTCGTCCTCACGGGCCTCGCCGCGATCGTGTTCTTTCTCGGACGCGGAGCGCTCGGCGAGGCCGAGACCGCACCACTGACTTCCGCGCCGGTCACGAAGCCGTCCGGCGGTGTCCAGGTCGCGCCCAAGCCCGCTGTGAAGTCGCAGGTGAAGCCGAAGCCTCGCGTGGCGAGCGGCTTCCCGACCAAGATCGACCACGCGCTGCGCTACAGCCGCGTCGTCGTCGTGAGCGTCTCGATGCCCGGCGGCGCGGTCGACGCGATCGTCAGGCGCGAGGCCCGCGCCGGCGCGAAGGCGTCGCGCGCAGGATTCGTCGCGATCAGCGCAACGAACGAGCGTGCAGTGTCGGGCCTGGTCGCGAAGACCGGTGTTCTCCCCGCTCCAGCCGTTGTCATCGTGAAACGGCCCGGAGTGGTCGCGACGACGTTCTCCGTGACGGATGCCGGCACGGTCGCCCAGGCCGTCGCCCAGGCACGGCGATGAGCGAAGCGGCCGCCCAGCCACTCGGAGGCCGCGAGCTGTACGTTCGCCACGCGCGACTGGACGGCGCCTCGGTGGCCCGACTGCGCGCCGTCGACGAGGGCGATCGCTGCGTCGTCGAGGCCGAGGTGTGGCCGAGCGGGACGAGCGCGACACCCGTCGCCGCGGGCCCGTACGCCTTCCCGAGCCCGGTCGAGGCGACACGCTTCGTCACGCACGCGGTCGAGGCGTTCATCGCGCTCGGCTGCGACGTCGCCGCCTCGTAGGCGCGCCGCTCTGGGGACAAACCGGCGCCGAACCGGCGCACGCCGCTCAACAATCGGTGTCAGACACCTTGTTAGCGTCTACAAGGAACGGCGACGTCAGGAGAGGACGCGAGCTAGCTCTTCGATCGACGTGAGGCCCGAGGCGACCTTCTCGAGGCCGTCGTCCCAGAGCGACCGCATGCCGTTCGCCGCCCCGGCGCGCGCGATCTCGTCGCGGCTGGCGTGCTGCACGGCGAGCGCGGCGATCTCTTCCGACATGCGCAGGAACTGGAAGATGCCGACGCGGCCGCGATAGCCCGTGTGGTTACACCGCGGACAGGCCTTCTTGCGGTAGAAGACAGTGCCGTCGAGGGCGCCGAGGAGCTTCGGGCGCAACGCGGAGATCGGAGATCTCCGCCTCGGTCGGCTGGTACGCCTCGCAGCAGTGCGTGCACAGCTTCCGTGCAAGCCGCTGCGCGAGAACGGCCGAAACTGCGGCGCCCGTGAGGAACGGCTCGACGCCCATCTCTCCGAGGCGCGTGATCGTCGACGGCGCATCGTTCGTGTGCAGTGTCGACAGCACGAAGTGGCCCGTGAGCGCCGCCTCGATCGAGATCTTGGCGGTCTCGACGTCGCGGATCTCTCCGACCATCACGACGTCGGGGTCGGAGCGGAGGATCGAGCGCAGCGCGGAGGCGAACGTGAGACCGGCGCGCACGTTGATCTGCACCTGATTCACACCAGGCATCCGATACTCGACCGGATCCTCGACCGTGATGACGTTGATCTCCGGCCGGCTGATCACTGCGAGGCAGCCGTAGAGCGTCGTCGACTTTCCCGAGCCCGTCGGTCCAGTGACGATCAGTGCGCCGGTGGGCATGCGCGCGATCGCTTCCAGGTCGGCGCGCATCGAGTCCGAGAGCCCGAGCTCGGGCATCGTCGGCGGCTTGCGCGACTTGTCGAGGAGGCGCATGACGACCTTCTCACCCTCGACCGTCGGGAGCGTCGCCACGCGGATGTCGAGCATGCGACCGACGGCCGACGAGGACAGCGTGATGCGGCCGTCCTGCGGCTTGCGCCGCTCGGCGATATCGAGCTTCGCGAGAACCTTCAAGCGGGTCGTGACGCCGGCGGACATCTTCTTCGGGACCCGCTGCACCTCTCGCAGAACGCCGTCGACGCGGAACCGCACGACGAGGGCGTCCTCCTGCGCCTCGAAGTGAACGTCGGATGCGTTCTCCTCCGCCGCCTGGAAGATCAGTGCGTTGACGAGCCGGACGAGCGGCCCGTCGGAGATCCCGTCGTCGGCCTCGAGATCGTCGCTGTCGTCACTCGTCTCTTCGAGATCGACCGCGACGATCGACCCGATCGCCTCCGCGGTGCGCACGAGGCGCTGCAGCTCGGCGCGGATGTCGTCGCGGGACGCGACGACGAGCTCGAGCGAGTGCTTCGTGGCGAGGCGGAGCTCGTCGATCGCATGCAGGTTGCCGGGATCTGCGACCGCGACGCGGAGAACGTCGCCCTCGAGCTCGTAGGGAACGGCCACGGAACGTTCGAGCGTCTGTACCGGGATCAGCTGGGACGCCTCGACGGCGACGCCGACGGTCGGGAGGTCGACGACCGGAAGGTGATGTCGCACGGCAAGCATGCGGGCGATTCCGTCGGAGGTCGCGACGCCCTCATCGATAAGCGCCTGCGTGAGAGGTGTTCCGTCGACCGTCCGACCACGGACGAGCGCGATGGCTTCGGGTGCGACGAGCGCCGTGTGCTCGAGGAGGTCGAGGAGGAGCTCTGCTGTCTCGTCCGCGCCGAACGGCGTCGCCAGCGAACGGCCCGTGGCCACCGCTACGCCGGCCGTCTCAGCGGCCTGCTCGGCACTCGATGCGCGTCGGATACTCATGGGCGGCTCCCTCGAAGGGGTTATCGGCAGAGGGAGAGCGCCGCTTGACGTTCGTCTCTGCTCAGAAGAGCGCGAGATACGCGTCGAGGATCGCGTCGCCGTAGAAGAGCGCGACGACGGCCCCGAGCGAGAGGAACGGCACGAGCGGCACGCCCATCTTGCGAGCTGACGCGCCATGCCTCGAGACGAGCACGGCAGACGGGATCAACGCGGCGAACAGTCCGATCATCAGTGCGACCGTGACCGAGGCGCCGAGCATCGCCCCCAGCAGGAGCGCCAGCTTCACGTCGCCCATGCCGAGGCCCTTCGGGTAGGCGAGGACGACGAGGAAGAGCCCTCCGGCAGCGATCAACGACCACATGGCCCACTCATGGCTCGGGTCGATGGCCGTGTGCGCGACGAGCGCGACGACGGCGGACGGCACGACGATGCGGTTCGGAACGATCCGATGCTGGACGTCGATGGCCGAGAGCGCCACGAGCACCGCGCAGAAGCCGGCGGCGAGCGTCGCCCAGGCGGTCGCGCCGAAGACGGCGAAACACGCGACGATCAGCCCTGCGCTGACGAGCTCGACCGCCGGGTACAGCGGCGAGATCGGCGCGTCGCAGTGCCGGCAGCGACCGCGGAGCAGGACGTACGAGAGCACCGGGATGTTGTCGCGCCAGAGGATCTCCGTCGCGCACGAGCCGCAAGACGACGGCGGTCGCAGAATCGACCGGCGCGCGGGCACCCGCGCGACGACCACGTTGAGAAAGCTTCCGAGCGCCAGCGCGGGCGCGAGGACGAAGGCGGCGGCAGCGGCGTTCATGGCGAGCTAGCCCGCGTAGCTGCCCTGCACCGCGGTGACGTCCGTCACGGTCTGCGTTGCTCCGGGCAATCCGTACATCCACTGAATCGGAAGCGGCGGTGCATGGATGAGTGCCGAGTTGTTGATCATCGTCGAGCGCGTGATCACCGGTCCCCAGACCGTGGTGTTGTTGTCCATGTCGAAGTCGTTGACGATGTACAGCGCGCCCTGGAAGTTGACGTGGTTCCCGATGTCGCCACCGATGGTCGTCGTGGACGACTGGGAGACGAGGGACCCGGCGACGAAGACGAGCAGGTCGACCTGCGGGTTCCACGTCGAGTCGCAGGCAGGGACGCCGCAGATGTCGGCGCGGTTCTTGATCCGCACCTGGCCCGAGCCGTAGATGACCGCCTTCCCGTCGTACTGGATGAGATTGAGGTTCGACCAGCTCAGGTGCGCGTCGAAGTAGATGACGCCCTTGATCGTCAGCGTGCCGGGCGAACCGGGCGCCCACTTGAGCTGTGCGACGATGTTTCCGGAGCCGTCGAGCTTGCGACAGTCGTACGCAGACGCCGGCGTCAGGTCGATCTCACCACGGCTCACGTTGAGCGTCGTGTCGTTGTCGAAGCCTCCGGGGAACGAGCCGCTCGAGCACGCCGACTGCGGGCCGAGCTGGGCGTTGGCGTACCAGTACGGAAGATCCGCCGTCGGCTTCGCGATCGTCGGCGGGTTCGTGCCCATCACGCCTGCATAGACGTGACTGGCAGGTCCGCACGCAACCGGGCTCCCGCTGTAGTGACACGCTCCGGTCGCCGCAAACTCGTCAATGGGGTTCCCCGAGCTGCCGATCTGCGCACTGTTCTCCACGTACAGGTTTCCGAGCAGATGAACGGCTGGGCTGTCGATCTGCGAGTTGTTCGTAAGACAGAGGTTCCCCCGCACGTACAGGGCGACGTCCATCGACACGCTGTTTCCCATCGTGATGCAGCCGGAGGGCTGGTCGACGAAGAGGTAGTCCCACGGCCGCATGTCGGTCTGCGTCGTGGTCGTGATCTGCGCCTGCATGCTGACGGTGCGCACGACGTTGGCCGCACCCGGTCCCGAGGGGTTCGCCACGTTCCCGTTCGATGTCAGCGTCCAAGTCGTCCCCGACAGGGATCCGCTGTACGTCGTCGTGCCGCCGGTCAGCGACACGGTGGTCGACGGGACATTCGTCGTGCTGTAAGGATCGGCTGCGTTCTGAAGGCGCGAAAGCGCGTAGCTCAGGCCCGTCTCGGCGAGCCCGTATGCCCGCTGATCGGCGGTCGCACGCTTCGCCGAGCTCTGGTTCGCCGTCACGTACGTGAAGATCCCGGCCGCGAGCGCCGAGAGCACCATCGTCACCCCGAGCGCGAACGGCAGCGCAATGCCGCGCTCGTCTCCGAGCACGCGCCGACAGAGGCTCAAGGGCGAATCAGACACCGCAGCTCCTTGGGTCGCAGATCCCCTCGCAGTGAACGCGGCGATCGGCATACCGGCATCACCCTTCGAGGGGAGGAGCTCATGTGCGGCTCGAGTTCCTCAGGACGATGTCGTCCGTGAGGTTGTAGGCCGGCAGGCCGCTCGCGGGGCGCGTATTGACCGGGAGCGTCACCGAGAGGATCGCGAGGCTCGAGGTCGACTGCGCAGCGAACGTGAACACCGTGCCAGTAATGAGGTAGTCGACGGATTTCTTCCCGGTCGTGTTGCAGGTCCCGCCGACGAGTCGGTAGAGCGCGTACCTCGTCCCTGAGCCGGACGTGCACCAACTCACGGTCGTGCCCGCTCCGGCCGTAGGACAGCGGCTGCCGAGCGTGATCGTGATGCTCGCCGACGCGCCTGCCGGAGTCACCGCGTTCGCGCAGTGGATCTCGCGGCGCAGCTGGTCGAGCGCGATCCGCGCGTTGATCTGGGACGCGAAGCGCCGGTTCATGTCCTCCTCGGCCTTGTTCGCGGCGACGAGTGCGTACGAGAGCGCCGTCACCGTGATGACGAACATCCCGATCACGGTGACGAGCTCGATGAGTGTGAAGCCGCTCTCCTCGCTGCGGAGCCGCTGGAGGAGTGCGCGAACGCGAGTCACGTCAGTCTCCCGCGACGCGGAGTGCCGGAAGGCCGTCGTCTTTCGGCCGCTCGGGCTCGACCCGTGTAGACGCTTCCGGCTCCCCGTGAGCCTCAGCCTCGGCTGCCGCCTTCTGCTTCGTGAGCACCAGCTTCTCGGCTCGATCGAGCGCGATCTCGAAGTCGTGACGGTTCGTCGCGGCATTCGCGGCGACCTCGCGGTCGACGAGCCCGTCGAGCACGAGGCGGATGAGCGCCTTCGAGAACGTCTGCATGTCGAAGAACTCGCCGTCGTCGATCGCGTCGGGGATCTCGTCGGCGCGACGTTCGCGGATCAGCTCGGCCGTGCGTGCGTTCGAGACCATGACCTCGACGGCCGGGATCCGACCTCCGCCCACGCGCGGCAGGAGCCGCTGGCTGATGACGCCGCGCAGGACACCCGCGAGAATCGCGACGACCTGCGGCTGCTTCTCGGGCGCGAAGAACTCGACCATGCGCCCGATCGTCTCGGCGGCGTCGAGCGTGTGCAGCGTCGAGAAGACGAGGTGGCCGGACTCGGCTGCTTGCAGTGCGGTCTGGGCAGTCTCGGCGTCACGGAGCTCGCCGATGAGGATGACGTCCGGATCCTGGCGGAGAACGCGCCGCAGCGCCTGGCCGAAGCTCTCGGTGTCGAGTCCGACCTCGCGCTGGTTGACGATGCAACCGCGATCGGAGTGGAGGACCTCGATCGGATCCTCGATCGTGACGATGTGCTGCGTGCGCGTGCGGTTGATCTCGTCGAGCATCGCCGCGAGCGTCGTCGTCTTCCCCGAGCCGGTTGCGCCGGTCACGAGCACGAGGCCGCGCTGCTCCAACGCGAGCCGGGCGACCCCGGGCGGGAGATGGAGATCGCCGAAGCTGGGGATCTCCGTCGGGATGACGCGGAACGCAAACGAGATCGCGCCGCGCTGCCTGAATCCGTTCACCCGGAAGCGCGGAAGGCCGGGAGCCGAGTACGCGAGGTCGAGGTCACCGCTCTCGTCGAAGAGCTCCCTGCGGCGCGGAACCGACACGGTGACCTGGTCGAGCACGGCCTGGAGCTCGACGTCGCCGAGGGCGCCGAACTCGGCCGCGGGAGCGAGGGCGCCGTCGGTTCGCAGGACGGGCGGCTGCCCGACCTTCAGATGGACGTCGCTGGCGCCGGCCGCGACGGCATGCCGAAGCACGTCGTTGAGATCCATGGACAGCTCTGCATCGGCACGAGCCAGATGTCGCTTTAGAACACGCCTCGGGTCAGATCCCGCGCGCGAGCCGCGCGAGCGCGCGAAGCGGTGGCTGGGCGATCCGCGGGGCGTCGCTCGGATGCGCGAGCTCGCCACGCAGGAGGCCCGAGATCGCCTCGAAGACACCGGGAGCTCGCAGAGCCCACAGGCACGCGCGCGGATAGCGATCCGCGGCGCGCTTCGCCTTCCACGACGCAGCCGCGTGACGGTCGAGCGCCGCCGAGAGTGACGCCTCGTACGCCTCGGGACGACCAGCGACGACGGCCTCTGCCGCCAGTCGCGCGGAGACGAACGCCTCGTACATGCCGTCGCCCGAGAGCGGATCGACGAGACCCGCAGCGTCGCCGACGAGCAGCGCGCGCCCTCGCGCGGCCGGCGCGCCGAGCTTCCGCATCGGAAGCCTGTGCCCGCGTATGTCCGTCACCGCGGCCGGGTCGACACCATGCGCGTGCGCCAGGCGCTCGAGGTGATCGCGCAGACGTGGCCCCTCCTCCATCCACCCGCCGACGCCGAGGTTCGCGTGATCGCCCTTCGGAAACACCCATCCGTAGCCACCCGGAACGACGCCGAGCTCGACCCAGGCGGCGGTTTCGTACGCGCCGCGCTCGAGCTCGCCCCAGGGGACGTTCCCCTCGAGCGCGACACCGCGAACGATCCCCTCGCCAAGGCCGACCGCACGCGCGACGACGCCGTTGGCACCGTCCGCCCCGACCAGGAACGCGGCACGCACGTGCGACCCGCCGACACGTGCAGAAACGAGGTCGTCCTCGAGCTCGAGGTCGGTGACCGAGACGCCGTCCCGGAAGTCGACTCCCGCCGCGGCGGCCTGCTCCGCGAGATGGAGATCGAGGCGACGGCGCTGGGTCATCGCGATCAGCGGCTCGTCGCCTCCACGCGCGAGCGTCGCGCGGTACCCGACGCGCATGACCATCCGGTCGACGACGCGCTCGACGACCGGCTCGACGCCGCAAGGGACGTGCTTCAGCGCGCGCCCCGTCAGCCCGCCGCCGCACGGCTTGTCGCGCGGAAAGCGCGCCTTGTCGACGAGCAGAACCCGCGCGCCCGACCGCGTGAGGTGCAGCGCCGTCGCCGATCCCGCTGGCCCGGCACCGACGACGAGAACATCGAAATGCTCCACCTCACGATCGTAGGGCGTGATCCGGGGCGCGGCTACAATCACCCGCCGCGCAGGGATTCCCGAGTGGCCAAAGGGGGCGGGCTGTAAACCCGCTGGCTCAGCCTTCGGAGGTTCGAATCCTCCTCCCTGCATCCGCGCAAGATCGGGAATCCGCTCGCGCGGATTCCCGATCGCGTTAAGACCCCTGAAGGCGTCCGCTTCGCGGCCGCAAGACCTTCTTGAGACTTAGGCCGCTGCTGTTCCGCGGGGAGCGCCGAGCCCTTGGCGCCCCGCACGTGAATCGCTCAGGCGCTCTGCGCCGGCGCTTGCCATGAGTCCTGGCTAGCTGAACCGGAGGAACCGGTCGTGGCTAGCGAGCAAAGATGATCGGTCGTCATGCCAGGAAGTCGTTGGCGTGGCCGCCTCCTGTCAGTGCTTCGTAGCGGAACCGGCGATTACTGACTTCTGATCTCGCAGCCGGTTCGCGAGCTGCGTGCGCGACTTGACGTCGAGCTTGCGGAACACCTTGCGCAGGTGGTACTCGACCGTGCTCGGGCTGATGAACAGTTGAGCGGCGATCTCTCGGTTCGTGTTTCCCTGCGCCACAAGGCGCGAGATCTGTGTCTCCTGCGGCGTCAGCTGAGCAAGGCTGTCGACGGTGCGTCTGCGAGCATGCTCGCCAGTCGCTTCCAATTCGACGCGTGCCCGCTCGGCGAAAGCCTCCATGCCGAAGTCGGAGAAGTGGTCGTGCGCCGTCCGCAATTGCCTGCGTGCATCGATGCGTCGGCGTTGACGTCTCAGCCACTCACCGTAGAGGAGGTGAGCGCGAGCTAGATCGACGGCCATCCGAGATCGATCGAGTCGGTCGACCGCCTCGACGTAGAGCTCCTCGGCCCGCTGATCTTCCACGAAAAGCGCCTCCGAGCGCGCGGCGACCCCGAGGGCCCAGTCCGTCCCGCTCACCCTGGCCATCTCCGCGAGACGCGAGCGAGCACTCGCAGCCAGCTCGGGTGTTCCGGCTCGGACCGCAGCCTCGATCAACTCGCCCATGCCCCAGTTCGAGGTGCTGAGATTGTGCGGATGCTCAGTCGCCCGAAGTGCCGCCGCGCGCGCATGCTCGTAGCGGCCGAGGCCGTTGTACAGCACCGCCTGAGCCCAGTCGAGCACCGAGAGCCCGATTCCCTCACCTCGTCGCGTCGCGTCCCCGCGACTTTCGTCGATGAGAGAGATCGCCTCGGGCTCACGGCCGCGTAGCGCGGCGAATCCCACCGCACCGTACGGCGCGAGGTTGCTGCCTGTCGCCTCGGTCGCCGCCAGGATCTCATCGACGAGCAATGCCGCCGTTGTCAGCTCGCCTGCGAAGAGATGGGCGTAGACACGCTGGCTCAATGCGAGCGGAAGCTCTCCGAGCGCGCCTGTCTCACGGGCGATCTGCACGTGCCGCTCGGAGATCGTCGCCCAGCTGGCGTCGTCCCACAGGTGGACGGACGAAACGGTCGCGAGCCACTTCCAACGCAGTTGCTCGCTCACGGGCAGGCCGCTGACGTCGAACGCGCTCTGTGCCCGGCGCAGGATCGGGACGGAAGCCTCGTAGCTCTCGCAGAAAAAGGTCGCGAGTCCGTCGAGCAACAACTCCGGACCGCGGAGGACGGGCGGCCTCGGTGCGGCCTTCGCGGCCAGTGCCACGTCGAGCGAGCGTGCGCCCGGCGCCGCCAGAGGTCCCGCGAACATCGCCGCCGACAGGGCCTCGAGATACGTCTCGCACGCGAGCGTCGGGGCTAGCGGTGCGAGCCGGCGGGCGGCCTCGAGCAGCATCGTGGGCGCATCGCTGCCGTGTGTGGAGACGAATGCGATCTGCGCGCGTAGCAATTCGACTCGGGCGCGATCAAGTTCGTCGAGTGCGCCGACCTCGGTCGTCGAGAGCAGGCCGAGGGCGTCGTCGAGTGCGCCTGCCCGGAACTTCGTCTGAGCCGCGACCAGTGCTCGCTGCGCACGGGGGACGGGAGCGGGTGTCAGCGTGGCAGCGCGCTCGAGGAAGGCGGCAGCAGCCGCGAAGCCGCCACGCGCCTGCGCCCGTGCCGCTGAGCGCTCTAGCTCGGTGGCCACCTCTTCGTCGGGCGCGGACGTCGCCTGCGCACGGTGCCATGCGCGGCGATCCGGGTCGATCTGCGGATCGGTTGCGTCCGCCAGCGCGCGGTGAGCCTCGCGCCGCTCGTTCGGCTGGGCCGCCCCGTAGACCGCCGAGCGCACGAGCGGATGACGGAACACCACGCCACCGTCGAGCATCAGCAAGCCTTCCGACTCCACGGCCTGCCCTGCCGTCTCGGGGATCCCAAGCTGCTGCGCTGCACGCCACAGAAGCGCGGGATCGCCGACCGGTTCTGCCGCCGCCAGGAGCAGCAAGCGCCGCGCGTCGCGCGGGAGCCGCGCCAGCCGCCGCCTGAAGCTCTGCTCGATCCCCGTGGACAGAGGCAGCGCCGCAGGCAGTCCGAAACCGCCGGCGAGCTGGGCGGGCGTCAGCCCACGCGGGAGCTCCAAGAGCGCAAGCGGATTCCCACCGGTCTCGGCAATGATCTGCTCGAGTACGGATTCGTCCAGCCGCGCCCCGAGGACGGACTCCAACAGCGCACGTGCATCCCGACGGCCCAACGGCTCGACGCTGAGCTGCGGGAAACGCGCCAATCCGCCGCCCACGTCACGCGCCGCGAACGCGAGCGCGATCCTTTCCGCTAACAGACGGCGAGCCACGAAGGCGAGCGCTCGAGCCGATGCGCCGTCGAGCCACTGCGCGTCGTCGACCACACCCAGCAACGGCCGCTGCTCGGCAGCTTCGGAGAGGAGGCCGAGAGCCGCGAGCCCAACAAGAAACGGGCTCGGCACCTGTCCTGCGCTGAGTCCGAAGGCGACGCCGAGCGCGTCGCGCTGCGGATCAGGGAGACGCTCGATGAACTCGAGGATCGGCGAACAGAGCTGTTGCAGCGCTGCGTAGTCGAGCTCCATCTCCCCCTCGACGCCCGCAGCCCGAAGGACGCGAAAACCGTCGCCCGCCTCGACCGCGTACTCGAGCAGCGCGGTCTTGCCGACGCCGGGGTCTCCGTGCACCACGAGGACGGCGCCGTGACCGTCCCGCGCGGTATCCAGCAGCCGCTCGAGCACCGCGCGCTCGCGCTGCCTTCCGAGCAACCGCCCCGCCTGCGCACGGACGACCATCCTCGCAGCATGCCACCAGGGTCACGGACTACGGATTTCCGGGATGCGACGAACCCGGCGCGGCGGCAACGATGAGCCTCCGTACCGTGACCTCGAGACAAGGAAGGGTGATGAGCACAACCGACACATCCGTCCTGCCGGACTACGCACCGGTCCCGCGCTCGGCGCTCGGCCCCGCGCTCAACGAACAGGGCTACTACGTCGGCCGCGTCGAGCGGAACCTGTACTGGATCACCGACGGCACCTACCAGTCGGCGTTCCTGACCACGACCGACGGGGTCGTCCTCCTCGACGCGCCCCCGACCATCGGCAACAACATCCAGCGCGCCGTCGACGAGATCGCGTCCGACAACGGCGTCAGCAACAAGGTGACCCACCTCATCTACTCGCATCACCACGCCGACCACGCCGGCGCGTCCTCGCTGTTCGACAAGAACGTCACCCGCATCGGGCACGAGGAGACCCGTCGGCTCCTGCTGCGCGACGACGACCCGGCCAGGCCGCCGAACGAGGAGACATTCGAAGACCGGCGCACGCTCGAGATCGGCGGCGAGCGGATCGACCTGGCCTGGCACGGCGCCAACCACTCGCCCGACAACATCATCATCCACCTGCCCGACCACGACACGCTCATGCTGATCGACATCGTCAATCCCGGTTGGGCGCCGGTCTACATCGCCAACCTAACCGAGGACATCCCCGGCTACATCGAGGCTCCGGCGAACGCGCTCGCCTACGCGTGGAAGCACTTCATCGGCGGCCACCTCGGCCGGCTGGGTAGCCGCGACGACGTCACGCTGCACCAGCGGTACATGGCGGACATCTCCGAGAGCTCGAGGAAGGCGATCGACACCGTCGACCCGACCCGCTACTTCGTGAAGTACGGAGAGAACACCTGGGCGGCAGTCAAGGGCTACCTCGACGAGGTCACGGCGGTCGCAGCTGCGCCCGTCATCGAGAAGTACACCGGGTTGCTCGCGGCGGCCGACGTCTTCACCGAGAGCACGACCTTCTGGGTGATGGAATCGATCCGGCTCGACCTCGGCTACGGCTCCCAGGTGCGTCCCTGATCCCAGCACCGCGATCCGCGATCCGTTCGCCAACCACCTGCTGACGCCGCAGCCAACCGAAGGGAGATCCTCTGTGAGCACCGCGCAGCGAGAGACCCTCGACGCAATCCTGCGACAGTCAGCCTTCCCCGTCGGCAGCGATGTCAACGAGCAACGGCGACTGCTGAAAGAGTTGCTATCGGCGCAGCCGCTGCCCGCCGACGTGACCGTGACCACAGCCGCACTGGGCGGCGTCCCAACCGCCGAGATCACAGTCGACGGAATCGAACCTCGCCACGTTGTTCTTTACTTCCACGGCGGCGTGTACGTGATGGGGGACGCCGCCCTTGCCGCTGACCTGGCCTCGCAGGTCGGCCGGCGGACGCAGGCCAAGGTCATCTCCGTCGACTACCGGCTCGCCCCCGAGCACCCGTATCCGGCAGCGGTCGACGACGCTCTTGCGGCCTATGAAGCCCTCCTGCACGACGGCATCGCCCCTTCGGACATCTCCTTCGCGGGAGAGTCCGCTGGCGGCGGGCTCGCCGTCGCCACCCTGGTCAACGCCCGCGATCACGGGCTGCCCCTGCCAGCCGCAGCCTTCGTCATGTCACCGTATGCCGACCTCACCCTGGCCGGGACGACCATGGAGACCAAGCGCGAAGTCGACTCGCTGATGAGCCGAGAAAACCTCCAAGCCCGAGTCGCCGACTACACGGGGGGACAAGACGCCGCTCTTGGCCTCATCAGCCCGATATTCGCCGATCTGTCCGGCCTGCCGCCCCTCATCATCCAGGCCGGAACTCACGAGGTTCTCCTCGACGACGCTGTCCGCCTCGCGCAACAAGCCGCCACCGCCGACGTCGAGGTCACCCTCGACATCACACCTGGAGTACCGCACGTCTTCCAAGCCTTCTATCCGATCCTCGACGAAGGGGCCGCTGCACTGGACAGAGCCGGACAGTTCCTATCGGCGCATCTCGCCGGTGCGGAACGCGTCACCGCCGGCGTCAACCTGATCTGACTCTGAGGCGCTTCCACCATGCCCGCCCACACCGAACTGACTCCAGCCGAAGCCGCCGACCGCCTCGCGATTCGCGAGCTGTTCGACGCCTACGCCCACTGCGCCGACCGACGCGACGCCGAAGGTCAGAAGGCGCTCTTCACCGCCGACACCCGCTTCGCGGTCTACATGGACGGCGAGGGGAGCGAGCCGACATATGTGCTCGAAGGACGAGAAGCACTCACGCCGGTGTTCGCTGATCTGAATCGCTACGAGGCGACGACGCACTTCAACGGGCAGAGCACGGTCACGATCGACGGCAACCGCGCGACCGGCGAGAGCTACACGATCGCCCACCACCTCTTCTCCGAAAACGGCAACCGCAGGATCATGATCGCCTCGCTCCGATACCTTGACACGTTCGCGAAGTTGGACGGGAGTTGGTACTACGCCGAGCGGAAGCTCCTCCTCGACTGGAGCGAGACGCGACAATCGACTCCGGAGACGTGATCCCAGACGGCACGACTTCTCGGCTTCGGCACCAATCGCCGTCACGGAGGAATGAAGTTGTCAGCCGGGCTGAGGGCTGCTGGAGCGGGATCGAAACTTGGCTACAGTCCGGGTCTCGCCCTCTTAGCTCAGTCGGTAGAGCACCTCCATGGTAAGGAGGGGGTCGACGGTTCGAGTCCGTCAGAGGGCTTGAAAAGTCCCGCTAATCTGGCTTTATCGTTTGAACCCGAGCGGGCGACCTAGGACGAAGTCGGTTGCGGGGTCGCGCGGCCCTTCCTGCGGATAGGCGAACCCGTCTACACGGCGTTCACCGCAGCCGGGTGCCAGACGGGTGCGTCGAGGCCGATCCGCTCGACAACCTGCTCGGCAGTGTCGAACGCCCCCTCCACCCAGCCCTGGTCGTGCGAATACGCCTCGCCGCAGACGTACAGATTGATCGACGAATCGGGCTGGAGGATCTGTTGAGCGACGGTATCCGCGTCGACGCCCACGTTCCAGCTGTTGAACGCGCCGCCGTAGGGATCCTCCGACCAGTCGCGCCACGACGCCCCGTACGGCGCCGGGATGGAGATGCCGTGCACGAAGCCGAGCTGGCGCTGGATCTCGTCGACCATGTACGTGCTCGTCGCCTGCTCGACCCAATGGGGGTCGACACTCCCGTTCCCGCTCGGGAACCGCGGTCCGCTGGAGAGTCCCTCCCAGAAGGACGTGTCCAGCGTGTCGTCGTAGGTCGCGAGGAGCAGCGAGTTCGGGTTCGACGCGCTGTCGGGCCCGAAGTACCACACCTGCCCGAGCGGGAGATCGGTACCGGTCGAACCGGCGGTGATGCCGAGCTGCTGCCACCAGGCCTGGGCGTAGCAGCAGAAGACCTTCATGCACCGCTGTCCGGTCACGGAGCTTACGAGGTCCTGTGCAGCGTCGAGGACGTTCGAGTCGATCAGCTCGAGGCCCCGGCGCGGCAGCGCGAGGACCACAGCATCCGCGGTGCACGTCTGCCCGTCCGCCGTCGTGATCTCCAGCGTCGACTGCCCCTGCGGCCCCGTCGTGACATTCTGGACGCCGGCTACCGGCGTGCTCATGAGAAGCTGCCCACCGCCGGCGACGAACGCCTTCGCCAGCGTGATCGGGAGCTGGTCGTAGCCGTTCGTCAGCGTCGTGTACGTCGCGTGGCCGTCGAGCATGAACCACGGCAGCGCCTCGGCGCAGTTCCAGTTCGCGACCTCGAAGAAGTGGCCGTACGCGTCGCGGGCGTACGAGAACTCTTCGTTCGTCATGTTCAGCAGGAGGAAGTTCCAGAAGCCCATGTCGCTGAGGTTGCGGCCGTTCCAGGGCTGGGAGGTCACCTTGTCCCACTGCTGCTGCGTCCACGTGTCGCAACCCGGGAAGACTTTTTCGATGGTGGCCGGGATCAGCGCTCGAGGGTCGACTCCCTTGTCGCCTCCCGGAAGCTGGTAGGGCGGCGCGAAGGTCGGGTCGCTCGCCTGTTTGTTCGTGAAGCGCACGCCGCGGAGGTAGAGGAGGTTGTTCAGCCCACCGTGCGGAAACGGCTCCGTCGCCAGTCCGAAGAAGCTGACGACCTCGTTGACGAGCGTGTCGTTGTTGGTGAACCCCATCGCCCCGAACTCGGCATGGAGGTTTTCCATCCCCGGCGGCACCGGTGACTGCAACCGACCGCCGATGCGGTCGGAGAGCTCGAACAGCGCGATGCTGCGCTCCGCGGGATCCGCCGGAAGAGTCGACGACTCGGATGCCGAGCCGGTCAGCAGCCGGTAGGCCGCGTACGTCCCGCCGGCTCCTCCTCCGACCACCGCCACGTCGTAGTGCTCGTTCATGGTCCCCACCCTCTCTCTCGTCAGGCTGTCGTGACCTTTTCCGCCGCGAGCGCCTCGAGGCGCTCGACGACCTCGGCCCGCTCCCGGGCGGGCTCCCCGACCGTGAGTCCATACCGCTCCGTGGCATCGCGGACGAGTCGATGGACCTCGCTGTGGGCGGCGGGATCCGCTTTGACCACCGCGAGTCCCTCCTCGCGCAAGCGCGCGATCGCCGCTGGCCGCTGCGGCCGCGGCGAGACCGCCGAGCGCCCGCAGCTGCTCGGGGACCGCGCCCGCCCGACGCCCGATCTCGAGAGCCTCCGCGAACTCGGCGATCGCACGCTCGAGCATCGCGGCGCCGAGCGCGGCCTCGCCGAGGTAGTTGGCGACCGTCGCGAACTTCTCGGGGTCGCCGTTGCGGCGGTTGAGCTCCTGCGCCTCGCCGAACCAGGCCAGCGCCTCCGTCCACTGCTCGCGCCTGAGCGCGACGATGCCCTTCTGGGCGATCCCGCCCATGCGGAGACGAGGGTCGCCCAGCTCGTCGGCTGCCCGGATCACTCGGTCGGCGACGACGATCGCCCGATCGTACTCTCCGGATTGCGCGAGCGCGTACGCGAGACTGTTGAGGCCCCAGCCCCGCCGGTAGAACTGCGACCCCTCGCCGGCTCGCTCGACGTTCTCCTCGTGGATTCGGATCGCCTCCTCGAACTCGCCAAGCCAGATGGCGAGGTTTCCGAGCTGGTGCCGGAGCATCAGCTCGGCCTTCATCGTCTCCTCGCCGGAGGCCATCTCGAGACCCTCGTTCAGAAGCCGCCGTGCGAGCTCGAAATCCCCGTCGCGGAAGATCGCGATCCGCGCGAGTTCCGCGCGGACGTACATCTGCGTCGAGGCCTCGGCCCGATCGTCCGAGCGGGTCGTGGCTTGCAGCTCGTGCAGCAACGATCGCGCACGCTCGTACTCGCCCGCGACGCAGAGCGCGTAGCTCAGCGAGACGAGCGCCGACGAGCGGTCGTGGTCGGCCTCCGATCGCTCGGCAGCCTGGCCCCACAGGCGGGCCGCCTCGTCGTACGCGCTCTGGTTTTCCGCGTGACGGGCCGCGCGTGCGTACCACGCGTATGCCGCCCCTCGGTCCTCAGCGAGGTCGAAGTGGCGCGCGATCTCGTGGGCCAGCTCCTCTGTACGCATGCCGCCGTTCTGCTCGAGCCAGACGGCCGCTCGGCGATGCAACTCGGTGCGCTCGCCGAGCGCGATCGTGTCGTAGGCCACCCCGCGCGTGAACTCGTGCTTGAACGCGAGCTCGGATGTCCGCTGGAAGCGGCTCGGCGAGCGCCGGAAGACGAGCTCCGCATCGACGAGACCGGCGAGCGCCGCGCCGACGTCGCCGTCCCCATCGAGAGCCGCGACGGCCTCCTCCCAGAAGAACCGCCCGAAGACACTCGCCCGCTGCAGTCCGCGGAACTGCTCTGCAGGCAGCCGGTCGAGACGCGCCTGGAGCACGCCCGTCAGCGTCTCGGGCACGCGGTACGTGCGGAGCATCTCCTCGTCCACGTGCCACATCGGTCCTGCCGAGATGACGCCGTCATCGATGAGGATCTTTATGAGCTCCTCGAGGTGCAGCGGGTTGCCGTCTGAGTGCTCGAGGACGCGCGAGACGAGCTCCTCGGGGATCCGGTCGGCGTACCGGAGGATGTGCGTGACGAGCTCGCGGACCTCATTGGGACGCAGCTGCTCGACGGGCACGACGCTGTGGCCCGGCGCGAGCCCGCCGTCCGTGACCCAGCCCGCGCGTTCGTCGCCGAGCCTCGGCCGCGCGGTCGCGACGAGGACGAACGCGTGCGGTTGCTCGGCGATGACCCGCTCGAGGATGTCCATCGAACTGGTGTCGCCCCAATGCACGTCCTCGAGGACGACGACGGCAGGCATCTCGGCGCCGATCCGACTGAAGAGTCCGACGAGGTCGTCGAACGCGAGCCTGCGCCGCATGCTGAGGCCTTGTCGGTCCTCCTCTCCAAGGCTCGGGCCGAAGCCGAGGAGCCAGCCGAGAGTCGCCGGGAGATGCTCCGCGTCGCCGACGAGTTCGTTCAACCCGACGGTGAGCTTGCGCTCGACCGTCTCGGGATCGTCGTCGTCCGAGATCTCGAAGCGGCGTGCGAAGACGTCGCGAATGAGGCCGAGCGGACGGTCGGCGGTGTCGGGTCGGCCCCGCCCCTCGAACCAGCGTACGCGGATGGTCGACTCGGTTTCGATCCAGTCGCGGTACTCGTAGACGAGGCGCGATTTCCCGATTCCCGGCTCTCCGGTGACGACGACCATGCGTGGCTCGCCCGTCTCCGTCGCCGCGCGATGCGCCTCGACGATCCGTGACAGATGCGGGCCGCGGCCGACCATGCGGGTCTCGAGACCTTCGAAGCCGCGGGCCCGCACGCGAAACGCCCGCGGCCGCAGCCGGTCGACCCGGTAGGCCGAGACCCGCTCGCTGCGGCCTTTGAGCTCGAGATCGCCGACGTGAGAGACGTCGAAGACGCCCCGCACCTGATGGTAGGTCGAGCGGCTGATGAGCAGCGTCCCCGGCTCGGCGCCGCTCTCGAGCCTCGCCGCCACGTTCACGGTGTCGCCCGTCGCCCTGAACTCCTCCGTCACCCCGACGTGGCCGAGGTGGACGAGCCCGGTGTTGATCCCGACCCGGAGCTGCAACGTGCCAGCGCGCACGCGATCGGACTCGAAGCTGGGCATGGCCTCGAGCATCGCCAGCCCGGCGCGCACGGCCCGCTCCGCTTCGTCCTCGTGCGAGTGCTCGCCTCCCCAGAGCGCCATCACGCCGTCGCCGAGGTGTTGCAGTACACGACCGTCGTGGTCGACGATGATCCTGCCGAGCTCCCCCCAGAGCCGATCCACGAGGGCGCCGACCCACTCGGGGTCGAGCTTCTCGACGACAGACGTGTAGCCCTTCACGTCGGCGAACAGGACCGTGACCTGACGCCGTCTCGAGCGCTGGGACGTGGTTAGCTCGGCCAGACGCTGCCGCATCGGCGCGAGCGCGGACTCGACGACTGTGTCTCCGAGCTCGGCCCGCCGCTCCTCGAGCGCGCCGATCGCCTGCTCGAGCCCTTCAGCTTCGCTGCGCTCTCGGGCCTGGCTCACACGGTCAGTCTAGGAGGGTTTCGCGAGCCGGCCTAGCTGCCGAACAGGGCCGGCGCTCCGTTCAGATCGGGAGCTGTCGAATCCGGCTTCAGACCACGGATTGCGGCCACGAGCATGGAGCGTTTACGGAGCCTAGCGGTCGCAAACCAGTGGCAACGCTGGCAAATCCGCAAGGCCCGCAAACCGCAGAAACAAGCAAAAACCGTTGCCACCGGTTGCGACCAGTTGCTGGTCGGAGCGCATGGTAAGGAGGGGTCGACCGCGCTCTACGCCTGCGGTCGGTAAGCGAGGTAGACGACGCCGTTCTCGTACGTCTCCGTGGCTTCGAGCGAGAAGTTGGCGGGCGCGGAGCCGTCGGGAAAGAGCCGCGCACCGGACCCCAGCGCCAGCGGATAGACGAACAGATGGAGACCGTCGACGAGACCGTCGGCGAGCATCGCCCGGACGAGCCTGCCGCTGCCGCTGACGTAGAGGTCGCCGTCGTGCTCGTCCTTCAACCGACGGATCGCGGCGACGTCGTACGGGCCGATGATCTCCGAGTTCCTCCACGTCGCGCTCGCGAGCGTCGAGGAGACGACGTACTTGGTCGTGTCATTGAAGAACGGTGCCCCAGGGTCGTCGTCGACGGTACGCGTCGACCACGCAGGCTCGAACATCTCGTACGTCGTGCGCCCGAGCAGGATCCCACGAGAGCGGCTCGTGACCGCACCGATGGCCTCTCCCATCTGGGGATCGAAGCCGTAGGCGAATGTCCACGTCGGCTCCTCGAACACGCCGTCGAGGCTCATGAACTCGTGCACGTGTATCGCTCCCACATCACACCTCCTGTCGCTGACGCCTTGTAGACCTCGCGTCGCACGCGAAGTCATCGACGCTACTCGCGGTTGACCCTCTCCGGCGAGAACGCGGGGAGGCAGACCGCGATGTACTCGGCGCCCTCGCCCGGCGTCGAGTAGCGCACGCACTCGCCTGCGTGCGTGACGATCGCCTCACCTGCTCGCACGTCGACGACTTCGCCGTCGTACTCGACGCGCACGCATCCGCGAAGCACGATGGTGTACTCGTCGAAGGCCGGCGTCTGCGCCGGCTCCTCCCAGCCGGCAGGCGCCACCATGCGCGCGATGCTCACACCGTCGGTCTGCGTGTTCACCAGCCCGACGAACTCCTCGATCTGCTTCGGTGGATCGCCTGGCACGGCGATGTGCGTCGGGCGTGCGATGTGCCGGGGCATCGCTCGATTCTAGGGCGCGAGCGCCTGCCCCTTTTCGGCGATGGCGCCTGGCGGAGATCCACCTACGTTCCGACGGTGCCGGGAATCTTGCGGATTGCGAGCTTCGCTCTCCTGGTCCTCGTCGCGCTGCCCGCCGCCTTCGCTGAAGGGAGGCCAGTGCCCGGCGCGCCGGCATGCGCCATGACTCCTTCCGACTCGTTCTGGCACGCCGACGTGTCCACATTGCCCGTTCATGCGCAGTCTGCGACCTGGATCTCGAGCATCGGCTCGACGGCTGGACTGAAGGCCGACTTCGGCGCGGGGCAGTGGAACGGTGGGCCGATCGGCATCCCGTACACGACCGTTCCCGGCACGCAGCCGAGAGTTCCCGTTTCGTTCACGTACGACGACGAGAGCGACGCCGGTCCGTATCCGATCCCGCCGAACGCCCCGATCGAGGGAGGGTCGAGCTCTACAGGCGACCGGCACGTGCTCGTCGTCGATCGTGACGCGTGCCGGCTGTGGGAGCTGTACAGCGCGTATCCGCAAGCGGGCGGCACGTCGTGGACGGCCGGATCGGGCGCGACCTGGGATCTCAACTCGAACGCGATGCGTCCGCTCGGCTGGACATCGGGCGACGCGGCCGGTCTACCGATCCTCCCGGGTCTCGTTCGCTACGACGAGGTCGCGGCCGGCGCGATCGACCACGTCATTCGCTTCACGGCGCCGCGAACCGCCAACGCCTACGTCTGGCCGGCGAGCCACAAGGCTGCGAGCGGCGGCTCCTCGGATCCGCCGATGGGATCCTGGTTCCGGCTCAAGGCGAGCTACGACATCAGCCGCTTCTCGGGGCCGAACCAGGTGATCCTGCGCGCCCTGAAGAAGCACGGAATGGTTCTCGCCGACAACGGCTCGCCGTTTTTCATGAGCGGCGCGCCGGACGCGGGCTGGAACGACTCCGACCTCAATGCCCTGAGAACCGTTCCGGGATCGGCGTTCGAGGCGGTCGACGTCTCGAGCCTGAGCGTGTCGAGCACGTCCTACGCCGTGACCGGCGGAACGCCGCCGCCACCGCCGCCTCCGCCGCCACCACCCCCTCCACCCCCGCCACCGCCACCGCCGCCGCCTCCGCCTCCGCCTCCGCCTGCCGAGCTCGTGGCGAATCCCGGGTTCGAGACGAGCCTCAGCGGGTGGGCCGCCGGGAACAGTCGTACCTCCCTGTCCAGAACGTGTGTCCTGGCGCACAGCGGCGCCTGCTCTGCCGAGCTCGGTCGCACGAAGTCAGGCGGTGACGCGATGCTCGGCGACTCACCCGATACCGTCGCCTCGACGGTCGCGGGAGCGAGCTATGTCGCGTCGGCGTGGGTGCGAACGCCCGCGGGACGAACCGTGAGGCTTCGCGTCCGCGAGCTCACGCGGCAGCTCCGTCGTTCGCTCCACCGTCGCAACGGTCACCGGAAACGGTGCGTGGCAGCAACTTCTCCTGACGACCGCGCCGACCTCGGGTGGGACGAGGCTCAGCGTGGAGGTGCTCGCGTCACTCGCGAGGGGCACCAAGGCTCACGTCGACGACACATCTCTCCGCCGCGGCTGAGCTACGGAAAGCTGCTATCGCCCTGGTCGAGGTCGAGGCGACCCCCTTCGCGACACTCCGAGCTGACGCGGTACTCGATGCTCTCCGCTCCGCGAAGCGCGTTCTCCGTCAGCTGCTGCCGCATGAGTTGCCGCGCGGTGCCGTCCGAGAGACCGAGCCCGACCCCCAACTCGACGCCGCTCTGCAGCGCGTAGCACTCCGTCGTCGCCTCGGTGCCCACTCCACGGAGATGCCAGGACTCGTGGGCGAGCACCGCGATCGCCCGGCCCGTCCGGCTCCCGGTCACCTCACCGTCGAACGCGAGCCGGTAGAGGTCGTGACAGATCTCGGGAGTGAGGATCGCGAGATCGCCACCCAGCGTTGCGACCCCGTCGGTGTGCTGAACTGCGCCGACGTAGTCGCGCGCCTCGTCGCAGCGGATCGAGACCGGCTTCTCCGCGACGAGCGACGCCTCCTCCGAGAATCGCGCGACCGCCTCGGCGCGTCGCTCCCCCGACACCGAGCTCCAGCCCGTCGAGCCGTCGAGAATCCAGACCGCGCCGACGAGGGCTCCGATCACGGCGACACCGACCGCGAACCGGCCGAGCGGTGACGGCGCCCGCGGCTCCACCCACGCCTCCTCGAGCTCGTCCTCGTCGGGTGGAAAGCCGTACCGATCGCGATCGATCTGCTGCGGGCTTCGATCGGGAGTGCGGGCGGCGGGACTCCGGAGCGCGCTGATCAGGAACTGGATCTCGAGCCCGAGCGCGATGAGGAACACGACGAGAATCGGGACGGCGTCGCGCAGCTCGGACGGCCCGAGAATCCACGCGAGCACGAAGACGACGAGCGCGATGCGTAGCCATATCCACGGATTCCCGCCGCCCTCCACAATGCGACCGTAGCGACGTGAACGTCGGTCAGGCGGCCGTCTCGTCGAGGAGCTGCAAGAGCTCGTGCGCAGCGAGCTCGATCTTCTTGTGACGCCATTCCGCCGCCCGGTAGTGCGCCGCGATCAGGCCTGAACGATGGACGCGACGGAAGTCTCCGTAGACGAAGGCGTACCTGGCTTTCGTCTCGTCCGTGGCACCGTCGGTGAGGCCGAGGTGCCACTCCGCGTACTCGTCCCACGTGTGCGACTCGAGGAAACGGTTCTCCGCTGCCGCGCTCGGCTGGCGCTCGCCCCAGTCGCTTTCGAGCACGTACTGCCGCGCGCGGATGAGCTCACGGGCGCGCGCGACCGCGCGGGAGTTGACCGAGTACGCAGCCATCGTCGAAGTCATTCACCACTGTCGGGTTTGCCGAAACCCGCGAGAACCGAAGACGACGGCGGGACGAAAGAGAAGACGAATCCACAAAAGGAGCGATATGTCCAAGTTCGTTCGAATCGCGAGCTTGCTCGCCATCGCGCTCGCCACGGTTGCGCTCGTGGCCTGCGGAAGTGACGACGACGACGGGGCCGCCGGAGACGAGGTCACCGTCGAGCTCGCCGAGTTCGAAGGGTCGGGCCAGACGGGAACGGCGACACTCACCGCCGACGGCGAGCAGACGCGCGTCGTCGTCGCGGTCGACAGCCCGGTGTCGGACTCGCAGCCCGCGCACATCCACGAAGGCACGTGCGACAACCTGACGCCCGAGCCGGCCTACGGCCTGCCGAACGTGACTGCGGGAAGCTCGGACAGCACGGTCGACGTCAGCCTCGACACGCTGAGAGACGGCGAGTACGCCATCAACCTCCACATGTCGGACGAAGACCTCGCGACGTACACGTCCTGCGGGGACATCGACTGATCGCCAGCACTGGGTCGGACCCCGCGAGGGGTCCGACCCGACACCTGCTCGTCGGCGTCTACTCGAGCACGAACGAGACGCGCAGCGTGACGCGGTACGCGGTGATCACACCGTTCTCGACGTCGACCTTCTCTTCGGAGACCCAGGCACCCTTGATGCCACGAAGCGACTCTCCGGCCTTGTCGATGCCGTTCTTGACGGCATCCTCGAAGCTCGTGGGCGAGCTGGACGAGATCTCGACGACCTTGGCGACCGACATGTCTCCCTCCTTGCGGTAGCGGGACGTGGACGCCGAGTCTAGTCTCGTCCCGAAGTGAGCACGGACGTCGCGACGAGGACGAACTGGGGCCGCCGCGCCATGTGGGCCGGCGTCGGTCTCGTTCTCGTGGTGCTCGCCGTTCTCGTCACGTCGGCGACGGTTCCGCGCTGGTGGGCGCACCGGGTCGGCGACCAGGTCGACGGGAGCATCACGCAGGGGACGACGCTCGGAATCGTCTACGGCTTCGTCTTCACCTTCCTGCCGATCGTGGCCATCCTCCTGATCCTCCGCTGGCGCCGCACCTGGAAGACGATCGCCGTCGCGCTCGCGATCGGAATCGTCATCGCACTTCCCAACCTCATGACGCTCAGCATCGTGATCGGGCGTGGGAACGCTGCGCACGCAGGAGACCGCATTCTCGACGTCGAGGCTCCGGCATTTCGTGGCGGCACCCTCGCCGGAGCGGTCGTGGCCGGACTCCTCGTCGCCTTCATCGCCTACCTGCTGGTGTCACGCAATCGCGCGGAGACGAAGGTCAGGCGAGCGCACGCGAGGAGACGGCTCCGCCGCGCTCGGACGAGGGCTAGACGCGACCCTTGAAGGTGTCGCAGCTCTGCGGGCCGGAGCCCTCGATGCCGCGGACGAACCAGCTCTGGCGCTGCTCCGCGGAGCCGTGTGTCCACGACTCGGGTACGACACGGCCCTGCGTACGTTCCTGGATGCGATCGTCGCCGACGGACGCGGCGGCGTCGAGGGCGTCGGCGACGTCCTGCCGCGTCAGGTCCTCGATGAAGCCCGTCTCGAGCGCGTTGCCGACCCAGAGACCGGCGTAGCAGTCCGCCTGCAGCTCCACGCGGACCTGGCCACCCTGCGGGCCGGTATCGCGGTCAGCGCTGCGCAGGACGCCTGTCAGGTTCTGGACGTGGTGCCCGTACTCGTGGGCGAGGATGTAGGCCTCCGCGAGCGGCCCGCCGCGCGCGCCGAGCTGGGACTGCAGCTGGTCGAAGAAGCCGAGGTCGATGTAGACGTAGCGGTCGTTCGGACAGTAGAACGGCCCCACCGCCGAGGACGCGCCGCCGCACCCCGTCTGGATCGAGCCGTCGAAAAGTCGCGTCGCCGTCGACTCGTAGCCCCGGAACGCCTTGTTCCAGTAGGCCTGGATGCTGTTGATGCTGGCGAGAATCCGACAGTCCTCGCGCTCGTTCGCATCCGCCCCCGTCTGGCACTCCTGCGCGAGATCGCCGGGTGGCGCACCCGGTCCGACGGTCTGACCCGCGAGCGAGCCGAGATCGCCGAGGCCTCCGCCGCCTCCGCTGAGGAAGATGAAGGCAAGCAGCACGACAATGCCGATGAGACCGCCGCCACCTCCGAGCATGCCGCCCATCCCGCCGGGCATCCCGCCACCTCGACCCCGGTGGTCCTCGACCTGCGAGGGATCGAGCTTCGCGTCCTTTCGAAAGCGCACCCCTCGAATGTACCCAGGAACGACGTGATCGGAACCTGTGGCGAGCAGGTTCCGATCACGCTCGTAGACAATCAGGCGGCGGGCTCGAGCGCCGGCTCGATGGCCGCGGCCTCCTGGTGCTGGAGGTCGCGACCGCGCACGACGAAGAGCGAGACCAGCACTCCGGCGAACGAGATCGCCGCGCCCGCCCAGAACGCCGCCTGGAACCCGTTCGTCAGCGCCACCGGCTGCGCGACACCCGCAGCGACGTCGTCCGTGGTCGTCGAGACCGCGATCGTCGAGAGAATCGCGATGCCGACTGCGCCACCGATCTGCTGGGACGTGTTGATGAGCCCGGATGCGAGACCGGCCTCCTCCGGCTTCGTCCCGGCGACCGCCGCGATCGTGATCGGCACGAACGCGAACGGCATCCCGAGCCCGATGATGAGGAAGCCCGGGAAGAGGTCCGTCCAGTACGACCCATCCACCGAGACCTGCGTGAAGTAGAGGAGTCCGACCGTCATCAGCGCCATGCCGAAGACGAGCGCGGGCTTGACCCCGACCCGCGTGACGGCAGCCGCAGCGACGTTGGCCCAGATGATCGCGGTACCGGCGACCGCGAGGTAGCCGACGCCCGTCTCGAGCGGGCTCAGGTTCAGAACCTGCTGCATGTACAGCGTGAGGATCAGGAACATCGCGAAGAGCGCCGTCCCGAGGATGAAGCCCACGATGTTCGCGGCCGTGAGCGTCTGCAGCCTGAAGATCGAGAAGGGAACCAGCGGATCCTTGACGCGCCGTTCCCAGCCGATGAACGCGAGCAGCAGCACCGCTGCGGCGGCGAACGCTCCGATGGTCTTACCCGAGCTCCAACCCCATCCGTATCCCTGCGTGATGCCGAGAACGAGGAGCGACAGACCCGACGTGACGAGAACCGCACCCGGAACGTCGAAGCTCTGACCGTGCTTGTCCAGGCTCTCCGACAGCAGGATCGGCGCGAGGATCAACGCCGCCACGCCCACGGGGACGTTCACGAAGAAGATCCACTCCCACGACAGGAAATCGACGAGGATTCCGCCGAAGAGGACGCCCGCCGCGGCACCCACTCCGCCGACGGCACCCCACGCACCGAGCGCGATGTTGCGCTCGCGACCCTCCGCGAACATCGCGACGAGAATCGAAAGTGCGGCCGGCGTCAGGGTTGCCGCGCCGAGACCCTGCAGCGCGCGGAACGCGATCAGCGACGCCTCACTCCACGCAAGTCCGCAGAGCAGCGAGCCGAGAGTGAAGATCAGCGTTCCGGCCATGAAGATGCGCCGACGGCCGAGGAGGTCCGCGGAGCGGCCACCCAGCAGGAGAAACCCTCCGAAGACGAGCGCGTAGGCGCTGATCACCCACTGCAGGTTCTCCTGGGAAAACCCGAGATCGAGCTGTATCGACGGCAGCGCGACGTTGACGATCGCGATGTCGAGGATGGTCATGAACTGCACCGCGAGGATGAGCGCGAGTGCGAACCATTTCTTGTTGTCCGAGCTGACCATGAAAACCCCCAGTTCCAGCCTTCTGGCATTCGTGTGCTGAGTGAGCGGGGGATGCTACAGGAGCGTACTTGCGAATTCGCAAGTATGTACTTTCAATTCTGGAGCAAAGTGGTTACAATCGGCGCATGGCCCGCTGCTACGACCAGTACTGCCCGATGGCCCACGCACTCGACCTCGTGGGCGAGCGCTGGTCGCTGCTCATCGTCCGCGAGCTTCTCGAGGACGACCAGCTGCGCTACTCGGATCTCCATGCCCGGCTCGACGGCTGCGGCACGAACATCCTCGCCGCGCGTCTGAAGACGCTCGAGCAAGGCGGAGTCGTCCGCCGCCGGCAACTCGAGCCGCCCGCGGCGTCCTGGGTCTACGAGCTGACCGAATACGGGAAGGGCCTTCGTGAGGTGCTCCACGTCCTCGCACACTGGGGCGCGCGGTCCCTCGGCCCGCCCTCCGAGAGGGGTGACCTCGACCCCGGCTGGTTGCCGGGAGCCCTCCGTATCGCGCTTCCGCTCGAACACACGCAGGGCCGAATCGAGTTCCGGATCGACGGCGAGGTTGCAGCGATGGTCGATGACCGGATCCTGAGCGGAACCATCGAGGATCCCGATGCCGTGATCGTCGCGGATGGGTCGGGCTTCTACCACCTCATGGTCGAGCGCGATCTCGGCGCGGTCTCCATCGAGGGAGACGTCGAGGCCGTGCGTGCGCTGCTCGCAGCTCTCCCGAACGTGCCGGCCGAGGCGGCTGCCTAAACGAGCCCTCCCGGATAGCTCCATGGGCCCGGCTCGAGCCTGATGCCGCGCTTTCGGCAGAACTCCCGCACTGAATCGAGGACAACGCCCCCGCTGCCGTGCACGCGACGGCCGAGTAGGTCGAGAACGGCCACACCTTCGGGGACGTCTCCACGTACGTCCAGGGCGAGCACCACCGCCGGTGCATCGACGCCGCCGCGATAGCTCTCCACGAACGCGACCCGCGTGCCTTCGATCTCGAAGCCGTCGTCCTCGATCGCCGAGACATCGTGGCCACGGAGGGCGAGGAGCTCGTGGAGGTCGTCGACGAAGCGGCGGGCAAGGTCGACGCGGCGCGCCTCGGAGAGCTTGTGGCTGGAGCTGCCGGTCGCCTTCGCGGGGACGCCGATCGCGAACGAGCCTGCAGGAATCTCGCCGACGACGTACGAGTTCGACGCGACGATCGCCTCCGCGCCGATCCGCGCCCCGGCGTAGAGCACGGCCCCGAGCCCGACCTGCGCGCGATCCTCCAGCACGACGGGAGCGAAGCGGTTCTCGAACCCCTCGAGGACCGAGTGGCCGATGTTGTGCGTGACGATCAGCGAGCGCATCGTCAGGAAGACCTCGCGGCCGATGAGCACCGGCCGGCAGACGTTCACGAAGGCCTCGTCCCCGACGAATGCGAGATCGCCGATCGCGAGCGTGGCCCACGGGTCTCGGTGGCCGCCGCCGCCGATCCGAACCCCGCGACCGCCCCAGATTCCCGCGCCGAGGTAGGCGCGGCGGCAGCGCAGCTCGAGGTCGGCGCCGAACTGTGAGAGCTCGCCGATCGCGACGACCTCCTCACACACCACCGTTGCGCGTGGCCCGAGCCGGACGCCGTCCTCGACGACGACACGTGGCGCGACGACGAGGGATCCCTCGCCGAGGTCGACGCCGTCTCCGATCCGCGCTCCCGCCCCACGGAGCGCGTCGACCTTCTCGTCGGCCGGAAGCGCCCGGAACGCGTCGTGATCGAGCGACTCGAGAAATCCCGAATCGACCACGCCCACGGTCTCGTCGAGCTCGAACGTCGCCGGCAGCGAGACGCCGCTCGTCGACACTCCCGCAAGCACAGGTCCGGCTGCAGGTGCGGCTGCGGCCTTCTGCGCGACGATCAGCTCCTCGACGTCCTTCTCCGTGATGAACCCGCGCTTCTCGACCGTGGAGAGGTCGATCCCGTGGAGCTCGGCCAGCTCCGCCGCCTTCCGCGTCGCCTTCCGGTCACCCGCAGCCGCCTTCGGCGCGGGCTTCTCCTCGGCCTTCGCGTCGATCGCGGCCAGCTCGTCGGCCGACTCCGCGACGTACGCAATCGTCTTGCCGAGCTCGACCTCGACGTCCTCGCCGTAGAGCTGCACGATCGTGCCCGCTCCGGGCGCCTCCACCTCGACCGTCGCCTTCGTCGTCTCGACGACGCAGACGGGCTGCCCGGCGGTCACCTCCGCGCGATCCTCGACGAGCCACTCCGCGAGGAGCGCGTACTCGGTGTTCGCGTCCTCGCGCGTGAGAACGATCTCCGAGCAGCGCGGCGCTAGCTTCGCACGCTGTCGAGCGCCATGACCGCGGAGACGACGTCCGCGCCGCTCGGGAGCATGTCGTCCTCGAGCGGGCGTGCCGACGGGATGATCCCGTCACGGGCCGCCACGCGTTGCACCGGCGCGCGGAGGTCGCTCCACGCCGCGTCCTGCACGCGGGCGGCGATCTCGGCACCGAAGCCGCCCGTGAGCGTTCCCTCCTCGGCGGTGACGAGCGCCCCGGTGCGCGCGACCGACTCGAGCACCGCGTCGAGCTCCATCGGAGCGAGCTGGGAGAGCGCGACGACCTCACAGAAGATCTCGTGCTCGAGAACGAGCTCCGTCACCGCCTCGAGCACGACGGGAAGCATCCCGCCGTACGTGACGACCGTCGCCGAGCCCTCGCTGAAGTCGGTCGCGGAGAAGGTCAGCGCCGGATACGGATCGCCGCTCTCGCGCACGGCGAGCTCGCCGATGTGGCCGTCCTCGGGCCGGCGGATCGTGCGTCCGTAGAGCAACTTGTTCTCGATGAAGAACACCGGCCGCTCGTCGTCCACGGCGGCGGAGAGCAGCGCGCCGACGTCGTGGCACTCGCTCGCGGCGACGACGCAGATGTTGGGGATGCCGAGGAGGAGCTTCTCGAGCGACTGCGAGTGCGTCGGGCCGTAGCCGCGGCGCGCGCCCATCGGCGCACGGACGACGAGCGGCACCGTCACCTGGTCGTCGTACATCTCCCGGAACTTCGAGATCCCGTTCACGATCTGGTCGAGACCGAGCGCGATGAAGTCCCCGAACATGATCTCGAGGATCGGGCGCTGCCCCCGCAGCGCCATTCCCGCAGCGACTCCGAAGAGCGAGGCCTCGCTGATCGGTGTCGTGAGCACGCGGTCGGGATACGCGTCGCTCAGGCCGGCCGTCACCTTGAACGCGCCGCCGTACGGATCGAGCACGTCCTCGCCGAAGAGGACGACGTCGTCGCGCTCGGCGAAGATCGCGTGCAGCGTCTCGTTCAGGACCTGGACACCGCGTTTCTGTGTGGTCGTACTCATGCGGCGACGCGGGGAGTCGCTGCGGGTGCAGCGTCTGCGGCCTCTACGGTCTCGGCCAGACGCTCCTCGGAGCGCGCCTCGATCGCAGCACGCTCGTCGTCGTCCAGCCGCGCCCCCACGACAAGCAGCGGATCGCGGGTACGCCGCTCCTCGATCTCGCCGGGATCGCGCTGGTCGTCCGACTTCGAGTGCGGGCTGAAGCGGTACGTGTTGAGGACGAGGAAGAACGGCGCGCCGGTCTCGCGAATCCGGCCGATCAGCGCGACCCGCCGCCGCGTGGATCAGCTCGACGTCGGTCGTGTCGAGCTCGTCGACCTCGACGCCGAACGCCGCACCCCTCGCTGCGATCGACCCGGCGAGCTCGAGCTCGACCGGCGTCGACTGCGCGTAGTGGTTGTTCTCCACGACGAACAGAACCGGGAGCTGCCAGAGCGAGGCGATGTTGAGCGACTCGTACGTGACGCCCTCCCCGAGCGTGCCGTCGCCGAGGAAGACGGTCGAGACCGCGCCCGTCCCCTTCCGCTTCTCCGCGAGCCCGATCCCGGTCGCGACCGGGACGATGCTTCCCAGCACACCGTTCGAATAGAAGTTGCCCTTGCACAGGTGCTGGCTGCCGCCCTTGCCCCCGCACACGCCTGGCGCCTTCCCCATCACCTCGCAGAGCAGGCCGAAGGCGTCGTCCGTGAACGCGAGGTAGTGCCCGTGGCAGCGGTGGTTCGAGAAGATCGTGTCGACGTCAGGGTCGAGATGGTCGATCAGGCCGACGGCATTCGCCTCTTGGCCGATGTACGTGTGCGTCGTCCCGACGAGCTTCCCGAGCGAGAAGAGGTCGAGGAGCGTCTCCTCGAAGCGGCGGATGAAGAACATCCGCTCGTAGAAGGTCGCAACTGAGGTCATCTAGAGGTAGCCGAGGTCGGAGAGACGCTTCGCGACGGTGGCCTCTTCCTCCTCCGTCAACTCGTGGCGTTCGGCGCTCTCGAGCTCGCGGAAGACGAGCTCGCGGAGCTCGGGAGGCGCGTCGGTACGAGGGACGAGCTCGCGCGGGTCGACGTCGAGCCGGTATGCCTCCTCCGCGCCGCTGTCGACGTCGAGGATCAGCTTCCACGGCGGCATCCGGACCGCGAGCTTCGTGAGCGCGCCCATGTCGGTGCCGGCGATCATCGCCGGTCGGTCGCCGTCGACGTGAAGGAGCGACTCGCCATCGGTCTCGCGCGCCGGCAGACCTGTGAGCTCGAGCAGCGTGGGCATGAGGTCGACGGACCGCACCTGCGAATCGACGACGCCGGGCTCGAGCCCGGGTGCGGAGAGAATCAGCGGTACCTCGACGATCTCGTCGTGGAGGGCTGCGCCGTGCATGTGGTAGACGCCCTGCACGTCGCCCTTGGCCTGGAAGCGCTCGCCCCACGACTCGCCGTGGTCGGAGAGGAACGCGACGGCGGTCTGCTCGCGCAAGCCGAGGGCGTCGAGCTCCTCGAGGAACGAGGCGACGAGGACCTCGGACTGGCGCTCGACCGCGGTCCGGTAGCCCTCGCGCATCGACTCCAGCGCCGAGGCGGAGTCGGACTGAATGCCGGCGATCACCTCAGCCTTGGCGGCGAGCCAGTTCTTGCGATCGGCATGGACGATCTCGTACGGCATGTGCGTGGCCCAGTTGTGCACGTACAGAAAGAAAGGTGTGTCCCGATTGGCGCGGATCCACTCGAACGCACCGTCGAGCGACTCCGACGTGCCGCGGACGTTCGCCTCCGGGAGGTCCTTGAAGAGGTAGTTCGTGTCGAAGACGAAGCTCGCGACCTCGTATCCGTGAGCCGCGAATGCGCGGAACCAGGTCTCGTGCGCAGGATCGAGCGCGGCGTCCCAGTGCAGATAGCCGTGGTGGTGCGCGTACATGCCGGTGACGATCGAGGTCGTCGACGGCGCAGTCCACGGCGCCGCCGAGATCGCGTGCGAGTAGCGAACGCCGCCCGCCGCCAGCTCGTCGATCGTCTTCGTGTTCACGTACCGGGCGCCGTAGCAGCCGAGATGATCCGTGCGCAGCGCATCGGAGACGTAGACGACGACGTTCACAGCGCGGCGGATTGTAGTGACGGTCTACGGTGCCGCCCGTGCGCAAGCAGGCTCCTCTCTACGCGCTCTACGCCGCCGAGACGATCTCGCTTGCCGGAAATGCGGTCGCTCAACTTGCGATCCCGTGGTACGTCCTCACGACGACGGGAAGCCCGGCGCTCACAGGCCTCGCCGTGTTCTTCAACTTCCTCCCGATCGTGCTGGCGGCGTTCTTCGGCGGCGTGGTCGTCGACCGACTCGGCTTCCGGGCAACGAGCATCGTCGCCGATCTGGCGAGCGCCGGCGCCGTCGCGGCGATCCCGCTCCTCGATGCGACCGTCGGAATCGAGCTCTGGCAGCTGTTCGGACTCGTCTTCCTGGGCGCGCTTCTGGATGCACCGGGCGCGACTGCGCGCGCGGCACTTCTCCCCGACGTCGTCGAACTCGCCGGCGCACGGATGGAGCGCGCGAGCGGGATCCGTTCGGCGATCCAGCAGAGCGCGCTCCTCATCGGCGCGCCGATCGGCGGCGTGCTCGTCGCGGTGTTCGGCGCGACGACGGCGCTGTGGCTCGACGCCGCGAGCTTCATCGTCTCGGCCGCGCTCGTCGGTCTGTTCGTGCCGCGACCGGCCGCGTCGCCGGAGCTCGAGGAGCGGGGCCGATTCTTCGCCGAGCTCGCCGAAGGCATGCGGTTCATCTGGAGACAACGAGTCCTGCGAGCCGTCGTCCTCATGGTGCTCCTCACCAACCTCCTGGAAGCACCCTTCCCGGTCGTGATGTCCGTCTTCGCACGGGAGGAGTACGGCAGCGCCTCCGACCTCGGCCTCATGATCGGCGTCTTCGGAGGCGGCGCGCTCGCCGGCGCGCTCGTGTACAGCGCGATCGGGCATCGATTGCCGCGCCGGCGCACGTTTCTGTGGTGCTTCACGGGAGTTCCACTCGCGTACCTGGCGCTCGCGACCACGCCGCCGTTGCCGCTCGCACTCGTCGCGCTGGGCTTCGCCGGGCTCGTGGCCGGCCCGATCAACCCGCTGCTCTTCACGGTCACGACCGAGCTCGTCCCGAGCCACCTGCGCGGGCGAGTCTTCGGTGCGGTCCGCGGTGGCGCCTGGGCGGCGATACCCCTCGGGACGCTGCTCGGAGGAGTCCTCGTCGGAGAGATCGGGGTCGCCGCGACGTTCCTCGCCATCGGCGTGCTCCTCGCGGTCGTCGTCGCCTACGGCTTCGTCAACCCCGCGTTCCGTGAAATGGACAGATGAACGCGGTGATCCTCGTCGAGGGGGTCAGCGATCAGCTTGCTCTCGAGGCGCTCGCTCCGCGTCGCAACAGAGACCTCGAGGCCGAGGGCGTCTCGATCGTCGCGATCGGAGGCGCACACGCGCTCGGCCCGCACCTCGACCGGTACGGCCCTCGCGGCCTCGAGCTGAAGCTGGCTGGCCTCTGCGACGTCGGGGAGGAAGGCGCCTTCCTACGGGCGCTCGAGCGCGCGGGCATGGGGACGGCCCTCACGCGGGACGACATGGAGGAGCTCGGCTTCTTCGTCTGCACGACCGACCTCGAGGAGGAGCTCGTCCGCGCCCTCGGCTCGGCAGCCGTGCTCGATGTCATCGAGGAGCAGGGCGAGATCGGGCCCTTCTCGACGTTCCAGAAGCAGCTGGCGAAGCGTGACCTGGGTCTCGACGAGCAGCTCTGGCGCTTCATGTGGAACCGGAAGATTCGCTACGCGCCGCTGCTCGTGGACGCGCTGGATCTCGACCGCGTTCCACGTCCGCTCGACGGCGTGCTAGCGCACGTCTGAGCGCGCGAGCAGGCTCGTCCCGCGCATCCCGGCGGGCTCCTCGATCTCGAGCAACTCGAGGACGGTCGGCGCGATGTCGAGAAGGTGGGCGTCGTTGCGCCCGCTCGCCTCGATGCCCGGGCCGGCGACGATATACAACCCGTCCTGCGCATGGTTCGCGTCGTCGGGGCCCGTGTCGTTCTCGAGCGTCTGGATGCCTTCGTCGCCACCGATCGTCCCGACGGAGCGCCAGAAGAGATCACCGAAGACGACGATCAGATCAGGCGCAACACCTTGCGGGTCGCCGTAGAGCTCCTCCGGCTTGTAGACGGCCGTCGGGATCGGGTTGCCCGCGTCGTCCGGAATCGCTGCGATCCGGCGCGCGAGATCGTCGCGCACAGCCTCGTACTCGTCAGGGGCGATCGTCCCCTCGGGCTCGCGGCCGGCCACATTGAGGAACACGCGCGCGTAGTAGCCGCCCTCACCCCACGCCGTCGTCCGTGACCAGTCCACGCCGACGTCGCGCAGCGACGACACGCCGTTCGGCTCGGCGAGTGTGGCGAGCAAGCCTTCGCCCCGGAGCCACTCGTTGATGCGAATCCCGCCGTCGAGCCGCTTCGCGCCGTGATCGGAGAGCACGAACACGACGGTGTCGTCGTCGGCATGCTCGAGGAGCTGCCCGATGAGCCCGTCGAGGTGACGGTGGTAGTCGAGGATCGCGCTCTCGTACGGGTTCCCCGGCTCGTGCTTTCGGTGCTCGGGATCCATGTACTTCCAGAAGCCGTGGTGCATGCGGTCGGGGCCCATCTCGACCATCGCGAAGAGCGACCACGGCTTCGTCTCGAGGAGGTGCTCCGCAAGCGCGAAGCGCCGGTCGGTCATCTCGTACACCTGCCGCAGGAGGTACTCCTTGTCGTCCGTCCGGAAGTCCTTCGTGTCGAAGAGGTACTCGCCGACGACCTCCGCGATCTCGTCCTTGAGGGCTGCGGGATACGTGTACTTCGAGTCGAGGGAGGGCGTGAGGAAGCACCCCACCATGACGCCGTTCAGCGGCTTCGGCGGGTAGCAGCCCGGCACCGACAGCACGATCGACGACCCGCCGGCGCGCGTGACGAGATCCCAGAGCCGCGGCTCCTTGATCGCCGTCGACATCGCGATGAAGCCGCCGTCGTACGTGTGGTCGGAACGGTTGCGGAACCCGTAGACACCGAGGTCGCCGGGTGTCTTCGACGACATCATGCAAGACCAGGCGGGAACCGTGATCGGCGGTATGACCGAGGTGAGTCGCCCGTACGAGCCGCGTTCCATGAGCCCCGAGATCGTCGGCAGCTCGTCGCGCCAGCGCTCGAGGACGAGCGACGGCTCGGCGCAGTCGAGCCCGATCAGCATGACCTTCCGCGGCACGCGGGCACCATAGCCCGACCCCGGGGCCGGATCCCGATGGACCCGGCCCCGCGGCTGAGACCTACGGGCTCAGTGGGACGACGTCCGCGGCGCCCGGGACGAGCGCGAGAATCGATCCCCACAGCGCTGGACCGCGGTACGTGATCGACGTGAGGATCGGCACACCGTCGACCAGCTCGTCGCACTCGTTGGCGACATCGTCCGTCGCGAGGTTGCATGCGCTGACAGAGCCGCCGACCCCGACCCCGATCTCCATCGCGAACCAGCTCGCATCGTCGATCTGCACTACGTTGAGCCGCCCATCCGGACCGAACGCAAGGTCGATGATCGACGTGAAGCCGTCGAGGACGACACTGCACTTCTTGCTCTCGCCGCAGCGAACGTTTCGCGAGCCGGGCTCGATCCGCCAGACGCGTGACTCACCGGTCGGCGCAGGGAAGCCCTTGAGCTCACCGACGTAGTAGGCGCCGTCCGGACCGACGGCGACGCTCGTCGCCACAGGCTGCGCCGGGATCATCGAGGGCAGGCCGCAGATGTCCGGCGGGCCTGCGGGACACCCGAAGATCGACTTGGCGTTCGCAGTCGAAACGAGCTCGTCGGGAAGCGTCGCGATGAGCTTCACGCGACTCACGACGTTGCTGTTCGGGGAGTTGCCGTCCCCGACGAGAAGGAGGCTGTTCCCTCCCGCATCCGCGACGAGTGCCATGCCGCGGCCCGCGTCCGCGACGTCGAACGGATTCGAGTCGACAGTCTCCGGATGCGGGTTGACCTTCTCCTCGTACTCGAAGAGGTTCGCGATCAGAGTCGCGTTGCCACCCGAGATACGCCAGATGCCCTGACCGGTGTCCTCTTCCGGATCTTCGCCGGCTCCGGTGGTCGCCCAGAGGCCACCGCCAGAGCGAACCGCGACGTCGCTGATGCCAGGCAGTGCCGCAACGAGCGCACCCGTGCCGCCGTTCACGACTCCGCGGCCTGCATCAGCCACGAGCAGCGTGCTGCCCGAGGTCGTCGACCCGAAGATCGGTGACTCGTAGAAGCTCGGATCGGCCTGCGCCGCCGTCGGTACCAGCACGAACGCGACGACTACGACCATCGTTCCAAGGCGTGACAGTTTCATGCGTCTCCCCCTCTCACCGTTCCCCACAGTGCGACGCGGATACCCGCGCGAGGCGATGCTAAACCCGTTCCGAGTGCCCTGCAAGCCACAATCCCGGGGATGACCGCCAGCCCCGACCCGATCCTCGAGACGGTCGTCATGAAGTTCGGCGGCTCGTCCGTCGCCGATCCCGACAAGATCAAGCACGTCGCGCAGCGGCTCGTCGAGGCTCGCGCACGCGGCGTCCGCGTCGTCGCGACCGTCTCGGCGATGGGGGACGCGACGGACGGTCTCCTCGCGCTCGCGCAGCAGGTCTCGGCGCAGCCGCACCCGCGCGAGCTGGACATGCTGCTCTCGACGGGCGAGCGGATCTCGTGCGCACTGGTCGCAATGGCGGTGCACGACCTCGGCTACGAAGCCGTCTCGTTCACGGGCTCGCAGGCCGGGATCATCACCGACCCCGTGCACACGAAGGCGAAGATCCGCGAGATCACTCCCGTGCGCGTGCTCGAGGCGCTCGACCGAGGCCGGATCGTCCTCGTCGCGGGGTACCAGGGCTTCTCACGCGACACGATGGATGTGACCACGCTCGGGCGCGGAGGAACGGACGCGACCGCTGTCGCGCTCGCAGCCGCACTCGGCGCGTCGTGCGAGATCTACTCGGACGTCGACGGCGTCTTCACCGCCGACCCGCGCATCGTCCCCGAGGCGCGCAAGCTCGACCGCATCTCGTACGAGGAGATGCTCGAGATGTCCGCGTCCGGGGCGAAGGTGCTCATGCTGCGCGCCGTCGAGATAGCTCGCAACCAGGACGTTCCGATCCATGCCCGCTCGACGTTCTCGAACGAGCCGGGCACCTGGATCCAGGGTGCCGAGGGACTGGAGCAGGCAATCGTCTCAGCCGTAACCCACTCGGAAGACGAGGTGCTGTTCGACCTCCGCGGCGTCCCCGACCAACCCGGCTCGGCTGCCGCGATCTTCGAGGCCGTCGCCGCCGAGCACGTGAACGTCGACACGATCCTTCAGAACGTCGGCCACGAGTCTGCCGAGCTCTCCTTCTCCGTTCCGCAGGACGACGTGCAGGCGACACGACGAGCGCTCGAGCGGGCACAGGAGTCGATCGGCCCGATCGAGATCGAGGAGGTCTCCGATCTCGGCAAGGTCGCGCTCATCGGCGCAGGCATGCGTTCGCATCCCGGCGTCGCGGCACGGATGTTCCGGACGCTCGCGAACGAGCAGATCAACCTCCGCCTGATCACGACGTCGCCGATCAAGGTCTCGTGCCTCATCCCGCGCTCGAGCGTCGAGAAGGCGGTGCGCGCGTTGCATGCAGCGTTCTCGCTCGATGCGCAGTAGTCTCCGCGCGCTTGAGCACTGACGCCGTCGCCCCGAAGGCACCGAGCAGCCAGAGCCGCGGACGAGCGACCGCCGTGTGGGTCGTGCTCGTCGTCGCCGGCCTCTTCCTGCTGCTCTCCTCGTTCGCCGTCTGGATCAACCGCGTCGCGCTCAATACAGGCGTCTTCACGGACACATCGAGCTCGCTTCTCGACAACGACCAGATCAGGAGCGCGGTGGCGAACCGGGCCGTGGACGAGCTCTTCGCGAACGTGGACGTCCAGGCCGAGGTGGAGGAGCAGCTGCCGGCGGACTACAAGGGCCTCTCGGGGGCCGCGACCGCAGGTTTGCGCCAGGCCTCGTACCAGATCGTCGACCGCGCCCTCGAGCAGCCGGTGTTCCAGGATCTCTTCCGCGTCGCGCTCGAGGAGTCGCACACGACGCTGGTCCAGGTGCTCGAAGGCGGCGGCGATCGCGTCTCGACCGACGAGGGAGAGGTGATCCTCGACCTGCGAGCGATCATCATCGAAGCCGCGGATCGGATCGGGATCGGCAACCAGGTGGTCGACCGGATCCCCGCGGACGCCGGTCAGATCGTCGTCCTACGCTCCGAGGAGCTCGACACGGCCCAGAACGTGTTCCAGCTCCTGAAGACCCTCGCGTGGGTGCTTCCCCTGCTCACGCTCGCCGCGTTCGGCCTCGCCGTCTGGCTCGCACGCGATCGCCGACGCGCTGTCCGCGGGATAGGCGTCGTCTTGATCGTCGTCGGATTCGTCGGCATCGCGGCCGCGCGGCTGACGAAGAACTACGTCGTCGATGCGCTCGTCGCCCGACGCGACGATCGCGTGGCCGCCGGAGACGCCTGGGACATCCTCACTGACCTCATGCGCGGATCGTTCCGGCTGATGATCGTCGTCGGGCTCCTGTTCCTGCTCGCAGCGTGGCTCGCAGGCCCGGGCCGGCGCGCGCTGACCGCCCGCGGCTGGCTCGCACCGGGATTGCAGAATCGGGTTTGGGCCTATGTCGTGCTCGCGGTCGTCGGGCTCGCGATGCTGCTGACCGCCACGGTGCTCGACCTGACGCGCTTGCTCGTCGTCACGGCCATCGTCGCACTCGGCGCAACCTGGATCGAGCTCTCGCGCCGCCAGACGCTGCTCGAGTTTCCCGACGCGCAGGGAACGGCGTTCTTCGCGGACACCTGGGAGCGTCGTGTCGGGCTGGTGGGAGGAGCAGCGCGCGGCAGCGGCGAAGCCGCCGCCGTCCCAGTTGCGCCGCCGGCGACGGACGTCGCGACGAGGTTGGCCTCGCTCGCCGACCTGCACGCGAAGGGCGCGCTGACCGACGAGGAGTACGCGTCGGCCAAGGCTCGCGTGCTCGCCGGCGACTGAGGCAGGCTCTCCGTAGTCCGCGCCGAAACCTCCGGCGTGGACTCCGACGTCGCACGCGCGATAGTCACGGCCGCGGTGTGGGTCATCGTCGTGGTGGTGGTGCGGCTGCTGCTCAACTCGACGTTCGACCGCTACGAGCGGCGACTCGCGGAGAGCGACCCAATGGTCGCGGCTCGCCGCCGGACGACGTTCCGCTTCCTCCTCCAGGTGATCGTCGCGCTCGTCGCGATCATCGGCGTCTGGAGCGTCCTATCGATCTTCCCGGCCACGCAGCAGGTCGCGAGCGCGTTCCTCGGCTCGGCCGCAGTCCTCGCCGTCATCGCCGGCCTCGCGCTTTCGACCCCGCTCGGCAACCTCGGCTCGGGCGTCCTTCTGGCTTTCACGCAGCCGGTCCGGCTCGGCGACCGGATCACCGTGCAGGACCACACCGGCATCGTCGACCAGATATCGCTGAGCTACACGGCGCTCAGCCACGGACGAGGGTCGCCGGATCTTCGTCCCGAACACGACGATGGTCTCGACGATCCTCGTGAACCGCTCGGTCGACGACCCGCGCCGACTCGTCACCGTCGACGTGCCCGTGCGGCTCGGCGCGTCACTCAGCGAAGCGCGGCGAATCACCCAGGAGGCGGCCTCGACGGTGCCGCAGGGGGACGAGCTCGCGATCTACGTCCAGGTGGGCGACGTCACAGAGCAAACAGCGTGGCTCCACGTCGTCGCGTATGCACCGTTCGGCGCCGACGTCTCGCATGTCGCGAGCGAGATCCGCGAGCAGACGATCGCCGCACTCGCCAGGGCCGAGCTGCTTCCCCACCGCGTAGTTCATCGCCGCGTAAGCACCGGAGCCCTCATCCGAGGGTCACGGCCGCCAGAAGCACGCGCCGATCCTGAAATCGTGGCTCGGCGGCCCCGAACGCAAGCGTGCGTCGCTGGTCCGCGCACCCATGGCGGGCGCGCGGGCTCCGCCTGCTCGTCTACGGGCTTCCGATCGTCCTCTCGCTCGTCCTCGTGCATCTGGCGACCTCGCTGGTGACGCCTCCGACAGGGTCGCTGTGGATCTTCCTCGCGTGGTGGCTCGCGGTCAGCCTGCTCGCGACCGTCGTCGTCTCGCTCGTGTACGCGCTCTCGCGGCGGTTGCTCCCTCTGGGAGCCTTGCTCGAGCTGTCGCTCGTGTTCCCGGATCAGGCTCCGTCGCGATTCGAGCTCGCGCTGCGCACGGGAACGGTCGAGTCGCTCGTCGAGCGTCTGCGCGTCATGCGCGAAATGCAGGAGGCGCCCTCGATCCAGGAAGCCGCCGAGATCCTGCTCCGGCTCGTGGCCGCGTTGAGCGTCCACGACAGCATCACGCGCGGGCACGCCGAACGCGTACGCGCGTACAGCCACTTGCTCGGCACACAGCTCGGTCTCTCGAGGGACGAGCTGGACAGGCTCAACTGGGCGGCCCTCCTGCATGACGTCGGGAAGCTCGAGGTCAGCCGGGAGATCCTGAACAAGTCCGGCAAGCCGACGGACGAGGAGTGGCAGCTCCTCCGCCTCCATCCGGAGTACGGCGAAATGCTCGTCGCACCGCTTCGCGAGTGGCTCGGCGAGTGGGCCGAGGCCGTCGGACACCACCACGAGCGGTGGGATGGAAAGGGCTACCCGCGCGGTCTTGCAGGTGAGGAGATCTCCCGTGCCGGTCGCATCGTGGCGATCGCCGACGTCTACGACGTGATCACTTCCGCGAGGTCCTACAAGGAGCCCGGAAGCACGGCCGACGCGCGGGCAGAGATCGTACGCTGCGCGGGCGCGCAGTTCGACGAGCGCTACGTGCGGGCGTTCGTCGACGTCTCGCTCACGAGGATGCGGCTCGTGCTCGGTCCGCTGTCCTGGCTCACCCATGCACCCCTGCTCGCGCGGATTCCGCTCACCCAGTCGGTGGGAGCGACGCTCGGGGGGCTCGCGGCCGTGGCCGCCGCGACCACGACCGCGCTCGCCGGTCCGGCCGACACGCCACAGGCGGCGGCGCTCCGGAATGGCGCAGCGCCGATCGTCGCGGCGGGTACGCCGAACGTCGGGCGCTCGAGTCGAGCACCGGTGTCCGCGCCGACGTCGGGCGACGGGCCCGCGCGGCACCCGCGCACAAACAACCCCGACACCACACGGGAGAAGGCGGAGAGCCCTGGCGACACTCCGAGTGCGGCCGACGATCCGCTCGCTCCAAGTGGTCCATCGGACCCGCCGGGCACTGACGGGTCTCCGGAACCGGCGCCGCCGGCGAGCGATCCGAGCCCGGGCCCGAAGCCCCCGCCTCGCACACCGCCCGCGCCGTCCTCTCCGCCACCATCCGATCCTTCGCCTCCGCCGCCCTCGTCTCCGCCGCCACCGTCGCCGCCGCCACCGCTCCGCCTCCGCCTCCGCCTCCGCCTCCGCCTCCACCACCACCGCCGCCGCCGCCCAACCAGGCGCCTACCTTCGCAGCGGGAAACGATCAGAGCGTTTTCGAGGACGCCGGCTCCCAGTCCGTCGGCTGGGCGACGGGAATCTCACCCGGCCCCGCGCGCGAGTCGGGTCAGAGCATCACGTTCACCGTGTCCACCTCGAACCCGGGCCTCTTCTCGGCGCCGCCTGCGGTGAGCTCCGGCGGGACGCTGACCTACGCGCCCGCAGCAGATGCCTTCGGCAGCGCAACGATCAGCGTCGTCGCCCATGACGACGGCGGAACAGCAAGTGGCGGCGACGATTCGAGCGCCGCGATGGGGTTCGTCATCACGGTCCTCCCGGTGAACGATCCGCCACGCTTCTCTGCGGGAGGCAATCAGACGGCGCTCTCGGTTCTCGGCACACAGTCCGTAGCCGGCTGGGCCACTGGCATCTCGCCCGGCCCCGCGAACGAAGGATCGCAGAGCGTCTCCTTCGTCGTGACCACGAACAGGCCGGAGTTGTTCGTCGTACAGCCATCGGTGTCCGCGGACGGCACGCTGACCTACCGTCCGAAGCTCCTCGCACTCGGAGTCGCGACCGTGACCGTTCGTGCGGTCGACACCGGTGGCACCGCGAATGGGGGCGCCGATACGAGCGCGCCGCAGTCGTGCACGATCACGATGATCTGACGTCGAGCTAGTCTAGAGCTCGACGCTCTCACCGGGACGCAGCACCTTCACCTCGACTTCAGCTGCCGCCTCCTTCACGGCCGCCAGGAACTCGAAGCGGTGGCACGTCGACGAAGCCGGGCTTCCCGGTCAGGCCGAGATGAATCGGGAAGTACGTGCCCCAGTGGATCGGGATCACCAGGCTCGGCTGGATCCGCGCCACCGCCTCGGCCGCTCGCGTCGGATCGAGATGGCCACCGCCGCCGAGACTCGGCCCCCAGCCCCAGATGGGGATGAGCCCGACGTCCACCGGCCCGAGCTCACGCATCTCGTCGAAGAGGTCGGTGTCGCCCGCGAAGTAGATCGACTTCGAGCCGGACACGATGTAGCCGACCGGATCCGCCGACACGCCGATCGGGCTCCTGCTCCTGTCGTGGTCCGCTCGAACCGCACGGATCTGCAGCTCGCCGATTGCGAGCGTCTCGCCGACCTCCACTTCGATCACCGACTCGAACCGCCGCTTGCGCAGCAGCCCTCCGAGCCCGCGCGGAACGACCATCGGGATCGTCTTCCCGAGCTTCTCGAGCGACGGCAGATCGAGATGGTCGTAGTGCGCGTGCGAGATCAGGACTGCGTCGACACCTCTGCGCGTCCGCGCCGAGACGGGCGTCGAGCGCCGCAGGTGCGCGACGCGGTTGCGCAGCAGCGGATCCGTCAGCAGGCGGACGCCGTCGAGATCGACGAAGACCGTCGCATGCCCGACGTATTCGATCCTGGCCAAGCAGGAAGCGTTACACGCATCCCTGCGCAAGACCGGAAGTCCGCTAACGCGGAGCTTCCGGTCGCGCGAAAATCCCTGAAGGCGTCCGCTTCGCGGCCGCAGGCCTGCACTGACTCAATGCGAGGCGAGACCCTCGCGAATCTTCAGACGCAGTCCCGAGGCCCTGCGCCTCCGGAAGCGACTCGAGCTTCTTCAACGTGTTGTTCTCGATCTGCCGGATGCGCTCGCGGGTGACGCCGAAGGCCTGGCCGACCTCCTCGAGCGTGCACGGCTGCGAGCCGTCGAGCCCGTAGCGAAGCTCGATCACGCGTCGCTCGCGCTCGGGAAGCGCCGCAAGTGCGAACTCGACGTCCTCACGGCGGAGCGACAGCGAGGCGGTGTCGAACGGCGACTCGGCCTGCTCGTCGGGCACGAAGTCTCCGAGCGAGGAGTCCTCCTCCTCGCCGATGGGCTTCTCGAGCGAGATCGGAAGCTGCGACATGCGCAAGATCTCGCGCACCTCCTCCGGGTCGATCTCCAGCTCCTCGGCGATCTCCTCCGGCAGCGGCTCGCGCCCGAGTCGCTGGACGAGCTGGCGCTCCATGTGCACGACCTTGTTGAGCTTCTCGACCATGTGCACCGGAATCCGGATCGTGCGCGCCTTGTCCGCGATCGCCCGTGTCACCGCCTGGCGGATCCACCACGTGGCGTACGTCGAGAACTTGAAGCCGCGGCGATAGTCGAACTTCTCGACCGCGCGAATGAGGCCGAGCGAGCCCTCCTGAATCAGATCGAGGAACGAGAGACCGCGCCCGAGGTACCCCTTCGCGATCGAGACGACGAGACGGAGGTTCGCCTCGATCATGTGCTGCTTCGCGTTCATGTCGCCGCGCTCGATGAGCTTGGCCAGCGACACCTCCTGGTCCGCTGTCAGCAGCGGCACTTTGCCGATCTCGCGCAGGTAGAGGCGCAAGGAGTCGAGCGACGGCTCCACCGAGAGATCGAGCTTGGGCTCGACGACCTTCTCCTCCTCGGCCGGGACGCGCTCGGCACCGGGGAGATCCTTGTGCTCGACGCCTTCGTGGAGCTCGATCGCGTGGTCGATCAGGTACGCGTAGAAGTCCTCGATCTGCTCCTTCGTGAGCTCGACGTCGTCGAGTCCCGTGACGATCTCGTCGTATGTGAGGAAGCCCTTCTCGAGCCCCTGCTCGACCAGGCGTTGCAGCTCCTCGACCTCGGGGAGAGCGATATCGACAGACAGCATGGGCTGGGCTTTCTCCTCTCGCGCTCGAACGGGATACTGACCTTCCGACAAGCATGAGCCGGCCCGCCTGCCGCCCCGGCTCCACCACCAAGCGCGCGGATACTAGTCCGGAAAGGACGGTCCGGGAAGAGGACCACTTTGTTAACGCGTGGCGGCGGAGCGGTGAAGACGAAGCTCGCCGACGACCTCGCCGCGCGAGTTCTCCACCGGGACGTTCGCGAGGTCCCCGGAGTCGAAGCCGAGCTGCTGGAGGAAGGCCGCGAGCGCGCTGCGGATCGGTCGCTGCGCTCCGTCCTCGACCTTGAGGGCGATGCCGAGACCGTCTCGCGCCGCGCAGAGAAGGCCTTCGGCCCCTCCCTTCGCCACCCAGCCGTCGCCGAGCCGCATGAGCTCGGTGTCCGCCGCGCCGTCTCCACGGATCAGCTCTGGATGCGCACGCATTGCGTCTGCGGCGCGCAGGCCGCCGTCGAGCGACTCGAGCCGCGAGAAGGCGTGCGCCATCCGCTCGAGTGTCAACGCGCAGGTCACCACCCCGCACCCGTCGATCGCGGTCGGCATCGACGCCAGCTCGACCTCGGCAGCGCTTGCAAGCTCCGCGAGCATCGCCTGCTGGCAGGGATGTGCCGAGAGGCGGTAGCCCTCCGTCGGCCAGTCGTTGACGCGACAGAGCAGCAGCATCGCCGCGTGCTTCCCGGAGCAGTTGTGCTCGAGGCGGGTGGGCTCCGGACCGCACTCGAGGTCGTTCTCGGTCGCAGCGGCCTTCGTGAGGAGGCGCTGCACGGGCTCGAGCTGATCCGGATCGATGGAGATGCGACGCGCAGGCGATCGCGATCTCCGCGTCGTCGAGGTCGGGTCGAGCGCGCACGACGGGCAGCGCCTGCAGCGGCTTCGCCGAGCTCCGGAAGAACGTGACGAGCGCCGGGTCGCCGCACGCTGCGACGACGTTTCCGTCGGCCACGGCGACGGCGTGCACGTGGTGCCGAGCCTCCTCGCGCCCACCTCGAAGGCTCACGACGACGATCCGGTCCATGCGGGAGCAGCGTAGACGCCATGTTTGGGCCGGGCACGCATTAGGGTAGGCGAGCCGTACGAAGGCCGGACAACGGTCCGGCTGCCGTCAGGACCAACAAGAGGAGGGGATTCCATGCAAGGACGACGCATGCGCGTCTCGGCCGTCGCGTTTCTCGCCACGGTCGCCGCGATACTGGCTGCGTTCGTGCTGCCCGGAGCTGCCACGTCGGCACCGCCGGGCTGTGCGAATCGCACCAACACCACGTATCAGCAGCTGCTCGGCTGCGTGACGCTCGAGGGCGTTCGCGCGCACCAGGCGAACGTTCCAGGCGATCGCCGACGCCAACGACGATCCGTTCTATCCCGGTACCCGCGCGGCGGGGACCAAGGGCTACGCGGACAGCGTCGACGTACGTCGCCGACCTCCTGACGGGCGCCGGGTACAACGTGACGCTGGACGAGTTCCCGTTCCACGTTCACGTTCCCGGCGCTCGCTCCAGCAGACTGACGCCGGTCCCAGCGGACTACGACCGACCGGCGCGTTCACCGGACAGCGGCTTCGGTGACGTCACGGCCGGCGTGATCGCCGGTCGACATCAACCTCGTCCCCTCGGGCGACCGCCAGCGGCTGCACGCGATCACGAGCTGGCGTCACGCCGATGGCGGACGACTTCGCCGGCTTCCCCGCCGGAAACATCGCGCTGATCCAGCGCGGTACGTGCACGTTCGCGGATCAAGGCGGCGAATGCCCAGGCTGCCGGCGCCGCGGCTGTCATCATCTTCAACCAGGGCAACACACCCGACCGCGAAGCGCTGATCGTCGGGACGCTCGCGCCCGCGGCGACTGCGTCACGATTCCCGTCGTCGGCGCAAGCTTCGCCGACGGCGTGCGCCCTCGCCCGGCCCGGCTCGACGGCTCACGTCCAGGTCGTCATCCGAGAACCCGCGACCGACGTGAACGTCATCGCGGAGCTGCCGGGCAAGAATGCGAACAACGTCGTCATGGCCGGCGCGCACCTGGACTCCGTCCAGGCAGGGCCCGGGCATCAACGACAACGGCTCCGGATCGGCAGCGACTCCTCGAGACCGCGCTGATGCTGGCGAAGGTCAAGCCCGAGAACACGATCCGCTTCGCATGGTGGGGCGCGGAGGAGGAGGGCCTCATCGGCTCGCAGGCCTACGTCGACGGGCTGTCGCAGGCCGAGAAGCGACCGCATCGCCATGTACATGAACTACGACATGGTGGGTTCGCCGAACTACATCCAGATGGTGTACGACGCGGACGAGTCGAGCTTCGACGTTCCTGCGGGCTTCGTTCCGGACGGGTCGATCGCGATCGAGGATCTCTACGAGTCGTACTACACGCTCATCGGCGAGCCGTACGACGATGCCGAGTTCTCGGGGCGGAGCGACTACGAGGCGTTCATCCTCGAGGGCATTCCGTCAGGTGGCCTGTTCACCGGCGCGGAGGAGCCGAAGACCGCCCTGCAGCAGTCGATCTGGGGCGGCACGACGGGTGAGCAGCTCGACCCGTGCTACCACGAAGCGTGCGACACGTTCGACAACAACAACGCCCATGCGCTCGAGGTCAACAGCGACCTCATCGCGTTCGCGCAGCTGACGTTCGCGTTCTCGACGGAGTCGGTCAACGGCGTGGCGGGTCGCGCCGTGCCCGGCTCCGCGTCGATGCCGCTTCCGGCACCGGCAGGGGCCGAGGGGACGTGGCTCGAGCCCTGAGCTGAGCGACCAGAGGATCGGGCCGCGTCTCCGCGGCCCGATCCTCTCGCCTTGTTGCGAACGTACGGGAATTCCCGTATGTTCCGCGATCATCGACCATGCTCCCGACTACGAGCTCGACGACGTCCTCGTCGTTCAGGACCCGAAGCAGCTCCGCGCACTCGGTGACTTCACGCGCGGCAGGATCGTCGGGCTCCTCGGCCAGCGTGCGGCGAGCACGACGGAGCTCGCCGCTGCTCTGGACATGCCGAAGGGAACGGTCGGTCACCATCTGAAGGTCCTCGAGAAGGCCGGCCTCGTGCGCGTCGTACGCACGCGACAGGTGCGTGCCCTGACCGAGAAGTTCTACGGTCGCGTCGCTCGCCTCTTCGAGCTCAAGGGCGTCGACAGCGAAGCGGACCTGCAAGCGGGCGCGATCTCGGCGATGATGCTGCGCCACGTAGCCGAGGAGGCAGCGGCCTCGGGCACCGACGAGAAGGGCAGGACCGGAGTCGGCCGTGCGCGCCTGACGCAGAAGGACGCCGCCCGCTTCGAGCGTCGGCTTGCACGTCTCCAGAACGACTTTCGGGATGCTGCGGACCCGGACGGAGAGCTGCACGTCCTCTCGGTCGCGCTCTTTCGCTCGGCCGTAACGCTCCCGCCGAGTGACGATGCGTAGCCTCTGGCCCACTGGGGGTCTCTGGCGCCACGGCGATTTCCTGAAGCTCTGGTCGGCCGAGACGGTCAGCCAGTTCGGCTCGCAGGTCGGAGCGCTCGCGCTGCCCCTCGTCGCGATCCTCGTCCTCGACGCGACCGCGTTCGAGGTCGCTGCCCTCACGACCGTCGAGTTCCTGCCGTTCATCCTCTTCACGTTGCCCGCCGGAGTCTGGGTCGACCGCCTGCCCAGGCGCCCGATCCTGATCATCGGCGACTTCGGGCGTGCAGCGCTTCTCGTCACGATCCCGATCGCGTACGTCGCGGACGCGCTGACGCTCGGGCAGCTCTTCGTCGTCGGCTTCCTCGTCGGGATCTTCCAGGTCTTCTTCGACGTCGCGTACATGTCGTACCTCCCGGCGCTCGTCGACCGCGACAAGATCATCGAAGGGAACTCGAAGTTCGAGATCAGCCGCTCGGCGGCGCAGGTCGGCGGGCCAGGTCTAGGCGGAATCCTCGTAGAGGTCTTCACCGCCCCCTACGCGGTTCTCCTCGACGCGGTCAGCTTCCTCGCCTCCGGTCTGTTCATCGTGGGTATCCGCAAGGAGGAGCCACGACCCGAGGTCACACGGATCGACGGTCGAAAGCCGAGCATGTGGGTCGAGCTGAAGGAAGGCCTCCGCTTCGTCCTCGGGAACCCCAACCTCCGCGCACAGGCCGGGTGCACGGCGACGTCCAATCTCTTCTCGAGCGTCGCGTTCGCGATCATCCTCGTCTTCGCCGTTCGCGAGCTCGACCTCTCGCCCGGTCTCATCGGACTCGTCTTCTCGGCCGGAGCCGCTCGGCTCGCTCGCCGCGGCGCTCACCTGCGACGCGAATCTCGCGACGGTTCGGAATCGGCCCGACGACGATCGTCGTCGCCGCGCTCTTCGGGCCGACGATGCTCCTCATCGCCTTCGCACCGGTAGGGAACGCAGCGATCCCGTTCCTCGTCGCCGCGATGCTCATGTTCGGCTTCACCGTCGTCGTCTACAACATCGTCCAGGTCAGCTACCGACAGGCGATCTGCCCGCCGAGGCTCCAGGGACGCATGAACTCGGTGATGCGCTTCATCGTCTGGGGCACGATCCCGATCGGGACGCTCCTCGGCGGGGCGCTCGGCGACCTGGATCGGATTGCGGCGAGACGATCGTCGTCGGCGCGATCGGCGGCAGCCTCGGCGCGCTCTTCCGGATCATCTTCTCCCCGCAGCGACACCTCCGCGACATGCCCGAGCCGATCGACGACACGGTCGCCGAGCCCGCAGCCGCCTAACCTTCAGGCGCATGCCCGAACTGCCCGAGGTCGAGGCCTGGGTGCGCGAGCTCGACCCGCTCGTGTCGCGCGCGCCGTCGAGAAGGCCGGGCCGGCGCACATCGCCACGCTCAAGACGTTCGCCCTCCGCTCTCCGCGCTCGACGGGCGGCGTTTCGAGGGCTCTCGCAGGCGCGGCAAGAACCTCCTCTTTCCCGTCGAGGGCGACGACCTCGTCCTGCGCGTGCACCTCATGAGCGCGGGCCGGCTGCGCTACCTCGCGCCCGGTGCGAAGGGGCCGAAGACGCCGATGTTCCGGCATGCGCTTCGCGGACGGCGGCGAGCTCGTGCTCACCGAGGCCGGAAAGAAGAAACGGGCGGGCGTCTGGCTCGTGACACCCGCGCAGCTCGACGAGGATCTCGGCCACCTCGGGCCTGACGCGCTCGACCTCGACGCGGCCGGGCTCGCGGAGATTCTCGGACGCGAGCGCCGGCAGCTCCACCCCCTCCTCCGCGACCAGCGCGCGCTCGCCGGGCATCGGGCGCGCGCACGCGAACGAGATCCTCCTGCGCGCGCGGCTCTCGCCGTTCAAGGCGTCGACGGAGCTGTCCGCTGAAGAGATCGAACGCCTGGCCGCGGCGATGCACGAGGACCTGACCCGGGCGCTCGAGCTTCGTGAGCAGGGCAAGGGTGACTCGGCCATCTACGTCATCCACAACCGGCTCGGCGAGCCGTGCCCGCAGTGCGGCACGCCGATCGCGCGCGTCGACTTCGAGGAGCACACGATCTACTACTGCCCGAGCTGTCAGACCGGTGGCCGGCTGCTCAAGGATCGTCGGCTCTCGCGCCTGCTGCGTTGAGGCGTGGTGCTACGGTCAAGCGCGGATGACCGACGTCAAGCTCGCGGACGATCTCCAGGCCTCGTCGCCCGAGATCGCGCTCGCACTCTCACGAGCAGGCGTCTCGGGCGTCCAGAAAGCGGTGCGCATCCGCCGCGGCAATGCCTCGACGGTGATGGCGGCCGTGATCGACTGCACGGTCGACCTCGCCGCCGACCAGAAGGGCGTCCACATGTCGCGCTTCCCCGAGCTCTTCGAGGAGGCGATCGAGCTCGTCGTCGAGCGCGAGGCGCTCCTCGTCGAGGTGCTCGCCGAGCACATCGCGAGTCGCGTCGTCGAACGCCAGGGCGCACTCCGCGCGGAGGTGTGGATCCGCGCGCAGTGGCCGATCCACCGGCGCACGCCGGTGACGAATCTCGCGACGCAGGAGATGGTGACGCTCTGCGGCATCGCCGCCGCGTCGGAGACCGGAACCCGGCGTGCCGTCGGAGTCGAGGCCACCGGAATCAACGCCTGCCCCTGCGCGCAGGGCCTCGTGCGCAACCGTGCGTCGGAGCGTCTCGTCGAGGCCGGTTTCGAGGCCGACGACGTCGAGAAGATTCTCGAGCTCGTCCCCATCGCGACGCACAACCAGCGCGGGCGCCAGACCCTCTTCGTCGGCACGGAGCAGGATCTCGACGCCGAGGTGCTGGTCGACATCGCGGAGCGCTCGATGAGCGCGCCGATCTACGACCTGCTCAAGCGGCCCGACGAGCTCTTCGTCGTCGAGCACGCCCACCTGCAGCCGCGCTTCGTCGAGGACTCCGTGCGCCACGCGCTGCGCGACGCGCTCGACACGCTTCCCCAACTCGACGACGACGACTTCCTGCTGTCGAGGCAGGTCAACTTCGAGACGATCCACGTGCACGACGTCGTCGCCGAGCGCTACGGCACGGCCGGCGAGCTTCGCAGCGAGCTCGCGACGGGCGAGCCGAGCCCGAGCCAGACGACGCTGGCCGCCTGGCTCAGCCGCTAGCGCGCGGAGCCCGCCGCAGCGCGAAGCGGTGCTCGGTGCCGCCGACGAGGCGGCGGATGTTCTGGCGGTGAAGAGCGATGACGGCCGCCGCTCCCGCGATCCCGAAGGCGATGATCGGCCACGGGTAGTCCAAGACGACGACGAGGAGCGCAAGCGCGAGCGCGGTGACGAGCGACGCGAGAGAGGCGTAACGCGTCGCCACGAAGACCACGAGCCATACCGCGATACAGATGACCGCAGCGAGCGGTGCGAGCGCAAGTGTCGCGCCGCCGGCGGTCGCCACCATCTTCCCTCCCTTCTGGAAACGAAGGAAGACGGGATATGCGTGGCCGACCATCGCGGCGGCGGCGGCCAGCACGCCGATCAACGCACCTCCGACCCAGAGCCCGAGCGCGGCGGCCGCGAACCCCTTCGCGAGGTCGAGGAGCGCCACCGGTATGCCGAGCGACCGTCCGTAGACGCGGAACACGTTGGACGCACCGACGTTCCCGCTGCCCTCCGCGCGGATGTCCGCGCCGCGCACCAGCCGTGGCACCCAGTAGCCGAACGGCATCGAGCCGAGCACATACCCGCCGAGGATGGCGAGCACCTCCGTCACGGTCTACTCGGTCGGAATCGAGTAGCTCTCGACCCAGCCGTTGACGATGCCCCAATCGAGGTTCCGGAGAAATGCCTCGATGTAGGCGGCGCGATCGGTCTGATAGTCGAGGAAGTACGCGTGCTCGTACACGTCGAGAGCGACGAGCGGCGTCGCGTTCCACACCGGGAACGTGTTCTGCGCATCGCCGACGTAGTTGAAGAGTCTGCCCTCGTCCCAGTCGAACGCCGTCCAGGCCCAGCCTCGGCCCGCCATCCCGGTCGCGCGCAGGTCGGCGCGCCAGGCGTCGGCAGAACCGAAGTCCCGTTCGATCAGCGCTGCTATCGCGCCGTCCGGGTCGCCGCCTGCGCCTCCGAGGTGCTCGAAGTAGATCTCGTGGTTCTTGATGCCCCCGACGGCGAAGGTCAGATCGATCTTCAGCGCGCGGACTTCGGAATAGATCTGGTTCGCCGCCCCGAGATCGACCGACGCGAGCGCGCCGAGAATCTCGTTCCGCTTCCCGACGTAACCCTGGTAGAGGCGGTAATGAGCCTCGACCGTCGCGCGCGAGATGCCGTCCAGCTCGAGGAGCGCCGGCTTCAGCTCGCGCGGCCTGATCTCGACGAAGTTGGACATCGGTTTCCTCCAGAGCCGGGGCGGGAACGGCCGGAGCATATCCTTGCCCGGACGACACTCGTATCGAGAGGAGAAGGCAGGCATGGCATTCAGCGTTCCCGATCTGAGCTACGCGTTCGATGCGCTCGAGCCGCACATCGACGCACGCACGATGGAGATCCATCACGACAAGCACCACGCGGCGTACGTGACCAACCTCAACGCGGCACTCGAAGGCACCAAGTGGGCCGAGCAGTCGATCGAGGCTGTGCTCACGAGCCTCGACTCCCTCCCGGAGGACAAGCGGATGGCCGTCCGCAACAACGGCGGCGGCCACGCCAACCACACGCTGTTCTGGGAGATCATGGGCCCGAACGGCGGCGGCGATCCATCGGGCGCGCTCGGTGACGCCATCGCGGATGCCTTCGGGAGCGTCGCCGACCTCAAGACGGCCGTGAACGACGGCGGCGTCAAGCGCTTCGGCTCCGGCTGGACCTGGCTCATCTGGGACGGCACGGGGCTCGCAGTCAAGTCGACACCGAATCAGGACACGCCGGTCATGGACGGCGACGCGCCGCTTCTCGGAATCGACGTGTGGGAGCACGCCTATTACCTCAACTACCAGAACCGCCGCCCGGATTACCTCGCAGCGTGGTGGAACGTCGTCGACTGGAACGCCGTCGCGGCGAAGTTCGACGCCGCACGGGGATAGATCCGGCGCAATCCACCTCGGTCGCGAGCGCGTAGCAATCCACACATGGCTGCGTCGCTCGCGATCCGGGTTGGTTCACATGGCGCTGGACCGGGAATCATGCAGCTCGTGGAGTTCGCTCAACCCACCGACGGTCAGCTGATCGCGCGTATCGCGGGCGGTGACCGCGGGGCGTTCGAGGAGCTGCACGGGCGGTATGCGCGCGCGGTCCTGGGACTTGCGTTGCGACGCCTTGGCGATCGTGGCCGCGCGGAGGACGCGACGCAGGATGCATTCATCGCGATCTGGCGCTCTGCGCGGACCTACGACCCGTCACGCGGCCGCGGCGCGCCGTGGCTCTACGCCGTGGCGCGCAACGCGATCACGGACGGACTCCGGCGAACACCCGAGCCGGTGGCGGAGCTCGAGGACGGTCCCGGCAGCGATCCGGACCCGTCGGACGAGGCCGAGGCGTCGTGGACCGCCTGGAGGGTGCACCGCGCCCTCGAGGTGCTTCCCGACCACGAGCGGCCCGTTATCGAGCTCGCGTACTGGAGTGGGCTCTCGCAGAGCGAGATCGCCGCTCGTCTCGAGATCCCGCTCGGCACGGTCAAGACGCGGACGCGGAGCGCCCTCGGACGTCTCGCCGACGCGCTGGACGAGGAGCTGCGATGAGGCCCGACTTCAGCGAGCTCGTCGGCACCGATCTCCCGCCGGGCGAGCGCGAGCGCCTCGAGCGCGTCCACGAGCTCCTCGTGGCGGCCGGGCCTCCGCCGCCCGAGGTTGTTGCGGTCGCCCCCGTGGAGCTGCGGCCACACCGACGACGTGGGGCGCTACTCGCGCTCGCCGCGGCGCTCGCCGTTACCGCGTTCGCGCTAGGTGGTGCTCTGGTCGACGGGGCGAGTGGTCGAAACGTCGACTTCACCGAGACGATGACCGGAACGCCGAGCGCGGCGAACGCGACGGCGTCGCTCGCAGTATTCGACATCGACGCGGCGGGGAACTGGCCGATGGAGTTGACGGTCGCCGGGCTCCCGCCCTCGAAGAGCGGCCGCCCGTTCGAGCTCTGGCTGACTCGCGGGGGCGAGCTCGCAGCCCTGTGTGGCGGCTTCCTGACCGACGCCGACGGCTCCGCCGCCGTCCCGATGAACGCGCCCTACCGCTTCGACGAGTTCGACGGCTGGGTCATCGTCGAGGAAGGGCTCGAGACGCCGCTCCTCACGACGTAAGCGTTTGGAAAAGGCCCGCACCTGCCATAGGGTCCGTTCGATGCGCAAGCGACGTTCATTTGGCCTCGTAATGCTTGCGCTCGCTGCTGCAGCCGTTGGAACCGCAGGCGCTGCGACGCGTACAGACGTCCGCGAGGGAGGCATCCTCCGGCTCGCTATGTTCGATGTCGACTACCTCGATCCGGCGCTCTCGTACTCGTTCGGAGGGTGGGCGCTGCTCGACACGACGTGCGCTCGGCTGATGACGTATCCCGACAAGCCTTCGCCCGAGGGTCGTCGCGTCGTTCCCGAGGTCGCGGTGGACTTCCCGACGATCTCGCCGAACCGCAAGACCTACACGTTCACCTTGCGACGGGGTTTCCGCTTCAGCGACGGCGCGCCCGTGCGGGCGAGTGCGTTCGCCCGTGCGATCAACCGCACGCTCGCGCCGGGACTCGAATCCGGCGCGTTGCAGTACACCGGCTTCATCGCCGGCGCCGCCGAGGTCCGGCAGGCAGGTCCGCAACCGCTGCCGGTGTCGTCGCACGTGGTAACACGCTCGTCGTCCGGTTCACACGGCCCGTCGGCGACTTCGCGGCCCAGACGACGATGCCGTTCTTCTGCGCCGTGCCGCCGAACCTGCCGCCCGATCCCGAGGGGGTTCGAAGCTTTCCCTCCGCTGGTCCCTACGTCATCACCGACTACCGGCCCGGCGAGCGGGTCACGATCCGACGCAATCCCTACTACGGAGGCAATCGGCCGCACCATGTCGACGGGTTCGACGTCGACTTGCGGGTCGACGGTCCGGCAGATGCGCTCGACCGCGTCGAGCGCGGCGACGCGGACTGGACCTCTGCGCTCGCGCCGCAGTACTTCGAACCCGGACGCGCACTGGCCGCGAAGTACGGCGTCAACAGGTCGCGCTTCTTCGTGCGTCCGGGCTTCGTGCTGAGGCACCTCGTCTTCAACAGCGCACGTCCGTTGTTCCGCGACAACACGCCGCTTCGACAAGCGGTGAACTTCGCGCTCGACCGCGCCGCCCTCTCACGAGCGGCGGCGGGCACACCGTTGTCGGAGATCCTCACGGATCAGTACCTGCCTCACAGCCTTCCCGGCTTCCAGGATGTCGCCCTCTATCCGCTTCGACAGCCCGACCTCGAACGTGCGCGCGCGCTCGCCCGCGGAAATCGCAGGGGTGGCAAAGCCGTCCTCTACACGAACAACGCGCCGCAACCGCTGGCGGTGGCACAGGCGGCGAGCCGACAGCTGTCGCGCTCGGGCTGGACGTCGAGGTCAGGCCACTCCCCGGCCCGGTGCTCCTGAACAGGCTCGCTGCCGAGGGCGAGCCATGGGACATGGCGCTGCTGCTGTGGGCGCCGGACTTCGTCGACCCTTTCCCGTACATCAACCTTCTCTTCGACGGCCGCGCCGAGCTGAGCGGGAACGTCGGCCGCTTCAAGTCGACCACCCTCACCCCGTTGATGCGAAAGGCTGCACGCATGCGTGGTTCCGCCCGGTACGCCACATATGGCGAGCTCGACGTGCGACTCGCGCGTGACGGTGCGCCCTCTGCACCTATCAGCATCTTCGCCGAACCGACGCTCGTGTCGAAGAGGGTCGGTTGCATCGTCCTCCGGCCCGCGCTCGACCTCACCGCGGTCTGTCTGAAGTAGCCGTTCAGGGTGTCTGGGCCGCTACCCAGACGAAGCCGCTCGCTGAACGACGACGCCTGACGGCGCGTTCCCGACCTCGATCGTCTCGACGACCTGGTTCGTCGTCGGATCGACGCGTGAGATCGGTCCGGTCGGACCGCGTTCGCCACCCAGACCGTTCCCGCGCCGACGGCGACTGCGCCCGGGCCGTCGCCGACTCCGATCGTCCGAGTCGCGCCCGAGTTCGCCGGATCGATACGGGTGACGGAGTCGTCGCCGACGTGTTCGCAACCCAGATTGCTCCGTCGCCGTAGCGCGACTCCGGTCGGCCGGCTGCCGACGTTGACGCTGCCGATCGCGCCTTCCGCGAAGCGTCGCCGGATTGAAACGCTGGACGGTCGCGTCACCGGCAGTTCGCGACCCAGACGGAGCCGTTCGCGACCACGACGACGCCGGCAGGCTGGGATCGCGACCAGCTGTCTCCCCGCACCGGAGCCTGGCCTTCGGCGTCCATTCGTCCCAGCGTCGAGTCCCCGAACGCGGCCCAGACCGACGCCGTCCGACGGCGACGCTGCCGTTCGCAGAGCCGAGCGTCCGCCCACGGCCACGTCGATCGTCGTGACGACTCGGTCCGAACTGGGGGTCGACTCGCGACACGTCGCCGCGGAGTCCGTGGGCGACCCAGACGCCGCCGGCTCCGACCGCGATTCCCGTCGGTGTCCGATCGTCGAGCGAGATCGTCGCCGTCGCGGCGCGCTGCGCCACGGATCGATCCGCGTCAGCGTCCGGTCGTCGAGATTGCCCACCCAGATCGAGCCTTCGCCCTGCCGCGATCGGTCCCGGGCGGATCCCGACGGGGACCTCGGCGACGATCTCGTTCGTCGCCGGGTCGATCAGCCCGACGTGGTTCGGCCTGGATCGCCGCCGAGGCCGCCGGCGGAGTCGCCTCGAGCGAGGAGCGCCGCCGCGAGGACCAGCGAGGCCGATCAGGCCAGCGCGAAGACCACGACGAGCACGACGCCTCGGCCGCCGCCACGGAGGCGACGCGATGCGCCGCCTCCGCGTGCATGCGCCAGCGCGGCGTCGCCGCGGACCGGCGGGAACGAGTCCGGCAGCCCATCCGCGGCCGCCTGGTACAAGCGGACCGGTCGATCGAGGTCCTTCAGACGCTGCTCGCCGAGATCTCGGAGTGAGATCGGGAGGTCCTCCTCCTCGTCCTCGAGCAAGGTCTGCGTCGCCTGCGAGACGAGGATCTGCCCGCCGTGCCCGGCGGCCCGATCCGTGCGGCGCGATGGACCGCGAGTCCGGTGTAGCGGCCGTCGCTCGCGACCGCCTGACCGGTGTGAAGTCCCATGCGCACCTTGATCTCGACGCCCTCCGGCCACGAGTGCGACAGGAGAGCACGCTGGCCCTCGACCGCTGCGAGCAGAGCATCGCGCGCGCTCGAGAAGGCCACGAAGAACGAGTCCCCCTGCGTGTCCACCTCGTAGCCGTCGTGTGCGTCGAACGCGGCGCGCAGCAGTTGCCGGTGGTCCGCCAGAACTGCCGCATACCGCTCGCGCAGCTGCTTGACGAGCCTCGTCGACCCCTCGATGTCGGTGAAGAGGAAGGTGACTGCGCCGCTCGGCACGTCCGCCATGCGGAGAGCCTGACCCTTCGGCCCCGTACTGGCAAGACGCGCGGCCGCTAGCGGCCGCGAACGAGCGTCGAGATCCTGCCGGTCGCGAGATCGATCCGGCGTATCGCCGGCACCGGCTCGATCTGGGCGACGAGCAAGGATCCGTCCGGAGCGAGCGCGACGGCGCTCGGGAGCATCGGCGCTGCCAGTGCTCGCCCGTCGCGGTGCGGGCCAAGCCGGCCCGTTCCGGCGACGCGCACGACCCGACCGCTCGGCGTGATGCGCACGACTCGGCCTCCACTCGGCCCACCCGTCGCGCCGAAGACAGCGCCGTTCCGGGCGACGACGACCTTGAACGCGTCGACCTTCGCGAACGGCGTCACGACTCCCGTCTCACCGTCCACACTGCTGACCGCATGGCCGTCGTGGACGACGAAGTCCCCGCCGACCGTGCGCGCCACCCCGTGCGGCTGTCGAACTGCGGCGAACGGCTCGACGCTGCCGGAGGCGACGTCGACCCGCACGAGCCCGACCCCTTCTGCGATCGACGCGACCCAGAGTGTCGAGCCCGGCGGATCGACCACGAGATCGACGGGCATGGGGACGGTCGCAACGGTGACGACCGGGCCGCTGCTCGGGATGCGCAGGATCCGCCCGCTCGGCAGATCGGCCGCGTAGAGCGTCCCGTCCTGCGCGCGCGCGAGCCCGGCGAGCTCGCTCGCACCCGCAACCTTTCTGTAGACGCGAACCCGGCCCGCGGAGGGCTCGAGGGTCAGGACGCGGGAGCGGTCGGGAAAGTAGATCGTCCCGTTTCCCGCGACGGCGAGATCGTACGGGAGCTCGAATCGGGGCTGAGGCGCGGCGAGCGCGCTCGCGCCGGTGAGCATCAGCAGCGCAAGCAGCATGAGGAATCGCGTCATCCGGACGTGGTACACCGCGTGGCGTGGCGCGGTTCCAGGACCGGGGTCACCGCCGGGTTCCGCGCTATCTTCGACTCATGGGCCAGTACGAGGACTTCGTGCGCCACGTCTTCACGGCCGGCGTCCCGAAATCGGACCGCACCGGAACCGGCACGGTGAGCACGTTCGGGCACCAGATGCGGTTCGACCTGTCCGAGGGCTTTCCGCTCGTGACGACGAAGAAGGTGCACTTTCCGTCCGTCGCGTACGAGCTGCTCTGGTTCCTGCGCGGCGACTCGAACGTCCGCTGGCTACAGGAGCATGGCGTCACGATCTGGGACGAATGGGCCGACGCGGACGGCGAGCTCGGGCCGGTCTACGGCGTGCAGTGGCGGAGCTGGCCGACCCCCGACGGCGGCCACGTCGACCAGATCGCGGAGGTCGTGCGACTGCTCCGGGAGGATCCGGACTCGCGGCGGATCATCGTGAGCGCCTGGAACGTCGCGGAGATTCCGCGCATGGCGCTCGCTCCCTGTCACGCGTTCTTCCAGTTCCACGTATCGGGCGGGGAGCGCCTCAGCTGCCAGATCTACCAGCGCAGCGCCGACGTCTTCCTGGGCGTCCCCTTCAACATCGCGAGCTACGCGCTGCTGACGCACATGCTCGCGCAGCAAGCCGACCTCGAGCCCGGTGACCTCGTCTGGACGGGCGGCGACTGCCACATCTACGACAACCACCGCGAGCAGGTCGAGACGCTGCTCGCGCGCGAGCCGTTCCCGTACCCGTCGCTCCGCCTCCACCGCCGGCCGGCCTCGATCTTCGACTACGCGTTCGAGGACTTCGAGGTCGTCGGGTACGAGCACCATCCGGCGATCCGCGCGCCGGTCGCCGTGTGAAGGTCGCGCTCGTCGCCGCGGTCGCGCGCGGCGGGGTGATCGGTCGCGACGGCGGGCTCCCATGGCGCCTGCCGGAGGACCTGGCGCACTTCCGCGAGGTGACGATGGGCCATCCGGTCGTGATGGGTCGCCGCACGTGGGAGTCGCTGCCCGAGCGCTTCCGACCGTTGCCCGGTCGACGGAACGTCGTCGTCACACGAAGCTCCGACTGGAACGCGGAGGGAGCCGAGCGCGCCGGCTCGCTCGCCGCGGCGCTCGAGTTGCTCTCCGGCGTGGAGCGCGTCTCGGTCATCGGCGGCGGTGAGCTCTTCGCAGCGGCGCTGCCGCTTTCCGACGAGATCGTGCTCACGGAGATCGACGCCGACTTCGACGGTGACACCTTCTTTCCGAACTGGGATCGCGGCTCGTTCGTCGAGGTCGCACGCGACGAGCGCTTCTCAGCGGACGGAACGCCGTTGGCGTTCGTGACGTACCACAGCCTGGCGTCGGCCCAGCTCGCGGCGCTCGCCCGCGTCGACGCCCTCCTCGAGCGGGCCGGGATCGCGTACTGGCTCTTCGGCGGCTGGGCGGTCGACTTCTACGCCGGATCGATCACGCGGCCGCACAGCGACGTCGACATCGCGGTCTGGCTCGATGCGCTCCCGCAGATCTCTGAGCTGCTCGAAGCCGACGGCTGGCGGCACGCCCCCGAACCGGACGAGAATGGCGGCACGGGGTACGAACGCGAGGGCGTGCGACTCGAGCTCACCTACCTCGTGCGCGGCGAGGACGGTCGCGTCGTCACGCCCCTCCACGACTTCGAGGCACCGTGGCCCGACGGCGCATTTGCAGCCGATACACGCGAGCTGCGCGGGGTGCACGCTCGCGTCGTCAGCAGGGCCGCGCTCACGAGCGGCAAGTCGTCTCCGCGGGACGATCCGGAGGACGCGCGGAAGGACAACGCGGACTTCGACGTCCTCTCTGGCCTCTGAGGCGGTCGGTAGCATCACGAGCCGTGAGCACGGATCTCCACGCGACTCGCGAGAGCCTCGACGCGCGCCTTCCCGAGCTTCGAGCGCTCGGTACCGGGCACGGAACGCTGGAGGTGATCGTCGTCCGCCCGAGCGAGGGCGAGCGCGAGACGCCCGATACGGCCGAGCTCACGGCCGAAGCCGGCCTCGTCGGTGACCGTTGGCAGCCGTATCTCGAGGCGGACGGACGCGTACATCGCGACAACCAGCTCACGATCGCGTCGACGCGGCTCCTGGCGTTGATCGCCGACCCGGAGCGCTGGCCGCTCGCGGGCGACAACCTGCTCGTCGACATGGGCCTCGACAAGGAGAGCCTGCCGACGGGCACTCGGCTCGCGATCGGCGACGCCGTGGTCGTCGAGATCTCCGAAGAGCCGCACACGGGCTGCGCGAAGTTCTCGGCGCGGTTCGGGAGCGACGCACTCAAGTTCATCAACTCCCCGGAAGGTCGCGAGCTGCGGCTTCGAGGTGTGAACGCGCACGTCATCGTCCCCGGGACGATCTCGACTGGCGACGCCGTTCGCCGCGTCTCGCTCTAGCGCGTCAGCGAGCGAGCTCGAGAACGGCCTCCCGAAAGACCTCGCTGTGCCGGTCGACGTCGGCCTCCGTCGTCGCCGGCGACATGAGCGCCATGTTGTGGAACGGCGTCAGCAGGATCCCGCGGTTCAAGGCATAGAGGTGCATGTAGCGCTCGAGGGCAGCGTCGGACGCTGCGTGGGCCTCCGCACCGTTCCGTGGGCGTTCCGGCCCGAACAGGTACTCCGCACGACAGCCGAGGTGCGTCACGTGCCACGGCAGGCCCGACTCCTCGATCCCCGCCTCAACACCTTCCGTCCAGCGCTCGGCGAGCGGGACCATCCGTGCGAACGCCTCCTCCGTGAGCACCTCGCCGAGCGTCGCGCGCATCGCGGCGAGCGAGAGCGCATTCGCGGCCAGGGTCCCGCCCACACCGCCGACGTCGACGTCCTCGAGCTCGATTCGCCCCGTGAGGCGGGCCGCGACCTCCTCGGAGAACCCGTACGCGGCCGCAGGGATGCCACCGGCGATCGGCTTGCCGATCGTCACCACGTCGGGCTCGAGACCGTGGGCCAGCGTGTACCCGCCCGGGCCGCAGCAGATCGTGTGCGTCTCGTCGATCGCGAGCAGGGTGCCGTGCCGTCGCGTCAGCTCCCGCAGCGCGTCGTGGAAGCCCGGCTCCGGATGGACGATTCCGATGTTCGTCAGCGCAGGCTCAGCGAGAACAACCGCGACATCGCCGTGCCCGAGCTCGCGCTCGAGCGCGTCGACGTCGTTGAACTCGACGACGCGCGTCGTCACCGCCGGATCGACGGGTGGACCAAGGTTGCCGCTACGAGCCCGTACGACGCCATCGGCACACAGGGTGGCGAAGGTCTCGTCGACGGTGCCGTGGTAGCACCAGTTGAAAACGAGGATGGTTGACCGTTCGGTCAGGTGCCGAGCGAGCCGGATCGCGAAGCGGTTCGCGTCCGTGGCCGTCAGAGCGAACTGCCATGAGGAGACGCCGAATCGGCGTGTCAGCTCGGCGGCGACCCACAGCGCGTCCTCACTCGGAAGCATCAGCGTGATCCCCTTGGCTGACTGGTCGATCACCGCCTTCAGCGTCGCCTCAGGCGCGTGTCCGGTCATCGCCCCGGTGTCGCCCAGGCAGAAATCGACGTACTCGATCCCGTCGACGTCGACGAAGCGCGCGCCCTTCGCCTCCTGCACGAAGACCGGAAACCCGCCAGGCCACTTGCGCATCCAGTGCATCGGGACGCCCTCGAAGAGCGATGCGCGTGCGCGCTCGGCAAGCTCGCGCGAGCGCGGATGGGTCTCGACGAACCGCGCCTCCTCACGCGCGTGCAGCTCCGCGAGCCGGTTCACGCGCCGTCCAGCGCAGCCCGGCCACGCGCGGTGACGACGACGCTCGCGTGCGACCCGTTCCGGACGATCTCGATCAGCTGCTCGTCGAGAGCGTCTTCCCACACCGAGTGCTGCGGGCAGTTCGTGCGCCAGACCTCGATCGCGTCCGGGTACCTGCGTGGCTCGCGCGCGACCCACGAGAGAAGCTCGAGAGTCTCGGGCCTCATCCGCGCCGGATGGCGAGCACGCGGGCCTTCCACGAGCCGCTCGGCGCCTCGACGTCGACGACGTCGCCCACCGCGGCGCCCATCAGAGCGGAGCCGAGCGGCGAGTCGGGCGAGACGCCACCGACCGCCGAGATCTCGACCTCCATCGCGTCGTCGTCCTCGTCGGCGATCTCGACGATCGACCCGACGCCGACATGGTCGTCCGTGTCGTGCTCGACCGTGACCGCGTTGTTGAGGCGCTCGCGGAGCGCCCGAATCCGCGCCTCGAGAAGGCCCTGCTCGTTCTTCGCATCGTGGTACGCGAAGTTCTCCGACAGATCCCCGAACTCCCGGGCGGTCTTGATCGCCTGAACGGCCGCCTTGCGGCGCGGCCCCTCGAGCTCGGCGAGCTCGGCCTCCAGGGCGGCCCGCTGCTCGGCATTCAAGTGCTCGGATCTCGGTTCGCTCATCGGACGCAACGCTAGTCGCTGGATTAGGCTCACGCACGACAAGGCCGGGCGAAAAGGAGGAGTCAGGTGGCGACGGACCTGGAACGCTTCGTCGGAGCGGACGGACGCGCAGATCTCGTGAAGGACGTCCGACGGCGCATCGACGCCGAGGGGATCACCTACATCTACTACCAATTCCCTTCCGTCACCGGCCGCATCATGGGCAAGGGCGTTCCGGCGCAGCACTGGGAGACGATCGCGGAGAAGGGCTTCCAGCTCGTCTACGGCGCGACTGCCAACCTCTTCACCGACCGCCACGGCAACTACATCGGCTACGGCCCCGAGGCCGCCGAGCTCGTCGGCATCCCCGAGCCCGACACGTTCCAGCCGCTCCCGTGGGATCCGAAGGTCGCCCGCGTCTGGTGCACCTGCTTCCGCAACCGCGAGGAGCGAGCGAATCCCGCGGCGTTTCTTTCCTCGGACTGCCGCGGGAACCTCAAGCGCCATCAAGCCGAGTTCGAAGAGGCGACGGGGCTCCACCTTCGTGCCGGCACCGAGCCCGAGATGATGTGGCTCGAGCTGAACGACGACGGCACGCCTGCCGTCACGGGCAAGACCAAGCCCTACTGCTACCACATCGACCAGTTCTCGGAGCTCCAGCCGATCATCCATCGTGTCATCGAGTACGGCCAGGCGATGGGGCTCGACATGATCCAGGGGGACCACGAGGACGCACCCGGCCAGATCGAGCTGAACTTCGGGTTCGATCGCGCGGAGCGAACCGCGGACAACCTCTCGACGTTCCGCCAGATCTGCAAGGCCGTCGGCCGCGAGCTCGGCGCCTTCCCGTGCTTCATGCCGAAGCCGTTCATGGGCGTGTCGGCGAACGGCTGCCACCACAACATCTCGCTCTGGCGCGGCGACGAGAACGCGTTCATGCCCGAGACGGACGACCAGCAGAAGCCGAGCCAGATCGGCCTGTACGCGATCGGCGGCATCCTCGAGCACCTCGGCGCGCTCACCGCAGTCACCGCATCGACCGTCAACTCGTATCGCCGCCTGTGGGATACCGGCTTCTGGGCACCCGTCTTCGCCGACTGGGGCTTCCAGAACCGGACGACCGCGCTGCGCGTCTCCGCACCCGGCCGCTTCGAGTACCGCTCGGTCGACTCCGCTGTGAACCCGTACCTCTCCATGTCAGCGCTCATCGCGGCGATGCAGGACGGCATCGAGCGCAAGCTCGATCCGGGCGAGCCCGAGGAGCGCAACATCTACGAGGCGATGGAGGCCGGCAAGGAGGTCAATCGGATCCCGATGACCTTCGGCGACGCGCTCGACGCGCTCGAGGCGGACGAGGTCGTCAAGAAGGCACTCCCGGGCGAGATGTACACCGTCTTCATGCACTACAAGCGGGACGAGTGGGAGAGGTACTGTGCGACCGTCACGGATTGGGACGTGACGGAGTACCTGGACGTTCTGCCGTAGCGGAGGGCCGAAGACGCAATGTGCGGGATCGCGGGGATCATCTACAGGGACGGCTCGGAGCACGCCATCGGCAACGAGATGACGCGCATGCTCCAGGCGATGAAGCATCGCGGCCCGGACTCCACGGGCTACGCGCTCTACGGCACCCCCGAGAACGGGAACCTCGTCATGCGGTACAAGCTCGCCGACGCGAACACGCCGCGGGACTTCGATTTCTCCGAGCGCCTTCGTCGCCACCGCACCGAGGTGGAAGCACGGCTCTCGTCGCTCGGCGCCCGCATCACCGCGGTCGAGGAAGAGACGCCGTACGCATTTCGGGTCGCGTTCGAGTACGACGGCGACCTCAAGCTGCTCGCCGACTTCGTCGAGGACATCCCGGAAGCGGAGGTCCTCTCACTCGGCAACTCGCTCGAGATCGTCAAGGACCTCGGTGACGCCGAGAGCGTCCACGAGACCTACGGGCTCGCCGACTTCACGGGAACGCACGCGATCGGGCACGTGCGAATGGCGACCGAATCCGAAGTGGACATCGCGGGCGCGCATCCGTACTGGGCGTATCCCTACTCCGACGTCGCCGTCGTCCACAACGGCCAGCTGACGAACTACTTCATGTGGCGCCGCCGCCTCGAACGCGCCGGCCGCCGCTTCATGTCCGAGTGCGACTCCGAGATCATCGCCGTCTACCTCGCGGAGGAGATGTCGAAGGGCTCGACGTTCGAGGAGGCGATGCACCAGTCTCTCGACGAGCTCGACGGCGTCTTCACGTACATCGCGGTGACCAAGGACGAGCTCGGCGTCGCGAAGGACGAGCTAGCCGCAAAGCCGCTCGTGCTCTACGAATCCGACGATCTTGTCGCTCTCGCGTCCGAGGAGATCGCGATTCAGCAGATCGTCGACCACGAGATCGACACGTACGACCCCTACGAGCGGGAGGTGCTCGTATGGCAGCGGTAGGCGAACGGCAGATCTCGTACGACGCGCGCGGGCTGGCAGAGCCGATCGCCGAGGCGCCGCGAAACGCCGTCGTCGAGGACGGGATCGCGACCTTCGACGCGCGCGAGCTGACGACGCGAACGATCAACCTCGAGCTTCGGCGTCTCCTCTACGAAGAAGGCATCGACGAGGTCGTGATCCAGAACCCGCAGGGCCGCCACTCGCTGGGCGTCGGGATCCTGCGGCGTTGCCGGATCCGCTTCGAAGGCTCGCTCGGCTACTTCGCCTGCGGGCTCATCGACGGCCCCGAGATCCACATCACGGGCCGTGTCGGCTGGTCGTCGTGCGAGAACATGATGTCCGGCGTCGTCGTCGTCGACGGGAACGGCGGCTCGCTGACCGGCGCGGCGATGCGCGGCGGCGACCTCGTCGTGAAGGGCCGGGTCGGCGCGCGCACGGGGATCGACCAGAAGGGCGGGACGATCATCATCGGCGGCTCCGTCGGCTCGATGACCGCTTTCATGATGCAGCGCGGCCGCCAGATCATCTGCGGCGACGCCGGGCCGGGTCTCGGCGACTCGATGTACGACGGGACGATCTACGTCGCCGGCAAGGTCAAGTCGCTCGGCATCGACTGCGTCCCCGGCGAGTGGACGGACGCGGACACCGAGCTCATCGAACGCAAGTTCCGGATCTACGAGCTCGGCGCGCCACCCGAGTTCCAGAAGTTCGTCTGCGGAAAGGTGCTCTACAACTACGACTCCCTGGAACCCTCCGAGAAGAAGCTGGTGATCTAGGTGGCTGACCAAAACGGGCCAAGCCAGAAGGACGTCCTCGGGCGCAGCCGCATCTTCACGCACGAGGTCATCAACGACATCCACATCAAGGCCGAGCTCGGCCGCTATCGCATGCGCGGCTTCTCGATCTTCAAGCCGATCCCGCACTGGGACGAGCTCGTGTTCCTCCCCGGAACGCTCACCCGCTTCGTCATCGAGGGCTACCGCGAGAAGTGCGACACGACCACCGTTCTGGGCGCGCGCTTCGCGAAGAACCCGCTGAAGCTCGACATCCCGATCTACATCACCGGCATGTCGTTCGGCGCGCTCTCGCTCGAGGCCAAGATGGCGCTCGCGAAGGGCGCGTCCATGGCCGGCACGGCGACGTGCTCGGGCGAGGGCGGGATGATCCCGCCGGAACGCGACTACTCGACGAAGTGGTACTACCAGTGCATCCAGTCGCGGTACGGGTTCAACCCGCACCATCTGATGCTCGCGGACGCGTGCGAGTTCTTCATCGGGCAGGGCTGCAAGGTCGGCCTCGGCGGGCACCTCATGGGGCAGAAGGTCACCGAGCAGGTCGCCGAGATGCGCTCGCTGCCGGCCGGGATCGACCAGCGCTCCCCCGCGCGGCACCCGGACTGGCTCGGCCCCGACGACCTCTCGCTGAAGGTGCAGGAGATCCGTGAGGCCACCGACTACCGCATCCCGATCCAGCTGAAGCTCGGTGCCTCGCGCGTGTACGACGACGTGCGCATGGCCGCGAAGTGCGGCCCGGACATCATCTACCTCGACGGCGCCGAGGGCGGCACCGGCGCAGGCCCGCACATCGCGACCGAGGAGACCGGCATCCCGCTGATGGCGGCGATCCCGGAGGCGCGCCGCGCGCTCGAGGACGTCGGCCTCGCGGACGAGATCGACCTCGTCGTCGCCGGCGGCATCCGCAACGGCGCGGACGTCGCGAAGGCGATCGCGCTCGGTGCGAAGGCCGTCGCGATCGGCCACTCGGCGCTCATGGCGCTCAACTGCAACAAGGAGATCCCCGGCGTCACCGACTACGAGGGCACGGTCGGCGTCCCGGCCGGCCAGTGCTACCACTGCCACACGGGCCGCTGCCCGGTCGGCGTCGCGACGCAGGATCCGGAGCTGCGCAAACGACTCGTCGTCGAGGAAGCCTCGGAGCGCGTCTACAACTTCCTCACGGCGATGACGATGGAGCTGCAGATGCTCGCGCGTGCGTGCGGAAAGACGAACGTGCACTCGCTCGAGCCCGAGGATCTCGCAGCGCTGACGGTCGAGGCCTCCGCGATGGCAAAGGTGCCGCTCGCCGGAACGACCTACACCGTGGGACAGACCGAGCGCGAGATCCTCGCCGAGGTGCAGCGGCTGCTCGCGATCAAGGCCGAGGACGAGCTCATCGCGAACCCGACCGCACAGGTCACCGACCTGCACTCGGTGGAATCGTGAGCTCGCACGATCTCGCCTACACCGAGCCGGAGAAGATCAAGTCGATCGACGCCGAGTTCCTCGCGGGCCACCGCTTCCCGTACCAGGAGGACATCTCGCTTCTCGACGACGTCGACCTCATGGCGGCGACCCCCGGTGAGGACCTGAACTGGCTGGAGGACATCGCGCTCCTCGAGGAAGACGGCATGCCGGCCGTCTTCGACCGCTACAGCAATGCATTCCTGAAGATCTACTTCCCGATTCCCGAGGGGCGCGAGGACGAGATCGCGCGCAAGGTCCTCGTGAAGCACCTGACGAGCGGCAACTCGTACGGGATCCAGCTCAAGGCCGACCACACGAAGTTCCCCCAGCCCGAGCTCGGCCCGTGGGTCGACGACTCGAGGACGGTCGGCACCGACTACACGGCGCCGGTCCTCGAGGGCTGGGAGAAGCCAGCCGGCCACTGAGGGGCTGTTCGCGCGAGCGCTACGGCACGCGGACGAAGCCGCTGACGCGCGTCGAGTCGCCGTCGCCGGACGTCTGGAAGATCAGCGAGTCGACGGCCGCGACGCCGTCGCGCACGTCGGGGGGAATGCTCTCGCCCGCGAGGTTCTCGATCAGCGGCAGCATCCCGTCGACGTCGACGTAGACGAAGCCCTTCGTGCGATCCTCGAGTCCGACGTCCTCCGCAGCTCGGCGAAAGCCCTCGGAGTCGACGAGCTTCGCGCCGCCGCCGGCGAGCTGCGCGAGCGCAGTCCTCGCCGCTCGTAACGACGATCGTGTCGGCGTCCAGCCGGGCGTACCGGATCGTGACGTCCTCGACGGCGAGGCTGGACACCTCGAGACCGTTCTCGATGCTCGTCGACACTGTCGCCTGCATCTCCGTCGCGAGCTTGTGGGCGAGGCGGTCGACGGTGTCCCACGTCTTGTCCGGGTCGGGCGGCGCGAGTGCCAGGGTCACGTTGGGAACCGTCTGCGCCCGGGACGGACGTAGAGCACGCCCTCGCCGGAGAGCGATTCGAGGACGCCGTCGAGCGACACACCGGTCAGCTCCTCGAGCGTCCGCGAGAGCTCGTCGACGTCCACCTGGCCCTGGAGCCGATCGAGCGTTCCCTGTGTGCCGCCGAAGGAGACGGCAACGACGGCGTCGGCGGGCACGCGGCGGAAGAGCGTCGGCTCGTAGTGCGTATCGCCCTGCCCGGGCGTGCGCGCGCCCATCGCGACGAGCATCCCGTCGTCCTCCGCAGAGACCGCCGCGGACAGCCAGTCGATCCCGAGGTCGATCTTCTCCTGCGTCGCCTGCTGGAACACCGGGCTCAGCTCGTCGGTCAGCACGGCCATGTCGACCCACACGAGACCGAGGCTCTCGTCGGGGAGCGCTTCGAGACCGGCCGCGAAAGCCTCGTCGCCTTCGATCGTCCCTCGCTCGAGCGCCGCACGGTAGTCGGCAAGGTCGGCGTCCTTCTCGGCCAGCGCGACCCATCCGTCCACCTCGCCGCGCGCCGGCGCCTCGTCGCTCTTCTCGAGCAACGCAGCAAGCTTCTCCTCGCTCTCCGGCTGGAGCAGGACGATCGGTCGCAGCTTCGCGGTGGCGACGACGACGACCTCGTCTCCGAGTGCGGGGGCCACATCCGTCTCCCAGTCGAGGCCTTCGTCGGACAGCTGCTGCTCGATCGCGCTCACGAGCGTGTCGCGCACACCCGGGATCCGCTCGAGGACGCGTTCTGCCTTCTGCCACTGGGACGAGTCGTCGTCGGTCGTGATCCGTGCGAAGACGACGGCGTCGGCCGGAGCAAGGCTCGCCGATTCGGGAATCTGGGCAGCAGCGCCACCGCAGCCGGACACGAGCGCGGCAGTCGCGAGAAGGGCGACGAGTGCGAAGCGGCACGCCATGCTCTCACGCTAATCGGCCTTCGCCAGGGACGGACTTGAGGTCGAGGCACGTTCGGTGGCGGCATACTCCGCGCCGTGCGCACCCTCGTCCTGCAGCACATCGCCTGCGAGCCGCCCGGCGTCTTCGAGGATGTCCTGAACGAACGGGGAGCCGAGCTTCAGCGCGTCGAGCTCGACGAGGGCGAGCCGCTTCCCGACTGGCGCGAGTACGACGCGATCGTCGCCATGGGCGGACCGATGTCGGTCAACGACGACGCGCTCCCGTGGCTGGCAGACGAGAAGCGCGCGATCGGCGAGGCCGTTCGTGCGGGAACCCCGTACTGGGGCGTGTGCCTGGGCGTTCAGCTGCTCGCCGCATCGCTCGGAGCGAGGGTCTACCCGGGGCCGGAGCCCGAGGTCGGGCTGCTGCCCGTCAGCATGACGGGAGAGGCCCGCTCTGACCCGGTGTTCGGCGAGGCACCCCACGAGCTCGTGACGCTGCAGTGGCACGGCGACACCTTCGACCTCCCGGACGGCGCCATCCGGCTGGCGAGCTCCCCCTCATACGCGAACCAGGCGTTCCGGTTCGAGCGCGCGTACGGCGTGCAGTTCCATCTCGAGGTTTCGGCCGAGATGGCGCGGGAGTGGGCCGAGGTTCCCGAGTACGTGGCTTCGCTCGAGCGCACGTTGGGTGCCGAGGCCGCGCCTGCGTTCCTGGCATCGATCGAGGCGCGTGCGGACGAGATGCGTTCGGCCGGCCGCGGGCTCTTCGAGCGTTGGCTCGATCGCGTCGCTAGCTGACGCGAAACGCCCAGACCCGAACGAGCACAACGGGTTCTCCGGTCGGCATCGCCTGGAACGCGTCGCCGCGCTCGACGAGCTCCCAGCGGCCGGCCTCGAGGAGCTCCGCGATCTTCGCGTCGTAGCCCGGCGGAGTCTGGTCGGAGCGAAGCGTGAAGACGACGTGGCCGCCGGGTCGAGTGATGCGAACGAGCTCGTCGAGGCTCGCGGCAGGCGCGTGTCCCGTCGTGAGCACACCCGACGAGACGACGGCGTCGTACGAACCCGTCTCGTATGGCAGGCGCTCACCGAGCCGCGCTTCCGTCAGCTCGCCGTATGCGCCCTTCCGTGCAGCCTCGGCGAGCATCGCCGGCGAGAGATCGAGCCCGTCGAGCCGCGTGAACCCGTCTTCGACGAGCGCGACTCCGAGCAGACCGGTCCCGGCCCCGGCGTCGAGGATCCGGGCGTCTCGGTTCAGGAGGCGGCCGCAGACGGCAGCCACCGCGGCAGGCGAGCGATAGTCCATCGGGCCTGCGAGCTCGTGGTCGTAGACCGCGGCGATCCGCTCGTACTCGGCGCGAAGCTCGTCGAGATCGGCCGCGCCGTAGAGGCGATCGAGATCGACCCGCGGGTTGTCGATGCCTAGACTCCGCGCGGCGAGCGGTCGTCGAGCGCGACCTTCATCAAGTCGCGGATCGAGACGATGCCGACGACCTTCCCGTCCTCGACGACGGGGAGATGGCGAAAGCCGCCGTGGATCATGAGCGTCGCGGCGTGGTCCGTGCTGTCGCCGGGCTCGATCGTGTCCGGATGGCGCGTCATCCAGTCGGTCACCGCAGCGCTTCCGTCGTTTCCTGCCGCCACGGCCTTCATGACGTCGCGCTCGGTGAGGATTGCGGCGATCGACTCACCCTCGAGCACGACGACGGCTCCCACGCCACGCTCGGCCATCTTCGACGCCGCCTCCCCGAGAGTTCCATCGGCCGCGATGGTCAAAAGGCTCCGCGTCATGTGATCTGCGACGAGCGGCATCCGGCGATTCTAGAGTGTCCGCCGATGGCAGAGATACGCGCGACCGGCCGCTGCCTGTGCGGCGCCGTCACCTACGAGGTGCGCGGGCCGTTGCGCGACGTCGTCCTTTGCCACTGCGTCGAGTGCCGCCGCTGGGCCGGCAACACGGGAGCATTCGCAGCGGCGCAAGACGGCCACCTCGTGGTGCACGGAGAAGCGCTGCGCTGGATCGAGAGTCCGGACTCGGCCCGCCATGCCAGGCGGGCGTTCTGCGGCGACTGTGGCTCGAGCATGTTCTGGAAGGCGGCAGACGCGGAGCGGACGGGGATCGCGGCGGGAACCCTGGACGACCCGACCGGCCTGCAGCTCACGGCGCACATCTACACGGCGCAGGCCCCCGACTGGGACGTGCTGCCCGACGACGGCATCGTGCGCGAGCCGGACGCGTCGTACGTCCCGCGGTGGAGCTGAGGCCGGCACGAACTCGGCACAGACGCCGCCCGAGGCTGCTCCTATACTCGCCCGCCTGAACGATCTCGCCTCTCCGCTGCGCGACCTCTTCGGCTTCGACGCCTTCCGGCCCGGGCAGGAGGACGTCGTGCGCGCGGCGATCGCGGGGCGCGACACGCTCGCCCTCATGCCGACAGGGTCCGGAAAGTCGCTCACCTACCAGCTCGCCGCGATGCTCCGTCCAGAGCCGACGCTCGTCCTGTCCCCGCTCATCGCGCTGATGAAGGACCAGGTCGACAAGCTGCCGCCGGAGATCGCCGCGACCGCGACCTTCGTCAACTCGTCGCTCTCGGTGGAGGAGACCGCGTCGCGGCTCGCAGGTGTGTCGTCCGGCGAGACCCGCCTCGTCTACGCGGCGCCTGAGCGCCTACGGCAGGCGCGCTTCGTCGAGCTCCTCGCGAACGTCGGCATCGGGCTCGTCGTCGTCGACGAGGTGCACTGCGTGAGCATGTGGGGCCACGACTTTCGTCCCGACTACCTGTTCATCCGTCGCGGCCTCGAGGCACTGGGCGATCCGACGCTCCTCGGAATGACCGCGACGGCGACGCCGGATACTGCGCGCGACATCGGGAAGTCGCTCGGGCGGTCGCTCGACGTGGTGCACACGAGCGTCATGCGCCCGAACCTCCGGTACGACGTGGAGGAGGTCGCCAATGCGGAGGACCGCATCGGGATCCTCGTCGAGCGACTGCGCGCGCTGCGCGGCGGCTCCGCGATCGTCTACGCGCGCTCGCGGCGCTCGACGGAGGAGCTCGCGCGCGTCCTCAGCGGCCATGGATTCCGGGCCGAGCACTACCACGCGGGCCTCGAAGCCCTGGAGCGCACGCGCGTCCAGGACGACTTCGTGTCCGGAAGGACACAGGCGGTCGTCGCCACGACGGCGTTCGGCATGGGCATCGACAAGCCCGATGTGCGGCTCGTCTGCCTCGTCAACTACCCGGACTCCCTCGAGGGCTACGTGCAGATGATCGGGCGGGCCGGACGGGACGGAGAGCCGAGCGAGACGCTCCTGCTCGCAAGTCCGAGCGATGCGACTGCGCTCAGGCGATTCGCGGTCTCCGATGTGCCCACGGCCTCGGAGCTCCGCTCGATCTACCGCGCGCTGCGAGACGCGAACGGGCTCGTCGACTCCGACGACCTCTCGGTCCTCGTGCCGGAACGCGACGCACGTGTCCTCGTCGGCATGCTCGAACAAGCAGGCCTCCTGGAGCGGAGCTTCGACGAGGGACGGCTGATGCGGATCGACCTCACGGCCGCACCGGCCGACGCACGCGAGCGCGTCGAGGCGCTGCTCGACCGCGCGCGTCTGGTCGCCGAGTCGCGCGCCGACCGGATCGTCGCGTTCGCGGAGACGCGGGTGTGCCGGCACGAGCAGGTGGCCGCGCACTTCGGCGAGGCCTTCGTCGGTCCGTGCGGCAATTGCGACGTCTGCGCTCCGTCGACGCGCGGATCGGCATCGATCTCGAGCCCGCCGCCGCCGCTGCCCGAGGACATCGGCGAGGCGATCGTCGACGCGGTCGCCTCACTCACCTGGCCTCTCGGCCGCCGGAGCCTGGTCGCAACGCTGCGCGGGTCGCTGAAAGCGCCGCCGTCCGCACGCCGCTCCGCCGCCTACCGGATGCTCGCGGCCGCGACCGACGGAGAGGTCCGCCGCTGGGTGCAGCAGATCGAGACCTCGGGCGCCCTCGTCGAGGTGACGACACCCGACGGCTTCCGCGTTCTCCACGTCGACCGATCGGCACAGCCGCCGGAGATCCGGACGAGCAGCGATACCGACGTCGACGAGGATCTCGTCACGCGCCTGCGCAGCTGGCGCCTCGAGCGCTCCCACGAGGACGCAGTGCCGGCGTACGTCGTCCTCCACGACGCGACTCTCCGCGAGCTCGCGGCCCTCCGCCCGCAGACGCTGGGCGAGCTCGCGGGCGTGAAGGGATTCGGCCCGGTGAAGCTCGAGCGCTACGGCGACGACCTGCTCGCCGTTCTCGCGTCGTAGGCGCTTGCCCCAGGATGCAGGGGCGGCCTACGATGGCGCACGAGAACGCCAAATTCCGGTGGAGGTGAGCATGTCCGAGAAGATGTGGGGTGGCGAGCCGTTCTGGGGGCTCGGCTACGAATGGGATCCCGACTGGGTCTTGACCGACCGCCAGAAGGAGCTCCGCGCGACGCTCATCGAGCTCTGCGAGAAGGAGATGCGCGCGAACGCGAAGCGCTCCGACGACGAGCTCCTGTACCCGCGTCGCAACCTCGAGCTACTCGGCGAGCACGGCTTCCTCGCGCTCACGGTCCCCGAGGAGTACGGCGGCCTCGGCGAGAACCACGTCGCGTACGCGATGACGTGCGAGACCATCGCGCGCTACGGCTGCGCCTCGACTGCGATGTGTTACGTGATGCACATCGGCGCGGTGAACACGATCATGTTCCGCCCGACGCCCGAGCTGATCGACAAGTACATCCGCCCACTCGGAACCGGCAAGATCGGAACGCTCTCCTACTCCGACCCCGAGACCGGATCGCACTTCTGGTACCCGATCTCGTCGGGTGCCGAGCGCTCGAACGGCGGCTACAAGGTCCGTAAGAAGGCATCGTGGACGACCTCGGCCGGCTTCGCGGACTTCTACGTCGTGCAGACGACGAGCCCGGACTTCACGGGCTACGACGACCTGTCGGTGTTCGTCATCGACGGCGACGACGTCGAGTCGCAGCCCTCGCTCTGGGACGCACTCGGTCTGCGCGGGAACCAGTCGGGCCCGCTCGAGGTTCCGAACGTCGACGTCCCGGCGGAGCAGCTCGTCGGCCCGGAGGGCGACGGAGCCGCGTCGAACGACGAGTCCGTCGACCCGTGGTTCCTCATCGGGTCGTCGTCGGTCTGGAACGGCATCGCACTCGGCACGATCGACATCGCCAAGCGCCACACGACCCGCAAGCGCCACGTCGACGTCGGCCTGCGCGTGGCCGACTACCCGACGATCCAGGACTACGTGGGCGAGGCGCTCATGGACACGAACGCGGCGCGCCTCTTCGTCTACTCGGTCGCGCAGGCGATGGACTCGGCGACCGACAACAACACGAAGGTGCTCGAGGTCGGAGAGCTGGCCCGCGCGGACTACCTCCACTGGGCCTGGCAGATCAAGTTCGAGGCGGCGAAGAACGTCGCGCACGTCGTCGACAAGATGCTCCACGCGTGCGGCGGCTCCGGCTACAAGCGCGACATGGAGCTCGAGCGCTACGTCCGCGACGCGAAGGCCGGCTGGGTCATGGGCCCGACCAACGAAGTCCTGCGGCAGTTCGTGGGGAAGGCCGTCCTCCTCGGCTTCGAGGCGCTCGACTACTGGAACCAGTCGTACAACCGTCGCGCCGTCGAGAACGAGGTGAAGAAGCTCGACGCCGACGGCAAGCGCGAGCTCGCCGAGAAGCTCATCGCCGAGGCGGCCGAGATGGAGGCGAAGGCGCCGGCGAGCGCCTGACGTGAGCACCTCGCCGGCCCTGATCCGGGGTCTGCTCCCGGAGGACCCGTTCGTCGAGACGTACCTCGTCCGGCCGGGAGGTGCGACGGTGTTCGCCCTCGGACCGGACGAGCGGATGACCGTCGTGGACACGCGCGGGAGCCAGCCCGCCGAGGTCTCCGTGCTCGGTTCCGACGGTCGCGACGACGCGGCTGCGCTCGACGCGAAGGCCGACGCGCCCGCGACGGTGATCCGCGCAGCCCTCGCCGATCGGAACGGCAGCCTCCTCGCGCACGAGCTCGGGGCGCGCGGGCTCGACCCCGCGGATGCCACGGCGATCGGCCTGTTCGGGGAATGGTCGCCGGCCGGAACGGCGCAGACGTTCCGCGCCGAGCGTGCCGTCACAGTCGTCGTCGCGGCTCCGGCCGGCCGCATCGTCGACGGCGCGCCGCCCCCGTCCGAGCTTCTCGTCGAAGTGCGCCGCGCGACCCCGCGCACCTACGAGCAGCAGGAGCTCCCTCCGCCGCTCGCCGAGCCGCGGCTCGACTTCCGCGTCGACGCGGCGGCGGCGCTCGCCTACGAGGTGCGCGCCGGCGAGTTCATCCAGGTGATCGACGTCGAGGGCAAGCAGTGCTCCGACTTCCTCGCGTTCCATCGCGGGAAGCTCGAGTCGGGGCTCGAGCGCGGGCTCGACGCGACGACCACGCGCTCGCTCATGGGCCAGGCCTACCCGATGCCAGGGCTGCAGGGGAAGTTCTACGACGTCGACCAGGACCCGCTCATCGAGGTCGTCCGCGACACGGTCGGGCGCCACGACACCTTCGGCCTCGCGTGCACGGCCAAGTACTACGAGGACCGGGGCTACCCGGGCCACGTGAACTGCTCGGAGAACTTCAACGGCCAGGTGACGCCGTTCGGAATCGCGCCCCGGATGGGCTGGGAGGCGCTCAACTTCTTCTACAACACGGGCTTCGACGCGAACAACGTGTTCGTCATGGACGAGCCGTGGTCGCGTCCTGGCGACTACGTCCTCCTCCGCGCGATGAGCGATCTCGTCTGCGCCTCGTCTGCGTGCCCCGACGACATCGACCCGGCCAACGGCTGGCAGATCACGCCGGTCCACGTGCGGGTGTACGCGCCCGACAACACGTTCTCGGTCGCGATCGCCCGGCGCGTCACTGCTGACGCCGACCCGGTGCTGACGCGCGAGACGACCTTTCATCCCCGTACCAGCGAGCTCACGAAGAGCTTCGTCGAGTACCGCGGCTACTGGCTCCCGCACTGCTTCGACAACGAGGGCGCGATCGCCGAGTACTGGGCGTGCCGCGAGAAGGTCGCGATCATGGATCTTTCGCCGCTGCGCAAGTGGGAAGTGCTCGGCCCCGACGCGGAGACACTGATCCAGCACGCGATCACCCGCGACGCGCGAAGGCTCTCGGTCGGCCAGGTCACCTACACGGCGCTCTGCAACGAGACGGGCGGGATGATCGACGACGCGACGGTCTACCGGCTGGGTCAGGACAACTTCCGCTTCGTCGGCGGCGACGAGTACGACGGCGTCTGGCTGAACGAGCTGCGCGAGAAGCTCGACCTGAAGGCGTGGGTGAAGCCGTCGACCGACCAGCTCCACAACGTCGCCGTCCAGGGCCCGGAGAGTCGTGAGCTCCTGAAGAAGATCGTGTGGACGCCGCCGACGCAGACCTCACTCGAGGATCTCAAGTGGTTCCGACTCACGGTCGGGCGTATCGGGACCTACGACGGGATCCCGATCGTCGTCTCGCGTACGGGGTACACGGGCGAGCTCGGCTACGAGGTCTGGTGCCACCCGTCGGACGGGCCCGCCGTGTGGGACGCGATCTGGTCGGCGCTGGCGAGGAGCACGGCCTGACGCCGCTCGGGCTCGAAGCGCTCGACATCCTGCGCATCGAGTCGGGCCTGATCTTCGCCGGGTACGAGTTCGACGACCAGGTCGACCCGTTCGAGGCGGGCGTCGGGTTCGCGGTAGACCTGAAGACGGACGACGACTTCGTCGGACGCGCAGCGCTCGAGGAGCGCCACGCGCACCCGCAGCGGGTCCTGGTCGGGCTCGAGCTCGAGGGCAACGAGACCGCCGGCCACGGCGACGAGATCTACGTCGGCCGCCAGCGCGTGGGCGTCGTCACGAGCGGGACGCGCAGCCCGATCCTGAAGAAGAACATCGCGCTCGCACGCGTTGCGGTGCAGGTCTCGGAGCTCGACACGAAGGTCGAGGTCGGCAAGCTCGACGGCCACCAGAAGCGGATCCCGGCAATGGTCGTCCGCTTCCCGTTCTACGACCCGGACAAGACGCGCCCGCGCTCCTAGGACTCGTGAGCCGGCGCATCGTCCTCTGCTTGCCCGGTAGTGCTCCTCGTATGGACCCGGGGGCTGACGAGACAGGGAAGCGCGACATCGAAATCGCCTTCGAGTGGGACGGGTCACCGGCCGGAGTCGTGGGCTGGGCCGAGGGCGGCCTCGCCGCGCTCGAACTCGCCGCGCGACACGGCGACCTCGTCGACCGGCTCGTCCTCGTGTCGACGCCGCCGCTCGAGAGCGAGGCCGCGGTCGACCCGGTACAGGCCAAGACGTTGCTCCTCTTCGGCACGCGTGAAGGCGGCAGCGCCGCAGCGAAGTGGTGGCAGAAGAGGCTCGGCGGCCGTATCGAGATGGTTCCCGAAGGCGGACGCGACATTCTCGAGCGCGTGTGGCCGCGCGTCCTCTCGCACCTGGCACCGGGCACGCTCGGGAAGTAGCCGCAATGGTCGACGCGTTCACGACGGAGCAGATGACCGCCTTCGACGAGGACGGCTTCCTCGATCGTCGAGGAAGGCCTCGTCTCCGAGCGCGGGCTCGAGCTGCTCCGCGAGCGCTACGTCCCGCTGTTCGACGGCGAGTACGAGACGGGCATCCGGCCCGACGAGGTGAACTGGGTTCCCGGACGCGATCCCGAGGACCGCACGCGGCAGCTCTGCAACGCATGGAAGGCCGACAACGTGGTCGCCGCGCAAGTCCTTTCCGAGCGGACGGGCCGACTTGCCGCCCAGCTCGCCGGCTACCGGGGCGTGCGGATCCTCCAGGACAACGTCCTCTGGAAGCCGCCAGGGACGAAGGCGATCGGCTTCCACCAGGACTCGTCCTACGCGGACTACCTCGTGCCCGCCGGAGATGATCACGTGCTGGATCTCGCTCCACGAGACGCAGGCGGACGCGGGGCCGATCGAGTTCGTGCGTGGCTCGCACACGTGGCCGAAGTCGCCACCGGCGCGCACGGAGTTCCACGCGCCGGACGACTGGCTCGCCGGGCCGCGCGCGGCGGCGCCGGAAGGCACGGAGCTCGACACGGTTCCGGTCGTCGTGAAGCCCGGCGGTGGCTCGTTCCACCACGGCCTCACCTGGCACGGCTCGGCGCCGAACTACTCCGGGAACGGTCGCGCGCATGGCGCTCGTCTCCCACTTCCTCCCGGTCGAGACCCGCTTCCACGAGACGAACGTCGACGTCAACTACTCGCGCTATCGCCGCCGCGGCGACCTCTCGATGGACGAGTCGTTCTTCCCCGTGGTCTGGACCGAGTCGGGCTACCGCACGCCCTGGCTCTCCGAGTTGCCCGACCTCGACTAGCCGGGCAGGAAGCTCCCGAGCGACTCGAGCGTCTCGAGAATGAGCCACGGCGGCACCGACTCCGCGGCTCGGCGCACGAGCGGTGCGACGAACGGCGGGAGTGAGCCCTCCTCGTCGGCCTGGTCGACGGCGCGCACGAGTCCGTCCGTGATCGCCTGCTCGAGCTCGTCACGGTCGAGGCCCTGCTCGTCGGAGAAGGCGACGAGGGCCTCCTCGCTACGCAGCGCGAGGACGAGCTCTTCACGCGAAACACCGAGCTCGCACGCGACTCCGTCGACCGCGGAGAGCGCGATCCGCTCGATCGTCTCACCCAGGCCGTCGGCCTCGGGCTGCTCGCGCACCTCGCACGGATCGGCGACGGGAGTCGGCTCGAAGCGCCCTCCGCCGAGCGCGAGGTACGGGACGACGACCGCGGCGACGAGCCCGAGCGCGACGAGGAAGGGCAAGAAGCGCCTCATGCGGAGCGCCTCCGCAGCAGGGCGACGGGGACGAGCGCGCAGAGCGTGAGCGCGGCGGCGAGCAGGAACGGCCCGGCGAACGCGCTCGTGACCGCGCGGTCGAGCTGCTCCTGGAGGCCGTTCGTGAGTGCGCGCCACTCGTCGTCGTCGGGCCGTCCTTCGAACGCGCGCTCGACGTCGGGCAGCTCGCCGAGCTCCTCGGCGCGGTCGACCTCGTCGAGGACGTCCTGCGCCACCCCGAGCTTGTCGAGCGGCGGGATGTCGCTGTCGAGCACGACGGCTGCGCCCGCGCGGATCGCCTCGTCGCGATTCTCCTCGAGCGCGCTCGTGAGCACCGGGGCGAGCAGGACCAGCCCGAGGACGACGCCCGCGTGGCGCGCGGCGATCGTCCAGCCGCCGTGCACCACCTGATCGGCCCGACCTCGAAGCGCGAGCTCCGTGAGCCCGGCGACCGTGAGCCCGAGCCCTGCGCCGACGAGGATCTGCGGTGGGATCGTCCAGCCCCACCCGGCGCGCGGCATGAACGCGAGCGCAGCCAGGCCGCCGGCGAGCAGGATCACGCCGCACGCGATGCCCTGCACGCCGCCGAGCGACCGGGGCCGGAGGCGACCCACGACGATCGCGGTGAGCGGCATGACCGTCACGACGACGCCGGCCGCGGCCGGTGACATCCCCCACCCGTCCACGAGGAGGAGCACGACGAGGAAGAGCGCCGCGACGAGCCCGCCCGCGACGAGGAGCAGCGCGGCGTTGGCGGTGATCGACGGTCTCCCGACGCGAGCAGGCACGGGCCGAGCGTCCACTCCGCGCGCCGCGAGCAACAACACCAGCGCGAGCGGCACCTGCGCGAGGAAGATCGACTCCCAACCGAGCAGCTGCGTGAGGATTCCACCGGCGGCAGGGCCGAGCGCGGCGCCGAGCACGCCCGCTGCAACCCAGGTGCGCAGCGCCGCCTCGTCGCTCCCCTCCGCATGTGAGAGGAGATCGAGTGCCGCCGTGACGAGCAGCGCGGCGCCGAGCGCCTGGACGCACCGAGCTCCGACGAGCACCTCGAACGAGGGCGCGAGCCCACACGCCAGCGATGCCACGGCGAAGACGACGACACCTGCGATGAACGCCTCGCGCGGTCGCCGCCTCGAGACATATGCGGCGGGCACAGCGACGACCGCGAGCACGAGGTTGAACGACGTGAGCACCCACGCAACGGACGTGATGGCGACGTCGAACTGGCCGAGGATCTCCGGGAGAGCGAGTGTGACGATCGAGGAGTCGGCGAGCGCGAGGCCGACGGCCACACCGAGCAGTCTCGCGCGCATCGCGCGAGTCTAGGTCTCGCGCAGCGCCGTCCCGCCGGCGCTACCTTCAGGGCGATGCAGCAGCGGGCCGTACGTCGTGCGGTGGTCGCCGCGATCGCCGTCGGCGGTTGCGTTCTCGTGGGGAGCGCGAGCGCCCTGCTTCCCAGCGATCCGGACGCGACCCATCCGGCGTACGCCGCGCTGAACCTCCCCGCGGCGTGGGAGATCACCACAGGCGCGCCGGAGATCGTCATCGCGATCGTCGACTCGGGTGTCGACTCCGCGCATCCGGACCTCGCGGGTGCGGTCCTTCAGGGCTACGACTTCGTCGACGACGACACCGATCCGTCGCCCGCCGACGGGCACGGAACCGGAGTTGCCGGAACGGCAGCCGCCCGGGCGAACAACGGCATCGGTGGCGTCGGCGCGTGCTTCACCTGCAGCCTCATGCCTCTTCAGGTGGTGGGGCCGGGCGGCATCGCACTGAACCTCAACATCGCGGAGGCGATCGACTACGCCGTCGACCACGGAGCCGCCGTGGTGAACGTGAGCCTCATCGGGCCGAACTCTCCCCAGGAGCTCGAGCGCGCGATCGCGCGAGCACGTGCCGCAGGCGTGTTCGTCGTGGCCGCGGCCGGCAACGAGGCGACCGACGCGCCCCGGTTCCCGGCAGCCATCCCCGGAACGATCTCGGTCGGAGCGTCGACGTACGACGGGAGGAGGGCGACCTTCTCCAACCACGGCCCGTGGGTGAGGTTCGCCGCGCCCGAGTGCGCTCCGATCGCCGTGCTCGGCGGAGGCTCGGGTGTCGGCTGCGGAACGTCGATGTCTGCCCCGCTCGTGGCGGGGATCGTCGCGCTCATGCGCACTCAGGCTCGCTTCGTGTCCGTCGACGACATCGAGGGTCGGCTGGCACGTACCGCCCGCGCAGTGCCTGGAACACAGTTCGGAGTCCCCGACGCCGCCGCCGCGTTGCGTCTGCTCGGAAGCCCGCCGGCGCCGCAGCTGCACCCGAGCATCCTCGGGAGTGCCGTGCTCGGAATCGAGCTCGAAGCCTTCAGCGGTATCTGGGTCGGCTCCGGGCTGCGACAGGACTACCAGTGGGAGCGCTGCCGCGACGGGAACTGCACGGCGATCTCAGGAGGGACTCGCGCGCGGTACACCCCGACGGCCGACGACGGCGGGCACCGGCTGCGAGTCGTCACCACGGTCGAGGGGGTCGGCGCGGCAGCATCCGCGCAGACGCCGTTCGTCGAGACCAGGCCGCGGTTCGAGACGCTGCCGGCGATCGTCGGGACGCCCCGCGTCGACGCGCGGCTGCGTGCGCTGCGAGGACGTTGGCAAGGAGCCAATCTCCGTTTCGAGGTCTTCTGGCAGCGCTGCCGACAGGGGTGCGAGCGAATCGCGCAAGGCCACTACTACCGCGTGCGTCCCCGCGACCGCGGATACAGCCTGAGGATCGAGGTGATCGCGTCCAACTCCGTCGGAACGGCCAGGGCCGTCGGCAAGATCACGCGAAGGGTCCGATAACGCCTAGGCGGTCTCGCGGAAGCGCGTCGCGAGCACCTCGATCAGCGCCAGCGCGGCCCGGGGATCCGCCTCGAGCGCGGCGAGCAGCTGATCCCGCGACACCGCGATCGTCCGCACCGAGCCGACTGCGTGGATGTCCGCGATCCGCCCGCCGCCCGGATCGAGCACCTCGATCTCGCCGATGAGCTCGCCCGGACCGAGCGTGAGCGAGAGGCCGGGACGCTCCACCTGCGCCTCGCCTTCGACGATGAGCAGGAGCTCGCACCCGGCCTCGCCGATCTGCATGATCGGCTCGCCGTCCGCGTACGCACGCTCCTCGCCGAGCGCGAGGATCGGGTCGAGAAGCTCGCGAGGGAGGAGCGAGAAGACGCGCGGATCCTCGATCAGCCGCTCGTAGCGGCCACCGTGGAACAGCAGCGGCCGGCCGGCGCCGTAGCGCGCGAACTCGACCTGGCCGAGGAAGAGCGAGTGATCGCCGCCCCAGTACGAGCGAACGACACGTGCGACGAGATGCGCGAGCGCGCCCTCGACGAGCGGCGTCTCGTGCACGATCTCGAACGTCGCCTCGGGTAGCTCGTCTGCGACGCGGCCTGCGAAGCGATCTGACAGCCCGGTCTGCTTCGCCTCCAGGACGCTCACGCCGAACCGCGTACCCTCGTGCAGCAGCGCGCCCATCCTCGCGCGCCGGTCGATGGAGATGAGCACGAGCGGCGGCCGCAGCGAGACCGACATGAACGCGTTCGCGGTCATGCCGTGCACCTGCTCGCCGACGCGGGACGTGAGCACCGTCACACCCGTCGCGAACATGCCCAGCGTCCTGCGAAACGCGATCGCAGGGTCGCCTTCGAGCCCCTCGCCGAGCTCGAGCGCCTCGGAGGCGGCGCCACGTCGAACGAGGCGCCGAACGCCTCGGGCGCCGAGATCGCGCCGCCGATCTCGACCTCGAACTCCGCTGGCCTCGAGCCTTCCATGGATGGATTCTGACGCGAGAGAGGCGGCGCGTGCCGCCCCTCTCGTTCGAGCCAGAACGCTTAGGGAACCGGTCGCGCCGCCTCTTCGAGCAGCGCCGCCATGCGGGCGTCCGGAACGGCCGGTGCGTCCTCACGCCAGTGCGGGCGCTCGCCGTCCTGGACGATCCGCCTGAAGAGGAAGAGCAGGATCGCGAGAACGAGGACGCCGAAGCCGATGATCTTCTCCGTCGTCCCGCCGTAGCCGCCGGCTGCCGTCTGGAACCAGCCGACGCCGAAGAACGTCAGCACCGCAGTGACGACGGCGAGCACCCATGCGATCGGGATCCAGACCGGCGAGAGCTTGATCGGCCGTGGCCAGTCCGGACGATCTCGCCGCAGCAGGAGGAAGCCCGTGATCGCGAAGAAGTGCGCGAGCACGTATCCGATGTTGCTCGCCGCGAGGATGCCGAAGATGTTGCCGATGAAGAGCACGAAGCAGATGTTCACGATCATGTCGAGCGTCATCGCACGACCGGGAACGTTCCACTTGTTCAGGCTGTACAGCTGCTTCACGGTCATGCCGTCCCGCGCGATGCCGTAGAGCGCGCGTGAGCCGTCCGCGGTCGCGGTGTTCATCGAGATCACGAAGCTCGCGACGATGACGACGACGAAGAAGTTCGTCAGCGCGGTCGAGCCGGTCAGCGTCTCGAGCGCACCGACGTAGTCGAAGGCCGCGACGGTCTCCTCGCCGACGCCGCCGACGAGCCCGAGCGGGAGCAGGATGTAGACGGCGAGCGTGAACATGCACGCGGAGCGGAGCGCCAGCTTCGTGTCGTTGACCGTGTCCTTGTACTCGGGGGCGAACGTCGCGCACGTGTCCACGCCCCACGACGACCAGGCCATGATCCAGAGCCAGACGAACGAGAGCCGGATGATCTCCCACGTCGAGACCGACGTCGCCTCCTCGCCTGATCCGGCCGTTCCGTCGAGCGCACCCCACGTGAGGTTCGCGCTGTCGAAGTCCCCGTTCAGGAACGGCAGGATCATGAAGACGAAGAGCGGGATCATGAGCAGCGCCCCGGCCAGGTAGCCGAAACTGACCGCGACCCGAACGCCGCTGAAGTTGAAGAGCCAGACCGCGAGGATGAGCCCGATGGCGATCAGGTGCGGGAGACCGATATCCGCGCCGCCGGTCGAGAAGTAGGACGACTCGGACGCCGAGCTGCCGAAGAAGACGCTCCCGAACGGCTCGTCCGGGAACCACGCCGCGGTGATGATCTGCCCCGAGAAGACGCCGAGGAACGCGAGCACCACCGACCACGCCAGCCAGTAGCCGAAGGTCGAGATGGGCCCGATGAGCGTGAAGTGCTTGCGCCAGCCCTCGTGCGCGTAGAGCGGGAAGCCGCCCGGCTTGTCCGGGAACATCGCCGCCATCTCGGAGTAGAGCGTCATGATGAAGAACGCGAGGCCGGCGGAGATTCCCCAGAGGAGCACGGAGCCCCAGCCGCCGATGTCGCCCACGGAGTACCCGAGCGACCCGAGCAGGAAGCCCGGCGTCGCGAGGGCGATGACGAACCCGTCGTACCAGCGGAGCGTCTTGAGGAGATGTCGTTCCTCGATTACGGCTTCAGCCACGGCCAACCTCCGGGGAGCGTTGCGGTCGACGCAGACGTGCGCGCGGGGGACCTATAACACTGTCTCCGGTCGGATTCAATGCATCCGATGCGACCGTGTTGCACGGACGGCAACTCGGTAGCCATCTAGAATCGGTGCCGTGGCAGCCTCGACGCCTCCGATCGCGATTCGGTGCGAGTGCGGCGAGGAGCACTCGGTTCCGTACGGCGACCGGCTGGCGTGCGCGACGTGCGGGCGCGTCTGGGACACGACACAGATACCGCCGGACGAGTACGCGCGCCGAAATCGGCAGATGAACAGGTTCCGGCTCGAGATCCTCGCGTTCGCGGTGATCCTGCTCGTCGTGTTCGTCCCGCTCGTCCTCTTCGTCTCGGGGACCTACGTCTTTCTCGGGATCATCGTCGGCATGGCCTGGATGTTCCTCTACATGCCGTTCTGGCGACGCCGCGTCCGCCGCGCAGCTGCGAACGCCCCTCGCTGGGAGCTCCACCCGGAGCGCTGAGATGCAGACGGCACGCACGCCTCGCTCGACCGGGCTCGAGCCCGCCCCGAACCGAGCCAGTGCGTCCCGGCCCGTCGTCGTCGCGACGCTCGAAGCGCCGCTCGTCGACGAGGCCGCGCGGCTCGCGGTCGACTCTGCGGTCGAAGCAGGTCAGCCGCTGCTGGTCGTCAACGCGGTCGAGAGCATCCTCGCCCCGTGTGGGCTCGTGCTCGGCTACGACTACGTCGCGCCGCCCGACGTCGAGGAATCGCTTCGCGCGCCCGCCGCGCTCGCTCACACGCTCGGCGTCCACGTCGAGCGCTTCTGCCTGCGTTCGCCACGTCCTGTCGAGGCGCTGCTCGAGTTCGTGGTCGAGCGGAGCAGCGGGCTCCTCGTCGTAGGCCCCGATCGGACGCGCATCGGGCGCTGGCGCTACCGCCGCGCGAGCCGCAAGATCCGCGAAGGCGCGCCCTGCCTCGTGTGGTTCGCGGCCGACTGACCTGCTACCGTCTCGTCGTCCTATACGCAATAGCGTTGTCTAGGAGGCAATAGGTGACACTTCCGCAGCGCGCAGACTACGTCGTCGTCGGCGCCGGCATCCACGGACTCTCGACCGCGTACCACCTCGCCAAGGAGCTTCGAGCACGCGGCGCTGGCTCGGGTGCCGATGTGGTCGTCCTCGACAAGTCGAAGCCGGGCGCAGGCGCGTCGGGCATCGCGTGCGGTGTCGTCCGCAACAACTACTTCCAGCCGGCGATGAGCGAGCTCATGCAGGCGTGCGTCGAGGTCTGGGAGTCCGATCCAGCGGCGTACCACTACAACTCGGTCGGTTACATCGCGCTGGGCGCAGCCGTGCAGGAGTCCGACCTCGCCGCGACCTTCGAGCGGCAGGAGCGGATCGGCTACCGCTCAGAGCTCATCACCGGTGAGGCCGAGGTCGACGCGCACATGAAGGGGCTCTTCCCGGACTGGCGCGCCCAGGGCGTCACGATCTGTCTCCACGAGCACCAGGGTGGCTTCGCGTTCAACGTCGAGTCCGTGCTCGGGCTGCGGGACAAGTGCGTGGCCGAAGGCGTCTCCGTCCTCGAAGGCGTCGAGGTCACCGGCCTGTCCTCGCGCGACGACGGCACGGTGTCCACGGTCGAGACGAGCTCCGGAACGATCGAGATCGGCGAGCAGGTCGTCATCGCGCCCGGGCCCTGGGCGGCACGGTTCTGGTCGCTCCTCGACCTGCCCGACACGATCGACATCCGGACGCCCTCGGGCGACGTCGTGCGCGATCGCCCGATGTGGACCTACTGGAACCTCCAGGAGGGCGAGATCACCGTCGATCCGCTGATGTTCGCGACCGCCGACGGCGGCGCGCCGCCCGTCATCCACCTCGACACCGACGCGCCCCTCCACACGGACGACGGAGACCTCGTGACCGACGAGCTGTGGGGCATCTACTTCAAGCGCGACCGCCACGGCGTGCAGGGCGGCGCCTCGCCGCTCGTCGTCGACGGCGACGTCGAGCTCGACCCCTACCCGTCCACCACGGACGTGGACTCGAGCTTCCCGGACATGTGGTGCGCCGCGCTCTCGCACTCGATGAGCCGATTCGAAGGCTGTCGCGCGCAGTACAAGCTGGCTCGCTCGGGCGGGGTCGGCGCGTTCACGGCGGACAACTTCCCCGTCTTCGACTACGTGCGCCCGAACGTCTACGGGATCTTCGACTCGAACCACGGGTACAAGATGATCGGCGTCGGCCGCGAGGTCGCCTCGGTGCTCCTCGGCGATCACTCACGCCTGCTCTACCCGTTCCGGTACGAGCGCTTCGCGACGGGGGACCTCCATCCCGTGTCAGCTCGCCGTACCCCTGGTCGTAGTTGCGCCGGGCTCGGCGCTCGTAGACGATCCACACGTGCTCTGGTTCCTGCTGCTGCCCGAGATCCCGTGGATCCTCGTGCTCGCGCTCGCAGTCGTCCTGTGGCTGACGGTCGTCGAGCTGCTCGAGTGGCGACCGCACTACGTGTGGTGGTTCTGGTGGTTGCTCCTCGTGTTCATGACGAGCTTCGTCGGGTACCTCTTCCTCCGGGCTTACCGTGTCTACCAGCGCTGGAACACCCCCCGAACCGGCTAACGGCCGGCCGCCGGGCTCGTCCACGGCCGGCAAGGACCTCCGCGACAGCCTCTGGGGCCGCGCGCTCATCCTCGGCGTGCTCCTCGTCTTCACGCTCGTCGTCTCGAAGACGTGCGCGTCGAACCGAGACGACATCACGCAACAGGAGGCCGTCGACATCGCGATCGAAAACGCCTCGTTCGTGCCGTGCGAGCCCCAGATCTGCCGCCAGGTCCGCTACCTGAACCAGGGCATTCCGCCCGTCGGCTACTGGGGCGTCGTGCTCTCCGAGCAGGTCGACGCCCAGGGCCAGCCGAACCGCACGGAGAGCTTCCTCGTCAATGCATCGACAGGCGAGGTGGAAAAGCAATGACGCTGTGTGCGTCCTCCACATAGCCGCGCCCCAAACGCAGGCTGGATCGGACATGGAAACCGGGTAGCCCGGTTCGTAGCGTCTTCCCATCGTCGACCCGGTAACGCTGCCTGAGGAAGAGAGGGTGGAATGATCACGTCGCTGGTCCCGGTCTGGCTCGCTCAAGCGGCGCCCACGACCGAAGAGCTCAAGACGCAGATCGACCTCAGCGCGAACATCCTGCTCGAGACGTTCTACTTCTGGACGGTCGTCGTCATGTGGCTGATCCACGTCGGCTTCATGGCGTACGAGGCCGGGGCCGCGCGACGCAAGAACCTCATGTCGACGGCGATGAAGAACATCCTGACGATCGCCGTCGTCACACCGACCTTCTACTACTTCGGCTGGTACATCTACGGCTGCTTCGAGCCCGGCCTGCCGAACATCGGCCCCGATTCGCTCGACGGCCACGCCGGACCGCCACAGTTCCCGGGATTCTGCGGACAGACCGCGCCGTGGGCCGACGAGATGGGCCCGAACCTCCAGAACCACCTGAACGGAGTCTTCTTCCTCGCGTTCCTCCTCTTCTCCTGGACGACCGGGTCGATCATGTCCGGGGCCCTCATCGAGCGTGTTCGGCTCTCCGCATTCCTCATCCTCACGGCCATCCTGGGCTCGTTCGTGTGGATCATGGACGCGGCCTGGGGCTGGAGCGCCGGCGGCTGGCTCACCATCCGCTTCGGCTTCCACGACGCGATCGCGTCGGGCGTCGTCCACGGCGTGGCCGGCATCTTCGCGCTCGGAGTCCTTCTCAATCTCGGGCCACGCATCGGGAAGTACACGAAGGACGGGATGGCGCGCAGCTTCCGAGGGCACAACACGCACCTCACGCTTATGGGCCTGATGCTGATCTTCACCGGGTTCTACGGCTTCTACGCCGCGTGCCTCTTCATCACGCCGACCGTGTTCCCGGGGTGGCTGAACATCTACGGCTCGCCGACGACGCTCGGGGCGATCGCGTTCGTCATCACCGTCGGCTTCGCCGGCGGGTTCACGGGCGGCTGGTTCGCGAGCAAGGGGGATCCGTTCTGGACGCTCTCCGGTGGCCTTGCAGGCGTGATCTCGGTTTCGGCGGGCGCCGACGTCTACCACCCGTCGCTCGCGTACCTGCTCTCGATCTCCGGCGCCTGCGTCGCCGTCTGGGCCGGGAACTACATCGAGAAGCGGCTTCGGATCGACGATGCCGTCGGCGCGGTTGCCGTGCACGGTGTTGCCGGCTTCTACGGCGTGTTCCTCGTCGGGATCTTCGCCGGCGGCTATCCGACGGGGCTCGCGAACGTCGAGTCCTCCATGGGCGGACAGCTGATGGGGATCATGGCCTTCATACCGCTGGCGTTCCTGCCGGGCTACTTCGCAAGCTGGGTTCTCAAGAAGATGAACCTCCTGCGCGTGCCGCCCGAGGTGGAGCTCGAGGGTCTCGACCTCGCAGAGTTCGGGATGGACTTCTACCCCGAGTTCGAGCGCGTGCCCGAGGTCATCGTGGAGCCCGACGGGCGCGAGGTGGACAGCGCGCCGGTCCTCCTCGACGCGTACTGGCAGACGAACGGCAAGGAGCCGGCAGGAGCCGGCGTCGGCGCCGAGGAAAGGAGCTAGGCGATGTTCGACGCGTTCCCGTACGACGAGTGGGGCGAGGACATCGCCGGCTTCTGGACGTTCGGCCCGGGGAGCTCGACCGGCACGTACATCATGACCGCACTCGGGATCGCCGTGATGCTCATCGCCTTCGTCTGGTTCGTACGCCTCGAAAGCCAGAAGCTGGCGCACCAGCAAGCCACACTTCGGGCGTCCGGTGCGCTCGATCGACCCCCGACGGGGCCCTAGGAGGACACGATGGCCGGCAAGCAGATCGACTTCCCGCCACTGCAGAAAGAGAGTCCGCGCGTCCTACCGTTCATGCTGGTCCTGTCCTTTGCGTGCATCGTCATCGTGGCGATCATCCTCGCGACAGACGTGGTCGAGGGATCGTGGCTCGGACCGTGGTAGCGGGCAGGTAGCGTTCCGTAGATGTCGAGGCTCTACCTCGTCTGCGTGATCTGCGACAGGCGGCAGGCGGATGGATTGATCTCAGGTGCCGCGTGGGGGCGGACGGAGCTTCCCCCCGACACCGCGATCGAGCATCCGGCGGTGAAGGGCACGTCGCTTCTCACCTGCCCGACGTGTGTCAGCAATGACCCAGCCTGGGCGCAGACCGCGCTCGGCTCGCTCGGCCTCGACCGGGTCGACGCCGCTTAAAAGAGCCCGACCGTCTCGCCCGACTCGTCGATGTCGATCGCGAATGCCGCGGGCGTCTTCCCGAGGCCGGGCATCGTCATCATGTCGCCGCACAGCGCGACGAGCCAGCCGGCGCCCGTGTAGGGACGCAGGTCGCGAACGGTCACCGTGAAGCCGGTCGGCGCGTTCTTGAGCGCCGGATCGTGCGAAAGCGAGAGGTGCGTCTTGGCCATGCAGATCGGTAGTCGCGCGAGCTCGGAGTCCGCCCAGTCGGCGGCCTTCTTCTTGGCCGGCGGGAGGAGCTCGACGCCGTCGGCCCCGTAGACGCGCGTCGCAATCAGGCGGATCTTCTCCTCGATGGGCGCGTCGAGCGTGTACGCGAAGTCGAAGGTGTTCGGCTCGTCGGCCGCTGCGACGACCGCTTCGGCCAGCGCCGTCGCCCCCGCTCCCCCGTTCTCGAAGGCGGTATTGATCTCTGAGGCGTACGCGCCGGCCTCCGTCGCGAGTCGCCGCACGAGCTCGAGCTCCTCGTCCGTATCGGTCGGGAACTTGTTGACGCCCACGACAGCCTGCAACCCGTAGCCGTTGATGATCCCGATGTGGCGCGCGAGATTGGCCGCGCCGGTCTCGATCTCGGCCAGCCCGCCCTCGAGGTCCCCGCCGTGGTGCTTGAGCGCCTTCACGGTCGCGACGAGCACGACCGCGCTCGGCCGCAGCTCGCCGATGCGGCAGGTGATGTCGAAGAACTTCTCCATCCCCATGTCCGAGGCGAAGCCCGACTCCGTGATCACGTAGTCGCCGAGCTTCAGCCCGACGCGGTCCGCGACGAGCGAGTTGTTGCCGTGCGCGATGTTCGCGAACGGGCCGCAGTGGACGAACGCCGGCTGCCCTTCGAGGGTCTGCACGAGATTCGGCTTGATCGCGTCCTTGAGGACGACAGCGAGCGCACCTGCGGCCTTGATGTCCTCGGCGGTGACCGGCTCGCCCTCGTAGGTCTGCCCGACGGTGATGCGTCCGAGCCGCTCGCGGAGGTCGGCGAGGTCGCGTGCGACGGCGACGAGCCCCATGATCTCGCTCGCGGCGGTGATGTCGAACCCGGTCTCACGCGGAGCGCCGTGCGCGCGGCCGCCGAGGCCGGTCACGACGTTCCGGAGATTGCGGTCGTTCATGTCCATGCAGCGCCGCCAGGAGATCGCGAGCGGGTCGAGGCCCGACGCATTTCCGTGGTGCAGGTGTGCGTCGATCAGCGCCGCGAGCAGGTTGTTCGCCGCCGTGATCGCGTGCAGGTCGCCGGTGAAGTGGAGGTTCAAATCCTCCATCGGGACGACTTGTGCGTAGCCACCGCCCGCGGCGCCCCCTTTCACACCGAATACCGGTCCGAGCGAGGCCTCGCGCAGGCAGAGAACGGGCTTGCGGCCGAGCTTGCCGAGCCCCTGCGTGAGGGAGACCGACGTCGTCGTCTTCCCCTCGCCCGCAGGCGTCGGCGTGATCGCCGTGACGTTGATCAGCTTCGCGTCGGGCCGGTCCGAGAGGCGGCCGATCACGGAGAGGTCGACCTTTGCCTTGTAGCGGCCGTACGGCTCGACCTCGTCGTGGAGCAGCCCCAGCTCGTCGGCGACGTCGCCGATCGGGCGCAGCGTCGCGGCCTGGGCGATCTCGAGGCTGGAGAGCATCGTCATGGCGATCCTTTCAGTGACTCACGGCAGCTGCAGCGAGCTCGGAGACGAGGGTGTCGGTGTGGAACCGCTCCATCGCGAACGGCGCGATGAGTTCCGGTGTCTTCTCGTTCGCGACGAGCTCGGCGAGCGTGACGCCGACGATCGGCGCTGCCTTGAAGCCGTACGTCCCCCATCCCGTCGAGACGTGGAAGTTGTCGATCTCCGTCTTGCCGAGGATGGGGCTGTAGTCGGGCGAGAGGTCGCAGAGCCCCGTCCACGTGCGCAGCACCTTCGTGCGCTCGAGCTGCGGGAGGAGCTCCATGGCATGGGCCGCCGAGTACTCGAGGAACGAGAGCGTGCCGGTCGACTTGTACGTCGTGTACGGCTCGATCTCGGCACCGATGAGGAACTCGCCGCGATCGGTCTGCGAGACGTACACGTGCAGCTGCGACGAGACGAGGACGACGTCGAGAAACGGCTTCACGGGCTCCGTCACGAAGGCCTGGAGAATGTGCGTCGTGATCGGCAGGCGCAGGCCGACGAGCCTGCCGACGAGCGACGACCAACCGGCCGTTGCGCTCACGACCTGGCCGCACTCGACGCGGCCGCGGGTCGTCTCCACGGCGGTGATGCGGTCGCCGGTCCGCTGAAAGCCGACAACCTCAGTGTCATGGTGGATCTCGACGCCGAGCCGGTCGGCCGCCCGCGCGAAACCCCACACGACGGCGTCGTGGCGGATGATCCCGCCCGGCGGGTGGAAGAGCGCGCCGACGATCGGGTACGCGGGCCGCTGCGAGAGGTCGAGCTCAGGGCAGAGCTCGGCGATTCGAGGTGGGTAGATGACGCTCGAGTTGATCCCGAGGAGCTTGTTGACCTCGGCGCGCTCCTGCATCGTGATCATCGCGCGGTCCGAGTGCGCGAGCGTCAGGTGCCCGTGCTGCGAGAACATGAGGTTGAAGTCGAGCTCCTTCGAGAGACGCTCGTACAGCCGCACGCTCTCGCCGTAGAACGCCGCGCCTTCGGGCGTGCGGTAGTTCGAGCGGATGATCGTCGTGTTGCGGCCGGAGGCTCCCGAGCCGATGTACGACTTCTCGAGGATCGCGACGTCGGTGATCCCGTGCCGCTTCGCGAGGTAGTACGCGGTCGCGAGCCCGTGCGAGCCGCCGCCGACGATGACGACCTCGTACCGGCGCTTGAGCTCCGGCCGCGGCCTCCACATCCGCTTGGGGAAGAAGATCTCCTTCATCGTTGATCTGGGGTCAGGTCCGGGGTCAGGTCCCTGGACATGTCCAGCCCGGCCAGGGCATCCAGAACGGCCTCGGCCACGTAGTGCCCGAGCTCTTGCTGGACGTAGACGTGGAACCAGCCGTCCGCGCCTCGGCGGAAGAGCGCCGTCACGCGCGCGAACGAGCCCGCGGTCGGGATGCGAGCGAGGTCGAGGTCGGTCAGCCGCCGCATGACCTGCTCGCTCGCGATCGCGATCCCGGCGAGCGCGCCCGTCGCGTCGTACGCGAGCGCGCCACTCGAGCGCACGCGCTGAGCCACCTCGGCCGGATCACCGTCCGTGAAGAGGTAGGCCCGGCGCGGTGAGAGGCGCACGAGCTCCTCGGCGGCTCCGGCCGTCACGGCGTCCACGTTCCCGCGAATCTCCACGATGCCCTCCAGTGAGAGGTCGCGCACGACGGCCGGGTCAGAGCCCTCGAGCGCGCGCCGCAGGGGCGACGTCGTCGTGCCCTCCGCACAACGCGACGGCGAGAGAAACGCGCGACTCACGATCGCATCCTTTCCCCGGACGGGTCGAAGAACGCGCCGTGCGTGATACGCGCCCCGCGCCGCAGCCGATCGACCTGGATCTCCACGCGGGTTCCCGGTTCGGAGCGGTTCGTGGGCACCCACGCCAGACCGATCACCTGGCCGACGGCCTCGCTGCGCCGCGCGCTCGTCACCCGCCCGACGGGGATGCCCTCGACGACGATCTGCGCGCCCTCGGCCGGCACCACGTCCTCCTCCATCGTGAAGCCGACGAGCTTCTCCTTCTCCTCCCGGTCGGCGAAGTGCTCGAGTGCGAACTTGCCGACGAAGTCGTCCTTGTCCAGCTTCGGGAGCCACGACATCCCGGACGAGTAGAGGTTCGACTCGGAGTCCGTGTCCTGGCCGACGATGACGTGGCCCTTCTCGAGGCGGAGCACGCGCTGCGGCTCCAGGCCGAACGGCCGCGCGCCCTCGGCGACGAGCGCGTCCCAGAGGTGCTCGCCGGCCGGGCTCGGGAAGTGGAGCTCGTAGCCGAGCTCGCCGACGAAGCCGATCCGGAGCGCCAGCGTGGCCACGCCCGCGACGTCGATCTCGTGCGCGTCCAGATACCTGAACGCATCAGCGGAGAGATCGGCCTCCGTCAGCCGCTGCAGTGCGTCACGCGAGCGAGGCCCGGCGAGGTTCACTGCGGCGAGCGCGCCGGTCACGTTCACGATCTCCGCCTCGTAGCCCCACACCGCGTTCCACCACTCGAACCACGCGGTCACCGAGTCGGCGCCGGTCGACGTCGTCGTGACGTAGAAGAGGTCATCGGCGAGACGCGCGATCGTGCCGTCGTCCATGATCCGCCCGGCGTCCGAGGTGAGGACGCCGTAGCGGATGCGCCCCGGCTTCATGTCACCGAAGCGGTTCGGGTACAGCCGCTCGAGGAGCGCCACTGCCTCCGGCCCTTCGACGAAGAGCTTGCCCAGCGTCGAGACGTCGATGACGCCGAGCGACTCGTGCACGGCCCGCACCTCGTCCTCCGGATGCTCGCCGTACGCGTATGGACGCTTCCACGGGCCTGCCCACTGGATCGTCGCTCCCGCCTCCTCATGCCGCCAATGGATCGACCCACGACGTGTCGGCGTGAGCTCGCGACCGGCGAGCAGGCCGAGCTCGACCGGCGACCACGGCGGCCGCGCGGTCGTCGTGCCGATCGCGGACTCGTACATGCGGTTCTCCTGCGCGTACACGCGGATGCTCGAGAGGTGGCAGAGCTTCCCCTGGCAGGGCCCCATCGTCGTCGTCGTGTACCGCTTCGCGAGCTCGATCGAGTCGAAGCCCTCGCCGATCGCGCGCTTCATGTCCTTCGTCGTCACGTCTTCGCAGATGCACACGAAGCACTTGCCCTTGCCGGGATACGCGGGTTCGGGGGCGATCTTCGAGAGACCCTCGCCGGTGACGCTTCCGACCGCTTCGACGCCGGCAGGAAGCTCGGTCGGCACGAAGACGCCGAGCCCGTCGTCGTACTCGACGCGCGCGCCCGCCTGGGCGAGGAGCGAGTACGCCGGTTGCCGGCCGCCGGAGGCGACGAGCAGGTCGCAGTCGAAGCTCTCGCCGTCGAGGACGAGCCGACGCACGCGACCCTTGCCGCCCTGCGCGGCGAGCTCCCGCGGCCGCGTGTCGCGGAGGTCGATCGCCTTCGAGACCTCGATGCCGACCTCCTCGAGCTCCTCGACGATCGCCATGGTCTCGTCGTCGGAGCCGAGCACGACCGCCCGCTCGCCGGGCTTGATCGAGAAGTCGCGGACGAGTCGGCGAACGCCGTCGGGGAGCATCACGCCCACGAGGTCGTTCCCCGGGAAGACGAGCGGCTGCTCGGTCGCGCCCGTCGCCACGACGATCCGCTCGGCGCGGAAGCGATAGAGGGTCGTGTCGGCATCCACCGGAACGAGACCTCCCTCCCAGATTCCGAGGGCGCGCGCCGGCGCGAGCACCTCGACGCCGTCGAGCGACAGCGCGGCGAGCCTCGCGTCCTCGTCGACGAGGACGACTCCAGGCCCCGCCTTCGCCGCCTCCAGCGCTGCCGCACGACCGGCCTCGCCACCGCCGACGACGAGCACGCGCGCTCTGCGGTGCTCCGTGTCGTAGCGGCGAGTGTGACCCGCACGCGGATCGAGCTTCCCGAGCCCGGCCGCGCTGCGCAGGAACTTCTCGTAGAGCGGCCACGCGGCGCGTGGGCGGATGAACGTGCGGTAGTAGAAGCCGACCGGCGTGAACGGGCCGCCGAGCTTGTCCGTCACGGACATGAAGTCGAAATCGAGCGACCAGCGGACGTTCTGCCCCTCGACGACGGCGCCCTCGCGGATCGGCTCGGTGCAGACGCGAACGTTCGGCACGCCGTCGACGGTCATCTGGCAGTTCGGACAGTGGCCCGAGCAGCAGAGGAGGCCGCGCGGTCGGTGGTACTTGAAGGAGCGCGAGAAGACGCGCTTGCCCGCGGCGAACGCGGCCGAAGCAATCGTGTCGCCCTCGAAGCCGGTGACCTTCCAGCCCGCGAAGGTGAACGAGACCGCCCTCGAGCGGTCGATCGGCTCGCCGACTCGCGGATCGAGCCTCACGCCTGCTTCCCTGGCTCGGGGACGATGACCTCGAGCACCTCGTTCGTCCGCGTGTCGCGCTCGGCGAGGAACCACTCCCCGCAGCCCGCCCGGTGTTGCCACCACTCGCGCTGCACGCCTGCGACGTTGTCGCGGAAGTACACGTAGTCCGTCAGCTCACGAAGTGCTCGGCGACCCGGACGGCCGCTTCGTGACCTCACCGAAGTACGCGTACTCGTCGACGGGCCGAGGGCCACAGTGGGGACACGAGAGAAGAAACGACATCTACGACTGAATTGCACTATCAGCAATGGTGTGCCAGACTCCGCAACGAACGTACACCGATGTCGCGTACTCGTCAACCTTCAACTCGTCGAATTGGCGCTGCCGAACGGGCGATCACGGTCCTCGACACCCTTGCAGAAGGCGGCGAGCTCGGCACGAACGAGGTCGCGCGGCGGACGGGCATGACGCCGAGCACCGTATCGCGCCAGCTCGGAACGCTCGCGGCGTCCGGTCTCGTCGAGCGCGTCGACGCGACCGGCCGCTACCGGCTCGGCATCCGCGTCGTGCACCTCGCGAATGCCGTCCTCGCGCGTCTCGACGTGCGTGAGGTGGCCCGGCCCCACCTGGTCGCGCTGGTCGAAGCAACGGGCGAGACCGCAACGCTCTCCGTGCCCGGCGACGAGGACGCGATCACCGTCGACTTCGTTCCCGGATCGCATCAGATCCAGCCCGTGTCCAGGCTCGGCCGGCCGTCGATCGCCCACGCCACCTCGGCCGGGAAGGTGATGCTCGCGTTCTCCGGTCGCGAGCTGCCCGACGGCCCGTTCCGTGCCTACACGACCCGCACGATCACGGATCGCCAAGCGCTCGCCACGGCGATCGAGGAGGTGCGAGAGCGCGGCTACGCACAGGCGGCCGGCGAGCGCGAGCCCGGGCTCACTGCGATCGCGGCACCGATCCGATCCGCGCGCGGAGAGCTCGAGGCGATCGTCGCCCTCCAGGGCCCGAGCGCGCGCTTCGACCGGGCTGCCGTCGACGACGCGCTCCCGCTCCTCCTCGAGCGTGCGACGATCGTCTCGCGCGAGCTCGGCTGGAGCGCCGACTGAGCGATGCCGCTCGACACGAAGATCGCCGTGGTGCTTCGTGACGACCTCGCCGTCTGGCAGAAGACAAACGTCACGGCGTTCCTCGTCAGCGGCATCGCAGGCACCGTGCCTAACGTGGTGGGCAAGCCGTACCGCGACGCGTCCGGCAACGAGTACCTCCCGATGTTCGTGCAGCCCGTGCTCGTGTACCAGGCAGATGCGCGCGCGCTTCGGCGTGCCTACGAGCGAGCTCTCGACCGCGACGTGACGCCGGCGATCTACACGGCCGAGCTCTTCGCGACAGGCCACGACGACGCGAACCGCGCAGCGGTCGCCGAGGTTTACGCGGAGAACCTCGACCTCGTCGGCATCGCATTTCGGGCCGAGCGCAAGACCGTCGACAAAGTCGTCGACGGGCTTCGATTCCATCCGTAGCGTTCCGCCGGTCCGTTCCTACGCTGACAGCGCAAGCCGGTCGGCGAGAGCGCGGATGCTGGCGCGGAGCTCCTCGGGACCGCGGATCGTGAAGCCGCACCCGAGCCCCGCGAGCACGGTCGCCGCCCAGTCGAGCGACCCGACGCGGATCCGGAGCAGCGTTCCGTCGTCCTCCTCGATCAGCTCGGCGAGCGTCGCGGGCACACGCCGCGCCGCTTCCTCGAGCGACAGGTCGAGGAGCACCTCCACCTCCCAGCGCCACGGCGTGCGCGCGAGCGACGTCGAGACGTAGGCGACCGCATCGAAGCCGTCGGGCGGCGCGACCGCCGCGTCCTCGGCCAGGGCGGGCCGTCGGATCCGATCGACCCTGAAGGTGCGCAGGTCGTCGCGGCCGTGGTCGTAGGCGGCGAGATACCACCGCCCCGTGTGCACCACGAGACCCAGCGGGCTCAGCTCGCGCTCCGTCTCCTCTCCGGCGTACGAGCGGTACGTCATGCGCAGCCTGCGGCGTCGGCGGATGGCGTCCGCGAGCAACAGCACGAGGTCGCCGCCGACGGGCGCGGAGCCCCGCGCGCTCGCCGTGAAGTCGAGCGTCTCCTCCAGCGCCTCGACCCGGCGGCGCAGGCCGTCCGGGAGCACGCGATGGATCTTCGCCAGCGCGCCGTCGACGGACTCGGCGGAGCCCGAGAGGCCGAGACGGCCCGCGGCGAGCGTGCCGAGCGCGACGACGACGGCCTCGTCGTCCGTGAGCATGAGCGGCGGGAGGCGATAGCCGGGACGGATCCGGTAGCCGCCGCCGACGCCGCGCTGGCCCTCGATCGGGATGCCGAGATCCTGGAGCGCGGCGACGTAGCGGCGCGCAGTTCGCCGGTCGATCCCGAGCCGGTCGGCGATCTCGCGGCCCGTGATGAGCGGCTGCGCCTGCAGGAGCTCGAGCAGTTCCAGGAGCCGGGCCGTCGGCGTGAGCACGCGCGAAGTGAAGCACAGATAGAGGGCTGAAATCGCCCTATTTACGCGATAGCGTCCGCGACTCGACAGCGAGCAAAGGAGCGAGAGGATGACGGTGGATGTACGAGAGCGTGCGACGTCGCAGGACTTCGACTTCTGGATGGGGCGCTGGAACGTGCGCAACCGGCGACTCGTGCGGCGACTCGCCGGATCGGACGAGTGGGACGAGTTCGAGTCGAAGGTCGCGGCGCGGCCACTGCCGGGCGGCCTCGGCAACGAGGACGTGTACTGCACCGAGTACGGTGGCGGCTTCATCGGGATGTCGTTCCGCTTCTACGACCCCGACACCGAGCTGTGGTCGATCTACTGGGCCGACAGCCGGCGGCCGGGATTGCTCGAGCCGCCGGTGATCGGTTCCTTCTCGGGTGACACGGGGATCTTCGAGGGCGACGACACGTTCGAGGGTCGGCCGATCAGGGTGCGGTTCACCTGGTCGGGCGTCACGACGTCGACGCCGCGCTGGGAGCAGGCGTTCTCGGACGACGACGGCGAGACGTGGGAGACGAACTGGGTGATGGACTTCACACCGGCCGGAGACCCGTCGTGAGCGCGCTCGAGCAATCAGCGGTGGAGGGCGTCGAGCCTGGATACCGACACGTTGCGAAGGTGGCAACCGCGCAGCCGAGCCTGATGCTCGGCGACGCGCTTCTCAAGTGGTACGACATCGCGCCGCACGACACGCCGGTACCGCTCGCGATCCGCGCGCTCGCGCGGCGCTGCCTCCGGGACGCGCACAAGGCGAGCACGCTCGGCGTCGAGGACGGCCTCGGGTTCGTCATCCTCCACCGCTGCGGAGGCGACTTCTACTTCCTCCTCGTCTCCACGTGGCGCAACGAGAACGAGCTGTGGGAGACGGTCTGGGCGAAGCGCGACGACTGCGACGTGTTCTTCAACCCGTGGCCGAGCGAAGGGACGCACCGCCCGACGTTCTGCGTGTGGGAGCTCGGTGCGGTCGCGCACGAGCGTGAAGCGTGGACACGATTCCTCTGCTCGCCGCGCGACGAGGCGGCCAGGCGCGCCTACCTCTGCGATTCGTACGCCGGGGCCGTCTGAGGGACAACCCGTGGAGGTGGGCCTGGATCGAGCGCCACGGGCCCACGGGCGCCCGCGCGTGAGGCGTCGGCGAACGCGTCGACGAGAAGGTCGCGCGCGGCGTATGTGAGCGACCGCGCGCCGATCTCGCTCGCGTCGGCGAGATCGCGGACGACGTCGACCACGACGGCAGGCAGGCCCTCGACGGTGAGCCCGAACTCGTCCGCGAGGCGGCGGATCGCGTTCTCCGCGACGCCCCTCTGCGACGCCTCGCTCAACGGATCGAACACGGCGAACGTCCCGATGCGGCCGACGAGCTCGGGTGGCCAACCCTCCCGGAGCAAGTGATCGCGGCACACGTTCTGCTCCTCCCGGCTCGCAGGCGGAACGTCGCGCAGCCGGTATTCGAGATCGTCTGCGCCGGCGTTGGTCGTCAGCGCCACGATCGCGCCGGGAGCCTCGACGGTCTCGCCGTCCGGCGCCGTGAGCCGACCCTCGTCGAGCAAGCCGAGGAAGACGTCGTGCACCGCCTCGTCCGCCTTCTCGAACTCGTCGAGAAGGAGAACGCAGCCCGGGCGGCGCAGCGCCGCCACGAGCGGCGGCTCCTCGACGTAGCCGATGTAGCTCGGCGGCGCTCCGAGCACGCGGCGGAGATCCGACGCGTGCAGAAGCTCGCCGCAGTCGATGCGAAAGACATGCGCGTCCGGATACCCGAGCTCGTCGAGGGCAGCCGGCAGCGACTCGACGGTGGACGTCTTCCCCGTGCCGGTCGGCCCGACGAGGAGCACGCTCTCGGGCCGCGCCGGCCGCCGCTTCGCAAGGTGCGTCGCGACGGCTCGTGCGATCTGACCCACCGCGACGTCCTGTCCGTGGATGCTTCGGCCCAGGCGAGAAGTGAGCTCGGCCGGGCTCGGCGCACACGGTCGTGCTCGCGCACGCGGTCGGCGCTGAGGCGCCTGCACATCATCCGGTTCCGGCGTCTCGTCCTCTTCGTCGTCCGCCGGCTCGGGCGCGAACCGCGGCGGGATCGGCTCGCTCTCGATCCCGAACGCCTTGGCGATCGAGCCGCGGAAGAAGCGGGCGAGATCGTCGCTTCCGCCGAAGATGCACGACCCGGTCTGGAACAGCACCGAGAGCAGGAAGTCGTCGAGTGGGAGTCGCCGCCGCGATACCTCGAGCTTGATGCCGCCGCGATCGTGCACCCGAAACCGGAGCGGGCCGCGCGGAGGGTTGCACCGCGGCGGGTAGGCGACGTCGTCGAGCTCGCAGCCCTCACCGGACACGAGCAACTCGATCTCGTCCAGCGACATGCGCACGAAACGCTCCACGGGCTTCCTCCTTGGCGAGCGGAGAGGCGGGCTCTCACGCTACAGAACGTACGTTCGTAGGACAAGAGGCGGGCGAGCGATCGTGCCGCTGTTTGCGTGAGTCTTCGTAGACTCGTCGCGCGTGCAGACGGTCGGCATCGTCAGCCCAGGTGCGATGGGGAGCGCCGTCGCGGACGCGCTCGCGCGCGGTGGCGCGCGCGTCGTCGCGACCGTCGCGGGTCGGAGCGAGCGAACCGCTCGGCTCGCCGCGCGCACGCAGCTCGAGCTGTTCCCGGACCTCGGCGCGGTCGTCGCAACCGCCGACGTCGTGCTCTCGATCGTTCCGCCGGAGGCCGCGGAGGCCGTTGCCGAGGACCTCGCCCGGGAGGCGCGAGCGGCTGACGCGCACCCGCTCGTCGTCGACCTGAACGCGATCGCTCCCGAGACGAGCCGCCGGCTCGCGAACGCGCTCGGTCGGGCGGGCTGCGCGTTCGTGGACGGGTCGATCTCGGGGCCGCCGCCGTGGAAGGCCGGTACGACGCGCATCTACCTCTCCGGCGAGCGGGCATCCGAGGCGGCGGCGCTTCCGATCGCGGGTGTCGAGCGCATCGTCGTAGGCTCCGAGGTGGGGTCCGCGTCCGCCGTGAAGATGAGCACCGCCTCGGTCTACAAGGGCACCTCGGCGCTCCTCGCCCACGCGCTCCTCGCCGCGAGCGCGAACGGCGTCCTCGATCACGTCCTCGACGATCTCCGGAGCGGCTCACCCGAGCTCGTCGCGAACGTCGCGCGCAGGCTGGCAAGCGCCGGTGCGAAGTCCGACCGCTACGTGGCGGAGATGCGCGAGATCGCGAGCACGCAGTCGGCTGCGGGGCTTACTCCGGCGCTGTTCGAGGCGATGGCCGAGGTCTTCTCGGAACTGTCGAAGAGCGAGCTCGGTCGGTCCGCGCCCGAGGACATCCCACCGAGCGTCGACCTCGACGACGTTCTGGGCGCGTTACGGCGGGGCTGACGCGGTCAGTCGACGCGTCGGAAGAGCGTCCACGTGTCGTTCAGCGGGATCTTCCACCGCAGCGTGTCGCCCCTGCAGGTGTACGGCGCCTCTCCCCCCGGAGTCCGTTTCGTCGTCGCGCCCGGCCCCGGGACGGTGTACGTCTGTCCGTTCTTCGTTGCGCTGAACTTCGAGATGAAGAGCTCGCTCTCACCTCGGCCGAGGATGAGCTTTCCACGACTCGTGCTCCAGCTCGCCTCGAAGATGAACGTCGCAGTCCCCCTCATGACGAGAGCGCCGCCGTCGACCTTCACGACCATGTCCGTCGTCCCGTAGCGCATGGTGCCCGCGCGCGGGAAGGAAGCCGTCAGCACACCGCGCTCGACACTGATGTTCGGGCTCTGGATCAAGCTCTGCAGCACGGCGTTCGACGCCGAGTTCGACATCTTCCAGTCGCCGCGAACGCATCTGTCGCGCACGGACGGCTCGCCTGGCGACGATCCGGCACCGCCGGCGAGCACGCCGAGGGCGATTGCAGCGACGGAGAAGAGGGAGACGAGAAGCCGCACCACGGCGCACCGTAATCCGCAGGGAGGACGGCGCTATCCCCCCGACGAGGGACGGCTACGAGCCCGGAATCCAGTCCGTGCCGGCGAGCGGCACCCTCGCCATCGCCGCGGCCTCGACCGTGAGCGCGACGAGGTCTTCCGGCTCGAGGTTGTGAACGTGCGACTTGCCGCACGCCCGGGCGAGGGTCTGCGTCTCGAGTGTGAGGACGCGGAGGTAGTTCGCGATGCGACGACCGCCGAGGATGGGATCGAAGCGCGCTGCCAACTCGTCGTCCTGCGTCGAGATCCCCGTCGGGTCGCGGCCCGCCTGCCAGTCGTCGTAGAACCCCGCTGCGCTGCCGATCTCGCGATACGCCTCGTCGTGCTCCGGGCTGTTGTCGCCCATCGCGACGAGCGCTGCCGTCCCGATCGAGACCGCGTCGGCGCCGAGCGCGAGCGCCTTCGCGACGTCCGCCCCGCTTCGGATCCCACCCGAGACGACGAGCTGCACCTTCCGGTGCATCCCGAGCTCCTGCAGGGCGTCGGCCGCGATGCGCGTGGCGGGCAGCGTCGGGATCCCGACGTGCTCGATGAAGACGTCCTGCGTCGCGGCGGTCCCGCCCTGCATGCCGTCGACGACGATGACGTCGGCGCCCGCCTTCACCGCGAGCTGCACGTCGTAGTACGTGCGCGTCGCCCCGACCTTGACGAACACCGGCTTCTCCCAGTCCGTGATCTCGCGGAGCTCGGTGATCTTGATCTCGAGGTCGTCCGGGCCGGTCCAGTCCGGGTGGCGCGACGCGGAGCGCTGGTCGATCCCTTTCGGCAGCGAGCGCATCTCGGCGACGCGGTCGGAGATCTTGTGGCCGAGGAGCATGCCGCCTCCTCCCGGTTTGGCACCCTGGCCGACGACGACCTCGATCGCGTCGGCCTTGCGCAGGTCGTCGGGGTTCATCCCGTAGCGGGACGGAAGGAGCTGGTACACGAGCATCTTCGAGTGCTCGCGCTCCTCCGGCGTCATCCCGCCGTCGCCCGTCGTCGTCGACGTGCCGACCTCGGTCGCGCCGCGGCCGAGTGCCTCCTTCGCGGGCGCGGAGAGCGCGCCGAAGCTCATCCCGGCGATCGTCACCGGGATCTTCAGCTCGAGCGGCTTCTTCGCGAACCGCGTGCCGAGGACGACGTCGGTGGCGCAGCGCTCGCGGTATCCCTCCAGCGGATAGCGCGAGATCGAGGCGCCGAGAAAGAGGAGGTCGTCGAAGTGCGGAAGCCTCCGCTTCGCGCCGAAGCCACGGATGTCGTAGATCCCCTCCGTCGCCGCGCGCTGGATCTCGGCGATGACCGTGCGGTCGAAGAGGTACGACTCGCGGAGGTTCCACGGGCGACCGCCGTCCGCTCCGGAGGTGTCCAGGGACCTGACCCCGGACCTGACCCCTGCACTGTCCGTTGCGGACATCAGTACGCGGCCGCGTTGTCGACCTTGAAGGTGTAGAGCTGCCGCGCGGAGCCGTAGCGGCGGAACTCCGCCGGGTCGGCGTCGATCTCCGCAGCCTCGAGCAACGTGCGCAGTTGCGAGACATGCTCGTCGCGCAGCTCCTTCTCGATGCAGTCCGCGCCGAGGCTCGCGACCGAGCCGCGGACGTAGAGCCGCGCCTCGTAGATCGAGTCGCCGAGCGCCTCGCCCGCGTCCCCGCAGACGACGAGGCAGCCCGTCTGCGCCATGAACGCGCTCATGTGCCCGACCGAGCCGCCGACGACGATGTCGATCCCCTTCATCGAGATCCCGCAGCGCGACGACGCGTTGCCGTGAACCACGAGCAGACCGCCACGTCCCGTCGCTCCCGCCGACTGGCTGACGTTGCCGTCGACCTCGACGCGCCCGGACATCATGTTCTCGGCGATCCCGGTGCTCGCGTTCCCGTGCACGCGCACGGTCGCGAGCTTGTTCATCCCGGCGCAGTAGTAGCCGACGTGACCGTCGATCTCGACTTCGATCTCGGCGTCGAGCCCGCACGCGACCGCGTGCGCGCCGCTCGGATTGACGACGCGCCAGTGCCGCGGGCCGGATGCCCTGGCCGCGATCCCGCCGCCGTGAGGCGGCGGCTTCAGGGGTTGTCGCGATGCAGGATCCGCGCTAGCGGATTCTGCATCTGCGTGAAGATCGTGCAGGCGCTGGTTGAGCTCGCGCAGCGGAGTCGTCTCGAGATCGACGACCTCCACGGCTGCGTGCTCCCGTTCCGCGACCGCCATCAGACGAGCGCCTTCTCCCACGCATACACGACTCCCGGCTCGGGCTCCCACGCGCGCGCGTCCGCCGCGCCGGGCAGCACCGCGATCGACCTCCACTCGGACGACATCGCGACCCACTCGTCGGTCTCGGCGAGAACGGCCGGCTTGCAGGCGATCGGGTCGCGCAGGACCGCGAAGCCCTCCGCCGTGCCGACCGCGAAGGTGTAGAAGCCGTCGAGGTCGTCGAGACAGCCCTCGAGCGCTTGCTCGAGCGTCGCGCCCTCGCGCAGCCGCCACGCGAGGTAGCCCGCCGCGACCTCGGTGTCGTTCTCGGTCTGGAACTCGATCCCCTCACGGCGAAGGTTCTCGCGCAGCCGGTTGTGGTTCGAGAGCGAGCCGTTGTGCACCAGGCAGAGGTCGAAGCCCGTCGAGAACGGATGCGAGCCCTCGGTTGTGACGCGGCTCTCGGTCGCCATGCGCGTGTGCCCGAGAGCGTGCGTGCCCCGGAAGTCCTCGAGCGCGAACGCCTTCGCGAACTCCTCGGGCAGGCCGGTCTCCTTGTAGATCTCGATGACCTGACCGGCGCTCATCACGCGCAGGTCGGGACGGCTGTCACGCACCCACCGCTCCGCGTCCGACGCGTCGGTGTCGACGACGAACACCGCATGGCTCGCGCGCACCAAAGGCTCGGCGCACGTCCCGAACGCGTCGCAGAGACCGTCGCGCACCGCACCCCACCGCTCGTGCGGATCGGCGGAGTAGAGCGTCAGCTTGCTCGAGCCGCTCGGAGCCCGGTCGCGGTACACGGCGACGCCGGCCGAGTCGGGCCCGCGGCTGGACATCTGGACGAGCATCGCGGCGAGGTGCACACCGAGCCGTTCCTCGATCTCGGGCGACTTCGCGAAGAGGCCGACGATTCCGCACATATGGTCAGTATCTCCACATCGAGATGCCGAAAATCACCGTATTTGGTCGTTCGGTATGGAGGTTGTGCACACCTGCTAGAAGCGCGTCAGGTATTCACGGATCTCCCACGGCGTGACCTGCTCGTGGTAGCGGAACCACTCGTCGCGCTTCACGCGCGCGAAGTAGTCGACGTAGTCCTCGTCGCGTCCACGCCCGAGGGCCGCGCGCAGCACGTCGTCGCCCTCGAGCTCGCCGATCGCCTCGAGCAGGTTCGCCGGCAGCGACTCGAGCCCGCGCGAGCGGAGCTCTGCCTCCGGGACCGTGTAGAGGTTCTCCGAGTTCGGCTCGCCGGCGTCGAGGCCCGACTCGATCCCGTCCATCCCCGCCGCGAGCACGGCCGCGGCCGCGAGGTACGGGTTGCACGAGCCGTCGATCGTGCGGTCCTCGATCCGCCCGGGTCCCGGGATCCGGAGCATCTGCGTGCGGTTGTTGTAGCCGTAGGAGATCCACACCGGTGACCAGGTGGCGCCGCTCGCCGTCGAGCCCATCTTCAGGCGCTTGTACGAGTTCACGGTCGGCGCGGTGACACCGCTGTAGGCACGGGCATGCGTACGCAACCCGCCGATGAAGCGATAGGCCGTGTCGGAGAGCCCGAGCCCGCGCGGGTCGGACTCGTCGAGGAACAGGTTCGTGTCGCCGTCCCACAAGGACATGTGGAAGTGGCAGCCGTTCCCGGTCAGCTGCGTGAACGGCTTCGGCATGAACGTCGCGATCATCCCCGCCTGTTCCGCCAGCGTGTGAACCATGTAGCGGAAGAAGATCGCGCGGTCGCACGACACGAGCGCGTCGTCGTACGTGAAGTTCTGCTCGAACTGGCCGTTCGCGTCCTCGTGGTCGTTCGCGTAGTTCCCCCAGCCGAGCCCGTTGCAGAAGCGCGAGACCGTCGTCAGGAAGTCGTAGCGGCGCGTGAGTCCGGCCATGTCGTAGCAGGGCTTCTCGAGCGTGTCGAACCTGTCGGCGATCTCGATCGAGCCGTCGTCGCGCATGGTGACGAGGAAGTACTCGAGCTCGAGGCCCATGCGGAACTCGAAGCCCTTCTCCTTCGCCTGCGCGAGCACCCGGCGGAGAATCGTCCGCGGGCAGTACGACCACTCCTCCCCCTCGACCGTCACGTCGCAGGCGAAGCGCGCGAGGTTCGGCTGCCAGGGAACCGGCGTGTAGGTCCCGAGGTCGGGGATCGCGGCGATGTCGGGGTCGCTCGGCACCTGCCCGATCTCGCCCGCGGCGAAGCCGGCGAACCCGGCGCCGTCCTCGAGCAGGCCGTCGAAGGCCTCGCGCGAGCCGACGGGCACGAGCTTCGCGCTCGGCCGCGCGTACATGTCGACGAACTGCGCGAACACGAACTCGATGCCTCGTGCCTGCATGTCCTTCCAGATCGCATCGGCAGATGCCATCGCGATGCCTCCTCTGACGTCGGTCGCATAGCCCTACCAGCCGGGGACCGCCGCGAGAAGGTTCGAGGCGCACACCTTCTCGCCGGCTATGTGTGCGGTTTCGCCGCCCCCAGAACGTGCTGGAGCTTGACCATCTTCACGGCGATCTCGATCGCGAGCCAGTCGTCGCGCCGGAGGTCGAGACCGGAGAGCTCGCCGATCCGGCGCAACCGCTGGCGAAGCGTGTTGGGATGGACGTACAGCGCCTCCGAGGTCGCGCTGATCGAGCCGTGCCTGCGCAGGAACTCCTCGAGTGTCGCGAGGAGTTGCGCCCCGCGCTGGGCGTCGTACTCGGCGAGCTTCGCGACCGCATCGACCGTCGCGTCACGGATGCCTCCGTCGACGGCGACCCGCAGGAGATACTTGTACGCGCCGAGATCGTCGTAGGCGAGGACGGTCGGCTTCCCGGAGAGCGCGACCGTGCCGATCAGCGCCTGCTGCGCCTCGGCGAAGCCGTCCGCGAACGCCGCTTCCCCCTGACACACGCTCGAGACGCCGACCGCGACGGGCTCCGCCAGGTCGGCGTGGAGGCGCCGCAGCCGGTCGAGGAACGTCTCGCTCGACGGCGATGTCAGCCTCACGAGCGCGCGAAGCGAGTCCTCGCGATGGTCGAAGAGCGATCCCGGCGCCGCAGTGCGAAGGGCACGAGCCAGCACGTCGCTCCACGGCTCGGCGACGAGCACGACGTGGGGCTGGTCGAGGTCGCAGTCGAGCCGTGCGGCTCGTCCCTCGAGGTCGCCGCGGGGCTGTCCGCCGGCGAGCTCTTCGAAGAAGTCCTTGATGAGGTTCTTCTCGGTGAGCTGCTCGATGACCTGCACCTTCTTGATCCCGACCGCAACCTGGCTCGCGATCGCGCGACCGAGCTCGACGCGCGTGCTCCCTTCGGCGACGAGGAGCCCGATCAGCTCGCCCGCCGCAACGAGTGGTATCGCAAGCCTGGTGCTGCGACCTCCACGCGCAAGCTCCGGCCCGAGCTCGGCGAGCCCGAGCGTCTGCCGCGCGTTACCCGGCTCGGGATCGCTCGCGACCCGGTCCAGCTCCTCGCGCGCTGGGTCGAGCAGGTAGACGTGGCAGGCGCGTGCGCCGAGCAGCGGACGCGCGTCGGCCGCGACGGTCTCCAGCAGCTCGTCGAGCGCCTCCGCGCGCGCGATCGCCTCGGCGAGCTCGGTGAGCTGCTCGAGCTCCGTGACCCGCATGCGCGTCTCCTCGTACAGGCGCGCGTTCTCGATTGCGCCCGCCACGAGCGACGCCGAGGTGACGATGAAGTCCACCTCGTCGTCCGTGAACTCCCGTGGCGCCTCGGTGTGCGCGGTGATCGCGCCGATCGGCTCGCCCGTGCGACCGACGATCGGCACGGCGATGAGCGACTGGTAGCGCTCCTCCTCGAGCTCGGGGACGTACTTCGACGCGCGGATCCGCGAGCGCGTTGTCGCGGATGAACGCGGGCTCGCCGTGCTCGACCGCCCACCAGGCGAGGCTCTCGCCGCGCTCGAACGCGACCTTGCCTGCCTGCCGCTCGTACGGCGGCGACGCGGCGCGCATCACGAGGCGGTCGTCCTCGAGGAGGTAGACGAAGCACCCATGGACGCCGCTCGCGTCCGACATGAGCCGAACGACCGCGGGCAGCACCTCCGCGAGCTCGAGCGACGACGCGACGGTCGAGACGATCTCCTGGAGAAACTTCTCGCTCGTTTGCAGGGACATCCAGCGGGATCGTATGACGGCTCAGCGCACGAAGTCCAGCCGAGCCATGTCCGAGCCCGCCAGGTCAAGTGTCAGACACGGTGTCTGACACCTTTGCGCGTTAGTGCAACGCGACGGCGCCGAGATGGCGCTCGAACGCGCCCGTCTCGACGATCTCCACGATCTGACCGACGGCGAAGCGGAGCTCGTCGTCCGTCGTGAAGTAATGCGGGCCGAGCCGGATCCCTGCGCCCGGGCGGAAGTCGCCCAGGATGCCACGGGACTCGAGCTCCGCGTAGACGGCTGCACCCTCGCGGGACGGCGACGATCACCGCACCTCCGCGTCGCTCGGGCTCCCGACGGCTGTAGACCTCGAATCCGGCCGCGTCCGCGAGGTCGATGAGCAGCTGCGTCTGCTCGAGCGAGTTCTCGCGGATGCGATCTACACCGATCTCCTCGATCAGGTCATAGCCGGCCGTCCCCGCCATGTGCGCCGCTGGATTCGGCGTCCCCGTCAGGAAGCGCGCCGAGCCGGACGCGTACTCCATCTCCTCCTCGAACGCGAACGGCCGCTCGTGCGCCTGCCACCCCGTGTAGGTCGGCTCGAGCAGCTCGGCGAGATCGGGCCGCACGTACAGCCAGCCGTTCGCCGGACCGCCGCAGAGCCACTTCACCGAGCCGCCGACCGCGAAGTCGACACCGAGGGCCGTCACGTCGACGGGCACGATCCCGGCGGACTGGTAGCAGTCGAGAATCACATGCGCGCCGACCTCGTGCGCGCGGCGCACGATCGGCTCGACGTCCTGGATCTCCGACTCCTTGAAGAGGACGTGGCTGATCGGGACGAGAAGCGTCCGCTCGTCGATCCGCTCCACGATCTCGTCGCCGTCCTCGCACACGACGACCTCGAGGTCGGGCTGCGCCTGGTAGAGGTAGCGCACGGACGGGAAGTTCGCGCGCTCGTAGACGACGCGGTTCTTCGACGGGTCGACCGGCCGGAAGCACGACAGGGCGATCGCCTCTGCAATCGCGACGTTCTGCTGCATGACGGTCGACCCCGCGGGCGCACCGACGATGCGCCCGATCTGGTCGCCGACGCGCAGCGGCGACGCCCACCAACCTTCAGCCCAGGAACGGATCCCGCGGTCGGCCCACATGCGCGCGAACTCGGCCAGCAGCTCGGGCGCGCGCCGCGGCATCGGCCCGAGTGTGTGGCTCGCGAGGTACGTCGTGTGCTCGAGAATCGGGAACTCGGAGCGGTAGTCGAGGAGGTCGCGCACGCAGCGAGGGTAATGGACTAGGCTCGCGCCCGATGCGCGTCCGGTTCGACCGCTTCTACACGTATGCCGAGCTGACCGAGACGCTCGAGGCGTGGACGACGGCGTTCCCGACGCACTTCTCGTTCGAGTCGATCGGCAAGTCGTACGAAGGGCGCGACATCTGGCTCTGCGCCGTCACGAACACGGAGACCGGCCCGCCGGAGGAGAAGCCCGCGGTGTTCGTCCACGCGCAGATCCATGCGATGGAGTTCACGGGGACGACCGCGGCGCTCCATCTACTCGACCACCTCCTTCACTCCGAGGACAGGCGCGCTCGTCACGCCGTCGACACCCGCACGTTCTACGTCGTGCCGCGCGTGAACCCGGACGGTGCCGAGGCCGGGCTCGCCGACGGCCGCTTCCGCCGCTCGAGCGTCCGCCCGTATCCGCGCGACGAGCCCGAAGACGGGCTGCACCGCGAGGACGTCGACGGCGACGGCCGCGTTCTCTTCATGCGCATGCCCGATCCCAACGGATCGTGGAAGGCGCACCCGGACGACCCGCGCGCACTCATCGCGCGGCTTCCGGACGACGTCGAGGGCGACTTCTACCGCGTCCTGCCCGAGGGGACGATCGTGAACTGGGACGGTGTGAACATCCCGATCGCCCCGCCGCTCGAGGGTCTCGACCTCAACCGCAACTGGCCGGCGGACTGGGCACCCGAGGCGGAGCAGCAGGGTGCCGGGCCGTTCCCGACCTCGGAGCCCGAGGTGCGCGCGCTCGTCGAGGCGATCGTCGCGCGCAAGAACATCACCTCGTACGTCGGCTACCACACCTTCTCGGGCGTCCACCTGCGCCCGTGGTCCGGCCGCTCGGACGACGACTTCCCGGTGCCCGACCTCCGCGCCTTCAAGCTCATGGGCGAGGAAGCGACACGCATCACGGGCTATCCCTCCATCTCGATCTTCCACGACTTCAAGTACCACCCGAAGATGGTGATCAAGGGCGGCGACGTCGACTGGATCTACGACCACCTCGGCGCCTATGCGTGGGTGACCGAGTTCTGGAGCCCGCAGCGCCAGGCCGGTCTCGAGGAGTACCACTTCATCGACTGGCTGCGCGAGCACTCGCCCGAGGACGAGCTCGCCGTGCTGAAGCTCGCGGACGAGCTCGGCGAGGGCTACGTCGACTGGTACCCGTTCGAGCACCCGCAGCTCGGCCCGGTCGAGATCGGCGGCTGGGACCTCGTGGGCTTCTGGTTCAACCCGCCTCTCTCACGGCTGGAGGAAGAGGTGACGCCGCACGCCGACCTCGCCGTCTATCTCGCGCTCGTCTCGCCGAGGCTCGAGATCCGGTCGTTCGAGTCGGAGCCCGTGGCGGAGGGCGCTTTCCGGCTCCGGCTCGTGCTCGAGAACGCCGGCTGGCTGCCGACGAACGTCACCGAGAGAGGCGCTGGAGCGAAAGGCAGTGCGCCCGATCGAGGTCGAGCTCGAGATCCCCGACGGTGCGCGGATCGCGAGCGGCAAGGCGCGCGAAGAGGCCGGACAGCTCGGCGGCCGCGTCGAGCGGCGCCAGATCATGTGGTGGAGCACCGATCACTCGACCGCGGAGCGCACGCTCGTCGAGTGGGTGATCGAGGCGAACGCCGGCGACAAGGTCGCGGTCGTCGCGAGGCACGAGCGTGCGGGAACCGCCCGCGCCGACCTCGTTCTCTAGAACCGTCCGATCTCGACGAGTCCGCCCGGGCCGGCGTGGTCGACCTGCAACGTCGTGTGCTCGATCCCGAACTCGGTCTCGAGCAGGCGCTCGAGCTCGCGGCGCCGGCCGTGGCAGTCCTCGCCGGGTCGCACGAGGACGTGCGCCGACAACGCGGGAAAGCCCGAGGTGATCGTCCACACGTGGAGGTCGTGCACCTCGACCACGCCCGGGGCAGACGCGAGCCGACGGCCGAGCGCGGCCGCGTCGATTCCCCGAGGGGTCGACTCGAGGAGGATCGCCGTCGAGTCGCGCAGGATCGTCCACGTGCTCGCGAGAACGAGGAGTCCGATGAGGACGCTCACGAGCGGGTCGGCCTCGACCCAGCCCGTCGCGAGGATCACGACGGCGGCGACGGCGACACCGACGGAGCCGAGAAGATCGGCGAAGACGTGACGGAACGCGGCCTCGACGTTGAGGCTGTCGCTGCGCGCACGCGACAGGACGAGACCGGACGCGACGTTCACCCCGATGCCGACGAGCGCGATCGCGAGCATCCAGCCGCCGAGGACGTCACCGGGGTCGCGCAGCCGCGTCGCCGCCTCCGCGAAGATCCAGATCGAGAGCGCGACCAGGAGCACGCCGTTGGCGAGCGCGGCGAGAACCTCCGCGCGCTTGTAGCCGTACGTCCGCTCCGGCGTCGCCGGCTTGGCCGCGAGCCACGCGGCGACGAGCGCGAGAGCGAGCGCGACGTTGTCCGAGAGCATGTGCACCGCGTCCGCGAGCAAGGCGAGACTCCCCGAGTAGAGGCCGCCGACGACCTCGACGGCCGTGTACGACGCGGTCAGGGCGAGTGCGATGGCGAGCGCACGGCGACTCTCGACGCGCGCGTGGTCGTGGTCGTGGCCCACGCCTGGGTTCTACCGGGCGGCGCAAGGCTCTGTTCAGAAGCCCGTCCCGATCCGGCATCATCGGGGCGTGCGCGTCCGGATCCTCGCGATCGTCGCGGTGCTGGCGACGGCCTCGGCCGTCGCGGTCGTCGCAGCCGCGAGCACCTCGGCGAACGGGCTGCCGTCGTACACGAACGGCTACGCGACGTGGCCGAAGATCAACAAGAAGCCGTTCACGAGCACCGGTCCGCTGTCGAGCGCGCACGCCGGCGTGAAGAACGTCTACGCGAGCAGGAAGAAGGTCGGGAAGCAGTACCCGAACGGAACGGTGATCGTGAAGTCGATTCGACGCGCCGGAGACACGGCGTCGCGCCCGGCCCAGGTCGCGGTCATGCGCAAGACGAACGGCAAGTGGCGGTACGTCGAGTACGAGCTCTCGGGTACGCGCTATCGCGACCTCGGCTTCTCACAGCAGCTGTGCCAGGGCTGTCACATGCGGGCGCGCGCGAACGACTACGTGTTCACACAGAAGTAGCTCGCAAGATCGGAAGTTCGCTACCGCGAACTTCCGATCGCGAAGATCCCTGAAGCGGCCGCTTTCGCGGCCGGTCGCGGCGAACGAAGTCAGTTAGCTGCTGGGTACTTCTTGCGCCGGTAGGTCATGAAGAGCGCCATGATCCCGCCGATGATCAGGATCAGGCCGATGATGATCCCGACGAAGTTCAGGAAGTACATGAACAGGACGCCGGCGACGATGAGGCCGAGTCCCACGATGTTGACGGGCCAGTTTTCCATGACCCGCATATTCGTCCCGTCGTGACGCAGTCCTCGTCCCCTTTTCTGGTACGCAGATTGGGGATCCGCTAACGCGGATTCCCAATCGCAAGATCCCTGAAGGCGTCCGCTTTCGCGGCCGCAACACTGCTGTGACTTAGCGCTACGCTCGCACGCGACGAAACGCGGCGATCGCGCGCTCGAGGTGCTCCTTCTCGAGCGCCGCGGACATCTGGACGCGAACGCGCGCCGTTCCCTCCGGCACGACCGGGAAGCCGAAGCCGGTGACGAACACGCCCTCGTCGAGCAGCCGCTCCGACAGCGCCATCGCGTCGGCGGTCTCACCGACGATGATCGGGACGATCGCGGCTTCGCCGTCCAGCGGTGCGTAGCCCTCCTCGACGAGCAGCTCGCGGAACACCCTCGTGTTCTCGCGAAGCCGGGCGAGGAGCTCGGGCTGCTCGAGCATGAGCTCGATGGAGCGCAGCGCGCTACACGCGACGGTCGGCGGCAGTGCGTTCGAGAAGAGCTGCGGTCGGGAACGCTGCGCGAGGACGTCGCAGACCTCCGCCGACGCCGCGACGTAACCGCCCGCTGCGCCGCCGAGCGCCTTGCCGAGAGTTCCGGTGATGACGTCGACCTCGCCGAGCAGCCCGAAGTGCTCGACCGTCCCGCGCCCGGTCTCGCCGAGAACGCCGACGCCATGGGAGTCGTCGACGATGACCACCGCGTCGTGCTCGCGCGCGAGCTCGACGATCTCGGGCAGCTTCGCGAGGTCGCCTTCCATCGAGAAGACGCCGTCCGTGACGATGAGCTTGCGCGCGTCGCGAGGAGCCGCGACGAGCCCGTCGCGCAGCGCGTCCATGTCCGAGTGCGGGTAGATGACCTTGCCCGCGGGCCGCGACAGACGGATCGCGTCGATCAGGCTCGCGTGGTTCAGCGCGTCCGTCAGGATCACGGTCGTCTCGTCGGTGAGACTCGGGATCGCGGCCTCGTTCGCGTTCCAGCACGAGACGTACGTGAGCGCCGCCTCGGTGCCCGAGAGATCCGCGAGCGCGCGCTCGAGTGCGAGGTGCGGCTCGAAGGTCCCGCAGATGAAGCGAACCGACGCCGTCCCCGCGCCGTAGCGCTCGAGCCCCTCGATCCCCGCGCGCACCACCTCGGGGTGCCCGGCGAGGCCGAGGTAGTTGTTCGACGAGAGGACGATCACGTCCCCGCGCCCCGCCATGCGCACCACGGCCCCCTGCGCCGACTCGAGGGTGAGGAACCGCTTGTACGTCCGCGCCTCGCGCAGTCCGTCGAGCTCGGCGCCGAGCTGCTGATCGAGCGTCTCGGTCACGGCGTCGCTCCGTTCGGTCGCAGGACGATCTTGCACGCCTCCCCCGACTCGAGCAGTGCGAACGCCTCCTCGTGGCGCTCGAGCGGCAGCTCGGCTGTGATGAGCGGGCGCAGGTCGACGACACCGTGCTCGAGGAGCCAGCGCGTCGTGTACCACGTCTCCCAGATCTCGCGACCGTTCACGGCGGTCACCGTCAGGTTCTTGAAGATAAGAGATTCCGCGATGTCGATCGTCGCCGGGCGGGAAGGGATCCCGAAGAGGACGACGTTGCCGCCGTGCCGCACGATTCCGAACGCGTCCTCGATCGCGCGCAAGGCACCGGACATCTCGAAGACGACGCCGACGCCGTTCCCCTCGTTCTGCTCCGCGAACCACGCCGGCACGTCGTCCGCCTCGTCGACGTTCACAACCGCGTCCGCTCCGAGCTTGCGCGCGAGCTCCATTCGGAAGGGCACGTGGTCGGAGGCGAAGAGCCGGCCCGCGCCGAAGGCCTTCGCGATCGCGATCGTGAAGAGCCCGACCGGCCCGCAGCCGAGGACGGCGACGGCACGGCCTGCCAGATCCTGCGTCGACGTCGCGAACACCGCGTTCCCGAACGGCTCCTGCAGGCAGGCGATCTCGGGCGGAAGCTTCGAGCGGTCGTTGCGCCAGACGACCGAGGCCGGAATGGCGGCGTAGTCGGCGAAACCTCCGTCACGATCGACGCCGAGAATCTGCGTCAGCTCGCACATGTGCGCCTTTCCGGTGCGGCAGTGGAAGCACACGCCGCACGTGACGTGGCTCTCCGCGGAGACGTAGTCACCTTCTGCGATGTCGCGCACCGAGCTTCCGGTGGCGACCACCGTTCCGCACAGCTCGTGGCCCAGCGTCAGCGGCGGCTCGACGCGCTCCGACGACCACTGGTCCCAGCGTTGAATGTGCAGGTCGGTGCCGCAGATCGACGCCGCCTCGATCCGGACGAGCACCTCGTCCGGCCCGGGTGTCGGTACGGGCACCTCGTCGAGCGTGAGCCCGGGCCCGGACTCGCGCTTGCGGATGGCGCGCATCGTCTCCACGGCGTGGCCCATCCTGCCACGGGGGAACCTACCCGCGAGGGCGATTCGGTCGCGCCCCTGCAGGATCAGTCCGCGAACTGATCAGAACGACGCGGTCGCGCTGCACACCTCGCCGGAGGGGCTCGTCGCGCGAGCGGTGATTCGATCCGCTCCCGCGAGATCCGCGACAACCCGCCGCAGCTCGAACGAGCCGCTCGGCCCGCGGGTCACGCGGGTCGTCCGCACGAGCACGGTCGACGGGCGCCGGAGCACGACGGTCCAGCGAACGCCGTTGCGGTTCTGATCGACCTCGAACTCGACCTCGATGCGGCCGTCCTCCTCGCTGAGCTTCAGCTTCGACGAGCTTGCCTTCGTGCACGCGCCGCGGACGAGGACGTCGCCGTCCTTGGCAGACGTCGCCGGAATCGCGACGAGCGCCGCGGCACCGATCGCGCACGTCAGTCCGAGCCGCTTCAGGTGTGGTGTCTTCATCGAGTCCTCCCCCGTTTGCTTCGTCTCTCCATCTCACGTACGGCGCAAGACGAAACTCGGTTCACGAGCCGTCCCCGTAGCCGCCGTCAGCGAACGGCGACCGGCGTACCGACGTCGACGAACCGGTAGACGCGCTCGGCCTCACCCTCGGGTAGTCGCACGCACCCGTGCGACGCCGGATAGGACGGCACGTCCGGCGACTGGTGCGTCGCGATCCCGCCCCGGAAGTACGCCGCGAACGGCATCCACACCTGGAACGGCACCGACCACGAGTAGAGGACCTTCGCGTACACCTTGAAGTCGCCGACGGGCGTGATCCCGCCCGTCCCCGTCGACGTGTGGACGGCGCGCACGACCTCGCCGTCCTCGACCAGCAAGAGGACGCCGAGGTCGCGATAGATCTCGACGCGCCGTCCGGGGCGACGCGCTGCCGGCTTGGGCTGCGCGGCGCGGAAGAGTGCGACCTGCGTCTGGCCGGTGACCGTGCCCGTGCGGTCGAGATCCTCCCATCCCTGGAAGGCGAGCAGCGCCTGCTCGGTGAGGTAGTCGTCCTCGGCGCCGACATCCCGCCGGTCGAGGTAGCCGAGTGCTGCGAGCCGAGATCGGACGCCGCGAGTGACGTAGAGGTAGTCGTTCTCGCCGGTCTCGGCGCGCCAGGCGCCAGGCCGAACGCCGAGGCGCAGCGTCGTCACGAATCGCCCCTCGGCGGCGAGCACCGCGGCCGCCTTCTCACCGTGAGGCGCGAGCGTGGCGGCGATCTGCCACAGGCGCATGCGCTTCGTCTGCGCCGAGCCCGCGCCGAACGTCGAGCGCGAGAAGCTCGCGAACCACGTCTCGGCGTCCGAGCGCAGCGAGCGCACGCGTGCGCGTTCCGGCAAGGCGGTGCGGATACCGGTACGGCGCTCGGATTTCGTCGGACCCTGTGTGAGCTCCCGCAGCGCGACCTCGGCGGCCGAACCGCCCTTCGGGACGACTCGCCGCACGCGGACGACCCAGCCGTCACGGACGAATGCGACGTCCACGGTCCGGGGCGCAGGCTTCGGGACGGTGACTCGCGCAGGAGTGGCCAGCGCGGCTCGCGATGTCGCCGCGGATTCGAGATCGACGGCGAGCAAGCCTGCGAACGCGAGCACGAGGACGACGAGCAAGATCCGCATCGGGCGGTCCGGGTTCGGCACCCACTCGGAAATGCCTGCAAACCAGGGCGCCGACTATCGTCGCGACCGTGCGGACGCTCACCCTCCGCGAGCTCAATCGGGCGACGCTGGCGCGACAGCTCCTCCTCCGGCGGCACAGGCTGTCCGTCACGCAGGCCGTCGAACGTGTCGCGGGCCTCCAGGCCCAGTGGCCGCCGTCGCCGTACATCGGTCTGTGGTCTCGCCTCGAGGCGTTCGCGCCCGAGCAACTCGTGACCGCAGTCGCGCGGCGACACGTCGTGAAGGCGACGCTCATGAGGACGACGCTCCACCTCGTCGCCGCACGCGACTACCTCGCGTACGCGGGGCTCTATCGCGAGAGCCGGATCCGAGAGATCAAGCGCCTGCTCGCAGCCCTTGGCGACGACATCGACCTCGCCGCAGACGGCGAGCGCCTGGCGGCGCTCGCGGCCGAGAGCCGCCGCACGCGACCGCAGCTTCTCGCGCTTCTGGGACGGCCCAAGCTGCGGATCGAAGAGCGGAGCCCGTGGCTCGCCTGGTACGGCCTCACGGCGTACGCAGCACTCGTGAATGGCCCGGAGTCCTCGGTCTGGCGCTCCCACACGGCCGGCGGCACGTTCGTACCCGCACGGACGTGGCTGGGCGCCGACGGAGCTTCGGGGGACGCCGCCGCAGGCAACCTCGTCCGCCGCTATCTCGCCGCATTCGGACCGGCGTCGCGTGCCGATATCGCACAGTGGACGGGCTTCGCGAGAAGCGTCGTCGACCGGGGGTTGGCGCAGCTCGAGTTGAGGCGATTCCGCGACGAGTACGACCGTGAGTTGCATGACGTTCCGCGAGCGCCGCTTCCTCCTGGCGACACACCCGCGCCAGTGCGCCTGCTGCCCCGCTTCGACAACCTCGTCTTGAGCCACGACGACCGTCGTCGCGTGCTCGCGGACGAGCATCGCACCGCCGTCATCCAGGGCGGCGAGGTCCGGGCGACCTTCCTCGTCGACGGCTTCGTCGCCGGCCTGTGGTCGGTCGAGGACGACCGCGTACGGATCGCGCCGTTCGCCCCGCTCCCCCGCACCGCCCGCCGGGACGTCGAGGACGAGGCGAGGAGCCTCGAGGCGTTCCTTCGCGCCGCCGGCAAGGCGCCGTGACGCACTGGCTCGGACGCGACGAGCTGCGCATCGGCCTCGGCTGCATGCGACTCGCGGAGCAGGCGGACGAGACGATCGCCGCTGCCCTCGACGCCGGGATCACCGTGTTCGACACCGCGCGGGCCTACGAGGGCAACGAGCAGCTGCTCGCTCGCGCGCTCCGCGACGCGAACGGAGCGCGGATCGTGACGAAAGGCGGTATGGCGAGACCGAATGGCGCGTGGCTCCCGGACGGTCGCGCGAAGTCGATCCGCACCGACTGCGAGGCGAGCCTCGAGGCACTCGGCGGGCTGCCGATCGACCTCTACCTGCTCCACGCGCCGGATCCGCGCACGCCGTGGGCGACGTCGATTCGCGCGCTCGCACGGCTTGTCGCTGACGGCCTGGTCGCGCGCATCGGTGTCTGCAACGTCAACCGCGCGCAGCTGGACGAGGCCGTGCAGCTCGCACCGATCGCGGCCGTCCAGATCGGGATCAGTCCCTTCGACGACCGGGCTCTGCGCGGAGGTGTCGTCGAACGCTGTGCCGAGCTCGGAATCGCTGTGATCGCCCACTCGCCGCTCGGCGGGCCACGCCGCGCTCGCAGGCTCGAGCGCCACGAGGTGCTGACGAGCATCGCGCGAGCCCACGACGCGACGCAGGCCGAAGTCGCGCTCGCCTGGCTTCTCGGCCTCGGGCCGAACGTGGTCGCCATCCCCGGCGCCCGCCGACCCGAGACCGCCCGCTCGTCGGCGCACGCGGCAACGCTCCGCCTCGACCCGGGCGACCGCGAGCGCTTGGCCCCGATCCGCGCCAGACCGTCGCAACCGAAGGGCGACGGGCGATGTTCTCGTCGTCATGGGAATCCCAGGAGCCGGCAAGTCGCGCGTCGCCGACGAGTACGTCGCGCGCGGGTACCTGCGACTCAATCGAGACGAGCGCGGCGGCTCACTCGCGGACATCGCCGACGCGCTCGACGAGGCGCTCGCGTCGGGGTCTCGCGAGGTCGTCCTCGACAACACGTACCTCACCCGCGCGGTGCGTAGCCACGTCGTCGAGACGGCGGCGCGTCACGGCGTCCCGGCCCGCTGTCTCTGGCTCGACACGCCGCTCGCCCAGGCGCAGGTCAACCTCGTCGAGCGGCTGCTCGATCGCTTCGGGTCGCTTCCGCTCCCGGACGAGCTGAAGGAGGCGGCGCGATCGCGAGGAGGCCTACTCTCGCCGACCCAGCAGATGCGCACGTTTCGCGAGCTCGAGCCTCCGGCCGAGGACGAAGGCTTCGCATCCGTCGAGCGCGTGCCGTTCGCGCGGACGCCGAGGGCAGGGACGCGCGGGCGTCTTCGTCGCTGCTGCCCTCGTGAGCCAGCCTGGCTGGGAGAACGCGCTCGCCGAGGGCGACCCACATGCACCGCATCTCGTCTTCGACTGGCGTCCAGGGCGGCGAGCCGGCCGACATGGACGACGCGGTTGCAGCCGTCTCGCGCGTCGTCTCGGGCCCGGTCGAGGCAGCGCTCTGCCCGCACCCAGCCGGCGCGCCGATCTGCTGGTGCCGCCCTCCGCTTCCGGGACTCCCGCTCGCGTTCGCCCGTCGTCACGACGTCGATCCGGCACGCTCACTCGTCCTCGGCACGAGCCCGGCGCACCGCACGCTCGCGACGACGCTGGGTGCTCGCTGCGTGACGATCTGAGCGCCGCGAGAGGCTTGATGTGAAATTGGCGCGACGTCGGGGGCGGTCACGACCAAGCCGGGCGACGCCGGTACGCCTCGTGCAGGCTAGAAGCCTGTGCGAGGCGCGACGGTGGCGATCCGGCGCCGTGTCGTGGCCGTCATCCGACCCGCGGGAATTTCACATCAAGCCTCTAGCTGCCGTCCGGCCAGCCGCCGCGGTGGAGCACCATCGGGTAGTGGGGTAGCGCCGCGACCGGGTCGTTCAGCACCGCCTGCGTCCGCGTCACGTACGGCGCGCTCGCGCGCCACCCGCCCGCGTAGGGCTCGAGCCCGAGCGAGAGGAGCGTGCGCGCCTCGTCGCGCCGTTCGAGCAGGAGCTCGAGCGAGGAGCGGAGCCGACGAACGGCCTCGGCGCCGAACCGCGCATCCCACCCGGACTCGAGCTCGGCATGAAGCGAGCCGCAGATGTCGCGAGCGGCTCGTCCCTCCGAGGTCAGGCGAGCGAGCTTCGTCGCAGCGGTAGCTCCGTCGACGGCGACGTGGCGGGATTTCACGAGGAACCTCAGGGCCATGCTCGTCGCCTCCTTCGAGATGCCCGAACGAACCGGGATCTCATCGACGAGCAAGCCGGCCTCGTCGAGCACGCGAACGACGTTCGCGCACAGTGGAAGCGACAGAGCCGACTCGCGCTCGAAGTCGATGGTGTACAGCAGGAGCGCTCGAGCGAGCAGCGCGGACAGATGCCCGCGTGACGGCTTCGATTCACGCCTCTCGGCCGGCTCCAAGCCCGCGACCATCCCATTCGCTCCGCCGACGATCGGCAGGTACTCGGGAAGCTCGAGGTCGGTCCCGTCGACGATGGCACGCAGCGCGCTGTCCAGCGCGTCGATCTCGCCGGCGCCGAAGCGCCCCCTCCAGCGCTCATCGATGTCGTCGAAGAGCGTCGGCCAGATCGCCTCTGCCTTTCGTCCGTTCGCCGTAGGTCGCACGACCCAGGTGCTCTGCAATCCACGCGCGCTCCCGAAGCCGTCGCGCTTCGCGGAGGCCCCGCTGCCGACGGCGATGTATCGCCACCGCTCCATGCCTCCCACCGTCGAGAGCATTCGCGACTTCGGAAGCCCGGCGGCGCCAGGAAGCTCACCGACGGTGATCCCGTCACCGACGAACCGCAGGAAGTTCGACCACATCACGAGCGAGACGACCCGCGCCGAACCGCCTGCCTGCGCGAACCGATGCTCGAACTCGTTGTCGAGCTCGATCGTGTACGCGATCAGCGCCTGCGAGAGCAGGGTCGACAGCGGAGTATCCGAGGTCGACATGACCTGCCTCAACTGTCCTTGAGCGTTTCTTGAGCGGAGCGCACGACCATTGGCCCGATGATCCCCCAAATCAAGACACACCTCCGCCCGACGCGACTCGCGTCACAGCGCCGGGCGACCGTCGTCTGCGTCCTCGGGGTCGCCCTCGGACTCGGCGCGACACCCGCTGCCGCGACAGGAAGCCAGGCCGCCTCTCCTGCGCCGGAGTTCACGCTCGCGCGTGACCATGGAATCGTCGCGGGCTTCGGCGGCTACGGCGGCCAGCTCAATCAGCACGTGTACGCAAAGATCAGCGGACCGCCGCCCGCGCTCGCGACGATGGAGGCAAGGGTCGTCGAGCTCCAGCCGCAACTCGTGCGGATCTTCTTCAACACGAGCGAGTGGACGAACGAGGATCGCATGGAGTCGTTCGTCAGAACGGTCGAGCTCGCGCACCGCGCGAGGGCGGACATCAACATCACCTGGCAGGGGAGCACGTTCGAGTTCGCCATGCGCAACATGGATCGCTTTGCCGACGTCCTCGAAGGCCTTCTGCGGGACGGGGTAGCCGGCGACCGCATCTGGGTCACGCTCTTCAACGAGCCGAACACCACGCAGAGAACGCTGCCCGAGTACGAGCAGGTCTACCGACTCCTCGATCGGCACCTTCGCGACCGAGGTGTGCGCAGCCGGGTCCAGTTCATGGGCGGCGACCTCATCCGCTCGACCGTCGGCGCATCGCAGGCGGAGTGGTTCAGGTACATGGCGCGCAACATGGGCGACCTGCTCGACGCTTGGTCGGTGCACGTCTACTGGGACTTCTGGGAGACAGACAAGATCGACGAGCGGCTCCTGCGGGAGGTGCGAACCGTCTTCGCCGCAATCCCTGCCGAACAGCGGCGCCCGCTCTACATCACCGAGTTCGGCGTGCGCGGCCTTGGGACCTTCGAGGGCGAGCCCAGCTTCGAACCGGGCTTCTGGCCGGACGGGACGCCGATGGGCGCGACCACCGCCGCCGCGTTCCAGCAGGCCTGGTTCAACATCCGCTCCGCGCAGCTCGGCTACTCCGGCACGGTGAAGTGGGACGTCTATCCCGCAAAGTACGACGCGGGCACACAGGATCACTCGTCGCTCGGACCGGGTGCCGAGGGCTGGCCGGTACGACCCGTCTACCGCGTGCTGCAACTGATGGCACTGACGACGGAACCGAGGGGAGGGAGCATCGTCGAGCTGAGCCCGAGCGCGGGAGCCGATCCGGCCAAGCTCCTGACCGCCTACGTCTCCCCCGCCAGCGATGTCACGATCCTCGGCCTCCACATGGACGGTGCCGCGATCCGGACGACGTCCAGCGCTTCGGTCCCGTACAGCCTCGGCGGGCTTCCGCCCAACACGTTCTTCCGGCTTCTCGTCTGGAACGGCGACGGGCGCGGCAGCATCGTCGACAAGGGCTTTCTCGAAACCGGCGCGGCCGGAGTGGTCGAGTTCACGGCGCCGCTCGACTCCGTCTTCGCGCTGACGAACACACCGATCATGTCGGTCCCGAGGTGAGTGAGATGTCGGTCCCGACCGAGACGCGCGAACGGAGAGTGACGAGGTCGGAGTTGCTGCGGCGCGCAGGCGTGGCAGCCGCTGCGGTCGCGGTCGGCGGCGCAGCGCCGTCCTCCGCGTTCGCCGGCCCGCTGCGGTACAAGGGTCGCTCGCTCGCGGGCGACCTGTCGGTCGTGCAGTGGGCGCACTTCGTGCCGCGGTACAACGCGTGGTTCAGGACGTGGGCCGAGGCCTGGGGCGAGCAGAACGACGTCCAGGTGAACGTCGACCTCGAGCCCTACACGCAGCTCCCGGCGCTGGCCGCCGCCGAGGTGAAGGCGCAACGCGGACACGACATCTTCGGCTTCCTCTCACCGCCGGCGCGCTTCGAGGACCAGGTGATCGACCACAAGGCGATCGTCAGCCAGGTCGAAGGCGAGGTCGGTGCCTACGGCGAGATCGGGCGCAGGAGCACGTACAACCCGAAGACGAGGAAGTACTTCGGCGTGTCGGACTTCTACGTTCCGGCGCCGGTCATCTGGCGCCACGACCTCTGGAACTCGATTGGCGAGTCACCCGCGAGCTGGGATCACGTGCGCGCAGCCGCACCGGCGCTAAAGGCACTCGGGCACCCGCTCGGGATCGGCCAGGCGAGCGAGCTCGACTCCAACGTCGCCCTGATCTCCTTCCTGATGTGCTTCGGCTCGTTCATCCAGGACGAGTCGGGCGCCCTCACGATCGGCAGCAAGAACACGGTCGAGGCGGTGCAGTTCATGGCCGACCTGTACGCGCAGGGCTCGGAGAGCACCGTCTTCGGCTGGAAGCCGGAGTCGAACAACCAGTTCCTGCTCGGCGGCAAGGGCTCGCTGATCATGAACGCGATCTCGGCAGTCCGACGGGCCGAGGACCTGGGGATGCCGATCGCGAAGGACTTGTGGATGTGGCCGATCCCGCACGGGCCGCGCGGAAGGCTCGCCCTCGGGCAGTACACGGGCGTCTACTCGATCTGGAAGTTCGCGAAGAACCGAGCGGCCGCCGAGAAGTTCGTCGCAGACCTCTGCGTCGACTCGGATCAGGCGATCCTCGCCTCGAACCTCTTCAACTTCCCGAGCTTCCCCGGCGCAATCGCGCTGAAGCAGATCTACGAGAAGGCGGCGGCGGACACGCACCCGCCGCACGGCAAGTACTCGATCCTCACGACGATCGCGTCGAAGCACACCCGCAACGTCGGGTATCCGGGGCACGCGAACGCCGCCGTTCAGGAGGCGTTCGACACGTTTCTCATCCCGCGGATGTTCGCTCAGGTCTCGCAGGGGAAGACGAGCGCCGCGGACTCGGTTCGCGCGACTGCGAAGGAGATGAAGCGGATCTGGGCGAAGCAGCGCGCCGCGGGCAAGATCTGATCCTCGACGCGCCTCGCAGTGGGCCGCGTCGTCTCCGCCTACTCGTTCGAGGGATTGCCAGCCCCCTGGAGGGGCATACCGTGAGGCGAGATGGGACGCCTGAGCACAAGACTGCCGAGCCGACGCAGCGGAACGACGAGTACGACAGACCTCATCAGCGCGTGGAGCATGGACGGCGCGGAGACGAACACCACTGACCTGATAGGTCGGTGGAGCATGGACGGCGCGCTTGGCGACATCGAGGACCGCTTCGGATCTCCGGCTGACGCTCCTGCGATCGTGCCCGCAGAGCGCCCCATGGTGTGCGGAACGGCCTATGACGTCCCCATCCTGGTGAGGCGCCCCGACGAAGACGAGACTTGGCGACCGCTCGGCGTCAGCGAGGACGGGGTGGCCCATGAGTCTGACCTCGCCGAACGGCTGCTGGGTTACTAGACGCTCGCGCGGCGAACTACTTCTAGCCGGGAACCGTCCCGTCGGCCGAGCGAGAAAGCCGACGCCCGGACTCGAACCGGGGACCCCTTCATTACGAGACAGGACCGGGCCATGACGACGCGTGAGGTCGCGTAGCGCGAAAGCGCGTCTTGCAGGAGGTCTGTACCGACGGCGGCGTGCGTCGTGACGATGCGTGCGGTCGCGCTCAAGGCCGTTCGTTTGCACTTTCGTTTGCACTTGATCGTTCAGCCCATGCCTCTTACTGTCTTGTGCGTGAGTCGTCCCGCGAACCGACCGATTGGTCGCGCGACTCGTATGCACACTGCGAGGCCTCGCCCACGGATCGTCGATGGTCGGCCTTGGCTGCGGCGGGGGATGCTCATGCTGGCACCATGGCTCCTTCTTCCGCCCTGCGTGTCGGGATCCGAGTTCAGACGCGACCCGCGGAGCGTCGTCAAACGATTCGCATGTCTGATCTGCTACGCGATCTTGATCGGACTGGTGGCGAGTCTCGCGCCTCTACTGCTGGTTCCGATCGGACTCGCGGCGGCGTGCGTCACGCTTATCGCCCTCAACTACACGCGGCCCTCATACTCCACGAGACGTGGCGCTCCGGCGGGAGGGCTACCGCTGTTCGCCGCTGTCCCATCGACCGCCGATCCTGACTTCTTTGCGAAGAGAGCTGCGCGGCACGGACCCGTCTTCAAGGCGCTGTCGGTGACGATGCCGACGGTCTGTGTAGTCGGACTGCCACTGGGACTCAAGGTGCTTCGCGAGAACGAAGCGAAGCTTCATCCCACCGGATCAACGTTCGATCCGCTGATCCCGCGAAACCTGGTCCGCTCGATGGAGCCCGCAGACCATCGGCACTACAGACGGATTCTTCAGGACGCTATTAGCAACGAGGTGGTGTACGCCTGCCAGCCCGAGATCGACGCCATCGTCGGGTCCCGCCTCTCCGCCCTGGCGGACGCATCCGCAGCGCACGGAAACGACGGAGTCCACGCGCGAGCGCATTTGGAGTCGCTCGTAACGCTCGCAATGCTCCGACTTTTCGTTGGTCTCACGCCTGGATCGGCCGACGCCGAAGATGCCGCGTCCCAGCTAGGTGTGATCGGAGAGGAAGTCCGTGGTGGACGCGGAAGCCGACGTTTTCGCGCCGCCGAGTCGGCCGCACATCAGATCGTCAGCATCATGCGGCGGCAAGAGTCGGCCGTGCTCAGGGCGGTCGCGAGCGGAAGAGAACCTCCGCCTAGCTTCCTTGCCACTCTCCTACGCGGGCACCCGAACGCGCTCGACGATCCGACGATCAGCACGAACTTCGCGTTCCTAATTAGAACAGTCACAACGGATCTCACCGGACTCCTGCACTGGATCGTGAAGATGCTCGGGGACAACAACGACTGGCTAGTCGCCCTTCGACGCTCACCGGACCCGAGCGGGATGGCGGAGCGCGTCGTCATGGAGACGCTTCGACTCGAGCAGAGCGAGTACATCTTCCGCGATGTGCGGAAGGACATCGCGATCGGCGAGTTCGTTGTTCCGGCAGGTTGGAAACTGCGGGTCTGTGTCCACGAGAGCCACAGGGATCCGGCCGTGTTCGCCGATCCGGAGCGCTTCGATCCCGATCGGTTCAAAGCTCGCTTCAATCGGCATCAGTACTCACCGCTCGGCGCGCATGGACACACGTGTCTGGGAACCGAGACGACGCGCGTGCTCGCGGGCGCCTTCGTGCAGCAACTGGCGCGCGGATACGAATTAGTTGTGGCTTCGGATGGACCACTGGACTGGAACTTCCACTGGAGACCAGGCAGCCGCCACAGGATCATCCTGCGGCCACTAAGCGCCTAGGCGTTCTCTTAGCCCTCGAATACGAGTGACGCCACGAGCTCCACCGCCGTCTCCTGCATAGCAGGAATGGCGTGTGAGTACGTGTCGAGAGTGATCACGATGGACGCATGCCCTAGACGCTCTGATGCGGGCCAGCATCGGGTCCAGCGGTTCGCTGGTGAATGCGGTACGCGGCCCAGCTCACGGGCGTCGGCGATGGGCCGGGTGGCCTCGCGCTTGGAGATCCGCAACCCGGTGCACAACACATCGGTCAACGAGGTGCCCCCAACGCTTTCGGGTTGGCTTCGGCGACCAGCCGGTTGATCATGTGATGCGCCACGACCGGGGCGCGCCGCACATTGCGTTCCATCCGGTTCATCAACACCAGCAGCTCTTCATGGTTCAGCGCGTCACAGTTCAGCGCGGCGACCTTGTCGAACGCGGCATCGAGCTCGTCGAGTAGGCCGCCATGACGACCTCGCGATCCACCCCTGCGCTCGTCGTCATCTGACTAACCGGTCGCCTCGGCTATCCGCCTGCGTGCTTCACCGGGCGAAATCCGCAGCCGCCTGGACAGTACGTCTGCCCATGATGCGCTCCCGAACGTCACGGGGTCGCCGCCACTGATCAGCCGCCCGATCAGCTTTCGGTCAAGGGCAACCCATTCCTTGTCCAGCTTCTCCAGCCGCACCAGGAGCGCTTGGCCCTCGGACCGGGTCAAGGTCTCCAATGGGAACGCCGCAACAGTTCTTCGGATAGCCGGCCTCGATGGAGTCGAGCGCCGCCACGATGACTTCTCGATCCGAACGCATGTTCGAAGTGTATCGCCGCATACCGACCGACACGTGACGAAAGTTATCCACAGGGTCATGCCTCGTGGCCCGGTTCCAGATCGCGGACATCGGCGAATGTAACGAGCTCGTCGAATCGGTCCGGTGCATCCCCCGCGACCGGCTCCAGCAGGAAGCCAACGTGGTCGCCGACGTCGAACCGGCCCAGCACGGCACCGGCGAACCATCCCGCTGCGTCGTCCAGAATCGGCAGCCCGTGCGGGCCCGACGTCCAGCGGCACCGCGCGAATTTGTCCGCCGTGTCGCCCGTCTCGCTGCCGAACAGCCGCGCAAGCTCGCTGTGCGGCCGCGGCACCAGATGCACCGCCAGATGGTCCGCGTGCTGTGCCACCCGGTAGGTGTGATTGCGCTTGGACAGCCCCACCAGGAAGCGCGGCGGTCCGATGCTCACCTGGCTGGTGAACCCGACCAGGCAGCCGGCTGACCGCCCATCGGCGCTCGTGGTGACGACATACATCGGATAGTCCAGCAGCGAGACCAACTTCTCGAACGCTTCCATCGTCGTCCCGTCGCTAGGGTTGAGGTATGGCTCGAAAGTACGCCACCGCCGACGCGGTGGACCTATCCGAATTGCTGACGTTCATCCGGCCGCGACATCGCATGGTGCTCACCACGTTTCGCGCTGACGGCTCGTTGCAGAGCTCCCCGGTGTCGGGTGGCGTCGACGATGCGGGACGCATTGTGATCGCCACCTATCCGCAGCGGGCCAAGGTGGCCAACATGCGGCGCCACCGGAACGCCAGCGTCGTGGTCCTCTCCGAGGACTTCAACGGCCCATACGTTCAGGTCGACGGTGACGGCGAGGTGATCGACCTGCCCGACGCCGTCGAGCCGCTCGTCGACTACTACCGGAGCATCGCGGGCGAGCATCCCGACTGGGCGGAGTACCGCCAAGCAATGGTGGACCAGGGCAAGTGCCTGATCCGCATCTCCCCTCAGCGGTGGGGCCCGGTGGCTACTGGCGGCTTCCCGCCGCAGTAGCGGCGCCGACGCCGACAGGAAAGCCGGGCGGGACTGTGGTAGTCAGAGCAGTACGGGTGCGTTGCGTCCGCTAGCACGTCAAACTATAGTCTGGACACATGTCCAGAGGGTTCGGAGTCGTTGCGTGACAGTATTTGGCCAGCTCATAGAGGCTTTGGCCGCCGAACCCGGATTCTGAGCATGCGCATCGCGTTGTTGTCCTACCGGAGCAAGACCCATTGCGGCGGGCAAGGGGTCTATGTCCGTCACCTCAGCCGTGGGCTTGTCGACCTCGGCCACGACGTGGAGGTCCTTTCCGGTCAGCCCTACCCCGAGGGGCTCGACCCGCGGGTGCGGCTGACCAAGGTGCCCAGCCTGGACCTGTACCGCGAGCCGGACCCGTTCCGGATTCCGTGGCCCAGTGAGATCAGGACCCGGATCGACCTTCTCGAACTGTTGACGACGTGGACGGCAGGCTTCCCGGAGCCCCGCACGTTCAGCCTGCGCGCGGCCCGGATTCTGGCCGAGCGCCGCGCCGACTTCGACGTCGTGCACGACAACCAGTGTCTTGGCAGCGGCCTGCGAACGATCGCCGAACTGGGACTTCCGGTGGTGGCCACGGTGCATCACCCGATCACCCGTGACCGCGACCTCGACGTCGCGGCGGCACGATGGTGGCGAAAGCCCTTGGTGCGCAGATGGTATGGATTCGCGGAGATGCAGAAGCTGGTCGCCCGAGAGATTCCCGAGCTGCTCACCGTGTCCTCTACCTCCGCCGCCGACATCGCAGAGGATTTCGCGGTGGCGCCCGACCAGCTGCATGTGGTGCCACTGGGTGTGGACACCGAGCTGTTCAAGCCCGCCGAGCGGCGGGTACGCAACCGCATCATCGCCATCGCCAGCGCCGACGTGCCGCTCAAGGGCGTGAGCCACCTGCTGCACGCGGTGGCGCGACTGCGCGTCGAACGCGACCTGGAGCTGCAGCTGGTCGCCAAGCTCGAACCCAACGGGCCGACAGAGAAGCTCATCGCCGAACTGGGCATGTCCGATATCGTGCACAGCTCCAGCGGGCTTTCTGATTCCGAGCTCGCCGACTTGCTGGCATCGGCCGAAATCGCCTGCATCCCATCGCTTTACGAAGGCTTCTCGTTGCCGGCAGTTGAAGCCATGGCAAGCGGAACGCCGATTGTCGCCAGCCGCGCCGGTGCGCTGCCCGAGGTGGTCGGTGCCGAAGGTGAATGCGCTCGCCTGGTGCGTCCAGCCGACGTCGACGAACTTACGACGGTGCTCGGCGAACTGCTCGACTCGCCACTGGAACTGCAACGCCTCGGCGCAGCGGGTCGCCGCCGTGCACTCGACGTGTTCAGCTGGGAATCCGTTGCGGCGCAGACCGTCGCGGTCTACGAAAAGGCGCGGGCGAGGGTGGGCCAATGCTGACCGTCGACTTCGACCGGCTCGGCGTCGGTACCGGCACCAAGGTGATCGACGTGGGCTGCGGCGCCGGCCGGCACAGCTTCGAGGCCTACCGCCGGGGCGCCGACGTCATCGCGTTCGACCAGAACGCGGCCGACCTGAACGATGTCGACGAGATCCTGCAGGCGATGAAAACGCAGGGCGAGGCGCCTGAGTCGGCCATGGCCGAGGCGGTCAAGGGCGATGCGCTCGAATTGCCCTACGCCGACGGCGCTTTCGACTGCGTTATCGCCTCGGAGATCCTCGAGCACGTCCCAGAGGACGATCGCGCCATCAGCGAGTTGGTGCGCGTCCTCAAACCCGGTGGCGTGCTGGCGATCACGGTGCCGCGGTGGCTGCCCGAGAAGGTGTGCTGGGCGCTGTCCGACGAGTATCACGCGAACGAGGGCGGCCACATCCGGATCTACCGGGCCGACGCCCTGCGTGACAAGGTGCTCGCGCACGGCCTTCGCATGACGCACACCCATCACGCGCACGCACTGCATTCGCCGTACTGGTGGCTGAAATGCGCTGTGGGAACCGAGAAGTCGGATCACCCCGCCGTGACGGCGTACCACAAGCTGCTGGTGTGGGACATGATGAGCCAGCCGTGGGTCACCCGCACGGCCGAGTCGCTGCTGAACCCGTTGATCGGCAAGAGCGTGGCGCTGTACTTCGGCAAGGCGGAGGTGCCGGTTGCCGCTCTTTGACGTGCCGGCGGTGCACCGAGTGTTGACGCCGGCGCAATGCCACCAGACTGCGCGGTCGATCGCCGCGACCCAGGAATCCTCCCGGCGCCATCCCGTGGTTCGAGGGCGGCCACACCGATCCCTGGGACCACGTCGAGAACGCGATGGCGCTCACCGCGGCAGGCCTGCTGGAGCCGGCGCGCGCCGCGTTCGAGTGGTGCCGAAGGGTGCAGCGAGCCGACGGCTCATGGCCGATCCAGTTGCGCAACGGCGTTGTCGAGGACGCCAACAGCGACAGCAACTTCTGCGCGTACATCGCCACCGGCGTCTGGCATCACGTGCTGATCACCGGTGATCGCCGGTTCGCCGAGACCATGTGGCCGGTCGTCACCACGGCGATCGACTTCGTGCTCGACCTGCAACAGGCCGACGGCCAGATCCTCATGGGCCAGAAGCCCTTCGGGCCCCGAGCCCGAAGCGCTGCTGACGGGATGCGCCAGCATCTACCACAGCATCCGGTGTGCGCTGGCGCTGGCGGACTACTTCGATGACCCGCAGCCCGAGTGGGAGGTCGCCGTCGGGCAGTTGGGCCACGCGATTGCGCACCACCCCGAGGCGTTCGTGGTGAAGGACCGTTGGTCGATGGAGTGGTACTACCCGGTGCTCGGCGGCGCCCTACGCGGCACGGTGGCACGGGACCGCATCGACGAGCGGTGGGACGACTTCGTCGTGCCAGGCCTCGGCATCCGCTGTGTGGACGATCGGCCCTGGGTCACCGGGGCCGAAACCTGCGAGTTGGTCATGGCGTTGGACGCGATCGGCGATTCGGCCCGCGCGCACGAGCAGTTTGCGGCCATGCACCACCTACGCGAAGCCGACGGTTCCTATTGGACCGGTTTGGTGTTCGCCGACGGCAAGCGGTGGCCGGAGGAGCGCACCACCTGGACGGGTGCGGCGGTCATCCTGGCCGCCGATGCGCTGTCGTCGACCACCGCGGCCAGCGGCGTCTTCCGCGGCGCCGACCTGCCGCGCGGCCTCGAGGGCGAGTACGACTGCGCCTGCGCGACCAGCGACCGCTAGCCGCGCCTTCTCAAATCGAGTCAGTACAAGACGCTCTCGTCAAGATCCTGAACAACGTGGATCGCCCATGACGCGGAGCACCATCACCGGCTTCTGGGTTGTACGCGCACCCGTGCTCCCCGGGATGGCGTGATCGACACCCGGTTCGACTGCCAACGTTCGTCGCGTGCACTCGAAGGACTGATCACGTAGCTACGCAACAGGGTTCGAATCACCACCCGCATCTCCATGTTGGCGAATGCCGCGCCGATACAGCGGCGAATCCCGCCGCCGTAGGGGATGAAACCCATCGGGTCGGGGGGTTGGGCGAGGAAGCGGTCGGGATCGAAGCGGCGAGCGTCGGGAAAGACCGCTTCATCGGAGTTCATCAACCCGATGCTGGCGATGATCGTCTGGTCCTGCGGCAGCGTCCACGGGCCGATCTGCATCGTCGGGCTCTTCACCTCACGGAACGTGCTGTCGATCGCGGGGCGGGTGCGCATGACCTCGAGGATGGTGGCGTTCAAGAGTTCGTCGGAACCGGCGTCGACGTCGGCGACGAGGCGGTCGAGCAGCGCGGGATGTCTCTGTATCCGCTCCACGATCCAGGCCAGGGTGGTGGCGGTCGTCTCGTGGCCGGCCGCCAGGAAGGTGATCAACTCGTCGGCGATTTCGGCGCGAGTCATTGGTGAACCATCGTCGTAACGGCTGCGCAGCATCAACGACAGCACATCATCTCGCTTGTCGAGATCAGGGTCGGCATGAGCCTTGTCGATCAGCACGTCAACGATCGCGTCATACTCCCGGCGGTACCGGCGGAACCGTCCCCACGGACTCCACCGTCCCCAATCCCATTGCGGCATAGGGATCAGCACGAGGTTCGAACCGAGTCGTATTGCCGGCGGCAGCATTTCACGCAGGCGCTCCAGCTCCTGGCCGTCGGCTCCCAACACCGCGCGCAACATGACGTTGAGCGTGATGCGCGTCATCGAGGGCATCGTCGCGAAGGTTCGGGCGTGCGGCCACGACGCGAACTCGTCGCGCGCCTCCTGCTCGACGATGGCCTCATACGCGGCGAGCTGCCTGCCGTGAAACGGCGGTGTCAACAGCTTGCGGTGGGCCCGATACCGGTCACCTGTCAGGGCGAACAGCGAATTCGGCCCCATGACCCGCCCGAGACTGGAGTCGATGGTGTCGGCGACGTCCGGACTGGCCATGAACAGCTCACGGATCTCGCTGGGATCGCTCAAGACCACAAGGCGCCCGAAAATAGGCACATCGACCGTGAACGCCGAACCGTAGCGACGGCGCAGCCGTTCCAGCGCGATTCTCGGTCGGCCAGCGCCACCACACCTTGGACGGCCCGCGGTACCGGAGGACCAGGTGGCAGCTTCACTGCCGCCGTCGACGTCTCGTGACTTGTGGTGACCATGGCGCGGCGAAGATAATCGCCCGACACGTCCAGTCGATGTACGGAGAACGTCGAGCGAGCTACAGATCCTCGCCCGGCACCCCGGCCGTCCGCTCGAGCACCCGCATCGACCCCACGGCGGACACCTCGCGGAAGTCGCGGGTGTCCAGGGCCCTGCGGTAGATGTGGAACGGCGCCTGGCCGCCGTCGTTGGGATCCGGGAACACGTCGTGGATGATCAGCGCGCCGCCGACCTCGACCCAGCGCGCCCAGCCGTCGAAGTCACGCTGCGCGGCTTCTTCGGTGTGGCCGCCGTCAATGAACAACAGCCGCAACGGCATTCGCCAGCCCCGTGCCACCACCGTCGACTTCCCGACAACCGCGACGACCTGATCGTCGAGTCCTGCGGCGTCAAGCGTGTGGCGCATGGTCGGCAAGGTGTCGAACAGTCCGGTGACCGCGTCGACCATTGACTCGTCGTGATACTCCCAGCCGGGCTGGTGTTCTTCGGAGCCGTGATGGTGGTCGATCGTGTAGAGCACCCCGCCTGTCTGTTGCGCCGCAGCGCCAAGCAGCACCGTCGACTTCCCGCAGTATGTGCCGATCTCCACACCGGTGCCCCCACCCAGGTACCGGACCGCCGCGTCGTACAGGGCGCGCCCCTCGTCGGCGGGCATGAACCCGATGACCTGCTCGGCGATTGCGAACAGGCGGGCAGCGGCGTCAGGAAGGGCGGTATCGGTGGTGCTCATCGCCGTCCAACCTACCGTTGCTGGTCAAACCCGGTTGTAGTAGCGTCCGGACATGTGTCCGATCCGGCTCTGGAGTCGACTCGGCGCCGTCTGACCGCCAGGCAGGCCGACACCGTCGACCGGCTGGGTCGCGCCGCGATCGAGCTCCTGCGCAGGGAGGGCTTCACCGGTCTGACCGTGCGGCGGGTGGCCGCCGAGGCCGGTGTCGGCGCAGCCACCGCGTATACCTATTTTTCGTCCAAGGAACATCTTGTCGCCGAGGTGTTTTGGCGCCGGCTGGCCTCCTCGCCTGCCGCCGCGCACGAATCGAACGAACCGGCCGCGCGCGTCATCGAGGTGCTGCGCCACATCTCGATGTTGGTGGCTGACGAGCCGGAGTTCGCAGGCGCGGTGACGACGGCGCTCTTGGGCAGGGACCCCGACGTCGAGGTGCTGCGGCTGCGCATCGGCCGCGAGATCCGCGAGCGGCTGGCCGCCGCACTGGGCCCTGGCACCGATCCGGACGTCATCGACTCGCTGGAGATGCTCTACTCCGGCGCGCTGGTGCGCGCAGGGATGGGTTACGCGTCGTATGCGGAGATCGCATCCAGGCTGGAGAAATCGGCGCGGCTGATTCTGGGTTGATCGCGTTATGGCAAAGGCATACCTGATTCACACCGATCCGCCCTCCGGTTACGGCGATCCGGACGGAATGGCCCGGTACGCAAACAATGTCGGCGCAGTCGTCGAATTGTTCGGCGGGGTGTACCACTCGCGACACACCGCGGTCCGGGTGCTCGAGGGTGGGTGGCAGCCGGAGTTCATGACGCTCATCGAGTTTCCGTCGATGAGCAAGCTCGTCGAATTCTACGAGTCCGCGGAGTACCGGCCGTGGCTCGAACTGCGCAAGAACGCGGGCGACGGCAGCATCGTCGCCATCGAAGAAGGCGGACCGGACTAGAGGGGTCGCGGCCCGAAGAGCGCCAAGGCGGCCGTGACGGCCGGCTCGAGGATGCCCCGCACATCGCGCCCGTCCTCCACGAACAGCGCAGTTAGCTCGCGGAGGCCGCCCAGCAGGATGAGTGCCTGCGGCTGGGAGATCGGCGGCAGGTGCGCGCGCCGGAATCCCGGGCTGTCGCTGAGGTCGATCAGCATGTCGGTGAGTTGCTCCATCGCCAGGCGGTGCAACGGGACGGCTGGCGCGCCGAGCGCAGGCGCCTCGCGGATCCAGCTCAGCGTGATCGCGGGCCGCGATGCGATGTGGTCGACATAGGCGTTCGCGGCCCGGCGGATCTGGACCTGCCAGTCCGCTTCGGGGTCGACGGACGACCTGATGCCGGCGATCAGGTTCTCGTTGTTGCGTCGCAGCAGTTCGATCAGGCACTCGGCCTTGCTGGCGAACTGCTCGTAGAAGGTGCGCTTGGAGGTCTTGGCGTACCTGACGATGTCGGCGACGGTGGTGTCGCGGTAGCCGCGCTCGCCGATCGAGGTGGCGAGCCCGTCGAGCAGCCGATCGAGGAACGGGTCGTCGGCGGCGTCGGCGGAATGCGAGTGCGTCCCGTTGCCGAGCGCTGTCGTCATTTCGCCTCCTAAAGCCCCTTGCGCACTACTGGTACCAAGCGGTACCGTACTACAGATACCTGTGGTACATCGTAGTACCAACGCGACGGCTGGAGTGTCATGAGCGAAGCAACCATTGTCGGTTCGGAGGGCAGGAGCGTAGCGACCCGGGATTCGGCACCCGCCGCCCAAACGTCCCGCGCGGTGAACCTGCCGCCAGGCCCCCGCCTCCCAATGGTGCTGCAGGGCGTCGCCTATGCCGTCTCGCGCACGTGGACGTACAAGCAGATCGCCCGGCGCTACGGCGAGGTGTTCACGATGCACATCCCCGTATTCGGCCGCACCGTGATCCTCGCCGACCCGCAGTTGGCCAAGCAGCTGTTCATCGCCAACACCGACGACGTTGGGAACATCCAGCCCAACCTGTCCCGTGTGCTCGGCTCGGGGTCGGTGTTCGCCCTCGACGGTGCGGACCATCGCCTGCGGCGCAAGCTGTTGACGCCGCCGTTCCACGGCAAGAGCATCAAGAACTACGAGAAGATCTTCGAAGAGGAGACGCTGCGCGAGTCGGCGTCATGGCCGGAGGGGCAGGCGTTCGAAACCCTCGAGCCGATGATGCGGATCACGCTCAACGCGATCCTGCGTGCGGTGTTCGGCGCCGACGGCGAACGGCTCGACGAGCTTCGCCGCATCATCCCGCCGTGGGTCACACTGGCCTCCCGGTTGGCCGTGCTGCCCACCCCGACGCGAACCTACGGACGGTTCAGCCCGTGGGGCAGGCTCGCGGAGTACCGCCGGCAGTACGACAGGGTCATCGACAAGCTCATCGATGACGACGTCAAGGCCGCCCCGAATTTCGACAGCCGCGACGATGTGCTTGCGCTGCTGCTGCGCAGCACCTACGAGGACGGTTCGGCGATGTCGCGCAAGGACATCAGCGACGAGCTGTTGACGCTGCTCGCGGCCGGCCACGAGACCACTGCCTCCACGCTGGGGTGGGCCTTCGAGCGGATCACCCGCCATCCCGAGGTGCTCGCGGCGCTCGTCGAGGAGGCCGACACCGAGACCAACGAGTACCGGCAGGCCGTCATCCTCGAGGTGCAGCGCGTGCGCACCGTCATCGACTTCGCGGGCAGGCACGTCTTCGCGCCGACCTTCGAGATCGGCGAATGGGTTATCCCGCAAGGCTATTCGATCGTGGTGGCGATCTCGCGGCTGCACGACCGCATGCAGGAGTTTCCCGATCCCGAGCGGTTCGACCCGCAGCGCTTCGTCGGCACCAGGCCGCCGACGTTCGCGTTCCTTCCGTTCGGCGGTGGCACCCGCCGCTGCGTCGGTGCGGCCTTCGCCAATGTCGAGATGGATGTGGTGCTACGAACCGTGTTGCGGCACTTCATCATCGAGATCACAACCGCGCCGGACGAGAAGGTCCACTCGCGTGGCGTGGCATACACACCGAAGGACGGCGGGCGGATGATCGTGCACCGCCGCGAGGTACCGCTCGGCTAGATCCGAGCGCGCTTGGGCAGTTTCCAGTCGGCCCGCGGGAAGTGGCAGGTGTAACCCCACGGCAAGCGCTCCAAGTAGTCCTGGTGCTCGGGCTCGGCCTCCCAGAAGTCACTCGCGCGCGTCACCTCGGTGACCACCTTGCCTGGCCACAGGCCCGACGCGTCGACGTCGGCGATGGTGTCCAGCGCGACGCGCTTCTGCTCGTCGTCGACGTAGAAGATCGCCGACCGGTAGCTGGTGCCGACGTCGTTGCCCTGGCGGTCCTTGGTGGTGGGGTCGTGGATCTGGAAGAAGAACTCCAGCAGCGCCCGGTAGTCGGTCTGCGCCGGGTCGTAGGTGATCTCGATGGCCTCGGCGTGGCCCGGGTGATTGCGGTAGGTGGCGTTGGCGTTCTGGCCGCCGGTATAGCCGACCCGGGTATCGACGACGCCGGGCTGCTTGCGGATCAGGTCCTGCAGGCCCCAGAAGCAGCCGCCCGCCAGGATCGCCTTCTTGTAGTCGCTCACGCCTGTGTCTCCTTCGCGAACAGCCTCTTGTACTCGCCGTACCCCTCGGCTTCGAGGTCGTCGAGGTGGATGAATCTCAGCGAAGCCGAGTTGATGCAATAGCGCAACCCGCCTTCGGAGCGGGGACCGTCGTTGAACACGTGGCCGAGATGGCTGTCGCCGTGCGCGCGAGCGCACCTCGGTGCGGACCATGAAAAGGGAGCGATCGCGCTTCTCGATCACGTTGGCGGCCTCGATCGGTTTGGTGAAGCTCGGCCAGCCGGACCCGCTCTCGAACTTGTCCACCGACGCGAACAGCGGTTCGCCGGACACCACGTCGACGTAGATGCCTGGCTCGTGGTTGTCCAAGTACTCACCGGTGAACGGCCGCTCGGTGCCGTTCTTCT
>CAWGAN010000003.1:0-798180 GCA_963820635.1 uncultured Gaiellaceae bacterium | reverse complement strand
CATCGTCGCAGCACCAAGATGGTGTCGTGCCGTGGGCATCTCGGCAGCAGAACTCCATGTTCCCGACGGGATGTCGTAGATCTCGACACTGGACAGCGCCCCTTCGGTTCCGCGCTCCAGCCGACTGCCGCCGACGACGACGATCCGATCCCCCACGGCTGCAGCGGCGGGCGAACCGCGCGGAGTGCGCATCGGCGCGAGCTCGGCCCATCGGCCCGTCCTCGGAGAGAACCGCCAGGCCAACGAGGACGGCTTGTCGTTCACGTAGCCGCCGAGGACGTACAGAGCGCCTTCGTGCCCGACGAACGCGGCGTGATCGAGCGCGACGGGGACCGGCGGAGCGCTGCGATAGCGCTGTCGCTCGGGGTCGAACTCGAAGAGTTCCGCGACTGCCTCGAAATCGGGACCGGTCGTCGTCAGCCCGGTGCCGACGTAGATACTGCCGTCGACCGTCGCTGCCCGAACCTCGTCGCGACCCTCCGGATAGCTCGTGGCGAGGCGCCAGCGCCCTGCTCTTGCCGCTTCGTTGTCCGGATACCGGACCGACGTCAAGCTCGGCGTGCAGCCCGAGGCATCGGTCTCCAGGCCCAGGATCGAGCGCAACGGCAACAGCGCGCGCGCGAGCGCGGCCGAGCCGAGGAGAACCACCGCTGCGACGGCCGAGATCGCGAGCCAGTGCCGTGTCCGGCTAGGGCTTCGCATCACGCTCGGCGCAGACATCTCGTCGCCACGGGCCTATCCTCGCATGGCAGACGGTCGGTCCTTAGATGAACATGCGACGTTTCGGAGGTCGTCTCCGTCCGCTTTCTCATTACCCTTTGACGGTGTCGACGCCTCGAGCCGATCGGGACAGGCTGGCGGCCGGGGCGATGCTCGTGCTCGCCGGCGCGCTCCTGCTCGAGGTCGCGTATGTCCTGCTCTTCTCGCCGTTCGTCACGGACGACGGACCGCTGCACGTGGGATCCGCGGCTGCGCTGCTCGATTCGATCGGGGGCTCCGACCCGTGGGGACGCTTCGTCGAATGGAACCCGATACCGGCGCCGGCCATCGTCGCGAATCTGCTGCTCGTCGGCCTGCTCCCGATCGTTGGCATGGAGTGGGCGGAGCGCCTCCTCGTCATCGGCTACGTGTGTGGCGTTCCACTGGCAACGCTCTATGCCGTGCGCGCCATGCGACCCGGTTGGACCTGGCTCGCCTTCTTTGCGCTCCCGCTGACGTTCTCGTACGCGTTCCTCACCGGATTCTTCAACTTCTCCTACTCGATCATCGCCTTTCTCCTCACCGCCGGCTTCGTTCTCCGAGTGCCGGATCGCCCGACCAACGGGAAGACGGCAGCGCTGGTCGCGCTCCTCCTCCTGACGTTCTTTTGCCACCTCGTCGGCTATGCCGCAGCCGCGCTCTTCGTGATCCTCGTGTTCGGCATGCGTGCGGTTTTCCGTCCCGAGCTACGCACGACTCTCGTCCGTCACGGCGTGGTCGCATTACTGCCTTCTGTCGTCTTGGCCCTCGTCTACGTCGCGACCTCGAACTCCGCCGAGCCGACGGGCTTCACCGCACCTTGGCGAAAGGTCGCCGGGGCGCTCACGCTCGAGTGGGGGATCGTCACGTTCGACTCTCTCGAGGTCGTTTTCTGCCTTGCCGCCGCCTCCGCGCTCGGCTCTCTCGTTCTCGTGGCCGCTTTCAGGAAGCGGCCGTGGCGCGAGCGGAACCCGAACCTGCTCGCGGTCGGCGTCTTCACCATCCTCGTGCTGCTGGTGGCAGCGGTCAGCCCCGATACGGTCGGAAGCGGCGGCGCCTTCATCACCCAGCGACTCGTCCTCTTCCCGGCGTTCAGCGTTCTCCTCTGGCTAGCAGGACAGCGGCTGACGAGGTCACATGTTCTGGCCGCCTCGTGGATTGCGATCGCGGCCGCTGCGGGCCTGGCTCTCGTCCGCTATGACGACTTCCGCCGGCTCGAACGGATCGCGGTCGACCTCGAGCCACTGATCCCGTGCGTCGAGCACGGGAGCACGATCGTGCAGGCGAACCTGACGCGCGTCGCCTTCGGAACAGCGGCCCGAAGCGATCCCTTGGCGAACGAGAGCGGGAAAGTGGCCGCTGCGACGGACGGGCTTGACCTCGTCAGCGCAGACCTTGCGGTCGACCAATGGATTCAGCGCTACTCTCGCGACAAGAGTCCCGAGAGACACCTGGTCGACCAGGGAAAGGTCCTGCACGACCGGCCGCCGCCTCTGAACTTCGATCGCTTCGAGCGAGCGACCGGCGAGAACGTCGACTACGTCATCGTCTTCGGGCGCAGAGAACTAGCGGGCGAGATGCTCGATTCCGGCGTGTTGCGGCGCTTCGACACGTCGCTGCGGGACCGGTATCGCCTCGTCGCGCGCTCGGAGGAGCGATGGTGGGAGCTCTGGGCCGTCTCTGGGCCTGGCGCGCGAGGAACCACCGACTCTCGCTGCCCCGGATCGGAGGAGGCGGCGTAATGCGGCTCAGCAGGCGCGTACTGGTCGGAGCCGAGGCGAGGGGCTTGCGGTGGCGCTAGAGCGTGGGCGGCTCGGCAGGGTGCTTCTGCTCGCAGCCCTCGTCACGGTCGCCGCCGTGGTCGGCGCGGTTGCCGGCGGGCTCGCAATGTGGATAGAGCTCGACGACGACACGCCGCCCGTCACGGCGGAGCAAGTCATCGGACTGCGGCAGCTCCCGGATGGCTCGTACTCGTATGTCGTCTCGAACGGCGAGATCCACGTGTACGACATCGGGCGTTCCCACACGCTCGTCAAGAAGATCACGATTCCGGATCGCTTCGAGATGTTCGGCGTTCACGGAGTCGCCGGGCATGCAGCCTCGAAGCGGCTGTACGTGAGCTCCTGGGGTGAGAGTGAGGAGCTTGGCTATCTGCTCGCGTACGACCTCGTGGCGGACAAGGTCATCTGGAGTCGGTCGTACGCACCGTCGATCGACAGCTTCTCCCTGACCCCCGACGGGCGAAAGCTGTACATGCCCTGCGGCGAGGAGCGCACTGACTGCGATTGGTGGTTCGTCATCGAGGCAGCAACGGGCGAGGAGCTGGGGCGTATCCCGATGCACGTCGGCGCGCACAACACGATCGTGTCACTCGACGGGCGCCACGCGTACCTGGCGAGCCTGAAGCACGATCGGCTCGCAGTCGTCGACACCGAGACGGACAGGGTCACTCGCTGGATCGGGCCGTTCGGCGACTCGCTCCGGCCGTTCACGGTCAATCGTGCTCAGTCGCTCGCGTTCGTGAACGTCGACTTCCTGTCGGGGTTCGAGGTCGGCGACTTGCGAACCGGGCGAAAGCTGTACCGCGTGCAGGTGGCGGGGTTCCCGCTGCGTCCGGAGGACTATCCGGAGCCTCCGATTACGCAGTCGCACGGGATCGCGCTCACGCCCGACGAGACGGAGGTCTGGGTCGTCGACTCGTTCTACGAGCGCTTGCACGTGTTCGACGTGACCGGCTTGCCGGAGCGCCGCCCGCGACAGATCGCGGACATCCCGCTGACCGACAATCCCAAGTGGATCAACTTCACGCGCGACGGCCGCTACGCGCACGTCTCCACGGGCGAGATCGTCGACACGCGCACGCGGCGCGTCGTGGCGCTGACGGAGAAGTCGCGACAGTTCCTGCAGATCGACTGGCGGGGCGGGGAGCCCGTGCGTGCGTACTCACGCTACGGGCTCGGCTATGCGTCGACTGAGAGCGCTCAGCCACGGTAACGCCTTCGATGGCGAGCTATCCGAGGCCGAAGCTGATCCTCGACAAGACTCTCTCGGCTCTGCTGCTCGCCGTACCGTCTCCTGTCTTCGGCTTCCTGTGGGCGGCGATGGGCCTATCGCGAGGAGTTCATCGCGGGCTGGACGGGCCCGCGCAGGTATCGAAGGGCGTCACCAGTCGTCCGGCTATGCACAGCTCGACGTCGCGTACCTCGACACGTGTCGGCGTGCAAGTCCGTTCGAGCTCGTGCGCAACGACCTTCGGATTCTCTGGAAGGCGATCGTCGTGATGGCGAACGGCGAGGGCTTCGCTTCTGATGCGAGCGGCGGGGGTGGGATTCGAACCCACGGGACGCTTGCACGCCCATCGGTTTTCAAGACCGACCCGTTCGACCGCTCCGGCACCCCGCCGGCGCGCATTGTGACCGACGGCTACGAAGGGCGGACTTCGGCCGGCGCGCCGTAGCGCGTCAGCACGTCCGGCACGCCGCCCTGGAAGTTCTCGAGGATCGCGAGGAGCGCGCGGTCGGTGACCATCGTGCCGTTCAGCGTGTGCGGGTTCTCGAGGCCGCTCTCCGAGCGGTAGCGGATGCCGAGGCGCCGCGACTGGTAGTCGGTCGTGTTCGAGCAGGACGTGACCTCGCGGTAGCGCTCCTGGAACGGGAACCACGCCTCGATGTCGTACTTCTTCGCGGCCGACGCGCCGAGGTCGCCGGCGGCGACGTTCATGACGCGGTACGGCAGTCCAAGCGCGCCGAAGAATTGCTCCTCGAGGGCGAGCATCCGCTCGTGCTCGTCCCAGGACGTGTCCGGCTCGACGAAGACGAACATCTCGACCTTGTTGAACTGGTGCACGCGGAACATCCCGCGCGTGTCGCGGCCCGCCGCGCCCGCCTCCCGGCGGAAGCACGTCGAGAAGCCGGTGTAGCGCAGCGGGAGCTCTCGAGGATCTCGCCCATGTGCAGCGCCGCGAGCGCGACCTCGGACGTTCCGGTGAGGAACAGCCCGTCGGCCTCGAGTGCGTAGATGTTCGAGCGGTCGGTCGGGAAGAAGCCGGTGCCGTACATCGCCTCCTCGCGGACGAGGACGGGCGGGATCACGGGCGTGAAGCCCGCCTCCGTCAGGTGGTCGAGCGCGAACTGGTAGAGCGCCATCGCGACCCGTGCCGCATCGCCCATGACGTAGCCGAAGCGCGCTCCGGACACGCGCGCAGCTCGCTCCATGTCGAAGCGGCCGATCTCCGTGTGCTCGCGGGCCTCGGCGAGCGACGGCGGCTCGCCCACACGGCGAAGCTCCTCGGCGTCGTCCTCCGTGTCGCCGTCGGGCGCCGAGTCGTGGGGCGGGTTCGGGACGAGCGCGAGCGCCGCGTCTCGCGCCGCCTCGGCGGCCGCGAGCTCCTCCTCGGCCTCCTTGAGCGCTGCCTTGACCGGGCGCAGCGCCTCCAGCTCCTCCGGCGTCGGCTTGCCCTTCAGCTTCGTCTGCGTGCGGAGCTCGTCGACCTCGGGAACGAGCGCGCGCCAGCGCTCGTCGGCGGCGAGGAGCGCGTCGAAGTCGCCGCGCCTTGCGCGCGAGTGCTGTGCGCAAGCGCTCGGCGTCGGCTCGGGCCGCCTTGAGGTCGATCACGGAGAGAGTGTACGAGCGCTCGGGGCGCTGGCTGAATCGACTCCAGGCTCAACGTCGCTACATGTCGGCATCAGGGCAGACTAGGTGGCTGCGGTTTGATGGCCGGTCGTACCCGAACGTCAGTCACCTCCGCAGTCCGCGGCAGGCCGAGCGACTCTACGAGGATCGTCGCGACGTCCTCCGGCTGCAGCAGCGTCTCGGGAGCGTAGGCTCTCGCCTCGTCGCTGAAGATGCGGCGCTGGCGCTCGGTCGCGGTGCGGCCTGGATACACGCTGAGGACGCGTATGGCGTCGTCGTTGAGCTCGAGTCGAAGCGTGTCTGCGAGGGCACGGAGTGCGTGCTGCGTCGACGCGAACTGCCCCACGCCGACGCGCGTATCTAGCCCGACGGTCGAGTTCACGAACGCGATCTGCCCGCGCGTCTCTCGTAGCGCCGGGACGAAGAGCTGGGTGAGGATGAGTGGCCCGCGGACGTTCGCCGCCCAGAGCTGATCGAAGTCGCGCAGGGACGCATCGGAGAGCGGGCCGACCCGGTGAATCCCGTTGCTGTGGACGAGCAGATCGAGACGGCCGAGCTTCCGGAGGGCCGAGCGCACCAATCCGCGAACCTTGGCGTCGTCGGTGAGGTCGACCGGGAAGAGAGCGTGGACTCCCTCGGGTAGCTGCCGCGCGACTCGCTCGAGAGCCGCGGCGCGGCGGCCCACGAGACCGACTGCCGCACCCCGCCTCGCGAGCTCGATCGCGATCGCGCCCCCGATGCCGCCGCCGGCGCCCGTTACGAGCGCGGTGCGATTCTCGAACGCTCTCGATGTGTCACGGGCCGAGCTGGTCAAGCCGCCGTTATACGTGCTCCAGCGTCGTACGGCTCGATGATCTCCTCCGGAAGTGGCGAGAGATCAGCCGCTTGCACGAAGTCGCGCAGCGTCGTCCCTTTACAGGCGGCATCCACGTTCGGCGCCGAGACTCCGTTGACGAGGTCGTCGATGCTCACGGTTCGGAAGTCGATGCTGAGCCTCGTCCGGCCGGTCGTGTTGGGCACCGTCGAGTGCATCTGCGCGCCCGAGAAGATCAGCACTCCGCCGACCGGTGTCACGACGCGCAGGTCGGGATCGAGCTCGAGAGGCTCCTCCGGCTCGGGCTGCTGGCGCGTCTCCTTCGAGATCTGCTGAGCTGCCTGCTTGCGCCCCGTGCGACTCCACTCGTCGTAGTCGTAGACGGCGGAGCTGTTTTTCACGGGCCTGTCGAAGTAGCGCGGATGGAATGCCATCGAGTTGGCCGCCTCGACCTCGTAGACGGGCAGCCACCAGTTCAGCTGCGCGTACGGGGCCGAGAACCAGGTGTCGCGATGCGGGTGGAACTGAAGCGCGAGCCCCACCTGGAGGTAGTCGCCGCTCGCCATCGTACGCAGACGGGGAACGTCGAAGTACGTTCGCGTCGTGTCGCAACCCACCTCGCGAAGCAAGACACCGATCGCCTCCTTCGCCTCGGGATGGTGGATGAACCGCGGCTTGAGGTCGGCGAGGATTGCGGCGTACTCCGCCGCAGGCATGTGATCTTGCGCGAGCTCAGGCTCGTGCGGCGAGAAAGCATCCTCGCTCAGCCGGCGCGCAAGCGCGCACAGCGCGGACGACCCTTCACCCGGTGCATAGACGAACAAATCCCCGGCATAGAGGCGACCCCGCCGCTCGTCGTCGGTGCACGACGCGTCCGTGTACACAGTGGCCATGAAGCCCCTTTCTTTCGCCCTATCGTCCCTTGCGTCTCATGGTAGTGCTCGCACTTGTCCCGTCCAGCGGTGCATGGAGATTTGAGCCCTGCCTTGACGGGCGAGGGTCTGAGCTTCTCCGGGTCGGCCTGCCCTTCAGTCCTCCGCGGCACCTTTACGAGCGAGCTGGCTGCGCCAACGCTCCGCGTCGGCCCGTGCGGCCTTGAGGTCGATCACGGGGAGAGTGTAAGAGCCCTACGAACCGGCGACCGACGAGACGTACGCCGCCACGTCGGCGATCTGCTGCTCGCTGAGTGTGCTCGAGAACGACGGCATTCCGCCCTGCCCGTTCGTCACGCGGTCGAGGACGAGCTCCTCGCTGGGCTGCGCGTCATCGAGGTTCGGGCCAACCGCGCCTGTCGAGCCAGCGTCGGCGAGCGTGTGGCAGCCGCCGCAGGCCGACGCGCCGAGGAAGACTTCCTTGCCGGCGGCCGGATCGCCTTCGATGACCGGAGTCGTGACGGTCGTCTCCGTCTCCGTCTCGTCGGTCTCCGTCGTCTCCGTCTCGGTCTCGTCCGTCTCGGTGGTCTCGGTCTCCGTCGTCTCCGTCGTCGTCGTCTCGCCGATGACGGTCTCCGGCGTCGCGGTCTGGTCCTGCTTCCTGGCCGCAACCCGCCGCGACGACTCCGATCGCGGCGAGCAACACGAGGAGAAGGGCCGTGCGGCGCAGCATCACGGCGATCCTACACCGACGCCGCACGGCCGAAACATCGAAGCGTCAGGCCGCCGCGAGCCGGCGTCGGAGGCCCTTGAGCTTGAAGGCGACGAAGATCTCGCTGACCCCGCGAGCGAGCGCGACGATCCCGACATAGACGACGAGAAGGAGCGCCTCCTTGCGGAAGTTCCCGGCCACCCAGAAGGCGAGCAGGATCTCGAGCATTCCGATCACGAGCTGCAGCCACCAGAGCTCGAACTCGTCCTTCGTGATGAAGGCGACCATGATGTCGAAGACGCCTTTGAGCAGCAGGAACACGCCGACGAGCGCGGCGAGGGTCGAGAAGCTCTCGTACGGGTTCCAGAGGGCCCAGATCCCGACGAGGATGAACAGGATCCCGAGAAGGGCGTGAATCCACTTCCAGCCGCTCGTCGAGACCGAGATCGCGAAGAGCTCGTTGACTCCGGCCATGACGGCGACGACGCCGAAGAGAATCGAGATCGCGTACACCGTCGTGTAGTCCCACTGGAACACGAGCAGCGCGAAGATGAGCCACGTGATCCCGGTGAGGAGAAAGATCCACCAGCGATCGGCGGCCTCCTCGAGGATCTCGCGCGGCCCGAACATGTCGTTCATCGTTCCTCCCTCGATATGACTGCGGTCGGCGAGCGCGATTCTCTCAACCGAGCCGGACTCCTGCCCGTAGGATCCGCCCGATGATCGTCGAGCGGAGCATGCACACGTCCTGGCTCTCGAATGCGTTCCTGCTCGCCGACGAGCCCGGTGGGACGGCCGTGTTCGTCGACAGCGGCGCTCCCCTCGAGCCGCTGCTCGCTGCGGTCGAGCGGGAGGGCGTCACGCCGACGCATCTCATGATCACGCACGGGCATGCCGACCATGTCGCAGGAAACGACGAGCTCGTCGAGCGCTTCTCGCTCGAGGTCACGTCGGGCCCGGTCGAGACGGGCGGGCTGCGGATCGAGTCTCTGGCGACCCCTGGGCACTCGGACGACGGGGTCTCGTTCGTCGTCGGCGGCCTCTGCTTCTCGGGTGACACGCTCTTTCGTGACGCCGTCGGAGGTGGCCCCGCCGACGAGATGCGGCGATCCGTGATGGACGTCCTGATGACGCTTCCGCACGACACGCGGGTGCTTCCGGGACACACGGACGAGACGACGATCGGGCGCGAATGGGAGGAGAACCCGTTCGTCCGCTTCTGGCGCGGCCTCGACGGTGAGGACGGACGCGCCTGCACGGTGCAGGGCGACGCCGCGACCCTCGTCGTCTGGTCGCCCGACTACGACGGCAAGGGCAAGGCGCTCGTGCGCCTGGCCGACGGTACCGAGGCGATCGTCGGCGCCTCCCGCATCGAAGGGCTCTAACCGTTGATCCGGCTGCATCGCTGCCGATTCGTCGGCTACAAGGGCAGCCATCCGTGCTGGGTGGTGCAGAGCGCGCTCGACGAGCGGTCGATCGACTACGAGATCGTGAAAGCGCCGACGTTCCCGCGCGGGCGGCGCAAGGAGGTCATCGAGCACACGGGCCAGCACCACCTCCCGGCGATCGAGCTCGAGGACGGCTCCTGGTATCGCGACGACTCGACGAGGATGGCTGAGGAGATCTCTGCTGGCCGCTTGTTCGAACAGCACTCCGCCTAGATACCCGTAGGGGGTATACTCCGGGCTGGCAATCCCGGAGAGGAGTGCAATGAGCGAGACCGTGGCCTACAACGTCCCCGCGATCCACTGCGCGCACTGCGCGACGTCGATCCGGGAAGAGATCTCCGAGGTCGACGGCGTCGACGACGTCGCCGTCGATCTCGACACGAAGGTCGTGACCGTCAGCGGGAGCGACCTGGACGACGTCGCGCTGCGCGCTGCGATCGTCGAAGCGGGGTACGAGGCGGCGTGACCACCGTTGCAACTCCCGAGCGCGACACGCGTGTCGATCTCGCGCTCGAGGGGATGACGTGCGCCGCCTGCGCGAACCGGATCGAGCGCAAGCTCAACAAGCTCGTCGGGGTCGACGCCTCGGTGAACTACGCGACCGAGCAGGCGGCCGTTCGCTTCGATCCCGAGCGCGTCACCGTCGCCGATCTGCTCGGCGCCGTCGAGTCGGCCGGCTACCACGCCGTGCCGGCGGCCGAGGCGAGAGCGGCCGTCGATCGCTCGGACGCTGTTCGCCGGCGGCTTCTCGTGGCGGCAGTGCTCACGGCGCCGCTCGTCGTCCTCGCGATGGCGATGCCGTTGCAGTTCGAGGGCTGGGAGTGGCTCGCGCTCGCGCTGGCGACGCCGGTCGTCTTCTGGTCCGGGTTCGACTTCCACCGTGCTGCCGTCCTGAACGCGCGCCACGGCGCGGCGACGATGGACACGCTGATCTCGATCGGCACGCTCGCGGCCTGGGGTTGGTCGGTCGTCGCGCTCGTCGTCGTCGACGACGCGGACGTCTACTTCGAGGTCGCCGCCGTGATCACGACGCTGATCCTGCTCGGCCGCTACCTCGAGTCTCGGGCGCGACGCCGCTCGAGCGCCGCGATCCGCTCGCTCCTCGAGCTCGGCGCGAAGGAGGCCCGCGTGCTCCGAGACGGGGTCGAGGTCGCGGTTCCGATCGGCGAGCTCGTGGCCGGCGATCTCTTCGTCGTCCGGCCGGGAGAGAAGGTTGCCACGGACGGAGTCGTCGTCGACGGCGAGTCCGCAGTCGACCAGTCGATGCTCACGGGCGAGCCGGTGCCGGTCGACGTCGCGCCCGGTGCTTCCGTCGCAGGGGCGACGGTCAACACGTTCGGGCGGCTCGTCGTGCGTGCGACGAAGGTCGGTGAGGAGACGGCGCTCGCTCAGATCGCCAGGCTCGTGGCCGAGGCCCAGTCGGGGAAAGCTCCGATCCAGCGCCTCGTCGACCGCGTGTCGAGCGTCTTCGTCCCGATCGTGCTCGTCCTCTCGCTCGCGACGCTCGCCGGCTGGCTCGTCGTCACCGGTGACGCGACCGCGGCCTTCTCGGCGGCGGTCGCCGTGCTGATCATCGCGTGCCCGTGCGCGCTCGGGCTCGCGACGCCGACCGCGCTCATGGTCGGTACCGGGCGCGGCGCGCAGCTCGGGATCCTCATCAAGGGCCCCGAGGTCCTCGAGCGTACGCAGCGCATCACCACCGTCGTCCTCGACAAGACGGGGACGGTCACCGAGGGTCGGATGGAGCTGGCGGACGTCGCCCTCCTCGACGGTGCGAGCCGCGCCGAGGTCCTGCGGTACGCGGGAGCCGTGGAAGCGGCGTCGGAGCACCCGATCGCGCAGGCGGTCGCCGCTGCAGCCCGCCGCGAGGTCGGAGAGCTTCCGGCGGTGACGGAGTTTCGGAACGTGCCCGGTGTCGGCGTCGTCGGCACCGTCGAAGGCCACGCAGTCGAGGTCGGAAGGCGCGACGGTGCGATCACCGTCGCCTGGGACGGTGCGTCCCGCGCGACGCTCGCCGTGGTCGACACCGTGAAGCCGACGAGCCGGGAAGCCGTCGAGGCGCTCGCAGCGCTCGACCTGACGCCGGTGCTACTCACCGGCGACGCGCGCGAGACCGCCGAGCGAGTCGCGGCGGAGGTCGGCATCGGGCGTGTCCTCGCCGAGGTGTATCCCGACGACAAGCTCGACGAGATACGCCGCCTTCAGGACGCGGGCGAGGTCGTCGCGATGGTCGGCGACGGCATCAACGACGCGCCCGCGCTGGCGCAGGCGGACCTCGGGCTCGCGATCGGCACCGGAACGGACGTGGCGATCGAGGCGTCCGACATCACGCTCGTCTCGGGCGACCTTCGCGCCGCGGCCGATGCGATCCGGCTCGCCCGCCGCACGCTCGGGACGATCAAGGGCAACCTGTTCTGGGCGTTCGCCTACAACGTGGCCGCGATCCCGCTCGCGATGGCGGGGCTCCTGAACCCGATCGTCGCAGCCGCGGCGATGGCGTTCTCGAGCGTGTTCGTCGTCACCAACTCGCTGCGGCTGCGCCGCTTCCATTCGACCCGCGAGGAGCTGAACGCATGACCGAGACCGAGACGCACACGCACGGCTACGCCGCCGACAAGGAGGCGCTCGCGCGCCGCCTGCACCGCATCGAAGGCCAGGTGCGTGGCATCGAGCGGATGGTCGCGGAGGATCGCTACTGCATCGACGTGCTCACGCAGATCGCTGCCGTGAACACCGCCCTCGAGAGCCTCGCGTTCAGGATCCTCGACGACCACGTGAACCACTGCGTCGCGGGCGCGCTCGCCTCGGGCGATCCGGCCGAGGTCGAGACGAAGAGCAAGGAGCTCCTCGAAGCCGTCCACCGGTTCGCGCGCGTGCGCTAGCGCTCGGTCGCGAGGCGAAGCCCGAGCGCGATCAGTACGACACCCGTGACGGCATCCAGGGCTCGTCGCACCGTGCCTGTCATGAGGCGCCCGAGCCGCGCCACCGCGACGGCGTAGAACGTCAGCCACACGAACGTCATCGCGCAGAAGAGGAGCCCGAGCGCGAGGAGAACTGCAAACGAGGCCGATCCTGCGGGCGCGAACTGCGGCAGGAGGCTCGCGAAGAAGACGGCCATCTTCGGGTTGCCGAGGTTCGACAGAACGCCCTGCCGCAGCGCGCGCGCTGGCGAGAGCGGAACGCTCGCACGCACGGCGTGCTCATGCGTCCGACGCGCGATCGCTGTCCAGAGCGACTGCGCGCCGAGGAAGACGAGGTACGCGGCCCCGACCAGCTTCAGCGTCCTGAACACGGGCTCGGACGCGGTCAGCAGCGCGACGACCCCGGCGCTCGCCGCGACCGTCCAGACCGCCTGGCCGAGCGAGACGCCTGCCGCGGTTGCGACGCCGCTCGATCTCCCGCCGGAGAGCGTGTTGCGAATCGTCAGGGCGGTGTCCTGACCCGGAGTGCAGATGACGACGACCGAGACTGCGACGAATGCGAGGAGGCTCTCCATGGTCGCCGCTACCTGTCCGCGGCGAGCCGGATGCCGAAGGCGACGAGGATGGTGCCCGTCGCCGCGTCGAGCACGCGACGCACGCGACCGCGCAGGAACTGCCCGGCCTTCGCGACAACCACCGCGTAGAGCGTCAGCCACGCGAGCCCCATCAACGAGAACGCGACTCCGAGCACGGCGAGCGGGAAAAACGACTCGCTCCCGTCGGACACGAACTGCGGGAGCAGGCTCACGAAGAACACGGCGATCTTCGGGTTGCCGAGGTTGCTCAGCAAGCCCTGGCGGAACGCGCGTTTCGGCGTGAGCGTCGGCGCGCCCGCGCTTCGCACTCCTCGATCCGGGCGCTTCGAGAGCGCCGAGACGAGGGACTGCAGGCCGAGATAGACGAGGTACGCGGCGCCGGCGAACTGGAGCACGCGAAACACCGGCTCGGAGGCGCTCAGCAGCGCGGCGACGCCCGCGCTCGCAGCGAGCGTCCAGACCGCGATGCCGCCGATGATCCCGGTCGCAGTCGCGATCCCCCCGCGGCGGCCTCCGGAAAGCGTGTTGCGGATGATCAACGCCGTGTCTGGGCCGGGCGTGCAGATGACGACAACCGACACGGCGACGAAGGCGCCGAGATTCTGGAACACGGAGGAAGTATCGCGTGCTGCAGGACGTTGACACCGGCGGAATTCTCGTTATCGGCGGCATCGCCACGGCGCAGGGCGTGTCGCTCGCGCGTCCGTCGGGTACCGTCGCGCGGTGGCGGAGCGCACTCTCTCGCAGCGCGAGCTGAACCGCGCGCTGCTCGCCCGGCAGCTTCTTCTCGAGCGCGCGCGCCTGCCGATCCCGCGTGCGTTGGAGCGGCTCGGCGGCATTCAGGACCAGTACGCGCCGAACGCGTACATCAGGCTCTGGTCGTGCCTCGAGGGGTTCCGGCGCGACGATCTCACGCGAGCCCTCGAACGGCGGTCCGTCGTCCAGGCCACGCTGATGCGCGAGACGATCCACGTCGTCTCGCGTCGGGACTACTGGCCGTTCGCCGTCGCGATCCGGGAGGCGCAGCGTGCGTGGTTCCTGCGCGTCCGCAAGCCGCGACCCAAGGAACGCGACCTCGAGAGGCATGCGGACGAGCTGCGCACGCTTATGGCGGACGGGCCACGCCGGCACGACGAGCTCGTCCAGGTCGTGGGCCGCACCTGGGGACTGGTGGGGCCATGGCTCGACCTGGTTCGCGTGCCGCCGTCGGGCACGTGGGAGAAACGGCGCGCGCACCTCTTCCAGACGGCCGAGAATTGGCTCGGCCCGGAAGACGCCGCCGAGCCCGACGCGCGCGATCACCTCGTCCGCCGCTATCTCGCAGCGTTCGGTCCTGCGTCCCGAAAGGACATCGCCGGCTGGTCGCATCTGAGGCCGACCGACCTCGCCCCGGTCCTCGAGCGCCTGCGGCTCCGCCGCTTCCGCGACGACGCCGGCGGCGAGCTGCTCGACGTGCCGCGTGCGCCACTGCCGGATCCCGAGACTCCCGCTCCGGTGCGCTTCCTCCCGACCTGGGACGCCGTGCTCCTCGTCCACGCGCGTCGCGCGGGGGTGCTACCCGAGGAGTACCGGCCGCGGATCTTCTCGACGAAGATGCCGCAGTCGGTCGGCACCTTCCTCGTCGACGGCTCGGTCGCCGGCACATGGCGGTACGTGGACGGGCACGTTGACTGGGCCGCTTTCGAGCGTCTCGATCGAGCCACGACGCGTGAGGTCGGCGAGGAAGCCGATCGCCTCGCCGAGTTTCACGGCTAGCTCGAGCGCAGCGAAGAATGCGCGACAGCACCTACGCTGCACCGAGGCCCGACTCGCCTGCACCTATGATCCGATCACCGATGAGCACCCTCACGTGAGCACCCAGAGTTCGTCATCGCCCATCGGAACGGTCCGTTCGGGGACGAGCCGCATCAGCCGCGTCGTCATGCTCTTCGCGGTGATCGTGCCGCTCGTGGGCGCGGGGCTCGCGATGGTGATGCTGTGGGGACGCGCCTTCCGGTGGATCGACGTCGTGCTGCTCGTGAGCCTCTACGTGCTCTGCGCGTTCGGCACGACGATCGGCTTCCACCGCTACTTCACGCACAAGGGCTTCGAGGCGCGTCTGCCGGTGAAGGTCACGCTCGGGATCCTCGGCTGCATGACGATGCAGGGGCCGATCATCCAGTGGGTCACCGATCACCGGAAGCACCACGCGCTCTCCGACCAGCCCGGCGACCCGCATTCGCCGCACGCCGGCTACGACGACGGGTTCTGGGGTCGCGTGCGCGGCTTCTCGCACGCGCACGTCGGCTGGATGTTCTCGAACCTCGGGATGGAGCAGGGACGTGTGTACGGGAAGGATCTCTACGAGGATCGCGTGATCGTGTGGCTCGACCGCCTGTATCTGTTGTGGGTCGTGCTCTCGCTCGGGATCCCGTTCCTCATCGGATACCTCGTCGGCGGCGGCTCATGGGCACTCGGGCTCGAGGCGCTCGTGTGGGGAGGGCTCTTCCGGATCTTCCTCTACCAGCATGCGACCTTCTCGGTGAACTCCATCTGCCACATGTTCGGCCGCCAGCAGTACCGCACGCGGGACGAGGCCCGGAACAACTGGGTCGTCGCGCTCCTCGTGTTCGGAGAGGGCTGGCACAACAACCACCACGCCTTCCCCGCATCTGCGCGGCACGGCCTCGGACGCCTTCAGCTCGACGTCTCGTGGTGGGTGATCCGAGCGCTCGAGCGTGTGCGTCTCGTAAGGAACGTCAAGACGCCGTCGGGAGACCAGCTGTCTCGACGCCGTCTGCTTCCGAGCGAGAGCTGACGTAGCGCCGAAGCTCTGCCTCGACGAGCTCGGCCCAGCGGTCGGCCTTCGGCAGTCTGATGAGCTTTCCCCACGGCGAGCGCAGCGCGATGCCGTGGAGCGCGCCCGGGATCAGCTCGTAGCGTCCCTCGGCGCCGCGCTCGCGGGCATGGTCGAAGCCCTTCTTCGAGTGCGACGCAGACACACCGGGGATTCCCGGCAGCCAGCGGTCGAGCGCGCCATGGAAGACGGTGAGCCGCTTGCGTCGGAGCGTGCTGACGTCGAGCTGATCCGGGATCCACGGCGCGAGGCCTATGACCTCCTCGACGACCGGTTCACTCGCAATCGCGATGGAGACCGCCCCGCCCATCGAGAACCCGAGCAGGACGACGCGCGGCGCGGCGACCTCCTCCACGGCCGCGCGCGCATCGTCGACGCACGAATCGAGGCGCCGCCACGACTTCACCCGGTAGCGCACTTCCGCGAAACCGAGCTCCGGCAGGCGTGGCGCGAGCGTCTGCACGAGCCATTCGATCGAGGCGCTCCACGTTCCCTCGACCTCGCGCGCCTGACCGCCGTTCACGCACACGACGGCGTACTCGTCCACCGGGCCGGTGAGGCGCATCTCGGCTCCCGTCGAAAGCCTCATGCCGCAACTCGCATCGTCTCGGCGAGCCATGCCGGCAGAACGCGAAGGAATGTCGGGTCGATCGAGTGCGCCATGTGCGGGGACTCGTGGTACGTGACGTCGGCGCCCGCTTCCGCGAGGCGCGTTCGCGCCTCGCGGCTCCACTCGACGGAGATCACCGGGTCGAGCACACCATGCGCGATCGCGCAGCGTGGAACGGGCGGCGCGATGTCGAGCTCGAAGCCGGGGACGGTCGGCATGAAGCCGGAGAGCGCGATGAGCCCGGCGGGTCGCGGCCGACCGGCTCCGAGCCCGAGCGCGAACGTCATGACCGCTCCTTGCGAGAAGCCACCCAACACGGTCTGCTCCGCGGGGATTCCGGCCTCGGCGGCGACGTCGTCGAGCCAGCTCGCTGCGAGAGCGAACGTCTCGGTGAACGTACCGGGATCCGGGTAGCCGATCCGCTCGACGGCGTACCAATGGGCGCCGCCGGGAGGAAGGTGGAGTGGGCCGCGCGGGGTCACGCCGAGCATTCGTCGCTCGGGGTCGAGCAGATCGAGCAGCGGGAAGAGGTCGCGTTCGTCGGCGCCGCGGCCGTGGAAGAGGACGAGCAGTCCTTCTGCGTCGCCTGCGGCCGGTCGCGTCAGGTGGCTGAGAGAGTCCGCGGGCACCGTGCCGCGGAAGCTACCTGCGGGCCAGGCTCCTCTCCGCGACGAGGCGCTCGAGCTCGACCTGATCCCAGCCGTTCATGAAGTCGGCGTGCGCGCCGAAGCGACCCGACGCGACCTGCGATCCGAGCGGGACGGGCGGGTAGAGGACGATGAGGATGATCTGCGGCATCGCGACGGGATGTGACGCTGGGCACAGCCCGCGTGACGAGTACTTCAGGTGCTGCTTGTGATCCGCGCTGTCGAGCCGGCGACCGTCCCAGCAGTTCGGGAAAGTCGCCTGGAGCTGGAGCATCTGATCCTCGCGACAGCCCGGGATGGCGGCGTAGCGCGGCGTGCCGCCGACCGCGCCGCAGCTCCACGCGACGATCCCCTTCGGCTGCCGGCTGCGCGCCTCCGAGTTGCCCGCGATCATCACGAGGCCCTTGGGCGGCGCCGAGATCTGCTGGCGCGAGCGATTCACGTAGTAGACGATCGCCGTGAGCGGCGTGACGTCGTTCTGGCCGACGAACAGAGTGGGCATCCAGTACGCGGACGAGTCGCTCTCCGACTCGCAGCTGCTCCTGCCGCCGAGCAACGACGCGGATGTCGTGTCGGCGTCGACCGAGCGGTTCCCGATATACGTGTGGTTGTGCGAGCGCCCGGGTTGCCGCGGGAACACGACCGGATCGTCGTTGTTGCGGTGGCTGAAGCTGCACCCGATCGCGTAGTACGGCCCGTTCGGGAAGAGCGGCGAGAGTCTGGAGCGGGGCGGTGACGCCCGTCGGTGCCGCCGGGAGGGCGGCCGCGGCAAGCCCGGCGATCGCTACCGCGACCGCGAGCGAGACCGGGAACGCGACCCGACGCAGCACTGCCGCTTTCCAGGATGCCCGAGTGGCTCGCCCGCCACAAGTGGCGGCTCAGGCAAGCCGGCCGAGGACTGCGCCGAAGAGCGCATGACGCCACGTCGCCTGCGCGAACGCGCGGCGATTCGTCAGGAGTGGCGGGACGCCGGGCTCTCCCCGGGCGGGGTGGTAGCGGTCGATGAAGTAGCAGAGCGGATAAAGCGTGAGATGCTCCGCGATCGCCATGCCGAACGCGAGCTTCCGCGGGCCGATGGGCAGCCTCGCACGCGCCTCGTGGAACGCAAGACCGAACGCAGCGCCGTTGGCGAGATGGATCGCGAGGCCAGTCGCTCGCCAGCGCCGCCCGCGCGTCACGCCCTTGCCGAGCACGGCGATGTCGGAGTAGTCGCAGCCGAGGACGCGCTGATCCAGCGGCTCCTGCGCCGCCCAGGCGGCCGCTGCCGCCGCACCGGCTGTCGCTGAGCGAAGGCGGCTGGCCATCCTCGGATGATGACCGGGCGTGGCGGCCGGCAAACGTCCAAGGTTGCGCGGTCGCTACGCTCGCCGGTCATGAGCGCCGGGCGGCTGGAGGAGCTTCGCGAACGCGCGCTCGGGATCGGCGCGGATCCCTCCGACTCGTCCGACGAGCGCTTCCGCAAGAGGCTGCTCGTGGGCATCGCGCTGCTCATCCTCCCGGCGGGGCTCCTGTGGGGATACCTGTACTGGGTCGTCGGCGAGGAGACAGTCGCACTCACGCCATGGGGCTACGTCGCCGGATCGATCGTCAGCCTCGCGATCTTCGCCAGGAACCGGAACTTCGCGTTTCTGCGGACAGCGCAGCTCCTGCTGATCCTCATCGCTCCCGCGCTCGGCGTGATCACGCTTGGCAGCCTCGACGAGTCGAGTGCGGTGATCCTGTGGTCGCTGCTTGCGCCTCTCGGCGCGGTCGCCTTCGATCGCCCTCAACGCGCCTGGCCGTGGTTCGCGGCATTCGTGGCTACGGTCGTGCTCTCGCTCGTCCTTGCCGAGATCGTTCGGCCGGACGCCGCCGACCTGCCGGACAGCTTCGTCGCGACGTTCGACATCCTCAACATCGTCGCCGTCTCCTTTGTCGCGATGCTCCTGCTCGTGACGTTTGCGCGCGGACGAGATGCCGCACAGGCGCGCGTCGAGGATCTACTCGTCAACGTGCTCCCGGCCGAGATCGCCGAGCGGCTGCAGTCCGACTCGAGCTCGATCGCCGACCAGTTCGACGAGGCGAGCATCCTCTTCGCCGACGTCGTCGACTTCACGCCGCTCTCGAGCCGCCTCGATGCGCGAGAGGTCGTCGGTCTCCTCGATCGGCTGTTCACGACCTTCGACGAGCTGGTCGACCGGTACGACGTCGAGAAGATCAAGACGATCGGCGACTGCTACATGGTCGCGGCCGGCGTTCCGCGCCAGCGGGCGGATCACGCGCAGGCGCTCGCCGGCCTCGCCCTCGAGATGCGGGAGTGCGCGCACACGTGCTTGCAGGAGCCCGACGCACACGACCTCCGGCTCCGCATCGGGATCAGCTCCGGTCCGGTCGTCGCAGGTGTGATCGGCCGGCGGCGCTTCCTCTACGACCTGTGGGGCGACACCGTCAACATGGCCAGTCGCATGGAGTCGCACGGTGCTCCCGACGTGATTCAGATGACCCGTTCGACCTGGGAGCTCGTCCACGACGACTTCATCACGGAGTCCTCAGGCCTGGTGGACGTGAAAGGCAAGGGCGAGGTCGAGACCTGGCGGCTCGTGGGCCCGATCCGGTGACGTGCCTACGATCTCCTGCGAGGCGATGAGCAGAAACGTCGAAGCGTTCGACGCGTGGATCCGGTCCACGTTCGTCGAGCTCAACACCGCGCTCGAGGAGGCGTACTTCGCGCAGTCGGACCGCGCGAACGTCGAGGGCGTGGGCGACGAGCTCAAGACGCAGATCCTCGAGGACGGGCGGGTGTTCGTGCGGGCGCTCGCGGACGAGGGCAACACCGACGAGGGCTTCGACCAGGCCTTCGACGTCCTCGGTGATCTCGGCCTCTACATGGCTGCACTGCGGCGTCACGAGCTGACGAATCCCGCACGCGAGGAGCGCTCCCCACACGAGGAGGCGACGGCGCTCGGCCTGCACATCGGCGCGTCGGTCGGCGTCGTGCCGCGGTTCGCGACGAGCCACCTCGCGACCCACAACCTCGCCCGCGACGGCCGGCAGAAGAGCTTCACGTCGCTCCCCGACGAGATCCTGTTCCTCGACTACAACACCCGCGGGATCTTCGGGTACATGCGCGCCGCGGACGCGCTGCGGCGGATCGCGCCGATCGGGATCTCGCACGCTGTCGCGGAGACCCTCTTCGACGACGCGCGCCGAGCGCTCGAGGACGTGGCGCGGTTCAACGACGTGCTCTTCGCGGAGCTCGACGTCGACCGCTTCTTCTACAGCGTGCGCCCCTACTACAAGCCCTACCGCGTCGGGCGGCAGGAGTACCGCGGCGCGAACGCCGGCGACTTCTCGGGCATCAACGAGATCGACCTGCTCCTCGGGCTCTGCCGCGGGAACGATCCGTACTACTCGCAACTCCTCGTCGAGAAGATGCTCTTCATGCGTCCCGAGGATCAGGCGAGTCTGCGCGACTGCATGCGCCGTCGTAGCTTTCTCGACCAGTTCCTCGAGGTTGCGGACGAGAGCCGCGAACGGGAGTGGTTCCAGCGCAACGTGCGCGCCTTCGTTCGCGTGTGCGAGGCGCACGGCCGCGTCGCCGCGCAGCACCACGACCAGCTCGTCGCGCGGTTCATCGTTGCGCCGTCGAACGCTCTGGACGAGAGCCACCTCGCGCAGGTGACGGCGAGCGGTCCGCCCCTACCGGTGCTCCTGGCGGCGCTCGAGGTGCTTCGCGACCTCCGCCTCGCCGCGCCTCGGGACGACATCACCTCGCGGCACGGGGATCTGTCGCGGCTCCGCGGGGCGGTCGTGTGACCAACGGACGCCGCTGCGACGTATCGGACACGAGCCGAGCCGCAGGACACGGCCTGCGCTCACGGAATCATTACGCACCGCACACGCATCGCTTGCTTCGACGTTCGAGACTCGACCAGCGCGTGACCCGCAACCAGACCCCGTTCATCCGTGCCGTCGCCGTCGCTGCGGTCCTCCTCGCGGCGTTCGCCGCGTCCGGCACTGCCGGTGCGGCAACGCCGTGCAGCAAGGCGATCCTCGACGACTGGCTCGACAACGACCGGATCGATCGCATCTACGAGCTCTCCTGCTACGAGGCCGCGATCGACGCGATTCCCGAGGACATCCGCATCTACACGAACGCGGAGGAGGTCATCTCGCGGGCGTTCCAGAACGTGTCCGGCAAGCGGCTCGAGCGGCAGCTCGAGGGGCCGAGCACGGTCGAGACGCCACCGTCCGGCTACGTGCCGCCGGTCGACTCGTCGGCGTCTACGGCGTTTCCACTGCCGCTCCTCGTCCTCGGCGGGATGTCCGTCGCGCTGCTCGCCGCGGGCGGATTCGGATACGTCTCGCGCCGCCGCCGCCAGAGCTAGCGCCGCTGCAGGCGAGCCGACGGCTCGCGTCTACACTCGGTTTCCCGATGGCCACGACCAAATCGACGTGGACTCCGTCCTCGTGGCGCGAGCTCCCAGTTGCCCAGCGGCCCGAGTGGCCGGACGAGGCCGCGCTCGCAGCCGTGCGCGAGCGGCTCGGCACGCTCCCCCCGCTCGTGTTCGCGGGGGAGGCGCGAGCGCTCCTGGCGTCGCTCGGGGAGGTCTGCGAAGGGCGGGCGTTCCTGCTCCAGGCGGGAGACTGCGTCGAGTCGTTTCGAGACGTCTCGGCACCGGCGATCCGTGAGCGGCTGAAGGTACTTCTGCAGATGTCGGCCGTGCTCGCGTACGGGGCGATGCTTCCCGTGGTGAGAGTCGGCCGCATCGCCGGTCAGTTCGCGAAGCCGCGTAGCGGCTTGACCGAGGTCGTCGACGGCGTCGAGCTGCCGTCGTTTCGAGGACACATCGTCCACTCGGACGAGCCGACGCCGGAGGCGCGAGTGCCCGATGCCGAGCGCCTCGTGCACGCCTACTACCAGGCTGCATCGACCCTCAATCTCCTGCGGGCGTTCACGAAGGGCGGATTCGCCGACCTCACGCACGTCCACACGTGGAACCGCGAGTTCGTCGCGAGCTCACCGGCCGGCCAGCGCTACGAGGCGCTCGCGGACGAGATCGAGCGCGCGCTCCGGTTCATGCAGGCGATCGGCATCGACCTCACGACCGAGAGAACCCTCCACGAGGTCGACGTCTGGACGAGCCACGAAGGCCTCCTCCTCGAGTACGAGGAAGCGCTCACGCGCACGGACTCGCTGACCGGCCAGCCCTACGACTGCTCGGCGCACATGCTCTGGATCGGAGACCGCACGCGCGGGCTCGGCGGCGCGCACGTCGAGTTCTTCTCCGGCGTCCGCAACCCGATCGGCGTGAAGCTCGGGCCGTCGGCGACACCCGACGACGCGGTCGCGCTTGCCGAGCGGCTCAACCCGGACCGCATCCCGGGCCGGCTCACGTTCATCACGCGAATGGGCGCCGCGCACGTTCGCGAGAAGCTCTCGCCGCTGCTCCGCGCAGTGCGTGAGTCCGCGATCCCGGTCGTGTGGGCATGCGACCCGATGCATGGCAATCTCGTGCGGACCGAAAGCGGCCGTAAGACGCGTCGGTTCGACGACATCATGGAGGAGCTACAGGGGTTCTTCGCGTCGCATCGCGACGCGGGAACGTGGCCGGGCGGCGTCCACCTCGAGTTCACCGGCGAGGACGTCACCGAGTGCCTGGGCGGCTCCGAGGCCGTGCTCGAGGAGCAGCTCGACAACCGCTACGAGACGCTGTGCGATCCGCGCCTCAACGGGCGCCAGTCGCTCGACCTCGCGTTCCGCGTGGCCGAGCTCATGCGAACGGCCTGACGCGAAGGACATGCGGCTCGCGGTCGTCGGCACCGGCCTCATCGGCGCTTCGGCGGCACTCGCCGCGCGCCGCGCCGGCATCCCCGACGTCACGGGCTGGGACGAGGATCCCGCGACGCTCGACGCCGCCGTCGAGCGAGGAGCAGTCGCTGCGGCACCTTCGCTCTCAGCCTCGCTCGTCGACGCCGACATCGCGCTCGTTGCGGTCCCGGTCGCAGTTCTTCCGGGGGTGGTGCAGGAAGTGCTCGCGCACGCACCGGCGGCATGCACCGTCACGGACGCCGGCTCGACGAAGGGCGCCGTCTGTGCCGCAGCCGGAGATGACCCGCGGTTCGTCGGCGGGCATCCGATCTGCGGAGCCGAGACGCGCGGGCCGGCGCGGGCGAGCGCCGATCTCTTCGAGGGTGCGACGTGGTTCCTCTCGCCGCTCGCGACGACGGCGCCGGAGCGGTACCGCGCGGTGCACTCCTTCGTGGCCTCACTCGGAGCTCGGCCGTTCGCCATCGACCCGTCCGCGCATGACCGGCTTGTCGCCGTGACGAGCCACCTGCCGCACGCGCTCGCGAACGTCCTCCTGAATCAGGCCGGCTCGTCGCGAGTCGACGGGCACGATCCGCTCGCCGCCGCGGGCGGGTCGCTCCGCGACATGACCCGCATCGCGGGCGCGAACCCACGTATCTGGGTCGACATCTTCCTCGAGAACAGCGACGCGTTGGCCGCCTCGCTCGCGGAGCACCGCCGCCGCGTCGAGCAGCTCGAAGACGCGCTCGCGAGCGGCGACGCGGGGTTCCTCGCACGCTGGATCGGCGAGGCGAGCGGCAACCGACGTCGCCTGCTCGAGACCGCCTACGAGGATCCGGGTGCGCTCCAGCGCATGCGCGTGCACCTCCCCGATCGTCCGGGCGTGCTCGCCGGAGTCTTCCAGGCTCTCGGCGCCGAGCGCATCAACGTGGAGGACTTCGAGATGGAGCATCTCTCGCCCGACCGTGGCGGGACGCTGACGATCCTCGTCGCGGGCGAGAGCGACGCGGCGCTCGCGACGCGCCTCCTCGAGGAGCAGGGGTACGGCGTGGTCGTTGCGCCCGTCATCGACGAGTAGCGCCCGACGCTACGTCGTCGCGCAGCTCGGGAGCGTCTGCCTCCGCGGCGGGGCCGATGCGACGAAAGCTTCTCGCCTCGTCGTCCCAGCGCTCGAGCAGCTCCGCCGCGCGTTGGGACTCCGTGTGGCGAAGGTGCCGTTCGACGAGCTCGCGGAGCTCCGCGAGCTGGCCGGCGTCTGGGTCGTGGACGAGCACGAGGCCGTCGCCGAGTCGCTCGTCGAGCGTGCCGTCGCGGTCGAGAACGTACGCGTCGCCGCCCGTCATGCCTGCGCCGAAGTTGAGTCCGACGTCGCCGAGGACGACGACGGTGCCGGCGGTCATGTACTCACAGCCGTGGTCGCCTACACCTTCGATCACGGCCACCGCGCCGGAGTTGCGAACCGCGAACCGCTCACCCGCGGAGCCTGCGCAGTAGAGCTGTCCACCCGTCGCGCCGTACAGCGCCGCGTTGCCGACGAGGCAGGGATCGCCGGCGTCGTCGGGCGGCGGAGAGATCACGATGCGGCCACCGCTCATCGACTTGCCGACGCCGTCGTTCGCCTCGCCGACGAGGTCGAGCTCGACCCCGGCGGTGAGGAACGCGCCGAAGCTCTGTCCGGCAGAACCCTCGAAGCGCGCGCGCACGCGGCCCGGAGGTGGCGACGAACCCGCGACGCGAGCGATTGCACCGCCGAGCCGGGCTCCGACCGCGCGATCGCCGTTCGTGATCTGATGGCGCGGCTCGATGAGCGTTGCGCCCTCGAGCGCCGCGCGGCTCTGTGCATGGAGGAGAATCCCGAGCCGGTCTCCCGCGTCCCTGGGCCGCGCTCCGGTGAAGCGCGTGGTCCCTTCGGCGCTCCGGCCGATGAGCGGCGTCAGGTCGAGGCAGTCGACCGCCACGTCGCCCGTTCGACGCTGTGCGAGGCACTCCACGCGCCCGACGGCGTCGTCGAGCGAGCGCAGTCCGAGCGACGCGAGCAGACGCCGCACCTCCTCGGCGACGAAGAGGAGGTACGCCTGCACCATCTCGGGCGTCCCGCCGAACTTCTCCCGCAGCTCCGGCCGCTGGGTCGCGATCCCGACGGGGCAGCTGTCGAGGTGGCACGAGCGCACCATGAGACAGCCCTCCGCGAGCAGGAGCGATGTCCCGAACGCGTATTCGTCGGCACCGAGCAGCGCGGCGACGACGACGTCGCGCCCGGTCTTGAAGCCGCCGTCGGCGCGAAGCCGCACGCGGCTACGGAGGTGGTTCGCGACGAGCGCCTGCTGCGCCTCCGCGAGCCCGAGCTCCCACGGGACGCCGGCACTCTTGATCGAGACGAGCGGGCTGGCTCCGGTGCCTCCGTCTGCGCCGGCGATATGGATGACGTCTGCGTGCGCCTTCGCCACGCCCGCCGCGACGAGCCCGACGCCGCTCTCCGCGACGAGCTTCACGGAGATCGCCGCGTCCGGGTTCACTTCGCGCAGGTCGAAGACGAGCTGGGCGAGATCCTCGATCGAGTAGATGTCGTGGTGCGGCGGCGGCGAGATGAGGGAGACGCCGGGCCGCGTCTTGCGCAGGAGGGCGATCTCCTCCGTCACCTTGTGCGCCGGGATCTGGCCGCCCTCGCCCGGCTTCGAGCCCTGCGCGATCTTGATCTGGAGCTCCTCGGCCGAGACCGCGTACTCCGCGCTCACGCCGAAGCGGCCCGACGCGACCTGCTTGATCTTCGAGTTGCGCTCGTCGCCGAAGCGATCCGGGCTCTCGCCGCCCTCGCCCGAGTTCGCGCGTCCGCCGAGGCGGTTCAGCGCGATCGCGACGGTCTCGTGCGCCTCTGCGGAGAGGGCGCCGTGCGACATCGCTCCGCTCGAGAAGCGGCGCACGATCGACGAAGCCGGCTCGACCTCGTCCAGCGGGATGGGCGGGCCGGCTGGGACGAGGTCGAGCAGGTCGCGAGGCTCGAGCGGGGCGCGGCCGTTCACGAGCTCCGCGAAGCGGTCGTACAGGTCGGAGCGGTCCCCGCGCGTCGCTGCCCGTAGCGCGTGCGCACCCGCGACGGCCTCCTGCAGCGCAGCCACGACGTCAGGGTCCGTCGCGTGCCGTTCGCCGCCCTTGCGGAACTTGAAGTAGCCGGGGTTCTCGAGCTGTGGCTTCTCCGCACACGAGGCATCGAGGCGCTCGAGGGCCTCCCGCTCGAAGCGGTCGAGACGCGCGCCGCCGAGCGCGGACGGCGTGCCGCCGAGGTACTCGCGGCAGAGCGTGCGGTCGAGGCCGACCGCGTCGAACAACCGGGCGCCGCGGTAGCTCGCGACGTCGGCGATGCCCATCTTGGACATGACCTTCAGGACGCCCTCCTCGAACGCGGCAAGAAGGCGGCGCTGCGCCTCGTCGGGAGCTGGTCGATCGCCCCCGATCCGGTCGTTCGCGGCGAGCTGGGCGACCGTCTCGAGCGCGAGCCGCGGGCAGATCGCGTCCGCGCCGTAGCCGAGGAGGCACGCGATCGTATGCGTGTCGCGCGGCTCGTCCGACTCCACGAGCAGCGAGCAGCGCGTGCGGAGGCCCGCTTCGACCAGTCGCGTATGCACGGCCGAGAGAGCGAGGATCGCGGGCACCGGGGCGCGCCCGTCGCCTGCGCGGCGGTCTGAGAGGCACACGAGCTCCTGTCCCGCCGCGACTGCAGACTCCGCGAGGACGACGATCCGGTCGAGGGCTCGCCCGAGCCCCTCCTCACCCGTGAACGTCGCATCGAGCCGAAGGGGAGAGGACGACTCGAGCCCGGACGGGTAGAGAAGGAACCCGGCGAGTACCGTGACCCGTGGCGGCGGGCCGTCGACGCCGAGCACGTCGACGCGCGGCCCGAGCAGCGTTGCGACGGACATGACGAGGCGCTCGCGGAGGTGGTCGATCGCAGGGTTCGTCACCTGCGCGAAGCGCTGCCGGAGGTAGGTGGAGAACGGGCGCGCGCGGCCGGCGAGTGGTGCGATCGAGGCGTCGTCGCCCATCGACGAGACGGGGTCGTGGCCGGTCTGCGCGAGCGGTCGGAGCATCGTGTTCAGCTCCTCGCGCGTGTAGCCGTGCAGGACCTGGCGCGCGTCCAGGCCGTCGTCGGGAGCCTCGACCGGCTCGCCTGCGTCGGCGGCCACGGTGTTCGTCGCCACCCAGCGCCCGTACGGACGCCGCCGCGCGAGCTCGCGCCGCAGCTCGTCCCCGAGCAAGAGCCCGTGCACGGGATCGACCACGATGATCCCGCCCGGGCCGAGACGCGCGCGCCTGACGCTCGAACCCTCGGGCAGCGGTACCGCCCCCGCCTCCGATGCAACCGTGACGAGGCCGTCGTCCGTGATCGCCACACGCAGCGGCCGCAGCCCGTTGCGGTCGAGTGTGGCTCCGCAGGTCCGGCCGTCCGTGAAGCAGAGGGCGGCGGGGCCGTCCCACGGCTCGCTGAGCATCGCGCCGTAGCGGTGGAAGTCACGCACCTCCGGGTCGAGCCGCGGATCGTTCTGCCACGCGGGCGGGACGAGGAGCGAGACGGCTTCGGCGAGGTCCTTTCCCTGGCCGCGCACGACGAGGTCGAGTGCGTTGTCGAGGAGCGCCGAGTCGGATCCGTCGCGATCGAGCGCGGGCGCGAGGCCCGGCTCAGGTTCCTGCGAACGGAGCCGGGCTTCCATCCACGCGACGTTCCCGTCGATCGTGTTGATCTCGCCGTTGTGGCAGAGGAGCCGGAACGGCTGGGCCCGCTCCCAACTCGGCTCCGTGTTGGTCGAGAAGCGCTGATGGAAGATCGCGAACGGGACCTCGAGCGCGGGATCCTCGAGGTCGGGGTAGAAATGCGCGAGCTGGCCGGCGGCGCAGAGAGCCTTGTAGGTGACCGTGCGGAACGACAGCGAGACGACGTAGACGCCGGCCACGCGCTCCGCGCGCCGCCGTGCGCGATATGCACGCCGCTCGGCGTCCGGGTGCTCGGATGGAGCGAGCACGAGCTGGTCGATGCGCGGCAGCGAGGCGAGGGCGGTCACACCGATCGCCTCGTTGCGCGTGGGCACGGTCCTCCAGCCAGCTGGTTCGAGGCCCTCCGCGCGACAGGCGTCCTCGACCGGCGCCCGCAGCCAGCCCTCGCGGAGGAAGCACATCGCGAGGCCCGCGTCGGGCCAGCCACTGAGCGTGTCCGTCAGCGGGAGGAGAACGCCGGCGCCGTCGCCGGTGACGCCGTCTGCGGCCCACGCACCGCGATGCCCGACCGCCGCAAGCCCGGCGAGCGCGCGGTCGAGCACGTCGCGCGACGGACGGCCGTGGACGTCCGCGACGAGGCCGATGCCGCACGCATCGCGCTCTCGCCGTGGGTCGTACAGAAGCCGCTGCCGGTCGCCGGAGATGGCGAGCACCTTTCACTTCGGAGGGTCGAAGACTCCCGCCGCCTTTCTCTTGAGCTAGTGCGGCGGGGCGGGAGGGTGAGCGCCGACTAGCTGGGGGGGCCGAAGCCAAAAATCGCGGCCTTGCGGCTCGCGGCTGCGAGAGCGATCACGGCAGTTACGGCACCCGACACGAGCGGGAGAGGATAGTCGGTTCGCCCGACGGCGACAACCCGTCGGCACGCACGCGGATCTGGCGGCGCCCCGAACCGTCGGTTATCGTGACCTCCATGACCCGCCCGACTCGCGCAGCTCTTCCCGCTCGCCGCTCGCTGGTCGGCCTCGCGCTCTTCCTTCCCCGCTAGGGGAAGCCTGCGTCGACATATCCGTCCTGTCCGCACCCCTGGTGCGCCCAACGTCGACCCGAGGAGCTCAGCGCGATGCCCATGCCGCACTGGAAGTACCGACCGTACGCGACCGTCGATCTGCCGGATCGAACCTGGCCCGACCGCGTCCTCGACGCGGCCCCGATCTGGTGCTCGACCGACCTCCGCGACGGCAACCAGGCGCTGGTCAACCCGATGGACGGCGAGCGCAAGCGCAGGTTCTTCGCGCTCCTGCTCGAGCTCGGCGTCCCCGAGATCGAGGTGGGATTCCCGGCGGCGTCCAAGACGGACTTCGACTTCGTCCGCCTGCTGATCGAGGAGAGGCTCGTCCCGAGCGGGACGACCATCGCGGTCCTCACGCAGGCGCGCCCCGAGCTCATCGCGCGCAGCTTCGAGGCGATCTCGGGCGCGGAGCGGGCGATCGTGCATCTCTACAACTCCACGTCGGTCACGCAGCGGCGCGTCGTCTTCCGCCTCGACCGCGCCGGCATCACGGAGCTCGCGGTACGCGGCGCGCGACTGTGCAAGGAGCTGGCGGCATCCGCGGACGGAGAGATCGTCTTCCAGTACTCGCCCGAGAGCTTCCATCACACCGAGCTCGACTACGCCCTCGAGATCTGCGAGGCCGTCGCGGAGGAGTGGGGGCCGACGCCCGAGGCGAAGATGATCGTCAACCTGCCGACGACCGTCGAGCAGTTTCCGCCGAACGTCTACGCGGATCGGATCGAGTGGTTCGGGCGCAACTTCTCGAAGCGCGACGCGACGATCCTCTCGGTCCATCCGCACAACGACCGTGGCACCGCCGTCGCCACTGCCGAGCTCGGGCTCATGGCCGGCGCGGAGCGTGTGGAGGGGACGCTCTTCGGGAACGGAGAGCGGACCGGGAACGTCGACCTGATCACGATCGCGCTCAACCTGCTCACCCAGGGCGTCGATCCGCGGCTCGACCTCTCGTCGCTCGACGTCGCGCGGGCGATCGTCGAGGAATGCAACGAGCTTCCCGTCCACCCGCGCCATCCCTACGTCGGCGAGCTCGTCTACACGGCGTTCTCGGGCTCGCACCAGGACGCGATCAAGAAGGGGATGCACGCCCAGGAGCGGTCGGGGTCGGACGCCTGGGATGTTCCGTACCTGTCCATCGACCCGAAGGACGTCGGGCGGACGTACGAGGCGATCATCCGCGTGAACTCACAGTCGGGCAAGGGCGGGGTGGCGTACCTCATGCAGGTCGAGCATCACCTCGACCTCCCGCGCGGGCTCCAGGTCGACTTCGCGCAGAAGGTGCAGGCGATCGCCGACGCGCGTGGGGGAGAGCTGGCCCCGGACGAGCTGCTGGCGACGTTCCAGGTCCACTACCTCGACCACACGACGCCGTTCGAGCTCGTCGGCCACTCCCTTTCGAGCGAGGGCGGGACCGACCGGATCGCGGCGCGCCTGGTCGTCGACGGAGTCGAGCGCATCGTCGAGGGCGAGGGCAACGGGCCGATCGACGCGCTGGTGACCGCGCTCTCCCGCGAGCTCGGCGCGGAGGTGCACGTGCTCGACTACCACGAGCACGCGATGAGCCGAGGAGAGGACGCGACGGCGGCCGCGTACGTCGAGGCGGACGTCGACGGCGAGGTCGTCTGGGGCGTCGGGATCCACTCGTCCATCGTCACCGCATCGCTGCGCGCGGTGGTCAACGCCGCGAACCGTGGACGGGCTCTGCGTGCGGCCCAGGACGCGGTGGCGGCGACGTTCGATGTGTAGCTCACCCGTTGTCGGCTTGACACGGAGGAGTCGCCACCGCACACTGTGCGCTTCGATGCCCGGTCTCGCGTACGTATCCCCACGCACAGACGTCACCGCCGTAGGCGTATTCGCCCTCGGCGTCGGCATCGCGATCCTCCTGATTCTCCCCCTCTAGGGGGAGACGCGACCTACGCGCCTTCCGGGCGCAGACGCCGACCTAAGCACAGGACTGGTGCGTCCTCAGACGCACCCGACAGGAGGAGCAGCACGTGAAGGACCGACGCAGGATCACGATCTTCGACACCACGCTCAGGGACGGTGAGCAGTCCCCGGGCATCGCGCTCTCACCCGACGAGAAGGTGGAGATCGCGCTGGCGCTCGAGCGCCTCGGCGTCGACGTGATCGAGGCGGGCTTCGCGTTCTCCTCGCCCGGCGACTTCGAGGGCGTGCGGGCCGTCAGTGCCGCCGTGACGGAGCCGACGGTCTGCTCGTTCGCACGGGCGCACCCGGAGGATCTCGACGCTGCCGTCGAAGCGCTCGCCGACGCGCGCGGGCGAACCCGCATTCACGTGGCCCTCGCGACGAGCCCGATCCACATGGAGCACAAGCTGGGGCTCGAGCCGCCCGAGGTCGTCGAGCGTGCTCGACACGCCGTCTCGTACGTCGCCGCACGCGTCGACGAGGTCGAGTTCTGCTGCGAGGACGCGACTCGCTCCGACGCTTCCTTCGTCGCCGAGGTGTCCCGCGTCGCGATCGAGGCCGGAGCGACGACGATCAACCTCCCCGACACGGTCGGCTACACGTTCCCCGAGGAGTACTTCGCGTTCCTCCGCAAGGTTCGCCGGCTCTGCCCTGAGCTCGAGCACGTGACCCTGTCCGTGCACTGCCACGACGACCTCGGTCTCGCGGTGGCGAACACGCTCGCCGGGATCCGGGCAGGCGCGAGGCAGGCCGAGTGCACGATCAACGGCCTCGGTGAACGTGCCGGGAACGCCGCTCTCGAGGAGGTCGTCATGGCGTTCCGTGTTCGCACGGACGCGCTCGGCTACGAGACCGGGGTCGACGTCTCCGAGATCGGACGGGTCTCACAGGTCGTCTCGCAGCTCACGGGGTACGGCGTCCAGCGCAACAAGGCGATCGTCGGCGCAAGCGCATTCGCCCACGAGGCCGGCATCCACCAGGACGGGATGCTCAAGAACGCCGCGACCTACCAGATCATGGATCCGGAGGAGCTCGGCCTCACGATGACGCTGCCGCTCGGAAAGCACTCGGGGCGGCACGCGTTCCGAAATGCGTGCGAGCACGCCGGCATGCGTCTGAGCGACGACGAGCTGGCCAGCGCGTTCCAGCGCTTCAAGGCTCTCGCCGACGCGCGCAAGGCCGTCACTCTCTACGACGTCTTCGACGAGGTCGCGGCATGACAAGTCGGACCACCTACACGGTCGCCTGCCTGTCAGGGCACGGCATCGGGCCCGAGGTCATGGCGCAGGCGAGCCGCGCGCTCGAGCGCGTCTCGCGGCTGCACGGGTTCCGGATCGCGGAGATCCATCCGCCGTTCGGCGCCGAGGCGCTGACGCAGTCCGGTCACGCGCTGCCGGGCGAGACGCGACGGGCGACGCTTGCGGCAGAGGCCATCCTCGTCGCGGCGGGGAACGAGCCGGCGCTCGCAGGTGTCGAGTCCGAGCTCGACCTGCAGGTGCGCGTGGATCGCGTCGCGTACGGGGCGCGCGAGACCGTCACGGTGCTCAGCCCGCTCGGCGAGAGCGCGACGCAAGGGGCGCTGCGGCGAGCATTCGAGGTTGCCCGTTCGAGCCGCGGTCGCGTCGCGTCCGTCGGCGGCGATGCCGCGTGGACGTCTCAGCTGGAGGTCGAGGCGGCACGCCATCCGGGCGTCCTCGTCGGCATGGAGCAGATCAAGACCGCCGTCTCGAGGCTCGCGTTCGAGCCGGAGGCGTTCGACGTCGTCGTCACGCCCGCGCCGTACGCCGAGCCGCTCGTGGCGTTCGTCGCACACGGCCACCATCCACGCGTGGTCGCGTCCGGACGTCTCGCTGGCACCGGTCCCGGCGTGTTCCTCCCGGCACACGGCGCGGCTGAGGACATCGCGGGCCAGGGCGTCGCGAACCCGGCGTCGATGCTGCTCGCCGCCGCGCTCCTGCTGGGAGAGGGCCTCGGCGAGCGGCGGGCGGCGGAGACGCTCACCGGAGCGGTGCTTCATGCCTGCTCGAACGGAACCCGGACGCCGGACATGGTGTCGACCGGGATGGGCGCGACGACGCGCGAGTTCACCGACGTCGTGCTGTCGGAGCTCCCCGGCTCGTTCACGAACGCCGAGTTCTACCGCGAGGCGGTCGCGTGAAGCCCAACGGCGCCGATGCGGTCCTGCGCTCGCTCGAGGCCGAGGGGGTCGACGTCGCCTTCGGGCTCCCCGGCGGCGCGATCCTGCCGCTGTACGACGCGTTCGCGCGCGGGACGACCGTGCGTCACGTCCTCGCCCGGCACGAGCAGGGTGCGGGGCACATGGCCGAGGGGTATGCGCGTGCGACCGGACGCGTCGGAGTCGCGGTCGCCACGTCGGGGCCGGGCGCGACGAATCTCGTGACGCCGATCGCCGACGCCTGGATGGACTCGACGCCGCTCGTGTGCATCACGGGCCAGGTGCGCTCGCACCTCATCGGCACCGACGCGTTCCAGGAGTGCGACATCACCGGCATCACGATCCCGGTGGTCAAGCATTCGTGGCTCGTGCAGGACGTCGAGGAGTTGCCGCACACGTTGAAGGCCGCGTTCCACGTCGCGCGAACCGGGCGCTGCGGGCCCGTCCTCGTCGACATCCCGCGCGACGTGCAGGAGGCGGCACTCGAGTTCGAGTACCCCGACGAGGTGGACCTCCCCGGCTGGAAGCCGCCGCAGCGCGGCCATCCACGCCAGATCAAGCGCGCCGCCGAGGTGCTTGCGGGTGCCGAAAGGCCGGTGCTCTACGTGGGCGGCGGAACGCTCAATGCCGACGCATGCGCCGAGCTACGCGAGCTCGCCGAGCTCGGTCGGCTCCCGGTCGTCACGACGCTGATGGGGAAGGGTTCGTTCCCCGAGACGCACGAGCTTCACTTCGGCTGGCCCGGCATGCACGGCCCGAAGTGGTCGAACTGGGCCATGAACAAGTGCGATGTCCTGGTCGCCGTCGGAGCGCGCTTCGACGACCGCGTCACCGGCAAGCTCTCGGCCTTCGCGCCCGGCGCGACGGTGATCCACCTCGACATCGACTCTGCAGAGATCTCGAAGCTCCGCCAGGCGGACATTCCCGTGGTCGGGCCCCTGAAGCAGGTGCTTACCGACCTCGCGGACGAGCTGCGCGCACTCCACGGATCCGGAGACGCCGCAGTCAGCCGGACCGAGCCATGGCTGCGCCAGCTCACCGCCTGGCGAGAGGAGTTCCCGCTGCGCTACGGCACCGGCGGCGAGATGCTGAAGCCGCAGCTCGTGCTGGAAACGCTGCAGGAGCTGACGTCCGGCGACGACGTCGTCTGGACGACCGGCGTGGGGCAGCATCAGATGTGGGCGATGCAGTACCTGCTCTGTGACCGGCCGCGCTCGTTCATCACCTCGGGCGGCCTCGGGACGATGGGCTACGGCATCCCTGCGGCAATCGGGGCCAAGGCGGCACGGCCGGAGGCCACTGTCGTCTGCGTGGACGGCGACGGCTGCTTCCAGATGACGAATCAGGAGCTCGCGACCTCCGTTCTCGAGAACCTCCCGATCGTCGTCGTCATCGTCAACAACGGCTACCTCGGAATGGTTCGCCAGTGGCAGGACATGTTCTTCGACGAGCGCTTCTCGGAAGTGCACCTGACGCACCACATCCCGGACTACGCGAAGCTTGCGGAGGCGTACGGCGCCGTCGGCCTCACGGTCGAGACGGAGGATGAGCTCGAGGGCGCGCTCGAGGAGGCCATCTCGTGTGGACGTACGGCAGTCGTGGACGCGCGGGTCGACCCGCGGGAGCACTGCTTCCCGATGATCCCGGCCGGCGCGGCCGCCCTCGAGCTCGTCGAGTACGAGGAGCCCGAGACGACGGTGGAGGCCGCATGAGGCACACGCTCTCGGTCCTGCTCGAGAACAAGCCGGGCGCACTCATGCGCATCGCGAGCATGTTCGCGCGGCGCGGCTTCAACATCGAGAGCCTCGCGGTCGGGCCGACCGAGCGACAGGACGTCTCGCGCATCACCCTGCGCGTGGACTGCGAGCAGCACCCGCTCGAGCAGATCGAGAAGCAGATGCACAAGCTCGTGAACGTCCTCCGAGTGTCCGAGCTCGAACCGGACGAAGCCGTGGAGCGCGAGCTCGCGCTCCTCAAGGTCGCCGCGCCCGCCGCCAGGCGCGGCGAGCTCATCTCGCTGGCCCAGGCATTCAACGCCCGCGTCGCCGACCTCGGCGCCGACGCGATCGTGTTCGAGATCGTCGGGCATCCCGAGGAGATCGACTCGTTCGAGGAGCTCGTCCGTCCGCACGGACTGAAGGAGCTCGTGCGCACCGGGCGGATCGGCCTCGGACGCGCGTCCAACGGCTCGAAGAACCATCGTCCCCAGCACGTCCTCCGCTAACCGACACGAAGGAGAAGCGCATGGCCACGATCCACCGCGAAGGCAACCTCGACCTCCTCACGGGCAAGGTCGCCGTCGTCGGCTACGGGAGCCAGGGCCATGCCCACGCTCTCAACCTCCACGAGTCAGGCGTGGACGTCCACGTCGGCTTGCGCGAGGGAAGTCCGTCGCGGGCTGCTGCTGAAGAGGCCGGGCTCGCCGTCGGCACCGTCGCCGAAGCCGTGCGCGATGCGCAGGTCGTCTCGCTCCTGCTCCCCGATCAGGTGCAGCCGCGCGTCTACGAGGAGGACGTGGCGCCGAGCCTCGACCCGGACGCCGCGCTCCTCTTCGCCCACGGCTTCAACGTCCACTACGGGCGCATCGCGCCACCCGTGGGCCACGACGTGATCATGGTGGCGCCGAAGGGCCCGGGGCACATCGTGCGCAGGCTGTTCACCGAGGGGTTCGGGACGCCGGCGATCGTCGCGGTCGCCCAGGACGCGAGTGGCGGCGCCTTCGATCTCACGCTCGCCTACGGCGCGGGGATCGGCGCGGCGCGTGCCGGGATGATCGAGACGACCTTCGCCGAGGAGACGGAAACCGACCTCTTCGGCGAGCAGGCCGTTCTCTGCGGCGGTGTGACGGAGCTCGTCCGCGCCGGGTTCGAGACGCTCGTCGAGGCCGGGTACCAGCCCGAGATCGCGTACTACGAATGCCTCCACGAGCTGAAGCTCATCGTCGACCTCATCTGGGAGGGCGGTCTCGCCGGGATGCGGCACTCCGTCTCCGACACCGCCGAGTACGGCGACCTCACGCGCGGGCCGCGCGTCATCGACGAGCACGTGCGCGAGAACATGCGCAACCTCCTCGACGACGTGCGCGGCGGTGTCTTCGCCAGAGAGTGGATCGCGGAGATGGACGCGGGCGAGCCGCACCTCGCCGAGCTGCGCGCACAGGCGGCGAGCCAACCGCTCGAGCAGGTCGGCCCCGAGCTGCGCGCGCTGATGCGGCGCGAGGAGTCGGAGGTCGAGGCTGGCTAGCACGCGAGGTCGGCGTCGGCCTCCTCGGCTACGGGACGGTCGGCGCCGCAGTCAACCGACTGCTCGTCGAGAACGCGGACGACATCGAGCGTGCGACCGGCCACCGGCTGCGGGTCGTGCGGGCGCTCGTCCGCGATCTCGCGCGCGAGCGCGGCTTCGACCCGGGCAGCGGCGTGCTCGCGACGGAGTTCGCGGCGATTCGCGACGATCCGGCGATCGAGGTCGTGGCCGAGGTGATGGGAGGCCTGGAACCGGCCGGCTCGCACGTCCTCGAGTTGCTCGCCGCCGGCAAGCCCGTCGTGACGGCCAACAAGCAGCTCGTCGCGCAGCGCGGATCCGAGCTCTTCGCGGCCGCCGTCGCGGCGGGTGTCCAGCTCCGCTTCGAGGCGAGCGTGTGCGCGGCGATCCCGGTCATCAAGGTGCTCCGCGAGTCGCTCGTCTCGACGAACGTGCACCGCGTCCTCGGGATCGTGAACGGGACGACGAACTTCATCCTCACGGAGATGGAGGGAGGGGCGTCGTACGCGGACGCGCTCGCCGAGGCTCAGCGCCGCGGCTTCGCCGAAGCGGATCCCACGGACGACGTCTCCGGCGCGGATGCGGCCGCGAAGATGGCGATCCTCGCGACGATCGCGTTCGGCTCGCGGGTCACGCTCGCGGACGTGGACTACCGAGGGCTCGAGGACCTTCCACCCGGTCTACCCGCGGCCGCGCGCGAGCTCGAGATGGTGGTGCGGCTCGTGGGGGCCGCGACGCTCATCGACGACCAGGTCGACGTGCGGGTCCGACCCGCGCTCGTCGACCGGCATCACCCGCTCGCCGCGATCGAAGGGGCGTTCAACGGCGTCATGCTCCAGGGCGACGCCATTCGCGAGATCACGCTCGAGGGGCCCGGCGCCGGAGGGATCGAGACCGCGTCGGCCGTCGTCGCCGATCTCGTCTCGATCATCGGCACGACGGGCACCGGCTTCCTCCACGAGGACCCGTGCTGGCGGACGCTCGAGCGCATGCCGCCCGGCGATCTCCGCTCGCCGTTCTATCTCCATCTCGAGGTCGACGACCGCCCCGGCGTCCTGTCCGAGGTCGCCCACCGGCTCGCTGCGCACGGCGTCTCCGTGGCGCGGCTCACGCAGGTGCCTGTCGGCGCGGGAGCCTCGCTTCACGTCGTCCTCCACGAGGCGCCGCAACGCGAGGTCGAGGCCGCGCTCGCGGAGATCGCCGAGCTCCCGTCGATCCACGCGGCGCCGTCGCTGCTCCCCGTGATCTCCGACCGAGGCGTCGTCGAGCTCGGCTGGGCGTGACACGATCTGGTCGTCGTGCCCGGCGTCATCGATCGATATCGCGACCGCCTTCCCGTCGATGAGTCGACGCCGGTCGTGTCTCTCGGGGAGGGCTCCACGCCGCTCCTTCGAGCACCGCGGCTGTCCGAGCGGCTCGGCGTCGAGCTGTACCTCAAGTGGGAGGGAGCGAACCCGACCGGGAGCTTCAAGGATCGCGGGATGACGCTCGCGATCTCCAAGGCGCTCGAGGCCGGCGTCTCGACGGTGATCTGCGCCTCGACGGGGAACACCGCGGCCTCCGCTGCCGCGTACGCAGCCCGTGCGGGGCTGCAGGCCGTCGTTCTCCAGCCCCAGGGAGCGGTCGCCGCCGCGAAGGTCGCGCAGGCCGGCGCGCTCGGAGCGCGCGTCGTCCAGGTCCGCGGGAGCTTCGACGACGCGCTCGCGTCCGCGCGCACGCTCGCCGACCGCGGCACGCACGCCCTCGTCAACTCGCTCAACCCCTTTCGCATCGAAGGGCAGAAGACCGCCGCGTTCGAGATCGTCGAGGACCTCGGACGCGCACCGGACGTGCTCGCGCTCCCCTACGGCGGTGGGGGCAACATCCGTGCCTATGCACGTGGCTTCGCGGAGGCGCGGGCGGGCGGGCCGGCGCTCGTCGCCGGCGAGGCTGCGGAGCGGCGGACGACGCTCGCGTCGGCGATTCGCATCTCGGATCCGGCGCACGCCGAGGAGGCCGGAGAGGCTGTGCGCGAGTCGGGTGGCAGCGTCGTGTCGCTCACTGACGAGACGATCCTCCAGGCCTGGCGCGACCTCGCCCGCGAGGAAGGTGTTCTCTGCGAGCCGTCCTCCGCAGCCGGGCTGGCCGCGCTCGTCCAGGCGGGTGTCGAGCCCGGCGTGTGCGTCGTCTGCGTCCTGACCGGGCACGGCCTCAAGGATCCCGAGACGGCGGCCCGCGAGAGCGCGGCGCCGGTCGTCGTGGACGCCGATCCTGATGCCATCGCCGAGGCCGCGTCGTGACGATTCGCGCCCGCGCCCCGGCGAGCACCGCGAACCTCGGGCCGGGATTCGACTGTGCCGCGGTCGCGCTCGACCTCTGGAACGAGCTCGAGGTGACCGAAGGGGAGGGCGGCGCCGATCCGGACCACCTCGGCATCCAGGCGTTCTCGCTGCTCGCGTCGCCCGAGGGCTGGCACTTCGACTTCACCGACCGGATTCCGCGCGAGCGCGGCCTCGGCTCGAGCGCCTCGATCATCGCGCTCGGGCTGGTCGCCGCCTGCGCCGTCAGCGCGCGTCTCGCGGAGCCGGAGGAGCTGCTCGCGTTGGGCGTCGAGCTCGAAGGCCATCCGGACAACCTCGCAGCCGCGCTCGCCGGTGGCGTCTGTCTGACCTGGGACGGGCATGTCGAGCGGCTTGCGGACAGCCCGCCGGCCGTGCCCGTCGCGCTCGTTCCGAACGGGACGGTCTCCACGGCCGCAGCGCGTGCTGCGCTTCCCGAGCATGTGCTCCATGCGGACGCGTCGTTCACGACGGCGCGCGCGGCGCTGCTCGGTGCGGCGCTCGCGACCGGGTCGGCCGAGCTCTTCGCCGAAGCGCTCGACGATCGCCTGCACGAGCCGCATCGCGCTCCGAATGCACCACTGCTCGCGGAGGTGCGCGGAGATCTTCCCCCGGGGGCGCTCGGGGCGACGATCTCCGGCTCTGGCCCGACGGTGATCGTATGGGCTCGCGACGACGCGGTCGACGCGTGCGTCGCGGAGCTCGCCGGTCGCTACCCGGATGTGAACGTGCTTCCCCTTCCCGCCTCGCCGAAAGGAGCTCACGCACTGTGACGAGCGACCCGTACAACCGCCCGCCCCCCGCAGATCGAGAGCCTGCGGAAGCAGACTCTCGATCGCGACAATCCCTGAAGCGCGCCGGCTCCGCCGGCGCGGCGGTCGATCCCTACGACCGCCCGTCCGATCCCGCCAAGCGAGTCAGCGCTGCCCTTACGGACGGCCCCGACCGCGCGGGCGCACGCGCGATGCTCAAGGGAACGGGCTTCACCGACGCGGACCTGGCCAAGCCCATCATCGGCGTCGCCACGACGTGGATCGAGACGATGCCGTGCAATCTCAATCAGCGCGACCTCGCGATCGACGTGAAGCGCGGCATCCGCGACGCCGGCGCAACGCCGATGGAGTTCAACACGATCGCCGTCTCGGACGGGGTCTCGATGGGCACATCCGGGATGCGTGCGTCCCTCGTCTCGCGCGAGGTGATCGCCGATTCCATCGAGCTCGTCGCGCGCGGTCACCTCTTCGACGGTCTCGTGTGCCTCGTCGCCTGCGACAAGACGACGCCCGGTGCCGTCATGGCGCTCGCGCGCCTCGACATCCCGGCCGTCGTCTTCTACACAGGCTCGATCGCGCCCGGTCTCTACCGCGGCCGCGAAGTGTCGATCGGAGACGTCTACGAGGCGATCGGCGCGTACGCGGCCGGGAAGATGAGCGCCGAGGAGCTGCACGAGCTCGAGTCGGTCGCGTGTCCGGCCGCAGGAGCCTGCGGCGGCCAGTTCACCGCCAACACGATGTCCACGATGGTCGACTTCCTCGGCCTGACACCGCTGGGCGCCAACGGGATCCCGGCGGTGAACGGCGCGAAGGCCGAGGCGGCGTACGAGATCGGCAGGCTCGCCGTCGACGTCGTACGGAACGACCGGCGCCCGTCGACGATCGTGACGAAGCAGGCCGTCGAGAACGCTGCCGCTGCGATCGCCGGTACGGGTGGCTCGACGAACGGCGTCCTCCACCTCGTCGCCATCGCGCGCGAGTTCGGCATCGACTTCACCATCGACGACTTCGACCGCATCTCGGCGGCGACGCCGATCGTGGCCGACATGAAGCCGTGGGGCCGCTACCACGCTACGGACGTCTACCGCGCGGGCGGCGTGGGGCTCGTTGCGCGCGAGCTCCGCAACGGTGCGCTCGTCCACGCCGGCGTCGCCTCCGTCGACGGTCGTACGCTGGACGAGGTCGCGGAGACGGTCGAGGAGACCGCGGGCCAGACGGTCGTCGTGCCCATCGCGACGCCGCTGAAATCCCGCGGGGGCGTCGCAATTCTCCGCGGCAACCTCGCCCCGGAAGGGTGCGTCGTCAAGCTCGCCGGCCACGACCGTACCGAGCACCGCGGTCCGGCTCGCGTGTTCGACTCCGAGGAGGCGTGCTTCGCGGCCGTGAAGGCCGGCGCCCTCGAGTCGGGCGACGTGGTCGTGATCCGCTACGAAGGGCCCGCGGGCGGGCCGGGCATGCGCGAGATGCTCCACGTGACCGGCGCGATCGTCGGCGAGGGCCTTTCGGACGAGGTCGCACTCGTCACCGACGGGCGCTTCTCGGGTGCGACGCACGGATTCATGGTCGGGCACGTATCGCCCGAGGCCGCGCGCGGTGGGCCGCTGGCGGCGCTCCGGGACGGCGACACGATCGTGCTCGACGTCGACGCCCGTGAGCTTCGCGTCGAGCTCTCCGACGACGAGCTGGCGGAGCGGCTGCGCGACTGGACCGCCCCCGAGCCGCGCTATACGGCCGGCGTCTTCGCGAAGTACGCCGCGCTCGTCTCCTCCGCCTCGGAGGGTGCCGTCACACGTGCTTATCCGCAGATCGAGAGTCCGCTAGCGCGGACTCTCGATCGCGAACGTCCCTGAAGGCGGGCGCTTCGCGCGCCCGCGTCGCGGTGACTGGCCGACGCCTGCCAGATCCGCGGTAGGCGGGCGCTCTGTGCTACTGCAGCGCCTCTGGCAGCGGGACCGCCGCGTGCACGTGGGCCGGGGTGGGGCGTACGGCGTGCGCGATCCCGACGTGGCCGTGGGACTCCGTTCCATAGCCGCCGGGAACCGGGATGTAGAACTCGGGGTAGCCCCACATCCCGTGCTCGGACACGTCCAGGCCGGCCGTCTCCGACTCGACGTCCGAGCGGATCCCGAACGTCACCTTCATCAACCAGAGGATCGCGAACGACGCGGAGAACGTGAACGCACCGACCGCGGCGAGCCCGAGGAGCTGGATGCCGAGCTGGTGGAAGCCACCGCCGTAGAAGAGCCCTGCGCTCCCGGTCGCGAGGCTCTCCGCCTGCGAGGGCAGGGCGAGGAAGCCGAGCGAGAGCGTTCCCCACACACCCGCCATCCCGTGCGCGGCGATCGCGCCGATCGGGTCGTCGATGCGGACACGCTCGACCGCGAGGACGCCGAAGACGACGATCGCGCCGGCTACGGCACCGACCACGATCGCAGCCCACGGAGCCACGAACGCACACGCGGCGGTGATCGCAACGAGTCCCGCCACGGCGCCGTTCAGCATCATCGAGAGGTCGGGCTTCTTGATCACGATCCACGAGGTGAGCACCGCGCCGAGGACACCCGCTGCGGCTGCGAGGTTCGTGTTCAACGCGACGTACGCGAAGAAGCCGACGCCACCGAAGTCGACGCTGAGCGTCGAACCCGGGTTGAACCCGAACCAGCCGAACCAGAGGATGATCACGCCGAGTGTCGTGAAGGCCATGTTGTGGCCCGGAATCGCGTTCGGCTTGCCGTCGGACGAGAACTTCCCGATGCGCGGCCCGAGGAGAAGCGCACCGGCGAGCCCGGCGAGTGCGCCCTGATAGTGGACGACGGTCGATCCGGCGAAGTCCTGCATCCCCTTCGAGAAGAGCCAGCCGTCGGGGCTCCAGATCCAGTGCGAGACGACGGAGTAGACGAGGGTGAAGGCGGCGCCGAACACGAAGTAGACCCAGAGCTTCGTCCGCTCCGCCATCGCGCCCCAGACGATCGCCAGCGAGACGGCGCAGAAGACGACCTGGAAGAGGTACCCGGCCGCCGCCGGGATCGCGCCGAACCACGAGAACGGCGCCTCCCCGACCGTGAGCAGCTCGTCGATCGAAGGCATGAAGCCGGAGCCTCCGACGAGGCCGTTGCCTCCGTCGCCGAACGCGATGCCGTATCCGACCGCGAAGTAGATGATGGATGCGAGCGCGAAGATCAGGACGTTCTTCGCGGCGATGTGGCCGACGTTCTTCATGCGCGTCAACCCGGCCTCGAGGAACGCGAACCCCGCCTGCATGAACATCACGAGGATCGCTGCCACGACCACCCAGACCGTGCTCGTCGCGATCGTCAGTTGCTGCGTCGTCATCCGATCTCCACCTCCTCCAGGGTTCGTCCTGTTCGGTTGTGTGTGACGTTGCTCGCGGGCGTCGTCCAGACGATCCCGTCGCCCGATTCGTTGCCGCTCCGAGCGGCGTCCACGATCGCCGCGACCACCTCGTCGGCGAGGTCGTCCTTCACGAGGAACGTGAGGACGGCCTTGGGGAGGAAGCGCGACTCGAAGATCCGCCCTCGGTACTCGTGCGTGATTCCGCGCTGGCGCCCGTGGCCGATGGCTTCCACCACCGTCACGCCGACGTGGCCGGTCTCCGCTTCGACCGCGTCGATGACGGTCTCGACGCGCTCGCGGATCACGACTGCCTCGACCTTGATCATCGCGCCTCCCTTCGTGGACCACAAAAAAAGCCCCAGGTCTCCCTGAGACCTGAGGCAGCAACGCCGTTCCACGCGTCCTTCGGCGGCCGCGTGAAGTCGGGCACGGTAGCGCACCCGACGGACGGCTGCAAGGGGCGTTGTCTAGAGCACGACGAGGCGATCGCGGTGCACGGCCTCGAGACCACGTGGTCGCGACGCGATGTCCGCGGGTGTCGCCGCGGCGATCCCGTGTGCGAACACCGCGCCGTCCGGGCCGACGAGCTCGACCGCGTCACCCGGCTCGAACCGGCCCTCGCACGTGACGACGCCGACAGCGAGGAGGCTCCGCCCGTCGACTGCGACCGCTCGCCTCGCGCCGCCGTCGACGAGCAGCCGTCCCTTCGGTGGCTTCCCGAAGCGCAGCCACAGCTTGTACGCCGACAGCTCCCGCTCGGCGCCGTGGAACCGCGTGCCCCGCGGCTCGCCATCGAGGATGGGCTCGAGGACGGCGTCGCCGGCCCCTTCGGCGATGACGGTGGGGATGCCCGCGGCCGCGGCCATACGTGCCGCCAGCACCTTGCTCTGCATGCCTCCGCGGCCGAGGCGCGACGACGATCCGAACACGACGGGCTCCGCGATGTCGCCGTCCGTGACGAGCTCGGCGCCTGGCGTCCCGGGGCTGCGGGTGTACACGCCGTCGACCTCGGTCAGGAGGACGAGCAGCCGCGCCCGCACGAGGATCGCGACCTGCGCCGCGAGCGCGTCGTTGTCGCCGAAGGTGATCTCGTCGGTCGCCGTCGCGTCGTTCTCGTTCACGACGGGGACGGCTCCTGCGTCGAAGAGCGCCTGGAGCGCGTGGCGAGCGTTCACGTAGGCGGCGCGGTCGGCGATGTCGTTGCCTGTCAGGAGCACCTGTGCCGCGAGCAGCCCCTCTCGCGTGAAGCGCGCGCTCCCAGGCACGGTGGAGCCTCCCCTGCCCGAGCGCGGACGCGGCCTGGAGCTTCGGCACCGAGCGCGGGCGCCGGTCCAGCCCGAGCTGCGGGAGGCCGAGCGCGATCGCGCCCGATGAGACGACGGCGACGGGCTCGCCGCCACGCACGATCCGAGCGATCTCGCGCGCGCGACGACCGAGAACCGCACGCCTGACCGATCCGTGCGGCCCGGCGACGAGGCTCGTGCCGAGCTTGACGACGACAGTCACCGGCGCTGGGTGCCGTCGCCGACCACGCGGTACTGGCGCAGCCAGAGATCCCGATACGTCACCGGCCCGCGTGGCCCGGGAGCCCAGTCGACGTTGATCCCGGTCTCGGGCGCGCCGGTCAGCTCGAACCCGTCCGTGTAGCGCGTGGTCGCGTGCCAGTACGCCGCGGTGCCGCGGTACCCGTCGAGGAACGCCTCGGCCGCCGCCTCGTCCTCGGCGACGATGCCCGCGGCAAGGCCGGAGGTCTCCGCGTTGGCGAGCGTCAGCGCCTCTTCGAGACCGTCCACGAGGGCAACGGACACCGTCGAGACGCGTTCCGCGTCGTTCGCCCACTCGTGGCCGAGCCTGCGGTCGAGGGGGAGCCCGCCGTCGACCTCGCCGCGCACCTCGAGCCCGCGCGCGGTGAGCGCCCGGAGGAGCAGGTACAGGAGCTTGCCCGCGTCGTGGTCGACGAGGAGCAGGTTGAGCCGGTTGCACACGCCGAGCCGGTCGAGGCTCGCGTCGACGAGTGCGAGCGCCTTCTCCGAATCGGCCGAGCGGTGGACGTAGAGCACGCCGCCGCCCTCGGCGTGGGCGAGCGTCCGCACGCCGTTCTCGGCCGCGAGTCGCGCAAGCGCCGCCGTTGTCTCGCCGCTTCCGCGCAGGATCACGAGCGGGATCCGCTGCGGGAGCGAGACGAGCACGCGTGCGCCTTCGCGCTCCGGCGAGCGGACCAGCCCGACCGCGCCGGGTGGGAGTCCGGCAGCTTCGAGAGCGGGTCGCAGAACCCCGTCGACGAGCACGGTCACGGTCCGCAACGCTGCGCCGCCCGTTCGCAGCACCGCGGTGTTCAGGCTCTTGAGCAGCTGGCCGGCGACGTCGAGCGCGACGTTCGGCCGCGCCTCGAAGTTCGCGCCGACCGTGCCGATCGGGATCCGGCGCTCGCTCACACGGAGCCCGTTCGGGAGCGTCCACGCGTCGGCTTCGCGTTCGAGCGGCGCGAGCTCCGCCATGACCGCGACCTGACGCACGAGACCGTCGACGCGGTCGTCGTCGAGGCGCAGGCGGTCGAGGGTGCCCTCGTCGAGGCGGCCGGTCGCGGCCTCGTAGTCGGCCGCATTCGCGGCGAGGATCTCGTGGCGCCGCTCGCCGACGAGCCGGGCTGCGATCGCGAGTGCGTCGGAGACGGCGTCGTCGCCAAGAGCCGCAAGCGCGGCGTTCGCGGCGGCCGCCTCGGCCTCGACCTGTTGTCGGAGAGCGCTCACTTCACTTTGTATACTGCTCGCCGGAAGCGAGGCATGCCTCGCTCCGCATCGAGAGAGGCTGAGGGACCGGCCCTGTGAAGCCTCGGCAACCTGCTCACCCGAGCAAGGTGCCAATCCCGGTCGGATGTGTCGAGCGAGGAAAGGGAGGTCGTCGTGCCAGCTCTATCTCTTCGGTGTCGGATCTGCGAGCGCGAGCATGCGCTCGAGGCGGTGGGTGTGTGCGCGGCCTGCTTCGGGCCGCTCGATCCGGTCTACGACTGGGATGTCGTGCGGGAGACGTTCACGCGCGAGGCGATCGCGGCCGGGCCCGCCTCGATCTGGCGCTACGCGCCGCTGCTTCCGGTCGACCCACCAACAGAGCCGCGCCTAGCACCAGGGTTCACGCCGCTCCTCGCCGCCCCACGGCTCGCGAGCGCGCTCGGCCTCGGCGAGCTCTACCTCAAGCTCGACACGGCCAACCCGACGCACTCGTTCAAGGACCGCGTCGTCGCCGTCGCCTGCGCGAAGGCGCTCGAGCTCGGCGCGACGACCCTTGCCTGCTCGTCGACCGGGAACCTCGCGAATGCCGTCGCCGCGCGCGCAGCGGCCGAGGGGATCGAGGCCGCGGTTCTCTGCCCGGCCGACCTCGAGCCCGAGAAGCTCTCCGCGACCGCGGTCTACGGCGCGACGATCTACGCGGTCGACGGGAGCTACGACGACTGCTCCCGCCTGAGCGTCGAGCTCTCCTTCGAGCTCGACTGGGCGTTCGTCAACGTCGGGCTCCGTTCCTACTACGCGGAGGGCTCGAAGACCGTCGCCTTCGAGATCGCCGAGCAGCTCGGCTGGAAACTCCCGACGGCGGTGGCGTGCCCGATCGCCTCGGGTGCTCTCTTCTCGAAGGTGCACCAGGGCTTCTTCGAGCTGCGCGAGCTCGGACTCGTCGACGGCGACGCTCCGCGTCTCTACGGCGGGCAGGCGGAAGGCTGCGCGCCCGTCGCCGCCGCCTATGCGGAGCAGCGCAAGGTCGTCCCGCTCAGGCCGGACACGCTGTGCCGCTCGCTCGCGATCGGCAACCCCGCAGACGGCAACCTCGCGGTCTCGACCGCGAACGCTTCGTGCGGCGCGATCTACGCCGTCGCCGAAGAGGAGATCGGGCAGAACATGGCGTTGCTCGCCGAGACGAGCGGCGTGTTCGGCGAAACCGCAGCCGGCGTCACGCTCGGTGCCCTGCGCGAGGCCGTGCACGGAGGCGAGCTCGGAGAGGAGGACACCGTCGTCCTTCTCGTCACGGGCGACGGCCTGAAGACGCCGCAGCCCGTCTCCGAGCGCGTGCAGCCGATCTTCGTCGAGCCCGACGGCGATGCCTTGCTCGAGCGACTCGGGGTCGTGCTCTGACGGATCAGCTCGCCTCGGCGGATGCACCGCTCCGACGGGACGTTCGGCTCCTCGGATCGATCCTCGGCCGGATCCTCGTCGAGCAGGAAGGACAGGAGCTGCTCGATCTGGAGGAGGAGATACGGCTCCTCGCCCGGACCGCGCGCACAACCGGCCGTGCGGCACAACGTGCGCGGCTCAGGACGACCGTCGCCGACCTCGAGCCGGAGCGCCAGGCGCTCGTCCTACGGGCGTTCGGCGTCTACTTCCAGCTCGTCAACCTGGCGGAGCAGCACCACCGGCTCCGCCGACGGCGTCAGTACGAACACGAGCAGCGCGTGCCGCGCGAGTCGCTGGCGGACGCGGTGCAACGCCTCGAACGGGCCGGCGTCGCGCCGGCTGAGCTGGAGCGCGCGGCGCGGCAGCTCTCGCTCGAGCTCGTCCTCACCGCGCATCCCACCGAGGCGACGAGACGGAGCGTGCTCGCCGCGCATCTGCGCCTGAGTCGTCTGCTCGCGCAGCTGGACGACCCCTCGCTCACGCCTGCCCGCGGACGGCGTCTGGAAGCGGCGCTCGCGGAGGAGGTGACGCTCCTCTGGCAGACGGACGAGGTTCGTTCGCGGCGCCCGCGGGTCGTCGACGAGATACGGCACGGTCTGTGGTTCTTCGAGCAGAGCCTGCTCCGCGTCTCGGAGCTCCTGCTCGCCGACTATCGACGGCTGCTGCCGGACGCGCCGGCGCCGTTTCGCTTCGGCACCTGGATCGGCGGCGACCTCGACGGCAACCCGTCTGCCGGCCCGGAGACGATCGCCGAGGCTCTCGACCAGGCCCGCACGCTCGCCCTCACCACCTATGCGGCCGAGGTTCGCGAGCTCGCGCAGGCGATCGGAATCTCGACTCAGCTCGCTGTCACCTCGCCGGAGCTCGTCGCCTCGATCACCCGCGACGAGCAGGAGCTTCCCGCGTATGCCGCCGCGCTCGAGGATCGCAACCTCGACGAGCCGTACAGGCGCAAGCTCAGCTTCGCCTGGAAGCGCCTGCGCAACGCGCTCGACGGCGACGGGCCGGGCTACGCGACGCCGTCGGCGCTCGCGTCCGATCTCGACGTTCTCGACCGGAGCCTTCGTGCCGGCCGTGCGGATCGCGTGGCAGACGGGCGGCTCGCCGCGCTGCGGCGTCGTGTCGAGCTCTTCGGCTTCCACCTGGCCAAGCTCGACGTTCGTCTTCACGCCGAGGATCTCCGTGCGCCGTCCGAGCGTGCTCGGGAGACGATCGCTGCTGTCGCGCGTGCACAGGCGAGCCATGGCCCCGAGGCCGTCGACACGCTGATCGTGTCGGGAACGTCGTCGGCGGACGACGTCCTCCGCGCACTCGACCTGGCCGAGGAGCAGGGCATCCAGCTCTCGCTCGTCCCGCTCTTCGAGACGATCGAGTCGCTGCGCTCGGCCGCGGCGATCGTGTCGCGACTGCTCGACGATCCGCGCTTCGGTCGGCTCGTGGCGGCTCGCGGCTCGCGACTCGAGGTGATGGTCGGCTACTCGGACTCCGGCAAGGACGGCGGGTATCTCACCGCGCAGTGGGAGATCTTCCGGGCGCAGCAGGCGCTCACGCAGCTCGCGTCCGCTCGTGGCGTCGAGCTGACGATCTTCCACGGCCGCGGCGGCAGCGCCGGTCGCGGCGGCGGGCCGACCCACGCCGCGATCCTCGCGCAGCCGCCGGGACATCCGCCCGGGCGGCTCAAGCTCACCGAACAGGGTGAGACGGTGTCCTTCAAGTACGGCGTGCCCGGCCTCGCCTATCGAAACCTCGAAGCCGCGCTCGCGGCGACCCTCGTTGCCGCGTTTCCGGACGTCGCCGGATCGGAGCCGCCCGACGAGGCTCTGGCCGCTCTCGAAGCCCTCTCGGCGCCTGCAGAGCGGGCCTATCGGGAGCTCGTCCACGACGACCCGCACTTCCTGCCGTTCTTCCGGCAGTTCACGCCGATCGACGAGCTCGCCCTCCTCGAGATCGGGTCGCGTCCGGCGCGACGGCCGTCGGGCTCCGACGACCTCGGGGCGCTCCGTGCGATCCCGTGGGTCTTCGCCTGGACGCAGAATCGCTGCGTGCTTCCCGCCTGGTTCGGGTGTGGCACTGCGTTTGCATCCGCGAGCAGGCGCGAGCTCCGGAGCCTCTACCGCGCGTTCCCGTTCTTTCGCACGCTGGTCGCCAATCTCGAGATGACCCTCGCGAAGTCGAGCCTCGACATCGCCGAGGGCTACCTCGAGCTCGTCGAGCCCGGCCCCGAGCGCGACCGTCTCTTCGATCTGATCGCAGCCGAGCACGAGCGCACGGTCGCCGCGGTGCTCGCGATCGTGGGGTCGCGGGAGCTGCTCGACCGGCAGCCCGTCATCCAGCGCTCGATCGCGCTCCGCAATCCGTACGTCGATCCGATGAACGCGATCCAGGTCGAGCTGCTCCGGCGCTTTCGGGATCCGGAGACGTCTCCGGCCGACCGGGATGCGCTGCGGCGACCGCTTCTGCGGTCGATCGCCGGGATCGCCGCCGCGCTTCGCAACACGGGCTGACGCGACCTATGCGATGAGCGCGTCGAGCGCGGTGCGGATCTCCCGTTCGTCGACCTCGACGCCCAGCCGTGGCTTGCCGGGAGCGTCGAGCAGGACGAGACGCGCGCGTCCGGCGACGGCCTTCTTGTCCCGCACCAGCGCCGCCCAGGCCGCCTCGCGGTCGACCCGGGCCGGTTGGGGACGGAGCAGCTCCTCGACGAGCCGCGCCTCGTCCTCGAGTCCGGAGAGCCGGCAGGCAGCGAGGAGACCGAGCGCGACGGCCTTGCCGTGCGGGAGTGAGTAGTCCGACGCAGCCTCGAGCGCGTGAGCGAACGTGTGGCCGAGATTGAGCTGTGCTCGCACGCCGCGATCGTGGGGATCGCGAAGACACACCGCCGCCTTGAATGCCGCGCAGCGCCGCACCTGCTCGGCGGTCGGCAGCTCCCAGACCGGCTCACCTGCGAGAAGGCCCGTCTTTACGACCTCTGCGAGCCCGTTCTCGCGCTCGGCCTCGGGCAGCGTCGCGAGGAGCTCGGGATCGACGATCACTCGCGCCGGCCAGTGAAACGTCCCGACGAGGTTCTTCCCCTCGGGGAGGTCGACGGCCGTCTTCCCGCCGATTGCGGCGTCGACTTGGGCGACCAGCGTGGTCGGCACCGGCACCCACGCGACGCCGCGGAGGTACGCCGACGCCGTGAAGCCGGCGAGGTCGAGCGCCGTGCCACCGCCGACGGCGACGACCGTTCCGCTCCGGTCGAGCCGCAGGGCCGACCAGAGTCGGGTTGCGTGAGCGATCGTCTTGGACGCTTCGCCTGCGGGAACCTCGTGCGAGCCCGCGAGCCTGTCGCCCAGGGCCGACCGGACGCGATCGCCGTGGATCGCTGCGACCGTGGCATCGATCACGAGCGTGAGCGAACCGTCACCGGGTACGAGCTCTGCCAGATGCGCGACCGCGCCACCCTCGACCCGGATCCCGGCAGCGACGAGCATGACGCCGTCCGCATCGCAAGCCACGCCGGCCGCAACCTCGTCGTAGAGCGGCGCGCGCTCGTCGAAGAGCGAACGGAACGCATCCGCATCGCGCGCGAGCGGACGATCGCTCCCGGCAACCCGCTCCCATGCTTCGTCCGCCGACGTCTCGAGGTGCACCGTGAAGGCGTGCGCCGCGAGCGCGTCGCGTGTCGCGTCCGACCTCACCGCGCCGCCCCCGAGCTCGACGACCGCGGCGGGTCGTCGCGCGAGGATCTCGACGGCCGTCTCTTCCTCGAGCTCGCGGAAGGCAGCTTCGCCGCGCTCGGAGAAGAGCTCCGGGATCGATCTCCCTGTCCGTTTCTGTATGTGTGCGTCGACCTCCACGAAGTCGCGACCGAGCCGCGCAGCGAGCACGGGCCCGAGGGTCGACTTGCCCGCCCCCATGAAGCCGACGAGCGCGAGGTGGCGATCGAGCGCGCTCAGCGCGGCCAGCGGATGCGCTCCAGGTACGCGACGTGCGCCGCGACGAAATCCGTGAGCGCGTCGCCGCCGAACTTCTCGCGCGCAGCGCGGGCGAGCTCCCACGCCACCGCGGCCTCCGCCACGACGGCGAGCGCCTCGACGGCCTGGACGTCGCTCCGCTCCACGAGCGCCTGCCCTGCCTCGCCCGTCGCGAGGTCGACGGAGCCGAGCGGCCGCATGAGCGTGGGGAGGGGCTTCATCGCAGCGCGGACGAGAATCGCCTCGCCGTTCGACATCCCACCCTCCATGCCACCGGCCCGGTTCGTGCTTCGGCGCAAGTCCGGCTCGATCTCGTCGTGCGCCTCCGAACCGCGCCGGCGAGCCAGCTCGAAGCCGTCGCCCACCTCGACGCCCTTGACCGCCTGGATGCCCATGAGTGCGGCAGCCAGTCGCGCGTCGAGGCGGTCCCGTTTCTCCGCGTACGAGCCGAGACCGGGCGGCACGCCGGTCGCCGCGACCTCGACCACTCCGCCCAGCGTGTCGCGGTCGGCTCGTGCAGCGTCGGTTGCCTCGCGCATCTCCTCGGGCGTCGCCGCGCCGCCGATCGCTCGCACCGAGCCCGAGACCGCGATCCCGATCTCCGCGAGCAACGCCTTCGCAACTGCCCCGGCCGCGACATGGGCTGCGGTCTGACGCGCGCTCGCGCGCTCGAGCGCGTTGCGCACGTCCTCGTGCCCGTACTTGAGGACGCCCGCGAGGTCGGCGTGGCCGGGGCGCGGCAGGTGCACCGGGGACGTGCCTTTCCCCGACGGCTCGCCTTCGGGCCGCCACGGGCTCATGCCCCAGGTCCAGTTCGAGTGGTCGCGGTTGCGGATGACGAGCGCGAGGGGCGTTCCGAGCGTCTTGCCGTGCCGGAGGCCTGCGAGCACCTCGACCTCGTCCTGCTCGAGCTTCTGCCGCGGGCTGCGTCCGTAGCCCTCGCGTCGCCGTGCGAGGTCATGGTCGATAGCCGCGCGGTCGAGCTCGAGGCCGGCCGGAAGCCCGGTGAGGACGGCGACGAGCGCCGGCCCGTGCGACTCGCCGGCGGTGACGAGCTCGAGCGTCACGAGAGGCTCCCCAGGAACGCATCCATGCGTTCGAGCGCGGCGGAGAGGTTCTCGCGCGAGTTCGCGTAGCTCAGGCGCAGGTTGTCCTTGCCGACCGTGCCGAAGGCGCTCCCCGCGAGCACCGCGACGCCCGCCTCCTCGAGCAGGCGCGAGGCGAGCTCGTCGGCGTCGATCGGCACGCCCGCGACGTTCGGGAAAGCGTAGAACGCGCCCTTCGGCATGCGGCAGGTCACGCCGGGAAGCCGGTTCAGGCCTTCGACGACGAGCGCGCGCCGCGCGCGGAACTCCTCCACCATCGCGCGAGGCTCGTCCTGCGGCCCACGCAGCGCGGCGACGCCCGCGAGCTGGACGAACCCGGGCACGCAGGACGTCGAGTTCACGAAGAAGCGCGTCAGCGGATCGACGAGCTCGTCGGGGACCGCGGCGAACCCGCAGCGCCAGCCCGTCATCGCGTAGGTCTTCGAGAGCCCGTCGAGGAGAATCGTCCGCTCGAGCATCCCCGCGTGCGATGCGATGCTCGCGAACTCCCCCTCGTAGAGCATCTGCGAGTAGACCTCGTCCGAGAGCACCCACGCGTCGGTCTCGGCGATCAGCGCGGCGGCGCTCGCGACGTCCTCGGGCGACAGCGCTCCGCCGGTCGGGTTCTGCGGGGAGTTGAGGATGACGAGCTTCGTCGTCGGGCCGAGTCGCTCGGCGAGATCCTCGGGCGAGAACGTGAAGTCGCGCTCCTCGAGAAGCGGAAGCGGAACCGGCGTCGCTCCCACCCAGCGGATCGCCGACTCGTAGATCGGGAAGCCGGGATCGGGATAGACGACCTCGTCCCCCGGGTTGCAGGTGGCGAGAATGCCGAAGAAGAGGAACGGCTTCGCCCCGGTTCCGACGAGGACGTTCTCCGGGGCGATGTCGACCCCGCGGGTCTCCGAGAGGTACTCGGCGGCCGCCTCGCGCAGCTCCGGAATCCCCGCGGACGGGCAGTAGTGCGTCTCGCCCGCGCGCAACGCCTCGGCGGCGACCTCGCAGATATGTGGCGGCGTCGGGAAGTCGGGCTCGCCGATCTCGAGGTGGATGACGTCGCGTCCCTCTCGCTCGAGGGCCTTCGCCCGGGCGAGGACGCTGAACGCGGTCTCGGTGCCGAGCCGCTCCAGGCTGCTCGCCACGCTCCGTCTCGCGGTGATGCTCATCCGGACGAGCCTAACTTGTAGTGTCGGCACTCCTCGTGGCCGGACCGCAGCCAAGCCCGCGCGTCGTGTGCCTGCCCGGCGACTGCATCGGGCCCGAGGTGATGGCGGTCGCGCAGCGCGTGGTGCGGGAGCTCGCTCCCGACCTCGAGCTCGAGGAGCACGTCTTCGGCGCGGCGGCGATCCGGGCGACGGGGACGTCGCTCCCGGAGGAGACGCTCGCCGCCTGCCGGAGCGCCGACGCGGTGCTCAAGGCGCCCATCGGCGATCCCGAGTTCGACGCCGCCGAGATCCGCCCCGAGCAGGGGATGCTCCAGCTCCGCGCCGAGCTCGACGTGTACGCGAACCTCCGCCCGGCGAGCCGCGGCGACGTCGACCTGCTCCTCGTTCGTGAGCTCGTCGGGGGACTCTACTTCGGCGCTCGCGGCGTTCGCGAGGACGGGACCGCCTTCGACACGTGCGAGTACCACCCGAATCAGGTGGAGCGCATCGCTCGCCGGGCCTTCGAGCTCGCCCGCGCGCGAGGCGGTCGGCTCACGTCCGTCGACAAGGCGAACGTGCTCGAGACCTCGCGTCTCTGGCGACGTGTCGTCGCCGAGGTCGCACAGGAGTACCCGGACGTCGAGGTCGACGACATGCTCGTGGACAACGCGGCCATGCAGCTCGCGTCCGATCCGGCCCAGTTCGACGTCATCGTCACCGAGAACATGTTCGGCGACATCCTCTCCGACCTCGCCGCGGCGATGACCGGCGGCCTCGGGCTCGCTCCCTCGGCGAGCCTGAGCGACGACGGGCCGGGGATCTTCGAGCCGGTACACGGCTCGGCGCCGGACATCGCCGGACGCGGAATCGCGAATCCGGCGGCGATGCTGCGCTCGACCGCGCTGATGTTCGAGCACGCCTTCGGACGCCTGGACGAGGCCCGCGCGCTCGAGGCCGCGGTGGACGTCGCGCTCGAGGAGCGCCCGCCGCGGGACTTGGGCGGAAGCGCCACGACCGCCGAGTTCGCGGACGCGGTAGCCGGAGCGCTCTCCTGACGGGTGTTGACGGCCTCGGTCGGCGCCCCTAGCCTGTGACGCCTATGACGCGCGCCGGCGAGATCTTCAGCCTCTTCGGCTTTGCCGCGCGCGTCTTCGTGCGCTAGTCGGCGATCCGCGCTCCGCCGCCGCCGGCTAGCCCTCACAAGGCGGATCCACCTCTCCCCAGGGAAGTCGCCCCATGCCGAGCTCCGCACCGACAATCGATCCCGACGCCCGCGTCGGCTACCCCGGCCGCGACGGCGCGCACAGCGCCGCAGCCTGCGACCGCCTCTTCCCGGATGCGGAGCTCGTCGCGCTACCCACGTTTCACGCGGTCGTCGAGGCGACGGCGAGCGGCGCGATCGCGTTCGGCGTGCTGCCGATCGAGAGCTCTCTGTCTGGACCCGTCGCCGAGACGCACGACCTGCTGTACGGCTCTCCGCTCGCGATCACCGCGGAGACCGTGCTCCCGATCCGCCACCTGCTCGTGGCCACCGAGAGCGTCCCGCTCGAGGAGATCCGCGTCGTCCGCTCGCATCCCGTCGCCCTCGATCAGTGCCGGAAGCTCCTTGCGGAGATGCCGTGGGCGACGGCGATCGCGGCGCCCACGACGGGCGACGCCGCAGCGCAGGTCGCGGCGAACGGCGACCCGACGGAGGCTGCGATCGCGAGCGAGCGCGCCGCGTTGCTCCACGGGCTGACCGTGATCGCGGCAGACGTGGGCGATCACCCCGAGGCGTACACGCGCTTCGTGTCGATCGGCAACTTCGTCCGCCTCGATCTGAACGGCAAGGCGTGGCGAACGGCCTTCTCGTTCGTCACCGACCATCAGCCCGGGGCGCTGCATCGCGCCATCGAGCCGTTCGCCCGTCACCGCATCGACCTCCTGCAGCTCGTCTCGCGCCCGATTCCGCAGACGCCGTGGCGCTACCGCTTCGACGCCGTGCTCGCGGGGCACCCCCTCGACCCGATCGTGCGGGAGACGCTGCAGGAGATCCGTGCGAATACCCGGCAGCTCCGCCTGTTCGGCTCGTACCCTGCGGAGGAGCGCGAATGAGCGAGCACGACGTCGATCGGAACGATGAGAGAGATCCGCGACGAGATCGCCGCGGTGGATCGCGCGATCCTCGACGACGTCAACGCGCGCATCGAGCTGGTCGCGAAGATCCGCAGCTACAAGGCCGACGCCGGTCTCCCGTTCGTCGACCGCGACCGCGAGCGCGAGCTCATCGAGGCGCTCGGCGCCCAGAACGCCGGCCCGCTCACCGCCGACGGGCTGCGCGAGCTCTACACGTACCTGCTCGACCTCACGAAGCGCGAGGTCGGCGGGGACAGCGTGCGCTAGAGCGCTGTCGTCGCCACGGGCGAGGGCGACCGCTCCTCGAACGCGGCGATGTCGCTCTCGTGCTGGAGCGTGCGACCGATCGAGTCGAGGCCGTTGAGAAGGCACGTGCGGACGAACGGGTCGATCTCGAACGTGACCACGCGGCCGGTGGGATCGGTAATCGTCTTGGCTTCGAGGTCGACCGAGACGTCCGCGCCTTCCCCGACCGCGGCCATCAGCGCCTTCACCTCGTCCGAGGGCAGCGCGAGCGGGACGAGCCCGACCTGGACCGAGTTCGAGAAGAAGATGTCGCCGAACGACGGCGCGATCACGACGTCGAAGCCGTAGTCCTGGAGTGCCCAGGCGGCGTGTTCCCTCGACGAGCCGCACCCGAAGTTCGGCCCCGTGACGAGGATCTTCGCCCCGTCGCTTCCCGGGCGGTTCAGCTCGAAGTCCGGGTCCTGCCGCCAGTCGTAGAAGAGGAACTCGCCGTAGCCGGTGCGCTCGATGCGCTTGAGGAACTGCTTCGGGATGATCTGGTCGGTGTCGACATCGGGCCGGTCGAGGACGACCGCGCGCGCGGTGAGCGAGCGAAAGGCCTTCATGCGCGCGCCGCCACGGACTCGCGTACGTCGACGAAGTGCCCGGCGAGCGCGGCCGCGGCAGCCATCGCCGGGCTGACGAGATGCGTACGACCGCCGCTCCCCTGACGACCCTCGAAGTTCCGGTTCGACGTCGAGGCGCAGCGCTCGCCCGGCGCCAGGATGTCGGGGTTCATCCCGAGGCACATCGAGCAGCCCGCGTTCCGCCACTCGAACCCGGCGCGCTCGAAGACGCGATCGAGGCCCTCGTCCTCCGCCTGGCGCTTGACCGCCGCCGACCCGGGGACGACCATCGCCTTGACCTTCGCGTCGACGCGGTGCCCGTCCACCACGAGCGCCGCCTCGCGCAGATCCTCGATCCGCGCGTTCGTGCACGAGCCGATGAAGACGCGATCGATGTGGATCTCCCGGAGGGGAGTGCCCGGCTCGAGTGCCATGTACGCCAGCGCGCGCTCGGTCGCAGCCCGCTCGTCGGGATCGGCGATCGACGCAGGGTCGGGAACGCTCCCCCCGATCGGCGCGACCATGCCGGGGTTCGTCCCCCAGGTGACCTGCGGCTCGAGCTCCGCGACGTCGATCTCGAGCTCCGTGTCGAAGGTGGCGTCGTCGTCGGTGCGCAGCTCGCTCCAGCGGTCGAGAGCACGCTCCCAGTCAGAACCCTTCGGCGCGGCGGGCTTCCCTTCGAGGTATCCGAACGTCGTGGCGTCGGGCGCGATCATCCCCGCACGCGCTCCCGCCTCGATGGACATGTTGCAGATGGTCAGGCGGCCCTCCATCGAGAGGGCGCGGATCGGTGCGCCTGCGTACTCGAGGACGTGCCCGACGGCTCCGCCGACGCCGATCCGCCCGATCGTTCCGAGGATGACGTCCTTGGGTGTGACGCCGAGCGGCAGCTCGCCCGTGTAGAGAATCCGCATCGTCTTCGGGCGCTGCCGAGGAAGGCACTGCGTCGCGAGCACGTGCTCGACCTCGGTCGTCCCGATGCCGAAGGCGAGCGCGCCGAAGGCCCCGTGCGTCGAGGTGTGGCTGTCGCCGCACACGATCGTCAGTCCCGGCTGCGAGAGGCCGAGCTCCGGCCCGATGACGTGGACGATGCCCTCGCGGCCGCTGCCCGTCGCATACAGGGGAATGCCGAACTCCTCGCAGTTCGCGCGCAGCGCCTCGAGCTGAGCGCGCGCGAGCGGATCGGTGATCGGACCCGGGAGCGTCGGGACGTTGTGGTCCATCGTCGCGATCGAGAGGTCCGGGCGGCGCACTGTTCGGCCTGCGAGACGCAGCCCGTCGAACGCCTGCGCCGATGTGACCTCGTGGATCAGGTGGAGGTCGACGTAGAGGAGCGCCGGCTCGCCCGGAGCCTCGTGCACCACGTGGCTCTCCCAGATCCGGTCGAACAGCGTCTTCGTCATCGCGAAACGGTAGCCCTCAGCGAAGGAAGTTGGCCGCGAGCTCCGGCCCGGACGGCGTGAGAACGCTCTCGGGATGGAACTGGACGCCCTCGATCCGATGCACGCGGTGTCTGACGCCCATCACCTCGCCATCCTCGGTCCGCGCCGTGACGACGAGCTCGGCAGGGACGTCGAGTGCTGCAAGCGAGTGGTAGCGACCCGCCTCGATCTCCTCCGGCAGGCCTGCGTACACGCCCTCGCCGTCGTGACGGACGACGCTCGACTTACCGTGCAGGAGCGCCTGCGCACGCCCGACCGAGCCGCCGAACGCCTCGACGATCGCCTGGTGGCCGAGGCAGACGCCGAGCGTCGGGACGCTCGCGCCGAGCGCGCGGATGAGGTCGACGGAGACGCCGGCGTCCTCGGGGCGGCCCGGCCCCGGTGAGATGACGAGCCGGTCGGGCCGCAGCGCCTCGGCCTCCTCGACCGTGATCGCGTCGTTCCGGAAGACGTCGACCTCGGCACCGAGCTCCTCGAACAGGTGCACGAGGTTCCAGGTGAAGGAGTCGTAGTTGTCGATCATCAGGAGCTTCACGCGTACTCCTCCTCGGCGAGCGCGATCGCGGCCTCGAGAGCGGCGAGCTTCGCGAGGCACTCGCGGTGCTCGGCCTCCGGGTCGGAGTCTGCCACGACGCCTGCGCCGGCCTGAAGGTGGACGACGCCGTCCGCGACGACCATGGTGCGAAGCGCGATGCACGTGTCCATCGTCCCGCCCGGGAGGACGTAGCCGACCGCGCCGGCGTACGGGCCGCGGCGGTAGCCCTCGAGCTCCGAGATGATCTGCATCGCGCGCACCTTGGGCGCGCCCGTGACCGTTCCGGCCGGGAAGCAGGCGCGGAGCACGTCGAACGGCGTCACGCCGTCGCGCAGGTCACCGACGACCTCCGAGACGAGGTGCGAGACGTGCGAGAAGCGCTCGATCTCCAGCGAACGGGCGACGCGCACCGTGCCGGCCCGGCACACGCGCGAGAGGTCGTTGCGCCCGAGGTCGACGAGCATCACGTGCTCGGCGCGGTCCTTCTCGGATGCGAGAAGACGCTCGACGTCTCCCTCGCCCGCGGCTGTCGTGCCCGCGATCGGAGAGACGTTCGCGCGCCCGTCCTCGCACGCCACGAGTCGCTCGGGCGACGAGCCGACGAGCGCGAGCTCGTCGAGCTCGAGGAGGAAGAGGTACGGCGAGGGGTTGACGCGCCGCAGCGCGCGGTAGAGCTCGAGCGGCTCGGCCGGTGTTCGGCGCGTCGCGCGCTGCGACGGCACGATCTGGAATGCGTCCCCGTCCTCGATGTGCGTCTTGCATCGGCGCACCATCTCCTCGTAGCGGGCCTGCGTCGGGAAGCGCTCGAGCTCGCCCGGCGTACCTGACGACGTGCGCGTCGGGAGCTCGTGCGGACGCTCGAGCTGCGTTGCGATGTCCGCGGCATCTCCGACGAGCACCTCGGCGACACCGGCCCCGTGGTCGAAGCGGACGAGCGCCTCGACGACGACGAACCGGCTCTCGGGCAGACCGGGACCGTCGATCGGCATCGGCACCGTCGGCTCGAGCGTCGCGGCGTAGTCGTACGAGAGGTAGCCGACGACCGGAGCGTCCAATGCCTCCGCCTCCTCGAACGAGACGACGCGCGAGCCCCAGCCGACGAACGAGTTGCGCCCGAGCCGACCGCGCTCGACCGACTCGAGCAGGAAGCTGCCTCCGCGCTCACCGCGTAGCCGCAGATACGCCCCGAGGGGCGTGACGAGATCGGCGGGAATCGTGCGCAGTCGGTTCACGGGAGAATGATCCTCTCGAAGCCGGCGCGGTCGGTCATGCGAGCAGCCTGCCTGATCCTGTTGGCCGTAGAACCCGGGTTGGCAGAGGGCTTTGCGGCGCGCGGCGGCGAAGCCGACGCCTTCAGGGATTGTCGCGATGCAGGATCCGCGTGAGCGGATCCTGCATCTGCGGGAGAGACAGTGGAGCTAGCCAGGCTCGAACTGGCGACCTCCTGGGTGCGATCCAGGCGCTCTCCCAACTGAGCTATAGCCCCTCGGGCGCCCGATTGTAGCCGCGGCTTGCTTGGTCGTCGCGCCGCGCGCGGTGCGTCCGCGGTGCCGGACTCTTGCAGCTAGCGGCCGGGCTGCGCGGGTGGGGCGGGCGTCTCGCCGGGCACCCTGCAGAAGCGCGCGTCTTCCCCTTGCGGAACGACGCGCGGGGTGTCCTGTGCATGCGGGATCGCGGCGCCGCCGACGAGGATTCCGAGAACGAGCAGCCACAGCGCCGCGGTGACCCGCGCCCAGAACGGATACGGACGGTGCTCCCGTCGTCGCGCCTCAGTCGGATGCGGGGTCGGGCGCGGCGCGTAGGTCGCAGGAACCGGCTCGGCGAGGGCTTCGCGCGCGCGCGCGCCGAGGTCGGGGTCGACGAGCGCGAGCTCGGGGCTGATGGGCTCCCACGACATGTCGTCAGATTCTCGCTGAAGGGCTCCAACCCTCGTCACGAGTCGGTGCCGGCATGTCCACATCTCCGCTCAACCATGCCGAATCGGGGGCACATGTCCCGTTCGGCCATCTGGCTGCGTGCGCCGGTCAACGGATACGACGGTCGGCGACATCGACGAAGGGAGCGAGACGTGTACGGACGAGCAATCGTCATCGCGTGCGTCACCGCACTCGCAGTTGCGAGCGCGACGGCGTTCGCGGGAGCGGGGGCGAAGGCCAACGGCGTGATCGTCGGCTGCCAGAAGCCGGGCAAGGGGTTCCTCCGCGTGGTACGCGACGCGGACGACTGTCGGAGGAACGAGCGCGTCGTGACGTGGAACGAGCGTGGCCCGGCGGGCCCGCAAGGCGCGGCCGGACCCGCTGGCGCTCCCGGGCCGGCAGGTCTCCAGGGGCCGAAGGGTGACACCGGCGCTGCGGGCGCCGTCGGTCCGGCGGGTCCGATCGGTCCGGCCGGGGCGGCAGGTGCGGCCGGCCAGGCGGGCCCCGCTGGTCCAGCTGGCCCGGCAGGAGCACAGGGTCCCGCCGGTCCGCAGGGGCCGGCAGGAGCGGCCTCGCTCGGAGCGCTCGACGGGTCGGCCTGCACGCGCTCCGACGGCGCAGCGGGAACGCTCGACGTCGTCGTGACGTCGGCGAATCTCATCGAGCTTCGCTGCGTCGCCGGCGGCAGTCCTCCGCCTCCGCCGCCTCCTCCGCCGACCTCGACGCTCGTGATCAACGAGATCGACTACGACCAGGTCGGGGCGGACACCGGCGGCTTCGTGGAGATCGCGAACAAGGGCACCTCGGCAGCGACGCTCGACGGGATAGCCCTCGTCCTCGTGAACGGGGGCGACGGAGCCGAGTACGCGCGAGTCCCGCTGACGGGCTCACTCGCTGCCGGCGCGTACCTCCAGGTCGACATCGAGGCGCAGAACGGTGCGCCGGACGGCGTCGCACTGATCGACACCGCGTCGAAGGCGCTCCTCGACGCATTCTCGTACGAGGGCGAGATCACGGCAGCGACGATCGACGGGCAGGCGTACAACCTCGTCGAGGGCACCGCGCTCGCGGCGACCGTCGTCGATTCGAACACGGTCGACGGTTCGCTGTCGCGCATCCCGGACAAGCAGGACACGAACAATGCGGCATCGGACTGGGCGTTCACCCAGACGAAGACGCCGGGCGCGGCGAACGTCGCCGCCCCGTAGCGCCTCAGGAGCCTCCCGCACCCGGCCTGCGCCGGGTGCGGGAGCGCTCACGCTGCTCGATGCGGTCTGCAAGCTCCGCCACCTCGCGCTCGAGCGAGCGGTACCTCTCCCAGCGCTCGCGCGGCAGCTCGCCGGCCTCGAGTGCCGCGAGGACGGCGCACCCCGGCTCGGTCTCGTGCCGACAGTCGGAGAACCTGCACGAGGCGGCGAGCTCGGCGATGTCGTCGAAGGCGTCCGACATGCCGCCCTCGCCGAGCCAGAGATGAACCTCTCGCATGCCCGGGTTGTCGATGAGGATGCCGCCGCCGGGGAGGAGGACGAGCTCGCGCCGCGTGGTCGTATGGCGTCCCGCGCCGTCCGCGGCCACCGCGCCGGTTGCGAGCCGCGACTCGTCGCCGATCAACGCGTTGACGAGGGTCGACTTCCCCACTCCGGAGGGTCCGAGAAGCACGCCCGTCGTGCCTACGTGAAGCAGAGCGCGCAGGGCTTCGAGCCCCAGGCCCGCACGCGCCGACACGACGTGGACCGGAACCTCTCCGCCGACGTCGGCGAGCTCCGCCGCGACCGCGGCAGGATCCTCTTCGAGATCGGCTTTCGTGAGCAGCACGACCGGGCGCGCCCCGCTCTCGACGGCGAGCGCGAGGTAGCGCTCGAGCAGGCGGCGGTCGAGCTCCTGGCCGAGCCCCTGCACGACGAACACGATGTCGACGTTGGCAGCGATCACCTGCTCGCGCGAGACGCCGGATGCCGGCTCGTGTGCGGCGCGACGGGAGATCGTCGTTCGCCGTGGGCACGACGTCGACGATGGAGCCTGGAGCGTCGAGCGCGACCCAGTCGCCGACGACGGGAAGGTCGGTGCGATCCGTCTCCCGGCGCAGGCGGCTCGTGATGTCGGCTGCGCTGCTCCCCCTCAGCCGTCACCACGTCGTACTCGCCGCGATGTTGAACCGCGACGCGGCCGGGGATCAGGCCCTGCTGGGCGTACGGCTCGAACGCGAGCGCTCCAGGCATCGTCCCAGCCGAGCGTCTCGAGTTCCGCCACCGGCCCATTGTCGCGGACGGCGTGTTGAGTTTCTAAGCGGCTGCGAGCGCGCGCGCGAGCCGACGTCGATCGTCGGCGCGGAGAAGTCGAAGCCGGCCTCGACGAGTCGCGCCGGCAGCACCCGCTGGCCGCCGAGGAGCATCGCGTCGCCCATCTCGCCGAAGAGGGTGCGCGCGGCGAAGGCGGGAACGGGGAGCACCGTCGGCCTGTGGAGCGCCGATCCGAGCGCTTTCGTGAACTGCTCGTTCGTGGCCGGGTTCGGCGCCGTGGCGTTGACTGCACCTGCGAGGTCGCCCTCGAGAACGTGCGCATACGACGCGACCAGATCGTCCATTCCGATCCAGCTCCACCACTGCTTGCCGCTCCCGACGCGGCCGCCGACACCGAGCTTGAAGGGAAGGAGCATCGGCTTGAGCGCACCGCCGTCCTTCGAGATGACGATTCCCTGGCGCAGGTGCACGACGCGGATGCCGGCCTCCCGCGCGGGATCGGCGGCGGCCTCCCACGCACGGACGACGTCCGTGAGGAACCCCTCGCCGGCGGCCGACTCCTCGGTGAGGATCTCGTCGCCGCGGTCGCCGTAGAACCCGACGGCAGATGCGACAACGAGCACGGAGGGCTTCGGGTCGAGAGCTGCCGCAGTTCGTGCCAGCAGCTCCGTCGAGGAGACGCGCGACTCCAGGATCGCGCGCTTGCGCGCGTCGGTCCAGCGCTTACCGAGGTTCTCGCCGCTGAGGTTCACCAACGCGTCGACGCCCTGGAGGAGTGCCGTGTCGAGCTCGCCGGCCGCGGGATCCCAGCGGATCTCGTCGGTCTCGGTGGCCTCGCGCCGTACGAGCCGGAGCACCTCGTGACCGCTGCTTCGCAGCGAGGGGACGAGCGCCGCGCCGATGAGCCCGGACGCGCCGCTGACGACGACCTTCACCGAGTGATTGTGGCACCGGTGGCCGTGTGGCCGCTGTCTAAGGTTGCTCCGTGAGCGATGTGACCGACGCGCAGCCGCGCATCCGGGACGGCATGCGCGCCGCGCTCCCGCTCGCGCCGAGCCCCATCCTCTTCGGGCTCTCGTACGGGGTTCTCGCGGATGCGACCGGCTTCGGTGCCTTTGCGGCTGTCGTCATGTCGGCGACGACCTTCGCCGGCGCTGCGCAGTTCGCCTCTATCTCGGTGCTCGATGCGGGTGGGACGGTCGCGGCCGCGATCCTGGCGGCGATCTTCCTCAACGCTCGCTACGTCGCGATCAGCGTGACCGTCGCCTCGATCTTCCCGGGCGGGAAGCTCCGACGGCTGGCCGAGTCGCAGTCGATCGTCGACGAGTCCTGGGCGCTCGCGGGCCGTCGCGGGAAGTTCGAATGGCCGATTCTCATCGGGTCGGGCCTCGTGTTCTACGTGCTGTGGGTCGGGAGCACCGCCGCGGGCACGGCGGTCGGCGGGATCCTCGAGGATCCGAACGCGCTCGGTCTCGACGCGGCATTCGCGGCGCTGTTCCTGGCGCTCGCGGTCCCCTACCTGCGCGAGACCCGTGCGCGCCAGGCGGCCGCGTTGGCCGCCGTGATCACGCTCGTGCTCACCCCGTTCACGCCCGCCGGCGTCCCGATCATCGCCGCATCCGCCGCATGCCTGCTGGGAATCAGAAGGCCGTCCAAATCGCCTTCCACCGGATCGCCCTGGTGGTGAGCAGCGCCTGGATCGTCGTCGCAGTTGTCGGCGTGACGACCATTGCGTTCAAGGCGGCTGGGCCGGTGCTCGTCGGCCGTCGCTCGCTCCCGCCGCACGTCCAGTCCGTCGTCGACCTGCTGGCGCCCGTCATGCTCATCGCGCTCGTCGTGACGCAGACGTTCGGCGGTGACGAGGAGATCACCGTCGATGCACGGGTCGCCGGTGTCGGCGCCGCCGTCGTGGCGATCTGGCTGCGGGCGCACGTGATCGTCGCGATGGCCGTCGCCGCCGCGGTGACCGCTCTCGTTCGTCTGATCGCCTAGTCGCTAGGAGCGCCGAAGCGGCGTGCCGCCGTGCCAGAACACGGCCGCTGCCGCTGCTGCCTCTGCCACGAGGCTGACGAGGCCGATCACGAGAAGCCACCTTCGAAAGTGCCGCATGCGGCACTGATCGGCTCGCGTCGGCGTCGGTCTTGAGATCTACGGCGGCGGGCGGAGCACGGCGAACTGATCCGTCACCTCGAGCCGCCGCGCCCGGAAGCGGTACAGCTCGGCAGGTCGACCGCCCGCCGGCCCGTGAGCGCGCCGTCGGCCGACCGACTCGATCGCGCCGCGCCGCACGAGCACGCGCTTGAGGTTCGTCGACGAGACCTCGTAGCCGAGTGCCGCTTCGTAGACATCCCGGAGCTCGGCGAGCGTGAAGGTCTCGGGCGCGAGCGCGAACCCGATGTTGGAGTACGAGAGCTTGCCGCGCAGGCGATCGCGTCCCGAGAGGACGATCGCACCGTGATCGAACGCCGTCTCGGGCAGCGCGTCCACGGGATGCCACGACGTGTCGGACGGGATGCGTGGATCGAGACCGAGCGGGACGAGCCCGAGGTACGCGGTCGCCAGCTCCCAGCGCTCGGGATGTCGTGCTGGATCGCTCCACGTCCCCAGCTGCTCGAGATGCGAGACCTCGCGCACGTCCACCTTCGTCGCGAGGTGCCGCAGGATCGACGCCTCGAGCGTCTCGCTCGACGCCAGCGTCCCTCCCGGCAGCGCCCACTCGCCCGAGAAGGGCTCGCGGGCGCGCTCCCAGAGGAGGACGGAGAGCTGTCCGTCGCGCACCTGGAACACCGTCGCGAGGGCGACGTGCGCGGGGGTTGGAGGTGGGGTGCTAGACTCAGCCACGAGGTTATCGACTCAGAGGCGAAAACTACCATGAGCGTACTCCGAGATACAGGTCGCGACGCCGAGCTCTCGCTCGTCGTCGTCGGCGGGGGCGTCGCAGGGCTCTTCGCGGCGCTCTGCGCGGCGGCCGAGGGGGACGTCCTCGTGCTCACGAAGGGGCCGCTCCTCTCGTCCACGAGCCTCCTCGCCCAGGGCGGCATCGCAGCCGCGGTGGGGGAGGACGACGACCCGGCACTCCATGCGGAGGACACACTGCGAACGGGCCGCGGGCTCTGCCGGCCGAGCGCCGTCTCCGTGTTGACCGACGAGGCGCCCGCACGGATCCGCGATCTCGTCGAGCTCGGTGTCGAGTTCGACGAGGGCCTCGGCCTCGAGGGCGGTCACAGCCGCCGCCGCGTCGTGCACGCGGGAGGAGCAGCCACCGGCGACCGTGTCGCGCGGAAGCTCGCCGAACGGGTCCTCGCGCATCCCCGGATCACCGTCGCCGAAGGTGAGCGCATGCTGTCCGTCTGGCGCGACGACGAGCGCTGTGTCGGCGTCGTCACCGACCGCCGCGCGATCGCGGCACGGGCGACGCTCTTCTCGACGGGCGGGGCGGCCGCGCTCTGGGAGCGGACGACCAATCCCGCCGGCGCCGTCGGCGAGGGGATTGCGGCCGCGTACCGCGCCGGCGCGGCGCTCGCCGACCTCGAGTTCGTGCAGTTCCACCCGACGACGCTCGTCGACTCGTCGCTCCTCCTGTCCGAGGCGCTGCGTGGAGAGGGCGCCGTGCTGCTCGACGACCAGGGCAATCGCTTCACCGACGAGCTGGCACCGCGCGACGTCGTCGCGCGCGAGATCGCCGCACGGGGAACGGTGCTGCTCGACCTCCGCGCGATCGACCGCGGTCGCTTCCCGTCGCTCATGGGAAGCCTGGTCGAGGAGGGGTACGACCCTTCCCAGACGCCGATTCCCGTCGCCCCGGCGGCGCACTACACGGTCGGCGGTGTGCTCACCGATCTCGACGGGCGCAGCGAGGTTCCCGGTCTGTATGCGGCGGGCGAGTGCGCTGCGACGGGTGTGCACGGCGCAAACCGGCTCGCGTCGAACTCGCTGCTCGAGTGCCTCGTCTTCGGTCGCCGCGCAGCACTGGCGGCGCTCGCCGAGCCCGGCGTCCCGTCCCGCCTCCCCGAGATCCCGGCCGCACCGACGCCCGAGCTCGTGACTCCGGAGCTGCGTGCGTCGCTCTGGCGCGACTGCGGTCTGATCCGTGACGCCGAGGGTCTCGGGCATCTGCTCGACGCGCCTCACCAGTTGACGCGCCTCGTCGCTCGCAGCGCGCTCACGCGGGAGGAGAGCCGCGGCTCCCACTTTCGCGCGGACTTCCCGTCGGAGAGCGCAGAGTTCGAACGCCACGTCGTCCTTCGCTCGGGTGGAGAGGCGGTGCTCGAGGCGTGGCAGTAGCGACCGACACCCTGGAGCGGATCGTCCACGCGGCGCTCGCCGAGGACATCGGTGCGGGTGACCTCACGACCGAGGCGACCGTTGCCGCCGACGCGGTCGGTACGGCTGGCCTCCTCGTGAAGGAGGCGGGCGTCGTGTGCGGGTTGCGCGCAGCCGAGGCGACGTTTCGGGCACTCGACCCGGACGTTCGATTCGAAGCGTTCGCGAGCGACGGCGACATCGTCGAGCCGCCCGCCGTGGTCGCGCGCGTCGCAGGCTCCGAGCGTGCGATTCTCACCGGCGAGCGCGTGGCGCTGAACTTCCTCGGCCGTCTCTCGGGCATCGCGACCCTCACGCGGAGCTACGTCGACGCGATCGACGGGACCGGCGTCGCCGTTCTCGACACGCGCAAGACGACGCCGGGGCTGCGAGCGCTCGAGAAGCACGCCGTCGCCAGTGGCGGCGGGCGCAACCATCGCTTCGGCCTCGACGACGCGATCCTGATCAAGGACAACCATCTGCGCGCCGCGGGCTCGATCGCCGCCGCCGTCGAGCTCGTACGGACCGCATCCGACCTGCCGATCGAGGTCGAGTGCGACACGCTCGAACAGGTCGGCGACGCGCTCGACGCGGGCGTCGACGCGATCCTCCTCGACAACATGCCGCTCGACGAGCTGCGCGCCGCAGTCGCCCTCACCGCAGGGCGCGCGCGGCTCGAAGCGTCGGGCGGCGTCACCCTCGACACCATCCGGGCGATCGCCGAGACCGGGGTCGACGAGATCTCCGTCGGTGCGCTCACGCATTCCGCCCGCTCACTCGACGTCTCACTGGAGCTCACATGACAACTGCAGAGATCACCACGATGCACGAGGAGATCCGCGCGCTCGCGACCGAGCGAGGCGCGGTGATCCTCGCCCACAACTACCAGGTGCCCGAGGTGCAGGATGTCGCGGACTACGTCGGCGACTCGCTCGGGCTCTCCCGCGAAGCCGCGGCCACGGACGCCGAGGCGATCGTCTTCTGCGGCGTCCACTTCATGGCCGAGACCGCCGCGATCCTCAGCCCGCAGAAGACCGTGCTCATCCCCGACCTCGACGCCGGCTGCTCGCTCGCTGCGTCGATCTCGGCCGACCAGCTCCGCGCGTGGAAGGCGGAGAACCCGGGTGCGGTCGTCGTCTCGTACGTGAACACCACAGCCGAGGTGAAGGCCGAGAGCGACTACTGCTGCACGTCCGGCAACGCGAAGGGCGTCATCGAGTCGATCCCCGAGGACACGGAGATCCTGTTCTGCCCCGACATGTTCCTCGGCCTCTGGCTCGAGAAGGTCACGGGCCGCAAGCTGCGCATCTGGATGGGCGAGTGCCACGTCCACGCAGGGATCCGCCCGCAGGACATCACGCGCTGGCAGGCCGAGGCGCCCGATGCGGAGTTCCTCGTCCACCCCGAGTGCGGCTGCGCGAGCCAGTGCATGGCGTTCGGCAACGAGAACACGCACATCCTCTCGACCGAGGGGATGATCAACTTCGCCAAGTCGTCCCCGAAGCAGCGGTTCCTGGTCGCGACCGAGACGGGGATCATCCACCGGCTGAACAAGGAGGCGCCGGAGAAGCGGTTCGAGGCCGTCTCCGAGAAGGCGATCTGCCGCTACATGAAGATGATCACGCTGCCAAAGCTCCGCGACTCGTTGCGCGACTGGAAGTACGAGGTCACGGTGCCGGACGAGATCGCCGACCGCGCGCGCGGCGCGATCGACCGGATGGTCGCCATCTCGTGAAGCAGCTCACGCCGGCGCAGCGGGCGTTCCTCGAAAACCCGTACATCGGCATCGTGACGACCCTTCGGCCTGACGGCTCGCCGCACTCGACCCCGCTGTGGGTCGACGTCGACGACGACGGTGTCTCGGTCAACACGGCGTGGCCCCGGGCCAAGCCGCGCTACCTCGCAGCCGATCCGCGTGTGTCGCTCGTCGTCGTGGATCCGAACGACGAGCTGCGCTGGCTCGGGATCACCGGCACGGCGACTCTCACCGAGGAGGGCGCGAACGACCAGATCGACCGGCTCGCGAGGAAGTACCGCGGGCACGAGCGGTACATGTCGCACCGGGAAGGGGAGACGCGCGTGTCGGTGCGCATCTCCCCGACGTTCGTCGAGTCTCGCGGGCTCTAGGTCGCGCGCACGGAGTGCACCGGCGGCAGGTTCGTCGCTGCAGTGAACCACGTCTTCCCCGCGTCCCCCGACCCGAAGACGTCGCCCGACGTCGCACCGAAGTAAAGGCCCATCGACGTGCCCGCGCCCTCGCCGCAGAACGCCTGGCGGAGGATCGTGAGGTACGCGTCGTCCTGAGGGAGGCCGTCGCCGCGCGCGGTCCAGCTGGCCCCCGCGTCGCGTGTCTCGTAGACGCGCACCTTGCCCTCGGGCGTCGTGCGGTCGAGGTCCGCGACGAGCGGGATGACGTACGCGCTGTCCGGATCGTCCGGGTCGATCACCATCGGGAAGCCGAAGTCCGACGGAAGGCCGTCCGCGATCGACGTCCACGTCTCGCCGGCGTCGTCCGAGCGGTAGACGCCGCCGTGGAACTGCATGAAGAGGCGCTCCGGTCGCTTCGGCGCCCTGTGCATGTTGTGGACGCACAGGTCGATCGTGTCCTCCCGGGCCTCTTCCGGCATGTAACGGGGATAGAGGTTCTTGTTCCCATGGCGCCACGACTTGCCGCCGTCGTCGGTGAGCCAGACGCCGACCGCCGAGATGGCGAGCGCGACGCGCGACGGGTCGCCCGGCCAGGTCGCGATCGAGTGCATGCACATGCCGCCTGCGCCAGGGCTCCAATCGGGACGCGTCGGCTGTTCCCAGAACGCCTTGTTGAGCTCCCAGCTCGTGCCGCCGTCGTGGCTCTCGAAGAGGATGCCGGGCGCGCCGCCGGCGTAGAGGTGGTCGTCGTCCTCGGCCGGAACGATCGTCCAGAGTCGCTCGAGCGGCTTCTCGGTGCCCTCGGGGAGCTCGATGCCGCTCGCCTGCTGCCACTCGGCCGCGAGATCGTCGGTGTAGAAGATCTTCGGTCCGTAGAACGCCGAGGTCACGCAAGCGAACGTGCGCCCACTGCGCGCGTCGCGGGTCGCGAACTCCACGGGCTCGCCGGCGAAGTGCCGGGACGTCACCTCGAATGTCCCGCCGTCGCCCTCGAGCACGAACAGGCCTTTCTTCGTTCCGACCAGAAGCTCGGTCACTGCTCACCCTCCTGAGATCGCGGGAATGACGTGGAGGCAGTCGGTCGCCGTGACCGCTGTGCCCTCCTGGCCGTACTCCCTGTTCACGAAGACGTTGATGTGCTCTCGGATCGACCCGCGCTCGTCGAGGATCCAGCCCCGTGTATCGGGGTGCTCGCGCTCGAGCGCCTGCAGCACCTCGGCAACGGTCGAGCCCTCGAGCTCGAGCTCGCGCTTTCCTCCCGCGAGCTCCGACAGCGGAGCCCGAAGCCTCACGACCGGCACAGGTCGATCCTAGATCGCATCACTCGTAAGACGACGAACGAGGGCAGAAGTAATCGACGGCTACGGCGTGAGCTCGAGAACGCCGTGTGGCGCGCCGTACTCGGCGAGTGAGTCGAGGAACGGCTGCGGCGTGAAGGCCTCGGGGCCGAGGACGCCCGCGCCCTTCCAGTCGCCGTTCGCCAGCAGCTCGAGCGCGATCACGGGATTGATCGCCGTCTGCCAGACGACGGCCTGCGAGCCGTACTCGCGCATCGTCGTCTCGTTGTCGACCACGTGGTAGAGGTAGGTCTTCCGCGGTCGGCCGTCCTTGCCGAGACCCGTGACGAGCGTTCCTGCGCAGGTCTTGCCGCTCATGCGCTCGCCGAGCGTCGCCGGGTCGGGGAGCGCCGCGGCGACGACGTCGCGTGGCGCGACCTCGACGCCCTTCACCGAGATGCGCTCCTTCGAGTCGAGCCCGAGGCGGTGGAGCGTCTTCAGTACCTCGATGAACTCGTCGCCGAGGCCGTACTTGAACGTGACCCGCTTGCACTCGATCCAGCGCGGCACGAGCAAGACCTCCTCGTGCTCGACGTTGACGCACTCGACGGGGCCGATTCCCTCCGGGAAGTCGAAGACCTCGGGCTCGGAGAAAGGGGCCGTCGTGAACCAGCCGCGACCGCGCTCCCAGATCACAGGCGGGTTGAGGCACTCCTCGATCGTCGTCCAGATGGAGAAGGTGGGGGCGAAGTCGTAGCCCTCGACCACGAGATTCGCGCCGTCGCGAATACCCACCTCGTCGATCTCGGAGAAGAGCTCGTCCGCGGCGTAGCGGGCGAACACGTCGGCCGCGCCGGGCTCGACCCCGATGCCGACGAGCGCGAGAAGACCTTTCTCCTCCCACGCCCGAGCGCGCTCGAACTGGTAGTCGCCGAGCTTCACGCCGACCTCTTCGTACGGGTTGACCGGGTGCGGCTCGGAGAGCGTCATCGCCATGTCGAGGTAGGTCGCGCCGGCTTCGAAGCACGCGTCGAAGATCGGGACGTTGAAGAGCGGGTCGACCGAGTTCAGCACCGCATCGGCGCGCGTCTCCCGAATCAGCGCGGCGACGGCGTCCTTGCTCGACGCGTCGATCCGGTGCGCGCTGAAGCGACCGTCGTCGAGCTCTCCCACGACGTGCTCCGGCCGAGCCGGGTCGTAGTCGGACAGCGCGCAATGCTCGAAGAACGAGCGGCGCTTGGCGATCTGGGCGAAGGCTGAGCCCACACCCCCTGTTCCGACGACGAGAATCCGCACGGCGGACGGGTTCTACACGAACGACCTCAGTTGTAGCGTCACCTGCGACGGCGATACGCTCCGCCGAGATTCCCGGATCGGAGGTCGTATGAGCGTTTCCGTAACCCAGCAGAAGATGTTCGTGGGCGGCGAGTTCGTGGACTCGACGTCCGGCGAGACGATGGAGGTTCTGAACCCGGCGACCGGCGAGGTGATCGCCGAGGTTCCGCGCGGCACCGTCGAGGACGTCGAGAAAGCAGTCGACGCGGCGGCGAAGGCGTGGGGCGAGTGGCAGGGGAAGACCCCGAAGGACCGCATGGAGCTCCTCCTCGCGCTCGCGGACGTCATCGACGAGAACGCCGAGGAGCTCGCACGGCTCGAATCGCAGAACGTCGGCAAGCCGTGGTGGGTCGCCGTCGACGAGCCGGGCGCGATGTCGGACTGCCTGCGCTTCTTCGCAGGCGCGGCCCGGAACCTCGAAGGCAAGGCTGCGGGCGAATACGTCGAGGGCTACACGTCGATGATCCGGCGCGAGCCGCTCGGGATCGTCGCCGGCATCTGCCCGTGGAACTACCCGCTGTACATGGCGATCTGGAAGATCGGACCGGCACTCGCGGCCGGGAACGTCCAGATCATCAAGCCGGCGGAGCAGACACCGCTCACGATGCTGCGCTTCGTCGAGCTCGCGCAGGAGGTCATTCCGGCCGGCGTGCTCCAGGTGGTCACCGGCGACGGAATTCCCGTCGGCGATGCGCTCGTGCGCAGCCCGCACGTCCGCCTCGTCTCGCTCACGGGCGACACGGCGACGGGGAAGATCATCGCGAAGAACGCCGCGGACACCGTCAAGCGCGTTCACCTCGAGCTCGGCGGCAAGGCGCCGATGGTCGTGCTCGACGACGCCGACCCGGCGACGGTCGCAGAGGCGATCAAGATCGGCGGCTACTTCAACTCAGGCCAGGACTGCACGGCCTCGTCGCGCATCCTCGTCAGCCGCAAGATCTACGACGACGTGGTCTCCGAGACCGTGAAGGCCGTCGAGTCGATGAGCGTCGGAGACCCGTCGACGGACGACGAGATCGGCATGGGGCCTGTCATCTCCGCCGAGCAGCAGGAGCGCGTCCTCGGCTTCCTCGAGCGGGCGACGGCGGCGAAGGCGACGATCGTGACCGGTGGCGAGTCGCTCGGCGATCGCGGCTTCTTCGTGAAGCCGACGATCGTGACGGACGTCGACCAGTCCGCCGAGATCGTCCAGAACGAGGTGTTCGGGCCCGTCGTGACCATGCAGCCGGCCGCGTCGGACGACGCTGCGATCGAGATGGCGAACGACGTGCGCTACGGGCTCGCGGCATCCGTGTTCTCGGAGAATCTCGGGCGGGCGATGAAGGTCGCGGCCAGGCTCGACTTCGGCACGGTGTGGGTCAACGAGCACCTCTTCCCGCTGAGCCCGGAGATGCCGCACGGCGGCTTCAAGGAGTCGGGATACGGGAAGGACATGTCGATCTACTCGATGGAGGAGTACACCCGCGTCAAGCATGTCGTGGTGAAGCTGGCCGAGTGACGGAAACGGAGCGTCACGAGCGCCAGAGCGAGCTTCAGCACGACGCCATCGGCTTCCGCGAGGCGCTTGCGGTCGGGCTCGCATCGACCGCGCCCGCCTATTCCCTCGCCGCGGTCATCGGGACGGTCACGGTCATCGTCGGCTTTCAGGCGCCCGGGGCACTGCTCGCTTCGTTCGTCCCGATGTTCCTGATCGCGGCCGCGTTCTTCTACATGAACCGCGCGGATCAGGACGCCGGCACGACCTTCTCGTGGGTAACACGCTCGCTGGGGCCGTGGCTCGGCTGGCTCGGCGGCTGGGCGGTGATCACGACCGGCATCCTCGTCGTCGGGTCACTCGCCGATGTCGGAGCGCGGTACACGTTCGAGCTCTTTGGCATGGAAGACGCTGCTGCCTCCAAGACCGCGGTCATGGTGCTCGCCGTCGTGTACATCGTCGTGATGACGGCCATTTGCATCATCGGCACCGAGCTGGCCGCCGAGGTGCAGGACGTGATGATCGTCCTTCAAGTCGGCGCGCTGCTCCTGTTCGCCGGCGTCGCGCTCTACAAGGTCTACGACGGCACGGCGCCCGAGGGCTCGTCGAAGCCCGAGCTGAACTGGCTCTCGCCGTTTGCGATCGACAGCACGTCGACGCTCGTCTCGGCGCTCCTGATCGGCGTCTTCATCTACTGGGGCTGGGAGAGCGCCGTGAACCTCACAGAGGAGACACGCGACTCGGCCCGGGCCCCGGGACTCGCAGCCGTCCTGTCGACGGTGATCCTGCTCGTGACCTACGTCCTCGTCTCGGTTGCGGTACTCGCGTATGCGGGTCTCGAGACGCTCGCGGAGTACGACGACGACGACGCGATCTTCGCCGCTCTCGGAGCCGAAGTGCTCGGCTCGCCGTGGGACAAGATCGTGATCCTCGCGATCGTTACGTCTGCGATCGCGTCGACCCAGACGACGATCATCCCGTCCTCGCGCACGTCGTTCTCGATGGGGCGCCAGAGTGCGCTGCCGCGCATCTTCGCCGCGGTCCATCCACGCTTCCGCACGCCCTGGTTCTCGACCGCAGTGATCGCCGGCCTGGCGATCGCGTGGTACGTGCCGCTCAACATCCTCTCCCAGAACGCGCTCTACGACACGCTGTCGGCACTCTCGCTGATGATTGCCTTCTACTACGCGCTGACAGGCTTGGCGTGTGCGATCTACTACCGCCGGGAGCTCCTGAAGTCCGTGAAGAACTTCCTCTTCATCGGGGTCGGTCCGCTCGTCGGAGCGGCGATCCTCGGATACCTCTTCGTCAAGTCTGCATTCGACTTCTACGACGTCGAGAACTCGTACACGGGGCAGACGATTCTCGGCATGGGCGTGCCGTTCGTGATCGGGATGGGCTTCCTGCTCTTCGGTTTCGTCCTGCTCGTCATCTGGAGGCTCGGCGGCAACGAACGCTTCTTCGATCGGCGCCCCTTCGAGGCTGTGGATCCCGAAGTCGCGGAGGGAAAGTGAGCACGATCGTCGTCGGAGTGGACGGCTCGGTGTGCGCGGACTGCGCCGTCGAGCGTGCGATCGAGCTGGCGGCAGGGTTGGGTGACTCGCTCCTCTTCGCCTACGCGGTCGATCCGCCGTTTCGTCGGATCGGCGACGAATGGCGCGAGGCGCAGGCTGCGCTCGAGGAGATCGGCAGGCCGCTCGTCGACGCAGCGACCGCGCGAGCGGCGGAAGCTGGCGTCGAGTCCGAAGCCGTCCTCGTTCCGAAGCGCCCCGCGGAGGCGCTGCTCGCGCTCGCCACGGAGCGAGACGCGCGGATGATCGTGGTCGGCTCGGCGAGCGAGCGGCCGCTCACGGGCTTGATTCTGGGGTCGGTACCGCACAAGCTCGTGCATCGGTCGAGGATTCCCGTGCTCGTCGTGCCGCCCGCCGACTGACACCAGGTCAAAGCGCTTCCTTTGCGGGGCCGACACCACCGCGATACGCTCGCCCGGTGACAGCCCTGGACGTGGCGACGGCGGACGTCCGTCTCGAGAACGTCGTCAAGCGGTTCGACGGGACGGTCGCGGTCGACGGGATCTCGGTCGAGATCCCCCGCGGATCCTTCTTCGCGATGCTCGGGCCGTCGGGATGCGGCAAGACGACCACGCTCCGGATGATCGGGGGCTTCGAGGAGCCGACCGAAGGGCGGATCTTCCTGGGCGATCAGGACGTCGTCGGGCTGCCGCCGTACAAGCGCGACGTCAACACGGTGTTTCAGAGCTACGCGCTCTTCCCGCACATGTCGATCGAGGACAACGTCGCGTTCGGGCTCGAGCGCAAGGGTGTCGCCAAGGATCAGCTCAAGGGACGCGTTGCAGAGATGCTCGAGCTCGTCGGACTGTCGGGATTCGCGAAGCGCAAGCCGAGGCAGCTCTCGGGAGGCCAGCAACAGCGGGTCGCCCTCGGGCGTGCGCTCGTGAACCACCCGCGCGTGCTTCTCCTCGACGAGCCGCTCGGCGCGCTCGACCTCAAGCTGCGCAAGAGCATGCAGATGGAGCTGAAGCGGATTCAGAACGAGGTCGGGATCACGTTCGTCCACGTCACGCACGACCAGGAGGAAGCGATGACGATGGCCGACACGATCGCGGTGATGAACGGCGGGAGGATCGAGCAGCTCGGCCCGCCGGCGGAGCTCTACGAGCGGCCCGCGACGGCGTTCGTCGCCGGCTTCCTGGGCGCCTCGAACCTCTTGCCGGGAACGATCGAAGGGCCGGACGCGATCCGGCTCGACGACGGCACGCTCGTCCGGGCGGCCGTGACCGGGCGCACGGGCGAGGTGGCCGCCGGCGTGCGTCCCGAGAAGATCACGATCGGAGCCGGCGGCGGTGCCAACGAGCTTCCCGGCACGATCGCCGAGACCGCGTACATCGGAGTGGCCACGCAGGTCGTCGTGCGGACGGCCGTCGGAACGGTGCACGTGTTCGCGCAGAACATGGATGCAGGTGGACGTGTGCCCAGCCCGGGCACGACTGTCGTACTGAGCTGGGCGCCGGAGTCGACGTTCGTCGTCGACCGGGAAGGCTCGGAAGGCGAGGAGGAGCACGCATGAACCCACGGCTGACACGGAACGAGCTTCTGCGGCGCGGCGCCGCGGGAGGAGCGCTGCTGGCCTTTCCGTCGATCCTGGCCGCCTGCGGCGGTGGAGACAACGGCGGCTCGGCGGGCGGGGGTGAGCTGAAGGACGTCCTGAACTTCGCGAACTGGCCGCTGTACATCGACGAGGACAAGCCCACGACGCTCCAGGACTTCACGAAGCAGACGGGGATCAAGGTCAATTACTTCCCCGAGATCAACGACAACGCCGAGTACTTCGCGAAGGTGCAAGGCCCTCTCTCGCAGGGCGACGGCATCGACCGCGACATCTTCGTCTTCACCGACAACTCGCGCTTTCCAGGGATCCTCGTCAACGAAGGCTGGGTGCAGAAGCTCGACAAGGAGTTGATCCCCAACATCGAGAACCTCGTCGACGCTCAGGCGAGTCCGCCTTTCGACCCGAACCGCGAGTACTCGCTTCCGTGGCAATCTGGGATGACCGGGATCGCCTGGAACGAGGAGCTCACCGGGCCGGTCGGGTCGATCGAGCAGCTCTTCGAGGACCCGAAGCTCAAGGGCAAGGTCTCGATGCTCATGGAGCTCGCGGACTCGGTCGGACTCGTGATGCTCGCGAACGGCGACGATCCGGGAGCGGTGACCGACGACAGCTTCAACGCCGCAATCGAGCGCGTGCAGGGAGCAGTCGACTCAGGTCAGGTCATCCGCTTCACGGGCAACGACTTCGCCCAGCCGCTCACGAACGGGACGTTCGCTGCGTCCGTGGCATGGTCTGGTGACGTCGTCCAGTTGCTCGCGGACAACCCGAAGCTCAAGTGGGCGATCCCCTCCGACGGCGGGATGATCTGGACGGACAACATGCTCATCCCCACCGGCGGGAGCGTTCCGACCGCCTCCACGTACATGAACTCGGTGTACGACCCGGCCGTCGCTGCGCGTATCGCCGCGTACGTCAACTACGTGACGCCGGTCAAGGGCGCCAAGGAGGAGCTCGCGAAGACCGATCCGGAGACCGCGTCGAACACGCTGATCTTCCCGGACGAGGAGACGCTCTCGCAGGTCAAGCAGTTCGACAACGCCGCCCTCGAGAACGACGAGTACATCACCCTCTGGCAGGGAGTCCTAGGGCAGTAGGGCGAGATCTCCACCGACGACGTGGGCGCTTTCTTTCACCGTCATCCGCGGCTGACGCCGTACCTGCTGCTCGCGCCGGGCCTGGCCTGGCTCGCGCTGTTCTTCCTCGTCCCGCTCGTGTTCCTCGGGTACCAGTCGCTCCAGTCGGGGGTCTTCCCGAACTTCGAGTTCACGTGGGAGTTCTCGAACTTCGCGGATGCGCTGTCGGACTATCGCGAGCAGTTCCTCCGCTCGTTCCTCTACGCGGGCATCGCGACCGTTGCGTCGCTCCTGCTCGCGTACCCGCTCGTCTACTGGATCGCGTTTCGCTCCGGGCCGTGGCGCAACCTGTTCCTGCTCGCGATCGTCGCGCCGTTCTTCGTGACGTACCTCATCCGGACGCTCGCCTGGCTCAACATCCTCGCCGACGAGGGCCCGGTCGTCGGCTTCCTGCGAACCATCCACGTCCTCGGCGAGCAGGAGGGGCTGCTCTTCACGACGCTCGCCGTCGTCGCAGGGATCACCTACAACTTCTTCCCCTTCATGGCGCTGCCGCTGTACGTCTCGCTGGAGCAGATCGATCCGCGGCTCCTCGAGGCGGCGAAGGATCTCTACGCGAGCCCGCGGCAGGCATTCATGCGCGTGACGCTTCCGCTCTCGGCCCCGGGAATCGTCGCTGGCACGCTGCTCACGTTCATCCCGGCGGCCGGTGACTTCATCAACGCGGAGCTGCTCGGGACACCGAAGCAACAGATGATCGGAAACGTCATTCAGGCGAAGTTCCTGGAGTCGCTCGACTATCCGACCGCTGCATCGCTCTCCTTCGTCCTCATGGCGTTCATCCTCGTCGGGCTGTTCGTGTACGCGAAGCTCGTCGGCACGGAGAAGCTGACCGGATGAGATTCGTCAGGCGCCATCTCCTCACGGCGTACGCGCTCCTCGTCGTCGGCTACCTGATGCTGCCGATCGCGGTCGTCATCCTCTTCTCGTTCAACAAGCCGGCCGGGCGCTTCAACTACGTCTGGCAGGAGTTCACGCTCGACAACTGGGTCGAGTGGGACTCGGTGCTCGGGCTTCGCGAGTCCGTCATCAAGTCGATCCAGATCGGCGTGCTCGCAACGATCGTCGCTGCCGTCCTCGGGACCCTCATCGCGCTGGCGATCGTGCGGCACGACTTCCGCGGCCGCGGCTCGACGAACATCCTCGTCTTCCTCCCGATGGCGACGCCGGAGATCGTCCTCGGTGCCTCGCTCCTCACACTCTTCCTGAACATGACGAGCTTCTTCACGCTCGGGTTCTGGACGATCTTCATCGCGCACGTGATGTTCATCGTGAGCTTCATCGTGGTGACCGTGAAGGCGCGCCTGATCGGCTTCGATCGCCACCTCGAAGAGGCGGCGATGGACCTCGGCGCGAACGAATGGACGACGTTCCGGAAGATCACGCTTCCGCTGCTGGCGCCGGCGATCGTCGCCGCGTCGCTGCTCGGCTTCGCGCTGTCGATCGACGACTTCGTCATCACCTACTTCAATGCGGGCGGCGAGCAGACGTTCCCCGTGTTCGTATGGGGCATCGCGCGCGTCGTCCGTCCCGCCCCAGGTCAACGTCGTGGCCAGCTTCATCTTCCTGGTCGCGATAGCCCTCGCCCTCGCTAACGTCTTCTGGCAGTACCGCAGCGCCCGACGAGCACAAGGAGCCGTGACGATGACCGCCATCGAGTCGATCGATCTGCAGCGCGCCGCCAAGGAGCACCTCTGGATGCACTTCACCCGCATGGGCGGGTACGGCGTCGAGGACGTCCCGATCATCGTGCGCGGTGACGGCTGCCATCTCGAGGACTCGAACGGGCGGCGCTACATCGACGCACTCGCCGGCCTCTTCTCCGTCAACATCGGCTACTCGTTCGGCGACGAGATCGGCCAGGCGGCGCTCGAGCAGATGCGCGAGCTGCCGTTCTACACGAACTGGTCGTACGCCCATCCGCGCGCGATCGAGCTGGCGGCGGAGGTCGCGTCGCTCGCGCCCGGGGATCTGAACCGCGTCTTCTTCTGCTCCGGCGGCTCCGAGGCGGTCGAGTCGGCGTGGAAGCTCGCGCGGCAGTACTACCAGGCTCGGGGCGGGAAGACGCTCGCGGCGGCATTCGGCCGAGCCCGAGACGCGGCACGACGAGCTCGTGGCAGCCGCTCCTCCTCGGCGATACAAGGCGATCGCGAGGCACATCGCGTACCACGGCACGACCATGGGCGCGCTGTCGATCAACGGCATCCCTGCGCTCCGCTCGCCATTCGAGCCGCTCGTCTCCGAGGTTCGCCACGTCTCGAACACGAACCGCTACCACCGACCGCCGGAGGAGACGGAGGCGGAGTTCACGCAGTTCCTCCTGGCGGAGCTCGAGCAGGCGATCCTGTCCATGGGGCCCGAGACGGTCTGCCTCGTGCACATGGAGCCGGTGCAGAATGCCGGCGGCTGCTTCACCCCGCCCGAGGGCTACTGGAAGGGCGTGCGCGAGATCTGCGACCGCTACGACATCCTGCTGTCGGCCGACGAGGTCATCACCGCGTTCGGCCGGGTCGGCTACTGGTTCGCGTCGGAGCGCTACGACATCCGCCCGGACATCACCACGAACGCGAAGGGGCTGTCGTCGTCCTATGCCGCGCTCGGCGCCGTCGTCGCGACGGACCGGGTGATGGAGGCCTTCATGGGCGAGACGTCGATGTTCTCGCACGGCATCACGTTCGGCGGGCACCCCGTCATGTGCGCGATCGCGCTCAAGAACATCGAGATCATGAAGCGCGAGCGCATCCTCGAGCACGTGCGCGAGAACGAGGAGCGGTTCGAGGCGACCCTCAGCCAGCTGCTCGACCTTCCGATCGTCGGCGATCTGCGCGGCACGGGGTTCTTCTGGGCGATCGAGCTGGTCAAGGACAAAGACACGCGCGAGACGTTCTCGGACGAGGAGTGCGAGAAGCTCCTGCGCGGCTACCTCTCGACGGCCCTGTGGGACGCCGGGATGATCTGCCGCGCCGACGATCGCGGCGACCCGGTGATCCAGATCTCCCCACCGCTGGTGGCCGGTCAGGCCGAGTTCGACGAGATCACGGGGATCCTCGGCGAGGTGCTCGCCGGTGCCGTCGAGCTCATGCGCTGACTGCCGATTCCGCAGGTCGGAAACCCGCTACTCGCGGGTTTCCGACCGCGAGGATCCCTGAAGGCGTCCGCTTCGCGGCCGCAACCCCATGAGGTCGGGTAGCGTCGAGGAATGAGCTCCGCACCGATCGTCCTCGTTCCAGGGTTCTGGCTCGGCGCGTGGGCGTGGGACGAGGTCGCCGCCGCGCTCCGTGCGGACGGCCACGACGTCACGCCGCTGACGCTGCCCGGGCTCGAGTCGGCCGACGCCGATCGCTCCGCGGTCACGATGTCCGACCACGTCGACGCGATCTGCGAGGCGGTCGAGGCGGCAGGCGCCCCCGTCGTGCTCGCCGTGCACAGCGGCGCCGGAGCTCCCGGCTACGCGGTCACCGATCGCATCCCGGAGCAGATCGCGGCGATGGTCTACGTCGACACCGGGCCGGCCAAGGGCGCGCTCGACCCCGACTTCGACGCTGTCGAGCTCCCACTGCCCTCCGTGGAGGAGCTGGCGGCGAACGAGAATCTCGACGGGCTCAGCGAGGAGCAGCTCGACACGTTCCGTCAGCGCGCCGTGCCCCAACCGGGTGCTGCGCTCCGTGAGGCCCACGAGTTCACGAACGACGCGCGCCTCGACGTGCCGAGCACGGTCATCTGCACGGGATTCACCTCGGAGCAGTACAAGGACGCCATGAAGGAGGGCTACTCGTTCATCGCCGGCCTGCCCGAGCTGCGTGACGTGACCTGGGTCGACCTGCCGACGAGCCACTGGCCGATGTGGTCGCGTCCGCGGGAGCTCGCCGAGATCATCGGCGACGTCGCGAAAGCTCGCGCCACTCGCCGCTTAGACTGCCGCGGTGCGGCTCTTCAGCCAGAACGTGAAGGTCGAGGCGCTCAAGCGGGCGCCGCTCTTCGAGAGCCTGTCGAAGAAGGAGCTCGCGGAGCTTGCACGCGTCACCGACGATCTCAAGGTCGAGTCGGGAACGGTGCTCTGCCGCGAGGGGAAGGTCGGCCGCGAGTTCTTCGTGATCGTCGACGGAACGGCCGAGGTGACGAAGGCCGGCAAGCGGCTTGCAGGCCTGCAGGGCGGCGACTTCGTCGGCGAGATCGCGCTCCTCGAGACTGCGAAGAGGACGGCGACCGTCACCGCGTCGACGTCGCTTCGTTGCTTCATCCTCACCCAGTCCGCCTTCCGGCGGGTGCTCGAGGAGAACCCCGGAGTGCAGCTCAAGGTGATGCAGGCGCTCGCCGAGCGCCTCGTCGCAGACGCCGAGCAGGGCGGCTAACGCCGGAGCCAGTCGCCGGAGAGTGCCCTACGCGTCCCGCGCGCAGCGGAAGCCGGCGAAGATCTCGCGCCGCGCCGGGTGCTCCCAGCGGCGGAGCGACGCGCGCGCCACGAGCCCGTCCGTCGCCCAGGAGCCGCCGCGAAGGACGCGGACGTCGTCGCCGAAGTTCACCTCCGAGCACTCCGGGCCGGGGAACGCGACGAAGCCGGGGTACGGCCGGAACGCGGACGACGTCCACTCCCAGACGTCGCCGGCCATCTGCACACAGCCGACCGGGCTGACGCCGCCGGCGTACGAGCCCGCGGGAGCGGGGGAGAAACGGCGCCGGTCGAGGCTCGCCTCGAAGCCCATCCACGCCTGCCCCCACGGGTACCGGAACTTCCCCTCGTGGTCGTGCCACGCGGCAGCGCGCTCCCACTCGGCCTCCGTCGGGAGTCGCTTCCCCGCCCAGTGGGCGTAGGCCTCTGCCTCGTAGGAGGACACATGCTGCACCGGCTCGGTGGGCGGGAGGGGCTCGCGCACGCCGAAGCGAACGCGCTCCCAGCCTCCGGCGCCACCTTCCCAGTAGAGCGGTGCCCGGGCACCCTCGCGGTCGCGCCACTCGAGTCCCGCCGCGCTCCAGTGCTTGACGGCGCGGTAGCCGCGCCCGTCGACGAACTCCGCGAACTGCGCGTTCGTGACGGGAGCGCGGTCGATGACGAACGGGCGGACCTCGGCCTCGTGTGCGTCGAGCTCGTTGTCGTACGCCCAGGGCTCGAACTCGGCGCCGAGCGTGAATGTCCCTCCGGGCACGTCGATCTCGTCCGGGCCCGCCGGCGCCCGGTCCGGGTTCGACGACGACGGAACGGGGTACGAGCGCCCGGACCGCAGCTGCAGCGCCTCGAGCATCGCCTCCTGCGACTGGAGCTCGTTCTGCACGACGAGCCCGAATGCGAACCCGCGTCGCACGAGTGCGTTGGGGCTTTCGAGGTCGACGTGCTCCAGCAGGTCGAGCGCTCGCTCGCGTACGTCGGTCGCATACGCGCGTACCGGTTCGGCGCGGAGGGTGGGTAGACGCGAACCGTTTGTTCGCGCGCGCCGGAACGCTTCGTAGACGTCTCGGTGAAGGTCGCGGGTGGGAGGCGCGCCGTCGAGGTTCTGCAGGATCCAGAGCTCCTCGAAGTGCGCGATGTGGGCGAGGCTCCACACGAGCGGCGGCGCGAGCGGGGAGATCTGCGCGGCGAGCTCGTCGTCCGAGATCGGCTCGAGCACCGCGTCGGTCCGCGCGCGAGCGCGCTCCATGATCTGGCGGATCTCGACTCGCGTGGACACTCCCACCGGATTATCGGCGGTTCGTCGAGAAGGCTGAGCGCAACGCGGTTGACAGGTGGTGGCACTGAGGCATGCCGCTCCGCACGGGCTGTAGCCTTGGGCGCCTGAAACGGACGAGAGGAGCTGGAGGGAATGGGTGAGACGCACAACGGTGCGGTCGTCGTCGCGCACGACGTGACGCGCCGCTACGGAGAGGGCGACACCGCGGTCGACGCGCTCCGCGGCGTCTCGGTCGATATCGCACCGGCCAAGGCCACGGCCGTCATGGGCCCGTCGGGGTCGGGCAAGTCGACGCTGATGCACATCCTCGCAGGGCTGGACAAGCCCACGTCCGGGACGGTCGGCATCGCGGGCACGGAGATCACGACGCTCGGTGACAACGACCTGACGAAGCTCCGCCGCGAGCACATCGGCTTCGTCTTCCAGTTCTTCAACCTGCTCCCGATGCTCGACGCGAAGGAGAACATCCTCCTGCCGCTGACGATTGCCGGCGAGAAGCCCGAGGACGGCTGGTTCGACAAGGTCGTCTCCGACGTGGGCCTCGGGGACAGGCTCACCCATCGGCCGTCCGAGCTCTCGGGCGGACAGCAACAGCGCGTCGCGATCGCCCGCGCCCTCATCTCGAAGCCGACGGTGCTCTTCGCTGACGAGCCGACGGGGAACCTCGACTCCTCCACGAGCGGTGAGATCCTCGAGCTCCTGCGCCGGTCGGTCGACGAGTACGGCCAGACGATCGTGATGGTCACACACGATGCGCGTGCTGCAGCGATCGCACATCGCGTGCTCTTCCTCGCCGACGGCTCGATCTTCCGCGAGCTCGGCGAGTGCGACGCGCACACGATCCACACCGTCATGGACGAGCTCGCCGCCGCGTGATCAAAGTCTCCCTCCGCGGCCTCGCGGGGCGTAAGCTCCGTGCGGTCCTGACCGCCGTCGCGATCGTGCTCGGCGTCGCGATGATCAGCGGCACCTACATCCTCACCGACACGGTCCAGAGCGCCTTCACGACGCTCTTCACCGAGTCGTATGCGGGGACGGACGCGGTCGTCAAAGGGCGAGGGCTCGACATCTCGATCGACGGTGAGCAGCCACCGAGCCCTCCTGTCGAGGCCTCGTTGCTCGAGACCGTTCGCGGTGTCGACGGGGTTGCGCTCGCGGCGGGCACGATCCTCGACGAGCGCAACACGAAGATCCTCAGTCCCGAGGGTGAGGCTGTCAGCTCCGAGGGCGCACCGACGTTCGGCTTCGGCATCGACACTGCTCCTGCGCTCAGCCAGTTCAATCCGCTGAACGTCGTCGAGGGCCGGTGGCCGGCGGCGGCTCACGAGGTCGTCATCGACGCCGGTACGGCCGACGACAACGACTACGCGGTCGGCGACACGGTCGAAATCTCGACGCTGCAGCCGAAGCAGAAGTTCGAGCTGGTCGGAGTCGCGCAGTACGGCAGCGTCGACAGCATCGGAAACGCGAGCTTCGCGGTCTTCACAATCCCCGCGGCGCAGGAGCTCCTCGATCGCGAGGGCCAGTACGACGCGATCTCGGTTGCGGCGGACGAGGGCGTGTCGGAGGACGACCTCGTCGCTGCTGTCGCGCCCGCCCTGCCAGACAGCGCGGAGGTCGTGACCGCGACGGCGGAGGCGGAAGAGGCCGTTGCCGAGGTCGACGAATTCACGGCGATCTTCCGCTACTTCCTCCTCACGTTCGGCGGCATCGCCCTCTTCGTCGGCGCGTTCGTCATCTTCAACACCTTCTCGATCACGGTCGCCCAGAGGACTCGCGAGTTCGCCACGTTGCGGACGATCGGCGCGTCCCGGCGGCAGATCCTCGGCTCCGTGATCCTCGAGTCCCTTGTCATCGGGCTCCTGGCTTCTCTCATCGGGCTCGGTCTCGGCGTCCTCCTTGCAGAGGGAATCGAGGGGCTCTTCCGTGCTCTCGGTGTCGAGCTTCCGACCGCGGACCGCGTTTTCGCGACGCGCACGGTCGTCGTCGCGCTCGCCGTGGGCATGGGCATCACGCTCGTTGCGGGACTCTTCCCCGCCATCCGCGCGACCCGCGTGCCGCCAATCGCAGCCGTGCGCGAGGGGGCCACGCTTCCCAAGTCGAGGTTCGCGCCCTATGTGCCGTGGATCGCGGCGCTCGTGGTCGTGGGTGCGCTCGTGGTCCTGGCGCGCGCGATGTTCACCGACGAGCTCGGGACCGCCGATCGGCTGCTCTCGATCGCGGGCGGCGTGCTCCTCCTCTTCCTCGGGGTGGCGATGCTGTCGTCGCACCTCGTGCGCCCGCTCGCCGCGGTCTCGAGTCCGATCGGCCGCTGGGCGGCGTTCGGATTTACCGTCCTCTTCTGGCCGTTCTGGCTCCTCCCGTACTGGCTCTTGCGATACGGAGCGTGGGGACCTGGCACGGTGCTCGGCCGAATCGGTGCGTTTCTGGGTGGTGGGATTCTCAACCCGCTGATTGCGCTGATCGTGCTCCTCATGTGGCTGCGCCGGGCAGTAACGAGGTGGGAACCCGAGTGGCCGGCGGAGTTCCCTGGAGTGATTCCGGACCGTGTGGCCGCCCGAACGGGCGGCGAGAACGCGAGAAGGAACCCCGGTCGGACGGCGGCCACTGCCGCCGCACTCATGATCGGGATCGCGCTCGTTGCGTTCATCGCCACCCTGGCGAATGGGCTCAAGGTCTCGAACCGCGAGGCGATCGAGCAGCAGATCAAAGCCGACTACGTCGTAACGTCCCTCGACGGGTACACGCCCTTTGTCGCGGCGGCCGGCGACGCACTCGCCGCCTCGCCCATGCCGGAGCTCGTAACGAGCGTTCGCTCGGACGCAGGTCTCGTCGACGAGGTGACGACCGAAGTCGGCGGCATCGAGCCCGACACCATCGCGGCGGCATACGCGTTCGACTGGCGCGAGGGCGACGAGAGCGTGCTCGCGACGCTCGGCACGACGAGGGCCGTCGTCAGCTCGAACTACGCCGAGGATCACGACATCTCCGTCGGCGACGTGCTCACGCTTCGCTCGACGGCAGACAGGTCGGCGGAGATCACCGTCGCGGGCACCTTCGAGCCGCCGCCTTTCTACCCGCTGATCGAGAGCGTGAACGTCTCGACGGAGCTCTTCGACTCGCTCTACGACCGTCCCCGCAACCGCTGGACGTGGGCGAACGTCGCCGGCGACCCGAACGACGAGAACCGCGCGCAGCTGGAAGCTGCGATCGCCGGCTTCCCCGACACGCAGCTCGAGACTCGCGAGGAGTGGATCGAGCGCGAGGACTCGGACATCAACACGTTCATCTCCTTCCTGTACGTCATGCTCACGCTCGCCGTCTTCGTGAGCATCTTCGGGATGATCAACACGCTCGTCCTCTCGGTCTACGAGCGCACGCGCGAGATCGGGATGCTGCGCGCGATCGGCATGACGCGACGTCAGGTCCGGCGGATGATCCGCCAGGAGAGCATCATCACGGCGCTCATCGGAGCAGCGATCGGCCTCCCGCTCGGCGTCTTCCTCGCGGCGCTCGTCAACACGGCGCTCTCGGAGTACCACATCCGCTTTGCCATCCCGTGGGTTCAGCTGATCGTGCTCACGATCGTCGCCATCGTCATCGGGATCCTCGCGGCGATCATGCCCGCGCGGCGCGCCGCGAAGCTGAACCCGCTCGAAGCGATCGCCTACGAGTAGCCTGGCGGCGTGGGCCGCTTCGCCATCAAGGGGCTCCTGAGCCGCAAGCTGCGGACTGCCCTGACTGCCGTCGCGATCGTCCTCGGCGTTGCGATGATCAGCGGCACCTACGTCCTCACGGACTCGATCGACCAGGCGTTCGAGCGGATCTTCAACGACATCCGTGCCGGCTCGAACGCCGTCATCTCGGGGAAGTCGGAGTTCGATCTCTCGGACGGGAGCGGCGTCACCGAGCCGACCTTCGACGAGTCGCTGCTCCCCGAGGTGCAAGCGCTCCCGGCGGTCGCGGCTGCGGAGGGCGCGGTCGACTCGGAGTCGACGCAGCTCATCGGCGACGACGGGAAGGCGGTCGTCTACGGAGGCGCGCCGAACCTCGGATTCTCGATCGCGAACCCCGACTCGCCGTTCAACCCGCTCACGCTCGTCGAGGGCTCGTGGCCCGGGCCGAATCAGGTGATCGTGGACAAGGAGACCGCGTCCAAGGAGGACTTCGAGGTCGGCGAGGTCATCGGCGTGCAGGCAGAGGGCCCGGTGCAGCGCCTCGAGGTCTCGGGGATCATGCAGTTCTCCTCCGGGCTCACCATCGGCGGCGCGACGCTGGCCGGCTTCGACCTACGAACCGCGCAGCGACTCCTCCGGAAAGAAGGGCAGCTGGACGAGATCGCCATCGCGTCGAGGCCGAACACGACGCAGCAGGAGCTGCTCCGACAGGTCAACGCGATCCTCCCGCCGGACACGCAGGTCAGAACCGGGCAGCAGGTCGCCGACGACGACGCCGAAGGGACGAACGAGTTCATCACCTTCCTGCGAGGGTTCCTCCTCGCCTTCGGCGGCATTGCGCTCTTCGTCGGCTCGTTCGTCATCGCGAACTCCCTCTCGATCACGATCGCACAGCGGACGCGCGAGTTCGCGACGCTCCGGACGCTCGGAGCGTCCCGCCGCCAGGTTCTCGGGTCGATCCTCGTCGAGGCCCTCGTCGTCGGCGTGGTGGCCTCCGTCGTCGGTCTGTTCCTCGGCCTGCTCCTTGCCCGAGGTCTGTTCGGCCTCTTCGATCTGGTCGGCTTCACGCTCCCGAACACGGGTCTCGTGTTCGAGACGCGGACTGCGGTCGTCGCGCTCGTCGCAGGAATCCTCGTCACCCTGATCGCGAGCCTGCGCCCTGCCATTCGTGCCACTCGCGTGCCGCCGATCGCCGCCGTGCGGGAAGGGTCGACGCTTCCGCCCGGACGATTCGCCCGTTTCCGCTGGCTCGGTGCGGTGCTCATGACGGGCGCCGGCTTTGCGGCGCTCCTCTACGGCCTCTTCGGCAGCGGCCTCGACACGACACAGATCCTCATCTGGATGGGGCTCGGCGCGCTCTTCATCTTCCTCGGGGTCGCGCTCTTCTCCTCGCGCCTCGTCCGTCCGCTCGCTGAGCTCCTCGGGTGGCCGGCCACGCAGATGGGCGGAGCGGCAGGGTTCCTGGCTCGCGACAACGCCCGTCGAAACCCGCAGCGGACGGCGTCGACGGCTGCCGCGCTGATGATCGGGCTCGCGCTCGTGACGCTCGTCGCCACGCTGGCGGCCGGGATCGTCTCGTCGTTCCGAGGGGCAGTCAACGACCTCTTCACGGGAGACTTCGCGATCACCGCGCAGAACAACTTCTCGCCGATCCCGATCGACGCCGCCGAGGCGGCGGCGAAGGCTCCGGGCGTCCTCGTCGTCGGAAACGTGCGCACGGGGGAGGCTCTTCGGAACGGGGACGCGGACTTCATCACCGCCGTCGACCCGGGGATGGCCGACGTCATCGCCATGGACTGGGTCGAGGGCTCGCAGGAGGTCATCCGCTCGCTCGGCGACGACGGTGCGTTCGTCGACGACGACTGGGCGAAGGACAACGAGCTCGGAGTCGGCTCGGAGGTCGAGATCACGTTCCCGAACGGCACCACCGAGACGTTCCGGATCGAGGGCATCTTCGACCCGCCGACCGGCGGCTCTCCGTTCGCAGCGGTGACGATCTCCGCGGCGGCCTGGGACGCGCAGGTGCCGAACCCGCGGAATCTCTACTCCTTCCTGAAGATGGAAGGCGGCGCGACCGACGAGAACGAGGCCGCCCTCGACGCGGCGCTCGCCGACTTCCCGAACGCCAAGGCGCAGACGCGTCAGGCGTTCATCGACAACCAGATCTCGGGTCTCAACTCGATCCTGAACATCCTCTACGTGCTGCTCGCGCTCTCGATCATCGTGAGCCTCTTCGGAATCGTGAACACGCTCGTCCTGACGGTGTTCGAGCGCACGCGCGAGATCGGGATGCTCCGTGCGATCGGCATGACGCGACGGCAGGTCCGCCGGATGATCCGGCACGAGAGCATCATCACGGCGCTCATCGGAGCGACCCTCGGCATCGCGCTCGGGATCGTGCTCGCGGCGCTGCTCATCTGGCGCGTCGACTTCATCGAGTTCACGTTCCCGACGACCCAGGTGATCGTCTTCGTGGTCGCCGCGATCGTCGTCGGGATCGTCGCGGCGATCCTGCCCGCACGCCGCGCCGCGAAGCTCGACCCGCTCGAAGCTATCGCGTACGAATGACGCCGTCGCGCGCGAGTGCGGCGATCTGCGTCCGGCGAGTAGCCGACCTCCTCGAGAATCTCCGCGGTGTGCTCGCCGACGCCGGGCGGGGCAGATGCGTGCGTTGCGCGCTCGCGGTCGAAGGAGAGCGGGAGCGCCGGGAGCCGGAGCTCCGGGATCGCCTCGTGGACGACCGGCTGGAGCATCCCGAGCGCGTGTGTCTGCTCGGCCGTCGCGACGTCGGCGACGTCGGCGACGGGTGCGGCCGGGACGCCCACGGCCGTCAGGCGCTCCTGCCAGTCCGCGCTGTCGTGCTCGCGAAGGCGGGCCGAGACGAGCGCGACGAGCTCCTCGCGATTTCGTACGCGCTCGGGATTCGTTCGGAAGCGCTCGTCGGTCACGAGCTCGGGGAGCGCGAGGACGTCGCAGAGAGCTGCGAAGAGGCGATCGTTGCCGGCCGCGACCATGAGCTCGCCGTCCCGCGTCGGGAAGACCTCATACGGAGCGACCATCGGGAACGTCGTTCCCTGCCCGGTCGGCACGGTGCCGTCCGCCAGGTAGCCGACGAGGTGGTAGCCGATGAAGCCGAGCGCCGTCTCGTACAGGGACGTGTCGACGACGGCTCCCTGGCCGGTTCGCTCGCGCTCGAGCAGCGCCGAGAGGATCCCGAGCGCGGCCCACATGCCGGTGCCCATGTCGATGAGCGAGGAGCCGACCCGCACACCCGGCCGGCCGGGCTCGCCCGTCATGCTGATGAGCCCTCCCGCCGCCTGCATGAGTGCGTCGTACCCGGGCTCCTCGGAGAGCGGGCCGACGTGGCCGTACGCGCCGATCGAGCAGTAGACGAGGCGCGCGTTCCGCTCGCGCAGCGTCTCGGCACCGAGGCCGAGCCGCTCGGCGAGGCCGGGGCGGAGGCTCTGGAGGAACACGTCCGCCCGGTCGACCAGCTGCAGCACGGCATCACGGCCGCGCTCGTCGCTCAGCGACACCGCAAGCGAACGCTTCCCCGCGTTCACCGCGAGGAACATCGCGCTCTCCCCGTTCCAGAACGGCGGGCCCCAGGCGCGCCCGTCGTCACCCGTGTCCGGCCGCTCGACCTTCACCACGTCGGCGCCGAGCGCGGCCAGGATCTCGGCGCAGTACGGCCCGGCGATCGACGTCGTGACGTCGACGACGCGCTTGCCTTCGAGAGGACGGAGCGGCATCGGCGCATCATCCCTGCTCTGCGAGGATGCCCGAATGCCCGACTGGCTCGACTTCGACCGTTTCACCGAGTGGGTCTCCGGCGAGTGGTGGAGCTACCTCGTCATCTTCGGTGTCGCCGTCGTCGACGCGTTCTTCCCGCTCGTTCCGAGCGAGACGCTCGTCGTCATCGGTGGGAACCTCGCGAGCTCGGGCGACCTCGTGCTGTGGCTCGTCATCCTCTCGGCCGCGGCGGGCGCGATCGTCGGCGACAACATCTCGTTCTGGATCGGCCACTTCGTCGGCGAGAAGACCGTCAAGCGGGTCTTCGCCAGCGAGAAGTGGCACAAGCGGCTCGAGTGGGCCGAGCGGACGCTGGACGAGCGCGGCGCCTACATCATCCTCATCGCCCGGTTCATCCCCGGCGGCCGCACGGCGGTCACCTTCTCCGCCGGGTACGTGAACACGTTCCCGTGGCGTCGATTCATCGTGTACGACGTCATTGCAGGCGTGCTCTGGGCCACGTACGCAGCGTTGCTCGGCTACTTCGGCGGCAAGACGTTCGAGGACCACCCCTTCTGGGGAGTGGCCCTCGCTCTCGGTATCGCGCTGACGCCTGGGTTTCGTGGTCGAGGCCGTCAGGCACTACCGGCAGCGCCGCTCGGCTGTCTGATCCCGGGCTCGCCGCGGAACTCACTCGGTAGCGTCTGGACATGAACCGCCTGGCCGACGCCACGTCTCCCTATCTCCTCCAGCACGCCGAGAACCCGGTCGACTGGTACGAGTGGAGCGACGAGGCGTTCGACCGCGCTCGGGCCGAGGACAAGCCGCTCCTCGTCTCGGTGGGCTACAGCTCGTGCCACTGGTGCCACGTGATGGCGCACGAGTCGTTCGAGTCGGAGACGACGGCTGCGCTGATGAACGAGCTCTTCGTGAACGTGAAGGTCGATCGCGAGGAGCGCCCCGACGTGGACGCCGTGACGATGGAGGCGGCAGTCGGGATGACCGGGTCTGGCGGCTGGCCGACGACGGTCTTCATGACGCCGGACGCGAAGCCGTTCTACGCGGGCACGTACTTCCCGCCCGAGCCGCGGCACGGCATCCCGAGCTTCCCCGAGCTCCTGCGCGCGGTCGCCGACACCTGGCGCGAGCGGCGCGACGACATCGAGCGGCAGGCGGCGCGGATCGACGGCACCCTGCGCTCGACCGCGGGATCGGGGCCGTCGAGCGAGCCGCTCACGTCGTCGCTCCTCTCCGATGCCGCGCGAGGGATCGCCGCGACGTTCGAGCCGGCATTCGGCGGCTTCGGGCGTGCCCCCAAGTTCCCCGCCGCGTCGACGCTCGAGCTCCTCCTCCGGCGCGGCGACGAGGAGTCGCTCGCGATGGTCACGGCGACGCTCGACGGCATGGCGGCGGGCGGCTTCTACGACGTCGTCGGCGGCGGCTTTCACCGCTATTCCGTGGACGACCGCTGGCTCGTCCCGCACTTCGAGAAGATGCTCTACGACAACGCGGTCCTCGCCTCGACGTACCTGCACGCCTGGGTCGTCACCGGGCGCGAGCGCTACCGCGAGATCGTGGAGGAGACGCTCGGGTACATGCTGCGCGAGCTCGCGCTCCCTGGCGGCGCGCTTCGCGTCGGCGCACGATGCGGACACCGATGGCGTCGAGGGCCTGACGTACACGTGGACGCCCGAGGAAGCCGCCGCGGTCGGTCTGCCGCAGGACGTCCTCGAGCCGTTCGAGCACGGGCGCCTGATCGTGCGCGGCGAGGTCGATCCCGAGCTCCGGCGCCGCGTTCTCGCGGAGCGCGACACCCGTCCGCAGCCGTTCCGCGACGACAAGGCGCTCGCCTCCTGGAATGGTCTCGCGCTCGCCGCGCTCGCGGAGGCGGGCTCCCGGCTCGACCGCGAGGACTGGCTGGCGGCGGCGCGAGAGCTCGGCGCGTTCCTCCTCGGCCCGCTGAGCGCGGACGACGGCCGTCTTCTCCGATCGACGCGCGACGGGCGGACGAGCGGCTTCGGGTTCCTCGACGACTACGCGAACGTCGCGTACGGCCTCGTCGAGCTGCACGTCGCCACGGGCGAGCTTCGCTGGCTGCTCGAAGCGCGTCGGCTCGCGCTCCTCGCCGTCGAGCTCTTCGCGGACGACGATCCACGGGGGCTTCTTCCTCTGCGCCTGCCGACGGCGACGCGCGCGTTGCGCGCACGAAGGACCTCCAGGACACCCCGATCCCGTCGGGCAACTCGATGCTCGCGTACGTCCTCCTGCGCCTCTCGCGCATCTGGGGCGACGACGAGCTCGAGCGCCGCGCAGTCTCCGTCTTCCGCCTTGCCGAGCCCGCGCTCCGTCGCGCACCCGGCTTCTTCGCGTGGATGCTCTGCGGGATCGACCTCTGGCTGAGCCCGCCGCGCGAGCTCGCGATCGTCGGCGACGTCGGCTCGCCGGTCGCCCGCGCCGCCCTTGCGCCGTTCCAGCCGCAAACGGTCGTCGCCGTCGGCCCTTCCGAGGACGTGCCGCTCCTCGCCGGCAAGGGTCTCGTCGAGGGGAAGCCCGCTGTCTACGTCTGCGAGCGATTCGTCTGCCGCGCCCCTGTCACCGAGCCGCAGGAGATCACGGTCTGATGCGGATCTGCCTGATGATCGAAGGGCAGGAGGGCGTCACGTGGGATGACTGGGTGCGGCTCGCGCGCCTGACGGAGGAACACGGGCTCGACGGCCTCTTCCGCTCCGACCACTACACGGCGATCATCCGGCCCGACGCGGACGCCCTCGACGCGTGGGCGACGCTCGCCGGGCTCGCGGCGATCACCGATCGGATCCGGCTCGGCACGATGGTCTCGCCCGCGACGTTCCGACACCCGAGCGTCCTTGCCCGGATGGCCGTCACCGTCGACCACATCTCCGGCGGCCGCGTGGAGGTGGGAATGGGCTCCGGCTGGTACGAGCGCGAGCACGACGCGCACGGCTTTCCGTTCCTCGACGCGAAGCAGCGCTTTGCGCTCTTCTCGGAGCAGGTCGAGGTCGTCGTCCGCTCGTGGACGGAGGAGCGCTTCGATCACGAAGGTCCCGCGTACACGCTGCGCGACCAGCAGGCGCTTCCCCGGCCGGTGCAGCAGCCACATCCGCCGCTCGTTCTCGGCGGCTCGGTGAAGCCTCGGTTCGCCGCGCTCGCAGCGCGCTACGCAACCGAGGTGAATACGCTCGGCGCGACCAACGACGAGTTGCGCGAGCGCCGCTCCGCACTCGACCGCGCCTGCGCGAACGCAGGGCGCGATCCGGCGACGCTCGGCTACTCCGTGATGACCGCATGCTTCCTCGGCGCGACTCACGCCGAGGTCGTGGAGCGCGTCGCGCGGTTCCTCGCGATCCGCGGGGACGCCACGGACCCGGAGGCACTCATCGCCGAGCGCCGCGACCGCTGGCTCGTCGGCACGGTCGACGAGGTCGGGGAGCGTCTCCGTGAGCTCGCCGAGATCGGCGTGTCGCGCGTCTTCCTCCAGCACCTGAACCACGAGGACGACGAGATGATCGGCCTGGCGTCGGCCCTCGGGTAGCGTTCCGGCCCATGACGACTACCGAGCTGACCGGTGCGGAAGATGTCGCGTGGGATCTCTCCGACCTCTACGAGTCAGGCGACGACCCACGCATCGAGCAGGATGTAGAGGCGACCGAGACGGCGGCGGCTGCCTTCCGCGAGCGGTACTACGGTCGCGTCGCGGAGCTGAGTGCTGGCGATCTGCGAGAGGCGATCGAGGAGCGCGAACGGATCGAGTCGACCTTCACGCGCGCGATCTACTACGCGCACCTCTGGTTCTCGACGGACATGGCCGACTCGCAGCGCGGAGCGCTCGTGGCGCGCCTGACGGAGAAGGGCGCGACGATCGACACGGAGCTCCTCTTCTTCGGGCTCGAGCTCGCCGCGCTCACGGACGACCAGGCCGACGCGCTCATCGCGAGCGACGAGCTCGAGCGCTGGCGCCACTGGCTCCGGACGGTTCGGAAGTTCAGGCCGTACATCCTCACCGAGCCGGAGGAGAAGATCTTGACGGAGAAGTCGGTCTCCGGATTCAGCGCCTGGGACCGCCTGTACGACGAGCTTCTCGGCGCCATCAAGGTCGACCTCGACGGCACCGAGATCGGCTTCGAGGAGGCCATGGCGAAGCTCTACTCCGCGGATCGCGACGAGCGGCGGCGTGCCTCCGAGGCCGTGACGGTCGCGCTCGATCCGGGGCTTCGGACGCGCACGTTCGTCTTCAACACGATCGCCGTCGACAAGTCGATCGACGACCGCCTCCGTGGCTACGAGACCTGGATCTCGGCGCGCAACCTCTCGAACGACACCACGGACGAGGCCGTGCAGGCGCTCGTCGACGCGGTCGTGAACCGCTACGACGTCGTCCAGCGCTACTACACGCTCAAGGCACGCCTCCTCGGGCTCGACCGTCTCTCGTTCTACGACCGCATGGCGCCGCTCGCGGACGACCCCACCCACGTGGGCTGGGCTGACGCGTCCGAGCTCGTGTTGAACGCGTTTGCGGACTTCTCGACCGAGACAGGCGACATCGCCGAGCGCTTCTTCCGCGAGAGCTGGATCGACGCTCCTCCGCGCGACGGCAAGCGGCCCGGCGCCTTCTGTGCGACGAACGTGCCGGGAGTGCACCCGTACGTCTTCATGAACTACACGGGCGACCGACGCTCGGTGCTCACGCTGGCGCACGAGCTCGGCCACGGACTCCACGGCTACCTGGCCGAGCCGCTCGGACTCTTCAACGCCTCGACGCCGTTGACCACGGCCGAGACCGCGTCGGTCTTCGGCGAGGCGCTCACGTTCAAGCGGCTCCTCGCCGACGAGCAGGATCCACGCCGCCGGCTCAATCTGCTGGCCGGTCGCATCGAGGACTCGATCGCGACGGTGTTCCGCCAGATCGCGATGAACCGCTTCGAGCACGTCGTTCACACGTCGCGTCGCGAGGAGGGAGAGCTCTCGTCCGAGCACTTCGAGGAGCTCTGGCTCGAATCGCAGCAGACGATGTTCGGCGAGTCGGTCGACATCGACGGCTACGGGACGTGGTGGAGCTACATCCCGCACTTCATCGGCACGCCCGGATACGTCTACGCGTACGCCTACGGCTTCCTCTTCGCGCTCTCGATCTTCCGCAAGTACGAGCTCGAAGGCGACTCGATGGTGGAGCCGTACCTGGACGTGCTGCGCGCGGGAGGGTCGAAGCCGCCCGGCGAGCTCGCGGAGATGGTCGGTCTCGATCTCACGGATCCGAAGATCTGGGAGGCGGGGATCGACGCGTTCGCGGTCGAGCTCGACGAGGCCGAGGCGCTCGCCGCGGACATCGGTTTGTAAGAGCCGGCACTAACTCGGAGCCTTAAGACGCGTTTCAACCTGTAGCGGCGTCGGCGTACCCGCGGTACGCTCGCGGCTGACAGGCAGGAACTCGGAGGGTCCACAAGGAGGAAGATCGGTGCGAAAGCTCATCGTGTGCGGGGTCGGCCTGGTAGCCGCGCTCGCGCTGACGGTGCCGGGCGCGTTCGGTGGCGCAGCCCAGACACCTGGCGTCACAGCCAAGACGGTCACCATCGGCGGCACCTTCCCGCTCACCGGCCCTGCGGCGGCCTACGGGCCGATTCCGGTCGGGATGAAGGCGTACTTCAGCTACATCAACGCCCGTCGTGGTACCGACGGCAAGCGCGGCGTGGGGGGTCGGCAGATCGTCTGGAAGTTCTACGACGACGGCTACAACCCCGCGAACACGGTTCAGCTGACCCGGCGGCTCGTCGAGCAGGACAAGGTCTTCGCGACGGTCGGCCAGCTCGGCACCGAGCACAACCTCGCCGTGCGGAGCTATCTGAACCAGGCGAAGGTGCCGCAGACGCTCGTCTCGACGGGTGCCTCGTACTGGGGCCTGCAGGGCAAGGAGTACCCGTGGACGATCGGTTGGCAGCCTGACTACATCGCCGAGGGCCGTATCTACGGCGCGCACATCAAGGCGAACCACAACGGCAAGAAGATCGCCGTGCTGTACCAGAACGACGACTACGGCAAGGACTACCTGCTCGGCGTTCGGTCGGCACTCGGCAAGACCTACTCCGACGCGAACATCGTCGCTCAGGAGGGCTTCGAGGTCACGGCGACGAGCGTCGCCACGCAGATGACGCGGATTCGGGCCAGCGGAGCGACGATCTTCGTGCTCCTCGCGACGCCGACCCCGACGATCCGCGCGTATGCGACGGGCAAGGCGCTCGGCTTCAACCCGGAGCAGATCTACCTCAACTCCGTGTCCGCAACCGCCGCGTTCCTGAACGTCGCGGTCGGTGCGGCCGGCGCTCCGTACGTGAACGGCTCGCTCTCCGTCGCGTACCTCAAGGATCCGGCCAACCCGCAGTGGAACAACGACGCGGCCATGAAGCTGTACCGCACGATCATGGCGAAGTACGCGCCGAGCGCGAATGCGAACAACGGGCTCTACCTGTACGGCGTCGCCAAGGCGGAGACGTTCGTGCAGGCGCTCTACGCAGCGGGCAAGAACCCGACCCGAGCAGGGTTGATGGCTGCGATGCTCAACCTCAAGTCGACGACGAACAAGTTCGCGCTTCCGGGCGTGGTGCAGAAGACGTCGAAGACGGACCGGTTCGTGATCAGCCAAATGCAGCTGATCCGATACACGCATCCGGACTGGAACCTCCAGGGCAGGCTCATCGAGGGACGCCCGCGCTAGAGCTTCTTCCTTGCGTGTGACTGGTGGTAGGGGCCGGAGCGATCCGGCCCCTACTGCGTCCTGTCGACGAACTGCTCCCAGTAGCGCTCCATCGTCGTGGAGCGATGCGAGACGTGGAGGAGGTCGTACGGCGCGACGTTCACCGCGCGAACGATCCACTCGCCACCTTCGCCGAGGTCGAGCACGTTGACGCAGGCGGGGGCCTGCTCGAAGTGGCCGAGGAACATCCGCTCACCCGTGAGCGCGTACGACAGGATCGCCCGGTTGACGCCACCGTGGAGGACGGCGAGCGCGGTGTCCCAGCCGTCGTCTCCCACGAGGCGCTCGACGGCGGGGACGACCCGGTCGAAGAGCTCGCCGATCGACTCTCCTCGGAGAAACCGAGTCTCGTTCGGGATCACGCCGCGGAACGCGTGGACGAACTCGTGCTGCAGCGCGTCGGCCGGGATCTCGGAGAGCCGGCCGCCCTGGATCTCGCGGAGCTCGGGCCAGGACTCGGGCTCGGCACCCGGCGCGACGATGGACACGGTCTCGAGCGTGCGCGGAAGACCGCTGCAGAGGACGCGGTCGAGCTCGATCCCGGCGAGTGTTTCGGCGACCGCCTTCGCCTGCGCGATGCCCTCCGCGTTCAGCGGGACGTCGCGCGGGTCGACGGGCGAGCCGTCCTCGGCGAAGTACGACACCTCGGCGTGGCGCATGAGGTAGAGGCGGCGGCGCATCGGCGTAGGATCGCACGGTGCTGGCAGGCGACATCGTCGACACCGCAGCCGACGCCGACGGGTTCGCCAAGCCGCCGCTCCTCGTGGTCGACCGAGTGCGTGGCTTTCTCGACGAGCACGGGCTCGGCTCGGGGGAGGTGCGGGCGAGGCGAATCGGGGAGGGCGGTGGCTCGAACTTCACGTTCCTGCTCGAACGTGATACCGGCTCGTTCGTGCTCCGGCGACCTCCGCGACCGCCGCTGCCGCCGTCCGCGCATGACGTCGTCCGCGAGGCGCGGCTCCAGCTCGCAGTTCGCGAGGCCGGCTTCACGCGACTGCCGACGATCGCGGCGGTGTGCGATGACGACAGCCTGCTCGGCGTCCCGTTCTACGTCATGACGTACCTGGACGGGTTCGTCCCGGCCGACGAGCCGCCGCCGGGGCTCGAGACCGCAGCCGCGCGTCGCGGGCTCGGCGACGATCTCGTCGACGCGCTCGTCGAGATCCATGCGGTCGATGTCGCGACTCCGGGACTCGCCGCGTTCGCCCGACCGGGGAGCTACAACGAGCGGCAGGTGCGGCGCTTCGCGCAGCTGTGGGACATCAACAAGACGCGTGAGATCCCCCGCGTCGACGAGGTCTCGGCGTGGCTCGCGGCGAACGTCCCCGATCCGCTCGCGTCGACTGTCGTCCACGGCGACTTCCGGCTCGGGAACACGATGGTCGGCCGCGACGACCCGTCGCGGATCCTCGCCGTGCTCGACTGGGAGATGGGCGCGATCGGCGATCCGCGCGCCGACGTCGGCTACCTGCTCGCGACGTACAGCGAGCCCGGCGGCCCGCCGAACCCGCTCGGCACGTCACCGATCACGGCGCTATCCGGCTTCCCGTCGCGTGCCGAGCTCGTGGAGCGCTACGTCGCGGGGAGCGCGCGTGACGTCGAGCCACTTTCATGGTTCGAAGGGCTCGCGCTCTGGAAAGCCGCGATCTTCTGTGAGGCCATCTACGGCCGGTACGTGCGTGGCGAGCTGGGCGCCGAGGACACGCGCGCCGCGCGCTTCGAGCAGGGGGTTCCGTACCTGGCCGACGCGGCTGCGGAGGTGATCGGCACCTCCTTCGGCTAGGGAGCGCGGGAACCCCGTGCGGCCGCGAGGCGTAGTAGTCGCATGCGCGCGCTCCTGCTCGTATCGATCATCGTGGCCCTCGGCGTCGCCTCCGGGGCGGCTGCGAATCCGAACGAGCTGCCGACGCTCGCCTACGCAAGCGACGGCGGCGGCGGAAGCCTCGACGTCTACGTCCTCCCGTCCGGCGCGGCGGAGCCGAGGCGTCTGACCTCGACGACGCTCGACGAGTTCTCGCCGTCGTGGTCGCCGGGCGGTCGCAGCGTCGTGTATCGCGTCAACCCGCGTCGAAGCGACGTCGGCGACATCTGGGTCATGCGCGCAGACGGGCGCGGCAAGCGGAACCTGACGCGCTCGCCTCGCGTCGCCGAGTGGTCTCCTGCGTGGTCTCCCGACGGTCGGAGGATCGCGTACTACTCGAGCCTCGGCATGGACGTCTGGATCATGCGCGCGGACGGCACGCGTCGGCGCAACCTCACGAGGCGCGCAGGGTTGGACGAGTACCCGTCGTGGTCTCCTGGCGGGCAGCGGCTGGCATTCGGATCGCATCGCGACGGTCAGTTCGAGATCTACGCGATGCGTGCCGATGGGTCGCGACAGGTCAACCTCACCCGGAATGCCGCTCACGATCAATGGCCGGCGTGGTCCCCCGACGGGCGGCTGATCGCGTTCATGTCCGAGCGCGACGGGAGCCCGGACGTGTTCGTGATGGAGCCCGACGGTTCGAATCAGCGGAACCTCACGGGAACGTCGGAGCTCGAGGAGTCGCATCCGGCGTGGCTTCCGGACGGGCGACTCACGTTCACGCGCCACGGGGAGACGGGGCCGATCGAGGTGTGGGCGGTCGGAGCCGACGGACGCAATGCGGAGAAGCTCGGCCTCGCTGTCGAGCCCGTATTCGTCTACGCCTGGAAGCCGGCGCCCGGCTAGAGCGCGATCTCGGCGAGCGCCCGCAAGGCTTCGGGCTGTTGCGTCGAGGCGAGCAGCGAGGTGGCGCCCGACTCGCGCCACGCGTCGATCCGCTCCGCGATGCGCTCCTTCGGCCCGACGAGCGCGACCTCGTCGATGAAGGCGTCCGGCACGGCGGCCGCCGCGTCGCGCTTGTTCCCGTCGAGATAGAGACCCTGGATCTCGCGCGCGGCGTCCTCGAAGCCGTAGCGGCAGGCGAGGTCGTTGTAGAAGTTCTTCCCGCGCGCGCCCATGCCGCCGATGTACAGCGCGTAGTAGGGCTTGAGGAACTCGCGGCCCGACTCGACGTCGTCGATGAGGATCACCGGCGCGGTCGCGGCGATGTCGAAGCCCTCGCGCGCGTTCGTGATCACGTCGCCGAACGCCGACCGCGCCTTCTCCGGCGACCAGAAGATCGGCAGCCAGCCGTCGGCGATCTCGAAGGCCTGCGCGACGGCCTTCGGCCCCATGACGGCGAGGTAGATCGGGATGTCCGCGCGGAGCGGGCGCGCCATCAGCTTCAGCGGCTTGCCCAGACCGGTGCCGTTGCCGAACGGAATGTCGTAATGCGTCCCGTGGTGCTCGACGAGCTCGCGTCGGAGCGCAGCGCGGACGATCTCGACGTACTCCCGGGTCTTCTCGAGCGGCTTGCCCCACGGCTGGCCGTGCCAGCCTTCGACCACCTGCGGCCCGGACGTCCCGAGGCCGAGCAGGAAGCGCCCCCCGGAGAGCAGGTCGAGCGTCGCAGCCGTCATCGCCGTGTTGGACGGAGTGCGCCCGGGGATCTGCATGATCGCCGAGCCGAGCTTGATCTTCTCCGTCGTCGCGCCGAGCCACGAGAGGACGGTCACGCAGTCGGTTCCCCACGCCTCGGCGGCCCACGCGGAGTCGAAGCCGAGACGCTCCGCCTCCTGCGCGAGCGCGATCGGCTCGAGCGGGCTCGTCCCCGGGGGCGCGTATCCCATGTAGAAGCCCAGTCGCATACCGTGCGATGCTAACGCCATGACCATCACCGACCTCCGGGCGACCGACGAGATCGTCGAGCTCCGGGCGCGCTACCGCGCCTTCATGGAGGAGCACCTCTACCCGAACGAGCCGGCACTCGACCGCGAGGACGACGAGGCCGACGCGCTCGTCGAGCAACTCCGCGCAGCGGCAAAGGAGCAGGGGCTCTGGGCTCCGCACATGCCTCCGGAGGCGGGTGGCTCGAGCGGGAGCTTCCTCGTCTACGCACATCTGAACGAGGAGATCGGCCGCTCGCTGTGGGGGCAGCTCGTCTTCGGCTGCCAGGCGCCGGATGCGGGCAACGCCGAGATCCTGTGGATGTTCGGCACGGACGGGCAGAAGGAGCGCTGGCTCAGGCCGCTCGTCGCGGGCGAGGTGCGGTCGTTCTTCTCGATGACCGAGCCTGGCGTTCCCGGATCCGACCCCACGACGCTGCGCACACGCGCGGTACGGGAACGGGACGAGTGGGTTATCGACGGGCACAAGTGGTTCTCGTCGGGCGCCGAAGGAGCGGGGTTCGGGATCGTCATGGCGGTCACGGATCCCGACGCCGACCCGCATCGACGCGCGACGCAGATCATCGTCCCGGCCGACACGCCCGGGGTGGACGTCGTGCGCGCGATCCCGACGATGGGACATCGCGGCCGCGGGTGGACGACGCACTGCGAGGTGCGCTACACAGGCGTTCGCGTTCCCGTCGAGAACGCACTCGGGGAGGAGGGCGACGGCTTCCGCATCGCGCAGAAACGCCTCGGGCCCGGCCGCATCCACCACGTCATGCGCTGGCTCGGCCAGATGCAGCGGGCGTTCGAGCTCATGTGCACCTACTCGCTCGAGCGCGAGTCGTTCGGCGGGCCGCTCGCCGAGAAGCAGACCGTCCAGAACTGGATTGCCGACTCGGCTGCCGAGATTCACGCATGCCGGCTCATGACGCTCGATGCCGCGCACAAGATCGACCAGGGTGACGAGGCGCGCGTCGAGGTCTCGCTCATCAAGTTCTACGCCGCGCGCGTGCTCCACGACGTGATCGACCGCGCGGTGCAGACGCACGGAGCGCGCGGGCTGACGGACGAGACCCCGCTCGCGGGGATGCTCGCGCTGGCGCGCGGCGCGCGGATCTACGACGGCCCGGACGAGGTACACCGCATGGTGGTGGCCCGGAGGATCCTGAAATCGTTCGCTTCCGGGGAGCCTTGGCAGTTCGACTAGCGGCCCTCCATGCGGCAGCCATGATGGGGCTCGTTGTGCTGCTCGCCCTCTCGCGAGGCTCGGTTCGGGCGGAGTGGTTGGTGGCCCCAGGGTCGAACGTCACCGGGCCGAGAATCGCGGCGGCCGGTGACATCGCCTGCGATCCGGACAGTGCTGCCTTCGCCGACGGGAACGGGAAGGGCCTGGAGTGTCGGCAGAAGGCGACGTCCAACCTCCTCGTGGGTGGCCGGTACAAGGCCGTGCTCGTCCTCGGGGACATCCAGTACGAGGATGGCTCGTACGAGGAGTTCCTCGAGTCATACGACCCCACCTGGGGTCGCGTGAAGGGAATCACAAGGCCGACGCCAGGAAATCACGAGTACGAGACTGATGACGCAGAGGGCTACTTCCGGTACTTCGGCCGGCGCGCAGGCGATCCGACGAGGGGCTACTACAGCTTTGATCTCGCCGGTTGGCACATCGTCTCGCTGAACTCGAACTGCGAGCAGATCGGGGGCTGCGGACCGGGCTCACGGCAGCTGCGCTGGTTGCGGGCCGACCTCGCTGCTCACCGGAGTGCCTGCACGCTGGCGTATTGGCACCACCCGCGCTTCTCGTCGGGCGAGCATGGAAGCGACCCGACCTACGTCGCGTTCTGGCGGCGCTCTACAACGCGAACGCGGACGTCGTCCTCGTCGGCCACGACCACGACTACGAGCGCTTCGCACCGCAGCGGGCCGACGGCGTCCGCGACCAGCGACGTGGGCTTCGTGGGTTCGTCGTCGGAACCGGCGGCAAGAACCTTCGCACGTTCCCCGAGGTGCGGGCGAACAGCGAGTCGCGCGACGTCTCGACCTTCGGCGTGCTCGAGCTGACTCTCGGATCGGACGCGTACGCGTGGCGCTTCCGGCCGGCGGTCGGCACCTTCACGGACGCCGGCTCCGCCCGCTGCCACTGAGACCTACTAGCGCGGGCCCGGGAACGCCCTTGAACTCGTAGAGCAGCGGCTCGCGGCCGGGCTGCACGATCCACGCCTCGCCGGTGCCCTCGCTCTTGAAAGCGGCCCAGACGCCGTCGGCGACGGCCTCGGCGGTCAGCAGCTTGAAGCCGCGCGACTCGAGATCTTGCTTGAACTCGGGCGGGGTGAGCGCGGTGTCGGCCCAGCCGGGACAGACCGCCTGGATCCTGATCCCGCGCGCCGCGAGCTGCGGCGCGACCGAGCGGACGAAGCCGACGACGGCGTGCTTCGTCAGCCCGTAGATCGGGTCGTCGGGAATCCCCACGAGCCCGGCGAGCGATGCGGTCACGATGATCGTGCTGCCCCTCGGCATCACACGATCGAGGCGGCGGACGCCGTAGACGACGCCGTCGACGTTGACGCCGACCGCGCGGCGGTACTGCTCGTCGGTGAGCGCGGCGATGTCGTCGCTTCCGGTCAGCACGCCCGCGTTCAGACACGCGAGGTCGACGGAGCCGATGTGCTCCCACGCCTCGGCGTTGGAGACGTCGAAGCCCGAGACGAGGTCGAGCTCCTTCACGTCGAAGCCCTCCGCGCGGAGCTTCGTCACGATCGCGCGGCCGATTCCTCCCGCCGCTCCGGTCACCAGCGCTGTCATGGAATCAGCACGACCTTTCCTGTCGATTGGCGGGACTCGATGAGGCGGTGCGCCTCGGCAGCCTCCTCGAGCGGGAGCTCGGCGCCGACGATCGGCCGCACGGCGCCTCCTTCCCAGAGTCGGAGGACGTCCTTGGAGGCGCGCGAGACCAGTTCCGGATTGCGGCCGATGAGGCGCCCGAGGTAGAAGCCGTGGACGCCGATGTTGCGGCCCACGAGCCAGGCCGGGTTGACCTCCTGCCACATGCCACCTGCGTAGCCCACGGCGATCGCGGTTCCCAGCGGCTTCAGGAGGCTCAGCGACGCGGCGAACACCTCACCTCCGACGAGGTCGAACACGACGTCGACCGGCTCGAGCTCGCCGATCTGCTCGTACGTCACCGCTTCGACCGCGCCGAGCGAGCGCGGCAGCTCGAGCTTCTCGGCGCTCCCGACGGCCGCGACGGGGTGGCCGTTGAGCGCCTTCACGATCTGCACCGCCGCCGTTCCCACGGCGCCGGCCGCCGCCGTCACGAGCACGCGCGCACCGAACGCGATCCGCGCGAGCTCCGTGAGCGGGATCCACGCAGTGAGGAACGCCATCGGGAAAGGCGGCGCCCTCGGCGAAGCTCGCCGACTCGGGGAGCGGCATGAGCCAGCGCCGGTCGACGACCACGCGCTCCGCGTAGCCGCCGCCTTCCGAGCGAACGAAGCCCATCACGCGCGCGCCGTCGAGCTCGCCTGCGACCTCGGAGCCGAGCACGGCCGGGAGCTCGGGCATCTGCGGATACATCCCGAGCCGGATCAGGACGTCGGCGAAGTTGATCCCTGCGGCGCGCACGTCGACGACCGCCTGACCGTCGCCCGCCTCGGGCTCTGGCACCTCCTCGACGACGAGCTGCTCCGGCCCACCGACGCCCTTCAGGACGGCGGCTCTCACCGACCGGTGAACTGGGGCTCGCGCTTCTCGATGAACGCGGCGACTCCCTCGGCGCCGTCCTCCGATTCGAGACAGCGACGGAAGCCGTCGGCCTCGCGGCGAAGCCCTTCCTCGAGCGGAAGGTCGCGCGTCGTGCGGGCGAGCTCGCGGAGAATCCCGATGGAGACGGGCGAGCGGGAGGCGATCGTCCGCGCGATCCCGAGCGCCGTCTCGCGCAGCTCCTCGCGCGGCACGACCTTCTCGACGAGCCGCCAGTCGTATGCGGTCGCCGCGTCGATGAACTCGCCCGTCATGTTGAGGTACTGCGCGCGCCCGATCCCGACGAGCCGCGGCAGCCGCTGCGTGCCGCCGCCGCCGGGGATGAGGCCGAGCTTGATCTCCGGCTGTCCGAGCTGTGCGTCGTCGGAGACCACCCGGATGTCGCAGCACATGGCGAGCTCGAGACCTCCACCGAGGCAGAAGCCGTGGATCGCCGCGACGAACGGCGTGCGCGCCGCGTCCATGCGGTGCCCGAGCTTCTGGATGCCGCGTGCCGAGCCCCGCTCGTTCGCCTCGGCGGCAGCCTCGCGGAGCGACGGGAACTCCTTGATGTCCGCCCCGGCGACGAACGCGCGCTCTCCGGCTCCGACGAGCACGATCGCGCGCACGTCGTCGTCGGCGTCGAGCCGGTCGATCTCGGCCTCGAGCTCCTCGAGGAGCGGCGCCGAGAGCGCGTTCATCGGCGGATTGTCGATCGTGACGACGGCGACCGAGCCGTCGAGCTCGGTCGAGACGAAGTCGCCCATCTACGCCGTCTCCGCCGGCTGCTGGGCGAACTGCTCGCGAAGCGCGGTCTTGCGGAACTTGCCGACCGCGGTCTTCGGGATCTCGTCCACGACCTCGAAGCGGTCCGGGAGCCACCACTTGGCGAAGTTCGGCGCGAGGAACTCCCGCAGCTCGTCGGGAGACGCCTCCTCGCCCTCGCGGAAGACGACGACTGCGAGCGGGCGCTCCGACCACTTCTCGTCCGGAACGGCGATGACCGCGGCCTCGGCGACGGAGGGATGCCCCATGAGCGCGTTCTCGAGCGCGACGGTCGAGATCCACTCGCCGCCCGACTTGACGAGATCCTTCGCACGGTCCTGCACCTCGACGCAGCCGTCGGCGTGGATCGTGACGACGTCACCGGTCTTGAACCAGCCGTCCTCCGTCCAGCGGTCGGCACCCTCCTCGGACTCGAAGTAGGCGGACGAGATCGACGGTCCGCGGACCTCGAGCTCGCCCATCGTCTCGCCGTCCCAGGGCACGAGCCCGTTCTCGCTGCTCGCACGGATCTCGACGAACGGGATCGCGACGCCCTGCTTGGCGCGGCGGGTGTACGCGTCCTGCGGTGCGAGCCCAGCCTCCTGACCGGGTGCGCCCGAGAGCGTTCCGACCGGGCTCATCTCGGTCATGCCCCAGCCGTGGACGATGTGGAGGCCGTGGCGCTCACCGAACGCCTCGATCATCGCGCGCGGCGGCGCAGCGCCTCCCACCGTCATGAAGCGGATCGCGGAGAGATCCCACGCGTCCGGTGTCGCGTCGAGCGCCTGCAGGATCCCCATCCAGATCGTCGGCACGCCCGCGGTGACCGTGACCTTCTGCTCCGCCAGGGCGTCGAGAAGGCTCGCCGGGTCCATGTGCGGCCCCGGGAAGACCTGCTTGACGCCGGTCATCGTGCACGAGAACGGGAAGCACCACGCGTTCGCGTGGAACATCGGCACGACCGGGAGGCACACGTCGTCGGCGTACATCCCGAGGCAGCCGATCACCGTGAGCGCGTGGATCGCGATCGCGCGGTGCGAGTAGAGAACGCCCTTCGGGCGACCCGTGGTGCCGCTCGTGTAGCACATGGCCGCAGCCGTGTTCTCGGGCAGGTCGCGGTAGGAGAACGCCGACTCGTCCGCATCCGCGAGCAGCTCCTCGTAGTCGATCGCGCCGTCCGGAGTCGGCCCGTCGCCGACGGCGATGACGTGCTCGAAGTTGCAGCGCGGGATGAACTGCTCGGCGAGCGGCCACAGCGTCTTGTCCACGAGGATGACGCGGTCGCCGCCGTGGGTTGCGATGTACGTGTTGTCGTCGGGATGGAGGCGGAGGTTGAGCGTGTGCGTGACGAACCCGCCGACAGGCGCACCCATGTACGCCTCGAGGTGCTGCGAGTGGTTCCACATGAACGTCCCGACGCGGTCGCCGTCCTCGAGGCCGAGCTTCCGCAGCGCGACGATGAGCTTCTTCGTGCGCGAGACGAAGTCGGCGTACGTGTACGTGTGCCAGCTCTTGTCGGGCAGGCGGCTCGCGATCTCGTTGTCGCCGTAGAGCTCGTCGGCGCGGCGGAGGATCGCCGGCACGTTGAGCTGGTAGTCCATCATCAGGCCGTCCACGTCAGCCTCCTTGAGTCAGGGACACCGGTGCCTGGCCCACGCCAGGCCCCGCTTCGCGCTCGTTGAGCAGCACGGCGGCAATCTCGGCCCGGAGCCTCGTGCTGGACGGCCCGAAGCTCTCGATGCCGAGCGCGCGCTTGTACAGCCGATGGAGCCGGTGCTCCCAGGTGAAGCCGATGCCGCCGAGCGACTGGATCGCCGTCTCGCAGACGATCACGGCACTCTCGCCGGCGTAGGACTTCGCAGCCGACGCCGCGATCGGCGCCTGCGCGTCGCCCGTCGCGACGCACCACGCTGCCCACAACGCGAGCGAGCGGGACAGCTCGACGCGTGTGTAGGCGTCCGCGAGCGGATGCGAGACGGCTTGGTAGACGCCGATCTTCTTCCCGAACTGCTCCCGCGACGATGCGTACTCGAGCGCGTCCTCGAGCGCGAGGCGGGCAACGCCGCACGCCTCGAGCGCCAACGCCGTCTGCGACCGGGCCGCAATCTCCCACAGGACGGTGGAGTCGGCGAGTCGCCGACCCGGCTCTCCTCCGCGCACGACTCCGAGCGTGCGCGACTCGTCCGTCGTCGAGAGGATCTCACGCTCACCGCCGTCGAGCTCGTAGACGCCGTCGCCGCCGACGATCGCGACGTGGTCAGCAGAGTCGAGATCCGGTACGAGCGGCCCGAACGCGAGCGTCCAGCTCGCCTCTCCTGCGGCGACTGCAGCACGGTCCTCGGCGGGGAGCGCGGGAAGCGTCATCCCGACCGTCGCGAAGTACGGGCCGCGATAGAGCGCGCGTCCGAGCTCCTCGAAGAGCACTGCCTCCTCGAGGAAGGTGAGCCCGGCGCCGCCGTCCTCCTCCGCGATCGACACGCCGGTCCAGCCGAGCTCGGCGATCTGCGCCCAGGTCGGCTCCGGGGTCGCGGCGAGGAACTCGCGCGCCTGCTCGCGAAGCGCCTCCTGCTCGGGTGTGAAGGTGAAGTCCATGAGTCCTAGCGCGAGTAGGGGAGGCCGAGCACGCGCTCGGCGACGATGTTGCGGAGCACCTCCGAGGTGCCAGCCTCGATCGTGTTTCCGCGGCTTCTGAGCTGCTGGTACTGCCAGTAGCCGCCGTAGGGCGCGTTGTCCTCGCCGAGTGCTGCATCCGGTCCGAGGATCTCCAGTGCGAGCTTCGTCACGCGCTGGTTCGCCTCCGACCAGACGAGCTTCGAGATCGACCCTTCGGGGCCGGGCATCCCGGTCTTCATCAGCGCGGAGAGCGAGCGGTAGTTCGTGAACCGCACGCCCTGCATCTCGATCCACTCGCGCGCGATCCGGTCGCGCTGCAGCGGATCGGCGCCACGGTCGCGCGCGAGCGAGACGAGCTTGCTGATCTGCACCTCGAGCGCCGCCTGCAGCGCGAAGCCGAGCGTGCCGCGCTCGTGGAGCAGCGTCGTCATCGCGACCTGCCAGCCGCCGCCGACCTCCCCGAGCAGGTTCTCCGCGGGGACGCGCACGTCGGAGAAGAAGATCTCGTTGAACTCCGCCTCGCCCGTGATCTGCCTGAGCGGGCGGACCTCCACGCCGGGGGCGTGCATGTCGACGATCAGGTACGTGAGCCCCGCGTGGCGCGTCGACTCGGGGTCGCGAGCGCGTGAGGAGGATGCAGAAGTCGGCGAGGTGGGCGAACGACGACCACACCTTCTGCCCGTTCACGACGAAGTGGTCGTCGTCGAGCGTCGAGCTCGTCCGCACGCCGGCGAGATCGGAGCCGGCGCCCGGCTCCGAGAAGCCCTGGCACCAGATCTCGTCCGCGGCGAGGAGTGGCGCGAGGTAACGCCCCTTCTGCTCGTCGGTGCCGTGCGCGATGATCGTCGGCCCGGCCATCCCGATCCCGATGACGCCGATGTGCGGAGGCGCCTCGGCGCGGGCGAGCTCCTCGAGGAAGATCGCCTGGTGCGTGTACGGCGCTCCGCCGCCGCCGAACTCCTCCGGCCACGTGAGCCCGACGTAGCCGGCGTCGTACAGCGCCCGGCTCCAGGCGCGCATCTCGGGTCCGTCGAAGCGCGTCGCGCCGCCGCGGTGGCCCTGGAGGTCGTCGGGAAGGTGCTCCTCGAGCCACGAGCGAAGCTCGGCCCGGAATGCGGCCTCCTCGGGCGTGTCGCGCAGATCCATCGGGCGCGATCCTAGACGTCTGACGAATGGGACGCACCTGTCTCTCCAGGCCCGAGTGCTTACAAACCTCTTACCGCCCGTGCGTTTCCGCACCACGAAAACGAGGAACCATGGCTCGATGCGCCGTCGGGTTGCAACAGCGTTCGCCGTCGGAGCCATGCTTCTCGCACTGCTCGGCTGTGGCTCTACCGCGCAGCCGCAGGCAGAGCTCGCGTGCGGGAAGGCAGTGCTCACCGATTGGGCGGACGGCGGGATCGACGAGACCTATCCGGGTCCGTGCTACCTCGCTGCGATCGACGAACTGCCGGAGGACGTGCGCGCCTACACGAGCGCGAAGGACGACATCTCGCGCGAGCTCCAGGCCAGCAGCGGCGGGCGATGAAGACGCTCGGCTGTGTGATCGCCATGCTCGTCGTCCTCGTGGGCGCGAGCTCGGCGCAGGCAGCGTCCGGCGCGCAGGTGGGGATCCAGGACGACGCCTGGCTTCTCCACGGTCCCGGCACGCTCGAGTCGCGGCTCGACGAGCTCGACCGGCTCGGCGTCGACGTCGTTCGCTACACCGTCCGCTGGGATGTCGTCGCACGAGAGCGTCCGGCCAGCGCGCGCGACCATCGCGACCTCGCCTACGACTGGCGTTCCGTGGACTCGGTGCTGCGGGGACTCCGGCGTCACGGAATCCAGCCGCTCGTGACCCTCTTCGGGACGCCGCGCTGGGCGAACGGCGGGCTCGCGCCGAACTGGGCGCCGATGGACGGCCAGCTGTTCGGCGAATTCGCGCGTGCAACGGCCACGCGCTACTCGTGGGTCGGCCTGTGGAGCATCTGGAACGAGCCGAACAAGCCGCAGTGGCTTCGCCCGACGTCGGCGAGCACATACGTCCGGAAGCTCCTGAACCCGGCGTACGCGCAGATCCATGCGGTGATCGGCTCGGCGCGCGTGGGTGGCGGCATGACCGCGCCACGGGCAGGCATCGGAGGCGAGTCGCCGGTTGCGTGGATCAAGGCCATGGGTGCCTTGCGACCGAGGCTCGACGCCTACGCCCACCATCCCTACCCCGCACGTCCTCAGCTCGAGACGCCGTGGGCACCCGCGTGCCGGACCTGCGCGACCATCGCGATGGCGGACCTCGAACGCCTCGTCGCGCTCGTCCACGAGGAGCTCGGGCCCAAGCGGATCTGGCTCACCGAGTACGGCTACCAGACGAATCCTCCTGACCTGTTCCTCGGCGTATCGCCCACGACGCACGCTCAGCATGTCGCGAGTGCCGCACGGCGCGTCGAGCTTGCCCGCTTCGTCGACATGCTGATCTTCTTCCTCGTTCGCGACGACGAGGCCGACGACGGCTGGCAGAGTGGGTTCACGACCGCCGACGGTGTGAAGAAGCCGGCGTACACGGCGTTCCGCTTCCCGCTGCTGCGGACGTCGAGGAGCGGCGCGGTGGTCGGCCTCTGGGGGCAGATCCGCCCGCGGACCGGACCGCAGTCCTATCGCCTGCGAATCCTTGACGGAGGCGGTTGGAGCTGGCTCGGCGGCACCCGCGTGACGAACGCACGGGGCGTGCTCTCGGTGAGGGTGCGCGTCCCTGCCGGATCCGTGGTGCAGCTCTGGTCGGTCCGCGACCGCGCCGCGAGCCTGAGCATCCGCGTCTGAGCGCAGGCGCCGGCTCTTCGTTGCCACGGCGCTCTCGGCCCGTTTAGGGTCTCCTGCGGATGGCCCTCCTCGAGGTACGGGACGTCACCCTGCGCTTCGGCGGAATCGTCGCGCTCGACGGCGTGTCGTTCGAGGTCGAGGAAGGGCACATCTCCGGCCTGATCGGGCCGAACGGCGCCGGCAAGACGACGGCCTTCAACGTCATCACGCGCCTGTACCGGCCGGACTCCGGCGAGGTGCTGCTCGACGGCTCGTCGATCCTCAAGGCACCCGCGCACAAGATCGTCGGCAAGGGAGTCGCGCGCACGTTCCAGAACATCCAGCTCTTCCGGACGATGTCCGTGCTCGAGAACGTGCTCGTCGGCGCGCACGGCCGCGGGCGGAAGGTGGGGCAGGCCGAGGCGCTCGAGGTGCTCGACGTCGTCGGGCTCCGTGAGCGCGCGCTGTTTCCGGCGGCGGCATTGCCGTACGGCATCCAGAAGCGCGTCGAGTTGGCCCGTGCGCTCGTGGCCAAGCCGCGGCTGCTCCTCCTCGACGAGCCCGCCGGTGGGCTGAATCACGAGGAGGTCTCGGAGCTCGGGGTCTTCATCCGGAAGATCCGCGACGACTTCGAGCTCACGGTGCTGCTCGTCGAGCACCACATGAACCTCGTCATGAGCATCTCCGACGACGTCAACGTCCTGAGCTTCGGGCGAAAGATCGCGAGCGGCCCGCCTGCCGAGGTGCAGGCGGATCCGGCCGTGATCGAGGCGTACCTCGGCTCCGACGACGAGCACGACGAGCCCGAGCCTCGTCCGAACGAGACACCTCAGGTGTCAGACACCGTGTCGACACCGAGCCGGACGCAGACGCGTGAAGACGCTGCTCGAGCTCGACAGCGTTGCGGCCCGCTACGGCCCGGTGCAGGCGCTGCACGATGTCTCGCTCGTCGTGCGCGAGGGCGAGGTCGTCGCCGTCCTCGGGGCCAACGGTGCGGGGAAGACGACGACGCTGCGCGCGATCTCCGGCACGGTCTCGCGGTCGGGCACGATCGAGCTCGAGGGCAAGCAGCTCAAGGGTGGGCCCGAGTCGGCTGCAAAGACAGGCATCGCACACGTGCCCGAAGGCCGCGGCACGTTCGTCGACCTCACGGTGACGGAGAACCTCAAGCTCGGCGCGTACACGAGTCGCAACCGCTCCGTGAAGGCGGACATCCTGCGCATCGCGGAGTACTTCCCCTGGATGACCGAGCGCGGCGGCCAGCGCGCCGGAACCCTGTCGGGCGGCGAGCAGCAGATGCTCGCGCTCGGGCGAGCGCTGATGAGCCATCCGCGCCTGCTCCTCCTCGACGAGCCGTCGCTCGGCCTCGCTCCGATGATCGTGCGCGAGTTCTTCCGGATCGTCCGCAAGCTGAACGAGGAGGAGGGGCTCACGGTGCTCGTCGTCGAGCAGGACGCGCGCATCGCGCTCAACGCGTCCACGCGTGCGTACGTCCTCGAGGTCGGTCGCGTCGCGCTCACCGGGACGAGCGCCGAGCTACGTGACGACGAGTCCGTGCGACGGAGCTACCTCGGGTACTGATGCTCGCCGCCGCCTTCACCGACTTCATGCAGCAGATCGTGTCCGGTCTCGCGTCGGGCGGCATCTACGCGCTTCTCGCCCTCGCGCTCGTGATCATCCACCGCTCGACCGGAGTCATCAACTTCGCCCAGGGCGAGATGGCGACGCTCTCGACGTACATCGCCTGGACGCTCACGTTCAACCACGGTTGGAGCTACTGGCCGGCGTTCGTCGCCACGCTGGCGATCTCGTTCGTCGGCGGCGTCGGCATCCACCGCGCGGTGATTCGCCCCGTCGAGCGAGGAAGCGTCCTGCGCATCGTCATCGTCACGATCGGGCTCCTCGTCGCGATCAACGGCTTCATCGTCTGGCAGTGGAGCGGCGAGCCGCAGCAGCTGCAGAGCCCGTTCGGCACCGAGACGTACGACATCGGCGGCGTCGTGGTCGCCGCGCACGACATCGGGACGATCGCGGTCGCGCTCGGGATCGTGCTCCTCCTCTGGGGGCTCTTCCAGTTCACGAAGGTCGGTCTCGCGCTACGCGCGGCGGCCGTGAATCCCGAGGAGGCGCGGCTCGTGGGCGTGCGCGTCACCTGGATGCTCGCGCTCGGTTGGGGTCTCGCGGCGCTGCTCGGTGCGGTCGCCGGAATGCTGACCGCGCCGACCGTCGGGCTCGATCCGAACATGATGGCGGCCGTCCTCATCTACTCGTTCGCCGCCGCGGTGCTGGGCGGCATCGACTCCCCGATCGGCGCCGTCGTCGGCGGCCTGGCGATCGGCGTGCTCCTCAACCTGCTCAGCTACCTGAGCCAGTACGACATGTTCAGCTGGTTCACGGAGGAGCTGCGCCTGCCGATGGCGCTCCTCATCATCCTCGCGGTCCTCCTCATCCGCCCGCAGGGGATCTTCGGCAAGCCGGAGGTGAAGCGAGTTTGACTCCCCGGACGCAGCGCATCATCGGCTTCGTCGCGTTCGCGGCGTTCGTCGCCTTCGTCGCGGTGCTGCCGTCGTTCATCTCCGACTTCAAGGCACGCGAGTACTCGTACGTCGCGATCTACCTGATCGCGCTCCTCGGCCTCAACGTCCTCACCGGGTACACGGGCCAGATCTCGCTCGGCCACGGCGCGTTCATGGCGATCGGCGGCTACACGACCGCGATCCTCATGGCCGGCAACGAGCAGTTCGGCGGGCCGATCTCGGGCGGGATGAAGGATCTCTGGACGCTTCCGATCGCCGGTCTCGTCGCCGGCCTCTTCGGGCTCGCGTTCGGCTTTCCGGCGCTGCGCCTCTCGGGCCTCTATCTCGCCCTTGCCACCTTCGCGATCGCCGTCGCCATGCCGTCGACCGTGAAGCGCTTCGAGGAGTTCTCGGGCGGGGGGCAGGGGATCCAGCTCTTCGGGAGCCCGGAGCTCACCGGCTCGATCACGAACGTGAACGTCCTCGGCCGCTCCCTCACGCCGAACGACTGGATGTACTACCTCGCCTGGTCGATCGCGCTCGTCATGTTCGCCGGCGCGTGGCTCATCCTCCGTGGGCGGACGGGGCGTGCCTTCCGCGCGGTCCGCGACTCCGAGACGGCGGCCGTCTCGTCCGGCGTCAGTCTCGCTCGCTACAAGACCCTCGCGTTCGGCGTCAGTGCGGCGTACGCGGGCGTCGCGGGCGGCCTCTTCGCCATCGCGAGCGCCTTCGTGAACCCGGACACGTTCCCCGTCGCGCTCTCGATCTTCCTCCTCGTCGGCATCGTCGTCGGAGGGCTCGGCGGCCTGTCCGGGCTCGTCTTCGGCGCGATCTTCATCGCGTTCCTGCCGCTGTGGGCGCAGGGGCAGGATCTCGGCTCGCTCCTGCCGGACCGGATCATCGAGGAGACACAGAAGCCTGGCGGACCCGCGATCGTCTACGGCGTCGTGCTCATCCTGCTGATGTTCGTGCTGCCGAACGGCGTCGGCGGGCTGTTCCGCCGCATCGGGCAGCTGATCACGAATCGTCGCTACTCTCGGTCGAAGTGACTCGGCGTCGTTCGGTTCTCGTGGCCGTCGTTGGTGCGGCTCTCCTCTTCGCGCTGCCGACGGCATTCGCCGGCTCGGCCGCCGATCCGGGCATCAGCTCGACGACGATCGTCGTCGGAGGGACGTCGCCCTTGACGGGCCCAGCCGCCTCGTACGCCTCGGTCGCGCGCGGCGCGAAGGCGTACTTCGAGTTCGTGAACGCAGCCGGAGGCGTGGCCAAGCGCAAGATCGACTACCGGATCGTCGACGACGCCTACAACCCCGCGCAGACCGTGCAGGCGGTGCGGCGCCTCGTCGAGCAGGACAAGGTGTTCGCCGTCTTCAACACGCTCGGCACCGAGGCGAACCTCGCGGTACGCGACTACCTGAACCAGGTCAAGGTGCCGCAGCTCTTCGTCGCGTCGGGAGCGACGACGTGGGGGCGCGACGCAGCGAAGTACCCGTGGACGATCGGCTTCCAGCCGAGCTATGCCGCAGAGGGTCTCGTCTACGGGCAGTACATCGCGAAGGCGAGGAAGAAGGCGAAGGTCGCCGTCCTCTTCCAGAACGACGACTACGGGAAGGACCTCCTCGCCAGCCTCAAGCTCGGCCTCGGACGGTCCGGCTCGAAGGTCGTGGCGGCCGAGGCGTATCAGGTCACGTCGCCGGACGTCGGCACGCAGATCGCGAAGCTCAAGGCGTCGGGCGCAAATGTCCTCTGCATCTTCGCGACGCCGACCTTCGCGATCCAGGCGTACGTCTTTGCGAACCGCCTCGGCTGGAAGCCGCTCGTCATCTAGAACGCGGTCTCCGGCACCTCGAACATCATGGTGCTCGCCTCCGAGGGCGGGAAGAACAAGCTCGTCGAGGGGTCGATCACCACCACGGTGCTCAAGGATCCGACCGACCCGCGCTGGAACAAGGACGCGGGGATGAAGCAGTACCGCGCCCTGCTCGCGAAGTACGCGAAGGGCGCGAACCCGAACGACGTCTACCACGTGTACGGCATGGCCGTGGCGTACGAGACGATCGGCGTACTCAGGCGCCTCGGCGCGAACCCGACCCGGACAGCGCTCATGGCCCGTGCGCGCTCGATCACGAGCGCGAAGAACCCGTTCCTCCTGCCCGGCGTGACGGTGAAGACCGGGAAGGGCGACGCCTTCCCGATCCAGCAGGGCCAGCTTCAGCGCTGGACGAAGGGGCGCTTCGTCCCGGTCGGCGGGCTCTGGACCTCGAAGCGGAACTAGCAGCGGCGCCCGGCCACGCCGGGCGCCGCTCGTTCCGTCCCTACTTCGTCAGCGGCACGAGGCCTTGAGGAACTCGCGCTTCAGGGTGTCGCCCTTCTCGAAGACCTGGTGCTCGTGAAGGGTGATCACCGCCGAGCTCCCGTCCGGGTACTCGACCGGGCCCTTGGCGAGGAACGTGACCGCTCCTTGTGCGCCAGGCGGAAACTGGTCGCTGAAGCGGATGTGGTACGTCCACGTGCCGACGAGATCGTTCTGTTCGTCCAGGAGATCGACTTCCCCGTCCACTCGTATCTGCACGTGGTGCCCCCGTGGCCCGAGCTCCGTGATCTTCACCTGGCCGTTCTCGATCCCGATGCCGTGAACGACCGTTCCGGTGCAGGGATCCTCGAACGGGTCCCAAGGCGTCGGCTCGTTCACGATCGGGATCAGGATGTGCTCGGCTGCGCCGACGGCCGCGGCCGGAACGACGACAGCCGCCAGAGCGACCGTCGCGATCGCGGCGAGCAGTCCTGCCCGCCTCCGATTCCTACGCATGCTCGTTACCCCCTTCCGCAGTTGTTGGGGATTCTCACCTGTTCGGAGCCGCGATGTCGAGCGTTCCCGACGGTCAACGCGGCCTCGGCCCCGAGTCGCCGTGGATAAGGAACAGGAACCTCATCGCTCTCCTTTCGTAGGTGTCGTCTCGTAGACGGATGCGAGCGCACGATCTCGACGTATGCTCGCGACAGGATGGTGAGCGCCGCCGACCTTCTCGCCGCGCCGCTCGAGGAGCTGCTCGCGGAGGCGCGGCGCCTGCGGACGGGGCCGCTCGTCACGTACTCGCCGAAGGTCTTCATCCCGCTCACGACCTTGTGCCGCGACGTCTGCGGGTATTGCACATTCGCGCGCCCACCGAAGCGCGGCGAGCGCGCGTTCATGACCGAGGACGAGGTGCTCGCTCTAGCGCGCGCCGGCGCGGCGGCGGGCTGCCACGAAGCTCTCTTCACCCTCGGTGACAAGCCCGAGCTGCGGTACAAGGTCGCGCGCGAGGAGCTCCTGCGCGCTCGGTTGCGAGACGACGCTCGAGTACCTCGAGCGCTGCGCCCGGCTCGTGCTCGAGGAGACGGGCCTGCTGCCGCACCTCAACCCCGGCGTGATGACGCGCGACGAGCTGGCTGCGCTCAGACCGGTGTCTGCCTCGATGGGGATCATGCTCGAGACGACCGCCGAGCGACTCGGTGAGAAGGGCGGCCCGCACTGGGCCTCGCCCGACAAGCTCCCCGCGCGCCGCCTCGAGACGATCCGCCTCGCCGGCGAGCTCGCGATCCCGTTCACGAGCGGGATCCTCATCGGCATCGGCGAGACGCGCGAGGAGCGGATCGACGCGCTCCTCGCGCTGAAGGCGCTCGGCGACGAGCACGGGCACGTCCAGGAGGTCATCGTCCAGAACTTCCGCGCGAAGCCCGGCACGCGGATGGCCTCACACGACGAGCCGTCCCTCGACGACCACCTCTGGACGATCGCCGTCGCGCGCATCCTGCTCGGCCCCGGGTGGCACGTGCAGGCGCCGCCGAACCTCGCCTTCGACGACTTCCCGCGTCTGCTCGATGCCGGGATCGACGACTGGGGCGGCGTCTCGCCCGTGACGATCGACCACGTGAACCCGGAGGCGCCCTGGCCGGAGCTCGAGCGGCTCGCCGAGGCAACGCGCTCGCGCGGGCTCGAGCTCGCGCCGCGGTTGCCCGTGTACTCCGAGTACGTCGAAGCGCAGTGGCTCGATCCGGCCGTGCTGTCCTCTGCGCTCCGAGCGTCAGACGCGACAGGCCTCGCCCGCGACGACGCGTGGGCGCCCGGCGAGCGGGAGGGCATGCCGTTCCTCGTCCGCCGCGACGCGCCTGCGCTCGAGCTCAGCGGAGCGGAGCTCGGCGAGGACGAGCTCACGCGGCTGCTCGAGGCGCGTGGGGAAGAGGCGGCACGCGTGTACGCGGCGGCCGATGCGCTGCGACGCGAGGTCTGCGGCGACGAGGTCACCTACGTCGTCACGCGGAACATCCAGTACACGAACGTCTGCTACTTCCGCTGCGGTTTCTGTGCGTTCTCGAAGGGGAAGCTCGCGGCCAATCTCCGCGGCGCGCCGTATCTCGTCCCGCGCGAGGAGATCGTCCGCCGCGCGCTGGAGGCGTGGGATCGCGGCGCGACCGAGGTGTGCCTCCAGGGCGGGATCCATCCCGCGTTCACGGGTGACTACTACGCCGACGTCGTGCGGGCCATCAAGCAGGCGGTTCCGGAGATTCACGTGCATGCGTTCTCGGCGCTCGAGGTGTGGCAGGGAGCTGCGACGCTCGACCTGTCGCTCGAGCAGTACCTCCGGCACCTTCGAGACCTCGGGCTCGGGTCTCTGCCCGGGACGGCAGCCGAGGTGCTCGACGACGAGGTGCGTCGCGTCATCTGTCCCGACAAGGTGACGACCGCGCAGTGGCTCGCCGTCCACGACGCGGCGCACCGCGTCGGCCTGCGCTCGAACGTGACGCTCATGTTCGGGCACGTGGACACGCCGCGCTCGTGGGCGCGGCACCTCCTGCGTGCACGCGAGCAACAGCAGCGCTCGCGCGGGTTCACGGAGTTCGTCCCGCTGCCGTTCGTCCCGATGGAGGCGCCGATCTACCTCCAGGGACGCGCGCGACGCGGGCCGACGTTCCGCGAGACCCTGCTCGTCCACGCGGTCGCCCGGCTCGCGCTGCATCCGGAGATCACGAACATCCAGGCGTCGTGGGTGAAGCTCGGCCCTGAGGGAACGCGGCAAGCGCTCGCTGCGGGAGTGAACGATCTGGGCGGGACGCTGATGAACGAGTCGATCTCGCGCTCCGCCGGCGCGGATTTCGGTCAGGAGCTGCCGCCCGAGCGCATGGAGGAGCTGATCCGGTCGGCCGGTCGCGTGCCGCGGCAGCGCACGACGCTGTACGAGCATGCGCCCGAGGAGCGGGTGCGCGCGTCGTTCGGCGCGGAGCCGCTCGCGGAGCCGCTCAACCCGCCCGTGAAGGACGCGGGCCTCGTGGCGCCGCCGCGTCTCGTCCGGCCGGGGCTGCTCGCAGGCGCTCGCGCGCGCTGAGATGGACCACCTGGCTCTCGCTGTCCGAGACCAAGCGCGTTCGCGCCGGTTCTACGAGCGCTACTTCGACTTCGAGGCGGAGGCCGAGCCGCGCGAAGACGGCGTTCTCATGCTGCACGCGCGAGGCTTCTCCCTCGCGCTCGGCGAGACCGACGAGGCTCTCTCGCTTCCTTCGTTCCTCCACTTCGGCCTGGGGCTCGATTCGCCGGACGAAGTGCGAGCGTTCCGCGACCGGATCGGCGCGGACGGCGTCGAGATCGTCGGAATCTGGGACGAGCCCGACTACGTGAGCGTCAAGTTCCGCGACCCGGATGGATACGTCGTCGAGGTCGGGTGGGAGCCGGAGTCAGCGACTGGCGAACGGTAGGAGCACCCGGCGTCGACGCTTGCTCCTGCCGGGTGCGGTGTTACGCTCGCGGCATGAGCAACGGCATCGCCCGGGCGTCCGAGAGCGCCTGGCGCACAACCATCTCCGACAAGACCGGCTAGTCCGCCGCTTCCAGCTCGAGCGTCCAGGGAAGCGGCAGGACAGGACGCGATCCGCGGCCCGTCCACGGGCTCCGGCGCGCTGTCCGCATGACGGAGAGGAGATGGAGCGATGCCCATGCCGCATCGCACGTTCGTCCAGGTGGCCAAGCGCCGGCTGGTCGGGAAGGTCGGGGTCGAACGCGTCCGCGTGCTGCGCGGTCTCATCGAGGAGCTGCCGGACTACCGCAGCGGCCCGTACGCGGACATCAGGAAGTGGCTCACGGGGGAGATCGCCGAGACGCGCGTTCGAGCGAAGGTCGTCCATCGCGACTCGATCGCAGTGCGCCGCGAGGGTGCCGCGCAGGTCGCGCTGGTCGGCGCACCCAACGCGGGCAAGTCGTCGCTCCTGCAGGCGCTGTCGCAGATCCAGATCAAGACCGGCGACTACGCGTTCACGACGACGCGCCCGATCGCCGCGGTCACATCCGTCGGCGGTGTTCGTGTCCAGCTCGTCGAGATCCCAGGTCTGCTCGAGGGCGCATCCGAGGGTCGCGGCGGCGGTCGGGCGCTGCTCGGCGTGCTCCGCAACGCAGATGCGATCGTCTACTGCCATGCCGCGTCGGCGCCGCCGGAGGTTCTGGCCACTCTGCGTCACGAGGTCGAAGAGGCCGGGATCGTGCTGCCCGCTCTCCTCGCGGCGACCAAGGTGGACGAAGACGACGCGCGCGTCGACCGTCTCGCAGATGCGTTCGACGATCTCGAGCTCGTGCCCGTGTCGGTTCTCGACGATGCGAGCCTCGAGAGGTTCCGCGAGGCGGTCTGGCGTCTCCTCGGGCTCATCCGCGTGTATCTCCGGCACGGCGGTGGTGTGGACGACGAGCCGCTCGCGCTCGAGCCGGGAGCGACCGTCGAGGACGTCGCCGATGCGATCCACCACGAGCTCGCGGCGAGCTTTCGCGCAGCACGCATCTGGGGCCCGTCGGCCCGTTTCGGCGGGCAGCGCGTCGGGCGCGCTCACGTCGTCGCCGACCTCGACGAGGTCGAGATCCTCCATTGAGGAGAGTCTCAGATCTCCATGGATAGAAGGTCGTCGACGGTCTCGCGACGGCGGATGACGGTGGCCTCGCCGTCGCGAACGAGAATCGCCCCAGGGCGGGGGACGCCGTTGTAGTTCGAGCTCATCGCCAGTGTGTATGCGCCTGTCGCCGGCACTGCGAGCAGATCCCCGCGACGCGGCTCGGGAAGCACGACGTCGTCGATGAGGACGTCGCCGGACTCGCAGTGCATCCCGGCCACGCTGACGAGCTCGTCCGGATCCTCGCCTGCCCGCGCGGCGCTGAGTGCCGTGTAGCGCGCGTCGTACAGCTGGGGTCGGGGGTTGTCCGACATGCCACCGTCGACCGCGACCCAGGTTCGCCCGGGGAGCCGCTTGACGGCACCGACGCGATACAGCGTCACTCCAGCCCGGCCCACGAGGCACCGTCCCGGCTCGAGCCAGACCTCCGGTGCGGGAAGCCCCGCCGCGACGAACGATTCGCGTGCGGTGGCGGCTGCGGCACGCGCGAGCTCGGCCGCTTCCGGTACGTCGTCGTCCGGGTGGTGGCGGATCCCGAAGCCGCCGCCGAGGTCGGCGACGCGTGCCTCCCAGCCGAGCTCGTCGCGGCAGGTCGCCGCGAACGCGGCGAGGCGCCTGATCGTCTCTGCCTGTGCGGTGAAGTCGGGAAGCTGCGAGCCGACGTGGACGTGGAGGCCGAGGACGTCGAGCCCGCTTGCGAGCGCATCCGAGATGGCGACGCGTGCCTCCGCCGGTGGCAGTCCGAACTTCGAGCCGTGATGTCCCGTGACGATCGCCTCGTGCGTGTCGGCGTCGACACCCAGCGTGACGCGGACGAGGACGCGCCTGACGCCCGCGGCTGCCGCGAGCTCGACCTCGTCGGGCGCGTCGAGCACGACCGGCGAGTCGTCTTCGGCGGCATCGCGGAGCAGCGCGTCGTCCTTGTTGTTCCCGTGCACGACGATCTCGGCTCCGGAGAGCCCGGCGCGGCGCGCGAACGCGAGCTCGCCTGCCGAGGCGACGTCGGCGCCGACGCCCTCGTCGCGGAGCAGTCGCAGCACGGCCACGTTGGGAAACGCCTTCGTTCCGTAGAAGACACGGCCCTGCGCACCGGCTGCCGCTCGCAGCGCCTGTGCCCGTTGCCGAATCGTCTCCTCGCAGTAGACGACGAGTGGCGTTCCGAATCGATCCGCCAGCTCGCCGGCACGAACACCGCCGAGCGAGAGCTCGCCGGCGTCGATCCGCACGGAGTCCGGAAAGAGATCGAGCATCGGCAGATCTTGCCTGGTACCGTTTTCGCCTCGTGAAGCAGCTTCTTCCATAGTCCAGGGACCGAGTGCGGCGCAGCCGCGGCGATCCCTCCAGGCCTCTCGCACGAGAGGCTTTTTTGTACCCCGACACGAATGAGACAGGCGATGGAGCAGTACGACGCGAAGACGATCGAGGAGCGCTGGCAGCGCGTCTGGGCGGACGCGAAGGCGTTCCACGTCACGAACGAGGAGCGCCGGCCGAAGAGCTACGTCCTCGAGATGCTCCCGTATCCCTCGGGGACGTTGCACATCGGGCACATGCTCGTCTACACGATCGGCGATGTCGTCACTCGCTTCCGTGCCCGCAACGGCATGCACGTGTTGCACCCGCAGGGATTCGACTCCTTCGGCCTGCCCGCCGAGAACGCCGCGATCAAGGAGGGCGTCCACCCTCGTGAGAGCACGGAGCGGAACATCGTCCACATCACACGCTCGATGCGCCGCGTCGGCTGGGCGTACGACTGGGACCGCTCGCTCTCGACGCACGACCCGACGTACTACCGCTGGCAGCAGTGGCAGTTCCTGCTCTTCCTCGAGCGCGGCCTCGCGTATCGCAAGGGCGCCTCCGTGAAGTGGTGTCCGAACGATCAGACCGTGCTCGCGAACGAGCAGGTGCTGGCCGACGGGACGTGCGAGCGCTGCGGCGCCGAGGTCGAGTCGCGGCTCATGGAGCAGTGGTTCTTCCGCATCACCGACTACGCGCAGGCGCTGCTCGACGATCTCGAGACCGTCGACTGGCCCGAGTCGATCAAGGCGCGTCAGCGCAACTGGATCGGTCGGTCGGAGGGCGCGGAGATCCTCTTCCGCATCGACGAGCTCGACGAGGACATCTCGGTCTTCACGACTCGCCCGGACACGCTGTTCGGCGCCACGTTCTTCGTCCTCGCTCCCGAGCACGAGCTCGTCGCCCGAATCGACTCCGACGAGGTTCGCGACTACGTGCGCCGGGCCGGGGCGAAGAAGACCGTCGAGCGCGCGCAGGCGACCGCCAAGACAGGTGTCTTCACCGGTCTCCATGCGGTCAACCCGGTCAACGGGGAGCGGCTGCCGGTCTACGTCGCGGACTACGTCCTGACCGACTACGGGACCGGCGCGATCATGGCGGTTCCGGCGCACGACCAGCGCGACTTCGACTTCGCGACGGCGTTCGATCTCCCGATCCGGCAGGTCGTGAAGCCAGCGGACGGCGAGGTCGACGAGAGCGTGGCGTACGTCGAGCACGCGGACGACGAGGTGCTCGTCAACTCGGGGGAGTTCGACGGTGTGCCGGCCCCGGAGGGAGGTCGTCGGATCGTCGAGAAGCTCGAGGCCGAGGGTCGCGGGCGCTTCACGATCAACTTTCGCCTGCGCGATTGGGGCTTCTCGCGACAGCGCTACTGGGGCTGCCCGATCCCGGTCGTCTACTGCGAGGCGTGCGGGATCGTGCCGGTTCCCGAGGACGAGCTGCCGGTCGTGCTGCCCGAGATCGAGGACTACAAGCCGAAGGGCGTCCCGCCGCTGGCGCAGGCCGAGGACTGGGTGAACGTGCCGTGCCCGTCGTGTGCCGGCCCCGCGAAGCGCGAGACCGAGACGATGGACACATTCGTCGATTCGTCCTGGTACTTCCTGCGGTACTGCGACCCGCAGAACGACAGCGCGCCGTTCGATCGTTCAGCCGTCGACTACTGGAACCCGATCGACCTGTACATCGGGGGCGTCGACCACGCGACGGTGCACATGATCTACGCGCGCTTCTGGATCAAGGTGCTGAACGACCTCGGACTGCTCGGCTTCCGCGAGCCGTTCGAGCGCTTCTTCTCGAACGGCTGGGTCACGGCCGGTAAGACGAAGATCTCGAAGCGGGCTGGCAACGTCGTGAGTCCGGACGACTTCGTCGACCGCTACGGTGCCGACGCCTGCCGGCTGAACATCCTCTTCCTCGGCCCCGCGAACGAGGACATGGAGTGGACCGAGGCGAGCGTCGAGGGGATGGCGCGCTTCGTCAGGCGTCTCTGGCGCGTCGTCTCCGAGGTCGCCGACAACGCCCCGGCGAGCGAGCCGACCGACGGCCCGCTCGCGCGGAAGGCCCACTGGGCCATCGCCAAGGTCACCGACGACATCGGCCGGCGCTTCGCCTTCAACACGGCGATCGCGGCGGTCATGGAGCTCGTCAACGAGCTGTCACGCGAGCCGGCCGGTCCGGACTCCCGGTTCGCGGCCGAGACGGTCGTCTCGCTGATCCAGCCGTACGCTCCGCACGTCTCGGAAGAGCTGTGGGCGAGGCTCGGGCACGAGCGGCTGTGGGAGGCACCCTGGCCGGTCGCGGACCCCGCGCTGCTCGAGGTCGATACGGTCGAGGTGGTCGTCCAGGTGAACGGGAAGATCCGCGATCGGCTCCACGTCTCGCCCTCCTTGGCGGAGGACGAGCTCGTCGCGCTCGCGCGTGCCTCGGAGCGGGTGCGGGAGCATTTGAACGGCGGCGAGCCGACCCGGACCGTCGTCGTGCCCGGGAAGCTCGTCAACTTCGTGATCTGAGCCGCGGGTCGGGCTTCAGCCGGACGGCGGACTTGTCGCGGTCTCTTGACGGAGCCGTGCACCACCGTTGACGCATTCGCGGCGACGATTGCTCGGTGCCAATCGCCGTCTCTCGCTCGACTGCGATCGCGGGTGTCTGCGTCGCACTTGTACTGCTCGCGCTCGTCGGGCAGCGGCTCGCGCAGGCGGGTGCCGCGCGCGAGCCCGACCTCGTCGCTGCGCCGCTCGAGGCCGTCGCCGAGGCGCCGGTGCGTTCCGTTCTGGTCGTCCACGTCGTGGGCGAGGTTCAGCGACCCGGGCTCTATCGACTGCGTGACGGAGCGCGGATCGCGGATGCCGTGCGTCGTGCCGGGGGTGCGCGCCACGGCGCCGATCTCGCTGCGCTGAACCTCGCGGCGCCGCTCGTCGACGGCGTCCAGGTCCTCGTGCCGAGCCGCGCCGCAACCGAGCCCGGCGCATCGTCGTCGTCCGGAGGCGGCGTCGCGGGCGGGGCGGCTGCCGGAGTGGCGGCCGTGAGTTTGTCGTCTGCAACCGTCGAGGAGCTCGACGAGCTTCCCGGGGTGGGGCCGATCACCGCGCAGAAGATCGTGGACTACCGGGCCGAGCACGGACCGTTCGCGTCCGTCGACGACCTCGATGCGGTACCTGGCATCGGCCCGACGCGGATCGAGCAGCTACGCGACCTCGTGACCCCGTGAGGAACGCTCGCCGTCGGCTCACGTTCGCGGGGGAAACCCTGTTTCCCCCGCGTGCCCCCTTCTCTTGGAAAGCGTGGGGAACCTCCCGGTTCCCCACGCCCCTCCCCCCTCATGGGCCACGGAGTGGCCCATGAGGAACGCCGTCGAGCTTCACCGGCCCGCCTTGCTCGCGGGTGCGGTCTGCGTCGGCCTCGCACTCTCGATCTGGGTTCCCGTGCCGCTTGCCGCGGCGGTCGCACTCGCGCTCTGCGCTCTCGGCGGCGTGCTCATGCTCGACAACGTCGCGCGGCTCGTGGTTCTCGGTGTCGCGCTGGCAGCGCTGGGCCTCGGGTGGGGCTCGCTTCGCATGGATGCCCTTCGGTCGAGCGTCCTCGTCGGCGAGGTCGGCGAGACGGGCGCTGCGGAGCTCGTCACCGTGGCACCCGCGCGTTCGTCTGAATGGTCGACGCGAGTCATCGCCGAGACGCGGGCGTTCCGCCACGAGGCGATCCGCGAGCGCGTGCTGCTCGTTCTCCCGGTCGGGCGCTCGCCTCCGCGCGGAGCCATCCTGGAGGCGTCGGTCCGGATTGCTGAGCCACGGCCGGAGCAGGACGGCTTCGACGAGCGCGCGTGGCTTGCACGCCAGGGGATCCGGGTCGTGCTCGAGGCGTCGAGCTGGCGCGAGGTCGGACGGCGAGGCGGGCTCGCCGGCTTCGGCGATGTTCTTCGCGACCGGATCGAACGCGCCGTGACGCGCGGGGCCGACGGCACCCGACGCGGAATCGTGCTCGGTGTCGTGCTCGGCGAGGACGAAGGTCTCCCCGCGGACGTGCAGGACGACTTCCGGGCCTCCGGGCTGTACCACCTCCTGGCCGTTTCAGGGCAGAACGTCGCCTTCCTTGCCGGGGGGATCTACGCGCTCGGCTGGCTGCTGCGGCTCTCGAGGCGTGTCCGGGAGCTCTCGATCCTCGCGACGATCGCGGCCTACGTGCTGGCCGTCGGGTGGCAACCCTCGGTCGTTCGGGCCGGTGTCGCCGGCGCGCTCGCATCCCTCGCCTGGCTCGCCGCAAGGCCGACCGACCGCTGGCACTTCCTCGCGCTCGGAGCGTTGCTGCTGATGGCGTGGATGCCGACGTCACTTCTCGAGCCTGGATTCCAGCTGTCGTTCGTCGCAGTCGCGGCGATCTTCGTGGCGGTGCCGCGCGTGCGACGGCGACTCGACGGCTACCCGGTTCCGACCGTCGTTGCGGACGCCGTCTCGGTCGCGCTCGCGTGCGGCGTCGTGACTGCGCCGGTCGTGCTGTTCCACTTCGGTGAGGCGCCGCTCTACACGGTCCTGGCGAACGTCGTCGCGTTCGTCGCAGCGCCGCTCGTTCTCGGTCTCGGGCTCCTCGCGGCGGTCGTCGATCCCGTCTCGCCCGGTGCAGCGGCGGGTCTCGCGGCACTCGCGGGGTGGGCTGCGGCCTGGCTCGAGCTCGTCGCTCGAGTCGTCGCCGAACTTCCGCGCGCTCAGGTCGACACTCGGACGCTGGCAACGGTTGCGGCCATCGGGGCGGCGATGTCGCTCGTCGTTCGACGGCTACGCCGGCTACCCCGCGCGGGCAGCGTGCTCGTCCCGCTCGCGCTCGGTGGAGTCGTCGTCGTCGCAACGACCGCGTGGCTCACCGCAGCGCCGGCGAAGACATGGGCTCCACCGGCGGGCCTTCGCGTCACCTTCCTCGACGTCGGACAGGGAGACGCCGTTCTGCTCGAGACACCTCGTGCCCGCGTTCTCGTCGATCAGGGCCCTCCGGAAGGAGATGCTGCGTCGCAGCTGGTCGACATGGGCGTCCGTTCCCTCTCGGCTGTCGTCCTCACCCATCCGCAGCGCGACCACGTGGGAGGGGCGGACGACGTCTTGCGCCGCCTCGACGTCGGGCAGGTGCTCGACCCGGACCTCGAGGCGACCGGGCCGGAGCGCGAGCAGGCGATTCGTGCCGCACGGGCTGACGACGTACCCGTGCGATTCGTGCGTGCGGGCGCGACCTTCCGCACAGGCGGACTCGTCCTGCGCACCCTTTGGCCCAACGACGCTGGGACGCCGAGCGAGGATCCCAACCTCAACGCGGTCGTCCTTCTCGCTTCGTACGGTGCGACCGACGTCTTTCTCCCTGCCGACGCCGAGTCGGATGTGACGGCGCGGCTGAGCCTTCCGGAGGTCGAGATCCTCAAGGTCGCGCACCACGGCTCGGAGGACCCAGGGCTCGCCGGCACGTTGCGCGAGCTCCGTCCTCGCGTCGCGGTCATCTCCTGCGGCCGGAACAACAGCTACGGGCACCCGCGGGCCGAGACGGTCGCAGCGCTCGAGAGCGCACCGGGGCTCACCCTGTATCGAACCGACGAGGACGGGCGCGTCGTCGTGGAGTCGGATGGGCCAGGGCTGATCGTGCGCACCGAGCGATAGGGTGACGAGCGTGGCCGAAGCTCCTGACAAGCCGGTCTACCTCATCACCGGGAGCGACGGCCCGAAGGTCGAGACCGCGATCGCACGCCTGCGCGGCCACTTCGAGGTCGAGTCGATCGAGACCGTCACGGCGCTCGACACCTCTGGCGAGGCCGCGGTAGGGCTCTGCAACGCCGGAAGCCTGTTCGGCGAGGGACGACTCATCGTCGTCACCGACGTCGACGGGGTGAAGGCAGACCGAGGTCGCCGGGGCGGCTGGAAAGCGGCCGACGCCGAGGCGATCACGGCGTACCTCTCGAGCCCGGCTCCGACAACGGTGCTCGCGCTCGTTGCCGATGAGCTGAAGCCGAGCACCGCGCTCTGGAAGGCCTGTGCCAAGGCGGGCAGTGTGCTTGCCTTCGACGTCGAGAAGAAGAAGCTGCAGGAGTGGGTCGCAAAGCAGTTCCACGACCGGGGCGCCCGCGCGGAGCCCGACGCCGTCGCGGCCCTCATCCAGCTCGTCGGCGAGGACCTCCGCGCGCTGAAGACGGAGGTCGACAAGGTTGCGACGTGGGCGGGGGATGAGCCGATCGGCGAGCGCGAGGTCGAGGCGCTCGTGGCTCCCAACGCGGACGTCCCGATCTACGAGCTTACGGAAGCCTGGTCGGTGCGCGACTCCGCGCGCACCCTTGCCTTGAGCGAGACGATCTTCGAGCGCGACCCCAAGCCCCGGCGAGACACCGCGCCACGCCTCGCCGGATCGCTCGCCAGCCATCTCGGCCGGCTCCGCGCGCTGAAGAAGCTCGCTGCCGAGGGCGTGGGCTCGAAGGAGGCTGCGACGCGGCTCAAGCTCAACCCGTTCTATGCCGGGAAGCTCTACCGGCAGGCCGAGGGCTTCTCGGCCGAGGAGCTGGACGAGGCGGTCGTGCGACTCGCCGCGCTCGACGGTGCGCTCAAGGGCCAGAGCAAGCTCGCGCCCGACCTCGAGGTGCAGCGCACGCTTGTCGCCTTGGCGCGCAAGACCGGAAGTCCGCTAGCGCGGAACGTCCGGTCGCGCGAAGATCCCTGAAGCGCCCGCTTCGCGGGCGATCGCTGCCACTGACGAGCCGTGCGGCCCGACGGTCTCTAGGAGGCGCTCGTCGCGACGAGACGAGCAGCGCGGGACTTCTTGCGCGCAGCCGTGTTCGCGTGAAGCGCGCCGCGTGCCGATGCCCTGTCGATCGTCCGGACGAGCTCGCGATGATCTGCGGCGACCCGCTCGGTGTCACCGTCGGAGACGGCGCCTTCGAGGCGCTTCGTCAGTGTCTTGATCGTGGATCGGTAGCGGAGGTTCTCGATCCGCTGCCGCTCCTGGATCAGGACGCGCTTTTTCTGTTGCTTGATGTTCGCCATTCGAGGAAATGCCCGCAACCGCGGGCCGGGCGATGGTAGCAGACCCCACTGGGAGAATCGCTACGCGAGATGGACTCGACACCGACATCCGAAGCCACTTCTGAGCCCGGCCACAGCAGCCGCCGGATCGCGCGCTCGACGGCGATCTTCTCGCTCGCGACCGGGATCTCGCGGGTGCTCGGTCTCGTGCGGGAGATGGTCAGCGCCTACTTCTTCGGCGTCACCGGGCTCATCAACGCGTTCACCGTCGCGATCCTCATCCCGAACGTCGTCCGCGCGCTCCTCGCCGACGCGGCGCTCTCGGGTGCGTTCGTCCCGGTGTTCAGCGATCTGCTCGAGAAGGGCGAGCGCCAGCGCGCGTGGCGCGTCGCGTCGACGCTGTTCTGGCTGACGCTCCTCGTCCTCGGCGGCGTCACCGCGCTGTTCATCCTGCTCGCGCCGCTCCTGATGCGCCCGTTCGGAGACCCGGGCGGCGACTACGACCTCGCGGTCGGTCTCTCGCGCGTCCTCTTCCCGATCGTCGTCCTGCTCGGCCTGTCCGGAATCGTCGTCGGGATCCTCAACACGTACCACCAGTTCGCGGTTCCGGCGCTCGCGCCCGTCGCCTGGAACGTCGTGATCGTGGTGGGGCTCCTTCTCGGCGTTCCGCAGATCGACGACGAGAGCGGGCAGCTCTATCTCTACGCCGGGGTCGTCGTCGTCGGCACGCTCGTGCAGCTCCTCCTGCCGATCCCCTGGCTGCGCCGGCTCGACGGCCGGCTGACGATGGTCATCGACTGGCGCGACCCGGCCGTCAAGCGCGTGCTCGTCCTGATGCTGCCGGTCACGCTGACGATCGGCCTCGTGAACGTGAACTTCCTGGTCGACACGCTGTTCGCGTCGCGGCTGCTCGACCCGGAGCTCGCACCCGCGGCCATCGACAAGGCCTTCCGGCTCTACATGCTCCCGCAGGGCATCTTCGCGGTCGCCGTCACGACGGTGCTCTTCCCGACGCTCGCTCGGTTCGCAGCACGCAGCGACACCGCCGGGCTTCGGCGCGCGCTCGAGACTGGATTGCGCCAGATCGCCTTCCTCCTCGTGCCCGCCGGCCTGCTCTCGATCGCGCTCGCCGACCCGATCGTGCGCCTCGTGTACCAGCGCGGCGAGTTCACCGCCGACGACACGGTGATCGTCGCCCAGTGCCTGCAGGCGTTCTCGATCGGTCTCGTCTTCAACGGCTGGATGCTGATCCTCAACCGGAGCTTCTACGCGGTGCAGACGAACTGGGTGCCGACCGGGATCGCGCTCGGAGCGGTCGCGCTCAACGCTCTGCTCAACACCGTGTTCTACCGGCTCGGGATCTGGGGAATCCCGCTCTCGACGTCGACGGTGAACGTCGTCGCGGCCGGCGTGCTCCTCGTGATGATGCGCCGCCGGATCGGGCTCGAGCACGTCGGTCGCACGCTCGGCGTGGTCGTGCGAGTTGCAGCGGCCGGGGCGGTTGCTGCGGGGCTTGCGTTTGCGACCTGGTACGGCCTCGACGAGGTGCTCGGCCGCGGTCTTCTGGCGCAGATCGTGTCGCTCGGCGCCGCCTTCGCCGTCGGCGGGCTCGTGTACGTCGCCCTCGCGCGAGCCCTCGGGCTGCGCGAGCTCGAGGCGTTGCTACTGTTGCGACCCCGGCGCGACGATCCCTCGTAGGAGCGCTTGAACCCGTTAGTGCGCAAGATCGGAATCCGCTAGCGCGGATTCCGATCGCGCGAAAGTCCCTGAAGGCGTCCGCTTCGCGGCCGCGGTGCCTGTGCTGGCACTAGCCTGAGTCCCATGCAGCAAGACCGCATTCGCAACTTCGCGATCATCGCGCACATCGACCACGGCAAGTCGACGCTCGCCGACCGCATCCTCGAGCTGACCGGAGCCGTCTCGGAGCGGGAGATGCGCGAGCAGCTCCTCGACACGATGGAGCTCGAGCGCGAGCGGGGGATCACGATCAAGGCGCAGGCCGTACGCGTGCACTGGAAGGGCCACCAGCTCAACCTCATCGACACGCCTGGCCACGTGGACTTCACGTACGAGGTATCGCGCTCGCTGCAGGCTTGCGAGGGCGCGTTGCTCGTCGTCGACGCTGCCCAGGGGATCGAAGCGCAGACGCTCGCGAACGCGTACCTCGCGATCGACGGCGGCCTCGAGGTCGTCCCGGCCGCGAACAAGATCGACCTACCGCAGGCCGATCCCGACGGCGCCGCGAAAGAGCTCGGCGACCTTCTCGGCGAGGAGCCCGAGCGCGTGCTGCGGATCTCTGCGAAGACCGGCGTCGGCGTCCCGGAGGTGCTCGATGCGATCGTCGAGCGGATCTCGGCACCGACCGGCGAGCCGGATGCACCAGCGCGCGCGCTCGTCTTCGACTCGTCGTACGACCAGTACCGCGGCGTCGTCGCGTTCGTGCGCGTCGTCGACGGCACCTTCTCGAGCCGCGAGCCCTTGCGGGCGATGGCGCAGGGCACGGAGTTCGACGCGGAGGAGATCGGCGTCATGGCGCCTGCGCGCGAGCCGATCGCGTCGCTGTCGGCCGGCGAGGTCGGGTACGTCATCACCGGGCTGAAGGACGTCTCGCGGCTGCGCGTCGGCGACACGCTCACCTCGCGTCGCCGCCCTGCAGCCGAGCCGCTCCCCGGCTACCAGGACGTCAAGCCGATGGTCTTCGCGGGAATCTTCCCGACGGACTCCGACGACTACCCGGAGCTCCGCGACGCGCTCGAGCGGCTGAAGCTGAACGACGGGTCGCTCTCGTACGAGCCGGAGACCTCGCAGGCGCTCGGCTTCGGCTTCCGCTGCGGGTTTCTCGGCCTGCTGCACATGGAGATCGTCCGCGAGCGGCTCGAGCGCGAGTTCGACCTCGACCTCCTGATCACCGCGCCGAACGTGGCGTACCGCGCGACCACGCGCACGGGCCAGCACCTGGAGGTGCACAACCCGGCCGAGATGCCGCGCGAGCTCGAGGAGGTGGAGGAGCCGTACGTGAAGGCCTCGGTGATCGTCCCGAAGGACTACGTCGGCGCGGTCATGGAGCTCGCGAACGAGAAGCGCGGAAGCTTCGACCATCTCGAGTACCTGAGCGAGAACCGCGTCCTGCTGGTGTACGAGCTTCCGCTCGGCGAGATCGTCCTCGACTTCTACGACCAGCTGAAGTCGCGCACGCGTGGCTACGCGAGCTTCGACTACGACCTCGCCGGGTTCAAGCCGGGCGATCTGGCGCGCGTCGACATCCTCGTCGGCGGCGAGCAGGTCGACGCGCTCTCGCTGATCATCCATCGCGACTTCGCGTACGACCGTGGGCGGCAGCTCGTCGAGCGGCTGCGGGAGGAGATTCCGCGGCAGATGATCGACGTGCCGATACAGGCGGCGATCGGTTCGCGCGTGATCGCGCGCGAGACGATCAAGGCGCGCCGAAAGGACGTGCTCGCGAAGTGCTACGGCGGCGACATCTCCCGCAAGCGCAAGCTGCTCGAGAAGCAGAAGAAGGGCAAGAAGCGCATGAAGCAGGTCGGCGCCGTGGAGGTGCCGCAGGAGGCCTTCCTCGCCGTGCTGAACCTCGACTCGGAACGAAAGCGCTCGTGACGGGCCACGTCCGGCACCTCTACGTCCACCTGCCGTTCTGCGCGCACCGGTGCGGGTACTGCGACTTCGTCACGGTCGTCGGAAGGCACGGGCAGCACGCGGCGTACGTCGATGCTGTCCTCGCGGAGCTGGAGCTGGAAGGTGCGGTGCTCGCGGAGGACGTCGAGACGGTGTTCCTCGGCGGCGGGACGCCGACGTTCACCGAGCCGAGCGAGCTCGAGCGGCTGCTGGCGGCGCTTCCGCGCGCGCAGGAGGTCACGGTCGAGGCCAACCCCGAGACGGTCTCGCCGGACGTCGCCGCTCTTCTACGAGCGAACGGCGTGACGCGCGTGTCCCTGGGCGCACAGACCTTCCAGCCCCGCCTGCTCGACGTGCTCGAGCGGCAGGCCTCGCCGGACGAGGTGCGGCGCGCCGTACGCACCCTGCGCGAGGCCGGCTTCGACAACGTCTCGCTCGATCTCGTCTACGGGATCCCGGGCCAGACTCCCGCCGATCTCGACGACGACCTCGCGCAGGCTCTCGCGCTCGAGCCGGAACACCTCTCGTGCTACGAGCTCGAGGCGAAGCCGGGGACGCGCTTCACGTTCGCGCATGGCGAGGAGCTGGAGCGCCAGGCCGACGCGATGGAGGGGTACTTCGAGCAGGTCGTCGACACGCTCACGGCCGCGGGCTACCGCTGGTACGAGACGGCGAACTTCTGTCTCGACGGAGAGCGCGCCAACGGTCGCGACCTCCGCGCACACCACAACCTCGGCTACTGGCGCGGGCGCGACTACCTCGGCCTGGGGATCGGCGCCGTGTCGACGGTGTCCGGTGAGCGTCGACGCAATCTGCCGAGCCTGCACCGGTACGTCGAGGCGCTCGCGCGCGGTGAGGCGCCGCCGCGCGAGCTCGAGCCGATCGATCGCGAGACACACATGCGAGAGCTTCTGCTGCTCGGCCTCCGCCTGGACGAGCCAGTCGCGCTCGCGGAGGTCGCCGGCGCTGTGGACCGCGATGCGCTCGAGCGGCTCGCCGCGCTCGACCTCGTGGAGCTGAGCGCGAACGGACGCGGAGAGGAGCTGAGCCTGACACGCCGCGGCCGCTTCCTCGGCGGTGGCGTCACGGCCGAGCTCCTCGCGCTCGCCGTCGACTGACCTCGGCGCCTACTCGACCAGCACGGCGACGCACGGCTGGAAGCTGGCCTCCGGGTTGCAGAGAACACCGGAGCCGCCCGTCGTGAACGGCGCGGGGGTGACGTCCTTCACGAAGTGCCCCCAGACCCACCGCGTATTCCTGGACATGTCGAGGTCGGGCGGTGGCTCGTTCCCCGTGCCGTTCAGGAGATCGCCGTCGTTCCCCTCGTCGCAGGGGTCGTCGGGCTTGCCGCCCTTCCAGTTGCCGTTGATGGTCTCGCCGTAGCCCGTGACGTAGAAGTTCCCGAATCCGACGATCGGATAGACCTCGTTGCCCGTGTCGGTGAACGAGTCGTACGTCGTGAAGAAGAGCGACACCAGCCGCGGATCGTCGCTGCGCAGCGTGTTGCCCTTCGCCACGCCGCCCGGTCCAGGCGGTCCCGTCCCGTCCCACGCGAATGTGTCCTGGTCGGCGTCGTTGTTCAGGCGGTGCCAGTAGTTGCGCCCCTCCACGTACGTCATGTCGTCGTCCGGGCAGTCTGGGTTGTTGGACTTGTGGAAGATCCGCTCGTTGAATCCCTGGATGACCTGACTCGAGTTGCCGGTCTGCGTGAGGACGCACCGGAAGGGCGGCCAGCTCGCGAATGGGTCCGACTTGGGAGTGGCGAAGAAGCCCGCATGCCCCGGGCAGTACGGTGTCGTGTCGAACTTGTTCGCTGCGTACGCCGGCTGCTGACAGCCTGCGACGATCTCGGACTTGAGGTTCGGGTACGTCGGGTCGCAGTCGACGTACGCGCGCTGGCTCGAGTTGTCACCCAGGTTGAACGCGATCGGTGGCTCGTCCTGATCGCGCGCCAGCCCACCGGCCACGCCCAGGTCGACGACGTAGCAGCGCGTCGAATTGGCGGGCTGGCTCGCGGCGTCCGCATCGCTGCCCGTGTAGTCGTGCTCGATGACGCGATCCCCGAACGTCAGCGGGTCGCAGTCGCCGTCGACGGTCAGCCGGATCCATTTCACCGGAGTCGTCCGCTCGAGGTCGCCCATGAACGAGCGCTGAATCGGTTCGCCGAGGATCTCCTCGGCAGCTGGGCGCACGCTGCTGCCCGCGAAGCCCTCCCCGGTAAGGAAGAACCGGCACGTGTCCAGGAACGCCGTCCCTTGACAGGCCGGGAAGCCTGCGATGGCCGTGTTCCGCAGCCGCACCTGGATCGCGAACGCGTTCCCTCTCGACCCGAGGCCGATCTGCGGATGCTTGCCCGTCGTGCTTACGCACTCGACGCTCGGGCCGACTCCACTGCACTGCATCTCCTCCGCATCGCTGAATTGGAACTCGCACGCATCGCCCGTGTCGCCCGTCTGAACCTGGCAGTACTTCACCTCGATGTTCGGAGGTGACCCCGCTGTCCGCGTCTCCTGGGGCGGGGTCACACCCGGATCGTCGAAGCACTCCCCGGGCCCGCGCAGACACGAGCCGGCGTCCAGCTTGACGTTGAGCTCGATCTCGCACGAGCTCGGGATCGAGTTGAAGTAGCCGTTCGACGGGCACGCGCCCTTTGCGAGCCAAGCTCCCCGCAACTCCGGCCAGTTCGGGCCGGCGGGAACGCTGCCGGTTCCATGGCCGAAGATGAAGTGGAGTCCCTCGCGAGACCGTCTGCCCTGGACCGGCACCGTCGGCGTCGTAGCAGCGCACCGTGTTGCTCGCCTGACGGCAGAAGTCGTCGACCGGCCGCCCTGTCCATGACGGTGTCGGATCGACGTCCATGCACGGCTGAACGGCCGGCGGTGTCCCGGCTCCGCAGGTCGGGCGAACGCTCGTCGCAATCACGACGCCCGTCTGCGGAGCAACGGCGATGCTCGCCCACGAGCCGGCCGGATCAGCTGCATCCGGCTCCGTCGTCCATTGCCCGAGACCGGGAGGCGCACCCATGATGCAGAGCGGCTCGCCGTCGATGCACACCTGCCTGAAGGGCTCGACGTCGAGGATCTCCTTGGTCGGGCTGGCTTCGTCGTAGAAGACCGCCGCCGCGCTCAGCGGCTGGGGAAGTCGCACCGCGATCGGAAGCAACCCCGTGAGTCCCGCGACCTCCTCGATCTGCACCCGCGCCTTGCGCTTGATGTCCGGGAAGAGCGGGATGAGCCTCCAGAGCGGCGAGACATCCTGCTCGGTCGCCTTCACGTCCAGGATCTTGGACTCGCAGACGGGCCCCGCGGGACTCGAGAAGTCGGAGGCGGCGAAGCTTCCGCGCCACCAGTCGGCCTGGTTCAGGCTCGCGTAGATCTTGTCGCCGCCGACACCGCCGACCTGAGGGTTGTGCGGGCTGTTGACGCTCGCAAGATTCGCTGCCGTGTGCGATCCGACGTAGAGGCGCGCTTGTGCCTCGATGTCGGCGTCGATATCTGCACCGCAAGGGAAGCCCCAAGCCGCCCCGCCCGCGAAAGCTCCGGCGTCGACCTTGGTCTGCAGATGCTTCGCGTGGGTGTACCAGTTTCCGACGCCCACGACGATTGCGCCGATCGCGAGCAGCATCGGGAGAAGCAGCGCGAAGAGAGCGACGACCTGACCACGCTCGTCGCGCGTGCGGCGGCGGCAACCCCCTGTGCCCCGTTCCCCCTTCACTCGTCCTCCCCCGAAGACGTCGGGTCGCATTGTGCATCGCTTCTGGCGGAATGTGAAGGACCTGGTGCCCGCGGAACCGGCGGCTACCATCGGAACGGAATGCAGTTGACCGCACGGAAGCGCGAGATCCTGCGGCGTGTCATCGAGGAGTACGTCGCGACGGGCCAACCGGTCGGCTCGCGCGCGCTCGTCGAGCGCTCGGGCCTCGCCGTGTCGCCGTCGACCGTGCGCGGAGAGCTCGCGGAGCTCGAGGCGCTCGGTCTCCTGACCCATCCGCACACCTCTGCAGGCCGGACGCCGACCGAGAGCGGCTACCGGATCTACGCCGAGGAGCTCGTCGACGGGCTCGAGGGCCGCCCGGACGAGCTCGGCGTCGACCTGCGCACGATGCGCGACGAGATCGAGCAGGCGCTACGCACGACGACGGAGATGCTCTCCGACGCGACCCGGCTCCTCGCGCTCGTCTCGGCTCCCTCGCTCGAGACCGCCTCGATTCGTCACATCGAGGTGCTGAGGCTGCAGCCGACGAGCGTGATGGTCGTCGTGATCACGTCGACCGGCGGCGTGACGAAGCGCGTGTTCAGGCTCGTGGAGCCGCTCGATCCCGGTCTCGTGGCGTGGGCGGGCGAGTACCTCGAGGATCAGCTCGTCGGCGAGCGGCTCGGATCGAGTGCGGTGCGTCGCCGGCTCGAGGCGCCGGAGCTCGCGCCTCGCGAGCGCGCGTTTCTCGCGCTTATCGGGCAGACGCTCCTCGAAGTGGGTGCCGAGTCGGGGCCGGAGATCTTCGTCGGCGGTGCGGCCGGTCTTGTCGAGGGCTCGCGGATCGAGGAGGTCGAGGCGACGATGCGGCTCGTCGAGCTGCTCGAGCGCCGGGCGGCCGTTCTCGCTCTCGTGTCGGAGGCGCTCGAGCCGCAGCGCCCGGTGGTGCACGTCGGGCCGGAGTTCGCCGGCACCGAGCTCCACGCGGTCTCGCTCGTGGGGGCGACGTACGGGATCCGCTCGACGCCGCTCGGCGCCGTGGGCCTCGTCGGCCCGCTGCGCATGGACTACGAGAAGGCGATTCGCACGGTTCGCGCAGCGGCGTTCGAGCTCTCGCGCTTCGTCGAGGACGTCTACGAAGACGCCTGACATGGCTCTGACGGAGGCGGACTACTACGAACTGCTCGGCGTCTCGCGCTCGGCGAGCGAGGCCGAGATCAAGCAGTCGTTCCGCACGCTCGCGCGGGAGCTTCATCCCGACGTCTCGAGCGAGCCCGATGCCGAGCGCCGCTTTCGTGACGTCGCCGAGGCGTACGAGGTGCTCTCGGACCCTGAACGGCGCGCGCTCTACGACCGCTACGGGAGGGCCGGGCTCAAGCGCGGCGGGTACGAGCCCGGGTTCGCCGACTTCGGGAGCGTCGCCGACATCTTCGCGTCGTTCTTCGGCGAGGACCTCTTCGGCGGTGGAGCAGGCAGGCAGCGGTCGCAGCGCGGCGGCGACGTCCAGGCCGTCGTCGAGATCGAGCTCGAGGACGCGTTCGCCGGTGCGTCGCTCGTCGTCTCGCTCGACGTTGCTCTGCCGTGCGAGCGCTGCGACGCGACCGGTGCCGAGCCGGACACGTCCACGCGTACGTGTTCGACGTGCGCGGGCGCCGGTGCGGTGCGAACGGTCTCGCAGAACATCTTCGGGCAGTTCGTCCAGCAGCGGACCTGCCCCGACTGCGGAGGCGCGGGCGAGGTGCTCGAGCGTCCGTGCGCCGACTGTGGAGGAGAGGGCCGTGTCGGCACGCGACGGCAGCTCGACGTCGAGATTCCGAAGGGCATTCACGACGGGCAGCAGATCCGCGTGCGCGGCGAGGGGCACGCGGGCTTCCGGAGCAGCGAGCGAGGCAACGCGTTCGTCGTCGTCCGCGTGCGCCCCGATCCTCGATTCGTCCGAGACGGAGACGACCTGCACACGGCCGTACGGCTGACCATGACGGACGCCGCGCTGGGTACGACCGCGACGGTTGCATCGCTCACGGGGGACCTCGAGCTGGAGGTGCCGCCCGGCACCCAGCCCGGCGAGGTGCGCGTGCTCGCGGGCGAGGGGATGCCGGCGCTGCGCGGAGCACGTCGCGGCTCGCTGTACGTCCGACTCGACGTCGCGGTGCCGACCGCCCTCGACCCCGAGCAGCGCCGTCTGCTCGAGGACGTCGACCGCACGCTCGGCCCCGATGCCTACGCCGCGAAGCCCGACGAGGACGAGGGCTTCTTCGGTCGACTGAAGAGCGCGCTGCGCTGAGCGGGCTCCGCCGCGTCGCGGTGCGCGTGCCGGACGGCGAGGTGGAGGTTGCCGCGGCGTGGCTGCTCGACCGCTTCCCCGACGGGCTCGAGGAGCGAGGGGTCGGCGGGGAACTGGAGCTTGCCGTCTTCACCGACGACGCCGGCGAGGCTGCGGTCCGCGACTCGTTCGCCGACGTCCGGTCGGAGCTCGTCGCGGCCGGCTGGGAGGACCGGTGGAAGGAGTTCCATCGCCCCGTCCTGGCCGGTGGGCTCTGGATCGGCCCGCCGTGGTTGTCACCACCGGCCGACGAGCTATCCGTCGTCGTGGACCCGGGGCGTGCGTTCGGAACGGGCGCACACCCGACCACGCGAGCGTGCATCGAGCTGCTCGGTGGCGTCGAGCGCGGAAGCATGCTCGACGCAGGCTGCGGCTCCGGGGTTGTTTCTGTCGCTGCTGCTCGGCTCGGTTTCGCTCCCGTCGTCGCGGTCGACCTCGACGAGATAGCCGTCGAGGTTGCCGCCCTGACGGCGCGAGCGAACGACGTCGAGATCGACGTTCATCGCGCGGATGTGCTGCACGACGAGCTGCCCCGCATGGACGTCCTCGTGGCGAACATCGAGCTCCGCGTCGTCGAGCAGCTCCTCGGGCGAGCAGGATCGACTGTTGCGGTGACGTCGGGCTACCTCGCCGCCGAAGCGCCGCAGGCCCCGGGCTGGGTCGGCGTCGGTCGGCTCGAGCTCGAGGGCTGGGCCGCAGACGTCTTTGTGAAGCAGCCCTTAAGCTAGTCCCTTCTATGGCGACCTTCTCCGTGCGCTTCCTGGGCTGCAAGGTGTCGTACGCGGACGCGCAAGCCGTCCGCGAGCGGCTGCTCGTCGACGGCCACCGCGAGGTATCAGGCGCGGGAGAGGTCGCGGTCGTGAATACGTGCTGCGTCACGCACGAGGCCGTCTCGAAGTCGCGTCAGGCCGTCTCTCGCGCTGCGCGGACGCACGGCCGCGTCTACGTCACCGGTTGCGCTGCGAACCTCCGATCGGCCTTCGAGCAGGTCGCGCCAAACGTGTCGGTGGTTGCCCGACCGAGCGAAGAGGTGCCCTCTGCCGTTGCCGGTCACGTCGGCGCGATCGGCTGCGTCCAGGCGCGCGCTGGACTCGAGCGGATCCGCGCGTTCGTGAAGATCCAGGACGGCTGCTCGTTCTCGTGCTCGTTCTGCGTCATCCCGCTCGTCCGGGGAGCGACGCGCAGCCGCTCGGCGCCAGCCGTGCTCGCCGAGATCGCGCGCCGCGTCGGGCAGGGCCATCGCGAGATCGTCCTGACGGGAGTCAACCTCGGCTGCTTCCGCGATCGCGAGGCCGGATATGCGCTGCCGCGGCTCATCCGCGAGGCGGGCTCGATTCCGGGTGTCGAGCGGTTGCGGCTGTCGTCGATCGAGGTGAATCACCTCGGCAGCGACCTCATCGCGGCGCTTCGCGAGACACCGATCGCGTCGCTCCATCTGCACGTTCCGCTGCAGTCCGGGGACGACGGCGTGCTCCGTGCGATGCGACGCCGCTACTCGTCGGCGCAGTACCTCGCGAAGCTCGACTCGCTCCGCGACTTCAACCTGACCGCCGACGTCATCGTCGGCTTTCCGGGCGAGGACGAGGCGGCGTTCGCACGCACCCTCGACGTGGTTCGCGAGGCCGGGATAACGCGTGTGCATGCATTCCCGTACTCGCCTCGACCCGGCACCTCCACCGCCGCAGCCGACACGGTGCCGATCGAGGTGAAGAAGGAGCGGAGCGCGCGTATTCGCGCACTCTCCGACGAGCTCTCCCGCCGCCGCTGGGCGTCGCGGGTCGGCTCGACGGATCGCGTCCTCGTCGACCGCCCGGGCCGGGGGTACGGCGCCGACTACACACCGTGGCTCGTCGACGGCGAGGTCGGCCTGCTCCTTCCCGCACGCGCCGTCGGAGTCTCCGAGGAGGGAATCCTTGCCGTCGCCGCCTGACAGCTGCCTGTTCTGTCGGCTCGTCGCGGAGGGCGACCACGTACACGCGGCCGACGGGTTCGTCGCGATCCGCGACATCAACCCGATCGCCGAGACGCACATCCTCGTCCTGCCGGAGCGGCACATCGACACGTTCCGCGACATCGACGCGTTCCCGGACGATGAGGCCGGCGGAATGCTGCGCTTCGTCGCAGAGACGGCGAAGGCGGTAGGGCTCGACGACTACAAGGTGCTCGTCAACGTCGGCGAGGGCGGTGGGCAGACCGTCTTCCATCTCCACTGGCACGTTCTCGGTGGGCGATTCGACACGGGCAAGCTGGCACGTGCGCTCGAGCTGGAGACTGCGTGAGCCTGCTGGCCCGCATCGAGAGCGAGCTCAAGGACGCGCGCCTCGCGCGCGACGAGGATCGGCGCGATGCCTTGAGCCTCGTCCTGAACGCGCTTCAGGGCGCGCAGAAGGAGCTCCAGCGTCCGCTCTCCGACGACGAGGAGCTGCAGGTGCTCCAGCGCGAGCGCAAGCGCCGCGGCGAGGCGGCCGAGGCGTTCCGGGCGGCGGGCCGCGAGGAGCAGGCCGAGGACGAGGAGTACGAGCTCGAGATCCTCGAGGAGTTCATGCCGGAGCCGATGTCCGAGGAGGAGATCGAGGAGATCATCGACGACGTCATCTCGGAGGTCGGCGCGACGAACATCCGCGACATGGGCCGCGTCATGGCCGGCGTGATGCACCAGGTCTCGGGCCGCGCCGACGGGTCGACCGTGTCGCAGCTCGTCAAGGAAAAGCTGGCCTAGCGTCTCCCTACACTGGGTCGGATGCAGCAGGTACTAGACGTCTCGAACGAGGTCGCGGCCGAGCTCGCCGGCGTCCAGGACGGCGTGCTCGACGCGCTGCGCGAGCGACTCCAGTGCACCATCGCGCTGCGCGGCAACCGCCTGACGCTCGGCGGCGACGACGAGCACGTCGTCGCCGCGCGAGCCGTCGTCGACGAGCTCGTCGAGCTGGTCGAGGGCGGCCACGAGATCGGGCCGGACACGGTCGGCGCCGTGCTCGCCGCGCTCGACCAGGCCGAGGACGTGCGCGAGGTCTTCGACGACGTCGTCTGGCGGCACCGCGGCAAGAACATCACGCCCAAGACCGTGAACCAGAAGCGGTACGTCGACGCGATCCGCAGCTCCACCGTCACGTTCGGCATCGGGCCCGCCGGGACCGGGAAGACCTATCTCGCGATGGCGCTGGCGGTCTCGGCGCTCTCGGAAGGCGCGGTCGGCCGCGTGATTCTCACGCGCCCGGCAGTCGAGGCAGGAGAGCGCCTCGGGTTCCTGCCCGGGGACATGCTCGCGAAGGTCGATCCGTACCTCCGCCCGCTCTACGACGCACTCTACGACATGCTCGACGCGGAGCGCCTCGCCGGCTACATGGAGCGCGGGACGATCGAGGTGGCGCCGCTCGCGTTCATGCGCGGGCGGACGCTCAACGACTCGTTCGTCGTCCTCGACGAGGCCCAGAACACGACGCCGGAGCAGATGCAGATGTTCCTGACCCGGCTCGGCTTCGGCTCGCGGATGGTCGTCACGGGAGACATCACCCAGGTCGACCTGCCGCGCGAGCAGGCGTCGGGACTGATTCAGGTGCGCGACATCCTCGCCGGCATCGACGGCATCGGCTTCGTCGAGTTCGGAAACGAGGACGTCGTGCGGCACAAGCTCGTGCAGCGGATCGTGGAGGCGTACAAGCGCCACGCCGAGGAGACCGGCACGGCGCGCCGCCGGTGATCGCCATCGAGACGGCCAACCGGAGCGGCGCCTCGGTCGACGAGAACGGGGCAGAGGCGCTGGCGGAGAGAGTGTTGCGTGCCGAGGGCGTGACCGACGGCGAGCTCGGCATCGCCTGGGTCGGAGAAGACGAGATGCGGGAGCTCAAGCGCGAGCACCTCGGCATCGACGAGGCGACGGACGTGCTCTCGTTCCCGCTCGACGGGCGCGACGAGCTTCCGGAGGGCGAGCCCCGCGCGCTGGGTGACGTCGTCCTCTGTCCCCACGTGGTCGGCGAGAGCTGGCGCGAGCCGCTCGTGCACGGGCTGCTCCACCTGCTCGGCTACGACCACGGCGAGGAGATGACCGCGCGAGAGCGAGTGCACGCGGCGCGATGAGCAGGCAGTCGACGTCGCTCTTCCAGAGCTTCAACTTCGCTGCCGAAGGGATCGTCCACGCCGTTCGGACGCAGCGAAACCTCTGGATCCACTTCGCCGTCGCGGTCGCCGTCCTCATCGCCGCGGTCGGGTTCGGCGCGACGAAGCTCGAACTTGCCGTGCTGCTCCTCGCGATCACCTTCGTGCTCGTCGCGGAACTCGTGAACACGGCGGTCGAGGCTGCCGTCGACGTCGCGTCGACGTCGTTCGACCCGATGGCGAAGATCGCGAAGGACATCGCCGCGGGCGCGGTGCTCATCGCGGCCCTGAACGCGGTTGCCGTGGGGTATCTCGTGTTCTCGGGCGAGGTCGCGACGCGGAGCTCGCGCTTCCTCACGCGTCTCTCCGACGCGCAGGCCGAGCTGACGCTCGTCGCGCTCGCCGTGACGGTCATCCTCGTCATCGCGGTGAAGGCGTACACCGGACGGGGCACGCCGCTTCGCGGTGGGCTCCCGTCGGGTCACGCCGCTGTCGCGTTCGCGGGCTGGATGGCGGTCACGCTCATCCTCGAAGACTCGGCCCGGCTCTTCCTCATCTCGTCGGTGACCTTCATCATGGCCTTGCTCGTGGCGCAGACTCGTGTCGAATCCGGTGTGCACTCGTCCTCCGAGGTCGCCAGCGGCGCCGTGCTCGGCGCGCTCGTGACGCTGCTTCTCTTCCAGGTGTTCGGATGACCGACGCGGACCTCCTGGCTCTTGCCGACGCAGTCGCCGCGCGCGCGTACGCGCCGTACTCGAACTTCCACGTCGGCTGCGCGGTGCTCACGCGCGACGGTCGTGTCATCGAGGGCGTGAACGTCGAGAACGCGGCGTACCCGCTCGGCGTGTGCGCGGAGCGGACGGCGTTCTCGCGCGCCGTCGCAGAGGGGCACCGCCCCGGAGACTTCGAGGTCGCGGCGATCACGGCATCGCCATGCGGTGGCTGTCGGCAGTGGCTTCTCGAGATGGGCGTCGACCGCGTCGTCTTCCGCAACGGCGGTCGCGTCCTGACGATGACCCCGGCCGAGCTGCTGCCCGAGTCGTTCGACAGCTCCGACTTCGCGTGAAAAGCGGCTTCGTGGCGGTTGCCGGCCGCCCGAACGTCGGCAAGTCCACACTCGTGAACGCGCTCTGCGGCGAGAAGATCGCGATCACGTCGACCGTGCCGAACACGACGCGCCGCCGCCTCTTCGGTATCGCGCACGGCGACGACTACCAGCTCGCACTCGTCGATCTGCCTGGCTTCCAGCGCCCGATGGACGCGCTCACCGAACGCATGCAGAAGACCGTCGACGCGTCGTTCGACGACGTCGACGCCGTGCTGCTCGTCGTCGACGCGCGCGCCCGCATCGGCGCAGGGGATCGCTTCGTCGCCCGTCGTGTGTTCGGCATCGACAAGCCGGTGATCATCGCGCTCAACAAGGTCGACCGACTGAAGCCCGCCCACATCGCGATGCAGATGAAGGCGGCCTCCGCGCTCGGAGACTTTCACGCGCTCCACCCGGTGAGCGCGAAGACGAAGGAAGGTGTAGACGAGCTCCGCAGCGACCTCGTCTTCGTCCTACCCGAGGGCCCCGCGTACTTCCCCGACGGGCAGACGACGGATCTCGCGGTCGAGGAGCGCGTCGCGGAGGTCATCCGCGAGAAGGCGCTGCACCTCACCCGCGAGGAGGTGCCACACGCCCTGACGGTCGAGGTCGAGGAGATCGAGGATCGCCGGCTTCTCGCTGTCGTCTACGTCGAGACGGAGTCCCAGAAGGGGATCCTGGTGGGGAAGAAGGGCGCCATGGTGCGGGAGATCGGCACGCGCGCGCGGCCGGAGGTCGAAGCGCTGCTCGGGCATCCGGTCTTTCTCGAGCTCACGGTGAAGGTGCGACCGAAGTGGCGCCGCGACCCGCGGATGCTCGAGCGCTTGGGTCTCTGAAGGGACGCGCCTGAGGCAGGACTCGCAGGACTACACTCGGATGGTGGCCACTGCCCCTGCACTCGTCGGCGGCTTCGAGCTTCCGTCCGGCCCCCGGCTTCCGCGCATCGGCTCGGTCGATGCGGTCTCGCTCGAGGAGCGCGCCGCGACGCTCGCGAAGCGCTCGATCAAGCGCGAGTCGAAGGTGCAGGCGCTCGAGCTCGCGGTTCGCATGATGGACTTGACCACGCTCGAGGGGCAGGACACTCCCGGCAAGGTCGCCGCACTGTGCGCGAAGGCGATGCGGCCCGATCCCGTCGACCCGTCCGTGCCGCCGGTCGCCGCCGTCTGCCTGTACCCGAGCCTCGTCGGCGTGGCGAAGGAGCGGCTTGCCGGCAGCGGAGTCAAGGTCGCATCGGTCGCCACCGCGTTCCCGTCCGGCCAGTCGCCCACGGAGATCAAGATTGCGGAGACACGCGCAGTCGTCGAGCTCGGTGCCGACGAGATCGACATGGTGATCGACCGCGGCGCGTTCCTCTCGGGTCGCTATTCGAAGGTCTTCGACGAGATCGTGCGCGTGAAGGAGGCCTGCGGCGAGGCGCACCTGAAGGTCATCCTCGAGACCGGCGAGCTCGGGACGTACGACAACGTCCGTCGCGCCTCGCTGATCGCGATCGCCGCCGGCGCCGACTTCATCAAGACCTCGACCGGCAAGGTGAGCCCCGCGGCGACGCTTCCGGTGACGCTCTGCATGATGGAGGTCGTCCGCGACGTGTACGCCGAGACGGGGCACATCGTCGGCATCAAGCCTGCGGGCGGGATTCGCGCGTCGAAGCAGGCGATCCAGTACCTCGTCACGCTTGTACGAGACGCTCGGCCCGCAGTGGATGACGCCCGATCTCTTCCGCTTCGGTGCGTCGTCGCTCCTGAACGACGTCCTCATGCAGCTCCGCAAGGAGAAGACGGGGCGGTATCAGTCTCCTGATTACTTCACCATCGACTAGAGGAGCCGCTGTGTCCGAGGACTCCTTCACGATCGACTGATGGCCCAGGTCGAGAAGCGCGCTTCCAATCTGCCCGCCACGTTCGAGTGGGAGTACGCACCCGCGCCCGAGGCGCGCGACATCGTCCAGATCCGCGAGCGGTACGGGCTGTTCGTCGGCGGGGAGGAGGTCGAGCCGCGGACGAACGAGTGGTTTTCGTCCATCTCGCCGTCGACCGAGGAGCAGTTGTTCGAGGTCGCGCTCGCCGGTGAGGAGGACGTCGCGCTCGCAGTCGACTCGGCGCGCGGCGCCTTCGAGAACGGCTGGTCTTCGCTTGCGCCGTCCGAGCGCGCGAAGTACCTCTTCCGCCTCGCGCGTCTGATCCAGGAGCGCTCGCGGGAGCTCGCAGTTGCGGAGTCGCTCGACGGCGGCAAGCCGATTCGCGAGTCGCGCGACGTGGACATCCCCCTCGCGGCCGCACACTTCTTCTACTACGCGGGGTGGGCGGACAAGCTCGAGTACGCCTTCCCGAACCGCACGCCGCGCCCGCTCGGCGTCGCCGCGCAGATCATCCCCTGGAACTTCCCGCTCCTCATGCTCTCGTGGAAGATCGCGCCGGCGCTCGCGTGCGGGAACACGGTCGTGCTCAAGCCGGCCGAGACGACGCCGCTGACGGCGATGATCTTTGCGGACATCTGCCGCCAGGCAGAGCTTCCTCCGGGGGTGGTCAACCTCGTCACCGGCGACGGCACGACCGGCGCGCACCTCGTGCGCAACCAGGGAATCGACAAGCTCGCGTTCACCGGCTCGACGGACGTCGGAAAGCTGATCATGCGCGAGCTCGCGGGCCGCGACGTACGGATGACGATGGAGCTCGGCGGCAAGGCTGCCAACATCGTGTTCGACGACGCGGCACTCGACCAGGCAGTCGAGGGGATCGTCAACGGGATCTACTTCAACCAGGGTCACGTCTGTTGTGCAGGCTCGCGGCTCCTCGTGCAGGAGTCGATCTACGAGCCGCTCCTCGAGAAGCTGAAACGGCGCCTCTCGACCTTGCGCGTCGGCGACCCGCTCGACAAGAACACCGACGTGGGCGCGATCAACTCGAAGGCGCAGCTCGAGAAGATCCGCGAGCTCGTCGCGAGCGGGGAGGAGGAGGGTGCCGAGATCTATCAGCCCTCGTGTGACCTGCCCGAGCGCGGCTACTGGTTCGTCCCGACGCTCTTCACGAACGTCGCGCAGAGCTACCGGATCGCGCAGGAGGAGATCTTCGGGCCTGTGCTGTCGGTGCTCACGTTCCGGACGCCGGAGGAGGCGATCGAGAAGGCGAACAACACGCCGTACGGGCTGTCCGCCGGGGTGTGGACCGAGAAGGGCTCGCGGATTCTGTGGATGGTCGAGCGGCTGCGCGCCGGCGTCGTCTGGGCGAACACGTTCAACCGGTTCGACCCCGCGTCGCCGTTCGGCGGCTACCGCGAGTCGGGCTTCGGTCGCGAGGGCGGTCGCCATGGCCTCGAGCCGTACCTGAGGTTCGACGAGTGACGCGGCTCTCGGTCAAGAAGACGTACAAGCTCTACATCGGCGGCGCCTTTCCGCGCTCGGAATCGGGGAGGACGTTCGACGCCGACGGGCACAACGTCGCGCGAGCGTCACGGAAGGACGTCCGCGACGCCGTGCGTGCAGCCCGCGCGGCGCTCCCGGCGTGGTCCGGCATGACCGCCTACAACCGCGGCCAGGTTCTCTATCGGCTCGCCGAGATGATGGAGGCCCGCGCGTCCGACCTCGAGAGCGCGTCCACCGGCCGTGCCGAAGTGGAGGCCGCGATCGATCGCACCGTCTGGTACGCGGGCTGGGCCGACAAGCTGGCGCAGGTGATCGGCAGCTCCAACCCGGTCGCCGGCCCGTACTTCGACTTCACGATTCCGGAGCCGACCGGCGTCGTCGCGATCCTCGCCCCTGCCGAGCCGCCGCTTCTCGGGCTCGTGTCGCGAATGCTCCCGGCGCTCGTCGGCGGCAACACCGTGGTGATCGTCGCCCAGGAGCACCATCCGGTGGCGGCGGTCGAGCTCGCCGAGGCGCTCGCGACCTCGGACTTCCCGTCCGGCTCGGTCAATGTGCTCACCGGCTACGCGGACGAGCTCGCGCCGTGGCTAGCCGGCCACATGGACGTGAACGCGGTCGACCTCACCGGCATCGACGGGGATACGACCGAGCTCGAGCGAACGGCCGCGGAGAACGTCAAGCGCGTCATCCGCTCGAACGCACAGACCCAGAGCCCGTGGGAGATCGCGGCGTTTCTCGAGCTGAAGACCGTCTGGCACCCGATCGGGCTCTGACGGCTTTGGCCGTTCAGCCGCGCGTCGCGTAGACCGCTTGCCGAAAGCTCGTGCCGACCGGCTCGGTGGCCAGCACCCAGACGACCAACGGGCGGCCGCGCGCGTAGTGCACCGAGATGTAGTCGCCGAGCATGCGGCCGGACGTCGTGTCGGGCATCCACCGCAGAGGCATCGACTGGGCCGAGAGCCGCCTTGGGGCCGACCAACTCCCGGGAGCGCCGGGCGAAACCGTGAGCTCCACGTCGATACCCGCCGGCCTGGAGCGCATGTAGGCGATTGCGACGCGCCCGGTCGCCGGGTCGATCCCGATTGCGGGAAGGACGGCATCGCGGCCGCGTGTGACTGCGATCGGCGCGCTCCACTGCGCGCCGTCGGCCGAGGTCGCCACGAACACGGCGTTGCTCCCCGCACCGGGCGAGGCGCAGCCGTGCCACGCCGCCCAGAAGCGCCCCGTCGGCGTCGACCTCCGCAGAGGGCAGCGGAAACGCGCGGAAGTCGCGGACCGCGCAGCCTCCGTCGATCGGCGCGATGCGCACCGGGGCACCCCAGGTCGCGGCTCCGTCCGTCGAGCGCGACGCTGCGATCCCGAACTCTCCAGCCTGCAAGAGGTACACCACGACGAGATCGCCGTTCGCTCGGATGGCAGGAAAGACGCCGACTCCACCCCGGACGCCGAGGTCGACCGGGAGCGACCACGTGAGACCCCCGTCGTCCGACCAGGCGACGGCCAGCATGTCGCGATCGGCGGAGTGCGTGTACACGAGGTAGCAGCGGCCGAAGAACGGCGAGGAGGACGCGTTGTCGCACGCGAGCCAGTTCTTGTCGAACGCGACTCCCTCCGCGACGCGTTCCTCGAGTGCCGTGAGAGCGACGCCCCACGTGAACGCCGTCCGACGAACGGTTGATCGCGAGCCGGGTGGTCGAGCCCGCCAGGGCGAGCGTCGAGATGAGCCACGTCGAGTGGGCCGCGTCGTACGCGACGACGGGGTCGCTCGCTCGCGCGTTGACGCCGGCGGGCCGGCTCGCGACGGTGAGCCCGGGCAAGAGGCCGCTCCGCCACGAGGCGCCGTCGTTCGTCGTCACCGCGAACCCGACGTTCGTCGCGGCGCCGTCGAAGCGTCTTCCGACCTGGAAGGTGGCCACGGTCGTCCGCCCGAACGTGAAGCTGTCCGGCTCGACCTCGGTCTCGTGCTGTGCGCCGTCCGCGCGGTAGGGATCGCGCGAGAGCCGGCGTCCGACCAGCTCACAGTCGCTCGCCACGGTGTCGGGCAGGTCGGCGTTCACGACGTCGAGGCCGGCCCCGCAGCGTACGACGTCTCGCGCGCCGTCGTACGAGCTCGCGATCAGGTCGTTGCCGGGACCTGCGTCGTGCGTGTCGCGTCCGGGACCGCCCTGGAGGAAATCGGCGCCGCTCCCGCCGAGCAGCTGGTCGCGCCCCGCGAAGCCCTGCATGACGTCGGCGCGCGGGGTTCCCGCGAGCCGGTCGTCTCGCGGTGTGCCGCTGATCGTCCGGGCGCCTGCGACGGCGACTCCGGCGAGCAGACCCACGAGGACGAGAGCGAGAAGGCGCATGGACTGAATAGGACGAGTGCTGCGACACCGAGTTTGCACGAGCCGACTACGATCCCGTGTCGTGACGGACTTTGTGCCAACGGCTCACGCCCGCGCGTTCCTGAGACCGCGCTCGCGGTGCGGGGCCGGAGGGCACAGTACGACGGGTACGGGCCCGGAGAGCCCCGTGCCGCGAGCGCGGTCAGGCGGCGGCGGAGCCCGGCTCTGCCGGGTGGGAGCCGTCGCCGGTCAGGGGCGCGCGTGTCCAAGCTGAGTCAGGCGATAGCCGAGGGCGACGGTATCTCGTTCGTCGTCGAGGTTGCGGACGCGCCCAGTGCCCGCGCCGCCGAGTCGCAGGGCGCGGACGCGCTCGCAGCGCTCGCGAACGCGAACGCGGTGCGCGTCTCGTCGGCGCTCCCTCTCCTGCACCTCGGGCGGATGTTCGACGCCCAGGGGTCGGCTGCGGAAGCCGTGGTCATCAAGCCCGACCTCGCGATGTGGGACGAGGCGCACGCGTTCAGTCTCGAGTGCGTGGTTCGCGTCTCCCAGTCGTCCGAGATCGAGCGCTCGCTGCACTACTTCGATCCCGAGGTCTTCCTGCTGTCCGTTCCCGAGGACGCCGACGACGACCCGCTGACCGTCCTGCTCGAGCTGCTCCACGACGTGCCGGCCGGGAAGCTCGCCATCGCCGAGCTCCACGACGCGACGCCCGACGACGTCTCCGAGCTCGAGCGTTCCGGCGTGGACGCGGTCCTCGTCTCGCCGGACAGCCTGGCGACGTTGATTCAGACCGGCCCGCCTGACGTCTGAGCGAGATTGGCATGCGCATCGGAATCCTGACGGGCGGCGGTGACTGCCCTGGTCTCAATGCGGTGATCCGCGCCGTTGTCCGGCTCTCCACCGACCGCGGACACGAGATGATCGCCGTTCGTGACGGCTGGAAAGGCTTGACCGAAGGAGTCTTCGCCCCACTCGGGCGACGCGAGGTGTCCGGGATCCTTCCGCGAGGCGGGACGATCCTCGGAACGACTCGCACCAACCCGTACAAGATCGACGGCGGCGTGGACGCCGTGCTCGGCCACTTCGGCGAGCAGCAGCTGGACGCTCTCGTCGCCATCGGTGGTGAGGACACGCTGGGAGTGGCCGCTCGCCTCCATCGTGAGCACGCGTTCCCGGTCGTCGGTGTTCCGAAGACGATCGACAACGACCTGTCGGGCACGGACTACACGTTCGGTTTCGACACGGCCATGACCATCGCGACCGAGGCGATCGACCGGCTGCACACGACCGCCGAGTCGCACAACCGCGTGATGGTCGTCGAGGTCATGGGCAGGCACACGGGCTGGATCGCGGTCATGAGCGGGATCGCAGGCGGCGCAGACGTGATCCTCATTCCCGAGCAGCCGATCACCGTCGAGCGCGCCTGCCAGGAGCTCGTCAAGCGACACGAGGGAGGGAAGGACTTCTCGATCGTCGTCGTGAGCGAGGGCTACGAGCTCGCATACGAGTCGGGCGAGCGTCGTCTCGTCGCCGACGACGCGCGGGCCACCGATCAGTTCGGCCACCTCGTCCTCGGCGGCGTCGGTGACGCGCTCGCTCGAGAGATCGAGCAGCGAACAGGATTCGAGACGCGCGTCTCCGTGCTCGGACACGTTCAGCGCGGCGGCACGCCGACGCCTCGCGATCGCATCCTCGCGACGCGGTTCGGGCTGAAGGCGGCCGATCTCGTCCACGAGGGTCGATACGGTCGCATGGCTGCGCTCCACGGCGACGCGATCGTCGATGTCTCGCTCGACGAAGCGACCGGCGAGGTGAAGACCGTTCCACCCGAGTGGTACGAGGTCGCGCGCGCGTTCTTCGGCTAGCGCAGCCGTCTGAGACGCCGCTGCGCCCGGCGCTACGATCGACGTCGGCCGGAGTGGCGGAACTGGCAGACGCGCGGGACTCAAAATCCCGTGTCCTTCGGGACGTGTGGGTTCGACCCCCACCTCCGGCATCCGAGCGCAGGCATGAACGTTCACGTCGTGTTGCAATTTGCGCACGATGACGAGAGGGCAGATACTCTCGGGCACGCCGGCTGAGCCGGTGCGCCACCGGGTGAATCGACATGAGGAGGACAGGTTGACTGCAAAGAAGAGTGTGCTCACCGCACTCGGGCTGATCATTGCCGCGCTCGCGCTCGTCGCTGCCGGCTGTGGTGGCGACGACGGCGGGAGCAGCGCAGAGGTGACGGCATTGCCGTCGTCCTCGTGCACGGCGCTCGAGTACGAGGGCGAGGGCGATCCCGACTATCTGCTCGCCTCCGACTTTCCGCTCCAGGGCTCGTCGCGGAACCAGACCGAGCAGATCGTGGCTGCGATCCGGTTCGAGCTCGAGCAGCGTGGCTGGAAGGCCGGCGACTACAACGTCGCCTTCCAGTCGTGCGACGACGCGACCGCTCAGGCCGCCAAGTGGGACTCGGCCAAGTGCTCGCAGAACGGCAACGCCTACGCGGCGAACGACGCGGTCGTCGGTGTCATCGGCACGTTCAACTCGGGCTGTGCGGCGATCATCATCCCGCTCCTGAACGAGGCGCCGGACGGCGGCATCGCGATGATGTCGCCGGCGAACACGTATCCGTGCCTCACGGTGAACCTGCCGGGCGGATGCGCTGCCAGCGAGCCCGCGAAGTACTACCCGAGCGGTTCGCGCAACTACGCACGCGTCGCCCCGGCGGACGACTACCAGGGCGCGTTCCATGGCAGAGTTCATGCAGAAGCAGGGCGTCAAGAGCGTCTACATCCTCAACGACAAGGAGGCCTACGGCCTCGGCGTCGCGACGACGACGCGCAAGGCCGCGGAGCACCTCGGGATCAAGATCGCCGGCTTCGAGGCATGGGATCCGAAGGCCTCGAGCTACGAGGCGACCATGAAGAAGATCCAGGGCACCGACGCCGACGCGGTCTTCCTCGGAGGACTCATCGACGAGAACGGCGCCCAGGTGATCAAGGACAAGGTGGCCGTGCTCGGGCCGAACGACGGCGCCGTCAAGCTGTTCGCACCGGACGGCTTCGCGACGCAGGCCACGATCGACGAGGCCGGTGCGGCTGCCGCCGGCATGTTCCTGTCGGTCGCCGGTGTGCCGATCGACGCGTTCACCGGAGCTGCAGCGGAGTACATCCAGCAGCTGCAGGAAGGCCCGCTCGCCGGCAAGGCGATCGACCCGTACGCGATCTACGGCGCGCAGTCGGCGCAGATCGTGCTCGACGCGATCGGCGAGTCCGACGGCTCGCGTTCGGACATCATCGCGAAGATCTTCGCGACCGAGGTCGAGAACGGCCTGCTCGGCGACTTCGGGTTCAACGAGAACGGCGACCCGACGAACGCGTCGGGTGCGGTCGTCGGCTTCACGATGTACGTGGCGACCGACAAGCTGGAGACGTCGGACAACTTCTCGCCGGATCCTGCGACCGTCACGGCTGCAGGCGCCTAGCAAGGAGTAACCGCTGGAAAAGGGGCGGGAGGGCATTGCCCTTCCGCCCCTTTTCGGTTTAGAGTCGCCTCTCGATGGCGACGGCGACCGCCGCACTGCATCGCATACGAGGCTCGAGCCTCATCGACGCGATCGGGCTGCTCCTGCTCGCTCTGGTCGTCATCTGGCTCGTCGTCAAGTTCTTCGAGGACCCGACGAGGTTCGTCAACGTCGGCATCATCGGCGCCACGAACGGCGCGATCTACGGACTCATCGCCCTCGGCTACACGCTCGTCTACGGGATCCTCCAGCTCATCAACTTCGCGCACGGCGACGTCTTCGCCCTGTCCGGCCTCGTTGCGAGCACGATGATCATCTCGGTCTTCGGCCTCGACGAGAACACGGCCGTGCTCATGATCATCCTGGGCCTGCTCGGGACGCTCGCGGTCACGATTCCGCTCTTCGCAATCGTCAACGCGACGATCGAGCGCATCGCGTACAAGCCGCTTCGAAATGCGCCGCGGCTGGCTCCGTTGATCACGGCGGTCGGGATGTCGTTCATCGTCTCGAACATCTCGCTCGCGCTCTACGGCGTCGACTTCGAGTCCGTGCCGAACTTCATCCCGCGGACGGACGCGATCACGATCGGGGGGATCGCGATCCAGTGGAACAAGATCGGGGTGTTCCTGATCGTGATCCCGGTCCTCGTCGTGCTCACGTGGTTCGTGCGCTCGACGCGCCAGGGGAAGGCGATGCGCGCCGTCGCGCAGGACACCGAAGCGGCGGCCATGATGGGCATCAACGTCAACCGCACGATCTCCGTGACCTTCTTCCTCGCGGGCGGTCTCGCCGCGGTCGCCGGGCTCGTCTACCTCCTGCAGTTCAACATTCGCTACGACACGGGGCTCGAGCTCGGCCTGGTCGCGTTCACCGCTGCGGTGCTCGGCGGCATCGGCAACCTCTCCGGTGCCGTCCTCGGAGCGCTGATGATCGGGATGGTCCAGGCCTTCAACGAGGGCCTGGACGGAACCCCCGGCGGCGACTGGACGCGCTCGATCGTGTTCGGAATCCTCATCGCGGTCCTCGTCTTCCGGCCCCAGGGCATTCTCGGCGAGCAGACGCCAGAGGGGGCTTGAGCCGCCCATGAGCGAGGCGCTCTCCGGGTTCGCGCGACGAGCACGCACCGACCGCGGATGGTGGGCGCTCGGGGCCGTGCTGGTGGTTGGCCTGATCTATCCGTTCATCGTCGACACGCTCCAGGAGCTGCCGCTCATCGGCGACTTCGTCCCGACGACCGGATCGATGGTCGTGATGCTCGTCTTCACGATGATGGCGCTCGGCCTCAACGTCGTCGTCGGCTACGCCGGTCTCCTCGACCTCGGCTACGTCGCGTTCTATGCCGCCGGGGCGTACGTCGCCGGCTGGCTCGCGTCGCTGCACTTCGAGGACATCAAGTTCCACCTCGGCTCCGCGGTGTCGGGTGACCTGCCCGGGAATCCACATCTCGATGTGGCTCGTCCTCGTCATCGCGGGTGCCTTCACGGCGGCTGTCGGTATCGCCATCGGCCTGCCCACGCTGCGACTGCGCGGCGACTACCTCGCGATCGTCACGCTCGGATTCGGCGAGATCGTTCCGCAGTTCGTACGGAACGCCGACTCGCTCGGCGGCTTCAACCTGACGGGCGGGACGTTCGGGATCGCCCCGATCGACTCGTTCGCGATCGGCGGCTTCGTGTTCCGCGAGCAGTCGAACAAGGACGACCTCCACTACTGGGCGGTGATCGGGCTCATCCTGTTCACCGTCTTCTGCTGCGTCAGGCTCCGCGACTCGCGGCTCGGCCGCGCGTGGATCGCGATCCGCGAGGACGAGACCGCTGCTGCCGCGATGGGCGTGCCGCTCATGAGGACGAAGACCTGGTCGTACGCGATCGGCGCATTCTTCGGCGGGATCGCGGGTGCCTTCTTCGCGAGCTACCGGGCGGGCGCGTTCCCGGCCGACTTCTACTTCAACATCTCCATCTTCCTGCTCTGCATGGTCATCCTCGGCGGGATGGGCTCGATCTGGGGCGTGTTCGCCGGCGGCATGATCCTCGGCTACCTGAACATCCACGGTCTCGCCGCGACCGGATCCAAGATCCAGGAGGCCGGGCTGAACTTCGATCCCACGAAGTACCAGTTCGGCATCTACGGCTTCATCATCGTCGTGATGATGCTCTTCCGTCCCGTCGGCCTGATACCCGAGCGTCGACACAAGATCGAGCTCGAGGAGGGTGTGCACGACACGCCGTTCTACGACGTGCAGACCGAGGGCACGCTCACCGATCGCGACAGGAGCGACGACTGATGGCGGCCGCCGTCGACAATCTGCTCGTCGCCGACACGGTGCGGAAGGAGTTCGGCGGGCTCGTCGCGACGAACGACGTCGACTTCACCATTCCGCGCGGCTCGATCGTCGCGCTCATCGGACCGAACGGCGCAGGCAAGACGACGTTCTTCAACCAGATCACGGGTGTCTACGTTCCGACCTCCGGGTCGATCGTCTTCGACGGGACCGAGGTCGTCGGCAAGCCCCCGCACGCGATCGTCGAGCTCGGTATCGGGCGGACGTTCCAGAACATTCGCCTCTTCGCGCAGATGACCGCGATCGAGAACGTCCTCGTCGGAATGCACTGTCGCATGAAGGGTGGAATCTTCGGATCGATCCTGCGCACGCCGCGCGTGAGGCGCGAGGAGACGGAGGGACGCGAGCGTGCGCGCGAGCTACTCAGCTACTGCGGGCTTCCACGCAGGCACGAGGAGTACGCGGGAACACTCCCGTACGGCGATCAGCGACGGCTCGAGGTCGCCCGTGCGCTCGCGACCGATCCGAAGCTGATCCTCCTCGACGAGCCGACCGCCGGCATGAACCCGCAGGAGACGGCGGACTTCACCGCGTTCACTCACCGGTTGCGCGACGAGAAGGGGCTGACCGTGCTCCTGATCGAGCACGACATGAAGGTCGTCATGGGCGTGTCGGAGCGCATCACGGTGCTCGAGTACGGCGAGAAGATCGCCGAGGGGACACCGGCGGAGATCCAGGCGAACGAGCGGGTCATCGAGGCGTACCTGGGGCGGGGAGCGGCTGCGTGACCACTACAGGCGGGACCGCCGGGAACATTCTCGAGATCGAGGACGTCCACCTCTATTACGGTGCGATCCACGCGCTGAAAGGGGTCTCGCTGACCGTCGGCGCGGGAGAGATCGTCACGCTCATCGGCGCGAACGGTGCCGGGAAGTCGTCGACTCTCCGAGCCATCAACGGCATCAACAAGCCACGGCAGGGGCGGATCCGCTTCCAGGGAGACGACATCACGGGCGGTGCGCCTCACACGATCGTGAAGAGCGGGATCGCGCAGAGCCCGGAGGGGCGCCGGCTGTTTCCGCGCATGAGCGTGACCGAGAACCTCGAGATGGGTGCCTTCCAGCGCGACGACAAGGAGAACTTCGCGGACGACATGGAGCGCGTCTTCGAGCTGTTCCCGCGCCTGAAGGAGCGGCGGACGCAGAAGGCCGGGACGATGTCCGGCGGCGAGCAGCAGATGTGCGCGATCGGCCGCGCGCTCATGGCGCGGCCGAAGCTCCTGCTCCTCGACGAGCCGTCGATGGGCCTCGCGCCGATCTTCGTCGAGCGGATCTTCGAGACGGTCATCGAGGTCAACAAGCAGGGCACGCCGGTGCTCCTCGTCGAGCAGAACGCGCTGATGGCGCTCGACGTCGCGCAGCGCGGTTACGTCATGGAGACCGGACGCATCGCCCTCGAGGGCCCCGCCGCCGAGCTCAAGACGAACGAGCAGGTCCGCAAGACCTACCTTGGCGAGGGGTAGGGCGACGCTGATCTTGCGCAAGAGCGGAAATCCGCTAGCGCGGAGTTTCCGCTCGCGCGAAGATCCCTGAAGGCGTCCGCTTCGCGGCCGCGTGCTTGCTTCTCCGTCAACCGACCAGAAGCGGCGCGTACGGAGGGGCGAGCAGGACGCCGACGCGCGCGCGCCCACCCGCGACGCCGTGCGCCATCTCGAGCGCGCTCGACACGGAGTGACCGGGTACGAACCCGAGCGCCCGCGCGGCGTTCGCGTCGCGGCTGCCGGCGACGATCACCCGACCGAGCCGCGAGAGCGCCGGCTGGCAGCCCGCCCAGTCGGCGTACGGGAGCAGCGGATGGCACGCACGCCCTGCGCGGTACGCGCGGAGCGCCCGCTGGTCGGTTGCCGCCGCCGTCTCGGCGTCGGCCAGCAGGCTCGCGTCGCCGACGCGCAGCGTGTCGAAGAGCGAGCGGTACGGATTCTGCGTCCCGTGCGCGAACGAGCGCGTCAGCGAATGGACGAGGACGAGGGTTCCGCCGTCTCGGACCGGAAATGCGTCGCGCCACTGCCGGAGCGCGAGTCCCAGCACGACGCCGGCCGACGTGATCGGGTTGAGCGACTCGCGTGGCACGTGTGCACCGACCCACGGGACGCCGACGACGATCGCGTCGAGCGGTTCGTCGAGATGCGTCCCGCGGAGCTCGACCGCCCGAACGAGTGCCTCGGCGTGTGCGACCGACGGAGTGCCGGCGAAGACGGCGGTCGTTGCGAGGAGGCGACTCTGGTCGCTGAGGACGCCGCGCCGCACGGCCGCAGGGAGCAGGGAGTAAAGACGCCGGAACGGCGAGCGCGCGACGTGCTCGAGAGCCGCCTCCTCGTGGGGGTAGCCGCGGAACCGTCCCGCGAGTCGCGGGTGGTCGAGCACGAGCGAGACGGCGAGGAGCCCGACCCGCGAGGCGACCGCCGCCTCGATCGCCAGTGCCAGCTCCCAGACCGGTTCGCGCGACGCCTGCACGAGCGACCGCGCGGCGGCGGCGCGTCGAATCGTCGCCGCATCGCACGCCGCGAGCAGGGCGCCCGGGCCACCGTGAACGACGGTCTCGGCTGACGAGACGACGATGACGAGGTCAGCCTCGACGACGGCCGGATTGATCCGGGTGTCGGCCGAGATGGCGACGAGGTCGGCAGCGGCGGCGTCGTGGACGACGACGCTGCCGCGGAATGCGCGCGCCTGCGGAGGAGGAAGGAGCCGCTCGAGCTCCCTTCTCCCGACCCGTCGAGCGAGCCCTCCTGCCACGAGAAGCGTGACGTCCTCGTCGGCGACGCCATGGCTCTCGAGCTGGTCGAGAACCGTCGCGAGCGCAAGCGGTCGCGGATCGACCTGCGCTCCCGGGAGCGGGAGTGCCGGAGGCTCGACGACGATCGTGATGCGCCTGCCTCGGCGCGCGAGCGCGGCGAGCGGAGGACCGGAGAGCGGGAAGGCGAGTGCGTCTCGCACCGCTGCGGCCACGTCGACCACGCGCGTGGGCGGCGGAGGTGGGCGCAGGATCACGTCGTCGGCGCCGACCGGGACGGTGACGATCCGCGAGCCCGAGAGGAGCGGGACGCCGGCCACGGCGCTCTATCTAAGCGCAAGATCCCGATCCACGAGTGTGGATCGGGATCGCGCAAAATCCCTGAAGGCGCCCGCTTCGCGGTCGCATCGCACGGTTTCCAGGCGCAAGATCCCGATCCACGAGTGTGGATCACGATCGCGCGAAGATCCCTGAAGGCGCCCGCTTCGCGGTCGCATCGCACGGTTTCCAGGCGCAAGATCCCGATCCACGAGTGTGGATCACGATCGCGCGAAGATCCCTGAAGGCGCCCGCTTCGCGGTCGCATCGCACTTCTCCTCGGCTGGGCCAGCGCCCGTAAAGTTGCTTCGGTGAGTCCGAAGACGCTGACCGGGGAGGAGCTCGTCCTCGACGACGGCCCCGTGCGCGACTCGGAGCTCTTCCTCGTCGACGGCAACAACCTCGCCTATCGCGGTTTCTTCGCACTCCCGGAGGAGCTCCAGACGACCGACGGGCAGCCGACGAACGCGCTCCTCGGGTTCACCAACATGCTCTTCAAGCTGCTCTCGGACTACCGGCCGCGTGGCGTCGCCGTGGCCTGGGACACGCGGCCGGTGCACCGCAAGGAGATCGACGCCGAGTACAAGGCCGAGCGCCGGCCGATGCCGGATCTCCTGCGCGAGCAGTTCCCGCACTTCCGGCCGATCGTCGAGGCGTTCGGCTACCAGAACCTCGAGTTCGAGGGGTGGGAGGCCGACGACGTGATCGCGACGCTCGCGACGCTCGCCGACGAGGCGGGCATCAAGACGTGCGTCGTCTCGACCGATCGCGACGCGTTCCAGCTCGTCTCCGAGAACGTCTGCCTGATGATGACGCCGCGCGGCGTCGCGGACGTGCAGGTCTACACACCCGAGCGCGTGGAGGCGCGGTACGGCATCCGCCCGCTACAGATCCCGGACTTCATCGGCCTGAAGGGCGACACGAGCGACAACATCCCCGGCATCCCTGGCATCGGGGACAAGACGGCAGGGCAGCTGATCGCGCAGTACGGCTCGCTCGAGGACGTCGTCGAGCACGCTGCGGAGCTCTCGCCCGCACGATCGAAGGCGGTCGCCGAGAACGCCGAGCAGGCGCGGGCCTCGAAGCTCCTGGCGACGATGCGGCGCGATCTCGACCTCGGCGTCGATCCCGCCGGGCTCGTGCTTCAGCCTCCCGACCGCTCCGAGCTCAAGGAGATCTTCCGGCGGTTCGAGTTCCGCGGGCTGCTCGGGCGCGTCGACACGCTCGACGAGGCGTTGCCTGCAGCGGAGCGTCCCGAGACCGAGTCGGAGAACGTGTCCTGGCGCGAAGGCGACCTGCAGGGACTTCGCGGGCGCGTCGGTGTCGCCGCCGACGCGGAGCGAGTCGCGCTCGCGGCCGGGACGGGAGAGGTGATCCTCGCGCCAGCGCCTCTGCCACGAGCGTCGGGCCTCGACGTGATCGCACACGATGCCAAGAGGCTGCGGCTGGGAGAGCCTGCCGCGGACGACACGATGATCCTCGCGTACCTCATCGATCCCGGCCGCGCCGAGTACGAGCTCGACGATCTCATGGCCGAGTACGGCGTCGAGCTCGAGCCCGACCCGCCCGCCGAGGAGGAGACGGCTGCACTCGTGCGACACGCCGAGGCCGCGCGCCGGTTGGCGGAGCCGCTCCTCGCGAAGGTGACCGAGCGCGGCTCCGAAAGCCTGTACCGCGACGTCGAGCTTCCGCTGAGCGTCGTCCTCGCCGCGATGGAGGACGCGGGCGTTCGCATCGACACGTACCGCATGGGAGAGATCACCGCGCGTCTCAGCGATCGCATCGAAGAGCTCGAGGCTCGCGCGTACGGCCTCGCGGGCGAGGAGTTCGTCATCGGCTCGCCGCAGCAGCTCGGCCGGGTTCTCTTCGAGAAGCTCGAGCTCACGCCAGGGCGCAAGGGAAAGACGGGCTACTCGACGGACTCGAAGGTGCTGCAGCGGATCCGCGACGACCACGAGATCGTCCCGGTGATCGAGGAGTGGCGCGAGCTGACGAAGCTCGTGAACACGTACCTCGGGCCGCTGCCGACGCTCATCGGCGAGGACGGCCGCCTGCACACGACGATCAACCAGACCGTCGCCGCAACCGGACGTCTCTCGACGACGAATCCGAACCTGCAGGCGATCCCGATTCGCACCGAGCTCGGGCGCGAGATCCGCTCGGCGTTCGTCGCGGAGCCCGGACACCGTCTGCTCTCCGCCGACTACTCGCAGATCGAGCTGCGCATCCTCGCGCACGTCTCCGGCGAGCCGAAGCTGCGCGAGGCGTTCGCGCGCGGCGAGGACATCCACACGGCGACTGCCGCCGAGGTGCTCGGGAAGGATCCTGCGACGCTCACGAAGGACGAGCGAAACGTCGCGAAGATGATCAACTTCGGGATCGTCTACGGGATCTCGGCCTTCGGGCTCTCGGAGAACCTCGACATCCCGAAGGAGCAGGCACAGGCGTACATCGACGCCTACCTCGCGCGCTTCCCGCACGTCCAGGCGTTCATCGCGCGGACGATCGTGCAGGCGTCCGAGGACGGCTACGCGACGAGCCTGCTCGGCCGGCGCCGTCCGGTCCCGGAGCTTCGCGCGATGAATCGCCAGACGCGGGGCTTCGGCGAGCGCGTCGCGGTCAACTTCGTGATGCAGGGCTCGAACGCCGACATCATCAAGGTCGCGATGGTCGCGATCCACGATCGCTTGCGGGCGGAAGGGCGAAACGCGCGCCTCGTCCTGCAGGTGCACGACGAGCTCCTGCTCGAGGTTCCGGAGACCGAGGTGTCGAAGGTGCGCGAGCTCGTCCGCGAGGAGATGGTGGGGGCGTATCCGCTCGATCCGGCGCTCGCCGTCGACATCGGCGTCGGCGACGACTGGGCGGAGGCGAAGTCGTAGGGGCGAGACTTGCCTCGTCCGCGTCCCTACACCTCGAGCGTCTCGCCGTCCTCCGGCACGAGGACGCCCGGAACCGCCCGGCGCAGTGACTCGCGCTCCAGAAAGCAGTGGTTCAGGGCCTCCATGTGCACCGCGATCACCGTCGGCACGCGCGCCACGACCTCCCGAACGTCGTCGGCTCCCATGACGATGAGCCCGCCTTCGACGAACTCGGCTCCGCCGGCGTTCACGACGGCGACGCGTGGACGGTGCCGCTCGATCGTCGACTCGACCTCGTCGTACCAGACGGTGTCGCCGGCGAGGTAGAGGTCGTCGAGGACGAATCCACTGACGGGGGCGAGCAGCTCGGCAACGCGTCCGCTCCCGTGTCGCGCGGGCGTCCGCGTGATCGTCAGACCGTCCCAGTCGAGCTCGTCCGCGATCGCGCGAGCGTCGAGCCCGAGTCCGCGGAGCGCCTCCTCGTCCTCGGGCTGACAGAACACCGGAATGTCGCGCGGGAGCAGTTCCTCGCCGCGCGTATCGAGATGGTCGCGATGTCGGTGTGTGACGATCACCGCATCGATTCCCCGGACGACGTCCTCCGCGGGGAACGGGAGCGGCACCGTGGGGTTGGCAACCTGGTTGCGAGTTTGCTCGATCGGCGGCCGCGCGCCGACGTCGTCGAGCATCGGATCCACCAGGATCCGCTTTCCCGCGATCTCGACGATGACGGTCGCGCTGCGGACGAGAGTGAGGCGCACCCGGTGTTTCTAGCGCATCGGAAGGGGTGCTCCGACGGGTACCAGTGTTGGCCGGAATTTGCGCTGCATCCGGCTATACTCCGCGATCCGATGGCGAACGACATCGCCGAAAAGCCTGCTGCCGCCGAAGAGGGCGTCTGGATAACGGGCCCCGACGGGGATCTCATCCCTGACTACGACGCTGCCTTCCCGGAGATCAACGAGGGCGAGGTCGTGCACGGCACGGTCGTGCGCGTGGACAAGGACGAGGTGCTCGTCGACATCGGTTACAAGTCGGAAGGCGTCATCCCCGTTGCCGAGCTGACGATTCGCCGGTCGGTGAATCCGGCCGACGAGGTAGCTGTGGGCGAGGAGATCGACGCGCTCGTCCTCACGAAGGAGGACGCCGAGGGGCGCCTCATCCTCTCGAAGAAGCGCGCCCGCTTCGAGCTTGCGTGGAAGCGCATCGAGGCCGCAGCAGAGTCCGGCGAGCCGGTCAACGGCAAGGTGATCGAGGTCGTCAAGGGCGGGCTCATCCTCGACCTCGGGGTACGCGGGTTCCTGCCGGCGTCGCTCGTCGACATCCGGCGCGTGCAGGACCTCGACGAGTTCCTCGGCAAGGAGCTTCGCTGCAAGGTCATCGAGCTCAACCGCTCGCGCAACAACGTCGTCCTCTCCCGTCGCGCCGTCCTCGAGGACGAGCGCAAGGAGATGCGCCAGGCGATCCTCGACCGCCTGAGCCCGGGCGACGTCATCGAGGGCCAGATCTCGAACATCGTCGACTTCGGCGCGTTCGTCGACCTCGACGGAATGGACGGCCTCATCCACATCTCCGAGCTCAGCTGGAGCCACGTCAACCACCCGTCCGAGGTGCTCGACATCGGCCAGACGGTCAGCGTGAAGGTGCTCGACATCGACCGCGACCGCCAGCGGATCTCGCTCGGCCTGAAGCAGACCCAGACGGATCCGTGGCAGCAGGTCGTCGAGAGCTACCGCGAGGAGGACGTCGTCGAGGGACGCGTGGCGAAGGTCGTCACGTTCGGCGCCTTCGTCGAGATCCTTCCGGGTGTCGAGGGCCTCGTACACATCTCCGAGCTTGCGCCGCATCACGTCGAGAACCCGCGCGAGGTCGTCTCGCAGGGCGACGCGGTGAACGTGCGCATCCTCGAGATCGACGGCGATCGCCGGCGCCTCTCGCTCTCGCTCAAGCGCGTCGAGGAGGGCGACCAGCCCGTCCCGCGTGCGGACGGCGCCGAGTCGGTGCACACGATGCCCGACCTGAGGCTCTCCGAGGAGGCGTTCCCGACGACGTCGGCACCCCCTGTCGAGCTGGAGGAAGCCGAGGAGGCCGAAGCCGAGTCTGAGGTCGAGGTCGCTGAGGCGGACGAGATCGTCGCCGAGGTCGAGGAAGCCGAGACGGAGGATGCAGCCGAGGAGATCGTCGCCGAGGTCGCGGTCGAGGAGACCGAGGCGGAGGAGGTTGCCGAGGAGATCGTCGCCACGGTCGAGATCGCCGAAGCCGAGCTCGAGGACGCTTCGGCCGAGGAAGCGACCGAGCCCGAGCCCGACACCGACGGCGAGCCCGCAGTCGAAGTCGCTGCCGAGCAGCACACCGACTCCCGCTAACAATCGTCTCGTGACCCGCCCGCTCGCGGTCGCGATCACCGGCGGGATCGGAGCCGGCAAGTCGACGGCGCTCGAGTCGTTCCGCAGGCACGGCGCGGCGACCGTGTCGAGCGACGAGATCGTCCACCACCTCCTCGCGACCGACCCGGAGGTCAAGCGCGCGCTCGTCGAGCGCCTCGGCGAGGAGATCCTCGGCGAGGACGGCGCACCCGACCGCGAGCGCATCGCGTTCCGTGTGTTCCGGGACCGCGAAGCGCTCGACTTCCTCGAGAAGCTCCTCCACCCGCTCGTCTCGCGCGAGTACATGACCTGGCGCGAGCAGCTCGCGGACCTTCCGAGCCCGCCGCAGGTCTGCGTCACCGAGGTGCCGCTTCTCTACGAGGTCGGAGCGGAGACGCGCTTCGACAAGGTGGTCGTGGTCACGGCGCCCGTCCAAGCTCCGCGAGGCTCGCCGGGGACGCGCGGACGACCGCGAGGCACGGCTGCTGCCGGACCGCGAGAAGGCGAAGCGTGCCGACTTCACGTACGTCAACACCGGCACCCCCGAGCAGCTCGACGCGTGGGTGGCAGAGGTGATGGCTACGCTGACTCAGGCTTCTTGAGCCACTCCCCATGCGGTTCCTCGTTGGAGTCTCCGTTGCGTTGCTCGCGTTCGCGGGCGTCGCGGCCTGGGTCGTCGAGGCCGAGCCGGACTGGTTCCTGCGTGCGCGCTATCCGCTCGAGTACGAGCACATCGTCAGCGCTCATGCACGGAACTACGATCTCGACCCGGCGCTCCTCGCGGCCGTGATCTACGCGGAGAGCCGATTCGATCCGGATGTGGAGTCCGAGGCGGGCGCAGTCGGTCTGATGCAGCTCCTGCCGGACACCGCGAAAGGCATTGCGCTGCGCACCGGCGGAGACGAGTTCGTCCTGTCGGATCTCCGCGATCCGGAGATCAACGTGCGCTACGGCTCGTGGTACCTCGACCACCTTCGTGATCGCTACGACCGCGACACGCGGCTCGCGCTCGCCGCGTACCACGCCGGGCAGGGGAACGTCGATCGGTGGCTCGCGGACGGCAGTGGGATCGCGTTTCCGGAGACCAGGGCGTACGTCGACGAGGTCGAGCGCGTCCGGCGCGTGTACGCGAAGGCGTACCCGGACGAGCTCAGGTAGCAGGCGGTCCGACCGCGCTTCGGACGAACGCGACGAGCGTGTCGACGTCGCGGATCCGTTCGCCGCTTCCCAGCTGCACCGCGATTCCGTTTGCGACGATGCTGACGAAGCCGGCGATCTTCTCGGCCGGTACGTCGTCGCGGAGGTCGCCGCGTGCCTGCTCGTCTCGGACGTGCTCGATGAGCGCGGGCGCGAGCTCCTCGGCCTGCGCGCGGTGCAGCCGGCTGAGCTCGGGATTCGTCCGCTCCTTGCGGCTCAGCTCGAGGTAGACGCCGATCCAGTCGGGATCCTCCTCGACGACCTCGCGCAGCGTCGCCTCCCAGCCCTTCTGCATCCACAGCTGGATCAACCGCTCGTTGTCGCGTCGCGCGAGCTCGAGAAAGAGGTCGTCCTTGGAGGAGAAGTAGTTGAAGATCGCGCCGCGCGACAGGCCGATCTCACGCTCCAGCTTCACCACCGTCGCGCCCTCGTAGCCGTGCTCGGCGAAACAGCGGCGCGCGCCGTGGAGGATCTCTTCGCGTCGCTCGGTTCGGCGCTCGGTCGTGATCTTCGGCATCGCAGGAGATTCTACTTTACAAAACCGTACAGACGTTTTATATTACTCGGCGATGGAGACTGCTCGAGCTCATGCCGGTCAAGCGCAGTGCGGTGAGCGCGCTCGTCCTCGCCGAGACGATCTCGGTGCTCGGCACGCGGATGACGTACCTCGCGCTGCCGTGGTTCGTGCTCGTCACGACGGGCTCGCCCGGGAAGATGAGCCTCGTTCTCGCGGCAGAGATCCTGCCCATGGCGATCCTCGGCATTCCCAGCGGGGCGGTCGTTCAGCGGCTCGGGTCGCGGACGACGATGCTGGTCGCGGACTTCGCGCGCGCTCCGATACTCGCCTCGATCCCGCTCCTGTACTCGGCGGGCATCCTCAGCTTCGGGTTGCTGCTCGCGATCGTCGCCCTGCTCGGCTGCTTCATGCCGCCGTACTTCGCGTCACAGCGGACGATCCTGCCGGAGCTCGTCGGCGAGGACGAGACGCGCATGTCGCAGGCGAACAGCTCGATCGAGGGTGGGACGGCCTTCGCCGCGTTGATCGGGCCGGTGCTTGCGGGCGTGCTCATCCCGTTCATCGGCGCGCCGAACGTCCTGTACGTCGATGCGGCCACGTATCTCGTCGCGTTCGTCCTCGTTTTCGCGTTCGTGCCGCGGAGAAAGCCCGTGGCCGAGGCCGTCCAGCACGGCGTGCTCGCGGGTATTCGCTTCGTCCTCCAGGACAGGCTGCTCGCGCCGATGGCCGCGACGGTTGTGGCGTTCGGATTCCTCAGCGCCGGTATGTCGGCCGGACTTCCCGTGTACGCCTTCGACGAGTTCGACGGAAGCGCGTGGATCGCCGGCCTCTTCTACGGCGCGCTCGGAGCCGGTGCGCTCGTGGGAAGCCTCGTCGCCGTGTTTGCGGTGCGAAGGATCCCACCTCTGCGGCTGGCGGCGCTCGGCATCCTGGCGTTCGCGGTCCCGCTGTGGGTACTGCCGTTCCTCCCTCCGTGGCCGGTCGTCTTCGTCGCCCTCTTCGCAGCGACGTTCTTCACGCCGCTCGTGAACGGGCCGACGCTCGCCGTCCTCACCGCTCGCACGCCGGCGAACCTCCGGGCGAAGGTGATGACCGCCGTCATCTCGGTCAACACGCTCGCCGCGCCGCTCGGCTTCCTCGTCGCCGGTCAGGTCCTCGAGAACTGGGGCGTCGTGCCGCTCTTCACTGCCGTCGTCCTCGGGATCACGTGGATGGCGATCGTCTTCGCGGCGATCACGTGGCGGCATAGTGACGGCGAGCCCGTGACCGAGCTCGCCGTGACGTAGAGCGACCGCCGGCGCGGGACGGAGTGCGCGCCGGCGGTCGTTCTTCCCTCCCCTACTTGAGGCAGACGGCGTACAGCGTGACGCTGTGCCCTGCGCCCGAGTCGAAGTTGATGAGCCCGATCGACCACGTCGTGTCGTTCTCGGGACGGGACTCGACGAACTCCTGAACCGGCCCGTCGGACGAGAATCCTCCGCCGATCACCTTCTGACCCGCGTCGCAACTGACCTTGTACAGCTGCGCGTCGTCGGCGGCGATGGACGCCGACTGCGTCTTCGTGCTCACGAGGCCGGCCGCCGTGCTGGCAGGCCCCGGAGCCGCCGCCGCGGCCTGCGCAGCCTTGACCGCCTGCGCCGAGACCTGTGCAGCGGTCTGGCCGCCGAGCTTCTTCGCGTTTTCGGCAACGAGCGCCCGCTTCGCGAGCGGCACCGCCTGCGTCACGACGGCACCTGCGGTTCCACCGAGTGCGACGAAGAGCGCGACGGTCGCAACGACGAGTGCCGGGCTCGGGCGCCGCATCTTCAGTCCGTTCATTCCGAACCTCGCTTTCGTGCGCCGACCATCCGGATCGACGCGTTGTGGTGTTGAGAACCGTGCGAGACGACGCTCAAGAAACGCTCAAGGCTCGACGAACTGGATCGCCGCGCGGCTCGAGAGGATCAGGCGCCCGCCGTCGTACCAGCGCCCGGTGAAGTCGTGCCAGCCGGCGGGAAGGCCGTCGGGAAACTCGGCGATGTTCGTCTTGCGCACGGGAAGCCCGGACTCCGTGTGCACGTCGGTGAGCATCGAGACGGGCTCCCCGTCGACGTCGAGCTCGAACCGCGTCGTGTCGACCTCGAGATCGACGCCTCCGACCGAGTCGGCTGCAAAGCCGTAGCCCACCCAGAACGGCGTGCTCGCCGGGTACATCGTCGTCGTCGCCCCTCCTGGGAAGATCCCGATGCGTCCCTCCTTGTCGGACATTCCGTTCGCGGGCGAGACGGTGACGACGAGGGCAGTCATGAGGACCTCCGTGGTTGGGGTTTCGCATGGCCACAGCGTGCGCGCGCCCTCTCAAGAACGGCTCAAGACGGGGATGGAAATTCGCAGACAACCGTGAGAAGGTGCGACGGCACACAAGATCGAGGGACGACGAATGGACGGAGCGAGCGGGGCAGGCACCCCAGAGCTCGACGTACGGCTCCTCGGCCCTATCGAGGCCGAGCGGGACGGCGTCCCCGCCACACTCGGAGGGCCGAAGCCGCGCGCGCTCCTCGCCGTGCTCGCAATCGAGCCGGGCCGTGTCGTCTCCGTCGACAAGCTCGTGGAGGCGCTATGGCCCGGCGACCCACCCGAGACCGCCGCGCACGCCGTCCAGGTCTACGTCTCGCAGCTCCGCAAGGCGCTCGGCCCCGTGATCGCCGCACGCGCGCCCGGCTATGAGCTCGAGCTCGCCCCTGAGCGCGTCGACGTCCACCGTTTCGCCGGTCTCGCGCAGGACGGACGGGCGGCTCTCGAGGGCGGGGACCCTGCTGCGGCCGAAGGTGCGCTCCGTGAGGCGCTCGCGCTCTGGCGCGGTCCCGCGCTCGCCGATTTCCTGTACGAGCCGTTCGCGCAGACCGAGATCGCCCGGCTCGAGGAGCTTCGCACGGTCGCCGTCGAGGAGCGGATCGAAGCCGACCTCGCGCTCGGCCGCCACGCCGAGCTCGTCTCCGAGCTCGAGGCGCTTGTCGCCGCTCAGCCTCTTCGCGAGCGGCCTCGCGCGCAGCTCATGCTCGCGCTCTACCGCTCGGGTCGCCAGGCGGACGCGCTCGCCGCCTACCGCACCGCACGCGAGACACTCGTCGAGGAGCTCGGGATCGACCCCGGGCCCGAGCTGCGCGAGCTCGAGGCCGCGATCCTGCGCCAGGACGAGTCGCTGCTCCTAGAGGAGGCTCCGCTCGCGCGGCCGGCGATGCAGTTCCGCCGGCTCGTCACGATCCTCTTCGTCGACGTGGTCGAGTCGATGGCTCTGGCGGAGGCGCTCGATCCGGAGGCGCTCGGCACCGTACTGCGGAGCTACTTCGAGACGGTTTCGGCGGCGATCGCGCGCCATGACGGCTCGGTGGAGAAGTACGCGGGCGACGCGGTCATGGCTGCGTTCGGAATCCCCGTCTCGCACGAGGACGACGCGCTGCGCGCGGCCCGCGCGGCGCTCGACATTCGCGTCGGCATCGCGGCGCTCAACGAGCAGCTCGCGCGACAGCACGCGGTAGGGCTCGAGATCCGCATCGGGATCGAGGCGGGCGAGGTCGTCGCGACCCCCACCGAGGCTCGGCAGCGCCTCGTCACGGGCGAGGCGGTCGGGATCGCCGCGAAGCTCGAAGCCGCCGCCGCCGCGAACGAGATCGTCGTGGGCGCGCTCGCCGCGCGGCTGATCGACCACGTCGCCGTGCTGGATCCGCTGGGCGAGGTCGCGATCAAGGGCAAGCGCGAGCCGGTGCTCGCGTATCGGCTACTCGAGCTGAGCCCGATCGCGCCGGCCTTCCAGCAGCGGCAGGATGCGCGCCTCGTCGGCCGCAAGCGCGAGCTCGCGGCGCTTCGACGGACGCTCAAGCGCTCCAGAGACGGTGCAGTCATGCGCGTCGCGGTCGTCGTCGGCTCGCCCGGCGTCGGGAAGTCGCGCCTCGCCGCCGAGCTGACCCGGCGCGCGAAGGGCGTGACGACCCTCTGGGGCCGATGTCTCTCGTACGGCGAGGGCATCACGTACTGGCCGCTGCGCGAAGTTCTCGACCGCGCGGGAGCGAGCGAGGAGCGCAGCGCCGTTCTCGCCTCGCTCGACGCCGAGACGCCGCCGCCCGCGCCCGAGCTCGCCTGGCTCTTCCGCCGGTTCTGCGAAGCGAGCGCGCGCGAGCGGCCGCTCGTCCTCGTCTTCGACGATGTCCATTGGGCTGAGCCGACGTTCCTCGAGCTCCTCGAGCACCTCGTGGACAAGGGGACGGGTGCGATCTCAGTGGTGTGTCTCGCGCGTGAGGAGCTCCTCGAGGAGCGGCCGACGTTCCTCGAGGGACGCGCGAATGCGGACAGGATTCTCCTCGACACGCTCTCCGCCGCCGAGACGGACGCGCTGCTCGAGGGCCTCGGTGGGACGACGCTCGAGTCGGACCAGCGCGTACGCATCGCCGAGACCGCGGAGGGAAACCCCCTCTTCCTCGAACAGCTCCTCGCCCTCGCGCTGGAAGGTGGCCTCGCCGAGCGTGTGCTGCCGGAGACGATCCAGGCGCTGCTCGCTGCACGTCTCGACCGCCTCGGCCCCGGCGAGCGCGCGGTGCTCGAACGCGGCGCCGTGATCGGCAAGGACTTCAGTGCCGAGGACCTGACATCGCTCCTCGAGCCGGAGGCGACTCCGACCGCCGACTCTCACCTGCGCACTCTTTCCGATCGCGGGTTTGTACGGCCACGCGGCGAGACGGCGTTCAGCTTCCGTCACGTCCTCGTGCAAGAGGCGGTCTATCGCGCGGCACCAAAACGGCTCCGCGCCGACCTCCACGAGCGCTACGCGGACAGGCTGGAGGAGGCCCACGCGGAGCTCACCGAGCTCGACGAGTTCGTCGGCCACCACCTCGAGCGGGCGTACCGGCTGCGGAGCGAGCTTGGCGAATCGGATCGAAGGACCGAGCGCCTCGCGGACGACGCGGGCCGCCGCCTGGGTGAAGCCGGTGTCCGTGCAGCGAAGCGAGGCGACGTACCGGCGGCGATCGGCCTGCTTCGCCGTGCGACCGCGATCCCGTTGCCTTCGGCGCTCGAGGCTGAGCTCCTGACCGAGCTTGCGATCGCTCTGCGGGCAGGAGGAGATCTCGAGGCATCGCTCGCGTCGGTGGAGCGCGCCATCGGGCTCGCGACCGCCGTGGGCGACAGGACGACCGAGCTCCATGCGCGGATGGAGGGCGCGTATGTGGGGATCCATCTTCGGTCGGACACCGGCGACGACCTGCTCTCCATCACGGCGGACGCGATCCCGGTGTTCGAGGCTGCAGGTGACGACAGGTCAGTTGGCCGAGCGCTGCTTCTGGCTGGTTGGATCGAGGGAGGGCATCGCGGCCATCACGACGTGCGACTGACGGCGGCGGAGCGCGCACTCACCCACTACATGCGTTCGACCTGGCCGACTTCGACAGCGACCGGCGAGATCGCGAAGGCGCTGTACTACGGGTCCACACGCGTGGCGGATGCCATCGATCGCTGTGACGCGCTGATTGAGACGGAGGCACTGAACCGATACGGACAAGCCAATATCGAGGTGTACCTGGGCGGTCTCGTTGCGCAGACGGGCGATTTCGACCGAGCTCGCTCGCTCGTCTCGTCGGCCAGGGCGACGTTCGATGAGCTGGGACAGCGGGCCTCGGCGGCGACGTTCAGCGCGGCGATCCTCGGAGATGTCGAGCTCCTCGCGGGCGATGTCATCGCGGCGGAAGCCACGCTCCGCTGGCTCTGTGGCGAGCTAGAGCAGACTCGGGGGTTCAGCCATCTCGCAAGCCGCGCGGGCGACCGTGCCGAGGCGCTCTACCGGCTGGCGCGCTTCGACGAAGCTTCGGCCTGGACCGATGTCGCAGAGCGGCACTCGGCCGCCGATGACGTTGACGCCCGTGTGCTCTGGATGCCCGTTCGGGCAAAGGTCCTGGCGCATCTTGACCGTCTCGAGGATGCCATGGAGCTGGCGGCCGCCGCCGTCGAGCTTGCGGAGACGACCGATGCGCTCAATCAGCATGCGAAAGCGTGCCGCGATCTGGGTGAGATCCTCACACGTGCAGGGCGAACGGAAGACGCGCGCGCTGCCTACGTCGACGCACTCGAGCTGTACGAGGCCAAGGGTAACGTCGTTGGACTCCGCCAACTGCGCGCTCTTCTGGACGACGTGGCATTGGTGTAGGGCACGGAAAGACCAAGGCCCGCTCGGACGCGGGCCTTGGTGTCGTCGATTCGGACACGACTACCCGGTGCCGGGGCCTGGGCCGCCCGCCGAAGCGAGCAGCGGAGCCGCGAGCGCGAGCAGACCGACTGCGAGCACGACGAGCGTGCGGTGCAGTGAAGTGACCTGGCGCATGATTCCCTCCTCTCGGGATTCGTGTGTGCGCCGGTCACGCTCGATCCGACCCCTAACCGCCCGACCACGAGCGGCTAACAGCTGGCTAACCGCCGGAGTGGTCTACGTCGAGCCCACCTGTCGACTGGTCTGGGCGAAGACGGCCTCGTTGTCCGTGGGCAACGCGTCTCGTGCGCCGACGATCGTCGCGATCGCCTAGAACGTCACCTTCAGTGGAGCCGGATGTCCGAAGGCAAGCGATCGGGCGCCGGCGTGGACGATGCCGAGGGAGTGCGGTGCTCGAGCTCAGGCTGCCACGCCGGCTCGCAGCCTTCGGCGCGAAAGAGATCGATCGCCGCGAGATAGCGATCGATCTCTTCGATGAGCTTCGGCGTGGTGTTCTGCTCGAACATGGCCGCAGCGTTCATTACGTCGCTCAAGGCCTGCTCAACTCGTACGCAGCTTGGCGGCGAGCTCGTCCACGCCGTCGCTTCCGTTCACCCGGACGCGCCGAAGCTCGTACGGCTTGCCGGGCCGTGCGAGGCCCTCCACCGTCGTCGTCGCGCCGCGATACCCAGCGCGACGAACCGCCCGGATGACGCTCGAGTCGTACCGTCCCGCCGGGTAGCAGAAGAAGTCGACGGGGACGCCGAAGCGCGATCGGAGCTCGATCCTCGAGCGGCTCACTTCACGCGCGAGTGCACGCCCACTGAGAGTCGTGAGGTCAGGATGCGTGAGCGTGTGGGAGGCGAGCTCCCACCCGGCCGAGATCAGCCTCCGCACTCTCGACTCGCTCAGTCCGCCCGAGACGCGAAGGTTCTTGACGGTCAGGTTCAGGACTCCGGGCCAGGAGCGCCGTTGCATGTGCGGGAACGCCGCGTCGGCAACACTGCGATAGCCGTCGTCGAACGAGAGCACGATCGGCCGCGGCGGGAGAGCGGCGCCGCGGTGCCAGTGGTGCCACAGATCGCGCTGCGTAACCGCCTGATATCCGTGGCGCGCGAGCCACCGCATCTGGTCTGCGAAGTCAGCCTCGCTGACGAAGAGCTCCGGGTACGGGGCTCCCGGCGGAGGATCGGCGATCACGTGGTACATCAGGATCGGAACAGGCGTCGTCGGGGTGACTGCGGCCGCGGCGGAATCCAGCCCGCGAGTGGAGTCGGCCGTCGAGGCACCCGCCGCGGCGAGCGCAATAGCGGCTGCGAGTCCGAGCCGCCGGACGAGACGAGCGAATGAGGTAGTCATGCCCGGCACGGTCGGAGGGGTCTCCAACCGGCCGGCAACGGGTGGCCAACAGCTCGCTAACCACTCTTTGAGCGGGTCTTGAGCGCATTCGAGTGATCTGTGGCCCGGATGCTGGACACAGCCTGCGCGGCGTTCTAAGGTCGCCCGTGACGCTCGAGTTCCGGATACTCGGCCCGCTCGAGGTCTCAGACGAGACCGGGCATGTCGCGCTCGGAGGCCCCAAGCAGCGCGCGCTCCTCGCCATCCTCGTTCTCGAGGCCGGCAGGGTCGTCCCGACCGATCGGCTCATCGACTCGCTCTGGGGCGAGGAGGCGCCGAAGACGGCCACTGCGTCGCTCCAGAACGCCGTCGGACGCCTGCGCCGGGCGCTGGGAACCGACATCCTCGACACCCGCGCACCCGGCTACGTGCTCAACGCCGGAGCTGACCAGATCGATGCGCGTCGGTTCGAGCAGGCGCTCGCCGACGCGCGGCGGCTTCCTGCAGAGGAGCGGAGCGCGCTGCTGCAGTCCGCGCTCGCGCTGTGGCGTGGATCCGCGCTCGTGGAGTTCGCGTTCGACGACTTCGCACAGGCGGAGATCCGACGGCTCGAGGAGCTGCGACTCGTCGTGATCGGCGAGCGGATCGACGCCGAGCTCGAGCTCGGGCGGCACGGCGACGTGATCGGCGAGCTCGAGGGACTCGCCGGCGACCACCCGCTTCGTGAGACGTTTCGCAGGCAGCTCATGCTCGCGCTGTATCGCGCGGGTCGGCAAGCAGAAGCTCTCGAGGTGTACCACGACGCTCGCGCCCGCTTCCTCGACGAGCTCGGGATCGAGCCAGGCCCGGAGCTCAAGCGGCTCCAGGCGGAGATCCTTCGCCACGAGTCGGGGCTCACTGTCTCCGGCGGGCCGGCGCCCGCCGACGAGGAGGGGGAGATCGTCAAGGCTCTTCTCTCGGGCCGGGTGGTGCCCGTCATCGGTCTCGACGGGGCGGGCGATCTCGCGGAGCATCTCGCCCGGGCATTTGCAGTTCCGGACGATCGCCCGGTCGACCTCGCGCGCGTCTCCCAGTACGTCGCGACGATGCAGGGATCAGGCCCGCTCTACGACGAACTTCACACCCGGTTCGAGGCGGCGGTGGAACCGGGACCGCTCCAGCGGTTCCTCGCCCGGCTTCCGACGCTCCTACGAGAGCACGGTGCGCCCCACCAGCTCATCGTGACCACGAACTACGACCTCGCCCTCGAGCGCGCCTTCGAAGAGGCCGGCGAGGAGCTCGACATCGTGGCCTACGTCGCAACCGGGACTCACCGCGGGCGCTTCTGGCACCGACCGCCGGGAGAGCCGCCGCGCCCGATCGACGTTCCGAACACGTACGCGACGGAGCTCGACCTCGACCGGCGCACGATCCTGCTGAAGCTCCACGGCGCCGTCGATCCGCTGCCCGAGCGCGAGTGGGAGAGCTTCGTCATCACCGAGGACGACTACATCGACTACCTCGGCCGCTCCGAGCTGACTGCCGTCGTGCCGGTCGCGCTCGCGGCCAGGCTTCGCCGCAGCCACTTCCTCTTCCTCGGCTACGAGATGGCCGACTGGAACCTGCGACTCATCCTCAACCGCATCTGGGGCGAGCGACCCGTCGCGTACCGCTCGTGGGCGGTGCAGCGCTCGCCGAGCCCGCTCGCGCAGGCGTTCTGGCGCCGGTTCGACGTCGCCGCGCTCGACGTGGATCCGTTGTCGTACGTCGAGCTGCTCGAGCGACGGCTCGAGGCCGCGTGAACGAGAGCCCGATACCCGAGTCGCCGTACAAGGGGCTCACCGCCTTCGAGGATTCCGAGCTCGACGCACTCCTCTTCTTCGGGCGCGAGCGCGAGACCGAGATCGTCGTCGCGAACCTCATCGCATCGCGGCTCACCGTCCTCTACGGGCCGAGTGGGGTCGGCAAATCGTCGCTGCTCGGCGCTGCAGTGGCGCGCTCTCTCCGCGCTCTGCCCGAGCGGCCGCTGGTCGTCGTCTTCTCGAGCTGGAGCGACGACCCGAGCGTCGGTGTGGCAGAGGCGGTCGCGGAAGCCACGGGTGACACGTCGAACGGCTCCGCCGTCGCGGCGCTTCGAAACGCGCAGTCGGAGCGCGACGTCTACCTCGTTCTCGACCAGGCAGAGGAGTACTTCCTGTACCACGCCGACGACAGTGGTCCGGGGTCTTTCGCGGAGGCTCTTCCGTCGATCCTCGCCGCGCAGTCGCGTGTCAACGTGCTCGTCTCGCTGCGTGAGGATTCCCTGGCGAAGCTCGATCGCTTCACCGGGCGCGTGCCGGGACTCTTCGCGAACACACTACGACTCGATCGGCTCGACCGTCAGGCCGCGCGCGCCGCGATCGTGGGGCCTGTCGATCGCTACGGCGAGCTGGCCGGGGTGCGAGTCGAGATCGAGCCCGAGCTCGTCGAGCGCGTGCTCGACGAGGTGGGCGCCGGTCGGATCGAGACCGCGCTCGCGGGACGCGGCTCGATCGAAGGCGTCGAGGACACCGCGCGCATCGAGGCGCCGTATCTCCAGCTCGTGATGCAGCGCCTGTGGGAAGAGGAGCGGAAAGCGGGCTCGAGCATCCTTCGTCTGTCCACGTTCGAAAGCCTGGGCGGCGCGCAGCGCATCGTCGAGGAGCACTTCGAGAGCGCCATGGACGCCTTGTCGCACAATCAGAAGGACATCGCCGCACGGCTCTTCGACCATCTCGTCACGCCGTCGGGCACGAAGATCGCCCACGAGCTGTCCGATCTCGCCGACTTCGGGCGCGTCCCGCTCGACGAGCTTCGGCCGGTACTCGCGATCCTCGCCGATCGAAGGATCCTCCGGTCACTCGACGAGGGCGGCGCCGTCCGCTACGAGATCTTCCACGACGTCCTCGCGGAGCCTGTGGTCGCCTGGCGCGCGAGTCACGAGGCCGAGCGGGAGCTCGAACGGCAGCAGGAGGCGTCCGACCGACGACATCGGCAACTGCTCGCGATCATCGTCGTGGGCGCCGTCCTGCTCGCGGTGATGGGTGCCGTGACGGTCTACGCGCTCTCCCAGCGGACGGAGGCGCGCGAGCAGGCGCGGGAGGCGAAGGCGAACGAGCTCGTCGCGAGCGCCGACGCCGAGCTCGATCGCGACCCTGAGCTCAGCCTCGTCCTCGCACGCGAGGCGGCTCGCGTCGTCCCGAGCGAGTCGTCCGAGCAGGCGCTGCGGCACGCGCTGCTCCAGTCACGCGTGCGAGCCGTCGTGGAGCTCGGCGCGCCGGTGCTCGCTGCCACCGTGCGCGGACACGAGGTCGTCGCGGTCACGGAGGAAGGTGAGGTGATGATCGTGACGCCGGTCGACCGGGCTGTCGTCGACACGTTCTCGACGGGCGCTCGGGCGCGCGGGGCGGCGTTCGCCGACGACGGGACCTCCGCGATCACGGGCAGCGACGGTCTCGTGCGCGTCGTCACGGCGGGCGGCGCCGTCTCCACTCTCGCCGGTGCGCGCGACGCGGTGGCGGCCGCGATCTCGCCCGATGCGACGGTGGTGGCAGTCGTCCAGCCCGGTGGCGTGCGCCTCGTCGAGGTCTCGACCGGGAGGACCCTCTACACGTACCCACACCCCGGCGCGCAGTCCGCCGCGATCTCGCCCGACAACCGACGCGTGCTGACAGGAGGCGTCGACGACACGGTGCGCGTGTGGTCGGGCCAGAGCGGGCGGAGAGTGCACGTCTTGACGGAGCACGCCGGCAACGCGGTAGGGGTCGCGTTCAGTCCCGACGGGAAGTTCGTCGCGAGCGCGAGCACGGACGGGACCGGCCGCGTGTGGCGCACGGCCGACTGGGGGCTGGCCTCTGCGCTCACCGGCCACACGAACGCTCTCAAGAACGTGTCGTTCAGCGCCGACGGCGAGCACGTCGTCACCACCGGGAAGGACAACACCGCGCGCGTGTCGCACGCGGAGAGCGGCGACGAGCTGTTCGTGCTCTCGGGACATCGCGGCTGGGTCGAGTCGGCCGCGTTCAGCGGAGGGGCGGGCAGCCCGATCGTGACCGCGAGCCAGGACGAGTCGATCAGGATCTGGGACGGCGTGTTCCAGCCGGAGCTGACGGAGCTCGCTCGGGTCGGCGCGCCGGTGACGGCTCTGGCGGTGGACGATCGCGTGAACGTCTGGACGAGCGAGGGTAGGAAGCTCGTTCTCGACCCCGCGACCGGAGACGAGGTGAGCACGGAGAGCGCCCCGAGGCGGAAGCCTCGCCGGGTGACCGGCCCCGACGGCAGCAGCGCGACGATGCGCGGGCGGGTCGTGATCGTCCGGCAGGACGGTGAGGCCGAGACGCTGACGGGGCACCGCGACCGAGTCACGTCCGTGGCGTTCTCGCCATTCGGCACCGTCCTCGCGACGACGAGCCTCGACCACGTCGCCCGCATCTGGAGCCTTCCGGCAAACGAGCTCGCTCGCGCTCTCCAGCACAACACCGCGGTGAGAGACGCCGCCTTCAGCCCGGACGGTCATTGGCTCGTCACCGCCGCGCTTCGCGCGAGCCTCTGGGACGCCACCGACGGCGAGTTGATCCTCCGGCTCCGGGGCCACGAGGGAACCGTGACCGCCGTGGCGTTCGACCCGTCCGGGCGGATCATCGTGACCGGTGGTGCCGATGGAACTGTCCGCACCTATCGATGCGAACCCTGTGGAGATGTCGACGAGCTCGTCGAGCTCGCCGGTCGCCGGCTCGCAGGGACGCGTCGCGAGCTGACCGAGGTCGAGCGCGAGCGCTATCTGGGCGGATAGCCGATCAGCCGCACGAGTCGCGCGGCAGGAGCTCGACCGCGCACAGCTCGGGCCTCGGAGCGCTGATGGCGAACGCGCTGCGCAGGTCCCGGTGAACCAGACGTGGAGCATCTCGCTCGTACCCTGGGTGAGCCGCGAGCCCGCTGGGCAGGTCCCGCTCGGCGGTGGCTTCAGGCCGCGCTTCGCCCCGCTCTTGCAGACGATGTGGGAGTGCCAGCGGAGGATCGGCCCGGCAGGTGTCGGCCCGAGCTCGCCGTCGCGCGTGCTCCACATTGCTCCGACGAGGATCAGCGGCCGGCCGGGAGCGTTCGCGTAGATGAGCGCCTTCGGGCGCGCGGCGTCGAAGATCGAGCCCCGCCTGCGCTCCTGGTCTCGCTCCGCGTGGAAGAAGTACACGGCCCGGTCGCCTGCCTTGCGCGGTCGCGTCCCCATGTCGTAGCCGGCACGCCCGGCGGCGGCGGGGTTTCGCCAGCGCTCTCGATCCGCGGCCGCCACGAGCTGGCCGAGGATCCCGCGTGCGCGTCCGCGCTGGGCACGCGTCGCAAGGTTCACGGCCGGGTACTGGAGCAGGTGGTCGATCACGCCATGCCGGGCGGTCCGCGGCAGCTTCTGCACGCCCGCAGGCGGCTTGCAGAGGAGAGTCGGCGAAGCGGCGGTCTGGGCTTCTGCGGCGGATCCGAGCGCCAAGACGGCAACAGTCACAGCGAGGACGCCGACGTACCTCGTCACCCGCTGGATGCTAGTGCCGATGCGCACGACGGTCACCGGCGTGCGAGGCGTCGCCCACAGGTTGTCGAGAATGCGCGACGTCGTCGTGTCGACGTGCGCGAGCCGCGTGAAGTAGAAGGCACCCGCGGCGAAGACTTTCGCGCCGCCCTTCGTCTCGTAGTAGGTCATCTGTGCGGTCATCCCAGGGCCGAAGAGATCCGGGATCTCGGCCACCACCTCGAGTCCCGCGGGCGACGCGGGTGAGCGCCGGTCGATCTCCACACCCCCGCGGCCCAGCTTCGATCCGGCACGTAGGCCGGTGCCGGCGAGGATCCAGCTCCCGGCGCGGGAGCTCCGGACGATCCACGGGCGACGCGGCGCCTTGCCGTTGGCCAGGTACTGGACGCCGATCAACATTGCCTCCGGACGTCCGAGGTCGCGCCAGAGCCTCGTCTTCGTGACAACGTCGCCTCGCTTCTCGACACGCCAGAAGAAGTTGTTCGCGGAGAGGAACATCAGGTTCCCTCCAAGGTCGCGATAGCCCTCGACGAGGTCGTACTCCCGGAGCGTGACGTATTCGTGGTGCCCGGGGAAGACGATTAGGTCGTAGGCCGAGGCGAGGACGCTCGCACTGCGCGCCGATTCGAGGTCGGACTGCGAGAGAACGTCGACATCCTTCCCCGTTCGCGCGAGCCAGTGGAGGAAGGGAAGGTCGTACCGGCGGTAGTTGTACGGCACGCCACGGCTCAGGTACGGGCGACCGAGCCGAACGGACTTCACCTTCCAGTCTCCGTACCAGGAGTCGCCGATGCCGTCGCCGTCTTCGTCGCGGAGGTTGTATGCCTGCCACGTGAGGGTCGGCAGGACGACGGCGACTCGGTGTACGCCCAGCCAGCGCGGGCGGACTACGAACGGCGCGAAGCCCACGCGTCCGTCGGCGGCGCGTAGCCGGGCGAAGTAGAGACCGCTCGGCCACGCGCCGACTTGCACACGGACGACCCGCTGTCCGCCGCTAGACCCGATCGATCGGGTCTCCGTCACGGGCACGCCGTTCATCGTGAGATTGCTGCGCGTGACGATGCTCTCGGGACCGGACTGGAAGATCTGCAGCCGGATTCCCCGCGCTCGATTCGAGATGACGAGCTTCGCCGTCTCGTTCGGCGCGTAGCTCTCGAGCGCGAATGCGGCCTCTACTGCCGGCACGAGCTCCGCCCGCGTCGGGGCTCGGCCCTCGGGCGTCGGCTCGACTCGCTTTCCGCTCGAACCCTCGAGCGGCGACAGAGCGAAGCCGATCGTGAGTGCCGCGAACGCGGCGTAGATGAGGAATCGCAGAGCCATCCGATCGCCTCACGATCCGACGGGCCGCTCAAGAAACCCTCAACATTGGCGCTCGTTCCACCTGAGGGAGAAGAGCCGAGGCACGGCGGCTACGCTGGGCTGGTGCGCCCGTTCAAGGCCTCCGATCTGTACTCGCCGCTGGGCGATCAGGCGCGCGCGATCGGTGAGATCGCCGATTCGGTCTCCGCCGGAAACCGCTTCCAGACGATCCTCGGCGCGACCGGAACCGGCAAGACGGCGACGATGGCCTGGACGATCGAGAAGCTTCAGCGCCCCGCGCTCGTCATCGCGCACAACAAGACGCTCGCGGCACAGCTCTGCAACGAGTTCCGCGAGTTCTTCCCGGACAACGCCGTCGAGTACTTCGTCTCGTACTACGACTACTTCCAGCCCGAGGCGTACATCCCGCAGGCCGACCTCTACATCGAGAAGGACTCGTCGCGGAACGACGACATCGCGAGGCTCCGGCTGTCGGCCACGTCGTCGCTCCTCACCCGCCGCGACGTCGTCGTCGTAGCGTCCGTCTCGTGCATCTACGGCCTCGGCTCGCCGGAGGAGTGGCGCGAGCGAGTGCTCATGCTCGAGGTGGGGGAGACGCACGACCGCGACGAGGTGCTCCGTAAGCTCATCGAGAGCCAGTACGTGCGCAACGACACCGTGCTCGGCCGCGGCCGCTTCCGGGTGAAGGGCGATCTCGTCGAGATCCAGCCGGCGAACATCGAGACGGCCTATCGCGTCTCGTTCTTCGGCGACGAGGTCGAGCAGATCACGCACTTCGACTCCCTCACCGGCGAGGTCTACTCGCACCTGGACAACCTCGTCATCTGGCCCGCGACGGAGTACGTCACCTCGAGCCCGACGATCGAGCGCGCGGTCGACGATCTGCGTGCAGAGCTCGAGCAGCAGGTCGCGAAGTTCGAGGCCGAGGGGCGGATGCTCGAGGCGCACCGGATCCGCCAGCGCACCGAGTACGACCTCGAGATGATGAAGGAGCTCGGCTTCTGCAACGGGATCGAGAACTACTCGCGAGCGCTCGAGGGCCGTCCGGTCGGCTCGCACCCGTTCACGCTCATCGACTACTTCCCCGACGACTTCGTCTGCTTCGTCGACGAGTCGCACCAGACGATCCCGCAGCTCGGCGGGATGTACGAGGGCGATCGCTCGCGCAAGCAGACGCTCATCGACTTCGGCTTCCGACTTCCCTCGGCGCTCGACAACCGCCCGCTTCGGTTCGACGAGTTCCTCGGGAAGGTGAAGCAGCTCGTCTTCGTCTCGGCCACCCCGAGCGCGTTCGAGCTCTCGCGCTCGAAGGTGATCGCCGAGCAGCTCATTCGTCCGACGGGTGTCGTCGACCCGGAGATGGAGCTGCGCCCGACGAAGAACCAGATCGACGACCTCCTCAACGAGATCCGCCATCGCGAGGAGGCTGGCGAACGCGTGCTCGTCACCACGCTGACGAAGAAGATGTCCGAGGACCTGACCGACTACCTCCTCGAGGCCGGTGTCCGCGCGCGCTACCTCCACTCCGAGATCGACACGCTCGACCGGATCGCGATCATCCGCGAGCTCCGCCTCGGCGACTACGACGTCCTCGTCGGCGTGAATCTCCTGCGCGAGGGGCTCGACCTGCCCGAGGTGTCGCTCGTCGCCGTGCTCGACGCCGACAAGGAGGGTTTCCTGCGCGGCAAGACGGCGCTGATCCAGACGACCGGCCGCGCTGCCCGCAACACGGCAGGGAAGGTCATCCTGTACGCCGACAAGCGCACCGAGGCGATCATCGGCGCCATGGAGGAGACGTCACGTCGCCGCGCGATCCAGGTCGCCTACAACGAGGAGCACGGCATCACGCCCGAGTCGATCGTCAAGGGCGTCTCCGACATCTCCGAGCTCCTGTCGCTCGAGTCTCCACACGTTCCGTCGTCGCGGCGGCGACGCGGCAAGGCCGAGGTCGAGGGAATGTCGCCGGACGAGCTCGAGAAGCTCGTCATCACGCTCGAGGAGGAGATGTACCTTGCGGCCGAGGAGCTCCGCTTCGAGTACGCCGCGAAGCTCCGCGACGAGATCAAGGAGCTGCGCCGCGAGCTGATGGCGTTCGCACAGACGACGTAGCCAAGGGAGGACACCATGTGCCGGAACATCAAGACGCTTCACAACTTCGAGCCGCCCGCGACCGACGAGGAAGTCCGAGCCGCTGCGCTGCAGTACGTGCGCAAGGTGAGCGGCTCGACCAAGCCGTCGAAGGCGAACGAAGCTGTGTTCGAGCGTGCAGTCGACGAGATCGCGCATGTGACGCAGCATCTGCTCGCGGACCTCGTGACGGCGGCGTCGCCGCGCGACCGTGAAGTCGAGGCGGCACGCGCACGCGCACGCGCCGAGAAGCGCTTCGGCCAGGCCGCGTAACACCCCCGCGCAGGGTTGAAGATCGTCGGCCTCGTGCCGATACATCGTCAGTGCCGACTCGCATTCCGCTCCTCGCCGCGGCTGCGTTCGCGGCGATCGTGCCTGCAGCGCTTCTCCACTTCGTCGGTCGCGACAAGGTCCTCATCGACGGCTGGATCCACTTCGCCGGGGTCGCGGTCGGTGCGGGGGTCGCGACGGTCTGCGCAGTCGCACTGACGGTCGCGGGTGCGCGCCAGCGAGACGGCTATGCCGTTCTCGTGGGGAGCGCCTTCTCCGTCATGGCGGCGCTGCTCTGCCTCCACGGGCTCGCGACGCCTGGCGTGTTCGTCGACGGAGATCGGCGTGGCGGCCTTCACGGGCGGCGCGACGCTTCCGATCGGCGGCGCGATCCTCGCGCTCGGTGCGCTCTCGGCGGTTCGGAGGCCCGCCGCCGTCAAGCCGCTGCTCTGGCTGCTCGCGGCGGGCGTCGTCTTCATCTTCGGCCTCGGTTTCGCGGCGATCGCCCAGCCCGGGTTGGTGCCGGCGGTTCCGGAGTCCGCGGAGCCCCGCGGCCTGGATCGTGCTGTGCGCCGGGCTCGCGTTCTACTCCGTGCTCTTCTGGCGTGCGCTGCGCACGTATCGGCTCACACAGCGTGGTGCGGATCTCCTCGTTGCCGTCGGCATCGCGTGGCTCGCCGTGGCCCTTCCGGCAGCCCTTCTCCTCAACTACCGGAATCTCGGCTGGTGGCTCGGTCACGGCTTCGAGATCGTCGGGATCGCCGCGGTGGGCTTCACCGTCGCGCACGACCTGCGCCGCGGGGTCGCTCGCTCGCGGCCATTGCTCGGAGATCTCAAGGGCGCCGACCTCGTGGCCGACGCCGAGGTGTTCCTCGGGTCGCACATCCGTGCGCTCCTCGTCGAGCTCGCCGAGAAGGACGCGTACACGGAGGAGCACACGCGCCGGGTCGCACTGCGCGCTGCGCAGGTCGGCGACGAGCTGGGACTGGCGCCCGAGCGACTCCGCGACCTCGCGGTCGGCGGCCTCCTCCACGACATCGGGAAGCTGACGGTGCCGGACGCGATCCTCAAGAAGCCGGGTCCTCTGACGGGCGCGGAGTTCCACGTCGTGATGGGCCACGTCCACTCGGGCGCCGCGCTGCTCCGCGAGCTCGGAGGGTTCTCCGAGATGGTGCACCGGCTCGTCCGCGGCCACCACGAGCGACTCGACGGATCGGGCTATCCGCCGCGCCGTCGCGGGCGATCCGATCCCGTTGGACGTGGGCATCCTGGCCGTCTGCGACGTCTACGACGCGCTCATCTCGGAGCGCGTGTACCGCCCGGCCTGGACGCACGAACGTGCGCTCGAGCATCTTCGAGAAGGTGCGGACACGCTGTTCTACGGGTCGTGCGTCGAGGCGCTTGCGGACGTGCTCGCGCGCGAGCGGGGCGCCGACCTCGCGCTCGCCGTCTAGTTCGACGCTGCGAGCTTGTCGCGGAGATACGCGAGGTAGGGCTGCGGGTCGATCGGGCCGCCGACGACCCGCTCGACGGTCTCCGCCGGCGTGAGCTTGCGGCCGAGCGCGTAGATGTTCTCGCGCAGCCATGCGTGCAGCGGGCCGAACTCGCCGCGCTCGATCTGCTCCTCGACGTCGGGTATCGCGGCGCGCGCCTTGTCCCAGATCTGAACCGAGAGCACCGTGCCGAGGAGATACGTCGGGAAGTACCCGAAGCCGCCTCCCGACCAGTGCGCGTCCTGGAGGACGCCCAGCGAGTCGTTCGGCACCGAGATCCCCATGAGCTCCTCGAAACGCGTGTTCCACGCGTCCGGGCAGATCGGCGACGGAGAGCCGCCCCGAGATGAGCTCCTGCTCGAGCTCGAAGCGGAGGATGACGTGGAGCCCGTAGCTCGTCTCGTCCGCGTCGACCCGGACGAACGAGCGGCGCACGCGATTGACGGCGCGGTGGAAGCTCTCGAGCGACACGTCGCCGAGCGGGCCCGGGAACGTCTCCTGCAGTCGCGGGTAGAACCAGCGCCAGAACGGGAGCGAGCGACCGACGACGTTCTCCCAGAGCCGGCTCTGCGACTCGTGCAGCGTCGCGGAGACTCCGGCGCACAACGGCGTTCGCTCGAGTGTCGGGCTGACGCCCCACTCGTAGATGCCGTGCCCGGTCTCGTGCATGGCGGTGAAGAGCGAGAGGAGGTCGTCCTCCGCGTAGCGGCTCGTCAGGCGAATGTCGCCGAGCCCGAAGGTGACCTCGAACGGGTGCACCGTCTTGTCGAGGCGGAACTGGTCCCAGGTCGCGCCGAAGGCCTCGACCAGCTCGCGTGAGAGCGCCTCCTGCGTCGGCGATCGGGAACGGCCCGCGCATGAACGCGTCGTCCTCGTCGGTCGCGTGCTCGGCGACGAGTGCGCGGAGCTCGGGACCGAGCACCGAGAAGACCTCGCGAATCTCGGACGTGCGCATCCCGGGCTCGTAGTCCTCGAGAAGCACGTCGTACGCGTCGTCGTACGGCGCGAAGCACTCGATGTACTGCCGGCGCAGATCCACGATCCGCTCGAGCGACGGGCCGGAACGCTGCGAAGTCCGACTCCTCGCGCGCCTTGACCCACACCTCGTACGACTCGGCGGCCGTCTTGGCGAACTCGACCGCGAGCTCGGAGGGCACGCGGCGCGCACGGTTCCAGTCGCGCTGCGCGACCCGGATGAGGGAGGCGTCGTCGGAGTCGTGCGGAAGCGAGCTCGCGTACGGCTCGAGCTCCTCGAACAGCTCGCCGAACCGCTCGTCGACGACGTGCGCGTGGACGATCTCCTCGAGCGTCCCGAGCTGAGCCGCCCGCGTCGGCGCCCCGCCGGGCGGCATGAACACCGTCATGTCCCAGAGCAGGACTGCCTCGGTGCGGCGGAGGTCCGTGAGCTTGCCCAGGCGCTCCTTGAGCTCGGCGAGGGGCTGCTCCATGGCGGCGGACTCTAGCGGCGCAGGAACTGGCGCTCGCCGACCTGCAGAAACCTCGTCCCTGCCCAGGAGAAGGTTCGCACCGTGACCGTGGCGGCATCTGCGACCGAATGGCTCATGTGCTGGTCGAGAGGTGGAGAAACCGCGCGGTCACCGCCGGGGCAGGCTATACACTCGAGCCGTGGCCGAAGAGTCGCCGGAGCTGTTCGACGACATCTATCTCGGGCTTCGGGCCGGTGGAGCGGCTCGGAAGCAGAGGCGTGGCGAGCCCCTCTCGAACGAGGACGAGGAGGCGATCAGCCGCTGGCGGCGTCTGTCGCTGTGGCGCAAGACGATCGCCGTCGGCGCATTCTCGCTCGGGACCTTCGGGCTCGGCTTCACGGTCGGCGGCCTCGTGTTCGGCCGCTGGCGCAAGGCCTGACAGGTTCTCCAAGCAGCGCGTCGGGCCGGGCGGCGTTCACTCAGAGGCAGACTTCGCCTGCGAAGCCCTGGTGCCCGCGTCCTTCGTGGCAGCGCAGCTCCCGCAGCGCGCCGGTGAGCGCGTAGACGCCGTCGGCCGCCTCCTCGAACCCGAGCGTCCAGCGTTCCGTACGAACCGAGTCGTCTGGAATGCCGTCGAGCGTGACGACGACGGTCTGGCCGCCACCTCCCTCCGGCCCGGCCTTCGCGTCGATCGTCGTGCGTACCGCTTTGCGCTCGTCGAGGCGCAGGAACACGCCTGCAGCCATCGCGGGCGAGCGTTCCCACGCCTCGTCGACCTCCTGCTGGAAGCCCGAGAACCCGTCGGTCGAGACGGCGCCACCCGTCGCGGCGTCCGGTGGGCCTCCCCAGACGAGCTCGACGTCGACATCGGAGCCGCAGCCGGCGAGCAGCACGAGCACGGCGAGGAGGCAGGCGGCGTACGCGATGGATGCGCACGCCGCCTTTGTAGCTGAGCCGCCTACGCGAATGCGGCGATCTGCTCGGTGTACGAGCCCATGAGGCGCTCCAGGCGCCCGCCCATGCTCGCGCCGACGACGCCGACGTTGTCCACGATGAGCCCAGCGCGGATGATCGTCGACTGGAACTCGTCGTCGACGCGCAGCACCGCGAGCTTCTCCGCGTCGCCGCGGAGGAAGAAGAAGCCTTGGAGATCGCCCCCGTGCGGCTCCAGGAAGACCGGCTCGACGCTCTCGATCGTCCCGTCCGCCTGAAGTCCACCGAAGTACTCCATGATCGCGTTGAACGTCTCGACCGCCTCGGCTTCGCGGCCGCGTACTACCTCGCCCCAGCCGATGAAGATTCCGGCATCTGCCATTCCCCACCTCCAAGTAGCTGACGTGGGGAGAATGACAACTCAGCAAGAGAGCTGCTATCGAACGTCTGTTCGCCTCGGTACAATGACGCGCCTATGAGCCAGGCCGAGCAGCTGGTCGTCCACGGCGCCCGTGAGCACAACCTGAAGAACGTCACCGTCCGCATCCCGCGGAACGCGCTCGTGTGCGTCACGGGACTGTCCGGCTCGGGCAAGTCCTCGCTCGCGTTCGACACGATCTACGCCGAGGGTCAGCGGCGCTACGTCGAGTCGCTCTCCGCCTACGCGCGGCAGTTCCTGCAGATGATGGAGAAGCCCGACGTCGACTCGATCGACGGTCTCTCGCCGGCGATCTCGATCGACCAGAAGACGACCTCGCGCAACCCGCGCTCGACGGTCGGCACGGTCACCGAGATCTACGACTACCTCCGCCTGCTGTACGCGCGCATCGGCCGGCCGCACTGCCCGATCTGCGGGCGGCCGATCGCCGGGCAGTCGCTCGACCAGATCGTCGAGCAGGTGCTGCGGCTCGACGAGGGGACGAGGTTCACGGTCAACGCACCGGTCGCGCGTGACCGCAAGGGCGAGTTCAAGGACGTTCTCGAGGAGCTCCGCCGCGACGGCTTCACGCGCGTGAAGATCGACGGCGAGCAGCGGCTGCTCGAGGAGGAGATCGTCCTCGACAAGAAGTTCAAGCACACGATCGAAGTCGTCGTCGACCGGCTCGTGATGAAGGCGGACCTGCGGCAGCGGCTCACGCAGTCGGTCGAGACGGCGACGTCGCTCGCAGAGGGGCTCGTCGTCGTCGACGTCGTCGACGGAGAATCCATGACGTTCTCGGAGAACTTCGCGTGCCCCGAGCACGGCGTTTCGCTCCCCGAGCTCGAGCCGCGGATCTTCTCCTTCAACTCGCCCCACGGAGCGTGCCCGCGCTGCACGGGGCTCGGCGCCCAGCTCGAGATCGACCCCGACCTGCTCGTCCCGGACACGTCCCTTTCGATCGAGGAAGGAGCGCTCGTCCCGTGGACGATCGGAAGTCAGAGCTTCTACGACTCCGTGATCGAGGCCATCGCCGAGCGCTACGAGATCCCGGTCGACGTGCCGTGGCGCGAGCTGACCACCGAGCAGCAGAACCGGTTCCTCGAGGGAACGGGCGGCGAGCGCATCTTCGTGACCTATCGCAACCGGATGGGGCGCAAGCGCCAGTACACGATGGCGTTCGAGGGGCTCGCGAACAACCTGCAGCGGCGCTACCGCGAGACCGACTCGTCGCAGCAGCGCGACCGGATCGAGGAGTACATGAGCTTCCGTCCGTGCCCGGAGTGCCACGGGGCGCGCCTCAAGCCCGAGGTGCTCGCGGTCACGATCGGCGACCTTTCGATCCACGGATTCACGAAGATGTCGGTCGCGCGGGCGCTCCGCTTCGTCGACGAGCTCCAGCTCACGAAGACCGAGGAGCTGATCGGCCGACGCATCCTCAAGGAGGTGCGCGAGCGGCTCATGTTCCTCGAGAACGTCGGGCGTCGGCTACCTGCAGCTCGACCGCGCGGCGAAGACGCTGTCGGGCGGCGAGGCGCAGCGGCTCCGGCTGGCGACGCAGATCGGCTCGCAGCTCGTCGGCGTCCTCTACATCCTCGACGAGCCGTCGATCGGGCTCCACCAACGCGACAACGGCAGACTCATCGACACGCTCGAGAAGCTCCGCGACGTCGGCAACACCGTGCTCGTCGTCGAGCACGACGAGCAGATGATGCGCGCGTCCGACTGGGTCGTCGACCTCGGGCCCGGTGCCGGCGAGCACGGGGGAGAGATCGTCGCCGAGGGCGTCGCGGAGACGATCGCCGAGACGCCGGGCTCGGTCACCGGGGCGTTTCTCAGCGGCCAGCGCCACATTCTCGTTCCGCCGCGGCGCGACGACGACGAGCGCGGCTGGTTCTCGGTGCGCGGCGCGGCGATGCACAACCTGAAGGGGATCGACGTCGACTTCCCGGTGGGTCGCTTCATCGCCGTCACGGGCGTGTCCGGCTCGGGCAAGTCCACGCTCGTGAACGAGATCCTCTACAAGGCGCTCGCGAACCGGCTCAACAAGATGCGGACGAAGCCCGGTGACCACGAGTCCGTCGACGGGATCGACTGCTTCGACAAGGTCATCGACATCGACCAGAGCCCGATCGGACGGACGCCGCGCTCGAACCCGGCGACGTACACCGATCTCTTCACGCACGTGCGCGAGCTCTACTCGCTCACGCCGGAGTCGAAGATCCGCGGCTACAAGCCCGGCCGGTTCTCGTTCAACGTGCGCGGAGGACGCTGCGAAGCGTGCAAGGGCGACGGGACGATCAAGATCGAGATGCACTTCCTGCCCGACGTCTACGTCCCGTGCGAGACGTGTCACGGCAAGCGGTACAACCGCGAGACGCTCGAGGTGCGCTTCAAGGGCAAGTCGATCTCGGACGTGCTCGAGATGTCGGTCGAGGAGGCGCTCGACTTCTTCGCGAAGATCCCGAAGATCCGTCGCCGCCTGCAGACGTTGCACGACGTCGGGCTCGACTACATCAAGCTCGGGCAGCCGGCGACGACGCTCTCCGGCGGCGAGGCCCAGCGCGTGAAGCTCGCGTCGGAGCTCTCGAAGGTCGCCACCGGCAAGACGCTCTACATCCTCGACGAGCCGACGACAGGGCTCCACTTCGCCGACATCGAGAAGCTGCTCGAGGTGCTGCAGCGGCTCGTCGACAACGGCAACACCGTGCTCGTGATCGAGCACAACCTCGACGTCATCAAGCAGGCGGACTGGATCGTCGACCTCGGCCCCGAGGGCGGCGACGAGGGCGGCGAGGTGATCGCGACCGGGACGCCCGAGGACGTCGTCGAGGTCGAGGAGTCGGCCACCGGGCAGTACCTCCGCGGCGTGCTCGCCGAGCGCGCCGCCGCGGCTGCTTAGGCCCGCGTCGTCACTTGCGTCGTGTCGGCCAGCGCGTCGAGTCGCTCGAGCCGGGACGTAGCGCCCATGTGCTCGAAGAGCTCGCGCGCCTCGTCGAGCAGCGGCCGTCCCTCCTCCTCACGCCGGGTGGCGATGAGCCAGCGTCCGTAGTCGTAGAGGACGGGCGCGAGCCAGTAGCCGTAGTTCAGGTTGCGGGCATTCGCGAGCGCGATGCCGAACGCCTCGGCGGCAGCCGCTTCGTCCCCGACGGCGGCGGCTGCATTCGCGCGGAGCAGGTAGAGCTGTGAGTCCATGGCGCGCGTGTGTCTGTTCGCGGGCAGGCTGTCCATCGCCGACGCCGCGGCCAGCGCCGCCGCGTGATCTCCGGTTTCGTGGGCATACAGCGCCCCGCGGGCGAGGAGGGCGGCGATGATTCCCGCGTTCACCACCTCCAGCGCCTGTCGGACTCCGAGGTGGACATCGGCGAGCGCGCGCTGGAACTCGCCGTCGAGCTCGGCCTCCATCTGACGGCGATACACGGCGAGGCCACGCGCCTGCTGATCGCCCGACTCGACATCCGTCGGGAGGCGGGCGACGAGCGACCTCGCCTGACCTTCGTCGCCGCGGTCTACCGCGATCTCGAGGAGGCTACTCACCGCGACCGCGAGACCGACGTCTGCCGTGCCACCGCCGAAGTCGAGCGTCTCACCGAGCGCTACGGCTTCGTCCCACTTGCCGAGCAACCGGTAGTCATCGATGAGGTTTGCCGCCATGCGGGTCTCCCAGAAACGGTCTCCGCGGCGACGGGCGAGGGCGAGCGCCTCCTCCGTGACAGGCCGCATCTCCTCGACGCGGTCGAGGCTGTCGAGCGCGACGAGGATGTTGTTGTACGCGCGGAGCGCCTCGCTCACGAGGTCGGCTTCGAGAGCGATGGCGAGCGCCTGCCGCAGGAGCGCCTCGGACTCGCGCGGCCTGTGGAAGAGGACGAGGCTCTTCGTGTTGAGTGCGCTTGCGAGCACGGCGGGCAGGCCGAGCTCCTCCGCGATCTCGAGTGCGAGCTCGACCCGCTCGGCGGCTGCGGCGCGATTCCCGGAGAAGAAGTGCAGCCGTCCGAGCTGGGCGGCCAGCGCCGCGACGTCGGCATCGCGCTCGTCTTCGGCCAGCACGGAGAACGCCTCCTCCATGAGCTCGAGGCCCTCGTCCGTGCTTCCACGGAGGTAGAGCACTCCACCCAGAGCAGCTGCGATTCGCGCTCGGTCGTGGGTCGCGCCTGTCTCCTCGCAGAGCTCGAACGCCGCGCGGAGATGTGCCTCGGCCATCTCGACCCGATCGGCGGCACGTGCGAGCTCGCCTGCGCGTTCGAGGAGACGTGCGCGCTCGAGCGGGTCGTCGGCAAACTCGACCGCGCTCTCAAACGCGCGCTGTGCGTCTTCGGGTGCGGCGAGCGCGGCTGCACGTTCCGCTGCCCGCACGAGCCACTCACGCGCTCGTCCCTTGACCTCGACGGCGTCCGCGCCGTCCGGGTCGGCGCGCACGGCGTCGAGAAGATGTGCTGCTATCACCTCGGCGATCTCGTCCGAGTCGATTCCCGAGTCTCCTGAGAGATACGCGGCCGCCGCGAGGTGCTTGGCCTTCCGGTCGCGCCGACTCAGCGTCTCGTACGCGACACGCTGGATCAGCGCCTGCACGAACCCGTACTGACCGCGCTCGGGGGAGCGCGGATCCGAGTCGAGCACGAGCATCTCCTTGCGCACGAGCGAGGAGAGGAGCGGCTCGAGCGTCTCTTCCGCGGTTCCACCGATCGCAGCGAGCCCGCGCGGTGCAAATGTCTTGCCGAGCACCGCCGCGTCCTGGAGCAGATGTCGCTCGTCCGGCTCGAGGCCGTCCAGGCGCGCCGCGATCAGCGCGTGCAGCGTCTCGGGAACGTCGAGCGTGGCCAGGTCGCCGGCGACGTCGTACCCGGCCTCCGCGCGCTTGAGCAGCCCACGGTCGAGGAGCATCCGAACGGTCTCGACGGCGTATAGCGGCGTGCCGTCTGCCCGTGTCCGGATCCGCTCCACGGCGTCCGCAGGCAGGCCAGGCACGAGCCCGCGCAAGAGGTCGTCGATCGCCTCGTCCCGCAGCGGCTCGAGCGTGAGCGAGGTGTAGTTGCGGATGTGCGCACCCCAACCCGGATGCTTCTCCGAGACCTCGGGACGCGCCAACGTCATCACGTAGATGGGATAGGCGCGCGACCAGTCGAGCAGGTACTCGACGAACTCGAGGAGCGCGGCATCGGCCCAGTGGATGTCCTCGAACACCATGATCACGGGGTTCTGCTTCGGCCATCCGCTCGAAGAACAGACGCCACGCCGAGAAGAGGTCCTCGCGGTCCGGCGCGACGCGATCCGTCAGCCCGAGGAGGTGCTGGAGCCGGGGCTCGACGAACGCCCGCTCTTCCGCATCGACGACGAATCTCGGAGAGGACGGCGGAAAGCTTCGCGAGCGACTCGTCCGCAGATTCGTCCTCGGCGATGCGCGCGCGCATCCTGACCATCTCCGCAAGCGCCCAGTAGGCGACCCCGTCTCCGTAGGCGAGACAGCGCCCTCGGTGCCACCACGCCGTTTCCAGGACGCCGTCGAGGTACTTCTCGAATTCCCAGGCAAGGCGCGACTTCCCCATGCCGGGCACCGCGACGATGGAGATGAGGTGCGCGCGGCGCTCGTCGGCGGTCGCGTGGAAGAGCTCCTTGGCGAGGCGGAGCTCGCGCTCGCGTCCGACGAACGGCGCCTCGAGGCCTGCGGCGCGACCCCCACCTTTCCGTGCAGCGACGACGCGGAGCGCACGCCACAACGCCATCGGCTCGCTCTTCCCCTTCAGCTGCGTGCTCGCCGGCGCTCACGTACGCGATCGCTGCTTCGGACGAGCGCTTCGTCGTGTCCCCGACGAGCACGCTCCCCGGGTCCGCTTCGGACTGGACGCGCGAGGCGGTGTTGACGAGATCGCCGGCGACCATGCCTTGCCCTTCGGCCCCGACGGTGACGGCAGCCTCCCCGGTGAGCACCCCGGCGCGAGCGCTCAGTGCCGCATCCAGGTCGGGGACACCGGCGACGAGGTCGAGCGCAGCGCGGACGGCGCGCTCGGCGTCGTCCTCCTGCGCGACGGGTGCGCCCCAGACGGCCATGACCGCGTCCCCGATGAACTTCTCGACCGTGCCGCCGTAGCGCTCGATGGTCGTGCGCGCCTGCTCGAAGTAGCGGGTGAGCAGCTCGCGGGTGTCCTCTGCGTCGCGTCCCTCGGAGGCGGCCGTGAAGCCGACGAGGTCCGCGAACAGGACGGAGACGAGGCGGCGCTCGGCTGCAGGGGCTGCAGCCGGCGTCGGAGCGGCTGGAGGTGTTGCCGCCGCTGCGAGCGACGTCCCGCACTCGCCACAGAACTTGACTTCCGGAGCATTCGGCGTGCCGCATGAAGGGCAGGCGCTCGACAGCGGGCTACCGCATTCGCCGCAGAACTTCCGCCCTGTTTCGTTTGCGGATCCGCAGGCAGCGCACGAAACGGTGTCGGGCACAGCCCAACTCTAGTGTCATGCCGCTGGTCGCTCAATCCGGTGCGGCTACGCTGCGCGCGTGGCGAGCGAGACCGTCGAGGCCCATGCCGAGCTGTCTGCGTCGCGCGCCTGGTGGCTGCGCGTTCCGGCCGTGCTGCTGAGCCCGCGCTCGGTGTTCTTCGCGCTCCGCGAGGACGACGAGGACGACGTCGCCGCACGGGGCGAGCCGCTCCTCGCGATCATCCTGCTCGCCGGCATGGCCGCGGTGCTTGCGACGCCGACCGCGGCCGATCTCCTCGACAACCCTGAATACGACGCCATCCTGCTCGCGATCTGGACGTTCATCGCGGGTGGGATCTACGGCTCGGTCGGGTACTTCGTCATCGGCTTCGCCGTGTACTTCGGCGTGCGGCTGCTCGGCAGCCTCGGCGACTTTCGCCGCGCGCGGCAGACGGTCGGCTTCGCGCTCGTGCCGCTCGCAGCCTCGATTCTCCTGACGCTGCCGCTCCGTCTCGCGCTCTACGGCGGCGACACGTTCCGCGGCGGAGGCGCGGACGAGGGTGCGGGAGAGGTCGCGCTGCTCGGGCTCCAGCTCGGCGCGGCGGCGTGGTCGCTTGCGTTGCTCGTCATCGGCGTGCGCGTCGTGCACGGCTGGAGCTGGCTTCGCAGCCTCGCCTCGCTCGTCGCTGCCGTCGCGCTGCTAGCGGCGATCGTCGGCGTGTTCGCGATGATCTGAGGCGGCAGCCTCGAACAGCGCGAGCTCGTCGTCGGGCATCGAGTACGTGTGCTGCTCCTCCGGGAAGCGGCGCTCGCGTACGTCGGCGGCGTACTCCGTGAGCGCAGCGCGAATCGTGTCGCCGATCTCCGCGTAGCGCTTCACGAAGCGCGCCGTGCGGCCCTCGTAGAGACCGAGGAGGTCGTGCCAGACGAGGACCTGACCGTCGCAGTCGGCTCCCGCGCCGATGCCGATCGTCGGGATCGTGAGCTCCCGCGTGATGCGGGCGGCGACCGGCGCCGGAACGGCCTCGAGAACGAGCGAGAAGCAGCCTGCGGCTTCGAGTGCGCGCGCGTCGTGAAGCAGCGCGATCGCCTTCTCCGCCGAGCGCCCCTGCGCCCTGTACCCGCCGAGCATCGTCGCGGACTGCGGCGTGAGCCCGATGTGCCCCATCACCGGAATACCGGCGCCGACGATCGCGCGGACGCGCGAGAGCATCGCGCCCGCACCTTCGAGCTTCACGGCGTCGGCACCGGCCTCCTTCACGAAGCGGATCGCGTTGCGGACGGCGTCCTCGTCGGAGACCTGGAACGAGCCGAACGGCATGTCCGCGATCACGAGCGGACGGCTCGCGCCGCGCGTGACGGCGCGGGTGAGCACGAGCATCTCCTCCATCGTCGCGGGCACGGTCGAGTCGTGGCCGAGCATGGTCATCGCGGCGGAGTCGCCGACGAGCACGAGGTCGGAGCCCGCCTCGTCGGCGAGGCGGCCTCCCGGCGCGTCGTACGCGGTCACCATCACGATCGGCTGTCGCCGCGCCTTCATCTCCGCGAGCTCGGTGATCGGGAGCCTTCCGGGTGCGGGCGTGGCGGGCGCGGGCCTCTGCGGGCGGATGCTCATGCTCTCTCCTTCGAGGACGACGTTGTCGATGAGGCGGGTCGAGCCGACGCGGACGGCGCCGGCGAGAACGGGCGGATCGAAGTCGGCGACCTCGACGTAGTCGACCTCGACGCCGTTCGACGCGCGCAGGAGCTGCGAGCGCGGCGTCGCGATCGCGCGTCGCGAGCGCGCGCGGGAGCGCGAGAGCAGCGTCCCGCTCCTCTCGGGAGAGGAGCGCATTGCGCGACGAGAGCGCGAGGCCGTCGGCGTCGCGAACGGTCGGCAGCACGCGAAGCTCGACCTCGAGAGCGAGGTCGCGGATCAGCCTTCGGATCACCTCCGCCTGCTGCGCGTCCTTCTGCCCGAAGTACGCCCGCGTGGGACGAACGATCGTGAAGAGCTTGAGGACGATCGTCGCCACGCCGCGGAAGTGGCCGGGACGAAAGCGTCCCTCGAGGATCGAGCCGAGCTCGGTCACGTCGACCCAGGTCTGGAAGCCGGGCGGGTACATCTCGTCGGATGACGGAGCGAAGACGAGATCGACGCCCTCGTCTCGTGCGAGCGCGAGATCTCGCGCCTTCGTCGCGCGGGTAGCGGGCGAGGTCGTCGGATTGCGGCGAACTGCGCCGGGTTCACGAAGAGGCTCATGCACGACCGTGTCGTTCTCCGCGCGGGCCGCGCGCAGCAGCGCGAGATGGCCGTCGTGGAGCGATCCCATCGTCGGCACCAGCCCGATCGACGCGCTGCGGAGGGGCGCGAGCGCGTCGCGGATCTCGGCGATGGTGCGACAGACCTTCACGCCGGGACCTCGTGCGGATCGCGTCCCGCGATGCGCGCCGTCGCGGCCGCGAGCACGAGGTAGAGCTCCTCGAGCTCCGGGCGCTCGGCGCGGATCACGGCGAGATGACGCTCGACGGTCTCCCAGTCGCCGCGCGCGATCGGTCCGGTGAGCTCGAAGCCAGAGTCCATGACGCCGCGGATCAGCGGGTCGAGCGCCTCGGGCGGAGCGCCCGCCGCCTCGAGCAGCGACTGCGCCGCGGCTCGAAGGGTGACGAGGTAGTTCGAGGCCATCGCGGCGCCCGCGTGGTAGGCGGCTCGTCTGTCGTCGTCGAGGTCGAACGCACGCAGCCCCAAGGTCTCGGCGAGCCGGTGTCCGACCGCACGAGCCTCGTCGGACTCAGCGGTCACGGCTCCCCAGACGCCGTCGAGCTGCTCGGGCCCGAGGTCCTTGGAGAACGACTGCAGCGGATGCAGGCCGAAGCGCCGCGACGTGGGGGTCGAGGGCGTCGAGCGGGGTCGCGCCGCTGACGTGAGCGATCCACGGGCCGAGCGGCGTCGCGGCGGCGACCTCCGCGATCGCGCGGTCGGGGACGCACAGCAGGACGAGCTCCGGCGTCGCCGCGTCGAGGACGACGCCTCGCTCTGCGAGCCGTGCGCTCACCGCCGAGCCGACGCGCCCGCGCGCGCCGACGATCTGAATACTCTCGATCATCTTCTCGTGGCTCCAGTTCCCGTTCGGGATACCGGGCACGAGGAAGTGTGCCTCGCGCAGCTAGCGCTGGGCAAGCCTCGCTTCGAGTCGCGCCCGAACGCCAGGCCAGTCGTCGTCGGTCACCGCGTACCACGCGCTGTCGCGGTTCTCGCCGTCGCGGACGAGCATGTGCTGTCGGTGGATGCCCTCGAAGGTGGCGCCGAGCGCTTCGAGGGCGCGGCACGAGCGCTCGTTCTGCGCGTCCGTCTTCCACTCGACGCGCCGGCAGCCCCACGCCTCGAACGCGTGCTGCAGCTGGAGGAACTTCGCTTCGACGTTCGCGCCCGTGCCCCACGCGGAGGGGTGGAGCCACGTCCAGCCGATCTCGACGGAGCCGTGCTCGGGGCGGAGCGCGAGGAAGCGCGTCGAGCCGACGATCTCCTCGCCCCTGATCGTGACGAGCGGTATCTCCGTTCCAGCGTCTGCCGCGCGCGAGTGCTTGCGCGACGAAACGCATGCCACTCCTCACGCGTCTGCGGTTGCACGACGCTGAGCCAGCGCCACGTCCGCGGATCGCGCGACGCGAGCCAGAGTCCCTCCTCGTGCTCGGCGCGAAGCGGCTCGAGGCGGACGATACGTCCCTGCGAGGGTCGGTGCCGTCCACGCTTCCACCGCACGCGACAGTACACTCGGCCCGTGCCGATCTACGAGTACGCGTGCATGGAGTGCGAGTCGCACTTCGACGAGCTCGTCCGCTCGAGCGATCAGGCGGTGACCTGCCCCGAGTGCGGCGCCGCGAAGGTCCTGAAGCAGCTCTCGAGCTTCGCCGTCCACGGCGCAGCCTCGAAGCCGGCGTTCAGCGGTCCGTCGGGCGGCGGTGGCGGCGGCGGTTGCTGCGGCGGCTCCTGCGGCTGCGGCAGCTAGACGCGGAACCCTGAGACGAGGGATTGAGGAAGGCCCACCCAGGCCTACGATCCGACCCAGAAGGGAGGACGTTCATGGGTCGAAAGTGGCTCTTCGCGGTTCTTGTCGTTGCTGGTTTGGGGCTCGTCATGGTGTCGGTCGCTGCGGATGCGATCGGGATCGGCGCAGTCGACTACGTCTTCGGCTGGGAGCAGAAGCTCGGTGTCGCTGTTGGTGCGACCGTCGTCTGGTTCTCGAGCTTGCGGCTCGTCGGCTGGTATCCGCTCGCCGAGCGGCGCGTCGCGTCGACGCGCGAGGCGCAGCGAACGGCGACCGCCTCCGCATAGCACTTTGCTCGGATTCGAGCGCCGCGCCCCTCCAAGTCGCGGCGCTCGAATGACCATCCGCGCCACGCCGTAGACTGACCTCCCGATGGACGCCGTCGAGCGCGCCTCCGCACTCCGAGCGTACGCCGAGGAGACCGCGAGCTGCACCCGTTGCGCGCTCGCGCAAGGCCGCACGCAGGTCGTGTTCGGCTCCGGGAGCCCGGACGCCGACCTGATGTTCGTCGGCGAAGCGCCCGGGTTTCCACGAGGACCAGCAGGGCGTGCCGTTCGTCGGGCAGGCGGGGAAGCTGCTCGACAAGCTGCTCGCCGGAATCGAGCTGACTCGAGCAGACGTCTTCGTGGTCGAACGTATTGAAGTGCCGACCTCCGGGAAATCGCGATCCGCTTCCGGAGGAGATCGCGTCCTGCGAGCCGCACCTCTTCCGGCAGATCGAGCTCATCGAGCCGAAGCTCGTCGCGACGCTCGGAAACTTCGCGACGAAGCTTCTCTCCGGCAAGCCCGCTGGGATCACGAAGGTGCACGGGTACGAGCAGGAGGTGACGCTCGGCGCGCGGTCGGTGCTCCTCTACCCGCTCTACCACCCAGCAGCTGCTCTCTACACGCCCTCGATGCTGAAGGTGCTCGAGGAGGACTTCGCGCGCATCCCGGCCTTGCTTGAGAATGCGGTCGACGAGCCACCAGCGCCGAACGAGCTGGTAGCTGCCCAGCTCGAGCCCGATCCCGAGTCAGTCCAGCTCGGCCTGTTCTGACGTGCACATCGAGCTCGCCAGCGCCTCGGCGGGCGAGACCGAGCGGATCGCGGCCGTCCTCGCCGAGCGCCTCACCGTCGGCGACGTCGTCACCGTCTCGGGCGAGCTCGGGACGGGGAAGACGACATTCGTTCGGGGGGCGAGCCGGGCGCTGGGAGTCACCTCGCCGGTGACGAGCCCGACGTTCACGATCGGTCATCGCTACGTCGGCGCGGTCGACGTCTCGCATCTCGACCTCTATCGGTTTACCGAGGTGTCGGCTGCCGAGTGGGGAGACCTCGAGCCGTATTTCGACGACGCGGTGGTCTTCGTCGAATGGCCGGAAGCGGGTGCGTCTGCGCTCCCGCCGGTGCGGGTCGCGGTGTCGCTCGAGCACGCAGGAGGCGACCGGCGCCGGCTCGTGCTCGCGTCGGCCGAGACCGCGCTGCTAGAAGGCATTTCGTAGTGCTCGTACTCGCCTTCGACACCGCGACCGATGTCGCGACGAGCGCGCTCGTCCTGGACGGCCGTGTCCTCGGTGAGCGCACGGGCGCGCCGCGTGCCCTGGTCGGCGACGTCGACGACCTCCTCGTTAGCGCGGGATCGACCCCAGCCGATCTCGATGCGCTCGTCGTCGGAACGGGGCCGGGGAGCTTCACGAGCACGCGAATCGGCCTCGCCTTCGCCCGTGGGCTCGGGCTCGCGCTCGAGATCCCGGGCGCCGGCGTGTCCACGCTCGACGCGCTCGCGGCCTCGTCGCCAGGGGCCTATCCGGTGATCGACGCGCGCCGACAGGAGGTGTTCGTCGCAGGGCCCCGGGCGGTCTCGCCCGACGACCTCGAGCTCGAGCCCGGGACGCTCTGCGTCGGGAGCGGCGCCGTTCGCTATCGCGCGACGCTCGAGCGTCGCGGCGCGGTGGTTCCCCCGGACGACGACGACCGCCATCTCCCGCACGCCCGGCTACACGCCTCGCTCGCACGGCGACTACGCCGAGGTCGAGCGCCTCGAGCCGATCTACGTGCGCGTGCCGGACGCGGAGCTTCCGCGGACGTGAACGTCGAGCTGCGCAGGCTCGAGACGCACGACCTCGCCGTCGTCGAGGAGATCGAGCGCGAGTCCTATCCGACGCCGTGGTCGCGCTCGATGTTCGACGCCGAGCTCCGCAAGCCCAGCTCGCTGGCGCTCGGGGCGTTCGCCGAGGACGACGTCCTCGTCGGGTACGCCTTCGTGTCGCGCTACGTGGACGCCTGGCACGTCATGAACGTCGCCGTCGCGGACGCGTACCGCCGGCGCGGGATCGCGTCGGCCCTCCTCGAACGGCTCTTCGACGTGACCGCGACGGACCCGCGACGCGGGTACACGCTCGAGGTGCGCGTCTCGAACACGGGTGCCATCCGGCTCTACGAGCAGCTCGGATTCGAGGCCCGCGGTCTCCGCCGCGGCTACTACACGGACAATCGCGAGGACGCGGTGATCATGTGGCGCGAGCCGGCGCCCTCCGAGCAAGCATCGTGATCCTCGGGATCGAGACCTCGTGCGACGAGACCGCCGCAGCCGTCGTGGCGATACGACGGGCGCGTGCTGTCGTCGGTCGTCTCGTCGCAGGCCGATCTCCATGCCCGCTTCGGCGGAGTCGTGCCGGAGATCGCGTCGCGCAGGCATCTCGAGCTCGTCTCGCCCGTCGTGCGCGACGCGCTCGCCGGGGCCGACACTCCGCTCGACGGCGATCGAGCGGGTCGCGGTGACCCAGGGCCCGGGGCTCGTCGGTGCGCTCCTCGTCGGCATCTCGGCTGCCAAGGCCCTCGCGTGGGCGCGCGGGCTGCCGCTCGTCCCCGTCGATCACCTCGAGGGGCACGTCGCGTCGCTCTACCTCGAGCCCGGCCCCGTCGAGCCGCCGTTCACGTGCCTGCTCGCGAGCGGCGGGCACACCCTGCTCCTCGCCGTGCGCGAACGCGGCCGCTCGGAGCGGCTCGGCACGACCCTCGACGACGCGGCGGGGGAGGCGTTCGACAAGGGTGCCCGACTGCTCGGGCTCGGCTATCCGGGCGGTGCGGCGATCGATCGGCTCGCGCAGGAGGGAGACGCGGGCGCGTTCGACTTCCCGGTGGCGCGCGTTTCCGGTCTCGACTTCTCCTTCTCGGGACTGAAGACCGCGCTCCTCTATGTCGTGCGCGATCTCGGCCCGGTCGAGACCGACGCCCGCAGGGCCGACCTCGCGGCGTCGTACCAGCGCGCGATCGTGCGTGCGCTGGTGCGGCGTCTCCACGAGGCGGCCGACGTGACGGGTCTCGAGCGGCTCGCAGTCGTCGGTGGCGTCGCCGCGAACTCGGAGCTTCGCGCAGCGTTGCCCGACGCCGCGTTCGCTCCGCTCGAGCTGTGCACGGACAACGCCGCAATGATCGCTTCATGTTCACGGTACGTCGAGCCGCTTCCATACCCTCGTTACCGTGACCTCGATGCGTATGCGTCCATTCGCTAGACCCCTGCCGATCTTCGCGACGGCCGTCGTCGCGCTCGCGCTCGGCGTCGCGGGAGGGAGCGCGCAGCAGCAGCCGGCGCAGTCGGTCGACGAGGCGGGCTGGCAGGGCGTTCTCGGGGTGCGCGCAGCCGTCTCGACGGCGCAGCGCTACATCGTGCTGCTCAGGCCTCCGTCGCTGGCAGCGCGGGTGCGAGGGGCTGGAGGACGAGCGACGGAGGCGGAGATGCGCGCGTGGTCGGCCGCTGCGGTCGCGCAGCAGGAGCAGTTCCTCGCGCGGCTCGCCGCGGTCGGAGCCCGGATCGCTCCCGAGTACCGCTACACGCGCGTGGTCAACGGCTTCTCGGCCCGTCTGGACCCCACGTCGGCTGCGTTGCTCGATCGCGATCGCGAGGTCGTGGGCGTCTACCCGGTGCGGATCGCCTATCCAGCGCAGGCCGCCGAGTCGGAAGGTGGCGTGCTGCCGTCGGCGGTCGCCGATCTCGAGATCGCGGGTCTCGACGGCTCCGGCGTGACCGTCGCGCTGCTCGACACCGGCGTCGATCCGTCCCATCCCTACCTGCGCCGCCGCGTGCTCTCGGGTGTCGACGTCATCGACCCAGGCAGCGGCGGAGTCGCGCAGCCGCACCCGACGATTCCTGGTCGGCCGGAGCGGCACGCGACCGAGCTCGCCGGGATCATCGCCGGCACCGAGGGTCCGGACGGGCTGCACGGGATCGCGCCCGGCGCCTCGATCCTCCCGGTCCGTGTCGGCGGCTGGCAGCCGAACGCGGAGGGCGGCTACAGCGTCTACTCGCGCACGGATCAGATCCTCGCCGGGCTCGAGGCGGCCGTCGATCCCAACGACGACGGCGACGTGCTCGACGCCGCGCGCATCGCCCTCATCGGGATGGTCGAGCCGTACGCGTCGTTCGCGGACGGCCCGCTGCCACGCGCGATCGCCGGAGCGGCAGATCTCGACATGCTCACGATCGTCCCCGCCGGGAACGACGGGCAGGCAGGGCCCGGCTACGGGAGCATCGCGGGACCCGGCGGCGCGGTCGACGCCGTCACGGTGGGCGCCGCGGACGGCCGCCTCGCGGCGCCGACCGTTCGCGTGCACGTGCGCGCCGGCCTCCGTGTCCTCTACGAGGACGACGTCCCGCTCGGTGGCGCCCCGACGGAGACCGTGACCGCCGACGTCGTGCTCGTCGACCGTCGGACGGCAGCGGGCGGCATCGCCGGGCTCTTCTCCGAGGACGGCGTGAGCTCGGTCGCCGGGAACGCGGTGCTCCTTCCGCGTGCCGCGCTCTCGGACGACACCGTGGAGGAGGCGACATCGGCCGGCGCGCTGTCGGTGCTCGTCGACGGCCCGCTTCCCGCGGGCGCCTTCAGTCTCGACGTCCCTGCAGGCGTGCCGGTCGTCGGCCTCGCCCAGGGTGTCGTGGCCGAGATCAGGGCGATGCTCGCTGCGGGGATTCCCGTGACGGTTGCCATCGGCAACGTCGAGGTGGCGAGTCGTGAGGCCGGTGGGTCGATCGCTGCGTTCTCGTCGCGCGGCCTCGTCCTCGACGGCACGCTCAAGCCCGACCTCGCCGCGCCGGGAGTCTCGGTGCCGACGTCCGAGCCGGGGCGCGGCGACGACGGCGAGGTGCGGTTCGGGACGATCAGCGGGACGAGCGCCGCCGCGGCCGTGACCGCCGGCGTCGCAGCGGTGCTCGCGCAAGGGCGGCCGTCGCTGGGCGCCCGTTCGCTCCACGGGCTGCTCGTCGGATCGGCGCAGCGCGCCGACCTCGACCCGACGGCGTCGGGGGCCGGCCTGGTCGATCTGCGCGCCGCCGTCCAGCAGGAGCTGCTGGCCGAGCCCGCGCTGCTGTCGTTCGGCGCGGTCTCGGGGCCGTTCGGCGCCGAGCGCAGGATCGTCGATCACGAACGTCTCGACGCGCCGTCTCTCGGTCACGGTCGGGAACGCCGCGATCGCGCCGAAGGGCGTGGAGATCACCGTCGATCCGCAGCGCTTCCGCCTGCGGCCCGGGTCGAACGACGACCGTCGTCGTTCGCGCCGACACCGGAGACCTCTCGGAGGAAGCGGGCGCGGCGACGGGCGAGCTCGTCCTCCGGGTCGGAGACTCGCCTGAGGTGCACGTGCCGTGGACCGTCGCCGTGCCTCCTCGCGTCGACCTCGTGTCGAGGCTCACGCTGGAGACGACAGGGACGCGCATCTCCGACGCCACGCCGGCGGCGCTCTCGTTCGTGGCGGGCTCCGTGACGGCTGCACCCGATCCGCAGGTCCGGTCGGTCGAGCTTCTCGAAGTCGAGCTGTGGCGAGGCGGAACCCGGATCGGCCTGCTCGCGCGGCGGCGCGAGCTCCTCCCTGGCCGCTACACGTTCGGTCTCACCGGGCGAGGCCCGACGGGCGAGCGCCTCGGGCGCCGAGTCTTCACGATCCGCGTCGTGGCGTATCCAGGAGACGGGACACGACGGCAGGCGGACACGATCGAGTATCGCGTCCGCTAGCCGGTCGTATACTCGCGACCGTCCAGTCGAGCCAGGGAGGCGCACCTCGATGTCAACCGCCGAGGCGGAGTCACATCTCCGCGAGAACCCCTTCGAGCTGGCGAAGTCGCAGCTCCGCCGAGTCGGCGAGATCTTCGCCCTCGATCCGAACCTGATTCGCGTCCTCTCGCAGTGCAAGAAGGCCGTCGAGGTCTCGATCCCGGTGTCGATGGACGACGGGTCGATCGAGGTGTACCAGGGCTACCGCGTGACGCACAACATCGCGCGCGGCCCGTCGAAGGGGGGCATCCGCTACCACCCGGACGTCACGCTCGACGAGGTCAAGTCGCTGTCGATGTGGATGACCTGGAAGTGCGCGCTGATGGGACTTCCGTTCGGCGGTGCCAAGGGTGGCGTCGTCTGCAACCCGAAGACGCTCTCCGCGGGCGAGCTCGAGCGGATGACGCGCCGCTACACCAGCGAGATCATCAACGACATCGGCCCCGAGCGGGACATCCCCGCGCCGGACGTCGGCACGGACGGCCGGGTCATGGCGTGGATCTTCGACACCTACTCGATGAACAAGGGGTACTCCGTGCTCGGCGTCGTCACCGGCAAGCCGCTCTCGATCGGCGGCTCGCTCGGTCGCGAGGAGGCGACCGCCCGCGGCAGCCTCTACTGCATCCAGGCCCTGTCCACGAAGCAGGGACGGCGCCTCAGCGAGTACTCGGTCGCGATCCAGGGCTTCGGGAACGTGGGCTCGAACCTCGCGCGACTGCTCCATTCCGAAGGCGCGAAGGTCGTCGCCGTGTCGGATTCGCAGGGTGGTGTCTACAACGCGGCGGGGCTCGACATCCCGGCGGCGCTCGCGCACAAGCAGGAGCACGGGGTGCTCGCGGGTCTCGGCAATGCGGATGCCGTGACGAACGAGGAGCTCATCGAGCTTCCCTGCGACATCCTCGCGCCGTGCGCGCTCGAGCAGGTCGTCACCGAGGCGAACGCCGATCGCGTGAAGGCGACCGTGATCTGCGAGGGCGCGAACGGTCCGGTGACGCCGAGCGCAGACGCGATCCTCGAGGAGCGCGGCGTCCTCGTCCTCCCGGACGTCCTGGCCAACGCCGGCGGGGTCGTCGTCTCGTACTTCGAGTGGGTGCAGGGACTGCAGGAGTACTTCTGGCGGGAGGACGAGGTCAACGCGAAGCTCCACGACATCGTCGCTCGTGCGTTCGAGGACGCCTGGCACACGCGCGAGAGCCATGCGACGAGCCTTCGCATGGCCTCGTACGGGATCGCGGTGCAGCGCGTCGCGGAGGCGACCACCACGCGGGGTCTCTATCCGTGATTTGTCCGCAGACCGGAGATCCGCTAGCGCGGAATCTCCGGTCGCAGACGATCCCTGAAGGCGTCCGCTTCGCGGCCGCGGCGGTGTGACTCACAAACCAGCTCCGCGAGTCGTCGTCTACCACGCGGCCGACTGCAGCCTCTGCGCGCGTGCGCTCGAGGTCGTCGCGGAGCTGCACGACGAGCTCGCGTTCGAGCTCGAGCTGATCGACATCGGCGGGCGGCCGGAGCTCGAGGCGCGGTATCGCGAGCTGCTGCCGGCAGTCGAGATCGACGGTGAGCTGGCGTTCACGTACTTCGTGGACGCCGACGCGCTCCGGGCACGCCTCGGTCGCCTCTAGCGGTTCTTCCGGCGCAGTCGGAAGAACCGCTGGCACAATCGTGACGCTTTGTCACAAACTTTCGACAGGGGGAACACGTGACCGAACGCCTCACCGTGGGAGTCGCGGCACGCCTGAGCAGGTACCTGCAGGTCCTGACCCAGGCGCGCAAGATGGGCAAGGAGCGGATCTCGTCGCAGGAGATCTCCGAGTACACGAACATCAACGCGACGCAGATCCGGCGCGACCTCTCGGCGTTCGGCAAGTTCGGGAAGCGCGGCGTCGGCTATCGCACGGACGCGCTGCTCGAGGAGATCAGGCAGATCCTGCGAACGCAGGGCCAGCACAACATCGCGCTCGTCGGCGCCGGCCGGCTCGGGAGCGCGATCGCGAGCTCGCCGATCTTCGCCGAGCACGGCATCACGGTCGCCGCGGTGCTCGACAACGATCCCGACAAGATCGGCCAGCGCGTCGGCGACCTCACGATCAGCTCGATCGGCGACATCGGCGACATCGCGCGGGAGCGCAACATCATCGTCGGCGTCATCGCGGTTCCCGCGGACTCGGCGCAGAACGCCGCCGACGCCCTCATCGGCGCGGGCGCGAAGATCATCTTCAACTACTCGGAGGCGCTGCTCGACGTGCCGGCCGACGTCAACGTCCACACGTCGAACCCGGCCGGGGATCTGCTCTACGCGCTCTACTTCCACCTGGCGTAGCCGAAGCGTCGCAGCCCAAGACTTCAACTACTGTAGTGCGCCGATGGGCGACGAGCAGCGTCTCTCCGCCGACGAGCTGATCGCGCAGGCGCGGGCTCAGTTCGAGTCTGCGACCGACTTCACGGTGGCCGTCGAGGAGGAGTTCGCGATCCTCGATCCGGAGTCGCTCGATCTCACGAACCGCTTCGAGGACGTGCAGGCGGCCGCGCGCGGAACGGCGCTCGAGGAGCATCTCGTGGGCGAGCTGATCGCATCCGAGGTGGAGGTGCGCACGGGCAAGCAGGAGACGTTCGCGGACGTTCCAGCCGCCATGGCGGAGCGCCGCGCGCAGCTCCAGAGCGCTCGTCGAGCCGATGGGGCTCCTGCTCGGCGCGACGGGCACGCATCCCTGGGCCGACTGGAAGAAGCAGCGCATCATCGACACGCCGCACTACCGGCGAAACGACGAGCTCCTGCGCTACGTCGTCTGGCGCAACAACACGTTCGGCCTCCACGTCCACGTCGCGATCAACGGGCCGGACCGCGCGATCGCGGTCGTCGCCGGACTGCGGAACTTCCTTCCCGAGCTGCTCACGCTGTCGGCGAGCTCGCCGTTCGCCGAGAACGTGAACACGGGGCTCCACTCGGCGCGCACGCAGATCTTCACGCGGTTCTTTCCGCGCTGCGGCGTCCCGGACGCGTTCGGCTCGTGGGCCGAGTACGAGAGCTTCGTGCGGTTCCTCTACGAGACCGGCTCGATCACCGAGCACACTCAGCTCTGGTGGAGCGTGCGGCCGCACCTCGCGTTCCCGACCGTCGAGATCAGGATCTGCGACGGGCAGCCCGAGCTCGCCGAAGCGCAGTCGCTCGCCGCCCTCGCGGCGTCGCTCGCGGCGCGGATCGCGCGGGCGTACGACGAAGGCGCGCCCGTCGAGCCGCTGCCGCACCGCCTCATCGAGGAGAACGTCTGGCGTGCGATCCGCTACGGCCTTTCCGGCGACCTCATCGACTTCGCCCGCGGCGAGGCCATCCCCGCGCGGCAGCGGATCGAGGAGCTGATCGAGTGGGTGCTGCCCGCCGCAGAGGAGATCGGCGCCGCGCCGTATCTCGCCGTCCCGGAGCAGAACGCGGCGGAGCGCCAGATCGAGCGCTTCGAGGACGGAGCGACGCTCGAGGAGATCTACGCGGAGCAGGTTCGCGCGACCGAGACGATCGGTGGCTGACGAGCCGCAGGCTCCCGACGGAGGAGGAGCTCCGCGAGGCGCTGGACAAGGTCGGGGTCGCGGACATCCTCCTGAACGCGCTCTCGGCGGTCGCGTCGATCGGCTTCCGCCGGGTGTCGCCCGAGGCCCGCGACCTCGAGCAGGCGCGCCTTGCGATCGAGACGCTGCGCGCGCTCGAGCCGGTGCTGCGCGAGGGCGGTGTGGACGATGCGATCGTCCGCGACCTCGAGCAGGCGCGCACGAACCTCCAGCTGGCATACGCGACCGCGATCGCCGAAGAAAGTGGCGGTTGACGGCGAGGCGTCCTCGCCGCTTGTGATACATAATCCGCCGCGCCTGGGTGACCGGGCGTTCACTTTGTAACGGGCGGGAGAACCGGAGGATCATGGACTTCTTCGTAGATCACGCCGTCGGGTTCGCGCTTGCGTGTGCGGCCGTGGCGGTTCTGTACGGGCTGTACCTCACCTGGTGGCTGCTCAAGCAGCCGGCGGGCAACGAGAAGATGCAGGAGATCGCGCGCGCGATCCAGGAGGGCGCTGCTGCGTATCTCCGCAAGCAGTACACGACGATCGCCGTCGTGGCGATCGTGCCGTTCTTCCTGCTCGGCTTCTACAACCAGCTCGGGTGGGGCACCGCGTTCGGCTTCCTGATCGGCGCGGTCTTCTCGGCGCTCGCCGGCTTCATCGGGATGAACGTCGCCGTGCGCTCGAACGTCCGCACGGCCGAGGCCGCGCGCGAGGGCCTGCAGCCGGCGTTCAAGGTCGCCTTCCGCGCCGGCTCGGTGACGGGCCTCCTCGTCGTGGGGCTCGGCCTTCTCGGCGTCGCCGGCTACTACTGGGTGCTCACCGACTGGATCGGGAACAGCCCGGAGTCCGCGGTGCGCGACCTCATCGGGCTTGCGTTCGGCGGCTCGCTCATCTCCGTGTTCGCGCGTCTCGGCGGCGGCATCTACACGAAGGCGGCCGACGTCGGCGCCGACCTCGTGGGGAAGATCGAGGCCGGAATTCCCGAGGACGATCCGCGCAACCCCGCGGTGATCGCCGACAACGTCGGCGACAACGTCGGCGACTGCGCCGGCATGGCGGCCGATCTGTTCGAGACGTACGCGGTCACGGCGGTCGCGGTGATGCTGCTCGGGATCGGCTTCGACCAGGCAGACCTCTGGCTCTACCCGCTCGCGCTCGGCGGCATCTCGATCCTGTCGTCCGTCATCGGGACGTTCTTCACGCGCGTCGGGCAGCGGTCAGAACGCGATCATCAACGCGCTCTACCGCGGCGTGATCGTCGCCACGATCCTCTCGGCGATCGGGTTCATCCCCGTCACGATGGCGTACGACAGCGAGCTGTTCAGCTTCTGGAACCTCTACGGCGCGGCGCTGATCGGGCTCGCGCGTGACGTTCCTGCTCGTCGCGATCACCGAGTACTACACGGGCACGCGCTGGAAGCCGGTGAAGGACATCGCGAGCGCATCACAGACCGGCCACGCGACGAACATCATCTCGGGGTTGGCCGTCGGCATGCAGGCGACCGCGTTCCCCGTGATCGTCATCGCGGTCGGCGTCGTCGGCGCCTACTACGCCGCGGGCGAGAGCCTGTACGGCATCGGCGTGGCGGTCATGGCGCAGCTCTCGATGGCCGGGCTCATCGTCGCTCTCGACGCGTACGGCCCCGTCACCGACAACGCGGGCGGGATCGCGGAGATGGCAGATCTTCCGGAGTCCGTGCGCGGGGTCACCGATCCGCTCGACGCCGTCGGCAACACGACGAAGGCCGTGACGAAGGGCTACGCGATCGGCTCGGCGGGGCTCGCAGCGCTGATCCTCTTCGACGAGTACGGCCGCGGGCTCAGGGAGGAAGGGCTCGACACCCTCTTCTCGCTCGACAACCCGTGGGTGATCGCCGGGCTGTTCATCGGCGGGCTCATGCCGTTCCTCTTCGCGTCGCTCGCGATGCAGGCGGTCGGGCGTGTCGGCGGCCAGGTCGTCGAGGAGGTGCGCCGCCAGTTCCGCGAGAACCCGGGCATCATGGATTACACCGCCCGGCCGGACTACTCGAACGCGATCGGCATCGTCACCGGCTCGGCGATCAAGGAGATGATGGCCCCGGCGCTCATCCCGGTGCTCATCCCGATCGTCGTCGGGATCATCAGCGTCGAGATGCTCGGCGGGCTCCTCATCGGGACGATCGTCACCGGCCTCTTCCTCGCGATCGCCATGACCTCCGGCGGCGGCGCGTGGGACAACGCGAAGAAGATGATCGAGGACGGGCTCTACGGCGGAAAGGGCTCCGACGCCCACGCCGCGGCGATCACGGGCGACACGGTCGGCGATCCCTACAAGGACACCGCCGGCCCGGCGATCAACCCGATGATCAAGATCGCGAACATCGTCGCGATCCTCATGATCCCGGTGCTCGTCTCGATCCACGGGTAGACGCCGTTCTGACATGACACACACAGGGGTGATGCAAGTCACCCCTTGTGTGTTGCGAGGTGGTAACCACCTGCATAGGATGCGGGCGCTTCAGGGGCACGGGCACGCCGTCACTGCCCCGAAATCGCCAACAGGGGAGTAGCACACATGAGATTCAGACTTCCGCGGGGACGGAGTGCGCTCGTACTCGGTCTCGCAGCAGCGCTGGTGATACCGACAGCCGTCGGCGCCGCCAGCTCCGGGAGGAAGCTGCCGGCCGTCGCGCCGCCAGCGGTGACTGCCGCCACGGGCGGCCAGTCCTCGGAGATCTTCCTCGTCCAGCTCGAGGACGGGGCACAGACATTTCGGAATCAGGCCAAGTCGGTCGGGCTGAAGTACACGGAGCGCTTCGCCTACAAGCGGCTCTTCAAGGGCATGTCGGTGCGCATCGGCGCGCAGGACGTCGGCAAGCTCGCCGGAATCGGCAGCGTTGCCAACGTCTATCCGGCCCGCTACTTCACGCTCGGGCCGACAGCCGCAGCCGATCCGGAACTTGCAACCGCGATCCAGATGACGGGTGCCGACATCGCCCAGGCCTCTGGTCTGACGGGTGCCGGCGTTCAGGTCGCGGTCATGGACACCGGCATCGACGTCGATCACCCAGATCTCGGCGGCGACGGTGTCACGGGCGGCGCGGAGAACGGCGACTCGTTCCCGAACTCCCGCATCACCGACGGCTTCGACCTCGTCGGCGACGACTACAACGCGGATTCGACGAGCGCCGCATTCCAGCCGGTTCCGCATCCCGACGCCGTGCCGGACGACTGCAACGGGCACGGCACGCACGTCGCAGGCATCGTCGGCGCCGACGGTGACACTCCGGCTGAGGCCAGAGGCGTCGCCCCTGGCGTCACGTTCGGTGCGTACCGCGTCTTCGGCTGTGACGGCTCGACCACGGACGAGATCATGATCGCCGCCATGGAGTTGGCTCTCGCGGACGGCATGGACGTCTTGAACATGTCGATCGGGGACGCATTCAACAACTGGGCGGCCTCACCGACCGCGGCGGCATCGGATGCACTCGTCGACGCCGGCATGGTCGTCGTCGCGTCGATCGGCAACAGCGGAGCGAACGGGATCTATTCGGCGGGCGCGCCTGGCGTCGGTGACAAGGTGATCGGCGTGGCGTCGTACGACAACAGCCACATCCAGGCTCCGGGCTTCACCATCACGCCGGACGACACCCCGATCGCACATTCGGATTCGTGTCGGGCAAGGCACACCCGATCCGCCGAACCCACCGACGTCCGGAACCTTCCCGATCAAGGAGTCGGCGGCTGCCGCAGCTGTCGGCGCGTTCCGCCGAATGCTTCCCGGGAGGCACGACCTTCCCGGATGGCTGCGCGCCCTTCCCCGCCGGGTACTTCACCGGCGACGGTGGCTCTGATCCGGCGTGGCGGTCCACCGGCGCCTGCACCGGCATGCACATTCACGGTCAAGGCGCAGAACGCAGAGGCAGCAGGCGCCGTCGCAGTGGTGCTCTACAACCATTCGCCGGGCGCTCTCACTCCGATCGTCGCGGCGACGCCGCAGGTTGGGATTCCCGTCGTGATGCTCCTGCAGCAGCATGGCCAGCTCATCCACAACCGGCTCGGCGACGGGACCGGTCTCGCTCACGTGGCAGGCATCCGTCACTGCACCGAACCCGACGGGAGGCCTCATCTCGGGCTTCAGCTCGTACGGCACGGAAGCGACGCTGACGACGAAGCCCGACATCGGCGCGCCGGGCGGGTTGATCCGCTCGACGTGGCCGCTCGAGGACGGCGCGTACGCCACGATCAGCGGAACCTCGATGGCTTCACCGCATGTGGCGGGGGGTGTGGCTCTCTTCCTCGAGGACCATCCGGGCACTGCTCCCACCGCAATCCGCGCCATCCTGCAGAACAGCGCTGATCCGGCGGTGTGGTCTGGTAACCCGGCCTTTGGGTTGCTCGACATCGTCCACCGGCAAGGTGCCGGCATGCTCGACATCCCGGGCGCGATCGATGCCACGACCGCGATCACTCCCGGCAAGGTCTCGCTCGGCGAGGGGTCAGGCGGGAGTGCAACGCTGACGGTGCGAAACACGTCGGGTTCGCCCGTCACGTACAACCTCGACCACGAGGTCGCGATCTCGACGGGCACGCAGACATTCGGCCCGCTGCTCTCCGACTTCTGGCTGCCCGACACGCAGGTCGTGTTCAGCGCATCGAGCGTGGTCGTTCCCGCAGGCGGCACGGCCACGGTCAATGTCACGATCACGGCCGATCCTTCGGAGGACGGGATTCCGACCGGCGGTCTGTACGGTGGGTACCTCTACCTCGTCGATCCGGCGACGGACGAGGTTGCATACAGCGTTCCGTACACAGGGTTCAAGGGCGACTACCAGTCGATCGTGGCTCTTCCCAACGCTCCGATCGTCGGCAAGCTGAGCGTGCCGTTCACCAACGCACCGAAGATCTACACGGCCGCACCGGCGGGCGAGGTGTGGACGCTTCAGAACCCCGGGGAGATCCCGAACATCGTCCTCCACTTCAACCACCAGGTGAGGACGCTCGAGCTCGAGGTCGTGAACGCCGCGAATGGCAAGCCCGTGCATCCGGTGTTCAACAACTACCTCGAGCGGAACTTCCTCCCGCGGAACGCGACGAAGCCGCCCGCGGGCGGCCCGTACGAGGGAGACGAGAACGTCCTCGCCTTCCCGTGGGACGGGACGAGGATGCACGACAACGGAAACGGAACGGCCGACCATCGCAAGGTCGTTCCCGACGGCTCGTACAAGATCGTCGTCAAGGCGCTGAAGGCGGGGGGAACTCCCGGCAACCCGGCGCATTGGGAGACGCATACGTCGCCCACGATCACGATCGACCGTCCGTAACGGACGATCGCGATACGACCTGACGGAGGGCCGGCGCAAGCCGGCCCTCCGTCCTTTCCGCAGGAGTAGGCTTCGCCGCCGTGCCCGGACGCCGCCGTAGGCGTGAGGTCGAGATGGAGCGGGTGCTCGGCACCCCGGCGCTCTTCGCTACCGCCTACGGCAACGTCGGCTCCTCGATCTACTACGCGCTCGGCCTCACCGCCGTCTACGCGCTCGGGCTGACGCCGCTCGTCTTCGTCGTCGCGGGCATCGTCTTCGCCGCGACGGCGGCGACCTACGCGGAAGGGACCGCGCGCTTCCCGGAGGCGGGAGGGTCGGCGAGCTTCTCGCGGCACGCGTTCGACGAGCTCGTGAGCTTCGTCGCGGGCTGGGCGCAGATGCTCGTCTACGTCGTGACGGTCGCGGTCTCCGCGTTCTTCGTCCCGCACTACCTCTCGATCTTCTGGGAGCCGCTCAACACGAACCCGTGGGACATCGTCGTCGGCGTGATCGTCATCGTCGTCCTCGTCACGCTGAACGTCGTCGGCGTGCAGGAGGCCGCGAAGCTCTCGATCTCGCTGGCGGTCGTCGACTTCGCGACGCAGGTCCTGCTCGTGATCGTCGGCTTCGCGCTCGTGTTCAGCCCCGACGTGCTCGTCGACAACGTGCACTGGGGCGTCGCGCCGACCTGGTCGAACCTCGCGATCGCCATTCCCGTGGCGATGCTCGCGTACACCGGGCGTCGAGACCGTCTCCAATCTCGCCGAGGAGGCGCGCGATCCCGCTCGCACCGTGCCGAACTCGTACAAGCTCGTGGCGGGAGCGGTCTTCGCGATCTACTTCACGCTGCCGCTCGTCGCGCTCTCGGCGCTTCCGGTGACGATGATCGACGGCGAGCTCACGACGCTGCTCGCGCTTCCTCCCGAGGAGGGCGGCTACGCGAACGACCCGATCCTCGGCGTGGTCGAGAACATCGGGCTCGAGGGCATCCTCCTCGACGGAGCCGAGATCTACGTCGGCATCCTCGCGGCGACGATCCTGTTGATCGCGACGAACGCGGGCGTCATCGGCGCCTCGCGCATCACCTACTCGATGGCGACCTACCGGCAGCTGCCCGAGGTGCTGCGGCGGCTGCATCCGCGCTTCAAGACGCCGTGGCTGGCGCTCGTCCTGTTCGCGGGCGTCGCGCCGATCCTCGTGATCCTCCCGGGCGACGTGAACTTCGTCGGCACGCTCTACTCGCTCGGCGCGACGCTCTCGTTCACGATCGCGCACGCGTCGATCGTCCGGCTGCGCATGCAGGACGCGGTCGACGCCGAGATCCCCTACCGCGCGCGGCCGAACGTCCGGATCGGCGCCACTGCCTGGCCGTTGTTCGCGCTCCTCGGAGGATTGGCGACGGGCGTCTCGTTCCTCGTCCTCGTCGTGCAGAACCCGCTCACGCGCTGGGTCGGCCTCGGCTGGATGGTCGCCGGCCTCGTCGGCTACGCGATCTACCGGCGTCGTTTCCTGCACGTCGGGCTGCGCGCGGTCGAGAAGGCGCCGCCCGCGCTCGGGGCAGCGCTGGCGCTCGAGTACCGCAACCTCCTCGTCCCCGTCATCGCCGGGACAGTCGTCCGAGGCCGCCATGGACATGGCCTGCAGGCTCGCCGCGGAGCGCCGCGCGCGGATCGTCGCGCTGAACGTCGTCGAGGTTCCGCTCGACCAGGCGCTGACGGATCGCTCTCCCGAGCTCGAGGCGGCCGCCAACTCGAGGCTCGACCAGGCGGTCGCGATCGGCGACTCCTACGGCGTGCGCGTGCTCACTCGCCTCGAGCGGGCGCACGCCGCCGGACCGGCGATCGTCGCCGAGGCCGACTGCCCGAAACGCCGAGATCATCGTCCTCGGCTCGCCGCGCCGGAAGCTCACGGCGCGGCAGGCGGCGGTCTTCGGCAAGACCGTCGACTACGTCCTCAAGCACGCGAGCTGTCGCGTGCTCGTCACCGCTGCGGAGGCGGCATGAAGCCGTACTCGGTCGCCGTGATCGTGTTCGCGGCGCTCTTCGTCGCGATCGGCGTCGCGCTCCTCGTGCGCACGGCCGCGGCCGGAGGTGGCGTCGTCGGCTACGTCCTCGGCGCGCTGTTCGTCGTGCTCGGGGTCGCGCGGTTCACGCTCGAGCGGAAGAGGGTCAGGTAGTGGCCCGCAAGCTCCGCGGCCTCGAGCGCGTCCTCGACGCTCCGTCGCTCTTCGCGGTCGCGTACGGGGAGATCGCCTCGTCGCTGTACATCGCGCTCGGGATCGTCGCGGCGACCGCGCTCGGCTTCACGCCGCTCGTCCTCCTCGTCACCGGCGCGGTGTTCGTCCTCGTCTCGCTCTCGTACGCGGAGGGCACCGCCGCGCTGCCGGAGACCGGCGGTGCGGCGACCTTCGTGCGCCGTGCGTTCAACGACCTCGCCGGATTCGTGACGGGCTGGGTGCTCTTCCTCGACTTCCTCATCGTCATGGCGCTCTCGGCGCTCTTCGTGCCCCACTACCTCGCCGGCGCGGTCGGCCAGTCGTCGCTTCGCGAGTCGCCGTGGGATGCGCGTCGTCGGCTGCGCGCTCATCGCCGCGATCGCGGGCGTGCGGATCGCTCGTCGGACGCGGCTCCATCTCGGCGCGCTCGCCGTCGCGCTGCTCGACCTGCTCGTGCAGGGCACTCCTCGTGGTGCTCGGGCTCGCGCTTCCTGCTCTCGCCGGAGACGCTCGGCGAAGGGCTCGGCTTCGCGAGCGGCCAGGACTGGAGCGACCTCGCGTTCGCGCTGCCGCTCGCGATGCTCGCGTACACGGGCCTCGAGACCGTCGCGAACCTCGCCGAGGAGGCGACCGAGCCGGGTCGCACGCTGCCGCGCTCGCTCTTCTCCGCGATCGGGCTCGTCGTCGTGGTGACCGTGCTCATCGGTGCGATCGGTCTCTCCGCCTACCCCGTGTCGAACGGAGAGACCGCGCTCGGAGAGCGAGTGGCTGGAGGCGCCGCTCGTCGGCATCGCGGCGTCGTTCGACGGGTCGCTCCCGGCGCTCCTCGTCGACGCGCTCGAGGTCGCGTCGGGATCTCGGGTGCGCTGATCCTCGTCGGTGCCGCGACGACGTCGTTCTCGGGCATCACGCGCCTGACCTACTCACTGGCCGAGCACGGGTCGCTGCCGCGCGAGTTCGCGCGTCTCGAGCGCCGCGATCCGTCGTCTCGAGCGAGGCGATCGCGATCGCCGCGGCGCTTGCGATCGGGCTCATCGCTGCTGACGGAGCTTGCGGCCGGCGGCGACCCGGCCTTCCTCGCGAGCCTCTACTCGTTCGGCGTCCTCATCGCCTTCACCGCTGCCCAGCTCGCCGTCGTTCGTCTCCGGATGCGCGAGCCCGATCTCGCGCGCCCGTATCGCGCGCTGGCCGAACGTCTCGATCGGCGGGCACCGGCTTCCGGTTGCGGCGCTCGTCGGAGCGCCGCTCACCGCCGCCATCTTCGTCCTCGCGATGATCACCCACCCGGGCGCGCGCTACGCCGGCCCCGTCTGGCTCCTCGCGGGGCTCGCCGTCTTCGTGGCCGTTCGTCGAACCAGGCGACGTGGCCTCTTCGAGCAGGTCACGCCCGTCGCCGAGCTTCCGACGAGCTCGCAGTTCGAGCGCATTCTCGTGCCCATGAAGCTCGGCGACATCGGTGAGGAGATGGTGGCGACCGCGATCGCGCTCGCGAAGGAGCGGGATGCGGCCATCGAGGCGATCACGGTCGTGCGCGTCCCGCGGAGGTTCGCGCTCGAAGGCGAGCTCCCGCCCGAGGTCGCAGCCCGAGTCGACGCGTCGCTCGAGGAGGCGCGAGCGCTCGGCGCCGACCACGGAGTGGAGGTGCACGGGGACGTCGTTCGCGCGCGATCGATCGGTCACGCCATCGTCGAGGAGGCCGAGCGTCGCGACGCCGACCTCATCGTCCTCGGCTCGTCGCCGCGGTGGCGTCGGCAGTCGCGATTCTTCTCGCCGACCGTCGACTTCGTCCTCCGCAACGCGCCGTGCGAGGTCCTCGTGGTGGCGTTCCCCGACGGAACCTTCGAGGAGTAGGCTGCGCAGCCGTGAACGCCGTCGTGATCGGGTGTGGACGCGTGGGATCCTCGGTCGCGAAGGGTCTCGCCGCCGACGGCTGGGACGTCACCGTGATCGACGAGAACGAGGACGCGCTCGGACGACTCGGACAGGTGTGGCGCGGGGGCTTCGTCGTCGGGCACGGGATGGACGTCACCGTCCTCGAGCGCGCCGGCGTCGCAGACGGCGGACGCCGTCGTCGTCGCGACGAACGGCGACAACACGAACATCGTGATCGGCCAGGTGCTGCAGAAGCGGTACGACATCGGAACCGTCGTCGTCCGCGTGCTCGACCCGGCGCGCGCGAAGCTCTACGCGGATCGCGGGATGAGCATCGTCTGCCCGACCCAGACCGCCATCTCGGGGCTCCTCGAGACGGTGCGCGCGGCGGCGCCGCAAGGAGACGCCGGCCTGATGTACGTCGTCGTCGCCGGTGGGGGGAAGGTCGGCTCGAACGTCACGCGGTCGCTCGCTCGACCTCGGCCACGAGGTCACGATGATCGAGCAGCGTCCCGACCGGTTCGCGCGCCTCGAGGAGGAGTTCGGCCCGGTCGTGATCCGCGGCGACGCGACCGAGATCGCCGTCCTCGAGCGCGCCGGCATCGCGCGTCCTCCCGAGCTTCTGCTCGCGGTGACCGGCGACGACGAGGACAACCTCGTCATCTCCCAGATCGCGAAGGAGACCTACGGCGTGCGCAAGGCGATCGCGCGCGTGAACGACCCGCGCAACCAGCAGCACTTCGACCTGCTCGGCATCACGCAGACCGTCTGCGCGACGACGAGCATCCTCGGTCTCGTCGAGCACGAGGTTCCCGAGCACGGGCTCGTTCGCCTGCTCGAGCTGCAGAAGGAAGGCCTCGTCGTCGTCGAGGTGCAGGTCGAGGGCGGCTCGCCGGTGGCGGGGAAGAAGGCCGGCGGGCTCTCGCTCCCGGCGGGCTCGCGGCTCGTCTCCGTCTGGCGCCAGGGCCGCTCGGAGCTCGTCGAGCCGTCGACCGTGATGCGGCCCGGCGACCAGGTGCTGGCGGTCGTTCCCACGGCCGCGCCGCGGACCTGCGGCGCGCACTCCTCGGGCCAGCGCGCACGATCGGAATCCGCTGACGCGCGGATTCCGATCGCGCGAAGATCCTGAAGGCGCCCGCTTCGCGGTCGCGTGTTGCCCAGCGTAGACGCGCCAGTAGTGGCGCGTCAACAGGACGACGACGGGGATGATCTCGAGGCGCCCGAGCCACATGAGCACGATCATCGTGATCTTCGAGACGTCGCCGAGCGGCGCGAACGAGCCGAACGGGCCGGTGATGCCGAACCCGGGGCCGCCGTTGCCGAGCGCGCTCGCAGCGACCGCGAGCGTGTCGAGCGCGCTGAGTGGCAACGTCGGAGATCGCCGAGTCGATCGCGATCACCGAGGCGCCGACCGCCCAGAAGCCGACGTAGAGCAGGATGAAGGCGGCGATCGCGCGCAGCGTCCGCTCGTCGACCGGCGCGCCGTTGAGGCGGATCGGCATGACGACCTCCGGGCTCACGCGTCTGGTCGAGCTCGCGGCGGAGCACCTTGCCGACCAGGAGGTGGCGCACGACCTTGATCGACCCGGTCGTCGAGCCGGCCGAGCCGCCCACGAACATCAGCGCGAAGAGCGTGAGCAACGAGATCACGGGCCAGAGCGCGAAGTCGGTCGTCGCGAACCCGGTCGTCGTGATGATCGAGATCGCCTGGAAGACCGCCGTTCGGACCGCCTCCTCGCCCTCGGCGATCCCGTATCCCCAGAGCTGGACGAGGAGCGCGATCGACGCGCCGACGACGATCACCGACGTACAGCCGGAACTCCTCGTCGCGCACGAACACGCGCGGCCGGCGGCGGACGAACCCGCGGTAGAGGAGCACGAAGTTCACCCCCGCGAGGAGCATGAACAGCGCGATGATCCACTGGGCGCCTGCGCGAGAAGGCCTCGATCGAGTTCGGCCTGGGTCGAGAAGCCGCCGGTCGGCATCGTCGCGAACGCGTGTGCGAGCGCCTCGTACGGCGTCATCGCGTCGTCGATGCCGAGCCACCCGAGCGAGGACGAGCAGCAGCGTCAGCACGATCGTCAGCCCGACGTAGAGGACCCAGAGCATGCGCGCCGTCGCGCGGATGCGCTCGCCGAGCGCCGCGATCTCGGGCCCCGGGAGCTCGGACTCCATCATCTGCCGCCCGCCGACACGAAGCCGCGGCAGGATGGCGACGGCGAGGATGATGATCCCCATGCCGCCGAGCCATTGCGTGAACTGGCGCCACATCGAGAGCGACCGCGAGAGCTCGTCGAAGTCGGTGACGACGCTCGCGCCGGTCGTCGTCGCCGCGGACATGCCCTCGAGGTACGCGTCGATCGGGTGGTCGAGCTGCTCTCCGCCGACGAAGAGGTACGGGATGGAGGCGAACGCTGCCGTCATCAGCAGCATCGCCGAGACGACGAGGAAGCCCTCGCGGACGCCGAGCTGATGCCGGCGCGCCCGCCGTCAGCCGCTCGAGCCCGAGCCGAACGCGCTCGTGCCGACGCCGGTCACGACGAACGGGCCAGCACCGGCTCGCCGTACCAGAGCGCGACGCCGATCGGGAAGACGACGACGAGGCCGAGGTACTTCGCGAGCGTCCCGACGAGGTTGACGACGGCGCGGACGTCGATCGCGAAGCCGCCGTGGGCGGCCGATTCGCGCGGCGCCCTGAGTCACTCAGAGCGCCTCGACGACCCAGGGTGCGTTCGCCGCCTCGGTGAAGATGATCACGCGGTCGCCCGCTTCGAGCACGTCGTCGCCGTGCGGGAAGATCGCGTCGCCGTTGCGCACGATCGCGCCGATGATCGAGCCGTGCACGGGCATGTCGCGAAACGCCATCCCGATGTAGCGGCTCGACTCGCGCGTCGTGACGTCGAGGACCTCGTAGCGGTTGCCCTCGAGCATCGCGACCTGCTGCGTGCGCGGGTCGTGAGCGAAGCGCACGATCTCCTCGGCGGTCACGGCGCGCGGGTTGATGGAGACGTCGATCCCGGACTGGTCGAACGCCTCGACCGACACCGCGTCGTGGGCGATCGCGATCGTGAACGGGATGCCGTGGACCTGCGCGAGCGAGGCCGCGTACTGGTTCTTCGCGTCGTCGCGCATGGCGAAGATCCCGGCCTGCGACTGGCCGATGCGCTCGCGCTCGAGGAAGTCCGGCGTCGAATCCGGTGGCGTTGAAGACGCGTGCCTTCGGCAGCGCCTCGGCGGCGCGCAGCGCCTGCTCGCGCGAGGCCTCGATCATCCGCACGCTGATCCCCTGGGCGAGCAGGACGCGTGCGATAGCGGTGCCGACGCGGCCCGCGCCGTAGATGCACGACGTCGCGGACGGCGCCGCCCGCCGGCCAGAGCAGCGCGCTCCACGCCTTGAGCGGCGCCGGGCGAGCCGATGACGACGATCCGGTCGCCGGTCGCGATCTCGTCGTCGCCGCCGGGAAGGATCGTGTCGTCGCCTCGGATGATCGCCGCGACCTTCGAGTCGGCGCGGGATCGCGGCGTCGCGGAGACGGCACGCCGAGCACGTCGCTCGACGCGTCCTCGTCGACGTCGAACTCGCCGAGCTGCACCTGGCCCTCCGCGAAGACGTCCGTCTGTCGGGCTGCCGGGACGCCGACGATGCGGCTGATCGCGTGCGCGGTCTCGAGCTCGGACGAGACGACGAAGTCGACGTCGAGCTGGCCCTCGCGCCAGAGCTCGACGTACTCGGTGCTCGACGTGCGGATCACGGTCGTCGCGCCCTCCGCCTCGCGTCGGGCGAACATGCCTGCGACGAGGTTCACCTCGTCGCGAGACGTGCACGCGATCACGAGATCGGCGTGCGTCGATCCCCGCCGCTGCGAGGTCCTTGCGGCTCGTCCCGTCGCCCTCGAAGACGGCGACGTCGAAGCGGCGCGTCAGCGCCTGGAGACGCGATGCCTCGGTGTCGAGGACGGTGATCTCGTGATCGTCGTGGAGGGCCTCCACGATCGTCGAGCCGACCTGCCCCGCCCCGATGACGAAGACCCGCACGAGCGCGTAGCGTACTGCGGCTCACGGCGCGCTTACAGTCGTTGGCTACCGTGGTCGCGTGCGGCTCGTCCCCGTCCTCGCTGCTGCCGTCTCGGTGATTGCTCTGGCCACCGTCTCCGGCTCCGCGTTCGGTGCGGAGAGCGCGTTTCGCAAGGCAGTGTTCGCGCGAGGATTCGATGCTCCGGTGCTCCTCACCTATGCGCCGGGAGAGCCGAGAACCGTCTACGTCGTCGGAGCAGCCGGGGCGCGTCATCCGCCTCCGGGCGGGGCGGCGCACCGTCTTTCTGGACATCCGCAACCGGGTCGAGTACGGCGGAGAGCAGGGGCTTCTCGGCCTCGCGTTCGACCCTGGCTACGCCAGCAACCGCCGGTTCTACGTCGCGTTTACGTCTCGCAGCGGCCGCAACACCGTGGAGCGATTCCGATCCGACGGCGCGAAGGCCGTGCCGTCGAGCCGCACGCTTCTTCTGGCCGTTCCGGATCCGTACGGGAACCACAACGGCGGCCATCTCGCGTTCGGTCCGGACGGTCGTCTCTACACGAGCATCGGAGACGGTGGTTCCGGAGGTGATCCCGAGAACAGATCTCAGAACCTGCAGTCTCAGTTCGGGAAGCTGCTGACCCTCGACGTCTCGAAGCCCGCAGCTGGCTGGTCGATCGCGGCACTCGGGCTTCGAAATCCGTGGCGGTTCTCGTTCGATCGCGCGACCGGAGATCTCTACATCGGCGACGTCGGCCAGGGGGAGATCGAGGAAGTGAGCTTCACGCCACGGGCGAGCCCAGGTCTCGAGAACTACGGCTGGGATCTCTTCGAAGGGTCTCGACGCTACGAGGAGAAAGCCGCAGGCCCTGGGGAGCTCGTCTTCCCTGTGGCGGAGTACAGACCACGGCCGCGGTTGCAGCGTCACCGGCGGCTTTGTCTACCGGGGCCGAGCGCGCCAGAGCGAACGAGGCCGCTACATCTACGGCGACTACTGCAGTGGCACCGTGTGGAGCTTCCGTGTCGCCGACGGTGCCGCGACCGATCTTCGCGTCGAGCCGTTCCGGGTCGACAGCCTCAGCTCGTTCGGCGAGAACGCAGCCGGCGAGCTCTTCGCTCTCTCCCACGAGCGGCACGATCTACCGCGTGACGTGACGCAGGTCAGCTGGCGCGGCGCCTGACGCGAGGCGGCGCCTGCCCGAGCGCCGCGTACGCGAGTGCGTTCAGCGACTCCTGCAGCTCGTGGAGCTCGCGCGCGACGAGGATGAAGCCGTCCTGGCGCTCGGTCGTGCGGTTCAGGCGCTCGAGCTCGTCCGCGATCCGGTCGAGGCGCTCCAGGAGTGCGTCGAGCTGGCGATCTCCGACGTCGTGCTGTTCCACGGACCCGCATCTCTAGAGGCGGTTCAGGAGGTCAGCGCGTGTTCGAACGACCTCGGCGCCAGTGCCCACGGTCGTCGAGCAGGCGCTCGAGGGCACCGGCTCCGGTCTCGACCGCCGAGATGCGCCGCGTCGCGCCGAGCTGGGAGAGCGCCACGCGCGCGAGCGGCTCGGGTGCGTCCGTGAACACGCCGAGCGTCGCCCCTGCAGCGGCCAGCGATTGCAGCGCCGCGCTCGTTGCCGCGTCCCGCCGCAGGTACGCGGGCGCGTGATCCTCTGTGAAGCGCTCGAGGAGGACACGCCAGTTCCCGGCGCCTGCGTCGTCGAGCGTCGAGGCCGCGGCGGCTCGGTCGTCCGGAAGCGTGCCGGGGTCGACGTCGAGCACCGCGCGTGCAGACTCGAGCCACGCCGCCCAGAGCGGACGTGTGTCGCCGATCGCGTCGAGCTCGATGGCGAGCGCGCGACGCTCCGTCATGCGAGGCGTCGTGCGCGGACCGACTGCCAGAGGACGACCCCGGCGGCGACGCCGATCGCGTCGATCGCGACGTCGAGGGGCGACCCCAGCCGGCCGGGAACGAACGACTGGTGCACCTCGTCGCTGATCGCGTAGAGCGCGCCGAGCGCGAACGCCAGGCCGGCTCGTCCCGTCGCGCGGACGAGGAGCGCACCGAGGATCGCGTACTCGGCTGCGTGCGCGATCTTGCGCAGAACGAGATCCCACCCGCCGAGTCCCGTCCCGAGGTCGGGCACCGACGAGAACGCGAAGATCAGCGCCGCCCACGCGACGACGGGAAGCCAGAGGCGGACGAGAGACCCGGACACCGTCCGATGATAGGCTCGCCCGCAATCAGGAGCACGGTGAGGGAACCCGGTGCGAATCCGGGACGGTCCCGCCGCTGTAAGGGGAGACGCTCCTCCGCCACGAAGCCACTGGCGCGAGCCGGGAAGGCGGCGAGGGAGGGAGCCCCGAGTCAGAAGACCTGTCGGGCTCCTCATATCCAGAACCCCTCGCGGAAGGGAGGATTCAGGTGCTTCGCTCTCTCGTCCTACTCGCCGGAACGGCCGTCGCTGCGCTCGCCGTCTCCGTCGGCGGTGCGTCCGGTGGCCCGTCTGCCACGGCGGCGTTCCCGGTCACCGTCGATCGGCTCGAACGGCAAGGTCACGGTCTCCAAGCGCCCGGCACGCATCGTCTCGCTCTCGCCGACGGCGACCGAGACGCTCTTCGCCATCGGCGCCGGCTCGCAGGTCGTCGCCGTCGACGACCAGTCGGATCATCCGAAGTCCGCGCCGCGGACGTCGCTCTCGGGCTTCACGCCGAACGTGGAGGCCATCGCCGGGTACCGGCCCGACCTCGTCGTGATCGCGTACGACCCGAAGGGCCTTTCCGGGGCGCTCGGACGCCTCGGCATCACCGTGCTGCACCAGGACGGCGCCAAGAGCTTCAAGGGCGCGTACCAGCAGATCCGGCAACTCGGCCTGGTCACCGGTCGCGAGGCCCGCGCATCGAAGCTGATCGCGGGCATGAAGGTGAAGATCGCGAGGATCGTCGCCGACGCGCGGAAGGGGAGACAGGGTCTCTCGGTCTACCACGAGCTCGATCCCACGCTCTACTCGGCGACGTCGAAGACCTTCATCGGCCAGGTGTACACGACGCTCGGTCTGCGCAACATCGCCGACGAGGCCGACGCACTCGGCTTCGGGTACCCGCAGCTCTCGTCCGAGTACGTCGTCGCCGCGAGCCCCGACCTGATCGTCCTCGCGGACACGGTCTGCTGCGGCCAGAAGGCGTCGACGGTCGCCGCCCGGCCGGGCTGGGATCGCGTCAGCGCCGTGCGCACGGGCTCGATCGTGCGGATCCACGACTCGATCGCCTCGCGCTGGGGCCCTCGTCTCGTGGACTTCTTCCGAGCGATGTCGTCGGCACTCGCCCGACTGCGTCAGTAACCAGATGAGCGTCGCGGCGGAGCAACCCGTTCCCGACGTTCGGGCTCGCGGGCTGAGCCCGCTGTGGGCGTGCTCCGCCGTGGCGTTCCTCCTCGTGTCGCTCGTCGTCGGTGTCCTCGCGGGGCCGGTCGACCTCGGCGTCGGCGCGGTGCTCGAGTCGACGGCCGCGCGCTTTCACGTTCCCGGCTTCTCGTCGTCGCTCTCACCGACCGAGGAGGCGATTCTCTGGGAGATCCGCGTGCCACGTGTGGTGCTCGCCGCGCTCGTCGGCGCGATGCTCGCGCTCGCGGGCGCGACGTACCAGGGCGTCTTCCGCAACCCGCTCGCGGACCCGTACCTCCTCGGCGTCGCTGCCGGAGCCGGACTCGGCGCGACGATCGCGATCGCGTATCTGCCCGACGGCCTGCGAGGGCAGCGGCTGCTCCCGGTCGCCGCGTTCGTCGGGGGCTCGATCGCGGTGATGCTGACGTACGCCGTCGGCCGCTCGGCGCGGCGCGAGCGCGACGCCGCAACGCTGATCCTTGCCGGCGTCACCGTCACGGCGTTCTTCACCGCCTGGCAGACGTTCGTCCAGCAGCAGAACTCGGAGACGCTGCAGGAGGTGTACTCGTGGATCCTCGGGAACATCCCGAGCTCCGGCTGGTCGGACGTCGTTCTGATCCTCCCGTACCTCGCGGTCGCGATGGTCGTGATCCTCGCGCTGCGCCGCGTCGTCGACGTGCTGAACCTCGGCGACGACGAGGCGGCGAGCCTCGGGGTCGACGTCAAGCGTGTGCGGCTCGCGCTCGTGGTCGCCGCGACGCTCGGGACGGCAGCAGCGGTCGCGGTCACCGGGCTCATCGGCTTCGTCGGGATCATCGTCCCGCACACCATCCGCCTCCTGACCGGCGTCGGCTACCGCGCGTTGATCCCGCTCTCGGTCGTCGTCGGTGCCGGGTTCCTCGTGCTCGCGGATGTCATCGCGCGCACGGCGCTCGCGCCCGCCGAGATCCCGCTCGGCGTCGTGACCGCGTTCTTCGGCGCGCCGTTCTTCGCGCTCGTCCTGCGCACGACGCGGGGAGGAGCGGCGTGATCGACCTGCGCGCGCGTGACGGTCGAGCTCGGCGGCAAGCCGGTCGTCGACCGCGTCGACGCCGTCGTCGCGGACGGCGAGTGGCTCGGGCTCATCGGTCCGAACGGCGCCGGCAAGACGACGCTCCTGCGCGCCATCGCGCGGCTTGTCCCGTTCACGGGCGAGATCGCTGCTCGCCGGCCGTTCGGTCGACGATCTCCCACGCGCGGAGCTCGCCCGCCTCGTCGCCGTCGTCCCGCAGGAGCCGTCGACTCCGCCCTGGATGACGGTCGCGGAGTACGTGCTCCTCGGCCGGACGCCGCACCTCGGTCCGCTCGCGAAGGAGGGTGCGCGCGATCGGAGCGGCGGCTGCGCGCTCCCTGGCGCGGCTCGACCTTCTCCCGTTCGCCGACCGCCGCCTGGGGACGCTCTCGGGCGGCGAGAAGCAACGCGTCGTCGTCGCGCGCGCGATCGCGCAGGAGGCGCGGATCGTCCTCCTCGACGAGCCGACGGCTGCACTCGACATCGGGCACCAGCAGCAGGCGCTCGAGCTCCTCGACGGGCTGCGCGAGGAGTCCGGCCTCACGCTGGTCGCAGCGATGCACGATCTGACGCTGGCGGCGCAGTACGCCGACCGGATGCTTCTGCTCGACGCCGGCCGCGTCGTCGCCGACGGCGCCGCCCGCGGAGGTCCTCACGGAGGCGCTGATCGCGTCAGCACTACGGCGCTTCGATCGACGTCGTGCCCGTCGGCGACCGGATCGCCGTGGTGCCGCGCAGACTCGGCGCAAACTAGAGGCTGTGCGCTATCGGGTGTCGCGGCTCGTAGACGAGGATCTCGCCGGCGCCCGGCAACTCCAGGTTCGTGCCGAGCCCGAAGCCCATGTCCTCGATGGGACGCGTGAAGCGAGCTCCTTTCGCCTCGAGCTCCTTGACAGTCGCGTCGATGTCGTCACACATCAGCGCGATCTCGTGGTGGCGCGGGTGCGAGTAGTCGGTGCCCTCCCAGGTGTACGTGGTCGGGTGCACGCCGAGCTCGCTCGGGCCGGTCTTGAAGATGAGCCAGCCGGGCGCCGACTCGGGATGCTCGAGGTACGGCCAGCCCAGCACATCGCGGAAGAACTCGCGCGTCGCGACCGGGTCGTCTGAGTAGATCAGCGTGTGGACGGCTTCGATCATCGGTGAGCAATCGTAAGCGACGGCTAGCATCGGCCGGTGACCGTCGCCGCCCCCGAGAGCTACCTCGCGGACCTCAACGAGGCGCAGCGCGAGGCCGTTCTCGCGACCGAGGGGCCGCTCCTCGTCGTCGCCGGAGCGGGCTCCGGCAAGACGCGCGTCCTCACGTATCGCGTCGCTCATCTCATCCGCGCGTGCGGCGTGAAGCCGAACGAGATCCTCGCGATCACGTTCACGAACAAGGCGGCGGGAGAGATGCGCGAGCGGCTCGAGCGCATGCTCGGCCAGACGGCGCGCGCGATCTGGATCCTCACCTTCCACGCCGCGTGCGGCCGGATGCTGCGGCGCGAGGCGCAGCGCCTCGGCTACACGTCCAGCTTCACGATCTACGACGACCAGGATCAGGTGCGGCTCGTCAAGGCGTGCCTCGAGGAGCTCGGGAAGGACCCGAAGCGCTTCTCGCCGCGCGGCATCCACGCGCAGATCTCGCGCGCGAAGAACGAGCTCGTCTCACCCGAGGAGTACGCGGCGCGAGTGGCGTCCTTCTGGGATCAGACCGTCGCCGAGACCTACGAGCTGTACCAGCGCCGGCTCCACGCCTCGAACGCCGTCGACTTCGACGACATGCTCATGCTCACCGTGCAGGTCTTCGAGCGCTTCCCCGAGGCGCTCGAGCGCTGGCGGAAGGCGTTCCGCTACATCCTCGTCGACGAGTACCAGGACACGAACCACGCGCAGTACCGCCTCCTGCAGCTCCTCGGCGGCGAGCACGGAAACGTGTGCGCCGTGGGAGATCAGGACCAGTCGATTTACAGCTTCCGGTCGGCGGACATCCGCAACATCCTCGAGTTCGAGAAGGACTTCCCGGGCACGCAGGTCGTCACGCTCGAGCAGAACTACCGCTCGACGAACACGATCCTCCGCGCCGCGAACGAGCTGATCGAGCAGAACACCGAGCGCAAGCCGAAGCGGCTCTTCTCCGACCTCGGCGAAGGCGACCCGGTGCGCGCGATCGAGGTCGAGGACGAGCACGCGGAGGCGCGATTCGTCGCCGCGGAGATCGCGTCGCTCATCGGGAACGGCTACTCGGCGAGCGAGATCGCGGTCTTCTACCGGATGAACGCGCAGTCGCGTGTGCTGGAAGACGTGCTCGTGCGCCAGGACGTGCCCGTACCAGGTCATCGGCGGCCCGCGCTTCTACGAGCGCGCGGAGATCCGCGACGCGACCGCGTATCTCGCCGTCCTGGTGAACCCGCAGGACGCGACCTCGCTCCTCCGCATCGCGAACCGCCCGCGACGTGGGATCGGCGACACCTCGCTGCAGCGCCTCGTCGCGCACGCGGAGAACACCGGCCGCACGCTCTTCCAGGCGATGGCCGATCCCGAGGCGGCAGGCGTCACCGCGGCATCCTGTCGCGCGATCCGCGGCTTCCACGCGACGATGGAGTCGCTCATGGCGCTCTCGCAGGAGCTCCATGCCGACGAGCTCCTCGAGCGCGTCCTCGAGAAGTCGGGCACGCTCGACGCGCTCGAGGCCGAGCGGACGATCGAGGCGCGCGGGCGGATCGAGAACCTCCAGGAGCTCGTCGGCGTCGCACGGGAGTACCGCCAGCAGGCGGAGGACGCGTCGCTCGCCGGGCTTCCTGCAGGACATCTCGCTCGTCTCCGACCAGGACACGATCCGCGACGAGCGCGGCCTCGTCACCCTCATGACGCTCCACAACGCGAAGGGCCTCGAGTTCCGCGCGGTCTTCATGATCGGGATGGAGGAGGGGATCTTCCCGCACTCGCGCTCGATCGAGGAGCAGGGCGTCGAGGAGGAGCGGCGCCTCTGCTACGTCGGCATGACGCGCTCGATGGAGCGTCTCACGCTGACCCACACGCTCGCACGCACGCTCTTCGGCCGGCGCGAGTACAACCTCGCCTCGCGCTTTCTCGACGAGCTGCCGCAGGACGTCGAGCGCGACCGCCTGCGGCCCGCGTCCTGGAGCGGCTACGGATCGCCCGCAGCCGCCGCGATCGCGCCCCGACCCGGCCTCGCGCTGTCGACCGGCGACGCCGTTCGGCACGGCTCGCTCGGCGAGGGCATCGTCACGGAGATCGAGCCGGGCGGAGTCGTTACGGTTCGCTTCGCCGCGGACGGAACCGAACGGAGGCTGATGGTGGAGTACGCACCGCTGGAGAAGATCGCGTGAGCTTCAAGGTCAAGCCGTGCCGCGAACCTCGACGAGTTCGGGCAGGCCGTCTTCGCGATCGGGCAGTACTTCGGCCTGGAGCCGACCGAGGAGCGCATGGAGCGCTTCTCGAAGAATCTCCCGATCGAGCGCATGCACGCCGCGAGCGAGAACGGCACGATCGTCGGCGGCGCGGGCGCGTTTCCGTTCGAGCTGTCGGTTCCCGGTGGGGTCGTGCCGACCGCGGGCGTGACGGTCGTCGGAACGTTTCCGACCCATCGACGCCGCGGCGTCCTCCGCGCGATGATGCGCGCCCAGCTCGACGACGTCCACGCGCGCGGCGAGCCGCTGGCGCTCCTGTGGGCGTCGGAGGACACGATCTACGGTCGCTTCGGCTACGGAATGGCCTCTCAGTGCGCGGATCTGAAGATCCCGAAGGAGCACTCGGCGTTCGCGAAGCCGCTCGAGCGCGAGGGATCGCTGCGCATCGTCGACGCGGCACGAGGCGCTGAAGCTCTTCCCGCGCGTCTGGGATGCCGTGCGCCGGCGAACGCCGGGGATGCTGGCGCGGACGCGAAACTGGTGGGAGCTTCGAATCCTCTTCGAGCCTCCGGGGGGTGGGGAGGGCGGCCCGAAGCGGTTCGTCGTCCTCGAGAAGGACGGCCGGCCCGAGGGTTACGCGATCTACCGGCACAAGCCGAAGTGGGACGAGGGGACTGCCGACTCGGAGCTCCAGGTCGTCGAGGCCGTCGCGCTCGACGGGCGCCCGACGGCCGAGATCTGGCGCTACCTCCTCGACATCGACTGGGCCGCGCGCATCACCGCGTCACTCATGCCGGTCGACCACCCGCTGTGGTGGCTGCTCGCCACGCCGAGGAGCATGCGGCCCAGGATCGGCGACGGTCTCTGGGTGCGGCTGGTCGACGTCGGCGCCGCGCTGTCGGCGCGCCGCTACTCGTCGGACGACGCTGTCGTCTTCGACGTGATCGACGAGTTCTGCCCGTGGAACGCCGGTCAGCTGGCGCGTCGCGGGCGGCCGGGCGAAGCGAACGACGTCCGGCGCACAGCTTCGCCTGGACGTGAGCGCGCTCGGCTGCGCGTACCTCGGAGCGTTCTCGTTCTCCGGCCTCGTGCGAGGCGGCAGGGTCGGAGGAGCTCCGGCGCGGTGCCGCCGCGCGCGCGGACGCGATGTTCGCCGCCGAGCGCGCCCCGTGGTGTCCCGAGATCTTCTGAGCCCGTAGGCCGTCCGTCGCCGCGTTGAGACTCACGGTGTGCCGCTGGCCGTCGAGTTCCCGCCGGTGTCCGCCGAATGGACGTTCTTCGTGGCTGCCGTCGTGCTGCTCGCCGGACCCGTGGTCGCCGAGCGCTTCCGGCTCCCGGGCCTCGTCGGGATCGTGCTGGGCGGGATGCTGGTGGGGCCGTTCGTCCTCGACTGGATTCATCGCGAGGGCGTCGTCGAGTCGCTGGGCGAGCTCGGGCTGCTCTTTCTCATGTTTCTCGCGGGGCTCGAGCTCGACCTCGACGAGTTCCAGCGCAACCGCAAGCCGGCTCTCACCTTCGGCGCGCTCACCTTCACGCTGCCGTTCGTCCTCGGCCTTCTTCTCGTCCTTCCGTTCGGCTACGGGCTCGCGACGGCTGCCCTCTACGGGTCGCTGTGGGCGTCGCACACCCTGATCGCGTATCCGATCGTCCAGGAGCACAAGCTGACGCGACATCGCGCCGTCGGGATGGCCGAGCGGCGGCACCGTCATCACCGACACGCTCGCGCTCTTCGTCCTCGCGGTCGTCGTCGGCTCGGTCGAGAGCGACGATCGCTCCGCGGTGATCCTCGTGAAGCTGCTCCTCGGGCTCGTCGTGCTCGCGTTCTACTGCGCGTTCCTCCTGCCTCGGATCGGCCGCTGGGCGCTCGCGCATCTCGGCCAAGGCCCGGTGCCGACCTTCCTCTTCCTGCTCGCGGCGCTCACCTCCGCCGCGCTCCTCGCGGATCGCATGGGCCTCGAGGGGATCGTGGGCGCGTTCTTCGCCGGGCTCGCCCTCAACCGGCTCGTGTCCTCGCGTGCGGAGGACAAGGAGCACTTCGAGTTCGTCGGGGCTGCGCTGCTCGTGCCGTTCTTCCTCCTCTCGACCGGGATGCTGCTCGACCCGAGACAGTTCACGGAGCTCACCGTCCTCACCCTCGCGGGTGCGTCGCTCGCGATCGTCCTCGTCGGGCAAGGCGGCGGCGGCGTACGTCAGCGGAAGGCGTTCGGGATTCGGCCGCTCGGAGATCAAGCTCGTCTTCGGCCTCACGGTCGCGCAAGCGGCCGCGACGCTGGCGGCCGTCACGATCGGCACGGAGGCCGGAATCTTCGACGAGAACCTGCTCAGCGCGACGCTCGTCGTCGTGCTCGTGACGGTGATCGTCTCGAGCATCGTGACGCGAATCGCGACGCGCGAGCTCGATCCGTCGCCGTCGCCGTAGCGGCTACAATCGCCGCCCCGAGGGCGGTTAGCTCAGTTGGGAGAGCACCAGCTCGACAAGCTGGGGGTCACTGGTTCGAGCCCAGTACCGCCCACTCCCGCAACCTCGCTCCAGGATCGGAGTTGATGCGCGGAGGTGCAGCGCGATAGCCAAGTGGAAGGTCGCCGTGCGTCCCGGAAGCCGGACGGTTCGTCGGATCTCCGGTGAGCCGTGGGCGTCAAACAGACAGCGCGAGGCTGTCGATGTCGGTCGGGTACTCGGTGAGGACGTCCAGTCCATCCTCGGTGACGGCGATGGTGTCGGAATGGCGGAAGCCACCGATCGTCGGCTCGTAGAGACCCGGCTCGACGGTGAACACCATGCCCGGCTCCAGCGTCGTGTGGTCGCCGACGTCCAGAAACGGTGCCTCGTGATTTCGGAGGCCGATCGCGTGCCCGGTGTGCTGCCGCCAGTATTCGAGCAGGTCGTGCTCTTCGAAGTACCGCATGACGGCGCCATCCACTTCAGCGCACGTAGCGCCCGGCCGAATCACTGCGAACGCAACCTCTTGCGCGGCGACCGCGTGGTCGAAGAGCCGTCGCATCTCGTCCGTGGGCTTGCCGACGATCAGAGCGCGCTCGAGCTCGGCGTTGTAGCCCCAGATAGGGGCGCTCGTCTCGGTCACGAGCACGTCTCCGACCCGGAACTCGATGTTGTGCGCGATCGCGTGCGCCCAGGCGCTGCGTAGCCCGATCTGACCGCGATATCCGGCGGAGACGCCTGCCGCCGACGAGAGTCCGCCCCCGAAGTCATCGCCGAGCGACTCCAGCATCGCGAGCGTCGCCTCCTGGCCCGCTCGAACGCTGGCCTCGGCTTCGGTCACGCCGGGCCGCGAGTACTCCTGCAGCAGCCGATGGGCATGTGCGCACCAGCGCGCGCTCTCGCGAATGAGCTCGATCTCGGTCGGGCTCTTGCAGGCCATCATGCCCTCGATCACGCCGGCCAGCAGCGCGACGGAGGCGCCCGTGGCATCGCTGAGAGTAGGTCCCCTGTAACCGAGGATGCCCGGATAGCCGTCCTCGTCGGCTCCGATCGTGCCGACGATTCCCAGGTCGTTCAAGACGCGCGCGAAGATCGTCATGGGGTGCTCGAGACCGGGATATTCCGGGTACGACTCGATCCGCTCGAATGCCGTTTCGGCACGAGTGCGCTCGACCTCGAACGCGGGCACGAACACCGCGGACTCGCCGCCGACGCTCTCGGCATAGATCACCGGTCGCTCGTTCGAGAGAAACCAGAACCCGGTGAAGTACTGGATGTAGTCGGCGCCAAAGAGGACGTACCCGGCGAGTCCGGTTCGCCTTACTTCCTCGAGGAGGCGTTCGCGCCGCTCCCGCAGCTCGGCCGCAGCAATCCCTGTACGGGGTTCAGTGCTCTCCACATCTCCTCCTCGTTGGTCGGGCGGACCGGCCGTATCGGCGCGGAACCGACGTGCCATTCGCGCAAGACGAGAGACCCCTTTGGGCCTCGTTTCGCTCGAAGGTACGGTGACTACGCCTCGACGTACGCCGTGATCGGTTGGACGACGCCGTGCGCCTCCATCGCGGCCAAGGTTTCGGGCGACGGCGACGCCAACATGCTCTGCATGGCCGCGAGATCGGATACGTCGGCCGAGACTGCGATGTTGTTGCTCCCGTCGTGGGCGACGTAGTCGGTCACGTTGCTGCCGGAACCCGACTCGATTGCGGCAGCGCGTTCCGCCTTGCCCTGCAGCCAACGGTCGATGTCGTGCGACGGCATGGGTGATGACGACTCTGGGCATTCGCTTCCCTTCGTACGGCACGGAGTGGTCTGGATCGGCCGACCGTACTACACCGGGAGCGATGCGTTACGCGTCTCGGCGCGACTCGACGCGCGCTTGCAGGCGCGTGCCGTAGCCGACGACGAAGCAGAGCAGAAGGACTGCCAGTGCCGCAACTGGCCAGATCATGGGGGTCGTATCGACCCGGGCGCGCGCGAACTGAATCCCCCGACAGCGCGCTCGGGTTAGCCTGCGGACGATGAAGATCCGCGCCGCAGTGCTCGAGGAGTTCGGGCAGCCGCTCGTCGTCCAGGAGGTCGATCTCGCCGAGCCGAAGGACGGCGAGGTGCTCGTGCGGCTCGCCGCGTGCGGTGTGTGCCACACGGATCTCTACACGGCCTCCGGCGCCGACCCGACCGGTTACGCGCCGTGCGTGCTCGGGCACGAGGGGGCCGGAGTCGTCGAGCGAGTCGGGCCGGGAGTCACGCTCGTCTCGCCGGGCGATCACGTGATCACGCTCTTCGCGCCGGAGTGCGGTCGGTGCGTCCATTGCCTGAGCGGGCGGACGAACCGCTGCACCGCGATCCGCGACATGCAGGGGCAGGGGTATCTCCCGGACGGGACGACACGCCTCTCCCGCGACGGGGAGCCGATGCGGCACTTCATGGGCACGTCGACGTTCGCGGAGTACACGGTGATGCCGGAGATCGCCCTCGCGAAGGTCTCGCCCGAGGCCTCGCTGGAAGGCTGCGCGCCGTTCGCGTGCGGGCTCGCGACGGGGATCGGCGCCGCGCTCTACACAGCCGACGTCCAGGCTGGATCGACGTGCGTCGTCTTCGGCTGCGGGCTCGTCGGGCTCGGCGCTGTCATCGGGTGCCGGCTCGCCGGCGCCGGGAGGATCGTCGCGATCGACCTCGCGGAGGGTCGTCTGGAGAGCGCGCGCCACCACGGCGCGACCGATACGCGCATCGCCGCGGAGGACACCGTCGACTGGATCCGCGCGGAGACGGACGGGTTCGGCGCCGACTACACCTTCGAGGCGACCGGCAACGTGCACGTCATGCGGCAGGCCGTCGAGGCCGCGCGCGAGGCGTGGGGGCTTGCGACGATGGTCGGCGTCGCGGGCAAGGGCGAGACGCTCGACATCGTGCCGCGATTCCTCATCACCGGCCGCCGCGTGACGGGCTCGTCCTTCGGAGGCGTGAAGGGTCGAACGCAGGTGCCGCAGCTCGTCGACCGCTGGCTCGCCGGCGAGATCGACGTCGAGTCGCTCCTGAGCCACCGGCTCACGCTCGACGAGGTCAACCGCGGATTCGAGCTCATGGAGGCCCAGGACGGCATCCGCAGCGTGATCACCTTTGCATAGGAAGTTGCGGACCGCGCGAGCCGCATCTACCCTGACGCCCGTCGTGCGGCCGCTCACACGCCCCGGACTCCTCATCGCGATCGTGGTTGCGGTCGTCGCACTTCCGACCGTCGCGTCCGGCGCGTTCTCCTCGCCGGCAGCTCCGGAAGGCGTCGCGGCCAACAGCACGAACTACCAGGACTCCGCCGGAGAGAACCCCGCAGCACCGGACATCACGACGCTCACGGTGTCGAACACGGACGCCGGAATGCTGTCGTTCCGCGTGAACGTGCCGAACCGCCCGAGCTTCGGGCAGGACATGCTGATCGTCCTCTTCGTCGATGCGGACAACAACTCGGCGACCGGTGACCCCGACCCGCTCGGCCAGGGCGTCGACTACGTCGTCGAGATCTTCGGCGGCGAGGCGGCGCTCTTCCGGTGGGACGGCACGAACTTCACACGGCGCGCCGGCGACCCGCCGGCGACGAGCCTGATCTTCTCGTACCAGGGCGGGATCACGATCAACATCAGCACGGCTGAGCTCGGGAATACGAAGGCCTTGAAGTTCAACGTCCTCGTGTTCTCGGGGATCACCATCGACTCGACGACCGGAGACCTCGACTTCACGAACGCAGTCGGGGACATCGCGCCGGCCGCCGGGGCGGGCCTCTACCAGTACGAGGTCAAGATCACGCCGCCGACGCTGGTCGTGCGCAGCCTCAAGCCGACTCCCAAGAATCCGATAGCCGGGCGCCCGTTCACGCTCAGGCTCGTCGCGGCGCGCTCCGACACGAACGCCGTCGTCCAGAACGGCCGGGTGACGTGCGTGGGGCGCATCGGAAACGCACGGCTCAGGGCTCAGGTCCAACGCGTGCAAGGCGGGGCGGCGACATGCACGTGGAACATCCCGCCGACCGCGAAGGGCAAGACGTTCCGCGGCTCCGTCGCGGTCGTGTTCGAGGGCTTGAGGGCTTCGCAGGCGTATTCGGGCAAGGTTCGCTAGGCACTTCTGCCTGTGCGACGCCTGGCGCTTCTCGCCTCTCTCCTCGCAGCGGTCGCCATCACCGGGACGGCCTCCGGATCCCTCGACCGCACTCCGCGCGACGTCATCGAGCAGGCCATGCTCGACGTCCGCCCGGCTCCTGACGTCCACGGGCTAGCCAAGAAAGCGGGCAACCGCGTGCGCGTCATCGTCACGCTCGACGATCCGCCGCTCGCGGCCGCGACGTTTGCGAGACGGCTTCCCGGGTTCGGCGCAGACGCAAAGCTCAACTTCTCGTCGTCGTTCTCGCGGTCGTACCTCGGCCGGCTCGAGGCTGCGCAGGCGAGGGCGATCGCCAGCATCCGCGAGGAAATCCCCGAGGCAACCGTGTCGCGGCGCTACCAGGTGCTCGTGAACGGCTTTGCCGTGAGCGTCCCGTACGAGCGGCTGCCGGATCTCCTGGAGGTCGAGGCCGCGAACCGCGTCTTTCCGAGCTACTCGTACACGCTCAGCCTGAACCGCGGGCCGTCGGTGCTCGGCACGATCGCGTTCTCGGGGCTGACCGGCGCGCGCGGCGACGGCGTCAAGGTGGCCGTCGTCGACGACGGCGTCGATCACGAGCACGAGTTCCTCGATCCCACCGGCTTCTCGTATCCGGCGGGCTTTCCGAAGGGAACGTCCGGCTCGACCACCCCGAAGGTGATCGCCGCTCGCGGCTTCGCAGGGCCTGGAGCGAGCAGCACGCCGCTCGATCGCGACAACTCCTTCCACGGCACGCACGTCGCGGGTGTGATCGCGGGCGTGAAGACGGACGTCGAGGCCGGACGTCCCGGCATCTGCGTCGAGGCGCAGGGCGGCTGCCATCCCGCAGTCGACGACCTCGAAGGCGTCGCGCCGCGCGCGTACATCGGCAACTACCGGGTCTTCAACGTCCCGGCTCCGGCGCCGCTCGGCGGCTGCTGCTCGGCGAACAGCCCCGAGATCGTCGCCGCCTTCGAAGCGGCCGTGCGCGACGGGATGGACATCATCAACTTCTCGGGCGGCGGGCCGCAGGCGGATCCTCGGACTGACGTGCTCATCCAGGCTGTCGCGAACATCGTTCGCGCAGGCGTCGTGCCGATCATCTCGGCCGGAAACGATCGCGACTTCTTCGGGCTCGGCACGGCGGGCTCACCCGCGACTGCACCCGACGCCATCAGCGTCGGTGCGACCGCGAATGCGCACGTCTTCGGCCCGTCGATCACGGTGCGCGCGCCGGGCGGCGTGGCACGCATCCCCTTCGGGCCTGCCGACAACATTCCACCCTCGTGGATCTCCACCGACCAGCGACTCGTCGACGTCGGGACGATCGGAGGCGCAAACAGGCAGCTCTGCGACGGCTCGCTCGCTGCGGGCTCGCTCCGAAACTCGATCGCACTCGTGAGCCGCGGCGGCTGTCCGTACAGCGCGAAGGACACACGCGCACGTGCGGCGGGCGCCGTGGGCATGGTCGTCGCAGAGAACCGCCCTGGCGACCCGAGCTTCGCTCTCTTCTCCGGGCTCCCGGGCGGAACCATCTCCGACCTCGACGGGGCGCGGATCCGCGCCGCAGCCGCCGGAAACGGTGGTGCGGTCACCGTCCGCTTCTCGCGCGAGATCAGCGAGGTGCCGACGACCTGGGCCGGCGTGCCGACGAGCTTCTCGGCCGGCGGTCTGACGCCGTTCGGGCACGCGCTGAAGCCCGACGTCATGGGGCCGGGCGCGCAGATCCTCTCGTCCACGCTTCCCGAGTTCGCAGGCGATCAGTACGCGATCCTCGACGGGACCAGCTTCTCCGCGCCGCACGTCGCGGGCGTCGCGGCGCTCCTGACCCAGCGGCACCCGTCCTGGACGCCGGACCAGATGAAGTCGGCGCTCATGTCGACAGCGGGCCCGTCGTGGGCAGACACCTCGCTCACGCAGGAGGCGTCGGTCATCGTGCAGGGCGCGGGCATGGTCCGCGTGTCCACGGCCGACAAGCCGCTCATCTTCTCGGTTCCGCAGTCTCTTTCCTTCGGCTACCTCACCGCGGGAGGCGGCGCCAACTCGAGGGCGATCCCGGTGACGATCTCCGACGGTGGCGACGGTGCGGGAACGTGGACGGCCGAGATCCAGCCGCAGGTCGCCTCGGCCGGAGCGACGGTCGACGCACCGCCTGTCACGATCGGTCCCGGAGGCAGCGCGATCATGCAGATCACTGCCCGCGCCGCCGCGGGGGCGGTGCAAGGAGACAACTTCGGCTTCGTGCTGCTCAAGCGCGGAGGCGACGTGCGGCGGATCCCCTATGCGTTCAGGGTTTCGCGCTCGTCGCTCACCGACGCGCCCGTCACGGCCCTCAAGACACTGCAGTCGGGCGACACCCGCACAGGCGAGGACCGCGCGCGCGTCTACCGCTGGCCGACGTCGCCGTTCTCGATCCTCGGCATCTTCGGCGTCGATCCGGCGGTGAACGACGACGGCAAGGAGAAGATCTACTCGCTCAACATCACCCGCCAGGCCGTCAATGCCGGCGTCGTCGTGGTCAGGCCCGCGCCGAAGCTGAACGCCTCGATCACCGCGCTCCTGAGCTCGAATCAGCCGATCCACCCGTGGTTCATGGGCTCGCTCGACGAGAACGACGTTCTCGGGTATGCGGGGATCCCGGTGAACGTGAACGGCAGCCTTCCGGACTTCCTCTACTCGATCGGGACTGCGGGAGGCGTGTTCCTGCCGCCCGGGCGCTACTACGTCTCGGTCGACTCGGGGCGCGATCTGTTCAACGGAAGGCCGCTCGCCGGTCGGTACACGCTGCGCTCCTGGGTGAACGACGTGCGACCCCCGACGGTGCGCATCGTCACGCGAACGCTTTCGAGCGGCCGCCCGACGATCGTCGCGAAGATCACCGACGCGAAGTCCGGGGTCGACCCGCTCGCGCTGCAGCTCTTCTTCGGGCCCTCGACTCGACGCACGTCGGTTCCGGCGACGCTGTTCGACCCGGCGACGGGTATCGCCTCCTTCTCGATTCCACGCGAGGCGCTCCGGCTCGATCCCGGCACGCAATTCATGCAGGTGGTCGCGTCGGACTTCCAGGAGTCGAAGAACATCAACACGGACTCCGACAGCCCGCTCCCGAACACGCGCTTCCAGGGGCTCCGTGCAGAAGCGGTGAATCGCCCGACGATCACCTGGATCACGCCCGAGAAAGGGAAGTGCCTCGCGGCGCGCCAGAAGCTGCTCGTCGTGGCGAACGACAACGTGCAGATCTCGTCCGTCGGCTTCTTCGACGGCGACAGACAGATCCGCCGCGTCCGCAAGAACGTCGCCGGGCTCTACGAAACGACGTGGCGAACGGGCGGCAAGCGCAAGGGTGCCCACACGCTGACCGCGGTCGCCTCGGACGTGCGTGGGCGCGAGGCCGAGGCGAGCCAGACCGTCCGGATCTGCAAGTGATCGCAGCGACACGGTTCGGCCGGCCGCTTCCGGACGGCGGGACGATCGGCGTGGCCGCGGCCGCGAGTCCATACGACAGCCGCTCCGATGTCTTGCGCGGCGTCGAGTGGTGGGAGGCACGTGGATATCGCGTGAAGCTCGCCGAGGGTGTGTGGGATCGCGACGACTACGTCGCGGGAGACGCGAAGCGGCGCGGGGAGGACCTGAACGCGCTCTTCGCCGATCCGGAAGTGGACGTCGTCCAGGCGCTCCAGGGCGGGTTCGGCTCCGCGCAGGCGATTCCGTACCTCGACTTCGACCTCATCGCCGAGAACCCGAAGCCGCTCGTGGGCTACTCGGACCTCACTGCGCTCCACGTCGCGATCCGCCAGCGGGCCGGTGTCGCGACCATCTACGGGAACGGCCTCATGGGCGTCGGCGCCGTCGAGACGACCGCGTTCACGAAGGACCGACTTCTCGACGTGCTCCGCACGGGCGGAGCGGGCGAGGTTCCGCACGACCCCGACGACCCGTGGGTGCGATCGCTCCACGGAGGCCGGGTCACCGCGCCGCTCGTCGGTGGCTGCCTCTGGCTGCTCATGCAGACGATGGGCACGCCGTGGGAGATCGAGCTCGACGGAGCGATCCTCTTCTTCGAGGACACGCACACGCCGCCGTACTACCTCGACGGCCAGCTCGTCCAGCTCGCGCACGCGGGCAAGCTCGAGCAGGTCGCCGGCGTCGTCGTGGGGCAGATGGAGAAGTCGGACTACGGCGACCTTCGGCCCGTGTCGGACTGGGCGCGCTCGCGCACGATCGAAGACGTCCTCGAGGATCGGCTCGAGCCGCTCGGCGTTCCGGCGATCTACGGGCTCCCGCTCGGGCACACCAAGCACCTCGCGGCCCTTCCGCTCGGCGTCATGTGCACGCTCGACGCCGACGCGAAGACGCTCACGGTCGACGAGCCGGCTCTGCGCTAGTCGGGTCGTCCTCCTCCTCGTGGTGGATGAACAGCCCGCGAACGGCGCCGATGATCTGCGCGCGTAGCGGCGGACCGGGGGGCCCGGGAGGCTGTGACCACGCGTACGCGAACTCCGCGCCGAGAAGCAGGATCCACGCGACGACGTAGACGAAGAACAGGAACGTCATGACGCCGGCGAGCGACCCGTAGATGAGGTTGTAGCGCGAGAAGTCGGCGAACACGATCGCGAGGACCTTCGTCGAGCCCCAGATCCCGACGGCGGTCAGGATCGCGCCTGCGAGCGCTCCGCGACGGCGGAGCTTCCGGGCAGGGACGAAGCGGTACAGCAACAGCACCGTGACGGCGATCGCCACGAGCTGGAGCCCGTCGCGAAGGAGGATGCCCGACGGGGTGGCGATGTTCGCCCACTCGGTGAAGCGATCGACGAGCTTGCTGAAGAACGCGCCGAACGCCGAGATCCCGACGATCAGGATCACGAGGACGCCCGCGGCCGCGACGAGGACGAAGTCGACGAGCTTGGCGCGGGCTGCGGGACGGCCGCGATCGACCTTCAGGGCTGCCTCGAGCCCGAGGCGGATCGACGCCATCATCCCGGACGCGCCCCACAGCAGCGCGACGAGCGAGATGAGACCGATGGCCGAGAGCGGCGTCGCGATCTCCTCGATCGACTGCTGGATGTTCCCCTGCCCCGACTCCGAGACAGGAAGGAAGGCGATGAGCTCGTCGATGACCTGCTGGCGCAGCTCGTCGTCCTGGAGCACGAGCCCGAAGATCGAGACGAGCGCGATCGTCAGCGGGAAGAGCGAGAAGAGAACGCGGTAGGCGATCGCGGCCGCGTACTGCGTGCAGCGATCCGTGAACATGTCCTCGACCGCGCGTGGGAGCGCTCGCACGACGCCGCGCACGACTCCGCCGAGGTGCTCGAGGGGCCGTCGTGCGAGTCGCTCGAGCGTTCCGGGGGCCTCGGCGGCGGGGTCACTCATCCACCGGAGTGTAAGGAGGGACGCCGCGACCGGCCGCGCAGCGGCCGCTTCAGGGTCTCCCGCGGATCGGAGTTCGCGCGAGCGAATTCCGATCCTGCGGACAGCGGAGTGTAGGGAGGGAGACCGCCGACCAGTGGCGAGAATGACCGCCGTGGCCGAACGGAACGCTCTCGCCCGCGTCGTCGACTCGCCGGTCTTCACCACGATCGTCGTCACGACGATCGCGGTGAACGCCGCCGTCCTCGGGCTCCAGACGTACGAAGGTGTCGTCGACCGTTGGGGTGACTGGCTGTTCGTGATCAACGGCGTCTGCCTGGGGATCTTCATCGTCGAGCTCGCGATCCGGATCGCGTCGTACTGGCCGCGCCCGCTCGCGTTCTTCCGGAACGGCTGGAACGTCTTCGACTTCGTCGTGATCCTGGCCGTGTTCGTTCCCGGTATCCGCGAGAACTCGACGCTCCTGCGCCTGCTCCGTCTGCTGCGCGTCGTCCGCATCGTTCGCGTGCTACCCGACCTGCGCGTGCTACTGCTCGGTGTCTGGCGCAGCGTGCCGCCGCTCGCGTCGATCGGCGCCGTGACGGCGATGATCCTCTTCGTCTACGGGATGGTCGGCTGGATCTGGTTCGGCGACGAGCTTCCCGACCTGTTCGGGAACATCGGTCGCGCGATGCTCACGCTCTTCGTGATGCTCACGCTCGAGGACTTCCCCGTGTACATGGACGCGGCGATGGAGTTCGAGCCCTGGGCGTGGATCTACTTCGTCAGCTTCATCCTCGTCGCAGCGTTCATCGTGCTGAACGTGTTGATCGGCGTCGTCCTGAATTCGATGGAAGAAGCACGCGAGATCACCCGCAGACAGGCGCTCCGTGAGCGGCACGGAGTCACACGCCCGTCGCCGGTCGATCCGCAGGCCCATGCTCCCGTCGCCGAGCGCATCGCGATCCTTCGGGACGCTCTGGACGAGCTGGAGCTCGAGCTCGCTCTGGGGCCTGGCGACAAGGATCGCGCCGCGCCCTAAGCCGCGTCGCCGGCCGACGTCGTCAGCCGGTGGAGGAGGTACGCGGTGACGGGCTCGCGCATGCCCTTCACGCGCATCGGCGCCATCGGCTCGACGATCGCGCGCGGCCCGAGCTCGCGGAAGGTCGCCTCGCCGATCAGGACACTGTCGACCGGTGCAGACGACTGCAGGCGCGACGCGAGATTGACGACGTCGCCGACGACGCCGTGCTTGCGATGGCCCGTCGTCGCGCCGACGAGGCCCGCGTGCACCTCGCCGCTCGAGACGCCCACGCGAAACCGCGGCCAGTCGTCGTGCTCGGCGGCCGTGCGCTGCGCGACGCGTTGGAGCACGAGCGCCGCGCGTGCCGCACGGAACGCGTGGTCGCTGACACTCGCGTCCTTGCCGAAGATGACCATGAGCTCGTCGCCCACGATCTGGTGCACCTCGCCTCCGGCTTCTTCCATCAGCGGGATGATGCGCCCGAAGTACGCGTTGAGCATCGCGGCCACCTCGTCTGCCTCGTGCCGCTCGACGAACGGGGTGTAGCCGGCGAGATCGGCGAAGACGACGCTCACCTCGCGCGCGCCTGCGAGCGTCTCGTCGAGGTAGAGCGCGCTGAAGCGCTCCTGGTGCCATTCGGCCCGCGCGACGAACGCGATGAGCAGGAACGACCCGAGCATCAGCACGTGCCACTCCCACCACGAGACTTGCCAGTTGCGCGCCCACGCGATGACGACCATGGCCTCCGCGAGGAGGACGAACGCGAGCGCGAAGGCGAGCACGAACCGCTCCTGGCGTCTTCGATGGAGCCGCAGAAAGCCGAAAGCGGCCAGACCGAAGAGCGCGACTCCGGCCGCGGCGAGGATCAGCTGCCAACCGTCGAGCTCTTCGTCGGCGAGGGGATCGTCGAGCGGGGGTATCTCGGCGAGGGAGACCGCCGCCCACGCGACGACGACGGCGCCGAGCGTGACCAGCAGGCCGGTCCGAAGCGCAGAACCGCGTCGGCCCGGTCGCTGCGCAGCTCGACGGACGCCGCCGCGGCAAACAGCGCGGCGAGCAGCAAGCCGACGGGGGTCGCCAGCTCGAAGCCGGCGTTCGGGCCGAGGAGCACGCCGGGTGTCGCGAGCGCGTGCAGGCCGAGGAACGCCGCGCTCGCGACGAACGCGAGCGAGATGAGGAAGAGCCGGGCGTCGCGACGTCGCCGCGCCGCCGTCGTCACGCTGAACCCGAGCGCGGTCGCGACGAGCGCCGCGCCGAGAACGAGCCAGAAGTGCGCCGGATGGTTCTCCCACGCGCGATCGACCGCAGGTCGCGCGAGCAGCACGACCAGGAGAAGGAGCGGTGCGGCGGCGACGGCGGCCCAGGTGCTGGTACGCATCCCGGCTCAAGTATCCACGAGCCCTGTCTATCCTCAGCCTCGCGATGAAGATCGTCCTTCCCGACTCGTCCGAGCTCGATCTCCCCGACGGCGCGACCGGCCTCGACGCCGCGCGCGCGATCGGGCCGAAGCTCGCCGAGCAGTCCGTGCTCGCGCGCGTGAACGGCGCCACGCGTGACCTGCGCCTCCCGCTCTCAGACGGCGAGTCCGTGCAGTTCCTCACGACGCGCGACACGCAGGATCCCGACGCGCTCTGGGTGCTGCGCCACTCGACCGCGCACCTCCTTGCCGAGGCGGTCATGCGGCTCCACCCGGGCGTGAAGATCGCGATCGGGCCGCCGATCGCCGACGGCTTCTACTACGACTTCGAGTTCCCCGAGCCGATCTCGGAAACCGACCTGGAGGCGATCGAGGACGAGATCCGCCGCGAGATCGCGGAGGGCCGCGAGTGGGCGCGCGAGGAGGTCTCGCGCGAGGAGGCGATCGCGCGCTTCGAGGCGGAAGGGCAGCCGTACAAGGTCGAGCTCGCCCGCGACGCCGAGGGCGCCATCTCGCTGTACACGCAGGGCGCCTTCACCGATCTCTGCCGCGGCCCGCACCTCCAGAGCGCGACGCCGATCAAGGCGGTCAAGCTGACGAGCCTCGCCGGCGCGTACTGGCGCGGTGACGAGCACAACACGCAGCTCACGCGCATCTACGGCACCGCGTTCTACTCGCAGGCCGACCTCGACGCGCACCTCGAGCGGCTCGAGCAGGCGCGCGCGCGCGACCACCGGCGGCTCGGAACGCAGCTCGACCTCTTCCATCTCTCGCGACCACTCGCCCGGGTCGCCGTTCTGGCACCCGAAGGGGATGGTGCTCTGGAACGCGCTCGAGGACCTGCGCCGGCGCGAGAACCGCAGGCGCGGCTACGTCGAGGTGAAGACGCCGCTCCTCTACGACGTTCAGACGCTACATCACGTCGGGTCACTACGACAACTACCGGGAGAACATGTTCTTCGTCCAGCCGCACGAGGGCGAGGAGCCGCTCGCGCTGAAGCCGATGAACTGCCCCGGCCACATGCTGCTCTTCGGCTCGCAGCTGCGTTCCTACCGCGATCTGCCGATCCGCTACGCAGAGTCCTCGACGCTCCATCGCGACGAGCGCGGCGGGACGCTGCACGGGCTGCTGCGCGTGAAGCACATCACCCAGGACGACGCGCACGTCTTCGTCACCGAGGAGCAGATCCAGGACGAGATCGACGCGATGATCGACTACGTCGACTACCTCTACGACCGCTTCGGAGTCACGCCGCGGGCCGAGCTCTCGACGCGCCCGGAGAACCGGCTCGGCACCGACGAGCAGTGGGATCACGCGGAGGCCGCGCTCGAAGCCGCGCTCCAGCGGCATGGCATGGACTACGTCATCTCGCCGGGCGAGGGGACGTTCTACGGCCCGAAGATCGACCTCCACATGACCGACGTGCTCGGCCGCAGCTGGCAGATGGGGACGATCCAGCTCGACTACCAGATGCCCACGCAGTTCGGCCTCACGTACATGGGCGCCGACAACCGCGAGCACTCGCCGCGTGGTCATCCACCGCGCGCTGCTCGGATCGCTCGAGCGCTTCATCGGGATCCTGATCGAGCACTACGGCGGCGCGTTCCCGTTCTGGCTGTCGCCGGTGCAGGTGCGTGTGATCCCGGTCGGTGAAGGGCATCGCGAGGCGGCCGGTGCGTTGCGTGCTCGCATCGACGGCCGACGGCTATCGCGTCGAGCTCGACGATCGCGACGACACCCTCGGCAAGCGGATCCGCGACGCCGAGCTCGAGAAGGTGCCGTTCGTCGTCGTCTACGGCGATCGCGAGTCGGACGACGCCCTCGCGGTACGCGAGCGCGGGGGAGAGCAGTCGACGATGTCGGTCGACGAGCTCCTGGCGAGGTTTGGCGAGCTCGCGGCCGAGGCGGATCCTCGCTAGGTGGTACCATCCCGCGTCTGCAAGCAGGAGCTCATCGCTTCCTCACCTCCCGGGCTTGACTCGCGGAGGTTCAACCGAGCCGGTTGGACGAGGTGACGAGCCGCTGCGTGCAGCGGTTCGTGTCGTTGACAAGGAGGAAGCTGAGAGCTTGATGAAGGGCCTTTGAGACCTCGCCGCCGCCGGCCGGATCTCGACCGGAACGTCCCGCGCAAGCGTGACGAGCGGATCAACGAGGAAATACGTGCGCAGAGCGTCCGCCTGGTGGACGACGAGGGCGAGCAGGTCGGGATCCTCCCGACGAAGGAAGCGCTCGAGTTCGCATACGGCAAGGGCCTCGACCTCGTCGAGGTCGCGGCCGGTGCAGATCCGCCCGTCGCGCGGGTGATGGACTACTCGAAGTACCGCTACGAGCAGGAGCAGCGCGCCAAGCAGGCCCGGAAGCATCAGCTCCAGATTCAGATCAAGGAGATCAAGCTCAGACCGAAGATCGGGATTCATGACTACGAGACCAAGAAGGGGCACGTCGTGCGCTTTCTCGGGCAGCGAGCCAAGGTCAAGGTCACGATCATGTTCCGGGGGCGCGAGACGCTCCACCCGGATCGTGGTCGGACTCTCCTGATGAGGCTCGCCGAAGACGTGAAGGAGCTCGGCTCGATCGAGCAGCAGCCCCTTCTCGACGGTCGCAACATGGTCATGGTTCTCGCGCCGAACAAGAATGTGGGAGTGAAGACGGATGCCAAAGATGAAGACATCGAAGGGCGCGAAGAAGCGCTTCAAGGTGACGGGGACGGGGAAGCTCCTGCGCCGGCACGGGATGAGGAGCCACAACCTCGAGAAGAAGTCGTCGAAGCGTAGGCGCGGCTTCCGGAAGATGGACGACGTCGCCAAGAGCGACGTCAAGAGCGTCACGAAGCTCCTGAGAGGCGGCTGAGCATGCCCCGGGTCAAGCGAGCGGTTCACGCGCGCAAGAAGCGTGCCAAGGTCCTCGACCAGGCGAAGGGGTACTACGGACGCAAGAAGTCGAGCTACCGCTTCGCGAAGGAGCAGCTCGACCACTCGCTCGTCTATGCGTACCGCGATCGCAAGAACCGCAAGCGCACCCTCCGGTCGCTCTGGATCATCCGCATCAACGCGGCCGCGCGGGAGCACGACCTCTCGTACAACCGCTTCATGGCGGGCGTGAAGAGGGCGGGGATCGAGCTCGACCGCAAGTCGCTCGCCGACATCGCCGTGAGCGACCCGCAGGCGTTCGCCGCCGTCGCCGAGCGCGCGAAGGCCGCGCTCGAGTCGGACGCCGAAGCGGCCTGATCGAATCGCGTCAGAACGAGAAGCTCCGGCTCGTCCGGAAGCTTCTCTCTGCGCGGAAGCAGCGAGACGAGACGGGCCTCTTCGCGGTCGAGAGCGAGGATCTGGTCGACGGCCGCGACGAGCTGCGGGCATCGAGCCCGTCGAGCTGCTCGTCGCGGGCGAGAACGTCGTGCCGGAGCTGCTCGGCGAGGTGTCGACGCTCGGCCACGCGCCGCGCGTGATCGGGATCTATCGGCGCGCCGACCTGCCCACAGGCTCGCGCGACGTCGTGCTCGCGCTCTGGCGCATCGCCGATCCGGGGAACGTCGGGACGCTCCTGCGTACGGCCGACGCGTTCGGCGCGGGGGTGTCGCTGTCACCCGAGTGCGCCGATCCGACGGGCCCTCGCGCCCTGCGGGCCTCCGCGGGGGCGATCTTCCGCGTTCCGCTCGTCGCGTGGGACGAGCTGCACGCGCGCGGGATCGCGCTGGTCGCACACGGAGGCGAGCCGCTCGCCGATGCGCCGCTCGAGCCTCCGCTGACGCTCTACCTCGGCTCGGAGCGGGAAGGTCTACCCGGAGTCCTTGCAACCGACTGTTACAAGGCGACTGTGCCGCTTCCCGGCGAGGCCGAGTCGCTGAACGTCGCCGCCGCCGGCGCGATCGCGCTCTACGAGCTCTCTCGCCGCGCCGGCACGTGACGACGTTCGCCCGGCGTGCGACCATTCGGGCGTGGGGCAGCCTGACTGGGAGAGGCCGGAGGAACGCGGCGTCGAGACGATGGGTGAGCGAGTGCGATCGCTGCGGCGGTCCGCTGGGCTGAGCCAGGAGGAGCTCGCCGCCGGGCGGTTCTCGAAGGAGTACGTCAGCCAGATCGAGCGGGGCAAGACGCGGCCGACGGCGGAGACGCTCGAGTGGCTCGCCGATCGGCTCGCCACCGATCGCGAGTTCCTCGAGCACGGCCTCACGCTGGCCGATTCCCAGCGGCTCGAGGCCGCGCTCGCCGCTGCGGAGCGCATCCTCGAGGACGCGCGGTACGCCGAAGCGCTGAAGGCGTTCGCGGACGTTCGCGCGCTGGCCGGGGCGAGCCCTGCAACGACGTTCTCGCTCAGGCTGCTGCTCGGAGAGGCATGGGCACACATCCGTCTCGGAGAGCTCCCTGCGGCGATGGCTCTGCTCGAGCCGGCGGCCGCACTGGCCGTGGGCGCCGGGTTCACCGACGTCGACCGCGCCGAGATCGTGTTCCGGGTCGGCGTCGTCCGCTACTCCGAGTCGAGCATCAACGAGGCGATCGTCCTGTTCGGCCAGGCGCTCCTGCTGGCGGAGAGCTCCGACCTGCTCCGCCGATCGCCTGCGCTCGGACATCCTGCACTGGCGCGCACGGTGTCATCGGCGCAACCGCGACTGGGTACGCCGCCCAGGAGGACATCGAGCGCGCGCTGGAGCTGGCCGAAGCGTGCGCCGACCCCCGGCGCGCAGCCGATGCGCTCTTCCAGGCGTCGCTCGTCGCGCAGCGGCAGGGACGCTGGGTGCTCGCACGCACGTACGCCGAGCAGTCGCGGGCGCTGTTCGAGGAGCTGGGGGACCGTGCGACCGTGGCCCGACTTCTGAACAACCTCGCGGGGCTGAGTCACCTCCTCGGCGACTCCGACCAGCGATCGCGCTGCTCGAAGAGGCGTTCGCACTGTTCGTCGACCTCGACCTGGCGGTCGATGCGGGCTACGTGTGCTCGTCGCTGCGGAGATTCGGCTCGATAGTGGCGAGTTCGAGAGCCGCGAGGGCGAACGCACTGAAGGCGCTCGACCTGCTCGCCGGCCGGGTCGACCACCTGCAGGAGATCGGCATGGCGCAGCTCACGTCGGTCGGGCGCTACGCGGCGTACCGGCGAGGTCGACGACGCCGAGAAGTGGATCGCAACCGCGGACGAGACCTTCGTGCAGGCGAAGTCGATGGGGCATCGCAGCTACGCATGGCTCGCGCAGGGCGACGTCGAGGCCCTACGCGGCGGCGACGCGGCTGCAGCCGGTCTCTACAGGCGGGCTGCGCTTGCGCTCCAAGAGGAGATGTAGCGCAGGCAAACGGCAGACGCGACCCCTCGCCACACGCGGTGGCGAGAGACCACGTCGGGCTCGGGTCTCAGTTGTCGTCTAGCTGCCGTCGAACCAGCCCCCGCCAAGACTGGCGAGGAGGCCGGCGAATGCCGTCAGCGAGACGACGAGATAGCGCGTATTTCCCTTGGTGAACACAGCCGCAAGTCCTTTCGGATGAGTGCCTTGGTCTTTCGCAGTTGTCGGCCCGGAGTACGGTCCGGACACCCTCGAACGGGGGATCCACCGGGCGTGGTGCCTATCGGCGCTCGCGACGACGAGGGCGCGCAGCGCTTCGCGTCGTCGGCGTCCGAGCTCTAGCGGCTCAGGGTGCCACGTGCGTGTACGTGGCACCAGATGGCTCTTTAGGACGTGGCCGTCCTAGCCAAAGCCGCCACCGCCGCCTCCGCCACCGCCTCCGCCGCCGCCGGAGAAGCCACCACCGCCTCCGCCGCCACCCGAGTTCGGAGGTGCGAGCGCGTCGCCGAAGCCGGACGCGAGATCGCCGATCGAGAGGCTCGACGCGCCCGAGCCGAGATCGCCGTGGGGTGAGATCCAGTAGATCGCGCTCGAGGTCGGCGAGCGCCTCCGGCATGTGGAGCTGCGCGCCCTGGAGGACGCGCTCGGCGATCCCGAAGGCGATGCCGTAGACGAGGAAGCGCTCCCACAGCTCGAGCGTGGCCGGGCGGTGCTTCCTGCAGGCGTGGGAAGTCCGAGAGATAGCGGCGGAAGGCCTCCCAGCGCTCCGCCTCCTCCTGCCCGGCGCGCGTGCGTCGCCGCCAGGCGCGGCGGTTGAACACGAGCGTCCCGAGGCAGAGCGCCGCGTTCGCGATGAGGCAGGCGCCGATCCCGACGAGGAGGACGTCCGAGTAGCGCGGGTAGACCGGGCGCCAGTCGCGTACGCCGAGGAACACGAGCAGACCGCCCGCGACGGCGAAGAGGACAACCGCGAGCACGAGCGGGATCGCTCCCGTCGATCGGAACCACGAGAGGCGCTTCGTCTCGGCGGCGACCGCGCTCTTGAACGACGTGAAGCGACCGTGCATCGACTCGCGCTCGTCCTCGATCTCGTCGCGGAAGCGCGAGAGTCGCTCCGCTGCCGCCGTCGAGCACGCCGTCGACGACGTCGGCCACGTCGCGCTCCCACGCGCGCAGCTCGCGATCCTCGCCGGCCGAGAGCTCGAGGTCGGAGATCGTCTCGATGCGCAGCCCGCCCCAGATGGGCTTCTCGGTCGTCGTCGGCACGGCCTTGTAGACGCCTCTGCGGACGAGGTCGAACAGCGTCGCCGTGAACTCGTACGAGCCGGCGTCGCCGCCCTGACGCAAGAGCGTCGGAACGAGCGCGGGCTCGGTGTCGGTCGGGGGCTCCTGCTCGTACTCGCGGTCGTAGCCCGTCCGTCGCTCGCGCCCCATGAACCAGAAGACCAACCAGATGACGAGGATCGCCGGGATCGTCGCGAGCGCGAGCGCGACGAGGCCCGTGCGGATGGGATGCGCCTTCAGCGCGTCGATGCGGTCGCGATCGGTCTGGTAGCGCTCGGCGTCCGCGAGCTCCTCCGCGACGATCCGGTCGAGCGCGTTCCCTCGCTCGACCCGCATTCCGGTGGTCGAGGTGAACGCCGTGCGCGGAATGAGCGTGCGCAGCTCGACGAACTGCTCGGCCGGGACGTTGACCGCCCGCAGCGTCGCCCGCGTGCCGACGATCTCGACGTCGCCGCGCACCCACACGGGCTTCCCCCAGGCGCGAAGGATCTTCCCCGGCGCGGTCTCGATGCCGACGAGGCGGAAGAGCGACTGCTCCCACTGGTCGCCCCAGACCTTCAGGTTGACGTCGACGACGTCGTCGTACGCGACCGCCACCCCGCGGAGCGTGTACGAGACGGTGAATGCGCGCGTCTGGTCGCGAGCGTTGAAGTACCAGACGATGCGCGCGGTGTCGCCGCGCCGCTCGACGCCGAAGGTTCCGGGTTGGCCGGGCTCGAGGCTCGTCTGGTTGCCGCGCGCGAACGCGACGCCGCGCTCGGCAACCGACGGGTTCACGAGCGACTCGCCCTCACGGAGCGGGATGTCGCGGTACCCGAAGAAGAAGTCGCCCGAGAAGCCGACCTCGAGCCGCTCGCTCACCCCGAGCGAGCCGTCGGTCTGGACGTCGACCGCGACGTCGGCCTGGAGCAGCGAGAAGCTGTCGGCGTACGCGGCGCCAGGGAGAGCGAGCGCCGCGACCGCAATGACGCAGGCGATGAGGAGTCGATACCACCGCGGCCGCGAAGCGGACGCCTTCAGGGATCTCCGCGCGACCGGAAAGTCCGCGCTAGCGGATTTCCGGTCTTGCGCGCTCAAAAAGCGACGGCCGGAACGTCGCGTTGTGCTTCGTCCTCGACTTCGAAGAACTCTCGGATCGAGAAGCCGAACGGGCCTGCGACGACGAGGCCCGGGAACGTCTGCACCGTGTTGTTGTAGGTGAGCACGGTGTCGTTGTAGACCTGACGGCTGACGGCGACCTTGTTCTCCGTCTCGGCGAGCTCGGTCTGGAGCTGCCGGAAGTTCTCGTCGGCCTGGAGCTCGGGATAGGCCTCGGCGACCGCGAAGAGCCGGCCGAGCGCCGCGCCGAGGATGCCCTCGGCCTGTGCGGCCTCCGCAGGCGAGCTCGCGTTCTGGGCGCGCGTCCGGGCCTCGGTGACGGCCTCGAACGTGCCGCGCTCGTGGGCTGCGTAGCCCTTCACGCTCTCGACGAGGTTGGGGATCAGGTCCCAGCGCCGCTTGAGCTGAACCTCGATCTGCGCCCACGCGTTGTCGACGCGGTTGCGCTGCTGGACGAGCCGGTTGTACAGCGCGACGAGCAGGAGCGCGACGACGACGATCAGCGCGATGACGACGAGAACCCAGATCACGGCTCGTGGGACTCTAGCGAGGTCGCACGCGTGACGAAGACCATGTCCTCGTCGCCCTCGTGCGGGCGGCGATCGAACCAGCCGTAGACCGCGTCCACGGCGAAACCCGCCGGCCGAGCAGTCGCAGCCACTCCGCCACCGAGAGCCAGTGCAGGCCGAACGACGTCACGGAGCCGTCGTAGCGGATCGAGAGCGTGAGCGTCCGGGAGCCCTCGTCCCAGTCGGCCCGCTCGAAGATCCCCGGCTCGCGCTCGAGCCAGCGTCCGTGCGTCTCGTCGATGTCCTCGCGACTCGGGGAGAAGACGTCGAACACGAACCGACCCTCCGGCTCGAGCAGGGCGCGAGCGGCGCGCAGCGCTCGGAGCTTCTCCTCTTCGGTCTCCATGTGCAGGAGCGAGCGGAACGGGCAGATCACGAGTGGGACGCGCTCGTCCACGGGTGGTTCGCGCAGGTCGCCGAGGCGGAGGTCGACGCGGCTCGAGACGCCCGCGTCGTCGGCGGCCGCCCGGGCGACGGCGAGCATCGCGGGCGAGGAGTCGACGCCGATGACGTCGATGCCCGGCCCGGGCGATCGGGACTGCGATGCGGCCCGTTCCGACCGCGAGCTCGACCACGGGTCCGCCGGACGCGAGCGCCTCGTCGACGTAGAAGCCGACGTCCTCGGTGACCGAACGGCTCCAGGGGTCGTAGAACGACGCGATCCGTCGTAGAGCGTCACGCGGCGCGCTTGCGTGCGACCCAGACGAACTCGCGGCTCGAGTCGTCGAACGGCCTGCGGTCGAACCAGCCGTAGAGCGCCTCCGTCTCGAGCCCGGCGACGTCGAGCAGCCCATTCCCACTCGGAGCGCGCGACCCACCACAGCGAGAGCGTCGGACCGTCGTCGAGCGTGATGTCGATGCGGTTGTCGCCCGGTGCGTAGGTCGTGAGGTGCCGAAGCGGCTCGTCCTGCCAGCGCCCGTCGTATTCCATCGCGTAGCGGTGGTCGAAGACGAAGGCGTTCCACGCGAAGCGACCGCCGGGCCTGAGCGCGCGAGCGACCCGCTCGAACACGCGGCGTCGATCCGTCCACGTGGGGAGGTGGAGGAGCGCGCGATACGGGCAGATGACGAGGTCGGTCGCCTCGACCAGGTCGAGGTCGCGCATATCGGCTTCGCGCAGCTCGAGCTCGACGCCGGCCTCGGCGGCGTGCGCGCGAGCGCGCGCCAGCATCGCGGGCGAGAGGTCGATGCCGACCACCCGCTTCCCTGTGCGCTCGACGATCGGGATCGAGATGCGCCCCGTTCCGGCAGCGAGCTCGACGACCGGTCCGTCGGCGTCGCGGGCGAGCTCGACGTAGAAGTCGATGTCCTCCGTCATGTCCGCCGCCCACGCGTCGTAGACCGGAGCGAAGCCCTCGTAGCCGCTCATCCTCCCGATTCAAGCAGGCGGAGGCACGTTGGTAACCTCGGCGCTCCCGTGGACGCCCAGGCACTCGAGCACGCCGCACTCGCAGCCGTCGAGGCGGCCACGTCGGTCGACGAGATCGAGCATGCGCGCGTCGAGTTCCTCGGCCGCAAGAGCGAGCTGAAGCTCGCGCTCCGCGAGGTTCGCGATCGCGAGACCGGCATGGCGCTGAACGCGCTCCGCGAGCGCCTGGAGAGCGCGATCGACGCGCGCGCGGCCAGTCTCGAGCGCGCCGAGCTCGACCGGCGGCTCACCGAGGAGCGCGTCGACGTCACGATGCCGGGCGCGCCGATCCGCCGCGGGCATCTCCACCTCATCACGCAGATCCGGCGTGAGGTCGAGGACATCTTCCTCGGCCTGGGGTACACGGTGGTCGACGGCCGCGAGGTCGAGACGACCCGCTACAACTTCGACGCGCTCAACTTCCCTCCGGGGCACCCGACCCGGTCGCCGCTGCAGACGCTCTTCCTCGACGACGAGACGGTGCTCCGCACGGAGACCTCGCCCTCACAGATCCGGACGATGGAGGCGCAGGAGCCGCCCGTCTACATCGTGACGCTCGGGCGCGTCTACCGGCGCGACACACCCGATGCGACGCACACGCCGACGTTCCACCAGATCGAGTGTCTCGCAGTCGACGAGGGCATCACGCTCGGCGATCTCGAAGGCACGCTCGACTACCTCCTGAAGGCGCTGTTCGGGGAGTCGCGACGGAGCAGGTTCGTCACGCACCACTTCCCGTTCACCGAGCCGTCCGTCGAGGCGCTCGTCTCGTGCCACATCTGCGACGGCTCCGGTTGCTCCGGTGTGCCGGCACTCGGGCTGGATCGAGGTCGGCGGTTCCGGGATGGTCGACCCGAACCTCTTCGAGTTCGTCGGCTACGACCCCGAGCGGTACACGGGCTTCGCGTTCGGCTGGGGGCTCGAGCGGATCGCCGTTCTCCGCCACGGGATCCCTGACCTTCGCGAGCTCTGGCGCAACGATCCTCGCCTGCTGGAGCAGTTCTGATGCGTGCGCCGCTCTCGTGGCTGCGCGAGTACGTCACCGTCGACGCGACCGCCGAGGAGATCGCTCATCGACTCGCGATCTCGGCGCTCGAGGTCGAGCGCGTGATCGACGTCGGCGTCCCGGACCTCGACGGCAACCTCGGCCGCTTCCTCGTCGGCCGCGTGCTCGCGGTCGACGCGCACCCGAACGCCGACCGGCTGCGCGTGTGCCAGGTCGACGTGGGGGAGGGAGACGCGCGCCAGATCGTCTGCGGCGCGTGGAACTTCGAGGCCGGCGCGACCGTCGCGGTGGCGCTGCCGGGTGCGTTCCTGCCGATCCTCGACCAGCCTCTGGACGAGCGCGAGCTGCGCGGGCAGGCGTCGCGCGGGATGATCCTCGCCGAGGACGAGATCGGCCTCGGAGACGACCACGCGGGGATCATGGTTCTCGCGGACGGGCCGGAACCAGGGACACCGCTCGCCGACGTGCTCCCGATTCGCGACCAGGTGCTCGACGTCACGCCGACCGTGAATCGGGTCGACCTGCTCTCGATGGTCGGGATCGCACGCGAGATCGCGGCGCTCCTCGGAGGCGAGTTCCATCCGCCCGAGCCCGACGATCCCGCCGTCGTCGACGTCGGAGGAGGTCGACATCGCGATCGAGGACTTCGGTGGCTGCCCGCGCTACATCGGCCGCGTCTTTCGCGACGTCACGATCGGCCCGTCGCCGCAGTGGCTGCGCTCGCGCCTCTTCCTCGCCGACATGCGCTCGATCTCGAACGTCGTCGACGTGACGAACTACGTCATGCACGTCTGGGGCAGCCCCTTGCACGCGTTCGACCGCACGAAGCTCGCCGACGGGCGCATCGTCGTCCGGCGCGCTCGCGCGGGAGAGGAGCTGCGCACGCTCGACGGGACGTTGCGGCGACTCGAGACCGACGATCTCCTGATCACCGACGGCGAGAAGGCGGTCGCGCTCGCCGCGATCATGGGCGGCGCCGACAGCGAAGTCACCGACGAGACGACCGAGGTGCTCCTCGAGGCGGCCAACTTCGAGCCGCTCGGGATCCTCCGCACCTCCGAGAGGCTCGCGCTGCGCACCGCCGGCTCGAACCGCTGGGAGAAGGGGGTCGACCCGTATCTCGCCGAGAACGCAGCCGTTCTCGCGAGCCGCCTGCTCGTCGATCTGACGGGCGCGCGCATGACGGGGCACGCCGACGTCCACGACGGGCTTCCGGAGCGCCCGGTCGTTCGGCTTCGGCCCGAGCGCGCATCGCGCCTGATCGGTCTCGACGTCCCGCCGGACGAGCAACGTGCGACGCTCCGCGGCTTCGGGTTCGAGATCTCCGACGACTGGGACGTCACCGTCCCCACGTGGCGCGCGCGCGACGTGTCGCGCGAGATCGATGTGATCGAAGAGGTCGCGCGGCCGCTTCTCGACCGGATCCCGCTCACGATGCCGCTCCGGCGGCACGTTCGCGGTCGGCTCACGAAGGATCAGCGGCTCAGGCGCCTCGTGGAGGACGCGCTCGTGGGCGCGGGCCTCTCGGAGGCGTACACGTGGAGCCTCGTCGCCACCGATCCGAATCCGGATGCGATCCGACTGCCGAATCCGATGACGTCGGACCAGGCGATCCTGCGCACCACGATCGTTCCCGGTCTCGTCGAGGCCGCGGGCACGGGCATCGACGCCGGCGCCGATCACGTGGCGCTCTTCGAGATCGCGCGGATCTATCTCCCGTCGGGCGAGCAACTTCCGAACGAGCACTGGCGTGTGGCCGGGGTCGTGATGGGCGGATACGAGGTCGTCAAGGGCGTGCTCGAGACGCTCTACGACGCGCTCGGTCTCGAGCTGCGTGTCGCGCGCGGCTCGCACACGCTGCTCCACCCGGGCAAGGCCGCCCAGACGGACGCGGGATGGCTCGGCGAGCTTCATCCGACGCTGCTCGAAGGTACGTGGGGCGCGTTCGAGCTCGACCTCGAGACGCTCTTCTCGACGGTGCCCGAGCGCATCGTCTACGAGGACGTGATCACGTATCCGGCGACGTTGCAGGACATCGCCGTCGCGGTGGACGAGGACGTCGAGGTCGGCGCGCTCGTCGATGCGGCGCACGAGGCCGCAGGTGAGCTCCTGCGCGAGGCGCGCGTCTTCGACGTCTACCGCGGCGACCAGGTGGGCTCGGGACGCAAGTCGGTCGCGATCCATCTCGCGTTCCAGTCGCCAGAGCGCACGCTCACCGAGGAGGAGGCGACGGATGCGCGTGGCACGATCGTCGCGACACTCGCCGAGCGTTTCGGCGCCGAGCTACGCGCATAGGCAATCCGATTGGCCGCGAGCTCACGTAGAGACAGAGCAATGAGTCGAGCCGCCGCACTCGCCTGCGCCATCGCCGCTGCGTCGCTTGTCGGCGCCGTCGGCGGTTCGGCCGCGCCGGTGCAGGCGTCGCAGCTCTTCGCAACCGTCGGACCCGGCTTCACGATCAACCTCCGCGACGCCTCCGGCGCGCGCGTGTCGAAGCTCGACCCCGGTGCGTACGTCATCGAGGTCGACGATCTGTCCGAGGAGCACAACTTCCACCTCACGGGCCCGGGCGTGAACCGCTCGACCGAGATCGGCGATACGGGCAAGGTCACCTGGAACGTCACCTTCGCCGACGGCACGTACAGGTACGTCTGCGACCCGCACTCCGGGATGATGAACGGCTCGTTCACCGTCGGCAACGTCGCGCCGCCGCCGCCGAACCCACCGCCCGGCTCCAATCCCGTCACGTCCAAGTCGAAGCTCCAGCTCACCTCGGGTCCCGGCTTCACGATCACGCTCAAGACCACGGCGGGCAAGGCCGTGAAGTCGATGAGGACGGGCACGTACACCGTCGTCGTGCGCGACCGCTCGCGGATCCACAACGCGCATCTCGTCGGTCCGGGCTACAACCGCGCGACGAAGCCGCTCACCTACACGGGCTCGCAGACGTGGAAGGTGAAGCTCGCGAGGGTCGGCACGCTGCGCTTCCTCTGCGACCCGCATGCCCTCCAGGGCATGAAGGGCTCTGCAAAAATCGTTCGCTAGACCGAGCGTCCGGCCACGCGCCAGATCGGGCCCTGCGTGTCGGCGTTCTCCGTATCCGAGAGCGCGTTCAGAATCGCGATCCGACCGGTGATGCCCTCGGCGTCCATGCGCTCGAAGCAGCGGCGCGCCATCTGCGGCGACACGCCGTAGCCCTGCTTGCCGGAGGCGCGGAAGCGCAGCGCCGTCTCGCCGGGCACGCGCGTCGGGTTCATCGGCGCGCCGAGGAGCGCGGCACGCGGGACGTGGTCGCTCGAGTCGAGCTCGAGCTCGCAGAGCAGGTCGCTCCAGTCGGGCGGCAGCGACGAGATCGCCTCGTCCCAGGTATCGGCCAGGCCGAGCACCGCGGCGGCCGGCCCGGTGGTGATCGCCGCCGGGGTGTCGCTTGCTGCGACGTCGATCAGCGCCAGCGTGCCCCACACGCGCTTGCGGTCGAGGCGCGAGAGCGTGTTTCTCGTGCGCTCCGCGCCGCCGTCGGAGCGGGTGACGTGGAAGCGGAGCTCGTCGCCGACGAGCACGGGCTGCAGCGGCCCGAGGACTGCTGCGGCCTCTGCGAACGCACCTTCGGGAGCGAATGCGAGCCGAAGTTCGGCCCACTCGGGGTCGAGGGCTTCCTCGATCCGCGCCCACTGATCGGCGGCTGCCATCGGCGGATCAGCATAATGGCCGCTCGATGACGACCGTCGAAGAGCGCGCCGAATCCGGGGGGCGAGGCGTCTCCGAAGAAGTCCTGCGCGGCTTCTTCCGGGAGATGCTCCTCATCCGCCGGTTCGAGGAGAAGGTGGAGGATCGTTTCCGCGCGGGCGAGCTGCCGGGATTCCTCCATGTCGCGATCGGCCAGGAGGCCACTGCGACCGGCGTCTGCGCTGCGCTCGCGCGCGAGGACGTCATCGCGTCGACCCATCGCGCGCACGGCCACGCCATCGCGAAGGGGACTTCGATCGAGCGGATCATGGCCGAGCTGTACGGGAAGGCCGAAGGCTGCAGCGGCGGCTACGGCGGCTCGATGCACCTCTACGACGTCGAGGTGGGAAACCTCGGCGCGAATGCGGTCGTCGGCGGCGGGCTTCCAGGGATCGTCGGCGCTGCGCTCGCCTTCCAGATGCGGGGCGAGAAGCGCGTCGCGGTCGCGTTCTTCGGCGACGGCGCCACCAATACCGGCACGTTTCACGAGTCGCTGAACCTCGGGCAGCTCTGGAAGGTGCCCGCGATCTTCGTCCTCGAGAACAACGGCTGGGCAGAGTCGACGCCCGCGAGCCAGCAGCTCCCGCTTCCCGTCGACGAGCTCGGCAAGCGTGCGCTCGCATACGGCATGAAGCTCATCGAGGCCGACGGGCAAGACGTCGAAGCGGTGTACCTCGCGACTCTCGCCGCACGCGATCACGCGCTCTCCGGCAAAGGCCCCGTCCTGCTCCACCTCCGCACGCATCGCCTGACCGGCCACTTCGTCGGCGATCCGCAGGTGTACCGCGACAAGGACGCCCTGAAGGAGGAGCGCGACACGAAGGATCCGATCCGGCTCCTCGGCGCGCGGCTCGAGATCGGCGACGAGGAGTTCTCCGGTATCGACGCCGACGTAACGGCCGAGGTCGAGGCGTCGGTCGAGTTCGCCAAGGCCGGCACGGATCCGAATCCCGAGGACGCGCTCAAGTACGTCTATGCCTGAGCTGACCTACCGCGAGGCCGTGCGCGAGACGCTCGGAAAGGCGCTCCGAGAGGACGAGAGCGTCTTCATCATGGGCGAGGACATCGCCGAGATGGGCGGCTCGATGGCGGTGACGCAGGGTCTGCTCGACGAGTTCGGGCCCGGCCGTGTTCGCAACACGCCGATCTCCGAGATGGCGATCGTCGGCAGCGGCATCGGCGCCGCGATCCAGGGCATGCGGCCGATCGTCGAGATCATGTACGAGGACTTCCTCACCATCTCGATGGAGCAGCTCGTGAACCAGGCGGCGAAGCACCGGACGATGTCCGGGGGCCAGGTGAAGGTGCCGCTCACGATCCGCACGCAGGGCGGCGCCGGGTGGTCGCCGGGAGCCCAGCACGCCCAGCAGCTCGAGGCGTGGTTCGTCCACGTGCCCGGGCTCAAGGTCGTGTTCGCGTCGACGCCCGAGGACGTGCGCGGCCTGCTCTGGTCGGCGATCTACGACGACAACCCGGTCGTCTTCTTCGAGCACCGGACGCTCTACCCGATCAAGGGCGAGGTGCCGGACGAGCTCGAGCCGATCCCGCTCGGGAAGGCGCGCATCCATCGCGAAGGCACGGACGTGACGGTCGTCGCGACGGGGCGGCTCGTCCACGAGTCGTTGCAGGCGGCCGACGAGGCGGAGAAGGACGGCATCTCGGTGGAGGTGGTCGACCCGCGCACGCTGCTCCCTCTCGACGAGGAGGCGATCGTCGGCTCGGTGCGCAAGACGACGCGCTGCGTCACGGCGCACGAAGCGGTGACGCGCGGTGGTTTCGGCGCCGAGCTCGCCGCCGTCATTCAGCACGGAGCCTTCGACTGGCTCGACGCGCCGATCGAGCGCGTCGGAGCGGCCTTCGCGCCGCTCGCGTTCGCGCCGGGGATGGAGCAGTGGGCCGTCCCGCACGCCGCCGACGTTCTCGACGCGATTCGCCGGACGGTGGCCCGGAGCTAGGCATGGCGACCGAGGTCAAGCTCCCGCGTCTGGGCCAGGGCATGGAGTCGGGGACGATCGTCCGCTGGCTCAAGACCGAGGGCGACGCCATCGCGAAGGGCGAGCCGCTCTACGAGCTGGACACGGACAAGGTGACGCAGGAGGTCGAGGCCGAGTCCGACGGCGTCCTCCTGAAGATCGTCGTCGCGGACGGTGAAGTCGACGTCGGGACCACGGTCGGGATCATCGGCGCACAGGACGAGGACGTCTCCGGGCTGCTCGCCTCTTCGAGCGACAACGGCGACGCACCCGCAACCACTACCCCGGAAGAGCGGGGGGCGGCGAAAGAGGAGGAGTCCGCCGAGCAGGCTGCGGATGAGCCCGCCGAGTCCGCCGAGCCGGCGACGCAGGCGTCGACCGCGTCCGTCTCACAAGGCGAAGCGGCACCGGCGGCACGCGTGGAAGTCGAGGCGGTGGCTCCTCACGCGGACGGCGAGCATGTCAAGGCGAGCCCGCTCGCCCGTCGCATTGCGCGCGAGCGCGGCGTCGACCTCGCACGGATCACGGGCACGGGGCCCGAGGGCCGCGTGATCGCCGAGGACGTCGAGAAGGCGGAGGCGCGCCCGGCAGTTGCGCCACACGCGCCCGCAGCGGCTCCGGAGTTCGAGGTCGTCGAGCTCACGAAGACACGCCAGACGATCGCGCGCCGCCTGACCGAGGCGTGGCAGGCACCCGTCTTCCAGCTCACGGTCACCGCGGACGCGACCGAGCTCGTTGCGACGCGCGAGCGCATGGTCGAGCTTCTCCGCGAGGGCGAGACGAAGCCGACGGTTTCCGATGTCCTCACCCGTCTCGTGGCGTCGGCGCTCGTACGCCACGCCCCGGTCAATGCGAACCTCGTCGACGGCAAGCTTCACCGCTTCGCCGCGGCCAACGTCGGCCTCGCGGTTGCGGCGCCGAGCGGTCTGGTCGTGCCCGTCATCCGCGACGCCGACCGGAAATCGGTGCAGCAGATCGCGGCGGATCGTGCAGACATCGTGACCAGGGCGCGCGAAGGGAAGCTCAAACTGACCGACCTCGAGGGCGGGACGTTCACGATCTCGAACCTCGGGATGTACGGCATCGAGCAGTTCGTCGCCGTCCTCAATCCGCCGCAAGTCGCGATCCTCGCGGTCGGATCGATCGAGGATCGTCCCACCGCGATCGACGGCGAACTCGCGATCGTCCCGACGATGACGATGACGCTCACGTGCGACCACCGCGCGATCGACGGCTCGGAGGGCGCCGAGTTCCTCCGCGACGTCAAGGCGTTCGTCGAGTCGCCTGCGCTCGCGCTCTGAACGAGCACACTCCTCGAGTCGTCGCCGTCTACGAGACGGTCCTCTACGCAGGCGACGTCGCGGTTGCGGCTCGCTTCTATGCCGACGTGCTCGGGCTGCAGCTGCTGGAGCAGCCGACGGAGCTGAGCGCCGCGTTCCGCCTTCCCGACGGAGGGGTTCTCCTGATCTTCGATCCCAATCGCTCGTCGATCGCGGGCCGCCCCGTTCCGTCGCACGGGGCGACCGGTGCGGGACACGTCGCATTCGCGGTCGAGCCCGGCACCCTCGATCTGTCCGCGGACGAGCTTCGGCTCAACGGCATCGAGATCGAGCAGGAGACCACGTGGGACGAGGGGGGCCGCTCGGTGTACGTGCGCGACCCGGCCGGCAACTCGGTCGAGCTGATCGAAGGCGAGGCCTGGCAGATGGCTCGACGAGATACGCCGGGCTAGAGTCCCCCCATGGTCATCCGGCGGGGTGGGCGGCAGGACGTCAGGTTCCTTCGCGACATGCTCCACCACGCCTACTACTGGCGCGAGCGCAACCCCGGGGACGGGCCCGGGCCGGCGGCGCGGTACGTCAAGGGGTGGGGGAGGCCCGGCGACACCGTTCTCATCGCCGTCGACGACGGCTTCCCCGTCGGGCGCCGCCTGGTACCGGCTGTTCCGGCGAGATCTCCCCGGCTACGGGTACGTCGACGAGGAGACACCCGAGCTCGCGATCGCGGTCGTGCCCAGCCGGCGCGGGCGCGGGATCGGCGAGGCGCTGCTCGAGGCGCTCTGCGAGCGCGCACGCGCGGACGGCTACGACACGCTGAGCCTCAGCGTCGAGCGCGAGAACCCCGCTCTCTGCTCCTTCTACGAGGAGCACGGCTTCACCCGCGTCGAGGGAGGCGACGACTACAGCGTGACGATGCGTCGGCAGCTGTAGACCCGCCGCTAGGATCGCCTGCATGGAGTTCGACCTCGCCGTCCTCGGTGGCGGCCCTGCGGGCTACACGGCGGCGATCCGGGCGGCACAGCTCGGCGCGCGCGTCGCCTGCGTCGAGCGCGAGGCCGAGCTCGGGGGGACGTGCCTGCGCGTGGGTTGCATCCCGACGAAGGCGTGGGTCTCGACCGCACATGCGCTTCATGCCGCGCGGGACATCAGCCCGAAGCTGGGTGTGGTCACCGGTGAGCCCGAGCTCGACTTCGCAACCGCGAACGAATGGAAGGACGCCGTCGTCAAGCAGATGACGGGCGGTGTCGCATCGCTCTTCAAGGCGAACAACGTCACGTGGTTCCAGGGCAACGGTCGCTTCGACGACGCGCGCTCTTTCGCCTTCGACAAGGGCGAGATCGGCCTGAGCTTCAAGAGCGCGATCGTCGCGACGGGCTCGGCTCCGATCATGCCGCCCATTCCGGGGCTCGACTCGCCACGGTGCGTCGACTCGACCGGGCTTCTGGCGCAGACCGAGGTGCCCAAGCGGCTCGTCGTGCTCGGAGGCGGAATCATCGGCTGCGAGTTCGCGTCGATCTTCGAGCGTTTCGGCACCGAGGTGACGATGATCGAGATGCTCGACACCTTGATTCCGCAGGAGGACGCAGACGCAACGAGCGAGCTGCGCAAGTCGTTCGCGCGGCGCGGGATCGTCGTCCACCTCGGCAAGCAGTGCACGAAGGTCGAGGACACCGGCGCCGCGCTGACCGTCCACTTCGGTGAGGGCGAGACGACCGAGTGCGACCTGATGCTCGTGTCGGTCGGCCGCGCGCCGGTCGTCGAGGGCATCGGGCTCGAGGCTGCAGGCGTCACGTTCGATCCGCGCTCGGGAGTCGAGACGAACGCGTTCCGGCGCACCTCGGTCGAGCACATCTACGCAGCCGGGGACGTCGCCGGCTACTGGCAGCTCGCCCACACGGCGTTTCGCGAAGGCGAGATCGCCGCGGAGAATGCGACGGGACACGCTGTCGAGATGCCGGACAGCGCGGTGCCCCGGCCCATCTACACCGACCCCGAGATCGCCGGCGTCGGCCTCACCGAGGCGCAGGCGGCCGAGCAGTACGGCGCCGAGGCCATCGCGGTCGGTCGGTTCCCCTGGGTCGCGAACGCCCGTGCCGTGATGACGGGCGAGACCGCGGGCTGGGTGAAGACGATCCACGAGACGACCTACGGCGAGCTCCTCGGCGTCGTGATCGTCGGCCCGCACGCGACGGACCTCATCGGGACCGGCGTCGTCGCGCTCGACGCGGAGGCCACGATCGAGACGGTCGCCGACGGGATGGCGCCGCATCCGACGCTCTCCGAGGGTCTCAAGGAGGCCGGCCTGGTCGCACTCGGTCGCCCGATCCACTTGCCTCCTCGTCGCAAGTAAGCCTCGTCCGCTACGGTGCGGCCATGAGCATTTACAACAGGAGGAACGCGGCCGTCGGCTACCTGACGCTCAGGGCGGTGCAGCGCGCGATCGACAACAAGCGCCGCAAGCGCCGGAGCGGATTCAGGGTTGCCGCCTACGTCGGGCTCGGCCTCATCTCAGCAGGGATCCTCGCAGCGGCCCTCGCCATCGCTCTCAAGCGACGGCATGGGAATGGGGACGACACCCCCGGCTTCGAGGTCGAGAACGAGATCGTCGGCGAGTACGTCACCGCGCCGGAGCCCCTTCCGGCCACGTGAGCGACGCCGCGGGGCGCGATGACGCGTCGCTGATCCGTCCCGCGCTCGCGGGGCTCGTTCCGTACGAGCCCGGCAAGCCCGTCGAGGAGGTGCAGCGCGAGCTCGGTCTCGACCGCGTCGTCAAGCTCGCGTCCAACGAGGGGCCGTACGGGCCGTTTCCGGATGCGCAGGAGGCGATCGCGCGGGCGGCGATCGAGCTCAATCGCTATCCGGACGGCGGCTCCTGGCGCCTCAGGAACGCCCTCGCAGAGCGCCACGGCGTGCGCTTCGAGGAGGTGACGGTCTGTGCCGGTGCCGACGCGGTCGTCGGGTACGTCTGCCAGTCCCTCATCGACCCGGGCGACGAGGTGGTCACAGCCTGGCCTTCGTTCCCGAGCTACGTGCTCGACCCCCTGAAGCTCGGCGGCGTTCCGGTTCGCGTCCCGCTCGTCGACGAGCGGGTCGACCTCGATGCTCTACTCGCCGCGATCACGCCTCGAACGAAGCTCGTCTTCATCGCGGCGCCGAACAACCCCACCGGGACGACGAACGATCGCGCGGAGCTCGACGCGTACTTCGAGCACGTCCCGCAGCACGTTCTCACGGTGCTCGACCAGGCGTACTTCGAGTACCTCGACGAGCCGGACTATCCGGACGGGATCGCCGAGTACTTCGCTGCCGGGAAGCGGGTGCTCGTGCTGCGCACTTTCTCGAAGATCTTCGGCCTCGCGGGTCTGCGCGTCGGCTACGGCATCGGGCCCGAAGAGGTCGTCGCGGCGGTCGGGAAGGTGCGACGCGCCTTCGATGTTGCCTCGGTGGGCCAGGAGGCCGCCCTCGCGAGCCTCTCGGCGCCCGCTGAGCTCGAGCGGCGCCGGGCTTCGAACCGGCACGCGATGAGCCTGCTCCAGGACGTGCTCCGCGAGCACGGGCTCGTGCCGGCCGGACCCGCGGTCGCGAACTTCCTCTTCGTCCGCGTCGGCGATGCTGCGGCGGCGAACGATGCGTTGCTCCGCCGAGGGGTCATCGTGCGCCCGCTGGGAGCGTTCGGCGCGCCCGATGCTCTCCGCATCACGGTCGGGACACCGGAGGAGATCGGTGTGCTCGGCGACGCGCTCACCGACATCGCGGCTGTCGCGGCGCGTTAAGGGTTCGAGCAGCTCGTAAGGAAACCGCACCCGAGGCGAGAAGCACGGCCTGTCGCTGAGCTATCCTCCGCCGTCGGGCGCCCGTCAAGGGCGCTCGTACTCATCCGGACTTCATGCGAACCACCCTGAAACGAGGCCTGGGGCGCGGAGCCGCGCCGAACGGAAACGGGAAGGCGGTGTTTCCGCCCGGGACGTCCTCGCCCGTGACCCTCTACCGGCAGCCGGAGCCGTCGCGTCGTTCGCGCGCCGGGCTCATCGGGCGTGTGGCGATGTGGCTCGGAATCGCATGCCTCGTCGGCGCGACCGGTACGGCGGGCGGCGCGTACCTCTACTTCCATGAGTCCGTCGCCGCGGTGGCGGCGAAGACGCCGGAGGTGCGCAGGGCCGCGCAGCAGCTCGACGTCGCGCTTCCGGGCCAACCCGCGGTGTCCCTCGTCATCGGCTACGACCACCGCAAGGGGGACGGGCCGGGCACCTCTGGTCGCTCCGACACGCTGATGCTTGTACGCGCGGATCCGTCGACGGACTCGATCGCGCTCCTCTCGTTCCCGCGGGACATGCGCGTGGAGATCCGCTGTCCGGGGCGCACACCCTACTTCGACAAGATCAACGCTGCGTATGCGACGTGCGGCCCGCAGGGCTCACTCCAGACCGTGCGAGCGCTGACAGGAGTCCAGATCAACTACCTGATCACGGTCAACTTCCGCGGCTTCCGGCAGATCGTCGATCGCCTCGACGGGGCGTGGGTCGACGTGGACCGGCGTTACTTCAACGACCGCGGAGGCCCGTCCGGCTACGCGACGATCAACCTCCGCCCGGGCTACCAGCAGCTGACAGGTCGGCAGACGCTCGACTACGTGCGCTACCGCCACACGGACTCCGACCTCTACCGCGTGGCGCGCCAGCAGCAGTTCGTCAAGGCGTTCAAGGGCCAGATTCAGGAGAGCTTCGCGCCCGTCGCGTTGCCGAAGGTCGTCAATGCGATCACGAACAACGTCGAGGTCGCGCAGGGTGGCGGCGTCGACGTCGACGGTCGCACGGTGCTCTCGTACGCGCTCTTCGCGTACGGGCTCCCGCGCGGCCGGGTCTTCCAGACGCGGATCGAGGGCCTCGAAGGCTTTGCGGATCTCACGACCGACTCCGAGAACATCACGCGCGCGGTCACGAACTTCACGCACCCGGATGTCGAGTCGTCCGAGAAGGCGACCGCCGTGGCACTCGGCGAGAAGGTGAAGAAGCGTGCGCCCGCGCCGAGCGCGACCACGATCACGGTGCTGAACGGCAACGGGGTCTCGGGCTCGGCGACGACGGCGGGCTACCAGCTCGGCCAGCGCTCGTACCAGGTGCTCACGCCGCCGAACGGGCTCCCCGCGAACGCGCCGACATTCGACTACTTCCGGACGCAGATCTACTTCGACCGCTCGCGGCGCGGTGCGCAGGAGGCCGGCCAGAAGGTCGCGAATCTCTTCGCCTCCGCCGAGCTGAAGCCGCTCCCACGTCAGATCTCCCAGCTCGCGAACGGTGCCATGCTCACCGTGGTCGTGGGACAGACGTTCCACGGCACCTTGGCCTCCGCGCCGATCGACCAGACGCCGAAGCGCGAGCGCCCGAACGTCGTGTACGGGCCGAACGCCGCGATCGACGAGCTGCGCGAGCGCCGCGCGCGCGTCCCGTTCCCGCTCATGGTCCCCACGGTCATCGAGCGCAGCTCGTGGACGGACTCGACGATGCCGGCGCGCATGTACTGGATCGACTCGGCCGAGAAGCACAAGGCCGTGCGCCTCGTCTATCGCATGGGGTCGAACGAGTACTGGGGCGTGCAGATGACGGACTGGGACGACGCTCCCGTGCTCGCCGACAAGAGCCTCACACGCCGGATCGGCGGTCGCATCTACGACCTCTACTACAACGGTCCGAAGCTGCACATGGTCGTCCTGAACACGCCGAAGGCCGACTACTGGGTCGTGAACACGCTCCTCGATCGCCTGTCGAACGAGACGATGCTGGCGATCGCCAAGGGCCTGAAGCCGCTCGGCTCCGTGAAGAGAACCTAGACGTGAAGGTCGCGGTCTTCGGCGCGGGGTACGTCGGCCTCGTCACCGGCGCGTGCTTCGCGGAGCTCGGCCATGACGTCGTCGTTCGTGACATCGTCGAGGCGAAGGTCGACGCGCTGCGGGCAGGCGTCGTCCCGATCCACGAGCCCGGACTCGAGGAGCTCCTCGAGCGTAACCGCGAGCGATTGACGTTCACCACGGACGTGGCGGAGGCGGTCGAGGGCGCCGATGTCGTCTACATCGCCGTCGGTACGCCGCCCACCTACTCCGGCGATGCCGACCTGTCGGCCGTCTGGACCGTGATCGACGAGCTCCCGGAGGTCGAGGACCGCATCGTCGTCGCGATGAAGAGCACCGTCCCGGTCGGAACAGGACGCGCTGTTCGTCATCGGCTCGATGATCGTGGCTTCGAGAACGTCGGATACGTCTCCAATCCGGAGTTCACGGCCGAGGGCACCGCCGTGCAGGACTTCATGCACCCGGACCGCATCGTCATCGGCGCCTTCGAGGCGGGCGACGGCGACGTGATCGCGAAGCTCCACGACGGTATCGAGGCGCCGTTCGTGCGCTGCGACGTCCCGTCCGCGGAGATGGTGAAGCTGGCTGCGAACGCCGCGCTCGTGACGCGCATCTCGTTCATCAACGAGATCGCGAACGTCTGCGAGGCAACCGGGGCCGACGTGACGACGGTCGCGGAGGGGATCGGTCTCGACCGCCGGATCGGCCCGTCGTTCCTCCGCGCGGGCATCGGCTTCGGCGGTTCCTGCTTCCCGAAGGATTCGCTCGCGCTCAAGCAGCTCGCCGCGAACTCGGGCTACAACTTTCAGCTCCTCAACGCCGTCATCGAGGTGAACGAGCTTCAGAAGCGGCGTGTCATCGGGAAGCTCGAGCGTCGCCTCGGGCCGTTGCGCGGCAAGAAGATCGCGCTCCTCGGACTCGCGTTCAAGCCGGGGACCGACGACATGCGCGAGGCCCCGAGCCTCGTGCTTGCCGGGCGTCTTCTCTCGGAGGGCGCCGAGGTGAGCGCGTGGGATCCGGTCGCGGACGGCGCGGCTCACCTGCACGGGGTCGAGATCGCCGAGACGGCGCTCGAGGCCCTCGACGGAGCCGATGCCGCCGTCGTCGTGACCGAGTGGCCGGAGCTGCGCGAGCTCGACTGGGTAGCGGCGGGCGAGCGAATGCGCAGCAGGGTCGTCATCGACGGGCGCAACCTGCTCGACCCCGACGCGATGCGCGCGCACGGCTTCGTCTACGAAGGCATCGGCCGACCGGTCGTATGACGCTCCCGGCGGTGATTCTGGTCGGCGGCCAGGGGACGAGGCTCCGACCGCTCACCGACCGGACGCGGAAGGACATGCTCCCGCTCGTCGACCGGCCGCTGCTCGCGTACACGTTCGAGCACCTGGCGCGACACGGCGTGGAGCGTTCGATCATCTCGTGCGGGTACCTGCCCGACCAGATCGAGGTCGGGTTCGGCGCCGAGCACGACGGCATGACGCTCGAGTACGCGGTCGAGGACGAGCCGCTCGGTACCGGAGGAGCCATCGCCTTCGCCGGTCGCGAGCTCGAAGGGAGCTTCTTCGCGCTCAACGGGGACTCGCTGCGCGAGGCCGATCTCGGCGAGCTGGTCGCCTTCCACCGCTCGTCGGGCGCGAAGGCCACGATCCTGCTCACTCCGGTCGCCGACCCGAGCCGCTACGGCCTCGTGCGCACGGCCGCCGACGGTCGCGTCGAGACCTTCCTCGAGAAGCCGCGGCCGGAGGAGATCGACACGGATCTCATCAACGCCGGTCTCTATGTCCTCGAGCCGGAGGTTCTGGACCTCGTTCCGCCCGGACAGCGCCGTCTCCATCGAGCGCGAGGTGTTCCCCCGCCTGGCGGCGGAAGGCTCGGTCTTCGGGATCGCGCTCCCGGGCTACTGGCTCGACGTGGGAACGCCCGAGACGTACCTGCAGGCGCACCGCGACGTGCTCGAGCGGATCTTCCAGACGGAGGTGGGGGAGGCGCTCGGCGCCGACTTCACGCTCGTCGACGACACGGCGGACGTGCATCCTGGCGCGAAGCTCATCCCACCCGTGTACGTCGGGCCGGGAGCGGTCGTCGAGGACGGCGCGCGCCTCGGCAGCCTCGCAGTGCTCGGAGCCGAAGCGCGACTCGCCGAAGGTTGCGTCGTCGAGAACGCCGTCGTCGGCGCCCGAACGCGAATCGGAGCGCGCGCCAGCGTGGTCGGCTCGATCATCGGCGACGACGCTCGCGTCGGTGCCGGCTGCGAGCTCCACAACCTCGCGGTGGTCGGGACCGGGCGCCGAGGTCGGCGAGCGCAACGTCCTCGACCACGGGCTCCGCATCGGCGCGGGCCAGCACATCCCGGACGAGGCCATTCGTTTCTCGTGAGCGGCTACCGGACGTCGTCGCGCAAGGTCGACAAGCCGTGGGGGTGGGAGCTCGTCTGGGCGGAGGCGGAGGACTACGTCGGCAAGCTCCTGTTCGTCCGCGCCGGCGAGTCGCTGAGCCTCCAGTACCACGAGGTGAAGGACGAATCCTGGCTGGTGCAAGAGGGTCGCGCGCGCCTCGAGCTCGGCGAGGTCGGGGGCGAGCTCGAGATCGTCGAGATCGCGCCGGGCGACACCTACCGGTTCCGACCTCGCACGGTGCATCGCGTCACGGCTGTCGAGGACACGCTCGTGATCGAGGTCTCGACGAATCACCTCACGGACGTCGTGCGGCTCGAGGACAAGTACGGCCGCGAGGGAACCTCCGCACCCTGAGGTTCGTGTCGTGGGTCGGGATCCGGGCGCGGCGCCTCGGGCTGCTCGCGATGGATGGCGACGCCCGCGACGACGAGAGCCACGCCGGTCAGTTCGATCGGCGTCGGCACCTGCCGGAGGACGACGAGGCCGATAACCGTCGCGGTCGCGGGCAGGATCGACACCATCAGCGCGTACGTCGGTCGAGGAAGCCGCGCCATGGCGAGCTGGTCGAAGACGTACGGCACGACCGAGGAGGTGATTCCCACCGCGATGCCCGCCAGCAGGAGCGCCGGGTCGAGAAGCGCCGGGACTGCCGCCCAGCCACCGAGCGGCGTAGCGACGACGACGGCAACGAGCATTGCCGCCGCGAGCCCGTCGAGCCGTTCGAACCGCGCGACGCGCGACACGCGGTGTGCGAGCACGATGTACGTGGCGAAGAGGACGGCGTTCGCGAATGCGAAGGCGATGCCGACGGGCTCGGCCTGGAGCTCGACGTTGGTCAGCAGGTAGACGCCGAGCACGGCCAGCCCGAGCGCCGCGCCGTTCCGTCGCGTTCGGGCGCCTACGGCGGCGAGCGCGATGACGGGAAGGAACTCGATCGCCGCCACCGTTCCCAGCGGCAGCGCGTCGATGGCGACGTAGAAGCACGCGTTCATGACGGCGAAGACGACTCCCAACGCGACGACGAGCCTCCTCGCCGCGCGATCCATCCCGGCGAAGGCGCGCCACGGCCGTCGCCAGAGCGCGAACACCGCTGCCGCGGCTGCGATGCGCAGCCATGCCACGCCGAGCGGTTCGATTCGTGCGAAGAGGAGGACCGCGAACGCCGGCCCGAGGTAGTGGAATACGGCGCTTCCGACGAAGTACGCCTCGGGCGGTGTGCGCTCGGCGAGAGGTCTGCGAGACATGCCGCCATTGTCCGCGCAGCCGTGGCATCATGGAATGCATGATCGACGGACTTGGAGGCGATAGTGGCCGGTAGAGCAAGGTTGCGCGACGCCAACTCCTACGAAGCGAATCTCCTGGACGCGATCAACCTTCGTCTCCTCGAAGAGCTCCAGGCGGATGGACGGGTCGGCATCGCGGAGCTCGGTCGTCGGGTCGGCATGTCCGCGCCCGCCGTCGCGGAGCGCGTCAGCCGCCTCGAGCGAGCCGGCGTGATCACCGGGTATCGCGCCGAGCTCGATCCGGCCGCGCTCGGATACCCGGTTTCGGCGATCGTCCGGATCCGTCCCTCGCCGGGACAGCTCCAGCGCGTGCGCGAGGTTGCCGCGGACTCGCCAGAGGTCGCCGAGTGCTACCGGATCACGGGCGACGACTGCTACCTCATCCGGCTCCACCTGCGCTCGATCGACGATCTCGAGGAGATGCTGGATCGCTTCACGCCGTTCGGACAGACGACGACCTCGATCGTGCATTCCACGCCAGTCCCTCGGCGCAACCCTCCGCTACAACCTTGACACGACTCTGATAAGGTTCCGGACGTGCAGCCGTGGATGACGATCGGCGAGACGAGTCGGCGCTCGGGCTGGTCGCCTCGCATGCTCCGCTACCTCGAGCAGGAGGGCCTCGTCGTTCCGGCTCGGAGCGACGCCGGCTATCGCCGCTACGGCATCCGCGAGCTGAACCAGCTCAACGCCCTCGCCGACCTGCGCGCCCGTTTCGACGTCGATCTCCAGGAGCTCGAGTTCGCGCTGCGCCTGCGCCGCGAGACGGCGCTGCGGGCGGCGGTCGAGACCTGGCTCGCCGGAACGACCGTCCCCGACACCGACGACATCTCCCCGGCCTGGGTCGAGTGGGAGCAGCGCAAGCACGAGCGCCTGCTCGCGACCGACGCGGCCTGACCGCCAACTGACGACCGAAGAGAGGATCGATGGCAACGACACTGCGATACGACGTGAAGGACCTGGCGCTCGCGCCCGAAGGCGTGCGCCGGATCGCCTGGGCCGACCGGCAGATGCCGGTGCTCGCGGCGATCCGCGAGCGCTTCGAGCGCGAGCAGCCGCTCGCCGGGCACCGCATCTCCGCGTGCCTGCACGTGACGACCGAGACCGCCAACCTGGCGAGGACCCTCAAGGCCGGGGGCGCGGACGTCGTCCTCTGCGCGTCCAACCCGCTCTCGACGCAGGACGACGTCGCAGCCGCGCTCGTCGAGGAGTACGGCGTCGGCGTGTTCGCGATCAAGGGTGAGGACAACGACACGTACTACCGCCACATCGAGGCGGCGGTCGACCATCGGCCGCACCTCACGATGGACGACGGCGCCGACGTGATCGGCGTCCTCCACTCGGCGCGGCGCGAGCAGCTCGGCGACGTGATCGCGGGCACGGAGGAGACGACGACGGGCGTCATCCGTCTGAAGGCGCTCGAGCGCGACGGCAAGCTCGGCTTCCCGGTCATCGCGGTCAACGAGGCACGCACGAAGCACCTCTTCGACAACCGCTACGGCACCGGCCAGTCGACGATCGACGGGATCATCCGGGCGACGAACGTCCTCCTCGCCGGCAAGCGGTTCGTCGTCGCCGGCTACGGCTGGACGGGCCGCGGCGTCGCGATGCGAGCCCGTGGAATGGGTGCGCACGTCATCGTCACCGAGGTCGATCCGATGCGGGCGCTCGAGGCGACGATGGACGGCTACGAGGTGCTCACGATGGACGCCGCGGCCGCGATCGGCGACCTCTTCTGCACGGCGACGGGCGACAAGAACGTCATCACCCGAGCGCACATGGAGCGGATGAAGGACGGCGCGATCCTCTCCAACACCGGGCACTTCAACGTCGAGATCGAGATCGGCGCGCTCCGCGACCTCGCAGTCGAGACGCGCGAGGCACGCGCCCTCGTCGACGAGTTCACGATGGCGGACGGTCGGCGCATCTACCTCATCGGCGAGGGGCGGCTCGTGAACCTCGCCGCGGCCGAGGGGCATCCGGCGCTCGTCATGGACATGTCCTTCGCGAACCAGGCGCTCGCGGCCGAGTGGGTCATCCGCAACGCCGCGACGCTCGAGCGTCGCGTCTACGACGTCCCGAAGGACATCGACGAGGAGATCGCCCGGCTGAAGCTCGAGACGATGGGCATCGAGATCGACACGCTCACGGAGGAGCAGGCCCTGTACCTCGCCTCGTGGGACGAGGGGACGTAGGGGAGCAGCTAGCTGCGGATCTTCATCTGGCACGGCTACCTCCTGGGTGGCACGGGGTCGAACATCTACGCCCGGCAGCTCGCGCGCGAGTGGAGCCGAGGCGGCCATGACGTCACCGTGTTCTCCCAGGAGGCTCAGCCGGAGCGGTTCGACCTCGGAGGAGCGACCGCCGTGCGACCGGACGTCGGCGGGCTGCTCCCCGTGTTCGTGATCGACCGCTACGAGGGGTACGAGGTGAAGCGCCTGCAGGAGTGCACGCGCGCGGAGCTCGACGGCTGGGTCGAGGCGAACGCTGCGGCGATCCGCCGAGCGAGGGCCTGCGGATCTGCTCTACGTCAACCACGTCCTGCTCGGTGGTGCCGTCGGCGCCGCGAGCGCCGCGCCGTACGTCGTGAAGGCGCACGGCTCCGAGCTCGAGTACTCGATGCGCGGGAACGCCGAGCTGTCGGCGTGGGGTGGCGAGGTTCTCGCGGGTGCGGCGGCCACGGTGGTCGGCTCCGAACACATCCGCAACGTCGTCCGCGAGGTCTGCGGGACGGTCGAGCGCGTCCACGAGATCCCGCCCGGAGTCGACGTCGAGCTCTGGCGGCCCGCGCCGAAGGCGGATGCCCTCGCCGGGCTCCTGGCGGAGGCGCGGCTCGATCCGCCGAATCCCGGTAACGCGAGCGAACGGCTTCCGGACGAAGGGAACGTGCTGCGCCTCGCCGAGTTCCTCGAAGGCGACAGACCGACGGTCGTCTACTACGGGAAGCTCATCGAGAACAAGGGCGTCCAGGTGTTGCTGGAGGCTCTGCGCGGGCTGGACGCGCGCGCCGTGATCGTCGGCTTCGGTGACTACCGCGACGAGCTCGAGCGAACGGCCGAGGGCCTCGACGTCCTCTTCACGGGCCCGCTCGAGCACCGGCACCTCGTGCATCTGCTCGCGCTCGCGGACGTCGCGGTCGTGCCGTCGATCTTTCCGGAGGCGTTCGGGATGGTCGCGGCCGAGGCGGCCGCGGCGGGCTGCCCGCCGATCGTTGCGAACCACTCGGGCCTGGCCGAGGTCGCGCGCGGACTGGAGGAGGACTACCCGCCGGGCCGCAGCGGGCTCGCGAGCTTTCCCGAACGGTGACGCCGCCGCGCTCCGCTCGCGCCTCGAAGACGTGCTCGCCCTGCGAGGCGACGAGCGCGAGGCACTTCGCGCTGCGGCGCGCACGGCGGCGGTCGAGCGCTGGAGCTGGACGAGCGTCGCAGGGCGCATCCTCGCTCTCGTCGAATAGTCGCGTAGCTCGTACTCTTTGCCTCCCGATGGCCGACGTCCCGAACTCAGATCCACGCGTCGAGCGCCGCGCACGACGGCGGAGCGACGTCCGCCGCCGTCGGGTTGCTGCGGCACTCGTCGCGCTCGCGATCGTCGCGGCCGTCGCGTTCGTGGCCTTCTTCCGCGGCCCGGGTGACGCCCAGGCCGTCGAAGTCGCGGCCGAGCCGGTGACGCGCCCGGCCGTCGTCGCGAAGCCTAAGGCGCCGGTAGCCGACGTCGAAGGCCGTCCGTCGGACAAGGCCCGGCTGAAGCTCCGCGCGGTCATCAGCGGGAACATCTCGCCGAAGTCGGTGGCGTCGTCCGGCGCCGGCTACGTGACCGCGCAGAACATGATGTATCGACACTCCGTCACGGTCTACGACGTCCGCACGCTGAAGCTCGTCAAGACGATCTCGGACGCCGTGAACCTTCGGGCGCTGGGGTTTCCCAGCTATCCGGGGACGAGTCGCGGCGCCCCCGTCGAGGCGGCGTTCTCTCCCGACGGCCGCTACGCATACGTCTCGAACTACTCGATGTACGGGCAGCACTTCGGGCCAGAGGGAAGCGACAGCTGCACGCCGTCGTCCGGCTACCACGACAGCTTCGTCTACCGGATCGACATGGAGCGCTTGAAGATCGACGAGGCGTACAAGGTCGGAGCGGTGCCGAAGGTCGTGGCCGTGACCCCGGACGGCCGCTACGTCCTGGTCTCGAACTGGTGCACATGGGACCTGAGCGTCATCTCGACGAAGAAGGGGCGCGAGGTGAAGCGAATCTCGATCGGCGCGTATCCGCGCGGGATCGCGGTCTCTCCGAAGGGGAATGCCGCATACGTCGCGGTGATGGGTGGCTCGGAGCTCGTCCGCGTCGATCTCGAGCGCTGGACGACGTCGAGTGTCGCCGTCGGTGCGGGGCCGCGCGCCGCCGAGTTCCACCCGTCCGACCGCTACATCTTCGTCTCGCTGAACGCGGAAGGGCGCGTCGCGAAGCTCGATCTCAAGACGGGGGCGGTGCGGGCGAAGGTCGCGACCGGGAGCGCGCCGCGCAGCCTCGCCCTCGCAGCCGACGGGCGAGCGCTCTACGTCGTCAACTACGAGAGCGGGACGGTGACGAAGCTCCGCACGTCGGACATGAAGCCGCTGCAGACGATCGACGCGTGCTACCACCCGATCGGCATCACCTACGACCGCCCGACGAGACGCGTGTGGGTGGCGTGCTACACGGGCACGATCCGCGTCTACGACGATCGTTAGAGGCTCGATGCCCGAGCTGACGCCCGAGCGCATCGTTCGTCTCGAGTTGGACGCGGTGATCGTGCTCGACCAACGGCGCCTGCCGGACGAGGAGGTCGAGTTGCGCTGCACGTCGGCCGCGGAGGTGGCGGACGCGATTCGCACTCTCGCGATCCGCGGTGCGCCCGCGATCGGCGTGGCGGCCGCGTACGGGCTCGCGCTCGCGGCGGTGCGCGGGGAGGACCTCGACGCCGCCTACGACGTGCTCGCGTCGTCGCGGCCGACCGCGGTCAACCTGCGCTGGGCGCTCGACGAGCTCCGTGACGATCCGACGCCGGAGCGTGCGCGCGCGCTCCACGAGGAGGAGGTCGAGCGCTGTCGCCGGATGGGGCAGCACGCAGCCGAGCTCCTCGGGACGAGGGCGAGGCAAGCCTCGCCCCTACGACTCCTCACCCATTGCAACACGGGTGGGCTGGCGACAGGTGGCTACGGCTCGGCGCTCGGTGCCGTGCGTGCGGCCTGGGAGCGTGGGCTCGTCGAGCGCGTGTGGGTCGACGAGACCCGGCCGCTGCTCCAGGGCGCGCGCCTGACGGCGTGGGAGCTCGACGAGCTGGGTATCCCGTTCTCCGTGATCGTGGACGGAGCAGCGGCATCGCTCATGGCCGACGGAGAGGTCGACGCCGTGCTCACCGGCGCCGACCGGATCGCTGCCAACGGCGACGTGGCGAACAAGGTCGGCACGTACGGCCTCGCGGTCGCAGCCGCGCACCATGGCCTGCCGTTCTACGTCGTCGCGCCGACCTCGACGCTCGATCCGAGCGCCGCGAGCGGGCGCGGACATCCCGATCGAGGCACGCGACCCGGGCGAGGTCTCGACACGCTTTCCGGCGACGAACCCGGCGTTCGACGTCACTCCCGCCGCGCTCGTCGGCGCGATCGTGACCGAGGTCGGCGTGCATCGCGCGCCGTACGAGTCGTCGCTTCCGTCCCCGGTGCGAAGCGCCCGCTGATGGACGTCGATCGCGAGACGGCGGTCGTCCTCGAGCGCTTCGGCTTCGACGAGGCGCTCTTCGAGTCGCTCCGGGCCCGGGTGGCGGCCGGAGAGCTGTCGCCGGAGTCGAATCTGATCCGCGGCTCGATCGAGCCTCCCGCCGAGGGAGACGTCACTGCGCTCCCGGCTCCGGGCGACTCCGGATACGACGACGTGCGGGAGACCGGGCTCGACGCGCTGCGCCGAGGCGAGGTCGCGCAGGTCGTGCTCGCCGGCGGGATGGCGACTCGCTTCGGCGGCGTCGTGAAGGCGGTGCTGACCGCCGTCGACGGCATGAGCTTCCTCGAAGCGAAGCTCGTGCAGACCGCTGCGCTCGAGCGCGAGGTCGGCGTGAGCGTTCCGGTCGCGCTGATGACGAGCTTCGCGACCGATGCGGCCATCCGCGCGCACGTCGCCGACCGTGGGCTCGGCGATCCGCTCGTCTTCAACCAGTTCGTGTCGCTGCGCCTCGACGCAGCCGGCGATCCGCTTGCGCGACGCGGATGGCCGGCCGTCGCTGTACGCGCCCGGCCACGGCGATCTGTTCGAGGCGCTGCAGCGCTCGGGCACGCTCGCGGCGCTGCGCGACCGCGGCGTTCGCGTGGTGACGGTCTCGAACGTCGACAACCTCGGCGCGCGGGTCGATCCCGTCGTCGTCGGCGCGCACCTCGCGGCGCGGCGGCAGCTGACGTGCGAGGTCGCGCGCAAGGAGGGAGACATGGGCGGAGCGCCGGTGCGTGTCGACGGGAAGCTGCAGCTCGTCGAGGGCCCGCGCTTCCCGGAGTCGTTCGACCAGGAGCTCGTCCCGGTCTTCAACACGAACACGGCGCTCTTCGATCTCGACGCGCTCGACGCGACGTACGACCTGTCCTGGCTCTACGTGCTGAAGGACGTCGACGGGCGCCCCGCCGTGCAGCTCGAACGGCTGTACCACGAGGTGTCGGCCTTCGTCCCGACCCAGTACCTGGAGGTGCCCCGGAGAGGCCCGCGCGGACGCTTTCTGCCGATCAAGACGCCGGCAGACCTCGAGCGCGCAGAGAGCGACCTCCGCGAGCTCGTCTCCGCGCCGATCTGACACGATCTCGGCGCAGCGCTGTGAACGCGTCGCTCGTACCGTCGGAGCGTGCGAGTGCTCGATCTCGTCCTCCCCGAGCGCTGCGCGATCTGCGAGCTGCCGGGCCGATCCCTCTGCGATCGCTGCCGAACGACGCTCACCCGGCTCACGCCCCCGGTCTGCGAGCGCTGCGGCTCGCCGGGCCCGTGGCCGGTGCGACGATGTGCCGAGTGCGCGGGGAGGAGGCTCGCATTCGCTCATGCTCGAGTCCGCGATCGTCTACGACGGCCAGGCACGGAGGTTCGTGCGCTCGTGGAAGGAACGCGGCCGCCGGCGTCTCGCGCGCGATGCGGCGACGCTCGTCGCCGAGGTCGTCCCGAGGCCGGCCGTGGACGCGCTCGTCCCGGTGCCGGGCGACCCGGAGCGCGCGTTGCGCCGGGGTGACGTCCCGTCGCGTGCGCTCGCGATCGAGCTCGGGAGGATCTGGGCGCTCGAGTCCGTCGACGTGCTGGAGCGGAGCCACGCGCTTCCGCGTCAGCGTGGGCTGGCGCTCGAGGAGCGCCGCCGGAACGTCCGCGGCAGCGTCGTCGCGTCTCGAACGGTCCCCGCGCAGGTCTGCGTCGTCGACGACGTGTACACCTCCGGCGCGACGGCGGACGCCTGCGCGAGCGCCTGCCGGCGGGCTGGAGCTCGGCATGTTCGGGTCGTCACTCTCGCGAGGGCAGTTCGTTAGATTGCGAGTGTCGTCATCGCCACGATCCCGAAAGGAGCGTCAGCAATGCAGCTCCAGGTCAAGGCCCAGCACTCCTCCGTTCCGGACTCGGTGCACGCGTACACGGAGAAGCGCTTCGCGAAGCTCTCGCGGCGTCTCTACGAAGGAACGGCAGTGGAGGTGACGTTCTCGCGCGAGCGCAACCCGTCGATCCGTGACGATCACGTGGCGGAGGCCGTCGTCTTCATGAAAGGGCCCAACCTCGTGGCACGCGAGGCCGCGACGACGTACGAGGCGGCGGTCGACGAGCTCGTCGCCAAGCTCGAGCGCCAGATCGAGCGCTACCGCGACAAGCGCGTGCACGAGCCGCGCCGGGCGGCGCAGCGTAAGCGCGACGCCGACGGCGCCGGCGAAGAAGCGGCCGCATAGGTGCCCCTCGACCCGGCCCGCGAGTGGCTGGCCGCAGGGATCACGGGGCTCCAACGACAGCGCGAGTGGGACGCGGTCGCGACCGTCACGGGTGACGGCACTCCCGGAGACGAGGTGGAGTTCGTCGCGCTGCCCGACGGGACGTTCGTGCTCGAGTCCGACGGAGCCGCCGACCCGGCGTTCTTCGCCGGCGCGCTTCGGGAGAGCATTGCGGCGCCCTACCGCGCTCTCGCGGTGCGGCGTCCGGAGCTGTGGGCGGTCGGCGCGGTGGCGATCGAAGTCGAGCGACTGGATCCGGATCCGCGAGGCAACGAGCTCGAGCTCACGTGGAACGGGGCGGAGCTTGCGCTGACGATCGACAACCTTCCCGCCGAGCCGGCGCAGGCCTCGGCGCTCGAGCGGATCGCCACGGGCCGCGTCGGGGGCGCCTACGCAGCCCATGCCCACCGCGTGCGCGGCGATCTCTGGGAGCTCTCGGTCTTACAGCTCTAGGCCGATGCGTCGTCGCCGATGCGAGCGGAGATCGTCTCGCGAAGCACCGACGCGATCTCGGGCGACTCGCGTTCGAGCCGCCAGATCTCGCGGTTGAAGATCGTGACGAGCTCGAGCGGGCTCGTGGCCACGACGGACGCCGACCGCCGACCGCCGGACATCACGGCGATCTCACCGAAGTAGTCCCCAGGGCCGAGTGTGTTGATCACCGCCCCTTCGTGCACGACGTCGGCCGTGCCGGAGGTGATGGCGAACACCGCGTGGCCGAAGTCGCCCTCCCGCACGAGGACGGTTCCGTTCTCGACCTCGAGCGTGTCGCACGCGCTCGCGACGGACGCGCGCTGATCGAGTGTCAGCCTTGCGAAGAGCGGGATCGTCTCGAGCTGGGCGGCATCCATTCGGCCCGACGCTAGCGAGCCGCGTGTGGCCCTCTGGTGAACGCGTGGTATCGGTCTTGTAGCCGGTGAGCGTGGCTCGATTGCCGGGGCGAGCCGGTACCCTAGGCCCGTGGCGACGGAGTCCTTCGGGAAGTTCGAGCGCGTCCTTCGCATGGGCGAGGGGCGGCGCGTCAAGCGCCTCGCCGAGCAGGCGGCGTACATCGGCACCCTCGAGCCCGACTTCGAGAAGCTCACCGACGACGAGCTCCGCGGAAAGACCGCAGAGTTCAAGCAGCGCCTCGAGAACGGTGAGTCGCTCGAGGACCTGATCTTCGAGGCGTACGCCGCAGTCCGCGAGGCCTTCAGGCGCACGATCGGCGTGCGGCTCTTCGACGTTCAGCTCATGGGCGGGATCGTCCTCCACGAGGGCGACATCGCCGAGATGAAGACGGGCGAGGGGAAGACGTTCGTCGCCGTGCAGCCGCTCTACCTCAACGGTCTCGCCGGCCAGGGAGTCCATCTCGTGACCGTGAACGACTACCTCGCGAAGCGCGACGCGGAGTGGACGCAGCCCGTGTACGAGCTGCTCGGCAGCTCCGTCGGCGCCATCCAGAACCTCATGCCGTTCGCGGAGCGCCGCGAGGCGTACGCGTGCGACGTCGTGTACGGGACGAACTCGGAGTTCGGGTTCGACTACCTGCGCGACAACATGGCCGTCTCGCTCGAGGGCGTCGTCCAGCGCAGCCACTCCTACGCGATCGTGGACGAGGTCGACTCGATCCTCGTCGACGAGGCGCGGACGCCGCTCATCATCTCCGGCGAGCCGGAGACCGCCGCCGAGACCTACTACCAGTTCGCTCGCGTCGCCAAGGATCTCGACGGTGCGCCCGCGACGCGCAAGACGGCCAAGGGCCTCGACGAGACGGAGCTCTCGGGCGCGGACTTCCTCTACGACGAGAAGTTCAAGACCGTGTCGCCGGCGCAGGCCACGATCGAGAAGGTCGAGCGCGCGCTCGGGATCGACAACCTCTACGACCCGAAGAACGTCATCCTCGTGAATCACCTCATGCAGGCGCTCAAGGCGCAGTCGCTGTACAAGCGCGACGTCGACTACGTCGTGCAGGAGGGCGAGGTCAAGATCGTCGACGAGTTCACGGGCCGGATCATGGAAGGGCGCCGCTGGAGCGAGGGCCTGCACCAGGCGATCGAGGCGAAGGAGGGCACGAGGATCCGCGAGGAGAACGTCACGCTCGCGTCGATCACGCTGCAGAACTACTTCCGCCTGTACGAGCGGCTCGCCGGCATGACGGGTACCGCGAAGACGGAGGAGAAGGAGTTCGTCGAGATCTACGACCTGCACGTCGTCGAGATCCCGACCAACCAGCCCGTCGCCCGCCTCGACGAGAACGACTACATCTTCAAGACGCCCGAGGCGAAGTTCTCCTCGGTGCTCGACGACATCGTCGAGCGCCACGAGGAGGGACAGCCCGTGCTCGTCGGCACGATCGCGGTCGAGACCTCCGAGTTCCTCTCGGAGATGCTCAAGCGCAAGGGCATCCCGCACAACGTGCTGAACGCGAAGGAGCACGAGCGCGAGGGCGAGATCATCAAGGACGCGGGACAGCGCGGTGCGGTCACGATCGCGACGAACATGGCCGGCCGTGGTGTCGACATCAAGCTCGGCGAGGGAGTGGTCGACCTCGGCGGCCTCTACGTCCTCGGGACGGAGCGTCACGAGTCACGTCGCATCGACAACCAGCTGCGCGGCCGCTCGGGACGCCAGGGCGACCCCGGCGAGACGCGCTTCTACCTCTCGGGCCAGGACGACCTCGTGCGCCTGTTCGCCGGCGACCGGATCTACAACATCATGAACCGCTTCAAGATCCCGGACGACCAGCCCATGGAGGCCTCGATCCTCTCGAAGCAGATCGAGAACGCCCAGAAGAAGGTCGAGGAGCAGAACTTCGTCGCGCGCAAGAACGTCCTCAAGTACGACGACGTCATGAACACGCAGCGCATGGTCATCTACGAGCAGCGCCGCCGCGTGCTCGAGGGGGAGGATCTCTCCGACGAGGTGCGCGAGTGGATCCGCGACGTCGTCGACAGCGGGGGTCGCGCATGCCACGGACTCCGAGTTCCCCGAGGACTGGGATCTCGACGGGCTCGTGACGAGCATGCAGTCGCTCTACGTCACGGACATCACGGTCGACGAGCTGCGCGAGGAGCTCGACGTGACCAGTCGCGACGATCTGGTCGACGAGTTCGTCGAGGACGCGCTCGAGACCTACGACGAGCGCGAGCAGGCGCTCGGACCGGAGCTCGCGCGCGAGGTCGAGCGCTACATCATCCTCCAGACCGTCGACGGGCGCTGGCGCGAGCACCTCGAGGCGATGGACTACCTGCGCGAGGGCGTCCACCTCCGCGCGTTCGCCCAGAAGGATCCGCTCGTCGAGTACCGCGGCGAGGGCCACATCATGTTCGAGGAGCTCAGCCAGACCATCCGCGAAGAGGTCGTCTTCACGCTCTTCCACGTCTCCGTGCAGGTCGAGCAGCCTGCGCTCGAGCCGATGCAGGCGCGCGAGAGCTCGCTCCAGTACGAGCACGAGACGTCGGCAGGTGCCGAGGTGATCGCTGCCGCCGGCGGAGCGGCGACCGCGCTCGCGGCACCTCCCGGACCGTCGGAGTCCGGGTCGTTCGCGCAGCCGCAGGCCGTGAACGAGCACAAGGACATCGGCCGCAACGACCCGTGCTGGTGCGGGAGCGGCAAGAAGTACAAGCGCTGCCACGGCGCGTAGCGCCGTCGCGTCGCGTCGACGCGTGCCGCCGCTCGCTTCAGCGTGACTCGGTGAGCGGCTCTTCCGCGAGTCGCGGAGCGATCACCGCTGCCACGCCACCGGCGAGCACCAGGGCGTAGAACGCGTTGTCCCAGCTGCGGGGCGCCGTCAGGTCGAGCGAGACGAAGCCCCACGTGATCAGTCCGTAGCCGAGGACGATGCTCGCGATGCCGCTCGTCTGCGGCCCCGTGTGCGGGAGATCACGTGGGCGGTGGACGACGGTCGCGATGGCTGCAGCGAGCACGAGTGTCAGCATCCCGATGATGCAGTCGACGACGTAGTGATTTCCGGTGCCGACGATGACGAGGAAGACGAGGACCGGATAGACGAGCGTCGCCTACGCCAGTCGCGACCGCGGGAAGAGCCAGATCGCGGTCGCGGCGACGAGAACCGCGAACCCGAAGTGCTGGCTCGCCGCCGCCGCCGTCGTGTTGTGGAAGAGGGCCCCGGTCGTGCTCGTCAGCTCGGCGTCGGTGGGCGGCACGCCGAAGCCGAACTCGGGGAGCCAGTGCGGAGGGGCAAGCGGATAGAGCCAGATGACGAGCGCTGCGGGCAGGAACGCCAGCGCGAACGTCGTGCGGACGACCGGGTAGCGCTCGGGAGCGAGCAGGCGCGCAGCGGCGACGAACGCGAACAGCACCGGCAGGTGGATGTTCGTGTACAGCCACTCGAGCGCAGGCGTGATGCTCGCGTCGTCGAGGCGACCGATGACACCGTGCTCGACGTCCAGCGACAGCGCGCGCTCGAGCCTCAGCACGTCGTCCGCGTGGGCGAGGGACGTCGCGACGTCGCCTTCGATCGGAATCCGGATCGCGTGCCAGGCGAGCAGCACGAGCGCGACGAACACGAGCTCGGCCTCCACCGAGTACGTTCGCCTTGCATATCTCGCCGCCGCACGCATTCCGTTCACGAGGAATACCCTAAGTCGCCGGATTCTCACCTCGCATCGAGAACCGATGCTCGGCGTGTGCGGTGTGACCTATCGTCCGTGCATGCGAGCGACACGCCGGTGGCTCGTCTGGGTCGCGTTCGGCGTCGCGGTCGCCGGATGCGGCGGTGAGTGGGGACGAGCGCCCTGAGCTCGCGGCCGCCGAGCAGGCGACGCCGGCCGTCGAGACATCGGTACCCGAGGCGGCGACGAGCGAGTCGTCGAGCTCGGTGTCCAGCCCGGTGCGTTCCGTTCCGCTCCCACCGAGACAGCGGCAGGAGGTCGGCAAGCAAGCGGCCGACACCGCCGCCGCGGTCCGGCTATGGGACACCGCGCTCGCCGCGTGTGTCGGGCCGTCGGGTGAGGGCGACGACGCCGATGCGACGTGCACCCATTCGGCGTGGGAGCAACTCGTCGACCAGGTCGAGATCGAGATGTACTACCTCCTCGAACACCTGCGAGCCATGCCACGCGGCCCCTGCCACGAGGCGCTCGGCGCCGAGAACGACATCCTCAGAGGTTTCTGGCACGGGGCTGCTCCGCTCGATCTGGCCTGGCTCGACGAGCAGCAGCGTCCGCCTAGTCGATTCGATCTCGAGACCGCAGTCGACCTCGTTCGGCCCGTTCCCGGACGCATTCAGGAAGCGGTGACGACTGTCTGCGTGCCATGAGCCGGTGCGGCCGAGTCGACCACGCTCCCGGGTACGCTAGGCGCGTGACGGACGCCGACGGCAAGCCGCTCGACGAGCGCCTGCAGGAGATCGGGGCCCAGCTCGCCTGGGTCCGTGATTACCTTTGACCCGGACCGCCTAGCAACGCGACGCATCGAGCTCGAGGAGGCGATGGGGGCTCCCGGGTTCTGGGACGACCAGGCGGGTGCGGCTCGCATCTCCACCGAGCACTCGCGGCTCGTCCGCAAGCTCGAGCGCTACGAGCGGCTCCAGGGCGAGTTCGAGGACGCGACGGAGCTGCTCTCGCTCGGCGAGGACGAGCAGGAGATCGCGCAGCTCGTCGCGTCGCTCGAGGGCGAGCTCGGTCGTCTGCAGGAGGACGCGCTGTTCGACGGCCAGTACGACGCGGGCGACGCCGTCCTCGAGATCCACGCGGGCACGGGTGGAACGGACGCCCAGGACTGGGCCGACATGCTCCTGCGGCTGTACCTGCGCTGGGCCGCCGACCGCGGCTTCCAGACCGAGACGATCGAGGCGAGCCCGGGCGAGGAGGCGGGCCTCAAGTCGGCCACGGTGACGGTCAAGGGCGAGAACGCGTACGGCACGCTGAAGGCCGAGCGCGGCGTGCATCGCCTCGTGCGCCAGTCGCCGTTCGACTCTGCGCACCGCCGGCACACCGCGTTCGCACAGATCGTCGTCGCACCGCTGCTGCCCGGACGACGCCCCGATCGAGATCGACGAGTCCGAGCTCCGCATCGACACGTACCGCTCGAGCGGCGCGGGCGGACAGCACGTGAACAAGACCGACTCGGCGGTCCGCATCACGCATATCCCGACCGGAATCGTCGTCCAGTGCCAGAACGAGCGCTCGCAGACGTCGAACAAGGCCACGGCGATGCGCATCCTCCGTTCGCGACTCGCAGAGCTGGAAGAGGAGAAGCGCGAGGCCGAGCTCGCGAAGGAACGCGGCGCGGCGCAGGACATCGGCTTCGGGAGTCAAATCCGCTCGTACGTGCTGCACCCGTACCAGCTGGTGAAGGACCATCGAACCGACTACGAGGTGGGGAACACCCAGTCCGTTCTCGACGGCGGAATCGACGGCTTCATCCACGCGTACCTCCTCGCGAAAGCCGCCGGACAGGTGCTCTAAGAGCGATGTGGATTCGACCACAACCGGCCGCGAAGCGGACGGCTTCAGGGATCTGCGCGAGCGGAATCCGCGCTCGCGGATTCCGCTCTGCGCCAACAAATCGTCGGCTACACTGCAGCGCCCTCAACGAGCCGGAGCAGCCCGTGCGGCTGCGTCAATGCTGACACCCGGTGCCGGATGACCTCTCGGAGACACAGATGACGGCCCTCGCCGAACCCGATACCAACGTCGAGCTGCAGCCGGCCCGCGAAGGGTCGACCGGCTCCGCGATGATCGTGTTCGAGGACGTCCGGAAGATCTACGAGACGAACAACGTGCGGGCACTGGACGGCGTCTCGTTCGTCATCGACAAGGGCGAGTTCGTGTTCGTCGTCGGCGCGTCCGGCTCGGGCAAGTCCACGCTCATCCGCCTTCTGCTGAAGGAGGTCGAGCCCACCGGCGGGCGCATCATCGTCGGCGGACGCGACCTCGGGCGCCTCAAGCGCTCGAAGGTGCCGCTCCTGCGCCGCAACCTCGGCTGCGTCTTCCAGGACTTCAAGCTCCTCCCGAACCGCACTGCCGCCGAGAACATCGGCTACGCGCTCCGCGTGCAGGGGCAGTCGAACGCGGAGATCCGCAAGAAGGTGCCCGAGGTGATGGACCTCGTCGGCCTCGCGCACAAGATGGGCTCGCGCCCGGAGGAGCTCTCGGGCGGCGAGCAGCAGCGCGTCTCGATCGCGCGTGCGATGGTGAACCACCCGCCGCTGCTCGTCTGCGACGAGCCGACCGGGAACCTCGACCCCGATACGTCCGTCGGGATCATGCAGCTCCTCTATCGCATCAACCGCACCGGCACGACGATCCTCATGGTCACCCACGACCGCGAGATGGTCGACAAGATGCGCAAGCGCGTCATCGCGCTCGAGATGGGCAAGCTCGTTCGCGACGAGCGGCGCGGAGGGTACTCCGAGGAATGACTCGGATCCGCACCCTCTTCGCCGAGGCGCTCCGCTCCATCGGCGCGAACGTCTCGACGACGGTCGCCTCGGCGCTGTCCGTGCTCATCGGGATGTTCCTCATCGGCATCTTCATCGGGCTCGGCACGTGGCTCGTCTCGTGGTCGGACGACAAGAAGCGCGAGCTCGCGGTGCACGTCTTCATCGCGGACGCTGCGACGACGAAGCAGGTCAACGAGCTGCGCGTCCTGCTCGAGTCCGACGAGCGCGTGAGGCCCGGCGGCATCACGTTCATCTCGAAGGAGCGGGCCCTCCAGATCATGCGCAAGCGCAGCCCCGAGCTCACGGCCGACCTTCCCACGAACCCGCTGCCGGCGTCGTTCGACGTCGTGCCGAAGCGCGGGGAAGACACCGAGGCCATCGCCATGAAGGTGCAGGGCTCGAAGCTCGCTGCGGTCGAGGTGGTGCGCTACGGCAAGGAAGTCTCGGAGCGCATCCTCCAGATCGCCCGTGCGATCCAGATCGTCTTCCTCATCGCCGTGTTCGTGCTCCTCGCGGCCTCGACGATCCTCATCGCGAACACGATCCGGCTGTCGGTGCACTCGCGACGGCGCGAGATCGAGGTGATGAAGCTCGTCGGCGCCTCGAACTGGTACGTCCGCGGGCCGTTCATGCTCGAAGGCCTCCTGACCGGGCTCGCGGGGTCGGTCGCCGCGGTCGTGCTGCTGTTCCTCAGCCGCGAGATCGCGATTCCGCAGATCGTCACCATCCAGAACGACCCCGACGTGCAGGCGCTCGCGTTCGCCTGGACGGCGTTGATCCTGATCGCGGGCGGCCTCGCCATCGGCGCGCTCGGCTCGGGCTTGACGCTTCGGCGCTTCCTCCGCGTCTGAGCCGATGAGCAACCGCCGTCCGGCACGGGGCCGTCAGAAGCGCCCGAGCCGCTCGGATCGCGCGCGCCGCCGAAGCCCGGCGCAGGCGGTACGCCAGGCCGAGCGCAGCGTCTCCGTCTCGCTGCCGTCGCGCCGCGTCGAGCCGGAGCGCGTCGTCGCGCACCTCGGGCCGACGAACTCGGGCAAGACGTACGCGGCGCTGCGCGAGCTCGCGGAGAAGCGGGCCGGCGTCTACGCAGGCCCGCTCAGAATGCTCGCGCAGGAGGCACACCGCCGTCTCGGCGAGTGGATCGGCCCGGAGAACGTCGGCCTCGTCACCGGGGAGGAGCGCGTCAACGAGCACGCACCCGTGATCTGCTCGACCGTCGAGATGGCGCCGCTCGCAGGCGAGCTGCTCGTCCTCGACGAGGTGCAGTGGGCCGACGACACGGAGCGCGGTTCGGCCTGGACGCGGCTGCTGCTCGCGGGGGAGTACCGCGAGATCCTCCTGCTCGGCGCGCTCGACGCGCTGCCACTCGTGCAGCGCGCGTTTCCCGCGCACGAGCTGAAGGTCTTCGAGCGCAAGCTCCCGCTCGAGTTCGTCGGAGCGCGGACGCTCCGCTCGCTCACGCCCGGAACCGTCGTGGTCGCGTTCAGCCGGCGCGCGGTGCTCGCGCTCGCGGGCGAGGTCAACCGTCTCCATCCCGGCAAGGTCGCGGTGCTCTACGGCGCGATGCCGCTGTCGTCGCGGCGTGAGGAGATCGACCGCTTCATCTCCGGTGCTGCCGACGTCTGCGTCGCGACCGACGTCCTCGGTCACGGCGTCAACCTCCCCTGCGAGACGCTTCTCTTCGCGGAGACGACGAAGTTCGACGGCGAGGAGCGGCGCGACCTCCTGCCGTGGGAGCTCGCGCAGATCGCCGGGCGAGCCGGCCGGTTCGGCCTCGTCGAGCGCGGGCACGTCGGCGTGCTCGCCGGGCTCGGATGGGGAGTTGCGAACCCGGAGCTCGTGGAGTCGGCGCTCGAGCCGCACGTCCCGCTGCCCGGCGGCCACCTCGGCTATCGCGCGGTGGACGAGGCCAGGATTCGCCCACAGCTCGCCGATCTCGGCGTCGACGACCCGCTGCGCCTGGACGCCGCGCTCGTCGCCTGGCATCGGGTGGCGCTCCGCGAGTGGGCATCCGAGAGCTGGCTCGCAGTCGAGTCGTTGCAGCCGCTCCGCCTGCGCCTCCAGGCAGTCCAGAGGCGCCTCGCGGAGCGCGGTCGGCGCCTGCCGCTCGCGGACACGTGGAAGCTCGTGAACGCACCCGTCGACGAGGACAACGTCGAGCTGCTCGCGACGCTCGCTCTCGCCATCACCGGGGATCGCGTCGCCCGCCCGCAGCTCGCATTCCTCCTCGACACGGCCCGACTTCGCGGCGCGTCGCTCGAGGATGCCGAGCGGGCCGGGCGTGAAGCGAGCATCCTGCGCTGGTTCGCGCTTCAGTACGCCGATGTCGGAGGCGTCACCAGCGAGCGGGCGGCGGCGCTCGAGGACGCTGCGGCTCAGCGTGTCGTCGCGCGGCTGCGGGTCGAGGTCGAGTCGCCGACGATCGGGCGCTGCCGCTCGTGCGGACGCTCGTGCGCGCCGTGGTTCCCGCTGTGCGACCGCTGCGCCGGGATCGCATCGCGCGCGTGATATGAACTTGCCGTGACCGCCGACGAGCTCCGTTCCATCCCGCTCTTCGCCGACGCCAGCGACGCCGGCCTCGAGCGCATCGCTGCAGCATCGGGTGAGATGACGGCCGCGGCCGGCCAGATCGTCGCCCTCGAGGGCGATCCGGGCTCGGGCATGTTCGTGATCGTGGACGGTACGGCGCTCGTGGAGTGGCGTGGAGGGTCGGTCGACCTCGGCCCTGGGACCTTCTTCGGTGAGTTGACGCTCCTCGCGCCCGGCGGCACTCGTATCGCCCGGGTTCGTGCCGCGACCGAGATGCGCTGCCTCGCCATCCCGCGTGACGACGCCATCGCGCTCGTCGAGTCCGAGCCGACCGTCGCGCTGACGATGCTGCGGGAGATCGCCCGCCGCTTCGCGTCCGCGCTTCCTGACGAGTAGCCCCACCTACACTCCGGCGGTGGCCAAGCCAGTCGCAGGACAGAAGCTGATCGCGGAGAACCGCCGCGCGCGACGCGACTACGAGCTCATCGAGCGCGTCGAGGCCGGCGTGGTCCTGACCGGAACGGAGGTCAAGGCGGCGCGCGACGGCCACGTCCAGCTCGGCCAGGCGTACGCGGACGTCCGCGACGGCGAGGCGTGGCTCATCGGCGCGTCGATCTCGGAGTACGCACAAGGGGGACCGCTGGGGCACCAGTCCGACCGCGACCGGAAGCTCCTTCTCCATCGCGGAGAGATCGACTCGCTCTACGGGAAGGTGCGGGAGAAGGGCCTTACGCTCGTTCCGACGCGGATGTACTTCAAGGACGGCCGCGTGAAGGTCGAGATCGCGCTCGCGCGCGGCCGCGAGCGGTTCGACAAGCGGCGGGTCGTCGCGGAGCGTGACGCTCAGCGCGACATCGAGCGCGCGCTCAAGAGCCGCCGCTAGCAGGTAGGCGCGGCCCGGGCTCTAGGCTCGCCGTGTCGCTGCGAGGTCCTCCAGCTCCTGCCGGTCGATCAGCTCACCCGGGATCACCGCGATGCGGCAGCGCGTACGAGCGCGGAGACTCGCCGTTCGCAGGCCACCTTCGAGGAGAGCTCGTTCGCCGACGATCGCGCCAGGGCCGATCTCCGCGACGTCCTTGCCGTCGACCTCCACCGCGAGGACGCCGTCGAGGACGAGGTAGAGCTCGTCGCCCGGCGTGCCTTGCTCCACGAGCGTCTCGTCCGGCTCGAGCGTGCGTCGTTCGGGGATCAGCTTGCCCGCCATCAGCTCGCGCGAGATCTCTCGCTCGAGCGCGCTCTCGGCCGCCGTGACGAAAGCATCCGAGTCCTCGTCTCCCCATGGCGTTCGCTCGCCGTGCGCCTCGCGGTACCAGGCTTTGAAATCGATCGTCCCCGACTTCGCAGCGAGGTTTCCGTTCCGGTCGTAGATCCAGTGTCGGGGGAACGTGCTCGCTCCGACGAGCTCGTGCTCCGAGGAGCCGTCGACTCGGATCGTGAGCGCGAGCGTCGTCCAGGCGGTCGCCGAATGGATCCTGACGTATGGCCTATCGGTGACCCTACGCGGAGCCGGGAAGCCGGCCCGGCCGCCGACCGTCTGCACGAAGCGGACGCCGTCGTCACGGACCTCCGGCTCTTGCCGGAGGACCTCGAAGGCGACGCCGGGAATCGTGATGTCCGTGATACCGAGGTTGAGGGTCGTCGACCCGACGAGCCCTATGCCCTCGTACCCGTGGCCGACGATCGTCCCGTCCTCTACCTCGATGAAGGCGGCGAGACGGTTGGCTTCACGAAAGCGATCCTCGGCGCGCAGGCGTTCGAGGTCGCCTTCCTCGAGGTGCTCGGGCGGCGGCGCGTCATAGCGCGCGACGCCGAGTTCGAACGGAAGCTTGGGCATACCTTCGATCGCATCCGACGGGATCCAGGAAATCGCCGTCACCGATGACGCGGTGCGCATTTCGCAACCCCCTCTCTCGACCCCTTCACGCTAGAGCATTCGGCGAGTCTTGGCTAGCGGACAACACAGTGGCGGAACCGGCGTCGCCGTACTACGCTCGCGGGACCTGCGAGGGGAAGGAGAGTCGATGCGACGAGTGGCGCTGGTCGCCAACGGCGTACGCCACGAGCTCGAGGTCGAGCCGCGTGACCTTCTGGTCTACGTGCTCCGCGAGCGGCTCGGGCTCACCGGGACGAACGTGGGCTGCGACACCTCCTCGTGCGGATCGTGCACCGTGCTCGTGAACGGCGAGTCGGTGAAGTCGTGCACGCTGCTCGGAGTGCAGGCGGACGGGATGGAGATCACGACGATCGAGGGGCTTGCGCGAAACGGGGAGCTCCATCCGGTGCAGCAGGCGTTCCACGATCACCACGCGCTCCAGTGCGGCTATTGCACGCCCGGGATGGTGCTCGCAGCGGTGAGCCTCATCGACAGCGGCGGCGCGACCGACGAGACGTCGATTCGCGAGGGCCTCGAAGGCAACCTCTGCCGCTGCACCGGGTACCACAACATCGTCCAGGCCGTTGCAGCCGCTGCCGGGGTGGCGTCATGACCGTCACCGAGACCGCAGCGGGCTTCGTCGGAACCTCCGTCAAGCGCAAGGAAGACGCGTCGCTCCTGCGCGGGCAGGGAACGTTCATCGACAACATGACGCTGCCGGCGACCGCCTACATGGTCGTCGTCCGCAGCCCGTACCCACGCGCACGCATCGCGAGCGTGAGCGTCGAGGCGGCCCGCGCGGCGGAGGGCGTCGTCGCGGCGTATTCGGGGGCCGACCTCGCGGAAGACTGGAAGGGCGGTCTGCCCTGCGCCTGGCCGGTGACGGAAGACATCAAGACGCCGGCGCACTATCCGCTCGCGGTCGACGAGGCCCGCTACCAGGGCGATCCCGTGGCCGTCGTGGTGGCCGAGAGCCGTGCCCTCGCGAAGGACGCGGCAGAGCTCGTCGAGGTCGACTACGAGCCGCTCCCGTCGAACGCCGACGTCCAGAAGGCGCTCGCGGACTCCGCGCCGCTCGTGCACGAGGACTTCGGCACGAACGAGTGCTACGTCTGGAAGCTCGAGAGCGACGACGTCCAGGCTGCGATCGACGCCGCCGACGTCGTCGTCACGCGCCGGTACTTCCAGCCTCGCCTCATTCCGAACGCGATCGAGCCCCGGGGCGTGCTCGCGCAGGTCGGCCCGACCGGCGAGGTCACGCTCTGGTCTGCGACGCAGACGCCGCACATCACGCGCTTCGCGTTGCAGCTCGTGCTCGGCATCCCCGAGTCCAAGATCCGGGTGATCGCCCCCGACGTTGGTGGAGGCTTCGGCTCGAAGCTCCAGATCTACGGCGAGAGCTCGCTCGCAATCGCGCTCGCCCGCCGTCTGGGCCGCCCGGTGAAGTGGACGGAGGAGCGAGCCGAGAACTACGTGGGGACGATCCACGGCCGCGACGTCGTCCACGAGCTCACGTTCGCGGCGACGAAGGACGGCGACATCACGGCGGTCAAGTCGGAAGCCTGGTGCGCCATGGGCGCGTACCTGGAGCTCGTGACGCCCGGCGTGCCGCTCCTCGGCGCGTGGATCTACTCGGGGCCGTACGAGATCCCCAACTACAGCGTCACGTTCACAGGCGTCTTCACGAACACCACCCCGACGGACGCCTATCGCGGAGCGGGCCGGCCGGAGGCGACGTACGTCCTCGAACGCACGATGGACGCGCTCGCGCGCGAGCTCGGCATGGACCCGATCGAGCTCAGGCGTAAGAACTTCGTCACCGAGTTCCCGCACACGATGGCCTCGGGCCTCACCATCGACTCGGGCGACTACCACGCAAGCCTGGACCGCTTGCTCGAGATGCTCGACCTCGATGCAATCCGCGCGGATCAAGCGACGCGTCGTTCGAACGGTGACGTGAAGCAGATCGGTGTCGGCTTCTCGACCTACAACGAGATGTGCGGGCTTGCACCGTCACGCATCCTCGGGGCGATCCGCTACGCCGTCGGTGGCTGGGACGCATCGACCGTGCGGTTCCAGCCGCTCGGCTCGGTGCAGGTCGTCACGGGCACGTCCCCGCACGGCCAGAGCCACGAGACGACGTTCGCGCAGATCACCGCCGACCAGCTCGGCGTCGACGTGGACGACGTCGAGGTCATTCACGGCGATACGGCGTCGTCGCAGCTGGGCATGGACACGTACGGGAGCCGCTCGCTCGCCGTGGGTGGCGTCGCCCTCTGGAACGCGGGGGAGAAGGTGATCGCGAAGGCTCGCCAGATCGTCGCGCACCAGCTCGAGGTGTCGGAGGACGATCTCGAGCTCGAGAACGGGACGTTCTCGGTGAAGGGATCGCCGGACCGGGCCATGACGATCCAGGCGGCCGCGTTCGCCGCCCACTCCGCGCACAACCTCCCGGACGGGATGGAGCCCGGGCTCGAGGCGACTGCCGTCTTCGACCCGCCCAACTTCTCGTGGCCGGCGGGCGCGCATGCGGCCGTCGTGGAGGTCGACACCGAGACCGGTGACACCAGGCTCCTGCGCTACGTCGCCGTCGACGACGTCGGCAACCCGGTGAACCCGCAGATCATCGACGGGCAGGTACACGGCGGGGTGACGCAGGGCATCGCGGCTGCGCTCTTCGAGGAAGGCGCCTACGACGAGGAGGGAAATCTCCTCACGACGACGATGATGACCTACCTCGTGCCGTCCGCGGCGGAGCTTCCGTCGTACGAGACGGACCGGACCGAGACGGCGGGTGACAACCCGCTCGGTGTGAAGGGTGTGGGGGAGACGGGCACGATCGCGGCCGCTCCCGCCGTCATCAACGCCGTCGTCGACGCGCTCTCGCATCTCGGCGTCACGGACATGCCGCTCCCGGCCACGCCGGAGAGAGTCTGGAAGGCGATCGAGGAGGTGAGGTCGTGATTCCGGCAGCGTTCGACTACGAGGTCGCCGAGAGCGTCGACCATGCGATCGGGCTCCTCGGCGAACGGGAAGACGCCAAGCTCCTCGCGGGTGGCCACTCGCTCGTGCCGGCGATGAAGCTGCGCATCGCCCGCCCGGCGACCTTGATCGACATCGGGCGGCTCGCCGACCTGTCCTACGTGACCGAGGAGGGCGACACGATCGCCATCGGTGCCCTCACCCGCCACAAGGACGTCGCCGGCGCGTCGCTCCTCCAGGAGCACTGTCCGATCGTGTCGTTCACGGCCGGCCAGATCGGCGATCCACAAGTCCGGCATCGAGGAACGATCGGAGGCTCGCTCGCCCACGGCGACCCGGCCTCGGATCTTCCCGCCGTGGTCCTCGCGCTCCACGGTGAGCTCGTCGCACGAGGCCCGGCGGGAGATCGGGCGATCGCGGCCACGGAGTTCTTCACCGGTGTCTTCCAAACGGCGCTCGCGGCCGACGAGATGCTCGTGGAGATTCGCGTGCCGAAGCTCGGCTCGGCGGGCTGGTCCTACACGAAGTTGATCCGGCGGGCCCAGGACTGGGCAACGGTCGCCGTTGCGGCCGTGACGCGCGCGAATGGTGCGCTGCCTACGACCATCGCTCTCACGAACATGGGCGCGACTCCCCTCCGGGCGAGTGCGTCCGAGGAGGCGCTCGCGGAAGGCTCCTCGATCGAGGACGCAGCCGCGCTCGCGGCCGAAGGGACGGAGCCGTCGTCGGATCACGCGGCGAGCGCGGAGTTCCGCCGCCACCTCGCACGCGTTCTCACGAAGCGCGCGCTCGTCGAGGCGGCGTCTCGCTGACGGACCACGTTGTAGGGGCCGGATACATCCGGCCCCTACGGCAATCAGCCGGCTACCGAAGCGAGTAGGTGCGCTCGGGCACCGGAACCTGCTCGAGCACCTTGCGCAACACGTCGTCCGCGCTCAGGCCCTCCTCGAGGATGAGCCGATGCCGCAGCACGTATGGCGCCATTTCGCGGACGTCCTCGATCGTGACCTCCTCGCGGCCGCTCAGCCGTGCGTTGGCGCGCGAAGCGCTCGCGAGATGGATGACCCCGCGTGAGCTCACACCGAGCTCGACACCCGCGATGTCGCGGCTCGCGCGTGCGATCGCGACCATGTAGCGCCCGACTTCCTCCGGAAGGTCGGTCGCGTCGAGCTCGTCGCGCGCCTTGTCGAGACCGACGACGCCAAGCAGGGGGCGGACCTCGCCGAGCATGTCCGGCGCGATGCCCTTGTGCGGGAGGTCGAGCATCTCGAACTCGCTCTGCGCGTCCGCGTACTCGACCTCGATCTTGAAGAGGAAACGGTCGAGCTGCGACTCGGGAAGCTCGAACACGTCGCGATGCTCGTACGGGTTCTGGGTCGCGATCACGAGGAACGGATCGGGGAGCTTGTGCGCCTTGCCCTCGACCGTCACCTGCCGCTCCTGCATGGCTTCGAGAAGTGCCGCCTGCGTGCGCGGGGGTGTGCGGTTGATCTCGTCCGCGAGCAGGACGTTCGTGAAGACGGAGCCGGGGAAGAACACCTGCTCGCCCATGCGGATCGCGTTGATCCCCGTCAGCTCGGCCGGCGACGTGTCCGGAGTGAACTGGATGCGCTTGAACTTCGCGCCGAGCATGTGTGCGGTCGCACGCGCGAGGAGCGTCTTCGCGCTGCCCGGAGGCCCTTCCAGCAGGACATGCCCGCGTGCGAGCGCTGCCACGAGCAGCAGCTCGACGGCGCGCTCCTGGCCGATCACGACCTTCGCGATCTCGGTCTTTGCGCGCTCGCGCAACTCGATGAGGCTCTCGTATGGTGCCTCCACCAGCAATGACACGATGCGGTCCCTCCCTCGTTCGGCTCGATTGCTCGGCCGCCAGATGGTAGCGCGGTCCGAACGAGGCTCCCAACGCGGCTCCCCAGCCGATGCCTCCATCGCACTATCAGTCCCCCAAATGGGGGAGTCAACCCCTGCTGTCCGCAGAGCGGGATTCACGAGCGTGAATCCCGCTCGCGTGAATCCCTAAAGCCGGTCGCTTCGCGACCGGGTGCCGCGGAGGGGTGGGCTAGCTGACGGGCGAGACCGGCGGGGGAACGGCCGTCGGTACGCTGGCCATCGCGTCGAGGAGCACCGTGTCCACGCTCATGCCCGGCGCGGAGATGCGGTGTCGAAGCACGAATGGCGCCATCTCGCGGACGTCCTCCACCGTGACGATGTCGCGACCGTGGAGCCGTGCGCTCGCCTTGGAGGCCATCACGAGGTGGATCATCGCGCGCGAGCTCACGCCGAGCTCGACGCCCGGAAGCTCTCGCGTGCGGCGTCCGACGGCGACGATGTAGCGGCCGACCGACTCGGGGACTTCGGTGTGCTCGAGCTCCTGGCGTGCCTTGTCGAGACCGACGACGCCAAGCAGCGGGCGGACTTCGCCGAGCATGTCCGGCGCGATGCCCTTGTGCGGGAGATTCAGCATCGCGAGCTCGGCCTCGGCGTCTGCATATTCGAGCTCGATCTTGAAGAGGAAGCGGTCGAGCTGGCCTTCGGGGAGGGGGAAGACGCCCTCGTGCTCGTGCGGGTTCTGCGTCGCGATCACGAGGAACGGGTCGGGCAGCTTGTGTGCCTTGCCGTCGACCGTGACCTGGCGCTCGCCCATCGGCTCGAACAGGGCGGCCTGCGTGCGGGGCGGCGTACGGTTGATCTCGTCTGCGAGGAGGACGTTCGTGAACACTGCGCCCGGCATGAAGAGGTGCTCGCCGGCGCGAATCACGTTCTGCCCGTTCAGCTCGACGGGGGTCGTGTCCGGGGTGAACTGGATGCGCTTGAAGGACGCGCCGAGCATGTGCGCGACTGCGCGCGCGAGGAGGGTCTTCGCGCTGCCCGGAGGGCCTTCGAGCAGGACGTGCCCGTGCGCGACCGCTGCGATGAGAAGGAGCTCTACCGTCCGATCCTGGCCGATGACGACCTTCGACACCTCGGCCTTGGCCCGCTCTCGCAGGTCCGCGAGGTCGTCGTACTTCTCCTCCATCATCAGCGCCACGAGCGTGTCCTTTCGCCTCGGTTGAGCCAGATTCCCGGCCCGAATACCCACCTCTGCCGCAGTTGAGCCGACACGCTTATCGGCAGCTATCCTCATTCCCTTAACACACATACGGGGGCGACCAGGTCTCGACGTGGTCGGTTCTCCGGCAGAGCTGCGAGCCGAGGTCGCCGGTTGGCCTCGTAAATCAACCGGCACCAAAGCAAGTGCGAACAAGAACGAACTCGCACTCGCCGCCTAGCTTCTAGCTAGGGACGGCGACGTCGACCCGGATTCGGCCCGAGATCCGGTGTTCGGCGCCAACTATCGGGCTAGGCGCCGAGGGAGAGCCAATCGCCCGGAGCGCGACACTTCAGGATGGCTGGCTCGGCGGAGGGTCGTTCGCGAACCGACCGCCGAGTGAGATGAAGCGCGAACTACGCTCGTAGACGCTCTGTCCGGTGCGACCGCGGACGCGGGTTCGATTCCCGCCGCCTCCATACCCGCCCCAGCTTTGGACGCTCTAGGGGCTGACGAGAAATTCCAGCAGGAGCGGATTGACGAGCTCCGGGGAGCGGATGTCCGGCCGGTGTCCTCCGTTCGGGATCAGTTCCAGTCGAGCGTTGGGCATCGCCTCCACGATGCTTCGGGCGAGCGAGACCGGAACCGGCTTGTCGCTGTCTCCATGAACCACGAGGGTCGGGGAGGAGACGGTGTGGAGGAGGCGAGCCGGCCGCGTCCAATCGAGTTCGAGCTCCTGAGTTGCGATGACGTCCGGTGACGCTTCGAGCCCGATCTGGATCATCTCGGCGATGACGTCGGCCGAGTCAGGTTCCGTGAAGACGGCGTGCATGAAGGGCACGATGAATCCCGGCCAGTCCGTGCGCCAAGCCACGAGCCGCTCCGGTTCGGGGGGCGCCGGGTCGGTCTCGAGTTCCATGTAGGGCGCGATCGCGACGAGACGTTCGAACCGGCGCGGGTGTTCAGTGAGCAGCAGGATTGCTGCATTCAGCCCACGGGATGCCGTGATGAGTGACGCCTGCCCGATCTCGTTGGCGTCGAGAACTGCGAGCGCATCGGCAGCATGGAGCGGGAAGTCGTAGCCATGCTCTGGTCTGCCACTGGCGCCGGCACCGCGCGGGTCGTACGTGATCACGTTGGCGTGGGGCTCCAGCATGGCGACCTGGTGTCCTACGACGCGCGCGTCGACGAGGTTCCACGTCGGCACGAAGAGGATCGCCTGATCGCCGTGCCCGTATCGGTACCACGCGATGCTGGTGCCGTCGACGCTCGTCGCCGTTCCTTGCCCTTGGCGGCGTGGTGTCGGAATCACGCAGCGACGATACTTGCTTCGCTGGCCCGCGAACCTCGAGGAGGAGACGATGAACTATCAACTCGCCTATCGGATCGGGTTTCATCCGTGGGAGGACGCGGAGGGCCACGCTCCATTCGTCGAGAAGTTCTCCGAGCTTCTTGGCGAGGAGGAACACGGACGCGACGCCCCCTTCGGGACGGCGCTCGATCTCGGTACCGGGAGCGGCATCTGGGCCATCGAGCTTGCCAAGCGTGGCTGGCAGGTCACCGCCGTCGATCTCGTCGACAAGGCCGTTGCAGCGAGCCGGCGAGCGAGTCAACGGCGCGGGCGTGGAGGTCGAGCTAGTTCAGGGCGACGTGACGGCGCTACGCAACGCTGGCGTTGGCTCAGGCTTTCGGTTGCTCCTGGACACCGGAACCTTTCATGGACTGAAGGATCACCAGCGCCTCGCGATGGGCCAGGAAGTGGACGCAGTCGCCGGACCGGATGCAACGCTGCTCCTGCTCGCGTGGCCGAGGCGTCGAAGACCGCTGATCCGTGGCGTGGATGTGAGCGAGATCGAGGACGCGTTCCCCGGTTGGACTGTGACCGACGTTGGTCCATCGCACTTCAAGGCGCCGAAGCCGATCGAAGTGCTCCTGAGACCCGACGAACACTGGTATCGGCTTCGACGCGCGACCTAGCTCTACGGCGGCGGCGCTGTCATGCCCGAGTGTGCGGGAATGTCCCTTGAGAGGAGGCTAGTGTTCGCCGAATGAAGACCTTCAACCTGAATAGCGACGAGTGGGACGCGACGAGGGATCGCGATGGCTGGCGCTGCAGCGGCACGCTGGTGGGCGAACGGATCGGCGGTGAGCTACTGGGCGCGACCATGTCGCAGATCGAGCCTGGCAGCAGGCTCTGGCCCTACCACACGCATTACCTCAACGAGGAATGGGTGATCGTGCTCCGCGGCGAGCCGACGCTGCGCACGCCCGAAGGTGAGCATGTTCTGGAGGAGGGTGACATCGTCTGCTTTCCGCGCGGCAAGATCGGTGCGCACCAGATCAGCAACCGAACGGACTCGCCTGTCCGCGTGCTCATGCTCTCCTCGATGATCCGGGGCGAGATCATCGAGTACCTCGACACCGGCAAGGTTCTCGCAAAGGGCGTCGACGACGAAGACGTCACGTTCGCGAGGCCCGGACCCGCGGTCGAGTACTGGGAAGGCGAGGACTAGGCCGGCGCGACGCTCTCGTGTACCGACGAGCAGAACCTCGCTTTCGAGAGTGAGGTCGTTCGAGTGCGCGAGTGTGCGGGAATGTCGCTTGAAGACTGAGACGCAGGAGCGCGCTGCGAGAGACTAGGCCGTCACTGATTGGGTTAGCGTCGCTGCATGGACGCGCCTCTTCGCCGGAACCGCGACTTCATGCTGCTGCAGTTCTCGCAGCTCGTCTCGAGCGGCGGTTCGCAGATCACGGCGATCGCGTACCCGCTTCTCGTCCTCTCGCTCACTGGTTCGTCTGCGAAGGCCGGTCTGGTCGCGTTCGCTCGCCTGCTTCCGAGCGCGCTCTTTGCCCTGCCCGCAGGCCTCGCCGCCGACCGGTGGAACCGCCGCCGGGTCATGATTGCGGCACACGTCACCCGAGGGGTCGCGGTCGGAACTCTGGGCCTCCTGATCGTGGCTGACGAGATCGTCTTCTGGGTGATCCCGATCGTCGCGTTCGTCGAGGGAGTGGGAGGCGCGTTCTACGGTGCCGCTCAGGCCGGGGCGCTCCGCGCGGTCGTCCCGCAGAAGCAGCTTCCCGCGGCGGTCTCGGTGGTCACCGGTCGGGAGGCTGTGGTGATCGTCGCCGCGCCCCCCGTCGGAGGCGCGCTCTTCGGCGTCGCGCGGGCGCTGCCGTTCCTCGTGCATGCGATGTCCTATGCCGTCTCGACTGTGCTGCTGCTCCTCATGCGCACGCCCTTCCAGGAGGTGCGCGAGACGGATGAGGCACCGCTTCGCACGCAGCTCGCGGAGGGATTCCGCTTCCTCTGGAACAACGCGTTCCTGCGGACTATGGCTTTCCTCTTCGGTCTCGCGAACTTCGTCGGACCGGGAGTGCTGCTCGCGATCGTCGTCATCGGGAAGGACGACGGGCTAACGGGCGGCCAGGTGGGCTTGCTCGTCTCGGCGTGGGGTGGCGCGGTTCTCCTCGGGGCGTTCCTTTCGCCGTTCGTTCGCAGGCGACTCCCCGTGCGCGGCATCCTGCTGCTCGAGCTTTGGACGTGGACCGGCTGCGCTGCGTTTCTGATCTGGCCGAACGTGTACGTGCTCGCCGCAAGCATCGTCCCGACCGGGCTTGCGATTCCCTCGACCGACTCGGTCGTTCGCAGCTACGAGCTTTCGATGACGCCCGACCGGATCCTCGGCAGGGTCGAGAGCGCGCGCAGCACGATCGCGTTGATGATCGCGCCGCTCGGGCCGCTCGTCGCGGGATTGCTGCTCGACGTCACGTCGGAACGCGCGACGATCGCGGTCTTCGCCGCGTTCGGGCTTGTCCTCGCACTCTGGGGGACGCTCAGCCCCGCGATCCGCGCGGCGCCGCGACTCGGTGAAGGGCTGCGCGCGGGCTAGTACCGAGTCTCTCTGGCCGCCCAACGAACAGCTCGCCCCGCTGCGCCGTGTGCCTGTCTCCTGAACGGGCCGCGCGCGTTTCGATGCTGCTTCACGCCTCCATGACTTGCTCGTCTGCAGGGGTTTTCGGAGCCCCCTTGTCGTACCGGTGCCGACGGGCGCATACTTACCCGGAGGCCGGGCGTGGCTGGCCTGTCACAAGAGGGGGCCACGGTTCGGGGAACGGCCGTCGGTTCCACTTTCCGCGTCCGGCCTCACCATCGTGGCTCCCCAGCCAGGGCGGAGAGCTCACGCGAGCTGCGATGCGGGTGTCGAACCTAGCGCTGGTCCGTCTCGGCGACGGTCTGCTCGGAAGCGGCGGCCGGTTTCGAATCACTCGAATTCTTCTGCTCGTACACACCATCCAAGTCGACGAGCATGCTGCGCACCCCAGGGGTGAGCGCCTTCTTCTCGGTGTGCTTGCCCCATAGATCTCGAATCCAACGTCTCAACATGTCCAGTGTGTCGGCAGGTCATGCGTCGTTCCTGAGGGTGACCCGGGCGGGAGTCGACCTCCCTCCGCCTCCAGCAAGGGCATGGGGCGTAGACGAGCGGCTTGTTTCAAGGGGCGGTTGGCTTTGGTGCGCGCGGTCTGCGGGCGAGGTTCGGCTACTCGCCGACGATCTTCCAGTACGAGTCCTTGCGCACCACCAGGCCATCGCGGAACGTCCAGAGGTCGCAGCCGCGTAGGTGGAGATGCTCGCCGTCGGTCGTCGTTCCGGTCAGTGTCCACTCGGAGAAGCCTCGGTCACCGCTCACCCAGTGCGAATCCTCGCCGTAGTGGACGTCGGGAATGCCGGCGAAGCGGGCGGCGACTCCCTCTCGTACCTGCTCTCTTCCCACGAATCGACGACCCCAGGGATCCGGCCCCTTCGGCGTCTCGAAGACGGCATCGTCGGCGAAGAACGCCATCACACCATCGACATCGTGGCGATTGAATGCGTCGCCGATCTCTCTCAGGATGTCCGTCTCTACGTTCTCGACTGCCTCCATTGCTCCACCTCCGGACGTCGGTTCGCGCTAGCCCCAGGGAAGACGGTCCCAGTACGAGGGCCGCTCCCGCCGCGACAGCGCGAATCCCGCGTACGCCTGATCCGGGTCGGACGTCTCCTCCTTCGCGCTTGCGCCGTAGCGCGCCGCGAGCTCCGACACCGGGTAGCGCACCCGCCAGTCCTCCGGCCGTGCACCGGTCATCAGGATCACGCACGGGCCGTCACCTGCGCCCACGAAGATGTGCTCGGTCTCTGCGGGACTGTGGAAGAAGTCCCACTGCCGAAGGAGTCGCTCCTCGCCCTCGACGAGCAGCCTGCACTCCCCGTGGAGGACGAGGAACGCCTCCTGTGCGGACTCGGCGTGGTAGAGACCGTTCGGCTCGCCCGGCTCCAGGACGTGGAGCCTGATGGCGAGCTGTGCGAATTCGATCTTCCGCCCCTCGAAGGTGCACTCCGAGCCGGACGAGCGCAGCCCGTCTTCGGCGGTCTCGGACGTCAACCACTCGGCGTCGCGCACGTTCACGACGAACCAGCCTTCGCCGGCGGGTGCGAGGCCTGAACCGGAGTCTTCGAGCTGTGCTTCGGACACGACGCGAATCTACCGGGTCGCCGTCAGCGCAGCGATCGTCGCCGTGGTGACGATTCCTTCCACGCGGCGCGCCAGCTCCTCGTCCAGGGTGACGAACGCGTCCGCTTGCAGCTGCGTGAGCGCGATGTACTCGGCGTCGTACGTCTCTGCCCACCCCAGCTGCTCGGCGAGGTCCCAGGCTCGCCGCCGGAGTACCGCGTCGCCGAGGAGGCGGATCGGCATGGCCCGGATGCGGGCGAGCCGGTCGAGAGCGACATCCGCCGGGATCTCGCCGGCATGCACGGCCTCGTGCAGCGCCGACAGCGCCTGCGACCGCAAGAGCGTGGGCGCAAGAAGCTCGTGCTCGGTCGGAACCTCGATCCCTTCACTCGCCAGGTGGAGTGCTACTCCACAGTCAACGACGAATCTGGCCATGGGGCGCTTCACGCTACCTTGACCACGACGTGCTTCGCCTTCTCGCCTTGCCGCTCGCGCTCGTTGCGCTCTCCGGCTACGAGTCGTCGGTCGAGCCGCTGCCGGCACCGCTCGAGCGGAACCTCGATGGGCGCTTCTGGCAGCCCGGCTGTCCCGTGGCGCTTTCCGACCTGCGCCTACTCACGGTGACGCACTGGGGGTTCGACGGACGCGAGCGCACCGGACAGCTCGTCGTGAATCGCGACTCCGCGCGCAAGCTCGCGACCGTGTTCCGAAAGCTCCACGCCCTGAAGTTCCCGATCCGCCATCTGCGGCTCGACGACATGTACGGCCCGAAGCGCGCGCGCCCGGCCGACGGCGACATCTCTGGGTCGTTCCATTGCAGGCGCGCGGTTCCGTCTCCGTGCGGCAGCGGAAGCGGGAACTGGTCGAACCACGCATACGGCCACGCCATCGACCTCAATCCGAACGAGAACCCGTACGTGGGTTGCGGCGCCGTCTACGACCCACGCAGCCGGCCGTACGTCGACCGCTCACGCCTTCGCAAGGGGATGGTCACGCCGGCGGTGGTGAGGGCGTTCGCATCGATCGGGTGGGGCTGGGGCGGCGACTGGACTGGCTCGACGAAGGACTACATGCACTTCTCGACGACCGGCCACTAAGGCTCCGCGGTCTCGCTCACGGCCGACCGTCGAGGCGAATCGTCCACGCGTCGATCGACTCGATCCGGAGATGAGAGTCGCTCCACGGATCGTGTGCGAGCCGTGCCCGGATCTCGTCCTCCGACTCCGCCTCGACGACGTGCACAACGCGGTGCTCGTCGGCGAGCGGGCCGCCGAGAACGACGAAGCCGTCGTCCACCAACCGGTCCATGAACGCGGCGTGTGCCGGCCAGTCGGACTGCTCCTCGAGCGGCCGCGCCGGATCCCACTCCGGGCCCGAGCGTTGGAGAACGACGTGGAATGTCGGCATGCCGTCTAGGGCCAGAGCGGCGACTGCAAGCCCAGCCGCTCGAGCGCCTGCCAGTCCGCTCGCACCGGTGCGAACACGTCGATGACGACGGCACCCTCGGGGCCTGTGTGCACCTCGTGCGGCACGTTCGGCGGAATGCGCCAGGTGCCGCCCGGCTCGAGGTCGCGCATCTCGTCTCCGACGCGGAACGAGACGGAGCCGCTCAGCACCATCCCGAGCTGCTCGTTGTCGTGGCTGTGCTCCGGAACGACGGTCGACGGCTCGAGCTCGACGACAGCGAACCCGACGCGCTCGCCGTCCACGGAGCGGGCGATCGCTCCGTCCCAGACCTTGAGTGGCGTCAAGGCTTCGAGCTGCTCGAATGCACCCACGAGCGGGCAGGCTAGCGGTCGTGAGAGGCTTTCGCGATGATCGAGATTCGCGAGTTGCGAACGGACGAGACCGCGTTCCTCGAGGAGATGCTCTGGACGGCGCTCGACTGGAGGCCAGGCGTCGAGCTTCCCGCCGCGAGAGCTCGTGCTCGCGCACCCCCAGGTCGTCGTCTTCCACGCGGGCTGGGGACGTGTGGGCGACCTTGGCCTCGTCGCCGAGGAGGACGGGGAGCCAGTCGGCCTCGTCTGGTACCGCTTCTTCACCGACGAGGCGCACGGCGAGGGGTATGTCGACGAGGAGACCCCCGAGCTTGCAATCGCCGTCCGCGACGGCCACCGCGGTCGTGGCGTCGGAGCACAGCTGATGGACGCGATCCACGTGCGTGCCCGCGCCGAGGGCGTGGCGCAGATCTCGCTCAGCGTGAATCTCGACAATCCCGCGCGACGCCTCTACGAGCGGCTCGGCTACGTCGAGCTCGAGCCCGGCGACGAGGACGGGAGAATGGTGCTGCAACTGGCATAGGGTCTTGCGGCATGGAGGCCTTCGTGCCACAACCGCCCTCGGGCAGGATCTTTCGGGTCGGCTATCGCGTGCGTCTCTCCGACGCCGACGCGACGGGCCGGCTCCGGCTGGACGCCGTCGCTCGCTATCTCCAGGACGCTGCGGTCGACGACGTCTCCGAGACGGGTTGGGGTGCTCCCGAGCACCTCTGGGTGCTCCGCTCCGTGCGGATCGACGTGCACGCGCCGTTCCTCGACGACGGCTTCGTCGACATCGTGACGTGGGGCAGCGGCCTCTCGTCGCTCGCGGCCGGGCGGCGCTGGTCGCTCTCCGGCGACGCCGGCGGGGCGATCGAGGTCGACAGCACGTGGATCCACCTCGGGCCCGACGCGCGCCCGGCTCGCATCGGCGCGGGCTTCGACGACTACGCGGAAGCCACGCAGGGGCGCGTCGCATCGACGAAGCTCACGCTCGCGGCGCCGGCGGACGGCACGCGGGTCGGGTGGCCGCTCCGCTCGACCGACGTGGATCGCATGGGCCACGTCAACAACGCCGCCTACTGGGCCGCGGTCGAGGAGCGGCTTCTGCAGCACGACCGCGATGTCCGCCTGCCTCACCGGGCTCGGCTCGACTACCGACATCCGATCGACCTCGGGGAGGACGTCGAGCTCGTGGAGGACGCCCGCGAACGGCCTCTACGTCGCTGCTTTTCTCGTGGACGACATCGTCAGGGCGGTGGTCTCGGTCGAGCCGCTCACCTCTTAGCCCACTCTCAGCCTCCGTCGCTACCCTCGTCGAATGGACGAGAAGCGACTCTCGCGCCGTGCGTCGCTGGCGTCGCTCGGCGGGCTCGTCGCGGGCGCCGCTGGGATTGCCGGCTGGAGAGTCCGCCGAGGACGCCGGAGCCGGTCCCGCCGGCGTCGCGTCGGGTCTCGTCTCGTGTGTGCTCGCACCCGAGCAGACCGAGGGGCCGTACTACGTCGACGACGCAGCCGTCCGTCGAAACGTCACCGAGGGCAGGCCCGGCGTCGCGCTCACGCTGCGCCTCACCGTGGTCGACGCGTCGACGTGCAAGTCCGTGAAGGGTGCGGCGGTCGAGATCTGGCACTGCGACGCGCGCGGCGCCTACTCCGCCACCGGGGCCGAGGCGGACGAACGCTTTCTGCGCGGCATCCAGCGCACCGATGCGAAGGGCGTGGCGACTTTCCGCACGATCTATCCCGGCTGGTACCCGGGTCGCACGGTGCACATCCACACGATGGTGCATCTCGGCGGGAACGTCGTCCACACCGGCCAGCTCTACTTCTCGGATGCCGTGACGGACACCGTGTACAAGCGGAGCCCGTACAACGGGCGCGCGGCGCGCAGCACCCGCAACTCTGGCGACAGCATCTACCGCAACGGCGGCAGGCGCTCCACGCTGAAGCTCGTGAAGATGGGGACGGCCTACACGGGTTCGATCACGATGGGAGTTCAGCGGTCGTAACCGTCTTGGCCTCCCCGCTTCACCGCCCGCTAACGCCAAACCTCCACCACGCGTGCTTACGTATGAGTCTCTGAGCCGCGAGAGAAGGGACGACGCATGACCGAGAAGCCCGAACAGTCTCATCCGACCCCGGAGCAGGCCCAGGAGCAGCTCGAGCAGGCGCTCTTCGAGATCCGCCGGATCATCGCCGGCCAGGACGCGATGCTCGAGCGTGTTCTCGTGTGCCTCCTCGCGCAGGGCCACCTCCTGATCGAGGGCGTGCCCGGCCTCGCGAAGACCCTGACGATCAAGACCACGGCCGGCGTGCTCGGCGGTTCGTTCGCGCGCGTGCAGTTCACGCCCGACCTCGTGCCGTCGGACCTCGTCGGAACCCGGATCTACCGCCAGCAGGAGGGCACGTTCGACACCGAGCTCGGCCCGGTCTTCTGCAACTTCCTCCTCGCCGACGAGATCAACCGCGCACCCGCCAAGGTGCAGTCGGCTCTGCTCGAGGTCATGCAGGAGCGCCAGGTGACGATCGGCCACGACACGCATCCCGTGCCGTCGCCGTTCCTCGTCATGGCCACCCAGAATCCGATCGAGTCCGAGGGGACGTATCCGCTCCCCGAGGCGCAGATCGACCGCTTTCTCCTGAAGGTGCTCATCGGCTATCCGCAGCACGACGAGGAGCTCACGGTCGTCCAGCGCCAGCTCGTCGACCATCCGGAGCTCAAGCAGGTGCTGTCGCTCGAGGATCTCGCGGCGCTCCAGCGCGCAGTCCAGGGGATCTACGTCGACCCGTCCCTCGTGAGCTACGCCGTCGACATCGCGACGGCGACCCGCGAGCCTGCGGCGCACGGGCTTCCCGATCTCGCGCAGTACATCTCCTACGGGGCCAGCCCGCGTGGTCCGATCAGCCTCGTCCAGGGGGCCCGGGCGCTCGCCCTGATCCGCGGCCGCGAGTACGCCGTCGTCGAAGATCTGCAGGCGCTGGCCCGCGACGCCTTGCGACATCGGCTCGTTCTGTCGTACCAGGCGCTCGCGGAGGAGGTGAGTCCGGACTCGATCCTCGACCAGGTGCTCGCCACGGTGCCGACGCCGCAGCTCGACCTCGCGCGCGTCAGCGCGGCATAGGCGCAGATGAGGAACGCGGGCGCGCTCCTCGCACGACCCTCACCGGCTCGCCCGGGCCCCGGCCCCATGGCCGAGGGCCTCCTCAAGGCGCTCGATGTCTCGATCGGACGGCGGGTGGAGGGCCTCCTCGCCGGCGACTTCCGCTCGAATCTCCTGGGAACCGGGCACCGAGCTCGCGATGATGCGCCCATACGTCGCGGGGGACGACGTGCGCCGGATCGACTGGAACGTCACCGCACGAACGGGTGAGCCGCACGTCCGTGTCGACCTCGCGGAGCGCGTGCTCGTGACGTGGCTCGTGCTCGACACGTCGGTCTCCATGCAGTTCGGTACGGCCGAGCGACGGAAGGCGGACGTCGCAGAAGGAGTGGCGGTCGCGATCGGTCACCTCTCCACACGTCGTGGCAACCGCCTCGGTGTCGTGGCGTTCGGTGGGGAGGAGGCGTACGCGATCCCGCCTCGGCAGGGCCGGGTCGGGCTGATCGGGCTGCTTGCGGCGCTCAGGAGCGAGCCGCCCGACGGTCCCGGCGCGAGCACGCTCGCCGTCGCTCTGGCCCGGACCGGTGCGTTGGCGCGGCAGCGCTCGCTCGTCGTGGTCGTCTCCGACTTCCGTGGCCCGGGGGACTGGCGGAAGCCTCTGCTCGAGCTCGCGGGGCACCATGACGTGATCGCCGTCGAGATCCGTGATCCACGCGAGCAGGAGCTGACGAACGTCGGGCTGCTCTACCTGGTGGATCCGGAGACCGGGCGGCAGCTTCGGGTCGACACGCGCAGCAGGCGGCTCCGGGAGCGATTCGCTGTCGCAGCGGCCGCCGAGCGGAGCCAGGTCACGCGCTCGTTCACGTCGGTCGGAGTCCGGCACGTCGTCCTCTCCACGTCCGGCGACTGGCTGCGCCCGCTGGTGACGTTCCTGCGACGGAGCCGCGGATGAGCTTCACCTGGCCGCTCGTGCTCATCGCCCTCGCCGCGGTTCCCGTTCTCGTCGCGCTCTACATCGACCGGGATCGCCGGCGCGTCGCATCACAGGCGGAGTTCGGCAACCCTGACCTTCTGCCGAACATGGTCGATCGCGAGCCCGGCCGGCTCCGGTACCTCCCGCCGCTGATCATGCTCGTCGCTCTCGTCTTCCTCATCGTCGGCGTGGCACGCCCGCACGCGACCGTGACCGTGCCACGCGAAGAAGCGACGGTGATCCTCGCAATGGACGTCTCGCGTTCGATGAAGGCGACGGACGTCGAGCCCACCCGCCTCGACGCCGCTCGCATCGCCGCGAAGACCTTCCTCGACGAGGTGCCTGAGAAGTTCCGCGTGGGAGTCGTGTCGTTCGCGACCCGCGCTGCGGTCGGTGTCGCGCCGACCGAGGATCGCGAGCTCGTCGTCACCGCGCTCGACACGCTCGCGCCCGGCGAGGGGACGGCGATCGGCGATGCGGTCGCTCTCTCGTTGCGGGTCGGGCAGCCGCAGGAGGAGGGTGCGGTGGCTCCGCCGCGCGCGATCGTGCTGCTCTCCGACGGCGCGCGTGACGGAGGCGAGGTCGAGCCCGCGAAGGCAGCGGCGGACGCGAAGGAACAGGGCGTGCCCGTCTACTCCGTGCTGGTCGGCACGCCCGACGGCGTCGTCGAGGAGGAGCTGACCGGCGGCTACCGCAGGATCATCCGCGTGCCCACGAATCCCGAGACGCTCGAGCAGGTCGCGGTCGCGTCCGGGGGCGCAGTTCTTCGCGGCACCCGACGCCGAGGGCCTGAGCCAGGTGTACGAGGATCTCGGCTCACGGCTCGGCAGTCGCGAGCAGGATCGGGAGATCACCGACGTCTTTGCGGCGATCGCCGCCGCGCTGCTGCTCGCCGCCGCGACGATCTCGGTCGTGCTCTTCAGGAGGGTGCCGTGAGGCACCTGCGGATGCTCTGGGCGCTCGTCGTCGTCGGCGCCGCACTCGCGGTCGCTGCGCCGGCAGGCGGCGCAAACGAGTGCGACGGGCTCATGGTGTGCGTTCCCGTCGCCGGCCCGTGGGTCGTGGTGCCGGCGTCGACGTCCGCTCCGCGGCAGCGCGTCGAGTTCCAGCTGACGTGCCCGCGCGCTCACGTCGTCGGTGGTCTCGACGCCCAGCTGAGCGTCCGTGCGATCGACGTGGGCTTCATCGGGACACTCGGGAGCCCCGTCAACCCGGGGATCACGACGTCGCGGTCGGCGATCTTCCTCGGCACGTACGCAGGGCGCTCGGCAGCTGCTCCGACCTTCCGCCCGTTCATCGGCTGCATACCGTCCGCCGGAGGCGGCTCGCGCGTTCCGACGTCGGTCTCCCAGTTCCGCCCCGGCACCCCCGTGACCCGGCGCGTGCGGTCCGTGCGCGTCCGTCCGGGGACGACGACGGTGACCCAGCGCTGCGCGTCTCGTGAACGGCTGATCGGTGGATCGCACGCATTCGGCTTCTCGACCAGGACGCCGCCGAGCGCCAGTCTGGTCGGCGGCGTCTCCGGCTCCCAGGTGCTCAGGGGCGAGAGCGTCGTCGTCCGCGTGCGTGGCGACGCGGAGCTCGCCGGAGTTCGCGCCGTGGTCCAGGTCCATGCGCTGTGCGCGAGGGGCTCGTGAGCACCGCTCACCTTCGGTTCGCGGTCGCGGGGGAAACCATGTTTCCCCCGCGTGCCCCCTTCTTCCTGAGAGCGTGGGGAACCTCCCGGTTCCCCACACCCTTCCCCGCTCATCGACTGGGAACCAGTCGATGAGCTTCCAGAGCCCCTGGATGCTGCTCGGCCTGCTCGTCCTGGCGGCGTTCGTCGGCTTGTGGCTCTGGCTCGAGCGGCGACGGGCGCGCTACGCCGTGCGCTACACGAACCTCGACGTCCTCGCGACGGTCGTCGCCGGCCGCTCCTGGGCGCGCTTCGTCCCGGCGGCCATTCTCGTCCTCGGCCTGAGCGCACTCGTCGTCGGTCTCGCTCGCCCGCACGTCGAGCGCACGCTCCTGCGGGAGAAGGCCACCGTGATCCTCGTCGTCGACACCTCGCGCTCGATGCAGGCGCGGGACGTCGAGCCGACGCGGCTCGGCGCCGCCCAGGAGGCGCTTCGCATGTTCCTCGACGATGCGCCGGACGGCCTGAGGGTCGGGCTCGTCGTCTTCGCAGGAGAGGCTCAGGTGGCGACGCCGCCGACCGACGACCACGAGCTCGTCGAGACGGCGATCACGGACATCGACGAGTTTCTCGTCTTCGGCGGTACGGCGATCGGCGACGCACTCCAGACGGCCGTTCTGCTCGGAAGGCAGGTGACGGACCTCGTGCCGGAGGACGGCGCGACAGCCGCTCCGGCCACGTCGAGCTCCACCAGATCGCTCGCACAGGCGACCGAGCCGGACGAGGACGAGGAGAAGAGCCCCGTCTCGATTCTGTTCCTGTCCGACGGCGCCCAGACGCGCGGCGTTCTCCAACCGCTCGAAGGCGCCGAGCTCGCCAAGCAGGCCGGCTTCCCTGTCTACACGATCGCGCTGGGGACGCCGGACGGCGTCATCGAGCGCGGGCCGTTCGGCGGCGCCCCGCAGGATGCCGGGCAGGTCATCCCGGTGCCGCCCGATCCGGACACGCTGCGCGCGATCGCCGAGACGACGGGTGGCGAGTTCTCGGAGGCGCGCACGTCGGAGGCGTTGACGAAGGCGTACGACGACCTGGGCTCGCGGCTGGGCCGCGAGCCCGGTGAGAGCGAGATCACGTGGCTCTTCCTCGCGATCGCGGGCGTGCTCCTGCTCATCGCAGGAGGCATCGCAGCGTTCGTGTCGCCGCGCTTCCCGTAGCTACGCCGCAACGAGCGTGAATCCGAGGTCGGCGCGGTCGTCCCGTCCTGCCGGATGCATCGTGACGATGAACGAGCCGCCGGCCCCGTTCCTCACGGTCGCGTACGCGTCGTCGGACACCGCGCTCCCGACGGCACTCGCGCCGGAGATCCCGACGAACCGCACCTCGAAGACACCCGCTTCGACACGCCGCGCCTGCACTGCCTTCCCCGTGCAGTTGAACTTTCGCGAGAAGAGGTTGTTGGCGCTCGTGAACCTGTCAGGGAAGTTCGCTATGCCCTGGCCCGCGATCCCCGTGACGGTCGCGATCCCGCGCACGGCTCCGTTCGCACACCGCTGCTGTGCGACCGACGGGCTCTGGATCCGCTCTCCGACGGCAAACGCCGAACCGCCCAGGGCGAAGAACAACGCGACGAGCGCGATCGCGGTTCCAGGTGTGACGGAGAGTTGTCGTACACGGCTCATGGTGTGCTCCTTCCGGCTCCGGTGACGTCGCACGGTAGGTTCTCCCCGATGTCGGACGGCACGCCGACGCGCCGGCGGCGGCTGACGAAGACCCACAAGCGTCTTCTGGGCGGGGCGGGCTCGATCGCCGTCATCGTGGTCGTCTTCGTCTTCGTCCTCCCGCAGTTCGCGAACTACCGCGACGTGCTCGACGTCGTGCGTGGCCTGAGCTGGCAGGACTGGCTCCTCCTCGCCGCCGCCGTCGTCCTGAACCTCGCGACCTTCCCGCCACCGTGGATGGCCGCCCTGCCAGGTCTCGGCTTCCGCGAGGCGCTGGCCATGACCCAGGCCTCGACGGCGCTGTCGATCGTCTCGCCCGCGGGTGCCGCAGTCGGCATGGCCGCGTCGTACTCGATGCTCCGGTCGTGGAGGTACGACGCCGCGGCCGTCGGCCTCGCGGTTGCGATCGCCGGCATCTGGAATCAGCTGGTCAACCTCGCGTTTCCCGTCGTCGCGCTCGCGCTCCTGACGAGGCAGGACGAGGATCATCCGGCGCTGCGAACGGCCGCGCTCGTCGGCGTCGCCGTGCTTGTCGTCGCGGTCACTGCGTTCGCGCTCGTCCTGTCGCGTGCCGAGTGGGCGGCGCGTATCGGAGACGGTGCCGCACGCCTGACGAACCGCGTGCTGCGGGTTGTGCGCAAGGGCCCGGTGGAGTGGGGCGGAGCATCGTTCACGCGTTTCCGGTCCAGGGCGCTCGGACTGCTGCGCCGCCGCTGGCACGTGATCACCGTTGCAACGCTGGCAGGCCATCTCACGGTGTTCGTGCTGCTCCTCGTCTGTCTACGCGTCACCGGTGTCTCGGACGCAGAGGTCACCGCGACGGAGGCTTTCGCTGCGTGGGCCCTCGTACGCATTCTGGGCGCACTCCCACTGACGCCGGCGGGTGTTGGGATCGTCGAGGTCGGGCTCACGAGCGCGCTCGTCGCCTTCGGTGCCTCCAATGCCGAAGCGGTGGCGGCGACGCTCCTCTACCGGGCGCTGACGGTCTTCCCGACGCTCGCGCTCGGACTGCTCGCCGCGGCCACCTGGCGAACGCACCACCCGGGGGAGTCGATAGGCTCCCCGAGTGATCCCTGACGAGGGGCAGGATCACTGATTCGGGGGACGGCAACTCACCCGGTCAGGGGAAGGATCCAGTTAGAGCCTGGTGCACGGTTGGAACCGTGACGTCTGTCTCTGCGGCAACACCGTCTCGCCTCTTCGCGTCCCTGTTCGTGTTCGCGTCGCTTCTCGCGTTCCTTCTCGTCGGCCGAGCCGACGGCGCCGGTCGCTCCTGGAGCGCCTACCTGGCACCGGCTGACGCGTGTCGGGCAGCCGACGACGCGTCGGCGCCGGCAGCCGACCAGATGCGTGCCGTCGCATGCCTCGTGAACTGGGCGCGCGCGCACGACAGTCGCTCGCGTCTGGCGCGACGATCCGCTCTCCAGCGCGCCGCCGAGGTCAAGGGCCAGCGAGTCGCGTCGTGCGGGCAGTTCTCGCATACGCCGTGTGGCGCAAACCTCATGGTCGGCGTAAACGCCGCCGGATACCGCTACGCCACCTTCGGGGAGAACCTCTTCGCCGGGACGTGGGGGAGGGTCTCACCACGCGACGTCGTCAGCGCATGGCTGCAGTCTCCTCCGCACCGGGCCAACGTGCTCAGCAGCCGGTTCCGGCATGTCGGAGCAGCCCCGGTTCGTGCGAACGGTCTGCTCGGCGGCACGGACGCCGTCGTGTGGACGGCAACGTTCGCCTCGCCCCGCTAGTAGGACTCTGTCGTCCGACCGGGAATGTCCGGCCGTGCGCGAGGAGAGCCAGCTCGACGACATGCGCTCCGCGATCCGCGGCGACTTCGAACGGCTGGCCGAGCGCCGAGGCGAGCAGGAGCTGATGCGCGTCTCCGACGACGAGCCGGACGCGCTCGAGGCCGAGCTACCCGCGAGCGCGGAGGACGAAGCACCGAGGCGGTCGTGGTTCGCACGGTTCGTCTCTCCCTGACCTTCTTGCTGACGCCGCGACTACTGCCGCGGGATCAGCTCCGCAGCGGTCGCCGCGCCCTGACCAGGACATCGATGGCGTCACGCTCCTCGCCGTTCACGTCGCGGCGCACGCGCTCTGCCTTCTCGATCTCGAGGCCCGCGAGCTCGGAGGCGATCTGGTCGGGCGTGTAGAGGAGCGCGGATCGCTCGGCCCGCCGACGCCGTCGGTCATGTTCGTGAGGTCGTGACCGACGAGAACGAGGGTCCCCCCGGGAGCGAGTGCGGCGCCGGCTTTCGCGAGCACTTGCCTGCGCTCGTTCTCCGGTACGTGGAGGTAGAGGAGCAGAGACGAGATCGAAGGCACCCGCGGCCGCCTCGTACTCGAGGAGGTCTGCGCACGTGAGCTCGATGTTCACGCCGTCGCGCTCAGCACGAGCGCGCGCCTTCGCGATCGCCGCCTCGGAGAAGTCGACGCCCGCGACGTCCCAGCCGAGCGTCGCGAGCCAGATCGCGTTCTGGCCCTCGCCGCACGCGAGGTCGAGCGCACGACCGGGAGGGAGGTCGCCGGCTTCGGCGACGAGGAACCGGTTCGGCTTCACAGCCCAGAGGTTCTCGACGGAGGAGTAGCGCCGATCCCAGTCCTCACGCTGCATGTGGCCTCGCCCGTCCTGCGACCCGGTACGTCGCCGCGAGTGTGAGAGCGCACAGGCCCGCGCCGACGAGGTACGGCGCCGCATCGCCGGCAGAGTCGGCGAGCGCGCCTCCGGCCGACGGACCGACGAGCTCGCCGAACGCCCACGCGGTGTTCATGACGCCGAACGCCAGGCCCTGCGCCAGTCCGGCCGTCTCCGCCCGATGAGACGTCAACGACATGCTCGGCGTGTAGAGGCTTCCGAAGCTGATTCCGGCGGCGCAGACGAGCAGCGCGATGATCGCGGCCTCGGAGCTTGCCGCGAGCGCGAGGGCGACCACCACCGACGCGGTGAGTGCCGACACGGATGGGTAGCAGCCGGCCGACGCGGTCGCTGTAGCGCCCGAGGAGGGGATTGAGCACGACCTCCACGAGGCCCGCCCCGAAGAACACCGCGGCGATCGCGAACGTGCTCCACCCGGCGTCGTCGAGCGCGAGCGGCGTGAGCACGATGAGAAGGCCGAACAGCATCGCCGGCAGCATGTTCAGCCAGAGGCCTCCGAGGAATCGCTCGTCGCGCAGCGCCCGCCGGAGCCCGGCCAGAGACGCAGTCTCGCGCTCCGCTGAGCGGGCGAGCGACGCCAGCCCGGCGAATGCGAGCGTCACGAGGGCGATGATCGTGAACGCGGCGTCCACGCTGACGAGCTCGGCGACGCCGCCGAACGCCGGACCGAGGACCGCCCCGAAGATCGCCGCGCCGAACGCTGCACCGATCGCCTCGCCTCGCCGCTCGCGCGGGGCGGTGACGGAGATCCACGCGAGGGCTCCGGCCCAGGTCGCGGTGCTCGCGACCCCCTGGACGAATCGGGCGCCGCCGAGCGCGACAGCGCTGTCGGCCGCGGCGAACGCGAAGCTCGAGACGGAGAGCAGGATCAGTCCTCCGATCACGGCGCGCTTCGGGCCGAACCGTGAGGCGGCGAGCCCGCCCGGGATGCCCCCGAAGAGAGCACCCGCGCCGTAGGCGCCAACGAGGAGGCCCGCGCCGGCCTTCGAGAGGTCGAACTCCTCCGCGTACACGGGAACGAGCGGCGTCAGTGCCGTGAAGAGGAGCGCGTCGACGAAGATGATCGCGCTGACGAGGGCGAGGAGGCGGCGCACGATCGCGAGGATACGCGGGCAAAGAAAATGCACCGAGCCGGTTGCGTCCTCGTCCGACCTTCCGACTGACCACCGCCGAAGCGACAACCACTCGGAGAGCCATCAACCTCAGACACTCCGTTCTCGGTGCATCGGGGACTCTATGGACCGGATGGCTACCGGTCAAGCACCTCTTCGACGAATTTCGGCGCAATTTGCGGACAAGCGCCCGGCGGCCTGCTCACGTATTCCTCGCACGATGCGTTCGGATCCGTGGTGACCTCCGTCAAGCACTACCGCCTCGTCGGCCCGGACGGCGCCGACCTGCTGTCGGCGACGCCGGGAACGCTCGGCGGTCACCGGCGCACGCGCGTATACGGGCGGCTCGACTGCCCGGTCGCGCTCAGTCTGATCGCCCGCGGGTTCGACGTGCGACGTCACCGTGTCTTCTTCGCAGACGAAGCGACGGCCGTCTCGGCCGGCTATCGGCCCTGTGGTGCATGCCTTCGCGAGGAGTACCGGCGCTGGAAGAACCAGGGGTAACAAAAAATGCACCGAGCCGGTGGCGCCTTCGTCCGACTTTCCGACTGACCGCCGCCGAAGCGACTGCCTACCGGAGAGCCATCAACCTTGGGCGTTCCGTACTCGGTGCAAGGCAGACCCTAGGGGGGTTCGGGGAGCCCGTCAAGGCGCCTGAGCGACAACTTGTCGCAAATTGCGTTCTTTTCTTTTCGCAATGGCCATGCTGCGCTACGAAGTCTGTGCTCTGGATACGTGAGGGAAGAAAAAGCGGCCGGGCCCGAGGGCCCGACCGCAAGAGTTCGCCGAGCCGGGAACGCTTTCGTCCACCTTCCCGACGAACCTTCCGCTTCCGCGTAGTGCTCCTCGGGGGGCTTCGTCCTACCGGCGCCCCGTGCTCGGCGCAGACGGAAACCTACGGCACAGGACGTGTCCGATCAAGGGGGTCCGACGGAGAAACTTGTCGCTATTTGCGGCGGACGCAGCGTCCTCGGGAGGCGTCGTCCGAGCTGCGCGGGTCTAGGCTCCGCGCATGCGCGACCGGGCCCGGGCGGTGGTGATCGGAGGAGGCGTCGGTGGCTGCTCGATCCTGTACTGGCTCGCCCGGCTCGGCTGGGACGACGTCGTGCTCGTCGAGCGAGCCGAGCTCACGAGCGGCTCGACGTTCCACTCCGCGGGCCTCGTCGGCCAGCTTCGCAGCACGCTCGCGCTCACGAAGATGATGATGGAGAGCGTCGATCTCTACCGCTCGCTCGAGGCGGAGGTCGGCCTCGAGACCGGCTGGCACGAGGTCGGGTCGCTCCGGCTCGCGTCGTCGCCCGAGCGGATGGAGGAGATCGCGCGGCAGGCCGGCTGGGCGAAGACGTTCGGCCTGCCGCTCGAGCTGATCTCGCCCGCCGAGGCGCAGGACGCTCTTCCCGCCGATGACGACCGCGGGCGTGCATGGTGCCGCCTTCCTGCCGACCGACGGGTACATCGACCCGAGCCAGCTGACGTTCGCGCTCGCCGAGGGAGCGCGCCGGCGCGGCGCGGAGGTGGCGACCGTCGACGCGCGTCACCGCGATCGCGATCGACCGGGGTCGCGTCACCGGAGTCGAGACCGACCGTGGCTCCATCGAGACGGACATCGTCGTCAACGCGGGCGGGCATGTACGCGCAGGAGATCGGCGCGCTCGCGGGCGTGAACGTGCCGATCGTGCCGATGGCGCACGAATACCTCATCACGAAGCCGGCTGGCCTCCCGCTCGAGATGCCGACGATGCGCGATCCCTCGCTGCTCGTCTACTTCCGGCCGGAGTCGGGCGGTCTGATCATGGGTGGCTACGAGCGCCAGTGCGCGCCGTGGGGCCTCGACGGCATCCCTGCCGACTTCAACTCGCGGCTGCTCGAAGAGGACTGGCCGCGCTTCGAGGAGCTGATGGAGAACGCCGTCGTGCGCGTCCCCTCGCTCGGCGAGATGGAGGTCGTGAAGCTCATCAACGGCCCGGAGGCGTTCACGCCCGACGGGGAGTTCATCCTCGGCCCGTCGGACGTGCGCGGCTTCTGGGTGGCGGCGGGCTTCTGCGCCCACGGGCTCGCCGGCGCCGGCGGCATGGGGAAGCTCGTCGCGGAGTGGATCGTGGACGGCACGCCGTCGCTCGACGTGTGGCACATGGACTCGCGTCGCTTCGGCGCCGCCTACCGAAGTCGCGAGTACACCGTCGCGCGCACGAAGGAGATCTACGAGACGTACTACGACGTCAAGTACCCCGGGCACGAGCGCTCCGCGGGTCGGCCGCTGCGCGTCTCGCCCGCCTATGCGCGCCTCCAGGAGCGTGGGGCGGCCTTCGGCGAGAAGTCCGGCTGGGAGCGGGCGAACTGGTTCGAACCGAACGCGTCGGGTGGTGACGAGTCGCTTCGTCCGCGCGGCTGGGCAGGGAAGCTCTGGTCACCCGCGGTCGGGGCCGAGCACGCCGCGTGTCGCGAGTCGGCGGCGATCTTCGACGAGACGTCGTTCGCGAAGCTCGAAGTGAGTGGCGAGGGAGCCGCCGCGTTCCTCGAGCGGCTCTGCGCGAACCGCGTCGCGCGGGAAGTCGGCCAGGTCACGTACACGCAGATGCTCAATGCGAGAGGCGGCATCGAGTGCGACTTCACCGTGACGCGGCTCGCCGAGAACCGGTTCCGCATCGTCACGGGTACGGCGTTCGGCCAGCACGACCTCGCGTGGCTGCTGCAGCACGCGCCCGACGACGGGTCGGTGCACGTCGCGGACGTGACGTCGCAGTACGCCTGCTACGGGCTCTGGGGACCGAGCGCGCGCGCGATTCTCCAACCGCTCACGACCGCGGATCTCTCGAACGCGACGTTCCCGTACATGCGCGCACGTGAGCTCGCGATCGGCCGCGTGCCATGTCTGGCGCTTCGCGTGACGTACGTCGGTGAGCTGGGGTGGGAGCTCTACTGCCGCTCCGAGTTCGGGCTCGCGCTCTGGGACACGATCTGGGAGGCCGGCCGCGAGCACGGGCTCGTCGCAGGCGGGTACAAGGCGATCGACTCGCTGCGGCTCGAGAAGGGCTACCGCGTCTGGGGAGCGGACATCACGCCGGAGGACACGCCGTTCGAAGCGGGGCTCGGGTTCGCGGTCAAGCTCGACAAGGGCGACTTCGTCGGTCGGGATGCGCTTGCCGGAGCGGACGAGCCGGCGCGCCTCCTCCGCTGCCTGACACTCGACGATCCTCGCGCCATCGCGCTCGGGTCGGAGCCGGTGCGGGTCGGGAATGACCTGGTCGGTCGCGTCACGAGCGGTGGGTACGGCTACACGGTCGAGAAGTCGATCGCGTATGCGTATCTCCCGGCCGAGCACGATGTCGGCACCGAGGTCGCAGTCGAGATCTTCGGCGAGTGGGTGGCGGGCGTCGTCGCCGACGAGCCGCTGTTCGATCCGAGCGGCGAGCGGATTCGCGCGTGACGTTCGCGGCCGAGGTCGAGCGCGTCTGGCCGGGCCGGGCCGCACGCTTCGAGATGCTCGGCGGCGGCATCACGAACCACAACCTGAAGGTCGAGGTCGACGGCGAGTACTTCGTGCTGCGGGTCGCGGGGAAGGACACGAACCTGCTCGGGATCGACCGGACGGTCGAGCTCGCCGCGACGAGGCGGCCGCGGCGCTCGGGATCGGGCCCGAGGTGGTCGCGTTCGTCGAGCCGGAGGGCTGGCTCGTCACGCGCTTCGTCGACGGCGCGATCCCGTCGATCGAGCGGATGCGCGAGCCGGACGATGCTCACCCGCGTGGCGGCGGCGCTGCGTGCGTTCCACGACGGTCCGGCACGATCCCCGGGATGTTCGACTCCTTCCGCGTCGTCGAGACCTACCGCAGACACGGCGCTCGAACGAGGTGGGCGCGTGCCCGACGGCGTTCGAGTGGGCGCACGAGATCGCCGGCGCGGATCGAAGCGAGACGCGCTGGCGCCGACGCGCTGTCCCGTGCCACAACGACCTTCTGAACGCGAACTTCCTCGACGACGGCGAGCGGCTCTGCATCGTCGACTGGGAGTACGCGGGGATGGGCGACCAGTTCTTCGACCTCGCGAACTTCTCGATCAACCACGAGCTCGACGCGACGCAGCGCGAGTCCTGCTGCGCGAGCGTACTTCGGCGACGTCCGCGACGAGGACGCGCAGGCCGCTCGAGCTCATGCGCTTCATGTCCGACTTCCGCGAGGCGATGTGGGGCGTCGTGCAGTCGGCCGTGTCCGAGCTCGACTTCGACTTCGACGCCTATGCGGCGAGCACTTCGAGCGGCTCGAGCGGACGGCGGCGTCGCCCGCGTTCGTCGCGGCGCTCGCGGCTGAACGCACGAGGGGCGCCTTGCGGCGCCCCTCGTAGCCAGCTGTGCGGCGAGTCCTACCTGGCTTCGGTCGGAACCGCGAACTTCCCGGCCTGCTCCTCCTCGAGCCGCTCGAGCTCTTCCTCCGTGCCCATCCGCACCGGGCCCTTGAACCACTTGTTGGCGGAGAGGACCCACCACCCGCCGAAGAGCAGCAACGCCCCGCCGACGAGGATCGGCGCGTAGTTCACGGCCTCCCAGGTGAACCCGTCCTTCCACGGCGCGCTGATCGAGTACGGCGGCATCAGGAACACGATGCTGATGAAGAACACCCAGACGATCGCGATCGGGTTGATCCACTTGTAGTGGTTACCGAGCGACCACGCGCCATGCTCGAACGCGTCTTCCATGCGGTAGCGCAGGATCACGGGGAGGATGAACGCGATGTAGAGACCGATGACCGCGATCCCCGTGCCGACGTAGTAGCCGATGAAGAAGTTGTAGAGCGTCGGCAGCATGAGAGCCGCGGCGAGCACGCAGATCGCGATGACGGCGTTCCGCGGGATGCGGTTCGCCGAGACCTGGCGCCACAGCTGGTGGCCCGGGACGGCCCGGTCGCGCGAGAACGCGAACAGCATCCGCGACGCCGACGTCACCGAGGCTGTGAGGCAGAACATCTGCGCGACGACAGCAGATGAAGAGGATGAACGTGCCCCAGCTCTGGCCCATCGCCGCGACCCAGCTCGACGGGATGATGTACAGGTCGAGCTGCGGCTCGACCGGCAACGCTCTGCGTCACCGCGACGAGCAGGATGAACCCGAAGATGACCGACGCGACGACGGACATGTACATGCCGACTGCTGCGGCACGGGACGCGTCGCGCGTCTCCTCGGCGACGTGCGCGGACGCGTCGAAGCCCGTGATCGTGTACTGGGCCATGAGCAGGCCCGTCAGGAACACGTAGAAGAAGACGATGCCCGAGGTCGTGTCTCCGCCCCAGCCTGTCGCGTTCACCGTCTCCGTGAAGACCGAGCTGAGCGAGCGGTGGTCGTCCGGGACGACCAGCAGGACGACGACGATCACGCCGACGCCGATCATGTGCCAGTAGGCGGAGATCGTGTTGAGCATCGCCGTCACGGTGACCTTCATGAGGTTCAGACACGAGTGCGATCGCCAGCACGACGGCGTACGCGAGGTAGACGTACTCCTTCGTGTTCGGGTAGTCGAACCAGTAGTTCAGGAGCGCAGTCGACGAAGATCGCAAGTCCGTAGCCGATGGCCGCGGTGACCGCGATCTGACCGACGAGGTTGAACCAGCCCGTGAACCAGCCCCAGCCCGGACTGCCGAGCTTCGAGGCCCAGTAGTAGAGACCTCCTGCAGTCGGATAGGCCGACGCGATCTCGGCCATCGACAAGCGCGACGAGCGTGCTCATGAGCCCGACGAGCAGCCAGCCCCAGCGTCACCGCGATCGGGCCGCCCTGGCCGGTACGCGATCGAGTACGACGTGAGGCATCCCGCGAGGATCGAGATGATCGTGAAGCTGATGGCGAAGTTCTGGAACCCTCCCATCGCGCGGAAGAGCTCCTGCGCGTAGCCCGAGCTTGTGGAGGGTCTGCTCGTCCTCCGAGGTGTGATGACTGGGCGCGGGACTCGTGCTCATGTGTCCTCCTAGGGATCGCCTGCCGCTCTCAGGCGGGTATTACGCGCACTCTCGCGTTGACATGTCAACCAAACGGCTCAGGGACTAGGATCGCGCCGTGCTCTCGCTGGAGCAGCTGAAGGCCGAGGTCGAGTCGGGCGCGATCGACACGGTCGTCGTCGCGTTCACCGACATGCAGGGCCGGCTCATGGGAAAACGGCTCCACGCGGAGTTCTTCTGCGAGGAGATGGCGGACGAGCACCCGGTCGAGGGCTGCAACTACCTGCTCGCGCTCGACATGGAGATGGATCCGATCCCGGGCTACGAGATCGCGAGCTGGGAGCGGGGCTACGGGGACTTCGCGATGAAACCGGATCTCGGCACGCTCCGCCGCATTCCCTGGCTCGAGGCGACCGCACTGGTCCTCTGCGACGTCCTCTGGCACGACGGGACGCCCGTCCAACCCTCACCTCGGCAGGTGCTGAAAGCGCAGATGGAGCGAGCCGCAGCGCTCGGCTTCACGCCGATGACGGGCTCGGAGCTCGAGTTCTATCTCCTGCGCGAGAGCTACGAGGAGGCCTGGGCGCAGCGCTACGAGGACCTCACGCCGTCCGTTCCGTACATCCTCGACTACCACATCCTTGCCACGACCTACGACGAGGATTTGATCCGGCAGATCCGCAACGGCATGCACGCCGCCGGCATCAAGGTGGAGACCTCGAAGGGCGAGGCGTGGCCCGGCCAGCACGAGATCAACTTCCGCTTCGCGGACGCACTGACGATGGCGGACAACCACGTGATCTACAAGAACGGCGCGAAGGAGATCGCGAACTTCAACGGCTGCTCGATCACGTTCATGGCCAAGCCGTTCGAGTCGTGGATCGGGAACTCGTGCCACATCCACGCGTCGCTCTTCCGCGACGGCGAGCCGGCCTTTCGCGACGACCAGGTGCTCTTCGACCGCTTCCTCGCCGGCATGATCGCCTGCTTCAAGGAGCTCGCGATCTTCCTCGCGCCGACGATCAACTCGTACAAGCGCTACGCGGCGGGGAGCTGGGCGCCGACGACGCTCGCGTGGGGCCAGGACAACCGCACGTGCGGGTTCCGGCTCGTCGGGCACGGAGCCGCGAAGCGTGTCGAGACGCGCATCCCGGGCGGCGACGTGAACCCGTACCTCGCGTTCGCGGCGATGATCGCCGCGGGGCTGCACGGGATCGAGAACGAGCTCGAGCTCCCGCCCGGGCTCGAGGGAAACGCGTACGAATCCGATGCCGAGCGGTTTCCGTCGAGCCTGCGGGAGGGGATCGCGGCGCTCGAGGCCGGGTCACTGGCTCGAGCGGCGTTCGGTGACCAGGTCGTCGACCACTACCTGAACTACGCGCGCACGGAGCAGGCCCTGTTCGACAAGGTCGTCACCGACTGGGAGCGCATCCGGCTCTTCGAGCGCGGGTGAGAGTCGTCCTCATCTCCGAGGTGGCGCCTGCAGTCGAAGGTCTCTCGGCGATGCTGCGCGCGGAGGGACACGATCCGGTGGCGCTGCTGTGTGTGCGGCACGACCCGGAGCGCTACACGGAGCTCGGCGAGCTCGTCCGAGCAGCGCCGTCCGAGGCCGACGTCGTCATGCCCGGCTCGCGTGACCGGATCGCGCCGCTGCTTCGGCACTTCGACCCCGATCTCGCGCTCTGCCTCGGGTTTCCGTGGAAGATCCCGCCCGACGCCCTCGCGGTTCCACGCCACGGCATCGTCAACGGCCATCCGTCGCTGCTTCCCCGCTATCGCGGCCCGAGCCCCGTCTCGTGGGCGATCCGGCACGGAGAGAGCGAGATCGGGTTCACGTTCCACTACATGGACGCGGAGCTCGACACGGGGAACATCCTGGGACAAGTGAGCGTGCCGCTCGGCGACGAGCACGGGTGGGACGAGCTGACGCCCAAGATGGCCACGGCAGTCGGGAGCCTCCTGCCGGCGGTTCTCGAGCGGGTCGCTGCCGGTGACCCTGGCGACCCGCAGGATGAAGGCGAGGCCAGCTACTTCGGCCTGTTCGAGCCCGAGTACGCGTGGATCGACACGTCGCAAGCGGCTGACGAGGTCGAGCGGCAGGTTCGGGCGTGGCGCTTCCACTCGGGAGTCCCCGGCGACCGTGGCGCCCTCACTGACGCTCGACGGTGAAACCGTCCGCGTGCTCCGCGTGAGCCGCACGAGGCCGACGGACCCGCGCTCCGGTGCGCAGACGGCACACTCTGGATCGTGGAGACGGAAGCAGCATGAGGCCGGTCATCGGGATCACCTCGTACGCGCAGGACGCCCACTGGGGCGTCTGGCACCTGCCCGCCGCGCTCGTCCCGCTCGCGTACGTCGACGCGATCGAGCGCGCCGGTGGTCGCGCGCTCGTCATTCCGCCGGCCGAGGAGGACGTCGAGCAGACGCTCGACACGCTCGACGGGATCGTGTTCTCGGGTGGCGCCGACGTCGATCCTGCGCGCTACGGGGCGGATGCCCACCCGGAGACCGACACCCCGCAAACGCGGCGTGACGCGGGCGAGCTGGCGCTCCTGAAAGCTGCGCTGGAGCGCGACATGCCGACGCTCGCGATCTGCCGCGGCTTCCAGCTCCTGAACGTCGCCCGTGGCGGCGACCTCGTCCAGCACCTTCCCGAGTCGGTCGGGAACGACGTCCACAAGCAGGTGCCGGGCGAGTTCGCCGTGCATCCCGTCGAGGTCAAGGACGGCTCGAAGCTCGGCTCGATCGTGGGGGCGGGGTCCGACGTGACGTCGCATCACCATCAGGGCCTCGGACGGGTCGGCGACGGGCTCGTCGAGACCGCGTGGGCCGAGGACGGGACGCTCGAGGCTGTCGAGGACCCGTCGCTCCGGTTCGCCGTGGGCGTGCAGTGGCATCCCGAGGCCGGGGAGGACGCTGCGCTCTTCGAGGCGCTCGTCGAGCAGGCACGCGAGTTCCGCTCCAGCCGAACGGAGTAGGCTCGCGCTCCGCTCACGTCGATTCAGGAGGCTCCTCGTGTACTTCGCGTTCTTCTTCATCTACCTCGCGCTGTCCATCGCCTTCATCGTGGATGTGCTCCGGCAGCCGCCGACCGCGCTCTCGGGTGCCGGGAAGGCGCTCTGGATCCTCGCGCTGCTCGTCGTGCCCGTCTTCGCCTGGGTCGTGTACGGCATCTGGCGCATGCGGCAGAGCCGCGGCCTAGAACGCGTCGACGCGTGCCTTTGACGATCGTCCGCGCTCGATGGCGCTGACGGTCCTCAACCCGGCGACCGAGGAGCCGATCGCGGAGCTCGAGCAGGCGGGCGTCGAGGAGACGGACGCTGCCGTCGCGCGGGCGAAGGCGGCGTATCCCGCCTGGAGCGCCGTCGCGCCGGCCGACCGGGCACGGCTCCTGCGCAGGCTCGCGACGCTCGTCGAGGAGAACGGCGAGGACCTCGCGCGCATCGAGTCGGAGAACGTCGGCAAGCCGATCGCGGGCGCGCGCGGCGAGATCGGGATGGTCGCGCAGGTCTTCCACTTCTACGCGGGCGCGGTCGACAAGCACGGAGGCGAGACGATTCCCGTCGCGGGCGGTGTCGCGGCGACGTTCCGCGAGCCGCTCGGCGTCGTCGGCCTCATCGTGCCGTGGAACTTCCCCGCCAACATCGCGAGCTGGAAGCTCGGCCCGGCGCTGGCGTGCGGCAACACGGTCGTCCTCAAGCCCGCGGAGCTCACGCCGCTCTCGGCGCTCCGGCTCGGTGAGCTGTGTCTCGAGGCCGGGATCCCCGAGGGCGTCGTGAACGTCCTCGTCGGCAAGGGCTCCGTCGTCGGGCAGCGCCTGATCGAGCATCCGGACGTCGCGAAGATCGCGTTCACCGGCTCGACCGAGGTCGGGCGGCTCGTCATGCAGGGTGCGGCCGGCACGATCAAGCGCGTGACGCTCGAGCTCGGCGGCAAGTCGGCCAACGTGATCTTCGAGGACGCCGACCTCGAGAAGGCAGCAGCGGCGGCTCCGTACTCCGTCTTCGACAACGCCGGCCAGGACTGCTGCGCGCGCTCGCGCATCCTCGTGCAGCGGTCGGTCTACGACCGCTTCCTCGACCTGCTCGTCGACGCGACGCGCGGCGTCAAGGTCGGCGACCCGTCCGACGAGTCGACCGAGATGGGACCGCTCGTCTCGGCTGCGCATCGCGAGACCGTTGCGTCGTTCGTCGACAGCGAGCCCGCGTTTCGCGGCGAGATCCCCGACGGCCCGGGCTACTGGTACCCGTGCACGCTCGTCGAGGCGTCGAACGACGATCGCATCGCGCGGGAGGAGGTCTTCGGCCCGGTCGCCGCCGTCATCCCGTTCGAGGACGAGGCCGACGCGATCCGCATCTCGAACGACACGCCGTACGGGCTCTCGGGCTCGATCTGGACGCGTGACGGTGCCCGCGCGCTGCGCGTCGTGCGCGCGACCGAGGCGGGCGTCCTGTCGGTGAACGCGAACACGTCCGTCCGCGTGCAGACGCCGTTCGGCGGCTTCAAGCAGTCGGGGTTCGGCCGCGAGCTCGGGATGCACGCGCTCGACGGCTACTCGGAGATCAAGAGCGTGTTCATCTCGACGGAGGTCTGAGCCATGGGGCGACTCGACGGGAAGGTCTGCGTCATCACGGGCGCCGGCGGCGGCATGGGTCGCGAGGCCGCGATCGTGTTCACCGCCGAGGGAGCGAAGGTCTGCGTCGCCGACCTCGACCTCGGGCTCGCGGAGGAGACGGTCTCGCTCTGTCACGGCGACGCCTTTGCGCTTCGAGGTGAACGTGGCCGACGAGGACGGCGTCCGCGCGATGTGCGCGGCCACCGCGGAGCGCTTCGGCGGCATCGACGTCCTCTACAACAACGCGGGCATCTCGCCCGGCGACGACGCGTCCGTCCTCGACACGAGCGTCGAGGCGTGGCAGCGGGTGCAGGACGTGAACACGAAGGGCGTCTTCCTCTGCTGCAAGCACGGGATCCCGTACCTGCTCGAGCGGGGCGGAGGCTCGGTGATCAACGTCGCGTCGTTCGTCGCGATCCTCGGCGCCGCGACGTCGCAGATCTCGTACACCGCGTCGAAGGGCGCCGTCCTCGCGATGTCGAAGGAGCTCGGCGTGCAGTTCGCGCGCCAGGGCGTGCGCGTCAACGCGCTGTGCCCGGGCCCGGTCGAGACGCCGCTCCTCCTCGCGATCTTCGGCGACGATCCCGCCGCCTTCGCGCGCCGCCAGGTGCACTGGCCGACGGGCCGACTCGGGAAGCCGCGCGAGATCGTGAACGCGGCGCTCTTCCTCGCGAGCGACGAGTCCTCGTTCGTCAACGGCGCCGCGTTCGTCGTGGACGGCGGCCTCACGGCCGCCTACGTCACGCCCGAGAGTAGCTAGACGCCGACGACCTGGACGAGCCAGCGCCGGTCGCGCTCGCGGTCGAGCTCGAGGAAGAGCACCCGCTGCCACTGGCCGAGGCAGAGCTCGCCGTCGCGCACCGGGATCGACTCGCCGGCTGGCCCGAGCAGCATCGACATGCAGTGCGAGTGGCCGTTGCCGACCTCCATGTCCTCCTCGCAGACGTTCTCGGTGCGGCGATCCCAGTCGTCGTGGGCGTAGTAGTGCTCGGTCGGGACGAGGCGCTTGAGGAGAACCGCGAAGTCCTCGAGGAAGCCGCGCTCCCACTCGTTCACGCGCACCGAGCAGGTCGTGTGCGGCGAGTAGACGGAGCAGATGCCGTCGGCGATCTCGCTCTGCCGCACGGCCTCCTGCACGTCCTCGGTGATGTCGGTGACGGTCAGGCCGCCGGCGGTGCGCAGCTGGTGCTCGAGCTGGAACGACTTCACGACTCGGACATTCTGTCAGCCGCGCGCGCGGTCGGCTCGCCGGAACCGTCCGTTACGCTCACCGACGCGGGCCCGTAGCTCAGCTGGTTAGAGCAGCCGACTCATAATCGGTTGGTCCCTGGTTCGAGTCCAGGCGGGCCCATCTTGTCCGCAGATGGTGGGATCCGCTAGCGCGGATCCCACCATCGCGAGAGTCCCTGAAGGCGTCGGCTTCGCCGCCGCAAGCCAGCTGTTCGAGTTCAAGGTCACGGGGAAGCGGAATCCGAATGGCTGCAATCAGCTGCGGCCCGATGCCACCGCTGATCGCGACGCGAACGCAGCGATGTCGAGACGCTCGGCGGCGTCGAGCGCCTTGTCCGTCTTCCCGCGCGTGTTCCGACCCAGCGCGCCGCTGACGATCCAGCGCCGGGCGAGCCGCGCGAGCGGCAGGCTGACATCGGAAACGTCCGGCGTGCGGCGCGGTCGGAGATAGAGCTCGAGCGTCAGCTTCTGCAGGAGCGCTGAATCCGGCTGCGCGCCGGTCTCCTCTTCGAAACGATGAGCCAGCAACGCGGCGAGCACCCGGAGCTCCCGAACACCGGTCCGCACGGTGACGCCGATCGACACGCTCGACGACGCCACGAGCACCCACGGGATGCGTGTGAATCGTGCGCCGCGCAGCGCGATCCTCACGACTGGCGTCGCGATCCCGACGAATCGCTGGATCGAATCCGTCATCTGCTCCGTGTCGTCGTCCTCCGCCAAGAGGCGCTTCCCCTGAGCGGCGGACGTCACGTGCACGTCGGAGGAGAGGAGGCGTTCGAAGGCCTGGTGAACGACGTCGCCCGCCGCTCGCTGCACGGACCGAGGAATCGCGAGCGATGTGCCCGCCTTCTCGTCGGTGACCTCGTACTCGGAGTCCATCCGCACAGAGTGCCCGTCCGCAGGCTTCCTCACACCGGATGAGGATTCGGCTGGCGACTCTCGCACCCGGGCAGGCTTTCGAGCCGAGAGCCGCCAGCACTACTAGGTCAGACGAGACCGACGAACAGTCGCTAGCCGTCTTCACCTTCTCCAAACTTCACCTTCTCGGTGACTTCCTCGTTTTCGTCTCGGGGTCGATCTCGGACGTGAGGCACATCGGGCGAGGGGCTCCGTGGAACAATGGAAGGCGGACGCGCGTTCAGCCGTCTCGTAGGACAGGGTGAATTCGAGCGCGAGAGACGTCTCGCGCGCCCGGAAGAGAGGGCTTCGGCCCAGAAGGAGGCAGCACATGACGCTGACGATCAACGACCAGGCGCCGGACTTCACGGCGCAGACGACCGAAGGGGAGATCTCGTTCCACGAATGGATCGGCGACTCGTGGGCCGTGCTCTTCTCGCATCCCAAGGACTTCACGCCGGTCTGCACGACCGAGCTCGGCTACATGGCGCGGATCAAGCCCGAGTTCGACCGCCGCAACGTCAAGATCATCGGCATCTCGGTCGACTCGACGGGTGACCACGAAGGCTGGGCGCGCGACATCGAGGAGACACAGGGAACGGCACCCAACTACCCGATCATCGGCGACGCCGACTTCGAGGTCTCGAAGGCTGTACGGGATGCTTCCCGCCGAGGTCGGCGGCGAGGCCGCGGATCGCACGGCGGCCGACAACCAGACCGTGCGCAACGTCTTCGTCATCGGCCCCGACAAGAAGGTGAAGCTCGTCCTCGTCTACCCGATGACGACGGGCCGCAACTTCGACGAGGTGCTGCGGGTGATCGACTCGCTGCAGCTGACGGCGAAGCATCGCGTGGCCACGCCGGTGAACTGGCAGCAGGGCGACAAGGTCATCATCGCCGGCTCCGTCTCGAACGACGAGGCGAAGGAGATCTGGCCGGACGGCTGGGAGTCGCCCAAGCCGTACATCCGGATCGTCGACCAGCCCGAGTCCGAGGTCCTGACCGAGAGCAGGAGCTAGAGCTAGACGACCGACGAGGCCAGGTCGGTCAGCCGATACGACCGCGGCTGCGAAGCAGCCGCGCTTCAGGGATTTCCGCGATCAAGAGCCCGCTACTAGCGGGCTCTTGATCTGCGCAGGGGACCCGGGTGGGCGGGGCCCTTACGTCGTACGGCGCAACTTCGGGGTCAGGCGAATCCGCCTGCGGGGAGAGGAGTCGCGCCGGTACCGGGTACCTATTCCACATCGTGCGGACGGACACGACGTTTTCCAGGCGATTTCCACACCGCGAAATCCGCAAATTGGACGAACTCCGTCGCGGCTATCCACAGGGGTCTGGAAACCTCGACGTGGCTAGACTCCGACGCATGGCCGAGTACGGGACGCTGAGAGTCAAGACGGGTCTTGCCGAGATGCTGAAGGGCGGCGTCATCATGGACGTCGTCGACGCCGAGCAGGCGCGTATCGCGGAGGACGCAGGTGCCTGTGCCGTGATGGCGCTCGAGCGCGTTCCCGCGGACATCCGCCGCGACGGTGGCGTCGCGCGGATGAGCGATCCCGAGAAGATCAAGGAGATTCAGGAGGCGGTCTCGATCCCGGTGATGGCGAAGTGCCGGATCGGGCACTTCGCGGAAGCGCAGATCCTCGAGGCGCTCGAGGTCGACTACATCGACGAGTCCGAGGTCTTGACCCCGGCCGACGTTCAGCACCACGTCGACAAGTGGGCGTTCACGATCCCGTTCGTCTGCGGCGCGACGAACCTCGGCGAGGCGCTCCGCCGCGTCTCCGAGGGCGCGGCCATGATCCGGACGAAGGGCGAGGCGGGAACCGGAGACATCGTCAACGCCGTGACGCACATGCGTGCGGTGTTCGGCGCGATCCGTGCGCTGCAGGCGCTGCGCGAGGATGAGCTCCACGCGGCAGCGAAGGAGCACCGCGCGCCGTACGAGCTGATCCGCTGGGTCGCGGAGAACGGACGGCTTCCGGTCGTGACGTTCACCGCGGGAGGCATCGCGACGCCCGCCGACGCGTCCCTCTGCATGCAGCTCGGCGCCGACGGCGTGTTCGTCGGCTCCGGCATCTTCAAGTCAGGCGATCCCGAGACACGCGCGAAGGCGATCGTCGAGGCGACGACGCACTTCGACGATCCCAAGGTGCTGGCGGACGTATCGGCCGGTCTCGGAGAGCCGATGGTCGGCATCTCCTCGAGCTCGCTCGCCGACGACGAGCGGCTCGAAGTCCGCGGTTGGTAGCACTCGCGGTGGAGAGGTCGCCCCGGATCGGCGTCCTCGCCCTCCAGGGTGCGTTCAGAGAGCACGAAGCCGCGCTTCGCAAGCTCGGCGCCGATGTCGTCGAGGTGCGCCTGCCCGAAGAGCTCGACGGTCTCGACGGCCTCGTCATTCCCGGTGGCGAGTCGACGACGATCATGCGGCTCGCCGAGCTCTACGGGCTGGACTCGGCGATTCGCGCGTACGGCGGAGCGATCCTCGGGACGTGCGCCGGGATGATCGTCGTCGATCGCGAGCACCTCGGCCTCGCGGACCTCGTCGTCGATCGGAACGCGTTCGGCCGGCAGGTGAAGAGCTTCGAGGCAGACGTGCAACTCGCCGGCGACGAGATCCCGCTTCGCGGCGTCTTCATCCGGGCGCCACGGATTCGCGACGTGGGTGTCGACGTCGACGTGCTGGGCGAGCTCGACGGCGAGCCCGTGCTGGTGCGCGACGGCCGCCTCCTGCTCGCGTCGTTCCATCCCGAGCTGACGGACGACCTGCGGGTGCACGAGCTGTTCCTGCAGATGGTCGAGGAGGCGAGTCGTGTCCGGGCATAGCAAGTGGTCGAGCATCAAGCACCGCAAGGGCGCCGCCGACGCGAAGCGCGGTCAGCTCTTCTCGAAGCTCTCGCGCGCGATCATCGTCGCGGCGAAGGAGGGCGGCCCTGATCCGGACGGGAACCTTGCGCTCCAGAACGCGATCGAGAAGGCGCGCTCGTACTCGATGCCGAAGGACAACATCGAGCGGGCGATCGCGAAGGGATCGGGCGCCGATGCGGACGCGTCGAGCTACGAGACCGTCGTCTACGAGGGGTACGGACCGGAGGGCGTCGCCGTTCTCGTCGAGGCGGTCACCGACAACCGCAACCGCACGGCCTCGGAGGTGCGGCACGCGTTCACGAAGCACGGAGGCAACCTCGGCACCACGGGTGCAGTCGCCTGGCAGTTCGAGCGCCGTGGCGTCGTGCTCGTGTCTGCGGACGGCGCCGACGAGGACACGCTCGTGCTGACGGCCGCCGAAGCCGGCGCGGACGACGTGGAGCTCGACGGTTCGAGCTTCGTCGTGACGAGCGCGCCCGAAGCGGTGACTCCGGTGCGCCAGGCACTCGACGAAGCTGGTTTCGCGGTCGAGTCGGTCGACCTCGCGATGGTGCCGAAGACGACAGTCGCCGTCTCGGACGAGTCGACGGCGCGCCGCATCATGAACCTTGTCGAAGGTCTCGAAGAGACGGAGGACGTCCAGGACGTCTACGCGAACTTCGACATCCCCGAAGCGGTTCTCGAAGCTGTAGCCTCCTAGGCTGAACCTGTGGCGATCGTGGCGGCGGACACTACGGGCAGGCGAGCGGACCGCATCGAGTCGCTTCTGTCTGCGCGCCTTTTCGTCGAGCCGCAGCTCGCCGACGACCGGATCACGTTCGTCTCGAATCTCTCGGGGCACTTGAGCCTGTACGCGATGGATGCGTCCGGGGGCGTGCCGGAACCCCTGCTTCCGCCGCAGCTGGCGCTCCAGAACCCCGAGCTCGTCGGCGGTGAGCTCTTCCACGTGCTGCCCGCGCTCCGGCAGATCCTCGTGATGATCGACGCGGACGGAGACGAGAACTACGTCCCGCACGTGATCCCTCTCGACGGCGGGTTCCCCGAGCCGCTGGCGGACGAGTCCTTCTCTGGAGGTCGATCGCACCTCGTCCACGTCGACGACGACGCCGAGATTGCGTACTTCGCGGTCGAGTCGCGTGAGGAGGCTGCGATCACCGCGGTTCGCGTCCACCTGCCCACGCGAGCCGCGGAGGAGCTCTGGCAGAGCTCGTACGGCGCGATGGTCGCCGCGTGGACTCCCGACCACTCACGCGTCGTCCTCGTGGACGGCTACACGATGGGGGACACGGTCCTCTACGAGATCGACGACGCCGGCGCGCGAAGAATGCTCTACGGAGTCCCGATCGACGAGCGCGATCCCGAGGCGCAGCAGCCGCTTGCCGGATTCCGCGGCGCGTACGGGACGGCGAGCGGGGCTGGCGTCCTGCTCGCGAGCACGCTGCACGACGACAGGAGCTCTCTCGCGTATCTCGATCTCTCGCGACCAGGCGACGTCGATCCCGTTGCCATCGACGGTCTCGTGCACCAGGGCGTCGGCGAGCTCGAACGGCTCGACCATCTCGAAGGTGATCGCTACGCGCTGACCTACAACATCGACGGCTGCTCGTGGGTGTACGCGGGGATGTTCGACGAGGCATCGCGGTCGTTCACGGTGGAGCGTGTCCTCGTCGGCGAGGGCGCGCTAGCGGGCGGAGTCCTGCACGGCCTCCACTACGACGCTGGGAGCGGTCGCTTCGTCGCGGCGTTCTGCACGGCGACGAGCCCGACGCAGCTCCACGTGCTGCCGGCCGACGGCACGCCGCCCGCGTCGCTGACGCGGGAGCGCGCGCTCGGACTCGCACCGGAGTTGCTCTCGGTCGGCGAGGACGCCTCGTTCGAGTCGCATGACGGACTGCGCGTGTCGGCTCGGCTCTACCTCCCGTCGTCCGAGCTCGGCTACGAGGGTGCGCGGCCGCTCGTCTACTACGTCCACGGCGGGCCCCAGAGCCAGGAACGCCCGAACTTCGCGTGGTTCTCGATGCCGCTCATCCAGATCCTCACGCTCGAGGGATTCGCCGTGTTCGTGCCGAACGCGCGCGGGTCGACCGGCTACGGGCTCGACTACGCGAAGCGTGTCGACCGCGATTGGGGTGGGCTCGACCGCCTCGACCACGTCCACGCCATGACCGAGGTGCTTCCGCACGACGAACGGGTGGACACGTCGCGGGCCGGTGTCGTGGGGCGCTCGTACGGCGGCTACATGACGTTGACCCTCGCCGCGCGACACCCCGAGCTGTGGCGCGGAGCAGTCGACATGTTCGGCCCGTACGACTTGTTCACGTTCATGGATCGTCTGCCCGAGACGTGGAAGCCGTACTTCGCGCTCTCGGTCGGTGATCCCGAGGGCGACCGCGACTTCATCACCGATCGTTCCCCGAAGACCCACATCGAGAGCATCTCGTGCCCGCTCCTCGTCATCCAGGGCCAGAACGACCCGCGCGTCGTCGAGCGCGAGTCGCGCGACGTCGTCGAGCGGCTCCGGGGGCTCGGGCGCGACGTCGACTACCTCGTGTTCGACGACGAGGGGCACGATGTCCTGAAGCTCACGAATCGCGTCTGCTGCTACGACACGATCGTCGGGTTCTTCGCGCAGCATCTGTCCTAGATCGCTGTTAGGGTCTCGCGCGATGCGCTGGCTCTCGATCCTCGTGCTCGCTCTCGCGCTCGTTGCCGCAGGGTGTGGTGGAAGCGACGACGACTCTGCCGCCTCCGACGATACGGCCGTCGAGGAGACCACCACGACGGAGACGACGACCGACGATACGACCACCGACGACGGGTCGACCGACACGGACGCCGACTTCAACTTCGCCGACGAGGACTGCAGAAGCCTCGTCGCGGCCTTCGTCGCCGTCGGCTCTGCGTTGTCCTCTGGTGGGGCGGGCTCCGACGACCTTGCGGAGCAGACCGAGGCATTTGCCGCGCTCGCCGATGACGTCCCGGAGGATATTCGCGCCGATGTCGAGACGCTCGCCGCCGCCTACGGCCAGTACGCCGAAGTGATCCAGGACGCCGGGATCGAGCCCGGAGAGATCCCGACTGCAGAACAGGCTCAGGAGCTCGCCGCAGCGCTCGAGTCCGTTGGAACGGCGGACGTCAGTGCAGCATCCGAGCGCCTCAACGCCTGGACGACCGAGAACTGCAGCTAGCGCCCTTTCCGCAGATCGTCGATTCGCTAGCGCGAATCGACGATCGCGACGATCCCTGAAGCACGGCTGCTTCGCAGCCGTGGTCGCTGCGACCGACGTGCCATGCGGAGGAACATCCGAGGGCCCGCGTAACTTCTCTTCGTGAAGGTACTCGGCATCGACCCAGGGACGGCAGCGTGCGGGTACGGGATCGTCCACGGAAGCGACGGGCGCCTCCGGGCAGGGGCGTCGGGGTGCTGGCGGACGTCCGCGCGGGAGCGGCTCGACGTGCGGCTGCTGACGATCTTCGAGGGAGTACGGGAGCTCATTGCGGAGCACGAGCCCGACGCCGTCGCAATCGAGGAGTCCTACGTGGGTGCCGACGCCCGCATCGCACTCTCCGTCGGTCAGGCACGCGGCGCCGTGCTCGTCGCGGCCGCCGCAGCCGGAGTCGAGTGCGCTGAGCACGCGCCGGCGCGTGTGAAGGCGACAGTGTGCGGGTACGGTCGGGCAGAGAAGGGACAGGTGCAGCGCATGGTGAAGGTCATCCTCGGGCTGGACGCCGAGCCGGGTTCGTCGCACGAGGCGGACGCGTTCGCCGTGGCGATTTGCCATGCGCTCGGGTCGCCGCTCCAGGGAACGATCCGGTGATCTCCCGGCTCCGCGGCACACCTGCCGGGCGAACCGTCGACGGGCTCGTGCTCGACGTCGGCGGCGTGGGCTACCTCGTGAATGCGACGCCGAGCGTCCTGCGGCGCGCCGACGGCGCTGCCGAGGTGACGGTCGAGACGTACCTGCACGTCCGCGAGGACGCGCTGCAGCTCTACGGCTTCGCCGACGCAGCGGAGCGCTCGCTCTTCGTGCAGCTGCTCGGCGTGAGCGGCATCGGGCCGAAGGTCGCGCTCGCCGTCGTTTCGAGCGCGTCCGCCGACGAGCTCCAGCGGGCGATCGCTCTCGACGACTCGGCGCGGTTCCAGGCGATCCCCGGAATCGGCAAGAAGACGGCCGAACGAATCGTCCTGGAGCTGGAAGGCTCGGTCGTCGCAGCGGCTCCGGCTTCCGCCGGGGAGGCGCCTCGTGAGCTCGTCGCGCGCGATGCGCTCGTCGAGCTGGGCTACTCGCTCGTCGAGGCGGAGCAGGCGCTCGCCGGCGTCGATCCCGATCTTCCGGCAGAGGAGCGCGTCCGCGAGGCCCTCAGGAGCGCGGCGTGAGCAGCCAGTTCCTCGCGCCGGTGCTGCGCGACGGCGACGAGGAGGTCGAGCAGTCGCTGAGGCCGCGCCGACTCGACGACTTCGTCGGTCAGGAGCGCACGAAGGAGCAGCTCGACATCGCGCTGCAGGCGGCCAAGGCTCGCGGCGAGGCGCTCGACCACGTCCTCCTCGTCGGGCCACCCGGGCTCGGGAAGACGACGCTGGCAACGATCATCCGCGAGGAGCTCGATGTCGGCATCCGCACGGTCGCGGGGCCGGCGCTCGAGCGCAAGGGCGACATGGCGGCGATCCTCACGAGCCTCGACGAGAAGGACGTCCTCTTCGTCGACGAGATCCATCGGGTGAACCGCGCGATCGAGGAGATCCTCTATCCGGCGCTCGAGGACTTCCGGCTCGACATCATCGTCGGCCAGGGTGCGGGCGCGCGGACGCTGACGCTCGACCTTCCGCCGTTCACGCTCGTCGGCGCGACGACGCGCACGGGACTGCTCACGACGCCGCTCCGCGACCGCTTCGGCATGACGTTCCGGCTCGGCTACTACGAGCAGCACGAGCTCGCGACGATCGTCCGGCGCTCTGCGGGGATCCTCGGCGTCGAGATCGCCGACGAGGCAGCCGACGAGGTCGCCCGTCGTGCGCGCGGGACGCCGCGCGTCGCCAACCGCATCCTCCGACGTATTCGCGACGTCGCCGAGGTTCGCCACGCGGGCGCGGTGACGATCGAGATCGCGCAAGAGGCGCTCGACCTGCTCGAGGTGGACGGGGCGGGGCTCGAGCGTGTCGATCGCGAGTTGCTGTCGTCGATCGCGCACAAGTTCGGCGGCGGGCCTGTGGGCCTGTCGACGCTCGCGGTCTCGCTCGGCGAAGAGACGGACACCATCGAGGACGTCTACGAGCCGTATCTCCTGCAACTCGGTTTCATCCAGCGAACGCCCAGGGGCCGGGTCATCACCGAGCTCGGTCGCGAGCACATCGGCTCTGGGCCGACCGCGGGCGGGCTCTTTTAGCCATGTCGACGCATGTCTGGACGCCGGGCGCCGCAGGGCCGCTCGACGAGTTCATCCAGCGGCTCACGCGCATGATCTCCGCGTTCAGCAACGAGCACGGGCTCGAGCAGGCCGAGGTGTGCATCGAGCTCGTGGACGGGTCTCGCCACACGCTCGCGACGACGAGCGCCGAACCGGGCTTCGGATTCTTCTCGTTCATCGCACATCGCGATGACGGTGACGAGCCCCGGAAGCTCATCGTTCCGATCGGCGCCGTGCGCTCGATCGAGATCTCGGCGCCGGATCCCGAGCGGACGTTCGGCTTCGTCTCGTCCGACTAGCGGTTGCCGGGCTCTGTCGTCGCGTGCGGCGACGAGCGCCGGGTCCGTGGAGGCCACTGGCTCCTGGCGATGGACGATTGGAGAATGCCGAGATCATCGTCGTACCGGCTCGTCACGAAGTAGGCTCGAGCTCGGGCGCGAGCTCGAGGTATGCATGCCGGATCCGGTTCATCCCTTGCACCCAGCGCGCGTCTTCCCAGTTGACCTGCCCGAGTCGCGCGACGGTGACGAGGCCGAGGAAGTACACGACCGGAGCAGGACCAGGGCGAACACGACGAAGCCGGTCCCGAATTCGGTGGCTTGCCCGACCAGTGCGAGCGCGACAACCGACCCCGTCAGTGCGGCGACGAAGATCGACGTCCGGCTCATGGACTCCGTGTAGACGAGACTCCGTGAGGCGAGCAGGCTCCAGTGCTCGGTCATGAGGATCTGCAGCGCGTGCGGACTCAGCTCCGTGCTCGGACCCCTCGAGCCGGTCGGCACGGCGCGCGTCGTAGGGTCTGGCTCGAGCATCGCCCTACCCTCGGTACTGCAGCTCGTTCCAGGAGGGAACGGGCGCAAGCTCGAGGAGCGTCCGGCCGCCCTGCGGCTCCGCGTAGCCGAAGTCTCCGGTGTCGTCGATCCACGACACGTCGAGGAGGCCCTCCTTGACGCGGTGGTCGAGCCACGCGCCGCGGAAGACGAGCTTCCGCAGCCAGTAGACGAGCGACTCACCGTTCTGGAGCGAGACGCGCTCCCAGTGCCGGACGACATAGAGCCCCAGGCCACTCCTCGGATCGACGATGCGGCCGTCGGCCACCAGCTCGACCAGGTCGCCCGCCTCCTGATCGTCGACGTCGTTGGACGCAATCAGCTCGAGCCGCACCGCAGCAGCGATCACACGCTCCTCGAAGTCCATCGCAGAGAACTCGAACCGGTGCCCGAGGAACTCGACGACGAAGTCGTCTCCCGAGCGGTAGTTGGCTGCGAGCACGAGAGTCAGGGTATCTAGGCTTCTGGACATGAGAGACCGCCGTCTGTGGGGTGTGATGGCCGTCGTCGTGCTTGCGATCTGGCTGGTCGGCGCCGTCGTCACGAAGTATTCGCTCGAGCAGATGGCATTCGTCACGCCGATCGCGGTCGTGGTCGTGGGGGCCACGATCGGGATCGTCCTGCTCTGGGTGAAAGTCGTCACTGACTCGTTGCGCAGACGACGCGAGTCGTAACCCCGGGCGTCTGACGGCGTCCGATCCCGTCCGTACCGTCACCGTGCGTGACGAGCTCGTGGACGATCGAACCTGTCGATACCCGCGCAGCATGCTCGCTCGCGCGTGACCTCGGCGTCAACGACATCACGGCGTCCGTCCTCGTACGGCGTGGCTACGACACACCGGAGGCGGCAGCGCGGTTCCTCGACGCGGCACTTCCGGGGCACGACCCGCTTCTTCTCGGAGACATGGAGGTTGCGGTCGACCGCATCCGCTCCGCCACTGCGAGCGGGACGCGCATCTGCGTGCACGGCGACTACGACGTCGACGGGATCTGTGCCACGGCGCTCGCCGTCCTCTTCCTGCGAGAGCTCGGCGCCGACGTCGACTGGCACCTGCCGAGCCGCTTCGAGGAGGGATATGGGGTCTCTCGCGAGACCCTCGGCCGCCTCGCGGACGACGGCGTCGGCCTTCTGCTCACCGTCGATTGCGGGATCACGGCGGTCGACGAGGTCGCCGAAGCACGACGACGCGGGCTCGAGGTCATCGTCACCGACCACCATCGGCCGGGAGAGACGCTGCCCGACTGCCCGATCGTCGCGACGCGGCCGTCGAGCTATCCGTTTCCCGAGCTCTGCGGAACCGGGGTCGTGTACAAGCTCGGAGAGGCGCTGCTCGGAGCCGACCACCCGGCAGTGCGGCGCAACCTCGACCTCGTCGCGCTGGCCACGATCGCCGATGTCGTCCCGCTCGTCGACGAGAATCGTGCGCTCGCCGCGGCTGGGCTCCTCGCGCTCGCAGCGACCCGGCGACCCGGGTTGCAGGCGCTCATGCGCACGCGCCGGCGTCGATCCCGCAGCCGTCGACTCCGGCGCGGTCGGCTTCCGGCTCGCTCCGCGCATCAACGCCGCCGGGCGGCTCGGCCGGCCGGACGTCGCGCTCGAGCTCGTGCTCACGGACGACGCCGACGAGGCGCGCCGCAACGCGGAGACCCTGGAGGAGCTGAATCGCGACCGACAAGCCGTGGAGGATCGGATCGTGCGCGAGGCGATCGCAGCTGTCGACGCGCTGCCCGAGCCGCGCCGCCGCCGCCGTGGCTACGTGCTCTGGAACGAGGACTGGCACGAAGGCGTGATCGGGATCGTGGCGTCGCGACTGGTCGAGCGCTTCCACCGACCGGTCGTGCTGATCACGCGTTCGCAGGACTCGTGGAAGGGGTCCGGACGATCGATCGCGTCGTTCGATCTCCACGGCGCGCTCTCGGCGTGCTCGGCGAACCTCGAGCGATTCGGTGGCCACCGGGCCGCGGCAGGTCTTTCGATCGAAGAGTCGAGGATCGAGGCGTTTGCGGACGACTTCGCCGCACACGCCGACGCTCACCTGGACGCCGACGAGCTGTTCGAGGTGGTGCGCGTGGACGCCGTGGCCTCGGCGCAGGACCTGACGCTCGGCCTGGCGGAGGAGCTCGCGCGTCTCGCGCCGTTCGGTCTCGGCAACCCGGAGCCCACACTGCTCGTCCCTGCAACAGAGGCGGTCGCGCCGGCGACCGTCGGCGACGGGAAGCACCTGCGGTTCCGCGTGCGCCAGCACGGCCGCGACGCCGGAACCGCGATCGCGTTCGGACAGGGCACGCAGATCGACCGGCTCCGCGCCGCCGGCCGCTTCGACGTCGCCTTCAGGCTCAAGGAGAACCACTGGAACGGCACGGTCGCGCCCCAGCTCGTGGTGCGCCGGGTCTTCGACACGCCGGACGGCTACGAAGAGCTGCGTGCAGGTCTCGCCGAGCTGTGGAGAAGCGGCGAGAGCGCATGGACACCGGAGGCGCGCCGCATCTTCGGAGAGCTCGCGCTCCACGAGGAGGGCTCGCGCCGGCGCCAGCTCCTCGAGTCCGAGTCGTTTCGAGCCCTTCTCCTCGACCCCGCGCTGCCTCGCGCCGCGTAGTCGGTCAGCCCAGGCCGGGGCGTGTTGGCACCAACGCGTCGCGCATGACGAGTGCGAGACGGCGTGCGTTGCGGTGGCGCCACCAGCGGCGAATGCTGCTCATGGGCGGTCCGATTTCGCGGCCATGCTCCCTCTTCCTTCCCGCAGAGCTGGGCCCGGAAACCCGCTCAGTACACTGAACTCATGAGTGTCCTCGACGCCAAACGGCATCGCGAAGACCTGGTCGAGGAGCTGATCGCCGAGGTCGAGGCCTACAACCCGGACGTCGACAAGGAGCTTCTCCGACGAGCGTTCGAGCTCGCCGAGCGCGCCCACGCCGGGCAGACGCGCCGGTCGGGCGAGGAGTTCATCCACCACCCGCTCGGCGTCGCGCGCGTCTGTGCCGAGCTGCACCTCGACGAGCAGACGATCGCGGCAGCGCTGCTCCACGACGTCCTCGAGGACACCGACTCCGATCTCGACGAGCTCCGCACGGAGTTCGGGGCCGACGTCGCTCTGCTCGTCGAAGGCGTCACGAAGCTGACGCGCATCAGCTTCCAGAGCCGCGAGCAGGCCGAGGCCGAGAACTACCGCAAGATGATCGTCGCGATGGCGCAGGACGTCCGCGTCATCCTCATCAAGCTCGCCGACCGCCTCCACAACATGCGCACGATCGAGTACCTCGGGAAGCAGAAGCAGGCCCAGAAGGCGCGCGAGACGCTCGAGGTGTACGCGCCGCTCGCGCACCGCCTCGGCATCCACGCTCTCAAGTGGGAGCTCGAAGACCTCGCGTTCCAGACGCTCCACCCGCGGAAGTACGCGGAGATCAAGGCGATGGTCGCGGATCAGCGCGCCGACCGCGAGGCCCAGGCCGAGAAGGCAGGGGAGATCCTCGGCGAGGAGCTCGAGAAAGCGGACGTTCCGGCGGACATCACGGGACGCGCGAAGCACCTCTACTCGATCTACGACAAGATGGCCAAGCGGGGTCGGGAGTTCAACGAGATCTACGACCTGACCGCGCTCCGCGTCATCTGCGAGCGCTCGGGCGAGGAGGGGACGCGCGACTGTTACGCGGCGCTCGGCCTCGTCCATTCGCTCTGGAAGCCGATGCCCGGCCGGTTCAAGGACTTCATCGCGATGCCGAAGCTGAACCGCTACCGCTCGCTGCACACCACGGTGATCGGGCCGGAGGGCCGGCCGCTCGAGATCCAGGTGCGGACGCGGGCCATGCACGAGGAGGCCGAGTACGGCGTCGCCGCGCACTGGGTGTACAAGCGCGGCAGCAAGGCGAAGGCCGACGACGAGTGGCTCACCTGGGTCAAGTCGTTGATGGAGGGGCAGCAGGAGGATCAGGATCCGGGCGAGTACATGCGCAGCCTGCGGACGGACCTCTTCGCCGAGGAGGTCTACGTCTTCACGCCGAAGGGCGAGGTGAAGGTGCTCCCGTCGGGCGCGACGCCGATCGACTTCGCCTACGCGGTGCATACGGACGTCGGGCACCGCACCGTCGGCGCGAAGGTGAACGGCCGTATCGTGCCGCTCCACTACCGCCTGCGAAGCGGCGACTTCGTCGAGATTCTGACGTCGAAGTCCGGCCGAGGGCCATCGCGCGACTGGCTCGGGCTCGTCACCTCGTCGCGCGCCCGCAACAAGATCCGGCAGTGGTACCAGCGCGAGACGCGCGGGGAGACCGAGGCGAAGGGCCGCGAACTGCTCGACCAGGCGCTGAAGGCCCAGAAGCTCCCGTACCGCAAGCTCCAGGGCTCGAGCGTGCTCGCGCAGGTCATCCGCGAGACCGGGTTCAAGAAGGCCGAAGACTTCTACGTCGCGCTCGGCGCCGGGAAGCTCTCGCCGACGCAGATCGTGAACAAGGTCATCCAGCGGCTGAAGACCGAGGAGGTCGCGTCCGAGCCGATCGTCACCACGAAGCCGTCGCGTGCGCGGAAGGCCGTCTCCAGCGACCGCGTCGGGATCCACGTCACCGGGGTCGAGGATGTCCTCGTACGCCTCGCGAAATGCTGCACCCCCGTGCCGGGTGACGCGATCGTCGGCTACATCTCGATGGGCCGCGGGATCACCGTGCATCGAGACGACTGCCCGAACGTCCGCGCGCTGCGCCGTAATCCGGAGCGCTTCACCGAAGTGGAGTGGGAGGGTGGTGCGTCGTCCGGCTTCCTCGTGCAGATCGCCGTCGACGCGTGGGATCGCTCACGTCTCCTCGAAGACGTTGCACGCACCTTCGCCGAGCACGGCGCGAACATCGTCTCGTACGGTGGTTCCGTCGAGGACGGGATGGCGCGGAACTGGTACACGGCCGAGGTGGGGGAAGTGAAGGAGCTCCGCTCGCTCCTCACGGCCCTCCGCAATCTCGAGGCCGTCTTCGACGCCTACCGCGTCACGCCGTCCTAGAAGCTACAGCGGCCAGTCTGGTCGCTCGCGCAACGTGACGAAGTCCTCGTCCGCGCGTACGTGCTCGGCGAGCTCCGGCCGGAGCTCGAGCGCTCGCCGCAGATGCTCGACCGCGTCGTCGGGCCGTCCGGCCAGCGCCTCGGCGCACGCGACGTGGTACAGCGCTCCCGGGTGATCCGGTCGACGTTCGAGAACGGCCTCCAGCTCTGCGAGATAGGCGTCGTAGTCCCCGGCGGTGCGATGCCGTTCCGCCGCGAAGTAGTCCTCCCAGGGCGACGGCTCGTACACCGCGTCGCGCGGCCCGCCGATCGCGAGCACGGACGTCCCTGGCTCCTCGGCACGGGCGTGTCGCTTCACGTCGACGTCGCGGATGAAGACGACCGTCCCTGCGGGCGCGTCGACGGTCTCGTCGTCGAGCGTGAAAGTCGCTCGGCCGGCCAGAACGACGTACACCTCTTCATGCCCGAGCGAGCGCTCCGTGTGCTCCTCGACGACGTCGTCGCCCGCACTGGGCGCGACGTACGCGTTGATCCCGAACGCTCCGATGTCGAGCGTTCGCCGGACCGGCCGCCACAGGAGCGTGCCGTCCACGACCGCGATCGGCTCGATCTCGTCCAGCCGGACGCTATCCCACCTCTTTGCCACGCGCAACCCTAGCTCCGGGCGCTTACCGAGACGGGGCTCGCGTACACGAGGTATCGCTGGCTCGCGAAGAACCGCGGATGACAGGCCTGGAGGACGAGCTCCTCGCGATTGCGCGACTCGAGAACCGACAGATCGTTGTCGTCGACGATACGATGGCGCGTCACGCGGTACTCGACCGAGCCGTACGGGAGCTCGACCGAGATCGTGTCGCCGGCCTCGAGTCGATCGATGTCCGAGAACGGCGCGCCGTATGTCGTTCGGTGTCCCGCGACGTAGACGAGCTCACCCTCTCCCGGCATGAACGTCTCACGGTGCCGGCCGGGCCCGCGCCGCAAGTCGCTTGCATCCGTCCCGTTGACGACGACGATGCTGACCCCGAGCCGCGGAACCCGTAGCCGCGCGATCGCGTCGCCGTCGTCGCTCGAGAGCCTGAACCGCTTCGCATCGCGCGAGACGTCGTCGTGCTGCGGCTTCGGCTTCGGCTTCCCGGGCTGTACGACGAGCTCGGGGGACGGTTTCCAGTTCTCGAACTGCCGATCCAGGTTCGACGCGAGCCGCTGCTGCTCGTACGCTGTGTACGCCGTCGTGAACGGGTCCTTCCAGAGGTACACGGTCGCGGTCCAGGCGAGGACACCGATGCCGACGACGAGGAGGAGCGTGCCGAGGCGATGTCTCATGGCTTCGTCACAGAGTAGGGAGAGAACCGGGGTGCGCGAGTGCTGACGAGCAACAGCGCAGGACCGTCGTCGTCGCGGCGGCGGTCGCCGCCATCGTCGTCGCGGCCAACGCGAGTGACGGTGCGTACTTCTCGCAGTCGTGGGGCTGGGTCGCGCTCGCGTTCCTCGTACCGACCACCGTGCTCCTGATCCTCGATCGGGTGGCCGTTCCCGGCCGGCTGCGGATCGCGTTCGCGTCGTTCGATGGGCGCGCTCGGCGTGTGGATCGCGCTGTCCGCCATCTGGTCGATCAGCACGTCGGCGTCCGTGCGCGAGGTCGAGCGCATGCTCGTGTACGTCGCGCTCGCCCTTGCCGTCGCGCTCGTCCTCAGGCGTGGCGACGGTCCCGGCGTCGTCGCCGGAGCGCTGGTCGGCATCGCCCTCACCTCCGCGTACGGGCTTGCCACCCGGCTCTTCCCGGATTGGTTCGACGCGTACGACGATCCGATCAATCTCGTACCGGCTCGCGGAGCCGCTCGGCTACTGGAACGCGCTCGGACTCCTCTCCGCGATGGGCCTCATCCTCGCGGTCGGAGTCGTTGCCCACGCGCGTCGATCGAGCGTCGCGGCGATCGCTGCGGCCGCCCGATTCCCGTGCTGGCTCTGACGCTCTACTTCACGTTCTCACGTGGCGCCTGGGCGGCTCTGGCTCTCGGCCTCGGCGCTGCGATCGCCGCTCGACCCGCGTCGGCTTCGGCTGGCCTGGGTCGGCGCTCGTCGTCTGGTCTGCCGTCGGTCGTCTGCGTCGCTGTACGCCGCCCGGCATGACGCGCTGACGACCGAGGACGCTCCGGCGGCTGCCGCCGCGCGCGAAGGGCACCGCGTCGCCGTCGTGCTCTCGGCGTCGCCATCGCCGCATCCGATCGGTCGCGGCTCTCGGCGCGCGAGCTGCTGGCGAAGCGGGTCACGCTCTCTCGGAGGGCGCGCCTCGCGTTCGACCTCGCGCTTGCGGGCTGCCGCCGTCGTGATCGTCGTTGCCGGCGATGGTTGCGGTCGGCGGCCCGTCAGGGCTCCAGGAGCGCTTCAACGCCGAGCCCGTCGCCGAGGCTGTCGATCTGAACGATCGGCTCTTCAGCGTCTCGGGCAACGGACGGAGCGAGCAGCTCCGCGTCGCCTGGGATTCGGGCCGTGGAGCATCCGCTCGTCGGGAACGGTGCCGGAACGTTCGAGTTCCTCTGGTACGAGAAACGCCCGAGCGCCCTGGTCGTGCGCGACGGTCACTCGCTGTACATGGAGACCTTCGCGGAGCTCGGCATCGTCGGGCTCGTGCTCGCTCGGCGGGGCGCTGCTCGTGCTGGTCGTCGGCGGGGTCCGCGCGCGACGGCAACGGTTTCGTCGCTCCCGCGCTCGGCGCATTCGTCGCGTGGGTCAGCGGCCAGCGCGCTTCGACTGGCACTGGGAGATGGTCGGCCTCACGATGACCGCGCTCCTGGTGGGGTCGGTGGGCTTGCTCGCGTCGGAGCGCCGCTCGCGCGAGCTCATGCTCCCGGGCAGCCGACTGGCGCTGTTCGGGCTCACGGCGACGCTGAGCGTGCTCGCGGTGTGGAGCCTCGTCGGCAACCAGGCGCTCTTCGCCGGGCGCGAGGCCGTCGCGCGCAAGGACTGGAGCGAGGCGCGCGATCACGCCGTGCGCGCGCAGATCGTTGCTCCCGTGGTCGCACGAGCCGGATCTCGTGCTCGGCGACGCCGCTGCGGGTCTCGGTGATCGCGAAGGAGCGCTTCGCGCCTATCGAGATGCCGTCGCGAAGGATCCGCGCAACTGGGTCGCCTGGCTCCGCCTGGCCCAGGTTGCACGCGGCGCCGAGAGTGGCGCCGCGTACGACCGGGTGCGCCGATTGAACCCCCTCGAAGAGGGGTTACCGGGCGAGTGACCTTCCGAGCGCCGGGCTAGCTCTTGCGCTGCTCGCGTCGCCGGAGGACGAGTCCCCCTGCAACGAGCGCGCCGCCGATGGCGACCACGCCGAGGAGCGAAAGACCGGTGTTCGGAAGCGCCTGAGACTCTGCGGCGGCCGAGGCGGTCTCGCCACCTGCCGTCGCCGAGACCTGGACGCCCTTCACCTTGTTGCCGTACTGATCCGTGGCCGGGGACTGCGCGTAGGCAGCGCCTCCCAGAGCCAGGAACAACCCGACCATCAAAGCGAGATATGCAACCGCGAAGACGAACGCGGACGGACGTGCTTTACCCATTTCCTCTACCTCCCGCATCGGAGCATACCCACGCCTGGCCGGATGTCGACACTAGCCCATGGTCTAGGTGTGCCCAGACCTCGTCGACGATCGCGCCTACGGGCGTACGGCGAGCGTCACCTCGAGTGTCCGCCGGTCGCCGTCGCGGAGGACGACGACCGAGACGGTCTCGCCCGGCTGCCGTGCGTCGACCGCGCTCTGAAGTGCCGTCGGCGACGTGACCGCCTGACCGTCGAACTCGACGATGACGTCGCCTCCGGTGGGGAGCTCCTGCCCGTCGACGAGCTCGGTGCCGGTGGCCGCGCGCAGACCGGCCTCGTCCGCAGGCGTATCGGGCACGACGGTGGTGATCGCCACGCCCTCCTCGACCGGAGCCATTCGTACGCCGAGATACGCGTGCCGTACCTCGCCCGTGGAGATGAGCTGCCGGGCGATCGAGCGGACCGTGTTCGAGGGGATGGCGAACCCAACACCGTCGGAGCCTCCGGACTCGCTCTCGATCTGGGCGTTCACGCCGATCACGCGTCCGCGGTTGTCGAGGAGCGGACCTCCCGAGTTGCCGTGGTTGATCGCCGCATCCGTCTGGATCGTGTCCGTGATGGTGAAGTTGTTCGGCGCCGTCATCTCGCGATGGAGCGCGCTGACGATGCCGCTCGTGATCGTCCCCTCGAGCCCGAACGGGCTGCCCATCGCGAGGACCGGATCCCCGACGTCGACCGCACTCGAGTCGGCGATGCGAAGCGGCGAGAGCAAGCCCGCGGGCGCATCGACCCTGATCACGGCGAGATCGGTAGAAGGATCGGTGCCGACGAGCTCGGCGTCGAGCTCGACGCCGTTCCAGAAGCTCACCGAGATCGACGACGCTCCGGCGACGACGTGCTGGTTCGTCACGACGTGACCGTTGTCGTCGAACACGAAGCCGGATCCTTGCGCCCTCGACTGCGATCCGCCGCTTGCCGAGATCTCCACGACGGCCTTCAAGGCCTGGTCGTAGACCTCGCGGGGCGAGAGCCCGTCGGAGGCGACGGGCTCCGAGCCCTCGACGGTGACCTGCCGCACCACTGTCGTCGCACCGTCGTCGAGCACCGCGAATGCTGCGGCGCCGAGGCCGAGGCCCAGAGCCAGCGTTGCGATCAGCCCGAAGACGACGAGAGGGGTGCGGGTGCGGGACGTCATGCCGTTGACCATCAGTGTGGCGAAAGGGACGCGATGTCGGATGAGGGTCGGGTAAGGGGCGACTAAGAAGTCGCTAAGACCCGAGCTCGGATTCGCCGCGCAGCGCACAATGCGGGCCATGAAGATCCTGGTCGTCGATGACGAACGTGCTGTTCGCGAGTCGCTGCAGCGTGCTCTCGACCTCGAGGGGTACGAGGTCGAGCTCGCTGCCGACGGCGAGGCGGCACTCGACCGTCTCGGTGCCGTCACGCAGGCCGACGCCGTCATTCTCGACGTCCTCATGCCTGGCATCGACGGTCTCGAGGTGTGTCGGCGGCTTCGTGCGGGAGGCAATGCGGTTCCGGTCCTGATGCTGACGGCACGCGCCGAGGTCGACAGCCGCGTCGCCGGGCTCGACGCCGGAGCGGACGACTACCTCGCCAAGCCGTTCGCGCTCGCGGAGCTCCTTGCGAGGTTGCGCGCGTTGCTTCGGCGGGCGGCGAACGGCGACGATGCCTCCGACGTGCTCCGCTTCGCGGATCTCGAGCTCCATCTCGGGACGCGTGAGGTGCGCCGCGGGAGCCTGCCCATCGAGCTCACTCGCACCGAGTTCTCGCTGCTCGAGCTGTTCCTCCGCAACCCGCGTCAGGTGCTGACGCGCTCCATCATCTTCGAACGGGTCTGGGGCTACGACTTCGGCCCGACGTCGAACTCCCTCGACGTCTACATCGGGTACCTGCGCCGCAAGACGGAAGTCGGAGGCTCGCCTCGCCTCATCTACACCGTGCGCGGCGTCGGGTACGCGCTTCGCGAGTCATGACGTTCAGGGCACGGATCGCAGTTTCGGCAGCCGCGGCGGTCGCGCTGACGGTCGTCGCCGCGTCGATCCTCCTCTACCTCGTCGCGCGCGAGCAGATCCGTGCGCCAGTCGACGAGGCCCTCGAGGCTCGGGCGGCGCAGATCTCGCTCCAACAGCTCGCCGTGATTCCGGGCCAGGGCGGGAGCGACTACCTCGCCGTGAAGCCGGAGTTCGGTGAGGCGCGCGGATACGTGCAGCTCGTACGCACGGATGGATCCGTCCTCGTGCCTCCCAGGCAGGAGCTCGAGCTTCCCGTCGGTGACCGAGCGCTCTCGGTGGCCGGAAACGAAGGCGCCGGCGTTCTGGGAGGACGTGAACGTCGACGGCACGCACATTCGCGTGTTCACGTTCGCGTACGGCCCCGGTGCCGCGGTTCAGGTCGCTCGCCCGCTGAACGAGGTCGACGAGTCGCTCCGTCGCATCGGCCTCTTCCTGCTCCTGATCGCGGCCGGCGGCGTCGTCATTGCGGCGGGCCTCGGGCTCGTGGTCGCGCGCGCCGCGCTCACGCCGGTCCGCGAGCTGACGGAGACCGTGGAGCGCGTGAGCGAGACCCAGGATCTCTCCGAGCGCATCGAGGTGGCCGGGAACGACGAGCTGAGCCGGCTCGCGGCGAGCTTCAACGGGATGCTCGGTGCACTGGAGGAGTCCACTCGCGCGCAGCGGCAGCTCGTCGCCGACGCTTCGCACGAGCTCCGAACGCCCCTCACCAGCGTGCGCACGAACATCGAGGTCCTCGCAGGTGATCGCATGCTGCCCCCCGAGGATCGGGCGCGCCTGCTCTCGGACGTGGTCGAGCAGCTCGGCGAGATGACGACGCTCATCTCGGAGCTCATCGAGCTCGCACGCGCCGAGCAGATGACCGTCGACCCCGAGGACGTACGCCTCGATCTGCTCGTCGCCGACGTGGTCGAGCGAGCTCGCCGCAACCGACCCGAGGTGGCGTACAGCGTCGAGCTCGAGCCTGCGGTCGTGCAGGGCGTGCCCGCGACGATCGAACGGGCCGTCGGGAACCTGCTCGACAACGCCGCGAAGTGGAGCCCTCCCGGCGCCGACGTCGAGGTGCAGGTCCGCGACGGAAGGCTCACGGTTCGAGACCACGGCCCTGGCATCTCGGACGAGGACCTCCCGTACGTCTTCGACCGCTTCTACCGCGCTCGCGGGGCACGCGGGATGCCCGGGTCCGGGCTCGGGCTGGCGATCGTTCGTCAGGTTGCCGAGTCCCACGGCGGGGACGTGGTGGCCGAGCATGCCGAGGGCGGTGGCACGCGCATGGTGCTCACGCTCGGCGCCGCCCACGCCCTGGCGTCCGCTTCGTAGCGACCTCTCGTCGCGGAATCCCGGAATGTTCTTATCCCGATCTCAGCGATCTCTTAGTCGGGAGTGATCTCATGCCCACCATGAACAGACGCAGGAAGCTCACGTTCGCAGCCGGGATCGTCGGGGCGACGCTTCTCCTCACCGGACTAGGCGCCGCTGCCGCCATTGCCGCCTCGAGCGTGTTTTCACCGAACGAGGAGAGAAAGGCCGTCATCGACGACGCCGCTTCGCAACTCGGCGTCGAGCCTTCGGAGCTGTCGGACGCGCTGAAGCAGGCGCTGAAGAACCGCGTCGACGAGGCTCTCGACGACGGCCGTCTCACGCAGGAGCAGGCCGACGAGCTGAAGGAGCGAATCGACGCGGACGACTACCCGCTGCTCTTCGGCCGCGGCGGGCACGGCTGGCCGGGCAGGTTCGGTCGTCACGGCCACTTCGAGGTCCTCGCGACCGCTGCCTCGTTCCTCGGAATGACCGAGGCGGAGTTGCGCGAAGAGCTTCTGGACAAGACGCTCGCCGAGATCGCGAAGGAGCAGGGCAAGACGGCGACGGGCCTCGTCCAGCAGCTCGTTGCGACCCAGACGAAGAGGATCGACGAGGCCGTCGCGGACGGCAGGCTTAGCGAGGAGCAGGCGGCTGGGCTGAAGGCCGAGCTCGCAGAGCGTATGGAAGCGCTCGTCGACGGCGAGCTTCGCGGACCGGGCGACCGACGACACCCTCGGTTCTGGCCGGGGTCGGGATCGCCGCGAGCGCCACCGATCTTCGGCGGGCCTCCCGCCTGAGAAGAGATCGGTCCGCCAGCATCGGGGTCAGGCGTCGAGAGCCTGGCCCCGATCCACGTCCTGGATCACTCACTCGATCGAGGGTCATCCCTCATTCGAGGGGGGTACCTCGTTCGAGGGATTGCATCCCTCGAACGTGTGAATACAAGGAGAGTGGGGAGAGGGGAAGGGAGCCGCGCGCTCGTCCCTCGGACGGGCGCGCGGTATAACCGACCCCCACCGGTCGGGCAACTGCCTTCTCCCCATCCTTTCCCGCAGATCACGAATCCGCATGCGCGGATCCGCGATCGCGAAGACCCCTGAAGCCGTCCGCTTCGCGGCCGGGTCGTCGCGACTGCCGCAGCTCTCCCGTCTCCCGCAGATCACGAATCCGCATGCGCGGATCCGCGATCGCGAAGACCCCTGAAGCCGTCCGCTTCGCGGCCGGGTCGTCGTGACTGCCGCAGCTCTCGCGTCTTCCCGCAGATCACGAATCCGCATGCGCGGATCCGCGATCGCGAAGACCCCTGAAGCCGTCCGCTTCGCGGCCGGGTCGTCGTGACTGCCGCAGCTCTCCCGCGGAATATCACCAACCTGCGGGATGCGTTATCGAACATCGAAGCGGGTCGCGAGGACGGCGAACGCTGTCGGGACTACGGTTCCCACGCGTCGCCGCCCGTGTCCCAGCCGATGAGGACCTGGGGTGCGACGAGCGAGGCGACGTGCTCGAGCAGTTTCCGGTCCGGGCTCCCGTCCACCCAGAGCTCGCCGACGAGCGCGTCTTGGAACATGACCGGCACGCACACCCTGCGGGCCTCGTCCGGCGCGCCGGCCTCAGGTCCGAGCACGAGCACTCCGTCGTCGAGAAAGCTGACTCCCGCCCACGCGATCTCGGGATCCGAGGCGAGCGCGGCGACCGTACCGCGGAGCACGTCGTCGGCGTCGTCGGTCGCGCCGAGGATGCGCTCGATTGCCTCGACCGGCCGCTCGCTCACTCGACGAGATCGCCTTGCTCGAGGACACGAACTGCGGCCCGCAGGTCGTCCGGCACCGGCGTCGGACGCCTCGAGCCGAGGTCGATCAGCACGAGCGTCTGCTCGGCGGTGACCATCAGCGTGTCATCCGGGAGGCGGTGCGCGGCGTACTCGTACGTCACGCTCGTGCGCCCGATCCGGCTCACGCGTACGAACGCCTCGATCAGATCGTCGAATCGTGCTGGCGCGTGGTACTCGACCGCCGATGCGCGCATCACGAACTCACAGCCCTCGGATCCGAACCCTCCAAGATGGCGGTGGTACTCCGTGCGTGCGTGGTCGAAGTACGGCAGGTATCGCCCGTAGTAGACGACGCCCTGCGCGTCCGTGTCCGAGAACCACACGCGAGTCAGCGCCGAGTATTTGAACGGCGGCCGCCGATCGGTGACCCGCCCGAGCTCCGGGGCGTCCGTCACTGCGCGCGCCTACGCACGGATCACACCGAGAACCTCGTCGCGCTTCTCGGTCATCAGCGCCTCCGAGAGCGCTTCGAGGTTCAGGCGCAGGAGTGGCTCCGTGTTCGACGGTCGGACGTTGAAGTGCCAGTCGTCGAAGTCGATCGAGACTCCGTCGAGGTGTGAGACGCGACCGCCTTCTGCCGCATAGCGCTCCTTCAGCTCTTGCAGCTTGAGCGGCACGTCGGCGACAGGCGTGTTGATCTCGCCGGTCAGGAAGAAGCGCTCGCGGTACGGCCGCAGGAGCTCCGAGAGCTTCGTCCCGCTCTGCGAGACGAGCTCGAGCATGACGAGGAACGGGACGACGCCGGTGTCGGCTTGCGAGAAGTCGCGGAAGTAGTAGTGCGCGGAAACCTCGCCGGCGAAGACGGCGTCGTCCGCGCGCATGCGCTGCTTGATGAATGCGTGGCCGACCCGATTCACGAGCGGCGTCCCTCCGGCCCGCTCGATGGTCTCGGGAACGGCCCGGCTCGCGCGCACGTCGTAGATCACCTTTTCGCCTGGCGTCTTCGCGAGCACCGCCTCGGCGAGCAGCGCAGTCGCGAAGTCGCCGGGGACGAACTCGCCCGTGTCGTCCACGAAGAAGCAGCGGTCGGCGTCACCGTCGTACGCGACTCCGAGGTCTGCTCCCTCCTGCACGACCTTCGCGACGATGAACTCGCGGTTCTCCGGCAGGAGCGGGTTCGGCTGGTGGTTCGGGAAGCTCCCGTCGGGCTCGAAGTAGCAGCGAACGACGTCGAGCTGAGGTAGGTGCTCGAGGACGGGCGGGAGCATCGCTCCGGCCATCCCGTTCGCCGCGTCCACGACGACGCGGAGCGGTCGAATCGCACCGACGTCGACGAACGAGAGCACCTTGGAGACGAAGCTTGGCCACACGTTCTCGCTTCGTACCGCTCCTCGGTGCTCGACCTTCCCGAAGCTCGCTTCGGCCCGAGCTCTGATCTCCGCAAGCCCGGAGTCGCCGCCGACCGGCAGCGCGCCGCGCCGGACGATCTTCATCCCGGTGTACTCCTTCGGGTTGTGCGACGCAGTGACGCAGATGCCGCCGTCGAGGGCGAGCTCGGAAACCGCGTGGTAGAGCATCTCCGTCCCCACGAGCCCGAGCTCGACGACCTCGGTGCCTGCGTCGGCGAGGCCGTTCACGACCGCGGCGAAGACGGACGGAGACGACAGACGCATGTCGTGCCCGACGGCGGCGCCGCGGGGCTCGAAATGCTCCGCGTATGCGCGCGCCACTCGGTACGCGCCGTCCTCGTCGAGCTCGCTCGGGTAGATCCCGCGAACGTCGTACGCCTTGAAGACGGAGGGGTCGAGCACGGAGGGATGCTAGTCGCCCCCGCCATCGTTTCTACAATTCAGCCATGGAGCGCAAGCTCGCAACCGTTCTGTTCGTCGATATCGTCGACTCGACGCGTCTGGTGACGCGCGCCGACCCCGAGGTCGTCCGGCGTCGTGTCAACGCGTTCTTCGAGATGGTTTCCTCGTGTGTCGTCCTGCACGGAGGCATCGTCGAGAAGTTCGCCGGAGATGCCGTGATGGCCGCGTTCGGCGTCCCGCAGGCGCACGAGGACGACGCGCTGCGAGCTGCGCGCGCCGCGCTCGCGATGCGCGCGGCCGTCGTCGAGCTCGAGCTCGAGGCGCGGATCGGCATCGAGGCGGGCGAGGTCGTGGTCGACGACGCCGAATCGACGTTCGCCACCGGCGAAGCGGTGAATCTCGCCGCGCGGCTCCAGGAGGCGGCTCGGCCAGGAGAGATCCTCATCGGCCCGACGGCATACCGTCTTGCCGCGGGCAGTCTCGTGGTCGAGGACGCAGGCCCCCTCGAGCTCAAGGGCATCGACGGCCCTCTTCGAGCCTGGCGAGTCGTCGACATGCTCGACGGCCCGGTGCGTCCGATCGGGCCGCGTGCTCCCCTCGTCGGTCGTGACGCAGAGCTCGAGCTCCTCGAGAACACCTTCAACCGGAGCCTCCGCGACAGCCGTGCGCACCTTTTCACGATCTACGGCGAGCCCGGCGTCGGAAAGAGCCGTCTCGCACGTGAGTTCCTCGACGGCGTCGAGCGCGCGAGCGTCCTGGTCGGTCGCGCGCTTCCCTACGGCGAAGGCGTCACGTACTGGCCGCTCGGCGAGATGGTCAAGGCGGCGGCCGGCATCTCGGACGACGACCCGCTCGAGGAGGCCTTCGAGAAGCTTCGCGAGTGCTGCGCCGAGGAGGCTGTCGCAGACGTCCTCGGGCTCGCCGCTGGGTTGATGGAGGCGCTCGAAGGGGAGCGCAGCCCACAGGAGATCGCCTGGGCTGCGCGTGAGGTGATGCAGGGAATCGCCGACGTTCAGCCGCTGATCCTCCTCTTCGAGGACATCCACTGGGCGGAAGCACCACTTCTCGACCTGATCGAGCACGTCGCGGACGGGGTCCGCGCGCCGCTCCTCATCCTGTGCCTCGCTCGCGCCGAGCTGCTCGATGCGCGGCCGGGGTGGGGTGGAGGGCGTGTTCGCTCGACGGCGATCGAGCTCGAGCCGCTCTCGGAGGAAGAGAGCGCGGAGCTCGTCGAGCAGCTCCTGAGCCAGCTCGCCGGAACCGCGGGCGAGCGACCGACATCGCTGCCACAAGAGGCGCTCGATCGAGCCGAAGGCAATCCGCTGTTCGTCGAGGAGACGATCCGGATGCTCATCGAGAGCGGATCGGGAAACGGGTCGGCCGACCGCGTTCCGGACACGCTTCAGGCGCTGATCGCCGCTCGCATCGACCACCTCGATCCAGCTGCGAAGACACTGCTGCAGCGCGGAGCGGTCGTCGGGCGCGTCTTCTGGCGCGGTGCGCTCGAGCACCTGTCGCCCGACGTTGCCGAGCACGAGACGCTGCTCGAGGACCTCCTCCAGCGGGAGTTCCTGCTGCGCGAGCCTCGCTCGTCGATCTCCGGCGAGGTCGCGTATCGCTTCAAGCACGCGCTCATTCGGGAGGTCGCGTACACGGGAATGGCCAAGCTCGCTCGGGCGCAGTATCACGCGCGGTTCGCCGAGTGGCTCCAGGAGCGGACGGGCGAGGAGCTCGTCGAGATCCGCGCGTACCACCTCGACCAATCCGTCGAGTTTCTCACCGAGCTCGAGGGCGCTCCGCCGGAGGAGCTCGCGCACGAGACGGCGGCTGCGCTCGTCAAGGCAGCGAAGCGGGCGATCGCACGCGAGGCTTTCCCGAACGCGCGGAAGCTGGGCCTCCGGGCGCTCGAGCTGCGACCGACGCTCGGCGCTCGCTACGTCGCCGCGCGCGCCGCGTGGAGACTTCAGGACTGGGGTGCGGTCCAGGTCGAGATGACCAAGGTTCGCGAACAGGCGCGGGACGAGGGCGAGCGGGTGTACGAAGCACTGGCGCTCACAGCCCTCGGCGAGGCGTCGATCAAACGCGATGGCGATGCGGCACACGCGCGAACGCTCGTCGACGAGGCCCTCGAGATCCTGCCCCGCGACTCCGATGCAGTCGCTCACTTCGATGCATTGACCGCTCGCGCCGTCGTCGCGGCCTGGCTCGGGTCCGGCGACGACTACGTGCGCTTCATGGAGCGGGCGTACGTGAAGGCACTCGACGCGGAGCGCAAGGACCTGCAGACGATCGCGGCACAGGCGCTGGCGTCTGCGCACATCATGCGGCTCGAACTGGATGAAGCGGAGATCCTGCTGACACGCGCGCTCGAGCTCGCAGGAGAGAGCGGGAGCGTCCGCGCTCGCATCAGCTCAACGCTCGCGTATGCCGGCTTCTTGAAGGTCAAGGGCGAGCTCGACGCCGCGGGGACGATGATGGAAGAGGTCCGGGAGACTGCGGTGGAGCTCGGCATGGAGCCCGTGCTGGCGGCGTCGCTGTTGAAGCTCGGTTGGCTCGCGCGTGCCAAGGGGGATCTCAAGGGGTCGGAGAAGCTGTTTCGCGAAGCTCTTCGCATCACCGCAGCGAGAGGCGATCGCGGGCTCGCGCCCGACTACCAGGCTGCGCTGGCCACGACGCTGGCACAAATGGGGAAGATCGACGAAGGAGAGCGGCTTGCGCTGGATGCACGCGCTCACGCGGTTCCCGAGGACACGAGCTGCCAGATCTTCGCCATTACGGCGCTCGCGATCATCCGAGGTGCTCAGGGACGCGACGGTGAGGCGGAGGAGCTGTTCCTGTCGGCCATAGCCCTCGCCAACGAGTCGGATCTCAAGCTCCTCGAGCTGCATCCGCTCGAGCACCTGGACACGTTCCTCCGCAGCCGAGGGCGAGACGACGATGCCGCGGTCTACGAAGCGCGGCTCGCCGAGCTCGCTCCGCGGACCGACGTGAGCACCGAGCGGATCGCCTGACTCGACTCCTCGTCGGGCGACTCGGAGATCACCGTGGCCGGGCGCTCGAAGCCGACGAGCGCATCGCGGAGCGGCTCGGCCCGAAGCGTCCCGTCGCCGTACGGAAGGTGCTTCGTCTCGTTGCGGTTGGCGAACGCGATGTCGGAGAAGTGGATATGGAACGGCACGTCCGGCTCGAGGACGGCGTCGACCAGCGCGAGCGCCTCGGCAAAGAGCGATGCCTGGAGGAACGCACCGTCGCTCGTCGCGTGCATGTGCGCGAAGTCGAGCACCGGCCTCACCCAAGCGACCTGACGCGAGATCTCGACGACGTCGTCCACAGAGCCAAGGTCGCGAACACGTCCCATCACCTCGATGCCGAACGGCACTGCGCGCTCCTTCCCGGCGAGGCGCTCGCGGAGCGTGCCGAGTTGCTCGACGACCGCGGCGATAGCGTCCTCGCGGCTCCGCCCGAGGAGAAAGCCGGGGTGGAAGACGACGAGCTCCGCGCCGCTGGCCGCCACGATCCCGGCGCTCCGGTCGAGCGCGCCGACCGCCGACGTGAACTTCCGCCCGCTCGCCTCGAGGTGGCCCATGAAGCCGAAGAGCGGCGCGTGGACGGAGAGTGCGATGTCGTTCTCGCGTGCGAGCTCGCCGAGCCGCTCCGCGAACGGGTAGTCCATCCAGAAGCCGCTCTCGAAGTCGATCTCGCACGCGGAGTAGCCTCGCTCCAGGAGAACCTCGATCGCCTGCTCGGGCGACTCCCGTGAGGGCATGCGTGCCGGCCCGACGCGAATGCGCGATGCCACGCCCCGATCCTAGTGGTGCCTCCACCAGTACCGATATGAGAGCCTTCCGGGCGTGAAGGCGACGATGCTGCTCGCGGACTACGCAGTCGTTTCCGACGGCAAGCTGACGATCGTCGGCGGCGGTTGGTCGCAGACCGGCCCGGAACCGGCGTCGTTCGGAATCGGGCTGCTCATCCAGGTTCCGTGGGACCAGGCGAACACGCGCCACGCCTTCTCGGTGGAGCTGCTCGACTCCGACGGCTCGCCGATCGGATTCGAGGACGACGAGGATTCCGATCAGGTCGTCGCGTTCGGTGGAGAGTTCGAAGTGGGTCGGCCCCCCGGCCTCAAGCCGGGAACGCCGCTCGACTTCCCGGTGGCCGTGAACTCGACGCCTCTGCCGCTCGAGCCAGGCCGCTACGAGTGGCGACTGACCATCGACGGAGCCTCGCACGAGGACTGGACAGCGCCGTTTACCGTGCGCGGCGAGGAGCAATAGCCGGCTCGCGAAGTCCGTCCGACTGGACCCGTACGCTCGATGCATGGCCAGAGACCTGTCCAGAAGCCCGTCGAGAATCGACCTTCTCGAGCTCGACATCGACCTGCGCCTCGCCGATCTGTGGCGAGAGGCGGCCGATGTGTCCGACTGGAGCCTCGAGATCATGGCTGCGTTCATCCGTGCCGCATACGGCAAGGGGTACTGCGACGCGCTCACCGAGGAGTCGCCCGGGTCGCTCTGTGTGGACCACGGATACCGCATGCCCGATCGGCGGTTCTCGGAGTGCGATCCGGCCGAACGAGCCGCATAAGCGGCTGTTCAGGGCTTCGGTCGCACGCGGGGCTAGACTCCCGGGATGGCTCGGAACGCGAGTCCGGCGCGGCTCGTGATCGCACTGTCGGTCGCGGGCGTCCTCGCCGTCTTCCTCCTGTACACCTCGATCGCCGGCGGCGGCAACCCGTCGCTCGCGCCGAGCGAGCTTGCGGGTCGCACCGGTGACGTGCAGCTCGCGGGCCTCGTGGTCGGTCCCGTACGGGGCGATGCGCACGACGGCGGCCTGCGCTTTCGGCTGAAGGACATCTCCGGCGAGAGCAGGACGTCGGTAATCGTCGTCTACTCGGGCTCGGTTCCGGACCTCTTCAAGGTCGGGCGCCACGTCGTCGTCGACGGTGAGCTCCGGAAGGGCACGTTCGTGGCGCAGCCCGGCTCGATGATCACGAAGTGCCCGTCGAAGTACGCGCCGAAGCAGAGCGGCGACTCCGCCTGATCGCCGCCCATGCCTGAGCTGGGTCGCGCCGCGCTCCTCGTCACACTCGGTCTCTCCGTCTACGCACTCGTCGCAGGCGCCGCCGCTGCACACCTCGGACGCCGTCGGCTCGCGCGCTCCGCGCAGAACGCCCTCGTGGCGTCGTTCGCCACGACCGCGGTCGCGGCACTCGTTCTCCTCGCGGCGTTGCTGCGCCACGACTTCTCGTTCACGTACGTCGCGCGCTCGACGAGCGAGGCGCTCCCGACTGCGTACACGATCTCCGCGTTCTGGGGCGGGCAGGAGGGATCGTTGCTCCTCTGGCTGCTCGTGCTCACCGGCTTCGGAGCTGCCGCCGTCAGCCTGAATCGAGGCTGGGCACGCGATCTCATCGTGTGGGTCGTCCCGGTCTTCGCCGCCGTATCGACCTTCTTCGCGTTCCTCGTCGTGGCGGTCGCAAGCCCGTTCGCCACGCAGGCGGCTCCCGCAGACGGCGCCGGCATGACGCCGAGCCTCCAGAACCCCTACATGCTCGCGCACCCGCCGCTGCTCTACCTCGGATACATCGGCCTCACCGTTCCCTTCGCGTTCGCGATGGGCGCGCTGCTCTCGAGGAAGCTCGACGAGCGCTGGCTCATCGCAACCCGTCGTTGGACCCTCTTCGCATGGGCGGCACTCGGGATCGGTCAGCTCCTGGGCAGCCATTGGGCCTACGTCGAGGTCGGCTGGGGCGGGTACTACGCGTGGGATCCGGTCGAGAACGCCGCGCTCATGCCGTGGCTCGCCGCGACGGCGTTCCTGCACTCGGTGATGATCCAGGAGAAGCGCGGGATGCTGCGGGTGTGGAACGTCCTGCTCGTGATCCTCGCGTTCTCGCTGTCTCTCTTCGGGACGTTCCTCACGCGCTCCGGCGTCGTCAACTCCATCCACTCGTTCACGCAGAGCTCGATCGGGCCGTGGTTTCTCGCGTTCATCGCGCTCGTCGTCGCAGTCTCGCTCGGGCTCGTCTTTTCGAGGCTGCCGCAGCTTCGCTCGCCGACGAAGCTCGAGTCGCCGATCTCACGGGAGGCCGCATTCCTCTACAACAACCTGCTGCTCCTCGCGCTCTGCCTCGCGATTCTCTGGGGCGTCGTCTACCCGATGCTCTCCGAAGCGGTGCGCGGTGAGGCGATCGTCCTCGGCCGCTCGTACTACGACTTCTTCCTCCGCGCCTTCGGCCTGCCGCTCCTCCTCCTGATGGGGATCGGGCCGCTCATCGCGTGGCGCCGCGCGTCGCTCGCGAGTCTCGCGACGACGTTCCGCTGGCCCACGGGTGCCGCCCTCACCACCGGCGTCGTGCTGCTCGCGCTCGGAGCCGGGAGCTCGATCCCCGGTCTCGTCGCGTACACGTTCTCGGCGTTCGTCATCGCGACGATCGTGATGGAGTTCGCGCGAGGAACCCGTGCGCGCAAGGCGCTCGGTGCGGCATCGTGGCCGTCGGCGTTCGGTTCTCTCATCTCGCGAAACCGCCGCCGGTACGGCGGCTACGTCGTACACGCGTCGATCGTCATGCTCGCGATCGGTGTCGCCGGCTCGAGTGCGTTCGACCGCGTGGCGGAGGCGAAGCTGGCCAAGGGAGACTCGATGCGGATCGGCGACTACACGCTCGTCTACCGGTCGCTCGACGAGCGTGCGAGCTCGAACGCGACGGAGATTCGCGCGACGCTCGACGTGCGACGCGGGGACAGCGAGCTCGGAACGCTTCAGGCGGGCAAGAACGCGTACACGATCGAACAGCAGGTCTCGAACGAGGTTGGCATCCGGAGCGACAAGCTCACCGGCGAGGATCTCTTCGTGATCGCAGAGCAGATCGATCCCGACGGGAGCATCTACTTCCGCGTCTTCGTGAAGCCGCTCGTCAATCTCATCTGGCTCGCCGGGCTCGTGTTCCTCCTCGGCTCGCTCATCACGCTGTGGCCCGACAGACGCGAGCAGCGACGGCTCGTCGCGCGGGCATCCGAAGTCGGCATTCCCGCGACACGTTGACCTTGGCACTGGTGCTCGCCGCGGTGCTCGCGGTCGCGTGTGTCGTCGCCGTCTCGCTCCCGTTCATTCGCGAGCCCGAGCCCGAGTCGGACGTGCTCGATGATCTGGACGACGCGGAACGGCACCGGCTCTCGCTCCTCGAGGAGCGAGATCGCGCGCTCGGAGCGCTCAAGGAGCTCGAGTTCGAGCATCGGACAGGCACAGTGTCGGACGAGGACTACCGGGCGCAGCTCGGGCCGCTTCGCCGCGACGTGGCCACGGCGCTGCAGGCGCTCGGGCGCGAGTCGGGGAAGGGTCGACCAGCCGATGAGCGAAACTAGAGGAATGGGACGGCGAGCCATCGCTGTCGTCGGCCTTGCGCTCGCACTCGCGCTGGCCGCGTCGGCCTCCGCCCAGACACCCGAGAGCGACAAGGCGGCCGTCGACGCGCGGATCGCCGCGCTGCAAGCCGAGATCGCATCGTCCAAGGCCCAGGAGGGCGTCCTCACCTCTCAGCTTTCAGCCGTCGTGGCCGAGCTCGAGGACGCGCAGGCGGCTGTCGACACCGCACAGGCGAGCGTGAGCACGCTCGAGGCGGAGCTGTCTGCGGCACAGGCGCGACTCGACGAGCTCACGGCGCTCCTCGCGACGCAAACGAAGCGTCTCGAGCGCCTCCAGACCGAGTACGCAAAGGCGGTTGGGATCCTCGAGGCGCGGGTGCGCGCCGCGTACATCGACGAGCCACCGGACGTCCTCGCCTTCCTCGTCTCGGCGTCGAGCTTCGACGAGATCATCGACAGCGTCGAGCTGATCTCACGGATCGGTGCTCAGGATCGGCGCATCGCTCGTCAGGTCGAGAAGGCTCGGGTCGCCGCTGCCGCCGAGCGCAAGGCGACGATCGGCACCAGACGTCTCCAGGCCGCGACGGTCTCCGTGATCGGCTCGCGGACGGACGGAGGCGCGTGTCGCCCGCGATGCGCTCGCCGGGGATCGTGATCGCCTCGCGACGGTCCAGAATCTCAAGACGAGTGCCCTCAGCACCACGCGCGAGACGCGCGAGGAGTACCTGCGCGAGGTCGAGGCCCTTGCCGCCGAGAGCGCGGCGCTCGCGGCGCGGATCCAAGACGCCCAGGAGGGCGCAGGATCGACCGGCACCGGGCAAGCGTCCGCGGCCGGTTTCATCTGGCCCTGCGACGGCGTGGTCGTCAGCGGCTTCGGGATGCGCTGGGGTCGCATGCACGAGGGGATCGACATCGGCTGCGCCTACGGAACGCCGAACCGGGCCGCCGCGTCGGGCACCGTCATCTACTCCGGCTGGCTCGGGGGCTACGGCAACCTCGTCGTCGTCGACCACGGGAACGGCCTCTCGACCGCGTACGCACATGCATCGTCGCTCCTCGTCGGCGTGGGTCAGTCGGTGTCGCAGGGAGAGACCGTGTCGCTCGTGGGCTCCACCGGAAACTCGTCCGGACCGCACCTGCACTTCGAGGTACGCGTCAACGGCCAGGCCGTCGACCCGCTTTTTTATCTCTAGTGCGCAAGACCGGAAATCCGCTAGCGCCGGATTTCCGGTCGCGCGAAGACCCCTGAAGGCGTCCGCTTTCGCGGCCGCAACCTCGTGAAAGCTACGCCGCTTCTGTGGCGGCGCTGGGCAAGGCGACCGAGCTCACGACGTGGAGATCGGGGAGGGCGCGCCAGCGCTCGTCGAGCCCGAGGCCATAGCCCGCGAAGAGCTCGTCCGGAACGGTGAACCCGATGAAGCGCACGGGCAGCTCGTCCACCAGGCGCCTGTACGGGCGGTCGAGCAACGTGACCGCGGCGAGACTCGCAGGGTTGCGCGAGAGGAGCGTTCGGCAGAGGAAGTGCAGCGTCAAGCCCGTGTCGACGACGTCCTCGACCAGGAGAACGTGACGTCCCTCGAGTGGCGCGTCGACGTCCTTCAGGAGCCGGACTGCGCCGTCCTGTCCGCCGGTGTACGGCGCGAGCTCGATCACGTCGAGCGTGTGCGGAATCCGAAGCGCGCGCGTGAGATCGGCGAGGAAGACGACACTCGACTTCAGCGGGGCGATCAGGATCGGATCGAGGCCTGCGTACGCATCCGCGATCTCGGTGCCGAGCTGCGCGACACGCGCGGCGATCTCCTCCCGCGTCAGATGCACAGCGCCGACGACGCCGTTGTCGGATGCCGATGCGCTCGCCACTAGGAGGCGAGCTGCAGCCGATAGCGCTGCGCGAGCCGCTCGATGTCCCGCCGGTAGAAGAGCTTCACGCGCACCTGGGGATAGAGGCGCTGAATCTCGCGAAGCTTGCGGTTCTTGCGCGTCACGAGCGACTGCTTCATGACGGTGACCTCGATGAAGAGGTTCTGCTCAGGAAGGTAGAAGTCGGGCGTGAAGGCACTGACGACGCGTCCATTCTCGTTCCGCTCGAGGACGAAGGAGTGGGGCTCGTAGTCCCACGGAACGCCGTAGTAGTCGAGGATCTTGGCGCACTCGACCTCGATCCGGTTGGCGAACCGTGGAGGCTCGTTGCCACAATATGCCTGGAAAACGGGACTTGCGACCCGCACCTGCGCCACCGTACCAACGGCCCCGGACGATGCCCGAACGCGCCGTAGACTTCGACTGTGTTCCGGATCGCGCAGTTCTCCGACCTTCACTGCGGAGAGACGTACTTCGAGGCAAGCCTGCTCGAGCGCGCGATCGGAGAGATCAACGAGCTTCAGCCCGACGTCGTCGTGTGCTCGGGTGACCTCACGACCTTCGGCTTTCGCCACGAGTACCTGACCGCGCGGGAGTACATCGATCGCATCCATTGCGACGCGCTCGTCGTCGTGCCCGGGAACCACGACTCGCGGAACGTCGGCTACGTGCACTTCGAGGAAATGTTCGGAGACCGGAACTCGGTACTGCGGAAAGGCCCCGTCTCGATCGTCGCCGTCGACTCGAGCGAGCCCGACCTCGACCACGGTCAGATCGGGCGCGGCAGATACCGGTGGATCGAAGAGCAGTTCGCCGAACCTGCCGAGCTCAAGGTCTTCGTGCTTCACCACCATCTTCTTCCGGTTCCCGGAACGGGGCGCGAGCGAAATGTCGTCTACGACGCGGGGGATGCGATCGAGTGCCTCCAGCGCTCGGGCGTCCGCCTCGTCCTGTCGGGGCACAAGCACGTTCCGTATGTCTGGCGCCTCGAGGATCTCTTCGTCGTCAATGCCGGGACGGTCTCGTCGCTTCGTCTGCGCGGCAACACGAGGCCCTGTTACAACCTCATCGAGATCGCGGATCGGAAGGTCGACGTGTGGCGTCGTCACCCGTTCCACGGCCAGGAGCGGCTCGTCTCCTTTTCGCTCGACACGCTCGAGTACGCGAAGTTCACCGGCACCATCGAGGACGAGGTCACGGCGCGCACGTGAGGGCGATCGCGATCGTCGACGGCGAGCACTATGCCGCCGTCGTGCGTCACGCTCTCGTGGAGCTCCCATACGACTTCGCCGCCGCCGTTCTCATCGGCGGGCAGGAGAAGCTGCGCGGCGGTGAGGAATACGGGGTCCCGCTCGCCGCCGACGTCGAGTCCGCGATCGCCTCGCACGCCCCGGACCTCGTCGTCGACCTCTCCGACGAGCCCGTGCTCGGCCCGCCCGAGCGTCTCGCGCTCGCCAGCAGGGTGCTGGCTTGCGGCGTCCCGTACGTCGGGGCGGACTTCCGGTTCGATCCTCCGCTACTGGCTCCCTTCCCGAAACCCTCGATCGCCGTCGTGGGGACGGGGAAGCGTGTCGGGAAGACGGCAGTGACCGGACATCTCGCGAGACTGCTCTCGGCCGACCACGACGTGGTCGTCGTCGCGATGGGGCGAGGCGGGCCGCCCGACCCCGAGGTGATGACGATCCCGCCGACGGTCGAGGCGCTGGTCGAGCTTTCGCGCTCCGGGCGACACGCCGCGTCGGACCACCTCGAGACCGCCGCGCTCGTCGGTGTCGCAACGGTCGGCTGCCGACGCTGCGGCGGAGGTCTCGCCGGCGCGGTGGCGACGTCGAACGTCGCAGAGGGCGCGCGCATCGCCGCAGCTCTCGATCCCGACCTCGTGGTGTTCGACGGCAGTGGCGCGGCGTTCCCACCAATCGCGACCGATCGCACTGTCGTCGTGGTCGGCGCGCACCAGGATCCAGCCGTCGCAACCGGGTACCTCAACGCCTATCGGCTACGTGTCGCCGACCTGGTGGTCGTCACGATGGCCGAGAACGGGTTCGAAACGGAGCGCACGCGGGAGCGGATCGCCGCGACCGTTCGACCGGACGTGCCGGTCGTCGCAACGACGCTCCACCCGCGCCCGCTTGCCGACGTTCGCGACCGGACGGTGGCGTACTTCTCGGCGGCGCCGCCCGACGTGCTCGACCGCCTCGGAGGGCATCTCGAGAACGCCTTCGGCGCCCGGATCGTCCACGTCTCGGGCAGCCTCGCGAACCGCACTGCGCTCCGATCCGAGCTCGAGAAGGTCTCCGCCGAGGTGTATCTCGTCGAGCTGAAGGCGGCTGCGATCGACGTTGTCGCCGAGGCGGCTATCGCGAAGGGGGCTCAGGTCGTGCTGGCCGCGAACGACGTGGTGGCGGTGCCCGGTGAGCCGGACCTTGACGAGCAGCTACTCGGCATGGCCAAATTCAAGACGTGAGAGAGCGCCGCCACCGCCTCCCGCTCCCCCTGGGCGACGAGGTGCCGTTCTCGAAGGGCCTGATGGCGCGTGCGCTCGTCGTCACCGGGCTCGACCCCGAGCGCGCGTACCTCATCGCGCGTCGCGCGGATAGGGATCTCGCCGAGCGTGGCGCGGTGTCGCTCGACCTCGACCGTCTGGGCGAACTTGCGTCCGAGCTCATCGGCGAGGAGGAAGCAGCTCGTACCGTGCGCATGTTGCGGAGGATCGACGCGCTGCAGCGACTCGACGAGCCGCTTCTGCTTCTCGTGGGTGGAGCGACCGGCACCGGCAAGTCGACGATTGCCACGGAGGCCGCGCACCGTCTCGGCATCACGCGGGTCACGTCGACCGACTTCATCCGGCAGACGATGCGGACCTTCTTCTCGAAGGAGTTCATGCCGTCCGTCCACTACTCGAGCTTCGAGGCCAGGCTCGCACTGACGCGTGCGGAGGAGGAGGAGTCGGGCGACGCGGCGATCCTCGGGTTCCTCGATCAGACGCGCAACGTGCTCGTCGGCGTCGACGCCGCGCTCGACCGAGCCGCTACCGAGCGGTGGTCGACGGTGCTCGAAGGAGTGCATCTCGTGCCGGGCATGGTGGGCGTCGAGTACCCCGGTGCCTTCGTCGTCCAGTGCATCGTCGCGATCGAGGACGAGAACCTCCACCGAAGCCACTTCTGGGTGCGAGACCACGCAACAGAAGGGTTGCGACCGCTCGAGAAGTACCTGGACTCCCTGCCGCAGATCCGCGAGATCCAGGACTACCTCGTCGAGCGCGCGCGTCGTCACGACGTACCGGTCATCTACAACGACTCACTCGATCGTGCGATCGGCGACGTCCTCGATCTCGTTCTCCGGCGTGCCGATCAACTCGTCGGCGTCGCGTAGACCGCCTGTCTCTACACTTGCTCCGTGGTCACTCGCGAAGATGTGGTCGAGGCTCTCCACGGCGTCGAGGATCCCGAGCTGGGGATGGACATCGTCGAGCTCGGACTGATGTACGACGTCGAGGTCGCCGACTCGGCGGTGAAGATCACCTACAGCCTGACCTCGATGGGCTGCCCGGCCGGCGCGATGATCGCGGACGGAATCGTCGACGCGGCGCGTTCGGTGCCGGGCGTGAGCGAGGTCGAGGCCGAGCTGACGTTCGACCCGCCGTGGACGCCGGACCGGATGTCCGACGACGCGAAGTTCATCTTGGGCTTCGGCTAGCTGCTAGCCCGGAATCGCAAGGACGATCTTGCCGAACTGTGCGCCCGACTCGAGGCGCTCGTGCGCGCTTGCGGCCTCGGCGAGCGGGAACACGCTGTCCACGTGGATGCGCGCACGTCCGGTGCGGATGAGCTCGTAGGCACCTTCGAAGTCCGACGGCATGCCCATCGTCGAGCCGAATACGGTGAGCTGCTTCCACCACAGCCGGTACAGGCGAGCCGGAGGGCTGTGGCCCGAGGTCGCGCCGCACACGACGATCCGGCCCTCCTGAGCTGCGGCCGCGAGCGAACGTTCCCACGTCGCCTCGCCGACGGTCTCGACGACGACGTTCGCCCCAGCGCCGCCGGTCGCGTCCTTGACGGCCTGCACGACGTCGGCTTCTGCGTGATTGACGGCAAGATCGGCGCCGAGGGCGCGTGCCTTCTCGAGCTTCTCCTCGCTCGACGACGTGACGACCGTGCGCGCGCCGAGCGCTCGTGCGATCTCGAAGGCTGCCAGCTGCAACGCCGCCGCCGATGCCCCAGATGAGAACCCACTCGTCCTCCTTCAGAGCCGCCTTCGTGACGAGCATGCGGTATGCGGTCTCGAAGGTGAGCGGGAAGGCTGCTGCCTCCTCGAACGAGAGCGCGTCGTCGAGCGGATACAGCTGGGCGGCGGGAATCGCCTTGAGCTCGCAGTATGTGCCGTCGGTGTGCTCGCCGATCACCGTGATCCGGCCGTTGTGCGGGATGCCCGGGTTCACGACGACGCGTTGACCGACATCGAAGCCGTCGACCCCCTCTCCGAGCGCTGCGACCACGCCGGAGCCGTCCGCGCCGAGGATGCGCGGCTTCGGAACCGAAGGGAGGCCTTTGCGCACCCACACGTCGAGGTGGTTCAGTGCGGCTGCTCTGAGCGACACGAGGATCTCGCCCTGCTCGGCGATGGGATCGTCGACGTCCTCGTAGCGGAGAACGTCGGACCCCCCGTCTTCATGTATGCGCACCGCCTTCACGAGGCAGAATCCTCTCATGACCGGCGCCGAGCTGATGGAGCTGGCGACCGAGCTCGGCATCGACGCGGTCGGAGCCGCTCCGGTCGCGCCTTACGACGACACCGAGCTGCACATTCACGATCGCCGCTCCCGCGGGCTCTTCGCCGACATGAAGTTCACGATGGCGCGTCCGGAGATCTCGTGTCACCCCGAGCTTCTGCTCGAGGGTGCGAAGACGGTCATCGCGGGTGCGCTGTGCTACTACCGCGAAGGGACGGAGCCCGCATCCGGCGATGGCCGCCTGCCGCGGTACACCTGGCGTGACGAGTACACCGAGCTCCGCACGCGCCTCGCTGCCCTCGGCGAGCGGTTGGGTGGTGCCTATCGCGTGCTCGTCGACGAGTCGGAGCACGTCGACCGCGCCGGTGCCGTGCGGGCCGGAATCGCGTTCTACGGCAAGAACACGATGGCCATCACTCGTCGTCACGGCTCGTGGGTCGTTCTCGGTGCCCTCGTCACGGAGATCGAGGTGGAGCCCTCGCCGCCCCTGGATCTCGACTGCGGCGCGTGCCGACTTTGTATCGACGCGTGCCCGACGGGAGCTCTGGACGACCCCGGAACCCTTGACGCGACGAAGTGCCTCTCGTACTGGACGCAAGCGCCTTCGTCGATTCCCGACGAGTACCGCCCGGAGCTCGGCTCGATGGTCTACGGCTGCGACATCTGCCAGGAGGTGTGCCCGTGGAATCGTGGTATCGAAAAGCGGCGTCGCGATGGGTCGAACGACGATGCGCGCGGAGTCGTGTCCCTCGTCGAATGGCTCGACCGGGACGGCGACGACCTCATAGCCGAGCTCGACCGCCTCTACGTTCCCCGCAACGACGCGCGCTGGCTTCGACGCAACGCCCTCGTCGTGGCCGGGAACGTCGGCGCTGCTGAGCTCGCGCCTGCCGTGGCTCGGTACGTCGACGACGACGATCCGATACTCAGCGACGCTGCACGCTGGGCGGTGGGTCGAATGGCCGAGCGGCAGGAATGACTTCGGACCTGGAACGCGAGCGACTCGCCGTTCTCGTGCACGAGGTCAGGAGCCCCGTCGCGGCGCTGTCTGCGGTCGCCGAGGCGGCTGCCGGCGCGCCCGCTGCCGATCTGTCGCGTCGCCAGCTCACACGGCTCGCGCTCGCGGCCTCTCAGGCGATCGAGCGAATCGTGCTGGACTTCGCCGTTGCATCCGTGCACCTGGAAGGGCTCGACGCTGCGATGCTCGTGCGCGACGCCGTCGCCGCCTTCTCCGTGCGCGGAGCGAGTGTGGTGGCGGAGGGCGTCGAGCGTCCGTTCGTCGTGGACGCCGATCCCGTGCGGCTCCGGCAGGTGCTCGACAACCTCATCGCGAACGCTCTCACGCACGCGGGCTCTGGTGCGCCCGTGACCGTCCGGTTCACGGCGGCCGCTGACAACGTGGAGATCGTCGTTTCGGATGCCGGTCGGGGCATCCCGATCGCCGAGCTCGCACGCATCTTCGAGCCCGGTATGCGGTTCGGCGCGGACACGACAGGCTCCGGACTCGGCCTCGCGCTCAGCCGAGCGATCGTCGAAGCCCACGGCGGCACGATCGCGGTCGACTCGATCGTCGGCGAAGGGTCGACCTTCACGATCGTCCTTCCTGGACGTCCGTCTCATCCGGCCACCTGAGCCTCGAGGTCGTACGAACGGAGGCGCCCGCCGTCCCTCGCGTGCTCGCTGATCGCAAACGTCGCATGGGAGGACGCGAGGTCGACATCGGTCGTCGTCACGCGCACCGGCGTCGTCCCGGACGCGGGATAGATCTCCGCATGGCCGGGCTGCTGGACGACGACGTACGCTGCCGCGTCGCTCGGTTGCACCCAGGCGAAGCCGACGAGATCGCCGTCGTCGCGACAGGTGATCGTCAGTCGAGGGTCGCGGAGTCGCGCGCCGGAGAGTCGGCCGAAGGCGTGGGCACACCAACGTTCTGGACGCGACCGAGTGACGTTGGTCGCATCGCAGGCGTGCACGCCGCGATGTCCGGAATCGAAGAACGTGACACTCGCACCGGTCACACCCGTGCGCTCGACGACCGGACCGCTAGCCCCCGCGCGCGATACACACGACGCTCGAATTGCACGTCCGGCCCGCGACCCAGCCGGCACGACTCGCATGCGAGTCACGATTCCTGGGCCACCGATACCTTCGAATGCAACTGGAGAGGGACGCAGGGGCGACCCGTCGATCAGCGTCGACGGCGGTGACGCCGATTCCTTCGCGCAACCGACCACGAGCGCGAGAGCTGCTCCGAGATAGAGCGGCCGCCGAGTGTCGAAGCCGCTCAGGAGCTCCACCCGGTTCGCCGGACGCCGCTGTAGCTCGAGCTGCCGCGATACGTGCGGGTCCAGATGTTCGTCCCGTACGCCTCTCCCTTGGCCTCGATGATCTGGTCGGTGCCATCCGGGTTGACGGCGTAGACGAGGCCGATATGGCCGTCGCTCGCGAGTGCGTCCATCTTGATCAGCGCTGACTTGGAGACCGTCACGTTCGGCGCTCCCGAGCCGGCCTTGAACGCCGCGGCCGTATAGGGGCCGTGGACGAACCGCAGCAGCCCCCACTGATGGAAGCCCGGCGTCTGACGTGTTCGAGCGGCTCGCGCCAGACCTTGAACGTGAAGCCCGAGCAGTCGCCGCCTTCGCCGCCCGTCGCGGGATCCTCGTGCGGGTCGTTCGGCGAGTCGTCGCGGTCGTCGTCGTCCCAACAGCCGCCACCCCACTGATACCCCTCGTGCCGCGCGCGAAGCGCCACGGCGGCCGAACCATCGCGGGTGATGACAGACGTCGGGGTCGGCGCCGCGTCGTTGCAGTTGTCGGCCACGAAGCGGGTGTGATACGCGGCGGCCGATCCCACCCAACCCACGGACAGGGCGAGCCCGAAGGTCACGAGCAGCGTTCGAGAGATGACCATCAGCGCACCTCCAAGTCGAAGCGGTCGACGAAGGCACCGGCCGGCGTCGACCCGAGCCGGTAGAGAGACTTCCCGACGAGCCGAAAGCGGCTGAGCGGAGCCGTCTCCGCCCAGTCGGCCGCGGCGAGCGTGAATCGATCCACGAGACCCTTTCGATCCACGGTCAAGACGACGAACTCGTCGACGTCGTCGTCGTACATGCGGACCACGAGGACGAGGCGCTGCCCGATTGGTTCCGCGAGCTGCACCTCCGCGAGCGAAGTGGCGCTCGTCAACCGCCACGATCGAGTCGTGCTCCGCCCCGAGATCATCGCGACCCGGAGCTCGTTCGCGAGCCTGAAGAGAACGATCTCGCCGCCCGTTCTCAGTGAGCGGCCGGCGCGCCCGTGCCGAATCTGGACCTCACGTGAGGCAGGCACGCCGCTGACCGCCACCGGCATCCAGTGATGGGAGGGATGCCCGAGCACAAGTGGGCCGTCTCGAGCCATCCGGATCTGCGACGACGTTCGCTCTCCCGTCTCGATCGCCTCGAGCTCACGACCTGCATCGTCGAACCGCCTGACGAGTGCGTTGCGTCCGGGCTCGGCGGTCGATTCGAGAACGTAGGTCGATCCGTCGTTCCCGACCGCGAGGTCGGCGATCGTCCCGGCGATCGAGAGCGGTACGCGGATCGGATCGCGCGCGTCCTCGCGCCAACGCAGGAGTCGACGATGTGCCTGATCCAGGACGGATACCGTCCCGGCCGCGTCGACATCGAACGCGGACGGGCCGATTGCGCCAAGCTGTCGCCCCTGCTCCAGTCCGACCTGAGCAGGACCGTCTCCCCACGCGGCCAGCGCGAGCCGCACGCCGGCGCGACGGGCGTCGCCGAACACGTGGCGGCCGAGTGCGATGTCGACCGGGTTCTCGAGTGGACGGGACGCATGCGGCGCGTCGGCGCCTCCAGCCGGGATTGTGACCTGCTCGCCGAGAGCCGGTGCCTCGAGCTGCGCGTAGTACTCGAAGCCACCTGGCTGAGAGGAAAGCGAGTCCGGAACGCGCGCGGCGAGCTGTCGGCTGCCGCCGTGGGACTTCTGAGGGCTCAGCGCAAGCCGCTCGAACGAACCTCGTCCGGCCGTGCGGACGAAGACTGCGCCGCGGACGTCGCAGCCAGCCTCGGCTCCCTCGTCGTCTCCGGCGGCACAGTGGACGTCGTATGCGAGCTCGGCACGCTCGTCCGGCAATGTGAGAAGTGGCGGCAGGTGCGTCGCGTCGAACACGGCGCGCTGCTCTGAGCTGGTCTGCTGTGCGGCCGCGGGGCCGAGAGTTACCGATGCCACACCGGCCGCGCAGCCGAGGACGACTCCAAGAACCGTCAAAGCCACTCGCAGATGAAGCGACTTCCCTCGTCTCATGTCGCACTCCTCTGTTCGCTAGTGCGACAACGGTAGAGACGAGCGAGCAGTGCGATGTGCGCTGCTCACGAGTCGGCGCGCTCTTGTGGCGCTTACGTGAGGATCAGCGTCTGCTGGGAACGCGTCCGAGCTCGCGCTGGAGGCGCCGAGCCCTCTTCGCCACGACGTCGCGAAGCCGCTGTGGCTCGAGAACGATGGTCTCGCCGCGGTCGGCGAGAATCTCCGAGAGGAGCCACTCCTCCGTCTTGTACGGGACGTCGGCGATCGCCGACCCGTCGGTGAGAGCGCGCGCGCCGCGCTCGAGCTTCCAGCGCGCGACCTCGGGAGAATGGAGGAGCCGCGCGACCCGCGGATCGCGCAGGTACGAGGGGTCGAAGCCGTCCCGTGCCTCGAAGTGGTCGCCTGTGAGGCGGGCAGAGCGCATCCGATCGAGACGGAACGTGCGCGCCGCGTCGACGCTCAGATCCCAGGTGTGGACGCGCCAGACCGGGAGCTCCCGCTCGATCGTGTACGGCTCGACGAGTCGCATGGTCGGGCTGTCGTCTCCGTCCTTCATGTACTCGATCTCGACCACGACTCGCTTATCGACGCCGTCCGAGAGCACCCGGACAAGCGTCTCTTCGGCCGAGCCGTCGCGCGTCTGCGGATTTCCCGCGAGATCGAAGCGCCCGAAGGTCTCCTCGAGCTTCTTGCGCACGCGCTTCAGCGGCGTGTGCGCATCCGCGGCGATGGTCGGTCCGACGTACTCCATCGCGAGGTGGATCGCGCGTGCCTCGAGGGGGGTGAGCTTCGGAGGGCGCCGGAAGACGTCCCCGTACAGCTCCTTCTCGACGCGGACGACCTCACCGTCGTGCTCCGCGTAGACGGCGTAGCAGCCGCCGCCGAAGTTCACGAGGTTCAGCAGCGAGAGATGATCCTGGAGCTCCTCGAGCGGAATCGAGAAGCGAGCCGCGACCTCAGCAGCGTCGAGCGTCGTCGAGCGCTCGTCGCCGCATGCGGCGAGCAGGTGGGCGAGGAGCGCCTGGAGCACGCCGAAACGCTCCGGCGCGACCGGGCCGGCGGGTCGTTCCGGGAGGGGACGACGTGGATCCGTCCGCTTGGGACCTGCGACGCCCGGTGCGTCGCCGTCGTGCGCGGCAACCAGCGTCGAGAGCGCCGCGCCGACGGCGTCGACCAGCTCGACGGGCTCCAGTGGAACCGCGCGACCGTTTTGTCGCAGCACCCAGCCGGCGAGGAGATCGGCGTTGGCGAAGTCCGTCTCGAAGACCCCATCCTCGACGTGGCCTGCGTCCGACAGCGTGCGCTCCACCCACCACGCGGTGTCGTCGGAGACCGCGACGCGCGCGCTCCCGACGATCTCGCCGATCTGCCACGGACGCGGAATTCGATGTTCCTCGACGTCGAAGTCCGCAGGAATTCTGAAGTCTCGCTCCCGGCGCGTCGCGAACCGGATGTCGCCGCGGATACGCGAGACCTTGAACGTGCGGGTCGTCCCGCGATCCAGGTCGTGACCCACGACGTACCAGTTGCCCTCGTCGAGACGCAGCGCATACGGGTTCATCGAGCGCTCGCCTGGCCGGGCGCGACGCGGGCTCCAGTACCCGAAGCGGATCGTGCGCTGCTTCGAGATCGCGGACTCGAGCTTCGCGAGACGACCGGCGAGCTCCGGCGTGTAGTCCGGGACGCTGACGCGTACGCGCTCCGCGGTGTCCGTGGGAGGCTCGGTGAAGCCGGCGCGCCCCAGGGCGAGGTTCTGCAGTGCGAGGCGGAACGGCTCCGCGTAGGCGAACTTGCCCTCGAGGTAGTAGAGCGCAGTCTGGAGCGCTGCGAGCTCGTCGTCGTCGAGGTCGAGACGCTCGAGGAAGTAGTTCTCCGAGCGCAGCGTGTAGAGCTCCTCTCCGGTGAACTCGTCTCGCTGCGACTGGAGCGGAACGCCGAGCGCGGTCAGCTCCGCGCGGTCCGAGTAGAAGCGGCGCGCGAACGCCTCGTCCGACATCTCGCTGTAGCCCTCGACGTTCGACTTGACGTCACGGGCCGTCAGGAGGCGTCGCTCGGCCATGAGGAAGGCCACGAGCGAGAGCTGCCGGATGAGCTTGTCGGCGTCGTGCGACACTGGGTGCGAGCTTACAGACCGCGCGCTTGCGGCTCCGGCGCGACTCGGGAGACGAATCAGCGCTTACGCGGCGACGACGGCTGCTTGCTCGAGGTGCTGGTGCGACGGGCAGTAGTCGCGGCTCGGGAGCGGCGTGCGTTGGCACGCTTTGCCCTTCCGCGTCGTGGCGTGGCAGCGTGCGACCCCGCCGTCGAGGAGGCCGGCTTCCACCTGTTGCTCGATGAACGACGTGGCCGCGCCGATGCCCTCGCGGACCGACCAGGCGACCTGAGCCTGCGCGGTGATCGGGAAGTAGCGCCGGATGTCGGCGAACAGCGCACGATCAGGACGGGCAAAGTAGGAGGGATCCTCGGCGAGCCGCGCCATCGTGCGCTCGCACTCGATCAGCACGGCACGACGGTGACCGAGTTGCTCCTCGCGCGATGCGTACGGGTCGATGAGATCCTTGATCGAACGGTAGATCGCTCGCGAGTATTGATACATACAGGAGCGAAGCTGGGCTGCGTGGTCGTCCAAGGGACCTCGTCGATCTCCCCGATTTCCGTGTTGCTGGGCGAAAAATGAGCGAAGATGGCGCTTCGCCCGAAGAGTGTAGCGCCTTTTCGGCGGTGTTACAAAGTCGGGGGACGTAGTGCCGCCGAAGGCAACGTTCCTCAGGGCACGACGCGACGGACGACAGCGGTTCTCGACGCCTTGCGGGCGTCCTCGAGCGCGCTCGTCGCCTCGGCCTCCGACGAGTACACGCCGGAGAAGACGATCCAGTAGCCGGGATGGAGGCTCGCGTAGCGCGACGAGTCGAGCACGCCGACCTGCGGCAGAGCCTTTCTCCGCGCTGTGCGCGCACGGGCCAACGCGGCGGCCCGTCCGGCAGTCTGCGGCAGAGAGGCGAGCGCGATCGTCCAGCCGTCCTCGTCGGTCGGCCACTCGGCGACACCGGACGGTCCGATCGGTGCCTCGCCCGTCGTCGAGTCGGGCGCGGTCGCGAATCCCCCGATCGCCGTCGTCACCGTCGCGCGGCCACCGTCGCTCCCGGTTGCGACGACCGCCAGCGCCGCTCCGATCACCGCGACGGCCCCCGCCGCGGCCGCGCGGAGTACCCAGCCGGAGCTCGTCCGTCGGGCGCCCCGGCGTCCGTCGCTGAACCTGGCGCCACACACCAGGCAGTACTCCTGGCCCGACGCGAGCGGCTCGCCGCAGCGCGGGCAGCTCGTCATCCCACCGCGTCCGATCCCGTCGGTCGAGCCTCGACGCTCCCGCCGCCGAGCGCCCGACCGCACGACGCACAGAACTTGGCCCCGAGGAGAATCGGCGCGCCGCAGATGCACACTGCGCCGCCGCCTCCTCGGCGAACGAGCGCGCTTCCGTCGAGGAGAGCGTCGATCTCCTGCACCCGTGCTTCGAGCGCGACGAGCTCCGCGCAGCGTTCGACCACGAGGCCGGCGTTGAACCGGTCGCGTTTGTACATCTCGAGCGCGAGCCCGCCGAGGTCGCGCAAGCGCTCCTCGCGCATCTCGAGGAGTGCCTTGCGCTCGCGCTTGAGCTCACGCGGGGGCGGTGCGACGTAGGTCGCTGGATCGCCGAGTGTGCCGGTGGTGGGCTTGGCCACGCGTTCCAATCTAGAGTTGAAGCACGACGAGCCGCTCTTCCGTCATCTCGCGGACCGCGTACGCCGGCCCTTCGCGGGTGTTCCCCGAGTCCTTGACGCCGCCGTACGGCATCTGGTCGGCGCGGAACGTCGGCGCCTCGTTCACCGTCACGCCTCCGAACTCGAGCTCCCTGGCCGCACGGAGCGCAGCCTTCACGTCGCGCGTGAAGATCCCGGCCTGCAAGCCGTAGCGCGTCCCGTTCGCAAGGGCGATCGCCTCGTCGAGCGAGTCGTACGCCGCGACCGTGCAGAGCGGGCCGAACACTTCCTCGCAGGCGACCTTGGAGTCGGCCGGTGCGTCGGCGACGACGGTGGGGCGAATGAGCTCTCCGTCGAGCTCGCCACCGGCGAGGACGCGCGCTCCGAGACCACGAGCCTCCTCGATCCACTCGAGCACGCGATCGCGCTCACCCGACGAGATGACGGGGCCGACGTCGGTCGCGTCGTCCGTGGGATCACCGACGACCAGAGCCTCGACGCGCGGGAGGAAAAGCTCGAGGAAGCGGTCGTACGCCGAGCGCTCGACGTAGATCCGCTGCACGGAGATGCAGCTCTGACCCGCGAAGGAGAACGCGTTGGCCGCGAGTCGCGTGGCAACGTCCTCCAGGTCTGCATCGGCGGCCACGATCACAGGCGTCGCGTTGCCGAGCTCGAGGTTCACGCGCTTGCGCGGTGCTCGCTCCCTCAGCTTCCAGCCGACGCCGGCAGAGCCGGTGAACGTGATGAGCGCCACCCGCTCGTCTTCTACGAGCACGTCACCGATCTCGCTCGCCGGCCCGCAGATGACGTTGAGCCAGCCTGGTGGAAGCCCTGCGTCGGTCTCGAGCTCGGCGAGGAGCAGAGCCGAGAGCGGTGTCTGCGACGCCGGCTTGAGCACGACGGCACACCCGGCGGCAAGCGCCGGAGCCACCTTGTGGGCGACGAGGTTGAACGGGAAGTTGAACGGCGAGATCGCTCCGACGACCCCGATCGGGACTCGAAGGGTCAGCGCGAGCTTTCCGGAGCCGGCGGGGGAGGCGTCCATCGGCACGACGTCGCCTGCCAGCCTGCGCGCCTCGACGGCGGCCATGGTGAAGGTCGACTGCGCCCGCGCGACCTCGATTCGCGCCGCCTTCATGGGCTTCCCGGCTTCAGCCGAGATCGTGCGGGCGATCTCGTCGGCGCGCTCCTCGACCAGCCGCGCCGTCCGGTCGAGGATCGGCCGCGCGTTCGTGTGCCGGGAGCGGCACCGACATGGCCCGCTCGGCAGCGTCGACCGCCCTGCGTGCTTCCGCGGCGCCGCCCTTCGCGACGCGGCCGACGAGCGAGCCGTCGTACGGCGAGTGCACCTCGAGCCACGCGCCGGTCTCGACCAACTCACCGCCGATGAGGAGCTTCCGCTCGGTCGCGGTCGTCGCCACGCGGTGAGTGTAGACGCCCGGTCTACGCGTGCCCGCGCGCTCGATCTATGCTCCTCGGGATGCCTACCGCCTATGTCGTCGATGCCGTCCGCTCGCCGATCGGAAGACGCAACGGGTCGCTCTCCGAGATCCGCGCGGATGAGCTCGCAGCGCAGGTTCTGAACGGGCTCGTCGGCCGCGTCGACCTCGACCCAGGTGCTGTCGAGGACGTGCAGATGGGTTGCGTCACCCAGGTCGGCGAGCAGGCTTTGAACGTCGGGCGCGGCGCGGTTCTCGTTGCGGGCTGGCCGGAGACGGTGTGCGCGACCACGGTCGACCGGCAGTGTGGCTCGTCGCTGCAGACCGCGTTCAACGCGGCATCCACCGTCCAGGCAGGACATCTCGACGTCGTCGTCGCAGCCGGAGTCGAGCACATGACGCGCGTACCGATGGGGTCGAACCTCGGCGACGTCGGCTGGGGCGCCGTGAACGAGAAGATCGGCGAGCGCTGGCCCATCGTGCCGCAGGGAATCTCGGCCGAGGTGATCGCGGAGGAGTGGAATCTCACGCGCGAGGCGCTCGACGAGTACTCGCTCGAGTCGCACCGTCGCGCGGTCGCGGCAACGGACGAAGGCAAGTTCGAGAACGAGATCATCCCGGTCGAGGTGGGCGCGGGCGGCGCGGTCGTCCTCTTCGCCGTCGACGAGACGCCGCGCCGTGACACGTCGCTCGAGAAGCTCGCGTCACTGCAGCCCGCGTTCAAGACGGACGGCGTCGTCACCGCCGGGAACTCGAGCTCGATCGTGGACGGCTCGGCGGCGATGCTGATCGCGAGCGACGCCGCCGTCGAGCGCCACGGCTTCGAGCCGCGCGCTCGCTTCGTCTCGTTCGGGCTCTCGGGTGTCGACCCGTACCGGATGCTCCACGGCAATCCGGAGGCATGCGAACGCGCGCTGGCGAAGGCCGGCCTGGGGTGGGACGACATCGCGGTCATCGAGGTCAACGAGGCCTTCGCATCCGTCGTTCTCCAGTTCCTCGCCGACACCGGGTTGCACGAGCGGTGGAAGCAGCGGCGACGTGAATCCGAACGGCGGCGGAATCTCGCTCGGCCATCCGCTCGGGGCGACGGGTGCGCGCATCACCGCGACGCTTCTCAACGAGCTCGACCGGCGCGAGGCACGGTACGGGATCGCCACGATGTGCATCGGCCAGGGTCAGGCGATCGCCGGCGTTCTCGAGCGCCTCTGACGCCATTCGATCACGATCAGCCCCACTGATCGAAATGCTGAAGCACCCGACTGGTGCTGATCGACTCGACCATGCATGATGAGGTCATGTTCGGGTTGATCTTCATCGCACTCATCGTGGCTTTGGTGCCGCTTGCGTATCTCGCCGGCGCGGATTCGCGCTTCGACGAGGTCGCTCGTCGGCGCCGCTACCACGGCTAGGCGAGTCGACGCCAGCGGTCGTCAGCGCGCGGGATAGGATCGCGCCGGTCATGACCGTTCCGGAGATCCGTCGAGTCGGCGTCGTGGGCCTCGGTGCCATGGGCGCGGGGATCGCGCAGCTGGCGGTCGAAGCCGGCTACGAGACCGTCGGCCGCGAGGTCTCGGACGGGCTCGGCTCGGCCGCGCGCGACAGAATCGCGCACTTCCTGCAGCGGAAGGTCGACAAGGAGCGGATGACCGCGGCCGAGCGTGACGCTGCGCTCGCGCGGCTCTCGCTCACGACCGAGCTCGGCGACCTCGCCGCGTGCGACCTCGTGATCGAGGCGATCGTCGAGGACCTCGACGCCAAGCTCGAGCTCTTCGGTGCGCTGGAGGAAATCGTGCGGCCCGACGCGATTCTCGCCACGAACACGTCGGCGCTCTCGGTCACCGAGATCGCCGCGGGCGTCTCGACGCCGCAGCGCGTCGTGGGGATGCACTTCTTCAATCCCGCCCCGCTGATGCCGCTTGTCGAGATCGTCCGGGCGGAGCTGTCGGCCGACGACGCCGTCGAAGCGGCATTCGCCGTGGGCGAGCGTCTCGGCAAGCGCCCGATTCGCTGCCACGACACCCCTGGGTTCGTGGTCAACCGCGTGCTCATCCCGCTTCTCAACGACTGCATTCGGGTTCTCGACGAGGCGCGCGTCTCGCCGGAGGAGCTCGACACCGCGATGACCGCCGGAGCCGGCTGGCCGATGGGACCGTGCACGCTCGTCGATCTCGTCGGGATCGACGTCCACGTTCACGCGTCGGAGGCGCTGTACGAGAAGCTCCGTGAGCCGCGCATGGCGCCACCCGCTCGCATCGTCGCGATGAAGAACGCAGGGCTGCTCGGCCGGAAGTCGGGCCGCGGCTTCTACGCCTACGACTGACGGCTCAGGCGGTCGTCCCGGCGAAGATCCGTTGAAGCGCGGGCACGTCCTCGGGTTGGCAGTAGACGTGCACGCGGTCTCCCGGTGCGAGGACGACGCTCCCGGAGATCGTGCGCGGGCGCTGGTCGCGGATGAGGACGCCGATCCACGCGCGTTCGCTGAGAGGTAGCTCGTCGACTCGCTTTCCGCTGGCGAACGCGTCCTCGCCTACGACGAACTCGAGGACCTCCGCGAGGTCGTGGTCGACCCGCCGAAACGGAATCCGGAGGCGCTCGGCCACGTAGGGAACCGACGTGCCCTGCACGATGACGGAGAAGAGGACGACGACGAAGATGATCCCGTAGAGCTGCGATCCGTCGTCGACGCCGCCGAGCAGCGCAAGCGCGCCGAGAAGAATCGGAACCGCACCCTTCAGTCCCGGCCCAGGCGATGAAGACGCGCTCGCCCCAAGCTGAGCCGGGTCGGAAGCAGGAACGGAAGCACCGCGAGTGGACGTGCGACGAACGCCAGCACGACAGCGAGCACGAGGCCGTCTCGCCAGGTGTCGCCGGATCCGAGATCGCCGAGGCCCACGGTCAGGCCGAGAGCGACGAACGCGGCGATCTCGGCCAATCCCGTGAGTGACGACAGGAAGCTCTCGATCTCGCCCTTCTGCGGCGCCGCTGCGTCGCCGAGGATCACTCCTGCGACGAACACGGCGAGAAACCCGGAGCCGCCCGCGATCGACGCAAGCCCGTAGACGATGCCGGCGCCGGCGAGGACGCGGATCGGATAGAGCGGAGGAGCCGTCAGGCGCACGTGCCGCATCACGGGGAGCAGCGCGAGAGCACCGGCGACGCCGACCGCGAGCCCGATCGCCATCTCGATCGCGAACTCCGAAGCCACGATCGAGAGGTGGCCGTCGTCCTCCGACGGCGAGCTCGATCATCCCGATCATCAGCGCGATGCCGACGGGATCGTTCATTCCCGCCTCGCCCTGGAGGATCGTGCCCGATCGTCCGCGGATCTCACGCGATCCGAAGACCGAGAACGTGACGGCAGGATCCGTCGGCGCGATCGCGGCGCCGACGAGTCCCGCGAAGATCCAGTCGAAGCCGAGGGCGTAGTGGGCCACGACCGCAACGAGTCCGGCGGTGACGAACGTTCCGAGCACGCCCAGTGCGAGAATCGGGCCGGACGAGGCGCGGAACCGCGCGAGCCCGATGTGCAGGCCGCCGTCGAACAGGATGATCACGAGCGCGACGACCGTGAGCCGTTCGACCTCCTCGGATCGAGACGACGTCCTGGAGCGACGAGAACGCCTCCGCGAGGAGTGCCGCGCCGACGAGAAAGAGCGCGGCGTACGGGAGCGAGAAACGATCGGCGAGGCGCATTCCGAGCAGTGCGACGAACACGGTCGCCGACACCGCGAGCACGATCAGGCCGAAGTCCGCGATCTCCGTCATGGGAACGCGACGGAATCTACGGGTGGAATCGGCCGCGCGGCGCGTGCAGCGACGCCCCGCTGCTGCTCTCACCCTGACGAGCCCCGCTAACAGTCTCCTTACACGCATCTCATCGCGGTCACACGGCGGATGCCGATACTAGGGCCGGTCATGCGGAAGGTCGTCCTCCTCCTGTGCGCGTTTGCGCTCGTCAGCCTTGCCTCGACGGCAGCGGGTGCCGAGCCGACCGCCGGGACGCTGTCCGTCGAGCGCGGTAAGGGTGTCGTGATGGTCGACCTTCGCGGCTCGCTGCTCGGACGGCTGACAACCGGCTCGTTGCGCGTGACCGACCACACTCCGAACGACCGCTACTCGGCGCTCGTCGTCGGGCGCAAGGTGACGCAGGAGCGGGTCGGCCCGCGCACGGTGCTCTACCGCGGCCTGGGGCTCCGCTTCCGGATGCTGGGCGGTGGCTACCGCGTCGTCGTGCGCGGATCGGGGATCTCGCGTGTCCGCCGTCGGGCGTGGCGTCGTGATGCTCGATGCCGAGCCGAAGTTCGCCGGCGACGAGGCCGGCGTGTACTCCCTCGACGGCGTCGACTGCAGCCTCGAGCCGGCGCTGTGCACGCCTCTCCCGACCGAGCCCGAGCGCTTCACGCTCGAGCCGCCCGCGACCGAGCGCCCGCAGCCGAGGCTCGGCTCATGACGACGCCGCACTCGGTCCTGGTCATCGAGGACGAGACGTCGATCGCCTCGTTCGTCGCCGCGTACCTGCGAAACGCCGGCTACACGGTGACCACTGCCGCGAGCGCGCAGGCAGCGCTCGTTCAGCTCGCCGGCGAGATCCCGGCGCTCGTCATCCTCGACCTGAACCTCCCGGACGGTGACGGCGTCGAGCTGTGTCGGAGGATTCGCAAGACCTCGGACGTCCCGATCCTCATGCTCACCGCGCGCGACGAGGACATCGACAAGATCATCGGGCTCGAGGTCGGTGCTGACGACTACATGACGAAGCCGTTCAATCCGCGCGAGCTCGTCGCCCGGGTGAAGAGCATCCTCCGCCGCGCGGCGCCCGAGCGGCGGCGGACCGAGTCGGAGGAGCTCCAGCACGGCGACCTCAACATCAACTCCGGTAAGCGCGAGGTGTACGTGGGCGACGAGGAGATTCGGCTCGCTCCCAAGGAGTTCGACCTCCTCTGGGAGCTGCTCGACCACCGCGGGATCGTCCTCACGCGCGACCAGCTCCTCGAGCGGGTCTGGGGCTACACCTTCGCGGGCGACACGCGCACGGTCGACGTCCACGTGCGTCAGATCCGGCGCAAGCTCGGCGACGCGTCGCCGATCGTGACCGTGTGGGGCGTCGGCTACAAGGTCGCGTCCGATCGCACGGCCGCGCCGACTCTCTAAGGCTCTACCCTGAATCCCATGCTGGGATCGCTTCGGTTCCGTCTCACGGCGGTCTTCCTGGCGGTCGTGCTCGTGTTCGGGCTCGTGTCGATCGGGCTTGCGGTGCGGTTGTTCCAGGACGTCACGCGGCAGCAGTCGGTCGACGAGCTGCGCCGTGAGGCCTCCGGGCTCGCGGCGCTGTACGCGGAGTCGGCGATCCGATCGTCGGACGAAGGTGCGAGGGCGCCGGAGTTCGCAGCGGAGAAGCTCGAGCTGGCGACGGGCGACGAGCTCTACTACATCGGCGCGTCGCTCTTTCCCGGCCAGCGGTTCGGCCTGACGCGGCTGCCACGAAGCGCGCTCGGCGCCAGCGAGCTCGCGCGCGACGAGCAGATCGTGGTCGAGTTCACGCCTCCGGGCGAGAGCCGACGGCTGCTCGCCGTGGCTCAGCCGGTGCAGCTCGTTCAGGGCACGGAGCCGTTCGGCTGGCTGATCGTCGCCAAGCCGGAGGCGGAGCTGCGCGAGCAGTGGGTGTCGTTGCTCGGACGTCTCGCGCTCGCCCTCGCAGTCGGCGTCGCCCTCGCGGGTCTCCTGTTCCTGTGGCTGTCGCGGCGCCTGACGGAGCCCGTTCGCGCGCTCACGCGCGCCACCGAGCAGGTCGCGGCTGGTCGCTACGACGTCGAGATTCCGGAGCCGCGCGGCCGGGACGAGATCGCCCAGCTGAGCGAGCGTTTCCGTGGCATGGTCGCGCAGCTCGCGGAGGCCGAGCAGCTCAAGCGCTCGTTCCTCATGTCGGTCTCGCACGAGCTCCGGACGCCGTTGACGGCGATTCGGGGGCATGTCGAGGCTATCCGCGAGGGCATCGTCAGCGAGCCGGATCAGGTTCGCGTCTCGCTCGACATCGTCGCGGCGGAGACCGACCGGCTCGAACGGCTCGTCGGAGATGTCCTCGACCTCGCCAAGCTCCAGGCCCATCGCTTCACGGTGCGCCACGAGGAGGTCGAGCTCGAGCGGCTGCTCGATCAGGCATACGGTGCGTTCACCGAGGAGGCGCGGCGGCGCGAGATCGACTTCTCGCTCTCGGGCGCGGAGGCGGCGCCCGTCATCGTGTCCGACGGAGATCGCGTGCTGCAGGTGATCACGAACCTCCTCGCGAACGCCTTCCGGTGGACGCCGGACGGCGGGCAGATCGAGCTGCGTCTCGGCACGGCGAACGGCGTCGTCTCGGTCGACGTCGTCGACTCCGGGCCGGGTGTGCCTGCGTCTCAGCGCAAGAGGATCTTCGAGGCGTTCGTCTCCCAGGATGCAGAGGGCACGGGCCTCGGTCTTCCGATCGCCCGCGAGCTTGCGGTGGCGCTCGGAGGTGGGATCGAGCTCGGCTCGAATGCAGGAACAGGGAGCCGGTTCAGGCTCGTGTTGCCGGTGTCACCGGCGCTGTCGTAGCGCTTCGGTCGAGTCAGGCCGCAGCGGCGTGCGCGAGCTCGCGCTCCGGCACATCGGGGGGTGCGACCGGCTCGACAGCCAGTTCCTCGATGTCGCTCGGTTCCACGATGTCCCGACGCGCGCTCTCGAGGCGCTCGAGGCGTTCATCGACACCACGCCAGCCCGAGCTGACGAGGTCGACGAGGAGTGCGAGGTCGTCGACGCGCGCATGCCGCTCGGCGAGGAGATCGCCCTCGACCCGCTCGAGGCGACGAATCGCCTGGTTCAGGAGGCCACGAATCTCGGCGATGTGCCGTGCGACGGGGAGGACCTCGGCACGGACGCCGTCTCGAACAGCGGCGCTCACGTGCTCCGGGATCGACACTTCGAGCTCGGCGGCGGTGACGGCCAGCGCCTCGATCTGAGCGCGAGAACGCTCGAGTGCGGCCTCGACCACAGCCGGCTCGGGTCGTCCGGCTGCCGCCTCCGCAATCCTCTGCTTGGCGCGCTCGAGCGCGAGAGTGTCCATGGGCGCGAGGCTACTCTCAGCGCCGGATGGACACCTCGCTCCTCGAGTACGAGCTCCCGGACGAGCTCGTCGCGCAGACACCGATCGAGCCGCGGGACGGGTCGCGGCTCCTCGTCTATCGCCGCTCGTCCCGCGCGATCGAGCACCGCACGGTTGCAGAGCTACCGGATGTGCTCGGCGGCGAGCTCGTCGTGGTGAACGACACGCGTGTCGTGCCCGCGCGCCTGAACCTTCGGCGAGCGTCGGGCGGCGCGGTCGAGGTGCTCCTCGTCGAGCGCGTCGACGACAACGGAACCTGGGAGGCGCTCGTGCGTCCATCGCGGCGCCTTCGCTCCGGTGAGGTCCTGGGACCCGTACGGCTGTGCGAGGCCCGGGGGGACGGACGCTGGCTCGTCGAGGTGGAGGGCGAGCCCGACGGCGAGATGCCGCTGCCGCCGTACATCCACGAGCCGCTCGCAGATCCCGAGCGGTACCAGACGGTGTACGGCACCGCGCAGGGCTCGGCCGCCGCGCCGACCGCCGGCCTGCACTTCACGCAGAAGCTCCTCGCCGCGCTCGAACCGGTCAGCGTGACGCTGCATGTGGGGCTCGACACGTTTCGGCCCGTGACCGAGTCGCGCCTCGAGGAGCACGAGCTTCACGGCGAGCGGTACGCGGTAGCTGGACATTCGTGGAAACAGATTGCGGCAGCCGAACGGGTGCTCGCCGTCGGGACGACCACCGTCCGCGTGCTCGAGACCGTCGCTCGTTCCGGTGAGCTCGCCGGGCGGACGACGCTGTTCATTGCTCCGGGGTTCGAGTTCAGGAGAGTGGACGCGCTGTTGACGAACTTCCACCTTCCGCGGTCGACGCTGCTCGCGCTCGTGATGGCGTTCGTCGGCGTGGAGTCGACCCGCGAGATCTATCGACGCTGCGATCGAGGAGCGCTATCGCTTCTACTCGTTCGGAGACGCCATGGTGGTGCTGTGACGTTCCGGATCGACGCCACGGACGGCGCCGCCCGTGCCGGCGTCCTGGCAACCGCCCACGGCGAGATCCGCACGCCGGCATTCATGCCCGTCGGCACGAAGGGAACGGTGAAGTCGCTCCATCCCGACGAGGTGCGGGCGCTCGGTGCCGACGTGATCCTCGGCAACACGTACCACCTCCACTTCAAGCCCGGCGAGGATGTCATCGAGGCGCTCGGCGGGCTTCACGCCTTCTCCGGCTGGGATGGCCCGATCCTCACCGACTCCGGGGGATTTCAGGTGTTCTCGCTACGCGACACGATCGCGGCGCTCGACGACGACGGCGTGACATTCCGTTCGGTCTACGACGGTGCCGAGGAAAGATTCACGCCCGCACGCGCTGCGGAGATCCAGCGCAGGCTCGGCTCCGACATCGCGATGTGCCTCGACGTCTGCCTTCCGGCCGGTGCTCCTGCGCTCGAAATCGAGCGCGCCGTACGGATCACGACGCAGTGGGCGGAGAGACAAGTCGACGCACCGCGCGCGCCGGGGCAGCTGCGGTTCGGCATCACGCAAGGCGCAACCGACGCAGAGCTGCGGTCACGGTCGATCGACGAGATCACCGCGCTCGACTTCGACGGCTACGCGCTCGGCGGCCTCGCCGTGGGCGAGGCGAAGGACGAGATGCTCGCGTGCGTGGACTGGGCGGCGCCGCGGCTGCCCGAAACCAAACCGAGGTACTTCATGGGCATCGGCGACCCGGAGGGAATCCTCGAAGTCGTCGCGCGCGGCGTCGACATGTTCGACTGCGTCCTGCCGACGCGGACCGCGAGGACGGGCTCCGCGCTGACCTGGGAGGGGCGTCTCAACCTGCGAAACGCCTCGTACCGCACTGATCCGCGGCCGCTCGATCCCGAATGTGCGTGCCCGGCGTGCGAGCGCTTCTCGCGTGCCTACGTCCGCCACCTCGTGACGCAACGCGAGATGCTCGGGCTGCGGCTGCTGAGCCTGCATAATCTGCGGTTCGTACTCGACCTGACAGCAGGCGCAAGAGCGGCGATCGAGCGGGGCACGTTCTCGTCCTTCCGGGACGAGGCACTCGCACGACTCGCCGGCCCACCAGAGGAGGAACCGTGCAATTCCTGATCATCATGGTGCTGATGCTGGGCGTGATGTACGTCCTCATGATCCGCCCGCAGCGTCAACGGCAGGCCCAGCAGCAGTCGATGATCGACGGCGCGAGCGTCGGCGACGACGTGCTCACGACCGGTGGGATCTACGGGACGATCTCCGAGGTGGAGGGCGACGACATCGTCGTCGAGATCGCGAACGGCGTCACGGTGCACATGACGCGGCGCGGGATCGCCGCAGTTCTGCCGCCAGAGCCGGATGAGGACGAGGATGTCGTCGACGGCGACGTCGAGGACGCCGAAGCGCTCGACGAGGCCGATGAAGACCCCGTTACGGACGGCGAAGAAGCGGTTAGGGCCGCCGCCGGCGAGGTTCCGGCCGGAGATGACCGCCGCTAACCTGGGGCGCCGAACGTGAGCAGGCGCAACTCATACCTCGTCATCGGGCTACTCGTCGCGGCGCTCGTCGGCGTTGCGCTGCTCGCGGTCCCGGGATCGCCTCTTCACAAGTCTCCGACACTCGGCCTCGACCTCCAGGGCGGGCTCGAGGTCACACTCCAGGCAGTTCCGCCGCCGAATCGCGACCTCACCGAGGAAGACCTCGACCGCTCGGTCGAGATCATGCGGAATCGCGTCGACAAGCTCGGCGTCTCGGAGCCCGAGATCAGGACGCAGGGCGACGACCAGATCGTCATCCAGCTTCCCGGCGTCCAGGATCCCGAAGCAGCGGCCGAGATCATCGGCACGACCGCGCAGCTGGAGCTCTTCGACCTCGAGGACTCGCTCGTCGGGCCGTCCATCACCATCCGCGGCGAGCCGGTCGAGACCACGACGCTGTACGGCCTGTTGGCGCAGGTCCAGGCGCAGGTCCGAGACGGCGAGTCCGAGGCGTACTACATCGTCAACCCGAACGCGAAGCGCGTCGTCTCCGGGCCGTACGGCTCGGAGGCCGAGGCGCTCCGCGCGTCCGGGGGCGAGCTGCCGGCCAACCGCCGGCTCTTCGCGGTGCCCGACGGGATGGCCGTCGTCACCTGCGGCGAGGGCTCGGTCGTCTGCCCCGGCGCGGGCGGCGCGGGCGTCGCACCGGACCGCACCTACTACTACCTCTTCGAGTACGACCCGCCGAACGTCCCGCAGATGACGGGCGAGGACTTCAAGCTCTCCGGCACGCGGGCCGACTTCGACACGAGCCCCGGCGCCTCCGGCCGGCCGATCGTGACGATGGAGTTCACCGACTCCGGCTCGGACAAGTTCGAGGACATCACCCGCGGTCTCTGGATTCGAGGCAAGCTCCGGAACGTCCCGCAGCACTTCGCGATCGTCCTCGACCGCGAGATCAAGACCTTCCCGCAGATCGACTACACCGACAACAGCCTGAGCGGCGGCATCGGCGGGGGTCGCGCGCAGATCCAGGGTCTCGAGTCGTTCCAGGAGGCGAAGGAGATCGCGCTCGTCCTGCAGACCGGTGCCCTGCCGGTCAAGTTCGAGACGCTCGACCGCACGGACATCTCGGCGACGCTCGGCAAGGACTCGCTGAACGAGGCCTGGAAGGCCGCGATCGGCGGCCTGATCCTCGTCGCGATCTTCCTGCTCATCTTCTATCGCTTCCTCGGGCTCGTCGCGGTCATCGGGCTTGCGATCTACGCCGCCTTCCTCTACGCGACCATCCTCATCTTCAACGTCACGCTGACCCTGCCCGGCTTCGCCGGCCTCGTGCTGACCTTCGGCGTCGCGGCCGACGCGAACATCGTCATCTTCGAACGCATCAAGGAAGAGGTGCGCGCAGGGAGATCCATGCGTGCCGCGATCGCCCAGGGCTACCGCAAGGGCTTCGCGACGATCATCGACGCGAACGTCGTCACTGCGATCACGGCGATGGTGCTCTTCGCCGTCGCGACCGCGAGCGTTCGCGGCTTCGCGCTCATGCTGCTCCTCGGCACGCTCCTCTCGCTGCTGACCGCGGTCGCCGCGACGCGCGCGATCCTCGCCTTGCTCGGTGGGGCCGGCTGGCTCGAGAACCCGCGAGTCATGGGAGCCACCGGCGAGGGGCTTCCGAAATGGCTGCGCTGGGACTACATCGGCCGACGCCGCATCTGGTTCGCGTTCTCCGGCGCGCTCTGTCTCCTCTCGGTGCTCGCGATCGCGTTCCTCGGCTTGAACTTCGGAATCGACTTCCGGGGCGGCACACAGATCTCGTTCCGCACGCCGGAGCCCACGGCGCTCGAGGAGGTCCGGCGCGAGGCGGCCGGCATCGGGCAGGGCAACGCGGTGATCCAGGGACGCGGCGAGTCGACCGACGGCAACTACACGAACTTCCAGATCCGAACCGAGTCGCTGACGAATGCGGAGCAGAACGAGCTCCAGCTGGGCCTCGCGAACGCCGTCGACGCGACCTCGTTCGGCGCCAAGAACGTCTCCGAGAGCTTCGGGCGTCAGATCGCGAACAACGCCCTGCTCGCGATCCTCGTGAGCCTGCTCCTGATGGTCGCCTACATCTCGTTCCGGTTCCAATGGAAGTACTCGGTCGGCGTCCTCGTCTCGCTCGGGCACGACCTTCTGATCGCCATCGGGATCTACGCACTCACCGGGCGCGAGGTGTCGACGGCGACCGTCGCGGCGCTCCTCACGATCCTCGGCTACTCGATGTACGACACGATCATCATCTTCGACCGCATCCGCGAGAACGTGCCGCTGATGCGACGCGCGTCGATGCGCGTGATCGGCAACGTCTCCCTCTGGGAGGTCATCCCGCGCTCGCTCGCGACGACCTTCATCACCCTGCTTCCCGTGGCGTCGCTGTACGTGCTGGGCGGCGACACGCTGAAGGACTTCGCGTTCGCGCTGCTCATCGGCATCGGTGCGGGCTCGTACTCGTCGATCTTCCTTGCGGCGCCGCTTCTTGCCGTGCTGAAGAACCGCGAGCCCGAGTTCGCCAGCCGGCGGGACGACCTCGGCGCGCTTGCCGGAGTCTCCTCGGTCGGCGGAACGCTGGCGACGGAGGCCGAGGAGATCGTTGCGGACTCGGACGGCGCTGACGAGAGCGACAACGGTGCGCCAGAGGCAGCGCGGGCACCGGTTCCCACGCCCGTTTCCGGGGCGACGTCCTCCAAGCGCGAGCGCCGTCGGCAACGGCGGGCGTCGCGACCTCATGGCCGAGCCCGCTAGCGAGCGCGGCCCGCTCGAGACGCTCAGCCTCGCCGGGCTCGGCGCGATCGCGCTCGTCGCGCAGCATGCGGACGAGCTGGCTACCGAGATCGGGGACCGCCTGGGTGTCGAGCGCGACGAGGTGCGAGGCGTGATCGCGGACGTTCTCGACAGCTGGCGGCGTGAGGCCACTCGCCTCGGCGAGACTGCGGGGAGCACGGCAGCCCGTGTCTCGTCCGAGCTCGGCACGGCGTCTCGCGAAGCGGTGAGTGATCTCGAGCTCCGGGTCGCACAGCTCGAGCATCGCCTGAGGCTGCTCGAGCGCGAGTAGGCACGCGCCGGGCAGTCGCAAGCATCGCGGCCGCGAAGCGGACGCCTTCAGGGATCTTTCGCGCGTTCGGGAGCCGCGCTTAGCGGCTCCCGAACTGCGCATAATCAACGCATGCCGTCGCGCAACCTCGGGCGTCTCTCGGAGATCGCGCAGGTCGCAGCTCGTCACGGGTTCGGCTACGTCCTCGGCCGAAACCGGCTGAGCGAGCGCGACTCGAACGGCGATGCCATCACCGCGTCGGATCGTGGCAAGCGCCTGCGGATGATGCTCGACGAGCTCGGGCCGACCTTCGTGAAGTTCGGCCAGCTCCTCTCGACGCGTCCCGACGTGGTCCCGCCGGACATCGTCGCGGAGCTCCGCGGGCTGCAGGACGACGCGTCGGCGATCCCGTTCGAGCAGGTGCGCGACGCCGTCGAGGCCGAGCTCGACCTCCGGATGGATCGGGCGTTTCTCGAGTTCGACTTCGCGCCGATCGCGTCGGCGTCGATCGGCCAGGTGCACCGCGCCGTCCTCCCCGACGGGCAGGAGGTGGCCGTGAAGGTGCAGCGCCCTGCCGCCGGCGATCAGATCGAGGCAGACCTCGGCCTGCTCTACCAGGCTGCGCGTCTCCTCCGAGAGCGCGTGAAGGCGCTGGAGTTCATGGACCCGCAGGAGCTCGTCGACGAGTTCGCGCGCTCGATCCGGCTCGAGCTCGACTACGGGCACGAGGCGCGCAACGCCGAGGCGTTCTACCGCAACTTCGCGAAGGACGAGCGGGTCGTGGTGCCACGCGTGATCCGGCAGTACTCGACGCCGCGGATACTCACGCTCGAGTTCCTGCGCGGCACGAAGGTGGCCGATCTCGACCTCGAGTCGATGCGGCCGGACGAGCGACGCGACGTCGCGTACAAGCTCGCGGACGCCTGGATGACGATGGTCTTTCGCCACGGCTTCTTCCACTCCGACCCGCACCCGGCGAACATCTTCGTGCTCGAGTCCGGCGCGTTGGGCCTCGTCGACTTCGGGCAGGCGGGGAAGCTGACCGACGACGACATGGCCGGGCTCACCCGGCTCTTCGTGGACGCGGCGACCGAGAACGTCGATGCGATCCCACGCCGCCTCCGCGAGCTCGGCGTCCGCTACGACCCTGCGCGTGAGGCGGAGTTTCGCGGCGAGCTGCAGGTTCTGTTCGACCGCTACTACGGCAGCCGGCTCTCGGACATCGACCCGATCCAGGTGATCCGCGAGGGGTTCCAGCTCATCTACGCGATGAACCTCAAGCTGCCGAGCCGCTTCGTCATTCTCGACAAGGCGATCGCGACGCTCGCGTCGGTCGGGCAGGAGGTGTACCCGGACTTCAACGTCTTCGAGATTGCGAAGCCGTACGCCCGCGGCCTGCTCGCCGATCGCTTTCACCCGCGTGCGCTCTCGCAACGAGCCCGGATGGAAGCGATCGGGCTCGCGTCGGTTGCCCGCGACCTGCCGTACCAGGTCTCGGACGTGCTGGAGCATCTGCGCAGCGGAACGTTCCAGGTGCACATCGAGAACCCGGGCATCGACGAGATCGACGACCACATCGACAAGGCCACGAACCGAATCGCGGTCGCGGTCGTCATCCTCGGCGGCCTGATGGGCTCGGCGATCATCGGCGTGTTCGCCGAGGGCGGGCCGCACGCCGTCGGTATCCACTTGCTGGCACTGGTCGGCTTCCTCATCGCCGGCGTGTTCGGCATCTGGCTCGTATGGGGCATCCTCCGCCACGGTCGCCTGTAGCGGCCATGGTCGGATCCGACAGCTGAGGAAGGCTTGTCGCGAAGACGCTGCAAAGGACATCTAGCGGTGGGATCGCTCCCGGGCTAGCGTCGCCGTCATGCCGAGCGCCGTCCTCGTCGCCGAACCGGAGCTCGAGACGCGAGAGTTCCTCGGTCGCCAGCTTCGCGACGATGGCTTCGACGTCCTCGGTGCTGCACGGCGCAGCGAGGCGCTCGAGCTCGCGGAGACTGCGCGACCGGATGTAGTGCTGCTCGCCGAGCTGGACCTGTGCCTGCGGCTTCGCCGTGGCGAGCCCGGGAGGACGTGGGATCGAAACGTGCCGGTGATCGTGCTCGCGACCGGCTCCGACTCGATCGAGCGCGTGCGGGCCCTCGAGCGCGGCGCCGACGACGTCATCGGACGCCCGTTCGCCTACGACGAGCTCCTCGCACGCATTCGTGCCTTGATCCGGCGAACCGCCGTTCCGTCAGACGACGTCATCGTCGCGGGCGACCTCGTCATCGACCGGCCGACGAGGCGCGTCTACGTCCGCGACACCTTGGTGCTGCTCTCCGCGAAGGAGTTCGAGCTCGTCGCGAAGCTCGCGTCACAGCCGTATCGAGTCTGGACGAAGGAGGAGTTGCTACGCGAAGTCTGGAACTTCCGTGCGCTCGGGCGTACCAGGACGTTGGAATCGCATGCATCGCGCGTCCGGAAGAAGCTGTGCGTCGACCCGGCGGACCGTTTCATCGTGAACGTCTGGGGCGTGGGGTACCGCATGCTCGACTAGCCTCTGGCGACTTGTGGGGACTGCTTCCCCAAGCGTGTTCCTCCGGAAGCGACGCGCCCTTCCTAGCTGCTACCGCCACCGTCGCCGCTACCCCCACCGTCTCCGCCGCCGGAGCCTCCGCTCGACTCACCGACATCCGTCCCGGCGCTCGCTTGTTCATCGACGTCTCGTGGGGAGTCGCCAGCGGAAGTCGCCGCAACCACACCTCCCGTCGTGGCGGTGGACTCGGTGCCCGACGGCTTCCGACCGAAGAGGTCTCGAATGCGATCGACGATGTTCATTGCCAGAGCTTACGTCAGCCGGCGTCTAGCTCCTAACTGAGCCGGACCACGGCCACGTCCGTGACGCAGATCGCCGCCTTGAGGAACCTGGAGCCGCGGTCGGATCAATCAGCCGAACAGAATGCCGCATCGTGTGCCTGCCGCACCGCCTCTTCGAGCTCTGCGGAGAGCGGGTACGTGTTCACGACGAGGACGAGCTGACGAGACGCGTCCTTCGTGTTCCAGGCGACGGCGATCGTGCCCTGGACGTTTCCCGTATGGCCCCAGGCGAGCTCGCATGGTGTCGGGAAGGTGGCGAGTCCGAGGCCGTACTGCAGCCGGCCCGCCGGCACGAGCGTCTCCATCTCGCGCAGGAGGGGTGGGCTGAGCACACGTCCACGCAGCAGAGCGGCGAAGAAGTGCTGTAGGTCGTCCGCGGTCGAGACGATTGCGCCGGCCGCCCACGTCCACCAGGCCGGCTCGGCGCTCGTATCGGCGGGAGGACCGGTGACGACGCCCTGGTGCGACGGCGGCCGATGCCCATGCACGTGTAGTCCGCGAATCTCACCGTTCACGAAGCTCGTTCTACGAAGGCCGAGCGGCCCGAACACACGCTCCCGGAGCTGGCGGCCGAGTGGCTCGCCGCCAGCCTCCTCGACGATCAGTCCGAGCACGAGATAGTTCGTGCTCGAGTACGCGAAGCTCTCACCGGGCATCGATCGTTCGGGAGGGTGCGCCACTCCGATCGAGACGAGCTCCCTTGGCGTCCACCGTCGTTCGTGGTCGCGCAAGACGCGATCGTCCTCGACGTAGTCGAACAGCCCAGCCGTGTGCGAGAGCAGATCCCGCACCGTCATCTCGCGCCCGGCCGGAACCAGGCCCGGGAGCCAGCGCTCGACCGTATCGTCGAGCCGTAGGGTGCCGTCCTCGACGAGCAGAAGTACGAGCGTGGCGACGAACGTCTTCGTGATGCTGCCGATACGAAATCGCTGGTCGGCGCGCATCCGGACCGATCGGCTGCGGTCGGCGAAGCCGCGGGCCTCGCTGCGCACCTTCCCGTTTTCGCGCACGACGACGAGCACCCCAGGTGCCCCGGCGGCGACGACGCTGTCGAGCAGCGCCCCGAGCTCGGGCTCGTCGCCACTCCGAGAGGTGGCGCAGCCGACGACGACGAGCGTCGGGAGGGCCATCAGGAACAGAGCTGCGGCCAGCGCAAGTCGCATGCAGGCCTCGACTGTATTCGTCAGACCCGGGTAGGAAGCCTTACCGGGAGCCCTCGAGCTCCAGCAGGGTCTCCTTCCGGTCGAGCCCGCCGGCGTAGCCGGTGAGGTTCCCGTTCGCGCCGACTACGCGATGGCAGGGAAGGACGATCGGGATGCGGTTGCGGTTCATCACCGTCCCCACCGCGCGCGCCGCCCGCGGGTGACCGACTCGCTGCGCGAGCGCGCCGTAGGTCGTGGTCTCTCCGTACGGGACGCGTGCGAGCTCGCCCAGAACCTCGAGCGTGAACGCCGGCATCGCGCGGAGGTCGAGCTGGAGGTCGAAGCTGCGCCGCTTCCCTGCGAAGTACTCGTCGAGCTCGCGGCGTGCGTGATCGACGCTCCGCGGCGAGCGGAGAACGCGCGGGCCGCCGAGGCGGGCAAGCCGGTCGAGATCGTCGGCCGGATCGGGGTCGAACCAGATCGACGCGACACCCCGATCGGAGGCGGCGACGAGAAGCTCGCCGATCGGCGACTCGACGATGTCGAAGGCGATGTCGACGAGCCCGAGCGTCGCGGCTGCCTCGCGGAAGCGGCGGTCGAGGTCGGGGGTGACGGTCATGAGGTGATCCTCCTTCGGATGCGTCGAACGCCTGTTGACGTGGCCTGTCGGGCTGCGTCCGGGCTGGAGCCGAGCACCGACGCGATCTGGTCGTACGAGAGGTCGTAGCCGTAGCGAAGAACGACGGCTGCGCGCTCCTTCGGGCCGAGGCCGTCCGTGAGGTGGGCGAGCTCGGCGTAGGCGGGTGGGGAGTCGGCCGAGGCTGCCTCGGCGAGCTCCTCCGTCGGTCGCGCACGCCGAACCGTGTCGAGCGCGACGTTCTGCGCGATGGTCAGCACCCAGGCGCGAAGGTGCTCGCCGTGCTCGAGTCGTCCGTATGCGCGGAGCGCACGGAGGAACGTCTCCTGGAACGCATCGTCGGCGCGGTCGACGCCCAGACGTCGCCGCAGCAGGCGGAGCACCTCGGTCCGATGCTCGTCGTAGAAGCGTTCGAACGGGGGGATCGTCACGGCTTCCATCATCCTGGTCAAACGCCCCTGGTCGCCGATTTGTGAGCATGGGGGGATGCGCGCTGCCGTCGTAGGCCACATCGAGTGGCTCGAGTTCGTTCCGGTCGAGGCCGTGCCGCGGCCGGGCGAGATCGTCCACGCGGACGAGTCGTGGGAGCAGGCGGCGGGCGGTGGGTCGGCTGCAGCCGTTCAGCTCACGAAGCTCGCCGACTCCGTCGACTTCTTCACGGCGCTCGGAAACGACGAGCATGCGCGGCTCGCGCGGGAGGAGCTCGAGGCGCGTGGGATCACCGTCCACGCGACGGCGATCGACGCGCCCCAGCGCAGCGGCTTCACATTCGTCGACGACGCCGGTGAGCGGACGATCACGACGATCGGTCGCAAGCTCCATCCGCGCGGCCACGACGACGGGCTTCCGTGGCACGAGCTTGCTCGCTGCGACGCTGTCTACTACTGCGCGGGCGACGCCGACGCGCTGCTGGCGGCCCGACGTGCGCGCATCCTCGTTGCGACGGCACGCGAGCTCACGACGCTGAGGCAAGCCTCGGTGGAGCTCGACGCGCTCGTCTCGAGCGCGAAGGACGAAGCAGAGCTCTACCAGCCCGGGCAGATCGAGCCCGAGCCGAGGCTCGTCGTGACGACTTCCGGACGGCTCGGTGGGTGGGCGCAGCCGGGTGGGCCGTACAGCGCTGCGCCGCTTCCGACGAATCCTGCGGACGCGTACGGCGCTGGCGACTGCTTCGCAGCAGGCCTTGCCTTCGGGCTGGCTGCGGGGCTCGAGGGGCTAGAGGCGCTCGACTTCGCCGCGCGCTGTGGCGCCGGCGCGCTTGCGGGGCCAGGGGTCCATGCGGAGGCAATTCCGCTTCCGTAGGCGCTGCGCGCGAACGCGTGTTGTCGTCGTGAGCTCCGGGTGTGAATGAGACACGCATGCGGCCGCGAAGCGGACGCCTTCAGGGATCTTCGCGCGATCGATATCCGCACTCGCGGATATCGATCTTGCGCAGTGGGGGAAAGTGGGCTAAGGTGGGGCTCCGTGGGAGATACGAACCCATGACGAGCCCATGTTCTACGGAACCCACGAGCACACGATCGACGAGAAGAACCGCCTCACGCTGCCCGCGAAGTTCCGCGACGGCCTCGACGGCGGAGTCGTTCTCGTCCGCGGCATCGATGGGACGGTCGACGTCTATCCACGCCGGAGCTGGGAGGCGAGCGCCGAGCGGATCAGCGCGCTCGACTCGCTCACACGCGAGGCGCGAGAGATGAAGCGCTTCGTGTTCGCGGGTGCAAACGTGACCGACCTCGACAAGCAGGGCCGCGTTCTCGTCCCGCCCGACCTCGCGCGCCACGCGAGCCTGGGTAGAGACGTCGCAGTCGTGGGTGTCGACGACCACATCGAGATCTGGGATCGCCCGCAGTGGGCGTCCCACGTCAGCGCGATCGAAGGGAGCGTCGGAGATGTTGCCGAACGTGCAGCGGACAGACGCGGCTGATCACGTCCCCGTTCTCCGCGAGGAGGTGCGGGAGCTTCTCGACGTACAGCCGGGGGAGACGATCGTGGATGCCACGTTCGGTGCAGGCGGGCATTCGCGGGCGCTCGTCGCCGACCTCGAGGGGAGCGGCAAGCTCGTCGCCATCGACCGCGACCCGACGGTGCGGCCGTACTTCGATCGGGTGAAGGCGTCCGCGCGCGGCGTGCAGACGCGCTTCCTCCGTGGCGACTACGCCGTCGTGCTCTCGCAGCTCGCCGCGAACGACGTGCGCGCGGACGCCGTTCTGCTCGATCTCGGTCTCTCTTCGATGCAGGTCGATCGGCCCGAGCGCGGGTTCTCGTACGCGACCGACGCACCGCTCGACATGCGGATGGACCCGTCGGACGAGCGAAGCGCGGCCGACGTCCTCGAGACGTACGACGAGCGTGAGCTGGAGACGATCTTCAAGCGCTACGGGGAAGAGCGCTACGCACGCCAGATCGCGCGAGGTATCGCCCGGCGTCGCGTCGAGGAGCCGATCGAGCGCACCGGGCAGCTCGTCGACGTCGTCAAGGCGTCGATTCCCGCGCCCGCGCGCTTCGGCGAAGGGCATCCGGCGAAGCGCGTGTTCCAGGCCCTACGCATCGAGGTGAACCACGAGCTCGAGTCGCTGGAGATCGGCCTCCCTGCTGCGTTCGAGATGCTCCGGCCGGGGGGACGCCTGGCCGTGATCAGCTTCCACTCGCTCGAGGATCGGATCGTCAAGCGCTTCTTCCGCGATCGGTCGCGCGGCTGCACGTGCCCGCCGGAGCTGCCCGTGTGCGTCTGCGGCAAGGAGCCGGAGGCGCGGATACTCACCCCGAAGCCGCGTCGGCCGTCACCGACCGAGCTGGACCACAACCCGCGGGCGAGCTCGGCGCGGCTCCGCGTCGCGGTCCGGATCTGATGTCGACGATCGCACAGGCAGGGCGGGTTCCCCGGGCACGTGCCGTGCGCACGGCTCGCAGGAGGACGTGGGCCTTCAGCGGAGGCGTCGTATGGATCCTGGCGCTCGCGCTCCTCCTTGCAGGGGTCGTCGCGGTCAACGTCGCTGTGCTGCGCCTGAACCTCCAGCTCGACGAATCGAGTCGCGAGCGGACCGAGCTCAAGACCGACATCGCACGCCTGCGCTCGGAGATCTCGAGCGCGGCCGCGACGACGCGGATCGAGCGTCTTGCGGAGGGCGAGCTCGGCCTCGTCGAGGTCGAGCCGGAAGACACGACCTACATCCAACTCGGACGGTGAAGACCGGCGCGACGAATCGGCGCATCGGCCTCCTCGCGGCCGCCTTCCTCATCCTTCTCGCCGCAGCTCTCGGGAGGTCGGTCTGGCTCCAGGTGATCAGAGGGCCCGAGTACGCGGCGATGGCCATGCGCCAGCACCGCGAGACGGTCGTCGTTCCCGCAGCGCGAGGCACGATCGTCGATCGGAACGGCGAGCCGCTCGCGATCGGACAGCTGGCGACGACGGTGTACGCGAACCCGCGCCAGGTCGACGACGCCCGCGACCTCACGCTCTCGGCGAGCAGACTCCTCGACCTGGAACCCGCCGAGCTGTATCCGATGCTCACCGACCGTTCGCGCGGCTTCGTGTACGTCGCTAGGAAGGCCGATCCGCGCAAGGCCGAGAAGCTCGAGGAGCTCGGGTACGCCGGCCTCGGCTTCTACCCGGAGGAGCTCCGGTACTACCCGCAGGGCCCGGTCGCAGCGCAGATCCTCGGCTACGCAGGCCTCGACAACAAGGGACTGGAGGGGCTCGAGCGCTCGCTCGAGGGCACGCTCGCAGGCAAACCGGGCAGCCAGACGATCGTCAAGGACCCCTTCGGCCGCGCGCTCGACGTCGTCGAGACGAAGACCGAGACGCCCGGCAAGGACGTCCGGCTCACGATCGACCGCCAGATTCAGGGGAACGCCGAGGAGATCCTCGCCGAGACGGTGCGGCGCTGGTCGGCGAGGTCGGCGACCGCAGTCGTCATGGATCCGCAGACCGGTGCGATCCTCGCGATGGCGACTGCGCCGCGCTTCAACGCCAACCGCTTCCCGACGACGCGAGCGGACCGGCGACGCAGCAGAGCGGTCACCGACACGTACGAGCCCGGTTCCACCTTCAAGCTCGTGACCGTGGCCGCCGGTTTGCAGGAGGGGATCGTGAACCCGCGGTCGTCGTTCCGTCTGCCGCCGACCCTCAAGGTTGCCGACCGCACGATCCGCGAGTCGCACACGCGGGGCACGCAGCGCATGACCGTCCGCCAGATCGTCGAGTACTCGTCGAACATCGGGACGATCACAATCGCGCAGCGCCTCGGTGAGGGACGGCTCGCGTCGTGGATCGACCGATTCGGCTTCGGGAAGAGCACGGGTATCGACTTCCCCGGCGAGTCGGCAGGCTTCGCGCTCCCGCTCGACCAGTGGTCGGGATCGACCATCGGCACGGTCCCGATCGGTCACGGCATCGCCGTCACGCCCGTGCAGATGGCGCGCGCATACTCGGTCATCGCCAACGGTGGGAGGCTCGTGCGGCCGCACCTCATCGACCGGATCGACGGTCGCGACGTCTCGGCGAGGAGCGGCAAGCGCGTGGTCTCGCGCGCGGTGTCCGAGGAGATGCTCTCGATGTTGCGCGGCGTGGTCGTCGAGGGCACGGGCACCGCGGCTGCGATTCCCGGATACACGGTGGCCGGCAAGACGGGAACCGCGGCGAAGATCGAGCCGAGCGGGCGGTACTCGACCTCCCGTTACGTCGCGTCGTTCGTCGGACTCGTGCCCGCGTCGAAGCCGAAGCTCGTGGTCATGGTCATGGTCGACGAGCCTCGGGGAGGCTTCTACGGAGGCGATGTCGCCGCGCCTGCCTTCCGCGAGATCGCGCGCTTCAACCTGCAGCACCTCGAGATTCCCCAGGACGCTCCGAAGACGGCAGCGTCCAACCGCTGAGCCACCTCGTGCGGTTTCTCTAGCCTCTCGCACGTGGACATCGACGCCCTGATCCGGGCTCTCGCGCCGAGCGAGGTGGCCGGGGGCCGGCCGGTCGCGATCGGCGATCTCGCATACGACACCCGCAACGTCTCGGCGGGTGCGCTCTTCTTCTGCGTTCGGGGAGAGCGCGTCGACGGCCACGACCTCGCATGGGAGGCGATCGAGCGTGGCGCGGCAGCCGTCGTGGTCGAGCGCCTGCTCGACGTGGACGTGCCGCAGCTCCTCGTTCCGTCGACGCGTGAGTCGATGGCCGTCGCGGCGGACATCTTCTTCAGCGAGCCGACGAAGGAGCTCGAGCTCGCAGGCGTGACCGGAACGAACGGAAAGACGACCACGGCATTCCTGCTCCACTCGATGCTCGCGGCGGCGGGTCGAAGGCCCGGTCTGGTGGGCACCGTCGAGTGGGAGGTCGGAGGCGTGCGACGTCCTGCCCCGTTCACGACGCCGGAGGCGATCGACTTGCAGCGCCTCTTCCGCGAGATGCTCGACGCGGGCGACCGTAGCGCTGCGCTGGAGGCGAGCTCGCACGGAGCTGCGTTCCGACGGCTCGACCGCGTCCGCTTCGACGCGCTCGTGTTCACGAACCTGAGCCAGGATCATCTCGACCTTCATGGGTCGATGGACGAGTACTTCGAGGCGAAGCGACGGCTCTTCACCGGCCCGGCGCCGCCGCCCGCGGCGGTGAACGTCGGCGACGAGTGGGGACGGCGACTCGCCGACGACCTCGAGGACCGACATCGTGCGCCGGTCATCACCTTCGGGCTCGAAGGTGGAGCCGAGATCAGGCCCGAGAACCTCGCCCTCGATGCGCACGGCAGCCGCTTTCGCGCCGCCGGAATCGACATCGAGACGCGCCTGCGCGGGGCCTTCAACGTCGAGAACGTACTCGGCGCCGTTGCGGCGGGGCTGCTGCTCGACCTCGACGAGGAAGCGATCGCGGAGGGGATCGCGCGCATGGACGGCGTTCCCGGACGGTTCGAGGCGATCGACGAGGGGCAGCCGTTCGCGGTGGTCGTCGACTATGCCCACACTCCGAACTCGCTCGCGACGGTGCTGAGCGCCGCCCGCGGCCTCGGGCCCGGCCGCGTCATCGTCGTCTTCGGCGCCGGCGGGGACCGCGACCGCGGCAAGCGGCCGCTCATGGGAAAGATCGCCGCTGAGCTTGCCGACGTCACGATCGTGACGTCGGACAACCCCCGCTCGGAGGAACCGCTCGCGATCATTCAGGACGTGCTCCAGGGAGCCGGGATGGACGTCGAGATCGACCCGGATCGGCGGAGCGCGATCGCACGGGCGATCTCGGTCGCACAGGACGGCGACGTCGTGGTGATCGCGGGGAAGGGGCACGAGCAGGGCCAGGACATCGACGGCTCGGTCACGCCCTTCGACGACCGCGACGTCGCACGAGCCGCGTTACGGAGCTCGTCGTGATCCCGCTGTCCTGGGACGAGGTCGTCGCGCTCGAGCTCGGCGCGCTCGACGGCGGCGGCGAGATCACCGGAATCGCGGCGGACTCTCGCGACGTCCGTCCCGGTGACCTGTTCGTCGCGCTCAACGCGGGGGTCGCGTTCGTCGCGGATGCCCGCGCTCGCGGGGCGGCGACGCTCGTCCCCGACGACCAGGAGGCCGCATTGGCGGCGCTCGCCTCGCTCGTGCGCTCGAAGAGCGACGCGCGCGTCGTGGCGGTCGTCGGCTCGGCGGGCAAGACGACGACGAAGGACATTCTCGGCGCGCTCTGCGCCCCGCACGCGCGGACGATGTGGGCCGAGAAGAGCCTGAACAACGAGATCGGCCTGCCGCTCACGGTTTGTCGGCTCGAGCCCGAGACGCAGGTCCTCGTCACCGAGATGGGAATGCGTGGGCTCGGTCAGATCTCGGCGCTCTGCGAGATCGCGCAGCCACACGTCGTGGTCGTCTCGCACATCGGGCCCGAGCACCTCGAGCTCCTCGGCAGCGTCGAGCGCGTCGCGGAGGCGAACGCCGAGGCGATCGCGTCGCTGCCGGCACGTGGAACTGCGGTGGTTCCGGCGCACGGCGAGGCGCTCGAGCCGTTCCTGACTCGAGACGACATCGCGTTGCGGCGGTTCGACCCGAACGACGTCGACATGCGTGACGAGACGACGAGCTTCACCGTCGGCGATCAGACGATTCGGCTGAAGCTGCCGTTCACGCAGCGCCACCTCGCGGTGAACACGCTCGCCGCCCTGCACGCTTTCGACACGCTCGGTCTCCCGCTCGATCGCGCGCAGGAGGGCGTTCCCGGCATCCGGCTCTCGCCGTGGCGCGGAGAGGAGATCGCGCTGCCCGGAGCGGGCTTCGTCGTGAACGACGCCTACAACGCGAACCCGGACTCGATGCGCGCCGCGCTCGAGCACCTGGCAGAGCGGGCGGGCGACAGGCGGCGAGTCGCGGTCCTGGGGGAGATGGCCGAGCTGGGCGACGCCTCCGAGACGTATCACCGCGAGGTCGGCGCGCTCGCCGCCGACCTCGAGATCCAGGTCATTGGCGTCGGGGAGCCGGCTCGCGCGTACGACCCCGTTGCATGGGCGCCGACTGCGGACGAGGCCCTCGTCCTCGCGCGCGCGCTGATCGAACCGGGCGACGCCGTGCTCGTGAAAGCGTCACGCGCAGTCGGGCTCGAAGGCTTCGCCGAAGAGATCGCGAAGTTCGCCCGAGCATGACCCCTGTCTTCATCGCAGGACTGATCGCGATGGTCGCTGCAGTCGTGATCGGGCCGAAGTTCATCGAACTGCTTCGCGCGCGCAATCTTGGGCAGCAGATCCGTGCGGAAGGGCCTGCGACGCACGTCGTGAAGCAGGGCACGCCGACGATGGGCGGGCTTCTCATCATCGCGTCTGCCGTCATCCCGTTTCTCGCCGTGTCGCAGTACACGGCCGAGGGTCTCACCGTCTTGTTCATCGTCCTCGGCTGCGCGCTGATCGGTTTCGCGGACGACTACCTGAAGTTGCGCAGGCGCCATTCCCTTGGCCTGTCCGGTCGCTGGAAGATGGTCGGGCTCGCAGTTGTCACCGTCGTCGCCGCGTTGCTCCTGACCGAGAGCACGAGCTTCACGACCGAGATCTATGTGCCCGTCGCGGGCTGGACGCTCGATCTCTCGCTCGGCTACTACGCGCTGTTGTTCCTCGTCATCGCCGGAACCGTGAACGGTGCGAACCTGACGGACGGAATCGACGGACTCGCTGCCGGGACGGTCGTGATCATGCTGCTCACGTTCCTCGCGATCGCCGGTATCGCGTGGCTGCGCTCGGGCGACCCGGGCGCGAGAAGCGACACGCTCCTCGACATCGCGACCCTCGCCGCCGCGCTCATCGGTGGGACGATCGGCTTCCTCTGGTACAACGCCTTCCCCGCCGAGGTCATGATGGGCGACACCGGCTCGTTCGCGCTCGGGGGCGCAATCGCAGGCTTCGCGATCGTCACCGGCACCGAAATCCTGCTTCCGCTGATCGCAGGGATCTTCGTCATCGAGGTGATGTCGCTGATCATCCAGGTCGTCAGCTTCAAGCGGACGGGACGGCGCGTCTTCCTCATAGCGCCGATCCACCACCACTTCGAGATGAAGGCGTGGTCGGAGACGAAGATCATGGTGCGCTTCTGGATCATCTCGGCGATCTTCTGTGCGTCGGGCTTCGCGCTCTTCTACCGCGACTTCCTCCAGTTCGCCCTCCCCTGAGATGAGCGTCGAGCTCGCCGGCAGGCGCGTGCTCGTCGTCGGTCTCGCGCGTTCCGGGAAGGCGGCCGCCGAAGCGCTTCGCGCAAGGGGAGCGGCCGTAGTCGGGTTCGACCGCGACGACACGCTCGACATCGGAAGGCTCCGAGAGCTCGGCGTCGAAGTCCACCTCGGAGCCGAGGAGGAGACGCTGTTACAGGGGATCGATCTCGTCGTGAAGAGCCCGGGTGTCCCGGGTGAGACGGTGCTCGTGGAGCGCGCGCGGACGAGCGGCGTGCCCGTCTGGAGCGAGATCGAGCTCGGCGCGCAGCTTCTTCCGAACCCGATCCTCGGCGTCACCGGGACGAACGGCAAGACGACCACGACGGAGCTCCTCGGCGCCGTCTTCCGCGCTGCGGGCAGGGACGTCGAGGTGGCCGGAAACGTCGGCCGTCCACTCACGTCGCTCGTCGGTTCCGCGCCTCCGGACGCGTGGGTCGTCTGCGAGCTCTCGTCGTTCCAGCTCGAGGACGTTCACACGCTGAAGCCGCGCGTTGCCGTTCTCCTCAATCTCGAGCCCGACCACCTCGACCGGCACGGCACGCTCGAGCACTACACGGAGCTCAAGCTCAGGATCTTCGAGCGACAGGCGGCCGCGGACACCGCTGTCGTGCCGCGCGGGTTCGGCGCCGTTCCGGGGAACGGGACGCGCGTCGAGTTCGCGGCTGACGATCCACTCCCGGCCGAGCCGCGCATCCCCGGGCCGCACAACCGTGAGAACGCGGCCGCCGCGACCGCTGCCGCGCGTGCGGTGGGGATCGACGACGAGGCGATCGCCGATGCGCTTTCGAGCTTCGAGGGCGTCCCGCATCGCATCGAGCTCGTCCGGGAGATCGGTGGCGTGCGGTACGTGAACGACTCGAAGGCGACGAACGTCGCGGCGGCACTCCGCGCGCTCGCGTCCTTCCCGAATGAACGGCTGCACGTGATTCTCGGCGGACGCGGGAAGCACGAGTCGTACGCGCCGCTCGCCGCAGCATTCCGATCGGACGATCGCGCGTACCTCATCGGCGAGGCAGCGAGGGAGATCGCAGCCGCGTTCGATGTCCAAGGCGTCGCCTACATCGTTGCGAGCGAACTCGACACTGCGGTAGCGGACGCAGCTTCAGCCGCGTCCGCCGGAGACGTCGTTCTGCTCTCGCCGGCGTGTGCGAGCTTCGACCAGTTCCGCGACTTCGAGGCGCGAGGCGACGCGTTCCGCGCCCTCGTGGAGTCGTTGTGCTGAAGGGCGACGGGTACGCGGATCAGCGCCTCGTCGCATTCCTGACGCTAGGTCTGGTCGCGTTCGGCCTCGTGATGGTCTACAGCGCGACCTCGGCGTCCGCCGCGCTCGGGAACGGCGACCCGATGAGCTTCCTCAAGCGGCAGGCCGTCTACGCGTTCATCGGCGTCGTCTTCATGACTCTGGCGGCGCGGTTCGACTACCACCGCCTGCGCTACATCGCCCCGCCGCTCGTTCTCGTCGCGCTCGTCCTCTGCACGGCGGTGCTCGTCCTCGGGCCGGCGATCAACGGCGCGCGCCGCTGGTTCATCGTCGGCCCCGCGAGCTTCCAGCCGTCGGAGCTCGCGAAGCTCGCGCTCTGCCTCTTCGCCGCGACCTACCTCGCGCGCCGGCGTGCGCCGCGGACGTTCGGCGAGCTCATGAAGCCGCTTGGCGCACTCACGCTGATCTTCGGCGGGCTCATCGTTATCGAGCCCGACCTCGGTACGACGATCACTCTCTGCGGGATGATGCTCGCCATCTTCCTCGTCGCCGGCGTGCCCGTGAGACTGCTCGTCGCCGCGTCCGCCGTCGCCGTCGGGCTCGGGCTTCTCGCGATCTGGATCGAGCCGTACCGCCGCGCGCGTGTCTTCAGCTTCCTCGACCCGTGGTCGGACGCGCAGGGATCGGGCTTCCAGATCGTCCAGGCGACGATCGGGATCGGCTCGGGCGGCTTCACGGGAGCCGGGCTCGGCGAGGGCGTCGGGAAGGTGTCGTACCTCCCCGAGGCGCACACCGACATGATCTTCGCGGTCATCGGCGAGGAGCTCGGGCTGATCGGTGCGACGTTCGTCATCTGCGCCTTCGCCCTGCTCGCGGTCGCCGGGTTCCGCATCGCCATGCGTTGCCAGGATCCGTTCGGGAAGCTGCTCGCTGCGGGTATCACCGCACTCGTCTGCGGGCAGGCAGCCATCAACCTCGCGGCCGCGCTCGGGATCGCTCCGCTGACCGGGATTCCCCTGCCGTTCGTCTCCTACGGCGGGTCGAGCCTCGTCGTGCTGCTCACGGGGATGGGGGTTCTCCTTAACATCGCCGTCAATGGAAAGGTCGCAAGGGCTTCGGTGCGTGATCGCAGCGGGAGGGACGGCAGGACACGTCCGGCCCGCGCTCGCAGTCGCAGAGGTACTTCGCGCGCGCGGAGTGACGGTGACGTTCGCCGGGTCGCGCGACCGCGTCGAGTCGCAGCTCGTTCCTGAGGCCGGCTTCGAGCTCGACACGTTCGCGATCTCCGGCTTCCCGCGACGGATCGGGTTCGGGCTCGTGCGCGCCGTCGGTCGGGCGGTGCGAGCGCCGTTCGCCTGCAATCGCATCCTCACCAGGCGTCGTCCGGATGTCGTCCTCGGCGGCGGCGGCTACGTGGCCGGGCCGATGGTGCTCGCCGCGCGCCTGCGCGGCGTCCCGGCAGCGCTGACGGAAGCCGACGCCCACCTCGGGCTCGCAAACCGGCTCGCTGTGCCGTTCGCGCGGCGCGTGCTTCTCGCGTACGCGATCGACGGTCGGGACGGTGCGAAGTACCGCGTCGTCGGCCGGCCGATCCCGGCTGCACACCTCGGCGCCGAGAAGGCGGCCGGACGATCGCTGTTCGGGCTCTCGGCGGACAAGCCCGTGCTCGCAGTCTTCGGCGGCTTGGCGGGCGCGCAGGCGTTGAACGAGTTCGCCGTCGAGGCGTTCGCAGCGCGGGGGCCTGCCGTTCTCCACGTCTCGGGTGCGCGCGACTACGAGGCGCTCCGGCCGCATGTGTCGCGCCCGGACTACGTGCTCGTGCCGTCTACAGACCAGTTCGGAGCGGCCCTCGCGGCAGCAGACCTGGCGATCTCGCGCGCGGGCGGAACCGTCTGGGAGCTTGCTGCGGCCGGCACGCCGGCGATCCTCGTTCCGTATCCGCACGCGACGGGCGATCACCAGACGCTCAACGCGCGGTACTTCGAGGTCGGCGGCGGAGCCGTCGTGGTCGACCAGAGCGAGCTCGCGCGCGTGCCGGCACTCGTGGAGGAGCTGCTCGCCGATCCGGAGCGGCTCGCGCGGATGAGCGTGTCGATGCTCGAGCTCGCGAAGCCGGACGCGGCGGATGTCGTTGCGGACGAGCTGATCGCACTCGCCGAGGCTCGTCGGTGAGCGACCTCCCGCTCGCCGGGCGCCGCTTGTACTTCGTCGGGATCGGCGGTGCTGGGCTCGCGGCGTACGCGAACGTCGCGCGCGCCTGGGGCGCGGAGGTCGCAGGCTGGGATGTGCGGGACACGATCTTCCTCGAAGCCGTCAGCGACATCGACATCCAGATCGGGGGCGAGCCGGCTCCACCGGCCGGCTTCGAGGTCGTCGTCTCGACGGCGCACGCGGGTCGGGTCGAAGGCCGCACGCGCGCCGACTTCCTCGCCGAGATCGTGTCGCTGCGTCCCGCGATCGTGATCGGCGGTGCGCACGGCAAGACGACGACGACGGCGATGGTCGCGTACGCCCTCCGTGAGCTCGGCAACGATCCGTCGTGGATCGTCGGCGGAGTCGTACCGCAGCTCGGCGGGAACGCCGGCGTGGGGGAGGGCTGGCTCGTCGTCGAAGGCGACGAGTCCGACCGCTCCATCTCTCTCCTGCGGCCGGAGATCGCCGCCGTGACGAACATCGAGCTCGACCATCACGCGACATACGCGTCGGAGGCCGAGCTCGCCGTCTTCTTCGAGGAGTGGCTCGCCCGTGCGCCGGGGGCCGTCCGCGGATGGGAGCTCGAGCCGGTCGCGTTCGAGCTCGGCGTGCCGGGCGAGCACAACCGCGCCAACGCGGCCACCGCACTGGCGGTGCTGGACGCTGCGGGAGTGGCGCACGACGCGGCCGAGCGAGCGCTCGCTTCGTTCGCCGGCGTGGGTCGCCGATTCGAGCTCGTAGGCGAGCAAGGCGGTGTCCGCGTGATCGACGACTACGGTCACAACCCCACCGAGATCGCAGCGGCGCTGCGGACGGCGCGCGAGCTCGAACCGCACGCGCTGATCGCCGTCTACCAACCGCACGTCTACGAGCGGACCCGTCAACTCCACCGGGAGCTCGGCGTCGCGCTCGGTATCGCCGACGCCGCAGTCGTGACGGACGTGATCGCCGGCCGTGATGCCCCGCTCGCCGGGGTGACCGGCAAGCTCGTCCTGGACGACGTGCCGCATCCGACGCGGCGAGGCTGGGCGCCGACGCTCGACGACGCGGTCGCATTGACGCTCGCATGGGCTCGTCCGGGAGACGTGGTCGTGACGCTGGGCGTGGGCGAGCCGTGGCGGATTGCCCGCGCGGTCGTCGAGGGGCTTCCGGCGTGACGGCGATCGAGCATGGCGTCCCGCTCGCGAAGCTGACCACGATCGGTGTCGGCGGTCCAGCCCGTGCGCTCGCGCGCCCGCGCTCGGTTGCGGAGCTTCGTGAGGCGCTGGGGTTCGCGCGTGAGGAGGGACTCGGCGTCACGGTCGTGGGGCTCGGCTCCAACCTGCTCGCCGGGGACGGCGGTGTCGACGCGCTCGTGCTCCGGCTGGAGGGCGAGCTCGCGGCGGTCGAGGTCGTCGAGCCTGGGCTCGTCGCCGGGGGCGGCGCGACGAATGCCGTGTGCCTCCACCGAGCGCGCGACGCAGGACTGGGCGGGCTCGAGTTCGCGTGCGCGATCCCGGGCACCGCCGGCGGAGGTGTCGTCATGAACGCGGGCGCGTACGGTCGCGACTGGTCGGACGTGCTCGTGCGTGCGCTCGTCGTCACGGCCGACGGCGAGGAATGGCTGGCTCCTGACGAGCTCGGCCTCGCCTACCGTCACTCAGCGCTCGGGGCTGGTGAGGTCGTGGCGCGCGTCGAGTATCGGCTCGAGCGACGGTCGCCCGCCGACATCAGGGCGACGGTCGCGGAGCTGATCGCGCAGCGGAAGGCGACGCAACCGACCAACAAGCGCACGTTCGGCAGCGTCTTCAAGAACCCGGCGGGCGAGACCGGCGCGGGCAGGATGCTCGAGCTCTGCGGCCTCAAGGGCCATCGAATCGGCGGCGCGATGATCTCGCCCAAGCATGCGAACTTCGTCGAGAACGCGGACGGAGCGACGAGTGCCGACTGCGTCGCGCTCATGGTGGAGGCACGCCGGCGCGCGCACGAGGAGTTCGGCGTCATGCTCGAGCGTGAGGTCGTCTTCGCCGGTGTTCCCGAACTGCCTCCGCTCGCATAGACGTCGAAGAGTCACGCCGCAGCGGCCGCGAAAGCGGACGCCTTCAGGGATCTCGGCGCGGCCGGAGACTCCGCGCTAGCGGATCTCCGGTCTTGCGCAAGGAGGCGTCCTGCTCGTGCCGAATCCAGCCGCATGGCCGGGGGACGAAGTGCGCGCGGATCGCGTCGGCACGCTGCTGCGGCAAGCGTCGTCGTCCCGTTTCCGCGAGATGCGGCCGGTGCTCGCCTTGATCTCGCGCGCTTCGTTCCTTCCGGCCGTTCGCTGCTGGCGACGATCGGCATGCTCGCGGTCGTCGGCGTCGCCTACGTCGTGGCGACGGCCACACCCGTCTTCGCGGTGGAGCGGGTGGACGTCCGCGGCGCGTCGCCTGCGCTCGCGCGCGAGGTGACACTGGCGACGCGAGAGCTCGTCGGGCGCAGTCTCGTGACGATCGACGCCGACGACGTGGAGGGGACGTTGCGCGCGCTTCCTGCCGTTGCGGGTGTCTCCGTCGACCGCGCATTCCCGCACACGCTCGTCGTGAAGATCGCGCCCGAGCGTCCGGTTGCAGTCGTCCGCCGGGGCGACTCGTCCTGGCTCGCAACGGGGGCCGGGAAGGTGATCCGCCGCATCGAGACCGGGACGGAGCGGCAGTTGCCGCGGCTCTGGCTGGCCAAGGGTACGACGATCCGTCTGGGCGGGAACGTCCCCGCCGGCTGGCTGCCTGCGACGAAGGCGCTCGCCGAGGCGCACTCGGTCGGACTCGCCTCTCGCGTCAAGGGCGTCCGTCCGGTCGGAGACGAGCTGACGCTCGTGCTGCGACGCGGAACGGAGCTCAGGCTCGGGCGCGCCACCGAGGTCGGGCTCAAGCTGACCGTCGCCGCGCAGGTCCTGCGGCTCGTCGACAGCGGCTCGACGACCTATGTCGACGTCAGCGTGCCGCAGCGCCCCGTCGCCGGCTGACAACCTTCAAGTCTCTACTCGAGGTTGAGTGTTACTCATCGTCGATTCGTTGACAAGCCTACGGAGGAGCCCTACCCTCGGAGGCGAAGATGTGCGACCACTCGCACGTTCAATGCGAACTTCACCTTGAGGTGGGTTGAGAAATGAGCAATCAGCTAGGGAGCTATCTCGCCGTCATCAAGGTCGTCGGAATCGGCGGCGGCGGCACGAATGCGGTGACACGGATGGTCGAGGCGGGCGTCTCGGGCGTCCAGTTCGTGGCCGTGAACACGGATGCGCAGGCCCTTCTCATGACGGAGGCCGACGAGAAGATCCACATTGGCTCGCGCGCCACGCGCGGGCTCGGCGCAGGCGCCGACCCTCGCGTCGGACACGCCGCAGCCGAGGAGAGTCGCGACGAGCTCAAGGAAGCGCTGAAGGGCGCGGACATGGTCTTCGTCACGGCAGGCGAGGGAGGTGGCACGGGCACTGGTGGCGCACCCGTCATCGCGGACATCGGTCGCGAGATCGGCGCGCTCACCGTCGGCGTCGTGACGCGGCCCTTCGGCTTCGAGGGCAAGCTCCGTGCCGATCAGGCCGAGCAGGGGATCCAGACACTGCGCGAGAGCGTCGACGCGCTCATCGTCATCGAGAACGACCGTCTGCTCCAGGTCGTCGAGCGCTCGACTCCCGTGACGGAGGCGTTCAGCATGGTCGACGACATCCTGCGCCAGGGCGTGCAGGGGATCACCGACCTGATCACCGTGCCCGGCTTGATCAACCTCGACTTCGCCGACGTGCGCACGATCATGAAGGACGCCGGATCCGCTCTCATGGGCATCGGCGTCGCACGCGGCGACAATCGCGCGGTCGAGGCCGCCCGCGCCGCCATCTCGTCGCCGCTGCTCGAGCAGACGCTCGACGGCGCCACCGGAATCCTGCTCAACGTCACGGGTGGCCCGGATCTCGGGCTCGCCGAGGTCGACGAGGCCGCGGAGGTAGTGCGCGCCGCCGCCGACTCGAACGCGAACGTCATCTTCGGCGCCGCGATCGACGAGGGCATGGGCGAGGACGTGCGCGTCACCGCGATCGCGACCGGCTTCGGCGCGCGTGCGGCGCGTCGCCGCCGCGACGTGCCCGTCGCCACGGTCTCGTCGGAGCGAGAACGTGCCCCGTTCGACGCCCCGAGCGTCCGCGACGTCGAGATCGACATCCCGAGCTTCCTCAAAGAGGACTGACGCCGTTTGCCCCGCAGATCGCGACTCCGCTAGCGCGGAGTCGCGATCGCGACAATCCCTGAAGGCGTCCGCTTCGCGGCCGCGTCGCTGCGAACCTTCGACGTCCGGCCACCGTTCACGAGCCGTTAGAGTCGTGCTTGGTGGAAGCGACGCTCCTGCGCACGCCTCTGTATGCGCGCCACGTCGCGCTCGGTGCGCGCATGGTGCCGTTCGCCGGCTACGAGATGCCCGTGCAGTACGAGGGCGTGATCCCCGAGCACAAGGCCGTCCGGACCGACGCCGGCGCTTTCGACGTCTCGCACATGGGGGAGATCCACGTCGACGGCCCGACCGGGCAAGCGTTCCTGCAGTCGGTTCTCTCGAACGACATCGACAAGCTGGCCGACGGCGACGCGCAGTACACGCTCGTCACGAACGAGTCGGGCGGGATCGTCGACGACCTCATCGCCTATCGCCTCGCCCACGGGCAGTTCTATCTCGTCGTCAACGCGTCGAATCGCGCTGCCGTCTACGCCTGGCTGAAGGAGCGCGAGCCGCGCGGGTGCGAGGTGCGCGACGCGTCCGACGAGTACGGCCTCGTGGCCGTTCAGGGCCCGCGCGCGCTCGAGCGACTCGGCCTCCCCGCTGCCCCGGCGTTCACCCACGCCATGGGCGAGGTCGACGGTGTCGAGGTCATGGTCGCGCGAACCGGCTACACGGGCGAGCAGGGCGTGGAGCTCTGCTGTGCGGAGGAGGAGACCGAGGCGCTCTGGGACGCGGTCCTCCAACGCGGGGTGACCCCGTGCGGCCTCGGCGCGCGCGACACGCTTCGGCTCGAAGTGTGTTACCCGCTCCACGGCAACGACATCACGCTCGAGACCGACGCGATCTCCGCAGGCCTCGGCTGGGCGTGCGCGCTCGACACCGACTTCACCGGGGTGGACACGCTGCGGCGCATCAAGGAGGACGGGCCCACCTCGCAAGCTCGTCCCGTTCGTCATGGAGGAGCGCGCCGTCCCGCGCCAGGGCATGCCGATCGAGGGCGGCGGCGAGGTGACGTCCGGGACGCATTCGCCGATGCTCGACGTCGGCATCGGAATGGGCTACGTCCCGGCCGCCTCCGCCCAGCCCGAGTCCGAGCTCGTGATCGACGTCCGCGGCAAGCCGCGACGCGCACGCATCGTCAAGAAGCCGATCTACCGGAAGGAGACCTAGGGTCATGCCCGCCGCGGAGAGCTACCCGGACGACCTTCGCTACCACCCCGAGCACGACTGGGCGCGCGTCGACGGCGACGAGGCGACGCTCGGTGTCACCTGGTTCGCGCAGGACTCGCTCGGGGAGCTCGTCCACTACGAGGCGCCGGAGGCCGGCATGACCGTCTCGAAGGACGAGTCGTACGGCGAGGTCGAGTCGGTGAAGGCCGTCTCGGACATCATCGCGCCGCTCTCCGGAGAGGTGCTCGCCGTGAACGACAAGGTCGTCGCCGAGCCCGAGACCGTGAACGACGACCCGTACGGCGAGGGGTGGCTCATCCGAATCCGCATGTCGGATCCTTCCGAGCTCGACGCGCTGCTGGACGCCGAGGCGTACCGCGCACACGTCGCCGAGCAGTAGCGCATGGGCTACCTGAGCCTGACCGACGCCGACCGCGCGGAGATGCTCGCCGCGATCGGCGTCTCCTCGATCGACGAGCTCTTCGAGCAGATCCCGCCCGGTGTCCGGTTCGACCGCGAGCTCGACGTGCCGCCGGCGCTTCCGGAGCTCGAGCTCGTTCGGCACCTGACGGAACTGGCCGACCGCAACGCCCATACGGGAGTCGAGCTGTCGTTCCTCGGCGCGGGCATCTACGACCACTATGTCCCGGCGGTCGTCGACGTTCTGCTCTCGCGCGGCGAGTTCCTCACGGCGTACACGCCCTACCAGCCGGAGATGAGCCAGGGTGTGCTGCAAGCGATCTTCGAGTATCAGACCGCGATCTGCGAGCTGACCGGTATGGACGTCTCGAACGCGTCCGGATACGACGGATGCACGGTCGCCGCCGACGCATGCTTCGTCGCGAAGCACACCAGCGACCGATCCAAGGTCGTCCTTGCGGAGACGTTGAACCCGCAGGTGCGTCAGGTCGTCAAGACGTACGCGCCCGGCTTCGGCCTCGAGGTGGTCGAGGTTCCGCATCGCGGCGGCACGATCGATCCTGACGAGCTGGCCGCGGCGTCGGGGGACGCAGCGGCGGTGATGTTCCAGCAGCCGAACTTCTTCGGGTGCCTCGAGCCGGCTCCGGAGCTCGCCGCCGCGGCGAAGGAGGCCGGCGCTCACGCCATCGCGCACGTCGACCTCATGTCGCTCGGGATGCTCGAGGCGCCGGGCGAATACGGCTGCGCGATGGCAATCGGGGAGGGGCAGAGCGTCGGGTGCCCACCGCTCTACGGCGGGCCTCACTACGGCTTCTTCGCGGCTCGCCAGGAGTTCGTGCGACGGATGCCCGGTCGGATCGTCGGCGAGACGGTCGATCTCGACGGCGAGCGCGCGTTCGTCCTCACCCTCCAGACTCGAGAGCAACACATCCGCCGCGAGAAGGCGACGTCGAACATCACGACGAATCAGACGCTGCTCGCGCTCGCCGGGCTCGTGACGCTGGAGTGGCTCGGTCCGCAGGGTCTGCAGGAGGTCGGCGAGACGTGCGTCGCGCTCACCGAGCTTGCGAAGGAGCGGATCCACCTTCCTCTCGCGTTCGAGCGTCCGACGTTCAACGAGGTCGCGTTCAGGCTCCCGCGTGCGGCGCGAGACGTCATTCGCGATGCACGCGCCCGCGGCGTGCACCCTGGCTATGCGCTCGGTCGGGACTACCCGGGCATGGACGACGTCCTGCTGGTAGCTCTCACCGAGAAGCGAACCCCGGCCGACGTCGACCGGCTTGCCGCCGTCCTCGCGGAGGTGTGCGGATGAAGCTCATCTTCGAGAAGAGCCGCGCCGGCCGCCGCGCCGGGCGTGTGCCTGACTACGGTCTCGCCAAGCCAGAGCTTCCGTCCGAGCTTCGCCGGGCGCGTCCGCCGCGACTTCCGGAGGTCGCGGAGTCCGAGATCGTTCGACACATCACGGCGCTCGCCGACCGCACGTTCGGCGTCGACACGGGTTTCTACCCGCTCGGCAGCTGCACGATGAAGCACAACCCGCGGGTCAACGAACGTGTCGGGCGCTTGGCAGGTTTTCGAGACCTACACCCGCATCAGGAGGACGACGGCGCGCAGGGCGCGCTCGAGCTCATGTGGCACCTGCAGGGGATTCTCGCCGAGGTCGCCGGTCTTCCCGCCGTCACGCTGCAGCCGGCCGCAGGCTCACAGGGAGAGCTGACCGGCCTGATGCTCATGCGTGCGTACTTCGCCGACCGTGGCGAGGAGCGCGACACGATCATCACCGCCGACACGGCGCACGGGACGAACCCGGCGAGCGTCACCATGGCGGGCTACAAGCTGGAGAAGGTCGAGACCGACGCCCGCGGCAACCTCGACCTCGAGGATCTACGCGGCAAGGTGAACGAGCGCACGGCCGGGCTCATGCTCACGAACCCCTCGACGCTCGGACTCTTCGACGAGGGCATCGAGGAGGTCGCTGCGATCTTCCACGACGCGGGGGCGCTCCTCTACTACGACGGCGCGAACCTGAACGCGGTCGTCGGGATCTCCCGGCCCGGTGACATGGGCTTCGACATCGTCCACTACAACCTCCACAAGACGTTCTCGCAGCCGCACGGAGGCGGCGGGCCGGGCGGAGGCCCGGTTGCCGTGCGCGAGACGATCGAGCCGTACCTGCCGGCGCCGGTCGTCGTTCGCGACGCCGACGCTTTCCGGCTCGACCACGACCGGCCGAAGTCGATCGGGCGGGTGCGCGGCTTCGCCGGCCCGTTCGGTGTGTTCGTCCGCTCGTACGCCTACATGCGTGCGTACGGGCCGGCGTTGCGGGAGATGTCCGAGGTCGCCGTGCTCAACGCGAACTACCTGCTCGCGCAGCTCCGCGACGCATACGAGCTGCCGTACGACCGCCACTGCATGCACGAGTTCGTGCTGTCCGCGCGGAATCTCAAGCGCGAGCACGGGATAACGGCGCTCGACGTCGCGAAGCGTCTCATGGACTACGGGATCCACCCGCCGACCGTGTACTTCCCGCTCGTCGTCCCCGAGGCGCTCATGATCGAGCCGACCGAGACGGAGCCGAAGGAGCGGCTCGACGACTTCGTCGACGCGATGCACGCGATCGCGCGCGAGGCCGCCGAGTCGCCCGAGCTGCTGAAGGAGGCGCCGCACGGGCGGCCCGTCCGGCGGCTGGACGAGGTCCGTGCGGCGAAGCAGCCCATACTGAGGTACGCCTTCGACGACGACCCGGCATTCGTCGGCTGACAGAGCCGACAGAGAGGAGTACGGCGATGGTCATCCTGCAGGTCGAGCACGGAGTTCGCGCGTACGAGGCCTGGAAGGCCGCGTTCGACAGCGACCCGGTGGGTCGGCAAGCGGGCGGTGTCCGCAGCTACCGGATCATGCGCGCCACGGACGATGAGGGGCGCGTCGTCATCGAGCTCGAGTTCGACGCGGTTACCGCGGCGGAGGCGTTTCGCGAGAAGCTCCGTCAGATGTGGGCTACGGCCGGCGCTGAACTCGGTCTCGACAATCCAACCGCACGAATCCTCGAGGTCGCCGAGACCCTGGACTACTGACTCGCGTCAGCAGGTTCCCAGAGCTCGAAGCGATTGCCCTCGGGGTCGACCGCCCAGCCGAAGCGGCCGATCCCGTCCAGCACCTCGATCCTCTCGTCGACCTCGATGCCGGCAGCTCGTAGCTGCGCGAGCATCGCGTCGAGATCGCCGACCGTGTAGTTGACCATCCCCTGCTTCGCCGAAGGCCAGTAGTCGGTGTCCTCCGGAAACGTCGACCAGACGGCGTTGCGACTCTCGGGGAAGATCGCGTACGTCTCGTCGCCCTGGCGCGGAACACCGAGGTGCTCCTCGTACCACGCGGCCAGTGCCTGCGGGTCGCGAGCGCGGAAGAAGACGCCGCCGATACCCGTCACGCGCTCCATCAGCGCACCGAGGCCAGCTGCCCGCACGCGGCCTCGATGTCCCGGCCACGCGTGAGCCGCACCGTTGCGGGAATCCGCGCCCGCACGAGCACTGCCTTGAACCGCTCGATCGTCTCGCGCGACGAGCCGTCGTAGAGACCGGTCGGGTTGTACGGGATGAGGTTGACCTTGAAGGAGCGACCGTCGAGCAGAGCCGCGAGCTCGCGCGCAGCCGCCGGAGAGTCGTTCACGCCCGCCAGCATGACGTACTCGACGAACACCTTCCGGCGACGCAGCTCGACGTAGCGGCGGCACTCCGCGAGGACGTCGGCGAGCGGATAGCGGTCGTTCACGGGCATCAGTTCGGAGCGCTTCGCAGGGTCAGCAGCGTGGATCGAGATCGCGAGCCGGATCGGCTGGTCGACCTCGTCGACGAATCGGGTCAGTCCGGGCATCCAGCCGACGGTCGAGATCGTCGTGCGGCGGGGGGTGATCCCGAGGTCGGGGAGCCGGCGCGCCGAGGCGAGCACCTCGTCGAGGTTCAGGAACGGCTCGCCCATCCCCATGTACACGGCGTGGTTCACGGGCTCCTTCCGCCGGAAGTGGAGCGCCTGGTCGAGGATCTCCCACGCGGTCAGGTTTCGTCCGAACCGCATCGCACCCGTCGCGCAGAACGTGCACGTGAGCGGGCAGCCGGACTGCGACGAGAGACACAGCGAACGGCGTCCGTCGCGGTAGCGCATCAGCACGGCTTCGACCGGATGGCCGTCGGCAGTGCGAAAGAGCGTCTTGGCCGTGCCGTCCTTCGACTCGCGCTCGGTCACGACCGCGAGCGTCGAGAACGGCACCGCTTCGACAAGCATCGCGCGCAACCCCTTCGGCAGGGTCGTCATGTCGTCGTACGACGCTGCGCCCCGAGCCGTCCACTCCCACACCTGGCGTGCGCGGTAGGCGGGCTCGCCCCTCTCGGCCAGCGTCTTCTCCAGGAGGGCGAGATCCATGCGTCTGACGGTAGCGTCTCGCCCGTGATCGACCTGCGCTCGGACACGGCGACGAGGCCGACGGACGGCATGCGCCGCGCCATCGCCGAGGCGTCCGTCGGCGACGAGCAGAAGCGCGAGGATCCGTCGGTCAATGCGCTGCAGGAGCGCGTGGCGGCGCTCCTCGGACACGAGGCGGCGATCTTCGTCCCGACCGCGACGATGGCGAATCAGATCGCGCTCAAGCTCCACTCGCGTCCGGGTGACGTGCTCATCGCGGAGCAGCACGCGCACGTCGTCATCTACGAGTACGGCGGCGCGGCCGCGCATGCCGGTCTCATGACGCTCGGGTTGCCCGGCGATCGTGGGCGTCTCTCGCCCGAGCAGATCCGGCGCGCCGCGGAGCCGAGCTCGAAAGGTGCGGATCAGCGTGCCGTCGTCCTCTCGCTCGAGAACACCCACAACGCCTCGGGTGGCCGCGTCTGGCCGCTCGGCGACCTCGACGCCGCGGTCGCCACCGCGCGCGAGCTCGGGCTGGCCGTCCACCTCGACGGCGCCCGCCTCCTCAACGCGTCGGTCGCGCTCGGCGTCGCGCCCTCGGAGATCGCGGGCCGCTTCGACACGGCGACGCTCTGTCTCTCGAAGGGGCTCGGTTGCCCGCTCGGTGCCCTCCTCGCGGGCTCACGCGAGCTGATGGATCGCGCGTGGCGCGAGAAGCACCTCTTCGGCGGCGCGATGCGCCAGGCTGGGATCGTGGCGGCCGCGGGCCTCTACGCGCTCGATCACAACGTCGACCGGCTCGCCGAGGATCACGTCCGAGCGCGCACACTGGCGGAAGCGCTCCACGGTGCCGGCGTGCCCGTCGACCTCGAGCAGGTCGAGACGAACTTCGTGCAGATCGACCTCGAGCCTCTGGGCCTCGAGGGGCCGGAAGCGCTCTCGCGCCTGCAGGCTGCCGGCGTTGGGCTCTCGACGACGCCGCACGCCGGCGTGCTGCGCGCCGTCACGCACCTCGACGTCACGGACGAGGACATCGCGCTCGCGGCCGAGCGGATTCCCGCCGCGCTTCTCTAGCGCACGTCGTCGAGCATCCGGGCGAGCTCGTCTGCCTTGCCCTTCGGTTCGACATCAGTGAGCTTCACGGACTCGTCGCCGAGATCCAGCGTCAGGATCGACCCTTTCGCGGTCGCGCTGACCGATTCACGACCTACGACGAACGAATGCTTCGACCCATCCCCGTACAAGAAGTGCAGACGCCGGTCGGTCAGCGCGAGGAGCCCGAGGTTCCAGCCTCGCGACGCCTTTGCGAGGACGAGCAACTCTTCACCCTCCTCCAGGAGCGCGGGGAGCAACTCGAGCTCTTCGGAGACGAGCCACGTCCGCCTGAAGGTCGAGCGTGCGAGCTCGTGCACCGCAGTCGCCGAAGGGTCCGAAGCGGGCCAGTCGGGGACGACGAGCTCCGCCGGAATCGCGCGATCGATCGCGTCGATGAGCTCGGATCCGTGCGTCCACGCGCCCGCGAAGATCGGAAGGAAGAAGCCGTCGTCGGTGAGCAGTGTGCGCTGATCCTCGCCTCTGATGCAGAGGACCGTTCTCGCGTAGGGAGCCGTCACCCAGCCGGCCTCGCTCACACTCGCGACGCCTTCCTGCGACGAGAAGAGCTCCACGTCGCGGAGATGTCGGCGCATGCGGTCGCGCCGGCTTGCGGGACGGTGCCGCCGCCCGTCGAGACGAGCCGACGAGAAAACGGGGTACTCCGAGAAGCCCGCCGGCACCGGGGTCCCGTCGGGGCCGAGAACGAGGAGTGACGCGCGCGTGCCGTCGAGGGTCTGCGCGACGGCCTCGGTGGTCACGGCGTCGTACTCGGCCGTGTGGTCGGCGTGGGCCGGGACCGGGCGCCCGACGAGCTCCCACTCCGCGCACATCGCGGCCCAGCCAGTGGCTGCCGGCTCGTCGCGGTCGTAGCGTCGGTAGCGGGCTTTCGTCCGCGCGAGGACGTCGTCGCTGGGTCCGTCGCCCGCGAGCTGCTCGAGGATCGTCGTCGCCTCATCGAGCCAGGTTGCGATGTGTTCGTCGGCGACGTCGGCAGTGACGCAGAGGTGCGAGACATCTGCAGTCAACGCGTGGAGATCGTGCTCGATCGAGTACGAGAGCGCGAGCTCGTAGCGAAGGCGTTCGCGGAGCGCGTCCGCGTAGATGTCGAGCGCGATGCGTGTCGCGGCGCGCCGGTCGGCGAGGAGCGAGAGACAGACGCCGACGCTGGAGCCCGCGGCGTAGACGGCCGGCGTGGAGAGGTCGTCGATCTCGCGTGGGAGCGGAGGCTTCTCGCGGTGTCGTCCGCCGGGGAGCTCGAACTCGAGGCCGAGGTCGTCGATCGTCGCGCCGGAAAGCCAGAAGGCCGCACTGGCGCGCGTAAACCGCGTCGACGCCCAGCTTGCGACCTCCGGCCACTCCGCGCGCCGCAGCCCGTACTCGAAGTAGCCGGGCAGGCCGTGGCCCACAGGACCGAAGCGGAGGGCGAGAGCCTGACGTGCGCCGCCGGTACTTCGCGTGCTCTCCTCCGCGACGAGGATCCTGCGCTCGGTCTCGAATCGCTCCTCGGGGAGGTTCCGGAGCAACCCGCTCGTCGTGACGACGAACTCGCGAAGGTCGTGGAGGTCGCCGCTCGCGAAGAGCGACGTGAACAACGTGTCGACGGTGCCGTTGAAGTCGAACGACGTCGCAGTCGTCGCCGGCAACGCGAGATGCTCGACGAGATGCGAGAGGCCCGAGGTCGCCGCCGTCTCGTCGGCGCGGCCGACGCGGAACGTCAAGCCGACGACGGGGACGCGCGGGCCGTCGGGTACCACGAACGCCGGAACGCCGGCGATCTCGGCGCGCAGCGTTTCGAGGACCGGCACCTCAGCGGTCGCCGGCGAGGAAGAACACGACGACGACCGCGCCGTAGCCGGCGAGCAGGAGCGCGCCGCGCGCACGGCTGGACTGGCCGCCGAACAGCACGATCGTCGTGAACACGACGGAACCGGCGAGAGCGGCGATCTCGACGGGCCGGAAGCTCAGCGAGAGGGGATCGATGAGCCAGGAGAGGAGCGCGACCGCCGGAATGAGGAAGACCGCGACCTGCGCCGCCGACGCGAGCGCGATCTCGCCGGCGAGCGCGATCTTCCCCCGGTACGCCACGATGACGGCGCCGCCGTGCTCGGCGGCGTTCCCGACGATTGCGACGACCACCGCGGCGACGAAGAACTCGCTGAGGCCGGCCTTCTCCGCGAACACCTCGAGCGAGCCGACGAGGATCTCCGCGACGAAAGCCGTCGCGACCGTGGCGACGGCCAGCACCCCGAGAGCTGCGCGCAGCGACCAGCCCTTGATCTCCTCGTCGGATGCGACATGCAGCGTGTGGTGCCGCCGCAGCGAGTACCACGTGACGCCGACGTAGACGATCAGGAGCACGATCGAGATCGCGGCGGACACCTGCGCCAGCTCGTCCGTGTCAGGGTCACCGTCCCACCCCGGTATGGAGGGGATGAGGAAGAGGAGCGTCGCGAAGGCGATCAGGCCGAACGAGAGGAAGCTCGAGTAGCGGTCGAGCCTGCCCCGACCACCGGCGACGAGCGCGGCGCCGAGGACGAGCAGGAGGTTCCCGATCACGCTTCCGGTGAGCGAGCCGCGGACGACCTCCGTGAGGCCCTCGTTCACCGCGATCAGCGCGATGATCAGCTCCGGCGCGTTGCCGAACGTCGCGTTGAGGAAGCCGCCGATTCCCGGCCCCGTGTGCTCGGCGGCATGCTCGGTCGCTTCCCCGATCAGCCAGGCGAGCGGGATGAGCGAGAGCGCCGCGAGCACGAACTCGAACGTCTCCGGCGGGTGCACCAGGTAGTGCAGCGCGATCGTGAGCGGCGCGAGCCCGAGTAGACCCGAAGAGAACCTTGCGTACCACGGCCGGAGAAGGCTACAGACCGCCACTGCGTGGCAATCCGGATCCGCGCGCGTGTCGCCACTGCCTGAAAACCGGCTATTTGTCAAGACTTGCGGCGGGTGGCGAACGGTGAACACAATCGGGTCGTGCAAGAAGCTCCAGCAGGGGTCGAGCTCCCGCTCCGGATCCAGGACGAGGTGGCGTGCCGCCACTGCGACGTCCACTGCGAGAAGGTCGTCTACCCCGGTGCGTGCCTGCGGATGGCGTGTCCGTTCGTCTACGCCTACGAAGCGTGGGGGCACACGTACGTCGGGTGCATGCAGAAGATCTACGACGTCGAGATCGATCTCGACCTGCTCGAGGAGGCCGAGTCGGGCCGTGCCGGCTTCGGTGCCGTCCGCGCGCGCCGCGCCCCGCTGCCGATGTGCGAGGTCGAGGTCGTCGGGACGTATCCACACCGCGAGGACGAGCTCGGCTGTCGCATTCCCGAGTTTCACGAGCTTCCGCGCGAGCGCGCGACCTTCCGCGTCTTCGCGACTATCGCGGACTGACCGAACGACGTCGCGCCCAGCGTCGCTGACCGCGACGTCGCAGGTTGCGCATGCGGTCGAGATCCTCGGTCGCGCCGCCCTTGTCCTCCCACGTCTCGGTGATCGCAGGCAGCCCGGCGAAGGCAGGGTGGCCGAGGAAGGTCGCGAGCCCGTCGCCGATGAGCCCTTTGCCGACGAGCTCGTGGCGATCGCGGTTCGAGCCGAGCGGTGTCTGCGAGTCGTTCACGTGGAGGACGCGGAGGCGATCGAGCCCGATCGCGGTGTCGACCTCCTCGAGCGCGGCGTCGAGTGCGGCGGGATCGGAGACGTCGACGCCCGAGGCCCACCAGTGGCACGAGTCGAGACAGATGCCGAGCCGTGGGTGGCGATCCGCGGCGTCCGCGAGCGCGGCGAGCTCGGCGATCGACCTGCCGATCGTCCCGCCTGCACCGGCGGCGTTCTCCATGCAGAGCCAGAGGTCTTCGGTCGTCAGCTGGAGGAGCTCCCGAAGCGCGGGCTCGACGAGCGCGACGGCTTCGTCGAACCCGAAGCCGAGATGCGAGCCGACGTGGAAGACGACCGCCTCGGAGCCGATCGCGTCCGCCGTCTCCATGGTCGCGCGGAGCGCCATGAGCGAGTTCTCGCGTACCGCGGCATCGCGACTCGCGAGGTTGACGAGGTAGAGAGCGTGGCAGCTGACGGCCTTGACGCGGGCCTGGCGGCGGCGCGTCCGGAACCGCGCGACCTCCTCGGGCGTGTGCGCCGTCGGTCGCCACATCCGCGGGCTCTGCGTGAAGACCTGCACGGCGTTGCCGCCGATCTCCTCGACGCGGTCGATCGCCTTCGAGATGCCTCCCGCCGCGGAGACGTGGGCGCCGAAGAGCATGCGGCGACGATACTGCCGCCGTGAACGTCCGCGTCCGCATGGCCCCGTCGCCCACAGGGCTCCTCCACATCGGCGGTGTGCGCACGTTCCTCTTCAACTGGCTCTTCGCACGCGGCAGCGGCGGCGAGTGCCTGCTGCGGATCGAGAACACGGACACGAGCCGCGAGGTCTCGGAGTCGGTCGACCAGATCGAGCGCTCGCTGCGCTGGCTCGGGATCGAGTGGGACGGGGAGACGACGTTCCAGCTCGACGTCATGGAGCGCGCGAAGGAGGAGGCGAGCAGGCTCGTCGTGGAGGGGAAGGCGTACGAGGACGACGGCGCGATCCGGATCCGCATGCCCGACGAGGGAGCCACGGGCTGGGACGATGCGATCAAGGGTCGCATCGAGGTGCCGAACGCCGAGCTCGAGGATCTCGTCCTCGTGCGCTCGGATGGGAGACCGACCTACAACTTCGCATCACCGCTCGAGGATTGGCTCGACGGCATCACGCACGTCATCCGCGGCGACGACCACGTCTCGAACACGCCGAAGCAGGTGAACGTGCTGCGCGCGCTCGGAGCGGAGCCGCCCGTCTACGCCCACGTCCCGAACGTCTTCGGCGCGGACGGCAAGAAGCTCTCGAAGCGCCATGGGGCCGTGTCCGTCGACGAGTTCCGAGCTGCGGGATACATCCCCGAAGCGCTCATGAACTTCCTCGCGCTCCTGGGCTGGGCACCGGACGGCGAGACGACGATCATGTCGCCCGACGAGCTGATCGAGCGGTTCTCGCTCGAACGCGTCGGGTCGAGCCCGGCGACGTTCGACTACGCGAAGCTCGACTGGATGAACGGCATGTACCTGCGCTCGCTCGCCCCCGACGCGTATGCGGCGCGCCTGGTCGAGTACCTCCGCGAGCAGGGCTCCGACTGGCCCGACGAGCTCGTCCGCGCTGCAGCCCCGATCGTCCAGGAGAAGATCGCGCGGCTCGACGAGTTCGCCGGCTTCGCGGGCTTCCTCTTCCACGACGTCGAACCAGATCCGTCCCTGCTCGACGCCGCGCATCCTCGACGCGGCCGCTGCCGCGCTCGACGTCGTCGATCCCTGGAGCGCCGCATCGATCGAGACAGCGCTGAAGCAGCTCTGCGACGACCTGGGGGAGAAGCCACGCACGGTGTATCTCCCGATCCGGGTTGCCGTCACGGGCTCGCGCGTGTCTCCGGGTCTCTACGAGAGCCTCGAGCTCCTCGGCAAGGCGACGTCGCTCGCACGGCTGCGCGCGGGAGCGGTAGCGGCACAGTGAGCGAGCTTGGCGATCTCGTCGGTGTCGAGCTCGGGCCGACGGCGTGGATCGAGGTGACGCAGCAGCGCATCGATGCCTTCGCAGCGGCGACCGACGATCCGCAGTGGATCCACGTCGACCCCGAGCGCGCCGCCGAGGGACCGTTCGGCACGACGATCGCCCACGGCTTTCTCACGCTCTCGCTCTGCGTTCCGATGCTCTACGAGGTGCTCCCGCCGGACGGCGCGATGGCCGTGAACTACGGGACGGACCGCGTGCGGTTCCCGGCGCCGGTTCCGTCCGGTGGCCGGATCCGCGGAAGGTTCCGTGTGCTCGATGTCGAAGCGACAGTCCGTGGTGCACGCGCGACGATCGAGGCGACCGTCGAGTGCGACGGCGTCGACAAGCCGGTCTGCGTCGCACAGCTCGTCGTGCTTTCAGTCTCCTAACAGGTCATCGTCCCCTTCGGACAGGTCTGCTACCTTGGCGCGCCGGTGGGACTGAAGCGCCTTCTCGTGATCGCCGTGCTCGGTCTCGCCGGGTCCGTCGCTGCTCGTCCCCGGCGCGAGCGCCGGGAACTTCGACGAGCAGCGGATGGGCTGCACCGGGGAGGACCCGGGCATCTGTCCGACCGGCACGACAGGACAGGCCTACACCTTGCCGATCGAGCTGTCTGCGGCGACGAGGACGAGGGCTGCGCGGTGTACACCGTCGAGCGGGCGGAGCCTTGCCGCCCGGGCTGAGCATCGACTCCGACGGCGCCCGACATCGCGGGACTCCGACACAGGCGGGCACGTTCGACTTCTACCTCACGGTTACGTACAACCGGCAGACGACCTGCCCGTTCAAGAAGCTCCGTCCGACGACCGTTTCGGATCTCGATCAACGCAGGGGCTCGCGAAGCTCACGATCGGGCCGGAGTCGACGACCTCGGGCACGGTCGGCACGCCGTACTCGTTGCAGATGACCGCGACTGTCGCCGACCCGAAGACATGGTCGATCAACTCGGGTGCGCTTCCGCCGGGACTCGCGATCGACGCGGCGACGGGTCTGATCTCCGGGACGCCGACAGCCGCCGGCCAGTTCGACTTCCAGGTTCTCGCGAAGATGAACGCCGACACGCGTTCGGATACCAAGGTGCTCGCGATCGTCGTGCGCGACCAGCTCGGCGTCCTCGGAGCGGACCCGTTCACGGCTGCGCGCCGCGCAACCGGTGAGGTGAGCGTCCCCTTCGACGCGTTGCTCACCGCGACTGGCGGCGACGGCACCTACACCTGGTCGCTGTCGAGCGGCGAGCTCCCACCAGGACTCGAAATCGCGGACGGCACCATCTCGGGGACACCCACGACCGCCGGTGTCTATCCCTTCACGGCGACCGTCACCGATGCCGAAGGTCGTGTCGCCAACTATCCCGCGCGCATCCTCATTGCCGAGAAGCTGGCAATCTCGACGACGCTCTTCCGTCCCGCAAAGCAGGGCTTCTACTACCAGGCGAAGCTCAAGACCGCGGGCGGCGTCCTGCCGCGCACCTGGAGGATCGTCCGCGGGCCGCTGCCTCGCGGCATCCGCTTCGATCGCTCGGCCGGTCTGCTCTTCGGGATCCCGACGCGTCCCGGCCGCTTCCGCGTGACGTTCGAGGCAACCGACGCACTCGGCGTGACGGCGAAGAAGACGCTCGCGATACTCGTCGTCGCGACGCCGAAACCGAAGCCGAAGAAGCCGACGACCGGCTAGCCGGGTCAGCGTCGGCGCGCCGGCTCCGGAAGCCGCTGACTCGCAACCGGGGCGACCACGCCCCTTGTGAGGCAACCTAGACTGCCGCTGTATAGAGTGGGCGGCGCTTCGAGCGCATCGGGATCGCCCGCCCTGGCGACGCCCGAACTACGACGAAGGAGACTCCTTGCTTGCTGCCGACTACCCGTTCCTGGACATCTTCTGGACGATGTTCATCTTCTTCCTGTTCTTTATCTGGCTCACGATCCTGTTCCGGATCTTCGGCGACATCTTTCGTCGTAAGGACATCGGCGGCGGGGCCAAGGCCCTCTGGATCATCTTCGTGATCGTCCTGCCCTTCCTCGGCGTCTTTATCTATCTGATCACGCAGAACGACGGCATGACGCAACGCGCGCTAGACCGCGCCCAGGCGCAGCGGTCTGCGATGGACAGCTACGTGCAATCAGTCGCAGGTGGTGCTGCTGGAGAGATCGAACGAGCGAAGGGCCTGCTCGACTCGGGCGCGATCACCCAGGCCGAGTTCGACGCAATCAAGCAGAAGGCTCTCGCGTAAGCCGTGTTCTGCCTCGTCGGGTTTGCCGCACTTCTTGGTCCGCGGCTTGCCGTCGCGATCTGGTGGCTCTTCGGCACCAAGGTCGAAGCCGCGTTCGATTCGTGGATCTGGCCGCTGCTCGGGATCATCTTCCTACCGTGGACAACCCTCGCCTTCGTGATCGCGTGGCAGCCTGGCGGCCTCGACGGAAACTGGGACGCGATCCTGATCATCTTCGGCGTCGCGCTCGACATCCTCACGTACATGCATCGCTTCGCAGCGAAGGCAGCTCGCCCTTCGCCGCGCTACTAGCCGCTGATACGTCTGGGTCCTAAGAGCGCACGGAAGGCCCATTCGGGATTCGAGCACCCCTGCAAATGGGCACTTTCTCTCGCCGTGTGTAGCCACCGGTGTGTCACCGGGTGAGCGTGTTTAGGTCTTGGTTGCCAGGGTAGGCATCCGCGAGATACCTTCTTAGCACAGGACCAAACCGGAAGGAGCGAGAGCCGCCGATGCAAGACGACCAGAGGCATGGCCGGATATTCGGAATCCTGTTCATCATCACGTTCCTCACGTCGATCCCGGCGTACGTTCTCTTCCAGGACATTCTCGACGACCCGGCCGCGTACATCACCGAGGACGGGAAGGACAACGTCATGTACCTGGCGGTCCTCCTGGAGTTCATCCTGATCCTCGCGAACGTCGGAACCGCCGTCGTCCTGTATCCGATCGCGAAGCGGCAGAACCAGGCCCTGGCCATCGGCTACGTCGCTGCGCGAATCATCGAGTCCGTCTTCATCGCAGCGGGGATGATCTTCATCCTCGGGGTCGTCAGCCTGCGCCAGGACGCTCCGGACGCGGCCGACCTCGCCGTCTCGCTCGCCGCCCTCAAGGACTGGACGTTTCTCTTCGGCCCAGGGTTCACCGTTCCCGTCGGCAACGGGCTGATCCTCGGCTACCTGATGTATCGCTCCGGCCTGGTGCCGCGGCGCATGGCCTGGCTCGGGATGATCGGAGGGCCACTCCTCTTCATCTCAAGCACCGGCGACCTCTTCGAGTGGTGGGAGACCGGCAGCACGATCCCTGGCCTCTTCGTCATCCCGGAGTTCATCTGGGAGGCGTTCCTCGGCATCTACTGCGCGATCTGGGGGTTCAGGAAGGACTCTCCGATTCTTCGCCCGACCTGGCGCGGTGATGCAGCCGCCTGACGCTCTCCCCCCGTCCTGGCAGCGGCTCCTGGCCCTGTCTGGCGTCGCGTTCGCGGTGCTCTTCGTTGTCGCCTGGTTCGCGAGCGGTGGGAACACGCCGGATTACGCGGCAACGGATCAGGACTGGACGACCTGGGCGGACGACAACCAGTCGAAGAGCCGTATCGGTGGGTTCCTGATCCTGCTCGCAGGCTTCGTGTTCCTGCACTTCGCGGGGACGGTCCGAAGCGTGCTCGGGAGCGCCGAGTCCACGGTACGCGGCTCGGTGCAACTCGCGCGGGTCGCGTACGCGGGTGCCATAACCGGCATCACGGGCATCACCATGGCCCTCGTCATGATCGCTGCCGCAGCTACAGAGGGTGCCGACGCGGACCCGGTGGTGAGTAGAGCGGTGACCAGTGCGGCGGCGGGGCCATACTTCGTCGCCGCAATGGGCTTTGCCGTGATGCTCGCGGCTGCTGGACTGCTCACACTGCGCACCGGAGTCTTCGCGCGCTGGATCGGCATCGTGGCACTACTTGGGGCACTGTCCTTCGTCATCACGTTCCTCGCGCTCATTCAGGGAACCAGCGAAGACAGCGTGTTCGGCTACGGCTTTCTTCCTGGCATCCTGGCGCTTGCGATCTGGTCAATCGCCACGAGCATCGCTACATACCGCGCGGTGGCGACATCGTCGGTCGCATCAGCTCGTTCCGATTAGTTCGCTGTAGTCAACCTCCGTGCCGTCGCTCAACACGTGCGTGTAGTGGCGCGCCGTCGTCGCGATATCACCGTGACCAACCGCCTCACCGATGCGTGCCCACGAGACACTCTGCTCATGGAGAAGGCTGATACGCCGGTGATACCGGCTCTGATCTGTGTAGCACCCCGTGTAGCACGGGCCGTTCTCGGCTGACTCTCTGTCACAAATGACCCGCATAACGATGCGGGTTCTGGCTTAGGCTTGTGACAAAGGAAGGCCCATACGGGATTCGAACCCGTGCCGCCGCCGTGAGAGGGCGGTGTCCTAGGCCACTAGACGAATGGGCCGTGGCGGGTGCCCAGGGTAGCGGATATCGGTAGCGGATCGAGTCCGGCGCGACGGGGTGAGCTACGCGGCCGGCTCGGGCTCGCGGGTGTCGAGCTTCGACTCGAAGTCGCGGCGGATGGACTCGCCGCTCGAGAGGACTGTCTCGTAGCGGACGCGGCGCGGAGGGAGCTTCACGATGCGGACGTTCTCGTCGCGGTCACCGTGACAGCGCGCGTACGCAGCAGCCTCATCGAGGGGCCGAAGGCGGTCGCGCTTCCGCTGTCCCCACACGTTGCCGGGAGACTTAGCAGATCGAAGGCCCGAGCGAAACCCGTGAGAGGGCCGCAGGCCTGCAGTTTGCGACGAAAAGGAGCGCACGCTGCGAGCTCGAGATCCGTGGACGACCGGATCTCGAGCTCCGCCCAGCTATGACGCCGCCCAGCGACAGGCCCACGGACTCCAGTCGCGACCCGAGCGCACGAAGTACCGGTGTGCTGCGGCGGCCTGGTCGCGAGCGCTCTGCCCGTGGCCGAACAGCCGGCGCTCGCTCGAGCCCATCTGGAAGAGCCCGAGGTACTGGCCGTTCTGCGCCCTCGTGGAGAGGCGCGACTCGCACCAGGCGATGGCCAGCGCCTCCTGGCAGTACGACCCGAACACGGTGCAGATCGCTGCTCGCGGCGGGAGCGCCGCGAGCTTCTTCGCTGTCCGTGCGTGAGCCTTCGCACGGAGCGTGGCGACCGTCTTCGTCAACTGCCGAACGCGCTTCTTCGCGTACGCGAGCGAGGAGCGCGCCTGTGTGTGTTGGGCGCTTGCGACGAGCAGCGACCGTCGGTTCTCGAAGAACCGGATCGTGCCGCGGTACTTCCGCAGTGTCGCGACCTTGCGCTCGAGACGCTCGTCGAGGGTCAATGCGCGTTGCTCCACCTTCGCCTTGCGGGGAGCCTGTGTCGTGCCTCCCTGCATCGTTGCCGCAGAGGCCTGTGTCACGAGACAGAACGCGAACAGGCCAACGAGTAGGGCTCTCAAACGGTTACCTCCTGAGCGGGGACAGGGACGCAGCCCGCACAGGGCCGCTCGTGTTCCTCGAAGGCCGCACGGTAGCGGACGCGACACGAGCTGGCACGAGAGTGCTTACAAATGCGTAAGAAAGCGTGTCACGAGCGTAACCGCCGATGACAACGAGCTGCGAGGCTGCGGGGCAGGGATTCGAACCCCAACTTCCCGGTCCAGAGCCGGGCGTCCTACCGTTAGACTACCCCGCAACGGCCGGGGGAGTGTACCGGGAGCGTTATGGCGCTTTCGGCTCTCCGAAGTCGAGCCGGTACACCGGAACGAGCCGCTTCTCCGCCTCGGTGTCGATGCGGGCGACCACCTCGACGTACGGCTCGAGGCCCGATCCGCGGAGCTTCGCCTTGAGGAGCCCGTCGACCTGGTAGATGCCCGAGGAGTTGTTCATGACGATCTCGACCATCACCGGACGCGTGTCTCCGTCGGTGATCCGAACCTCGTCGACTGCCGCCGCCGAGAGTGAGTGGATCGACACCGAGCCGCGCTCGAACGGGATGCGCGAGCGGCCCTTCGCCATGTCGAGGGCGTCCGCGACCCGCAGCACGCCGGCCTCGAGGGTCAGCGGCTCGCCGTCGGCGCGATGGCTCGTGATCGTCTGCAGCACCTCGGACACGATCACGGTGAGCTCGGGCTCCTCGTAGACGCCGTCGAGGAGCTCGCGCATCTTCGGCTCGGCGAGGAAGAGGCTCCAGTCCTCGTGGTCACGCCGGTGGATCGACATCCCGATGTCATGGAGAAGCGCCGCGAGGACGACGACGACCTCCGAGTCGTCCGCGCTCAGGTCGTAGTCCTGCTTGAGCGACGGCTCCACGCCGTGCTTCACGAGGAGCCGAAGAAGACGCAGCGCGATGTTCGAGACGATCTGGATGTGCACCCACGAGTGGTCGTTGATCTGGAGTCGGATGACCGCGTTCACATTCGACACGTGCCACCAGGCCTTGATCTGCGAATCGGCGTTGACCTTCTCGAGCACGCGCCGGAGCTTCCGGTTGCCGCGTGCCGGCACGCGGATCTGCATCGGGGCTATCGCGTCGGCCGGCGTGAGTCGCGCCTCCGCGACGACGTCTGCCGCCGGAACCTCGACGACCTCCTCCGGCTCGAGATCGGGCGCCACGCCGTGAGCTTAGAAGCTCGCGCGCCCTGCGGCGTTACGCGACCTCGGCCGCCCAGTCGCCGTAGAGCCGCGTGTACGGGCCCGGCCGGTCGATGAGCTCGTCGTGCGTCCCCGCGTCCACGATCCGGCCGTGGTCGAGCACGACGATCACGTCCGCTCGCCGGATCGTCGAGAGCCGGTGGGCGATGATGAACGCCGTCCTCCCCGTGACGAGCCGGCGCAGGCCGCGGTCGATGCGCCTCTCGGTGCCGATGTCGACCGACGACGTCGCCTCGTCGAGGATCAGGATCCTCGGGTCCGCGAGGAGCGCGCGTGCGAACGCCACGAGCTGACGCTGGCCGAGCGAGAGCTTGAAGCCGCGCTCGCCGACCTCCGTGTCGTAGCCCTCCGGGAGCTCGGCGATGAAGCCGTCGGCGCCGACCGCCTCGGCCGCTCGCTCGACCTCGGCGCGCGCTGCGTCCGGCCGACCGAAGGCGATGTTCTCGGCGATGGAGCCGCCGAAGAGGAAGCCTTCCTGCGGAACGATCCCGAGCTGTCCGCGAATCGAGCCCTGCGTGACCTCGCGCAGGTCGGTGCCGTCGATCGTGATGCGACCCGCGCGCGGGTCGTAGAAGCGCGCGAGCAGCTTCGCGATCGTCGACTTCCCGGCGCCCGTGTGGCCGACGAGCGCGACCGTGGTACCGGCTGGGACGTCCAGGTCGAAGTCGTGCAGGACGTCCGGGAGCTCGGCGTATCCGAAGCGGACGTGCTCGAAGCGAACGTGCCCTTGAATCTGCGCGAGCTCACGCGCGTCCTGCGAGTCGACGATGTCCGGCTTCTCGTCGAGGACCGCCGTGATGCGGTCGAGTGCCGCGGTCGCGGAGAGGAACGTGTTGTAGAGCTGCGAGAGCTGCTGCACCGGATCGAAGAAGTTCGCGAGGTAGAGCATGAAGGCGATGAGGGTTCCGATCTCCATCTCCCCCTCGACCACGAGCCAGCCGCCGACGCCGAGCACGATCGCCGTCGCGACCGACGAGAGGATGTCGACGGCGGGGAAGTACACGCTGTTGAGGACGACCGTCTCGTAGTTCGACTCGCGGTAGCGCTCGTTCACGCCCCGGAATGTCGACTGGCTCTTCGGCTCGCGCGTGAACGACTGCACGACACGCATGCCCGAGAGGTCTTCGGCCAGGGTTGCCGTGACGAGTCCGAGCCGCTCGCGCACGCGCTTGTACGCGTGATTCGAACGGACCCGGAACCAGGCCGTCGCGAGGCCCATCAGCGGGAGCACGACGAGGGTCGCGAGCGCGAGGCGCCAGTCGAGGAGGAAGAGCACGACGACCGTTCCGACAAGGACGAGCGAGTTCTGGACGAGGCTCGACACGCCGTCCGTGACGAGCTGGTCGAGCGCCTCGATGTCGTTCGTGATGCGGCTGACCGTCGCCCCGGTGCGGTTGCGCTCGTAGTAGCCGAGCGAGAGTCGCTGGAGGTGGCGGAAGAGCTGGATCCGCAGATCCGCGAGCGCGCGCTCTCCGACCCAGCCCGTGTAGTAGGTCTGCGCGCTCGAGAGGACGAAGGCCGCGATGCCGGCGACGATGAACGCGACGACGACGAAGCTCAGTGTGCGGAGGTTGCCCGCATTGATGCCGTCGTCGATTGCGACCTTCGCCAGGTACGGCGGGAGGAGAGCAACAGCGGTGTACGCGACGAGGGTGACGACGGCGAGGGCGCTCCGGGCTCTGTACGGCTTCGCAAGGCGCACCAGGACGCGGAGCCGACGCCGCGTCTGCCGCCAGGACCAGTCGTCGATACGCGCGCCACGTTCGTCCGTCAGGTGCGTGCCGAACTGCCAGACCTTCATCCGGCCACCACCTGCTGGAGGAGCCCGTGCTCGTGGATCTCGCGAAACACGGAGCTCGTCTCGAGGAGCTCCGCCTGGGTCCCGCGCGCCACGATCCGTCCCTCGTCGAGCACGACCACCTCGTCCGCGAGGGCGATCGTCGACAGTCGGTGGGCGATGATGATCGTCGTCCGCCCGCGCATCACCTCGCGCAGCCCGGCGCGGATCTTCGCCTCGGTCGTCGCGTCGACCGAGGCGGTCGCGTCGTCGAGGATGAGGATCCGCGGGTCGATGAGCAGCGCCCGCGCGATCGCGATCCGTTGCCGCTGGCCGCCCGAGAGCGTGATGCCCCGCTCGCCGACGACCGTGTCGTAGCCGTGCGGCAGCTCGAGGATGAACTCGTGCGCCTGTGCCGCTTGTGCCGCCGCTTCGACGGCGTCGTGCGGCGCATCCGGCATCCCGAGCGCGATGTTGTCGCGGATCGACGCGGAGAAGAGGAACGGATCCTGGGCGATGACCCCGATCTCGCGACGAAGCGAGCGTCGCACGAGCTCTCGCACGTCCACGCCGTCGACGAGCACGCGGCCCGCCGTCGCGTCGTAGAACCGCGGAACGAGCGTGGCGAGCGTCGTCTTGCCGGAGCCGGTCCGGCCGATGAGCGCCACCGTTCGCCCCGCCGCGATACGAAGGTCGACGTCCTCGAGCACGAGGCGGTCGGGGTCGTATCCGAACGACACGTCCTCGAGGACGACCTCGCCCGGGCCGGGAGGAAGGACGCGCGCTTCCGGAGCGTCCGCGACCTCCTCGGGCTCGTCGAGGATCTCGAAGATCCGCTCACCTGCCGCGATCGCCCGCTGCGCCTGGCCGATCCACATCCCGAGCATCCGCAGCGGCATGACGAGCATCGCGAGCAGGAGGTAGAAGGCGGAAAACGCTCCGAGCGTCATCGAGCCCGATACGACCATCCGTCCGCCGACGAGGAGCACGAGGGCAAGCGCGATCATCGGAAGGAACGTGAGCAGCGGGACGTAGATGGCGCGCTGGCGATTCGCCGCGAGCGTCTTCGTGAAGACGGTGTTCGCGGCGGTCGCGAAGCGATTCGCTCGCGAATCCTCCTGCGCGAACGACTTGACGACGTGAACGCCCGTGATCGACTCCTCGGCGACGGTCGCGACCTCACCGAGCGTCTGCTGGACATCACGGAGCACGGGCTGCGACACATGGCTGTAGCGGTACGCGACCAGGGCGATCACCGGCGTGATGGCGAGCGCGACGAGCGCCAGCTCCCAGCTGTAGACGAACAGGACGAGCGTGACGACGACGATGGTGACGACGTGCTGCGCGAAGAAGATGAGCCCGTAGCCGAGGAAGAAGCGCACCGACTGGAGGTCGATCGTCGCGCGTGACATCAGCTGCCCGGTCTGGCTGCGGTCGTAGAAGCCGAACGACAGCCGGAGGAAGTGCGAGTAGAGCGAGTCGCGCATGTCGTACTCGACTGCGAGCGCCTGGCGTCCGGAGATCACGCGCCGCCCGTACATGAGCGCGCCGCGAAGGAGTCCGAGAGCGACGATCGCGCCGATCTCGAGCATGAGCACCTGCGTGTCCGGGCTCCCGTCGATCTCGTTGATCACGACGCCCGTCAGAACGGGAACGAAGATGCCTGCCACCTGGGAGGCGATGGCGAGGAACGACGAGAGGGCGAGGGAAACCCGATACGGGCGCAGGAATCCGAGCAGCCGGCCGAACGTGCGCCAACTGCTCCGCGGGGTGCTTCGGGGGTCGTCCGCAGGCACGGCTTCGTAGGGTACGGATCGACGACGCAATCGCAGGAATGAAGCCGATTCCACGCATGAATCGGTCCCGGGCTAGGTCTGGGTTCGGTTCCGTTTGTTCCGGAACGGGCGCTTGGGATGGCGTGTCCCACGTAGGCAAATTCCACGCACTGGCCCCGGCCTGACCTCTTTCCTACAAGGGGTATTCTGGACGTTGACCCCAAGGGAAGGAGCAGGCGATGGCCGACAAACCGGACACGATCGTCCTAATCCACGGCTTCTGGGTGACCCCACGAAGCTGGGAGGACTGGAAGGCCCGCTACGAGAGCCGCGGCTACCGCGTCCTGACCCCTGGATACCCCGGCTTCGACGTGGAGGTCGAGGCGCTGAACGCGGACCCGACGCCCATCGAGGACCTCACGGTCCCGGCGGTCATCGAGCATCTCGAATCCGTCGTCAGCGAGCTCGACGCGCCTCCGATCCTGATGGGTCACTCCGCAGGCGGCGTCTTCACGCAGCTCCTAATGGATCGCGGCTACGGAGCGGCTGGTGTGGCGATCAACTCGGCTCCTACCGAGGGCGTCAAGGTGGTGCCTCTCGCGCAGATCAAGTCGACGTTCCCGGTGCTCAAGAACCCTGCCAACCGCCACAAGGCAGTCGGATTCACCTTCGAGCAGTGGCGCTATGCGTTCACGAACACGTTCAGCGAGGAAGAGGCGCGGCGACTGTACGAGCGCTACCACATCCCAGCTTCCGGCAACGTCTTCTGGGGCAGCGTGCTCGCGAACATCCACCCCGGCCACGACGACACGTATGTCAACTACAAGAATCCCGACCGAGCGCCGCTCCTGTTCATCTCGGGGAGCGAAGACCACCTCATGCCCCCGTCGATCCAGCGCTCGAACGCGAAGCACTACAAGGCGGAGGGCACGATCACCGAGATCGTCGAGTACGAGGGCCGCGCGCACCTCATGCCCTCGCAGGAGGGATGGGAGGAGGTCGCCGACTACGCACTGACGTGGGCCGTCGATCACGCATCGACGCGGGCTGCCACCCCCTCGGGCGTCGCGACCGAGTAAGCGATCGGGCGCAGGATGGCGGGAGTGACACTCTCCGCCGCCCTGCGCTCTGTTGCGTCCAGGGCTGAGTCGCCTCTGAGTGCTTGCCCGAGTCGGACGAGCTAGACGCCGACGCCTGCGCCCGCTGTGCGCCGGATGACATCCGCAACCATCGTGTCCTCGTCGCGCGCGTCGCTCCCTGTCCGCTGGTCTCTGGCGCTTCGTAGGGTACGGATCGTGCTCGAGGCTGTGCCCAACGTCTCCGAGGGGCGCGATCCTGGCGTCGTGCGGGTGATCGCCGAGGCTTTCGCGACGCACGCGACCGTGCTGGACGTCCACTCGGACCCCGATCACAACCGCTCGGTGTTCACCCTCGCGGCCGACGACGAGGCGATCGTCGAGTCGTTGCTCGCGGGGGTCGCCGCCGCGGTGCAGCGGGTCGATCTGCGCGAGCACACGGGTGTGCACCCGTGCGTCGGCGTCGCCGACGTCGTCCCGCTCGTCCCGCTCGTCCGGGACGACATGCCACGGGCGATCGCGGCGGCGCGCTCGCTCGCTCATCGCGTGGGCGCGGAGCTCGGCCTGCCTGTCTTCCACTACGCCGAGCTCGCCGGTGGCAGGCGTCCTGCGTTCTTCCGCCAGGGCGGGCTCGACGAGCTCAGCCGCCGCGTCGAAGTGGGCGAGCTCGTGCCCGACGACGGTCCCTCGCGACATCGACCCTCGTTCAGGCGTAGTCCTCGTTGGCGCGCGCCCGTTTCTGGTCGCCTACAACGTCGATCTCGCGACGGACGACGTGAGCGTGGCCCGCGAGATCGCCGCGGCGATTCGCGAGTCGAGCGGCGGAATGCCCGGCGTCCAGGCGATCGGCCTCGCGCTGCCCGGATCGGGCCGCGTCCAAGTGAGCATGAACATCATCGACGTCGGGCGCGCACCGCTCCACGAGGTGGTGCGGCGCGTTCGCGACGAGGCGGCGACTCGAGGCGTGGAGGCGCGTGCGGGCGAGCTCGTCGGTCTCGTTCCGGCCTCCGTCCTGCGCGCCGCCGCAGCAGCAGGAGTCGACATCCCGGGGGTCGACGAGTCGCGGGTGCTCGAGAACGTGCTCCGTTCTAGACTCGCGGAGTGACCCGCACCGCCGTCCTGACGGGGGAAGACCTCACCCTCGCGGAGGTGTGGGGGGTCGCCGTCGAGGGAGCGTCGGCAGAGCTGGCTGACTCTGCGAGAGAGCGAATGCGGGCGGCCCGCGACCTCGTGGACGGGGTGCAGGGCGAGCACACGTACGGGGTCAACACCGGCTTCGGGAAGTTCGTCTCGGCCCACATCCCGGAGGAGCTCGCCGAGGAGCTCCAGCTCCGTCTCTTGCGAAGCCACGCGTGCGGCGTCGGGGAGCCGTATCCCGACGACGTCGTTCGCGCCGCGATGCTCCTCCGCGCGAACGCCCTCGCCAAAGGATTCTCCGGCGCCCGCGTCGTCACCGTCGAGCTTCTCATCGAGTGCCTGAATCGGCGCGTGCTTCCGTGGGTGCCCGCGCGCGGCTCCGTCGGTGCAAGCGGCGACCTCGCTCCGCTGGCACACCTGGCGCTCCCGTTGGTGGGGGAGGGGCAGGCGCTCGTCGACGGGGAGCTCCTGAACGGCACGGCCGCGCTCCGCGCCGTCGGCCTCGAGCCGATCCGGCTTGCGAGCAAGGAGGGGCTCTCGCTCGTCAACGGGACGCAGTTCATGGCCGCGATGGCCGCGCTGGGCGTGGTTCGCGCGCGACGCCTCGCCGCGACTGCAGACCTCGCGTGCGCGCTCTCGCTCGAGGCGCTGCAGGGCTCGCGTACGAGCTTCCTGCCGGCCGTCCATCGGGCGCGACCGCTCAGGGGCCAGCAGGACTCGGCGGCGAACATGTGGCGGCTGCTCGAGGGCTCGGCGATCATCGAGTCGCACCGCTGGTGCGACCGGGTGCAGGACGCCTACTCGCTGCGGTGCGCGCCGCAGGTGCACGGTGCGTGCCGCGATCTCCTCGACTACGTCGAGGCGACCGTCACCGTCGAGCTGAACGCGGCGACGGACAACCCGCTCGTGCTCGTCGAGGAGGGCGAGATCGTCTCGGCCGGGAACTTCCACGGCCAGCCGCTCGCCTTCGCGCTCGACGCGCTGGCGCTGGCGGTCGCGGAGCTGGCGAGCATCTCCGAACGCCGCGTCGAGCGGCTCGTCAACCCGGCGCTCTCCGATGGCCTGCCGCCGTTCCTCGTCGAGGAAGGCGGTCTCAACTCCGGGTTCATGATCCCGCAGTACGTCTCCGCGGCACTCGTGTCCGAGAACAAGGTGCTCGCGCACCCGGCGAGCGTTGACTCCATCCCGACGAGCGCCGGCCAGGAGGATCACGTCTCGATGGGGAACGCCGCGGGGCTGAAGGCGCTTCGCGTCCTCGACAACGTCGAGCGGGCACTCGCGATCGAGCTGCTCGCGGGGACCCAGGCGATCGAGTTCCTCGCGCCGCTGCAGCCGGGTGGCGGGGTTCGCGCGGTGCACGACGTCGTGCGCACGATGTCACCGAGGCTCGTGGAAGATCGCTCGCTGAGCACCGACATCGAGCTCGTCACCGAGGCGATTCGGGCGGGGGCGATCGTCGCGGCTGCCGAAGCCGAGGTCGGCGCGCTCGCATGACGGAGCAGCTCGTCGAGGCGCTCTGCGGCGACCTCAGCGCGATCCGCGCGCCACGTGGCACGTCGCTGAACGCGCTCTCGTGGCAGACGGAGGCGCCGCTGCGGATGCTCCTCAACAACCTCGACGCGGAGGTCGCCGAGCATCCGGAGCGGCTCGTGGTCTACGGAGGGACCGGGCGGGCGGCGCGAAGCCACGAGGCACTGAAGGACATCGTTCGCACGCTGCTGCGGCTGCGCGCGGACGAGACGCTCCTCGTGCAGAGCGGCAAGCCGGTCGCGGTCTTCCGCACGACGGAGTCCGCGCCGCGCGTCCTCATCGCGAACTCGCTCCTCGTGCCGCGCTGGGCGACCTGGGACGAGTTCCGCCGGCTCGAGGCGGAGGGGCTGACGATGTTCGGCCAGATGACTGCCGGGAGCTGGATCTACATCGGGACGCAGGGGATCCTGCAGGGGACGTACCAGACGTTCGCCGCCGCAGGAGAGCAGCACTTCGGCTCGGCGGACCTCAGCGGCCGGACGATCCTCACCGCCGGCCTCGGCGGGATGGGAGGCGCGCAGCCGCTCGCTGCGACCATGGCGGGCGCGGCGATTCTCTGCGTCGAGGTCGACGCGAGCCGGATCGAGCGGCGTCTCGAGACGCGCTACCTGGACGAGGTCGCGGATTCGCTCGACGACGCGCTCGGTCGTGTGCGCGGCGCTGCCGCCGAGGGCCGCGCACTGTCGGTCGGGCTGCTCGGCAACGCGGCGAGCGTCTTTCCGGAGCTCGCGGCGCGCGGCGAGCACTTCGACTTCGTGACCGACCAGACCGCCGCGCACGATCCGCTCACGGGCTACGTGCCTGCCGAGGTGCCGTTCGAGGAGGCCGAGGCGCTGCGCGCCCGCGATCCCGAGGCGTACCTGCGTCTGGCCCGCGAATCGATCGTCGCGCACGTGCACGCGATGACGGACTTCGCCCGTGCGGGCTGTCACGTGTTCGACTACGGCAACAACCTGCGAACCGAGGCCCACGACGCGGGTCTCGCGGACGCGTTCTCGTATCCGGGATTCGTCCCCGCGTACATCAGGCCGCTGTTCTGCCGCGGGATCGGGCCGTTCCGGTGGGCGGTGCTGTCGGGTGAGCCGGCCGACATCGATGCGATCGACCGCGAGCTTGCGGCGCTGTTCCCCGACGATGTGCTCCTCCAGCGCTGGCTCGAGCTCGCCCCCGGCCGCGTCGCCTTCCAAGGGCTTCCCGCGAGGATCTGCTGGCTCGGCTACGGCGACCGGGCGCGCGCCGGACTCGCGATCAACGAGCTCGTCCGCTCGGGCTCGGTGTCGGCACCGGTCGTCATCGGTCGCGACCACCTCGACTCCGGCTCGGTCGCATCGCCGTATCGGGAGACCGAGGCGATGCGGGACGGCTCGGACGCGATCGCGGACTGGCCGATCCTCAACGCGCTCGTGAACGTTGCCGCCGGCGCGACGTGGGTGAGCGTGCACCACGGCGGCGGGGTGGGGATCGGCAACTCGATCCACGCGGGGATGGTCGTCGTCGCCGACGGGACTGCGGACGCCGCCGAGCGGCTCGAGCGCGTGCTCACGACCGATCCCGGGATGGGCGTCGTCCGGCACGCAGACGCCGGCTACGAGGATGCGCTCGCGACCGCGCGCGAGCACGCGGTCGACCTGCCCTCGGTCCACCGGCCGTGAGCACGCCGCAGCTCCTGATTCGCGACCTCGCGCAGGTCGCGTCTCCCGCGGGGAGCGGTGCGCCGCTGCGTGGCGAGGCGCTGCGTGCGATCGACGTGACGCGCGACGGCTACGTGCTCTGCGACGCCGGTCGCATCGCGGCGACGGGACGGATGCGCGATCTCGGGCCGATCCACGGCGACGTGGTGGAACTAGACGGCCGCGGCCGCTCGGCGATTCCTGGCCTCGTGGACTGCCACACCCACGCGTGCTTCGCGGGCGATCGCGTCGAGGAGTTCTCGTTGCGGGCGAGCGGTGCGTCGTACGAGGAGCTGCACGCGCGCGGCGGAGGCATCCTCTCGACCGTCCGCGCGACGCGTGACGCGGGCGAGGAAGGCCTCGCCGCCGCGCTCGCCGAGCACGTCGGCTGGATGCTCCGCGCGGGGACGACGACGTTCGAGGCGAAGTCGGGCTACGGGCTCGACCGCGAGACGGAGCTCGCGCAGCTGCGCGCGATACGAGATGCGGGAGGCGTGCCGACGTGGCTGGGGGCGCACGCGGTGCCTCCGGAGTTCGCGGACGAGGGAGGTGACGCGTACCTCGGCTTCCTGCTCGACGACGTGCTGCCGGAGGCAGCCGAGCTCGCCGAGGCGGCGGACGTCTTCCTCGAGCGCGGCGCGTTCGACGCCGACCAGGCACGCAGGTATCTCAGCGCGTGTCGCGACGCCGGCCTCGCGCTCCGCCTGCACGGCGATCAGTTCACCGAGTCCGGAGCGATCCCGCTGGCGGTCGAGCTCGGCGCGCGGTCGGTCGACCACCTCGAGGCGACCGGCCCGGCCGGAGTCGAAGCGCTTGCCGCGAGCGACGTCACCGGTGTGCTTCTTCCCGCGAGCGCGCTCTTCCTGAACCGCCCGATGCCTCCCGCACGCGCGCTCGTCGACGCGGGCGCGGCCGTCGCGCTCGCGACCGACTTCAACCCGGGTAGCGCCTTCTGCGAGAGCCTCCCGCTCGTCTGCTCGCTCGCAGCGACGCAGATGTCGCTCGCGCCGGAGGAGTCGCTCTCCGCGTGCACGGTGAACGCCGCGCACGTGCTCGACCGTGCCGACCGCAAGGGACGGCTCGTGCCGGGCTACGACGCCGACATCGTGCTGCTCGCCGCGGAGGACTGGCGTCACGTCGTGTACCACCTCGGCGGTCCCGTCGTCGACACGGTGATCGCTAGCCGGGAAGGTCGCCTGGGGCAGCCGGGCATAATCGGCGCTCATGGCGACGAAGAAGCAGAAGCGGCGGCGCGCGAAGGAGCAGCGCCACGACTACGTCTGGATCGACGACGAGGGCAACGAGGTCGAGCCCGACGAGACGCCCACTGCGAAGGGGGCGAAACGGGAGAGCACCTCGCGCCTCCAACGCGAGCCGCAGGCGCCTTCGTGGAATCGGACCCTCAAGCGAGGAGCGATCTTCGCGCCGATCATGTTCGGCACCGTCTTTCTCCTCTCACCGGACCTGCCGCTGGCGACGAAGCTCACGCAGACGCTGCTGATCGTCGCGATCTTCGTCCCGTTCAGCTACTTCATCGATCGCCTCTTCTACCGTCAGGCCATGCGGCGTCGTGCTCGCGGCGACCAGGCCGCCGGCCGCCGCGAGAGCTGACGCACACCACCATGCTCCGCGTCGAACAGCTGTCGCTCGGACCGATCGGCACGAATTGCTACGTCGTCCGTACCGACGCGACTGCGGCCGAGGCGGCCGTCGTGGATCCGAGCGGCGATGCCACCGAGCTGCGTCTCGCGCTCGCGCGTCTGGGAACGAAGTGCACGGGGATCCTCGTCACGCATGGGCACTTCGACCATCTACTCGGCGTGGCGGATCTCGCGGAGGGGACGGGTGCGCCGGTGCACATGCCGGCGGGTGAGCGGATGCTGCTCGAGACCCCGGACGCCCGTCACACGCCGCCCGGGATCACGCTGCGCGCATACACGCCCGACGTGCTTTTCGACGGTGGCGAGACCGTGCACGTTGCGGGCATCTCCTTCGAGGTGCTCCCGGTTCCCGGCCACTCACCTGCCCACCTCGCGTACCACGCGGACGGCTGCCTGTTTTCCGGCGATGTGCTCTTCGCAGGCTCCGTCGGTCGCACGGATCTGCCCGGCGCCGACTGGGAGACCCTCGTCGCCTCAATTCGCATGCTCGTCGACACGCTTCCCGCCGACACGGTCGTCTATCCGGGTCACGGGCCGATCACGACGCTCGGCGACGAGCTCGCGCGGAACCCGTTCCTGAGCGACCTCCGCGCGGAGCGGACTGCGTGAGCCGGTCGCCGAAGATCGAGCGGCCTCGCGGCACACACGACGTCATCCCCGCAGAGCAGCCGCTGTGGCGGCACGTCACGTCGGAGGTCGAGCGGCTGTGCGCGCTCTACGGGTACCGGCCGATCACGACGCCCGTCTTCGAGGACACCGCACTCTTCGAGCGGACCTCCGGTGCGGGCTCCGACGTCGTCCAGAAGGAGATGTACACGTTTGCCGACCGGTCGGATCGGTCGCTCACCCTGCGGCCGGAAGCCACTGCGCCGATCTGCCGTGCCTACCTCGAGCACGGGATGCAGCGCGAGCCGCAGCCGGCGAAGCTCTACACGATCGCGTCGATGTACCGCTACGGGGCGCCAGGCAAGGGCCGCCACCGCGAGCACTGGCAGGCGTCCGTCGAAGCGGTCGGCAGCGACGATCCGGCGATCGACGCGGAGCTGATCCAGCTCTACGACGCGTTGCTCGCGCGGCTCGGCGTCACGCGCTACCACCTCGAGCTCAACTCGATCGGCTGCCGCGAGTGTCGGCCCGCGTACCTGGAGGCGCTTCGGTCCTGGCTCGAGTCGAACCTCGACCGTCTCGACGCGTCGACGCGCGAGAAGGCCGCGACGAGCCCGCTGCGCGTCTTCGACAACTACGCGGCGAAGCCGGACGCCGTGCGCGCGGCCCTCGACGAGGCACCGAAGATCGGCGAGTCGCTGTGTCCCGAGTGCGTCGAGCGCTTCGGCGTCGTCCGCGCGCACCTCGACGAGACCGGAGTGGAGTATCGGCTGGAGCCGACGCTCGTGCGCGGGCTCGACTACTACTCGCGCACGACCTGGGAGTTCATCGGCCCGCTGGAGAACGAGAACGCGACGCTCTCGGGCGGCGGCCGCTACGACTACCTCGTCGAGGAGATCGGGGGGCCGCCGACACCGGGGGTGGGCTTCGGCGCCGGGATCGAGCGCCTGCTCCTCGCGATGGAGGAGGAGGGCGTTGCGAGCGTCGAGCCGCCGACCGTCGACATCTTCTTCGCCGTGGAGCCCGAGGCGCCGCGGGGGACTGTCGCTCGCTGGCTGGCCGGCCTTCGTGCCGCGGGCGTCTCCTGCGACACCGACTACGCTGGCCGCTCGCTCAAGGGCCAGGTGACGCAGGCCGGTCGCCTCGGCGCGTCGACGACGGTCGTGGTCGCGGCGGACAGCGCGACCATTCGCCGCGGCGGGAGCGCGGACGTGACCGTGACCCACGACGAGCTGCTCGACAGACTGCGTCCATGAGCTGGCGTGACGTCATGTGCGGCGAGCCGCGCCCCGCGCACGTCGGGCAGACGCTGACGCTCGCGGGCTGGGTGGCGCGCAGGCGCGACCACGGCGGCCTCGTCTTCGTCGACCTCCGCGATCACACCGGTGTGACCCAGCTCGTCGTGAATCCAGAGCGATCGCCAGAGGCTGCCGAGGCGGCGAAGGAGATTCGCAACGAGTTCGTGCTGCGCGCGCGCGGTGAGATCGTCGCGCGCGCCGCCGAGACGGTGAACGCGGCGATGCCGACCGGCGCAGTCGAGCTGCAGGTCGACGAGCTCGAGATCGTCTCGCGTTCGACGCCGCTCCCGTTCCAGCTCGAGGAGGAGGGCGTGGACGAGACGCTGCGCCTGCGCTACCGCTGGCTGGACCTGCGAACCCCACGGATGCAGCGGAATCTGCGCCTCTCGCACACCGTGATCTCCTCGATCCGACAGACGATGGATCGCCTCGCGTTCATCGATGTGTGGACGCCGAGCATGACGCGCGGCACACCCGAGGGCGCCCGCGATTTCGTCGTGCCGGTGCGGCTCCAGCCGGGCCGCTTCTTCGCGCTGGCGCAGTCCCCGCAGCTCTTCAAGCAGCTCTGCATGATCGGCGGGCTCGACCGCTACTACCAGATCGCGACGTGCTGGCGAGACGAGGATCTGCGCGCCGACCGCCAGTTCGAGTTTCGCCAGCTCGACCTCGAGCTGGCCTTCGTCGAGCGCGAGGACGTCCTCGACGTGCTGGAGCAGGTCGTCGTCGACGCGTTCGCGGCCGTGGGCCGCGAGGCACCGACGCGGCCGTTCCCGCGGCTCACGTACGCCGACGCGCTCGCGAAGTACGGGACCGACAAACCCGACCTCCGCTTCGGGCTCGAGATCCAGGACGCGACGGAGGTGACGCGCGGCTCGGAGTTCGGTGTGTTCGCGAGCGCCGACACCGTGCGCTATCTCGTCGTGCCGCGTGTCTACTCGCGGAGCGAGCTCGAACGGCTGGAGGAGGTCGCGAAGGAGTGGGGGGCGAAGGGTCTCGCGTACCTCGTGTACGACGGCGACGAGGTGCGGTCGCCGATCGCGAAGTTCCTTTCCGAGGGCGAGCTCGAGACGTTCCGCAGCGAGCCCGGCTCGACCGTGCTGTTCGCGGCCGGCGACGAGGCGATGGTGGCGCGCGTGCTCGGCGGCCTTCGCATCCACCTCGGGCGAGAGTTGGAGCTCGCGTCGGAGGAGGAGCTCTTCCACTGGGTGATCGACTTTCCGCTCTTCCAGCGCGACGAGGAAACCGGCAACTGGACGTTCCTGCACCACCCGTTCACCGCGCCGATCGCGGGACACGAGGATCGTGTGGCCGCCGATCCCGGCAACGCGCTGAGCCAGCACTACGACCTGATCTGGAACGGCTGGGAGCTCGGCTCCGGATCGATCCGGATCCACCGCTCGGACATCCAGCAGGACGTGTTCCGCACGATGGGGATGACCGACGACGAGGCACAGGAGAAGTTCGCGTTTCTACTCGACGCACTCGCGATGGGCGCACCACCGCACGGTGGCTTCGCGATGGGCATCGAGCGCTTCGTGGCGCTCATGGCGGGCGAGCCGAACATCCGGCAGGTCATCGCGTTCCCGAAGGTGTCGAGCGGATCCGATCCGCTGACGGGCGCGCCTTCACTCGTGCCAGACGCTCAACTCCGCGAGCTCGGCATCCGCCTCGTCGACGAGACGACCTCGTAGCCGCGCCGTCAGCCACACTAGAGCGGTGCCGGCACTCCTCGGGCAACGACTCATCTTCCTCGCCGCGGTTGCGCTGATCGCGGCAGTCGCGGCCGTTGCGATCGTGGAGCAGCTCGACGCCGACGAGGGGGCAGCCGCGCTCACGAGTGCGCCGGCGCCTGCAGGGTGGAACATCGCGTTCGCCGGTTCGCGCGGAGCGACGGGCGACGCGCAGCGGACGACCTGCGGGCAGGTTCTCGCTCCGCAGTCCCTCGGCGTGACGCACCCGGTGCTTCCCTGTGGCGCGAAGGTGATCCTCCGCTCGGGCGACAGGCAGATCCTCACCGAGGTGATCGACAATGCCCTCGTCGAGCCCGGGCGGCAGCTCGAGGTGACCGAAGCGCTCGCCAAGATGCTCGAGATCGACGAGACCGTCGAGCTCGAATGGCGCTTCGCGACGAGCGGCTAGGCTACGGAAGCTCGACCCTGTGCGTGGCCCCGGTCTCTACGTGAACCAACACGCACGTAAAGGGAGCCGGAGTCGGAGCTAGGCAGCGCCAAGGTGGCCTGCCGACGCCCCGCACGGCACCCACCTGGTTCGCCAGGTTCGCAAAGGCCGGGGTTCATCGGCAGGGTGGAGCATGTTTCCGTCCCAGACCGGGAACCGGCTAGCGCCGGTTCCCGGTCGGGCAGATCCCTGAAGCCGGTCGCCTTTGGCGACCGGGTCGCAATGCAGGATGCGGTTACGCACGGGCGCGGGCGCACCAGGCACGAACCTCGAGTTCGAACGGCGCGGGCGGGAGCTTCGCGCGGCAGCGCTCACGCAGCTCGGCCCGGCGTTCCGGGTCGAGGCCGGCAACGTAGTCGCCTGCGGGTCCCACACCGAGCGTGTACGGCTCCCACCACTCCTCGAAGGTCGAATGCTCGACCCGTACGGTGAGGTTGCTCTCCTCGATATCGCGAAGACCGGCGGCGTCGAACAGCTCGGCCAGGTGTCCCTCGCGGGCACCGGCCAGGTTCGACTCGCCTGGCACGTCGGGATCGAGCTCGTGCACCGCGTCCCAGTACACGCGGAGGGGCCCTTGTCCGCCGGCGACGTGATCCCAGACGCAGGCGGCGACCACACCGTCGTCCCGTGTCACTCGGGCCATCTCGCGCAGACCGGCGATTGGGTCCGTCATGAAGTGAACGACGAGTTGTGCGAGGGCCGCGTCGAACGCTCCGTCTGGGAAAGGCAGATGCTCTGCGGACGCACGTTCCACGGTGACTCCCGGATGACGCTCACGGGCCGCCGCGACGAACTGTTCCGACGGATCCACGGCCGTTACCGCAGTCGGGCCGAGCAGCTCGACCAGGTGTGTGGTCAGCGCGCCCGGCCCGCAGCCGACGTCGATCGCGCGCTGGCCTGCGACCACGCCGGCGAAGTCGGCGAAGGCGGGAGCCAGCGGAACGGAGTAGCGGCCCATGAACCGGTCATAGGCGTCGGCGGCGACGGCGAACGACACGACGACAATCTACGTCGCGTCGAGCAAGAAGGCCGCTAGCCTGGCCCGATGAGCACGGACGTCTTCGGAGACGCGACGCGCGGCGACGCCTGGACCGCGGTCCGGCTGACCGTCGAAGGCGACACGATTCTCGGCGCCGATGCTCCAGGCCTCGACCGAGGGCTCGAGGGGCTGTCGTTGATCGACGCTGCGTCGGTCGGCGGCGAGCCGCTCGCGGTCGAGGCGCTCGCCGCGGCGCTCGGGCCCGTGTTCCGCGCGGAGGTGCGCCCAGGCCGCGTCGCCGTTGCGATGAGCGGTGGCGTCGACAGTGCGGTGGCGCTGCGTCGCGCAGGCGAGAACGCGATCGGTGTGACGCTGCGTCTCTGGCAGGACCCGGCCGCACCCGACACCGACCGCGCATGCTGCTCGCCCGCGGCGGTCGCAGCGGCGCGTGCGACCTGTCACGCACTCGGCGTCCCACACGTGACGCTGGACCTCCGCGAGGAGTTCAAGCACACGATCGTCGACCCGTTCGTGGACGCCTATCGTGACGGCGAGACGCCCAATCCGTGCATGCGTTGCAACGGCGCGTTTCGATTCGACGAGCTCGTGGCATTTGCGACTCGTGCGGGAGCCGAGGAGCTGTGGACGGGCCACTACGCGCGGATCGTCGAGCGTGACGGCATGAAGCTGGTCGGGCGTGGCATCGATCCGCAGAAGGACCAGTCGTACATGCTCGCTGCCGTCGATCCGGCGCTCCTCGACCGCGTGCGGTTCCCGCTCGGCGAGCAGACGAAGGCCGAGACGCGAGCCGAGGCTGCGAGCGCCGGCCTCGCAGCAGCGCGGCGGGCGGAGAGTCAGGAGGCGTGCTTTCTCGGCGGTGACGACTACCGCGCGTTCCTCGGTCGTCAGGGGCTTCGGAGCTCCGAGGGAGCTGTTGTCGACACGGACGGGGTCGAGCTCGGCTTACACGACGGGTACTGGAACTTCACCCCGGGGCAGCGCCGTGGCGTGCGCGTCAGCGCCGAGCGCCCGCTGTACGTCCTCGAGACGGACGCGGCGACGAACACGGTGACCGTCGGCGAGCGGGATCGTCTCGCGGTGACGTCCCTCGAGGCACGGGGCCGCCTCTACGCACCGGTCACGACAGCTGATGTGAAGGTGCGGTACCGCTCTGCGGCGGTGCGCTCGAAGGTGACCGAGACCGACGAGGGCTTCACGCTCGAGCTCGGCGAGCCTGCGTTCGGCGTCGCACGCGGTCAGGTCGCCGTGGTGTACGACGACGACGCCGTCGTGGGTGCGGGGGTCATCGCGCGCGTTGCCTGAATCGAGCAACTACGATCCCGCAGGATGAACGTGCTCGCCTCGACGCCCGGAGACGTCCTCGACTACGCGCTCGCCGCGTTCTTCATCGCGAGCGGCCTCGGCCTCGCGTACATGCTCATCCGCATGGGCGGCACGTTCGCGCGGCTCTCGTCGTTCATCAAGGGCGCCGAGCGCGACGCGCTTCCCGTCCTCGTGAAGGCGGGAGGGACCGTCGATCGCGTGAACGACCAGCTCGACAAGCTCGACACCGTGACGGACAGCGCAGTCGCGATGGCCGACAACGCCGACACGGCGGTGCGCGCGGTCTCGACGGCGATCACGACGCCGGTGAAGAAGGTCAGCGGCTTCGCCGCGGGCGTCTCGCACGGGTTCTCGGCGTTCCGCTCGCGGCGTGACGCCGGCGAGGCGGTACGGGTCGCGAAGGACGCCGCGGCACGACGCGAGAGCGAGGTCGACGACGAGCTGCGCACTGCCGGCCAGGCGTCGCCTGCGGATCCGCCTCCGGCCGCCTAGCGCCACCGAACGCTCGCGACCTCGCTCGTAGAATCCCGGGATGCGCACGACCGCCGAGCTGCGTGAGGGCTATCTCTCGTTCTTCGAGGAGCGGGGCCATCTCCGCTGCCCGTCGTATTCACTCGTACCGCGCGCAGGCGACGACTCGACGCTTCTGACCACCGCCGGCATGCACCCGCAGATGCCGTTCTTCCTGGGCAACGAGCCTCCGCCGGCACCGCTGACGACTCTGTCGCAGAAGTGCTTCCGCACCGTCGATATCGACGAGGTCGGGCTCGACGGACATCACCTGACGTTCTTCGAGATGCTGGGGAACTTCTCGTTCGGGCAGTACTACAAGGAAGGCGCGATCGAGCTCGCCCGCGAGTTCGTGCAGGAGCACATGAAGCTCGACTGGGAGCGGGTGTGGGTGACGGTTCATGCCGGCGACCCGCAGATGAAGCTCGGCCCGGACGAGGAGGCGATCGAGCTGTGGCAGCGGGTAGGGATGCCGAGCGAGCGGATCGTTCCGCTCCCGACGTCCGAGAACTTCTGGTCGGTGGGCGGTCCCGGACCGTGTGGGCCCGACTCCGAGCTCTACTGGGACTGGGGCGAGGAGCACGGCTGCGGCGAGCCCGACTGCGCACCCGCCTGCGCGCGCTGTCACCGGTTTCTCGAGTTCTGGAACCTCGTATTCATGGCGTACGAGCAGCACGCCGACGGCACGCTGACCCCCCTGCCGACGCAGAACATCGACACGGGCCTCGGCCTCGAGCGCGGCGCGGCGATCCTCCAGGACGTCCTGTCCGTGTACGAGACCGACGGCTACCGGCAGATCATGGACTGGATCGCCTCGGAGTCCGGCGTCGCGTACGGCGACTCGCCGGCTGCGACGAAGGCGCACCGGATCCTCGCCGATCACGGTCGCGGGATGACGTTCCTCGTCGGCGACGGCGTCACGCCTTCGAACGAGGGGCGCGGCTACGTCCTTCGGCGCATCATCCGCCGTGCGGTGCAGCAGGCGCAGCGCATCGGGCTCTCCGACGTGCATCGCCTCTCCGCCGTCGTCGTCGAGCAGATGGGCGAGGCGTATCCGGATCTCCCACCGCAGGGCGACGAGATCGCGCGCGTCGTGCGACTCGAGGAGGAGCGGTTCGGAGAGACGCTCGAGCGCGGGCTCAGGCTGTTCGAAGAGCTGGAGGCCGGCGAGGCGATCTCCGGCGAGCAGGCATTCACGCTCGCCGCGACGTATGGCTTCCCCGTCGAGCTCACGGTCGAGCTCGCCGGCGAGCGCGGCCAGGTGGTCGACCTCGACGGGTATCGCGTCGAGATGGAGCGTCACCGCGAGGTCTCGCGCGCGGGGGACTCCGGCGAGCCACACCGGGCGGTGGACTTCGCACGCGCCGCCGACTTCACGACGGAGTTCGTCGGGTACGCGAAGACCGATGTTCTCACGCAGATCGGCGCGTACGAGGCCATCGGTAACGACCTCTTCCTCGTGAAGCTGCGCGAGTCGCCGTTCTACCCGGCGGGCGGCGGCCAGGTGACCGACGCCGGCACGATCGAGCTGGACGACGACTCCGGCACGACCGCCGACCTCGTCGAGGCCCATCGGCTGGAGAACGATCAGGCGTTGGTGTTTCGCGGCTCCGGGTTCTCGGCCGGAGATCGCGTTCGAGCGCGCGTGCCGTGGTCGGTGCGCTTCCCCACGATGGCGAACCACACAGGAACGCACCTCCTCCACCAGGCGCTGCGCGACGTGCTCGGCGAGCACGTGCGCCAGGCGGGCTCCGCGGTGCGGCCGGACAAGCTGCGCTTCGACTTCACGCACGACAGCGCGTTGAGCGCGGAGGAACGTGATGCCGTCGAGCGACGCGTGAACGAGCTCGTCTTCGAGAACCGGCCCGTGCACGTCTTCGAGACGCCGATCGACGAGGCGCGAAAGCTCGGCGCGATGATGCTCTTCGGCGAGAAGTACGGCGACATCGTCCGCGTCGTCGAGGTGCCCGGCTACTCGACCGAGCTGTGCGGCGGCACGCACGTCGGCTCGACCGCCGAGATCGGCCCGTTCGTCGTCCTTTCCGAAGGATCGGTCGGGGCGGGAGTGCGACGCGTGGAAGCCGTCACTTCAGGCGCGGCGTGGGCGCTGCTCGACGAGCGCGCGCGGGAGCTCGAGTCTCTTCGAGCCGAGATCGGGGCTCTTCGCAAGGCCCCGAAAGTCGTGACGTCGGCTGCGCGGACCGACGTCCCCGAGCCCGAGGTGCGGGCCGAGGGCGGCGTGAACGTCATCGTGCAGCCGGTCGACGGCCTCGATGCCGACGAGCTCCTCGATCTCTCCGACCGCTACAAGCAGCGCCACGCGCCGGCGGCGATAGTGCTCGGGTCCAACGAGGACGGAAGGGTGCACCTCGTCGCGAGCTTCGACGCGTCCGTCGCGGAGAAGGTGAGCGCATCCGACGTGCTCCGCGAGGCAGCCGCGATCGTCGGCGGCGGAGGCGGCGGCAGACCGACGATGGCCCGGGCCGGGGGCAAGGATCCCGAGAAGCTGCCGGACGCGCTCGCCGAAGCCGAGCGACTCATCGTCGCCGCGTTGTGAAGGTGCTGGCGCTCGACTACGGCGCCGCGCGCACCGGCGTTGCCGTCTCGGACGCGACCGGAACGATTGCGCGACCACTCGGCGTGGTGACGCGGGCGGCGGCCGAGGACGGGCTCGCCGAGCTTCAGGCGCTCGTGCTCCAGCACGAGGTCGAACGCGTCGTCGTCGGGCTGCCGCTGACGCTGCGCGGCGAGCACGGCGCGCAGGCGGTCGAGACGGACGTGTTCGTGGAGGCCTTGCGCGCCGCGGTGGACGTCCCGGTCGAGACGTACGACGAGCGCTTCACGACGAGGCTCGCGGAGCGCGACGGCGGCGCTGCGGACGAGGACGCGCGTGCGGCTGCCCATCTCCTCGAGAGCTATCTCCAGAGCGTGAGCTCGTGAGGATCCGCATCGCCGCGATCGCGCTCGCTGCGCTTGCGCTGGCCGGCTGCATGGGCGACGAACCGGCGCCGGCGACGGTCGAGACGACGCCGCCTCCCGCACGGCTGCGGATCATCTTCCCGGAGGGGTTCACGCGACGCGAGATGGCCGATCGGGTAGACGCCGTCCGGAAGATCGCGATCGACAAGCGTGGGGTCACGCCGCGTCTCACGAAGACCGGGTACCTGGAGGCGAGTGGCGCCGCCGTTCCTCCCGCCGAGTTCCGCAAGGACTGGCAGCTGAGCTCCATCGAGGGCTTCCTCTTCCCGGCGACGTACGAGTTCACGAAGTTGACGTCGTCGGCGAGGCTCGTTCGCGACCAGCTCCGGGCGTTCCGGCGCAACTGGCGGAAGGTCGACATGCGCTACGCACGCACGAAGAACCTCACGCCGTACGACGTGCTGATCATCGCGTCGATGGTCGAGAAGGAGACCGTCGTGGCCGCCGAGCGACGCCTCGTTGCCGCGGTGATCTACAACCGGCTGCGCAACCGGATGCCGCTCGGGATCGACGCGACGATCAGGTACGGGCGCGACGTGCCGGGAACGGAGCCCCTCAAGCAGTCCGACCTCGAGAGCGACGACCCGTTCAACACGCGCAACCGCCTCGGGCTCCCGCCGACGCCGATCGCGAACCCGGGCCTCGCTTCGATGCGCGCCGCCGCGAGACCAGCGCGCGTCGACTACCTCTACTTCGTTCGCAAGGGCGAGAGCAACCGCCACTTCTTCACGGCGAGCGAGGCCGAGTTCTGTCAGAAGTCGCTCGAGTACGGCTTCGGCGGCTGCTGACCCCCGTCGTCCTCCCTGACGCGGGACACGTCCCGATGAGCGACTTTCGGCCGCGGCCGCACCTGGATACCGTCGCGCGGGCGGAGGGTGAAGATCGAAGGCGGATCAACCGCATGACGAGCGAGTTGACCGGTTTCGCCGCCGGTTCCGGTTCGAGTCCGGCACCCTCCGCCGAGGAACTGACGGCAGCGAGAGCGCTCGGGGAGTGGCGACCTCATCGTCGAGCACTCTCGCCGTCGCAGCCATCGGAGCGGCCTCCTCTATCCTGTGGAGGTCGCTTGTCATGCGTGTGATGCGGGGTAGCTCCCCGGCCTTGGGTTTCACTCCGCAACGACCCGCTTCGGCGGGTCGTTGCACGTCCGGAGATACTGCTGCCCGATGACTGCGATCTCGGGATCCACGACGCTCGTCGGCATCCTCGGCTGGCCGGTCGAGCACTCGCTGTCGCCGCGCATGCACAACGCGGCGTTCGCCGCGCTCGGCCTCGACTGGGCGTACGTTGCGCTCCCGACGCCGCCGGATCGACTCGAGGACGCGGTGCGCGGGCTCGTCGCGCTGGGCTTCGCGGGCGCCAACGTGACGACGCCGCACAAGCTCGCGGTCACCGCGTTCTGCGAGACCGACGAGCCGTCGGTGAACACGCTCGTCGTTCGCGACGGCCGTGTCGAGGGCTTCTCGACGGACACGGCGGTGCTCGACGGCCTTCCGGCCGAGCGTCCCGTCGTCCTCGGCAGCGGCGGCACCGCAGCGGCATTTCTCCGCGCACTTCCGCACGCTCGCCAGTTCTCACGCCGCGGCGCGTGGCCGCCCGACGTGCGCGACGCCGACCTGATCGTCAACGCGACATCCGAACGCGCCGACGTGCTCGTCGAGCTCGCGAGCGACCAGACGCTCGTCGACCTCCCGTATCCCGAGACCGCCACGGCTGCGGCCGCACGCCGAGCCGGAGCGAGCGTCGTCAGCGGCCTCGACGTGCTGCTCGCGCAAGGCGCCGCCTCGTTCGAGATCTGGACGGGCGTTTCCGCACCGCTCGACGTGATGAGAGACGCACTCATCGCATAGGGTCAGGCCCGTGCGGATCGTCGTTCTGAACGGGGCCAATCTCGACATGCTCGAGCATCGCGATCCCGAGGTGTACGGCGGCATCGGTCTCTCCGAGCTCGAGACGAAGATCTACCAGTGGGCGCTCGAGCTGCAGTCGACCGTGCGCTGCCGCCAGACGAACCACGAGGGCGAGTTCATCGACTGGTGCCACGAGGCGTACGACTGGGCCGACGGTGTGATCGTCAACCCCGGGGCGTGGGCGCACTACTCGTGGGCGATCCACGACGCGCTCGAGCTGTTCACGGTGCCGGTCGCGGAGGTGCACCTCTCGAACGTCGACGAGCGCGAGGAGTGGCGCCGGTTCTCGGTGCTCGAGGACGTCGTCGCCGCGCGCTTCATCGGAAAGGGCCCGGACGGCTACCGCGAGGCGATCGAGTTCCTCGTCGCGGGGCACGAATGACTCGAATCCAGCGACTCGCCGCCCTGCTGGAAGAGCCGCTGCTCGTCGCCGGGCCGCCGTACGTCCTCGGCGGGCAGGCGAACGTCCGCTATCTCACAGGCCTGCAGAGCTCGAATGCGGCGGTGCTCGTGGAGCCCGCTGGCTCAGCGACGCTGTACACGGACTTCCGCTACGCGAATCGCGCGCGTGCGATCGGTGGCTTCGAGGTCGTGGAGACGGCGCGTGGACTGATCCCGGCAATCGCCGAGCTCCTCGCGGGACGGCGGATCCTGATCGAGGAGCAGCACTTGCCCCATGCGTTCTTTCGCGCGCTCGTGGACGCCGGGGTCGACGCCACTCCGGTCACGGGCCTCGTGGAGACGCTCCGCGCAGTGAAGGACGACGACGAGATCGCGTCGATGCGCCGCGCGAGCGCGCTCTCGGACGACGTGTTCGCCGCGCTTGCAGCAGGAGCGGTTCAGCGGGCGCAGCGAGCGTGAGCTCGCGTGGTGGATCGAGCGAAGCTTCCGCGAAGGCGGCGCCGAAGGCGTCTCGTTCGAAGCTGTCGTCGGCGCGGGAGCCACGGCAGCCTCACCGCACGCGGTTCCGGGCGACGCGCCGATCGAGGTGGGTGTCCTCGTCGTCGTCGACGCCGGCTGCGTCCTCGACGGCTACTGCTCGGACTGCACGAGGACGTTCGCGGTCGGTGAGATCTCGGAGCGGCTCTCCGAGCTGTACGCGCTCTGTCTCGAGGCGCAGCTCGCCGGGCTCGCGGCCGTTGCGCCCGGCGTGCACGGCCGCGACGCAGACGCAGCGTCGCGCGTACTCATCGAGGCGGCCGGTCTCGGCTGGGCGTACGGCCACGGGATGGGACACGGTGTCGGGCTGCAGATCCACGAGGCGCCGACGCTCCGGCCGGAGTCGACCGATGTCCTCGAGCCGGGGAACGTCGTCTCCGTCGAACCCGGGATCTACATCCCCGACGAGAAGGTCGGGGTGCGGATCGAGGATCTCGTCCTCGTAACGGAAGACGGCTGCGAGCGCCTGACGCAGTTCCCGAAGGAGCTCGTAACGGTCGCCTGAGGCGGCTCGCCCCTACAATGCCGCCGTCATGGCCGAGACCGTCAACACGAATCAGTTCCGCAACGGGATGCACATCGAGATCGACGGCGCCGTCTGGCGCATCGTCGAGTTCCAGCACGTGAAGCCCGGAAAGGGCGGAGCGTTCGTGCGGACGAAGCTCAAGGCGCTCGAGGCGGGCTCCGTCGTCGACAAGACGTTTCGCGCCGGCGAGAAGTTCGCGCGCGTCCACACCGAGGTGAAGAACGTGCAGTTCCTCTACGACGACGGCTCCGAGGCTCACTTCATGGACGAGGAGACGTACGAGCAGTTCGGGCTTCCGCGCGGCGAGGTCGAAGATGCGCTCGCGTACCTGCCGCCGTCGAGCTCGGTGCAGATGCTCGCGGTCGACGGCAAGCCGGCGGGCATCCAGCTGCCTGCGTCGGTCGAGCTTGCGGTCTCGGCCACCGAGCCGGCTGTCCGCGGCGACACCGTCTCGAACGTGACGAAGCCGGCGACGCTCGAGACCGGAGCGGTCGTCCAGGTGCCGCTCTTCGTCGACAACGGCGAGCGCATCAAGGTCGACCCGCGCGAGGGTCGCTACATCTCCCGCGCCTGACTTCGCTGCCGCCAACGCCTCGGTAAGGTCCCGGGCTGTGCCGAAGCTCGTCGACACCACGATTCGTCTGCTCTCGCAGGAGCCCCTCGCCGGGCAGCTGCCGACGGCAGAAGTCCTGCGTGTCGCGGAGATCCTCGACGGCGCGGGTTTCGCCTGTCTGGAGGTGTCCGGAGGCGGCGTCTTCGACGCGACGGTGCGTCGTCGCGTCGAGAGCCCGTGGGAGAGGATTCGCGCGATCAAGACGCGCGTGTCGACGCCGCTCGGGATCGCACTGCGGGGACGGTTCCTCGTCGGCTCGCGCCCCGTCAGCGGCGACATCGTCGGGCGCTTCGTCTCGTGCGCGGCCGAGAACGGCATCGACGTCTTCCGGCTGCACGATCCGCTCAACGACGTCTCGAACCTGCGCGAGGCGGGCGCGGCGATCACGAGCGCCGGCGGCGCGTTCCATGCGGGGCTCGTGTACAGCCCGGGCCGCACGGGCGAGACCGACATGCTCGTCGAGCAGGCGCGCAAGCTTCCCGAGCTCGGCGCCACGCGGGTCGTCGTCAACGACCCGACGGGCGCGCTCCTCCCGCACAAGGCGCAGGAGCTCGTCGCCCGGATCAAGGAGGCGAGCGGTCTTCCCGTCGGCTTCTACGTCCAGGGCTCCGCGGGTGTCGGCCTCGCATCTGCGCTCGCTGCCGTCGACTCCGGTGCGGATCTCATCGCCACGGCGGTCTACCCGCTCGCGCTGACCCTCCACCGCGTCTCGGGGGAGTCGGTTGCGGAAGCGCTCGAAGGCCTCGGCCACGGGACCGGGCTCGAGGTCGCGAAGCTCTGGGAAGCCGCAGACGTCATCGACGAGTGGATCGGGGACGAGCCGGTCGCACCGGTGGCGCCGCGGATCGCGGTGCGCGCAGCCGAGTACGACCTCCCGGCGGGTCTCGTCGCCGCTCTCGACGTACATCTCCGCGCGCATGCCGCCGCGGATCGGCTGCTCGAGGTACTGGAGGAAGTAGGTCGCGTCCGTTCGGAGGCCGGCTGGCCACCGCTCGCGGCGCCGATCGGCCAGATCCTCGCGTCACAGGCGCTCCTGCACGTCCTCGAGGCGAGGCGCTACGGCTCCGTCATCGACGAGTTCCGCGAGCTCGTCCAGGGAGGGTACGGCGAGACTCCCGAGCCGATCGACGCGACGGTCGAGCGTGCCGTCGCGCTCCTGTCGCCGCCCGGACAGCTCACGGAGGATCCCGTGACCACGGAGGACGTCCGTGAGCAGGCGGAGGGTCTCGCGGCCAGCGAGGAGGAGCTCGTTCTCATCGCGATGTTCGGAGCGGACGCCGAGGAGCTGCTCAAGGTCATTCGCGGGCGTCACTCGCGTGATTCGGTGCTCATCGCCGAGGACGCCGACGCCGAGCGCGGCGAGCGCATTCGGGAGCTCGTGAAGATCGTCCAGGAGTCGGGCGTGGGGGAGATCGAGATCGAGGACGAAGGCATGCGCGTCTCCGTTCGCCGCGCCGACGAGCCGCTCGCGACGCTCGCGGTGCCCGTCGGCGCGAGCGTGGAGCCGTTGGAGCCTGGCGCCGAGGTCTCCGCTGCGACGGACGGCGTCACGCGCGTCGAGTCGCCGATGGTCGGAGTCTTCTACCGCGCTCCGAGCCCGGGAGCGCCGGCGTTCGTCGACATCGGAGACACGGTCGTCCCCGGTCAGGTGCTCTGCGTTCTCGAGGCGATGAAGCTCTTCAACGAGCTCAAGGCCGAGACGGCAGGCGTCGTGAAGACGATCCACGCCGAGAACGCGCAGGCGGTCGAATACGGCGAGCTGCTGTTCGAGCTCGAGCCCGTCCCCTCGGCGCCAGTCCTCTAGAGGGCCGCGTGTTCGACCGCGTGCTCGTCGCGAATCGAGGCGAGATCGCCGTGCGCGTGATCCGCGCGCTCCACGAGCTCGGGATCGAGGCCGTGGCCGTCTACTCGACGGCGGACCGCGACGCGCTCCACGTCGAGCTCGCAGACCAGTCGGTGTGCATCGGCCCGCCTGCCGCTGCGGAGAGCTACCTGCGGATCTCGAATCTCGTCGCCGCCGCGGAGACAACCGGGTGCGACGCCGTGCACCCGGGTTACGGGTTCCTCGCGGAGAACGCGGAGTTCGTCCGCGCGTGTGACGACAACAACGTCGTCTTCATCGGGCCGCCCGCGGACGTCGTCGAGCAGATGGGCGACAAGGTGCGTGCGAAGGAGGCGATGCGCGCGGCCGGCGTCCCGCTCGTACCCGGCTCGAACGGCACGGTCGGGCTCGAGGAGCTCCGGCGCGCCGCGGCCGACGCGGGCTTCCCGGTTCTGCTCAAGGCCGCAGCGGGCGGTGGAGGAAAGGGCATGCGCCTCGTCGCGTCGGAGGACGAGCTCGAGGGCGCGCTTGCCGCTGCGAGCGCCGAGGCGGACGCGGCATTCGGCGACGGCTCCGTCTACGTCGAGAAGCTCGTCTCGCCCGCGCGTCACGTCGAGATCCAGGTCCTCTGCGACTCAGAGGGCGGCGTGCTCACCCTCGGCGAGCGCGAGTGCTCGATCCAGCGCCGGCACCAGAAGCTCGTCGAGGAGTCGCCCTCGACCGCCCTCGACCCGACGACGCGCGAGGAGATGGAGTCGACCGTCGAGCGGGCGTGCCGCGCGATCGGGTATCGGAACGCCGGCACCTTCGAGTTCCTCGTCGGGCCCGGACGGCGCCTTCTACTTCATCGAGGTGAACTGCCGCCTCCAGGTCGAGCACCCCGTCTCCGAGCTCGTCACGGGCATCGACATCGTGCGCGAGCAGATCCGGATCGCGGCGGGCGAGCCGCTCGCGCTGAGCGGCCGCGCACCCCGTCGAGGACATGCGATCGAGATCCGGATCAACGCGGAGGATCCGGCGCGCGGCTTCCTGCCCGCCCCCGGCACGATCACGCGGTTCGATGCCCCGCTCGGGCCGGGTGTGCGCGTCGATACGGCCGTTCGGGCCGGGTCCGAGATTCCGCCGTACTACGACTCGATGATCGCAAAGCTCATCGTGTGGGACGACACCCGCAGTGCGGCGATCGCGCGCGCCGAGCGCGCGCTGCGCGAGGTGGCGATCGAGGGGATCCCGACCACACGCGACCTCGCACTCGACGTTCTCGGCTCGCCGGAGTTCAGGAGCGGCGACTACTCGACGTCGACGCTGACCGAGCTCGAGGGCCGCGTGCCGTCCCTCGCGCAGGCATGACTCCCGCGACGAGCCGCAAAGCGGCGCGACGCCAGGCGCTGTACCTCCTCTATCAGTGGGATCTCACCGGTCAGGAGCTCGCGTCGCTGTACGAGGGCGAGCCCGACGCCTTCGCCCGCTCGCTCGCCGAGGCCGTCGCGGCGCGCGCCGAGGCGCTCGACGTCCGCATCACCGGGGCGTCGCCGGACTGGCCTGCCAGCCGACTCGGCACGCTCGAGCGGAATATCCTGCGCATCGGCGTGTACGAGCTCGAGGAGGAGACGGTGCCGCGCGAGGTCGCGATCAACGAAGCAGTCGTCCTGGCCAAGCGCTATGCGACCGAGGATGCCGCGCGCCTCGTGAACGGGATCCTCGCGCGGGTTGCGAGAGACGAGGAGGCGGCATGACGCCGGTCGACGAGGCGCTGGCGCGGGCAGAGGAGCTGCTCGGCACGCTCAACGCGAAGCGCGAGGAGCTCGAGCGGCTCGCGGCAGCCGACGACGTCGACGGCGACGCGGCCGTCGATCTCATCGCCGAGCTCGCCGAGCTCGCGCGCCAGATCGAGGCCGAGCTGACGCGCGCCCGGACCCTGGCCGATGCAGCCGGCTGACGAGCTGCGGGGCGCCGTCGAGGCGTACCTGGGCACGCTCTCGTTCGCGCCCGAGCTGGGAGCGCTCGAGGAAGCACTTCGCTACTCGCTCGAGTCCGGGGGCAAGCGCATCCGACCGGTCCTGTGCCTCGCCGTCGCAGACGCGGCGGGTGGCTCGATCGACGACGCGCTTCCCGCAGCCGCGTCGATCGAGCTCGTGCACACCTTCTCGTTGATCCACGACGACTTGCCCGCGATGGACGACGACGTCGAACGGCGTGGCCGCGAGAGCACATGGGTCGCGTTCGGCGAGGGCGTTGCGCTCCTCGCCGGAGACGCTCTCCTCGCGGAGGCGCTGCGGCTCGCGCTCAGCTACGAGTCGCCCGAGATCGCGCGCGAGCTCGTCGAGCGCGACGCTCGGGATGATCGGCGGCCAGTACCGCGACATCACGGGCGACGACGCCGACCTCGAGGAGCTGCATCGCCTCAAGACGGGCCGCCTCTTCGTCGCCGCCGTGCGCATGGGTCTCGAGGTCGCAGCGGTGCCCGAAGCCGAGCGCGCCTCCTGGCTGGCGTTCGGAGACGAGGTCGGTCTCCTCTTCCAGGTCGTGGACGACCTCCTCGACGGTGACGGCTACTCGGAACGTCTCGGGCGCGAAGGCGCCGAGCGGCTGGCCGACGAGACCGCCGAGCGGGCGCGCGCGCACCTCGAGGCCGTCGCGACCGAGACGGTCGTCCTGCGTGAGCTCGTCGACGTGCTCGCGGTTCGCACCGGTTGAGGGATCTCGGTCGAGGGATAGACGCGTCGCCGTCTATGGCTACCGTGTGACCGTTCAGAACAGACCAGGTCGGCGCGCGCTGCGGCTCTTCGCGCCTGTCGACCGTCTCTCTCCTCTCTATGTCGACCCGCCTCCGCAGCCGCCTGTTCACGTTCGCTCTGGCCGTCGCCGTCGCGGCGGTCGCGGCCGGGCCGGCAGGCGCGATCGTCGACGAGAGTCGGCGCGGGCCGAACGCCGTCGCATCGACTCCGGCACCGACACGCGGCGAGCGCGCCGTGAAGCTCGCGCTCGAGGCGGTCGGAACTCCGTATCGCTGGGGTGGGGAATCGCCGGCGACCGGCTTCGACTGCTCGGGCCTCGTGCGCTGGGCGTACGGGCGGGTCGGCATCGACCTCCCGCACAACTCGTACGCGCTCTACGGCGAGGGACGCCGCGTCTCCGAGCCGAGCATGGAGCCGGGCGACATCCTCTTCTTCGAGGGCCTCGGCCACGTCGGCCTGTACCTCGGACGCGGGCGCATGGTGCACGCGCCGCAGTCCGGACGCGACGTCGAGGTCGTCCGGCTCGCGACGACGAACTACGGCGCCCGGCTGATCGGCGCGCGCCGCGTCGTCGCGCTGACGCTACCGTCGGAGGCGTGACGAAGAAGCGCCTCGACGTGCTTCTCGTGGAGCGCGGTCTCGCCGAGTCGCGTGCGCAGGCGCAGGCGCTCGTGCTCGCAGGTCTCGTCCCGGGGCATGACAAGCCGGGCGAGCAGCTCCGAGAGGACGCCGAGCTCGAGGTCGAGCGCCCGCCGCGCTTCGTCTCGCGCGGGGGCGAGAAGCTGCAGAACGCGCTCGACGCGTTCGGCCTCGACGTCGCCGGGCGCGACTGCGCCGACGTCGGCGCGTCGACGGGCGGGTTCACGGACTGCCTCCTGCAGGCGGGCGCCGCCCGAGTCGTTGCGATCGACGTCGGCTACGGCCAACTCCACCCTCGACTCCGCTCCGATCCGCGCGTCACGGTGCTCGAGCGCGTGAACGCGCGGGCGCTGACCGAGCTGCCGTTCGCCCCCGACCTCGTCGTCTGCGACGTCTCCTTCATCTCGGTCACGAAGGCGCTGCCGCCGGTGCTGCGCCTGGCCGCGCCGGGCTGGACGGCGCTCGTGCTCGTCAAGCCGCAGTTCGAGGCGGGGCGACGCGAGGCCACGAAGGGTGTCGTCCGCGCCCCCGAAGTGCACCGAAACGTGCTCGAGACGGTCATCGAAGCCGCACGCGCCTGGGGTGCCGTCACGGTCGGCGTCGTAGACTCAGGCCTGCCCGGCCCGAAGGGGAACCGGGAGTTCTTCGTCCACCTCGAGCACCGACCCGGCGAGCCGAACCCCGATGACATCAGACCGCTTCGTCGCCGACGCCGTCGGGTAAGCGCGTGACCCGGGCGGCCGTGGTGACGCACGGCACGCCCGGTCAGATCGGGTCAGGGCTCGCGCGGCTGCAGGCGGTCGCGCAGGAGCACGGCGTCGAGCTGCTGTATTCGGACGACGAGGCGACCAAGCACGGGGTCGACTCGAGCGCGGACGCATCGTCCGCCGACCTCGCGGTGGTGCTCGGCGGCGACGGCACCGTTCTGCGCGCGCTCACGCGCTTCCTCGGGACGGGCGTCCCGGTCATCGGCGTCAACTTCGGCCGCGTCGGCTTTCTCAGCTCGATGGGACGGCGCGACCTCGAGGCGGGGCTCGGGCGCGTCTTCGCGGGTGAGTACGACGTCGTCGAGCTGCCGACGCTCGAGCTCGAGCATCCGGACGGACGCACGGTTGCCGTGAACGACGTCGTCGTGTCGAGCGCCTCGCTCGGCCGGATGATCGAGCTCGAGCTCGCGGTCGGCGACGAGGAGCTCGGGCGCCAGCCGTGCGACGGGATCATCTGCTCGACCCCGTCCGGCTCGACCGCGTACAACCTGTCGAACGGCGGCCCGGTGCTCATGTGGGGCCTCGAGGCGATCGCGCTCACGTACGTCGCGGCCCACTCGCTGCACGCGCGCCCGCTCGTGATCCCTCCGGGCGCCGACGTGATCGTGTGGAACCGCTCGGCAGGACGTCGAGGCAGGCGTGCTCGTCGACGGCCACCGCGTCTCGACGCTCGGAAAGGCGGAGCGTGCGGTCGTGCGCATCGCCGCCGAGCGCTCGCTCCTCGCGACGCTTCCGGAGGCGACCTTCGTGCGCCGCTATCGCCAGAGCTTTGCTTCGTAGGCTCCGGATCGAGAATCTCGTCCTCATCCGCGAGGCGGAGCTCATCGTTCGCGCCCGGCCTGAACGCGGTCACGGGCGAGACGGGCGCGGGGAAGACGATCTTCGCGCAGGCGATCGGGCTGCTCCTCGGGGCGCGCGCCGATGTCTCGTCGGTCGGCTCCGACGGGACGGAGGCGTACGTCGAGGCCGAGCTGGACGTGCCCGACGGCTTCTTCGACGACGAGGAGCTCGCCGCGCTCGCCGAGCTGCGACCCGAAGGACGAGGCGGGGCTCGTCGATCGCGCGGCGTGTCTTCGGCGACGGGCGCACGCGGGCGTATGCGTGGGGTCGCGCCGTCGCGCGGGAAGACGTGGCCGCAGCTGCGGAGCGGCTCATCGCCATGTCGGGGCAGTTCGAGCAGCGCCGGCTCGCGCGTGCGTCGTTCCAGCTCGACGTGCTCGACGCGTTCTGCGGTGCCGAGCAGGCCGAGCGGCGACGCGAGGCGCAACTCGCCTGGCGAGAGCTGACCGCGGCGCGGCGGCGGTACGAGGAGCTCACGCGCGACGCCGATGCGGTCGCGGCGCGTCTCGCCGAGCTGCAGGCGCTCGTCGCTGCGACGGAGGGAATGGCGCCCGGCGACGAGCAGGAGCTGCTCGCGCGACGTGAGCGTCTCAGGCACGCCGAGGAGCTCGCCGAGGCGGCAAGCGCCGCCGCCGCCGCGATCGCGCCGGACGAGGGGGAAGGAGCGGCCTCGCTCGCAGCGCTCGCCGAACGCGCGCTCGCTCCACTCGAGCGGATCGCACCCGAGCTCGGTGCGACCGCGGAGGAGCTGCGCGACCTGACCGTGCGGCTTCGCGAGGCGGGCAGCGATCTCCACCGCTTCGTCGCGTCGCTCGACGCGGAGCCGGGCGCGCTCGAGGCGGTCGAGGAGCGGCTGCAGGAGATCGCCGACCTCAGGCGGCGCTTTGCGGCGTCGTCCTACGACGAGCTCCTCGAGCTGTCGGCTGCCGCGGCGCGTGAGCTCGAGTCCTCGGCCGAGGGCGGGGACCCGGTCGAGGCGGCGAGGCTGGCCGCGTCGCGGGCCGAGGAGCGGACGACCGAGCTCGCCCGAGCGCTCCGCGCCGAGCGCGAGGCGAGCGCGAGACGCTTCGGCGAAGCAGTCGCCGACGAGCTCGGCTCGCTCGGGGATGGGCGAGGGCGAGTTCCTCGTCGAGCTCCGGGAGCGCGAGCCTCGGGCCGACGGGCGCCGACGAGGCGACGTTCCTCATCCGGCCGAACGCGGGCCTTCCGTTCGCGCCCATCGCGGACACGGCGTCCGGCGGCGAGCTCTCGCGGGTCGCGCTCGCGCTCGCAGCGGTGGCCGGCGGCGAGACGCTCGTCTTCGACGAGATCGACGCGGGCATCGGCGGCGTGACCGCACACGCGGTCGCCGCCACGCTCCAGCGCCTCGCCGAGCGGGCGCAGGTGCTCACGATCACGCACCTCCCGCAGATCGCGACCGTCGCCGACACGCACTTCCGCGTCGAGAAGGTTCCCGGCGATCCGACGCACACGCGGATCGAGGAGCTCGACGACCTCCTGCGTCGCGAGGAGATCGAGCGCATGGCCGGCGGCGCCGAGTTCATCGCGACGCTGGCGGACACGTCCGCCTGACCGCGACTGCGGCCGCGAAGCGGACGCCTTCAGGGATTCCGCGCGTCGAGAATCCGCACTCGCGGTTCTCGACTCGCAGGACACATTGCCGACCTCGGCCCCTGCTACGGTGAGACCCCGTGGCCAAGTACGTGTTCGTCACGGGTGGTGTCGTCTCCGCATTGGGGAAGGGCATCGTGGCCGCCTCGCTCGGTCGTCTCCTCAAGGCACGCGGCCTCTCCGTCTCCGCGCAGAAGTTCGACCCGTACCTGAACGTCGACCCGGGCACGATGAGCCCGTTCCAGCACGGCGAGGTGTTCGTCACCGAGGACGGCGCCGAGACCGACCTCGACATCGGCCACTACGAGCGTTTCATCGACGAGAACCTCTCGCGCAACGCGAGCCACACGGCCGGCGCCATCTGGGACGCCGTCCTGCGCAAGGAGCGCAAGGGCGAGTTCCTCGGCGCGACCGTCCAGGTCATCCCGCACATCACGAACGAGATCAAGGCGCGGATCCGCCGGGCGGAGAAGGTCTCGCCCGCCGACGTCGTCATCTCCGAGATCGGCGGCACCGTCGGCGACATCGAGTCGCTGCCGTTCCTCGAGGCGATCCGGCAGTTCCGGCGCGAGGTCGGGCCCGAGAACGTGGTCTACCTGCACGTCACGCTCGTGCCGTTCCTCGATGCCGCAGGCGAGCTGAAGACGAAGCCGACGCAGCACTCGGTCAACGAGCTGCGCCGCATCGGCATCCATCCCGACGTCGTCGTCTGCCGCTCGACCGAGCCGCTCTCGGACGACATCCGCGAGAAGATCGCGCTCTTCGCCGACGTCGACCGCCGCGCGGTCATCGGCTCGCCCGACGTGCCGGACGTCTACCTCATTCCCCAGGTGCTGCAGGCCGAGGGGCTCGACACGCTCGTCTGCGAGAAGCTCGGGATCGACGCTCCGCCGGCGGAGCTGGGCGAGTGGGGCGAGCTGATCGAGCGCACGCGCGACCTGCGCGAGGACGTCGAGATCGCGCTCGTCGGCAAGTACGTGAAGCTGCACGACGCATACCTCTCCGTGCACGAGGCGCTGAAGCACGCCGGGGTGCACGCGGGCTGTCGCGTGCACGTGCGCTGGGTCGACGCCGAGAACATGTCGTACGAGGAGGCCGTCCACGAGCTCGAGCACGCCGACGGCGTGCTCGTCCCCGGCGGGTTCGGCTCGCGCGGGTGGGAGGGGAAGATCCTCGCCTGCCGCGTCGCGCGCGAGCAGGAGATCCCGTACCTCGGCATCTGCCTCGGCATGCACGTCGCGGTCTCCGAGTTCGCGCGTCACGTCTGTGGGATGGACGGCGCCAACTCGACGGAGATGGATCCCGAGACGCCGTTCCCCGTCATCGACCTGCTGCCGGAGCAGAAGGAGATCGAGGATCTCGGCGGCACGATGCGCCTCGGGGCGCAGGCGGTCGAGCTCCAGGAGGGGACGCGAGCGCGGGACACCTACGGAGAGCCCGTCGTCCACGAGCGCCATCGACACCGCTACGAGGTGAACAACGAGCTGCGCCAGCGCCTCGTCGACGGCGGCCTCGTCGTCTCGGGGACGTTCCAGGACGGCAGGCTCGTCGAGATCGTCGAGCTCCCGGATCACCCGTGGTTCGTCGCGAGCCAGTTCCACCCGGAGTTCAAGTCGCGGCCGACGAGGCCCGCGCCGCTCTTCCGGGAGTTCGTCGCCGCGGCGCTCGAGCGCGCTCGCGCCCGCTCGGCCGTGCGCCGCCGCCGCTAGCCGCGGCTGACGATCGCGCCCTCCGAGGGCGGCTGCCGACGCGCCGCTGCCGCTAGCGCGACGATCGCGCTCCGAGAGCGAGATCGCCGCCGACGTGCTCGCCGTCGCGCGAGCGGTTCGTCGAGAGTGCGATCGTTCCGTCGACGCCCGAGAGCGCGACGGGCTCGGCGCCCAGGTTCAGCGCGACGGTCACGTCGTCGCCGCGTCGCCACGCCCAGCAGCTGGCAGGCGCGGGCAGCTCCGTGTACGCGCCCGTGTGGAGACTCTCGAGCCGACGTCGCAGCGCGATGAGGTCGCGGGTGAAGTGGAGCGTCGAGCCGGGGTCGGCTCGTTGCCCCTCGACGTTGCGCGATCTGTCCACGAGGGGGAGCCACGGGTCGTGCCAGCCGCCCTCGCTCGTCCACGGCATCGGCGTGCGACCCGGATCACGTGGCGGGTCGGCGACGTCGAGGACCCGCTCGGGCGGAACCGCGCCTGCCTCGAGCGCGAGCTCGTCGCCGTAGTAGAGACACGGCGTGCCGCGGAGCGTGAGGAGCATCATGAGCGCGCAGCGTGTTCGCGCTTCGTCGCCGCCTGCCCAGCGCGTGGCGAGGCGGCCGATGTCGTGATTCGACCCGGCCCAGCAGGGCCACGCGTCAGCTGGAAGCGCCGCCTCGATCTCCGAAACGACGCCGCGCATCTCGTCGGCGTCGAGGTTCGCATGGGTCAGCATGAACGCGAACGCGAGATCGAGCTGGTCGCCGTCTCCGAAGTATCCGGCCCACTGTTCGACCTCCAGCGAGTAGGCCTCGCCGAGGAGGAGCCTCGGCGGGTCGTAGGTCTCTGCGAGCGTCCGCCATCCCCGCAGGACCTCGTGCGTCTCCGGTCGGAACATCGAGTAGCGGCGACGCATGCCGAGCCCCGGGATCACCGGATCGTCGCGCAGCTCCCGGTCCTTGTAGATCGCGTGGGCGACGTCGATGCGAAAGCCGGCGACGCCGCGGTCGAACCAGAACCGCAGGATCCGCTCGAACTCCGGCGCGACCTCCGGGTTCCACCAGTTGAGGTCGGGCTGCTGCGGCGCGAAGTTGTGCAGGTAGTACCGGCCGCGATCCTCGTCGAGCGTCCACGCGGAGCCGCCGCCGAAGATCGACTCCCAGTTGTTCGGGACCTCGTCGGACCAGACGTAGAAGTCGGGCCGGGCGCGAAACCACGGGTGCCGGTCGGACGAGTGGTTCGGGACGAGATCGAGGAGCACCCTGATCCCGCGCGCTGCGGCATCCGCGACGAGCCGGTCGAGGTCCTCGAGCGTGCCGAGATCGGGGTGGATGCCCGTGTAGTCGGCGACGTCGTAGCCCCAGTCGACGTTCGGCGAAGGGTGTACCGGGTTGAGCCAGATCGCGTCGACGCCGAGCCACTCGAGGTACTCGAGCCGCTCGGTCACACCGGCGAGGTCGCCGACCCCGTCGCCGTTCGAGTCCGCGAACGAACGCGGGTACACCTGGTACAGCACGGCATCTCGCCACCACGGGTTGCCCATCGGAGGCGGAACCTTATCGCTCGTCCTCCGTAGGATGCGGTACGTGCAGCAGGCGCTCACATCGCCGCTCGTCGACCTGTTCCTCGAGCTCTGCGCGCTGCCGAGCCCGTCCGGGAAGGAGCGCGCTGTCACCGATCGCGTGTGTGCGTACCTGACGGAGCTCGGGCTCGAGTGGGACGAGGACGGGGCGGCGGCGAAGCTCGACGGCGACGCAGGGAACGTCTACTGCCGCATCGCGCCGACGAACGGCACGCACGGAACGCCGATCTTCCTCTGCGCACACACGGACACCGTGCCGCCCGAGGCCACCATCGATCCGGTCGTCGGCGAGGACGGGATCGTCCGCAACGCCGGCGGGACGATCCTCGGCTCCGACAACAAGGCTGCCGTCGTGGCGATGCTCGAAGGGGTGCGTCGCGTGCTCGACGAGGGTCGCGAGCACGCCGGCATCGAGCTGCTCTTCACACCGCAGGAGGAGGTGTCGCTCCGCGGTGCGGATGCGTTCGACCACACGCGTTTCGTCGCGACGACCGGCTACGTCTACGACCAGGGCGCGCCGATCGGCGAGATCGTCCTCGGCTCGCCGCACGCGCGGCTGCTCGACTTCCGCTTCCACGGGACGGCGGCGCACGCGGGGATGCACCCGGAGGACGGGCGCTCGGCGATCGCCGCCGCGTCGCGTGCGATCGCAGATTTCCGCCTCGGGCGCGTCGACGAGGAGACGAGCGCGAACGTCGGCGTCATCTCGGGCGGCACGGCGCGGAACGTCGTTCCGGAGTGGTGCTCGTTCACCGCCGAGGTGCGCTCCCACGACGAGCGGAAGGCCGTCGAGCTCGCGCGCGAGATGCTCGAGAGCGCGGCGTTCGCAGCGAGCCTCGTCGACTGCGCCGTCGAGTCGGAGGTTCGCCCGAGCTTCCCGGGCTATCGATTCCGCGAGAGCGACGCGCCGGTGCAGCTCGCCGCGACCGCGCTCGACCGCGCCGGCTACACGCCGTCGTACGCGCTCTCCGGTGGCGGCGCGGACGCGAACGTGTTCAACGCGCGCGGCCTGCAGTGCGTGAACCTCGCGAACGGGATGATGGAGATCCACACGCCCGACGAGCACATCGCCGTCGCCGACCTCGAGGGCATGGTCGAGGTCACGCTGGCGCTCGTCGAAGCCGCTCGCGAGAGCTGACGCGTGGAGGTACGCAGGCTCGGGCCTGTCGTCGGGCTCGGTACCTACAGCACGTTCGACGGCGATGTCGTGCGTGCGCGCTCCGTGGTCGACGCGGCGCTCGCCGCCGGGACGACCGTCTTCGACTCGTCACCGATGTACGGCGGCGCAGAGTCGTCGCTCGGCGCGGCACTCGACGGGCGGCGTGAGGGAACGACCGTCGCGACGAAGATCTGGGCGCCGAGCGTGGACGAGGGCCGCGCGCAGTACGAGGAGCAGCGCCGATTCTTCGAGCCGGGTCGAGATCGAGCAGGTGCACAACCTCGTTGCGTGGGAGGAGCACCTCGCGTGGCTCGAGGAGGAGCGCTCCGCTGGCCGCATCGACCGCATCGGCGTCACGCACTGGAGCGCCGGCTCGTTCGGCGAGCTCGAGCGCGCGTTGCAGACCGGCCGCTTCGACGTCGTCCAGCTCCCGCTGAACCCGCACGAGCGCGAGGCGGAGCCTCGGCTGCTGTCGCTCGCCGCCGAGCTCGGAGTCGCCGTCATCGTGATGCGCCCGTTCGGTGGCACCGGAGCGCCGCTGCTTCGCCGCGCGCCGTCCTCGAAGGAGCTGGAACCGCTGCACGAGCTCGGGATCGAAACCTGGGCGCAGGCGCTCCTGAAGTGGGTGCTCTCCGATCCGCGAGTCGATCTCGTCATTCCGGCGACGTCTCGACCGGCACGCGCGGCCGAGAACGCCACAGCCGGTTCGCCGCCCTGGCTCGGCGCCGACGAGCGCGCCTACGTGGCGCGTCTGGCCCACCGCTGACGCGATATCGTCCCGCGCGCATGAGGATCGGCGTCGCCAAGGAGATCAAGCCGCAGGAGTACCGGGTTGCGCTGACTCCCGCGGGTGCGCGCGAGCTCGTCCAGCGCGGCCACGAGGTGGTCGTCGAGGCGAGCGCGGGCGTCGGAAGCGCCTTCCCGGACGACGTGTACGAGCGTGCGGGCGCGTCGATCGCCTCCGTGGACGATGTCTGGGGGAGCGCTGACCTGCTGCTCAAGGTCAAGGAGCCGATCGCGGCCGAGTATCCCCGGCTTCGCGAGGACCTCACGCTCTTCACGTACCTCCACATCGCCGCCGACGAGCCGCTCACGCGTGCGCTCGTCGAGTCCGGCATCACCGCGATCGCGTACGAGACGGTGGAGACGGACCGCGGGGCGCTCCCGTTGCTCGCGCCGATGAGCGAGATCGCCGGCCGTCTCGCTGCGCAGGCGGGGGCCGATCAGCTCGAGAAGCCGAAGGGCGGGCGCGGGATCCTCCTCGGAGGCGTGGCCGGCGTCGCTCCCGGCCGGGTGCTCGTGATCGGCGGCGGGATGGTCGGCTACAACGCGGCCGTCATCGCGCTCGGTATGGGCGCCCAGGTGACGATCCTCGAGCGCTCCGTCGACCGCATGCGCTACCTCGAGCAGATCCTGAGCGGGCGCGTGCAGCTCCTGATGTCGTCGGCGCTCCAGCTCGAGGAGTCGATCAAGGACGCCGACCTCGACGATCGGTGCCGTGCTCATCCCCGGCGCGCTCGCGCCGAAGCTCGTCACGCGCGAGATGCTTCGGACGATGAAGGAGAGCTCGGTCTTCGTCGACGTCGCGATCGACCAGGGCGGCTGCGCGGAGACATCGAGGCCGACGACACACGACGACCCCGTGTACACGGTCGACGGCGTCATCCACTACTGCGTCGCGAACATGCCCGGCGCGGTGCCGATCACGTCGACGCGTGCGCTCACGAACGTGACGCTCCCGTACGTCGAACAGCTCGCGGATCTCGGCATACTCGGCGCCGTAACGGCGAATCTCGAGCTCGCACGGGGTGTGAACACGCTCGGCGGAAGACTGACGTACGAAGCTGTCGCCGAGGCGCACGGCATGGACTACACGCCGCTCGACGACGCCCTCGCCGCCGGCGTCGCCTAGCCTTCGCGGATCCCGAGCAGTACGCGGATGCCGTAGCGCGTCACTGAGGACTCCTCGCGCAGAGCGGGAATACGATCGTCGTCGATGGACCGGGAGCGCGCACTCGAGGAACGGCTCGACGAGATCGAGAGGCTCGTGCGGACGCTGGTGGTCCGCGTAACGGAGCTCGAGCTCCACCGTCCCGCACCCGCCGAGCCCTCACCGGTACCGCCAACGCCCATGGTGCGGCCGCTGGAGGTTGCGACCCCCGTGCCACCTCCACCGGAGCCGACCGCGCCCGTCGCTCGCCCCGCGTCGCTCGAGCAGGTGACGCGCGATCAGCCCCACGCCGAGTCCGATAGACCGGCGATGTCGTTCGAGGACCTGCTCGGGGGACGGATCCTGGCGTGGCTCGGCGGGCTCGCGATCGTCGTCGGAGTCGTCCTCTTCCTCGTGATCGCCGTCGATCGCGGCTGGATCGGCGTCGAGGCGCGTGTCGCGCTCGCGTTCGCCGGCTCGACGATCCTTCTCGCGGCCGGACTGTTTCTCTACGAGCGGCGAGGCCAGACCGACGCGGCGGTCGCCGCCGTCGCGAGCGCGCTCGCCGCCCTCTACGCGTCGCTGACGTATGCGACCGCTGTGCAGGAGGTCATCGGCCAGGAGGCTGGCCTCCTCGTCGCCGGAGTCGTGGGTGGGGCCGGCGCGGCGATCGCCGTTCGGTGGCGATCGCAGTTCGTCGCCGCGCTCGCCTTGCTGGGCGCACTCGCGGCACCCGTCCTCGTCGGTGGCGAGACGACCGGATTGTCCCTCGCGTTCATGATCGTCGCGCTCGTCGCGACCGTCGGAGCTCTTCTGTGGCAACGGTGGGGCTGGCTCGCGCTCGGCGCCTTCCTGGTCAGCGCGCCGCAGCTCGCGTACTGGTCGTGGGACCGAGACGATCTCCTCCTGCCGCTCGCGATGCTCGCGCTCTACTGGTGTCTCTTCGTCGTCGCGGCGATCGGGTACGAGCTCCGCGTTCCCGTCTCGACCTTGCGTGTCTCGTCCGCGTCGGTGCTCCTCCTGAACGCAGCGCTTGCGACGGCGCTGGGGTGGATCCTCGTGGACGACCGTGGATCGTCCCAGGGAGCGACGGCGTGGGTGCTCGGTGTCACCGTCTCGTACATCGTCCTCGGCAGCGTTCGGCTTTCGCCGGCGGATGAGCACCGAGATCGCCGCGCTGCTCGTCGCGGTCGGCGTCGGGCTCTCCGGCGTCACGCTCGCACTTGCGCTCGACGGGCCGGCTCTCGTGGCCGGCTGGTCGGCCGAGGCCGTCATCCTCGCGTGGGTGGCGCGGCGCACCGGAGAGCAGAGAGCGCTGGTGTTCTCCGTCGTCTTCCTCGGTCTCGCCGCGCTTCACACACTGATCGACGAGGCGCCGCCGGACGCGCTCATCGACGGCGTGGCCGACCTTCCCGTCGCTGTCGCCGCGGTTCTCTGCGTCGGGATTGCGGCACTGCTCGTCAGCCAGCTCGTGGAGCTCGCCGACGTTCGGCTCGTGTTGCTGGGCGTCGGCTCGGTGGCGCTTCTGTACGCCGCATCACTCACCATCGTGGATCTGCTCCAGGGCGATGCAGCCGAGCCGTCGCAGACCGCCCAGGTTGCGCTGAGCATGTTCTGGGGCATCGTCGCACTCGTCGCGATCGTCGTCGGGCTCGCCCGCGACGTCCGCGAGCTTCGTTACGGCGGGCTGGCGCTCCTCGGCCTGAGCGTCGCGAAGGTGTTCGCATACGACCTCTCCGAGCTCGACTCGTTCTACCGCGTGCTCTCGTTCATCGTGGTCGGCATCGTGCTCCTCGTCGGCGCGTATGCGTACCAGCGGGTGCGAACTGCCGGGGCTCACGGGTGAACGTCGGGGCCGTCGTAGCGGCCTCCCTCGCCGTCGGTCTCGCCGCACAGGTCGAGACCTCGGAGTTTCGGTACTCGAGGACGCTGGTCGCGCCGCCAGGCGTGCCCGTGACGTTCGAGCCCGACGGCGCGATGTACGGGCATGCCGCGGAGGGATTCGACGATCTCCGGGTCGTCGACGCCGCTGACACGCAGGTTCCCTGGCGCACCGAGCCACTCCCTGCCGCCGTTCCGCCACGCGCGGTCGCCCTCGTCGCCCGCGGTGAGCTCGACGGTGTCGTCTCCGTCGTGCTCGATCGCGGCGCCAACCCCGAGGTGATCGACCGGATAGAGCTGGAGGTGCCGGATCGAGAGTTCGTCGGTGACGTCGAGGTTCTCGGCAGCTCGACGGGCGCGGAGGGCTCGTATGCGGCGCTGTCCACGACGCCGATCTACGCCTTCCGCGGCGCCGTCGCCGCACGCAGCACGACGGCGGTGTTCCCGCCCACGGACTACCGCTACCTCCTCGTGCGCGCTCGAGGCGTCTCCGGGATCAACGGCGCGACCGTCTCCCGCGATCCGCTCCAGCCTCGTCTCGACGCCGTCGCTGCAACCTCGAGCGTGCGGCAACGTCCGCGCGCGACCGTGGTGACGCTCGATCTCGGGTTCCCGAACATCCCCGTGGACGCGGTCGAGGTGCAGTCGAGCACCGACACGTTCGTGCGTCGTGCCGTCGTGGAGGGATCCAACGACGGGACGACGTTCGTCCCGTTGGGTAGCGCCGAGGTCGCGCGCTACCGCGGTGTCGATCTCGACCGAATCCCGGTCGACGGGCGCCAGCGATACGTGCGGGTGACGATCGCGAACGGCGACGACGCTCCGCTGTCGGATCTTCGCGTGCGGGCTCTCGCGCGCGATCGCCCACTCCTGCTCGCGGAAGGCTTCACGCCGCCGTATCGGCTGTTCTACGGGGCGCCTGGCCTGGCCGCACCCGCGTACGACTTCGCCCGCTTGCCTGCTGCGGCGATCGGCCTGGATCGCGCACGGAAGGCGCAGCTCGGCGGAGAGGTCCTCAACGAGGACTTCGAGCCTCCGGTCGACACGCGCACGTTCTTCGAGAGGAATCCGAACGTCGTCAACGGGCTGCTCGTCCTGGCGGCGCTCGTCGCCGCGGTCGGGGGGTTTCTCGCGCTCCGCCGCCGCGCATAAGTGGCCTCTAGGTCGCGGCGCGTTTCGACCGGCGGAAGAGCTTGCCTCCGCCGTCCGTATCCGGCGGATGCGACGACTCCTGCTTGTCGGGATTCTTCGGCTTCCGCTCGGTCGGGAAGATTCGGATCACCGCGTAGGTGATCCCCGCCGAGATGGCGAGGATCGTGACGATGTACACGACGAGGAGTAGAAGGCCGAGGGCGTCGTCCAAAGCCGCCGTAGAATAGCGCCGTGCCGCGAGCGTGCGTAATCGTGCTCGACGCCGTCGGCGCTGGAGAGTTGCCGGACGCAGGGGAGTACGGAGACGTAGGCTCGAACACCCTGGGCAACACCGCCAGCGCGGTCGGGGGTCTCGACCTGCCCAACCTCGAGGCGCTCGGGCTCGGAAACGTGATGCCGCTCGCTGGCTGCCCGCCGCAGCCGGGCGCGCCGGCCGTCGCTGGACGGCTCGTCGAGCGCTCGAAGGGGAAGGACACGACGACGGGCCACTGGGAGATGATGGGCGTCGTCACGCCGACGGCGTTCCCGACCTACCCGCACGGCTTCCCCGACGATGTCATCGACCCGTTCATGAACCAGACGGGTCGCGGCGTCATCGGCAACAAGCCGGCGTCGGGAACGGAGATCATCCAGGAGCTCGGCGAGGAGCATCAGCAGACGGGGAAGTGGATCGTCTACACGTCTGCCGACTCGGTCTTCCAGATCGCCGCGCACGAGGAGACGATCCCGCTCGAGGAGCTGTACGACGGCTGTCGCGTCGCGCGCGAGATCCTCACCGGCCGTCATGCGGTCGGGCGCGTCATCGCCAGGCCGTTCATCGGTGAGGCCGGGAACTACGAGCGCACGCCGAACCGACACGACTTCTCGCTCGAGCCGCGCCGCCCCAACTATCTCTCGTCCATCCGCGATGCCGGTAACACGGTCTACGGCGTCGGCAAGATCTTCGACATCTTCGCCGGCTGCGACGTCGACGACTCGTTTCCGACGAAGTCGAACGTCGACGGCATCAACCGCACCATCGAGCTGCTCGAGAACGTCGACGGCGGGCTCGTCTTCGTGAACCTCGTCGAGACGGACATGCTCTGGGGGCATCGCAACGACCCGGTGAACTTTCACCGCTGCCTGCAGGACTTCGACCGCCGCCTTCCGGACATCCTCGAGGCGCTGCAACCGGGCGACCTTCTCATCGTCACGTCCGACCACGGCTGCGACCCGACGACGGAGTCGACCGACCACTCGCGGGAGCACGCGCTCCTGCTCGCCTATGCGGCCGGTCGCAACGCCGCGGGGCGGATCCACGAGGAGGGCGAGTTCGGGGACGTGGGCGCAACCGTGAACGCATGGCTCGGCGGCAAGTCGCCGGGCAAGCGTCTCCCCGGCCGCCCGATCGAGCTCTGACCTCGGCTACGGCACGCTCTCGTCTGCCGCGACGGCATTCGGCATGATCGGCGGGGTGACGATTCGTGCAGCGGACCTGATCGAGCGCAAGCGGAACGGCGACGAGCTCTCCGACGACGAAATCTCGGAGCTCATTCTCGGCTACACGCACGGCGACGTCCCCGACTACCAGATGGCCGCGTGGTGCATGGCCGTCTACTTCAAGGGGCTCTCCGGGCGCGAGACGCACGCGTTGACGGACGCGATGATCCGCTCCGGCGACACGCTCGATCTCGCCGCCGCGCTCGGGCGTCGCGTCGTCGACAAGCACTCGACGGGCGGGGTGGGGGACAAGACGTCGCTCGCCGTCGGCCCGATCGTCGCCGCGTGCGGCGTTCCCCTCGGGAAGATGTCCGGGCGTGGGCTCGGGCACACGGGCGGCACCCTCGACAAGCTCGAGTCCATCCCGGGCTTCCGCGTCGAGCTGACCATCGACGAGTTCGTGGCGCAGGTGCGCGAGATCGGCGTCGCGATCATCGGTCAGACGGGCGACCTCGTTCCCGCCGACAAGAAGCTCTACTCGCTCCGCGACGTCACCGCGACGGTGGACATCGTCCCGCTCATCGCGTCGTCGATCATGTCGAAGAAGCTCGCCGCGGGCGCGGAGGCGATGGTGCTCGACGTCAAGGTCGGCGACGGCGCGTTCATGAAGACGCTCGACGACGCGCGCATCCTCGCCGAGCAGATGGTCGACCTCGGCAAGCGTGCCGGGCGCACCGTCGTCTGTCTCTTGACCGACATGGATCAGCCGCTCGGCGCTGCTGTCGGAAACGCGCTCGAGGTGCGAGAGGCGGTGGACACGATCGCGGGCGAAGGCCCACCGGACTTCATGGAGCTCGTTCTCGACGCTTGCGCCCGCCTTCTTGCTCTGTCCGATCTCGGCGTCGACATCGACGAGGGCCGCGAGCGCGCACGGCAGGCGATGACGGACGGCTCGGCCAGCGAGAGGTACGAGCGCTGGATCCGGGCGCAGGGCGGCGATCCCGACCTCGATGCGCTCCCGCGCGCTCCCGTCGTCCATGAGGTCGTGGCTCCGCGCGCCGGCGTGGTGACGCGGCTCGCGGCGCTTACGATCGGGATCGCCAGCCTCGAGCTCGGCGGCGGGCGGCGCACGAAGGAGGACACCATCGACCATTCGGTGGGCATCGTCTGCAGCGCGAAGCGCGGCCAGACGGTCGCGGTCGGGCAGGTCCTCGCGGACGTCCATGCACGCGACGAGGAGTCGGCCGCCCGCGCCGTCGAGGCCGTCGCCCGGGCGTACGAGATCGGCGACGGCGGTGCTTCGCACCCTCAAGGAATCCTCCTCGACGTCGTCGAGTAGAGATGCCCGAGCTGCCGGAGGTCGAGACGATTCGGGCGCAGCTTGCGCCGCGGCTCGAGGGGCGGACGATCGTGCGCGCCGAGATCCTCGACCCACGCCTCACGCGGCCGTACGACCTCTTCGAGGTCGCCGAGGAGCTCGAGGGGGACCGCGTGGTCTCGGTCGAGCGACGCGGCAAGTACCTCCTGCTCCGGCTGGAGAGTGGCCTGGATCTCCTCGTGCACCTGCGGATGACCGGGGGCTTCCACTGGACGCCGGTCACCCACGAGCGTGCCGTGCTCGAGCTCGACGACGGCACGCGGCTGGCCTACCGCGACGTGCGCCGGTTCGGTACCTGGCTCGTCCTCGAGGGCGTGGAGCTCGAGCCGTACCTCGCGACGAAGAACGGGCCCGAGCCGCTCGGGCGGAGGTTCACGAGTGCATGGCTGCAGGCGCAACTCGAACGGAGAAAGGCGGCCCTCAAGGCGGTGCTGCTCGACCAGCGCGTCGTCGCGGGCCTCGGCAACATCTATGCGGACGAGGCGCTCTGGCGGGCGAAGGTCAACCCGCTCCGCCCGGCAAACGGGCTCTCGGCGGACGAGGTCGCGCGCGTGACGCGCGCGGTTCGGGCTGCCTTGCGGACGGGGATCGCACGCCAAGGCTCGACGCTCCGCGACTACGCAGCGCCCGACGGAGCGTCAGGGTCGATGCAGGACGAGTTCCGCGTCTACGGCCGCGACGGGCTCCGCTGCAGTCGCTGTGGCGCGACCATCGCGAAGACGCGCGTCGGGGGTCGTGGCACGTGGTTCTGCCCCCGCTGCCAGCCCGAGCACTAGCCGTTCGGTTCGCGGACGGCATGAGAAAACCGCCGCCGCGGGTCGCATTGGCCCGGCGGCGGCGGTCTTCGTCGCGAATCGGTTCAGGCGAGGCGCGTCCTGTTTCGCTGACCCGTCAGCAGGAAGAAGCACCCGGTGAGAAGGAGCGCCGCTCCCACTCCGCCGAGGCTCCCGATCATCGCATCGCCCCAGTCGAAGCCGGACGACGGCGACTGCAGGACGACGACGGTGCCAACCGACCCCGGCCCGCGGGCCTCGGCGCGGTTGTCCGGATGCGATGCGGCCGCGGCCTCTGTCGAGCTGTGCACACCTGGCCCGCGGAGACCCGCCCTGTCATCCGGCCGGATCGCGGTCTGCGAGCTTGAGCTCGCCACGGCGCCGGGACCGCGGACGGCGCGGTTGTCGGGATGGCTGGACGTCGCCGCCGCCTGCGTCGCGGCGATGCCGCCGGGGCCGCGAAGGCCTGCACGGTCGTCCGGCGTCTGAGCCTGTGCGACCGGCACGAGGAGCGCCGAGCCGAGCGCGATGGTTCCGATGAGCTTCGTCCGAGCGTTCATGTCCTCTCCCTTCGTCTGGATCGCCCGCTGCGATCTCGATGGAGCGCAGGTTCGGAGACGGCGCCTAGCGCGGACCTAAGAACGGGTAAACGCCACCCGCACGCAGTAGCGTCCGCTCGTGGAGTTCCGGGTCCTGGGGCCGCTCGAGGTGCTCGCTGACGGGCGTCCACTCGATCTGGGTGCGCCACGGCAACGGGCGCTGCTCGCGTTCCTCCTCCTCAATGCCAACGAAGTCGTCTCGACCGACCGCCTCGCAGAGGCGCTCTGGCCCGAGAAGATCCCGCGAACCGCCGCGAAAGCGATCCAGGTCTACGTCTCGGCGCTCCGGAAGGCGCTGGGCATCGCGCGCGACAGGCTCGAGACACGCGGTCCCGGCTACGTGCTTCGAGTCGGTGCAGGCGAGCTCGACCTCCACGAGTTCGAGCGGCTCCTTGCGAGCGCGAAGGACGAGAAGGCTGCGGTGCGTGCGGCGACGCTGCGCGAGGCGCTCGCGCTCTGGCGCGGCGCGCCGCTTGCCGACTTCGAGTACGAGTCCTTCGTCCAGCCCGAGGCGGCTCGTCTCGGCGAGCTGCGTCAGCTTGCGCTCGAGAGCCGCGTCGAGGCGGACCTCGAGCTCGGCGGCGGTCCCGAGCTCATTGCGGAGCTCCAGGCACTCGTGGCGTCGCGACCGCTGCAGGAACGGCCGCGCGTACTCCTCATGCGCGCGCTGTACAGGGCAGGGCGCCAGTCCGAGGCGCTCGATGCGTATCGGGACGGCAAGCGCCTGCTCGACGATGAGCTCGGCCTCGACCCGGGCCCGGAGCTACGCGAACTGGAGCGTGCGATCCTGCGACAGGACCCAGCGCTCTCGGATGCTCCGGCTCCCGAGGCGTCGCTTCGCGCGATCGTCGCCGTCCCCGAGAGCGCGGCCGGGCTCGACGTGCTTCTTCCGCTCGCCGAAGCGCTCGCGCGCGGCCCGACAGCCCGTGAGCTCGTGCTCGGTCGGATCGTCCCAGCCGCGGAGCTGTCGGCTGCGACCGCCGAGCTCGATCATGCCCGCCACGACCTCGCGGAGAGAGGCGCGACGGTTCGCGTAGCCGCGTTCTCGTCGTCCTCTCCCGCCGAGGACGTCGTACGGCTCGGGGAGAAGCAGGACGCCGATCTGCTCCTGCTGTCGGCGATTGGCGACCCGCTCGCAGGGCCGCTTGCGCCCGTGTTCCACCAGGCCACCTCGGACCTCGTCGTGATCGTCGAGCGTGGCGGCGCGGTCGCAGACGGACCGATCGTGGTTCCCTTCGGCGCGTTCGAGCACGATTGGGCCGCCCTCGAGCTCGGCGCCTGGGCCGCGGCGGCCCTCGAGCGTCCACTGCGGCTGATCGGGGCCATGGATCAGGCAGCCCGCGGCCGCGACGCGAGCCGGCTGCTCGCGGACGCGTCGCTCATCGTCCAGCACACGACGGGAGTCGTCGCCGAGCCGCTCCTCGGCCCGCCGGGCCTCGAGGGTGTGGCCGCGCTCGCGGCTGGAGCGGGCCTCCTCGTGCTCGGGCTCTCCGACCGCTGGCGGACGGAGGGGCTGGGGGAGACGCGCCGAGCGCTCGTCGAGTCGCCACCGGCGCCGACGGTGCTCGTCCGGCGAGGGCTGCGTCCGAGCGGCATTGCGCCGCAGGCGACGCTGACGCGCTTCACATGGTCGATCCAAGGGTCGAGAATCTGACCCCGAGGTGCCCGAGGTAGGAACCCAATTCGCCGGCTATCGAATCGAAGGCGTGGTCGGCCGGGGTGGGATGGGTGTCGTGTATCGGGCGACCGAGCTCGCGCTCGATCGTCCGGTCGCGCTGAAGCTCATCGCCCCCGAGCTGGCAGGTGACGATTCGTTTCGGGAGCGCTTCCTGCGCGAGTCCAGGATCGCCGCCTCCATCGACCACGCGGGCATCCTCCCCGTGTACGCGGCGGGTGAAGCGGACGGCGAGCTCTACCTCGCGAACCGGTACGTCGCGGGAACCGACCTCCGCGTGCTCCTCGAGGACGGTCCGGTTCCTCCGGCCCGTGCCGTCGGGCTCGTCGGCCAGGTCGCCGATGCCCTCGACGCTGCGCACGAACGTGGGCTCGTCCACCGCGACGTCAAGCCGGGGAACGTCCTCGTCGACACGGCCGACCACTGCTACCTCTGCGACTTCGGCCTGACGACGCAGCTCGTCGATGGGGGCACGACTGCTTCCGGGAGGCTGGCGGGGTCGCTCGACTATCTCGCGCCGGAGCAGATCCGCCGGGGCGACGTCGACGGTCGCGCCGACCAGTACGCGCTCGCATGTGTGCTCTACGAGCTGCTCTCGGGCGCTCCACCATTCCGACGAGAGACGGAGGCGCAGACCCTCTGGGCGCACATGCAGGAGGAGCCGGCCCCGCTGCTCGCGTACGACGAGCTCGACCCGATCTTCGCGCGTGCGCTCGCGAAGGAGCCGGCGGAGCGATACGAGGATTGCAACGCATTCGCCGACGACGCGCGAGCCGCGCTCGGGCTCGGCCCCTCTCCGATCGCGGTCCGGCGTCGGCGGCGACGCATCGGGGGTCGTCTGCTCACGGTCGGCGCGACGCTCCTCGCAATCGCCATCGTCTCCGGTGTCCTCGCGCTGGTGCTCAGCTCGGGCGACACGCTCGAGGCGACTCCGAACTCCGTCGGCGCCGTCGATCCAACCTCGCTCGAGCTCACGTCGGTGACGTCGGTCGGCAACACGCCGACCGACGTGGCCGCATCGGACGACTGGGTGTGGGTCATCAACTCGAACGACGGTGCGGGGACGATCTCGCGGCTCGACGCGCAGACGCGCACGCTGGCATCGACGTTTTCCGTCAGCGGGACGCCGCGCAACATCGTCGCCGCCTTCGATTCACTCTGGGTCGGCACCACTGAAGGCCGGGTCCATCGTGTCGAGCCGGGCACAGACCTCGTGGAGGCGAGCTGGACGCTGCCCAACGCCGGCGCGTCAACGGCGTTCGACGTCGACGTCGGCCCCGGCTGGCTCGCAACGGGGCCGACTGCCATCTGGGCGGGGAGCAGTCGAGCGCTGTCGCGGATCGATCCGACGACCGAGAGGCTGCAACCGCGCCAGAGCTCGACCTGGGGACCGATGGCCTACGGGTTCGGCGCGCTCTGGGTGCTCGGCCGCGAACTCGAGCGGGTTTCCCCTGCAACCGGAGACGTGATCGGCACGGTCGACCTTGTCGGCGGCGGACCGGACGTCGCCACGGGCTTCGGCTCGGTCTGGGTCGCCGACGACGAGATGCAGGCGGTCCTGCGCATCGATGCGCAGCAGGAAGAGGTCGTACGCACGTACGACCTCGGCGGAACGCCGTACGGGGTCGCGGTCGGTGCCGGTGCCGTATGGGCGGCGAGCGACGACGGCACGGTCGTCCGCATCGATCCCGACACCGACGAAGTGACCGTCGTTCCTGTGGGCGGGGCGCCTCGCGTGGTGGACGTCGGCGCCGGAGAGATCTGGGTCTCGGTCGACTAGTTGACCGACGGTCCTCGAGGGAAGATCATGGCGGCCGTGAAGACGACGGCTGCGGTGCTCGTCGTGCTGCTGGCAGGGCTCGCCGCAGCGTGTGCGGGCGGAGACGATGGCGCCGAGCCGGTCGCGTCGAGGCAGTGTGCCCCGCTCCTGTACGAGGGCGAGGGCGAGCCGGACGTCATCGTCGTCTCGGACCTCCCACGACGAGGCATCGGGGCCGAGACGACCGAGCTGATGGTCGACGCGATCGAGTTCGTCCTCCGGAAACGCGCGTTCCGGGCGGGGGAGCTGCGCGTCGGCTACCAGTCGTGCAACGACACCGTCGGCGACGAGCCGTTCGATCCGTCGCTCTGCCGGCGAAACGCGGAAGCGTACGTCGACAACAGGGACGTCGTGGGGATCGTCGGCCCGTGGAACTCGGCCTGCGCACAGGAGCAGATCCCGATCGTCAGCACGCGAGCCGCAGGCCCTCTGGCCATGATCAGCCCGTCGAATACCTACGAAGGGCTGACGCGACCGCCTGCGTCGGAGCCGCTCTATCCCGACGGCGTTCGCAGCTACACACGCGTTGTCGCCCTCAGCGGCGCCCAAGGAGCAGCGAGCGCGCAGTTGGCGAAGGACCTCGGTGCGCGGAGAGCCGTAGTGCTACATGAGGACCTGCGCGACGACTACGTGCGCACCCTCGCCGAGGAGTTCGACGCGACTGCGCGGACGCTCGGGCTGGAGACGTCCCGCATCCCGTGGCCCGTCAGGAAGAGCTACGCGAGTCTCGCGGCGTCCGTGGCGGCCGCCCAGCCGGATGTCGTGTACCTCGCTGGCCTGACCCAGGGCAACGCCAAGAAGCTCGTTGAGGACCTCCGAGCGGCGCTTCCGCGGAGCGTCGAGCTCCTCGCGCCTGACGGCTTCGCGTACAGCTACGTCGCGCAGGAGCTCGGCGACGCCGGTGAGGGCATGCTCGTGACGACCACGTCGGTCCCCTCCGACTTGCTCCCTCCTGCGGGAGAGCAGTTCGTTCGCGAGTTCGGCCACGACGTCGGCGAGCCGGGGTTCCTGGGCGCTCCCGAGGCCGCCCAGGCCACCGACGTGCTTCTCGACGCGATCGCGCGGTCAGACGGAACGCGCGCGTCTGTCGTCGAGGAGCTTTTCGCGACGAAGGTCGAGAATGGCATCCTCGGTTCGTTCGCCTTCGACCGCTTCGGCGACATCGATCCAGCGCCCATCGGTGTCTACCGCTTCGAGGGAGGCGAAATCGTCGCGCACGACGTCGTCCGCGCGCCAAGCGGGACAGGCGACTGACCTAGTGATGCGGACGGCCGTCGTGCTCGTCTCGTGCGTCGCGGCGCTGGCGGGCGCCTGCGCCGGAGGCGACGACGGTATCGAGCCGGTCGCGACGAGCTCCTGTGGCGAGCTCCTGTACGAGGGGGAAGGGGAACCGGACGTCATCGTCGTGGCCGACAACCCACGCCGTGGGGAAGCTGCAGCGGCGACCAAGGAGATCGTCGACGCGATCGAGTTCGTCCTCCGGAAACGCGAGTTCCGAGCGGGGGAGCTGCGCGTCGGCTTCCAGTCGTGCGATTACACCGTCGGGGGGGAGCTCGACGCCGGCCAGTGCCGACGCAATGCGCGCGCGTTCGTCGCCACGACGTCGGTCGTCGGCGTCATCGGGCCGTTCAACTCGGGCTGCGCCGAGTTGCAGATCCCGATCGTGAGCCGCACCGCGGCGGGGCCGCTCGCGATGATCAGCCCGTCCAACACGGACGATGGGCTGACCCGCGGGCCGTCCGCGCTCTCGCTCCACCCCGACGGCGTTCGCAGCTACGCCCGCGTCGTCACGCACGACCTGGCTCAAGGCGCCGCGGCCGCGCACATCGCGCGGCGTCTCGGCGCACGGAGGGTCGCCGTGGTCGCCCAGCGGGGTCTCGACGATCCGTACGTGGAAGGGCTGACCCGGTCGTTCCGATCGAGGGCCCGCTCCCTGGGCATCGAGCAGCGAACGTTCGACTGGCCCCTCCGGAAGACGTACGACGCCCTCGCGGCTTCGGTCGCCGCAGCCCGTCCGAGCGCCGTCTATCTCGTCGGTCTGCCAGAGGGGAACGCGGATACCCTGATCGCCGATCTCAGAGCCGAGCTCCCGGACGTCCCGATTATCACGCCTGACTCCTTCGCCGCAGAGGACATGGCGCGCGAGCTCGGCCCGATCGGGAACGGGTTGATCACGACTGTCCCGGGGGTTCCGCCCAGTGAGTTGCCCCCTGCGGGGCAACGCTTCCTCCGCGAGTTCGGCAGCGAGCCCGTCTTCCCGACGCCGCCCGGATCAGCGGAAGCGGCTCAGGCCGCCGAGGTGCTGCTGGACGCCATCGCCCGCTCGGACGGAAGGCGTGCTTCGGTCGTCGAGGAGCTCTTCGCGACGAAAGTCGAGAACGGGATTCTCGGCTCGTTCACCCTCGACGAGTTCGGCGACATCGATCCCGCACCGGTCGGCGCGTACCGCTACGAGGGAGGAAAGCTCGTCGTCGACGGCGTCGTCCGTGCACCGCTCGACGCTGCGGGTGGCTAGCGCGTGCCGACGGGCTCGGCGACGAGATCGTCGGTCGGCAGCCTGACCTCCGGCTCGGCTGCGACGCGCGGGGTCTCGCCGGCCGCCACGAGCGTCGCGAGGCGAGCCTCGCGACGCTGCTTGCGCAGAGCCTCGGCGGCGAAATAGCTCCCGAGCACGAACACGACGGCCGCCGCTTGCGCGAGGACGCCCTGCCAGGTCGGGAACACGCCAAGCCAGAGACCCGTCCAGTACGGCAGCTCGAGTCCTTCGATCGGCGTGACGGCGATCCAGCCGACCTTCTGCATCGTCTGCACGGTCGTCCCGACCATGACGACGAGTACCCACGTGATGAGCAGCCCCGTCGCCATGAGCATCTTCTTGTGCGGAAGCTTGCGCTCGAGCGCGATCACGAGCACGAACACGGCCACGACGCCTGCGAGCCCGAGCACCACTCCCTCGAGGACGGTTACGGCTCCCGCCTCGAGCGTCATGGCCTGGAGGAAGAGCACGGTCTCGAAGCCTTCGCGGTACACGCTCGAGAATCCGAGGAGGACGAGGCCGACGACCTGCGCGGCGGCGAGCGAGAGCCCCGCTCCCGCGAGCACGCGCCGCTTCTTCTGGTGGAGGCCCTGGAGGTTCTCCTGCCAGTACACGCGGTGGTAGAACCAATTCAGGATCAGGAGGAGCACGCCGATGGCGACGAGCGAGACGATCGCCTCCAGCTTCTCCCCGTAGACCGCGAGCGACGTGAGAACCGTTTGCGCGATCACCCACGTCACGGCGCTCGCGACGAGCGCGAGCGCGACGCCGGCGAACATCGGTCGTCGGAAATGACGTTGTCCGCCGACGAGGCTCGCCATCAAGGCCGCGAGGATGAGCACGGCCTCCAGGCCCTCACGGAAGACGATGATCGCTGCGTTGGTGGCGACGGAGACGTCCGATTGCGGCCCGCTTCCGATCTGCTGCTCCGAGCGGGCGAGCGCGTCGTCGAGCCCGGCTCGCGTGGCGGCGATCTCCTCGTCGGGAGCCCGGCGGCCGAGGAGCTGCACGAGCCCGTCATGGCCGCCGGCTCCGTACCAGAAGTAGCCCTCGACCTCCTGGAAGAGTGAGGGTGCCAGCCCGCGGAGACGTTGCTCCGGCCCGAGCTCGAAGACGCCGTACGCCTCGAGCCGCGCCGTCTCCGCTTGCTTCCAGTCCCCTGTCGCCACAGCTGCCTGCAGCCGGTCGAGCGTCGCGGCGATGACGTCGAAGTCTGCGGTCTCCGATGCCTCCTTCCACGAGCTCGGGTAGAGCCGGTCGATGAACCCGAGTGCCTCGTCGGTCGTCTCCCGCACGTCTTCGGCGGACGCGACTGCGTCGCCGCGAGACGCCGCGGCGAGCGTGGTCCCGAGAGTGTCGAGCGCCGATCCGAGCCGCCTCGTCGCGGCCGCGTTCGCGGCCATGAGCGTGGGCTCGACGTCGTGGAACGCGGCCGCGGCGCCGTCTCGGAACGTCACGGCTTCCTGGATCTCGAACTCGAGCGTGACCCTGCCGTCCTGCACGCCTCGCCCGTACTCGATCGGGACGAGCTGCAGGAAGCGCTCGAGCTGTCCGGCACGTCGCGCGAGCTCGGCGCCCGAGAGTGGCGCGGCTCGGAAGCCGGCGAGCGCTCGGTCGATGCGGGCGAGCGTGGCCCGCGGGAGGCCTCCGCCGGCCGCAGCGGCCGCGACCTGCTCGAACGAGCTCGTGAGGCGTGTCGTGGCGGGCGCGCCGTGCGTGGCGCGATGGGCGCCCGACAGGATCGACCAGTAGCCGAGGGCCAGCGCGCCGAGCTCCGCACGCGACGTGTCGTATCCGAGCTCGTCCGCCTGGCGCAGGTCGGCCAGTGACGTCCGCAGTCGCGCGTCGTACGTGTCCAGGAGGTCGCGACGGACGGCCGCAGCTGCCGCACGCGGCGAGACGGATCCGTCGGCGAGGCCGTCGAGCGCGACCGTCGCGTCGTCTGCGGCGCGCGAGAACCGTGTCGGCGGCCGGAACTCGCGGACGAGGAGCCAGCTGCGCGCCGTCGCGACGTCGCCACGCCGAGCCGCCCGTGCCGCCTCCGAGTACGCCGTCGCGAGAATCGTCGTCCACACGGCGCCGCTCGCAGCGGCGAGCGCTCGCTCGTCGCCACTGCCGGCAGCGTCGAGCGCGCGCAGCGCGGTTCGGAGTGCGGCCGGATCGGTGCCGAGCACGAGTCCGACGTCCCGCCGTGCGGTCTCGATCCGCTCGGTTGCACCTGCGGAGTCGCCGAGCACGAGGGCCGCCTGCGCGTCCGAGAGCGCCAGCCGGACGCTGCTCGCGGCGCTCCAGGGTGCGACCTCGGCTGCCGAGGCCGTGGCGGCGAGCAGGAAGCCCGCCGCCACGACTGTCGCCGCCGCCGCCCGCCCGATCACTACTGGGCGATCTTGACCTTGAGCCGGGCGGCCGCCTGCGTGACCTGCCCTGCGATTGCCGTGGCACGCGCCTGCGCCGTGCGGCCGAGCACGTCGGCCTGCTCGGGCGTGAAGCGCCGTCCGGCCGCCTCCTGCTTCCGGAGCTTCGCGACGTACGACCACAGGCTGTCGAGCTCGCGCTTCGTCTGGGCGGCCTGCTGCTGGTCGACCGACGCGATCGCCGGCCTGATTCCCGCGTAGATCACGCGCAGGCCGCCGAGGATGTCGCCGATGTCGGAGAGCCTCGACACGACGTTGAACGAGTCGCCACGCGCGCGCGAGCCGAGCACGAAGCGTGAGACCTTCCACTGCCCGAAGTACTCGCTCATCGTCGGCACCATCACCACGACCGCGGTGAAGGCGTCCGACGCGCTCGGCTTCCACGCCTTTGCCGAGCGGTCGAGCTTGGTTGCGTAGAGCGCGAACGCCTCGGCGGCCGCCTTGAAGACGGCGGCGTCCGGGAGCGACTCTCCGAACTCCACCTTGCCGTCGCCGTCGAGATCGGCGCGAACGCCTTTCGCCGTGTACTCGGCTCGCGTTCCCCAGAGCATGCCCTCGGTGAGGTTGAAGAGGTTGCCTGGCTTCCGCAGCACACGGCCGTCGGCGAGCTCGAGGTCGAAGGGAACCGCGCTCGCGGGATCCTCCTGCGCGCTCGAGCCGGCGTCGAGGATGACGTCGTAGACGGCGAGGGAAGGCGTGCCGGCCACGACGCCCTCGACGCGCTCGTAGTACGGGTTGCCCTCGATCCAGAGCGCCTTCGAGCGAGCAAGCACCGGCTTCACCGCGGAGCGCTTCGACTGCCACAGCTCGGTGTAGTCGAAGTCGGTTGCGTTGGCGAGCGCGTAGTAGCGGTTCGCCTCGCGCCGGAAGCGGACGGTGAACGCGCGCAGCTTCGTGGTGTGGTCGAGGAGGAACGTCTTGGTGGGAGTGAGGTTGATGCCCGGAGGTGCGGCCGCGGGCGCGGCGGACGTCGTTCCCGCGCCGACCGCCAGGGCTACGGTTCCTACGAGGATGGCGGTCGCGACCAGGCGACCGCGCGTGTGATGTCGATTCATGGCACGAGAGGGTAGTCGAACCTGTCTTCTGATGTAAGGGAACCCTTACACAATGGACGCGGAGGTGTCGACACCTCACCGACCTACACTGGCTTCATGGGGCGCACGCACAAGACGGAAGCCGTCGTGCTGCGGTCGTTTCGATTCGGTGAAGCCGATCGCGTGCTCCACCTGTACACGGCCGAGCGCGGCCGCATCGGTGCGATGGCGAAGGGCGTGCGGAAGACGAAGTCGCGCTTCGGCGCACGGCTCGAGCCGTTCTCGCACGTGGAGCTGATGCTCCACCAGGGGTCGGGCGAGCTCCATACGGTCACCGGCGTTTCGCTCGTCGACGCGCATCGGCCCGCGCGCGAGGATTCGTACCGTCTCTCCGTCGGGCTCGTCGGCGCCGAGGCGATGTTGCGGCTCTTCGTCGAGGAAGAGCGCAACGAGCGCGCGTTCGAGGCGCTGACGCGGTTCCTCGCCGCAGTGGACGCGATTCCGGCAGGTTCGCGCGGACGCGCTGCGCTCGATCCGGTCGCGCTCGCGTTTCAGCTCAAGCTGCTGTGGCTCTCCGGCTACGTTCCGCACCTCGAGAGCTGCGTCGAGTGCGGAGGAACGGACGGGCTCGTCGGCTACCTCGCCCGAGCCGGGGGAGCAGTGTGCTCGCCCTGCGCGCCCGACGAGACGGTCTTCCTCTCGCCCGACGGGTTCCGGGGAATGCTCGCGCTCATCTGGAGTCCGCTCTCCGACGCGCACGGCCTGGGGCTCGGCGAGCGCGCGCTGCGCGACGCGCTTTCGGTGGTCGTCGCCTCGTACGAGTTCCACGGCGGCTTCCGCCTGCGCACGCTGGCCGTATGAAGCGCGACCTCGGCGACGGCTACGAGCTCGACGACGACCCGGGGCGGATCGACCGCGCGGCGGTGCACGGGTACCTGACACGGTCGTACTGGGCGGAGGGACGCTCGCGAGAGATCCAGGACGATCTCATCGACGGCTCGGCCCGCGTCGTCGGTCTCTATTCGGGCGACGAGCAGATCGGCTTTTCCCGGACGCTCTCGGACGGGCACGCGCAGTCGTATCTCGCCGACGTCTACGTGCTCGAGGAGCACCGCGGACGCGGCCTCGGCGTCGAGCTCGTGCGTTTCTCGGTGGAAGAGGGCCCCGTCGCGAGCACGAAGTGGTTCCTGCACACGCGCGACGCCCACGACCTCTACCGCAAGTTCGGCTTCGCGGAGCCGAGCGAGCGCGCGCTCGAGCGCGACGGTCGGAACCGAACCGACGGCTGAGGCGTATCCGCTCGATGCGTCTCGTTGCGATAGCTGCTCTCGTCTGGCTGGCGCTGACGGCCGCCGCCGGAAGCGCGTCGCCGGGTCCGCGCGTCGTTCGCTGCGAGAGCATCGTCCAGCCGGGCGGTGTCTTCACGTGGAAGCCGGAGCGGGTGGTGCTGGGGGTCGCTGCCGTTCCGCCTGCCTACATCCCTCAGACGGTCCCGACGGGAAGCACCCCGTGGCGGTACTGGAGCAAGTCCGGTCTCGTCATCAAGGCGAACAGCCCGCCCGTCGACGTGAGCGTGCCGCCCCGCTGGCGAACGCGTGTCTCGATCGGGTGGGGCGATCGCGGCGGGAGCGAGTTACGAATCGCCTCGTGCCCGCCGTCGAGTGCCCTGGGCGACTGGAACCCGTACACCGGGGGCTTCTACCTTCGCTCTCGCTGCGGCGTGCGTTCCGCTCACGTTCCGGGTCGGCGACCGCACCGCAACAGTCCGCTTCGGCGTCGGCAAGCGCTGCGGCTAGTCGGGCTTCGGCGTCTTCCAGTCCGCAGCGAGCTTGTCGAGCACGAACGCCCGGACGCCCGAGATCGGGATGCGCTCCTGCGCGAGCGAGTCGCGGTCGCGGATGGTGACCGTGTCGTCCTCGAGCGTCTGCTCGTCGATCGTGAGCGCGTACGGCGTGCCGATCTCGTCCTGACGGCGGTAGCGCCGGCCGATCTGGCCGGAGTCGTCGTACTCGGCGACGACCGCACGGCGTAGCTCCTCGTAGAGCGCACGCGCCTTCGAGACCATGTCGTCGTTCTTGGAGATCAGAGGCAGGACTGCAGCCTTCACGGGTGCGAGTGCAGGATGGAGCCGGAGCACCGTGCGCTCGCGCTCGGCCACGACCTCCTCGTCGTACGCGTCGACCATGAACGCGAGCATGCGAGCGGTTCACGCCGAGCGCGGGCTCGACGACATGCGGTGTGTAGCGCTCCTGGCCGTCCACCCACTCGAGCTTCGTCCCCGAGGCGGCTGTATGCGCGGTGAGGTCGAAGTCGCCGCGGTGGGCGACTCCCTCGAGCTCGGACCAGCCGATCGGGAAGAGGTACTCGAGGTCGCTCGTGGCCGACGAGTAGTGCGAGAGCTCCTCGGCATCGTGCGGGCGGACACGCAGGTGGCTCTCGCGCAGTCCGTAGCGCAGGTGCCAGGCGACCCGCTGCTCGACCCAGTACTCGAACCACTCCGTCGCCTCGGCGGGCGGCACGAAGTACTCCATCTCCATCTGCTCGAACTCGAGCGTGCGGAAGATGAAGTTGCCCGGCGTGATCTCGTTGCGGAACGCCTTGCCGATCTGCGCGATCCCGAACGGCGGCTTGCGGCGTGCGATCTGGGCGACGTTCTTGAAGTTGACGAAGATGCCCTGCGCGGTCTCGGGCCGCAGGTACGCGTCCTGGCCCGTCTCCTCGACCGGGCCGATCCTCGTGGAGAACATCAGGTTGAACTGCCGTGGCTCGGTCAGGTCGCACTGCTCCGTCTCGCCCGGCCGCTTGCTCGGTCTCTGGCCGCACTGCGCCTGGTCGATCTGGTCGGCGCGGTAGCGCCGCTTGCAGAAGCGGCAGTCGACGAGCGGATCGGCGAAGCCGGCGACGTGCCCCGACGCCTCCCAGACGGCCGGGTGGAGGATGATCGACGAGTCGAGGGCGACGATGTCGTCGCGCTCGCGCACCATCGCCTCGAGCCAGCGTGCCTTGACGTTCTCCTTGAGGAGGACGCCGTAGTGCCCGTAGTCGTAGGCGGAGCCGAGCCCTCCGTAGATCTCGGACGACGGGAACACGAAACCGCGCCGCTTCGCGAGCGAGACGATCTTGTCCATGGTGACGACGTCCGCCATCGGCGAGACGTTACTGGCGTCAGTGGAGCGCCGAGCTAGCGACGCGTACCGAGCGTGAGGAGGTACTCGCGGTGGTGGACGACCTCGTCTCCCTCGCGCCGTTCTTCGAAGAAGTCGACCCACGTCTGGTGGAACTCCTCGCGCCGCTCCGCGTCGAGCGCCTCCGCCGCTGTCTTCGTCGGTCCGTATGAGGTCGAGAAGAGCTCCCAGTACTCCTCGCCGTCCGCGGTTCGCAGGATCGAGTCGTGCTCCTCGAACTCGAGCTCGAAGGCATCGCCGAGGAGCTCGCGAACGTGATCCTCCTTGCCCCACGTGAACGGACTGCCTACGCCCTCCGGGGGCGGCGGCAGGAACGGACGCATCATCCCGAACATCTGGCCGAGTCCACCTTCGGGCGTCCAACAGGCGAGTGCGAGGCGACCGCCGGGCTTGGTGACACGTGCGAGCTCTCTCGCGACCGCGCCATGGTCAGGCGCGAACATGACGCCGCACGTCGACGTGACGACATCGAAGCTCGCGTCGGCGTAGCTCATGTCCTCGGCGTCGCCGACCTCGAGCTGGACGGTGGCGCCTGTCTCGGCTGCTCGCTCGCGAGCGGTGTCGATGAGAACAGGCGCGATGTCTTGTCCGACCACGTCGGAGCCGCGTCCGGCGGCGAGGATGGCGACTGCGCCGGTTCCCGTTGCAGCGTCGAGCAGTCGCTCGCCTGGCTTCGGATCCACTCGCTCGATCACCAGGTCATGGATGTCACGAAGCGTGTTCGTGATGCGCTCGTACGGCCCGTTGCCCCACATGACGCTTTGCCGTGCTTTGAGCTCTGCGAATGCCATCGTTATCTCCCCTCTGGTTGCGGCCGCGATGAGCATACGACCTCGCGGGCGCTAGCCTCCCGCGGATGGCTGACGAGCGCGTTCCCGTCGAGCTCCACATCGTCTCGGACTCGACCGGGGAGACGGCGCAGCGGCTCGTGCTCGCGCTCGAGGCGCAGTTCCCGGATCAACCTTTCGAGGAGGTCCGGCACCCGCGGGTCGAGAACGTCGAGGACCTGCACATCGCCGTGCAGCAGGCGCGCGGGCGCCCGGCCGTGATGGTCTACACCCTCGTCGCACCGGAGCTCCGCGATGCGATGCGCCAGCTCTGCCGCCGCGCGCGCGTCCACTACTGCGACCTGCTCGGGCACCCGATCGACTCGATCTCACGCGTCGCGGGTGTCGCAGCACGGATGGAGCCCGGCGCGCGCGCACCGCTCGACTCGACGTACTTCAAGCGGATCGAGGCGATCGAGTTCGCCGTGAAGTACGACGACGGCGTGGGGAGGGGCCTCGACGAGGCGGACATCGTGCTCGTCGGCGTTTCGCGCACGTCGAAGACTCCGCTCTCGATCTTCCTCGGCTACCTCGGCCACAAGGCAGCAAACGTTCCGGTCGTTCGCGGGATCGATCCACCCGAGGAGCTCTTCGAGATCGACCCGGCGAAGATCGTCGGCCTCACCATCGGAGCGGAGCGGCTCGCCGACATCCGCACCGCGCGCGTGAAGAGCATGGGCGCGCCGCGCAAGCGCTACGCGGAGCTCGAGGCGGTCTACGCCGAGCTCGAAGAGGCCTCGAAGCTCCACAAGCGGCTGCGCTGTCCCGTGATCGACGTCTCGGAGCTCTCGGTCGAGGAGACGGCGATGCGGATCATCCGGCTCGTCGAGCGCCGCCGGCGCGCAGTCGCGAAGACGTGAGCGACGAACGTCCCGATCCGAGCCCGTACGGCGCTCCGGGCGAGCCGCCGCTGCGCAACCCGTTCCGACCTCCGCCCGGCGGCACCGGCGACATGCGCGAGAAGGGCTGGATCCCGGCGCGCTGGCTCGCGCTCTGGTTCTTCCTCATGTTTCTCGGCGACCTCGTCTTCTACGTGCTGCTCACGCCGATCTGGCTCGGGCTGCGCGCAGCCGCATGGGTCGCCGAGCTCAGGTCGCGCGCGGATCGAGCCGGTAGACGTCGCCGCGGAGGGACATGACGTAGACGCGCCCGAGTCCGTCGACGCCGAAGCTCGAAAGCTCGGGGACGACCAGCCCCAAGCTCACCGGAAGCGGTGAGACGCCCGTTGGCGACTGCGATCGCCGTGATGACACCCGAGCAGAGGTCGCCGTAGAGGTAGCGACCCGAGAGCGCGGCCAACCGTGGGTCGCGGACGACGACGCCTCCGATGACCGCGCAAGCGCCGTTCGCGCGTGGATAGTCGAGAAGAGGCGCGACGGGGCGTTCGCACGAGGCGGTGTCGTCGAAGACCACCGTCCCCTCGAAGCACGGCCAGCCGAAGTTGGCACCGCGTCCACCGCGAGCGACGACGTTGATCTCCTCGCGTGACGTGCTCCCGACGTCGGGCACGTAGAGGACGTTCGACTCGGAGTCGATCCAGAAGCGCCACGGGTTTCGGAGCCCGTAGGCCCACACCTCGGGTCGGGCGCCCGGGACGGCAACGAAGGGGTTGTCGGCGGGCACCGAATACGGATCGCCGCGGCGCGGGTCGATGCGGATGATGTTGCCGAGGAGCTCGTCGAGCCGCTGCGCGAACGCTCCCGCTCGGTTGAGCACGCCGGGGTCGCCGTCGCCGACGGATGCGTACAGGTACCCGTCGGAGCCGAACTGGAGCATGCCGCCGTTGTGGTTCTCGTACGGCTTCGGGATCGTCAGCACGTGCCGCTCCGACGACGGGTCGACCCGGTCGCGATCGAAGGCCGCGACGCGGAACTCGGTGATCCGGAGATCTCCGTACGGCCCCTCGCGAGTGTTGTAGAAGGCGTAGAGGAGACCGCTCGCGGCGTAGTCCGGTGCGAACGCAATCGAGTGCAATCCGGACTCGCCCAGCGCGGTGACCTGCTCGCGAATGTCCAGGAAGGGATTCGGGAGCGCCGTGCCGTCGCGAACGATGCGCACCGTCCCGCCGTGCTCGACGACGAACAGGCGCTGCGTGTCGCCGGGCGGCGCCGTCACCAACGTCGGTCGTTGGAAGCTGCCGATCCGCGTGAGCGACGCGATCTCCGACGTGTCGACCGGGGGAGCGGGTGGTGGAGGCGGAGGCGGCTTCACGGCGACGCCGAGCGCGCCCTTCATCCCGAGGCGTGCGTGGCCGGACACCGAGCAGAGGAAGCGGAAGGTGCCCTTGCGCGGGAACGACACCGCGATCGTCTGGCTCTGCCCTGGCCGCAGAACCCGCGTGCGCTTCTTGTTCTTGACCACGAAGTCGTGGGGCGCGGCACCGCGGTTGCGCACGACGAACCGCACCGTCGAGCCGGCCGGGACGCTCCGTCTCGAAAGCGAGAAGGCGAAGTCGCGCGCGTCGACCGAGATCGTGAACGTGCGGTGTGTCGCGGGTGCCGCGCCGCCTGTGAGCACGACGGCAGCGAGTCCGGCCGCCGACGCGGCGATCAGTCCTCTTGCGAGCGGCGCCGCGCCTGCCACCCGCCAGAGGCTAGTCCCGCGGCCCGTCCGAAGGGTGTTCGCTTACAGACTCCTTAGGAACCCGGCGGGCTCAGAACGCGAGCCGGCAGCGCCGTCTCCGAGCCGCGCTCGACGCGATAGCCGGTCGCGCCCGGGCGCGTCGCCACCACCTCCTGCAGTCCGCTGCCGTCGAAGTGGAGCGTCGCGCCGTCGTCAGCCGCATAACCGGGCGGGAATCCCCCTTCGACCAGCGAGCGATACACAGGACGTCTGCGCTCCTCGCCGTCGTAGTGTGGGCAGAAGCTTCCCGGCAGGAGCCCGAGGCCGTCGTGGAGCGGGTCGAGCGCGATCGCGAACGAGTCGGTCACGCAGCACTCGAACCAACAATTCGCACCGGCGCTCACGCCGCCGAGCACTGCGCCTCGTTCCCAGGCCGCGCGAAGCGCGACGTCGACGCCGTGCAGGCGCCAGATGGCCAGCGCGTTCGCGGTGTTGCCGCCCGACACGTAGATCACGTCCGCGTCCGCGAGTTGCTCGGCGGGTCGCTCCGGACTGCCGAACAGACGTACGCAGCTCGGCTCGCAATCCCTGGCCGCAAAGGCCTCGAAGAACGCCGCGATCGCGCGATCGGAGTCGCCGGCCGGCGTGGGAAGGAAGCAGATGCGAGGTCGAGCAGCGCTCGACAGGGAGAGCATGAAGTCGTCGAGCGGCGACCGCCGATCGGCCATGAAGCCGCCGCCGCCCATGGCCACGATCTGTCCGGACACGCGACCTTGTCTATCAGAGCCGCTCGAGGAGCATTCCGGGCTCCCGGTCGACGGTGCCGGCGCATGACGCGACGACCGGCAGAAACGCTCTCTGCGAGCATGAAGTCGAAGGAAGAGCCCGGGCGCGAGACGACCTCTGAGTGCCTCTGCGGCAAGGCACCGTGTCACCCGGACGCCCGGGCACTGACGACGTTAACCCTCGAGGACCGCGCCGGCGTGGCCCGGACGGGTGAGATTCGACCCGAACGTCACGCGCTGCGGCGCAGTCGACCCCGTGCGATGCGTGCCGGTAGATTCCCCCCGCAAATGCGCTACGTCTTCGACTTCGCCGAAGGCTCGGGCGGTGGCCGTGAGCTCCTCGGGGGGAAGGGGATCGGCCTCGCCGAGATGACCGCTCTCGGCGTACCCGTTCCGGACGGGTTCACGATCACCACGGAAGCGTGCCGCGCCTACCTCGCCGCCGGCGGAGACGTTCCGGCCGGGCTCGACGAGGAGATCGACGAGCGCATCGCGGCACTCGAGGAGCGGACCGGCAAGGGCTTCGGTGACGATCGCGACCCACTGCTCGTCTCCGTCCGCTCCGGCGCGGCGGTCTCGATGCCGGGGATGATGGACACGATCCTCAACCTCGGCCTGAACGACGTCGCCGTCGAGGGCCTGGCGGCGTCCACCGAGAACGCTCGGTTCGCGCTCGACTCGTACCGGAGGCTCATCCAGATGTACGGCGAGGTGGTCGACGAGGTCGCCGGCCATCGCTTCGAGCAGGCGCTCACCGATCTGAAGGCGGCGCGGGGCGTGTCCCAGGACGTCGACCTCGCCGCCGACGATCTCCGCGAGCTCGTCGCCACGTTTGCCTCGATCTACGAGGACGAGACCGGACACTCGTTCCCGCAGGAGCCGCGCGACCAGCTGCGACGTGCGTACCGCGCCGTCTTCGACTCGTGGAACGCGCCGCGAGCCCAGGTGTACCGCGACGCGAACGACATCCCGCACGATCTCGGTACGGCGGTGAACGTCGTCCAGATGGTCTTCGGAAACCGCGGCGAGGCCTCCGGCACCGGCGTGTGCTTCACGCGCGACCCGGCGACGGGAGAGCGGCGGCTGTACGGGGAGTTCCTCTCGAACGCGCAAGGCGAAGACGTGGTCGCAGGCATTCGCACGCCCGAGCCCATCGAGCGCATGCGCGAGCGAATGCCCGAGGCGTTCGACCAGCTCGTCGACACGCTCGACCGGCTCGAGGCCCACTACCGCGACCTCCAGGACATCGAGTTCACGGTCGAGGAGGGGACGCTCTACCTCCTGCAGACGCGCACGGGCAAGCGGACGGCGGCGGCGGCGCTGCGCGTCGCGGCGGAGATGGTCGACGAGGGCCTCATCTCGCGCGAAGAAGCCGTCGCGCGGATCGACCCCGGGCAGCTCGACCAGCTCCTGCACCCGATGATCGACCGGAGCCAACCGCTCGAGATCGCCGCAACGGGTCTGAACGCGTCGCCCGGAGCGGCGGTCGGCGCGATCGTGCTCGATGCGAAGTCTGCCGAGGAGCAGGGGAAAGCCGGGGAGGCGGTCATTCTCGTCCGCTGGGAGACGACTCCGGACGACTACCCGGGAATGCACCAGGCGCAGGGCATCCTCACGTCCCATGGCGGAATGACCTCGCATGCGGCCGTGGTCGCGCGTGGAGAGGGGAAGCCGTGCATCGTCGGCTGCGAAGCGCTCTCGATCGACCTGAAGGCGAAGACGATCACGCTCGGCGAGCACGAGCTCGCCGCCGGGGACATCATCACGATCGACGGTGGCACGGGCGAGGTGATCATCGGCGCGGTGCCGCTCGTTCCGCCTGCGATCGACGAGAACTTCGGCACGATCCTCGGCTGGGCCGACGAGCTGCGGCGGCTCAAGGTGCGCGCCAACGCGGACACGCCGACGGACGCGGCGAAGGCGCGAGAGTTCGGGGCGGAGGGAATCGGCCTCTGTCGCACGGAGCACATGTTCATGGCGGAGGATCGGCTGCCGATCGTCCGCGAGATGATCCTCGCCCGCGACGAGGAGGAGCGACGCACCGCCCTCGACCGGCTGCTTCCGGTGCAGCAGGGCGACTTCGAGGGGATCTTCGAGGCGATGGCCGGCTTGCCGGTGACCATCCGCCTGCTCGATCCGCCCCTCCACGAGTTCCTGCCGCCGCTCGAGGAGGCGACCTCGGATGCGATGCGCGATCGGATCTGGCAGCTCCAGGAGGCGAATCCGATGCTCGGGACGCGTGGCTGCCGCCTCGGGCTCCAGTTCCCCGAGATCTACGAGATGCAGGTGCGCGCGATCGTTCGTGCGGCTCGCGCCGTCCGCGACCGGACGGGCGAGGCGCCGCTCGTCGAGATCATGCATCCGCTCGTCGGCTTCACCGAGGAGCTCGCCAGGCTCCGCGAGCTCACCGAGCGCGTGGCGGCCGAGGAGCCGACCGTCGAGTATCTGTGCGGGACGATGATCGAGCTGCCACGCGCGGCGCTCCGCGCGGACGAGATCGCCGCCGATGCGGACTTCTTCTCGTTCGGGACGAACGACCTCACGCAGACGACACTCGGGTTCTCGCGCGACGACGCGGAAGGGAAGTTCCTCACCTACTACCTCGAGCACGGGATCCTCGAGCGCAATCCGTTCGAGGTCATCGACGAGGAGGGCGTGGGTGAGCTCATGCGGATCGCGGTCGAGCGTGGGCGAAGCGTGAAGCCGGAGATCAAGCTCGGGATCTGCGGCGAGCACGGCGGAGAGCCGCGCTCGGTCGCCTTCTGCCACGGGCTCGGGCTGGACTACGTCTCGTGCTCGCCGTACCGCGTGCCGCTCGCCCGACTCGCCGCCGCGCAGGCGGCGCTTGCCGAGGCGGGCGTCACCGCCGTCGCGATCGGCGGCTAGACCGCTACGTCACCTGGGCGACGGCGAGGCCGACGCTCGCCACGCCGACGGCGGCCATCGAGAGCGTCGCGAGCGCCGGTGAGCGTCTGAAGCTCGAGTACGCCAGGGCGCACAGCGCCGCCGCCGATCAGACCTCCGATGTGGCCGCCGATCGAGATGCCGGGGATGAGGAACGTGATCGCGAGGTTGAAGATCACGAGTCCCATCGCCTGACCGCCGAAGACCCAGATCTTGCGGGCTTCGAGGACGAGCGCGGCGCCCATCATCCCCCAGATCGCGCCGGACGCCCCCACGGTGAGCGCGTTCGGAGACCAGATCAGCGCGCCGGCCGAGCCGGCGAGCCCCGCAACGAGATAGACGAGCAGGTACCGCGCGTGGCCGAAGTACTCCTCGAGCGGCGGACCGATGAACCACAGCACGAGCATGTTCATCCCGAGGTGGATGAGCCCGTAGTGGAGGAAGGCAGCCGTGATGAGCCGCCACCACTCGCCCTCGGCGACGCCCACGACCTGACCCGAGGAGTCGACTGCGGTCGAGACGAGAACGCCCTTCTCGTAGATCCAGCTGCCTGTTCCGTTCAGCTGGCCCGCCCGTGCGCGAGCTCGAGCACGAAGAGCGCGACGTTGATCCCGATGAGCGTGAAGGTGACGTACGGGCCGTAGCGCGGAGAGCGAGCGCGCGGCGCTGCGTGCTGCGCGCTTCGGCGCGGCCGTCTTCCCGCCGACGCTCGCGTGATCGGGACAGCGGATGCCGACCGGACCGTACGTCATGCAGTCCGGGCAGATCCCGCGGCCGCAGTCCGAGCACGACACGTACGTCTCCCGGTCGGGATGGCGGTAGCAGCGCATCGGCTCGGTCACGGCGGGTTAGCGTACCCGCGTGCGTGTCGACGTCGTGTTCACTCCGGACGAGGCCGGAGCGGCCCCGACCGGCGTCGTCATCGACGTCATCCGGGCCACCTCGACGATCTGCCAGGCGCTCGCTGCCGGGTACCAGCGGGCGTTCTGCGCGGCCGAGGTGGACGAGGCGCGAGCGCTGCGCGACACCCTCGGCGAGGGCGTTCTCGGCGGCGAGCGTCACGCGGTTCGCATCCCCGGGTTCGACCTCGGGAACTCGCCGCGGGAGTACGTCGAGCCTCTCGGAGAGACGCTGATCCTCTCGACCACCAACGGAACACGGGCTGTGGTCGCCGCAGCGGCGCGCTGCGAGCGGGTCTTCATCGCGTCGCTGCTGAACCTCTCTGCCGTGGTCGAGGCAGCGCGCGCGGCGGGCGAGGACGTCGTCGTCGTGTGTGCCGGCGTCCAGGGGACGCTTGCGCTCGACGACGCCTTCGTCGCGGGCCGGATCGTCGAGCTCCTCGACTGGGAGCGGACCGATGCGGCCGATGCCGCCGCGCGTCTCGTGTCGACCTGGAGCGGGGCGGAGGAGGCCTTCCGGGCGTCGAAGAGCGGTCGGAATCTCATGGAGAACGCCCCGGAGCTCGAGGCGGACATCCCGTTCTGCGCGCGCGAGAGCGTCCTCGACGTCGTGCCGCGGCTCGTCGCGATGCGCGACGGCGCTGCCGAGATCTCCTCCTAGCTGCGGAGTCGCTCCTCGAGCCGGCCGAGCGTGACGACGACGGTGCGTATCACCCGCATGGTCGAGACGACACGGATCGACACAGGTCTAGACTCGCTGGAGTGATCGTCAACCGCGATCCGAAGGCGCGCGGGCCGTACACCGCCTTCGCGGACGTCGCCGGCGCGTACGAGCGCGGCCGCCCGGGCTACCCGGACGAGGCCGTGCGCTGGCTCGTCGGTGACGAGCCGGCCGATGTCGTCGATCTCGGCGCAGGCACCGGAAAGCTCACGCGCACGCTCGTCGCCCACGGGCACCGCGTGACAGCTGTCGAGCCGCTCGACGAGATGCGAGGCGAGCTGCGAGAGCGTGCTCCCCGGGGTTCGCGCGCTCGTCGGGAATGCGGAGGCGATCCCGCTCCCCGCAGCGTCCGCCGACGTCGTGGCGTCGGCGCAGGCGTTCCACTGGTTCGATCACGACAACGCCTTGCCCGAGATCGTCCGCGTGCTACGGCCGGCAGGCCGCATCGCGCTCGTCTGGAACACCCGCGACGATCGCGACCCGTGGATGGCGCGGCTCTCCGCGATCATCGGCAACGAGTCGATCCAGGAGTCCGACGTCGTCCCGGTGCTCGACGCGAGTGGGCTCTTCGGTCCGGTCGAGACCGCGGCTTTCTCGTTCCAGCAGGTGCTCGACCGCGACGGTCTCCTCGACCTCGTCCTCTCGCGGAGCTACCTCGCGAAGCTTCCGCCTGTCGAGCGCGAGCCGGTGCTCGACGCCGTCGGTCGGTTGTACGACGAGACCGCCGGCTCCGAAGGCGCCCTCCTCGCCTACGTCACCGAGTGCTTCCGGGCCGAGCGGCGCTAGCGGCCGACTCGAGGGACTTCGCGCGACCGGCATCCGCGTCGTAGCCGCCTTCCGGGATCTTGCGCGATGACTATTCGAACTCGCGATGCACGGCCTCGACGTTGTTGCCGTCGGGGTCGAGCAGGAAGGCTGCGTAGTAGCGGCCACCCTCCGGTGAGCTGTACTGCTCGCGGACACCCGGCGCGCCGTTGTCTCGTGCGCCGGCGTCGACGCCCGCGCGGTAGAACGCGTCGACCTGCTCACGCGAGTCGGCGACGAACGCGATGTGCACCGGGCCGCTCGTCGTCGGCTCGCCGTCCGTGACGACGAGGTTCGCGAGCTGCGCGCCGTTCTCGCCTTCCCAGATGGGCGGGATGCCGAGCGGCTCGAGAATCGCCTTGTAGAACGCGATGCTCGCTTTCGCATCTCGAACACGGATGTGGACGTGATCGATGACGACCCGCGTCCAGTCCCAGTCGACGCTCATGCGGCGACCATACATACGACAGGAAGACGCAAGCACCGCGGCCGCGAAGCGGTCGCGCTTTAGGGATGTCGCGCATCGGAATCCGCGCATCAGCGGACTCCGATGCTGCGAGAGAGTCTGCTTGACAGGAGAACGTATGTTCGTATAGAACATGTGTTCGAATGGTCGCGTGTCTCCTCATTCCCGGGTTCGAGCTGAGAGCGGCACTGCGTGCGCGGCCGCGGCTGGCGCTCGTCCCCGCGGCGCTCGCGCCGGAAGCGGGGGAGGAGCCGCTTCTCGGGCCGGTCACCGCCGCGGCGGAGGCAGTGGGCGTCAAGCCGGGGATGCGCCTCGGCGAGGCGCTCGCCACGTGTCCGTCGCTCGTCCTCGTCGACCGCGACCCGGCTGCGGTCGAGCGGGAATGGGAGGGAGTCCTGCGCCGGCTCGAGGACACGGGCTTCGCCGTCGATCCGGTCGAGCAGGGCGCGGTCGTGTTCGAGACGCGCGGAGTGGAGCGCCTGTACGGCGGAGTGCAGCCGGCGCTCGAACGCGCGCTCGCTGCGGTCGGCTCCACCTGGGATCCGCGCATCGGCGCCGCAGAGAGACGCTTCACCGCCCTCGCGGCAGCGAGTGTCGCGCGTCCCGGCCAGATCCTTCTCGTCGCGGCGAAGGAGGAAGAGGCGTTCCTCGAGCCGCTCCCGCTCTCGCTGCTTCCGATGGCGCCGAATCGCTACGCGGAGCTCGAGGGTCTGGGCCTGCGCTCGCTCGGAGAGCTGGCGCAGCTGCCCGGTGGTGCGGTTGCGGAACGGCTCGGGGTGGACGGGAAGCAGTCATGGCGGCTCGCCCAGGGCGGCCGCAAGGGGCGCGTGCGCGGGCGCAAGCCGGCCTCGGAGCTCGTCGAGGCGCTCACCTTTCCCGAGGCGATTGCGAACGAGATCACGCTGCGACGGGCGCTCGGCTCCCTCCTCGAGCGCCTGCTCGCGCGTCCAGAACGGGCCGGGCGGCCGTTTCGAAAACTCGCGCTGGTCGCCCGGCTCGTCGACGGCGGATCGTGGCGGCGCGTCATGACGTTGCGTGACGCGACGGCCGAGATCGGCAGGCTGCGTTCCGCACTCGGACCGAAGCTCGCGGAGATTCCGGCGCCGATCGTCGAGCTCCGCCTCGAGGCGGTCGAGCTCGCGGAGCACACGGGGCAGCAGCTCGCGCTCGTCGAGCCGGCAGGGGAGGAGAACGTCGTGCGCCTGCGCGAAGGGCTGCGGCAGGTGCGCGCGAGCACGGGGTCGGGGTCGGTGTGCAGCGTCGTCGAGGTTGCACCATGGTCGCGAGTTCCTGAGGCGCGGGCACTTGTAGTTCCGAAAGACATATGACCTGGGCCGTAGATGGGACCAGCTCGGTCTCAGCGCCGCAGGGCGATTCATTCGCCCGTAGGCACGCAGCCGTGCGCTATGGCACGGCAAGAAGGAGGGGGCTCGCGGGGGAACCATGGGTTCCCCCGCGCTAGGGAGCGCTGGTCGTTCCGCGGGACGACTAAATGCGCCGCGGCCGGCGCTGGTCGAGACAGGGCCGGGCGGGACACCGCACGTCGTGAACCGCGAGCAGGTCGCGCTCGTGCGTGAAGAGTGGCGCGTCGTCGATCGCTGGTGGACGGACGAGCCCGTCGACAGGCACTACTACGAGGTCGTCCTCGAAGGCGGACGGAACGTGTGTGTCTATCGCGACGCGGAGAAGCTCTGCTGGTTCACGCAGAACGCCTAGACGCGGCCGACGAGGCGCTTGGCGAAGCGGCCCGTGGCGTAGAGCGCACCGAGCCCGACGCCCGTCGCGAGCGCGAGCAGGTTCGTCGTCGTGCACGTGCGGCACGCGTTGCAACAGACCGCAGCCATCGGAGCCTGGTCGCCGTATTTGGCCGCCACCTGCATCGCGCGTCCTTGCCAGACCGTCTTCACACCCGAAGCCTAGTTCAGTCAGACGTCGAAGACATCGTGGCGCTCGAAGAACGCGGCGTCCGGCTCGATGCCCTGCGAGCGGAGCTCCTGAAGCTCGCGACGGTACTGGGCGAAGCCTCCGGGCGTGTGGAGGTTGAGCATCCGCACCGGCTCGTTGCTCACGTTCCGGAACCAGTGCACGACGTTGGGCGGCGCGAGGACGTACGTGCCCGGAGTGCCGTGGACGACCTCGTCTCCGACGTGAAACTCGACCTCGCCCTCGAGAACGTAGAACGAGTCCGAGTGCCCTTTGTGGAGGTGGGGGTCGACGCCGCTTCCCGGGTCGAAGGTGACCTCGAGCAGCGAGAGCTCCGGGCGGTCGGCCTTGACCGGAGTGCCCTCACCGGGACCGAGAGCGATCGGCTTGTCCATTCAGCCGGAGAGTCTTGCACTGACCACGGCAGCCGGGTCGACGCCACCGTCCTCGGGCGGGTCGAACTGGTCGAAGGCAGGGTTCTTTCCGCGCATGTAGTCGGCGAAGCCGAACGACGGCATGTGGAAGTTGAAGGCGCGGGTATGCGCGTCCGAGTCGTTGTCGAAGCCGTGCACGACACCGGGCGGGAAGACGACGAGCGTTCCGGCAGGCAGCGTGCGCGAGCCGTCGCGCAGGTGGAACGTGAACTCGCCGTCGAGGACGAGGAACGCGTCCGCATGCTCCTGATGGACATGCCGCGGCGCGCCGCGTTCGCCCGGCCCGTAGTCGAACTCGGAGATCGTGATCTCCTCGGCGTCGACGAGCACGGTGGCACGTCGCTCCGGACGGTCGGTGATGTTGTCGCCCTCGGCTCCGCCCGTTCGGCGGACGACGACGAGACCGGGGTTACGTGTGACGGCATCGAGCGGGGACAGCTGGTCGAACGCAGCTGCCGCGCCACGGATGTAGTCGCCGAAGCCCGAGCCCGGAGCGTGGAGGACGAGGAACCGAGCCGGCTGGTCGCCCGTCACCTCGAACGTATGCGTGATCTCGCGTGGGACGAACGCCCAGGTCTCGGGCCCGATCGAATGCGCACGATCCTCGAGCTGGAGTGTGACCTCTCCCTCGAAGACGTACAGCGCCTCGGCGTGCCGTGCATGGACGTGCGGCGACGAATTTCCCCAGCCGGGCGCGGCGCGCACGGCGACCGCGACGAGCTGCTCGATGTCCGCGAGGAGCGTCACATCGAGCTTCGGGCTGCCGAAGATGACCTCGCCTTCGCCGATCTCGACCATCTTCCGGCAGCCTAGAGGCTTGATGCGGGTTGGACGCACGCGCGGATGGGGGCCTGCACACGGCGCATCGGCGGCGTCTCGATCGGCATCCAGGCGTCGAGCCTGCACGCCGACCGAGCCACCACCGCTGCTTGGTGCATGCCCTCCCCGCACGCACGTCCAACCCACATCAAGCCTCTAGATGGCCGGTTACGTCGAGCTCCACGCGCACTCGGCGTACTCGTTCCTGGACGGCGCGTCGCAGCCCGAGGAGCTCGCGGCGCGCGCGGCGGAGCTCGGATACGAGGCACTCGCGCTCACCGACCACGATGGCGTCTACGGCTCGCTCGAGTTCGCGCACGCGGCGAAGGCGTTCGGCGTGCGGGCGATCACCGGTGCGGAGGTCACGCTCGACGGCGGTGCGCACGTCACGTTGCTCGTCAAAACGCGACGCGGCTATGGGAATCTCTGCCGCCTGCTCACGGCAGCGCATGCGGGAACGCGGCGCCCGGGGCGCGAAGATCGCGAGCCGCTGCCGCCGTCGGTGTCGCTCGAGATCGTCGCCGAGCTGAACGAGGGGCTCGTCTGCCTTTCCGGCTGCGCGCGCCGCGGCCTCGGACTGCTCGACCCGAACGCGGCCGCGCGCCTCGCAGGCGCATTCGGTCGCGAGCGCTTCTACGTCGAGCTGCAGCGCCCGTTCGAGCGGGGCGACACGCGGCGACTCGGCCTCCTGCGCGATCTCGCCGAGCACCTCGGTGTCGAGACGGTCGCGACCGGCGACGTCCACTCGCATCATCCGCGCCGCACGCTGCTGCAGGACGTCCTCGTCGCGATTCGCTGCCGGACCTCGCTCGAGGGCTGCGAGCCCGAGCGGCGCGGGAATCGAGAGAGCTACCTGCGCTCGCCCGAGGAGATGCTCGAGCGCTTCTCCTTCGACCGCGTCGCCGCGGAACGGAGCGCGACGTTGGCAGAGCGGCTCGAGTTCGACCTGACCGAGGAGCTCGGCTATCGCTACCCGGACTTCTCGGACGGCGCCGAGCCGGCCATTCGCCAGCTCGCCGCCATCTGCCACGCAGCCGTAGGAGCGAGATACAGCTCGTCCCAACAACGGCAGGCGCGCGCTCGGCTCGACGACGAGCTCGCGCTGATCGACGAGCTCGGGCTCGCCGGGTTCTTCCTCCTCCACCACGAGGTGCTCGAGCTCGCACGCGAGTGCGCGCGCGAGGTACGCGGCACCGATTCGCCACGCGCCTTTCTCCCGCCTGGCCGCGGCCGGGGGAGCTCGGTCGGCTCGATCGTCTGCTACCTCACCGGCCTCTCGCACGTCGATCCGGTCGCGAACGAGCTCTCGCTCGGGCGCTTCCTGAACCGCGAGCTCGCCTCGGTGCCGGACATCGACCTCGACTTCCCGCGCGACATCCGCGAGAAGCTCATCGTCCGCGTCACCGAGCGTTACGGGCGCGAGCACGCAGCGCTCGTCGCGAGCTTTGCGACGTACCGCTCGCGCGGCGCCATCCGCGACGTGGGCAAGGCGCTCGGCCTTCCGTTCGCCGAGCTCGAGCGCCTCGCACGGCTCTCCGACGGCTGGAACGCGAAGCGGGTCGGAGAGGAGGTTGCGCGGCTCCCCGACGGCGACCGCAAGCTCGAGTCGAAGCGCTGGCGCGCGTTCGCGTGGCTCACCGGCGAGATCGCAGGCCTCCCGCGCCATGTCTCGCAGCACCCGGGCGGGATGATCGTCTCCACACGGCCGCTGATCGAGCTCGTCCCCGTGCAGCCGGCCGCGATGGCCGGCCGTCAGCTCTGCCAGTGGGACAAGGACTCCTGCTCCGATGCCAGGTTCCTGAAGATCGACCTCCTCGGCCTCGGAATGCTCTCGGCGGTCGAGGACTGCGTCGAGCAGATCGCGGGCACGCACGACGAGGTGATCGACCTCTCGCGCATCCCCTTCGACGACGAGGCGGTGTACGACGACATCAAGCGCGCGGACACGATCGGCACGTTCCAGATCGAGAGCCGCGCGCAGATGCAGAGCCTCCTACGGACGAAACCGGCGAACCTCGACGACATCACCGTCCAGGTCGCGCTCGTGCGGCCGGGGCCGATCCAGGGGAAGGCCGTGCACCCGTACATCGACGCGCGCCAGCGACTGCGGGAAGACCCTTCGTACGTCTTCCCGGTCGACCACGAGCTCCTGCGCGAGCCGCTGCGCTCGACGTTCGGCGTCGTCGTCTTCCAGGATCAGGTGCTCGAGGTCGCGATTGCGCTCGCTGGCTTCACGGTGGGGGAGGCCGAGGGGCTACGCCGTGCGATGAGCCGGAAGCGAAGCCACGACGCGCTCGAGGCGTTTCGCGAGCGGTTCATCGAAGGCGCGACCGGGAAGGGCGTCGACGAGGAGACGGCAGACACGGTCTTCGACAAGCTCGTCGGCTTCTCCGGCTTCGGCTTTCCCAAGGCGCACGCAGCCGCGTTCGGGCTGCTCGCGTACCAGTCGACGTGGCTGCGCCACTACTACCCGGCGGAGTTCCTGTGCGCGCTCCTGAACGCGCAACCGATGGGTTTCTACCCGCCCGCGACGCTCGTTCGCGACGCGCAACGGCACGGGGTGGAGGTGCTTCCCGTCGACATCAACCTGAGCAGCGCGCGTTGCGTGGTGGAGTGGGAGGCTGTTCGCATCGGTCTGAACTACATCGCCTCCGTCGGGAAGGACGAGGCCGAGGCGCTCGTCTCCGAGCGCGGCGGGAACGGGCCGTTCCGAGACATTGCGGATCTCGCGCGGCGCTCACTGCTCTCCTACGACGGGCTCGAGGCGCTGGTCAAGGGCGGCGCCTGCGACGGCTTCTGGAAGCCGCGTCGCGATCTCCTCTGGGAGCTCGGCCTCGTCTTTCGCGCGCAGTCGGTGCCGGGGACGGAGGGCGAGATGAAACAGCTCCCGCTCGAGCTCGACCCGACGGCCGAGACGCCGCCTCTACGCGACCTCACGCGCTGGGAGCGCATGCTCGCGGACTACCGCCACACGAGCATGTCGATCGAGACACACCCGCTCTCGCTCCTCCGCTCACACCTCCCCGAAGGAACCCTCTCGAGCGAGGAGCTCCACGCCGAGCGGCACGGGAAGCAGGTCGCCTTCGCGGGGATGACGGTCGCGCGCCAACGCCCGTCGACCGCGAAGGGCATCGTCTTCATGCTCCTCGAGGACGAGCACGGCCAGGTGAACCTCATCGTCCCCTCTCAGATCTACGAGCAGCACCGGGCGACGGTGCGCGCCGAGCCGCTGATCCTCGCGCGCGGCCGCTACGAGCGCGTGGGAGAGAACCGGAACGTCCTCGTCTCGTCACTCGAATCCCTCGGCCCGCTCGCGCGGCAGGTCGCAGCCGACGACACGGTCTGGGAGTCGCTCCCGCGCCCGCACTCCTTCGGCCATCGCTGATCAGAGCGTCGCGGCAACAAGCAGGCTCGCTCGTCCAGGGAGCTGCCGGACGATGCGCTGCGGGCTGGATGGAAGCTTCGCCCGGAAGAGCGACAACGTCTGATCGGTGCCGAACACCGACGAGCCGACGAGAGCCGCCGTGCCTGCGGTCCACCTGAACCGTGATCGGGTGCGCAGCGAGTCGTCGAGGATCCGCGCCTCGGTGCCGCCGTACGCGGGGACGAAGAGAAGGCGGCCCGTCGGCAGCCAGAAGACCTGCCCATAGATCTCCCCGCGTGAAAGGGGCGCAACGACGACTGTGGCCGGCTTCACGCGTGAGGTCGACGCGGACGAGCTGCGACGGGCGACTCGTGCTCGCAGCGATCCCTGCGAGCAGAGTCCCGGCCCGGTTGAGCTTCAGCGATGTCGTCGAGGCCGGCAGCGCGGCAAGCCGCTTCGTGCGACCGGTACTCAGGTCGACTCGAATGAGGGTCTTGCCGCTCTTCCCAGCGCTCAGATATGCGGCGGAGGACGAGATCTCGGCATCGAAGGCCGCTCCGCTCCAGAGAGTGCTGACACGACCGGCGCGCATCCGATACAGCGCCGAGCCGTCCGGCGAGTCGCCCACCCGGCCCCGCGAGAAGATGACCGCGCTCGTTCCCGAGTCGTCCTCGCACCGAAGTCGCTGCGCGTAGCGCCCGCCAGGAAGACTCACAAGCTGACGTCGCTGGACTCGGAGCGTTCGAGTCTTGCGTGCGACCAGCGTCGATCCCGAGCCGATGTATGCGAGCTCTACGAGGTGCTTCCTTCCTGGACACATGGATACGAGCCCGGCTCGCCCCCCGCCACGTCCATAGGCGAGCGTGCGTCCGTGAGCGTCGAGCGTGAGCAGTCGCGAATCGCCGAACCCGCCGCCGACGATGAGCGCGACAGGCCCGCGGCCGTTCGGCGGTGGGAGCGGCAGCGCTGCGGCGAGGAGCTCCTCGGGCGCGAACTGCCAGCAGAGATGCCCGTGCCAGGCACCGTCGCGGCGCTCCAGGACGAGACCGACCCGCGTCCCGATAGGAGCCTCGATCCCGCATGCCGCTCCGCTCGACGCGGTACGCACCTCGACGGTCTTGCCGATCGAGCCCTTCAGGGTCCTGTCGACCGCGTACTCGAGCACCGCCTGCTGATCGAGCTGACGCCTGCTGACGAGCGTGCCGACGAACGCACCGTCGGCCTGTGCCAGCGCGGCGCGCGGATCGGGCAGCGCACACGAGCACGCCTGGCCCGACTCGACGCCGCCCGCGAGCGTCGCCGCGAACAGCACCACCACACATGCAGTGAGCGCTCTCACACGTCTCCTACGTCACTGGGAGCGAGCGCGGTCACTCCGGAAGTCTGGCAGCCTCTCGATGTGACCGAGATCAGGTTCGCGCGCAGCGGTGATGTCGACATTGCGTACCGCGTCGTCGGTGACGGCCCCGTCGACTTCGTCTACGTCCTGGGCTCCGTCACTCACCTCGAGGTGTACTGGGAGCTTCCCCAGTTCCGCCGTTACTGCGAGAGGCTGAGCGAGTTCACGCGCCTGATCCTCTTCGACAAGCGCGGGATGGGAATGTCCGACCGCGTGCCCGGCGCAACCACGCTCGAGGAGCGAATGGACGACATCAGGGCGATCATGGATGCGGTCGGAAGCGAACGGGCGGCGGTCATGGGCGAGTCGGAGGGAGGCCCGCTCGCGATGCTGTTCGCAGCCGCGCATCCAGGTCGGACGACCGCGCTGATCCTTCAGGGCGGTGAGGTCCGTGAGCGCACCGACGCGGAGTGGCCATGGGGGGAGGACACCGACGAGGCGTTCGAGGAGGCCATGGCATCGCTTCCGGCGCGGTGGGGCAATGGGAAGAGCATGGACTTCATCGCTCCGAGCGTCGCGGGCCAGGAGTGGGCCCGGACGTGGCGCGGTCGCGTTCAGACGCACGGGTGCACGCCTGCTGCAGCCGAGGCGTTCATGCGGATGGCGTTCGACATCGACGTTCGTCACGTCGCGCCGACGATCAACGTGCCGACGCTCGTGATCCATGCCGTCGGCGACCAGGTCTGTCACGTCGAGAACGCGCGCTTCCTCGCCCGGACGATCCCGGGGGCACGGTACGTCGAGCTGCCGGGTGACGAGCACGTCCCCTGGTTCGATCCCGACGAGACGATCGCCGAGATCCGAGAGTTCCTCACCGGGCAGCGCGAGGCCGGTACTCCCGATCGCATGCTTGCGACGGTTCTCTTCACCGATCTCGTGGGATCGACCGAGCGCGCAGCGGAGATTGGAGACCGTCGCTGGCGCGATCTCGTGGAGCAGCATCACGCCGCTGTTCGCCGCGAGCTGACGCGCTTCGACGGGCGTGAGGTCGATACGGCCGGCGACGGGTTCTTCGCCACCTTCGACGGCCCTGCCCGCGCGATCCGGTGCGCGCGCGCGATCGTCGAAGGCGTCCGACCATTGGATCTGGCCGTGCGTGCCGGACTTCACACGGGCGAGGTCGAGCTTGCAGACGGCAAAGTCGCAGGGATCGCTGTCAACATCGGCGCGCGGGTTGCGGGTCAGGCTGCTGCGCACGAGGTTCTCGTATCGGGAACCGTGAAGGATCTCGTCGCGGGATCCGGGCTCGAGTTCGAGGATCGGGGAGTCGCCTCGCTCAAGGGCATTCCGGGCGAGTGGCGGCTCTTCGGCGTCGTGGGCTAGCCGGACTCGCGCGAGAGTGTGAACGCCGTTTCGACGATGCCGATATGGGTGAATGCCTGCGGGAAGTTGCCGACCAGACGGCCGCGCTCCGGGTCGTACTCCTCTGAGATGAGGCCGACGTCGTTGCGCAGCGCGAGCAACCGCTCGTAGAGCTCCACGGCCTCGTCGTGCCGTCCCTGCTGGGCGAGCACCGCCGCGAGCCAGAACGAGCACGGCAGAAAGGCACCTTCGCCGGGGGGCAGCCCGTCGACGCCGGCGTTCTCCTCGTCGGCGCGATAGCGCTCGACGAAGCCGCCGCGGACGAGGTCCTCCTGGATCGCGCGCACCGTGCCGACGACGCGCTCATCGGTCGCGGGCAGGAAGCCGACGAGCGGAATCAGAAGGCAGCTTGCATCCAGCCGATCCGAGCCGAAGAACTGCGTGAACGCACCGCGCTCGGTGTTGTAGCCCTCGCGCAGCACCTCGTCCTTGATCGCCTTGCGCGCCGCCTTCCAGCGATCGAGCGGTCCTTCGCGTCCGAAGCGCTCGATCGTCTTGACGGCGCGGTCGAAGGCGACCCAGGCCATGACCTTCGAGTGCGTGAAGTGTCGACGGGGTCCGCGCACCTCCCAGATCCCCTCGTCGGGCTCGCGCCAGCCCGACTCGAGCCAGTCGAAGATCCTCCGCGTCAGGCGCCAGGCGGGGTCGGACGCCTCGAGGCCCTGGCGCCGAGACTGGTACAGGGCGTCGACGACCTCGCCGTAGACATCGAGCTGGCGCTGATCCGACGCGCCGTTTCCGACCCGGACCGGCTGCGAGCCCTCGTAGCCGCCGAGCCAGGGAAGCTCGAACTCCGTGAGCCGTCGCTCGCCGGCCACGCCGTACATGATCTGGAGGTCCTCGGGCGAACCCGCGATCGCGCGGAGGAGCCAGTCGCGCCAGGCGCCTGCCTCCTCGACGTAGCCGGCGCGGATGAGCGCGAGCAGCGTCAGGGTCGCGTCGCGAAGCCAGCAGAAGCGGTAGTCCCAGTTGCGCACGCCGCCGATCCACTCGGGCAACGACGTCGTCGGGGCCGCGACGATTCCGCCGGTCGGTGCATACGTGAGGGCCTTCAGCGTCAGAAGCGAGCGATGCACCGCGTCATGCCAGCGGCCCTCGTACGTGCACCGCGAGGCCCAGTCCTCCCAGAACGCGACCGTATTCACGAGCGCCTCCTCCGGCTTGATCGGCTCGGGGGGCGTCTCGTTGGAAGGGAACCAGCGAAGGACAAAGGGGACGCGGTCGCCTTCCGCGACGGTGAACGACGCCACCGTGCGCAGGTCGCGGCCCTCGTGCTCGACCGGCGTGCGCAGGAGTACGGCGTCGGGCCCGGCGATTGCGAGGAGGGTTCCGTCGAGCGTGCGCACCCAGGGCACGATCGAGCCGTAGTCGAAGCGGAGCACGAGCTCCATCCGCATCTCGACACGTCCACGCACTCCTTCGACGATCCGCACGAGATCGGGCTTCGTCTCGCGCGGAGGCATGAAGTCGATGAGCCGCACGGCGCCGTTGTCCGTCTCCAGCTCGGTCTCCAGGACGAGCGTGTCGCCGCGGTACCGGCGACGCGTCGAACGGAACTCGCCCTCTGGCTGGATCGTCCAGTGGCCGTTCTCCGTGTCGCCGAGCAGTGCGGCGAAGAGCGCTCCCGAGTCGAAGCGCGGCAGGCACAGCCAGTCGACGGATCCTTCACGGCTGACGAGCGCAGCCGACTGGAGGTCGCCGATGAGCCCGTAGTCCTCGATGAGTGCCACTACCGCTCCTCCTCGAGGAACGAGGCGTAGCGCCCGAAGCGCTTCCGGGCGGCGCGGTCGAACGCAGCGCGGTACTGGGCGGCGGTGCCGGCCTCGAGCGTCGCTGCGTAGGTCCCGCGAATGTCGTAGAGCCTCTCACCGATCGCGTCGACGACGAGCTGGAAGTCGCCGTAGAGCTCCTCCGTCTCGTCGGCGGCCGCGTTCGTCCAGGCCGCGTCGGCGTCCGTCGCTTCCTCGAGCAGCTCCGTCTCCGACTCGAAGAGGTCGAGCTGGCGCTCGACGAGCTCGCCGAAGCGCCCGCGCCGGAAGATCACACGATCTCCCGGTACAGCTCGAGATGCGCCGCCGCCGAGGCGTCCCACGTGAGCTCCTCTCTCGCCAGCTCGGCGCCGCGCCTGGCTGCGGCGAGTGCGTCAGAGTCGCGGAGGAGCCGCTCGAGCGCGGAGGACATCGCTTCCACGTCGCCGGGCGGCACGACCGCACCGGCTCCGAACCGGCCGACCACCTCGCCGAGTCCACCGATGTCGTAGACGATTGCCGGGACACCCGAGCCGAGCACCTGGAGCAGCGCGCCGGAGACATCGATCTCCGCGCGATACGGGAACAGCCCGACCGTTGCTTCGGAAAGCGCTCGTTGTAGGTCCGCTTCGGGGAGGTAGCCCAGCCGCCACTCGGCACGCACGCCCGCGGCACGTTGCAGGCCGTCGAGCGGAACGCGCGGGTCGCCGACGACGAGGAGCCGCGCGCCGTCGACGCCGAGCACGGCTTCGACCGCGTCCTCGGTCCCCTTGTACGGCCGGATCAGCCCGAGGCAGAGGGCCGTGCGACCGTCGTCCGCCCGTGCGATCTCGGAGCGGAAGACCGGATGCTCGATCACGCGGACCTTCTCGGGAGGAAGACCGAAGTCGACGAGCTGCCCGCGCCCGCGCTCCGAGTGGACGACCACGCGCTCGAAGCGATCGAAGAGCGTGCTCCACATCGTCGTCTTCGACAGCGTGCGGCGCGGGATGATGTCGTGTGCGGTGAAGACAGCGGGGCTGCGTGGCCGGAACAGCCAGCGATCCAGCTCCGGCGCGCCGAGCCACTGGAGGTGCAGCACATCCGGCTTCGCGAGCCCGAAGCGCGCCATGCCGAGTGGATGCTCGAGCGCTTTCACGCCGAGACGCAACCGCTGTCCACCCAAGCGAGACGAGAGCGGATAGAACCACTCGCGTGCGTCGTAGCCCTGCGGCTCGGCCACCGATCCGAAACGGAACCGCGACGTCACGAGCTCGACATCCGCGCCGGCGCGGGCGAGCGCTGCGGCCAGAGACCGGTCGTAGGGAGGCGTGTAGGCGGGCGGGTCGGCGATGACGACGCGCATTGGACGGGAACAGCTCGGTTCAGGATGAACACCCCGGGCTCTAGAGCCGCTGTCGTCAGAATCCCGCACGTGACCTTCGAAGAGGCACGCGCCCAGTTCCCGGTGCTCGACCGCTATGCCTACCTCCAGGCCGGGAGCGTCGGGCCGCTCGCACGCGGGACGATCGAAGCGATGCACAAGGAGGAAGCCGTGGGGGTGGAGCAAGGACGCGGCAGCTATGCGCGGTTTGTGCACCTGCTCGAGGCGCGCGAGGAGCTGCGGGGCGAGGTAGCGGCACTCGTCGGCGTCTCGCGCGAGCACGTCGCCCTGACCGCGTCCACGACGGACGGATGCAACATCGTGCTCGCGGGCCTCGATCTGCGAGACGGCGACGAGGTCATCACCACGACGGACGAGCACTTCGGGCTCCTCGGGCCGCTCCACACGTCCGGCGCGACGGTCGTCGTCTCCGACCCCGACCCGGAGAGGATCGTCGCCGCGGTGACCCCGCGAACGCGGTTGATTGCGCTGTCACACGTTCTGTGGACGACGGGCGCGGTGATTCCCGTGCACGAGCTCCGAGCCTCGACCGGGATCCCGATCCTCGTCGACGGAGCGCAGTCGGTCGGCGCGATGACCGTCGACGCGACCGGCCTCGACTTCTACACGATCTCCGGCCAGAAGTGGCTGTGCGGCCCGGAGGGAACCGGCGCGCTCGTGGTCGTCGAACCCGGCGCCCTTCGTGTCGGCCGCCCGAGCTATCTCTCGCAGGACGGCTACGAGCAGGACGGGGCGTTCGAGCCGCGGGAGGGAGCAGCGCGGTTCGATCCGAACCTCACGCCGGGCTCGGCCGTCGCAGGGCTCAGGGCTGCGATCGCGGCGATCCCTCCGTGGGCGTTCGAGCGTGCAGCCGAGGTGGCGGAGCGGTTCCGCGCGCGACTCACAGACGTCGGCGAGGACGTGGTCGTCCCGGAGAGCCGCGCAACGCTCGTCTCCTGGCGCGCTCCTGCGGAGGAGTCCGCGGCGATCGTCGAGCGACTGGCCGACGCCGGGGTGATCGTGCGCGATCTGCCAGGGCGGGGCCTTATCCGGGCATCCGTCGGCTGGTGGACGAACGACGACGATCTCGAGCGTCTCGTGGCCGCCTTGTAGGGTCGGGGCATGTGCTTCGACCTCGACTCCGCACCTCCGATACCGCCCCTCTCCGGCGCAGCGGTGTCGCACGACGACCTCGTCCTCGAAGCGCCGGACGGCAACCGCTTCGCGGCGTTCCTCGCAACCCCCGACGAGCCTGCGCGCGTCGGCGTCGTGATCCTCCCGGACGTTCGCGGCCTCTACCGCTTCTACGAGGAGCTCGCCCTGCGCTTCGCCGAGCGCGGGTATGCCGCGGTCGCGTTCGACTACTTCGGCCGCACGGCCGGGACAGAGAAGCGCGGCGACGACTTCGAGTACATGCCGCATGTTCAGCAGACGACGCCGGAAGGGGTTCAGGCGGACGTCGGCGCGTGCGTCGAGCACCTTCGCGACGCGGGGTGCGTCGCCGTCTTCACGGTGGGGTTCTGCTTCGGAGGACGCAACTCGTGGCTGGCGTCGGCCTCGGGCCACGAGCTCTCCGGCGCGATCGGCTTCTACGGCAGACCCGGCGCGGGGAACGACGGGTCAGCAGGGCCGATTCAGCGAGCAGCCGAGTTCACCGCGCCGATCCTCGCTCTCCAGGGTGGCGACGACCCCGGAATCCCGGTGGAGGACTCCCGCGCGTTCGACGAGGCGCTGAGCGCAGCCGGCGTCGACCACGAGGTCGTGATCTACGACGGGGCCCCACACAGCTTCTTCGACCGCAAGCACGAGGAGTTCGCCGCGGACTCGGAGGACGCGTGGAACCGCGTTCTCACGTTTCTCGAGCGCTACTGCTGAGCGGCGTCGGCGGCGGTTCTGAGCCCGAGCTCGGCGGCGATCGGCTGCATCGCCGTGACGACGTTCGAGATGTGCTCGTCGAGCTCCAGGCCGAGGAGCTCCGCGCCGGCGTAGACCTCGTCGCGGTGGACTCCCGCGGCGAAGGACGGTTGCTTCAGCTTCTTGCGCACCGACTTCGGCTCGAGGCCGTCGAGGCCGGTCGGGCGGACGAGCCCGCAGGCGTGGACGAATCCGGACAGCTCGTCACACGCGAAGAGGACCTTCTTGAGCTGCGTGTCCCGCGGCATCGCGAGGTGCTCGGCATGAGAGAGGACCGCCTCGATCAGCTCTTCCGGGTAGCCCTCCTCGCGCAGGATGGGCGCGCCGTCCTGCGGGTGCTTGTCGAGAGTGGGGTGGATCTCGTAGTCGAAGTCGTGGAGGAGAGCCGTCGCGCGCCAGAGCTCCTCGTCCTCGCCGTCGAGCCGGGCATAGAAGCCGACGGATGCCTCGACCGCGAGCGCGTGCCGCAGGAGCGCCTCGCTCTTCGTGTACTGCGTGAGGGTCTGCCACGCCTGCTCGCGGGTCGGCCGCATGGCGCAGTACCATAGCCGCCGCCGTTGGAGCCCCAGGTGAGTCAGAAGACCGTCGCCGCGTACGGAACGTGGTCGTCGCCGATCTCCGCGGAGATGGTGGCGCACGCCGGTGTGCGGCTGTCCGCGCCGTGGCTGGAGGGCGGCGTCGCCTGGTGGCTCGAGGGGCGCGCAGCCGAGGCCGGCAGGGTCGTCCTCGTGAGACGAGATTCTGGCGGGGCGAGAGTCGACGTCGTCCCGGAAGACTTCAACGTGCGAACGTCGGTGCACGAGTACGGCGGCGGCGCGTACTGCATCCACGAGGGCGTCGCGTTCGTGTCGAATTTCGACGACCAGCGCCTGTACCGCGTGGAACCGGGTGCGAAGCCCGTGCCGATCACTCCCGAGGTGGAGGAGCGGCGTCACCGCTACGCGGACGGGCGCGTCACCCCGGACGGCACCCTCTGGATCGGCGTGCGCGAGCGACACGCCGAGAGCGACAGCTCGAAAGACGTCGTGAACGAGCTCGTCGCCCTGCCGACGGACGGATCCGCCGAGCCGCGTGTGATCGTCGGCGGTCGCGACTTCTACTCGACACCGCGCGTCTCGCCGGACGGATCGCGGGTGTGCTTCCTCGCCTGGAATCTCCCGTGGATGCCGTGGGACGGCTGCGAGCTCCACGTTGCGGACCTCGCTGTCGACGGCTCGGTCGCGCACGTCGAGCACGTCGCGGGCGAGGACGGCGCCGAGTCGATCTGGCAGCCGGCGTGGAGCCCGTCGGGAGATCTCGTCTTCGCGAGCGATCGGAGCGGCTGGTGGAACCTCGAGCGCATCCACGACGGAGAGCGCTCGTCGCTCCACGAAGCCGAGGCCGAGTTCGGGTATCCCGCGTGGTCGTTCGGGGTCAGCTCGTACGCGTTTCTCGGCGACGGCCGCATCGTGTGCGGATACGACGCCGAGGGCTTCACCCACTTTGCCGTCCTCGATCCCGAGACCGGCGCGCTCGAGAGCCTCGACGTCGACCTCGACTCGTGGGGAGCGCCGTACGTGTGCGCCGACGGCGACCACGTCGTCATCGTCGCCGGAGCCGCAACAGTGCCGACACAGGTCTCGCGCATCGACGTCACGAGCGGCGCGCTCGAAGTGCTCCGGAAGAGCGTCGAGTCGCCCGTCTCCGCCGGATATTTCTCGACACCTCGCGTCATCGAGTTCCCGACCGAGGGCGGCCTGACCGCATTTGCGTACTTCTACCCGCCGACGAGCCCCGAGTTCGAGTCCCCGGACGGAGAGCTCCCGCCGCTCATCGTGGAGAGCCACGGCGGCCCCACGGGGAACGCGACGGCCACGTTCAGCCTCGGCGTCCAGTTCTGGACGAGTCGCGGCTTCGCCGTCGTCGACGTCGACTACGGCGGATCGACCGGCTACGGCCGCGCGTACCGCGAGCGCCTGAACGGACAGTGGGGCGTGGTCGACCTCGCCGACTGCGTCAATGCTGCGCGGTATCTCGTGGACCAGGGCAAGGCGGATCTCGACCGGCTCCTGATCACGGGCGGCAGCGCGGGCGGCTACACGACGATCTGCGCGCTGACGTTCACCGACGCCTTCGCGGCCGGGACGACGTACTTCGGGATCGCCGATCTCGAGCAGTTCGCCGGGGGCGAGACGCACAAGTTCGAGCTCGAGTACGAGCACACGCTCGTCGGGCCGTATCCGGAGCGCGCCGACCTCTACCGGGAGCGCAGCCCGATCCACTTCACGGACCGCATCTCGACGCCGATGCTCGTGCTCCAGGGGTCCGACGATCGTGTCGTGCCTCCGTCACAGGCCGAGCTCATCGTCGGCGCGCTCCGCGAACGCGGCGTGCCGCACGCGTACCTCCTCTACGCGGGCGAGGGACATGGCTTCCGGAAGGCGGAGAACATCGTGGGCTCGCTCGAGGCGGAGCTCTCGTTCTACGCACAGGTCCTCGGCTTCGAGCCGGCCGGTTCGATCCCTAGGCTCGAAGTCGTCAACCTCTGAATCCGAGGAGCGCTTGAAGACCGCGAGTAGCATTGCCCGCGCGATGCAGTCCTTCGTCATCGAGGGCGGGCGGCCGCTGAGCGGCTCGGTGCGTGCCTCGGGCAACAAGAACGGCGCGCTTCCGATTCTCGCCGCCTGCGTCCTCGCCTCCGGCGAGGTGCGGCTCTCGAACGTCCCGCGGATCCGAGACGTCGAGACGATGGTCGAGCTCCTCGCCGATCTCGGTGCCGACGTCGAGTGGACGGGTGCGAACGACGTCCGGGTCGACGCGAGTGGGGTAACGAGAACCGACCTCGACGCCGACCTCGCGCGCGAGATCCGTGCGTCGTTCCTTCTCGCCGGCCCGCTCCTCGCGCGCTTCGGTCGAGTGACGGTTCCGCCGCCGGGCGGCGACGTCATCGGTCGCCGGCGGCTCGACACGCACATTCATGCATTCCAGGAGCTCGGGGTCGACGTCGAGCTCAACGGTGCCTACGAGATGCGAACCGACGGGCTCCGCGGCAAGCGGCTCTACCTCGACGAGGCGTCCGTCATGGGGACGGAGAACGCGGTCATGGCTGCCGTGCTGGCCGACGGGAAGACGTGCGTGGGGCACGCTGCCTGCGAGCCGCACATCCAGGATCTCTGTCGCTTTCTCGTCTCGCTCGGAGCGAACATCGGCGGCATCGGCTCGAACGTCCTCCACATCGAAGGCGTCGACGAGCTTCGAGGCGGCGACTACCGCATCGGCCCGGAGCACATCGAGGTCGCGAGCTTCGCAGCCCTCGCGGCCGCGACCGGTGGAGACGTCACGATCGAGGACGTCGAGCCGGACGACCTCATCGCGATCGTCCCGGCGTTCCGCAAGCTCGGCATCGCGATGGAGGTGACGGATCGGAGCCTTCGCGTCGCGCCGGGTCAGGATCTTCGCATCGTCGACGACCTCGGCGGGCAGATCCCGAAGATCGAGAGCGGCGTCTGGCCCGCCTTCCCCGCCGACCTCACGTCGATCGCCCTCACCTGCGCAACGCAGTCGCACGGGACGGTTCTCATCTTCGAGAAGATGTTCGAGAGCAGGCTCTTCTTCGTGGACAAGCTCGTCTCGATGGGGGCGCGGATCATCCTGTGCGACCCGCACCGCGCGGTCGTGACCGGTCCGGCGCGACTCTACGGACAGCGCCTCGAGAGCCCGGACATCCGCGCAGGGATGGCGATGCTGATCGCCGCGCTGTGTGCCGAGGGGACGTCCACGATCGGCAACATCGGCCAGATCGACCGCGGGTACGAGCGCATCGACGAACGCCTCCGCGACCTCGGCGCTTCGATCGAGCGCACGGAGCTGTGACGAGCACCGGCGCGGCGCATGTCGAGCTCGGCGGGCGTACGAGTCAGGTCGGCACCGGCGTCGCCGTTCTCGACCACCTCCTCGAGGAGCTTGCGGAGGCAGGCGCGTTCGGTCTGACACTCGAGATCGCACCCGACGCGCCCGAGGCCGAGGTGGGCCGGGCGGGTGCCGCGCTCGGCGAGGCGCTCGAGCCGCTCTTCGAGTCGTCCGGCACTCCCGGTCGCGGCTTCGGAATTGCGCCGGCGGACGAGGCGCTCGCGATGGTCGTCGTCGAGCGCTCCGGTCGTCCGCTCGTCGTCTCGAACGCCGACCTCTCGCGAACGCGAGCCGGCGGGCTCCAGACCGATCTCGCGGCGACGGTGCTCGACGAGCTGGCGCGCGCCGCCGGGCTGACGATTCACGTTCGCCTGATCGAGGGCGAGAGCTCGCAGCATGTGCTGTCCGCGATCTTCAAGGCACTCGGCATCGCGCTTGCCGACGCCCTTACGCAGACCGGGGTCTGACCCCCGCGAGAGGAGCAGGCATGGCCGAAAAGGACGTCATTCGCACCGACAAGGCTCCCGGCCCGTTCCAGGGCGCGCCGTACAACCAGGCGATCCGCGTCGGGGATCTCGTCTTCGTCGCCGGCCAGCTCGGGATCAGCCTCGAGACCGGCGCCCTCGCCGGCGCGGGTGTCACGGAACAGACGGAGCAGATCATGGCCAACCTCGGCGCGATTCTGGACGCAGCTGGAAGCGGACTCGACAAGCTCGTCAAGACGACGGTGTTCCTGATGGATCTCAGCGACTTCGCGGCGATGAACGACGTCTACGCGAAGCATGTCGGCGATCGCCCGCCGGCCCGCTCGACGATCCAGATCTCGGGCCTCCCGAGCGGCGCACTCGTCGAGATAGAGGCGATCGCGCACGTCTGAGGTCGATCCGCACGCGACAATGGGCGCATGCGGGCCGAGCAGGTCATTGCAACGCACGGGAACACCGACTTCGACGCGTTCGGAGCGATGCTCGCTGCGCGGCTTCTCTATCCCGGTGCAGTCGTCGCCGTCGGAACGCTGAACCGGAACGTCCGCGACTTCTACCGCCTGCACGCCGAGGAGCTCGGAGCGGTTGCCGAGGTGAGCCGTCTCGAGCTCGAAGCGATCCGGCGGTTGATCGTGGTCGAGGTGACGAGCGCGTCGCGCCTCGGTGACCTCGAATCGGTCGCTCTCGATCCGGATGTCGAGAAGGTGCTCTTCGACCACCACGCGGCGCACGAGCTTCCCGAGTGGGTCTCCGAGGAGACGGCGGTGCTGTCCACGGACGGCGCGCTCACGACGACGCTCGTCGGGATCCTCGCCGAACGCGAGCTTGGCCCGACGCCGCTCGAGGCGACCGCGTTCGCGCTCGGAATCCACGAGGACACGGGCTCGCTCACCTACGTGACGACGACGCAGCGCGACATCGACGCGCTGTCGTGGTGCTTCCGGCACGGGGCGCGCCAGGATCTGGTGAACAGCTACCTCCACGCACCGCTCGCGCCGGCGGAGCGCCGCCTCCTGCAGCACCTGCTCGACGCGCTCGAACCGATCGAGCCGCATGGCGACGACGTGCTGCTCGCATGCGTCACGTGGCCGGAGTACGTCGACGGGGTGTCGAACCTCGCGCACAAGATCGTCGATCTCACGGATGCCCGGGCGCTCGTCCTCCTCGTCGAGATGGACGAGCGGGTCTTCGTCGTCGTGAGGAGCAGAACGGACCGGATCGACGCGGCCGCGATCGCCGCCGCGCTCGGCGGTGGGGGCCACTCACAGGCGGCCTCGGCGATCTCACGTGAAAGCCTGGCAACGGCGCGAGACCGGGCGATCTCCGCGTTACGCGCAGCTCGCGGTTCGGAACTGCTCGCGCGCGACGTCATGTCGACGCCCGCGCGCGCGGTCGAGCCCACGGCGAGCGTTCGCGACGCGATGACGCTCTGCCAGCGGCACGGTCAGAGCGGCGTATTCGTCGCCGAGGAGGGCCGGCTCGTGGGCGGCGTCAGTCGCGAGGATCTCGACAAGGCCATCGGCCACGACCTCGCGCACGCACCCGTTCGCGGAATCATGAGCAGCCAGGTCGTGAGTACACACGAGGACGCATCGCTCACCGAGCTTCGCGCCCTTGCAACGGCAGCCGAGGACGGCCGGGTCGCCGTGCTGCGCGCCGACGAGCTCGTCGGCGTCGTGAGCCGCGCCGACCTTCTCCGCGCGCTCGAGGGTGCTCAGGCACAGCCGTCCGAAGTCGTCGAGAGCATCGGCGAGCAGCTTCGGTCGAGTACGCGCCTGTGCGAGATCGCCGATGCGGTCGGTCAGCTGGGCGAGCGCGCCGACGGCGTCTACCTCGTCGGCGGCACGATCCGCGACCTCCTCCTCGGCGAGGAGAGCTTCGACGTCGACATCGCCGTGGAGGGAGACGCGATCGCGTTCGCCTACGCGCTCGCCGGCGCGCTGGGCGGGCGAGCGACGCCCCACCAGCGCTTCGGCACGGCGATCGTGTCGTACGGAGACGACGGGCGGATCGACGTCGTCACGACGCGCACCGAGTTCTACGACGCCCCGGGAGCGCTGCCCATGGTCGAGCGCGCCGGTCTGCGCGAGGATCTCTTCCGACGCGACTTCACGATCAACGCCATGGCGGCCTCCCTCGGCATCGACGACTTCGGACGCCTCGTCGATCCGTATGGCGGCCGGGCGGATCTCGACGCACGCGTGCTGCGCGTCCTTCACAACCTCTCGTTCATCGACGACCCGACGCGGATCTTCCGCGGTGTCCGGTACGAGGCGCGCCATGGGTTTCGCTTCGAGGACCACACCGCGAGGCTTCTCCGCGGTTGCATCGAGATGGGTCTCGTGGGCGATCTCTCGTCGTCGCGGCTGCGCGACGAGCTCGTGATGCTCCTCGAGGAGCCGGGTGCCGCCGCCGGCATCCGCCGACTCGGCGAGCTCGGCGCCGACCGCGCGATCCATCCCCACCTCCGTGGCGACGACGAGGCGGCCGCACTCTTCGCGCGCGCGTCGGCGCTCCGAGACGAGCTCGGTGTCGACCTGCCGCGCTGGCACATCGGACTTGCCGCCCTCGCGCGTGAGATGCCCCCCGACGAGGCCTACGACTGGCTCGATCGGCTGACACTGCGGCGACGCGACGCCGAGCGGATCGTCGGCGCCGTGACCGTCGCACCTCGGATCGTCGAGCGCCTCCGTTCGGAGTCTCTCACGGCGGCACAGGTCGTCGCACTCGCCGACCCGTTCGCACCCGACGCGCCGCTCCTGGCGCTCGCGATCGAGGATCGACCGGAGCTTCGGGAGTATTTCGACCGGCTTCGAGACGTCCGCCTCGAGATCAGCGGAGGGGATCTCATCGAGCTCGGGCTTCCCGAGTCGCCCCAGATCGGCGAGATCCTCGGCGAGATCCGTAGGCGCAAGCTCAACGGCGAGCTCGACGGTCGCGAGGCGGAGCTCGCTGCGGCGCGAGAGCTCGTCGCCGCGAGCGTGCCCGCGTGACGATCGCGAGCCCGCGCGAGATCGCCGAGCGCTACGCCCGCGTCTGCAAGGAGGTCGGCCCGGCCGTCACGGTCGTGGTGGCAACGAAGTACGTCTCCGCAGTCGAGATGGGAGCGCTGGCCGAGGCCGGCGTGGAAGTCGTCGGCGAGAACCGCGCGCAGGACCTCGAGGAGAAGCACGCGCTCTACGGCGATGCGTTCCGCTGGCACTTCATCGGGCACCTGCAGTCGAACAAGGTCAAGGTCGTCAACCGGCTGTGCGAGCTCGTCCACTCGGTCGGGTCGGACTCCGCGGCACGTCGTGTCGAGATTCCGGCTCTGCTCGAGGTCAATCTCGGCGGCGAGGAGTCGAAGTCCGGCGTGGCCCCGGAGGAGGTGGGCGCGTTTCTCGAGCGCTACCCGCTGATCCGTGGCCTGATGACGATGCCGCCGCTCGCCGGCGATCCCGAAGCGTCGCGGCCGTCCTTCCAGTCCCTCCGCGAGCTCGCCGAAGTGCACGGTCTTCCGGATCTGAGCATGGGAACGTCGCAGGACTACCGCGTCGCAGCGGAGGAAGGGGCGACCCTCGTGCGAGTCGGCGCGACGATCTTCGCACCCGACCGGAGCTAGTATCCCGCGGTCATGGGGTTCAGCGATCTGTGGAGCCGCACGCTCGTCTACTTCGGTATCGCCGAGGACGAGGAGTGGGACGACGACGGCATGCAGACGAACGAGCGGGAGCTCGAGGACAGCTACCGGCGACGCGATCGACAGAACGTGCGTCGGCTTCCGAGCACCGACGACGAGGAGGAGTGGCCGTCGGAGGAGTCCGCCGCACCGCCACCGAGGCGCGACCGCTCGTCCAGGCTGCGCAGCGTCTCCGCTCCAGCGCCGGCGAAGGTGCACCTCGTCGCTCCGCGGGCGTTCAACGACGCGAAGCAGATCGCCGATCGCTTCAAGGCGCAGATCCCGGTGATCCTGAACCTCCAGAGCGCCGACACGGAGCTCTCGAAGCGCCTCATCGACTTCGCGAGCGGCCTCACGTACGCGCTCGACGGGAGCATGCAGCGCGTCGCCGACAAGGTCTTCCTCCTCACGCCGCGCGACGTCGAGCTCTCCGCCGAGGAGCGCGCCCGCGCAATCGAGCGCGGCGGCTTCTACAACCAGGCGTAGGTTTGCTCGCAGATCGGGAATCCGCTAGCGCGGAGTTCCCGATCGCGTAGATCCGCTAAAGCGTCCGCTTCGCGGCCGCGTCGCATCGGGACCTGGAGCGCTCGGCGGTTCGGGGCTCACTCACGCGTAGGAACGGTGTTGTTCGCGGCGAACACGCGTCCGATGGGCGCTCATGCCTCCTTCGGCCTCCTCGCGGACGCGGCAACGTCGCTGCAGAGCTTCGTGACCGTGTTCGTCTCGATCTACATCCTGTTCATCTTCGCGTACGTGCTGCTGTCGTGGATTCAGCTGCCGTATTCCAATGTCGTCTCAACTCTGCGACGATTCCTGGACGAAGTCGTCAGCCCGTACCTGCGCCTCTTCCGAGGCCGGATACCGACCCTCGGGCCACTCGATCTCTCGCCGATCGTGGCCGTCGTCGTCCTGCTCGTTGCGGCTCGAGCCCTCAACGCCCTGATCGGGGCAGTCCTGTAGGAGGTCACATGCCGCTCACTCCAGTCGAAATCAGACACGTCGATATGAAGCGCGCCTGGCTCCGCGGGTATCGGCGCGGTCCCATCGATCAGCTGCTCGAGGACATCGTGGACAGCTTCGAGGAGGTCTGGCGCGAGCGCGCGGATCTCTCGGACCGCCTCGAGGAGCTCGAGGGCGAGGCTGCGAAGCATCGCGAGCTCGAGGCACTCCTCCGTTCGACGCTCGTCTCTGCCGAGCGGGCCGCGCAGGACATGAAGGAGCAGGCGCGGCGCGAGTCCGATCTCATCGTCCAGGAGGCGCACGCCGAGTCGCGGCGCGTGACGCGTGAGTCGGCCGCGGAGAAGCGACGCCTCGAGGAGGACATCGTGAAGATCCGGGCGCAGCTCCGCGCCGCCTTCGAATCGCTCGGCGAGTGGCCGGGCGACAAGGAGGTCGCCGTGGAGGATGCCCAGACGTCCGTGACCCGCCCGACACCGGTCGGCGAGGTCACCGACAGCGGTATCCGCAAGGTCGCCGGCTGAGCTGACTACGCAGATCGGAAATCCGCTCACGCGGAGTTTCCGCTCGCGCGAACATCCCTGAAGGCGCCCGCTTCGCGGTCGCGGTCGCCGTGTCAGTCCTACGCGCGGATCCCCACGGTTATCCTTGGGCCGTGACCGGCGGCCCGGACTACGCTCACTTCCGCGAGCTGCTCGAGAGCGAGCGCACGCGTCTGCAGCATGCGCGCGACGCCGTCCACCACGAGGGCTCACTGCTCGAGGAGACGGGAGACCTCGCGATCGGCTCGGGCGACCACATCGCCGACAGCGCGACCGAGACGTACATGCGCGAGCTCGACGAGGGGCTGGAGGAGAACGCCGATCACCTGCTCGCGGAGATCGGGGCGGCTCTCGCTCGTATCGACGACGGCACGTACGGCCGGTGTGCGAACTGTGGCAATCCGATCGCGCCGGAGCGGCTCGAGGCCGTTCCGTACGCGACCCTCTGCATCGACGACAAGCGCGCGCTCGAGAGTGGGGCATAGATGAGCGAGCCCGCGACGACCGAGGCTCCGGCCGTCGACGTCCGCATCGGCTCAACCGCGAACGCGCTCCAGCCGGTCTCGTCCGCCGAGCGGTCGCTCGGAGCCGGCCTGTCCCAGTGGGTCGTCCTCGCCCTCGTCGCCGGCGCAGCCGTCGTCGCCGACCAGCTCACGAAGCAGGTCGTCGGGCGAACGCTCGCACTGGGCGAGAGCGTCGACATCCTCGGCCCGTTCTCGATCCATCACGTGCAGAACTCGGGCATCGCGTTCGGGCTCTTCGGAAGCCGCACGTCGATCGTCATCGCCGTGACTGCGATCGCCGTCTGCGCAATGCTCGTGTTCTTCGCGCGATCGGGACGACGCCACCCCGTCCTTCCCGTCGCGCTCGGCCTGGTCCTCGGCGGGAGCATCGCGAACCTGATCGACCGCGTGCGGCTCGGACACGTGACCGACTTCCTCGACTTCGTCGCGTGGCCGGCCTTCAACCTGGCGGACACGTTCATCGTCGTCGGCGTCGCAATCCTGTTCGGGACGCTCGTCCTCGGCGATCGCTCGCACCGGATGCACGGAGCACGCGGTGGCGACGGTTCGCTTCGCGGTCGCTGACGACGACGCAGGGTCGCGGCTCGACCGTGCTCTGGCGTCCCGGCCGGAGATAGGGGTGCGGTCGGTCGCGGAGCGGCTCCTCGCCGACGGGGCGGTGACGGTCGATGGCGCCGCGCGGCAGAAGAGCCACCGCCTCGAGCCCGGTTCGATCGTCGTCGTCGAGCTCCCGGACGCCGCACCCGGGCTCTCGTCGGAGCCGGTGACCGTCGGGATCGCCTTCGAGGACGAGCACCTCGTCGTCGTGGACAAGCCGGCGGGCATGACGATGCACCCCGGCGCGGGCTCCGCCACGGGAACGCTTGCGGGGCAGCTCGTGACGCTCGGAGCCGCCGGCGGCGACGATCCCGATCGTCCGGGAATCGTGCAGCGACTGGATCGCGACACCTCGGGCCTCCTGGTCGTGGCGCGCTCGGTGGTCGCTTTCGACGCGTTGAAGGAGGCGATCCGTACCCGGGAGGTCGAACGCCGCTACCTGGGACTCGTCAAGGGTCGCCCGCGCTCGCGTACGGGACGGATCGACGCTCCGATCGGCCGTGATCGGCGAGATCCGACGAAGCGCTCGCTCGACACGGAGGAGCCTCGCGAGGCGGTCACCTGGTTCGAGGTGAGCGAGACGCTGCCCGAGCACACCCTGCTGGACGTGAAGCTCGAGACCGGCAGAACGCACCAGATCCGCGTGCACCTCGCGGCGATCGACCTCCCTGTGTCCGGTGATCCGTCGTATGGCGTGAAGGGAGATCTCGGCCTGGAGCGGCAGTTCCTGCACGCGAACCGGCTCGGATTCGTGCATCCCGTCACGAGGGCGAGGGTCGAGGTCGAGTCGCCACTTCCGGACGATCTCGCGGCCGCGCTCGAGCGAGCACGCGCGGTCAAGTAACAAACTGTTACAAGCTCGCCTCGTCGCCAGGTAGACTGCGCGACGGTTTCTCGTCCCTTCGACCCGGCGACCAGCCGTGGTGGGGGTGCCGTCGCTCTGTGCGCGGTTCCGCCCGGCCCGTCGGTGGATCACCATCAACCAATCCTGAAAGGGGCTGATCGCGTGTCAGTCGTCACGATGCGAGAGCTGCTGGAGGCCGGCGTCCACTTCGGCCACCAGACGCGTCGCTGGAATCCCAAGATGCGCCGCTACATCTTCGGCGAGCGCGGCGGTATCTATCTCATCGATCTCACGAAGACCCAGGAGCTCCTCGTGGAGGCACACGAGTTCGCGCGCAACATCGCGGAGCGCAACGGGACGATTCTCTTCGTCGGCACCAAGAAGCAGGCTCAGAACGCCGTCACGGAGCACGCCTCGCGCGTGGGGATGCCGTACGTCTCGAACCGCTGGCTGGGTGGCCTGCTCACGAACTGGCGCACGATCTCCGATCGGATCGCCTACCTGCACGACCTGCGCCGCCTCAAGGCCGACGGTCAGCTCGCGCTGCTGCCGTCGAAGGAGCGCATCGGCATGGAGGGCGACCTCGAGAAGCTCGAGTCGAACCTCGGCGGCGTCGCAGACATGAAGCGCCAGCCGGATGCCGTGTTCGTCCTCGACATGAAGAAGGAGCTGCTCGCCGTGCGCGAGACGCACCGCCTCGGCGTCCCCGTGATCGGCCTCGTGGACACGAATGCCGATCCCGACGAGGCGGAGTACGTGATCCCGGGCAACGACGACGCGATTCGCTCGTGCGACCTGATCGCCCGCGTCATCGCCGACGGCATCGCCGCCGGTCGGACGAAGGTCACGACGACCGAGATGAGCGCGCCCGCGCCCGCCGAGCCGGCGGTCGAAGAGGCTCCGGACGAGCCCGCGGCAGCGACCGAGACCGAGACCGAGACCGAGGCCGCGCCCGAGCCGGTCGCGGTTGCAGAGGGAGGGGACACCGAATGAGCACGACGATCAACGCTTCTCAGGTGAAGGAGCTTCGCGACGCGACGGGCGCGGGGATGATGGACTGCAAGCGCGCCCTCGAAGAGACGAGCGGCGATTTCGACGCCGCCCGCACGCTCCTGCGCGAGCGCGGCATGGCATCGGCGGGCAAGCGCGCGGGGCGCGAGACGACGGAAGGACTGGCCGGCTACATCGTCGATGGCGGCGTCGGCTCACTCGTCGGCGTCGGCTGCGAGACGGAACCCGTGTCGAAGAGCGACGAGTTCCAGGACTTCGCGATCAAGGTGCTTCGCGCCGTGCATGCGGACGGCCCGGATGCGGTCGAGTCGTTCGAGGACGAGCGCATCGAGCTCATCGCGAAGCTCGGCGAAAACATCGTCGTGGTCGGAGCCGAGCGCTTCGAGGCACCCGACGGAAACGTTGTCGCGGCGTACGCGCACCCGCCGGCGAACAAGATCGGGGTGCTCGTCGAGCTCCAGGGCGGCTCCGAGGAGCTCGCCCGCCAGCTTGCGATGCACATCTCGTTCGCCGCTCCCGAGTGGACGACGCGGGACGACGTTCCCGCTGAGGTCGTCTCGGCGGAGCGCTCGATCTACACCAACACGGACGAGGTGCAGTCGAAGCCGGAGGCCGCGCGTGAGAAGATCGTCGACGGCATGCTCAACAAGCGGTTCTTCGCAGCGGTTCCGGGCGGTGCGCTCGTCGAGCAGGCGTGGATCCACGAGCCGTCGAAGACCGTCGGGCAGGCGATGAGCGACGCCGGCGCAGCGGTCGTCAGGTTCGCCCGCATCTCCGTCGCCGGATCGTGACCACGTCGACCGACGAGGTTGCAGAAGCCGCGGCCGGCGGGAGCGGCACCCGGTTTCGCCGGGCGCTGCTGAAGCTGTCCGGCGAGGCGCTGCTCGGAGGTCGCGAGTACGGCATCGATCCGGCAACCGTCACCGCGATCTCGGAGGAGATCGTCGCCGTCCACGACGCCGGGACGGAGCTCGCGGTCGTGGTCGGCGCCGGGAACATCTACCGAGGGATGGCCGCGGCGGCGGAAGGAATGGACCGCGCGACGGCCGACTACGCCGGGATGCTGGCGACGCTGCTCAATGCGCTGTCGCTCCAGGACGCCCTCGAGCGTCTCGGTGTGAACACGCGCGTCCAGTCGGCGATCGCAGTCTCGGAGGTCGCGGAGCCGTACATCCGGCGCCGTGCGATTCGCCATCTCGAGAAGGAGCGCGTCGTCATCTTCGCGGCAGGGACGGGGAACCCGTTCTTCACCACCGACACGGCCGCAGCTCTCCGCGCACTCGAGATCGGCGCCGAGGCGATCCTCATGGCCAAGAACAAGGTGCAGGGTGTCTATGACGGCGACCCGAACGAGGATCCGAACGCGCAGTTCATTCCCGAGCTCACCCATCTCGAGGCGATCGAGCGCGGCCTGAAGGTGATGGACACAACCGCGCTGTCGCTCTGCATGGACAACCGCCTCCCGATCCACGTCTTCGAGCTGGCACAGGGCAACATCCGGCGCGTCGCGGCGGGCGAGCGCGTCGGCACGATCATCCGGACTCCCTGAAGGAGGGCGCATGGCTGCGATCGAGGACTTCCTCGCGGACGCGAAGAGGCGCATGGACAAGTCGATCGAGGCGACGCATCACGAGTTCAACTCGATCCGCACGGGCCGTGCGTCCCCGGCGCTCCTCGACCGGATCACGATCGACTACTACGGCACGCCGACGCCGCTGAAGAGCCTCGCGTCGATCTCGGCACCCGAGGCGCGCCTTCTGGTCGTACAGCCGTTCGATCCGGGCTCGATCAAGAACATCGAGCGTGCGGTGCAGGAGTCCGACCTCGGTCTCACTCCGTCGAACGACGGCAAGATCGTGCGGCTCCCGATTCCCGCCCTCACGGAGGAGCGACGCAAGGATCTCGTGAAGGTCGTGCGGCGCGTCGCGGAGGACGGCAAGATCGCAATCCGCAACGTGCGGCGCGACATCATGCAGCACCTGAAGGAGCTCGTCGTGAACGGCGACGTCGGTGACGACGAGGAGCGCCGGGCCGAGCAGCAGGTGCAGAAGATCACCGACGAGCACACGAAGTCGATCGACGACCTCTTGAAGGTGAAAGAGGCCGAGATCATGGAGGTCTGACGCTGCCGGACGAGGCGGGAGCGGCAGTGCGAAGCGTCGCGATCATCATGGACGGAAACGGGCGCTGGGCGTCGGCTCGTGGTCTCCCGGTCGAAGAGGGCCATCGCGAGGGTGCGCGGGCCTTGCGCCGGACGGTCGAGGCGGCCGTCGACCTCGAGATCGCGTCGCTCGCCGTGTACGCGTTCTCGACGGAGAACTGGGCGCGTCCACCCGACGAGGTCGAGTCGATCATCGAGCTCATGGACGAGACGATCGACCGCGAGCTGCCAGACCTCGCGAAGCAAGGCGTGCGGACGCGATTCTTCGGCCGCCGTGATCGCATCCCGGTCGCGCTGCAGGAGAAGATGGCCCGCCTCGAGGCGGAGACGGCACACCTCGACACCCTTCAGCTCTGGATCGCGTTCGACTACGGCGGTCGCGCCGAGCTTGTGGAAGCAATGCGCCGCATTCTCGAGGAAGGGACCAGACCCCAGGACGTGTCCGAAGAGGCCATCGTCGCTCGGCTCTATGCACCCGAGCTCCCCGATCCCGACCTCGTGATCCGGACGTCCGGCGAGAAGCGGATCTCGAACTTCCTCCTCTGGCAGTCGGCCTATGCCGAGCTCGTGTTCGACGACACCCTCTGGCCCGACTTCGGCGAGGAACGGCTCCGCGCGGCCGTCGACGAGTACGCGAGCCGCGGGCGCCGGTTCGGAGCGCGATGAGCCCCTTGCTTTCGCGTCTCCTGGTGGCGGCGATCCTTCTGCCGCTCGTCATCGGACTCGTCTATCTCGGTGGCTGGTGGCTGTTCGGGCTCGCGCTCGTCGGTGGCCTGTTCGCGCTCCACGAGCTGTACGTGATGGCGCGCGAGCTTCGGCCGCTCGTGCTCGGGGGCTATCTCGGCTTCGTCACGACGCTTCTCGGGCTTCAGCTCGGCGGGATCCAGTGGATGCTCGGCGGGCTGCTCGCGACCTTCGTGCTCGCGTTCGTCGTCTACGGCCTCGGAGGAGTGAGGCAGTCCGCGACGACGTCGTTCGGCGTCACGCTGCTCGGCGTCGCATGGGTGGGAGCGGGGATCGGCTGCCTGCTCCTCGTCCGCGACATCCCCGAGTTCGGCTTCTGGGCTGTGATGGCGGTGCTCTTCACGGTGTTCGCAGCCGACACGGGGGCGTTCTTCGTCGGGCGCACGTTCGGCCGTCACGCAATGGCGCCGGCGATCTCGCCGAAGAAGTCGTGGGAGGGCTTCGTCGGCGGCGTCCTCGCTGCCGTTGCGATGGCGTTCGTGATCCTTTACCGCGACCGCGAGGACTTCCTCACGATCCCCGAGTCGCTCTTCCTCGGCCTCGTCATCGCGCTCGCGGCGGTGCTGGGAGACCTCTTCGAGTCCGCGGTGAAGCGGGATCTCGAGGCCAAGGACTCGGGACGGGTGCTGGGCGGCCACGGGGGTGTGCTCGACCGCCTCGATTCGCTCCTGTGGGCTGGCCCGGCTGCCTACTTCACGATCCTCGCCTTCGGGGCGGCGTAGCCGTGCCTGAACACATCCGCGGTTAGCCTTCGCTCGTGCGCGCGAGACGAGTCGCCCTGCTCGGGGCCACGGGATCCATCGGGCGGCAGGCGCTCGAGGTGATCGCGGCGAATCCCGAGCTCACGGTCTGCGCCCTCGCGTCGGGCTCGCAGCCGCTCGACGACGTCGCGTCGCAGTTGGGAGTCGAGCACGTGCAGGTCGGCGGCGATCTCACCGCGCTACTCGACGCCGCCGAGCCCGACCTCGTGCTGAATGCGGTGGTCGGGTTCGCGGGAGTCGGCGCGACGCTCTGGGCGCTCGAGCGGGGAGTCACGCTCGCGCTTGCGAACAAGGAGAGCCTCGTCGCCGCCGGCGCCCTCGCAGTCGCTGCCTGGAAGCGGGGAGGAGGGTTGCTCCTGCCCGTCGACAGCGAGCATTCGGCCCTCTTCCAGTGCCTCGAGGGACGCCCTCCGGAGACCATCGACTCGGTCGTCCTCACCGCCTCCGGCGGTCCGTTCAGGAACCGATCGGTCGAGGAGCTCGAATCAGTGACCGTGGAGGAGGCTCTCGCGCATCCGACCTGGTCCATGGGCCCCAAGATCACCGTCGACTCCGCGACGCTCGCGAACAAGGGCCTCGAGCTCATCGAGGCGCACTACCTCTTCGACCTTCCGTACGAGACGATCGAGGTCGTCGTGCATCCGACGTCCGTCGTCCACGCGCTCGTCCGGTTCCGGGACGGCGCAGCGCTCGCGCACCTCGGGTATCCGGACATGCGCGTTCCGATCTCGTTCGCGCTCACGCACCCGGAGCGCAGGACGACGTCGGTGCCGGGGCTCGATTTCTCGGCCGGTCTTCGGCTCGAGTTCGAGCCGCCGGACCTCGAGCGTTTTCCGCTGCTGGCGCTGGCCCGCGCGTCCGGTGAGCGCGGCGGGACGTACCCGTGCGCGTTCAATGCTGCGAACGAGGTCGCGGTAGCGGCGTTTCTCGACGGCCGTGTCGGGTTTCTCGAGATCGCGGGGCTCGTGCACGATGCGCTGGACGAGGTCGACGGCGCGCCCGCTGGCGATCTCGCAGAGCTCGTCGACGCCGACGAGCAGGCAAGGCGTCTCACAGAGCGAAGGTTGGCCCCAGTTTGAGCAACGCTCACCTACGGCTCGCGTTCGCGGAGGAAACCATGTTTCCCCCGCGTGCCCCCTTCTTCCTGAGAGCGTGGGGAACCTCCCGGTTCCCCACACCCCTCCACGCTCACGGACGGAGAATCCGTCCGTGAGCATCTTCATCTCGATCCTCGGCCTGGCGCTGCTCATCCTCGTCCACGAGGCGGGACACTTCTTCGCCTCGCTCGCTGTCGGTCTACGCCCTCGGCGCTTCTACGTCGGGTTCCCGCCGGCGATCGCGAAGACGACGCGCAGGGGCATCGAGTACGGCATCGGTGCGATACCACTGGGCGGCTTCGTGTCGATACCCGGCATGCACCGCCCGATCCCGCACGATGCCGAGCGACGGTTCTCACGAGCGGTGGAGGACGCACCGACGCTCGCCGGCCCCGTCGATCGAGTCAAGCAGGAGCTCGACGGAGACGACCTCGAGGCCGGTCTCTCCGCGCTCGCCGATCTCGAGGACGCGCTACGCGTGGCGGCTGTCTCTCCTCCCGCCCTGGCGTCGGCCGAGAAGGGCCTCACGGAGCTCCGCGACGGGCTCGGACCGGACGCGTACTGGAAGGCAGCGACGTGGCGGCGCCTGGTCGCGATCGCCGCCGGCCCCGCCGCGAACATCGCGCTGACGATCGCGATCTTCACGTTTCTGTTCATGACCGTCGCGGGCGCAGCGACACGAGTTGTCGGCACCGTTGCGCCGGAGATCCAGGCGGGAGTCGAATCGCCCGCGCAGGCGATCGGGCTCGAGGCCGGAGACCGGATCATCGCGATCAACGGGCAGCCCGTGCAGGCCGACGAGATCGCGGACACGATCGGCGAGTCAGGCGGCAACGAGCTCACGCTGACGGTCGTGCGCTCTGGCGAAGAGCTCCAACTCGGACCGGTGGCAGGGCAGCTCGTCGACGAGCGCTACCGGCTCGGCTTCGGACTCGAAGGCACCGGCCTCGGCTTCTTCCCGGCAGTCCGGGAGGCCGTAGAGATAACCGGCCTCGTCGCGAAGGAGATCGTGAAGTCGCTCGGGCGCCTTCTGACGGGAGACGGCAGGGACGAGGTCTCGAGCCCGATCGGAATCACCCAGGCATCGTCGGATGCCGTCGAGCGCGGCGCCGACAGCTACCTCTGGGTGCTCGGGCTCATCTCACTCTCGCTCGCGCTGCTGAACCTGCTCCCGCTGCTCCCTCTGGACGGCGGGCACATCCTGTTCACGCTCATCGAGGGAGCGCGCGGGAAGTTCCTGAAGCGCGAGATCTACGAGCGCGTCTCCGTCGTCGGGCTCGCCGTGGTGCTGCTCCTGTTCTTCGTCGGGCTCTCGAACGACATCGGGAAGCTCTCGTAGCGACGCTCCGGGCTACGCTCTAGGCGTGGCGAGCGAAGTCCAGATCCGCGTCGGTGACGTGCTCATCGGCGGCGGCGCGCCCGTCGTCGTGCAGTCGATGACGCTGACGAAGACGCACGACGTCTCCGCGACGACGGCGCAGATCGCCGCGCTCGCATCGGCGGGCTGCGAAGTCGTCCGGGTCGCCGTGCCGAAGAACGAGGACGCTGCCGCCCTGCCGCTCATCGTCCGCCTCTCGCCGACTTCCCGTCATCGCGGACATCCACTTCAACGCATCGCTCGCGCTGAAGGCGATCGAGGCAGGTGTGGCCGCGGTGCGCATCAACCCCGGGAACATCGGTGGCCCGGACAAGGTCGAGCTGGTCGTGCGCGCGGCGAAGAAGGCGGGGATCCCGATGCGCATCGGCGCGAACTCCGGCTCGCTCCCGAAGCATCTCCATGCGCTCGCGCAGCAGGATCAGGCAGAGGCGTTGGTCGCCGCTGCCCTCGAGGAGGTCGAGCTCCTCGAGCGACTCGAGTACCGCGACTTCAAGATCTCGGTCAAGGCGACGCACGTACCGACGATGATCCGCGCGTACCGGATGCTCTCGGCGAAGGTCCCGTACCCGCTGCACCTCGGCGTCACCGAGGCGGGCACGGAGTTCGCAGGGGCGATCAAGAGCTCGGTCGGCATCGGCTCGCTCCTCGCGGACGGAATCGGCGACACGATGCGCGTCTCCCTCACCGCCGACCCCGTCAAGGAGATCGAGGTGGCGTGGGAGATCCTCAAGGCACTCGGTCTGCGCGAACGCGGACCGGTGATGATCGCGTGTCCGTCCTGCGGGCGCGACAACGTCGGCGTCGAGAGTCTCGCGCGCGTGGTCGAGGATCGGCTGCGCACGTACCCGGAGGCCTTCGAGGTCGCCGTCATGGGGTGCGCGGTGAACGGACCGGGGGAGGCGGGCGACGCCGACTTCGGCATCGCAGGCGGGCGCGACGTCGGGTTCATCTACGCACACGGCCGCGTGCTCAAGAAGGTTCCGTCGGAGACGCTGATCGACGAGCTCTTCGTCGAGATCGACCGCTGGCTCGCGGAGGGGATGAAGCGCCCGAAGCGGCTCAAGATGGCGAAGCCGGCCGCGCTTGCCATGGCCGAAGCCAGCCTCATCCCACTCGACTGATTCGGTGCGCAAGACCGAAACCTGCGAGTGCAGGTTTCGGTCGCGCGAAGATCCCTGAAGGCGTCCGCTTCGCGGCCGCGGGGCATTGCCTTGCCGAGTAGCCTTGTCGCTTCATGATCGCCAGGCAGTCACAGCTCTTCATCCCGACCCTGCGCGAGGCTCCTGCCGACGCCGAGGCGGTCTCGCACAAGCTGCTCGTCCGCGGGGGCTACATCAGGCAGGTGAGCGCGGGAGTGTGGACCTTCCTCCCGCTCGGCTGGCGCGTGCACGAGAAGGTCGTCCAGGTGATCCGCGAGGAACAGGATGCCATCGGCGGGCAGGAGATGCTCATGCCCGTTCTCACACCCCGGGAGCTGTGGGAGGCGACCGGCCGCATCTCGATTCCCGAGGTGTTCCATCTCGAGGACCGCACAGGGCGCAGGTTCATCCTCCCGTTTACGCATGAGGAGACCGTGACGTTCCACGCGCGCGAGATCCAGAGCTACCGGCGGCTGCCACAGATGCTCTACCACTTCTCGATCAAGAATCGCGACGAGCCGCGGCCACGAGCCGGGCTCCTGCGGGTCCGTGAGTTCATCATGAAGGACGCCTATTCGTTCGACCGCGACGACGCCGGCCTCGACGAGAGCTTCCGCAAGCAGGAGGAGGCATACCACCGCACCTTCCGGCGGTGCGGGCTCGAGTACTCGGCTGTCGCCGCGGAGTCCGGGGTGATGGGCGGCAAGGAGTCGACGGACTTCCTCGCGCCCTCTGGGTCGGGTGAGAACACGCTCGTGACGTGCGAGAACGGCGACTATGCGGCGGATCTCGAGATTGCGCGCGCCATCCCGCGGCCGGCGGTCATGCCGGAGCGCCGCGAGGCGCCCGAGAAGGTCGAGACGCCCGGCATCACCACGATCGAGGCGCTGGCGGAGTTCCTCGCCATCGACAGCTCGGCGACCTCGAAGGCGATGCCGGTCGTCAAGCCCGACGGCACGCTCGTCCTCGGGCTCGTCCGAGGCGACGACCGCCTGTCCGAGTCGAAGATGCTGGGCGTGCTCGGCAGCGACTTTCGTCCTGCCACCGAGGAGGAGATCCGGGCAGCGTTCGGAGCTGGCGGCGGTTCCCTAGGCCCGATTGGCGTCGAGATCGAGGTCGTCGCTGACGAAGCCCTCCGCGACGGCCAGTTTGTCGCGGGTGCGAACCGCGACGGCTGGCATCTGCTGGGCGTCGAGGCAGGCCGTGACTTCGAGCCGCGGTTCGCAGACATCCGCGAGCCTGTCCAGGGCGACACGTGCCCCGAGTGCGGCGGCGCGCTCCGCTTTCAGACGGCGATCGAGGTCGGGCACATCTTCAAGTTCGGCACGCGCTACTCGGAACCGCTCGAGGCGACGTTCCTCGACGAGGACGGAACGGAGAAGCCGCTGATCGGTGGCAGCTACGGCATCGGGCCGGGACGAGTGATGGCTGCTGCGGTCGAGCAGCATCACGACGAGAACGGGATCCTCTGGCCCGCGTCGATCGCGCCGTACGACCTCCACGTGCTGGCGCTCCACGGCGGGTCGGCGGACGTGCTGGCGCTGGCCGAGACCGTGACGGCGACGCTCGACGAGGCCGGGCTCCAGGTGCTCTTCGACGACCGCGACGAGCGCCCGGGCGAGAAGTTCGCGGACGCGGATCTCATCGGCTGCCCTGTTCGGGTCATCGTCGGGAAGAAGTCGCTCGAGGACGGTTCGGTCGACGTTCGCCGTCGCGACGGCTCGGCGGAAGACCGCGTACCGACGTCAGACGTGCTGAAATGGGTCACGCAGTCCTGATGGCGCGACGGCGGAGATACAGCGACGATCCCTTCGGCCCCACGATCGAGCGGCTGATGGAGGAGACGGGGACGACGTACCGCGGGCTCGCCGCGAAGGCCGATCTCTCCGCCGGCTATCTCAACCACATCGTCCACGGCAACCGGCCGGTGCCGTCGAACGACGTCATTGCGCGGATCGCGGACTCCCTGGACGTGGAAGCCGAACACTTCCGCGAGTACCGCATTCGCGTCATCACGGACAAGCTCGAGACGATGCCCGAGCTCATCGACCGGCTCTACAAGCGCCTCGCATAGCGACCTGGACGGCTGAGTGGCCATGGCGACAAGGCCGCGAAGCGGCCGCCTTCAGGGATCTCGCGCGACCGAGATTCGCGAATCCGCGAATCTTGGTCTTGCGCATGCGGATGGATAACTTCGGCCGGTCCCGGACGTACTAGAGGCAGAGTGCGTCGCCGCCCCGACACCGAACTCGTCGTGCTCGCCCGCGAAGGCTCGACCGAGGCTGCGGGAGCGCTCTTCGATCGCTACTGGACGCTCGCCTGGCGCGCGGCATACGCGGTCACCGCCGATCGCGGCCTTGCCGACGACGCTGGGCAAGAGGCGTTCGCGAAGGCGTTCGCGGCGCTCGATCGCTTCGACGAGACACAGCCGTTCGCTCCCTGGCTCAAGCGGATCGCGATCAACGCAGCAGTCGATTCCCTCCGTCGGAGTCGGCGGCTGGAGGTCGTCCACGACGAGGAGAGCACCTTCCACACATGGGCGCTCGGCGAGTCGGCCGAGGACGACCTCCGCCGCTGGGCGGTCGCAGACGCGGTCGCAGAGCTCGGCGCGGCCAAGCGTGTCGTCGTGGTGCTCCACTATTGGCTCGACTTGCCGCTCGAGGAGATCGCCGGCGTGCTCGGCCTCCCGATCGGAACCGTGGCGTCGCGGCTTGCGCGCGCGAAAGAGGAACTGCGCGGCGTACTGGAGCAACAGCGTGTCGTCTGATCTCGAACGCATGCTCCGCGACGCACGCGAGGCCTTGCCCGAACCGGGCGAGGACGCGACCCAGCGCGCGCGCGGACGGTCGGTGGCCACGGTCCGTGGGCGCCGCCGGCGTACGCGCGTCCTCGTGCTCGTCGGCGCGATGCTCGCCGCGGCGGTCGCGCTGGGGGTCACCGCCGGCTCGCTCAACGCTCCGACCGGAACGGCTGCGCGCGAGCCCGCCGTCATCGGCTTCGTCCCGGAGCAAGGATGGTTCGCGCTGCAGTCGCCGCCACCTGCAGTTCCGGGGCAGCAGACCGCCGCGGTCGCCGCCAACGTCCCGTTCGCGGCCGACGACGTCGTCCACGGCCTTGTCGAGCCGTCCGGCCTTCCGTATTCGACGCTGCTGAGCTTGCCTCCGCGCGGCATCGTGCTGGTGGCGACGATGACGCCGGAGACGACGCCGCACCTGGCTCCGATCCCGACGAATCCGATCTACCCGAAGGTGGAGCTTCCGCTCCGGCTCCGCAACGGTATTCCGTGGGTGCAGTGGGGAGCCCAGGTGCGACCCGATCAGCCGCTCGCCCAGTACCAGCTGCGGGCGAGCATTCGCGACTACAACGTCGACGTCTTCGTGTACTTCGGCACGTCCCGCCCGTCGAAGAGCGAGCTGGACCAGGCACAGCGCCAGCTCGAAGGTCTCGTCGTCCGCTCGCAGCAGTCGGCGAGCGCGCCGGCCGGCCCCCGTGCAGTCGACAACGCGGCAGCCCTCGTCGTCATCGATCGGACGTACGTCTGCAATACGAGCATCCTCGGGGGCATCTACGAGCTGAAAAGCCGCGCGCACTCCGGAGTTCGGAGTGGCTCCGGGTGGGCGAAGCTCCCGTATGCCGGCGCGAGCAGTGGGGGCTGGGCAGGTCCGCTGACAGGGCTTCCGAACGCGCCCAGCAACACGCTCGCCTGGATCACGGCCGGTGCGCCGTCGGCATCGACCACCGTCGGCGCCGACAGCGAGGTCTTCCCGGTTCTCGGGGGAGGGACGATCGGCGTGAACAGCTCGATGTGCCGGCCGTCGAAGGCGAAGGTCGCGCTCAGCCCGTCCGGCCTTCGCGGCGGCGCTGCAACCGCGGTGGTGGTCGCACTCGACTGCGCTGCCCCCCGTCGCCTGCTCGTGCGATTCAGAGCCTCGGTTGAGGGATCCTCGGCGTTGCGCGATCGTGCACGACTCTTCCTCGCGACGAACGCTCCGGCCCGTGATGCGAAGCTCGCCGTGAGGACGCTCACGGGCCGGCTCCTCGCATACGCGGACGTGTCGGACTCGGGTAAGGCGCGACTGTTCACCGCGAAGGGCTGCACTCGCGAGTGAGGCGGGTGGCTCTCATGTCGAGCGCGCTCGTCGCCGGCGCCGCCCTCGGCTCGTCGGCTGCCACCGGCGGAGTCGCAACGCCGGGAGCCGTACGCGTCGTCGATCGCACACTCGCCTGCACCACCGGCGTCCAGGGTGGGGCCCGGGTGATCTTCCTGCGCGGCCAGTCGGCGTTCGGTCAGGGCAAGAACCTCGAGTGGCTTGCGCAGACCACGGTGGCCGCCGCGGGGCAGCCCGTGCCGTCGAAGCCGAACTACCGGCCGACGCTCGCCGGCATGACCGCCGGCTGGCCACCGACGCCTCCGCTGACCTCGGGTGGCATCGGGTTCCACAACCGGCTCTGCAAGGCGACCCGCAGCAAGGTCGCGTTCGTGCGGAAAGGGCTCGTAGGAGGCGTCGCGAGCCAGCTCGGCGACGAGTACACGTGTGTCGTCCCCAAGTCGATGCTCGTCCGCATCCGCGGCGTGTTTCGCGAACCGACGGAGCTGGAACGCGACCGCTCCTTCTCCACCGCAAACGGCCGCGTGGTGCGCGGTCAGATCGCCGTGACCACGCTCACCGGCAAGCCGCTCGTCTACGGCGAGGTCGCCGAGTCCGGCACCGCCCGGCTCTTCACACCCACGGGGTGCGCATGAACAGGCTCGTCGTAGCCGTCCTGGCGCTGTCCTGTCTCGCCGCCGCGGTACTCGATGGATCGACGGCTCGCGCCGAGCCCCACGCCGTCGTTCTCGACCGAACGTTCAGCTGCGCGATCTCTCCGCGCGGCGGCCTGTACCTCGTCGACGCACGAGCGCATTCCGGCACCCGTCTGCAGGGAAAGTGGGCCAAGCTCGCCGTACGCAGGCCTTCGCTCGGGAAACTTCGGCGGGGACACCGGAAACATGCTCGCGTGGGTGACGTCCGGCAAGCCGACGGCGACGACGACCGTCGACCAGGACTTCGAGGCCTTCGACGTGAAGACGTTCGGAACGATCGGCGTTCGCCGCGACGCATGTCGCGCTTCCGCCGCTCCGATCCCGCTCACGCCGGCGGGCATGCGGGGTGGCGCGGCTGGGGCACTCGGCGACGCGTACGAATGCGCCGCGCCGCGTCAGGTCATCGTGCGCTTCCGCGCCGTGCTCGCCTCCACGGGACGTCTCAAGCGGGGTGACGACTTCCTCACGGTGCACGCTCCCGTTCTCGAGGCCAAGCTGGCCGTGCGAACAGTGGCTGGCAAGCCACTCGCGTACGCCGAGGTCGACGCGTCCGGGAAGGCGAAGCTCTTCGCCGGACGAGGATGCACGGCCGACTGATGAGGGCGTCGATCGTCCTCGTCGCGATCGTCGGTGTCGCAGCGACACTTCTCTCGCCTGCGGGCGCGCGCGTGGAAGCTTCGCGCATCGTCGATCGCACGTTCCTCTGCGAGTCAGGCTTCGTCGGCGGGCTGTACCAACTCGACGTGCACTCGCAGTACTCGAAGCCTCAGGGCTCGTCGGAGCTGATCGTCTACTCGAGCGTCACGAGAAACATCTACGAGGCGCCTCTCGGCGGGATGAGCTCGTCGGGCGTGTCGATTCATCGCGAGCGCTGCGTCCCGACGAAGGGAGCGTTGAAGTTGAGCACGACGGGGATGCGCGGCGGAGCCGTCCCGCCCCTGGGGACGACGTCGACCTGCATGACGCCACGCCGTGTGCTGCTTCGGGTGCGCGCGGTGTTCGAGCGCCCCGTGACGCCGCAGACTTCGAGGCGCTTCGGCTTTCCGCAGTTGATCGCCGAAGGCTCCGTCCGGGAAGCGGCTCTCGCCATCGGCACGCGAGCCGGGAAGGCGATCGCGTACCTGTCGATCACAGGAACGGAAAGAGCACGGCTCTTCACCGTGCGCGCCTGCGAGGAGGACTGACGAGTGCAGCGGATCGTCGCCCTGATCGTCGTCGTCGGCATCGCCCTCATGCTCCTGTCCCCGGCGTACGCACGCGAGGAGGCGTCGCGCGTCGTCGACCGCACGTTCTCCTGTGAGACCGGCTACCTCGGAGGCATCTACCAGGCGACGGTGCAGTCCTACTGGTCCGTCCCGCCGCAGGTCGAGCGCCGGATACCGTCCGCGACCGTCGTCACCAACCTCACGAACGGCTTCCTCGGCGGCATCAGCTCGAGCTCGATCTACGTGAATCGCCTGCACTGCAAGGCGACGAAGACAAAGTTGCCGCTGACGACGAAGGGGCTGCGCGGAGGCGCGTTCTCGCCGCTCGCGACGGAGTTCGACTGCTACGCGCCACGCAGAGTGCTCCTCCGCATTCGCGGGGACTTCGTGAAGCCGACGACGCTCCGGACAGCGAAGCCCTTCGGGTACCCGCAGCTCCAGGCGCTCGGGGCGACGAAGCAGGCAGAGCTCGCCGTCGCAACGCTCGCCGGGAAGCCGATCGCCTACGCGTCCATCGCTGGAGCGAAGACTGCACGACTGTTCACCTCGACCGACTGCCAGGAGGACTGATGGAGACGGATGGACCCGTGAGCTCGGCCCCGGAGACCGCGTCGCGACTGCTCGCGAACGTCGAGACGGTCGTGCGCGGCAAGACCGAGGAGATCAGGCTCGTCCTGACCGCCCTCGTCTGCGGTGGCCATGTACTCCTGGAGGACGTGCCCGGAACGGCCAAGACCGTCCTCGCACGCGCGATTGCAGGCAGCGTCGAGGGCGCCGCATTCCAGCGGATCCAGTGCACGCCGGATCTCCAGCCGACGGACGTCACCGGGCTGTCCGTGTTCAACCAGCGCGACCGGGACTTCGAGTTCCGGCCGGGGCCCGTGTTCGCGAACGTCCTCCTCGTCGACGAGATCAACCGCGCGATGCCGAAGACGCAGTCCGCGCTGCTCGAGGCCATGGCCGAGCAGCAGGTGACCATCGACGGCGTCACGCGCGCGCTGCCCGAGCCTTTCCTCGTGCTCGCGACCGAGAACCCGATCGAGCAGGAGGGGACGTTCCCGCTGCCGGAGGCACAGCTCGACCGCTTCTTCCTGCGCACGGCGCTCGGCTACCCGTCCGAGGACCACGAGGTCGCAATCGTCGAGCAGCAGCTGAGCGTCCATCCGCTCCGCGCGCTTCGTCCAGTGCTGACGCTGACCGAGGTGCACGCGCTGCGCGCCGCAGTCGAGGCGGTCTACATCGACCCCGTGATCCGGCGGTGGGTCATCCAGCTCGTGCGCGCGACGCGGGCAGCCGAAGGCGTCGCGATCGGCGCATCCGTCCGCGGGAGCCTCGCGCTCGAGCGCGCAGCGCGCGCATGGGCACTCCTGAGCGGGCGCGACTACGTGACGCCGGTCGACGTGGAGGAGCTCTTCCTCTCGGTTGTGATGCACCGCATCGTGTTCACCCCGAGCTTCGTCGCATCCGCGCGGGAGGTCGGCTGGGAGGCCGCTGCGGATCGTTTCCGCGAGCGGTGCATGGAGATCGCGCCGCGGCCGGGTGCCGAGCTCGAGCCCGAGGACGAAACCACCCTCGCAGTCGCGCAGTGACGGCGACGTTCCCGCTCATCCCGCGCCGGCGGGTGCTCGGCCTTCCTTTCGGAGGGCTGCACAGCATGCGTCGCGGGCTCGGCTCGGACGTCGCGGGCTCGCGGCCGTACCAGCCCGGAGACGACGTCGACAAGATCGACTGGTACGCGTCCGCACGCATCTCGCTCGCGCGCGGCTCGGAGGAGTTCGTCGTCCGCGAGCACTTCGCCGACGAGGCGCCTCGCGTCGTCGTCCTGTCCGACCGGCGCCCGTCGATGTCCGTCTTCGCCGAAGGCTGGCCATGGCTGAACAAGCCGGAGGCGATCCGGCACGCGGTGACGCTGATCGGCTCGAGCGCCACGGCCGCGCGTGGGCTCCTCGGCTACTTCGACGAGGCCGAGGGCGATCCGTACTGGCACCCGCCGCGCAGCTCGCACGCCTACGGCGCTCCCGAGCTCGATCGGAGCTTCGGCGCGCCCGAGGACACGGTGCAGAGGGGCCTGCGCCATCTCGCCGAGCACAAGCGCGACCTCCCGGCTGGCACGTTCGTCTTCGTCGTGTCTGACTTCCTCGTCGCGCCGACGCGGGACGAGTGGCTCGATGCGCTCGAACGGCGCTTCGAGATCGTCCCCGTGATCGTCCAGGATCCGATGTGGGAGCAGAGCTTCCCCGATGTGAGCGGCGTCGTGGTTCCGTTCGCCGCCCCCGACGGCTCGGGCGTGTCGCTCGCGTCGCTGACGGCGCGCGAGGCCAGAGAGCTCCGTAACGCGAACGAGGAGCGCTGGGACGAGCTGCTGCACGGCCTTCGTGCACTCGACCTCGACCCGGTGGTCGTCGAGTCGCACGAGTCGCGGGACGTCCTGTCGTCGTTCCTCGGCTGGGCAGACCAGCGCATGTTCACGCGGGGGAGAGCATGAGGCGCCTCGTCGCCCTGCTCGCAGTCCTCGCGCTCGCAGGGTGCGGCGGAAGCGACTCGAAGCCGCTGCTCGCGGGCGGCAAGGCCGCGGCGGTGCGCGGTGGCCTGACGCCGGACGTGCACCTCTTCGGCGAGCCGGTGGTCGCGCACGTCGACGTCATCGTCGACCGCGAGCAGGTCGATCCCGGCACGGTTCGCGTGAAAACGGACTTCAAGCCGTACCAGACCGTCGGCGAGACGACCGTGGAGCAGGAGGAGATCGGGCAGTTCACCCACCTGCGCTACACGACGACGCTCCGCTGCCTCGAAGTCGACTGCATCCCGCGCACCCTGACCGGCGACGTCACGATCTCGCAGACGCCCGACCTGCCGCTCTTCCCGGAGAACCAGCAGCGCGACGAGAAGCGCAAGTACGAGTTCCCGGCTGCGATCGTCACCGCCGAGGGCGAGCCGAAGGACCGAACGCTCGGTCGCGTCGTCTGGCCGCCGCTCCGCTCGGTCTCGCGCATCAACTGGTACGACTCGAGCGTCGTCGGGCAGGGATTCCCGTTCGCGTCGACGGTGACGCCCGTTCCCGAGCCGAGCTACCGCATCTCGCCGACCGTGGTGGGAATCGCGCTCCTCACGCTTGCGATCGCGTTGCTCGCACTGCCCGCGGTCTACCTCGTCCGGCGCTATCGGGCTCGTCGCGCGCCGTCGAGGAACCCGAAGCCGTCGCTGTCGCCGCTCGAGCGCGCGCTCGCGCTGGTCGAGTGGGCGAGCCGGCGCCCCTCGGTCGACGAGAGGCGCGAGGCACTCGAGGCGCTGGCCTACGAGCTCGACGCCGAAGAAGATGAGAACGCCAACCGAGCGCGCGCGCACGGCTGGTCACCGCCGTCGCCCGCCACCGAGGAGATGACCGGGCTCGTCGATGAGATCAGGGAGGGCCATGCGCCTTCGGCCTGAACGACCGCGCGCGATCCCGGCGAGCGAGCCCGGTCGGCTGCGCCACTCGGGCAAGCGCACGACGATCCTGAGAGCCTGCCTTGCCGGCAGCCTCGCGCTCCTGCTCGGCGCCTCGGTGCTCGTGGCGCGCCAGTACGACGTCCGCCACGCTCCTCTCGTCGCCTCCGGCATCGAGCGGCGTCATCGTGCTCGACATGTCGGCGAGTGTCTTCGAGGGCGGCTTCGAGGCGACCGTGCGCAAGCTCGTGCGTACGGACGAGCGCGCGGGGCTCGTCGTGTTCTCGGACGTCGCCTACGAGCTGCTCCCGCCGGGCTCGTCGGGACGCGAGTTCGAGCCGCTGCTGCGGTTCTTCCGCTCGACCACGTCCGGCTTCCTCCCGCCGAACCCATGGGACCGCTTCCGAGCCGGGACGAGGATCTCCGAGGGCTTGAAGGTCGCCAGCGAAGCATTGCGTCGCGAAGGTCAGACCGGAGGCACGCTGATCCTCCTGAGCGATCTCGAGATCCTCCCGGACGAGGTGCAGCGGCTCATCACCGTGTTTGCCGATCTTCGCCGTGACGGCTTCGAGGTGCGCATCGTGCCGCTTGCGCCCCGCGAGGAGCAGCGCAGGCTCATCGAGCTCCTCGTCGGCGACCAGGCGCTGCTCCCGGAGCCGGAGAGCGGGGAGGAGGCCGTCCAGGCACCGGGCGAAGGGAGACTGACCGAGGGCCTGCCGTGGGTGTTCCTGCTCGTCGGCCTCGTTCTCGTGCTCGCGCTCGCGACGAACGAGCGGCTGCTCGCACGGCTCGAGGTGAGTCGATGACGCGGCGCGAGCGTGGAGCGGTGGTCGCGGCGATCGTTGCGATCCCCATCGCGATCGTGCTCGTCGTGCTCGCCGTCGACGTGCTGAGGACGCCTGGCTGGATCAGCGCGGACGACACGCGCTTCCAGAGCGCGCCCCTGCGTGGCTCCGGACTGTGGAACGAGCCCGGGGTGCTGGCAACACGCGCCCGCGTTCGTACGCTCGGGATCGAAGACGACCTTGCGTATCGACGCACGCTCGCGCTCTTCAAGCGGCTCCGACCGGGCGAGGCGGATCAGCTCAACGATCCCGAGAAGGAGGACCGCTGGGCGAAGCTTCAGTTCGATCTCACGAACCAGAGCCGCGAGAACCCGGACGTCGAGCGCCGCTCGGAGCTCCAGAACCTCATGGGCGTCGTCCTCCTCGCGCGGTACCTGTACGCCTCGCCGGATCAGCGCAGCGCGCTCCTGACGAACTCGATCGGCGCGTTCCGGACGGCCGTGGAGCTCGATCCGCGAAACGACGACGCCAAGGTCAACCTCGAGCTCGCCCTGCGGGCGTACGGCCCGATCCTCTTCCCGTCGGACGCGCCGGACACCGGTGGCGCGCAGGGTCAGCAGTCCGGGCAAGGACGCGCAGGAAGCGGGTACTGAGGCGTGGGCGTCAGCTTCCTGACGCCCGTCGCGGCGCTGTTCGGAGTCCTCGCTGCCGTTCCGCTCGCCGTGTTCGCAGGTCGGCGCAGACGTGCGGCGCAGGTACGGCGCACGCTGCGGCTGGAGCAACCCGCGAGGCGGCCATGGGGGCTCCTCGCCATCTCCCTCGCCGCCGTACCCGTTCTGGTCGGAGTGGCTGCCGCACAGCCCGTGATCACGAGCGCACGCACCGTCCCGCAACGAAGCGACGCGGAGGTCTTCATCGTGCTCGACACCTCCCGCTCGATGCTCGCGTCGGCGGCGAGCGGCGAGCCGCGGCGGATCGAGCGGGCGCAGGAGGAGGCGCTGGCGCTCCAGGCGGAGCTGCCCGGAGTCCCGGTCGGCATCTCCTCGCTCACCGACCGTGTTCTCCCGCACCTCTTCCCGACGGTGGATCAGCGCGTGTTCCGGCGAGACGATGCGTGAGGCCGTCGGCATCGAGCGGCCGCCGCCATCGACCTCGTTCGGGACGAACGTCACGACGCTGGATGCTCTCGGCGCGGTGCCGACGCTGAACTTCTTCACGCCGAGGGCGAAGCGCCGCGCCCTCGTGGTCTTCACCGACGGAGAGAGCCAGCCGGTTACGAGCGTGCTGTCGACCGACTTCGCGCGGAAGCCGCGCATCGACGTCACGCTCGTGCGCGTCGGTGACGCGGGCGAGCGAATCTACGAGTCCGGCGTCGCGGAGGCCGGATACGAGCCCGATCCGACCGCGGCGGCGACGCTCGCGACCGTGGCGACGCTCACGCGTGGGCGTGTCCTCGAAGAGGGACAGATCGGCGAGGTCGCCGCCGGCGTGCGCGAGGCGCTCGCCACGGGCCCGACCGTCGACCGACGCATCGAGGGGAATCGCCAGGCACTCATGCCGTACGTGGCGCTGCTGGCGATCTTCCCGCTCGGGTTCGTGCTCTACCGTCGCAATCTCTGAGAGCGGCTAAGGTTCCTCGCGCCACGGGGCGTGGCGTAGCCTGGTAGCGCGTCCGGCTGGGGGCCGGAAGGTCGCAGGTTCAAATCCTGCCGCCCCGACTGAGAGCCGCTCATGCGGCGGGTCGCGTGAGCCTCAGCCGGTCATGCGTGCGACGACCTCGTACTTCGTGACCGATGTGCGCCGGCCCGGTGTGTCGGCTGCGGGCATCGCGCTGAGGGCAGCGTCGCCGGTCGCGTAGTCGTCCTCGGAGTCGAAGAAGACGACCGCGAGGGCGGCATCGGTTGCCGGGTCGTGGAGCATGAGCATCTCCGTCGCCGGTACGTCCGTCGGCCGCTCGCCCGACTCGATCTCTTGCTTCAGTGCAGCGATCCGTTCGCCGTCGACCCCTTCGAAGGACACAACGCGTGCGAGTGCCATGAGAGCCTCCTGACTCGATTGGGGGGAGCCTACGCGCGAACCGCCGCCGATGAATCGACGAAGATGCGTTCAGTGCGACGCCTCCCGCTCGTCACGCTCCTCGTCGTCAGCGCCTGGACGATCGGCGGGCTCGTCGTCGATCAGCAGGTCGGGCACACGGGACAGCTGGCGCTCGGCGTCTTCACGGCCGGCGTCCTCGCGGCGCTTCTCGCGCTCCAGCCGACGACCGTTCGCCTCCAGACGCTCGCGGTCGTCGGCATCGCGACGCTCGGCGAGATCGTCGGCTCGCTCGTATGGGGCCTCTACGGCTATCGGCTGGAGAACCTTCCGGCGTTCGTGCCCCCTGGGCACGGGCTCGTCTACCTCGCGGGTCTGTCCCTGGCGACGCTGCTCGCGCGGCGCACCAATGCGCTCCTCCTCGCGGCCGGCGTCGTCGCGGCGACGTGGGGGATCGCTGGAGTCACCGTGCTTCCGGCGCCCGACGTTTCGGGAACGGTCGGTTGCGCGTTCCTGATCGGCGTGCTGGTCTGGACACGGCGTCCGGTCTACGCGGGCGTCTTCATGGTCGTGGTCGGGCTCGAGCTCTACGGCACGGCACTCGGCACGTGGACCTGGCAGCCGACGGTGCCCGGCCTCGGTCTCTCGCAAGGGAACCCTCCGAGCGGCGTCGCGAGCGGCTACGTCGTCTTCGACATCCTCGCGCTCACGCTCGTCGCCTGGCTCGGTGCCGTCGCCGCGGCGCTTCAGTCGAGAAGGGGGAGGAGATCCGACGCGCCGACGACTGCGCCCGCGCGAATCAGCTCACGCGCGGAGTCGACCTTGCCCCAGGCGTCCCAGAGCAGGAATCCGCGCGCCTTGCCGTCGCCGTCCACGTAGGCGACAACGCCTTTGCGGTTGGGCTCGGCCCACTCCTCGACGGTGTCGAGAGTCGAGTCGACGTCTCCTACAGCCTCGTAGCCGAGGTCGAACAGGTCGGAGTAGAAGAACGGGAGGTGGTCGTACGGCCGCCCGGCGCCGGCCATGTTGGCGCCCACCGCACGTCCGTGCGTGTTCGCGTGATCCTCGTGCTCGACGCGCCTCGTCCCGCCGAGCGCCGGCACCGGGAAACGGGCGACGTCTCCGGCCGCGAACACGTCGTCGCGCCCGACGGCGCGACCGAGCTCGTCCACGAGGATCCCGTCGTCCACGTCGAGCCCGGCGGCTTCGGCGAGATCCGTCGCGGGCACGATCCCGAGCCCCGCGACGATCGCGTCGGCCTCGACGACGGTTCCTTGCTTCGTCGTCACCGTGCCGGAGGAGATGGTGTCCACGAGCTCCTCCGCGAGGACGGTGACCCCCTTCTCGCGGTAGTAGTCGTTCACGAACGCGGAGAGCTCCGACGGGAAGAGTCGCGCTCCGATCCCCGGCTCCGGGAACACGATCGTGACCGCGCACCCGTTCGTGGTCAGCGCTGCAGTGATCTCCGACCCGATGAACCCGCCACCGACCACTGCGACCCGCACGCCGTCGCCGGCAAGACCGCGCAGGCGCCGATAGTCGTCGAGGGTCCGGAAGTAGATGACGTCGCTCGCGTCCCCGGGCAGCTGCCTCGGCACGCCCCCCGTGGCGAGGAGCAGCTTCTCGTACGAGTGCGACTCGCCTGTGTCGTCCGTCGCCGTCCGCGCAGCGAGGTCGAGGGAGACGACGCGACGGCCCGCGTGGACGTCGACGCCGAGCTCGGGCGTCCCACGGAAGATCGACGCCTCCTCCTTGCCGCTCCACAGCCCCTTCGTGAGTGGTGGCCGCACGTACGGCTCGTGGACCTCGGCGCCGAACATGCCGATCGTGCCGTCCGAGTCGTGGTCGCGGATCCCCCGGCACGCGGAATCTCCCGTCATGCCGCCACCGACGATCAGGTAGCGATACGCGGCCATCTCGCGATCCTAGACGCCGCAGTCGGATACGCGCTGTAGAGTCCCGCGGGGCGTTGACCGGACTGCGAATACCGGCGTTCCTCACGACAGCGGTCGCAGCCGCATGTCTCGCCATTCCGGCGACGGGCGCGGAGCAGGCCGGAGGAACGGATCGCGCCGCGATCTTCTACTACCCGTGGTACTCGACACCCGCGAAGGACGGGCGCTGGGCGCACTGGTACGTCGAGCGCGACGGCGCGCCCGTGCTGTCGACCCCGTACATCCCGACGCGCGGCCTGTACTCGTCGGCCAACGCGAAGCTCGTCCTCGCGCAGATGCGGGAGATCGCTGCGACGGGCGTCGGCACGCTCGTCGTGTCGTGGTGGGGATTCGACTCGCCGGAGAACGAGCGGCTGCTCCTGGTCGAGCAGGCTGCGACGCGCTACGGGCTCGAGGTCGCCATCCACGTCGAGCCCTATCGCGGTCGCACGCCCGCGCGGGCCGCGGAAGACATCGAGAAGCTCCGCCGCGAGGGAGGGTTCACGGACTTCTACCTCTACGACGTGGATCGGGATCCCGCGTCTGCGTGGGCCGAGGCGCTCGCCTCGCTTTCCGACGTTCGCGTGTTCGGTCATACGACGCTCGTGGGACGAGCGAAGGCATCCGGGTTCGACGGGCTCTACACCTACGACGTCGTGACGTGGAACGGGGCGCTCTTCAAGCGCCTGTGCACGCAGGCCCACGCTGCGGGCCTGCTCTGCGCACCCTCGGTCGGGCCGGGATACGACGCGCGGCTCGCGACGCGGCACGAGCTCGTGCGACCGCGAAACGACGGCCTCACCTACGACCGCCTGTGGAAGACCGCGCTCAAGGCCGACGCCGACGTTGTCACGATCACGAGCTACAACGAGTGGCAGGAGGGGACGCAGATCGAGCCGGCGCGCGTCGCCGTCGGAAAGCCGAGCTACGAGGGCGCTTGGGATAAGACCGGGGTTGCCGCCCAGCGCGCGTACCTCGATGCCACCGCACGCTGGACTGCTCGACTCGGCGCAGCTCCGCGTTAGCCGCTAGAGGCTTGATGTGAGCGAAGCGACCGGCCGCGAAGCGGACGGCTTCAGGGATCTGCGCGAACGGAAACCGCGCTCGCGGATTCCGTTCTGCGCCCACGACTACTAGTAGAGCGCGGTCGCGAGCCTGCGCCGAAAGGTCACCGTCACCGGGTCGTCGTGCCCGAGATCGTCGAAGACGGCCAGTGCGACCGCTCGCAGCCGCTCGCGCTGCTCGGGCGATGCGTCCGCGATCACGTCGAGGATGAGCTCGAGCGCACGCTCGGGCTCGTGGGCCTCGAGCGCTGCGAGAACGTCGGGGAGCTCGCCGCTCGCGCGAAGCTCCTCGACGACGGCGGTCACACGGGGTGGAGCGAGCAGCTCGTCGAGAAACGACGCGACGGCGACGGGTGAGCGGACGCCGACGAACTCGGAGATGACCCGGCCGTTCTTGAACGCCTTGACTGCGGGTATGCCCTGCACGCGATGCGTCGCCGCGAGACCGGGGTTCGCGTCGACGTCGACCTTCGCGAGGACGACCGAACCGTCGCGCGCGCCGATCTGCTCCTCGAGCACGGGCGTCAGGGCACGGCAGGGGCCGCACCACGCCGCCCAGAAGTCCACGACGACGGGCACCTCGCGGGAGCGCTCGACGACGTCGCTCTCGAATGTCGCCTCGGTGACGTCCACCTCGCGCCGACTGTAGCTACGAGACCACGACGTCAGCCCCGCAGCCCGCGATGAGTGCTGCGGGCACGTGCTCGGCATCGACCTCTCGGAGCGAGCGATGCTCGAGGTCGATCTGGATGTCGGGCCACGCCTCGAGGCCTAGCGAACGCGCACCGACATCTCGTCCGAACCCGTACAGCTCCTCCGTGGAGAACACGCCGCGTCGTCCGGTCTGGCGCCGCGCAATGCCCTCCAGCTCCCGAAGCTCCTCGAACGGGTCGATCCGCACGTTCGAGTCGGAGCCGATGCAGATCGGGATGCCGCGCGTTCGTACGCGCTCGGCCGGGAGAAAGCCGTCGCCGAGATCGGCCTCGGTCGTCGGGCAGGCACAGATCGTCGAGCCGTGAGCCGCGAGCAGATCGAGCTCGGCGCCGTCGGCGTGCGTCGCGTGCACGATCGTCGTCCGGTCGGTCAGGCAGCCGGTACGCGCCAGGAGCTGAATCGGCCTACAGCCGTGCTCGGCGAGGCACTCCTCGATCTCCTTCGGCTGCTCGTCCGCGTGGATGTGCAGTGGCAACTGTTCGGCGACCGCGTATCGCCCGATCTCCTTCAGCCAGTCGGGCGGGCAGGCGCGGACGGAGTGGGGGGCGAGTCCGACGCGAAGGCCCGCGGCGCGCAGCGACTCGACCTGGCCGAGGTAGTCGCTCACCGAGTCCTGGCGAAACCGGGCAATGCCGCCCCGCGCATAGGCGACGTGGAGAAGCTCGAGCTCGATCCCGGTCGCACGAGCGGCCTCGGCGGCTGCATGCGCTTCGGGAACGCCGATGTAGTGGAACTCACCTACGGCCGTGTAGCCGGCAGCCAGCATCTCGCGGTAGGCGTGCTCGTAGGCATTCCGCACACGCTCGGGGGTCTGGTGCTCTGCCTCGGCGAGCATGACGTCGCGCCAGGCCCAGAAGTCACCGCCGGCCGCGCGCCCGCGCATGGCGCGCTGGAACGTGTGGCTGTGCGCGTTCACGAAGCCGGGGATGCGCAGCGTGCCGGCCACGGAGGCGACGCTACCAGGGGCGGCGTACTGTTTCGCCGTGTCCTGGCCCGAGATCCGTCACACGATCCCGAACGCGCTCACGATCGCGCGCTTCGCTGCGATCCCGGTGTTCGTCTGGCTCTACCTCGACGCGGGCGACGGCCCCGCGTGGGGGGCGGGGATCTTCTTCGCCGCCGCCGCATTCACCGATCAGCTCGACGGCTACCTCGCGCGCCGCTGGCGGGTCGAATCGCGCTTCGGGCAGATCGCGGATCCACTCGCAGATCGCCTGATGATCGGGACGGCGGCGATCCTGCTGCTCGCGACGGGTCGCATCCCGCTCCTCGCCGCGCTCGTCATCCTCGGTCGGGACGTCATCCTCGTGCTCGGCTACCGGCTCCTGTCACCGGGTGGCTACGAGCTCGAGGTGACCTTCCTCGGGAAGACGGCGACCTGGGTGCTCTATGCAGCGCTGGGGTTCGTGCTCGTGACCGAAGAGGGGACGACGTGGCCGCTCGTGATCCTCTGGATCGGGATCGGGCTGTCGCTTGCGGCGGGCATCCAGTACGCCGTCGGCGCGTGGCGAGCGGTGCGCATCGGAAGGGACTCTCGAGTCGAGCGCGAACCTTGACGAGGACTCAAGTCTCAACCTGAGGTTGACCCCTTCGCACATCTCTTGCTTTACTCAAGCTCACCCACGAGGAAAGGCGGCCGGTGGAACCACTTCCTGATCTCTCGACCCTGACCGACGACGACCTTCGCACCATGATCCGCGGGCTCGAGACCGAGGAAGACGAGGTCTCGTTCCGGCGTCGGGTGCTCCACGGTCGTATCGACATCCTGCGCGCGGAGCTGGTCGCGCGCCTCCGCGAGCAGGTGAGCGCAGGGGAGGCTCAGCTCGCCGACGTCGAGCGCCTGAGCGAGATCCTCACGGCGAAGGCAGCTCCCCCGGACAGCGAGTGAGCCATACGTACTGCCCAGAATGCGGCTTCCAGAATCCGGAAGCCTCGAACTACTGCTCGCGCTGCGGGGCGCTCCTGACCGCCGAGACAGGATCGGAGACCACCATGAGCTTCGACATCGAGCAACCGGGCGAGGAGGTCGACCTTCTCGAGGCGCTCGGCATCACCGGGCCTGCGCTCGTCGTGCGCTCCGGGGGCGGCATGGCCGGCCAGTCGTTCCAGCCCGACGAGGGAAGCACGCTGATCGGCCGCTCGCCCGAGTGCGACGTGTTCCTCGACGACGTGACCGTCTCGCGGCGGCACGCAGAGCTACTCCGCGACGGCGACACGTTCACGATCCGCGACCTCGAGAGCCTGAACGGCACCTACGTGAATCGCCGCCGCATCGAGTCGACTGTCCTCGAGGACGACGACGAGGTGCAGATCGGCAAGTACCGGCTGACCTTTCTTCAGCGATGAGCACCGTTGCAACACGACGGGAGCGGGGAGGAGCGGAGCCGCGTCTCCGCACGATCGGCTCGGTCTGCGAGGAGCTGCGTGAGCAGTTTCCGGACATCTCCGTGTCGAAGATCCGGTACCTCGAGGATCAAGGTCTCATATCGCCCAGGCGCACCCGCGGCGGATACCGCCTGTTCGCGCCGGACGACATCGAGCGCCTGACGACGATCCTGAAGCTTCAGCGAGACGAGTTCCTGCCGCTCCGTGTGATCCGCGAGGAGCTCGACGGACCTGGTGCGTCCAACGACCGGACGCGCCGGCGAAGTGTGGGCGTGCTCGGCCACGAGGACGAGATCGACGAGGCAGAGCTCTGCGAGCGCGCTGCGGTGTCGCACGACCTCGTGCGGCAGCTGGAGGAGTTCGGGCTGCTCGTGTCCCGGTCCGCGGGAGGGGAGCGTCTCTACGGCGAGAGCGAGGCCGACATCGCTGCCGCGTGCGCGCGTCTCGCGCGATACGGCGTCGACGCACGGCATCTGCGCACGTTCGTGACAGGAGCCGGCCGCCAGGCGGCGCTCGTCGAGCAGCTCGTCGCGCCCGGTCTTCGCGCTCGAAATCCGCAACGCCGCAAGGATGCGCTCGACGACCTCGAGAGCCTCTCGCGAGTCGCACAGGAGCTTTCGCACCTGCTCGTCGTCCGTGAGCTGCGCGCAACCGTGGAGCGGACAGGATGACTCTCGACCTCCGCGACAGGATCCGCGACGTTCCGGACTTTCCGACGGAAGGGGTCATCTTCAAGGACCTCATGCCGCTCATCGCCGATCCGACGTACTTCGCCGAGTCGATTCGTCAGCTCGCCGACTGGGCACGGCCGCGCGAGCCCGCGCTCGTCTTCGGTGCCGAAGCGCGGGGGTTCATCTTCGGCTCCGCGCTCGCGTACGAGCTGGGCGCGGGCTTCATCGCCGCACGGAAGCCGGGAAAGCTCCCACGCGAGACCGTGGAGGCGACGTATGACCTCGAATACGGGACTGACAGCCTGCACGTCCATCGAGACGCCGTGGCGAAGGGTGTGCGTGTGGTGATCGTCGACGACGTCCTCGCGACCGGCGGCACTGCTCGCGCCAAGGTGCAGCTCGTGGAGGAGCTCGGCGGGGTCGTCGCAGGCGTGCTCTTCGTCATCGAGCTGGACTTCCTGCACGGCCGAGACCGCCTCTCCGGCTACGACGTGCACTCGCTCATTCGCTACTGACGCCCTCGCGTTTGTGTTTGGCGGCTTCCGGGGACGCTCCGTCCGAATGCCTTCCTACAACGAGAACATGGGCCGACGGAAGAACGAGCCGCGTTCCCTCCCGCCAGGGATGGCGGGGTCCGCGAACGAGGCCGATGCCCGTTCCATGAGTGCCGCCGTGCTCACAAAGGTCGCCCCTGCTGCCTCGCAGCGGATTCTCGAAGACGTCAGCGCGCTCGCCGGGCACAAGGGGATGCCGAAACAATCAGCGCTCGCCCGCCTCGAAGAGGCGATCGGACGCGACTTCGCCGACCGGCTCGTCGCAGCTCTCAGCGACAAGTCGATCCCGAATCGCCGCTGAACCACCCTCGGCGCCGATGCGTAGAGGCAGCCGCCGCGAAGCGGCGGCCTTTAGGGATCCTCGCGATCGGAAAGCCGTGCTAACGGGTTTCCGATCTGCGAAAGCACTAGCGCGACGCTAGCTGCCGCCGCGCGTGCGTACGAACAGGAAGATCGCCGCCGCCGCGACGAGCGAGATCACGAACGCGGTGCCTCCCGGAACGTCGAGCGCGAGCGCTCCGAGCCACATGAAGAGGAAGAACACCACCGACCAGACGAATGCGTGGACGCCCTGGTCGATGCTGGGAGCGCGGAGGTGCATCGGCGCGATCCTACAGAGGACACCGGACCAAAAAAATTCACCGAGCCGGTGGCGCTTTCGTCCACTCGACCCGCTGACCGTCCGCTTCCGCGTAGAGCCTGCGAGCTGAGCTTCGACCTACTTGCGCTCCGTGCTCGGTGCAAGCAGGAACCTATGGGACATGGCCAACCGGGTCAAGACGGCCATTCACCGGATTGCCGCAATTTGCGCCCCTTTTGTTGCCGACCCTCGTCGGCGAGAACGGACGTAGGATCTCGCCGTGCGCCGCTCCGTCGTGTTCAGCGTCGCGGGGGCCGCGCTCGGTCTCGCCGTCGTCCTCACGCTCATCGGAGTGGGGGACGACGCCGACGCGGTGACGAACGGCCAAGCCCTCGTCCTCGGGCTGGTTCAAGGGCTGACCGAGCTCCTGCCCATCTCGTCGTCGGGTCACCTCATCCTCGTGCCCTGGGCGGCCGAGTGGACGTACCTCGAGCAGAACGACCGCTTCAACCAGACGTTCGACGTCGCTCTGCACCTCGGGACGCTCGTCGCCGTCGCCGCATACTTCTGGAGCGACTTCGTTCGTCTCATCAGAGCGTTGTTCGTGTCCGTCGGACGACGGCGCGTCGAGACGCCCGACCAGCGGATCGCATGGTTCGTCGTAGTTGCCACGATCCCCGCCGGCCTCGCGGGTCTGCTCGGAGAGGACTGGATCGCAGACAATCTCGGCGAGCCGTGGCAGATCCTCGTCCTCTTGGCCGCCGGCGCGCTTCTCCTGCTGTGGGCAGACCGCTCGCCGCAGAAGCGCGCCATGGGTGACCTCGGGATGCGTCACGCGGTGATCATGGGGCTCGCACAGGCACTCGCGCTCGCGCCCGGAGTCTCGCGCTCGGGGATCACGATCACGGCCGGCCGATTCATGAACCTCGACCGAGATAGCGCCGCGCGCTTCTCGTTCTACCTGCTGCTACCGACGACCCTCGGCGCGGTGCTCCTGAAGGGAGTCGGAGACGTCCTTCTGGGAGACCTTCCCGACGGCTGGATCGGCCCGTTCGTCGTCGGCACGCTCGCCGCGCTCGGCAGCGCTCTTCTCGCGATCGAATGGTTGCTGGGCTACGTGCGACGTCACACGTACGGCGTCTTCGTCGTGTACCGGCTCGTCGTCGCCGCACTCGTGCTCATCGCGATCGTGTCCGGCCTCCGCGATTCGACCTTCTAGCCGGGTTTGCTCGCGTCGCTGCCAAGGAACGCCTCCATCGAGGAAGTGCGCGCGCACGCTGCGGTCGGTCTGGCCCGTCGTCGTGCGCGTCGCTTCCTCGTTGTTCAACCTCACGGTGGTCTAGTTGCAACCACCCCATCGGCCGGTTGTCGAACGCACGCATGACGCCAACACTTTGAGGCGATGCGCACTTTGGGTTGATCCACTCTGGATCGAGCGCTGACTGGGGAGGAAATTCACGTGACGGACATCCTGATGCGGCCTGTCGTCTGGCTGCAGATCGCGGTCCACGATCTTCGCGAGCGAGAGGACGGCCAGACGACGACCGAGTACGCGATCCTGCTCGGCTTCCTCGCGATCGCCATCATCATCGCGCTGTTCTTCCTGCGCAACGTTCTCCGTCAGCTGTTCTCGAGTGCTGCGAGCAGCGTCTCGAACGCACCGAACTCGTAACGACCGCGAACTCTTGCACCGGGTCCCCGACGGACCCGGTGCAAGGACCGCGCCGAGAGCACTTCCTTCCGTTCGCGGGGGAAGTAGGCCTCGGCGAAGCGCGGTCAGCGGTTGACCAAGCGTCAACCTGATACCCCTGCCAGTGGATCGAACTTGTAGGGATGTGGTAAGGAGGCGGCGCATGACCTGCGCCACCGGCATGGCACCAGGCACTCTGGCTGCATGGAAGCGATAGGACTCTCACTCTTGTTCGGAGCTCCGTGGCTCGTCGCCATTGTCTGGGCGTGGTCGCAAGCCCCGCGCATGGAGACCGCGCCGCTTTCGCTGGGCGCCCGGATGCTCCAGCGCCTCGCCTGGGCTTAGCGTCGCCCGACCTCGAGCTCCGCGACCAACGCACGAGAATCAGCGTTATGTCAAGTTGACGCAGATCGACGGTCGCGCCCACCACCCTCCCTCGGCGCGGTAGGTTTCAGGAAGCGCTCGTCTACCTGAGGGGGTATCGGCCATGTTGGCTCTGAGCGTTCGAGCTCTGCTCATCCTGGTCTCCGCGCTTGCGGTCGCGATCGTCGTATTCCTCATCGCGACGGCCTGACGGCGCGCCTGCGCCCTGACTCGGTCGAGGGAAATCTCGTGTGCCCCCTAGACACGGGGCTCGAGACGCGAGAGATTGTCACCTACCGCAGTTCCTGCGTCCCCCGCCGCGCGTGACCCAGATCGACATCGAGCACATCCTCCTGATCGAGGAAATCCGGCAGTTGCTGGAGCAGTCCGAGCAGATCGGAAGCGTGAGCGTGTCCGATCTCGCCGAGATGGCCGAGACGTACGACCTCACGGAGCTCGAGCAGGACGCGCTTCTGCGCGAGCTCGACCGCCGCTCGATCGACATCGTCGAGGCTGCCCCCCGCTCCGAGACCGTCGTCGCGCTCACCGCACCGGTCGAGACGACCACCGACGCGTTGCAGCTCTTCCTACGGGAGGCGGGCCGGCACCAGCTCCTGACCGCCGCACAGGAGGTCGAGCTCGCCAAGCGCATCGAACGCGGCGACATGGATGCGAAGGAGCGCATGATCCAGTCGAACCTGCGGCTCGTCGTCTCGATCGCGAAGAACTACCGCAATCAGGGCCTTCCGTTCCTCGATCTCATCCAGGAGGGGACGCTCGGGCTCATCCGCGCGGTCGAGAAGTTCGACTGGCGCCGCGGCTTCAAGTTCTCGACGTACGCGACGTGGTGGATCCGCCAGGCCGTCGCGCGCGCCCTCGCGGACAAGGCGCGGACGATCCGCATGCCGGTACACATCGTCGAGCGCTTGCAGAAGATCAACCGCGCAGACCGGCAGCTGTGGACGCAGCTCGGCCGCGAGCCGACGCTCGACGAGATCGCCGACGAGGCTTCGCTCACGGTCCAGCAGGTGCTCGAGGTGCGCGCGGCAGCGCGAGCGTCGACGAGCCTCGACGCGCCCGTCGGGGACGGCGACGACGCCGTCTTCGGGGATTTCGTCGCGGGCGACGAGCCGTTGCCCGAGGAGACGGTCGAGCACAATCTGCGGAGCGAGGCGCTCCGGCACGCCCTCGCAGCCCTCCCCCAGCGCGAGCGCGAGGTCGTCGTCATGCGCTATGGCCTCACGGGCGCCGAGCCGCAGACACTCGAGGAGATCGGGAGGCGGCTCGGCCTCACGCGCGAACGCGTCCGTCAGATCGAGCTCGAGTCGCTCCGCCGCCTTGCATCTCTTCGCGAGATGCAGGCCGTCGACGTCACCTAGCGGTGACTCGAAGCAGCGATGCGGCCGCGAAAGCGGACGCCTTCAGGGATTTGCGCGGCCGGAAGTCCGCGCTAGCGGAATTCCGGCCTTGCGCTACGAACGAAGATAGAGCTCGAGCCCAGGCGCGATCGCGCGGAGCTCGCGGAGCGCACGTGCCTCGAGCTGCCGCACACGCTCTCTCGTGATCCCGAGATTCTGTCCGACTTCCTCGAGCGTGCGGGGCCGGACGCCGTCCAGGCCGAAGCGCTCGACGACGACGCGCCGCTGGCGAGGCTGCAGTTGCCCGAGGGCGTCGAGCAGCTCGGACGAGCGCGCGCGGTCGGCCGTCTCGACCTCGGGCTGCTGGGCATTGACGTCCGGGATGAGGTCGGCGACGCTCGAATCGCCGTCACCGATGGGCGTTTCCAGGCTTACCGGATCGAGCACGAGCTCGAGGAGCTCTTGGACCCGTTCGGGAGTGATGTCGATCTCGGCCGCGATCTCCTCGAGAGAAGGGTCGCGGTTGAGCTTCTGGCCGAGCAGCCGCCGGGTCTTCGTGACCTTGCGAACCTGGTCGGCGACATGGACGGGGAGCCGGATCGTGCGCCCCTGCTCCGCGAGCGCACGCGAGATCGCCTGCTTGATCCACCACGTCGCGTAGGTGGAGAGCTTGAAACCCATCCGGTAGTCGAACTTCTCGACCGCGCGGATGAGCCCGAGATTCCCCTCCTGGATGAGGTCGAGCAGCGGAACCTCGGCGCGCGTGTAGTTGCGCGTGATCGACATGACGAGTCGGAGGTTCGACTCGATCAGCTTGCGCTTCGCCCCCTCGTCGCCCAGATCCTTGAGCCGCGCGAGCTCGCGCTCCTGCGCAGGCGTGAGGAGCCGCCCGTCGCCGATCTGGCGCACGTAGAGCTTCAGTGGGTCGTCGGCGGTCGGGCCGGCGAGGCCGGGGAGCTCGCGTGGGGTGGCGACCTCGTCGGCCGCAACGGTCGGCTCGTCGTCGGGCGCGTCGAAGAGATGCTCGGCTGCGTAGCCTTCCACGGCGCATGTATCGGCTGCGCGGTTGCCCCGCTTGAGGGATGACAGCTCCGGCGAGGGATCTTCGCCTCCGAGGAGAAGCCGATCGTGAGTGCAACACGGTCCTCACAAACATCGCCCTCACAGACGGCGTCTACGTCTTGTGTGTCATCCGATCCACGGAGTCGAATAACAGCTCATGTGCGGCATAGCTGGATTCAGCCTCGATCCTGAGTCGTCCGTCGACCGGACGCTCGCTGCCCAGGCGCTTCTCGCCGGGATCGCCGAGCGCGGCGCGGACGCTGTCGGGTACGCCCATCGCGCCTCGGAGGGTGGCTCGCGCGTGACGAAGCTGCGCGGCGGTGCGAGCGCGCTTCTGGACGAGCTCGCCGTCCCGGCCGGCACGTCTCAAGCGCTCATCCACGTGCGCGATTTCACGAAGGGTCATCCGGACATCGAGGCGAACAACCACCCCATCCGCCACGGCGCCGTCGTCGGTATCCACAACGGGATCGTGCTGAACGACGATGCGCTTCTCGCCCGCTACGCCATCGCGCGCGCCGAGCCGCAGATGACCGTCGACTCGGAAGCGATCTTCGCGCTCATGGAGCTGCGCGACCACGACCCGCGGGCGCTGTCCGAGCTTCGCGGCGCGATGGCGGCGGCCTGGTTCGACGATCGTGACGACGCCACGTTGTACGTCGCGCGCGGACGCCTGCGGCCGCTCTGGCTCGCAACCGCCGAAGGCGGGCTCTACTTCGCGTCCACCAGGCGTGCGCTCACGATCGTCGCGGCAGCGCTGCGCACGCGCCTCGACATCCGCGAGGTGCGCGAAGGACGGCTCCTTCATGTCGTCGCGGATCGGGTCGTGCGGGAGCGACGCTTCCGGCCGGATCGGCGCTATCGCGAGGACGAGTACCTCCCGCCCGTGCGGGCACCACGCGAGGCCGTGTCGTGCCTCGAACGCTTCGCCGCGCTCGCGTCAGTCAGAGCCGCCTAGCGAACCGTCCGGCAGGACGTCGACGCCGTCGGCACGCAGTCGCTCGCGCACGAGGTACTGGAACGCGGTCCATGCGCCTCGCGGCACGTCGAGCATGCGATACACCTGCCACTCCGACAGCAGCGTCGGATCGCTGCGTCGTGCCTCGGCCCAGTCGGCCATCTTCGGCAGGCGCCCGAGGCTGACCGCGAGCATTGCTCCCTGCTCGACGGCTCGCTCGAGCCGCTCCTCCCCCTGGAGCACCTCGAACCCTGCCTCACGCAGCGCGTTACCGAGCGAGCCGAACGTGTGCGCGTAGAGCGAGGCCGAGGGGAGCGACCGTCGCCTGGCAGCGAGGTCGCGCGCTGTGGGCGTGCGGCCGAGCTCCGCTCCCAGCGTCCGGAGCTGCGCGAGGAGCTCCTCGCGGGTCAGGAACCGCCGCGGGAAGAGGCCGGCAGCGCGCTTGGCCGCATTCCAGGTCCCGAAGTGCTCGATGACGGTCTGCGGGTGGACGCGCGCGCCGGGATCCTTTGCGAACTCCCGCATCGTTGGCGACCTCCCCATCCGTTCCGCGGCTGCTCGCAGCTCCTCGAGGATCTCCTCGTCGGTGTAGCGGCGTCGGAGACCCGCACGAAACGCAGCGAGTTCGGCCTCGTCGATGCGGACCGAGGCACGCTTGGGTGAGCGCGGACGCGCCATCTCTGCAAAGAGCTTAGAGCGTTCTACGCAATCTGCAAGTCTCCCAGAGCAGTCCTCCCTCTCCCCTCTCGGGTACGCTCGCCGGCGATGGGCGTACGGCTCGCATTGGAGACGACCGCGGCGCGCGGGATCGGCGCGCTTTCGCGAGCCGTCGGCCGCGGCGGCGGAACGACGTTCCCCGGCAAGGTGCTGTGGAAAGTGGATCCTGCGGCGGTCGATGCTCTCGCGGCGCGTATTCCGGGTGGGGTCGCGGTCATGTCGGCCACGAACGGGAAGACGACGACGGCTGCCATGGCCGCCGAGATACTCGGCGTCGATACGCGCCTTGCGTGGAACCGCGCCGGGGCCAACCTCCTCTCAGGAATCGCGTCGGCCCTCGTCGCTGCACCCGGGGCCGAGCTCGGCCTCTTCGAGGTCGACGAGGGCGCGCTGCCAGAGGCGCTCACTCGAACGAAACCGCGTGTGGTGACGCTCGGGAACCTCTTTCGAGATCAGCTCGACCGCTACGGCGAGCTCGAGATCGTGGCGGAGCGCTGGAGGGCGGCGATCGGTGAGCTCTCAGCGACGGCCACGCTCGTGGTCAACGGCGACGATCCGATCGTCGCCGAGCTCGCCGACGGGCGGGCGGGCGCGGTTCGCTTCGGGCTCGACGACCCGCGGCAATCGCGAGCGGGCCTCCAGCACGCCGCTGACTCGAAGTACTGCGTGCGCTGCGGCGCACCGTACGAGTATGCGGCGGTGTACGTGGGCCATCTCGGCGACTACCGCTGCCCACGGTGCGACCATCGTCGTCCTGAGCTCGACGTCGTCGCTCGGGACATCGAGCTACGCGGCCTTCTGGCATCGCGCTTCCGCCTCGTCGCACCTGCCGGCGAGGTGGAGATCGAGCTCGCGCTGCCCGGCCTCTACAACGTCTACAACGCGACGGCCGCGGCGTCGCTCTGCCTCGCGGTCGGTTCGTCGCTCGAAGACGTTCGCGCCGGACTGTCACGGTTCAGCGCAGCCTTCGGCCGATTCGAGCGGATACCCGCCGAGGGCAAGTCGGTCGTTCTTCTTCTGATCAAGAATCCGGCCGGAGCCAACGAGGTAGTGCGGACGCTCGAGATCGGCGTCCCCCCCGTGCTCGTGATCGCCCTGAACGACGCCATCGCGGACGGCCGTGACGTGTCGTGGATCTGGGACGTCGACTTCGAGCCGCTGCTCGAACACGCCGGGCTGGTCATCGTCACGGGTGATCGGGCGGCCGAGCTGGGGCTGAGGATGGCGTATGGCGGGCTCCCCGCCGAGCGACTCGAGGTCATCCCGTCACTCGAGCATGCTCTCGATCGAGGTCTTGGCCTGGTCGAAGCGGGAACCGAGCTCGTCATCCTCCCCACCTACACCGCAATGCTGTCGCTGCGCGGGATCCTTGCCGATCGCGGCGCAGTGAGGCCCTACTGGGAGGACCGGGGTTCGTGAAGATCAAGCTCGGTCACCTCTACCCCGAGTACCTCAACATCTACGCCGATCGCGGGAACATCGCGGTTCTCACGCGGAGAGCAGCACTTCGAGGGTACGAGCTCGAGGTGCGATCGGTGGGGATCGGCGACACGCTCGACCCTTCCATGCACGACCTCCTCTACGTCGGCGGGGGACAGGATCGAGAGCAAGGGCTCATCGCACCGGACCTCGCGGCGAAGGGCGATGCCATTCGAGCGGCACACGCTCGCGGCGTGGCCATGCTCGCGGTCTGCGGCGGATACCAACTTCTGGGCCGTGGCTACCGTGGCCGTGACGGGTCGTTCATGCCGGGAGCCGGGCTGTTCGCCCATGAGACCGTGGCCGGAGACGTGCGCATGATCGGCGACGTTCTGCTCGAGTGCCGTCTCGAGCCGGGCCGAACGGTCGAAGTTGCCGGCTTCGAGAACCACGCAGGGCAGACCGTTCTGGATGAGAGCGCGGAGCCCCTCGGTCGGGTCGTGCACGGATTCGGCAACGACGGTCGCTCGGGGTTCGAGGGCTGCCGGCTCGGACGGGCCATCGGAACGTACCTCCATGGCCCGTTGCTCCCTCGGAACCCCTTGCTCGCGGACTGGCTGCTGTCACAGGCGGTTGCGCACGCGACCGGCGGTGGCTCTCCCGAGCTCACACCCCTGCCGGACGAGCTCGAGCGCGAGGCGTTCCGGGTGGCTGCGGCGAGGGCTCGGAGTCGGGGTGGGCGCCGCTAGGTGCGGGGTTTTCGTGGGGCACCCCATCCCACCACCCGCTGCAATCGTAACCCGGAATTCGTCACGAGTGGTGTTCGAAAAGCGCCGGTACGGTCACGATCTCTCCCCGGGTCACGGCACCCACATCTCGCCGAGGTAGGTGGCCGGATCTCCCGGTTGCCAGCGCTGCAGGAAGCGATGGATGGGTGGGTGCAGCGTGATCACGTCGAGCTCTCGCAGCAGGAATGCTCGATGCCCGCGAACGGCGTCGTCCTGCGAAACGACATCCTCGAGCGATCCGGTCACGTCCGCTGCGAACACGACGTGGACGACGTGCTTGCGGTAGGGAGATGGTCCCCGGCGAGATCGAGTCGATGATCGCGACGGGCCCCTCGAGAGGCACATCCATCCCGTCGTCGAACAGCCCGGTCTCCTCCCACAGCTCGCGCCGCAACGCATCCACGAGGCTCTCACCCAAGCGCACGCCCCCGCCCGGGAGCAGCCAGACCTCGCCGGCGGCCTTCTCGTGTCGAAGCAGCAGTATGCGACCCCGCCAGCGCAGAATCGCGGACACGCGAATTCTGGGCTCCATCATCGCGTCACGTCGACGATGAGCCGAACCCCTGGGTGCCGCGCTCGCTGGCAGTGAGCTCGTCGACCTCGACGAGGCGAACCGCGGCGACGGGGACGACGACGAGCTGCGCCACGCGCATCCCGGGCTCGACGGAGAAGGCTTCGTCGCCGGTGTTCAAGAGGATGATCCGGATCTCGCCGCGGTAGCCGGAGTCGATCAACCCGGGTGAGTTGACGATGCCGATGCCGTGTCGCGCGGCAAGCCCCGATCGAGCCTGCACGAACCCGGCGTACCCGTCAGGAATCTCCACCGCAAGCCCCGTCGGCACGACGGCACGCTTGCCGGGAGCCAGCACGACATGATCGCAGGCAGAGAGGTCGAGTCCCGCGTCGCCGTCATAGGCCTGGTCGGGGACGCGGGCGTCCGGCCGCAGCTTGCGAATCGCGACGTCTATCACTGCGCGGACGCCTCGAGATCGTGCTCGTCCTCGGCCACGAGGTAGCGCGCGAACCGGGCTGCCTCCGCCCGTGGGAGCCGCGCCCTCACCCGAACGCCCTCCGCGGTATCCCGCCGCTCCGCAATCGGCGCTCCGAGATCGTAGAGCGCCGTCAACACGCTCCCCTCCGAGTACGGCACGAGGAGTCGCACGTCCTCGAAGCGATCCGAGAACAGCTCGGCGACGCGCTCCTTGAGCGCATCGAGACCCTCCCCGGTCTGAGCGGAGATCAGGAGTGCTCGCGGATACGTGTGCTCGATCCGGCGCCGAGCCAGCGGGTCGAGCGCGTCGGCCTTGTTCAGCACGAGCTCGACGGGAACGTCGTCCGCCCCGATGTCGCTGAGCACCTTGCCGACTGCACCTATCGTCTCCGCGAGACGCTCTTCGGTAAGCGACGCATCCGCGACGTGCAGGATCAGGTCGGAGACGAGCGTCTCCTCGAGGGTCGCTGCGAACCCCTCCACGAGCTGTGTCGGAAGCCGCCTGATGAACCCGACGGTGTCGGTCACGAGGTAGCGCTTCCCGTCGTGCTCGAACGCGCGCGTCGTGGGATCGAGGGTCTCGAACAGACGATCGTCGACGGACGCATCAGCACCGGTGAGCGCGTTCAGGAGCGTCGATTTCCCGACATTCGTGTAGCCGGCGAGCGCGACGGTCGGGGTGGCGGCGCGCAGCCGCTCCTTGCGTCGCGTCGAGCGCTGGCCCTGAAGTGTGCGCAGGCGCCGCTTGAGGAGCGACACACGCGTGCGGGCGAGCCGTCGGTCGGTCTCGAGCTGACTCTCGCCAGGCCCGCGCGTGCCGACACCGCCGCCGAGGCGCTCGAGGTGCTGCCACATGCCTCGCATGCGCGGAAGGTTGTACTCGAGCTGCGCGAGCTCGACCTGGAGCTTGCCTTCGGACGACCGCGCATGCTGCGCGAAGATGTCGAGGATCAGCTGCGTCCGGTCGACCACACGCGCACCGAGCTCGTCTTCGAGTGAGCGTTGCTGCGTCGGGCTGAGCTCGTCGTCGGCGACGAGGACCTCCGCCGCCGCACCCGAGTACGCCGCCTTGAGCTCGCCGAGCTTGCCCTTCCCGACGAACGTCCGCGGATCCGGGTGCCCGCGGTGCTGCACGACCTCTCCTACGGGTGCAGCGCCCGAGGTACGTGCGAGCTCACGGAGCTCCGCGAGCTCGTCGCCGGCCGAGCCCTTCGGATACACGCCGACGAGGAACGCCCGCTCCGGCTCCGCCCCGGGCGCGGGATCGGGCTGGCGCGCAGTCACCGCGGGATTATGCCCCGGTACGCTCCTGCGGTGACCGCGCTCGCCGATCGTCTCGCCGCGCGGACGCTCGAGCTCGTGGACATTCCCTCACAGAGCGGGAGCGAGACGGCCATTCGGGAGCACCTCCTGGACCTCGTGCCGGCGGGTCTTGCGGCCGAGTTCGCAGGCGACGAGGCGTTCCTGTTCGCGGCGGAGCGGAGGTCCGAACGTCCACTGATCGTGCTGGCAGCGCACTACGACACCGTGCCTGCGCAAGACAATCTTCCCGGCCGGATCGCCGACGGAAGGGTTCACGGCCTCGGTGCGAGTGACATGAAGGCGGGACTTGCAGTTGCGGTGGAGCTCGTGCGCGACCTCGATCCCGCCACGACCTCGTGCGACGTGGCGCTCCTGCTCTTCGGGCGCGAGGAGCTGCCGGCGGAGCACAACCCGCTCCCCGCGCTGTTCGACGGTTCGACGCTCGTTCACGATGCGACTCTCGCAGTCGTACTCGAACCGACGGATCTCGCGATTCACGCAGGCTGCCTCGGAAATGTCGTTGCCGAGCTCACCTTTCACGGCACGAGCGGGCATGCGGCACGTCCCTGGCTCGCGGACAGCGCGCTGGAGCGCGCGGTGCGAGGCCTCGCGCCGCTGTTCGAGCTCGAGCCTCGGACGGCCGTCGTGAACGGGCTCGCGTTCCGGGAGGTGGTCTCCGTCACGCGACTCCACTCGGGAATCGCGGACAACGTCATTCCGGGAGAGGCGACAGCGACGCTGAACCTGCGCTATCCGCCAGACCGTGAGCCGGCCGACGCCGAGGAGTATCTCGAGGGTCTGGTGCCGGCTGGCGCGACGCTCGAGGTCGTCAGCAACGCGCCGCCGGCACGCGTCGTCGACTCCTTCGCCGTGCGCGCGCTCCAGCGAGCCGGGAACCTCGACATCGGCCCGAAGCAGGCATGGACGAACGTCGCAGATTTCACGACGCGCGGGCTCGATGCCGTCAACTTCGGCCCTGGTCACACCGCCCTCGCCCACCATCCCGACGAGCATGTGTCGATCGCTGCGCTCGTAACCGCCTACGAGGTGCTGTGGCGCTTCCTGACGAGCCCGATCGGAGAAGATGGCGCGTGATGGATCTCGCGCAGCGAATCGACGAGCTCTGGGAGGCGGACGAGACCGACGCGCCAGCGGTCGAAGCGGTGATCGCGGCACTCGATCGCGGTGACGTGCGCGTTGCCGAGAAGGGCCCGGAGGGCTGGGTGGTCAACGAGTGGGTGAAGAAGGCGATTCTCCTCTACTTTCGCATGCGCAAGGTGGAGCCGATGGACGTCGGCGGCCTCCACTTCCTCGACAAGATCCCGGTAAAGGCGGACTACGCCGACCGCGGCGTGCGGGTCGTTCCTCCGGGTGTGGCGCGCTACGGCTCGTACCTTGGCGAAGGCGTCATTCTCATGCCGGGTTTCGTCAATATCGGCGCCTGGGTCGGACCGCGCACGATGGTCGACACCTGGGCAACCGTCGGATCGTGCGCGCAGATCGGCGCGGACGTCCACCTCTCGGGTGGCGTCGGGATCGGCGGCGTGCTCGAGCCGCCGCAGGCACGCCCTGTGATCGTCGAGGACGGCGCATTCATCGGCTCGCGCGCAGTCGTCGTCGAAGGGGTGATCGTCGGCGAGGGAGCGGTGATCGCCCCCAACGTCGTGCTTTCCGCGTCCGTCCCGGTCATCGACGTGACAGGCCCCGAACCAGTCGAGCATCGCGGGTACGTACCACCGCGCGCCGTCGTTCTTCCCGGCACGCGCTCCAAGGAGTACCCGGCCGGCCGCTACGACCTTCCGTGCGCGCTCATCGTCGGCACGCGCACCGCCTCCACCGATCTCAAGACGTCGCTGAACGACGTCCTGCGGGAGTTCGAAATCGCGACATGAGAAGCCTCGGCGAGGTCGCGCTCTTCACGGACGATGTCGAGGCGGCGTCGACGTTCTACCGTGGCCTGATCGGCGCTGCGCCGGTCGCCGACTGGCCGGGCGGAGCGATCTTCGCGGTCGGCGACGGGAAGCTGCTCGTCCACGAGCGCGCCGGCGCGCCGGACGACGGGCCGCCGAACGAGGACCACTTCGCGATCGTCGTCGATGATCTCGACGAGACGTGCGCTGAGCTGGTGTCGAACGGGCTCGGCCTGCTCGTCGAGCCGCGGGACTACCCGTGGGGTCGGTCCGCGTATGTGCGGGATCCGGACGGCCGGCTCGTCGAGCTCGCTCAGTCCTGAGTCACGACACGCGCTCGGCGGAGCCGTAGAGCCATGCTCGGCCGTTCGCGAGGCGTACGCGGAGATCCCCGCCCGGGAAGCGTACGACGACGTCGCCCTCACCGTGAGTCGCCGCGGCGACGGCCACGGCACTCGTTCCGGACGAGGCGGTCTCACCCACCCCCCGCTCCCAGACGCGGACCGTGACCTGGCCTGGCGCGTCGATCCGTGCCACTTGCACGTTCGTGCGGTCGGGGAAACGCGGATGCGTCTCGAGAAGCGGCCCGATGTGGACGATCGTGTCGGGATCGCCGACGACCACGGCGTGTGGGTTCCCGACTGAGACCGGCGTGACCGAGAAGCCTTCGATCGTCTCGGACGGCGCGACGGCTACCTCGCCGAGGCTCTGCTCGAGGACACCGTCGTCGAGGATGCGCGTGATCACGGTCCGCTCGCCGACGACGACCTCGATGCGCTCGGCGCCCGAACGAGCCGTGAGCCAGGCCGCGGCGATCCGCGTTCCGTTGCCGGAGAGCTCTGCGCGCGAGCCGTCGGGGTTCCAGATCGCGATCTCGACCCGCTCGTCCGACGAGGCGAGCACCTCGACCACTCCGTCCGCGTCACGTGCGAGCGCGACCGCATCTGTCGGCTCCAAGCGATCGTCGTCGTCCGTCTCCACGACGGTGTAGGTATTACCGAGAGCGCGCCACGTCGAGGACTGCATCGGCCACCTCCTCGACCGGTCGATTGGCATCGACGAGCACGATCCCTGGAATACGCCGCATCCACTTGCGCTGGTACGCCGCATAGCGTCGCGTGCGCACGACGATGCGCTCGCGCGCCTCCGCAATCGGGAGCGTCGCGAGCTCGTCGAGTCCCAGGGCCTTACGGGCTGTCTGCGAGACGGGTTCGCACACGGCAGCTCGCACCTCCGCGACGACGCCGCGCCGGATCATCTCATCGGTGCGTGCGGCGATTCGGCGTTCGAGCTCGTCCAGGGGGAGCTCGAGCCCGACGATGACGGTCGGCCTGCGCGTCTCCTCCGACCAGAGCCGGGCGCCGACAGGCGACAGCGTCGCGCCGACTGTTGCAAGCTCGAGGGCGCGTACGACGCGTCGGCGATCGTTCAGGTGTACTGCCGCCGCGGCTGCTGGATCGAGCTCGGACAGGAGCGCGTAGGCCTCCGCAGGATCGCCGTCGTAGGCGTGCTCGATCCGCGTACGCGCCGATGCGTCGACCGCGGGCGGGATCTCGAGCTCCGCCAGCGCGGCGCGGAGATAGAGACCGGTGCCGCCCGTGACGACCGCTGTCCCACGTGTCGCGACCAGATGGTCGACGGCGTCGTGCGCGAGCCCGGCGTACTCGCCGACCGACATCGTCTCACCGAGGCTGCGGATCCCGACGAGGTGCGTGGGCTCGGCCGGCTGGTTGGTCAGGATCGGCAATCCGCGATAGACCTGGAGCGCGTCGGCGGAGACGACGTCGGTGCCAAGTGCATCGGCGACGCGCTGCGCGACGGCCGACTTGCCGGAGGCCGTAGGGCCGAAGATCGCGACCACTTCGTACCCCAATTTGGTCACATCTCGTGGGGCACCCCGGCCCACCACCCACTGCAAGCGTAACGCGGAAATCGATACGCGTGGGTCACGAATCGTGTCGAGAGTGTGCAAATCGGATCGCGCCTAGGCGGCCACGAGTGACGAGACACGCCCCCGTAGCGTCGTCGACGTCGCGTCCTCGATGAGGACGTCGACGAGCTCACCTGGGGTGGCCGGCCCTGCGAAGTTGACGGTCGTGTTGCGGCGCGTGCGGCCGCGGGCGAGAGACGTGTCGGTCCGACTCGAGCCTTCGACGAGCACCTCCTCGACCCGACCGATGCGCTCGGCGTTGCGCTCGGCGGCAATGCGCTGCACACGCTCGACGAGAGCTTCGAGCCGCTCGTGCTTGACGGCATCGGACACGGGGCTCGGCATTGACGCCGCTTCCGTTCCTGCGCGTGGCGAATAGATGAAGGTGAAGGCGCTGTCGAAGCGGACTTCGTCGACGAGCGAGAGCGTCTCCTGGAAGTCGGCCTCCGACTCGCCGGGGAATCCGACGATGAGGTCGGTGCCGAGGGCGAGGTCGGGAACCGCACCGCGCAGTGTCTCGACGAGCTTCAGGTATCGCTGGCGATCGTACGTCCGCCGCATCGCCTTGAGGACTCGTGACGATCCCGACTGCGCGGGGAGGTGGACGTGCTCGCAGACGCTCGAGCACTCGGCGATCGCGGCCACGACGGGCGCACGGAAGTCCTTCGGATGCGGGCTCGTGAATCGGATGCGCTCGATGCCCGGCACCGCATCGCATGCACGGAGGAGCTCGCCGAATTCGGTGTCGACCTCCGGACGGAGGTCACGCCCCCACGAGTTCACGTTCTGCCCGAGGAGGGTGACCTCGCGGACGCCGGACTCGGCGAGGTGTGAGACCTCCGCGACGATCTCCCCCGGTCGGCGGCTCTGCTCACGGCCGCGAACGGCGGGGACGATGCAGTACGCGCAGGCCGAGTTGCACCCCATCGACACCTGAACCCACGCCTGGAAGCGACGCTCGCCGTGAATCGGAAGATCGGCGGCAAAGTGGTCGTGCGTACCGAAGCGACCCTTCTCGACGGCGAAGCCGCCGGCCGCGATCCAGTCACCGAGGTGCGGAATCGAGCCCGGACCGAACGCGACGTCCACGAACGGGTAGAGGTCGAAGATCCGCTCTCGCTGTGCCTCCGCGTAGCACCCGCCGACCGCAACCACCACATCCGGACGCTCGCGCTTCATCGCGCCGGCGTTCCCGAGATACGCCGCGAGTCGCGTGTCCGGCTTCTCGCGAATCGTGCAGGTGTTGAAGACGACGACGTCCGCCTCGTCGGGCGTCGCAGCCTCGCCGAGCCCGAGCGACTCGAGCATCCCCTTGATTCGTTCCGAGTCATGGGCGTTCATCTGACACCCGAACGTCGTGACGTGATACCGCCTCATCGCGCGAGAAGGGTAGCCCGTCCTTCTACCGAGCCCAGGCTGGAAGATCGACGCGCCCGTCCGCATCGGCCCAGGCATCGCGTTGCTCGACCACAAGACCCTCAGAGTCGAAGCGGAGCAGCGAGGTTCCCGCGAGCGACTGCACCGAGCCGTCGGCCGACGTCACGACGGCCCACCAGTCCACCGCTGCGCGCGCTCCGTCCACCACCGGCTCTCCGAATCGGCATTCGGCGGCCTGTTGATCAGCGAAGGCCCAGGCGACGTAGTCGGCGGGACCTTGGAGCGGGCGGAACGGATGCGAGTAGAAGATCGCGTCCGAGGCGTAGAGCCCTGCTATCGCGTCGACGTCCGCGGCCGGCCAGGCCCCTGCCCACGTCGCTGCCCAACGACTGGCAGCAGCGCGAGCGTCTATTTCGCCACCTCGATGGCGCGGCTCTCGCGGATGACGATGACCTTGACCTGGCCCGGGTATTCGAGCTGGTCTTCGATCTCGCGCGCGATCTCGTGCGAGAGGAGAACGGCTCCGTCGTCGTCGACCTCCGTCGGCTCGACGATGACACGGATCTCGCGTCCGGCCTGGAGCGCGTACGCCTTCGCGACGCCGGGCTTCGCCGTTGCAATGACTTCCAGCGCTTCGAGCCGCCGGATGTAGTTCTCGAGGCTCTCTCCGCGAGCGCCTGGCCGGGACGCGGAGATCGCATCCGCCGCGATGAGCAGCACCGCCTCCACGGTCTGCGGCTGCACCTCGTAGTGGTGCGCCTCGATCGCATGGACGACGCCCTCGGACTCTCCGCAGCGGCGTGCGAGCTGCGTCGAGATCGCAGCGTGTGAACCTTCGACCTCATGGCTGACCGCTTTCCCGACGTCGTGAAGGAGCGCCGCGCGCTTCGTCGTCTTCACGCTGGCGTTCAGCTCGGCCGCCATGATCCCGCTGAGATGGACGACCTCGAGCGTGTGCTTGAGGACGTTCTGCCCGTAGCTCGTCCGGTAGCGCAGCCGTCCGAGCATCCGCACGAGCTCCTCGTGGAACTCGCCACAGTTGGCCTCGAAGACGGCCTGCTCACCAGCCTGCATGACGTGCTCCTCGAGCTCAGCCTTCGCCAGGTAGTACATCTCCTCGATCCGCGCAGGATGGATTCGGCCGTCCTCGATGAGCTTCTCGAGCGTGAGGCGTGCGACTTCGCGCCGCAGCGGGTCGAACGACGACAGGACGACGGCGTGCGGAGTGTCGTCGATGATGAAGTCGACGCCGGTGAGGTGCTCGAGCGAGCGGATATTCCTGCCCTCGCGACCGATGATCCGACCCTTGAGATCGTCTGACGCGAGCTCGACGACCGTGACCGTCGCCTCGGCGGTGTGGCTCGCGGCGACGCGCTGGAGCGAGTCGGCGATGAGCGCACGTGCCCGGCGGCGTGCGTCAGATCGCGCCTCCTCCTCCATCTGCCTGACCTCTCGTGCGAGCTCGTGTCGCACGAGATCCTTCGAGCGCTCGATCAGCTGCTGTCGTGCTTCGTGCACGGTCAGGCCGGAGATCTTCTCGAGCGACCCGAGCGCATCCCGGTGCGCGTCTCGGAGCTCCTCCTGAAGTGCCTTCACGTGAACCTCGCGATCCCCGAGCCCCTGTTCCTTGCGCTCGACCTCGGTGAGCCGGGAGTCGACCTCGAGCTCCTTGGACAGCACGCGCTCCTCGATCTTCGCAATCTCGACACGCCTGTCCTGCACCTCGCGTTCGATCCCGCTCTGCAGCGCGACGGCCTGCTCCCGCGCGTCGACCTGCGCCTCGCGCCTCACGGCCTCGGCCTCGCGCTCGGCGTCGGCGAGCAACCGCTCGCGTTCGCCACGCGCCGTGCTCACGCGTGAGCGCGACCACGTCACGAGGACGATCGACGCAGCGACGGCTCCCACAACGATTCCGATGAGTGCTGCGCCGGCCGAGAGCATGAAGCCTCCACTGGAGGATGGTCGTCGTCCCGCGGGCTCGCCGCGGATGCTCTCACCCGGCCGTCGACCTGCACGGTCGCTCCGGGACTCTGCCCGGACGTCTACGTCAGGTGGTGGTGGGTCCTCCGTCGCCGGATCGACCGACTGGTGTGGCTCGTCGAGAAAGAATTCGAAGTCAAGGATTCAGAAAGCGCGTGCGTGCAGGAAAAACGTCGGATGAAAGCTCGATCATCCTACGCGTCGTCCCCGGCGCGCGCAACGGCGGCGTGGACAACCTCGTCGGAGAAGCCCTTTCCCGCCAGATACCGGGCCGTCTTCGCGCCCGCGCCACGGCGCGCCACGATGCGCTCCGCACGCTCGCGCTCGCCCTCGAGCGCCGACATCGCATCCTCGACGAGCTCGGCGTCGACACCAGCGCGCAACAGGTCGTGACGGATGAACGCGTCGCCCGCCCCGCGATCGGCGAGCCGTTCCGCGCGGGTCTCCGCGAAACGGCGATCGTCGACGAGTCCTGTCCGCGCAAGCGTCGCGAGCGCTTCGATTCGTTCGTCCTCGGAGACCCCTCGCGCCGCAAGCTGGTCGTCGATCTGCGCGGCGCTGCGATCGCGATGGCGCAGGGAACGGAGCGCCGACTCGACGGCGTCGCTCCGCCCGCCCGACGTCGGTTCAGCTCTCGACTGGGACCGCCTCTTCGATCTCGACCTCCGCGACGGTCTCCGCCGGCGCCTGAGCCGGGAGGAGCCGCGCAGAGATGATCTGGTCGTCAGCCGCCTCGGCCTGGATCTGCGTGAGGATCTGCTGCACGAGATCGGGGTTCTCGGTGAGGAAGCTCGTCGCATTCTGACGGCCCTGCCCGAGCCGCTCGTCGCCGAAGCTGAAGTACGACCCCGCCTTCTGGACGACCTTCTTCTCGAGCGCGACATCGAGCACCGTGCCCTCCCAGGGGATTCCGGAGCCGTAGATGATGTCGAACTCCGCCTGCTTGAACGGGGGCGCGACCTTGTTCTTGACGACCTTCACGCGCACGCGGTTTCCGAACGCCTCCGCCCCGTCCTTCAGTGTCTCGATCCTGCGGATGTCGAGACGAACCGAGGAGTAGAACTTCAGCGCGCGACCGCCCGGCGTCGTCTCCGGATTGCCGAACATCACGCCGATCTTCTCGCGGAGCTGGTTCGTGAAGATGCAGATCGTGTCGGTACGGTTGAGCGTCCCGGCGAGCTTGCGCAACGCCTGGCTCATCAACCGGGCCTGCAGGCCGACGTGGGAGTCGCCCATCTCGCCCTCGATCTCCGCCTTCGGCACGAGCGCCGCGACCGAGTCGACCGCGACGATGTCGAGAGCGCCGGAGCGAATGAGGAGCTCGCAGATCTCGAGCGCCTGCTCTCCCGTGTCGGGCTGGGAGACGAGGAGGTTGTCGATGTCGACGCCGATCCGGCGCGCATACGACGGGTCCATGGCGTGCTCGGCGTCGATGAAGGCGCAGATGCCGCCACGCCGTTGCGCCTCGGCGATGAGGTGGTACACGAGGGTCGTCTTGCCCGATGCTTCGGGGCCGAAGATCTCGACGACCCGGCCACGAGGCAGACCTCCGATTCCGAGTGCCATGTCGAGCGCGAGCGAGCCGGTGGAAATTGCGCCGATCGAGACCTGCGGGCGGTCGCTCATGCGCATCACCGAGCCCTTCCCGAAGTTCCGCTCGATCTGGCCCAGTGCGACGTCGAGCGCTTCCTCGCGTTTCATCGTCTCAACCTTCCTGTCGGGCGCAAGACCGGAAGTCCGCTAGCGCGGAGCTTCCGGTCGCGCGAAGATCCCTAAAGCCGTCCGCTTCGCGGCCGGATCGTTGCGTCTGTCTCAAGTGCCTAGCGAACATGACTCCAATACCTCGTACTGCGCCCCTGACGAGTGCAGGCGTGAAAGCAAAGCAGCGGCCCCGGACGGAGCGAACGGTCCGATCTCCGGCAACGGCGGGTCGAGCCTGGGTCGTTCGCGGAACCGCAGGACCGTGACATGCGGCAACCACGGGCGGCGCTCGCGCTCGTACACACCGAGATCTTCGAAACCACGCTGCACGCGCTGCGCGAGCGACGTTGCCCTCCCACTCGGATCGGCGAGAACGAGCATGCCAACCGAGCGAGTCTCCCGGTAGCGGAGCGGCTCGAGTACGAACTGCTCGGTCGCAGCTGCCTCTCGGGACAGGATCGCGGCGATCGCCGCCACCGCTGAGCGCGGCTGCGCTCCGAGAAAGGCGAGCGTGATGTGGAAGCTCTCGACCGGTCGACCGGGAGCGAGGTGGCGCTTGCCCCAGCGAACGAGCTCGACGACGACATCGTCCGGGACCTCGAGCGCGACGAAGAGCCTGATCCGGTCATCGCGCTCGACGGTAGCTCCCGGCATCACGCCGATGTGTGACGACTCTCCAACAATCGGCGCACGAGATGGAGCGAGGCAGCCGTCGCGCGTCCCCGGATCATCTCACGGTCTCCCGGGAGCTCGGTGCGAACCGACTTCTCGCCGTCGGGCCCGATGGCATGGGCGAAGACGAGGCCGACGGGCTTCTCGGGCGTGCCACCCCCCGGTCCCGCCACGCCCGTGACGGCGACCGCGATGTCGGCGCCTAGGTGTTCGCGCGCCCCGGCAGCCATCGCGGCCGCGACCTCCGCGGACACCGCTCCGTGCTCGGCGATGAGCTCGGCGGGAACGCCGAGACCCCCTTCCTTCACGTCGTCTGCGTACGCGACCACGGAGCCGAGAAACACGTCGCTCGCCCCCGCGACACCGGTCAGTCGCGCCGCCACCATGCCCCCCGTGCACGACTCTGCCGTCGCGAGCGTGAGCCCTCGCGCGCGGCAGAGATCGAGGACGATCTCGGAGATCGAGCGCTCGTCCTCGCCGAACAGGTAGGGCGCGAGTGCCTCGCGCATCGCGTTTGCAACCTGCGTCCCGCGCTCCTCGGCGGACGACTCGGCGAAGAGGTCCACGTGGATCTCGAACTCACGTGCGCAGATCGTCACGTCCACCCCGTCCCCCTCGCCGCCGGCGGCGGCCAACGCCTCGGCGACGGCCGACTCGGGCATGCCGAAGAACCGCAGCACGCGGTGCGAGCGCCCCGGAGCTCGCGCCAGAACACGCTGCACCGGCGCGGTCTCGAGCGCCCGCGGCCAGAGCCGCTGCAGCTCGCGTGGCGGGCCCGGAAGGACGACCACGACGCAGTCTCCGGTGTCGAGAACGACGCCAGGTGCCGTTCCGGCGAGCCCGAGTGAGATCGCCCCGTCGGGAAGCGTCGCCTGCTTCCGCACGCCGGTCGTGAACTCTGCAAATGAGCGCCCGAGCCGCTCGGCGATCGCACGCGAGATGGCTCCGATCTCCCGCTCGAGGGCCTCGTCGAGGATGAGCGAACGGCCCGCGACGCGAGCGACGAGCTCGACCGTGCGATCGTCGTGCGTCGGACCGAGACCGCCCGAGACGAGGCAGAGATCGGCCTCGAACCCCTCCGTGAACGCACGCTCGAGATCCTCGACGCGATCGCCCACGATCGCGATACGGGTGGGATCCAACCCGAGACGTACGACCTCCGCCGCGAGGAACGGCCCGTTGCGGTCCTGCCGCTCGCCGCGAACGAGCTCGGAGCCCGTGACGACGATCGCCGCCCGCGGGCGGCTCAAGACGTGGCCCGGGTGATCCTCCGCGCCGTGACGACGAACGTCGTGCCCGCCGGAAGATCGACACGGTTGCCGTTCACGCGGACGGCGACGTTGTCGGGCTCTGCGAGCGCGAGCTGCAGCGAGCGGCCTTCGAAGGTCTTTCGCTGACCCTGCTCGAGCGTGCCGCTGTAGAGCAGCTTGCCCGCGCGGGACGTCGCGCGAACCTCCATCCACGAGCTTCCTTCGATCGCCCGCACGACCAGCTGCACAGTGCCATCGCACATTCGTCGTCTGGGAACTCTCGGATCCCTGCGGGGCGAGGCCCGGTACCTTCTCGGCCTCCGGCCCACCGAACCTCCACGCGGCGATGACGAGGGCGGTCGCGATCGTGATCGCCACGAGGGCGGCCACGGCCATTCTCGACTCGCGCGGACCGCGATCGCGCCGCTGCGGTGGAACCCGGCGCGCGCGAAGCGGCGCGTCGTCCTCGCCGACCGTGAAGCGCGAGTTGTACTCGTCGACGAACGGCTGGCCGTCGAGGCCGAGAGACTCGGCATACGAGCGGAGAAAGCCGCGCACGTACGTCGGCGCCGGAAGGACGTCGAAGTTCTCGTCCTCGAGCGCCCGGAGATACTTCGGGCGGATCTTCGTGCGCTCCTCGAGCTCCGGGAAGTCGAGATTCTGGCGGAGGCGAGCCTCGCGGAGGCTTGAGCCGATGTCGAACACGCGGGCAGTGTAGTCCGTCTGGCGCGTTCCCAGTTCCCGTCGTGTCAGCCGGTGGCGAGCTCCACGCGCTCGCATCCCCAGATCACGAAAGCAGGATTGCGTCTCGGCGCTGCAGCGAGCTCGAGCCTGGGGCAGCGCTCGACGAGCACGCGCAGACTCTCTTCGAGCTCGATACGCGCGAGCGCAGCGCCGATGCAGACGTGGATGCCCCCTCCGAAGCTGATGTGGTCGGCGGCGTTCGACCGTCCCACGTCGAAGTCGTCCGGGTCCGTGAACACGCGAGGGTCGCGGTTGGCGGAACCGAACAGCACCGAGATCTTCTCGCCCCGAGGGATCGGAACGCCTGCAACCTCGACCCCGTCCTCCAGCACCCAGCGCTCGAAGAGCTGGAGTGGCGGGTCGTACCGCAGAAGCTCTTCTATCGCCGCAGCCGGCGAGACGGAGCCGTCGACGAGGCGCTCCCACTGCGCTCGGTGCTCCATGAGCGCACGCACGCCGTTTCCGAGCGTGTTCACCGTCGCCTCGTGCCCTGCATCGAGGAGGACGATGACGGTCGAGACGATCTCCGCGTCGCTCAGATGGCCACCGTCGACGCGTGCCTGCACCAGGCCGGACACGAGATCGTCCCGTGGCGAGTGACGGCGCTCGGCGATGAGCTCGAGGGTGTAGTCACGGAAGGCGGACGCAGCGGCATCGGCTGCGATCGCCTCGTCGTCGGATGTCTCGAGCTCGTACATCTTCACCATCGCATGCGACCAGTCGAGGAGGTCGCGATGGCGGTCGCCGGGCACGCCGAGCCAGGCACAGATGAGGCCGATCGAGTACGGCTGGGCGAAGTCGTACAGCAGGTCCATACGCCCGCGGTCCGCAAGAGGTTCGAGGAGTTCCCGCGCCAGGCGCGCGGCCGGCTCGCGCATCGCCTCGACGCTGCGGGGCGTGAACGCCGACGCGACGAGTTTCCGGATGCGCGTGTGATCGGGCGGCTCGAGCCACAGCAGGCTCCAGCGCTCGACGTCCCAGAACGCGCTCCAGCGGGCGTCGAGGGGCGCCGCGTGGAACTCCTCGTCGGTTCCGACATGACGGTAGTTGCGCCCGAGCCGGCGATCGCGCAGACATGCGCGAACGTCGGCATGTCGGGTGACGAACCAGCGATCGAGCTCATCGTGGCGGACGACGGCCGTCGCCTCGCGAAGCTCGGCGAGCACCGGATACGGATCTGCGAGGAACGCCGGCGCGGTCGGATCGAACTCCACGACCTACTCGCGCGAGCCGACGTATTCGAGCAGGCCGTACACGCCGAGCGCGACGAGAGCCGATGCGGCCATGCACAGGCCGATCACGCCGAGCACGCGTCCGGCCGTCGCGACGCCCCCGCCGGCAGCTGCGCTCAGCGACACCCGCGTTCGGATGCGCGCGCGGCGAGCCAGCGCGAGCGCGACGAGCCCGAACGCCACGGCCAGCGGAATGGCGAATCCCGCGTGCAGCAGTTCGTAGCTGTCGCTGAACCGCGTGAGAAAGACTGCCAGCGGCAGTGTGGCGCACGACGCCAGACCCGCCACGAGCGAGCCCCACGCCGCGCTCGAGCCGCTCTCCTCCACGCTATTGCTTCGTGTACGGCTTGCCGACGGCGGCAGGCGGGAACGACTTGCCGATGACACCCGCGACGATGACGAGCGTTAGGACGTACGGGAACATCTGCGCGAGGACGTCCATTCCGGCGACGGAGTCGCGATAGGCGTCGCCCAGCCGGAACGCGAGTGCCGTCGAGAACCCGAAGAGGCATGCGAAGAAGAGCGACCCGAAAGGCCGCCAGTTACCGGCGATCACGGCCGCGAGGGCGATGAAGCCGCGGCCGGCCGTCATGTTCTCGTTGAAGCCGCTGATCACGCCGACCGACAGGAACGCACCGCCCGCGCCCGCGAGGACGCCGGAGAGCGTCACCCCGAAGTAGCGCATGCCGTAGACGCTGATGCCGACGGTGTCCGCGGCGCGCGGATGCTCGCCGACAGATCGCAGCCGGAGGCCGAGGGGCGTCTTGAACATCACGAAGTGGGCGATGATCACGAACAGGAGCCCGACCCAGATCATCACGCTCAGTCGCCCGAAGGCGCCGTACAGGAAGTCGCCGAAGCTGTCCGGCGGGATGCGCTCGAGGAACCTCAGCTGAAGCCGAGGGATCTCGGAGACGCCGGCCGGGATGTTCTCCGTCCCGTAGAGCTGCACGAACGCATAGCCGGTTATCCCGATCGCGAGCAGGTTGATCGCGGTGCCGCCGATGATCTGGTCGGCACGCAGGTGGACGGAGAAGATCGCGTGCAGCAGGCCGAGCAGCCCGCCGGCGGCCATGCCGATGAGGACGCCCGTCACCCAGTTGCCGGTCCTGTCGGCTCCCCAGATGCCCCAAAAGGCGCCCATGAGCATCATCCCCTCGAGGCCGATGTTCACGACCCCGCTCCGCTCGGAGAAGATGCCCCCGAGCGACCCGTAGATGAGCGGCGTAGCGAACACGAGCATGGAGGCGATCAGCGTCGACCACGTGAAGACGATCTCGAGGTTCTCGACGCTCGACCGACTCGCAAGGTAGGCGCCGCCAAGCCCCAAGAAGCCAAGGACGATCGCGCCCCAGCCGGCGCGCACTGCACCGCCGCGCGCTGCGTAGATGCCTGCCCCTGCAGCGCAGGCCGCGAACAGGATCGGCACGACGAGATTGCGGACGTGGACGGGCGGCAGCGCGAGCCAGAACGCGAGCGCGCCGAGGACGACGCCTATGACGCCGATCCGCGTCGGCGTCAGAGCCGGAACGCTCATGCGCCCTTCCCGGACATCCGCGGCGACGCGAAGCGCTTCCTACGAAGGCTCCACAGGTAGAGGATGAGCAGGTCGGCGCCGACGAAGAGGACGACGAGCCCCTGGATCATCAGGCTCAGGTTCCCGGCGAGGGTCGGGTCGAAGACCTCGGGATCGAGGCCGCGCGTGGTCCCGTAGTCGAGCGCACCGAAGATGAAGGCCGCGAGGCCCACGCCGATCGCGGTCGAACGACCGAGAAGAGCGACAGCGATGCCGACGAATCCGACTGCCGACGCCTGGATGTCGAGCACGCCGGCGGTGTACTTCCAACCGAAGATGTCCACTGCGGCCGCGAGACCGGCGAAGAGGCCGGAGATGGCCATCGCGAGGAAGAAGTTCTTCTTCACGCTGATGCCGCCGTAGGCGGCCGCTTCGGGATTGAAACCGACAGCCCTCACCTCGTAGCCGAGCGTCGTGCGGTTGATGACGAGATAGAAGGCGATCAGCGCCGCTACTGCGAGAAAGATGCCGTAGTGCAGTGCCTGGAGCCCCTCGTCGCCCCAGAGGATCGGGATGAAGACGCCGTTGTCGTAGACGCTGTCCGAGATGGGCACCGACTCCGACCCGACCCTCGTGTTCTGGAGCGGCCCGCCCTGACCGAAGCAGTAGCTCGCGAACCAGAATGCGATCCAGTTCAGCATGATCGTCGTGATTACCTCGTGCGCTCCGACGGTCGCCTTCAGAATCCCGGCGATCCCGGCCCAGAGCGCTCCCGCGAGTCCGGCGAGCACGATTCCGACGACGACGTGGATGCCGCTCGGAAGGGCGTCGCCCCAGTAGGCGCCGACCCAGACTCCGACGACGACGCCCATCGTGTACTGGCCCTGTCCTCCGATGTTGAAGAGACCGCAGCGGAAGGCAAACGCGACGGCGAGCCCCGTGAGTGCGAACGTCGTCGTGCGCAGAAGCGTCTGGGTCAGGTTGAACGTCGAGAGATCGAGGACGTCCGTGTTCCCGAAGTGGTCCCAGAACCAGTTGATGCCCGCGCCCTCGAGGATCCCAGCGTAGGCGTCGAAGGGGTTTGCGCCCGACGCGAGGATCACGAGCCCGCCCATGAAGAAGGCGAGCACGGCCGTCAGGATCGGCGGGATGATGCCGCCGGCCCGTTGCTTGAGCTGCAGCCTTCCGGCGGCGGTCGTCGGCTCGCCCTGCTCCGGCGGCGGACGATCGGTAGGGGTCTCCGTCACGCGACGGCCTCGCGCTGCCCGCCGAGCATCTCGACGCCGATCTCCTCCTCGGTCACGCCCGACCCATGCTCGGCGACGACCCGACCCTCGTACATGACGAGGATGCGATCGGAGAGCGAGAGGACTTCCTCGAGCTCGAGCGAGACGAGGAGGATCGCTCGCCCCACGTCGCGCTCCTCGACGAGCCGGCGGTGAAGATACTCGATCGCACCGACATCCAGGCCCCGGGTCGGCTGCGCGGCGACCAGGACGCGAGGATCGCGGTCGACCTCGCGCGCGGCAACGAGCTTCTGCTGGTTCCCGCCGGAGAGGTTGCGCGCCTTGGTCTGTGGGTTCCCGCCGCGCACGTCGAACTCCTCGATCAGGCGACGCGTCCGCTCGACGAGCACCTTGGGACGGAGCCAGCCGAAGCGCGAGTCCGGCGGATACCGGAAGTCGTGGAGTGCGGCATTCTCCGCGAGGCTGAAGTCGAGGATGAGCCCGTAGCGGTGCCGGTCCTCCGGGATGTGCCCGATCCCGGCCTCCAGCATCGCCAGCGGGCTCGCGTGCGACGACATCTCCTTCCCGTCGACGACGATGCGGCCGCTCTCGCGTCGCTGGAGTCCGGTGATCGCCTCGACGAGCTCTGTCTGCCCGTTCCCGTCGACCCCCGCAATACCCACGATCTCTCCCGCTCGGACCTGGAGTGAGACACCGGCGACCTTCTCGATACCCCGGTCGTCGCGGACATGGACGTCGTCGAGCTCGAGCACGACGTCCCCCGGCGTCGCAGGCGGCTTGTCGACGCGGAGAAGGACCTCGCGCCCGACCATCATGCGGGCGAGCCCTTCCTCGGTCGCCCCCTCCCGCGGCACGGTGTCGATCTTTCGCCCTCGCCGGAGCACCGTGATCCGGTCGGCGATCTCGAGCACCTCGTTCAGCTTGTGGCTGATGAAGATGATCGACATGCCCTCGCGCTGGAGGCCCTTCAGGATCCCGAAGAGCTCCGTCGCCTCCTGCGGCGTGAGGACGGCCGTCGGCTCGTCGAGGATGAGGATGTCGGCCCTGCGGTAGAGCGCCTTCAGGATCTCGACGCGCTGCTGCTGACCGACCGAGATGTCCTCGATCTTCGCGTCGGGATCGATCCCGAAGCCGAACTGAAGCGCGAGCTCGCGGACCCGCGTGCGTGCTGTGTCGTAGTCGAGGATCACCCCGTTCTTCGTCGGCTCGGTCGCGAGGACGATGTTCTCGGCGACCGTCATGACCGGGATGAGCATGAAGTGCTGGTGCACCATGCCGAGGCCCGAGTCGATGGCGTCCTTCGCGGAGCTGAAGGTGACCGACTTCCCCGAGACGAGGATCTCGCCCGCGTCCGGCTTGTAGAGCCCGTAGAGGATGTTCATCAGCGTCGACTTCCCGGCGCCGTTCTCGCCGAGGAGCGCGTGCACCTCTCCGCGCGCGAGGTCGAAGCTGACGTCGTCGTTGGCGAGCACGCCCGGGAACTGCTTGACGATGCCGCGCATCTCGAGGACGGTGGGCGTTGCCCATCAGCCGGAGGATTCTATGGCGCTGATGGCGAGGCGAGAAATACAAGGGGCGGGCTTGCGCCCGCCCCTTGTAGTGACACGCGGTATCGCTACTTGATGACCAGGGGCGGCGTGTACTTGCCGTCGATGATCCGCTGCTTGAGCACGTTCGTGCTCGCGATGATCGCCTTCGGCACCTGCGGGCTGATCTTGCCGTAGCCCACGCCGTTGTTGGCGAGGTCGAAGGTGAGGTTGCCGGTACCGAGCGGCGCGCCTGTCTTCACTGCCTTGACGAACTGGAAGACGCCCTCGTCGACGCGCTTGATGCCGCTCGTCAGGACGTTGCCCGCGAGCGCGTACTGGTCGACGTCGACGCCGATGCCCCAGATGTTCGCCTCGTCGGCGGCCTTGAGCGTGCCGAGGCCACAGAGACCGGCGACCTGGAAGAGAGCCTTCGCCCCCTGGGCGATGAGGTTCTCCGCGACCGCCTTGCACTTGTCCGACGCGACGAAGTCCTGCGAGTAGCCGATGAGCACCTTGATGCCCTTGTTCGCCCTCTGCGCGCAGGCCTTGTAGCCGGCGATCCAGACGTCGACCGGCGGGATCTTGATGCCGCCGACGGCACCGATGACCTGCGGGCCGCCCTGCCGCTTGACCATCAGTGCGGCCATGTGCCCGACGAGGCAGCCGGACTCCTGCGCTGCGTACGTCAGGCCCGTGACGTTCCTTGTGATCAGCTTGCCCTTGGCCGTCGAGAACGGCGGGATCTGCACCGGATAGTCGGTGATCGCGAACTGACGCGTCTTTGCCCTGGCCGGAGAGGGCGACCTTCGCGCACGCGTCCGCCATGAGGAAGCCAGCGCAGACGATCCCGCCCGAGCCGCGCCGCAGTGCGGTCGTCAGGTTCGGGATGTAGTCCGCATCCGAGTTCGACTGCAGCGGGAGCGTCTTGATCTTGAGCACCCGCTTGGCCCGGTGCAGGCCAGCGAGCTGAGACTGGTTGAACGACTTGTCGTTGAACCGACCGACGTCCGAGATGAGTGCCACCGTCAGCGGTGTCTGCTGCGACGACGCCGTGCCTGTGCCGGCCAGCGCGAGAAGCGTGGCCAACACGGTAATCGCCGCTACGAGCGCAGCGACTGACCTTTTGCGTACCTTCACGTGCCCTCCTTACGAGTAAGCCTGCCGCCCTGATTGGACGCTTGATCTAACCGCAAGTTGGCTTTCCTCACAAGTTTGTGAAGAAGCGCAACCACGGCGCGCAGCCTATCGCGTCAGAAGCGGCTCAGACCGTGTGAAGATCGGCTTCCGAGACGAGCACGCGGCGCGGCTTGGAGCCCTCGTACCCGGAGATGATCCCACGCCGCTCGAGCATGTCGACCAGCCTGCCTGCGCGCGTGTAGCCGACGCGCAGACGGCGCTGGAGGAGCGAGACGGATGCGGTCTGCGTCTGGACGACGATCTCGATCGCCTTGTCGAGCAGCGGATCCTCGTCGGGGTCGAACTCGCCGTCCTCGTCCGACTCCTCGAATGCGGCTTCGGGTGCTTCGAGCAGCGACTCGTCGAGGTCCTGGCCGCGTTGCGAGCGGCACTGCTCGACGACGAGCGCGACCTCCTCCTCGCTCACGTAGGCGCCCTGCAGGCGCTGCAGCCGAGACGTGCCGAGCGGCTTGAAGAGCATGTCGCCCTGGCCGAGGAGGCTCTCGGCGCCCGCGCCGTCGAGGATCACGCGCGAGTCGGTCTGGCTCGAGACGGCGAATGCGATCCGCGACGGGACGTTCGCCTTGATCATTCCGGTGATGACGTCGACCGACGGGCGCTGCGTGGCGAGCACGAGGTGGATCCCGACCGCGCGCGACTTCTGCGCGAGGCGGATCACGCAGTCCTCGACCGCCTGCGGCGAGACCATCATCAGATCCGCGAGCTCGTCGATGACGACGAGGAGGTACGGGAGCGGATCCTCGCCGCGCGCGCGAAATGCACGGTTCGCCTCGGGCAGGCTGCGAGCACGCACGAACGAGAGCCGTTCGTAGCGGCGCTCCATCTCGGCGACGACGTTCATGAGCACGACGGCCGCTTCCTTGGGATTCGAGACGACCGGCGTCAGGAGGTGCGGGATCGACTCGTAGTAGCCGAGCTCGATGCGCTTCGGGTCGATGAGGATCATCCGCACCTCGTCCGGCGTCGAGCGCAGCAGCGTCGACGTGAGGATCGTGTTGATGCAGCCCGACTTGCCCGAGCCGGTCGTGCCGGCGATGAGGAGGTGCGGCATGCGCGCGAGATCGGTCCAGATCGCGTTGCCGGAGATGTCCTTGCCGAGCCACACGGACAGCGGGCTCGCCGTCGCAGGGAGGTCTCCGTAGATGTCGCCGAGGGTGACGAGCTTCGGCGAGAGGTTCGGCACCTCGACGCCCACGGCCTGCTTGCCCGGGATCGGCGCGAGGATCCGGATCTCCGTCGTCGCAAGTGCGTAGCTGAGATCGTCCTTGAGCCCGGCGACCTTCGACACCTTCGTCCCCGGCGCGAGCTGCAGCTCGTAGCGCGTCACGCGCGGGCCCGAGATCTGGCCCATGACGGTCGCCTCGACACCGAACTCCGAGAGCGTGCGCACGAGGAGGTCTGCGGTCTTCGCGCTCGCGTCGCTCTTCGTGGTGGCTGCCGCGGGCGACGCGCGGAGCAGGTCGCGATCCGGCAGGCGGTACTCCGTGTGCTCGGACGACGTCTCGAACACCGATTCGACGCTCTCGAGCTCCGGTTCCGGCTCCTCGGGAACGAGTGAGCTCTCCTCCGGGCGAAGCGTCGGTCCGACCACGTCGGGATAGGCCTCTGCCCCGTCGAGAACGCGGTGCTGCACGGCGACCGGAGCCGGCCGGGCGTCCTCCACGTCTTCTGCCGTCTGCGACTCGCTCGACGGCCACTCGAGGGCACGCTTCGCACCCGACCCGGCGCGCTTCATCACGTGGCCGGTGCGCCGAAGGATCGCGCCGGTGGAAGCGCCCGTCACGAGCAGGAGCCCGCCGAGAAGAAGTGCCCCGCCGATGATCGCCGCGCCGGTCGTCCCGATGAGCGCTGCGAGCGTGCCGCCGATCGCCATCCCGACCCAGCCTCCGGAGTCCTTGCCGAGCAGCGTCATGAGGCCGAGGAAGCTCACCCCCACGCCGAGCCGGAACGGGCGGACCTCGAGGAGCTCGCTGCGTGCGAGCAGCAGCCCTCCGAGTGCGACGAGCGTGAGTGGGAGCACGTAGGCGGCGTTGCCCACCACGTCCGTCAGCACGTCGGCGAGCCACGAGCCGACGGCTCCGCCGTCGAGGCCGAGGTACAGGATCGCGGCCAGTACGAGCCCGAGTGCGAGCAGCGCGAGGCCGAGAAGCTCGTTCTCGTGCTGCGAGCGCTGTCGCCTCGTCCGCTTCTTCACGCGCGAAGGGACGCGTGGACGAAGCGGCCGCTTCTTCCTCCGAGCAGCCATGAGCCGACGATTCGCCGCAACGGGGCGCGCTCCTTCGACAGCCTTATCCGCAAGACGGGAACTCGCGAGCGCGAGTTCCCGTCGCGGGAAGATCCCTGAAGGCGGCCGCTTCGCGACCGCGGCGTGCGCTACTCCCCAATCTCTGTCTGACTGCGGGCGCGAGCTTCCGCGACGACGCGCTCGGCGTCGGCGCGATTGCCGAAGCCGAGCGTCTCGACCTTCGCCTCCTCGAGGTCTTTGTAGACCTGGAAGAAGTGCTCGATCTCGTTGCGCAGCTCGGCCGGGATGTCGTGCAGGTCCGAGATCCGCATCCAGGCGGGATCCTTCAGGGGGACGCAGAGGATCTTCTCGTCCGGGCCCTTCTCGTCGGCCATGTGGAAGACGCCGACGACACGCGCACGGATGCGGCAGCCCGGGAACGTGGGATCGCCGACGAGGACGAGCGCGTCGAGCGGGTCGCCGTCGCCGCCCATCGCGCCCTCGATGAATCCATAGTCGGCCGGGTACGCCATCGACGTGAAGAGGCGCCGGTCGAGAACGATCGCCCCGAGTTCGTGGTCGAGCTCGTACTTGTTCCGCGATCCCGAGGGAACCTCGACGAAGACGACAACCGGCTCGGGCACGATCTGAGGCTACTCCGTCTCCACGGACGAGAGCGTCGTCAGTGCCTCGCGTGCGACAGCGGCGTTGACGTCGGCAGGAACGGCGTTGTAGCCGGCGACGAAGCTGTCAGGGCTACGCGCAAGCGCTCGCAGCGAGTGCGCCTGCAGCGCGAAGCCGAGGTCCATGATCTGGATCTGGTGACCGCTCGCCGCCGCGAGATTCAGCATCTCGCCGCGCGCGAGCAGGTACACGATGCGGCCGTCCTCGAGCACGAACTCCTCCACGTCGTCCTTGAGCTCGCGGCGCGTGGACGCCAGTCGTTCGAGGCCGTGGACGTCGATCTCGGTCGCGAAGTGGCCGACGTTCGCGAGAACCGCTCCGTCGCGGAGGTGCTGCATGACGGACGGCGTCACAGCGTCGGGCCGGCCTGTCACGGTGACGACGACGTCGGCCCGCGCCACCGCGCGCTCGATCGGCGCGACGCGCATCCCCTCGAACGCCGCCTCGAGAGCACGGACAGGCTCCCGCTCGACGACGATCACGAGGGCGCCGAGGCTGCGCAGGGTTCGCGCGAGGCTCCGACCGCACGACCCGAACCCGACGACGGCGAACGTCTTCGCGGCGACGAGGCTGTTCGTGGCGCGCATGAAGCCGTCGACGACGGCAGGCCCGATCCCGTGCTCGTTCTCGAACAGGAGCTTGATCGGGCTGTCGTTGATGACGATGACGGGGAAGCCGACCTTGCCCGCGAGCTCGCCGACGAGCCGGTGCCGACCCGAGGTGGTCTCCTCGGTCGCCGCGACGACGTTCGTCGTGCCCGCGGCGACCGTTCCGGCGATGAGATCGGCGCCGTTGTCGAGCAGCAGGTCGGGAGCCGAGGCGAGCACGCGCGCGACGTGCGCGTGGTGGTCGTCCAGCGTGTCCGCCTTTCTCGCATGGACGCGAATCCCCGGGTCCTCGGCCAGCACCGCGGCGACGCGATCGTCCGTCGTCGACGGGCTTCCGGTGAGCACGAGCTCGGCGCCGCCGGCGCGAAGCACCTCGACGAGCACCGCCGTCTTCGCCTCGACGTGCAGACACATGCCGATGCGCCGACCAGCGAGCGGGTGTTCGCGCGCGAACTCCGCGTGCAGCCCGCGCAGCAGCGGCATGTTGAGCCGCGTCCACTCGAGCACCCTCGCTCCCGCCTCCGCGAGTGTTGCGTCCTCGATGTGGCTCGGCGCGAGGTCCGGGAGCGACGGGCGTCCGCTCACTGGAGCGTCGCGATCCGCTCGACGAGGAAGTCGAAGAAGGCGTCGGCGTCGATGCGAATGCCCACGTGCGCGTTCGGCGACGCATCGGTTCGGTTCCAGAGGTCGACGACGGTCCGTCCACGGCAGAGATCCGACTCGAGCTCGACGGCGACGTTCCGATGTCGTGTCTCGACGAGGTCCGGCCGAATGAGGTACGCGATTGCGACGGCGTCGTGGATCGGCGCACCGTCCCAGCCGTACGTCTCGTGGTGGTAGCGAGTGAAGTACACGTTCAGATCGGCGACGAACGACCCGATGTGACCGGAGGCGCGTAGACGTTCCTCGACGTCGCGACCGAGCAGTGCCTGATGTGTGACGTCGAGGCCGATCATCGTCACGTCGAGGCCGCTCGCGAACACGGCCGCAGCTGCCTCGGGGTCGCACCAGATGTTGAACTCGGCGGCGGGCGTGTAGTTGCCCTCCGCGACAGCGCCGCCCATGATGACGATCCGCGCGATGCCGTCCGTCCCGTGCGCGGCGAGATAGCGAGCGGCGTTGGTCAAGGGGCCGACCGCGACGAGGGTCACCGGGTCCGTGGCATCGCGGACACACGTCGCAGTGAATGCAATCGCGTCGTTCGAGACAGGCTCGACCGAAGCCTCGGGCAAGGCGGGCCCTTCGAGGCCGCTCTCGCCGTGGACGTGCGCAGCGACGACGAGCTCGCGTTCGAGCGGGCGATCCGCGCCCGCGGCGACCGCCACGTCCGTCCGCCCGACGAGCTCCAGGATGCGCATGGTGTTCGCCGTCGTCTTCTCGAGCGTCTGGTTTCCGTACGTCGTCGTGATGCCGAGAAGCTCGAGCTCCGGGCTCGCGAGGGCGAGCAGGATCGCGATCGCGTCGTCGTGCCCCGGATCGCAGTCGAGGATCGTCGGGATCGGCATCGCGGGAGTATCGTCCCGCGTCGTGGCCGGCGCACGGGACAAGGTGCTCGCCTTCGCGCTCTCGCTCCCCGAGACGGCTCAGGATCGCCCGTGGGAGGACGACGTCGTCGTGAAGGTACGCGGGAAGATCTTCGTGTTCGCGGGGCCGGCCGGCTCGACGCGGCTGTCGGTCAAGCTCGCAGAATCGCACGCGCACGCGCTGGCGATCGACGGGGCCGAGCCGACGGGCTACGGGCTCGGCAGGGCCGGCTGGGTCACGGTGCCGTACCGCGCGTCGGGCGTCTCGATCGCCGTGCTGCGCGACTGGGTCGAGGAGAGCTACCGCATCGTCGCGCCGAAGCGGCTGGTTGCGGAGCTGGAGTCGCCGTCTAGCTGAGGATCGCGTCGATCTCGGCGGCGGTCGGAAGCGACGGTTGGGCGCCCTGGCGCGATGCGGCGAGGGCACCCGCCGCGCAGGCGCGGCGAAGTGCGTCCGCGTAGTCACGCTTCTGGAGGAGCGACACGAGCAAGCAGGCCGTGAACGCGTCGCCCGCTGCGGTGCCGTCGACGACGACGACCTCGGGCGGGGTCGCCCGGGCGACCTCCTCGCCGTCCTCGAGCAGGATCGCGCCCTCGGCTCCGAGCGTCACGGCGACGAGCCCGTCCTGGCGCGTGAGCTCCTCGCGCTCGTAGCGGTTCACGACCGTGAGGTCGGGGTCGATGGCAACCGGCCGCGCCGGAGCCGCATTCAGGCAGAAGACGCCGTCGCACGCCTCCCAGGCGCTCTCGACGGCGCTGTCCGGGATCTCGAGCTGGCAGAGAACTGCGTCGTGCTGCGGGAAGCACGACGTCCGTCAGCGTGCCGCGTTCGCCCCCGGAGCGACGACGATCTGGTTCTCCCCGGCTTGGTCGACGAGGATGACGGCGATCCCGGTCGGCTGCTCCGACTCCTGGAGCTCGAGCGCGACGTCCGCCTCGCGCAACCCCGCGAGCGCCTCCTCCGCGAGCGGATCGGGGCCGACCGCGCCGATCATCGTCACCTCTGCTCCGAGTCGAGCGCAGGCGACAGCCTGGTTCGCTCCCTTACCGCCCGGGTAGCGCGCGAACGTCGCGCCCGTGACGGTCTCCCCCGGTCGCGGGAGCCGTTCGCAGCGTGCGACGAGATCGAGGTTGATCGATCCGACGACGACGATGCGCGGCGTCAAGCGGCGAGCGCGCGCAGATCGTCCACCGTCGACCCGAGGAGCGTGTCCTGCAGGTCGAAGAGGCCGGCCCACAGGGACGAGCGATCCGGTGCCGCATCGAGGGTCGCTGCGGTCGCGAGTCCTTCGAGCGCACGTACGAGCACCGCGAGCTCGAGGTACACGGCTGCGACGCGGTTCGGACAGGCGCGGACGCCCGCGCGATCGAGGACGGGTCGCCACTCGACCAGCTCTCCGGCGCCCGGGCCCGCGTACCACGACCGTCCCTCGGCGCGCTCGGGCTCGAGCTCGAGCAGGTACTGCGAGAGCGGTCGTTCGAGGCCGGCGAGCGCCGTTTCGACGCGATCCGCCGCGTGTCGCAGTGCAGCCTGTCTCCCGCCGGCAGTCGCAGGCATGGCATCTCCCCTGCCCCAGCGCTCCAGCAGCCGGCAGAACGCGAGCGAGGAGGCCTCACACGCACGAAGCTGCGACACGAGACGCCGTGCGCTGAGCTCGCTCGCGGCGTTGCCCTCGATCACGACCTGCCACCCCGCCATCAGACTTCGATCACCACCGGCAGCACCATGGGTCGCCGGCGCGTGCGGTCGTAGACGATCTGGCCGACGGCGTCATGGATGTGCTCCTGCAGGAGCTTGATCTCCGTGACGTGATCGGCTGCGAGCTCACGCACCACACGATCGGCTTCCTGACGCAATTCGTCCAGCAGGTCGTCCGACTCCGCGAATCCGCGAGCGATGAGCTCGGGAGGGGCGATCTCGCCCCCGTCGGACGACGCGAGCGTCGTGACGACGATCAGCACGCCGTCGTCGGCGAGCTTGCGTCGGTCTCGGAGAGCGACGTCCTGCACGTCCCCGACGCGGAGACCGTCGACGAAGGTCACGCCCGAATCGACCTTGCCCACGAGCCGAGCGCCACCGCGCGCGAGCTCGACGACCGAGCCGTTCTCGGCGATGAGGATCCGCTCCTCGGGCACACCGGCCTCGCGTGCGAGCTTCGCGTGTGCTGCGAGCATGCGGTACTCGCCGTGAATCGGCATGACGTGGCGAGGACGAAGGAGCGAGAGCATCGTGCGCAGCTCCTCCTGGCACGCATGGCCCGAGACGTGCACGGGGGCGATCTCCTCGTGCAGGACCTCCGCCCCGGCCCGCGCGAGCTGGTTGATCGAGTCGTGGACGCGGAGCTCGTTGCCCGGAACCGGCTTCGCCGAGATGATGACCGTGTCGCCCGGCTCCACCGAGACCGCCTTGTGATCCCCGTAGGCGATTCTCGTCAACGCCGACATCGGCTCGCCCTGGCTGCCCGTGCACAGAACGAGCAGGTGCTCGGGAGAGAGCTGTGCGGCCTCGTCCGGATTGACGATCGCGTCCTCCGGAAACGAGACGTACCCGAGGTTGCGCGCGATGTTGAGGTTCTTCCGCATCGAGCGGCCGACGACGACGACCTTGCGCCCGCACTCGACCGCCACGTCGGCGGCCTGCTGCATGCGGTGGATGTTCGACGCGAAGGAGGCGACGAGGATCTTTCCGTGACGAAGCGGGAAGATCGAGCGGAACGCCTCGCCGACGAGCCGCTCGGACCCCGTGTTGCCAGGGCGCTCGGCGTTGGTCGAGTCGCCGAGGAGAAGGTCGACGCCGCGGTTGCCGATCTCCGCGAGGGTGCCGACGTCGGTCTTGAGCCCGTCGACCGGCGTGTGGTCGAGCTTCCAGTCGCCCGTGTGCACGACCCGTCCGGCGGCCGTCTCGATCACGAGCGCCGCGGAGTCGGGAATCGAGTGCGCCACGCGGACGAGCTCGACGCGAAACGGGCCGAGGTCGAGCGGGGCATCCCCCGGCGATGCGGCCACGAGCTCTGCCTTCTGCGCGAGCCCGTGCTCGTCGAGCTTCGACTTCACGAGCGCGAGCGTGAGCGGCGTCGCGATGACCTGGCCGACGTCGACTTCGCGGAGGAGGTACGGCAGCCCGCCGACGTGATCCTCGTGTCCGTGAGTCAGGATCACGGCGCGCACGTGCCGTCCCTCGAGGTAGCCGATGTCCGGGAGCAGAAGGTCGACGCCGAGGTGCTCGTCGCGCGGGAACGCGAGGCCTGCGTCCACGATGACGACCTCGTCACCCATCTCGAAGACGGTCATGTTCTTGCCGACCTCGCCGAGGCCGCCGAGCGGGATGATGCGCAGCGTGTCGCTCATGCGGTGAGTCTACGGACGTCTAGAGCGGGAACACGTCGACCGCGAAGAGATCGCCGTCCACCCGCTCGGCGTGCAGCGCGACGGAGTCGTGCTCGTCCGCAAGCGCGTCGAGCGCCGGCACTGCGCGGATCGTCACCTCGCCGCCGACGGTGAGGGTCCGCTCGCCGGCGACGACGGTGAGGTCGATCTCGTCGGCCTCGATGCCACCGAGCTCGACGATGTGCACGGACTCCGCGACCGCCGTCCACGTGTCGCCGTCGGTCCGCCCCGCAGCGGCGCGATACGGCGGTGAGACCATCTGCTCGAGCGCGTCCGCGACCGGCACGAGCGAACCGTCCGGCACGTCCTCGTTCACGACGAGCGTGCCGTCCTCGAGCGCGACGAAGGTCACCGCGCCGCCGGTGAGGTCCGGTGCGTGGGCTGCGACGACCGCGTCGTACGTCTTGCCGGGGCCGACACCCATGACGCCCGGAATGGCCGCCCCCGCGGCCAACTCGGACAGCATCTCGTCGCGGCGTGCCATCGCGCTACGCAGCCACCGGCGCGAGGAGCCCGAGCCGTTCGAGACAGCCGCGAACCGCTTCGCGCTCGTCGGGCGTGGCCTCGACGAGCGGAAGCCGATGGCCTCCCACGTCGTGCCCGAGGAGGTTCAGCGCGCACTTGATCGCGATCGGGTTCCCGACGACGCGCAGAAGGTCGATCGAGGGCGCCAGCTCCTCGTCCAGTGCCCGCGCACCTTCGACGTCCCCTTCGCGGAAGCGCCGGACCATCTCCTTCACCTGCGGGCCTACGACGTGGGTGTGGACGCACACACCACCCAGACCACCGATCTCGAGGAACGGGAAGACCAGGTCGTCGTCGCCTGCATAGAGATCGAGGCCGAGCTCGACAATCGCGCGCGCCTGCTCGAGATCCGGGTTGGCCTGCTTGACGGCCCGTACTGTCGGCAGCTCTGCGAGCTTCGCAATCGTGTCTGTCTCGAGATTGAGGGCGACCCTCGACGGGATGTTGTAGACGACGATCGGGCGGTCGGAGACGGACGCGATCTCCTCGAAGTGCCGGACGATTCCTCGAACCGGCGGCTTCGAGTAGTACGGCGTCACGACGAGGAAGCCGTGGACGCCGAGCTCGTGTGCGCGCGCCGTCAGGTGCACGGAGTGCGCCGTCGCGTACGTGCCCGTGCCGGCGACCACGGTGGCGCGATCCCCCACCTCGTCGACCGCGGCCTCGTACAGCCGGAACCGCTCGTCGTCGGAGAGCGTGGGTGCCTCTCCCGTCGTGCCCGTCACGGCGAGCCCGTCCGACCCGTTCGCGACGAGATGCGCGGCGAGCGAGCGGAACGCATCGATGTCGACCGACCCGTCCGCCTTGAAGGGCGTCGCGATCGCAGTCAGGATCTCGCCGAGCACGTCAGAAGTCTACGAGACCGAAAGGGAGGCACCTTCCATGGTCAAGGAGTTCCGCGACTTCCTCCTGCGCGGCAACCTCGTCGAGCTGGCCGTCGCCTTCGTGATGGGTCTCGCGTTCGCGGCGCTCATCGACTCGTTCGTGAACGACCTGATCATGCCAATCGTGGCGATGATCATCGGCAAGCCTGACTTCAGCGGCCTCACGTTCACCATCAACGACGCCGTGTTCCGCTACGGCGCGTTCATCACCGCGTCCATCACGTTCGTCGCGACCGCTGCCGCGATCTTCTTCTTCGTCGTCAAGCCGATGAACGCGATCATGGCGCGGATCCAGAAGTCGGATGCGGGCGAGGTGACGGACGAGGAGCGACGCCACCAGGAGCTGCTCGCCGCTCTCGAGACGTTGAGGCGCTAGAGCAGCGCGTCGAGACCGACGGTCAGGCCCGGCGGCAGGTCGCGTAGGCGGTCCAGAGCGAGCAGCACGCCCGGGACGAACGCCTCCCGCGAGGTCGTGTCGTGCCGGATGGTGAGTGTCTCCCCCGGCCCGCCGAAGATGACCTCCTGGTGGGCGACGAGACCGGGCAGCCGCACGGAGTGGATCTCCGGGTCGGTGCCCATGCGCGCCGCGGTGGCCTTCGAGGTTCCGGACGGGGCATCGCGTTTTGCCTCCGAGTGGAGCTCGACGATCTCCGCGCGCGGGAATCGTTTGGCGGCCTCCTCGGCGAATCGCATCATCAGCACCGCACCCTGGGCGAAGTTGGGCGCGTAGAGGCACGCCACCCCCGCGTCCCGCGCGGCGGCGTGCACCGCGTCGAGATCGAACCCCGACGTCCCGATGACGACGGGAACGCCCGCGGCAAGGCACGAGGTCACGTTCGCCGCGACGGCGTCCGGACGCGTGAAGTCGACCGCGACGTCGCAGCCCTCCGGCCCGGTCGAGCGCGCGTCGACGACCTCATGCCCTGCGGCGGTGAGCGCAGGCGCGAGCAGCACGCCGACCTTGCCGGAGGCGCCGTACAGCGCGACGCGCATCAGGCGGCCTGCTCGAGCAGCGCGGGGTTGACGCGCCGAACGGCGTCCGCGAAGCGGCTTTCGTCCGGGCCGATCCCCGCGACCGAAAGTCGCTCCGGGGCGAGCAGCGAGTCCGCGAGCTCCGCCACCTCCGGCGCGGTCACCGCCTCCAGGCGCCTCACGATCTCCTCGGGCGTGAGCAGCGGCGTGTCGGTGATGGTCGACTTCCCGAGCCTCGTCATGCGCGCCGACGTCGACTCGAGCGACAGCAGGATCCGTCCCTTCAGGTTCTCCTTCGCCCGAGCGAGCTCGTCCGTCCGCACGTTGCCGCGTGCGATGTCCGTGAGCTCCGCAACCGTGATCTCCAGGCATTCCGCAAGGTTGTCCTCGCGCGTACCCACGTACACCCCGATCTGCCCTGTGTCGCCGTACTGCGCCGAGTAGCTGTAGACCGAGTACGCCATACCGCGCTTCTCGCGGATCTCCTGGAAGAGCCGCGACGACGCCGAGCCGCCCACGATCGCATCCATGAGCGAGCCGGCGAAGCGCCTGTCGTCGTGGCGCGAGATGCCCGGCGCGCTCAGGCAGACGTGGTACTGCTCGGTGTCCTTGCGCTGGAAGCGAAGGCTGGGAGTGCCGTTCAGGCGTGCCGGCTTGCGGTCTGCGAGCCCCGGCCCCGCGTTCGCTCCGTCGAGCCGTTCGGAGAGCAGCGAGACGAGCTCGTCATGTCGAACGTTCCCGGCTGCCGCCAGGACGATCTTCTCCCCCTGGTAGGCGCGGCCGTGGTAGCCGGAGAGTGCGCGGCGGGACACCGTCGAGATGACCTCCGCTCGGCCGATCACCGGGCGCCCGAGCGGGTGCGCGCCGAAGACCGCCTCCGCGGCGATGTCGTGGACGAGGTCGTTCGGCGTGTCCTCGACCATCGCAATCTCCTCGAGGACGACCTCCCGCTCCGAGTCGACGTCCGAGAAGGTCGGCCGGAAGACCATGTCCGCCATCACGTCGAGCGCACGCTCGAGCCGGACGTCCGGGATCCGCGCGTAGACGACAGTGGTCTCGCGCGAGGTCGCCGCGTTCAGCTCTCCGCCGAGCTCGTCGAAGATCTCCGCGATCTCCTGTGCCGAGTAGCGCGACGAGCCCTTGAAGAGCAGGTGCTCGATGAAGTGCGAGACGCCCGCGCGCGCGACGGGCTCGTCCCGGGAGCCGGCGCCGATCCAGAACCCGAGCGAAACCGAGCGAACACCCGGGACGCGCTCCGAGATGACGCGCTCGCCTGTCGCGAGCTCGGTGAGCTGGTGCTTCGACACGCCGCGGGATTGTAGGGGCCGGGCTATACCCGGCCCCTACAGCGTTCAGCTAGGCGCGTGAGCGGCCGCGGTCGCGGTCGCGTCCGCCACGGGGCCGCTCCTCGCGCGGCTCGCGCGGCGGAGCGTCCTTGGCCCGCTCGATGAGCTCCTCGGGCGTGACGAGCGTGCCGTTCTCGTGCTTCGCGACGAGCTTCAGCCCGATCCGGCCCCGGTCCTTGTCGACCTCCTGCACGAGGACGTCGACCACGTCACCGCGATCCATCACGTCCTGGATGTGCGCGACCCGGCCCGGGCCCACGTTCGAGACGTGGAGCAGCCCGTCCGTGCCCTTCTTGAGCTCGACGAACGCGCCGAAGTCGGTCGTCTTGACGACGCGGCCCGTGTACGTGTCGCCGACCTCCGGGGACTTCGTGAGAGCGTGGATCGCGGAGATCGCGGCCTCGCCCTTCGTGCCCTCGGTCGAGTAGACGAGGATCGTGCCGTCCTCCTCGATGTCGATCTGCACCTCGTAGTCACCCTCGAGCGCGCGGATCGTCTCGCCGCCCTTGCCGATGACCATCCCGATGAACTCGGGGTCGATCTTGATCGTCGAGATGCGCGGCGCGTGATCGGCCATCTCGGAGCGCGGCTCCGAGATCGCGGCGAGCATCGTCTCGAGGATCGAGACCCGAGCCCGCTTCGCCTGCTCGAGCGCGGAGCGCATGATCTCCTGCGTCACGCCGGTGATCTTGATGTCCATCTGCAGGGCGGTGATCCCGTCCCGCGTGCCGGCCACCTTGAAGTCCATGTCACCGAGGTGATCCTCGGCGCCCTGGATGTCCGTGAGGATGACGTAGTCGTCGCCCTCCTTGACGAGGCCCATCGCGATGCCCGAGACGGGCGCCGCGATCGGAACGCCTGCATCCATGAGTGCGAGCGTCGAGCCGCACACGGAGCCCATCGACGACGAGCCGTTCGACTCGAGCGTCTCCGAGACGAGGCGGATCGTGTACGGGAAGTCCTCGACGGCCGGGATCACGGCCTCGAGAGCGCGCTGTGCGAGTGCACCGTGGCCGATGTCGCGCCGCTTCGGGCCTCGCATGAAGCCCGTCTCCCCGACCGAGAAGGGCGGGAAGTTGTAGTGGTGCATGTAGCGCCGGTTCTGCTCGAGGGAGAGGTCGTCGATGCGCTGCCCCTCCTTCATCGTCCCGAGCGTGAGCAGCGTCATGACCTGCGTCTGCCCGCGGGTGAAGAGCCCGGAGCCATGCGTGCGAGGACTCACCTGCACCTCGGCCTCGACGTGACGAATCTCCTCCTCGGAGCGTCCGTCCGGACGGCGCTTGTCGACCGCGATCTTCTTACGGACGAGGTCCTTGTAGACCGCGTCCGACGCGCGCTTGACGAACTGCTTCGTCTGCGTGTCCTTGACCGCAGGCTCGCCCTCCGCCGGCGCGGAGCCGACGGGGAACGGCAGCTCGATCTCCTCGAGGATGCGGTTGAAGAGGAGGTCGCGCTTGGCCGAACGGAGCTCCTTCGAGTCCTGCTCGGCATCCGTCAGCTCGCGGAGGTCCGCCAGGAACTGCTCGCGAAGCGGCCCCTCGACGGCGGACAGGCGTGCCTTCTCGAAGATCGAGGCGAAGCTCGCGCGAATCTGCGCCCGCTTCGTCATGTCCTCCTCGGTGGACGCCATCGACACACTCGGCGAGAGCTCCTCGACGAGGGCGTCGACGACCGTGGCCGCCTCGCGAATGCCGTGCATCGCGATCGCCGAGCGAACCGCGTCGCCATGCGCGGCTTCGAGCTCGGCCGTGAGGTCGACGTCGACCCACTTCGGCTTGCCGACCTGCTCGCGAAGCTGCTCGAGGGCGGCGCAGATCTTGCGGATCTCGACGTGCGCGAGCTCCAGCGCCTCGAGGATCGTGTCCTCCGGGACCTGGTCTCCCCCGGCCTCGACCATCGTGAGGCCATCGCTGGTTCCGACGACGATGAGATCGAGCGTCGACTCCTCGAGCTGCTCCAGCGTCGGGTTGAGGACGAACTCGTCCTCGATGCGGCCGACGCGAACGGCGCCGATCGGGCCGAGGAACGGCAGCGGCGAGATCATCAGCGCCGCCGAAGCCCCGTTGATGCAGAGGACGTCGTGCGCCGTGACGAGATCGGCCGAGAGGGTGGTGCACACGAGATGCACCTCGTTGCGGAAGCCCTTCGGCCAGAGCGGCCGGATCGGGCGGTCGATCATCCGCGCGGTGAGCGTCGCCCGCTCCGTCGCGCGGCCTTCCCGCTTGAAGAAGCCGCCCGGGATCTTGCCGGCGGCGTACATCTTCTCCTCGACGTCGACCGTGAGCGGGAAGAAGTCGGCGTCCGGCCGCGCGTCGGGGCGTCCGACGGCGGTCGCGAGGATCATGGTGTCGCCCGAGCGGACGACGACTGCACCGTCGGCCTGCTTGGCGAGCTTGCCCGTCTCGAAGACGATCTCCCGACCGCCCACGTCGACGGAAACCGAGACAATCTGCCCGGTTGTCTGAGTACTCATGTGAGGTATCCCTTCACCTTTCGTCGTGTCCGGAAGGTGGAGGTTTGAGTCAGCCCGTGCGAAGCACGGGGCTCGCTCAAACTTCCACCTTCCCGTCTGTTGGTGGAGCGTTATCGGCGGAGGCCGAGCTCCTTGATGAGGGCGCGGTAGCCCTCGATGTCCTTTCTCTGCATGTAGTTGAGGAATCGCCGCCGCTGGCCGACGAGCTTCAGGAGCCCGCGCCGCGAGTAGTGATCCTTGGGATGCGTCCGCAGATGCTCGGTCAGGTCGTTGATCCGTCGTGTGAGAAGGGCAACCTGTACCTCTGCCGAACCAGTGTCGGCAGGACCCCGACCGTGCTTCTCGACGATTTCAAGCTTGACTTCCTTGGTGAGGCTCATGCATCTCCTCCTAGTTGACGACTCCGCAATCCCCGCCCCGCGTGAAGGAAGAAGCACGCCGGGGCCGCGACTGCGGCTCGGGGAAGGGTAGCAGCCATGCTCCGCTGGATCATTCGCGCGCTCGCAATCCTGGTCATCGCCGTCGCGGCCCTCGTCGTTCTCGACTTCGCCGAGCTGCTCGTTCCGGTCGAGCCCGACAACACGCAGTCGATGGCCGACACGATTCCCGCGTGCGACGCGCGCGTTCTCGCACAGGGGTTGACCTTCCGGTTCTCCGATCCGGAGCCCGGCCAGGTCGTCGCCGTGCATGCTGCAGAAGCCGACGACGGCACGCTTACTCCCGATCGTGACGCCGACGAGCGCGTGCTCGTGCTGCGTGTCGCCGCCGGCCCAGGCGACGTGATCGAGGGCCGCGACGGGACGGTGTTCGTCGACGAGGTGCAGTTCGACGAACTCACGACGGAGCCGTTCGGGCCGGTCACGGTTCCGAACGAGCAGTACTTCCTGCTCGGCGACAACCGCTCTGCCGCCGTGGACAGCCGCATCTTCGGCCCCGTGCTCGGCAACGCGATCTTCGCGCGCGTGTTCGCCGTCTTCTGGCCGCTCCGTGACATCACCTTCCGGCTCGGCCGTGGCTCGGGTGCGTCGCCCGGCCGGATCGCCTGCAGTTAGCGTCGTCTCCATGAGGCCGGGAGTCGCCGCAGGCCATCCGGCCACTGCAGCCGTTGGTGCCGAGATCCTGTCCGACGGAGGGACGGCAGCCGACGCCGTGGTGGCGATGGCTCTCGCTTCCTGCGTCGCGGAGTCCGTCATGAGCGGGCTTCTCGCAGGCTGCCATGCCATCGCCTTCGATGGCTCCCGCGTCATGAACCTCGACGGCTTCGCGGCGGTTCCGTCCGGGGAGGGAGAGCTCACGGAGCTGCCGATTCCCTTCGGCGACGAGCTCGTCGTCTACGCGATCGGCCCGGCGTCCTGCGCCGTTCCGGGACTTCCGGCCGCTCTCGGCGAGCTCTGGGAGCGCCTCGGGGGGCTCCCGTGGAAGCGGCTCTGCGAGCCGGCCCTGGAGCTCGCGCGCACCGGGGTCCCGCTCCCGGAGATGCACGCGCGCACGCTCGCGATGCTCTCCGAGCTCTTGTTGCTCGAGCGCGGCGGCGGCCTGTTCGAACGAGACGGACACACGCTCGGGGACGGAGAGGTTCTGTACCAGCCGGGGCTCGTCCAGACACTCGAGGCTCTCGCAGACGAGGGCGCAGCGAGTGCGTACAGAGGCTCCATAGCCGAAGCGCTCCTGCAAGTCGACGGAGTCGTGCTCGCGGCCGACGACCTCGCGAGCTATCGCGCTCGCTGGCATGACTCCGCACTCGTCGGCTATGCGGGCCGGCGCGTCGCAACGCGCGGCGGGCTCTCGGGCGTCCCGGAGTTGCTTCCTGGCCTCCCACGAGTCGCCGGCCTGACCCGGACAGAGCGCGTGCTCGCGCTCGTCGAGGCCTTCGAGCCACAACCCGAAGGCGGCGAGCACACGACCAACATGGTCGCGGTCGACGGGCACGGGCGCGCGTGCGTGCTCACGCACTCGCTCGGCGTCGGGGCAGGCGTCTGGCTCCCCGGCTTCGACGTGCAGCTCAACAACCTCCTCGGCGAGTCCGACATCGCGTCGGGCGACCCGCAACGCGGCGACCACCTGGAGAGCCGCATGGCACCGTCCCTCGCCTTCGACGCGGACGGGCTCGAGCTCGCGATCGGCTCCGCGGGAGCGACGCGACTTCGGACCGCGCTCGCAACCGTGCTTGCGGCGATCCTCGACGAGGGTCTCGACGCCGAGTCCGCTGTCGCGCTGCCGCGCGTTCATCCAACGGTCGACCTCGTCGATGCCGAGCCCGGCGTCGACGAGTCCGCGCTCGCGCTGCTGGAGGAGGGCGGCCGCACCGTGCGGCGCTGGGATCGGATCCACCATTACTTCGGTGGCGTGAGCTGCGTCGGCCGGGCAGGCGCTGCCGGCGACCCGCGGCGCAGCGGCGCGGCGCACGTCCTGTAGCTACTTCAGTAGCAACTTGTCGATGCGGCGGGAGGCGATGAACATCCCGACGAGCCCCATCGCGGCGAGATAAGCGACGTTGACGAGCTGGACCACGCCGACCGTCCCGGTCGTGAGCGAGCGGACGAGCTCGATGCCCTGATACAGGGGGAGGCAGCGCACGACCCACTCGAGCGCCTCTGGGTATACGGAGATGGGATAGAAGGTCGCCGAGAACATGAACATCGGCAGCATGATCAGCGAGATCAGGTCGAAGTCCTTCCACGTCCGCATCCACGTGACCGCCGCGATCCCGGCGCCTGCGAAGCCGAATCCGATGACGAAGCACGCGGGCAGGGCCAGAATCGCCCACGGCGAGTCGACGAGGCCGAGCGCGACGATCACGAGCAGGTACGCGGCCGAGTAGAGCATCGCGCGCACGACGGCCCAGATCGTCTCCCCGACGGCCACGTCCTTCGGCCCGACCGGGGTTGCGAGAATCGAGTCGTACACCTTCCCGTAGCGCAGCTTCCAGAAGACGTTCGTCGCGTCGTAGAACGCTCCGTTCATCGCGGACGAGGCGAGCAGCGCAGGCGCGACGAACGCTGCGTACTCGAGCACCTCCCCCTCGAACGTGACGTCCCCGATGAACTCCTGCAGCGGGTAGACGAAGAAGAAGAGATAGAAGAGCGGCTCGAAGAAGCCGGAGAACAGGATCATCCAGGTCCGGCGGTACACCATGACGTTCCGCTCGATGATCAGCAGGCCGCCGATCACCGGCCGTGTCGGCGCGGTCAGGCGGGCGCGTGCGACGAGCTCCGTCATCAGACGACGAGCCTCCGTCGGTACGTCATTCGTGCGGCGAGGAGCCCAACGGTCACGAACCCGACGAGGTACGCGAGGTGACCGAGATCTCCGACAGAGACCGTCCCGAGCGTCAGGTCGCGGCAGAGCGTCACGCCGTGCCAGAGCGGCGTGAACCAGGCGATCACTTCGAGCGCCGCGGGCAGGCTCGATATCGGGAAGAACGTCCCCGAGAAGAGGAACATCGGGAGAATGATGAAACGGAAGATCGCGACGAAGGACACCTCGTTTTGCGCGTGCGCGGCCCACGCCGCGATCGGCGCCGAGAACGACAGGCCGACGAGCACCGTCACCGGAATCGCCAGCACAGCGAGCGGCGAGTCGACTGCGCCGAACGCCGTGATCACGACGAGGTAGATCGTCGCCGTCAGCAGGAGTCGGAACGCGAAGTACGCCTGGTGGCCGAGCATGACGTCGCGCACGCGCAGTGGCGTCGCGAGCATCGCGTGGTACTGGCGATCCCACTTGATCGCCGAGAGCACCGGCCAGCTCGACTCGAACGACGCGATCTGCATCGCCGTCGCGGCCATGAGCCCGGGCGCGACGAACTCGAGGTACGAGATTCCGCCTGGGAGATCGGCCGAGCGGTCGACGAAGACGCCGAGCCCGACGCCGAGCGCGAGCAGGTAGACGACCGGCGTGACGACGGTCGTCACTGCCGAGCCCCGCCAGACGTTCTTGTACTGCGTCAGGAAGAACTCGAGCGGACGAAGAAGAGACCGAGCAGGGCGGAGGCCGTCACTCGACGAGGGTGACCGGCCCCGTGAGGTGGAGGAAGACGTCCTCGAGCGTCGAGCGGCGCACGAGGACGCTCTCCGGGACAAGGCCGCGCTCGTGGAGCCCGTGCGTGGCGGCGTCGCCGTCCGCCGTGTACAGGAGGACGCGGTCGGGCAGCGTCTCGACGCGGCTCACGAGGCCGTCCGTCCAGTAGCTCAGATCGTCGGGTCGGCTCCCGTCGTCGAAGCGCAGCTCGACGACCTCGCGCGTCGCGTAGCGCTCGATGAGATCGCGCGGCGAGCCCTCGGCGACGATCTTCCCCTGATCCATGACGACGAGCCGGTCGCACAGCTGCTCGGCCTCGTCCATGTAGTGCGTCGTCAGGAGCAAGGTGACGCCCTGCCGTTTCAGGCGATACAGGCGATCCCAGACGACGTGTCGCGCCTGGGGATCGAGCCCTGTCGTCGGCTCGTCGAGGAGGAGCACCTCCGGCTCGTTGACGAGCGAGCGCGCGATCGTGAGACGGCGCTTCATCCCGCCCGAGAGCGGCTCGACCTTGTCGTTGGCCCGCTCGGTGAGCTCGACGAAGTCGAGGAGCTCGTCGGCGCGAGCTCCGAGCTCCTTGCGCGGGAGGCCGAAGTAGCGCCCGTAGATCACGATGTTCTCGCGGACGGTGAGCTCCATGTCGAGCGTGTCCTGCTGCGGGACGACGCCGAGGCGGCCGCGGATCTGCGCCCCGTCGCGCGCAGGATCCAGCCCGAAGACGGTCAGAGAGCCGTCCGTCACGGGCGAGACGCAGCCGATCATGCGCATCGTCGACGTCTTCCCCGCCCCGTTCGGGCCGAGGAAGCCGAACGCCTCCCCGCGCTGGAGGTCGAAGTCGATCCCGTCGACGGCGACGAAGTCGCCGAAGCGCTTCACGAGATTGCGTGCCTGGATCAGCGGCTGGCCGTTCGAGCTCATCGCTCGCCTACGTTAGTTATCCGGCACTGGCCTCCGTGCGGCCTTCGTCGCCTCGACGTCGAGGGCGATCTGCTCGACGAGTGCGGCCTCGCTCTCGAAGACCGCCTCGTCGCGGAGCCGCTCCCAGAGCTCGACGACGAGCCGCTTTCCGTAGAGGTCGCCGTCGAAGTCGAGGAGGTACGGCTCGATCCGCCGCTCGGTCCCGCCGTAGTGCGGGTTCGTGCCGATCGAGATCGCGGCACGATGCCCGAGACCGAATCCGGCGTAGATGCCGTACTGCGGACACGCGAGGTCGGGCTCCAGGCGCAGGTTCGCGGTCGGATAGCCGAGCGTGCCGCCGCGCTGATCGCCCGCGACGACGACGCCGTCGAGCTCGAACGGTCGCCCGAGCATCGCCGCCGCGCCGACCACGTCACCCTCCGCCAGCGCCGTTCGGATCGCGGTCGACGACACACCGGGAAGCTCGGGCACCACGACGATCTCGAAGCCGAAGCGTTCGAGGAGCGCAAGATCGCCGGAGCGTCTCACGCCGAACCGGAAGTCCTCGCCCGCGACGACGGCTTCCACCCCGATCGCGCGGAGATAGCGCTCCGCGAACTCCTCGGCCGTCAGCTGCTGGAGCGCGGCGTCGAACGTCGCGACGACGACGGTCTCGACGCCGGCTGCGTCGAGAAGCTCGAGCCGCCGGTCGAGCGTCGTCAGCAGCTCGACCTTGTTGCCGAGCGCGATCCGCGGATGCGGGTCGAAGGTGATGACCGTCGGCTCGAGGCCGGTGCCACGCACGGCGTCGACCACGGCGACGTGTCCGCGATGCACGCCGTCGAAGCTTCCGATCGCAACCGCACGCGGCCGCTGCTCCAGTTCGGACGGCGAGCCGACGACCTTCACGCGAGCCTCGCGAGAGCCTCGTCGGGCGAGAGCATCCGCTCCGGGTCGGCCTCGTCGACGTGAAACGGGCCGATCTCGGTCCTGCGCAGAGCGACGCAGTGACCGCCGAGCGCGTCCGCGATCGCGCGGATGTACGTGCCCGACGAGACGAGCAGGTCGAGGCGCGCAACACCGCCGGCGTACGTCTCGAGCGCGAGCTCGTGGACGTGCATCGTGCGGACGGGCATGTCGACGACGACTCCACGCCGGTGCAGCGCGTACGCGCGCTCGCCGTCGATCTTCACGGCCGAGACCGCCGGAATCGGCAGGTCGACCGCGCCGCGCAGGCCGTCGAGCCCGGCTGCCAGCTCGTCTAGGACGGGAGCAGCGTGCTCGTCGAGGCGCTCCCCTTCGATGTCGCCAGTGCTCGTCCGCGCCGTGAGATCGATCTCCGTCTCGTACCGCTTCGACAGCCCGACGAACCGAGGCTGGAGCCGCGTCGAGGCACCGGAGAGCAGCAGCAGGAGCCCGGTCGCGAACGGATCGAGCGTCCCCGCATGGCCGGTTCGCGCCTTGGTCCTCTGGCGTGTCGCGGCCACGATGGCGAAGGACGTCGGGCCGGCGGGCTTGTCGACGAGGAAGATCCCGCTCGGATGGAGCGCGCGCGGCGGCACTACCGCCCCGCTGGAGAACCGACCTGCGCCGCCACTTCGCGCACGATGAACTCCGTGAGCTCCTCCACCGAGAGGTCGCTCGAGAAGCCTGCTGCGGCGCGATGTCCCCCACCCTGCGACTTGCGCGCGATGGCGCTCACGTCGATCTCGTCCACCGACGAGCGCAGCGACACCTTGCGCGCCGGACCGCCCTCGCGTGGCGGCTCTCGGATGAGCGCGGACACGAGCGAGCCCTCCACCGAGCGCAGCACGTCGATGATCCCTTCGGAGTACGGCTCGGTCGCGCCGACCGCCTCGAAGTCGTCGCGCACGAGGTGCGACACGACGATCTCGCCGCCCTCGAGGACGTGAGCGCGCTCGAGCGCGCGTGCGAGAAGCTTCAGCTTCGCGAACTGGACGTTCTCGTAGACGCCCTGGAAGACGCGGTGCACGTCCGCACCCGCCTCGACGAGGTCCGCCGCGAGACGCAACGCCTTCGGCGTCGTGTTCGCGTACTGGAACCGGCCCGTGTCGGTCACGAGGGCGATGTACAACGCCTCGGCGATCTGCGGCGTGAACGCGACACCCAGCTCGCGGATCACGTCGGCGAGCACCTCGCCCGTCGACGATGCGTCCGGAACGATGAGGTTCACGTCGCCGAAGCGAGGGTTGTCGTGGTGGTGGTCGATGTTGACCGTGAAGCGGGCGGCGTCGACGACGTCCGGCTCGGCACCCACGCGGCTCTCACTCGCACAGTCGACGGCGACGAGCACCCGCTCGGCGAAGTCGTCCGGGCGCTCGCGCTGCAGCCCGCGCTCCTCGGCGTCGAGGAACCGGTACTCGCCGGGAAGCGGTGCCGGACCACCCAGGAACATGACGACGTCCTTGCCGAGCTCGCGCAACGCGAGTCCCATCCCCAGCAGCGACCCGAGCGCGTCGCCGTCGGGTGCCTCGTGCGAGGTGACGACGAAGCGATCGTTCTCGTGGAGGGCGGCGACGACCGCCTGCATGTCAGCCTGGTTCGACATCGGAGTCCGCAGGAGCGAGCTCGTCGATCAGCTTGGTCAGCCGGACGCCGCGCTCGATCGCGGGATCGTATTCGAAGGTCAAGACGGGAGTCCGCCGAGTTCCGAGCTCGCGCGCAACCTGTGACTGCAGAACACCGGCCGCCGACTGCAGGCCCTCGAGCGTTCGTGCCTGCTCGTCTTCCGAGCCGAGCACGCTCACGAACACGGTCGCCTGCGAGAGGTCCGTCGTCGTCCGCGCGCCGGTCACCGTGACGAAGCCGATCCGCGGGTCCTTGAGAGTCGGCAGCGCCTCCGAGAGCGTCTTCCGAATCGCCTCGTTCACCTTCCTGCGTCTCTCAGCGCTCGCCAGGGACGACCACCTCCCGCTCGGCGCGCAGGAGCTCCCACTCCTGCGAGCCGAGGTACCGCTCGACGGCGTCGAGCAGCCCCTGGAGCTCGGAGTGCTCACGAGTAGCGCACGCCACCGCGAGCGTCGAGCGCTGCCAGAGCTCGTGGTGGTCCACCTCGGCGACGGACGCGCCGAAGCGCTCGTGGAGCTGTGCCTTTGCGGACTTCACGTACCTGCGCTTTCCCTTGAGGGAGCCCGACTCCGGGAAGTGGAGCTCGACGGTGAGGATGCCGACGTAGCCGGTCGCCACGGCGTAGGCCGTACTACTCGTCGTCGGCGGCAGGCTGCGCGGCGGCGACCGGCGCCTGATCCATGTCCGTTCGCACGACTTCCCGCGTCTCGTAGGCCTCGAGGACGTCGCCTTCCTTCACGTCGTTGAAGCCGTCGAGGAGGATGCCGCACTCGAAGCCCTCGCTCACCTCGCGCGCGTCGTCCTTGAAGCGCTTGAGCTGGGCGATGTTCGTCTCGTAGATGACGGTTCCGTCACGGATGACGCGCACCTGCGCACCACGGCGGACGAGGCCCGAGGTGACCATGCAGCCGGCGATCGTCCCGAGGCGCGACACGCGGAAGAGGGCGCGAACCTCGGCCTCGCCGAGTGTCTCCTCCGTCGAGACGGGCGACAGCATCCCGACGAGAGCCTTCTGGATGTCCTCGGTGAGCTGGTAGATGACGCGGTAGGTGCGGATGTCGACGCCCTCGCGCTCCGCGAGCTGGCGCGCCTCCGCGCTCGGGCGGACGTTGAAGCCGACGACGAGCGCATCCGAGGCCGACGCGAGGTTCACGTCGTTCTCCGTGATCCCGCCGACGCCGGTGTGGATGACCGTGACGCGTACTTCCGCGTGCTGGATCTTCTGGATCTCGCCGAGAAGCGCCTCGACCGAGCCCTGGACGTCGCCCTTCAGGACGATGTTGAGGTCCTGCACCTCGCCGGCCTCGAGATCGTCGTGCAGCGTCTCCAGGGAGACGCGGCGGCGTGGGCGCTGCGCGAACTGCTCGCGGCGAAGCCTTTCCGCCCGCACGTTCGCGAGGTGCTTCGCCTGGCGCTCGTGCTCGACGACGCGCACGTACTCGCCGGCAGCCGGAGGGTGGTCGAATCCGAGGACCTCGACGGGCTCGCCGGGTCTGGCCTCGGCCACCTTCTCGCCGCGATAGTCGTAGAGCGCGCGCACTTTCCCCGAGGCGTCGCCCGCGACGGCGGCGTCACCGACGCGAAGCGTGCCGCGGTGTACGAGCACGGTTGCGACCGGCCCGCGCCCGACGTCCAGGCGCGACTCGACGACGACGCCCGACGCATCGGCGACAGGGTTCGCGCGGAGGTCGAGCTCCGCGTCGGCGACGAGGAGGATCTTCTCGAGCAAATCGTCCAGGTTCTCCTTCTCTCTCGCCGAGACCGCGGAGAACTGCGTCGTGCCGCCCCAGTCCTCGGGCTGGAGGCCCTCGGCGGCGAGCTCGCTCTTCACGCGGTCGAGGTTCGCGTCAGGCATGTCCATCTTGTTGACGGCGACCACGATCGGGACCTCGGCGGCGCGTGCGTGCGAGATCGACTCCTTCGTCTGCGGCATGACTCCGTCGTCTGCGGCGACGACGAGCACCGCGATGTCGGTCACCTTCGCACCGCGAGCGCGCATCGCCGTGAACGCCTCGTGGCCCGGCGTGTCGAGGAACGTGATGCGTCGTCCGTCCACCTCGGCCTGGTACGCGCCGATGTGCTGCGTGATCCCTCCGGCCTCGGTCTCGACGACCGCGGCCTGGCGGATGGCGTCGAGGAGCGTCGTCTTCCCGTGGTCGACGTGGCCCATGATCGTGACGACCGGAGGTCGGGGAGCGAGATCCTCCTCGTTGTCCTCGTACGACGTCGGCTCGAGCTCCTCCTCCGCAGCGTGCTTGATCGTGATCTCGCGATCGAGCTCCGCTCCGATCGTCTCGACCTCCTCGTCGGAGAGCGACTGGGTCGCGGTGCGCATCTGGCCGAGCCCCATGAGGATCTTGATCAGCTCGGGCATCGGGACGCCGAGGGCATGCGAGAGATCCTTGACGGTCACTCCCGACTCGACGGTGATCGGCCCCGACGGCGGTGGTGCCGGCGCCTGGCGAGGCTGCGGAGGCGCGTTGGTGCGATCCCGGGCCTGCCGGCCCTGGCTGCGCCCTCCCCCACCCTCGATGACCACGCGACGCTTCCGCCCCCCGGAGCCTCCGCGGGGGCGAATCGGGCGATTTGGTCCTTTGCGTCCGTCAGCCATGAGGGTTCAGTCTAGAACTCGCGAGGCTCACGCCTCCTCGCGGTTCTCCTCCTTCTCCGCGACGTCCTCCGCGAGCTCCGGCTCCTCGTCCATCACTGCGACCGCGCCGGCCTCCGCGAGAACCTCCTCCGAGGTTGCGTCGCCGTCGACTGCGACCTCCTCGACTGTGCCTTCCTCGATCACCGCGACCGGCTCGGGCTGATTCGCGAGCTCCTGGTGGGCCGGCACCCCGCAGTAGCGCGAGCCGGGAAGCGCCGCGTTCGGGCAGCGCTTGCCGTTCGAGAGCACCGCGGAGCACCGTCCGGAGAACTCCTCGCCGTCCTCGGGCCCGCCGTAGGCAGCCTCGGCCTCGGCCTGCGCGAACTCCTGCTCCGACTGGATGTCGATCTTCCAGCCCGTCAGTCGCGTGGCGAGCCGGGCGTTGAGTCCCTCCTTGCCGATCGCGAGAGCGAGCTGGTCGTTCGGGACGATCACGGTCGCCTCGCGTGTGTCGTCCTCGATGTAGACCTCGCGCACGCGGGCCGGAGAGAGCGCCTTGGCGACGAACCGCGCCGGCTCGGTGTTCCACGGGATGATGTCGATCTTCTCGCCGCGGAGCTCCGAGACGACCATGCGCACGCGCGAGCCACGCGGGCCCACACACGCGCCGACCGGATCGACGCCCTGCATATGCGACTCCACCGCGATCTTCGAGCGGTAGCCCGGCTCGCGTGCGACGCCGCGGATCTCCACCAGACCGTCGGCGATCTCCGGTACCTCGAGCTCGAAGAGCGCGCGGATGAGCTCCGGATCGCGACGGGAGAGGATGACCTGCGGTCCCTTCGTCCCCGAGCGGACCTCGGCGATGACCGCCTTGATGCGGCTCCCCTGCTCGTAGCGCTCGCCGTCGACTTGCTCGGATCGCGGGAGCAGCGCCTCGACGCGGCCGAGATCGACGAGCACGTTGTTGCGATCCCCGGCCTGCTGCACGATGCCGGTGACGACCTCGCCCTGGCGGTCGACGTACTCCTCGTACATGATCGCCCGCTCGGCCTCGCGGATCCGCTGCTGGATGACCTGCTTCGCGGTCTGCGCGGCGATGCGGCCGAAGTTGTCCGGTGTCACGTCGGTGCGCTGGATCTGCTCCGGCGGTACCTGCGACCAGTCGAGCTCGAGGTCGTCGTCCGTGATCAGCGTGTGCTGGCGCTCGCCCGTCTCCTCCTCGAGCTGCTCGAGCTCGGTGATGCGCGCCTCGCGCGCCTCCTCGACGAGCCTGAACTCGATGTCCTCCGGAATCTCGATCCCGAAAACGCGGAACTCACCGGCGCCGTCGAGCTTCACCTCGGCGTGGCGCGTTGCTCCCGGTGTCTTCCTGTACGCGGCACGCAGCGCGTCCTCGAGCGCGGTGATGAGCACGCCCTCCTCGATGCCCTTCTCCTTCTCGATCAGCTGAATGCCCTCGATGATTTCCTGGCTCATGTGGTCAACCCCTCGTCGATCAGATTGGCCCGCACGATCGCGTCGTACGGGATGCGGATCTCGCCGGTGTCAGCGGCCTCGAGCGTGATGGTGTCGTCTCCGGCCTCGACCAGCAGGCCGCGATGTCGGTTCTTCCTGCCGCCTTCCAGCCGCACGACGACGTGCGAGCCGACGGCCTCGGCGAAGTGCTCCGGCTTGCGCAGAGGGCGCTCCGGCCCGGGCGACGAGACGTCGATCGTGTACTCGGCGCGATACGGGTCGAGAACGCGCGTGACGTGCGCGCAGAGCGCGTGATCGACCCCGTCCGGATGGTCCACGTAGACGCAGAAGCGACTCGGCGAGAGCAACTCGACGGCGAGCACCCTGACTCCGGGCACGCTCGCTTCGACCGCGGGTGCGATCTCCTCCTGCAGCGTCCGTTCTCTGGCGTAGGTCGTGCTCATCAGCCTCCCTCAACAAAAATGGGCGCGACGCGCCCATTTCGTGAAGCCGGTGAAATGTGGTGCGGGCAGGATAGCACTCGTCCTGCGCAAGGCCGAGATCCGCGAGCGCGGATCTCGGCAGCGCGAAGATCCCTGAAGCCGGCCGCTCCGCGGCCGGACCGCGCGTAGACCTGACTATGCCTCGAGGAGGATCGTCACGGGGCCGTCGTTGACGAGCGCGACCTGCATGCGCGCGCCGAAGACGCCCCGCGACACGCGCACGCCTTGATCCTCCAGCTCTGAGCAGAAGTGGTCGTACAGCGGTTCGGCGACACTCGGCTCGGCAGCATCCGCGAAGCTCGGTCGGTTGCCCTTGCGCGTGTCTGCGATGAGCGTGAACTGGCTCACGACGAGAGCGTCCCCGGAGACGTCGAGCAGCGAGCGGTCGAAGCGGCCCTCGTCGTTTTCGAAGATCCGCAGCCGCGCGACCTTTCCGGCCAGGCGCTCGGCTTCGGTGACAGTGTCCCCCGCGGCGACGCCCAGAAGCACGACGAGCCCCGGCCCGATCTCCGCGACCATCCCATCGGCGACCGTGACCGATGCGCTCCGGACGCGCTGCACGACTGCGCGCACGCGCTACTCGAGCGCGTCGCCGTCGGCAGGCGTCCGCGGCCGCAACGCACGGCCGAGCTTGATGTGCGGCGTGGCCTCCTTACGCCGTCCCTGGTTGACGAGAGCACGACCGAGCGCGTAGTGGGCGAACTCGTCGGACGGGTCGAGCTCGACGAGCGCGCGAAACTCTGCCTCGGCCTCCTTCCAGCGCCCGATCCGGAAGTACGCGATCCCGAGCGCTTCGCGGATCGAGCGCGACGTCGGCTCGGCGCGCTTCGCCTTCTCGAGCGACACCGTCGCCTGAGCAGGCCGTCCGCTCCGCAGATGGCCGCGTCCGAGCTGAAAGAGGTCGTACGTCTCGCTCACGAGCCGTTCGCGGATCTGAGCGACCGGAGCGACACGAGCCCACGGAAGCGAGCCCAGAGCGAGAGCTCCCGGCGTGCGGCGCGGATCAGTCGGCGCACCTCCCGGCGGGGCGACGCCGCTCCTTGCCCGAGCGATGTCGGTGGGCCGAAGCGTGCGCGCGCCGCGGCGGCGGCGAACGCGCGTCCGTCGAGCCCGAGCTCGTCGTGGACGGCTCGCTGCAGCGCCACGAGCGTCGCGTTCGGCGGAACGTCGGCACCCTGGTCGCGCAGGAAGTCCTCGAGCTCACGACGGCTCGCCGTCGCGAGGCGCCGGGGGTCGCGTGACAGGTAGCGAGCGCGCCTGACGAGCGCCTTCCCCACTCCGAGAAGCACGATCCAGAGCGCGGCGAGAACGAGCCCGACGCCGACGAGCGACGGTGCCTGTCGCGACCCGGACGCGCCGGTCGTCTCGGGCAAGTCGCCCGCATCGGGCACGCGCGGCGGCAGAGCGGGCGTCGTCGACTCGCCGAGCTCCCCGCGCCTGAGGCGTGCGACAGCGTCCTCGGAGCCGGAAGCGAACGAGTACTCGCCGCCGAGCGTGCCGCGGCCCGGGGTCGGATCGAACGGAACCCAGCCGACGCCTGCGAACCACACCTCGACCCACGCATGCGCGTCGTGATCGGTCACGACCCAGGTTCCGTTGTCCGGCGTGCCGCTCGTGAAGCCGACCGCGACCCGGGCGGGAACCCCGAGCATCCGCAGCATTCCGGCCATTGCTCCGGCGAAGTGCTGGCAGTAGCCGGCCCTCGTCTGCGTCACGAACGAGACGAGCGGAGCGCCCTGCCCTCGCGGTGGCGACTCGTCGTAGGTGAAGCCGCCCGTCTGGCGGAGCCACGACTCGATGGCGAGCACCGCTGCGTAGGGGGTCTGCGCTCGCCCGGCGACACGCCGTGCCACCTGGTACATGGGCCGATGCCGCGCAAAGCCGGCGTACGAAGGATCGTCGAACAGCGCACGAACGACGCGCTCCCGCCCGGGTAGCCCGAACGCGGGAAACTCGCGCCCGTCGATCTCGAGAAAGCGCGATGCGGCGAACGGGTACCTCGCGGGCGCTCGGGCGAGTGTTCGCGGAGCGGGATCCGGCGCATAGCTCCACACGCGGTAGCTCTCACCCTCGCCGACCGGCGTGCGCACGCGCAGGACGCCACCGGACAGCAGAAACACCGTTCCCAGGCCGCGTCCGTCGAGTGCGACCGGCGTGCCGGCGGCGGCGAGGTGGTCGTCGACGAGGGCCTCCACGCGAATCCGCTGCTCGATCCAGCCGTCCCGGTTGCGTGCCCGCTGAGGAATCAGCTGGGGCAGCTGCAGCGTCTTGGCGTCGTGATCGACCTGCTCGAGCCAGAAGAGGCGTTCGAACCAATGGTTCTCGTCGTAGACGTCCAGCGTCGTGGTCCGCCAGTAGTGCGGCGCGCTCGGACCGTCGACGCGCAGAACAACCGTCTTCTCGGACGGGAAGGCGATGCCCTCGTAGTTCGAGTCCCAGATGAACCGCACCTCGCTCGCCTGACGCCCTTGCCCGCGGATGTCCCAGGTCTCCCAGTCGACCGCAGCGTCGCGCGCGAGCGTGGTCGCAGACGACGTCCACGCCGCGCCGACGACGACGAGCGCGCCGATGGCTCCTCCGGCCAGCACCGTGCGGAACGAGGTCGCCCGCAGGATGAGCGGGACCGCAAGTGCCGCGGCGAGCGCGACGGCACCGGCAGCGATCGCCTGGCCGCCCAGAAGCGTGGCAGGCCAGCCGACACCCGCGACCGTCGCTGCGGCTGCGCCGAGCGGCCGGCGCGCCGCGACGAAGAGCGCCGTGGCAGCCACGAAACCGAAGATCGCGCAGAGGACGAGCGCGTGCATCTCCGGGTTCTGCGCAGGCTCGAAGGGCAGGAAGACCTCGTAGAAGTCGACGATCCCGCGGGCCGTGTCACGCAGCGCCGGCGCGAGGACGGGTTCGTCGCGGAACGGCACGAGCTCCCACGGCTCCGCGCCGAATGCAATCCAGGCCGCGCCGAGCGCCGAGAGCACGATGGCCCCGACGCGTATCGCTCCACGACGCACGAGCGCGGGGACGATCGCGAGCAGGGCGACGGCCAGGCCCTCCGCGACGAGCCGCGGATCCTCCAGGCTCAGCCACGTCGCCGCGATCGCGAGTGCCGGAAGCAGCGATGCGAGGAGCGTCCTACGCACGAGCCACCGCCTCGAACGACCGCGCCGAGAGCACGGCGGCGAGATCGTCTCCCTGCCTGACCACCGCGGTCGGGACACCGTGGGCGGCGAGGCGGAGCAGGCCGGGCTCGGCGCGCGTCGGGCGCGCGGCGAAGCTTGCCGCGTCGATCCAGACGACCGAGACGAGGCGTCGGGTGGCGAGAGCGAGCACCTCGGCGAACGCGCTCGCATCGGTTGTCGCCGTAACGACGGCCAGCTCGCCGCTCGACGCCCAGGAATGATCGCCTGCGAGGAACCGTGCGAGACCGTCCAGGGCGTCCGGCTCTGCCGCTGCGAGCGAGCTCACGGCCCCGTCGAGATCCGCCGCCGCCGAGCGCACGGGAACCACTGCGCGCGTGCGTCCGGTCGAGACGAGCGTGGCTGCGCGCCCGCGCACGGCGTGGGCCTGCAGCAGCGAGCCCGCAACCCGCACAGCCGCGTCGAAGCTCGACCCCGGCGGCTCTCCGACCGCGTACCGCGGGTCGCAGTCGAGGATCACGACCACGCCGTCGTGGGCGGTGTCCTCGAGCTCCTTCACCATGAGCTGCCCGCGTCGCGCGCTCGAAGGCCAGTGCACGCGCCGGAGCGACTCGCCCTGCTCGTACTCTCGGACGGAGTGGAAGTCGAAGCCGGCGGCCCGACGCAACAGGATCCTCCGTCCGTCCCCGGCGGCGCGCCCGGCATCCGAGAACAGCCCGTCGAGCGCAGTCAAGCGCGGCCGCACGACGACCGTCGCAGACTCGCATTCCACCCGCGGCGTGACCGCGACGAGGCCGAGGAGATCGCCGAAGACGACTCTCGGATCGGAGAGCGCGAAGACGCCACGCGGCAGCGTCCCGAGGTTGATTCCGCCTTTCGACAGCCGGCCGTGTCCTCGCATCCGGCACGAGCATGCGCCGAGCCTTCCAACCGTCAGGCGAACGGTCATCGAGCCGAGCGGCACCCGCGAGCGGCGGCGCACGCCCAGGGCCACCCGCACTGCATCGCCTTCAACCGCCGGAGAAGGATCGACCTTGTGCACGACGTGCACAGGGCCATCCACGAGCCATGCCCACAGCCACGTCACGCCGCCGGCCAGGAGGAAGCCCACACCGACGACACCCAGCGCGCGCGATCCGCTCGCGATCGCCGCGACGAGGGCGATCGTCCCGAGCGCGACCCCACCGCGGCGGAAGCTCATTTCGGTATCGGCGCCTCGGCCAGGGCACGCTCCACGGCGTCTTCTCCACGCATTCCGGATGCACGCGCCTCGGGCGCGAGAATCACGCGGTGCGCGAGGACGGCGGAAGCGACCGCCTGGACGTCCTCGGGAACGACGTAGTCACGCCCGAGCACGGCCGCTCGCGCCTTGGCCACGCGCAGGAGCGCGATGCCCGCGCGAGGACTCGCTCCGAGTGCCAGCAGCGGGCTGTCGCGCGTGTGCCGGAGAATGGTGACGACGTACCCTCCGACGCTCTCTTCGACGTACACGGCACGCGCGGCTGCGATTGCGCCGACCAGGTCGTCGCGATCGGCGACGGCGACGAGCTGGTCGAGCGGCGGCGCGGTCGTCTGCTCCGCGAGCATCTGCGCCTCCTCGCCGAAGGGCGGATACCCGAGTGAGAGTCGCGCGGTAAAGCGGTCGAGCTGTGCCTCCGGAAGCGGATACGTGCCCTCGTACTCGATCGGGTTCTGCGTAGCGACCACGAAGAACGGAAGTTCGAGCGGGTACGTGTCGCCGTCGATCGTGACCTGGGTCTCCTGCATCGCCTCGAGCAGCGCCGACTGCGTCTTCGGCGAAGCGCGGTTGATCTCGTCGACGAGGAGCACGTTCGCGAACACCGGCCCCGGCCGGAACTCGAACTCGCCCGTGCGCTGGTTGAAGACGTTGACGCCCGTCACGTCGCTCGGCAGGAGGTCGGGCGTGAACTGGAGCCGCGAGAACGAGAGATGCAGCGACCGCGCGACGGACTTCGCGAGCACGGTCTTCCCCACTCCCGGGAAGTCCTCGATGATCAGATGGCCTTCGGCGAGCACGCAGAGGACGCACAGCTCGAGCGTGGCGCGTGGCGCGCGCACCGCGCGCTGGAGGTTCTCGACCACGCGCTCGACGACGTCGGCCGCCGACCGCGAAACGACAGGCCTCTCCGCGCGAGCGGCGTCCGTCATACCTTCGAGAGTAGCCGCTCCACTTCGTCGAGAACAGCCACAGCCACGACGCGCTTCGACGCTTTCGCGACGTGGCGATCGCCGTTCTCCGAGACGACGACCACCTCGTTCTCCACCGAGTCGAAGCCGATGTCCGGCCGCGAGACGTCGTTGTAGACGAACAGGTCGGCGTTCTTCGCCCGGCGCTTCTCGCGAGCGCGCTCGAGGCCGGCCTCGGCCTCGTCGGCCGCGAACCCGACGATGACCTGCCCTGGCCTGCGGGATGCGCCTATGGCCGCGAGAACGTCAGCGGTGGGCTCGAGCTCGACGACCCAGGCGGAGCCGTCCTTCGAGTGCTTGGTGGTGGACGGCGCTGCAGCCCGGTAGTCGGCGACGGCGGCGGCCATCACGATCACGTCGGAGTCGGCACGGCCGAGTGCCTCGCGCTCCAGATCGGCTGCGGTCGGTGTGTCGACGACGTCGACCCCGGCCGGCGACGGCACGGCGAGGTTGGCCGCGAGCAACGTCACGTCGGCACCGCGCGCTCGTGCCTCCTCGGCGAGCGCGACTCCCATGCGCCCCGACGAGCGGTTTCCGACGTAGCGCACGGAGTCGAGCGGCTCCTGCGTGCCGCCTGCGGTGATCAGGACGGTCTTGCCGTTCAGCGGGCCGTCCGGCGGCGAGAGGAGCGTTTCGATGCGCGCGAAGATCTCCTCGGGCTCGGCCATCCGCCCCACTCCCTCCTCGCCCTCGGCGAGCTCGCCCTCCGCCGGCCCGATCAGCTCGACACCGCGGTCGCGCAACGTCGCGACGTTGGCCTGCGTCGCCGGGTGCAGCCACATGCGGGTGTTCATCGCCGGCGCGACGAGAACCGGCCCCGCGTGCGCGAGAACCGCCTCGGTGAGCAGGTCGTCGGCAAGGCCGTGCGCCATGCGCGCGAGCGTGTTCGCCGTCAGCGGCGCGACGACCAGCAGGTCCCAGTGCCCGAGATGGGGATAGGGATCGTCGCTCTGCGACCTACGTGCCAGCGCGACGAAGGTCTCGCGCGCGACGAATCGCTCGGCACCGGCGGTCAGTACAGGCTCGACCTCGTGGCCCGCCCGCACGAGCAGACGGACGAGCGTGCACGCCTTGTAGGCCGCTATCCCGCCGGTGACGCCGAGCAGGATGCGCGCCACGCGCCCTCGCTAGGCCGTGGGAGTGACGTGCTTGATCTTGCCGTTCGCGATCTCTTCCATCGCCATCGTCAGGTAGTTCTTCGAGCGGGATTCGATGAGCGGCGGCGGAGCTTCGTCGAAGCCGATCCCCTCACCGAGCTGATGGTGATAGTTGTTGATCTGGCGGGCCCGCTTCGCTGCCACGAGCACGAGCGCGTACCGGGATCCCTTGACTTGGATGAGCAGATCGTCGAGGCGGGGGTAGATCATGACCGCGACATGGTACCTGCAGCTGCCAACTCGCACTCGACCAAAGCAGCAAGCGCGGCCGTCGCACGCTCGATGTCGTCGTTTCGGACCATGTAGCGGAACTCGTGCGCCCGTTCGAGCTGCTCGCGCGCCAGGTCGATTCGTTCGCCTATCTCGCCGGTCGACTCGGTCGCTCGATCGCGGAGGCGCCGCTCGAGCTCGTCCACGTCGGCAGCGATGAAGATCGTCACGCTCCTCGCGATCTCGTCCTGCACCTTCAAGGCACCCTCGAGCTCGAGCTCCAGGACGCAGACGCAGTCGTCTCCGGATATCCGGGCGATCTCGGAGCGCAGCGTCCCGTAGCGGCGCCCGGACACGTACGGCACCCACTCGAGGAACTCGTCGGCCTCGACGCGGCGCGTGAACTCCTCGTCGGACAGGAACCAGTAGTCGTGGCCGTCGACCTCACCCGGCCGCTGGGGACGCGTCGTGGCCGAGACGGCGATCTCGAGCCCTGGTACTCGCTCGAGCAGGCCCTTGATCAGCGTTCCCTTGCCCGCTCCGGACGGGCCCGTGACGACGAAGACGGGCCTCGAAGGCACCGGCTGACTTAGCCGCGGTGGTTGAAGAGGTCGACGAGCTCGGTTCGCTGGCGCTCGGAGAGGCCGCCGACGGTCTTCGACTGGCTGATGCGGCACTGGTTGAGCAGCCGGGCGGCCTTCACGCGTCCGAACTTCGGGACCGCCATGAGCATGTCGAACACCTTTGCGGTCTCGACCCACTCGGGCGGAGCGAGGAGGATCGTCTCGATGCTCTCGTGCCCCGCCTTCAGGTCGCGCTTCAACTGCGCGCGGCGGACCCGAACGTCGTTCGCCCGCTGGAGCGCCTCCATCCTCTGATCGAGGGAGCGCGCAGGCGCCTGCGCGTGCGTCTTCGTTGTGACCATGAGCCGGACGAGTCTACCAAGCTTGCCCCTGCGGTCAAGCGGAACCGTTTTAGGCGATTTGCAGGCGTTTTACTGTTTTCGGATCTGGCGACGCATGCGTCACGCTACCGATTCCGGCACCTGGCCGGGCACCTCGTCGGCGCGCGGAGCGCCCGCGGCTTCGAGCTCCGAGCGTACGCGATCAGGCGCCCAGGGATCGGAGAAGAGAATCGTTCCGAGCGCGACCGAGCTCGCACCGGCGCTGAGGAAATCCTCCACATCGCCTCCCGAGGCGATCCCTCCCATGCCGACGATCGGGAGCTCGACCGCTTCGGCGCATGCGTAGACGCAGGCAAGGGCGATCGGTCGCAAGGCCGGGCCGGAGTAGCCGCCGGCCCCGCGGGCGAGTACGGGTTGCCGGCTCGTGCGATCGAATCCGAGCCCGCGGATCGTGTTCACGAGCGAGAGGCCGTCCGCTCCTGCGGCTGCCACCGCACGCGCGGACTCCGCGACGTCCCAGGTGGCCGGCGAGAGCTTCGCGTAGAGCGGCTTTCTCGTCGCGCCGCGTGCCGCCGTGACGAGCTCGGCCGCCGTCTCCGGCGCCTCTTCGACGTTCGGACAGGAGAGATTCAGCTCGATCGTCGTCACGTCCGCGCACTCGTCGAGGCGGGCGCAGAGGAGCGCGTAATCGTCGGCCGAGAAGCCGCCGACAGAGACCCAGATCGGCACACCGAGTGTGGCCAGCCGGGGCAGGTTGTCGCGCACGAAGGCATCGATACCGGGGTTCTGCAAGCCGATCGAGTTCAGCATCCCGCTCTCCGTCTCGGCGATGCGCGGCGGCGGATTGCCCTCGCGCGGGAGCGGCGTCACCGTCTTCGTGACGAAGGCGTCGAGGCGCTCGACGACGCGCGGAGCCGTCAGCGCGTCCAGGCAACCAGAGGCGTTGAGGATCGGTGGAATCATGGGCTGCTCTGCAGCCCATGAGTGTGGAGGGGTGTGGGGAACCGGGAGGTTCCCCACGATCTCAGGAAGAAGGGGGCACGCGGGGGAAACATGGTTTCCCCCGCGACCGCGAGCCGAAGGCGAGCGGTCACGCAGCGTCCTGCAGGATCGGGCCCTCGACGCAGAGGCGGACGTAGCGCCCGTCGCGCTCGACGACACAGCCGTAGCAGGCGCCGTAGCCGCACGCCATCGGCGCTTCCCAGGCGAGCTGCGCGCCGGGAACTCGTGTGCGAACCGCCTCGAGCATCGGCTCCGGGCCGCACGCGAGCACGTCGCCGGGATCGTCGGGCAGTAGCTCGGTCACGAGTCGTGGCTCGACGACGACGCTCGCGCCAGGAAGCAGCTCGGCGGCTGCGGCATGCCGATCGCTGCGGAACCCGAGGATCGCCGGCGCACCGCCCAGCGCCTCGGCGAGATACGGCATGGGCGCGATGCCGATTCCGCCAGCCACGAGAAGCGGCCGCCGAACGTTCAGGTCGAAGCCGTTGCCGAGAGGTCCGAGGACGTGGATCGCCTCTCCCGGCGCGAGCCCGCACAGAGCGCGTGTTCCCGGCCCGATCGGGTCGATGAGGAACTGGAGCTCCCCGAGCGGCGCACGACAGAGGCTCATCGGACGCGGGAGCACTCTCCCCGGTGCTTCGAGCATGAAGAACTGCCCCGGTACCCCCGGCTCGAGCTCGCCTCGCTCGAGCCGAAGGAGCGTGTACGGGCCGATCTGCTCGACCCCGAGCGCCCGCAACTGCTCGCGACGTGCGTTCACGCCTCGATCCCGATGCGCTCCTGCAGCGACAGCGCCGACTCGGCTCTCGCGTTCGCGATCGCGTGCACCGCCGCGGCCGCTCCCGAGATCGTCGTCACGCACGGCACGCGCGCGACGAGCGCAGCTTCCCGGATGAGATAGCCGTCGGCGCGTGCACCACTTCCCTGGGGCGTGTTGATGACGATGTCGCAGCGCCCGCTGCGCACGAGGTCGACCACGGTCTCTTCCTCGTCGTCGGCGTCCGCCACCTTGGCGATCTCGTCGATCGAGAGCCCGGCCGCGCGCAGCGTGCGAGCAGTGCCCTCGGTCGCGATGAGCTCGAAGCCGAGCCCGGCGAGGGCCGCTGCGACGGCGACCGCGGCCGGCTTGTCCTCGTCCCGCACGGACAGAAACGCAGTGCCCGAGGTCGGAAGCGGGCGACCAGCGGCGCGCTCCGCCTTCGCGAGCGCGGTCGGGAGATCGGCGGCACTCGCCATGACCTCGCCTGTCGAGCGCATCTCCGGCCCGAGAACGGGATCCGCGCCGGGGAAGCGCGCGAACGGGAGAACCGCGGCCTTCACGCTCACCTGAGTCGGTCGCGGCACCGGCAGATCGAGCTCCCGCAGGGTTGCGCCGGCGGCGAGCCGACACGCAGCATCGATGAGATTCACGCCGATCGCCTTGCTCGCAAAGGGGACGGTGCGCGACGCACGCGGATTCACCTCGAGGACGTAGACCGTCGAGTCGGCGATGGCGAGCTGGACGTTGAGGATGCCGACCACGCCGAGTGCCGGCCCGAGGCGCTTCACGATGTGCTCGACCTCGAGGGCTGCGGCGAGCGTCAGCGACGGCGCAGGCAATACGCAGGCCGAGTCGCCCGAGTGCACGCCGGCCTCCTCGACGTGCTGCATGACCGCGCCGATGTACACGTCCTCGCCGTCGCAGAGCGCGTCCACGTCGAGCTCGGTCGCGTTCTCGACGAAGCGATCCAGCAGGACGCTGCCGCTGACGGCTGCCATCGCCGCCTCGAGCTGGTCTTCGTCGTAGCAGACGCGCATCGCCCGGCCGCCCAGGACGTACGAGGGCCGCACGAGCACCGGGTAGCCGATCCCGGAGACGGCGGCGAGCGCCTCGGAGAGGTTCGAGACGATCGCCCACGGCGGACAGCGGATCCCGAGCTCCTCGGCGAGCAGGCCGAAGCGCTCGCGATCCTCGGCCAGGTCGATCGCCTCGTGGGGAGTTCCGAGGATCGTGTAGCCGCCCTCCTCGATCGAGCGGGCAAGCCGGAGCGGCGTCTGCCCTCCGAACTGCGTGACGACGCCGATCGGCTGCTCGCGATCGCAGACGGCGAGCACCTCCTCGGGCGAGAGCGGCTCGAAGTAGAGGCGGTCCGAGGTGTCGTAGTCGGTCGAGACGGTTTCAGGGTTGCAGTTGACCATGACCGCTTCGTAGCCGAGCGCGCGGAAGGTCTGCGCAGCGTGCACGCAGCAGTAGTCGAACTCGATCCCCTGGCCGATGCGGTTCGGGCCGGAGCCGAGGATGACGACGCGCGGCTTGTCGCCGACGGGCGGAGCCTCGTCTTCCTCTCCCCAGGTCGAGTAGTAGTAGTTCGAGACCGCCTCGACCTCGCCTGCGCAGCTGTCGACGCGCCGAAAGCACGGGCGAATCCCCTGCTCGTGGCGCAGGCGCCGGACCTCCGCCCCGCTCAGGCCGAGCGCCTCGCCGAGCGTATCGTCGCCCCAGCCGGCGCGCTTGGCCCGAGCGATGTCGCCGCTCATGAGCTCCTCGCGAGCCTTGGCGATCTGCTCCCTGAACCAGGGATGCAGGCCCTCCGGAAGATCCTCGTCGGCGAGGCTCGGCCACGGCGTCGGCGCGCCACGCTCGAGCTCGCGCGAGCCGTGCGCCTTGAGCAGTGCCTCCGAGAACGTGCGCCCGATCCCCATCGCCTCCCCGACCGACTTCATCTGCGTTCCGAGCGTCTGGTCGGCTCCGGGGAACTTCTCGAAGGCGAAGCGCGGGAACTTGACGACGACGTAGTCGAGAGTGGGCTCGAAGCTCGCCGGCGTCGTTTTCGTCAGGTCGTTGGGAATCTCGTCGAGCGTGTAGCCGACGGCGAGCTTGGCCGCGACCTTCGCGATCGGATAGCCGGTCGCCTTCGAGGCGAGCGCCGAGGAGCGCGAGACGCGCGGGTTCATCTCGATGACGCGCAGATCGCCCGTCTCGCGGCTGCGCGCGAACTGGATGTTCGAGCCGCCCGTCTCGACGCCGACTGCACGGATGATGGCCGCGGCGGCATCGCGGAGCTCCTGGTAGGCCTCGTCGGAGAGCGTCATCTGCGGCGCGACCGTGACCGAGTCGCCCGTGTGCACGCCCATCGGGTCGAGGTTCTCGATCGAGCAGACGATCACCACGTTGTCTGCGCGATCGCGCATCACCTCGAGCTCGAACTCGTCCCAGCCGCGCACCGACTCCTCGACGAGCACCTGCCCGATCGGCGATTCCCAGAGGCCGCGCTCGACCTGGTAGGCGAGCGTCGCGCGGTCCTCGGCGAAACCGCCGCCGTGGCCTCCGAGCGTGAAGGCGGGGCGAACGACCGCAGGTACCTGCACGTCCGCGAGCTGTGAGAGCGACGTCACGATCTGCGAGGACGGAACCTCGAGGCCGCACGAGCGAACCGCGTCGCGAAAGAGCTGGCGATCCTCGGCGCGGCGAATGACGTCCACGGGCGCACCGATGAGCTCGACGTCGAGCTCGTCGAGGACGCCGTCTTCGGCGAGCTCGATGGCGAGATTGAGCGCAGTCTGACCGCCGAGCGTCGGAAGGAGCGCGTCAGGACGCTCGCGGCGCAGCACCGACGCGACACTCTCGAGGTCGAGCGGCTCGATGTAGGTGCGGTCGGCGAAGCCGGGGTCGGTCATGATCGTCGCCGGGTTCGAGTTGCAGACGATCGTCCTGAAGCCCTCCTCGCGCAGCACCTTGAGCGCCTGGCAGCCCGCGTAGTCGAACTCGCAGGCCTGCCCGATGACGATCGGGCCGGATCCGATCACGCAGATCGACTCGATGTCCGTGCGCCGAGGCACTAGCTGCGGAGCTCCTCGACGAACCGCTCGAGGATCGGCCAGGCATCGTGCGGCCCGGGCCCGGCTTCGGGATGGAACTGCACGGAGCGCGCGCGCAGCTCGGGGAAGTCGAACCCCTCGACCGTGCCGTCGTAGAGCGAGACGTACGTCGCCTCGGTGCTCTCCGACGCCTCGACGGCGAAGCCGTGGTTCTGGCTCGTGACGAGAACGCGTCCCGGTCGAACGCTCCAGCACCGGGTGGTTCGAGCCGCGATGGCCGAAGGGGAGCTTGTACGTGCGGTGCCCCGCTGCGAGGCCGAGAAGCTGATGACCGAGGCAGATGCCGAGGATGGGAACGCGGCCGAGTGTGTCGCGCACGATCTCTGTCTCTGCCTGCAGTGGCTCCGGGTCGCCGGGCCCGTTCGAGAGGACGACGCCGTCGAACGAGGCCAGCTCGTCGGCGGATGTCGTGTGCGGGCAGACGGTGACGGCGGCGCCGGCCCGGGCGAGGCGGCGCATGATCGAGCGCTTGGCGCCGTAGTCGACGACCGCCACGTGGGGTGAGCCGGTCTGTGCGAAGGCGTACGGCTCTCGCGTCGAGACCTGGGCGACGAGCGCCTGGCCCTCCATGGCCGGCTGTGCGCGCACCTGCTCGAGCGCTTCGGCGACCGGAAGCGTGCTCTCGTCGGACACCACTGCCGCGCGCATCGCTCCCGAGTCGCGGAGGCGCAGTACGAGCGAGCGCGAGTCGATCCCTTCGAGCCCGACGAGGCCGTGCTCGCGCAGCCACTCGGTCCACTCCGCGCCTCCACAGGCGCGCATGAGCGCCGCCTTCGCGTGTGGGGCAGCCGACTCGTCGCGTTCGTCCGCGACGCCGTAGTTTCCGACCATCGCCGTCGTGAAGCACACGAGCTGGCCGGCATAGCTGGGGTCGGTGACCGTCTCCTGATAGCCCGTCATGCCGGTCGTGAACACGGCCTCGCCGAAAGCGACTCCGTCGGCGGCGACCGACCGTCCGCGGAAGACCGTGCCGTCCTCGAGCACGAGATAGCCGGCGCTCACCGCTCGAACACCAGCCGTCCATCCGCGACCGTCTTCACGACCCGTCCTCGCAGCGTCTGCCCGAGGAGCCACGAGTTCGCGGAGAGCGAGCGAAAGCCGTCTTCGCTGACAGTCCACTCCGCCTCGAGATCGAGCGCGACGAGATTCGCGCGCGCACCGACCTCGATGCGCGGCTCGGCGAGATCGAACGCGCGGGCGGGGCCCGTCGACATGCGCTCGAGGAGGATCTCCAGCGTCAGGACGCCGGGGACGACGAGGTGGGTGTGGAGCGCGGCGAACGCCGTCTCGAGCCCCGTCACGCCGAATGGCGCCTCCTCGAAGGGAACGTCCTTCTCGTGCCGCGCGTGGGGCGCGTGATCGGTCGCGACGCACGAGATCGCGCCGCGCCGGAGTGCGTCGCGCAGCGCCTCGCGGTCGTCGGCCGAGCGCAGCGGCGGGTTCATCTTCGTGTTCGGGTCGAGCGAGCGCACCGCCTCGTCGGTGAGGACGAGATGGTGCGGTGTGACCTCGCCGGTCGCGGAGACGCCCGCCGCGAGCGCGTGCTCGAGGGAGGCGACGGACTCGCGCGCGGAGAGGTGCATGAGATGGATCGGACGCCCTTCGCTTCCTGCGAGCGCGAGGTCGCGTTCGACCATGACGCTCTCGGCCGTGGACGGGTACGGGCCGATTCCGAGCTCGGCCGAAACGGCGCCCTCGTGCGCGTGACCGCCGTGGGACAGCGACGGCTCCTCGCAGTGGAGCGCGAGCCGAAGATCGGTGAGCGCGCTGTACTGGAGCGCGCGTCGCATCAGCCCGGCGGAGACCACCGGCCGACCGTCGTCCGTGAACGCGGCCGCCCCCGCAGCGGCGAGCTCCGCCATCTCCGTCAGCTCGTCGCCGAGCTGACCCTTGCTGATCGCGGCCATGAAGCCGGTGGGCACGAGCGCGTCCTCGCGTGCGCGGTCGACGAGCGCGCCGAGGACGGAGGCCGAGTCGACGACAGGCTCCGTGTTCGGCATCGCCAGGATCGCGCAGTAACCACCCGCCGCGGCAGCCTCCGTCCCGGAGCGGATCGTCTCTTCGTCCTCGCGTCCGGGAGTCCGGAGGTGGACGTGCGGGTCGACGAATGCGGGTGCGACCACGAGCGAACCCGCGGCGCCGGGCTCGATCGCCGAGATCACGCCGTCGGTGACCGTGATGCGCAAGGCGTCGTCGATTCCCTGCGCGGGCGCGACCACGCGGCCCTCGAGCGTGAGCGAGTCGCTGCGTCCGTTGTGCGCGACGAGCATCACGCGACCTCCGCGTGCGCGCGTGCCTCGACCGGAGCCACGGTGAGGACGTCGTACAGCACGGCCATCCGCACCACGAGGCCCGAGCGCACCTGATCGGTGACGAGCGCCGCAGCGGAGTCCGCGACGCGCGCATCGATCTCGACGCCGCGGTTCATCGGGCCCGGGTGCATCACGACCTGCCCGTCCCGTACGCGCTCCGGCCCGATCCCGTACAGCGCCGTGTACTCGCGGAGCGACGGGACGAACGCCTCCCCCATGCGCTCCTGCTGCATGCGCAGGACGTAGACGACGTCGGCGTCGGCGATCGCCTCGATGTCGTGCGACACCGTCGCAGCCGAGCGCCTCGATGCCGCGGGGAACGAGCGTCGGCGGGCCGACGAGCAGCGTGTGTGCGCCCACGAGCCCGAGTGCCTGGACGAGCGAGCGCGCCACGCGCGAGTGGAGCACGTCGCCGACGACGGCGACCTGGAGGCCCTCGAGCCGGCCGAGCTCCTCGCGCATCGTGTAGAGGTCGAGCAGGGCCTGCGTCGGATGCTGGTGCTTGCCGTCGCCCGCGTTCACGACGTGTGCGTCGGTGAGCCGCGCGACGAGCTGGGGCGCGCCGATCGACGGATGCCGCACGACGATGACGTCGGGGTCGTACGCCGAGAGCGTCAGCGCCGTGTCCTTCAACGACTCCCCCTTGTCCACCGACGAGCCTGCGGAGCGGAGCGACATCGTGTCGGCGGAGAGACGCTTCGCCGCGAGCTCGAAGCTCGCAAGTGTCCGCGTCGACGACTCGTAGAACAGGTTCACGACGGTGCGACCTCGAAGCGTCGGGAGCTTCTTCACCTCGCGTTCGAGCGACGCCGCGAGCGACTGGGCGGTGTCGAGGACACGCTCGACGTCGCCACGCTCGAGGTCAGCGATCGAGAGGAGGTGTCGCCGAGGAGGTGCGGGAAGCCGCAGCTCAGCCATCTTCCGCATCCTCGGGCTCGCCGACGAGGAAGATGCCATCCCGCTCGTCGAGCTCGACGAGCTCGACCTGGATCCTCTCGTCGCGCCCCGTCGGGAGGTTCTTGCCGACGTAGTCGGGCCGGATCGGAAGCTCGCGGTGGCCACGGTCGACGAGCACCGCGAGCTGCACGCGAGCCGGTCGACCGAACTCGAAGAGCGCGTCGATGGCGGCGCGGATCGTCCTCCCCGTGTACAGCACGTCGTCCACGAGGACGACGGTCATCCCCTCGATCGGGAACGAGATGCTCGTCGCGCGCACGGTCGGCTGGCGTCCGGGCGGTCGTCCGCCGTCGCGCACGTGCACGTCGTCGCGGTGGAAGGTGATGTCGAGCGCGCCGACCGGGAGCTCCGTCCCGCTGCGCTCCTCGATCAGCCGGCGCAGCCGCGACGCGAGTGGCGCTCCGCGCGACTGGATCCCGACGAGCGCGACCCCGCCGAGTCCGTCTGAGGTCTCGCCGTTGCGCTCGATGATCTCGTGCGCGATGCGGGAGAGAGCCTTCGAGATCGCCTCTCCGTCGAGGAGGAGCCTCGCGGTGGCGTCTTCGGGGACGTGCGTCGTCATCTCGCTCCTTTCCGGCCTCTCTGGACCGGTTTAAAGGTCTTCGCGAGTCTAGACGAAGCGGTCGGCGGTCTCCGCGGCGACTGGCAGAGTGTCGCGCGTGCCGCGCCGTCTCGGCAGCTCTCGCCCGGCTCTCGCCCTGGGCGCGCTCGTCGTCGTCTCGACCGTCGCACGAATCGTCCTCTCGCGGGGCGTCGACGCTCCCTGGATCGCGCCGGACGAGCACCTCTACGGCCTCGTCGGACGCTCGCTCGTCAGCGGCGAGGGGTTCACGATCGCCGGCGGGCAGGTGCCCTACTACAGCTTCCTCTATCCGCTGTTCGTCGGGCTCGCTCTTCTCGGCGACGACGTCTCGACCGGCGTCACGATCGCGCAGGCGGCACAGGCGCTCGTGATGTCCGCAACGGCGATTCCAATCTTCCTCTGGACGCGTCCCCTCGCCGGTGCACGGTTGGCGTTGCTCGCCGCGACCCTGACCGTCCTACTTCCCGGCCTGGCCTACAGCGCGTTCCTCATGAGCGAGGCGCTCTACTACCCGGTCGCCGTCGTGGCCGTCTGGGCGCTCGCGGCGTGCCTGCGCGACCCGACGCTCGGGCGCCAGCTCGTGCTCATCGCGGCGATCGGCCTCGCGCTCGCGACGCGCCTGCAGGCCGTCGGGCTCGTGGCCGCCATCGTCCTCGCGCTGTGCGTCCTTGCGCTCGCGGAACGTTCGACCGCCCCGTTTCGTCGCCTGCAGCCCACGCTCACAGCGCTTGCAGTCGCCGGCGTCGTCTGGTTCGTCGGCCGGCTCGTCGCCGACGGGAGCGGAGCGACGTTGGGCGCGTACGCGACCCTTTCGGAGACCGAGGAGTACTCCCTGGCCGACGTTGCTTCGTCCATCGCGTGGCAGACCGGTGCTGTCGCGCTGCTGACCGTGGGGATACCGCTCGTCGCTCTCGGGATCCTCTCGTGGGAGACGCTCCGCGGGAGAGAGCAGGACAGCGCCGCGCGTGCGTTCGTCGCGACGGCGCTCGCCTACCTCGTCGTCACGGTCGTCGAGGTCGGCGTGTTCGCGTCGCGATTCGTCGACCACGTCACCGAGCGACAACTCCTCTCCGTCGCGCCCCCCGTATTCGTCGCATTTGCCATGTGGCTGGGACGCGGCATGCCCCGACCGCAGCCGGTCGCGTCTCTGGTGGCGATCGCTGTGGCCGCATCCGCGCTCCTCCTCCCCATCGAGCGCATCACCACCCGAGCGGCGGCAGCCGACGCGCTGTCGAGCATCCCGCTCGAGCAGCTCCGCCGCGGGGTGTCGGAATCGACGTTCGCCGCCGTCTATGCGGGAACCGCGGCGGCCGTGCTGCTTCTTGCCATCCTCCTCCCGCGTCGCGCGGCACCGCTTCTCGCGGCGATCGTCGCGTTCGCGCTCGCGACGTGCTCCGTCGTCGCCTCGCGGGAGCTTCGCGAGCGCTCTCAGACCGAGCGCCAGTCGATCTTCGCCGGTGCGCCGGTGGACTGGCTCGATGAGAGCGACGCCGAAGACGTGGCCTACCTCGCCACCCGAGATCGCTTGTGGCCGAGCGTGTGGCACCACCTGTTCTGGAACGCGTCCATCACGAGCGTCGCGCGACTGCACGGTGCCGAGTCTCCCGGCGTCGTGCGGCAGCTAGTCGTTTCGATTCGTCCCGACGGCGTTCTCGTGAACAGCGAGGGCGAACCGTCCGACATCGATCAGCTCGCAGCGCCGACGACCCTGCTGCCTATTGGCGACTCGGTCGCGACTATCCCGCCCAGCGAGGAGCAGCCCGGGCTGACACTGTGGCGCGTCGAGCGCCCGGTCCGCATCCTTCAAAGGGTCAGCGGCATTCGGCCGAACGGTGACCTGCACGGCGGTGACACGGCGCGGATCGAGGTGTTCGCATGCGGCCCCGGCGAGCTGCAGCTCACACTTCTCGGAAAGCAGGGGCTCCTGACGCGCATCCTCCTGAACGGCGAGACTGTCGCCGAGCGGGCGGTCGCGCCCGAGACCGTCTGGCGCCCCGCTGTCCCATCCCCTCCGGCGGCGGATGGCTCGGGACGCTGTGTCTACGAGCTCGAGACCGACGGGCTCGTCGGGTCGACGAGAATCGAGTTTGTTCGTACCTGAGGCGTTCGAGCACCCGAACGCACGAGCTCCGGCTCGCCGCGCTCGGGAAACGGGATGGTCACGAGGTCGAAGTCGCGCGGCACGACCGTCGCAGGGAACAGCTCGGTCGCCTCTTCGACGACCTGATGACCGAAGTAGCGCGTCGACACGTGCGTGAGCGCCAGGAGCTTCACTCCCGCCTCGCGGGCGACGAGCGCCGCCTCACCGGCAGTCGAGTGGCCGGTCTCGCGCGCTCGCTCGCGCTCCTCGGCGAGAAAGGTCGCCTCGTGCACGAGCAGGTCGGCGCCGGCCGCTGCATCGACCACCGAGCCTGCGGGCGCGGTGTCGCCCGTCAGGACGACCTTCCGCCCAGCGCGTGCCTCACCGAGCACGTCCGACGGCGCGACGACGCGCCCATCTGCGAGCGTGACGCTTTCGCCGCGCTGGAGAAGCCCGCGCTCACGCCCGTCCGGCACCCCGAGCCGCGTCGCCTCGTCCACGTCGAACCTCCCGGGCCGCGCATCCTCGACGAGCGCATAGCCGATCGCCGTGACGCGATGCTCCACCTCGAACGGCTCGATGACGTAGCCATCGCGCTCGAGACGGGCATTCGGCTCGACCACGACTGTCGAGACGGGGTACGTCAGCCGTCCGAAGATGCGACCGAGCGTCCCGAAGAGCTCCACCAGTCCTTTCGGGCCGTAGATCGTGAGCGGAACCTCGCGACCGCGGAGCGCGAACGTCTTGAGCATGCCCGGAAGGCCGAGGTAGTGGTCGGCGTGGTAGTGCGTGAGGAAGATCTCCTCGAGCTCCACGAGGCCGACATCGCTGCGCAGAAGCTGCCGTTGCGTCCCTTCGGCGCAGTCGAAGAGAAGGCGATCGCCGCCCCGCCGGACGAGCGTCGCAGTGAGGGCGCGCTTCGCGGTCGGCATCGAGCCAGACGTCCCGAGGAAAACGACGTCCAGCTCCACGGCGGTTGAGTCTAGACGGGGCACTCAAGACAACCTTGTGCGAGCCGATACACGGTTCATGCGGCGCATGCGGGCCTACCGCTCGTCCGGGCTGCTGCGTTCCCTGACGCTACTCCGGACGTTCCTCATCGCATCCGCGGCGATTCTCGCCGTCGGTGCCGTCGCGCTCTCGTCGACGCTCTCCGACGATCTGCGCGCCGCTGCGCTCGACGACAGCGCGCTCGACGTCTCCGCGTACACGGACGCTGTCGTCGCGCCGGCCGTCATCCGCGGGAACGATGTGGTCGTCACCGAACGGGCTCTCCGTCAGCTGGCCCGGACGATTCGCCTACCGAACGACGTGCGCGGGCTCAACGTCTATGCGCGCGATGGACGCCTCGTGTTTTCGACGACGCATCCCGATCGCGTCGGGCGACGCAGATCGAGCCCCGAGCTGCGGCAAACGATCGAGACGGGCGCGCCCTCGGCCGACCTCGTCGATCCGATGGGCAAGCAGCCGACCGTCGTCAAGGTGTGGACGCCACTCCACACGACGCGCGGAGGCGTCGTCGGTGCGGCGGAGGTTGCCCTCGACGACTCCGTTGTCACGCAGATCATCGACGACACGCGCGGCACGGTCTGGCTCGCGGTCGGGATCGTGTTCGGCGTCCTCTGGCTCGTCCTCGCCATCCTCGTGCGCGGAGCGTCCGCGCGGCTCCGCGTGCAGAACGAGGACCTCGCGGCGCGCTCGCACGATCTCGCGGACACGTCCCGCGAGCTCGAGTCGACGCTGCTCGAAACCATCGAAACGCTCAACGCGGCGGTCGAGGCGCGCGATCCGTACACGGCCGGTCACTCACAGCGGGTCCGGCGCGTCTCGCTCGCAATCGGACGCGAGCTCCGGCTTCCCGCGCGGCAGCTCGGCGCACTTGCAACCGCCGCTCTCTTCCACGACATCGGGAAGATCGGGATGCCGGACTCGATCCTGACGAAGCCCGAGAAGCTCGATCGCGCGGAGGCGGCGATCATGCGCGAGCACGTGACCCGTGGCGCCGAGATCGTCTCGCGAATCTCGTCACTCAAGGATTCCGTGCCCGCGATCCGGCACCACCACGAACGCTGGGACGGCCTCGGGTATCCCGACCGGCTGACCGGAACGGACATCCCCGTCGACGCTGCGATCATCGCGATCGCCGACTCGTGGGATGCCATGACGACGGATCGGCCGTACGCCGTCGCGCTGGACGTGGAGGAGGCGATGCTCCAGATCCACGCAGGACGGGGCAAGCAGTTCAATCCCGCGGTCGTCGACGCGTTCCTCTCGGTCGCACGCAGAAGGCCGGCCGAGATCATGCCTCCCGACGGAGCTCCGCAGGCAGTCGCGGCGACGGGCTGAGCCCTACGCCGACGGAAAGGCGAGATCGGTGTACACCATCTCGCCCTTGAACTTCTTCGCGTGTGGATCCCACGGGAAGAAGATCGCGTTTCGCCACTCGAGGTGCTCCCCCGTCGGCTCATGCTCGAGCCAGCGGGCCTGGTGCGTCGCCGTGACGCGCGCCTCCTCGCACACGCCCTGCGGCCCGATGACGATGTACTCGAGGTCGAAGTGGATGTCCGGGAACGCCGTGAGGAGCTCGGTGTAGAAGCGCGCTGCGCCCTCGTGGCCCTCCCAGCGCGCACCCGTGCCCATGACCTCGTAGACGCAGTCTTCCGTCAGCGTCGAGATGAGGCCGGGCAGGTCGCGGTTGTCCTCGGCGATCGAATGCGTCTTCCAGAGCTCGCGGATCTCCGCGTACTCGTCGACGTCGACGGGACGGCGGAGGAGCTCGAGGATGCGGTCGGAGGCCATCGAGGCCCTTCATACCACCCGCGCCCGGTTGGCGCGCGACCTACGGTACGCGGAGGCGCTGGCCAGGCACGATCGTCGCGCCGCTCAGTCTGTTCGCCTGCTGGAGCTTCCAGACCCCCTCGCGTGGGTCGCCGCCGTAGCGCGCCGCCGCGATCGACCACAGCGTCTCCCCCGGCTCGACGCGGTGCACTTGCGGGGTCGGACCAGCGCCCGTGTCTCGCGCGAGCACTGCCCAAACGAGAACTGCGACGAGCGCGACGATGACGATTCGACCGAACATGTGTTCGCACTATGACACGAACACGTGTTCGCTGTCAAGCGAGCTGTCAGCGCCGGAGCAGCGCCTGACGAACGACGATCGTCCGGCGGCTGCGATTCGCCTCGGCGGCGAACTGCACCGTCACCTCGACCCAGCGCGTCGTTCCTGCCGGCGCTCGGAGCGAGACGTTCAGAGCGCGCAGTCCTGGAACGGACACGGATCGGCAGCGCTGACCGGGCTGCAGCCAGTCCGCCGACCGCACGCACACATTTGCGCGCGCGTCCTCGCCGGCTGCGACCCGGGTCGTGACCTCCGTCAACTGGCCGCCGACCGCGACCTTCGTGCCGAGCACCTCGACGCCGGGAGACCACGTGCGCACCAGGCCCGGGCACGTCGACGCGGCGATCGCTTCCTGCACCGCCGCCGCCGACGGGCGCGACGTGCCGTCGGCACGTGCGAGCCCCGCCTGGAATCCGGTGCGAAGCCCGTCGTCGCGGTACCCGAAGAAGCTCAGGGACGCGACGTCGGGATCGCAGGCCGCCTCGCGGATGAGCTGGCCGTAGATCGCAGCCTGCGTGACCTCGTCCGTCACCGAGACGTTCTCCTGTCCGCGATAGCCCGGTCGTCCGGCGGTCTCGACCTGCCAGCCGAGCTCGTCCAGGTGGAGCGAAAGCCCTTCCAGGGTCGTCGGCTGCGCCGTCCCGTGGAAGGCGTCCCACAGTGCCTGCTTCAGGCGGTCGAGGTTCACGAACCCTGCGTTCGGCCACGCGTAGCCGCGTTCGAGCGGGTCGGTGGCCTCGTTCGGGTAGGGGTGGAAGCTGAAGCCGTCCATGAGCGGCAGCGTCCGGCCGCTCTTGCGGTACCACCCGCCGAGCGCGCGCAGGAAGCGCACGGGCGACGTCGAGATGTTGTTCTTCGCCGTCGGACGATCGTTGCCGCGCGGCGACAGGCCGACGCCGATCACGGTGATGGCCGGATCGACACCCTTCAGCGTGTCGTATGCCGCTGCGAGGAACGGCCCGAAGGCGCGCGCCGACGCAATCTGGCCGGATGCGTCGAACTGGGGCCTCCAGAACGCGGGCTGGTTCGGCTCGTTGCCGATCACGAAGTGCTTGACCTCGGGGTAGATCGAGGCGAGGACACCCACGTACGAGGCGAAAAGGGATGGAGACGCGAGCCCTGCCTCGATCTCGCGTGGCGGATACGGATAGACGGCCAGAACGACGCGAAGTCCGGCTGCCTGCGCGCTCGCGATCGCGCGGTCGAGCAACGGCTTGTCCTGGATGACGACTGCTTCGCTCGGGACGAACCTCACGCCGATGACCGTCTGCCGAAGGCCCAGCGCGGCCATCTCCGAGTACAGCGCCGCGCCACCGTCGTCCGAGTGCTTCGCGGAGTCGTCGTTCGCGCCGACGTCCGCGGCAACGCCGGCGGACGCTCCACACAGGAGCGCCACGGTCAGCACCGTTGCAGTAGCGAGAATCCGCATCCAATCCATCCAGACGCGGGCTCCCCACTGCCCGCAGCGACTTGCGAGCCTAGAGGCGATCGAGGATCGCGTCAAGCAGATGACGCGCGCCGAAGCGGACGGGATCGTCGGCGGGCAGGCCGGTCTCCTCGGCGACGTCTGCGATCGCCGTCCGCGCGTCGTCGTCGCTCGAGATCCGCGCGGTGTTGAGCGCGACGCATGCCACCTTCGCCTTGCGCGCGGGCAGTGCGATCGACTCGTGCAGCTCGACGAGCTCGGGAAGCGGAGGAATCGGGTGCCCTGCACAGCCTTCGATCTCGGTTGCGCCGGCCGCGTGACACAGGACGAAGAGATGCGGCGCGGAGCCGTGGACGAGCCCGAGCGTCACTCCCGAGTACATCGGGTGCACGAGCGAGCCCTGCCCTTCCACGAACAGGAGGTCACCACCGCGGCGCGCGCCTTCGACGACGAGCGACTCCGCGGCGCCCGCCAGGAAGTCGGAGACGACCGCGTCGACGGCGATGCCCCACCCCGCGATTGCGATCCCGGTCTGACCGGTCGGCACGAAGACGGATGCGAGACCGCGCCGGCGTGCCTCGAGGTCGAGCTCGACGGCGACCGTCTTCTTGCCGATCGCGCAGTCCGAACCCACGGTGAGGACGATGCGGGCGTCGACCTCGAGGTTCGCTCCGGTCGGCACGCTGAGGCCCTCCGGCGGCTTGCGCAGATCGCGCAGAGTCACACCGCGTGCTTGTGCGAGCTCCGCGAGCTCGGGATCTTCGGAGAGGAACTCGTGCAGGCCGCTTTCGACGTCGAGCCCCGCTTCGATGCTCGCCTTCAGAAGGTCGCGCCACGCAGGCGGGAAGCGCCCGCCCTGGGTCGCCACGCCGACGACCGCGACCGTCGGCTCGAACGGCAGCGCGTCGTCGACCGTCCCGACTATCGGAATGCCCTCGTGGCTCTCCCCCGCTCGCTTCGAGTCGAGAATCGCGACCACCGGATCGGGCCCGTAGCGGATGATCCCGCGCATCGTCTTGCCGTAGTGCGCGTCGTGCGAGAAGCCCTCGCCGAGGATGAGGATGCGCCGCGAGCTGCTCACGCGGACGGAGACACGCCGAGACCGGGCTCCAGCGAGGGTGCCTGCACCCCGTCGACGAGCTCGACCCCCGGCCAGGGGTCGTCGCGGAGCAGCAGGTTCCCGTCGAGATCGACGTGGTCGCAGAGTGGTGCCACGCAGCAGCCGGCGGCGATGCCGAGGCCCGACTCGAGCATGCAGCCGAGCATGACGCCCATGCGGAGCGAACGGGCCGCGTGCACCATGCGGATCGCCTCTCGGATGCCGCCCGACTTGCCGAGCTTGATGTTGATGCCGTGCGCGAACTCCGCGCAGGTCCCGACGTCGGCGAGCGTGTGGCAGTCCTCGTCCACGTAGATCGGGATCGGCGAGCGGTCCTTCAGCGTCCGCCCTCCTTCGTCGCCGGCGCGCAGAGGCTGCTCGCAGTACTCGACGCCGATCTCGGCGAGCTGCGGAAGCGCGTCGAGCGCCTCGTCCAGTGACCACCACTCGTTGACGTCGATCATCAGCGGGAGATCGGTGACGCCGCGCACCGCCCGCACGCGCTCGACGTCGAGGCCGTCTCCCCCGCCGAGCTTGAGCTTGAGCCGTCTGAAGGACGAGGCGGCTTTCTCCGCCCGCTGTGCCATGTCGTCCGGATCGCCGAGCCAGACCGTCCACGACGTCGGCGGGCCGGTTCGCGGCAGTCCGAGGAGCCGGTACGCGGGAACACCGAGGAGCTTCCCCTGCAGGTCGTGGAGCGCGGCATCGAGCGCGGACTTGGCCGCCTGCTCGCCCCGGATCGAGCCGAGCCGCTCGCCGATGTCCTCGAGCGCGAACGGGTCGTCTCCGACGACCGCGCCGTGGTCGTCGACGAACCGCAGCGCGGACTCCGCCGACTCGTCGTAGCGCTCGATCGGCGCTCCTTCGCCGTGGCCGGTCACGCCCTCGTGCGTGAGCGAGACGTGCACCACGTCGGCGTAGTCCGCTGCCTCGCGCGCGATGACGAACGTCTCCGCGAGCTGCAGGCGGACGATCCGGGCTTCGACCTGCACGATCCGAACCTACTCGGACGGGCTCGAGATGGCGACCACGTACGCGACGACATCCGCCTGCTCTTGGCCGGTGACGATCCCGGCGGGCATCACGCCGCGGCCTTGCTGAACCGCCGCGGACGACTTCGATCGCGTCGAGCCCGGTCTCGAAGAGCGCAGGCCCGACTCCGCCTCCCTTGCCTTCGTCGCCGTGACAGCCGGCGCATTCGCGCTGGAAGATCGTCTCGCCGCGGTAGAAGTCTCCCGCCGCCGCTCCTCCCGCGGGTGCGGACGGCGCGAAGATCTCCGCCTGTGCGAGCGCGAACGTCGCGACTGCGACCGCGCCGCCGATCAGGATCGGCCGCCAGCCGCGCCCCATCAGAAGCCGAACCTCACGGTCGTGAAGTACCAGAGGCTCGAGGTGACCCAGAGCACGACGAGCATCGACGCGAGCGTGAGGCCCGCCGTCGGAAGCGCCCAGCGCGGCAGCGAGTGGTCGCGCACGATGAGCACCTTCGCGACGAAGACGCCGTAGAAGAAGGTTCCGACGAGCGAGTGGATCGCGACACGCGTGTCGGGCGTCTGAAAGCCGAGAATCGTGACGCAATGGAAGAAGACGGGGAGCGTGCAGAGAAACGCGATTCGGCCCGACCAGCGGTGGAGGCGCGCAATCGCCGAACCGCGCTCGGGCAGGAAGCTCAGGCGTCCGTAGATGCGCGCTGCGGTGAGCAGCTGCACGCCTGCGAGGACGACCGCGGCGGTCGCGAACCACGCTTTCGCGGCGATCGTGGACGAAAAGACCGTCGTGACGAGGTCGGTGTAGGTCTCGGAGACGTCCGCGATGAGCACGGCGTTGAGCCTATTCCAGTTCTGTCCCGCAGATCGAGAATCTGCAGGAGCAGATTCTCGATCGCGACGATCCCTGAAGCGCACCGGCTTCGTCGGTGCGGTGGCGCCGAAGGCGGCGATGACGGCGCATTCAGCGACCATCTACACTGGCCGTCTCCCCGGCGCCCGTAGCTCAGGGGATAGAGCGCGCGCCTCCGGAGCGCGAGGTCGCAGGTTCGAATCCTGCCGGGCGCATCACTCGTACCCGCGACCCGAGGTCCGATGCCGCACGCGACGCGAGACGACCTGAGCCTCGTACTACGAGCAAGCCGGTTCCGGCGATCCGGCATTCGTCTTCGTTCACGGATGGTGCTGCGACCACACGTTCTTCGAGCCGCAATACGAACACTTCCAGGCGACCTCACGCGTCTTGACGTACGACCTGCGCGGCTGCGGACAGAGCGACCGACCCGCTGACGGCTACGGGATTCCGACCCTCGCGGACGATCTCGCATGGCTATGCGACGCGCTCGGATATCTCGAAACCGATCATCGTCGGCCACAGCCTGGGAGGGTTGATCGGACTCGACCTCGCCGCCCGTCGCCCCTCGCTTCCTGCGGCGATCGTCGCCGTCGACCCCGGGCCAATCGACCCGCTCCCGCAGTCAAGGAGCGCCTTGACCTCGCTGGCCGAACAGGTCGAGCAGGCCGACGACGATCCTCGGGCAGACTACGTCGCCGGCCTGTTTCTCCCCACGGACGATCTCGACCGAGGTGACCGGATCATCGAGACGATGTGCTCGGTGCCGCCGAGCATCGCCGCCGCGGTTCTGCGCGGCTATTTGGAATGGGAAGGCGTCGCCACACTCGAGCGCTGTGACGCACCCCTGCTCATCCTGCTCTCGAAGACTGGGGGCAGCAACGACCCGGCTCGCCTGCTTGCACTGCGGCCGGACATCCATATCGGGGTGACGGTCGGCGCGGGGCATTTTCACCAACTCGACGCGCACGAGCAGGTGACCGCGATGATCGAGCGATTCGTTCGGATCGCGGCGTAGGCGCGACGTGCGATGAAGCGCCTGATTCATTCGTACGGCAGCAGTCCGAGCGAGGTCGGCGAGCTCTTCGTCCCCTCGGGTGCCGGGCCGCATCCGGTCGCCGTCGTCGTCCACGGCGGGTACTGGCGCGCGCAGTACGACCGCTCGCTGATGGAGGGGCTCTGCCTCGACCTGGCCGCGTACGGCCTCGCCGCGTGGAACCTCGAGTACCGCCGCGTCGGTGGCGGAGGTGGGTGGCCGGAGACGTTCCTCGACGTGGCCGCCGGAGTCGATGCGCTCGACGGTATCGACGCTCCGCTCGACCTCACGCGCGTGGTGGCCGTCGGGCACTCGGCCGGAGGGCAGCTCGCGTTCTGGGCGGCCGGACGCGAGACGTTGCCCGCTGATGCGCCGGGAGCCGGACCCCGCATCCGGATCGGCGCGGCGGTGTCTCAGGCGGGCGTGCTCGATCTCACGCTCGCCGCGGGCTTGATGCCATCGTCGACGCCGACGCGAGCGCTTCTGGGCGATCCGACTCAGCACTTCGAGCGCTACGTGCTCGCGTCGCCGCGGGAGCGACTCCCGCTGGGCATTCCGCAGCTCGTGCTTCATGGCGATCGAGACGACACCGTGTCGATGCGCATCGCGACGAGCTATGCGACCGCCGCGCGGAATGCCGGCGACGCGTGCGAGCTGCGGGTTCTCTCGCGGACGGGCCACTTCGAGCACACCGAGGCCGGCTCGGACGCATGGCACGTCGCTCGCGACTGGCTCGTGGATCAGTCGAGCGCGGCGCGAAGCTGAGCGACGAATCGCTCGAGCGCAGGCGCCCCTTCCTCTGCGGCGAGGAGCGCAGCCGAGCCCACCACGACGCCGTCCGCCAGCACGGCGGCCGCAGCGGCCTGCTCCGGGGTCGAGATGCCGAAGCCGGCGTACAGCGGCACGTCCGTGAGGCTGCGGGTCCGTTCCACCAGTGGAGCGAGCGCGGGCGAGAGCTCGCTACGCGCGCCCGTCGTCCCCGCGACTGTTACGAGGTAGAGCCAGCCGTCGGTCCGTTCCGCGGCGAGCGCGATCCGCTCGTCGGTCGACGTCGGCGCGACGAGCTGCACGCGACGGAGCTCGGGGTGCAGATCGACGGGCAGGTCGGCGACGATGAGCGACGCGGCGCCGGCGTCTCGTGCATCGGCGTCGAAGCGCTCCCAGCCGTACGCCTCGAGCAGCGAGGCGTACGTCATCGGGACGAGCGGGACGCCCACCTCGCTGCGGATCGTGCGCAGGTTCTCGAGGCACTCGGCGGTGCGCATGCCCGCGGCGAGGGCACGCTCTGCAGCGCGCCGGATCACCGGGCCGTCCGCGAGCGGATCCGAGAACGGGAAGCCGATTTCGATCAGGTCGGCGCCCCCCGCCTCGGCGGCGCGTGCAAGCTCCGGCGTCTCGACTCCGGCCATGAGATAGACGACGAGCTGTTTCAGTGCGAGAGCACCTCGGCGAGGTCTTTGTCACCGCGACCGGACAGGCCGACCAGGATGAGCTCTGCGTCGATGTCGAGGGCGCGGGCGAGCGCATGAGCCGGTTCGAGCGCGGGCAGGATGCCCTCCGTCTCGGCGAGGCGGTGGAACGCGGCGAGCGCCTCCTCGTCGGTGGCGGTGACGTACTCGGCGCGGCCGGAGTCTCGAAGCGCTGCATGCTCCGGCCCGACGCCCGGGTAGTCGAGTCCCGCGGAGATCGAGTGCGCGTCGAGCACCTGGCCGTCGTCGTCCGCGAGTACGGAGGAGCGCGCGCCGTGGAGGACGGCCGGCCGACCTGAGCCGAGGCTCGCCGCGCCCGCGGCCTCGACGCCGACCAGACGCACGCCTTCGTCGTCGAGGAAACCTGCAAAGAGCCCGATGGCGTTCGAGCCGCCACCGACACACGCGACGACCGCATCGGGGAGCCGGTCGTACGTGTCGAGCATCTGCTGGCGAGCCTCGCGCCCGATCACGGCTTGCAACTCTCGCACTATGCTCGGGTACGGCGCGGGGCCGACGCACGAGCCTATGAGGTAGTACGTCGTCTCGACGTTCGCGATCCAGTCACGGATCGCCTCGCTGGTCGCCTCCTTCAACGTCTTCGTGCCGAACTCGACGGCCTGCACCTCGGCGCCGAGGAGGCGCATGCGCTCGACGTTCGGATGCTGGCGGCGCATGTCCTCGGCGCCCATGTAGACGATGCACTCGAGCCCGAACCGAGCGCAGACGGTCGCCGTCGCAACGCCGTGCTGTCCCGCTCCCGTCTCCGCGACGATGCGGCGCTTGCCGAGCCGCGACGCGAGGAGGATCTGACCGAGCGCGTTGTTGATCTTGTGTGCACCCGTGTGGTTGAGGTCCTCGCGCTTGAGGACGACCCTGCGACCCTCGGGCGCGAAGCGCTCCGTCTCGTAGAGCGGCGACGGGCGCCCGACGTAGCGCTGGCCGAGCCGGTCGAGCTCCTCGCGAAACGATGGGTCGGCGTTGGCTTCGCCCCATCCCTGCTCCAGCTCGTCGAGTGCCGGAATCAGCGTCTCGGGGACGTAGCGGCCGCCGTAGGCGCCGTAGGTCTCGGTGGTCATCGCGCCGCCTCGACGTATGCGCGGATCCGCTCGTGGTCCTTCACGCCCGGCGCGATCTCGAGACTCGAGCTCGCGTCTACTGCCCACGGTCGCACGGTTTCGATCGCCTCGCGGACGTTCTCCGGGCCGAGCCCGCCCGCGAGCATCACACGACCCTCGACGGCCCGAGCGCGCTCGAAGTGCGCCGGATCGTCCTCCTGCCACGGAAGATCGACCACACGTGCGACCTCCTTGCCGTCGCGGAGCAGGACCGCGTCTCGACCGCGCACCTTCCCCTCCTCGGGCGGGTAGAGCTGGACGAGGTCCGCCCCGTCCGTTTCGGCCTCGCCCACCACCACCGCGACTGTGAGCAAGGTGTCAGACACCGCCAGAACGCCGGGGGCGCGGCGTGGGCTATTTGCAGCGAGAACGAAGCCGGCCATGTCCGCTCCGGCCTCGACCGTAGCGGCGACGTCGTCGTCTCGTGTCAGTCCACAGACCTTGACGAGGGGCCGCGAGAGGAGCTCCGTGAGCTTTGACCCGGGATCGGCGGCACGCATGAGCGTCGAGCCGACGAGGATCGCGTCGGCTCCCGCGAGCTCGGCGGCCGCACCCTGCGCCCGTGACTCGATGCCGCTCTCGGCGACGACCACGCGATCGCGCGGCGCGCCGGCGACGAGGCGGAGCTGCTCCGCGCGGTCGATGCGAAACGTCGAGAGATCCCGCGCGTTGACGCCGATCACGGGCGCATCGAGCTCGACCGCGCGCTCGAGCTCCTCCGCATCGTGGGCTTCGACGAGCGTGTCGAGGCCGAGCTCCGCGGCGACTCCGAGGAGGCGCCGGACCGTCGCATCGTCGAGGTCGCGCAACAGGAGCAGCGCGGCATCGGCTCCCGCTTCGCGCGCGGTGCGCAGGTGCTCCTCCGTCGAGAAGAAGCCTTTTGCGAGCAGCGGGAGCGTCGCGGACGATCGCGCGGCGCGCAGATCGTCCCAGGTGCCGCCGAAGCGCTCGTCGACGAGGATCGACGCCGCAGCAGCGCCCGCCCGCTCGTACGCAGCGGCGAGCGCTCCCGGGTCGGCGTCGGGCCGAAGGTCACCTGCCGACGGCGAGCGCCGCTTCACCTCCGCGATCGCGGTCAGGCCGGGGCGACGCAGCGCGTCCTCGAAGCGTCCCATCACGGGGATTGTTGCGAGAACGCGACGAGCTCCTCCAGCCGGGCCGCTGCGCGGCCACTGTCGATCGCCTCTTCCGCTGCTGCGAGCCCTTCGGCAAGGTCGGCCGCATGCCCGGCGGCGGCGATTGCGCCGGCTGCGTTCAGCGTGACGGCGGCGCGCCTTGCGCCCTGTGCCCCCGCGAGAACCTCACGGACAATGCGGGCGTTCTCCTCGGGCGAGCCACCGGCAAGCTCGGCGGGGTCGCACGGTTCGATCCCGAGCTCGGCCGGGTCGATCACCCGCTCACGCACCGTGCCGTCCGCGACCTCGAAGACGAGATTCGGTCCTGCCGGGGACAGCTCGTCGATGCCGTGCGCGCCGTGCACGACGAATGCGCGTCGGGCGTCGAGGACTGCGAGCGCGTCCGCGACCGTACGTGCGACCTCCGCCGAGTAGACGCCGAACACGCCGGCCCGCGCGCCGGCAGGATTCGTCAGCGGCCCGAGCACGTTGAAGATCGTGCGCGTTCCGAGCTCGCGACGCACCGGCGCGGCGTGCCGCATCGCCGGGTGATGCGACGGCGCGAACATGAACCCGAAGCCGAGCGTGTCGATGGACTCGGCGATCCGCTCGGGCGGCTGTTCGAGCGTGAAGCCGAGCGCTTCGAGCACGTCCGCAGATCCGGACACGGAGCTGACCGCGCGGTTGCCGTGCTTCGCGACCGCTGCGCCCGCGGCCGCGGCGACAAGCGCGGCCGTCGTCGAGATGTTGAACGTGCGCGCGCCGTCGCCCCCCGTGCCGACGACGTCGACGACGTCGTCGCGCGTCGGGATGCACCTCGAGCACGTGCGCGCGCATCGCCTCGGCGCACCCCGCGATCTCGTCCGCCGTCTCGCCCTTCGCCCGCAGCGCGACCAGGAAGCCGCCGATCTGAGCGGGCGTCGCCTCCCCGGCCATGATCTCGCCCATCACCTCGCGCGCCTCGCCGCGAGCGAGGTCACGTCCGTCGAGAAGCGCCTGGATCGCAGACTGGATCACCGAGCGAGAGTCTGTCTGAGCGCATCGATCAGCCGCTCGAGATCGGCCTCGTCGTTGTAGGGGCCGATCGAGAACCGTAGGAGTGTCGTCTCGTCCCACGCGTACACGGGCACCTCGACGCGGTGCTCGTCGTAGAGACGGCTCCAGAGCTCCTGCGGATCCGACGCGCGGACGGTGACCGCTCGCATGAGCGGCGATCGCGCGCCACGCAAGGGCTTCAACCCGAGCTGTGACAGCCGTCGTTCCGCCTCGTCCGCGAGCTCCGCGGCCGCCTCGAGGTCGAACGTCGCGTGCACCTCGATCGCCTTCGGCACGGCGAGATACGCGGAGGGATCGCGCGTTCCCTGCCAGCCGTGACGCTCGCCGAAATCGGCGTCCTCGTGGTAACCCCAGCTGACGACGAGCGGCTCGATCCAGTCCTGGTGCTCGGGCCGCGCCCACAGGAACCCCGAGCCTTTCGGCGCGCACAGCCACTTGTGGCAGTTGCCCGCGTACACGTCGGCACCCACCGCTTCGACGTCGAGTGGGATGTGTCCGGGAACGTGCGCGCCGTCGACGATCGAGAGGACGCCGGCCTTGCGCGCCGCCTCACAGATGTCCTCGACCGGAAGGACGAGCGCCGTCGGTGAGGTGATGTGCGAGACGACGATCGCTCGGGTCCGGATCCCGATGTTCGCGACCAGCTCCTCCGGCTCGACCTGGACGACGTTCGCTCGGATGAAGCCGAGCGTTCGCAGGATCGCGCCGTACTCGTGCTTCGTGGTGAGGATCTCCTCTTCGGGCCGGATCCGCAGCGACCGGATGACCGCGTTGAGCGCGGACGTCGCGTTCGGCGCGAACACGAGGTCGTCCGTGCGGGCGCCGACGAAGCCGGCGAGAGCCGCGCGTGCCTCGCGCGTCGCTGCGTCGAATCGCCGCGAGAAGAGCTCCGTCGGCTCGCGCTCGAGCTCGTGCTGGAGCCGCTGGTACTCCGCGAAGACCTCGACCGGGCACGCGCCGTAGCCGCCGTGATTGAAGTACGCGACCTCCGGGTCGAGGAGAAAGCCCGCACGCATGCGTGGCTAGTGTCCCACGGTGCGCGGAGTCGTCAGCACGTACTTCCCGCCTCTGCCTCGTTCCGTGCTGACGCTTCAGGTGGGCGGGCTCGTCAACGCGTTCGGCAACGGGATGGTCATCCCGTTCATGTTCATCTACCTGCACAACGTGCGGGGTATCGGCCTCGGCCTCACCGGGCTCATCGTCGCTGCGCACGCACTCGTGAGCATCGTGGCCGGCCCGATCTTCGGGTCGCAGATCGACCGCTTCGGCGGCAAGCGGATGCTCGCGCTCTCGCTGGCGATCCTCTGCATCGGCTTCGCGGGCTACGCGCTCGTCCACGAGCCGTGGCAGGGCTTCCTCGTCGCGACCGTCAGCGGGATCGGCGTCGGCGGCTTCTGGCCGTCGCAGTCGACGCTCATCACCGGGCTCACGCCTCGCGACCAGCTGCCGTCCGCGTTCGCGATGCAGCGGGTCGTGATGAACCTCGGGATCGGCCTCGGCGCGCTCACGGGCGGGCTCATCGCGACGACGGAGTCGCCGGAGACGTTCACCGTGCTCTTCCTCCTCGATGCCGTGACGTTCCTCGTCTACGCGTTCGTGATGTACGCCCTCGTCCCGGAGCCCGACCTGCGGCCTAGCGGACACGCGGGCCGCACGGGGTCGTATCGCGAGGTGCTCCGCCACCGGCCGTTCGTCGCGGTCATCGCGCTGAATGCGCTGTTCATCTTCGCCGGCTTCTCCGGATTCGACGTCCTGCCGGTCTACGCGAAGAACGAGGGCGGGCTCTCCGAAACGCAGATCGGGCTCCTGTTCCTCGTCAACACGCTGGTGATCGTCTTCACGCAGCTGCCGATAGCGCGGCTTGCCCGCGGTCGCCGACGGATGCCGACGCTCGCGCTCTTCGGGCTGCTCTGGGCCGGGGCCTGGCTCCTCGTGCCGATCGCGGGAGCGGCGGCCTCGGCCGCAACGGCATTCCTCGTCCTCGTCGTGGTCATGGTGATCTTCGCCGTCGGACAGTGCCTCCACGGGGCCGTCGCCGCGCCGCTGGCCGCCGATCTGGCGGAACCCCGCCTCATGGGCCGCTACATGGCACTGAACGCGCTCTCCTGGCAGGTCGGATTCGCGCTCGGGCCGGCGCTCGGCGGTGCAGGGCTCGCGGTGTCACCGAACGGCGTCTGGATCGCCGCTGCGGCCTTGTGCACGATAGGCGCGGCGTGCACGTTCGTCGTAGAGGGCGCGCTGCCGTCACGCGCGCGCCGGACTCCCGTCCCCGCAGCCGCCTCGGTATGAGCAAACGAATAGTCGCCCTTTGCAGCGACCCGGTTGCGAAGCGACCGGCTTCAGGGGTGTTGGCGCGATCGGAAATCCGGTGCTAACCGGTTTCCGATCTTGCGCACAAGACCGGGAGGCACCGCGGCTACAATCGAGAACATGGCGCTGACGAAAGACGACCCACTGAGTACCCATGCCGAGCCTCCCTCGCATCCGTCGTTCGCGCGCCCGTGGTGGCACGCCGGTCATCACGCCGGCGCCGGTCGTCCACGAGCTCGCCGCTAGCGGGCTCACCTGGGTCAACGTCGTCTCGCCGGACGTCGAGACGGCGCAGGAGCTCGCCGAGCGCTTCGGCTGGCATCCCCTCGACGTCGAGGACATCGTCTCGAAGCGGCAGCGCCCGAAGGTCGACGACTACGAGGACGAGGGCTACCTCTTCGCCGTCCTGCATTTCCCCATCTACGACAAGAACGTGCAGCGCCTCAACGCGGGCGAGCTCGACGTGTTCATCGGGCACGACTACGTCGTCACGATCCCGCACGGCGCGCTCCATCCCGTCACCCGCCTCTTCGCGCGCTGCGAGGAGGACGACGCGTACCGCGAGCAGCTGTTCGCGCGCGGCTCCGGTCGCCTGCTCTACGACATCCTCGACGACCTCTTCGACTACTGCTTCCCGATCCTCGACAAGATCGCCCACAAGCTCGACGGGATCGAGGACGAGGTGTTCGAAGGGCGCTCCCAGGGGGTCGTCCGTGACATCTCCAACGTGAAGCAGGAGATCATCTCGTACCGCAAGATCATCAAGCCCGAGCGCTCGACCCTACGCATGCTCGAGCGGCGGGTCGAGACGTTCCTGCCGGAGGACCTCGAGGACTACTTCGACGACATCGTCGACTCGGCGGAGCGGATCTGGGACCTTCTCGACAACTACAAGGAGGTCGTCGACGGGCTCGAGTCGACGAACGAGTCGGTGCTCGCGCACCGCCAGAACGACGTGCTGCGTCTGCTCACGGTCATCAGCGTCACCATCCTCCCGCTCACGCTCGTCACCGGTCTCTTCGGGATGAACGTCCTCTTCCCGGGCGAAGGGACGCACGAGGCGTTCTGGGTGATCGTCGTCGCGCTCCTGGTCGTCTCGGCCGCGTCGCTCGGCTTCTTCCGCTGGCGCCGCTGGCTCTAGGCGTCGGCGTCGAGCCGCGGCTCGTACACGTTCACGGGGACGCCGTTCGGATCGAAGGTGCCGAAGCCGTACATCCCCCACGATCGGAGCCTCGGCGGCGCCTTGATCCGCGCTCCGAGCCCCGATAATCGCTCGTGCACCGCGTCGACGCCCACCATCTGCAGGCCGAGGGTGACCGCCGGCTCGGGATGCTCGGCGACGGCGTCGAACTCGACGAGCTCGACCTGCGCGCCATCCGCGACCGCCAGAAGCGCGCCGCGCCCCGGGTCCGACCACTCCTCGACCACATCGAGACCGATCCCCTCCGCGTAGAACCGGATGCTCTCGGCGAGCTTCGTGGTCGGAACCATGAACACAGCGAGCGTCGGGCGGCTCGTCGCCATGAGCCGAAGGCTATCCCCGAAACGAATAAGGCCGGAACCCCCGCCGCATCGGGGCTCCGGCCTTTCGTGCTGCCACTCGCTAGAGGAGAATCCGCAGAGCCGTCTCGGGAGGGCAGCCGCGCTGCGTCAGGGATGACGCATTGTGGAGGTCGATCTCCACATGAGAGGCAAGAACCAGCGCCGACCCGATGTCGTACCCGGAGCGGACGAGCTCTTCGAAGCGCCACCGCAAGATCGCTTCTGCCTCGGTTTCGTCGATCAATTCGAACTGGGCCGCAGTCACTGCCGCCTCCCTCTTCGTCTTCGACTACAGGGTCACAGTTCAGCGTCATCGGCTCGCCGCAGCGCCCGCTTGAGGTCCAGAGTCGCCGCGCCGAAGGTCTGGGTTCCCCCGACGAACGTCCCTCGTCCGAGTGAGGACCTACCGCGGACGAGTGGTGACAGCCCGGTCCGGATCCCACGAGACCCGGCACGCGCCCCACATACCTCGGCTCGCATGCCGCGCTTCGTCGACCGCGTCGAGCAGCTCGTCGGCGTACGTCCCCTCGTCGCCGCCGCGGAAGTACGGCGTCGCCGCTCCCCGGCGCACGAGCTCGACGTTCACGTTCGCGTCGGCCGCGTGGACGTAGCGAAGCAGGCGGCCGTAGCGGTCGGTGTCGTCGAGCTCCGGATCCGATTCGAGCTCGATCCGCCCTCCGGGCGCTGCGAGTCGCTCGAGCTCACGGCGCGACTCACGCGCGTAGCACTCGCCCTCCCCCAGCTCGGGCGCGTCGATCTGTACGAGGCGGACGCGGGCACCGGTACGAACGTCGAGCGTGTCGCCGTCGCCGACTCGCGTGACGGTCGCCGTCGCTCGAGTCGGCTCGCTCGGCGTCTGCGAGCAGCCAGCGACAGTGAGGAGCAGGACGAGACAGACGCCGATGCGTCGGCGCGACGTCAGACGCGCGGCAGCTCGTCCAGCCCGGCGCGTGCCGCCTTGTCCTTGCGGTCCGTGTTCCAGGCGAAGAGCAGGAGACCACCGCAGACGACCAGGATCGCGGCACCGAGCCCGACGCGCACCCAGATCGCGTCGAAGATGAGAATGCCGAGCACCCCGAGCAGCAGGAAAGCGATGCAGGCACCGGCGAGCTTGAAGGCGTAACTCATCGCGCGGAGTCTACGAGCGCGCAGGCCGACACGCGCAAGCGGTGGTAGAAACGCGGCATGACCAAGCCTCTGTGGGCACCGTGGCGGCTCGAGTACATCGCGCAGGCCGACGAGCAGGAAGGCTGCGTCTTCTGCGCTGAGGCGGCGGGCTCGCTCGCGCCGGCTGATTCGCTCCGCGTGCACGACGGCGACACCGCGATCGCGCTGCTGAACAAGTTCCCGTACTCCTCCGGACACGTCATGGTCGCTCCCCGACGTCACCTCGGTGCGCTCGGCGATCTGACGGACGACGAGGCGGTCGAGATCCACCGTCTCGCCGTCGCGGCCGTCGACGTGTTGACGCGCGTCTACGGGCCCGGAGGCTTCAACCTCGGCTGGAATCTCGGTCGCGTGGCCGGTGCGGGCATCGCCGACCACGTGCACCTGCACGTCGTCCCGCGCTGGGCCGGAGACACGAACTTCATGCCGGTGCTCGCCGACGTGAAGGTGATTCCCGAGCACCTGCTCGAGACGCGCGACCGGCTGCGCGAGGCGTGGTCGGTCGGGCTAGCGACTGAGCGGCGCGAGGGACTTCCATGCGCCGGGCGGTGTCGTCATCCAGTCGTACAGGCTCACGCCGATCGTCGCCCCGTCGTCCGAGATCGCAGCAGCGAAGCCCGCAAGCTCCTCGGAGCCCGAGCCGATTCGCGACTCCCCCCGCGACGTGGATCTGGACGTCGGGCCGCCCGGTGTTGCGCGCGGAGAAGACGCAGCGCACGTGTGACGTACCCGTACGTCGCGTCGAAGCCCGTGTACGCACCACCCGTGTAGATCATCGGCGCGAAGGCGTCCGCGCTCTCCGCGAGCTCCGCCCAGGGGAACCGCGGCCAGGTCGACGGCCGTCGCTCGAGCCCGCGCGGGTTGAACGGGACGATCGCAAGCGGAGTGTCGCCTGCAGCTTCGCGAAGCTCCCGAGTGAGCGCGACGGCGCGCTGTGAGCGGAGGGCCGTGTTCTTCAGCCTCGTCGACTCGATGTTGAGAGCGACCCCGTCGAACGCCCCGCCTCGAGGCGTGCGAAACGTGAGCATCGCCAGCGCACGGCGCATGTCGAGCGCCGGCCGGACGTGCCCGGGTAGGTACCAGGCAACCGCGCGGATTCCGCGCGCGTGGAGCGCGTCGACGAGCCGTCCCAGCCGAACGGGATCCACGACGTCGGCGGACGCACCGTAGTTCGCCGTCTCGACCCAGACCGTCTTCACCCGCCGTGCAGCCATGCGCTGCGCCGTTCGCTCGGGAGCCGCGTAGACGGGCGCGTCGTAGATGTCGACCCACGTCCCGAGCCCACCGAAGACGGACGCATCCGCCCGGTCGGCGGCCGGAGCCGTCGCCGCGCCGATCGAGCAGATCGCAGCGGTGAGCAGGGCGCAGAGGACAACGCGCAGCACGCCGCCACTGTACGGCGGCCTCATGAGGACGATGTCAAGACCTGGCTAGAGACCCGCGTGGAGCGCGGAAGCTACGGCGACGTCGGAGGAAGGACGACCGGCTCGGTGGGAACGAGCACGGCACTGAACCGCGCACCTCGCCAGGAGACCGAGTCGACTCCGAGTCTCCTGATCTCGTCGTCCTTGACGCCATACGAGCGCACGTAGTCGACGACGGCCTGGAGCGGGCTGACCGAGTACTGGGTCGACACGATCCGGCGCCCGGAGTGGATCTCGTATTTCTTGCTCATCCGTAGGGAGGATGCGAACGGGGGCCAATACTTGCGCGCTGCGCGCTCGACAGGTCGGACGCCATGAGGAGTGGTATCGGCAAAAGGGCTGAAATCTCCATCGCGTCGAAGTTGATCTCGACTGCGACGAGGCTGCCGGTCTGATCTCGCACTTCAGCCAGCCAAGCGTCAGGCGTCTTCGACCACGACAACCGTTCTGACGAAGGTGCCCGCCGCGACGTTCTCCTCGATCGAGAGCGTCGGTGCCATCGCGTTCGCGTAAGCCGTTGCAGCAGGTGCCCGGATCGTCACGTCGCCACTCGTTGCGACCGATGCAGCGAGTCCCAGCCTGTACTCGCGAGCCTCCGAACCGCAGTTCGCACACGGCGTGCGGGGCTGGCCCGTATAACCGCATCTCGTGCGCGGTGCTGACGACGCCTTTCGCTCGCGTCTGGACGCGTTCGCCGCCAGCCGGGATGAGAGAAGCGACGCGGGGAGCGGCTACTTGACGAGGTTGTGAGCCTCGAACACCTCAGGCTCGCCGGAGAACTCGATCCCGATATCCGTCAGGATCGGCATGAGGCTCGCACCGTACGCCTCCATCTGCTCCCTCGAGGCCCAGATCTCGCTGACCTTCATGTTGTCCTCGTCTCCGAAAGCAACGTGGACTTCGAGCCCGGCCGGGTTAGGCCACAGTCCGGCCTGCTCGAGACGGCGCAGGCTTTCGTCGTATTTCTCGCGGTCGACGTTGGTGGGATTGAACCGAACGACGATGCTCATTGCGTGATACCTCCATGGTCGGGAACCGACCGACCCTACTCCTATCGCTGCTTCGAAGTGGCGTTGAAGTGGCGTCGGAGTCAGAGGCCGATTCTGGCTAGGGCGCTAGGATCCAGGGCGCGCGGACGTAGCTCAGTTGGTAGAGCACTGGCTTCCCAAGCCAGGTGTCGTGGGTTCGAGTCCCATCGTCCGCTCTCCCACTTCCGGCGATTACGCCGTGGATCGCGCGGAGACCATCGCGCTTCCGACTCTCACGTCATGAAGCTCGTAGATCGTCTCGCGCGTGGGCGGTATCGCGTTGTCGGGATCGGGAAGCGCTTCGACGCCTTGGTCCGCCAGGGGCCGGACGCGTTCCTGAATGAAGCGGTCCGCCTGCTCCTGCGACTCCCAGACGTCCATGATCCGGAAGACCTTCGCGTCCTCATCGAAGCCAGCCGTGTGGACGATCAGACCGTCAACCGGGTCGTCACCTATCTGTTCCTTGGCCCAGTCGTAGTTGGTAGTCGACAAGTCCTTGTATGCGAATTCCGTGATGTAGACGACGCTCATGAAAGACCTCTTTCGTGTGGATGCTCTTGGCCGAGCCGACCTCCCGCCCCCTCAGGAGCGGGGCCGGGTCGGGTGGGGCCCCCAAAGGCAGCCCCACCCGCTAGCACGGCAGCTTTCTAGACGGTCGGAGCCACTGGGGTAACGATGGGCTTCGACGTGCGACTCTCGGACGGCTTCGAAGCGGGCTCAACGCCTCGAAGTGCGCCACCGATGGTCAGGATTCCGAGGCCGAGTCCAGTCAGCAACAGGGCGAAGCCGACAACGATCCCGAAGAGGGCCATCTGCTCGGCCATGTAGCTCATGTTCAACGCCGTGGACAGGGCCGTCGCGGTGATCCAGGTGTTGCGAGCCGAGTTCGAGATTGGCACGCCCTTCTCGTCCATGAGGGCTGCCGCTTCGTCGCTCGTGCCCGCAGGGTTGTCAGGATCTGCAGCGGAGACGTAGCGCCCGAGTTGGGCATAGGTCAGCCCCCCGGAACCCTCGAGCGCGTGCTCGTGGATGACTTCTGCAAAGGCTCGCGCCTGAGTGCCCGTCGTGACTTGCTGGTCGGCCCACTGGGAGGCGTGCTTTGCGATTGCAGGGTCGTCAGCAGAACCGAACACGATCTGCTCCTGCTTGAGGCTGTCGCGTACGGTCGAGCGCCCGTCGACGCCCATGACGATCGCGGCGGTGCCAAACACGATCAACACAGCCGAGGCAACGAGGCCACCGATCTGGAAAAGCTTGCGCATCTCCTGATGCTCCTTCGCTCTATCAAGGACAGAAGAGTCCGAACGAACTCCCTGCTGCGCTCAGGTCGATGCGACAGTCGAAGAGCAAAGTACGAAGCCTCGACGGCTTCAAAGACAACCAATGCGCACGTCCACCGTAGCTGCGATATGCACCCGCCGTGTTGCGTCGCCTCATTCCGGTCTACTTCCTAGCAAGACACTCGACTTGTGTTGAAGTGGCGTACACGCTTGTGGGTGGCTCGTATGGAGGTACTGGAAGCGACGATTCGCAGCAAGCTCCAGGTGCCGGAACGAAGCTCGCGACGATGGCGACGACCCAGGTGGGATTCACGGAGCGCTAGTACCAGCGACCGCGCACGAATCCGCCGAACGCGAGCAAGCCGACGAGCGCGACGATGATCCCGACGATCACGCTCCAGAAGATCGCGATCACGATCCCGGCGATCACGATCGCGCCGCCGACGGTCAGACCGGCCATTCCTCCCTCGCGCCCCATCACGAGGCCTCGTCGTCCGTGTTCGCGTAGTTGTCCTGCTCGGCTTCCTCGTCGGACACCGGTTCGCGTGTCTGCGGCTGGTCCTGCTCGGGTGCGTCGTCCATGTCACCCGTGACGGCCGCGCCGTAGCCGGTCTCGTCCTCGGGCCTCTCCTCCAGTGTTGACATCCCGCCTGCCACCTCCTCGTATTCGTCGATGCGTACATGTACCCATGCGTTGCCTCGGTCGAAACGCGCAACGGGCGGAAGGGACTCGGCACGCAAGCGCGAAGCCAGACATGCCGGGCCGACGTGGCGTCCTCCGTTTCCCCTCCCCCGGGGAGGACTGGGGTCGGCCCGGCGTTACCATCGCTCGCATGACCGCACCGCTCAGCGACGAGGAGATCCGCGCTGCGGTTGTCGGCGAGGTGGCGGAGCACAACACGACGATCCATCTCGCCGAGTACGACCCGGAGTGGCCGCGGCTCTTCGAGCGCGAGGCAGCACGCATCCGCGGCGCGCTCGGGCCAAAGGTGCTGCAGCTCGAGCATGCAGGCTCGACGTCGATTCCAGGCCTCGCGGCCAAGCCGATCATCGACATTGTGCTCGTCGTCGCGGATACGCGCGACGAGGCCGCGTACGTTTCGCCACTGGAGGCCGCGGGCTACGTCCTGCGCATTCGTGAGCCGGACTGGTTCGAGCACCGGTGCTTCAAGGGCCCCGACACGAACGTCAACCTCCACACCTTCTCGGAGGGGTGCGAAGAAGTCGATCGGATGCTCGCCTTCCGCGACTGGCTCCGCACGCACGACGACGATCGCGAGCTCTACCTCAGCGCGAAGCGCGAGCTCGCGGCGCGCGAGTGGAAGTACGTGCAGAACTACGCGGACGCGAAGTCGCTGGTCGTCGAAGACATCCTCTCGCGCGCGCACTGAGCGGATGAAGTGACGGATACCGTGCGTGGCCGATCGCGTACACGTCAGTATTGACGCGCAACACGCCACCGATCGAGAGGAGCCACTTGAGCGCGCGAGAGACGACAACGGAGCAGCGGATGGTCCGGCCGAAGATCAAGCCGTTCAAGCTCCTCGTGTCCTGGCTCGTCTCAGCAGCAGCGCTCTTCGTCGCGGCGTGGATCGTGCCGCACGTCGAGATCCGGACATTCCTCGGCGCTGTCGTCGTCTCCCTCGTCATCGCCGTCCTGAACGCGCTGGTCATACCGGTCGTCGCGGCGATCAGGCTGCCGCTGACGCTCGTTCTCGGCTTCCTCATCGTCCTCGTCCTCGATGCGCTCATGCTCCTCGCTGCGTCCGGCCTCACGGACAACGCGATCGAGGTGGACAGCTTCTGGTGGGCGCTCCTCACGGCGCTCATTGCCTCGGCGGTCACGGTCGTTTTGGACGTCCTCTTCGGGACCAACGACGACGACACGTACACCCTTCGGGTCATCGAGCGCATCGCGCGCCGGTCGGGCGAGCGCGTCGAGACCGAGGTGCCGGGGATCGTGTACCTCGAGATCGACGGGCTCGCATTGCCCGTGCTCCAGCGCGCCATGCGCGACGGCAACGCACCGAACATGGCCCGCTGGGTCGCCGACGGCGACCATCGCTTCGCGGAATGGGAGCCCGACCTCTCGTCACAGACCGGCGCGAGCCAGGCGGGCATCCTGCTCGGGTCGAACGAGAACATGCCGGCGTTCCGCTGGGTCGAGAAAGCAACGGCGACGATGATGACCTGCTCCGCACCGGCGGACTGCGCCGAGATCGAGCGTCGCCATTCGACCGGTGTCGGCCTGCTCACGGACGGCGGCGCGAGCCGGGGAAATCTGCTCTCTGGTGAGGCCGATCACGTCATCCTCACGGTCAGCCGGATGGAGGCGGAGAAGGGCGCGAACCCCGGCTATCGCGCGTTCTTCTCGAACGGGTTCAACGTCACCAGGGTGCTCGTCCTGTTCTTCTGGGAGGTCTTCCTGGAGTGGACTGCCGCACTCCGCGCGATTCGCCGAGACGTCCGGCCGAGAGGTCACCGCAGCGGGCTCTACCCGTTCATGCGGGCCGCCATGTGCGTCGTCGTCCGTGACCTGATCGTCTACGGGGTGCTCTCCGACATGCTCAAGGGGAGACCTGCTATCTACGCGACGTTCTCGAGCTACGACGAGGTCGCGCACCATTCCGGGCTCGAGCGGGCGGACACGCTCGAGGCGCTCCGGAAGCTCGACCAGCAGTTCGGCCGGATCGACCGTGCGCGCACGTACTCGTCACGCCCGTACGCGATCGTCGTTCTCTCCGACCACGGGCAGACGCAGGGAGCGACCTTCAAGCAGCGCAACGGCTACGGGCTCGACGAGCTCGTCGAGCGCTCGCTTGCGTCGGGGGAGGTCACTGGGTTCGCCGGAGGGGACGAGCAGAACGCGATGGTCGGTCTCGCCGTGGGCGAAGCGACTGGCACGGACAGCTCGAAGAAGCGACCGAAGAACGACGTTTCCGATCGCGGGGTCGTCGTGCTCGGCTCCGGGAACCTCGGCCTCGTCTACCTCATGGAAGAGCGCCGTCGCATGACGCTCGAGGAGATCGAGGAACGCCATCCCGCACTCATCCCTGCGCTCCGCGAGCATCCGCACGTCGGCTGGCTTCTCGTGCGGTCGGAGAAGGACGGCGCCGTCGCGCTCGGTGGTGGCGGGGCCCGCTACCTCTCGGACGACCGCATCGAAGGGGAGGATCCGCTCTCGCACTTCTCTCCGACCGCCGCACAGCACCTGCGTCGAACCGACGGCTTCGCAGACGTCGCCGACATCATGGTCGGGAGCTTCTACGACCCGCAGCTCGACGAAGGCTGTGCCTTCGAGGAGCTCATCTGCTTCCACGGTGGCCTCGGCGGACCGCAGACGCGGCCGTTCATCCTCTATCCGTCGGAGCTCAGCCTGCCGGACGCACCGATCATCGGAGCTGCCGCCGTGCACGGCCTGCTGCGCGGCTGGCGTCAGCAACTCCAGGGCGTCGTCTAGCCGTACGCGGAGTGGCACCAGCGTCGTCGGTCGCTCGGGCGGGCGGAGACATGCGAAGTAGAGTCCGCGCCCGATGAATCTGCTGCTTGGGTGCGTCATCCTCGTCGTCGCGGTCGCGATTGCAATCGTCGCGATGCTGCTCGTGCGGCGGCGCGCCCCGGAGGGGAGCTTCTTCACGGACGGAGACCGGGCGTCCGGTGTCTTCGGCGTCCTCGCGGGCGGCTTCGCGATCTTCGCCGGCTTCGTGATCTTCCTCGCCTTCACGACCTACGACCAGTCGCGAGCCGGAGCCGAGGCCGAAGCGCTGATCGTCATCCAGCAGTACGAGACCGCGCAGTTCCTGGCGCCCGCAACGCGGGATCGACTGGCGGGCGAGCTCACGTGCTACGGCAGATCGGTCGTCGAACGGGAGTGGCCGCTCATGGAGAAGGGAGAGCTCGGCGACACGATCAACCCCTGGGGCGTCGCACTGTTCCGCACGATCAGAGCCGCCGAGACGCCGACATTCGCCGAGGAGACGGCGTTCGCGAAGTGGCTGGATCAGACGTCGGATCGCGAAGAAGCTCGGCGGGATCGCGTCTACGGCGCATCGGGTGTCATCCCCGCGACGCTCTGGATCGTTCTGGTCCTCGCCGCCGCGATCATCTTTCTCTTCATGCTGTTCTTCGCCGACCCGTCCGAGATGAAGCGCTCCCAGGCGATGCTCATCGGCTCCGCGACAGCGGTGGTCTCGGTCACTTTGCTCGCCATCTTTACTCTCGACAATCCGTACCGCCCAGTCCTCGGGAGCATCAAGCCGGTGGCGATGGAGCGCAGCCTCCGACTCCTCGACGAGGTGCGTGTGGCCCTCGGCGACACGTCGCCGCCACCCTGCGACGAAAACGGCGTCGCACGATGACGGACCGCACCGAGGTCGTCGCGACCGTCCTCCTCTCGCTCGCCGCCGTCGCGACGGCCTGGAGCGGGTACCAGGCGACGCGCTGGAACGGCGAGCAGACGAAGGCGTCGAGCCGCACCAACGCGATCCGAATCGACGCCGCGCGCGCCCAGGGGCTTTCGGAGGCCCAGAAAGAGGTCGACGTCGCGACGTTCATCCAGTGGATCGACTCCTATGCGCGCCGCGAGACGGAGCTCACGACGTTCTACGAACGGCGGTTCCGCCCGGAGTTCAAGCCGGCGTTCGACGCGTGGCTCGCAACGAAGCCGCTCACGAACCAGAGCGCGCCGCTGACGCCCTTCGTCATGCCGCAGTACAAGCTCGCGGCGGAGGCAGAGGCCGAGCGGCTCGATGCCGATGCCGAAGTTTCGGCGGCGCAGGTCCGCCAGAACATCCAGCGTGCGTCGAACTACGTCCTCGGCGTCGTCCTCTTCTCGGTCTCGCTCTTCTTCGCGGGCATGAGCACGAAGCTCGGAGCCCTGCGGCTGCGGCGCTTCGCCCTCGGGGTCGGATGCACGTTGTTCCTCGGGACCGTGATCTGGCTCGCGACGCAGCCCATCAGCATCGCTGTCTAGCCACGTGTGCATCGGGTGAACGAAGCCGCTCGGCGACCTCAAAGGCGCGTGGAACGAAGTGCCCGAGTCGCACTACGGCGTTATCCAGGACGGACAGGGCGAGCTGCGGCCGTTCGTCCCACAGGAGCCGGGCTAGGTCGCAGGAGCCGGGACGCCGGGTCCCTGCTGCTCCGCCTCCTTCGAGCCCTCGGTCGCCATCGAGATCACCGCGGCCCCGGCGAGGGCGAGGCCGAGCCCAGCGTAGGCGACGACCTTGTGCCACGTTGGCTCGGCGAGCCGCTCGTCGAGGAGCAGCGTGCCGATCACGATGCTGACGAGCGGGTTGCACACCGAAACGGTGGCGACGGACGCGGCGAGGTTGCCCGTCGAGAGCGAGACCTGCTGGACGACGAACGCGAGGATGCCCGTTATCGCGAAGACGTAGCACTCCCAGCTCGTCAGAACGGCTCCGATGCCGTCATCGCCCAGGATCTCCATGGTCGGCTTGCAGAGGGAGGCCGAGAGGCCGAAGAGGACCCCTGCGCACGCGCCGTAGAGCGCAGCCTTCCGCGAGGCGATCCCACGCCCGCCCGCCACGAGCAACGCTGCGGCGACGAGCGAGAACGCGATCACTGCAATCGCCCATTCGCTCGCGGGAGCGTTGTCGATCCCATCCGCTGCGTCTCCCACGACGGTGAACACCGCAAGGCCGAGCACGACGACGCCGGCGCCTAGGACCTCGTTGCGATGGATCACCTGACTCGTCAGGAGGTAGCCGAGCGGAAGCGCGAACACGATAGTCGTGACGAGCAGTGGCTGGATCACCGCAAGACGCCCGTTCGCGAGCGCTACTGCCTGGAACACATACGCGGCGAGCAACGCGACGGTCCCGATGAGCCACCACTTCTGCTTCGCGAGCGCCACGAACGAGCTGGGAGAGCCGAGCGACACTTCCCCCATACCGAGCGCGCCCTTCTGCTGCAGCGTCGCTGCGAGAGCAAAGAAGAACGCTGCAACCAGGGCGAGGATCTCGGCCACGAGCGGAGCCTACGCCGGGCCTCAGACGGCCGCAACGACGTCGAGACGGACGATCTCGTCGACGAGCTCGAGCCCTTCCGGGCGATGGGTGATCAGCAGTACAGATCGCCCGTCGGCAGCGTCGAGCGCGTCAGCCACGAGGCGTTCGGCGTTCTCCTCGTCGAGATGTGCGGTCGGCTCGTCGAGAACGAGCACCGGTGCGTCGAGGAGAAGCGCCCTCGCGATCGCGAGACGCTGGCGTTGGCCGCCGGAGAGCCTCCGTCCCTCCTCCCCGACGAGTGTGTCGAGGCCGTCAGGAAGCCCTTCGACCCAGTCGTCGAGGCGAGCGCGGTGTAGCACGCCTTGGAGTTCGTCGTCCGTGGCGCCCGGCCGCGCGAGCCGGAGATTCTCGCGGATGGTCGAGTCGAAGACGTGGGCCTCCTGGCCCGCGAGTGCGAACGTACGACGGACGTCGTCCTGGCGGAGGTCGCGTATGTCGACGCCGTCGATCGTGACACGGCCTTCCTCCGGATCGAGAAAGCGCAGGAGGAGGTTCGTCACCGTCGTCTTCCCTGCTCCGCTCGGGCCGACGAGCGCAACGCGCGCACCGGGCTCGATCCTCAGGTCGAACCGCGTGAGCGCCGGCTCGTCGCCGGACGCATACCGTGCTGTGACACCCTCGAGCGCCACGGACACCGCCGCGCGCGGAGAAGGCGCAGGGTCCGCCGGATCCGTTACGGCCGGTTCGCGCTCCGTGAGCTCGAGGACGCGTCGTCCGGATGCGAGCGTCGCCGACAGCTCGCGCGCCGCCGCCGGTAGCGGTGCGACCGCGTCGAACGACGAGAGCGCGAGCAGCGCAAGCACCGCGATCAGAACACGATCGAGCGTCGCATCGTCGTGCGCGATGACGGCCGATGCGAGGACGCCGATCGTCGTCAGGCCCGCGACGAGCACCGTCAGCGCGTCGGCGATCCCAGAGACGAGCGCATCGCGACGGCCGAGGCGAACGAGCTCGCGGTCGGATCCGCGGACGCGCTCGAGCGCGTCCTCCTCGCGGCCGTACGCGAGGAGCTCCGGAGCGCCGCGCAGGAGCTCCACGAGATCGGCGGTCAGCTCGCCTCGGGCCGTCGCCTGCCGCGCACCGACGCGGCGCGCGAGGCGTGCCGCGCTGAGCGGAACGGCGATACCCGCGAGCGCCAGCCCGATTCCGAGCACGACCGCGGCCGACGGCAAGACGAATGCCGTCGCGACGACGCAGGAGACAGCGACGACGAGTGCGACGAGCGGAGGCCCCAGCCCGCGGAGATAGAGCCCCTGGAGCGCATCCACGTCGCCGACCATGCGGCTCACCAGGTCGCCGCGCCGAAATGCGTCGAGTTCCGCAGGTGCGAGGGGCTCGATGCGCTCGTACACGGTCGCGCGGATCCGCCCGAGGGCGCGGAGTGCGACGTCGTGCGAGGCGAGCCGCTCGAGATAGCGGGCCAGTGGGCGTGCGAGCGCGAGAAACCGAACAACCACGATGATCGTCGTCAGCGACAGGATCGGGGGCTGCTCGGCGGCGCGCGAGATGAGGTAGCCGGCTGCGGTCATCAGAGCGACGCCGAAGCCGACCGCGAAGGCGCCGAGCGCGAGCGAGAGCGCAACGCGACCGCGCGGAAGACCCGCGAGTGCCAACAGACGCGCCACGAGCGTCATGCCGCCTCCCGCGCGGGCACCAGGATGCGCCCGCCTTCCAGGCAGACGCTCCTGTCCGCGAGCGCCGCGAGCTCGGGACGGTGCGTGACCAGCACGACGGTTCGCCCGACGCGAAGCCGCTCGATCGCGTGAGCGACGATGTCTGCGCTCTCGGAGTCGAGATCGGCGGTCGGCTCGTCGAGCACGACGAGCGGCGCGTCACGGAGGAACGCGCGAGCCAGCGCGAGTCGGCGTCGCTGTCCCGTCGAGAGCGGACGGCCGCCGTCTCCGACGATCGTCTCGTAGCCCGACGGAAGCAGCGAGACGAACTCATGCGCACCCGCGAGCGCGGCCGCCTCGCCCACGCGCTCGTCGTCGGCCGACGCGTCGCCGAGGCGAATGCTGTTCGCGACGGTCTCGCGAAACAGCGTCGGACGCTGCGGCACGAAGGCCGTCCGCCTACGCCATGCCTTGGCATCCACCAGCGCGAGCTCGTCGTCGCCGACGAGGATTCGCCCCGACGTCGGATCGTTCAGCCGCAAGAGCAGGGAGACGAGCGTGCTCTTCCCTCCCCCGCTGGGCCCGACGATTGCGAGCATCTCGCCCGGTCGAATCTCGAGATCGACCTCGTGCAGCACCTCGACATCCCGCGCGGGATAGGCGAACGAGACACGGTCGAAGCGGATCGGAACGAGCGCCGGATCCGGCGGCGGAGCCGTCCCGGCGCCGAATGCGGGCGCCTCCGAGAGCTCGAGGAGCCGATCGGCAACGGCCGCGCCGTCCGCGCTCGCGTGGAACTGTGCGGCGAGATTTCGGAGCGGCAGGTACAGCTCCGGCGCGAGAACGAGCACGGTCAGCGCGGCCTCGAAGCCGATTCCGCCCTCGGCGAGCCGCACGCCGACCACGACGGCGACGAGCGCGATGCACAGGGTCGCCGCGAGCTCGAGGATCGCTCCCGACAGGAACGCCGCACGAAGCGTCTGCATCGTCGTCCGGCGGTACTCCTCGCTGACCTCGGCGATGCGCGCCGCCTGCGCGTGAGAGCGGTTGAAGGCGCGCAGCGTCGGCAGCCCGCGCACGACGTCGAGGAAATGGTTGGAGAGCACCGCCAGCGCCTGCCAGCGCTCGCGTGCGCGCCGCTCCGTGTAGCGGCCGACGAGCCACATGAACACCGGGACGAGCGGGAGCGTGAGGAGCATCACGCCTGCCGCGAGGAGGTCGATCGACGCGACGAGCGCGAGGACGGCGACGGGCACGACGACCGCCAGGACGACCTGCGGGAGATAGCGCGCGAAAGTCGTCTCGAGCGCGTCCACGCCCGACACGGCGGCGGTCGCGACCTCCGCGCTCTGGGCGCCGTCGAGCGCAGTCGGTCGGCGGCGAAGCCTCGTCTCGACGACGTCGAGCCGGAGCTCGGAGATCACGTCGCCTGCTGCGCGCCTGCCGACGACCTCGAAGCCCCACGCGCCGAGTGCGCGCGCAACGACGACCCCGCCGAAGAGCACGAGAGGCGTCGCGACCTCGTCGAGCGACGCGCCATCGAACGCACGTGCTGCCACACGTGCCAGCAGAACCGCCTGCGCGAGCACGAGCAGTGCCATGCGACGCCGAGCGCAGCATCGACGACGAGCAACGAGCGCACCGCGCGCGCACGATGGAACAGGCGCGGATCGAGGAAGCGCATTCGGCGCCTACGCCGACGCGGGCGACTCGTCCGTCTCGCGACGGGAGTCGATCCAGCCGCAGTCGGGACACGCGAACACGACGACCAGCACACCGTCGAACGCCTTCGTCATCGCCGCAGCTTCTTCCGCGGTGACGGGATCGACGAGCTTGGTCGCCTGGTGATTCATCTGCGCACCGCACATCGGGCACGTCATGGTCGGCCGCGTCAACTCGACCCACCGATCGTCACGTTCTCACGTCCGTGCCGCAGAGTCTCCGCCATCCACAAGAGCTCGTCGAGGAACTGGTCGATGGCCAGGAACGAGTCGTCGACGAGCATCCCGCTCTCGTCGAAGCGGCGGCGCACGGTCGTGAAGTTGACGTCCCAGAAGATCGTGACGAGGCCGAGCTCGCGCAGCACCGGGATGAGGTTCTCGATCGCGCGCGCGCCGCCGAACACGCCGGCCGAGACGCCCACGACGCCGGCGGCCTTGTGGATGTACTCCTTCAGGTTCGTGTCGAGCACGTGCTTCAGCAGCCCCGGGTAGCCGTGGTTGTACTCGGGCGCGACGAGAATCGAGCGCATCCGCCCGGTTCACGAGCTCGGCGAAGCTCCGTGTCCTTCGCGGCCTCCCCCGCGTCGTCGACGGGGATCGGAAGCTGCGCGATGTCGACGAGCTCGGTCTCGACTCCCGGCCGCTTTCCCGACCTCGGCCTGCATCACGTTCGCCACGTGCTCGCTCATCCGGCCCTGGCGTGGCGTCCCGAGGACGACGGGGACGAACAGCGGTCGGGTCATGCTCCCTCCCGCTCACCGCGGACACGGTGCCGGAACACGTAGTACGTCCAGCCCTGATACAGCAGCACGAGCGGCACGAAGATCACCGCGACGACCGTCATCACCGTCAGCGCGTAGTGCGACGAGGCCGCACCGTCGACCGTGAGGCTGTTCTCGAAGCCCGGGCTCGAAACCATCACGCGCGGGTACAGCGACGACGAAGAGCGTCGCGACGAGCGAAATCGTCGCGAGGCCGGTCATCGCGAATGCGCGTCCGTTCCTGCCTGTAAACAGGAAGACGACCGCAAGCGCGAGCGCCGCGACCGCGAGTGCGGCGGGAAGCACGGGTGGGAACAGGTCCTTGTCGTTGCGATCCATCGCGACGGCAACGGTCCAGGCGACGAAGCCGGCGGCGACGATCGCGGCCGGAATCGCGAGACGCTTCGCGCGCGTGCTCCGCCCGCGCCGCGAGCTCTCCTGTCGTCCGCAGGGTCAGGAACGTCGCGCCGTGGAACGCGAACAGCAGGACGACGGCAAGCCCCGCCGCGACCGTGTACGCGCTGAAGAGATCCCAGAAGTCACCCGCGTAGTCGCCGCCGAGTCGATGGGCACGCCGTTGACGAGGTTCGCGAGCCCGACACCCCAGACGAGCGCGGCACCGAGGCTGCCGATGGTGTTCGCCCAGCTCCACGCGGACCGCCAGCGCGGGCTCTCGCTCTTCGACCGCCACTCGAACGAGACCACGCGGACGATGAGGAAGACGAGCACGAGCAGCAGCGCGACGTAGAAGCCCGAGAACATCGTCGCGTACCAGGCCGGGAAGGCGGCGAAGGTTGCCCCGCCCGCGACCACGAGCCAGACCTCGTTGCCGTCCCAGACCGGCCCGATCGTCTTGAGGAGGACGCCGCGTTCCGCGTCGTCCGCGCGGCACGAACGGGAGGAGCATCCCCACGCCGAAGTCGAAGCCCTCGAGCACGAAGTACCCCGCCCACAGGACGGCGATGAGCACGAACCAGAAGGTCTCGAGGTCCATCAGTACGTGACCGCCGGAAGTGCGAACTCGTCATCGTCCCCGCCCAGCTCCGGCGGGTCGATGCGCGCGTAGCGGCGCATCAGCACGAAGTCGACGACCGCCAACAGGCCGTAGAGAGCCGCGAAGACGCCGAGGCTGAACGCGATCGTCGTCGTGGACACACTCGGCGAGTTGGCGTCCACGGTCTTCAGCAGGCCGAACACGATCCATGGCTGCCGGCCGACCTCGGTAAGCACCCAGCCTGCCAGGGCTGCGATATACGGCAGCGGGATCGTCGCGACGCCGACCCACAGCAGCCACGGCTTCGTCGCGAGCGTGCGGCGCCGATAGAAGAACGCGGCGACCGCAAGGACGAAGAAGACGAGCGACCCGGTGTAGGCCATGATCCGCATGCTCCAGTACGTCGTCCTGACCGGCGGGATGTAGTTCCCCGCTCCGTATTCCGCCTCCGACGCAGCCTGGAGCGAGTTCATCCCCTGCACCTCCCCGTTCAACGAGCCGGTCGCGAGGATGGAGAGCAGGTGCGGGATCTCGATGTCGAAGCTCGGCGTCTGGTCGTCGACGGAGAAGCCGCCGATCTGGAACACGGAGAACGACGCTGGCTGCTCGGTCTCCCAGAGCGCCTCGGTCGCGGCGATCTTCATCGGCTGGTAGTCGGTGATGACGACCCCCAGGTGGCTCCCGATCGCCGAGGTTGAGCGCCGAGATCGGAACTCCGACGATGAGCGCCAGCTTCGCGGCGGGCAGGAAGAGCTCCTGATTCCGCCTGCGCGCGATGTGCCAACACGCGATCCCGAAGACCACCACGCAGGCGGTCGTGAGCCCGACGAGAACCACGTGCGTATAGGCGACGATCCCGAGCCGGTTCGACATCAGCGCCCACACATCCGTCAGCTCGGCGCGCCCGTTGGTGATCGTCGACCCGACCGGCCGTTGCATCCACGAGTTCGCGACGATGATGAAGAACGCCGAGAGCCACGAGCCGAGCGCGAAGATCCAGATCGTCGCGAGGTGCACGCGCTTCGAGAGGCGGTCCCAGCCGAAGATCCAGAGACCGAGGAACGTCGACTCGAGCATGAACGCCGCAAGTCCCTCGATCGCGAGCGGGGCGCCGAAGACGTCCCCCACGAACTCCGAGTAGATCGACCAGTTCATCCCGAACTGGAACTCCTGCACGAGTCCCGTCGCGACGCCGATCGCGAAGTTGATGAGCATGAGCGTCCCGAAGAAGCGCGCGAGCCGGAGCCATGCCTCGTCGCCTCCGCGGTACCAGAGCGTCTGCATGATCGCCACGAGCGGAGCGAGCCCGAGCGTCAGCGGGACGAACAGGAAGTGGTACAGCGACGTCGTCGCGAACTGCAGGCGCGCGAGATCGACGGTCGTCATGGCCAGCGCCACGGCTCGATCCTACGCCCGGATCGCTGATACCAATGCGGTTACCGACGAACCGAACCTCGAAAGGAGCCGGACATGGCGACCAAGGCGGACTTCTCGGAAGACGAGTGGAAGGCGCTGCAGAAGGGCGTGACCGGAGCCGGGATGCTGGTCTCGGTCAGTGATCGAGACTTCACGGACTCTTTCGGCGAGGCCTCGGCGCTCGCGAAGTACCTCGCCCGGCAGCGCGAGGAAGGCGCGAGCGAGCTGATCAAGGAGCTCGCGCACGCGAAGGGGACGGGGTTCGGCTTCACCGACTCTTCGCAGGAAGTCGAGACGGAGACGCTCGACGCGCTTCGCGCATCCGTCGCCACACTCGCCGCCAAGGCGTCCGACGAGGTGGCTTCCTACCGCGAGCTCGTGCTGGGAATCGCGACCTTCGTCGCCGAAGCGAAGGGCGGCGTCACCGAGGTCGAATCGGCCACGATCGCCAAGCTCGAGGAGGCGCTCGGCACCCAGTAACGGGTGCGACGCAACCTGGGATGATCCGCCCGTGAGCCAGGCTGGACGGGCCGACGGAGCAGCTGACGTTCTCGTGATCTTCGGGATCACGGGCGACCTTGCCCGCGTGATGACGTACCGCTCGCTCTATCAGCTCGAGGCGCGCGAGCTTCTCCACTGCCCGATCGTCGGCGTTGCGTTCGACGACTGGTCGCTGGAGCAGCTCGTCGAGCACGCACGCGAGTCCATCGTCGCGACGGGCGAGCAGCTCGACGACGAAGTGTTCGGACGGCTCGCGGGGCGGCTGTCCTACGTCCACGGCGACTTCGCCGACGCCGCGACGTATGCGGCTGTGGCGGCAGGCGCTCGCTGGCGCGAAGCGCCCGGTCTTCTATCTCGAGATTCCGCCGTCGCTGTTCGGCACGGTCGTCGGCGGCCTCGCAGGCGCGGATCTCACCGAGAACGCGCGGGTCGTCGTCGAGAAGCCGTTCGGACACGACCTCGCGTCCGCGCGAGCGCTCAACGACGAGCTGCACGCGCTCATCGACGAGTCGCAGCTCTACCGGATCGACCACTTTCTCGGGAAGATGTCCGTCGAGGACATCCTCTACCTCCGCTTCGCGAACACGATCCTCGAGCCCGTCTGGAACCGGCAGTTCGTCTCGAGCGTGCAGATCACGATGGGCGAGGACTTCGATATCGCCGATCGCGGCCACTTCTACGACCCCGTCGGCGCGATGCGCGACGTCATCCAGAACCACCTGCTCCAGGTGCTGAGCTTCGTCGCGATGGAGCCGCCGACCGGGCGGGGCGTCGACGTCATCAACAACCGCAAGCGCGACGTCTTCGTCGCCATGGCGGAGGCCGACCCTGCGCGGTACGTGCGCGGTCAGTACCGCGGCTACCTCGATGTCGATGGCGTCGCGGCGGACTCGCAGACGGAGACGTTCTGCGCGCTGCGGCTCGAGATCGACAACTGGCGCTGGTCCGGCGTGCCGTTCTTCATCCGTGCGGGCAAGTCGCTCCCGGTCACGGTCACGGAAGTACGCGTCGTCTTCAACACGACTCCCTGGCTCGGATTCGTCCCACGCGATGCCCCGCGCCCCGAGCCGAATCAGCTCGTGCTGCGCATCGGGCCGAAGCCCGGCGCACGGATGCGGATGCAGGCGAAGGAGGCCCACGGACCAGGGCTTCGCTCCGTCCAGCTCGACATGGAGTTCGCCGCATTCGGCGGTGAGGGACCGACGCCGTACGAGGTCCTGCTCGACGCCGCGATGCGCGGCGACTCGAGTCACTTCGCGCGTCAGGACGCCGTCGAGGAGACCTGGCGAGTCGTCCAGCCGCTTGATCGACTCGCCGCCACCCGTCGAGGTCTACGAGCCCGGCACCTGGGGGCCGGCTTCCGCGGACGAGCTCACCCGCGACGTACGGAGGCTGGAGGAACCCATGGCTGCCGTGAAGCGCAAGCTCACCCCGTGGATGTACGGCGTCGGAGCCGTGACGTTCCTCGCCGGCCTCCTCTTCGGCTACGACCAGGGCGTCATCTCCGGAGCGCTCCCGCTTCTGCAGTCCGACCTCGACCTGTCGACGCTCGAGAGCGAGATCGTCACGAGCTGGGTGACGCTCGGCGCGCTTTTCGGCGCGCTCGTCGCGGGTGGGACGGCCGATCGCATCGGTCGGCGCTACACCGCGGCCGTGGGCGGCGACCGGATGCTCGAGGAGGAACACGCGGCGTGACGATTGCGCCGACGGCAACGCGCGAGCTCGACCAGGCGTGCATCGACACGATCCGGACGCTCTGCATCGACGCGATCGAGGCGGCCGACTCGGGTCATCCGGGCACGCCGATCGGGATGGCGCCCGTCACGTACACGCTCTGGCAGCGCTTCCTGCGGTTCGACCCCTCCGACCCGATCTGGCCGAACCGCGACCGTTTCGTGCTCTCCGCGGGCCACGCCTCTGCTCTTCTCTGGTCGCTCCTCCACCTCACCGGGGTGCGCGCTGTCGATCCCGAGTACGAAATCCTTGGCGAGCCGGCCGTCTCGCTCGACGACCTGAAGCGCTTCCGCCAGCTCGGCTCGAAGTGCCCCGGGCATCCGGAGTACCGCTGGACGAGCGGTGTCGAGACCACCTCTGGCCCGCTCGGGCAGGGCGTCGCGACGTCGGTCGGCATGGCGATCGCGAGCCAGTGGCTCGGAGCGCGCTACAACCGCGACGGCTTCACGCTGTTCGACTTCGACGTCTACGCCCAGGCGGGTGACGGCTGCATGATGGAAGGGGTCGCGTCGGAGGCCGCCTCCTTCGCTGCACATCAGCGCCTGTCCAATCTCTGCTGGATCTACGACTCGAACCGCGTGACGATCGAGGGCCACACCGACCTGACGTTCACGGAGGACGTCGCCGACCGGTTCGCCGCCTACGGCTGGAACGTCGAGACCGTGGCGGACGCGAACGACCTCGACCAAGCCGAGCGCGCCTTCCACGCCTTCAAGGCCGAGGACGAGCGGCCGACGCTGATCGTCGTGCACAGCCACATCGGCTACGGCACGCCGGTCGAGGACACGCCGAAGGCGCACGGCGAGCCTCTCGGTGCGGAAGGCGTCAAGTCAGCCAAGCGCTTCTTCGGCTGGCCTGAGGATGCACAGTTCCTCGTTCCCGAGGGCGTGCCCGAGCACTTTGCAGAGGGGATCGGCGCGCGAGGCGCCGCCGCGCGCGCCGTCTGGGAAGCCCGGTTCGAGGAGTACCGCGAGTCGCATCCGGGGCCGGCCGACGAGATCGAGCGCATGCAGCGCCGTGCGCTGCCCGACGGCTGGGACAGCGGTATCCCCGAGTTCCCCGCCGACGCGAAGGGGCTGGCAAGCCGCGACTCGTCAGCGCAGGTGCTGAACGCCGTCGCCGAGCGCGTTCCCTGGCTCGTCGGCGGCGCAGCCGACCTCGCGCCCTCGACGAAGACGCGCCTCACCTTCGACGGCGCGGGCGACTTCGGCCCGGACGACCGCGCCGGTCGGAACTTCCACTTCGGCGTCCGCGAGTTCGCCTCCGCGGCGATCTCGAACGGCCTCGCGCTGTCCAAGCTGCGCCCGTTCTGGTCGGGCTTCCTCATCTTCTCGGACTACGCACGCGGTGCGATCCGGCTCTCCGCGCTGATGGAGATCCCGGTGATCCACGTCTTCACGCACGACTCGATCGGAGTCGGCGAGGACGGCCCGACGCACCAGCCGGTCGAGCAGCTCGCGTCGCTGCGCGCGATGCCCGGGCTCCTCGTGTTCAGGCCGGCCGACGCGAACGAGGTCGCCGAGACGTGGCGCTTCGTCATGCAGCTCCGGCACGAGCCGGCGGTGCTCGTGCTCTCGCGGCAGGCGCTGCCGACCGTGGACCGGTCGGTGCTGGCATCCGCAGCCGGCGTGGCGAACGGCGCGTACGTCGTCGTGGACACGGAGGGCGAGCCGAACGTGATTCTCATCGCGACCGGGTCGGAGGTGAGCCTCGCGCTGCAGGCCCGAGACGAGCTCGCCGAGGAGGGCATCGGCGCGCGTGTCGTCTCGATGCCGTGCTCGGAGCTCTTCGACCGCCAGCCGCAGGAATACCGCGACGCCGTCCTCCCGCCCACCGTCAAGGCTCGCGTCGCCATCGAGCAGGCGTCCTCGCTCGGGTGGCACCGGTACGTCGGCGACGGCGGCGCAATCGTCGCGATGAACACCTTCGGCGCGTCGGCGCCGCTCAAGGAGCTCGTCCAGAAGTTCGGATTCACGCCTGACGCGGTGACCGAGGTCGCACGCGGGGTCCTCCGGTGACCACGCCACTCCGCGAACGACCGGCCTGGAGCGCGCTCGAAGCGCATTACGCCGAGATCCGCGACCTCCACCTGCGCGACCTCTTCGCCGATGACGCGACACGCGGCGAGCGGCTTGCCGCCGAGGGCGCCGGCATCTACCTCGACTACTCGAAGAACCGCGTCACCGACGAGTCCTTGCGCCTGCTTGCTGCAGTTGGCCGACGAGTCTGGCCTCCCCGAGCGCACGGATGCGATGTTCCGCGGCGATCGGATCAACACCACGGAGAACCGCTCGGTCCTCCACGTTGCGCTGCGCATGCCGCGCGAGCGCTCGCTCGTCGTGGACGGCGTCGACGTCGTCGTGCAGGTGCACGAGACGCTCGACCGGATGGCCGCGTTCTCCGAGCGCATCCGCTCCGGCGACTGGAAGGGCCACACGGGCAAGCCGATCCGCAACGTCGTGAACGTCGGCATCGGCGGCTCCGACCTCGGGCCGGTGATGGCCTACGAGGCACTGCGTCACTACACGCGACGCGATCTCACCTTCCGCTTCGTCTCGAACGTCGACTCGACCGACTTCGTCGAGGCGACACACGACCTCGCGCCCGACGAGACGCTCTTCGTCATCTCGTCGAAGACCTTCACGACGCTCGAGACGATGACGAACGCGCACTCGGCACGCGCCTGGGCGCTCGCTGCGCTCGGTGACGAAGATGCTGTGGCGAAGCACTTCGTGGCCGTCTCGACGAACGCGGACGAGGTCGCGAGGTTCGGCATCGACCCGGAGAACATGTTCGGCTTCTGGGACTGGGTCGGCGGGCGCTATTCGATGGACTCGGCGATCGGACTGTCGACGATGCTCGCGATCGGACCCGACGCATTCCGCGAGCTGCTCGCCGGCTTCCACGCGATGGACGAGCACTTCCGCGAGACGCCGCTCGAGCGGAACCTTCCCGCGCTCATGGGGCTGCTCTGCGTCTGGTACGCGGACTTCTTCGGAGCCCAGACGGTCGGCGTCATGCCGTACAGCCAGTACCTGAAGCGCTTCCCCGCCTACCTCCAGCAGCTCACGATGGAGTCGAACGGGAAGCACGTGACGCTCGACGGCCGCACGGTCGACTACGAGACGGGCGCGGTCTTCTGGGGCGAGCCCGGGCACGAACGGCCAGCACAGCTTCTACCAGTTGATCCACCAGGGGACGAAGCTCATTCCGGTCGACCTCATCGGCTTCGCGAAGACGCTCAACCCGCTCGGCGACCACCACGACATCCTCATGTCGAACGTGTTCGCGCAGGCCGAGGCGCTCGCGTTCGGGAAGACCGAGGAGGAGGTGCGCGCAGAGGGAACGGCCGACGGCGGTCGTGCCGCACCGGATCTTCGAGGGGAACCGCCCGTCGAACGTCCTCCTGGCCGATGAGCTGACGCCGCACACGCTCGGCGCGCTCGTCGCCCTCTACGAGCACAGCGTGTTCGTGCAAGGGACGGTCTGGGGGATCAACTCCTTCGACCAGTGGGGCGTCGAGCTCGGCAAGGCGCTCGCGCAGCGGATCATCCCGGAGCTGACGAGCGAGGCGGAGCCGACGCTCACGCACGACTCCTCGACCAACGCTCTCATCCGGCGCTACCGGAGCATGAAGTGATCGAGTTGCTTCTCTCCGACGTCGACGGGACGCTCGTCACGAAGACGAAAGAGCTGACGCCGCGCTCGATCGAGGCCGTCCACAAGCTGCACGACGCCGGCATCCACTTCGCAGTGACGAGCGGGAGGCCACCTCGCGGCATGGAGATGCTCGTCGAGCCGCTCGCCCTTCGTGCGCCGCTCGCCGGCTTCAACGGCGGCCTCGTCGTCGAGCCGGGGATGGACGTGATCGAGGAGCACACCATCCGCCAGGATCTCGTCGCGCCGGCGATCGAGCTCCTCGAAGCGTCCGCGCTGTCCGTCTGGGTGTACCAGGGCGCCGAGTGGTACATCCGCGACCCGGAAGGGCCGCACGTCGCCCGCGAGACGCACACCGTTCGCTTCGATCCCACCGTGGTCGACAGCTTCGACGGCCTCGAAGCCGAGGTAGCGAAGATCGTCGGCGTCAGCGACGACTTCGACGCGGTGGCGGTCGCCGAGAACGCCGCACACGAGCGCCTTGGCGAGCATGTCTCGGCGTCGCGATCGCAACCGTATTACCTCGATATCACGAACCCGCAGGCGAACAAGGGCGCCGTGGTCACGTTCCTCGCAGAGCGTTTCGAGATCTCCCCCGACGAGATCGCGACGATCGGAGACATGGCCAACGACGTCCTCATGTTCGCGCGCTCGGGTCTGTCGATCGCGATGGGAAACGCTCATCGAGAAGTGCAACGTGCCGCCCGACAGGTCACCACGACGAACGAGGACGACGGCTTCGCGAACGCCGTCGAGCGATTCATCCTGCGACAAGGAGGCTGAGCATGGCGACGGATACTCCCATGCAGCTCGGAATGGTCGGACTCGGCCGAATGGGAGCCGGGATCGTCCGGCGGCTCATGCGCGACGGCCATCGCTGTGTCGGCTACGACATCCACCCGGATGCCGTGGCAGCGCTCGAAGCCGACGGCGCGACGGGCTCGATGTCGCTCGAGGAGTTCGCGGCGAAGCTCGAGAAGCCGCGCGCCGCCTGGGTCATGGTCCCTGCGGGCGACATCACCGACAAGACGATCGCTGCGCTCTCCGAGGTGCTCGAGCCCGGCGACACGATCATCGACGGCGGCAACACGCACTACGTCGAGGACATCCGCCACGCGAACGCCCTCCGCGAGAAGGGCATCCACCATGTCGACGTCGGCACGAGCGGCGGCGTCTGGGGCTTCGAGCGCGGCTTCTGCCTGATGATCGGCGGCGAGACGGAGGTCGTCGAGCGCCTCTCCCCCATCTTCGCCTCCGTCGCACCAGGCGTGGGCTCCGCAGAGCGCACGCCGGGCCGGACGGGCGAGCCGAGCCAGGCCGAGCACGGCTACTACCACTGCGGGCCGAACGGCGCCGGCCACTTCGTGAAGATGGTGCACAACGGCATCGAGTACGGCCTCATGGCGGCGTACGCGGAAGGGCTGAACATCATCGCGAACGCCGATATCGGAAAGCGGCAGCAAGAGATGGACGCCGAGACCGCCCCCCTCGAGCACCCCGAGCTCTACCAGTACGAAATCGACACCGCCAACGTCGCCGAGGTCTGGCGTCGGGGCAGCGTGGTCGGGTCGTGGCTTCTCGACCTGACCGCGCAGGCCTTGCAGGAGTCACCGAAGCTCGAGGAGTTCGCCGGGCGCGTCTCCGACTCCGGCGAGGGCCGCTGGACGTCGATCGCCGCGATCGAGTCAGGAGTGCCCGCTCCGGTTCTGACGACCGCGCTCTACTCGCGATTCTCGTCCCGCGGACTGGACGACTTCGAGAACCGCCTGCTCTCCGCCATGCGCAAGCAGTTCGGCGGCCACGACGAGAAGGCGGGCTGATGGCGCTCGAGGTCGAGGTATTGCCGGACGTGGACGCGGTGGCCGAACGCGGCGCTCAGATCGTCGCTGCAGCGGCGGCAGTCGCGGTCGCCGCCCGCGACCGATTCACGTTGGCGGTCTCGGGCGGCCGAACGCCGTGGACGATGTTCGCGAGCCTCTACGGGCGCATGCCGTGGGAGAAGGTCACGATCTTCCAGGTCGACGAGCGCATCGCCCCCGACGGCGACGCTGATCGCAACCTCGTTCAGCTCCAGCGCAGCCTGCCGCCCGGCGGAGCCGTCGACGTCCGCGCCATGCCCGTGTGGGCCGAGGATCTCGAGGCTGCCGCCGCGGTGTATGCAGATGCGCTTCCCGATCAGCTCGATCTCGTGCACCTCGGGCTCGGCCCTGACGGGCACACCGCCTCGCTCGTGCCCGGCGATCCCGTCCTCGCGACGCTGGATCGCGACGTCGCGGTCACCGGCGTCTACCAGGGGCGGACGCGTATGACGCTGACGTACCCCGCGTTGAATCGCGCGCGGCAGATCCTCTGGCTCGTGACGGGCGACGACAAGGTCGACGCGCTGCGGCGACTGCGCGAGGGCGATCAGTCGATCCCCGCTGCCTGGATCTCGACCGCGAATGCGCTCGTCGTCGCCGACGCCGCTGCGGCAGGATCCGGGTCGTGAGCGAGCAGACGGAGCGCAAGTACCCGGTGGAGCCCCGCGCTCCGGCCGTGCTCGCGGTCGACGTCGGCGGCTCCCACGTCAAGGAGGTCCTGAACGGCCTCGACGAGCGGCGGCGGTTCGCGTCCGGTCCCGAGCTCACGGCCGAGCAGATGGTCGCGGGCGTCCTCGAGCAGACGGCCGACTGGGAGTACGTGGGCGTCTCCGTCGGCGTCCCGGCTCCCGTGGTCGACGGGAAGGTCGTCCGCGAGCCGGTCAACCTCGGGCACGGGCTGGGTCGGGTTCGACTTCGAGACCGCATTCGGCAAGCCGACGAAGGTCGTCAACGACGCCGCGATGCAGGCGCTCGGCAGCTACGACGGCGGGCGGATGCTCTTCCTCGGACTGGGGACCGGCCTCGGGACGACGCTCGTCATCGACGGCTTCGTGGTGGCCGATGGAGGTGCAGCACATGCCCTTCCGCAAGGGGACGTTCGAGGACTACGTCGGCGAGAGAGGGCTCGAGCGCCTCGGCCACAAGCGCTGGCGGAAGGCGCTCGTGGAGGTGATCGAGGTCTACGTCGCCGCATTCCAGCCCGACTACGTGGTGCTCGGCGGTGGCAACGCGCGCGAGCTCGATGAGCTGCCGCCGAACTGCCGGCTCGGCCACAACGAGGATGCGTTCCTCGGCGGCTTCCGCCTCTGGGTCGAGGATTGACCAAGCGGTTCGCCCGTGCGGCCGCGATCGTCTTGGCCGCCGGACTCGCGGTTGCGCGCGCTCCGAGGCGGACGCGCCGCTAGAAGCTCGTCAGGTCGAAGCCGAGGAGATCCTCGATGGCGTCGACGGTGAGGTCGGCCGCCGGATGCGCGGCCGCGATCTCGGGATCCGTCGCGAACTGACCCTGGAGCGGCAGCACCGTCGTCACCCGCTCGCCCCAGAACGCCTTCGCGGCGGTGAGGATCCGCAGCTTGTCGTCGACGAGGACGTAGCGATCGGCCGGATAGCGGCGCTCGACGTCGTCGAGCGAGAGCTCCTTGTGGACGTAGACGAGGACGTTCCCGTCGACCGCCTTCGCAATCCCGGCCTGCGCGACCTTGTGGGGCTGGAAGACGGCGTCTCCGTCCGTGAGGACGACCGTCGGCCCGAGCGAACGTAGGTGCGCGAGGACGTCGAGCGCCCGGTCGTACAGCCGGTCGGCAAACGGATAGCCGAGGAGGTAGCCAGACGCCTCGAGCAGGCGCGGATCCTCGCCCTCGGCCTCCCACCACTCCTGCACGGCGCCGAGGTAGTCGCGATAGCCGAGCTCGACGAACCGCCGCTCCTGGATCGTCCAGTAGCGCTCGGCGAACTCCTCACCGAACGTGTCCACGAAGTGCGCCTGCACGTCCTCACGGATCCGGTCGTTGTCGAGCAGCGTGTCGTCGACGTCCACGAGAAACGTGAGAGCCCGAGCGGCAGTCATCGCGACATCCTCTCGCACGACCCGTCATGATCCTCGGTCGATCGAGACCGACGAGGAGGAAAACCCACGTGAGACTGGCGTTCATCGCACTTGTCGCAGCCACCATGCTGGCCGGCTGCGGAGGATCGGACTCGGCCGACGAGGTCGCGGGCTGCGTCATCGAACCTGCGACGCAGTGCCCGAACGTCGACTTCACCGGGGCCGATCTCGAGGACGCCGACCTCTCGAGCGCGAATCTCTCCGGAGCGAATCTCACCGACGTGAACCTGAGCGGTGCCGATCTCACGCAGTGCGAACCTGAGCGGGGCGCAGATCATCGACGCCGACCTGTCCGACGCGGATCTCACGCGTGCGAACCTGACCGGCGCGACCATCACGGAAACGAACCTCGACGACGCAGTGCTGTGCGGTACGACACGTACGGATGGCACCGTCGACGACACGAGCTGCCCGGCGACGACGGAGACGACGGATACGAGCGCGACCCCCGAGGCCGAGGTGACGTCGTTCGACGTGGGCGACCTCGAATGCGACGGTGCGGTGAGCACGACCGTGTCCGTCTCCTGGGAGACGGAGGAGGCGACCTCGGTCGCGATCGCACTCGACACGGCCGCGCCCACCGGGTTCGGGCCGAGCGGCTCGACCGACGTAAGCGTGCCCTGCGATGACGCGCCTCACGCGATCACGATCACGCCCCAGAGCGACGCAGGCCCGGGTGTCCCGGAGACGCAGGAAGTGAGCTCGGACTAGGAGCTAGCGGCGAGCGCGCGCTCGGCCCGTCTCGACGCGTCCGCGGCCGAACGCATCCATCCGGCCCCAGCGGCCGGGGATGTCGAGCAGCTCGAGGTGGCCGATGGATGTCGGCAGCGCCGGATCGACGACGAGGTGCTCGCCGTGCGGCTCCAGCCCGAGCATCGTTCGCAGGAGCAGGAGCGGCGTGCCGGTCGACCAGGCCTGCGGGCTACAGGCGGTCGGGTACTGCACCGGATACTTCGTCTGCTGGCGTGGGTAGCCGCCGAACGCCTCGGGCAGCCGGCCGTCGAAGAACTCGGCCGCGTCGAGAATCCCCGACGCGATCTCGGCCGCCTCGCGCTTGAAGCCGTACCGGCGTAGTCCCCACGCCACGAACGAGTTGTCGAACGGCCAGACGGTGCCCGTGTGGTACCCGATCGGGTTGTAGCGGCCCTCGCCGACAGCCAACGTGCGGACGCCCCAGCCCGAGAAGAGGCGCGGCCCGAGGAGATGACGGGCCACCGCCTTCGCCTTCGTCTTGTCGACGATCCCGCTCCAGAGCAGGTGGCCGTTGTTCGACGAGAGCGAGTCGACCTGCCGTCCGTCCTGGTCGAGCGCGATCGCGAAGTACTCGCCGTCCTCGACCCAGAAGTCGCGGTTGAAGCGCCGCTTCAGATCGGCCGCGTCGCGCTCGAGCTTGTCGGCGAGCGCGGCGTCCTTCCAGACCTCGCGGGCGAGCCGAGCGCCGCGCACCTTTGCGTCGTAGGCGTAGCCCTGCAGCTCGCACGTCGCCCGCGGAAACCCCGGAAGGTCGCCTCCGCGGAACGAGATCGAGTCCCACGAGTCCTTCCAGCACTGGTTCTCGAGCCCCGACTCCTCGTTGCGGCGGCGGTACCAGATGTAGCCGGTGCCCTGGAGATCCGCGTACTCGTCGATCCAGTTGAGCGCCGCGCGCGCCTCGACCTCGAGCTCGCGGACGAGCGCGCGATCTCCCGTCCAGCGCTCGTACTCGTCGAGCAGGACGATGTAGAGGGGGGTCGCGTCCACCGAGCCGTAGTACGGCGAGTGCGGTCGCTCCTCGAACGCCGTCATCTCCCCGTAGCGCATCTCGTGGAGGATCCGCCCGGGATCCTCGTCGCGGAAGTCGTCGAGCCGGACGCCCTGCCAGTCGCCGAGCGCGCGCAGCGTGGTCGCCGCGAGCTCCGGGGTGAACGGCAGCGCCTGCAGGCTGGTGAAGATGCTGTCGCGGCCGAACATCGTCATGAACCACGGCAGGCCCGCGGCGGGAAGCGCGCGGCCACCTGCGATCGGCGGCGAGAACCGCAGCGCCGCAAGGTCGACGAGGCTCCTGCGATACGTGGCCTTGAGCGGGTCCCAGTCGCACTCGACACGCGGCGCGTCGCCGATCCAGCGCTCGAGATTCCGCCGCATGCGCGCCTGGACGCGCTTCGGATCCTGCGGCGCGAGGGAGGCCTGCCCCGCGCCCAGGAGCGCGGTGACGACGTCGATGTGCGTGCTCCACTCGCCGTGCGCCGGCACCTTCACCGTGAACGTCAGCCCCTCCGCATCGAAAGTCGCCGGTGCGCTAGCGGTGATGGCGGTAGCCCGCGCAAAGGGTCCGCGCTCGTAGCCGAGCGTGAGCTTCCGCCGCTCGACCTTGGCCGAATAGCGGCCCTTCTTGCGCAGAGCGTCCTTCACCTCGAAGAGGTCCGCGAAGTCACAGCCAGCCTCGATGCGAACCGCGAGGGAGACGGGCTTGTCGGCGTGGTTCATGATCGTCAGCTCCTCGTGGAAGCCGGACGAGACCGCGCGCTGCCTGATGACGGAGAGCTTCGCGTCGATGTAGACGGTTCCCGTCCCGGGCACGAGGAAGAACCGCGTCTCGAAGTACTGGAGATCGTCGACGGAGAGCGGGTTGAGACGCTCACCGTTCACGGTGAGCACCCAGCGCGAGAGGAAGCGCGTGTCGAACGAGAACAGCCCTGTCGGATCGGTGAACGACGCCTCGATGTCGCCGCGAGCGTCGCTCACGACGAACGTGTTCCCGTCGAGGATCTTGACGAGGCCGTCGTTCACGCGGCGACCCTTCTTCGCCGAGGCCCAGGGAAGAGCCGTTGCATGCGCACGAGGAGGCGCCAGTCTCCTTCGACCTGGAGATCGCCCGCGAAGCACCGCTGCGACGGCGTTCATCCTGCCCGGACGCGACCTTGTCGAACACCGCCTTGTCGGCCCGCACGACGCACGACGCGTCGCCGCCGCCCGAGCGGACAGTCATGTCCCCGCGCTCGACCGCGACGAGCCAGCGGCGCGTCCTTCTCCCGTCGACGACGTCGAAGCGCATCGAGCCGGACGCCTTGCGGAGCAGCGGCTCGTGCCCACGTGAGGCGAGCTCCGCGAAGAACTGCTCGGTGGGGTCGGTCGGCGGCTTGCTCATCGCACAATCCTAGTACTCGTCGGCCTCGCCCTCGACCGGCGGCGGCGCTCCGGCCAGCCGCGTCGCGACGAACGGGTAGACGAGCACCGAGATCATCCCTGCGCCGATGAGCGACGCCCCCACGCTGTCGGAGATGTCGCCGCGCTCCTGCCCGATGCCGACGATGGCGACGATCAGCGGCAGGCCGGTCGCGCCGAAGAGCGCGAGGCTCACGGTTCGCCGTCCCCCGAGCTCGCGCAGCCAGAGGAGGGCGGACGCGCCACGGGAGACGAGCAGCAGCGCGAGGAACACGGCAGCGAGCACGAGGCCCTCGACCGTGAGCAGGCTGTCGAGGTCGAAGTTCATGCCCGTGACGACGAAGTAGACCGGGACGAGGAACCCGAACCCGATCCCCTCGAGACGAACGCGCACGATCTTCCCGTCGGGCGAGTCGAGCACCAGCCCGACGAGGACACCCGCCGCGAACGCGCCGAGCACGAACTCGAAGCCCGCGTCGGCCGCGAGGAACACGAGCAGCGCGAGGACGAACACCGACGCGCGAACGCCGACCTGTCCGGTGGTGTGCAGCGTGTCGCGCACGATCCGCAGGAGCCGTGGCGGACGCGCGCGACGCGCGACTGCGGCAGCGCCGCCCACGACCAGAGCGAAGACGATCAGCAGCACGATCTCCGTTGCGGCGCCGTAGACGCTCGTGAGGAACACCGAGATGAAGATGATCGGCCAGAACTCGCCGGCGACACCGGTGCCGAGCACGGCGCGCCCGAGCTCGGTCGGGAGCAGTCGCGCGTCCGAGAGGATCGGGACGAGCGTGCCGAGTGCCGTCGTCGCCAGCGCGACCGCCAACAGCCACCAGGACGCGTCCACGCCCATCCGGTCGAGCACCACGCCGAACGCGAGCCCGATCGCGAGCGACATGCCCCAGCCGACCGTCCCGCGGCGCAGCGCATCGCGTGGGACGTGGTGCTCGATCACCTCCAGCCCCGCGAAGAAGAACAGCAGTGCGAGGCCGAAGTCCGAGAGGAATGCGATGTACACGTCGACCTCGGCGAGCCCCAGGACGGCCGGCCCGATGAGGATCCCGAGCACGATCTCGACGACGACCGTCGGCAGCACGAGGCGCAGGTGCCAGCGCGACAGCACCGCCCCGAGCGTCGAGGCGAGGAAGACGAACACGAGCGAGCGCGCCTGCTCCTCCGTGAGCTCGGCAGCGAGAATGTCGAACACTCGTCAGCTCGCTTCGGTCGTGGCCGACGGGCCGCCGATGCCCTGCCGATCCGAGCGCGACGCGAGATCGACGTCGACGGTCTCGCCCCATCTCAAAGCCACGCTTCTGATCGAGTCGTTCGAGCTCGCGCAGCACGGCGGAGCGCCGCTCGGGCAGGACGGCCTCCGACAACTCCTCGAGCATCGCGCGAAGCCGACGCACGACCTGGATCGACGTGTCTCCGTACTCGCGGATCTCGGTGACGCTCAGCGTGAGGTAGTCCGGCCAGCGCCGGATCGGGATCACGAGTCCGCTCTCCATGTCCTCGAGCGGCGCGCCCGTGTCCGACAGATCCGTCTGGCCGACGAGACGAAGCAGGTCTTCGAGGTGGTCGAGCACCTGCACCGCGGTCGTCGGGTCGTTCACGGCCGGAGACAGCGCGCGGATCGCGATGTCCACCATGATCCGGACGGCGAACGCCGGGTCCTGCTCGATCGTCCTCTCGACGCCGAGGGCGACCAGCGACCGCAGCTTGTCCTCCGCCTCGGCACCGGGATCTGGGCCGTAGACGTCGAGCAGGGCCGCGCCCGCGGAGACGAAGTCGCCGATCGGATGGCGCAGCACGACGAGGCAGTCGTTCGCATGTGCCCACTTCCCGAGCCCGCGAAAGTCGATCGCCTGGATCGCGCCGCCACGAACCATCCGAACGACGCGCACCGGTTCGCCCGGCGGGCTGAACGGGGCGGGAACGACGGCAGGTGCGTCCGGCCTCGCGGCCTCCTCGAGCACCTCGCGAAGCGCCTTGCGACCTGCCTTCGCGACGAGCGCGGCGACCGCGACCGGCCGGAGTCGATGGATCGCGCGATCGAGGAAGACGACGAAGAGGAGGATCCCGAGCCCGAGGAACGACCCTGCCATGGTCACGCCGAGGTTCGGGACGTCGTCCTCCTCGACGTGGCGCATGAGCGTGTACGAGAACGTGAAGGTGCCGATCAGCACCGCGAGCACGGCCTTGAAGGCCCAGTCGCGATAGAAGATCCGCATGTAGCGCGCCGAGAACGTCCCCGTCGCCATCTGCACGATGAGGACGCTCACGGTGACGACGAAGCCCACGAGACCCACGCTCGCCGCGACGACCGCGGCGAGCACGGCCTCCGCCGTCGACGCCGAGTACTCCCAGCGAGCGGACAGCTCCGCAACCGTGCTGAGATCGGCACGAGATCGACGCCCCACGTCCAGCCGAGCGCACCACCGACGAGAGGAACCACCCACAGGCTCTCCCGCAGGTAGCGGCGAAGCCGGAACGCGACGCTCCAGGTCATGGGGCGAGGTTCTACTGCATCGGCGGCGCTACTGCGCGCCATTGCGATCCGCAGGCGCTCCTCGGGCGAGATCAGATGGTCGAGATCCTCGGCAGCCTCGTCGATGTCGAGCTGCACCCAGCGGACGCGTGCCCGTGAACTCGCTGTCCTTCGATCCGTAGTCGTCGCTCACGGGTGTCGCGGTGTCCGAGCCGACGTCCGTGGTCTCGTCCGCGGAGAAGAGCATCGGCACCGTCGCCTCGACGCGGCCGCTGACCGACCTCCTGCGCCGTCGACGTACAGGAGCGAAACGTGCACCGCCCTTGCCGAGGCCGCCCGCCGTCGTAGGCGAACTCCATGCGCACCTGGTGCTTGCCGGCAGGGATCGCATCGTCGCCCGTACGACCTTGAACTGCTGCAGGCCGAAGAGGTTGTAGCAGTACGTCGGCCTGCCGCCCTTCAGCGTAGAGGCGCGAGCCGCCGAACGCACCGCCCTGGGCGAGGATGACGCCCTCGGCGCCGCCGTCGGGCACGTCGATCTCCGCCGTGATGGCGTGCGACTTGTTCTTGAGTCCGACGATCGCAGTTCTCGGTGAGGCGGCCCATGCCGCCGAACAGGAGCTGCGAGTTGCCCGCGACGAGCTGCGGGCGGCCCGACGAGGTCTGGGTTGAAGCGCTCGAAGCGTCGATCGTCGAGCGGCAGCACGTTGTACTTCGTCGCCTCGCTCAGGAACAGAGCTCCTGCAGCTCGCGCAGCTTCTCGGGCATCGTCGGCGGCGAGGTCGTGGCCTGCGTCCAGTCGTCCGGGCCGTACAGCTCCCAGACGTCGTCGTGCGAACGCCGGCATCTCGCCGTCGCGACCCACGGGATCGAGTGGCGGGTCACGGCTGTCCAGCCCTCGTGGTAGATGCCGCGGTTGCAGAACATCTCGAAGTACTGCGTCGTGTGGCGATCGTCCGCGCCGGCGCTCGTCGAACGAGTACGCCATCGAGACACCCTCGATCGGGATCTGCTCGACGCCGTTGACGCTCTCGGATGCGGGCAGCCCGGCCGCCTCGAGCACGGTCGGCGCGACGTCGATCACGTGGTGGAACTGCGAACGGATCTCGCCGCGGGCGTCGAAGCCGCCGGGCCAGTGCACGATCGTCCCGTTGCGCGTACCTCCCCAGTGCGACGCCACCTGCTTCGTCCACTGGTACGGCGTGTCCATCGCGTGCGCCCAGCCGACGGCGTAGTGGTTGTACGCGTCCGGCGTGCCGAAGTCGTCGATGCGAGACGACCATGAACTCCGTGCGTCTCGAGCCCGATCGCGCCGTTGAAGATGACCAGCTCGTTGAAACAGCCGTTGGGCGTGCCCTCTGCCGAGGCGCCGTTGTCGCCGATGACGTAGTAGACGAGCGTGTCGTCCAGGACCTCGAGGTCGTCGAGCGCGTCGAGCAGCCGACCGACGTGGTGGTCGGTGTGCTCGAGGAAGCCGGCGTACACCTCCATCTGACGCGCGAGCACGGGCTTCAGGTCCGTCGGGCATGTCGTCCCAGGCCGGGATCTCGTCGGGTCGCTCGGTGAGCTCCGCATCGGGCGGGATGACGCCGAGCTCCTTCTGGCGCGCGAACGATCGCGCTCGCGGAGCGCGTCCCAGCCGTCGTCGAAACGACCCTTGTACTTGTCCGACCACTCCGTCCGCACGTGATGCGGCGCGTGGGTCGCACCCGGCGCGAAGTACACGAAGAACGGCTTGTCGGGCATCAGCGCCTTCTGCTGGCGGATCCAGTCGATGGCGTGGTCGGTCATGTCCTCGGTGAAGTGGTAGCCCTCCTCGGCCGTGCGGTCTCGGGCTCGATCGGCACCGTGTCCTGGTAGATCGCCGGCGCGTACTGGTTCGTCTCGCCGCCGATGAAGCCGTAGAAGTGCTCGAACCGCCGCGACCGGTCGGCCACGCGTCGAACGGGCCCATCGGGCTCGTCTCCCAGACGGGTACCTCGTGGCACTTGCCGAACTGCGCCGTCGAGTAGCCGTTCAGACTTCAGGGTCTCGGCGAGCGGCGCGCAGCGTGTTCGGCCGCATCGGAGCTGTAGCCGGGTGCCGAGGTCGCGAGTCTCGGTGATGCCCTCCCATCCCGACCGAGTGGTGGTTGCGGCCGGTGAGGAGCGCCTGCGGGTCGGGGAGCAGAGCGCCGTCGTGTGGAAGCGGTTGTACTTGAGCCCGTTCGCCGCGAGGCGCTCGGCCGTCGGCGTCGTGGCATGGACCGCCGAAGGCGCTCGACGCCGCGAAGCCGACGTCGTCGAGGAGGACGATGAGGACGTTCGGTGCGCCCTCGGAGGCCGCAGCGGCTCGATCGGAGGAAATGTCGCTCCGGGATCCTTCGCGTCGAGCACGGTCGACGGCTCGCGCGTGGGGTCCGGGATCGGAAGCTTCGTACGGTCGAGGTCGCTCATCGTGCAGTGCCTCCTGACGGCTCGAGAGGATGCGGACGGAGTGTGCGCCCGGCGCTGCGGGAACGCGTGTCTTCCTCGTGGTACGTGGCGAGCAAGCGCTGCTCCTCCTCGTGCCGCGGGAACATGAAGTAGACGAGAACCGCCGCCGAGCAGGATCGCGACGACGCCGGCCGTGTACGCCCAGTCGTCGCCCTCGAGGAACGCCTCCTGCGCACCCGCGATGATCGCGTCCGCGTACTGCGGGTGCTGCGCAGCGACGGCCTCGGCGCCGGCGAACGACTTCGTGAGCTGGCGCCTGCGTCGAGTCCGTGACCTGCTGGTCGGACGCGGCGATCTGCGTCGCGACGGCAGAGGCGTAGCCTGCCGTGAGAAGCGCGCCGAAGATCGACTGCATGATGGCGCCGCCGAGGTCGCGCTGGAGATCGGCCGTCCCGGACGCCATGCCGGCACGGGTCACGGGCACCGACCCCGTCAGCGAGTGCGACGCTGGTGTGCCCGCAAGCCCGACGCCCGCGCCGACGAAGATGTACGCAGCTGCGATCTGCCAGTACGGCGCGCCCTCGTCCCAGACAAGCAGCATCCACAGAAACGCGAGGAACAGGAACACGTAGCCGCAGAGCAGGGTGAACCGCGAACCGCGAGCCTCGATGAGCTTCGCGGACCGCGGTGCGACCACGACCATCACGAGCGCCGCGGGCAGGATCGCCGTCGCCCGCCTCGAGCGTCGAGTAGCCGAGCACGTTCTGGAGGTACTGCTGGCTGACGAACATCGCGGCCATGAGCGAGCCGAAGACGATGATCCCCGCGCAGGCCGCAACCCAGAAGATGCGACGACTCGCGATCTTCAGGTCGTACAGCGGGTTCGCAGCTCGCTTCTGGCGGATGAAGAAACGCGACGAGCGCCGCCAGTGCGATCGCGGCCAGCCCGAGCACGAGCGCTCCTTCGTTCGGCACCGGCGCGAAGTTGATCGCGAGGATGAGCGCGCCGACGAGAACCACGGAGAGGATTCCGCCGAGGTTGTCGACCGGATCGCTCGTCTCGTTGACGTGGCTCGGCACGAAGAGGAACGCCATGACGAGAGCGACGCCCGCGAGCGGAAGCGTGACGAGGAACACCGATCCCCACCAGAACTCCTCGAGCAGCGCACCGGCCACCAGCGGGCCGAGAGCGGCGATCGCGCCGCCGAGCGCCGACCAGAGCGCGATGGACTTCGTGCGACCGGGCCCGGACCAGAGCGCCGTGATGAGCGCCAGAGTCGTCGGGTAGGCCATTCCGGCGGCGAGCCCACCTCCGACGCGAGCCACGAACAGCACCTCGTCCGACGGCGCGTACGCAGCGAGCAGCGACATCGGGATCGCGAGCGCCGTGCCGAGGACGAGCATCATCTTGCGCCCGTAGCGGTCGCCGAGCGCACCGAGGTAGAGCACCGACGCCGCGAGTCCGAGCGAGTAGCCGACCGCGATCAGGTTGAGCGTGACCTGCGACGAGTCGAACGCCTGACCGATCGACGGCAGCGCGACGTTCGCGACCGACAGGTTCAGGTTCGCGACCGCGGCGACGAGGATCAGGGTGACGAGGACGATGCCGGCACGGTCCGGTGTTTCGGCGCCGCCGTCAGCTCGCAGGTCCGCGCCGCTCACTCCCGCGATTCCATCAGATGGACGATCGGAGCCGCATTGCGCATAGGGTTACGGGCGCCAGTCAGTAAGCGCGAACCCGAAACGGAGGCTCGGAATGGAAGAGATCGGCCCTGTCGAGTACATGATCGTGTCGTTCCCGGGCAACCGGTTCAGGGGCGAGATCGCGCCCGCACTCGGCAAGCTCGTCGAGTCGAACACGATCCGGATCATCGACCTGGCGTTCGTGGGCAAGGACACGGATGGCTCGGTCGCAGCATTCGAGCTCAGCGAGATCGACGAAGATGTCCGGCGCGGTCTCGAGGCGCTCGGGCTCGAATCGTCTGGATTGCTGGGCGAGGAGGACCTCATGGACGCCGCCGCCGAGCTCGAGCCGGGCTCGTCGGCAGCGATGCTCCTCTGGGAGGACATCTGGGCTGCCGAGCTCGCAGGCGCCCTCCGAGGCGCAGGCGGCGAGCTCGTCGCCATCGGTCGCATCCCACACGATGTCGTCATGGAGGCGCGCGAGGCCCTGCTGTCCGCCGCCAACACCACACAGGAGGGTTGACAATGATGCGTCGCAGAGGAGGTCTCGTCCGCGCGGCCGCGACAACGGCAGTCGTCGCCGGCACAGCCGGGGCGGTTCGGCATCGCCAGGACCAGAAGTACGCCGCGCAGGATCAGGAGGCATACGACCAGCAGGTGGCTGCGCAGCAGGCCGCCGCGGCACCGGCCGCTCCTGCGCAGCCCGATTACGCCGCCGAGCTCGAGCAGCTTGCGCAGCTGAAGGCGCAGGGAATCCTCACCGAGGAGGAGTTCGAGGCGAAGAAGAAGCAGATCCTCGGAATCTGACCGTCAGACAGTCGAACCCGAAAGGAGACTGAGTGCTCGCAGCCGATTACCCGTTCCTGGACATCCTCTGGACGATGTTCATCTTCTTCCTGTTCGTGATCTGGATCTGGATCCTGATCACGGTGTTCTCGGACATCTTCCGCCGCAAGGACGTGGGCGGCGGATCGAAGGCGCTCTGGATCATCTTCGTGATCGTGTTGCCGTATCTCGGCGTCCTCGTCTACCTGATCGCGAACCACGACGGGATGGCCGACAGGAACATCCAGCAGATGCAGCAACACCAGCAAGCGCAGGATGCGTACATCAAGTCCGTCGCCGGCGGCGCCGCCGGCGAGATCGAGAAGGCCAAGGGCCTCCTCGACTCCGGCGCGATCACGCAGGCCGAGTTCGACGCGCTCAAGCAGAAGGCGCTGGCGTCGGGCTGATGAACCGCCGGTGTGGAGAGGCGCCGGACAGCGCCTCTCCACACGGCAGCCCCGACATCCCGACGGCGCGTTAGGCTCGTCCGATGTCCGAGGCCGTCGTCGCTCCACCGCCCGCCGACGTCGAGCAACCGCAGCGCAAGCTGCTCCGCATCGCAGCGTGGATCGTCGGCACGATCCTCGTCCTCGTCGTCCTGCATCTCGCCGGGATCGACGTCTGGGGCTGGTTCGAAGACCTCTGGGAGACGGTCACCGAGATCTCGATCGGCTACCTCATCCTGGGCTGCCTCTTCCAGGGTGCCCAGACGATGCTCACGGCGCTCGGCTGGTACGGGATCCTCCGCTACGCGTATCCCGGAGGGGTGACGTACATGCCGGTCCTCGCCGCCTACGCGACCGGCGTCGCCCTCAACAACTTCGTGCCCGCCAACATGGGCACGTTCGTCTCGCTGCTCATGTACGTCGCGATCGTGCAGGGCGCCACGTTCCCGGGCGTGCTCGGCGGCTACGTGGTGCAGAAGATCTTCTACTTCGTCATCGGCACGCTCATCTACATCTACCTCTTCAGTGCGGTCGCCGGGTCGTTCGACTTCCAGTTCGGCGACGAGCAGGACGCGATCTCGAACCACCCGGTGTTGACGCTGGGAATCATCGCCGGAGCGATCTTCCTCGTCGCCATCCTGCTTCGGATCTTCTGGGCCTGGGTCAAGAAGATGTGGTTGAAGGCGAAGGAGGGCGCCGCGATCCTCGGCGACCTCGGCGCGTACGTGAAGCTCGGTGCTCCTGCCGCAGATGGGCGGCTACGCCGCGAAGGTCATGGTGATCATCGTCTTCCTCGCCGCGTACGGCATCCCGGTGACCTTCGGCTCGGTGATGAGCGTGCTGGGCTCGAACCAGCTCGCGAACATCCTGTCCTTCACCCCCGGCGGGATCGGCGTCAACCAGGCGTTCAACTCCTTCGCGCTCGAGAGCTACACGGACACGACGACCGCGACGGCGTACTCGCTCGGGCCAGCAGCTCATCACGACGGCCTTCAACGTCGGCTTCGCGATCCTTCTCATCTGTGTCGTCTTCGGCTGGCAGGGCGGCTCCAAGCTCGTGAAGGACTCCTACGTCGACGCGAAGGTGAAGAAGGACGAGATGGGCGACGAGCGCCGTGAGAAGCGCGAGGCGAAGCGCGAGGCACGACGTTCGGAAGGTCGTCGTGGGCTCATGCGGGTGATCCGCCGCTCGGACGACGACGCCGGGTGACGACGCATGACACTTGACGCGCAGCGCGGCATGCGAGAGGGTTGATCGCCGATGTGCTGTCTCGCCCTCACCGCAGGATTTCCTCGGCCCGCGCCTCGCGCTCTTCCTCTGGTGGATCTTCGGCGACAAGGTCGATCTCGCGTTCGACACCTGGATCTGGCCGCTCCTCGGCCTGATCTTCCTGCCGTGGACGACGCTGGCGTACGTCCTCGCGTGGGGGCCGGTAAACGCGGTGAGTGGCGCGGGCTGGCTCGTGGTCGCTCTCGGCTTCGCGGCTGACATCGCGACGTACAGCGCGCGCGCGGCGAAGTCGAACGTACCAGACCGCGTACTAGACGAGCGCGAGGGCAGCAGCCTCGATCTCGTCCTCCGAGACGAGGACGAGCCGCGCGGCGTCGCCGAGCGGGACGAAGGAGTCCTTGCTCGTGACCCGCGCGATCCGACCCTCGTAGCCGGCGTCGACGAGCTCGGCGATCACACCCTCCGAGACGCCGCCTGTCCGCCGCGTCTCGTCGACGACGAGCACGCGCCCGGTTGCGTTGGCCTCGCGCAGGATGTCCTCGACGGGAAGGGGCGCGAGCCAGCGCAGGTCGAGCACGCGTGCGTGGATTCCTTGTTCGGCGAGCTTGCGCGCGACGCGGAGTGAGAGGTGGAGCCCGTTGGCCCAGGTCACGATCGTGAGATCCGTCCCGTCGAGATAGGACCGCGCCGAGCCGACGGGCACGTGCTCGTCGCCGAGCGCGGCGACCCAGCGGTCGTCACCGTCCTCGTGTAGGTCGCGCGCGTGGTACAGCGCGATCGGCTCCAGGAAGACGCACACCGTTCCGTCGACGAGCGCCGACTCGGCGCAGGTGACGAGCATCGCAGCCGCGTCGTCGGGTCGAGCGGGAGACGCGATCACGAGCCCGGGGATGTCGCGGAGGACACCGACCGCGTCGTCGTTGTGGAAGTGCCCGCCGAACCCGCGCTGGTAGCCGTAGCCGGCGATCCGGATCACCATGCCGTTGCGATACGCGCGCTGCGAGAAGAACTGCAGCGTCGCCGCTTCTCCGCGTAGCTGGTCCTCGGCGTTGTGGAGGTACGCGAGGTACTGGATCTCGGGTAGCGGGAGGAAGCCGCTGACCGCCGCGCCGAGCGCGAGGCCGAGAATCGAGGTCTCGTCCAGCAGCGTGTCGAACACACGCCCGGCGCCGAAGCGCGCGTGCAGTCCGCGCGTCACGCCGTAGACGCCACCCTTCACGGCGATGTCCTCTCCGAAGAGCAGCGCGTTCGGGTGGCGTTCGAGTACGGCTGCGAGGCCGGCGTTGATCGCCTGCGCGAGCGTGAGCGGCTCGTCTCCGGCGAGTTGGACGCGGTCGGCCTTCTCGGCGACGACGGCTGGCGAGCGCGGCGCGAGCGGTGCGACCACCTGCTCCGCCGTCGACATCTGGGGGAGCGCTGCGACCTCCAGCGCGACCTCGCGCACCTCGCCACGCGCCGCGAGGTAGTCGTCGGCGAGCTCCTCGCCGGTCGCGCTGCCCGCCGACACGAGCCAGCGCGCGGTGCCGAGGATCGGGTCTCGCTCGTAGTCGGCGCGAATCGCCTGAGGCGTGCGATACGCGATCTCCGCGTCCGCGCCCGCGTGACTCAGGTAGCGCACCGTCCGTAGGTGCAGAACTGCCGGTCGCCGCCGCTCGCGCACCCAGCCGGCGAGCTCTCTCGCGACGCCGAGCACCTCGGCGGGGTCGTGGCCGTATGCGATCTCGTAGCGGATCTGCTCGCGTGCAGTGAGCGCCGACTCGACCCAGCCAGGCGGCGACGGAACGCTGATCCCGAGCCCGTTGTCCTCGCACACGAAGAGCAGCGGCAGCGGGAGGCTCTGATAGGCGATCTGCGCGGTGGTGTTGAGCGCCGCCTGTGCTGCCGCGTGGTTGAGCGAGGCGTCACCGAACGAGCAGAGCACGATGGCGTCCTCACGCCAGGGGCTCGCCACCTGGAGGCGCACGGCGCGATCGATTGCGAGCGCCATCCCGACCGCACGCGGCAGATGCGACGCGATCGTCGACGTCATCGGGAGGACGGCGAGCTCCTTCCGCCCGAACACCTTGTGCCGTCCGCCTGCGATCGGCTCGACCGCCGCCGCGACGACCCCGAGCATGATGTCGCGCAGCCCGTCGATCTCGGCCTGCGCGGCGCGTGCCAGATAGAACGCGCCCGAGCGATAGTGCAGGAGCGCCGGGTCGTCCACGCGCAGCGCGAGCGCGACGGCGGCGTTGGACTCGTGACCGGCGGAGCCGATCGTGTAGAAGCTCCGCCCGTGCTGCTGGAGCCAGCGCGCGGCGTAGTCCGCCTGGCGGCTGTCCACCTGGGCGCGCCAGATCTCCTCGACCTCAGGCGGCGCGGCGCGCAGCGCAGCGCTCGGCTCGAGGGCCCGCAGGGCTGCGAGGAGGTGCTCCTCGAGCGGGTCGAGCTCGAGTGCTGTCACGGTCGACATGGGCGAGGCGAGCCTCGCCCCTACGCGGCGACCGGCTGCTCCATCTCCGCATTCCACTCGCCCGCGACGGCGAGCGCGTTCATGCGAGCGCGATGGACGAATACGGCCTGCGCGGCCTCCGTGCTAGCCGTGTCGCCGCCCCACGCCTGGAGCGCCGAAGCCTGCAGCGCACGCCCGTACGAGAACGACAACGGCCACGGGCCGCCGAGCTGGTTGATCGCGTTCAGGTTCGCGGTCGCCTCGACCTCGGACTGCCCGCCGGAGAGGAAGACGATTCCGGGGATCGCCGCCGGCACGACACCGAGGAAGGTGTTCACGGTCGCCTCTGCGATCCGCTCGGACGACGCCTGATCCGGGCTGCCCTTGCCCGGGACGACCATGTTCGGCTTGAGCAGCGCGCCCTGGAGGTCGATGCCGTGGTCGTAGAGCGCCGAGAACGTCTCGTGCAGTGTCCGGGTCGTGACCTCCCAGCAGATATCGAGCGAGTTGTCGCCGTCCATGAGCACCTCGGGCTCGACGATCGGGACGATGCCTGCCTCCTGCGAGAGCGCCGCATAGCGCGCCAGGGCGTGTGCGTTCGCCTGCAGGTTCGCGTCGGTCGGGATGCCGTCAGCGATGGTGATCACCGCGCGCCACTTCGCGAAGCGGGCGCCGAGGCGGTGGTATTCCTCGAAGCGCCCACGGAGCCCGTCGAGGCCCTCGGTGACCTTCTCGCCGGGAAAGCCCGCCTGGTCGTGCGCGCCGGTGTCGACCTTGATCCCGGGCACGACGCCCTTCGACGCCAGCACCTCTGAGAAGGGAGTCCCGTCGTCGGCGGACTGGCGAAGCGTCTCGTCGTAGAGGATGACGCCGCCGATGAAGTCCTCCATCCCGGGTGCCGTGAAGAGCAGCTGGCGGTAGTACCTGCCGGTTCTCTTCCGTCGACTCCACGCCGATCGCGTCGAAGCGCTTCTTGATCGTCCCGGTCGACTCGTCGGCGGCGAGGATGCCCTTGTCGTCGGCGACGATCGCGCGGGCGGTGTCGTGTAGCTCGTGCGCTCCCATCTAACGCGCTCCTTTCATCAGGCTCTGGATCTTCGTCAGCGGGTGCGAGGCGACGATACGGCGGAACGTGCCGGAGCGCGAGCGCATCACGATCGACTCCGTCTCGACCCGGTCGCCGACGACACGGACGCCGCGCAGCAGCGCGCCGCTCGTCACGCCCGTTGCCGCAACGAACGCGTCGTCACCCTGGACGAGGTCATCGGCGGTCAGGACACGATCGAGGTCGAAGCCCGCGTCGACCAGACTCCGCCGCTCGTCTTCCGAGCGCGGCCACAGCTTCCCCTGCATCGCGCCGCCGAGACACTTGATCGCGGCCGCAGAGATGACGCCCTCCGGCGTGCCCCCGATCCCCATGAGGAGATCGACCCCTGTGCCGGCCTGTGCGGCGGCGATGGCGGGCGCGACATCTCCGTCGCGGATGAGGTTCACGCGCGCTCCGGCCTCGCGGAGCTCCGCGATGAGGTCGTCGTGGCGTTCGCGCTCGAGGACGACGACGGTGAGGTCGTTGACGGCGACACCCTTGGCCTCGGCAACGCGCTCGAGGTTCTCGGTCGGCGTCGCGGCGATGTCGATCGCGTCCGCCGCCTCCGGGCCGACGGCGATCTTGTCCATGTACAGCGCCGCTCCCGGAAAGAACATCGTCCCGCGCTCGGAGACCGCGATGACCGAGATCGCGTTCGGCATCCCGAGCGCCGTGAGCCGCGTCCCCTCGAGTGGATCCACCGCGACGTCGACCTCCGGGCCGGAGCCGTCCCCGATCTCCTCGCCGTTGAAGAGCATCGGCGCCTCGTCCTTCTCGCCCTCGCCGATGACGACCACACCGCGCATGGCGACGGTGTCGAGCATGAGCCGCATCGCGTCGACCGCTGCCTGATCGGCCGCGATCTTGTCGCCGCGCCCGATCCAGCGCGACGCGAATGTCGCAGCCGACTCGGTGACACGGACGAGCTCGAGCGCAAGGTTCCTGTCCGGTACCTCGCTCACGGCACCCGATCCTACATCCGCTCCGGAGCGTCCACTCCGACGAGATCGAGGCAGCGCGCGATCACGATCCGCACTGCGCGGACGAGCTCGAGCCGGAACGCCTCCTGCTCGGACTCGAGCACGCGGTGCTCGTGGTAGAAGCGGTGGAAGTCGTCGGCGACGCGGATCGCGTAGATCGGGATCGCATGTGGCGCTCTCCTGTCGGTCGCCTGGGCGACGACCGCCGGAAACTCGAGGAGCCGCTTCACGAGCTCGCGCTCCTCCGGCGCCAGCGAGGTTTCGGTTGAAACGGTGTCAGACACCGTGTCAGACACCTCCGCGTTGCGCAGGATCCCCGCGATGCGCGCGTGCGCGTACTGCACGTAGTAGACCGGGTTCTTGTTCGAGCGCTCCTTCGCGAGATCGACGTCGAGCTCGATCGTCTGGTCGTGTCCCCGCGAGACCAGGTACCAGCGCGCTGCGTCGACGCCGATCGCATCGAGCAACTCGTCGAGGAAGACGACGTCGCCTCGCCGCTTCGACATCTTCTTCGCCGCCCCGCCCTCGACGAGGTGCACGAGCTGGTAGACGAGCACCTCGAGCGTCTCACGCGGATGTCCGAGCATCTCGGCGAGTGCCTGCAGCCGCGCGACGTACCCGTGGTGATCGGCTCCGAGGACGTAGATCAGGCGGTCGAATCCCGCGGGCGTACTTGCGGCGGATGTACGCGGCGTCGGCGGCGAAGTACGTGGGCTCGCCGCCGGAGCGGACGAGCACGCGATCCTTGTCGTCGCCGTGCGCGCTCGTGCGCGCCCAGACAGCGCCCGCTTCCTCGAACGTGTCGAGCAGCGCGACCGCCTCGGGGATCTCGGTCTCGACCGCGCTCTGGAGCTCCCACGTGTCGAAACGGACGCGGAAGCGCTCCAGCGTCACCTCGATCCGCTCGAGCATGGCCGGCACGGGATCGCCGGGAAGGGCCGCGAGCTCGGCGACGTACTCACCCTGATAGCCGTCCTCGGGTGGCTCCTCCCCGCGCCGCACCGCCTCGACCGAGGCGTGGAAGCGCTCCATCTGCGCGCCGGCGTCGTTGTAGTAGTACTCGCGCTCGACGTCGTGGCCGGCGAATGCCAGGAGCCGCGCGACCGCGTCGCCGTACGCGCCGTTTCTCGCCGTGGCGACCGTCACGGGCCCTGTCGGATTCGCGGACACCATCTCCACCTGGATCCGCTGCCGCTCGACAGCCGAGGCCGACCCGAACGCCTCCCCCGCCTCGCCGATCTGTCGCACGCCGTCCGCCAGCCAGGCGTCCGGCAGCCAGAGGTTCACGAACCCAGGACCTGCGGCCTCGGCACGCTCCGCCAACCCGTCGGAGACGACGCGCTCCGCGAGCTCGGCCGCGATCTCGCGTGGTGGACGCTTCTGCAGCCCCGCGAGCTTGAGGGCGACGTTCGTCGCGTAGTCGCCGTGCTCGGCGTCGCCTGGCCGTTCGAGCGTGACGGGAGAGCCTGCGAGCTCCGTGAGCGCGCCGGCGAGCCGTGCGACGGGATCCGGGGCAGACGGGCGCGTCACGCGCCCATCGTAGGCGGCGGGGGCTACCGGCTCTTGGCCGAAGGTGCCGCAGTGATCGGAACCACGACGCCGTCACGATGGAGCGCGAGCTGCACTTCCTCGCGGGCCTTGTAGATCCGCCACTTCACGGTGGCGAGCGTCACCTCGAGCGTCTCGGCGATCTCGGTGTACGAGAGACCGACGATGTCGCGCAGGAGCAGCGCCATCTTCAGATCGGGATTGAGATCCTCGATCGCGCGCCAGACCGCGTCGATCGTCTCGGCGCGCTCGGCGGGCGCATCGACGACCTCCAGCGGTGGCACGTCTTCGATGTTGACCACGGAGCGCGGTCGGCGTTCGATCGCGCGGAGCTCGTCGAGCACGCGGTTCTTCGTGACCTGGAACAGCCACGTCGTGAACCGGGAGCGCAGCGAGAAGCTCGGGAGCCCCTGGAACACCCGGAGGAAGACCTCCTGCGTCAGATCCTCGGACAGGCTCCGGTCGCCCGTCAGACGCAGCACGTAGTTGTACACCGGCTGCTCGTACGTCCTGACGATGATCGAGAACGCACGCTCGTCGCCCCGCTGTGCCTTGCGAAGGACGCCGAGATCTGGCTGTGGGAGTGGCATGCGCGCGGGGAGTATAGGGTCCGAGTTGTAAAGAGTCCGAGCCGGGGTGGTTACGACGGTGTTGCGAGCTCCGTGCCTGTCATGTCAACAGGAATCGGCACGTCCAGCATCCCCAGGATGGTGGGTGCGAGGTCGGATAGCTCGCCTTCGGGGCTGAGCTCCACAGCGGCGTTCGTGACGATCAGAGGGACGCGATTCGTCGTGTGCGCGGTGTGTGGGCTCACGCCGTCGGGTTCGAGCATTACCTCTGCATTCCCGTGGTCGGCGGTCACCAAACACACACCGCCGAGCCTCCCGACGCACTCGACCACCTGCCCCAGCGCGCGGTCGGCCGCCTCGACGGCGGCGACGACTGCGGGGATCGACCCCGTGTGGCCGACCATGTCCGGGTTCGCGAAGTTCACCACCGCGAACGCGTACCCGTCGCCGATCGCGTCGCAGAAGCGATCGGCGACCTCGGCCGCCGACATCTCGGGCTTCAGGTCGTAGCTCGGCACGTCGCGTGGTGAGGGCACGAGGATCCGCGTCTCACCCTCCCACTCACGCTCCTCGCCGCCGTTGAAGAAGTAGGTCACGTGCGCGTACTTCTCCGTCTCGGCCACGTGCAGCTGGCGCAGGCCGTGTCCGGCGAGCACCTCGGCGAGCGTGTTCGACACCGCTTGCTCGTCGAACGCGACGGGGAACGGGAAGTCCGCGCGGTAGCGCGTCATCGTCGTCAGGTCGATGCCGGCCTCGAGGAGGCGCTGCGAGAGCTGGCGCGTCCGATCGGGGCGGAAGTTGAAGAAGATGGCCGTGTCCTGCGGACGCAGCCTGGGACGGCCCGCGATCACGATTGGCTCGACGAACTCGTCCGTGACGCCGACGTCGTAGCTCGCTCGGACCGCGGCGATCGGGATCGTCGGCAATCTCGCCTTCTCCGAGACAGATCGCGCGGAACGCGCGATCCGTCCTTTCGTAGCGGCTGTCGCGATCCATCGCGTAGTAGCGGCCGCAGACCGTGGCGATCCGGTCGACCGGGAGCTCCGCGAGGTCGCTCGCCGCTGCGAGCGGCGAGACGTCACGGCCGTCGGTGAACGCGTGTATCCACGTCCGCTCGGTCATCCCTTCGTGCTCGGCCAGGGCAAGCAGCGCGCGGAGGTGATCGATGTGCGAGTGCACGCCGCCGTACGAGACGAGCCCGAGAAGATGGACGTCTCCCCCACGTTCGCGCGCTCGTCTGAACGCCGAGACGAGCGCGACGTTCTCGGCGAACGACCCGTCGGCGACGGCGGCGTTCACGCGGGCGAGATCCTGGAAGAGGATCCGCCCGGAGCCGATCGTGAGGTGGCCGACCTCGGAATTCCCCATCTGCCCGGGAGGCAGCCCGACCGCCTCACCCGACGCGGCGAGCGTCCCGTGCGGGAAGCGCTCCCAGAGCGCGTCGAACACCGGCGTCCGCGCGAGCTCCACGGCGTTCCCCGGGCCAGGCGGAGCGATCCCCCAGCCGTCGAGGATGACGAGGGCGACGGGTCTCACATCAAGTCTCTAGGCGTCGGCACCCGCGCGGCAGACGGCCTCGAACGACGGGAAGTCGAGCGAGGCGCCACCGACGAGCGCGCCGTCCACGTCCGGCAACCCGAGGAGGACCTCGGCGTTGTCCGGCTTGACCGAGCCGCCGTAGAGCACGGACGACGCGTGCAGCGACTTCACGAACGCGTGGGCCGCCTGCGCGATCTCCGGTGTCGCAGTCTTCCCCGTGCCGATGGCCCAGACGGGCTCGTACGCGATGACGAGCCGCTCGTGCTTCGGGATGACCCCGACCTGACGCGCGAGCACGGCCTCGGTCTCCCCCGCTTCGCGCTCCGCCTCGGTCTCGCCGACGCACGCGATCACGTGGAGGCCGGCCTCGAGCGCAGTCTCGGCGCGCGCTCGCACGGTCTCGTCCGTCTCGCCGAAGTGCTGCCGTCGCTCGGAGTGCCCGACGAGAGCACCCGTCACGCCGAGTTCGAGCAGCATCGGAGCCGAGACCTCGCCAGTGAACGCCCCCTCGAGCTCCCAGTGCACGTTCTGCGCGTAGACGCGAACGCCGCTGTCGGAGCCAAGCCCTTGCAGCGTCGCCTCGAGCGAGGCGAACGGCGGGCAGACCACGACGTCGACTCCTGCCGCGTGCTCCGGGATCCGCCTGATCTGCGCCGCGAACTCGCGCGCCTGGTGTGCTCCCTTGAACATCTTCCAGTTACCCGCGATCAGCACGGAGGCGATCTTAGGCGGTAGCCTCGCCGACCATGAGCACGCCCGCATGGGAACAACGCTTTCGAGCTCCCGTCTCGTATCTCCCGGAGTGGTCGCCCGCGGCTCCGCGTAACGCCGTCTACGTCTCGAACGAGTCCGGCGTCTGGCAGGTCCACACGTTCGACACCGAGACCAACGCGCGCAGGCAGGTGACCGACCATCCGGTGGGCCTCGTCGATGCCGTCCCGACGCTCGACGGCGAGGGCGTCCTCTGGTTCCAGGACGAGAGCGGCGACGAGTCCGGCCGTTGGCACGTGCAGCCGTGGCACGGCGGCGAGACGACGCTCTTCCTCGACGGCGTGCCGCACGGATGGAACGAAGGGCTCGCGCAGGCGCCGGGGATCGTCGTCGCGGCGATTTCCGACCGTGAGGGCTTCGCCGTCCACGTCTCGATCGACGGCGGCACCGCACGGGTGATCTACCGCGCCGATCGCTCGGTGCGGCTCGGGAGCGTCGAACAGGAGGGATTTCTCCGCGGGGCGCTCTCCGCGGACGGCGCGCTGCTCTGCCTCGAGCATGCCGAGCACGGCGACCTCATACATCCAGCGCTTCGCGTGATCGACCCGCGCACGGGCGAAACGATCGGCGAGCAGCTCGACGACGCGATGTCGCTGGCCGCTCGCTGCTGGTCGCCCGTGCCCGGCGACCAGCGGCTCGCGTGCGACCACGAACGCGACGGCGACACGCGGCCGGCGATCTGGAACCTCGAGACGGGCGACTTCGAGCGGCTCCAACTCGACCTCGACGGTGAGGTTGTCGTGTGCGATTGGTGGCCCGACGGCTCCGCGCTCCTGCTCGACCGCATCCACGAGGGTCGGTCGACCTTGTACCGCTACGACGTCGCGACGGGAGCGCTCGCCCTGATCTCGACCGAGCCCGGCTACATCTGGAAGGCGCGTGTCCGCCCGGACGGGACGCGTGTGGTTCGCGCATGAGCAGGGCAAGCGGCAGCGGCTCGTCCTCGACGACGCGGGCACCGAGATCCTCGCGCTCGGAGAGCGCGCGCCAGCGTCGAGGCCATACGAGTCGTGGCACTTCGAGAATCCCCACGGGCAGCGCGTGCACGGCTTCCTCGTCACGCCGGACGATTCGGGCGGCCCGTTCCCGGTGCTGATGTTCGTCCACGGCGGGCCGACGTGGTTCGACCTCGACCGCTGGCAACCGGAGGTGCAGGCGTACGTCGACGCCGGTTTCGCCGTCGGGATGGTCAACTACCGCGGCTCCATCGGCTACGGCCGGGAGTGGCGCGACGCGCTCATCGCGAACATCGGCGGGCCCGAGCTCGAGGATGTGAACGCAGGGCTCGCAGATCTCGTCGCGCGCGGGATCGCGGACCCCGAGCGTGCGGTCGTCGGTGGGCACTCGTGGGGCGGGTACATCACGCTGCTGGAGCTGGGCAAGCACCCCGAGCTCTGGCGTTGCGGCATCGCGGGTGTGCCGGTGGGTGACTACGAGTCCGGGTACGAGGAGCTCTCACCACTCCTGCAGGAGTACGACAGGGCGCTTCTCGGCGGCAAGACGCCGAAAGAGGTTCCGGAGCTCATGCGCGACCGGAACCCGATCAACTTCGCCGACGCGGTCGTCGCCCCCGTTCTCTTCGTCATCGGGCGCAACGACAGCCGCTGCCCGTACGCCCAGGCGATGGCGTACGTCGACAAGCTCGCGGCGAGAGAGCATCCGCACGAGGTCTACGTGTTCGAGACGGGTCACGGCTCGTTCGATGTCGACGAGCGAGTGCGACAGGTGCAGACGATCCTCGGCTTCCTCGCGCGGCACGTGCCAGGCGTCCGTGCTCCGGACGCCGTGGCTACGCAGTCGGGATAGCGGCCACGCCCGGAAGCTCCTTGCCCTCGAGGAGCTCGAGCGACGCACCGCCGCCCGTGGAGACCCACGACACGCGATCCGCGAGGCCGAGCTCCGTCAGCGCACGCACGGAGTCGCCGCCGCCGACCACCGTGAACGCGTTCGCCTCGGCCACCGCCTGAGCAATGGCCTTCGTCCCTTCGGCGAAGCGGGGCCACTCGAAGACGCCCATCGGACCGTTCCAGAACACGGTGCGCGCGGAGCGGATCCGCTCGCCGAACGTCTCTCGTGTCACCGGGCCGATGTCGAGGCCGAGCCAGCCGACCGGAACGTCGTCGTAGGGCGTCACGCGGCTCTCCGCGTCCGCCTCGAAGGCAGCCGCCGCGACCACGTCGCTGGGGAGCTCGGCGTCGTACGGCAGCGGGTTCTCGTCGCGCAGCTCCTCCGCCATCTTCCCGCCGACGAGGACGGTGTCGGCACGACCGCCGAGGCTGACGAGCACGCCGACCTTGTCGTCCACCTTCGCACCGCCGGCCACGAGGACGAACGGCCTCTCGACCTTGCCCAGCAGCCGACCGAGCATCGCGAGCTCCCGCTCGAGCAGAAAGCCGGCGTACGCCGGCAGGAGGTGCGCGACCCCCTCGGTCGACGCGTGCGCGCGGTGCGCCGAGCCGAACGCGTCCAACACGTAGACGTCCATCCCGTCGGCCAGCCGCTGTGCCGTTGCCGGATCGTTCACGGTCTCGCCGGGGTCGAAGCGCGTGTTCTCGAGGACCTCGATCCGCTCGTCCGCCAGGAGCTCTCGCAGTCGCGCAGCAACCGGAGCCATGGCGAACGCTGGATCTGCACCCTCGGGGCGGCCGAGATGCGAACAGACGACGACACGAGCCGCACCTCGGGCGAGCAGGTCGATGAGCGTTGGGAGCGAGGCGCGGATACGCGTGTCGTCGGCGACACGACCGTCCTCCAAGGGGACGTTCAGATCGGCGCGAACGAGGACGCGCTTGCCGGCGACGTCGGCGTCACGAACCGAGCGGGGCCGATGCATGGCTACCGAAGGAGCTTGGCGATCAGGTCGACGAGCCGGCACGAGTAGCCCCACTCGTTGTCGTACCAGCCGAAGACCTTCACGGTCCGGCCGTGCACCATCGTCAGCTCGCTGTCGTAGATGCACGAGTAGGAGCTGCCCACGATGTCCGTCGAGACGAGCGGGTCCTCGGAGTACTGGAGGAGCCCGGCGAGCGGCCCGTCCGCCGCCGCTTTGTACGCGGCCTTCACCTCGTCCACCGACGTGTCCCGGCCGAGCGAGACGACGAGATCCGTCACCGAGCCCGTCGCCACGGGGGCGCGCACGGAGATGCCGTCCACCTTGCCTTTGAGCTCGGGGAGCACGAGGCCGATCGCCTTCGCGGCGCCGGTCGAGGTCGGGATGAGGTTGATCGCGGCCGCGCGCGCGCGGCGGAGATCCTTGTGCGGCGCGTCCTGGAGGCTCTGATCCTGCGTGTACGCGTGGATCGTCGTCATGAACCCGGACTCGATCTCAGCGAGATCGTGCAGCACCTTGGCGAGTGGCGCCACGCAGTTCGTCGTGCAGGACGCATTGGAGACGACGTGGTGCGCAGCGGGGTCGTACTGGTCGTCGTTGACGCCGAGGACGATCGTGATGTCGGGATCCGTCGCCGGAGCGGAGATCACGACCTTCTTCGCACCTGCGTCGATGTGCTTCTGTGCGCCCTCGCGATCGGTGAAGAAGCCTGTCGACTCGAGCACGACGTCGACACCGAGTTCGCCCCACGGCAGCGCCGCCGGGTCGCGCTCGGAGAGCATCTGCATCTCCTCGCCCGCCGCGCGGAGCACGCCGTCCGCAAGCGCCACGTCGCCCTCGAAGGGGCCGAGGTTCGAGTCGTACCGGAGCAGATGAGCCATCGTCGCAGCGTCGCCGAGGTCGTTCAGCGCCACGATCTCGAGGTCGGAGCCGAGCGCGTTCTGCGCGCGGAAGAAGTTCCGCCCGATGCGGCCGAAACCGTTGATGCCGACGCGAATGCCCATCTCTCCTCCGTCTCTCGATGCCCGGTCGCGGTCGAGTCTAACCCTGCAGTTCCGCGAGCTCCTCGAGGGTGCGGAGGCGGCGATGCATCGCGGCCTTCGTCGCGGGCGGATCGGTTCGCGCGGCGAGCTCGCGCAGCGACGCGGTGGGATGGCGGAGCCGGAGCTCGGCAGCCTCGCGGAGTCGGTCCGGAAGCCCGTCGAGATCGTCGCCGGCACGAAGTCGCTCCACGGCCGCCAGCTGCCGCCGCGCCGAGCGGCTCGTGCGCACGAGGTTCGCGTGGTCGGCGTTCGCGAGGCGGTTCGCCCGCCCGCGAGTCTCGGCGACGACCGCACGCTCCTCGAGCGCGAGCACGGTCTCGGACGCTCCCATGAGCGCGAGCAGCGACTCGATCGCCTCCCAGCTCTTCGCGTAGGCGACGGCGTGCGTCTCGCGATCGGCGAGCGCGAGCTCCGTGCCCTCCGCATGGGCCAGACGACCGAGCAGCGCCGCGGACTCGAGCGAGGCGGTGCGCAGCTCGATGTGCGGCGAGCGGCCGAGTGACAGCGACCCGGCGCCCAGGAATGCGCCACGAAGATACGCGGCCCGACAGCAGCTCCTCCCGACAACGCGGCGCGGCGGTCGCTCGAGCGGGGCGTGGCGCCGGTCGACGACGCCGGCCGCCGCGAGGACCCGCAAGGCGTCGTCGTCGCCCTCGACGTGGAGCTGATAGCGCGTCGCCGTGTCGAAGGCGCGGCGACGATACGTGCGGATCTCCGAACGGATCCCGCTGTCACGGAGGAGCGCGAAGGCGCGCCGAGCCGAGGCACCGCTTCCGAGATCGAGGTGAAGCGCCCAGTCCCCGGCTCCACGAAGATGCAGGCTCCCGGCCGAGTGGAACAGCGCCGAAAGCTCCGCTCGCCGGTCGCACTCCCGCTGCGGCGCGATCGTCGCGAGCTCCTCGCGGACGTCCTCGGACGTGATCACAGCTCGACTCCCTCGAGCGCGAGCAGCCGGCGCTTGACGTCGACGCCGGTACCGCCGTAAGCCGCCGATGCCGTGCGCGGCGACGACACGGTGGCACGGGACGATGAACGCGAACCGGTTCGCTGCGCAGACGGCGCCTGCGGCTCTCGGCGCCCGCGGCCGACCTGCGAGCGCCGCGAGCTCGCCGTACGACACGACGTCGCCGCGAGGCACGTCTCGGAGCGCCTCGATCAACGAGCGTTGGAACGGCGTCGTCCAGTCGAGATCGAGAGCCACGTCCGAGAAGACCACGTCTGCACCCTCGAGAAAGGCATGGAACCTGGGAATCAGGTCGTCGGAGCCGGTGTCGGACACCGTGTCGGACACCGAGCCGAAGTCGAAGTCGTGGGCGAGGACCACCCCGTCGCGTCTCCACAGCTCGCCGACGCCCCAACCGGGCACCGAGTAACGCGTCTCGACGATCGCCACTGCGAACCACTCTAGAATCGCCGCCATGAGCGCACACGGCTTCTTCACTCCGCCGCTGCACGACAACGAGCCCGTCAAGTCCTACGCACCCGGCACCCCCGAGCGCGCCGAGCTGCAGGCTCGCCTCCAGTCGATGCAGAGCGAGCGCATCTCGATTCCGATGGTCATCGGCGGCAAGGACGTTCACTCGGGCGAGACCTTCGAAGCCGTGATGCCGCACCGCTCCAGGCACGTGCTCGCGGATGTCGCGAAGGGTGGCCCCGAGCACGTCGAGCAGGCGATCGCGGCGGCCAACGCAGCCCACGCCGACTGGTCACGGACGCCCTGGCACGAGCGCGCCGCGGTCTTCCTCCGAGCCGCAGAGCTCCTGTCCGGGCCGTGGCGCTCGACGCTGAACGCCGCCACGATGCTCAACCAGTCGAAGACCGCGCACCAGTCGGAGATCGACGCCGTCTGCGAGATGATCGACTTCTGGCGCTACAACGTGGACTTCATGCTCCGCGTCTACGCCGAGCAGCCGCACTCGCCGACCGGGATCTGGAACCGCCTGGAGTACCGGCCGCTCGAGGGCTTCGTCTTCGCGGTGAGCCCGTTCAACTTCAGCTGCATCGGCGGGAACCTCTCCTCGACGCCGGCACTCATGGGGTGCACGATCGTGTGGAAGCCCGCGTCGACCGCCGCGCTCTCGGCCTACTACTACATGCGGCTCCTCCAGGCGGCCGGCCTGCCCGACGGCGTCATCAACCTGGTCTACGGCTCCGGCGCCACGATCGGCAGCGCGGCAGTCGCGAGCCCCGACCTCGCGGGGATCCACTTCACCGGCTCGACCGAGGTCTTCAACGGCATGTGGGAGACCGTCGGCGCGAACGTCGCGAAGGGGACGTACCACGGCTACCCGCGCCTCGTCGGCGAGACCGGCGGGAAGGACTTCATCCTCGCGCACCCGTCCGCCGACGCGGAGGCCGTTGCCACCGCCGTCGTGCGCGGCTCCTTCGAGTACCAGGGGCAGAAGTGCTCCGCCGCCTCCCGGCTGTACGTCCCGTCGAACCTGTGGCCCGAGGTGAAGGAGAAGCTCGTCGCGGACGTCAAGACGATCCGGATGGGCGACCCGGCCGACTTCGAGAACTTCATGGGCGCGGTCATCGACGCGAATGCGTACAAGACGCACGCCGACGCGATCGCCGAGGCCCGCTCGGCGGGCGCGGAGATCCTCACCGGCGGCGAGACGGACGACTCCGAGGGCTATTTCGTGGAGCCCACTGTGATCGCAACCGAGGACAAGGGCTTCCGACTCCTGCGCGATGAGCTCTTCGGCCCGATCGTCACGACGTATGTCTACGACGAGAAGCGTTGGGACGAAACGCTCCAGCTCGTGGACGAGACCGCGCCCTATGCCCTCACCGGCGCGGTGTTCGCTCGGGAGCGCTCCGCGATCGAGGACGCACACGACAAGCTTCGCTACTCGGCGGGGAACTTCTACGTCAACGACAAGCCGACCGGCGCCGTCGTCGGACAGCAGCCGTTCGGGGGCTCGCGAGCGAGCGGTACGAACGACAAGGCCGGCTCGATGTGGAACCTCATCCGCTGGGTGTCGCCGCGCACCGTCAAGGAGACCTTCGTGCCGCCGACCGACTACCGGTATCCGTTCCTCGCGCCGGATACCGACGGCAAGCAGTAAGGAGGGAGCGCGGACATGCTCGTCCGCGTCCTGGACGGGGTCGATGCGTTCCTCGACCAGCTCGGCTCGGTCGACTTCCTCCCGCTCGCGCTCGCGATCTGCGCGCATCTCCTCAAGATGGCGTGCACGAGTCGTGCGTGGCGCAACGTGCTCGCGGCCTCGTATCCGGAGAGTCGCGTGCCGTGGATCTCGATCTACTTCGCCTACCTCGCAGGCGTCGGGATCAACGCGATCATCCCCGCGCGGGCCGGCGACGCCGTCCGCATCGTCCTCGCGCATCGCGTGATCCCGGGCAGCACGTACACGACGATCGTCTCGAGCACGCTCGTCCTGAGCTTCTTCGACATGTTCGCCGCGAGCCTCTTCCTCGGCTGGGCACTGAGCACCAACCAGCTGCCCGGTCTCGACGTCCTTGCGCGCTTCGAGAGCTTCGACTTCGCGTGGATCCTCGCGCGGCCGCTGCTCTTCGACCTCGTGCTCGCCGGCGTCCTGATCGCGGTCGGCCTGGTCGCCTTCTGGATCGCCGGCCACGTGGCGAACTTCCGCGAGCGTGTCGCGCAGGCGTTCCGCGTCATGTCACCGCCCACGCGCTACCTCGGGCGGGTGGTGCCGTGGCAGGCCGCCGACTGGGGGCTGCGCTTCGTGACGATCTGGTTCCTGCTCGACGCGTTCAACATCCCCCAATCGCTCGAGAACGCCGGCCTCGTCCAGGTGTCGTCGAGCGTCGCGACGCTCTTCCCGATCACGCCGGCGGGCATCGGAACGGAGCAGGCGTTCCTCCTCTACGTGCTGAGCGGCGTGGCGTCGGCCTCCGTTCTCCTCGCATTCAGCGTCGGCGCGAAGCTCACCCTCACGGTGACGAACGTCGTCGCCGGCTTCACCGTGATCGTGCTCACGCTTCGCACCGTGCGCTTCAAGAAGGCGCTCGGATCGGCTACGGATGCTGCCGAGCCGGGCTCACCAGTGTGACGGCGCGGGTCGCGTCAGATCGATCGCGCGGCCGCCGATCGTCCCGGTGATCCGCGCCTGCGCCTGCGGCGCGCGCGTCGCCCAGGTCACGGTGAGCTGACCCTTTTCCGTTCCGGTGCCTCCGAGGGTGAGCGACGCGCTCGCCGTTCCGGCCGCCCGCGGCACGGATGCCGTCCCCGTGACCTCGACGTCCGTCGTCCACTTCGTCTGGTTGAGCTTCAGGCTCCAGACGCGCGACGTGAACGGAAGTCCGGCGGTCGACGTCATCGTGAACTTCCCGCCATACAAGCCGGATCCGGTCAAGCCGGGAACCGCGTACCAGCGGTCGACGACGTCCGCGAGCGTCTCGACCGCGACCCACGCCGCGCGTCGATCCGCGGCGGTCGAGCGGTCGGCGCTGGAGCCCACCGCCGCCTGCGGAGCGTCCACCACACGCTCGGCGAAGCTCTGGACGAGGCGGTGCTCCGGAATACGCGAGAGGCACGTCCGTGTCACCGGTCGAGATCGACTCGACGAATCGCCGGACGATCGCGGCCGCGCAGGCGTCTGCGTCATAGAGCGCGGTCACGTGTCCGATGTTCGGCACCTCGAGGTAGGTGCTTCGCGGGAAGTTCCGGGCAACCGCACGCGCCTGGTACACGTCGGTGCGAATGTCGAGGTCGCCGTTCAGGACGAGCGTCGGCACATTCGGATAGCGGCCGCCGGTGGGGAAGGGCGGTTCGGGCACGGCGGGCGTCGGCCAGTTCAGGCAGTACTCGTAGACGAAGAAGTCCGAGTCCGCGAACTCCGCTGTGCGCCAGGGAGCGAACGTGGACGAGGGCAGAGCGGCAAGCGTTGCCGCGTACTGGCTCGCGCGGGTCGAGAACGACGCCTGCTTGCTCCAGATCGCCGGGTAGTCGGTGCACGCGTACGCGAGGTACGCACCCTCCGAGAACGACCGGATCTCGGCCCTCGGCCGCAGGCCGCCTGGACGCCGTGGCGCGTCTGCAGCCGCCGGATCGATCGCACTCTCGGCGACCAGGCGCCCGAGCGGTCGCGGGTTCCCGGCGAGAAAGGCTGCCAAGGCGGCGGGTGCCTCGCGGATCCAGCCTGGAGTGCCGTCCGTGTAGAGCAGCACGTCGAGCACCTTGCGCGGCGTGAAGACGACAGTTGTTTCCCGTCCGGTCCCGTCGGGAGCAATCGTGGTGACCGGGGTCGCACGGATCCGCGCGAGCACGCGATCGACGAGTCCGACCATGTCGCCGGGCGTGGTGGGGCACGTGGCAAGGCTGCGCGTGCAGAAGAGCGCGAGGTTCTCGCGGAGCCGCGTTGCACTCGTCCGATAGAGAGGATCGAGGTTGGAGATGGGATACGTGGCGTCGAGGACGAGCGTGCGCAGAAACGCCGGGTATCGCACCGCGAACGCCTGCGAGAAGAACGAGCCGTAGCTGTCGCCGTAGAGGTCGATCTGCGTCACGCCGATCGAGTCGAGGACGGCCTTCAGGTCGCGGGCCGCAGCGGCACTCGTGTAGAGGTCGCTGCGCTGGCCGAGCTGTACACCGCAGGCCTCGGCGTTGGCGATCCAGTTCCCGTCGTACACCTGCGCCGCCGGGCAGAGAAACGGATCCGAGAGCCCGGTGCCCCGCTGATCGACGAGGAGCAGCGCGCGCCGGTCCTGCAGCGGGGCGAAGAGGTCGAGGTAGGAATCGCGGCTGTCCGTCGTCGAGTAGCCCGGGCCGCCCTCGGCCGCGACGACGGTGCCGAGCTGCGGAAGTGACGTGTCGCTACGCGGGTAGTACTCGAATCGAACAGGTGTCGTGCCGGACACACGGCCGGAGCGATCCAGCGGGACGAGAACGGTCCCGCACCATGCACCGGGTGCGTGCGTGCACTTCGCCAACCCGGCCGGGACACCAGGGGCAGGCTGCGGATTGCCGGACGAAGCGGCTCCCGACACAGCCACGAGCGCGACGAGCAGCGCTGTCGCGAAGGTGAGCCTCCCCACGCCCGCACCGTACTCGTCGCGGCTGCGGCTGGCTAGCTCGGACCCGCCCTGTGCAGCTGCGCGTACAGCGTGCGGGCTGTCTTCTGCGGCAGGCCGGGAACGCCCTCGAGCTCCTCCTGCGACGCGTCGAGAAACCGCTCGACCGAGCCGAAGTGCCGGATGATCGCACGCCGCCGTACAGGCCCCACGCCGGGAAGCCCTTCGAAGATCGTCTCCATCGACCGCGCACTGCGCTTGCGCCGGTGGTAGCGGAGCGCGACGCGATGCGCCTCGTCGCGGATGCGTTGCAGGAGCTGGAGCGCAGGGCTCGAGCGATCGAGGACGATCGGCACGGGAAATCCCGGTACGTAGACCTCCTCGTCCCGCTTCGCGAGCGCGATGACGGCGACGCGCGGCAGGTCGAGCTCCTCCATCGCCGCGAGTGCTGCGGCGAGCTGCCCTTTCCCACCGTCCACGACGACGAGGTTCGGCATGCGGGAGAAGCTCTCGTCGAGCTCGCCGCCCTTCAGGCGAGCGAAGCGGCGCGCCACCGCCTCGCGCATCGCCCCGACGTCGTCCTGTCCTTCGAGACTGCGGATCGAGAACGTCCGGTAGTGCGCGTTCTTCGCGCGCCCGTCGACGAACACGGTCATCGACGCCACGATCGACTCGCCCTGGATGTTCGAGACGTCGAAGCACTCGATCCGCACGGGCAGGCTCTCCAGGTTGAGGACCTCGCGGAGCTCCTCGAGCGCCGCGATCCGTCTCGAGCGCGTGGCCTCCCGGATCGCGGAGTCGGACTCGAGCGCGAGCCGCGCGTTCTCGGCGGCCAGCTCGACGAGGCGCCGCTTCTCGCCGCGAAGCGGCGTCCGCACCACGACGCGCGAACCACGGCGGTCGCTGAGGAACTCCGCGAGCGCGGTGGTGTCGATCTCCGTCGACACGAGCACCTCCGGCGGCGCGCTCGGCGCCGCGCCGTAGTACTCGAGCACGAACGCCTCGAGAATCGACTGCGCATCTTCGCCGGCCACGTTCTCGAGGTGGAACCCGTAGCGGTCGATCATCTTCCCGTCGCGCAGCGGGAAGACCTGCACGGCCGCCTGGTCGCCACCGATCGCGAGCCCGATGACGTCCACGGAGCCCACGTCGCGCCGGTCGGCGGCCTGACGATCCGCGAGGTGCCGGATCGAGAACAGCCGGTTCCGATAGCGGGCTGCCTCCTCGAAGCGCTCGTCGGCGGCGGCCTCGCGCATGCGCTCCGTCAGCTCGGCCTGGATCGTCCGCGTGTCTCCCGACAGGAAGCCGATGACCCCGTCGATCACCGCGTCGTAGCCTTCCTTCGAGATCGCGCCGATGCACGGCGCGAAACAGCGGTCGATGTGGAAGTCGAGACACGGGATCCCGGAGTGGCGCCCCGGCCGCGGGCCCTCGCAGGGACGGAACCGGAAGACCCGGTTGAGCACGTCGAGCGTCTCGCGCACCTTCTTCGCGTTCGCGTACGGGCCGAAGTAGACCGTCCCGCGACGGTGCCGCTCCCGCGTGAACATCACGCGCGGGTACTCGTCCGTGAGCGTCACCGCGATGTACGGGAACGACTTGTCGTCGCGGAGCCGGATGTTGAACGGGGGCCGGTGGCGCTTGACGAGGTTCTGCTCGAGGTGCAGGGCCTCGGCCTCCGTCTGCGTGACGATGACCTCGACGTCGGCGATGCGCTCCGCGAGCTGGGCCGATCCGAAGCGCGTATCGCCACGCTGGAAGTAGCTGCGAACCCTGGAACGGAGCGACTTCGCCTTTCCCACGTACAGCACTTCGCCCGCTTCGTCGCGGAACAGATAGACGCCGGAGCCACGCGGGAGCGTCCGAAGCTTTCCTTCAAGGTTCTCTCGCATTCTCGGGCTAGCGTATCCCCGTGCGTCTTTCGCTCCTGGCGGCTCTCGGTGCCCTCCTCGCGCTCGTCATGCCCGGTCTCGCGACCGCCGGGCCAGGGCTCGTGGTGGGCGCCGTCGAGGACGACGTGCGCGCGCCCACGCTCGTGGAGGCGGAGGCCAGGATGATGTCGTTCCGTCTCGCCGGGTTCCGCGCGGTGCGGATCACGAGCTACTGGCGACCCGGCCTGACGAGGCCGAGAGACGATGAGCTCCGCATCCTCCGCAACGTCGGCGACGCTGCCGCGCGGAACGGCGTGCGCGTCTACGTGACCGTCATGAGCCCCGGGTCGGCGACGACGCCGCTCACCGACCAGGCGCGGGGCGACTTCGCGTCGTATGCGGCCGCGCTCGTCCGCGAAGCGCCGTCGATCGAGCACGTCATCGTCGGAAACGAGCCCAACCTCAACCGCTTCTGGCTGCCGCAGTTCGCGCTGGACGGGACGAGTGCCTCGCCCGCGGCCTACCTGACGCTTCTCTCGGAGACCTACGACGCGCTGAAAGCCGTGTCGCCGGGCGTCCGGGTCTACGGTGGCGCGGTCTCGCCGCGCGGCAGCGACCGACCAGGCGGCCTGCGGCCGACCCACTCGCCGACGAAGTTCGTGCAGGAGCTCGGCAGCGCCTATCGAGCGAGTGGCCGCGACCGGCCGGTGATGGACGCGTTCGTCATCCACCCGTACGGCGACAACTCGAGCCAGTCGCCGTCAACGGCCCATCCGTCGACGACGACGATCGGGATCGCCGACTACGCGAAGCTCGTCGCGCTGCTCGGCGCGGCCTTCGACGGAACCGCACAGCCCGGTTCGCAGCTGCCGATCTTCTACGGCGAGTTCGGCGTCGAGTCGGACATCCCGTCGGCGAAAGCCTCCCTCTACACCGGCGCGGAGCCCGCCGTGACGCGTCCCGTGAACGAGACGACGCAGGCCGCGTACTACGAGCAGGCGCTCGCGCTCGCCTTCTGCCAGCCGACGGTCGACGGCGTCCTGCTGTTCCTCGCACGCGACGAGCGCGCGCGCCCCGGCTGGCAGTCGGGGATCCACTACACGGACGGGACGCCGAAGACGAGCAAGCCTCGCGTGACCGAGTCGCTCGACCGCACGACCGGCGGCTCGATCACGCGCTGCCCCGGCGTCGAGCTGCCGGTGCGCCCGTCGTACCTCCGGTTCGGTACCCGCTCGGCCGCGAAGCGCGGTGTCTACCGCACGAGCTTCCGCTGCGACCTCGACTGCCGCTACTGGGTGCGCCTCGAGAACGCCGTGACGCACTCGACGAAGCTCGCACGAAAGGGCTCCGCCGAGGTCGGCGAGCTCGTGCGAGCAGACCTCGGCTCGCGCCGTCTCAGGGCGGGGACGTACCGCTACACGATCCGACTGATCCACCCGGTGAACCCTGCGCCGGCAACCGTGCGCCAGGGTCCGGGCTTCCGGCTGCCGTAGGGCGAGGCTTGCCTCGCCCTAGTAGCGGTGCTCCATGCGCCAGACGCGGACGATGACGTACACGCACGCGCCGATCACGACGACGAGTGCGAACGCGTCGCGGCTCGCGGGTAGCCCGTAGCCGATCATCAGCCCGATCGCCACCACCGCGAGAACGACGGCGGCGTAGAACAGCTTCCGATTCCAGTCGGCCCACGCCTCGAGGTCGCCGCGACGCTCCCTCCAGACGAGAAACAGGAAGAGTGCGATCGCCAGGAAGAACGCGATCTGCAGGATTCCGCCGACCGTCGCGACGACGGCCTCGAGCGAGAGCACGACGACGACCAGCGCGATGACCGCGACGATCCCGACCCCGCGTGCCAGCGGCGGGATGCGATCCCAGAGACGCCTCATGACCCCGACATGAAAGCGCGAACGGCGAGCGCGCCGGCGACGAGCGTCGTCACGGCGAACCACAGCAGCCGCTTGGGGCCGACTCCCGGCGCGTAGAACCACGGCGTCAGCGCCAGGCCGAGAGCGAGCGCGCCGTACGTGTAGTGGAGCTTCTCGGGAGCCCGCCGGCCGTCGGACAGGAGCAGGAGCCCGATCGCCGCCTGCGCGATGAGCAGCGTCTGCGCGAGGACGAGTGCGTGCGAGACGAACGCGCCTCCACTCCCGCGGCGCCGGTACGCGACGAAGCCGAGCACGGCGGACGCGACACAGACGACGATGACCGCGACCCCGAGCGCGACGTGCAGAGCGAGCATCGCGCCACCCTAGCGAGCGCGTTACGCTCGTTTCATGACGCGGGGCACTCGCGTGACGGCTGCGCTTCTGGCATTCATCGCCGTCTCGACACTCGCGTCCTGTGGTGGCAGTGGCGGTCCGATGCAGGCGACGCTGACCGACGACGACTGCACGTATCGAGGCGACACGACCGCCGCCGCGGGGAGGTTCTCGATCGAGGTCGAGAACCGCACGTTTCGGTTTGCGTCGTTCGGGCTGGTGGCACTCGGCGATACCGCGACGATCGAGGACGTCGAGTTGTTCCACGAGAGGTTGACCGCGCGGCGACTCGCGCGAAGCCGAACCGTCCCGGACGTACCGCCCCCGCTCGAGAGCTGGGTCGCCGGCACCGACGTCGAGCCCTCGAGCAGCACGTCTTTGCCCGTCGACACCTCGGCCGGCCGCTACGTCATCGTCTGCTACCTCCACTCGAACTCCGAGGAACGTCTGAGTACGGACGAGTTCCCGCGGCCCGAGCGGGCCTACACGGCGGCGCAGCTGGATGTCACCGGGACGCCGTCCTATCCCGGCGTGAACGACTGACGCAGGACGCACGCGCCCGCTCGCTGGCTTGTGAACCGCTGGCGGACTTCGTAGGATCGCGTCCGGTGCGCTTGGGCATCTCACTCGTTGTGGCTGTGACGGTGGTCGCGCTCGTCGCGTGCGGCGGTGGTGATGACGAGGCGGCCACACCACCGTCCCGCTCGCGCAGCGATTCGTCACGGCCGAAGAAGCGCCCGGCTCGAAGCCTGATCCCGACGAGACGCGGCAGACGACCGTGGACTTCGACGAGGTCATCGCGATCACTGAGCGACGCTTCGATTCGATCCGGACGACGAAGAGATGACCGAGGTCTTTCGAGGAGGCCGGCTTCAAGAGCGCTGGCGTAGACACACGTTTCTACGGCGAGGTACACACGCCCGGAGAATCGCACCCATGTCGTCAGTTCGTTCATCGAGCTCGAGTCGGAAGAGGGAGCGACCAGCGCACTCGACTGGCTCGAAACGGACTCGAAGAAGCCATGCCCCATGAGCTGCGCCACGCAGATAAGCACCTTCGACGTAGCTGACATTCCGGATGCGCGCGGCGTCCGCCGGATCGCTACGGCCGACGACATCGAGAGGGTCGGGACCACCGACGAACAGCCCTTCGAGAGCTACCTGGTGGCATTCGTCAACGGCGCGTCCGTTTACACCGTGGATCTGCTTGGGCCGCCCAGGGTCCGTATCCGAAGAGCAGGCTCTGGAGATCGCGAGCGCCTACTACGACCGGTTGACCGGGGCGTAGGCTCGCTGCGTGGTCGAAGAAGGAAAGCCCGCGCCCGACTTCACGCTGACGAGCGACGCTGGTGAAGACGTCAGCCTCTCCGAGCCTTCGAGGGCAGCCCGTCGTCCTCTACTTCTATCCCAAGGACGACACGCCGGGCTGCACGGCGCAGGCGTGCGGGATCCGCGACGTCTGGACGGAGCTCCAGCGCAAGGGCGCGGTCGTCCTCGGCGTGAGTCCGGACAGCCCGCGCAAGCACGTGAAATTCCGCGAGAAGTACGGCCTGCCGTTCACGCTCCTCTCCGACGAGGCGCACGAGGTCGCCGAGCTCTACGGCACGTGGGTCGAGAAGAGGATGTACGGCAAGACGTACATGGGCATGGAGCGCTCGACGTTCGTGATCGACGCGGACGGCAACGTCGCGAAGGTCATGCGGAAGGTGAAGCCCGCAGACCACGCCGACGACGTGCTCGCCGCCCTCTGATCAAGCCGCGCGGACGTTCCGCTCGAACTTGTGCCAGGCCTTGTCGCCGCGGAGGAACCGCCACGAGCCCTTGAATCGCGCCCAGGCGATGATCGGGCGGTAGAACAGCATGTCGAACGGCGCCCAGAACAGGAGCCGCGCGAGGTCACGCACGCGATAGAGCCGTGACTGCAGGTCGTCGAGAAGGATCGCACCCGCGGTGAGTGCCGCGTTGACGAAGGCCATCGCCGCGACGACCACGAGGAACACCTCGAGATCGAAGATCCCCAGGAAGACGGCTGCCGCAAGCGATGCGAGCGCGAGCAGCTCGATCGCAGGCGAAAGAACCTCCGTCAGCAGGTAGAAGGGCGCGCCCACCATGCCGACCGAGCCATATCGCGGGTTGAACCACATCCGCCGGTAGTGGAAGACGGTCTCGTTGATGACGCGCTGCCAGCGCTCGCGCTGCGACACGAGCTTCGCGACGTCGTCGGGCCCCTCGGTCACGCCCACGCTGTCCGGCAGACAGCGGATCTCGTAGTCGCGGCCCTCGCGCCGAAACAGCTCGTGGATGCGGAACGTGAGCTCGATGTCCTCGCACGTGAACGAGGTCGAGTAGCCGCCGACCTCCTCGAGCACGTCGCGGCGCCAGATCTGGAACCCACCCGGCGAGCACAGCATGAAGCCGAGCCTCGACCACGCCAGACGGTTGTTGAGAAACGCGCGGACGAAGTCGAGGTGCTGGTAGAGCCCGAGCAGGCCGCCGTCGACACGCCGTGAGCCGACCGGCGTGGAGAGCACATGTGCGGGGTCGGGTGCAGTCGTGATCTGACTCGTCACGCCGACGATCCGCGCCGGGTCGTTGGTCGCCACGCGCATCGCCATGAGCAGCGCCTTCGGGTCGAAGACGGTGTCCGCGTCGACGCCACAGACGTACCGATAGCGCGCGACGTTCAGCGCCGCGTTCCACGAGTCCGCCTTGCCGCCGTTCTCCTTGTCGATGACGACGAGGTTGGCGTGCTGCGCGCTGCGGTAGATGCCGCGCACGGGCTGCGTGGCGAAGATCCGGCGGACGAACATCTCGTATGGAACGAGGCCGAAGGCCTCACGTATTCGCTCGAGCGTCTCGTCCGAGGATCCGTCGTTGACCACGACGACCTCGAACTCCGGATAGTCGAATGCGAGCAACGACTCGATGGCCGACTCGATCACGACCTCCTCGTCGTACGCGGCGACGATGACGCTCACCGGAATGGTGAAGCGCGACGACTCGAGCGTCGCGAAGTCGTTGCTCTCCGCGTCATGCTTGCGGACGGCATTCTCGAAGGCACCGATGACGAGGAACACGACCGCGATGAGATTGACCAGCAGCAGGTAGGCGAAGCACGCCAGGACGACGAAGGTGAGCGCGGTCGTCATGCCGCTCGCACGTCCTCATCCTGGACAACCGCGGCGGCGCGTTCCTCGGCGGCGAGGCGGTAGCGCTCGCCGCCGGCCTCGTAGATTCGCTCGAGGAGCGGACCACGCGGGTTGTCGAGGGCGAGGAAATCGACGAAGCCGATGTCCTGCAGCACCTCCGCCGCTCCATTCCGCGCGAAGGGGTCGTCGTGAGCGAGGATCGACAGCAGCGACGGAACGGCGTCCGCGCCCATCCCACGAAGCGCGTCCTTGGCGGCGGTTCGCACCCACCAGCGCTCGTCGGCGAGGAGTCGAACGATGCTCGGCGCAGCGTCGGCTCCGACCACATGCCCCGCGGCTCGCGCGGCGTGGACACGGACGAACCACTCGCTGTCGTCGAGTCGAGCGGTAACTGCGGTGCCGACCGCCGCTCCACTTCGAGTTCCAAGCGTCTCGACGGCCGCAGCACGCACGTTGGGGTCGGAGTCCCACGTGAGCGGGATGAGATTCTCATCACCCAGCTCGGGATACGGTCGAAGCAACGTCGCACCCCAGAAGCGGGCGCTGGGGTTCCAGTCGTGGAGCAACGGGAGGAGCTTGGGGCCAGGCGCCGGAGCAAGCCGCTCGAGCTCGGCGGCGATCCGCGAGTGCTGACTGTGGCCGCGTCGAAGCACGTCGAGAAGGAGATCGATCGCCCACGCGTCGCCGATGTCCCCGAGCGTGCGGATCGCAGCGGCCGCGATCATCGGGTCCGAGTCGGCGAGCACGGGCTTGATGAGGCGTGGCACCGCAGGATGGTGCGCTTGCTCGAGGCGCTGCAGCGCCCGCACACGACGCCATCGCCCCCACTCGCTCCGCGGACGCCCTCGCGCGCGCCGAACGAGGCGCTGCGCGGCACGTTCGCTCAGCGGCCCGCAGGTGCTCACGACGTGCGCGGTCGTAGCGAAGGCGTCCGACCACGATCGCGATGGAGAGCGCAAGCCAGCTCGCGAGGGCGACGACGAGCACGGCAAGAGCAACGCGGAGAACGAGCGCGTCCACCCTGTGGTCGTCGTCGTCCCTGAGTCGAGTGACGTCCCTCGAACGGGGGATCCGCCCGGAGCCGGCCTGCAGTCGCCACAATTCCAGGATGCGACTGCACGGCTCATCCGGCGTTCCCGGCGTCGCGCTGCGGTCACGCAGGGCGGGGCCACAGTGCTGAGCACGGGGCCCCGACCGGAGTGGCCGTCAGCGCGGCGAGCGGACGGCGGAGCCGGGCTCCGCCCGGCGGGAGCCGGCCGCGGCCGGGGACCCGGATGCGGATGAGAGGACTTGAACCTCCACGCCCTTACGGGCACACGGACCTGAACCGTGCGCGTCTACCAATTCCGCCACATCCGCGCGGCCGACCGATTCTAGCTTCGGGTCGTCTCAGTCTCCGATGACACGAATCGCGTCGCTGACTGTCGTGCTGGTCGCCGTTCTGCTCGCGGTGGGTGGACCACCGATGCCGGTGGAGCACGCGGAGGTCGTCGTGCTGCTCGAGTCGCCGCCGCTGGCGCGGGCACCGGGCAGCCAGGCGGCGATCGCGGGCGAGCAGCGGGTGTTCCGGCAGGAGCTGGCTGCCCGACTCCCGGCCGCCGAGATCGGCTGGCGCTACCGGCTCGTCGCCAACGGCTTCTCGCTCTCCCTCCCGAGCTCCGAGCTCCCACGACTGCGCACCCTGCCCGGTGTTCGCGACGTTCTCCCCGCAGGGAGCTACGCGCCGCAATTGTCCGCGACACCGCAGCAGATCGGCGCCCCCGCCCTGTGGGGCCAAACGCTCGACACTGCGGGGCAGGGTGTGAAGATCGGGATCATCGACTCGGGGATCGACGCCGGCCATCCCTTCTTCGACCCGACTGGCTACGCGATGCCGGCCGGATTTCCGAAGGGCCAGGAGCGCTTCACGACGGCGAAGGTGATCGTCGCGCGGGTCTTCGCGCCGAAGAGCGCGACCGCCGCGAGCGCGCGCGTTGCGTTCTCGGACGACGACTCGAGCCACGGCACGCACGTCGCAGGGATCGCCGCCGGAAATGCGGACACCCCGGCAGGAGGCGGCCGGCGGGTCTCGGGCGTCGCGCCACGCGCATACCTCGGGAACTACAAGGTGTTCGTCGAGACGGACTCCGGGCTGAGCCCCAACGCGAACTCGCCTGCGATCGTGGCGGCGATCGAGGCCGCCGTCGCCGACGGGATGGACGTGATCAACTTCTCGGGCGGCGAGCCGGAGATCGAGCCTAGCCGCGACATCGTCGCGCGCGCGCTCGATGCGGCAGCCGCAGCCGGCGTGGTGTCGGTGGTCGCCGCAGGAAACGACTACAACGACTTCGGCGCAGGCTCCGTCTCGTCGCCCGCGAACGCCGAAGGAGCCATCGCGGTCGCGGCCGTGGAAATCGGCGGCAGCCCGACGACGAGGACACATGCCGAGTTCTCGTCCGTGGGCCCGACGACGATCTCGCTGAGACTGAAGCCCGACGTCGCCGCACCTGGCGTCAACGTGCTCTCGTCCGTCCCGGGAGGCGGCTGGTCGGAATTCTCGGGCACGAGCATGGCGGCTCCTCACATCGCCGGATCCGCCGCGCTCCTCCGCCAGCGTCATCCCTCCTGGTCGGCGGAGCAGGTCAAGTCCGCGCTCGTGCAATCGGGTGTCGACGCGCTCGAGGCGCGCAACCGCAGCGCGGGCCCGCGGTTCCAGGGCGGAGGCGTCGTCGCACTGGTGCGGGCAGATCAGCCGCTGCTCTTCGCCCGGCCCACGGCGCTCTCCTTCGGGCTGCTCGAGCGCGGACGAACGTCGACGAGGGCTCTCGTACTCGAGGATGCCGGCAGTGGAGCCGGCGCCTGGAAGGTCGAGATCGTGACGCGAGCCAAGCCCCGCGGCGTCCGGGTTGTCGCCCCACCGACTGCGAGCGTGCCCGGGCCGCTGAGCGTCGCTCTGTCGGCGGCCGCAGGCGCGACGGCAGGCGACGTCGATGCCTACGTCGAGCTCCGCCGCGGCGGCGAGGTCAGGAGAATTCCGCTGTGGGGACGCGTCTCGGCATCCGCGCTCGCCAGGCATCGAGTCGGGACGCTCCTCCGGCCCGGCGTCTACCGGAGCACCACGGCCTCGCGGCCCGCCCTCGTCTCGCGTTACCGCTATCCCGAGGCGCCGAGCGGCATCGGCGTCACGACGACGCTGCGCGGTCCGGAGCGCGTGTTCCGGTTCCGCATCGTGAAGCGCGTCGCCAACGCAGGCGTCGTCATCACGCAACGGCGCAGTCGCGTAGAGCCGCGGATGGTGGCGACGCTCGACGAGAACCGCCTCACGGGCTACGCCGGTCTGCCGGTCAACCGGAATCCGTACATGGACGACTTCCACGAGTCCGTGCTCGCGGCCGGCGTGCTCTCACCACTGCCGGGCGAGTACGCCGTCGTCTTCGACAGCGCAGCCCGCGGCGGCGCGGGTGCGTTCACGTTCCGCTACTGGGTCAACGACGTGATGCCACCCGTCCTACGGCTCCGTACGCCGAGCGTCGTCCGCCGGTGAGCCCGTCCTCGTGTCGGCGACGGATGCTGGCGCCGGCGTGTACCCCGAGTCGATCGGGATCGTCGTAGACGGCTCGTCCAGGAGCGGAACCCTCCGCGGCGGCGTGCTCTCGATCTCGACGGGCGGCCTGTCGGCCGGGACGCACCGACTCCGCCTGCGGGTGTCCGATTACCAGGAGTCGAAGAACACCGAGAACGTCGCGCGCATCCTCCCCAACACGCGCACGGCCACGTTCACGTTCCGCGTTCGCTAGCGACGAACCGGCGCGGTCGTGCGCCGACCATCGAAGCGACCCGGCCGCGAAGCGGACGGCTTCAGGGATCTTCGCGATCACGACTCCGCGCGAGCGGAGTCGTGATCTGCGGGGAAACTCAGGTCCTTCTGTCGCGCTCCTCGATCGTCGGGAGCGCGTCGAGGTCACGCTGGACGGAGCGGATGAACTCCTCGTTCTCGTCGTCAGGAGCGACGACCCGGAGCTGCTTCTTGCGCTTCTGGCGGTCCCGGTCTCGGCGCGCCGCGGCGCCGAAGCGCGCCTCTAGACGCGGCTTCTCGACCGCGACTGCCAGGGCAGCCGCGAGGACGAGCAACAGGAGCCACGGCCAGCTCACGGTCGGATTCTACGACATGTTGTCCGCAGGTCGGAATCTGCGAGTGCAGATTCCGACCGCGAAGATCCCTGAAGCGCAGCCTTGCGGCTGCGGTCGCGTTTTCCATCAACGGCCGGCGCGGCGCCGTCAAACCTGGCCACGAAAGACCTGCAGTGGGAGGTTCGAGAGCGAAACACCGCCGTCACCGGTGACGAGCCAGGTGTCCTGCATGTACAGGCAGTCCTCGCCGTTCGGAGCGATCGCGTGCGGGTGCATCGAGAAGACCATGTTCTCGGCGAGCTCGGTCTCGACGCCCTCCCCCACTTTCGGGAACTCGATCATCGTCATCCCGATCGAGTGCCCGGTGACGTGGCCGAGGTGGTAGCCGCGCTGCGTGAACCCGGCGGAGACGGCGCGGTGGACGTCGTGACAGCTCGCCCCGGGACGCATCGCCCCGCGCGCCGCGTCGTCGTACTCGAGATACGCCTCGAGCATCCGCTCCGTGTCGTCGGAGAGCGCCGCGTCGCGCGCGGCGATCGCGCGCGAGACCTCGACCCAGTGCATCCCCGGCCCGGCGACCTCGAGCGACGGGAGCAGGAAGTCGCCGAGAACCTCTTCGCGCCGCGCGATCTTGAACTCCGGCCGCGCGAACGCGTCGGTGCCGGTGAGCACCATGTTCATCGTGAGTCGCCCGCAGCCCTCGGCCACGAACCACTCCTCCGCGGCGGCCATGACCTCGGCCGCCGTCTTCCCGGGCGCGTACGCCTCGAGGAAGATCTCGAAGCCACGCTCGTTGATGCGAACCGAGTCGCGCACGGACTCGAGCTCGGCGTCGCTCTTCACCGCCCGGGCGTGGTCGAACTCGACGTCGAAAGGGACGAGGTCGAGCCCGTCGAGAGCGCGGTAGTCGCGCACGGCCATGATGAAGTCGAGCCCGAAGACGCCTACGCGCCGCCACCCTGCGTCACGAGCCGTCGACGCGATGTGCTCGCCGGGCCGGTCGTGGAAGACCTGTTCGAGCTCCGACGTCCCGTGCTCGCCCACGTAGCGCGCCTCGGACGGGAAGACGACCTGCGCGTCGCCGTCCGCCGGCAGCACGACGTACGCGTAGCGATGCACGATCTGGAAGCCGGACATGTACGTCACAGCGCCCTCGAATCCCGAGTACTCGCTGCCGGAGACGATCAGCGCGTCGAGGTCGTGCGCACCCATCGCGGCGCGGACGTTCGTGTGCCGCCGCTCCAGCTCGGCGCTCAGCCGTGTACCCATGAGGCCTCCAGTCCCTTGACGAGTCGAGTGATGGCGTCGTTGAGCGGGGTCGCCACGCCGAGCTCTCGGCCGAACCGCGCGATGCCGCCGTTCAGGAAGTCGATCTCGGTCGCCCGCCGGGCCTCGACGTCCTGGAGCATGCTCGCCTTGTGGTCGTACGCGACGTCCGGCTTCGCGGCGTGATCGATGAGGTCTTCGGGATCGGCGTCGAGCACGATCCCCTGCGCGGTCGCGACGGCCTTGCCCTCGTCCACGAGCGCGCTCACGATCGCGCGCAGGTCGGGTCGCTCGCAGACGCGACCGTGCGTGAGTCCTGTAAGCGCGCCGATGGGATTCGTCGAAGCGTTGAAGATGACCTTGCGCCACTGCGCGGGTCGCGCGTCGGGGACGGCCGACGCAGGCATCCCGCCGCGCGTGCACGCATCCGCAAGTTGCGCGATCTCGCCCGCGCCGGCCGGCTTCGGCTCGAACGGGCCGAGCGTCGTCTCACCCTTCACGTCCCACTGCACGACGCCGGGCTCGAGGACCTTCCCGGCCGGGAACGTCGTTCCGCGGATGACGCGCGCGACGTGTGCGGCGACGACCTCCTCGTTGCCCACGCCGTTCTGCACGGTCGCGACCGCGCCGTCTGCGAACGCGTGTGCCGTGGCCTCGATCGCCCCTTCCGTATGCATCGCCTTCGTCGCGACGATTCCGAAGTCGCATTCGGGCAGCTCGGCTGCGTCGGTCGTCGCACGGGGGCGGCCGAGCACGTTGCCCGCCCCCGTCAGCCTGAGCCCGTTCGCGTTGATCGCGTCGACGTGCGCCTGCGAGACGTCGTAGGCCCACACCTCGACGTCGGCGAGCTGCGCGAGGTTCGCGGCGAAGAGCGACCCGACCGCGCCGCAACCGACCACGCAGACCTTCACTTCGCCACCGCCGGACGCAGCTTCGGCAGCGAGAACTCGCGCCCGCCGGTGAGCCCTCCCGGCCTCAGAATCAGCACGAGCGCCATGACCGCGCTCACGACGACGATCCGCGAGCCCGACGGCAGGTCGATCGTGCGCCCGAGCAGCGTCATCCCGTCCTCCATCTCCGCGAGCACCGAGTCGAGCGCGCTGACGAAGAGCGCGCCCACGACCGCCCCCCAGAGGCTCGTCGTCCCGCCGATCACGAGCATCGCGAGGGTGATGAACGTCAGGTCGAGGTAGACCGCGTCGACGTTGATCGGGATGAAGTGGATGTACAGGCCGCCCGCGAAGCCGGCGAGGAACCCGGACAACGCGAACGCGGCGAGCCGTTGGCGGTAGATCGAGACGCCGACAGCGCGAGCGGCGGCGGGATCCTCGCGCGTCGCGCGCAACTGACGCCCGAGGCGGCTTCGCTGGTAGGCGAAGGCGGCGACGATCACGAGCACCGCACCGACGGTCGCCTGCAGTAGGTCAGTCGTCTCCGGCACGGAGGAGAAGGTGTTCAGGCCGGGCCCGATCTTCTCGTAGTAGCGCAGGATGTTGTTGGTGATCCCGAGCACCGCGAACGTCGCGATGCCCGCTGCGAGCCCCGACAGGCGCATGAGCGGAAGCCCGACGAGGAGGGCGAAGGCGCCTCCGACGGCCGCGGCGATGAGGAGTGACGGCACGTTCCCCACCGTCGTCGAGCCGAGGAAGTCGAAGAGGTACGGCATCGTCGCCGGCTTCTCGGCCTCGGGAATCGTGAGCACGCCGGCGGCCCAGACACCCACCGCGAAAAAGCTGATGTGCCCGAACGAGAGCACGCCCGAGTTCCCGACGAACACGTAGATCGCGACCACCGTCGAGACGGAGATGAGCGCGGTGACGAAGTAGATCTCGGTCGCCTGCGAGACGAAGCTGCCGAGGATGCCCGCCGCGACGACGAGCCCGGCAGGCGCGAGGAGCTGGACGGCGGCGCGGCGCGTCCTCATACGCGCTCCACGAGCCCGCGGCCCCGCGTGAAGAGCCCGTCCGGACGCAAGAGCAGGACGAGGATGACGAGGCCGAAGATGAAGGACGGCAGGTACTGGCTCTGGGCCGACGGCAGCGCGCCGCCCAGCAGACCCGACACGTAGCCGATGAGGAAGCCGCCGAGCGTCGCCGAGAGGAGCCGCGACATGCCGCCGACGACGACGCCCGCGAGCACGAGGATCGTCTCCTGCAGCGCGAAGGTCGGGGTCACCGTCGGGAACTGGACGGTGAGCATCACCGCGACCACCGCGGCCAGCGCTCCCGCGATCAGCACCGAAACCGTGCTGACGAGGTTCGCGCGCACCCCGAGCAGTCGCGCGGTCTGCGAGTCGATCGCGGCCGCACGCATGTGCAGGCCGATCGACGTGCGGTTCAGCAGGGCGACGAGCAGGAGAAGGCACACCGCCGCCGTGACGATCGTGACGATCGTGATCTTCCGGATGTCGACGCCGCCGATCTCGACCGGGCCGATTGAGCTGGACGAGCGACGACGCCGTCTTGCCGAGCGGCCCGAACCACAGCAGCGCGATCGACTGGAGCAGGAAGGCGACCGCGAAGGTCGCGATGAGCATGACCGCCGCCGACTGGCCACGGAGCGGGCGGAAGACGACGCGCTCCATCGCGAGAGAGAGCGCGAGAACGACGGCGAAGCAGAGCGCGATCCCGACGCCGACCGGCCAGTCGCGATCCGATGCGAACGCGATGGCGAACGCCCCGGCCATGATCAGCTGCCCGTAGGCGAAGTTGACGAGGCGCATGACGCCGAAGACGAGCCCGATCCCGACGGCCATCAGGGCGAAGATCGCGCCGAGCCCGATCGCGTCGACCTGCACCTGGAGATCGACGGCGTCGCGGAGGAAGTCGGTGAGGCCGCTCGCGATCATGAGAGATAGGCAGCGACCATGCGATCCGTGTCGGCGGCGTCATCGGGCGTCAGCGTCAGGCGCAGCTCTCCATTGGCGAGGACATGCGTCCGCGCAGCGAGCGCGACCGTGCGCTGCGCGCGCTGCTCGACGAGGAGCACGCCGATGCCGCGCTCCGCGATGGTCCGCAGGGTCGAGAAGACGAGGTCGACGATCGTCGGCGCGAGCCCGAGTGACGGCTCGTCGAGGAGCAGGATCGACGGCTTCGCCACGAGCGCGCGCGCGATCGCGACCTGCTGCTGCTGCCCGCCCGACAGCGCCCCGGCCTGGCGATGCCGGAACTCCTCGCACACCGGAAAGAGCTCGAAGACCTCGGCGAGATCCTCGGCCGCGCCCTCCGACCGAGCGCGGGCGGCGAGCCCGAGCCTGAGGTTCTCCTCCACGCTCAGCTCGGCGAAGAGCCGGCGGCCCTCGGGGACGAGCGCGACGCCGCTCCGCGCGATGGACTCGGGACTGCGCCGCCGAAGCGATCTGTCCCCGAAGCGGATCTCTCCCGCCTGCGCCGGGATCAAGCCCATGATCGCGTGCAGCGTCGTCGACTTACCGGCGCCGTTCGGGCCGATGAGACCGACGATCTCACCCGGTTCCACCGTGAGCGAGAGCCCCCGAACGGCGGAGACACTGCCGTAGGCGACCTCGAGATCGACGAGCTCGAGCTTGCTCGTCATTCGACGACCGCCGACTCGCCGAGATAGGCAGCGGCGACGTCGATGTTGGCGCGGATCTCGCTCGGCGAGCCCTCGGCCAGCGTCGTCCCCTGGTCGAGCACCTGGATGCGGTCGCACACGTCCATGATCAGCGCCATGTTGTGATCGATGAGGAGCACGCCTGCGTCGTGGTCGTCTCGCACGGACCGCACGACCTCCGCGAACGCCGGCACCTCCGCTTCGGGAAGGCCGGCCGCCGGCTCGTCCATGAGGAGGAAGCGGGGCTCCGTCGCGAGCGCGCGTGCGACCCCCAGCCTGCGCTCGTCACCGTGCGGGAGCGAGCCTGCAGGCGACTCCGCGTAGGGCTCCAGCTGGAGCGACTCGAGCAGCGCACCGGCGCGCCGACGAGCGTCCCGGGGCGACGCTCCCACGCCGAGCGCCGCGACCTCGACGTTCTCGCGCACGGAGAGCCCGCGGAACGAGCGGCTGTGCTGGAAGGTTCGCGAGAGTCCGGCCCGCCCACGCCGGTGCGGCCGCCAGCGCGTGACGTCGCGCCCTTCGAGCTCCACGGCACCCTCGTCCGGGAAGTCGAAGCCGGTGAGGACGTTCACGAGCGTCGACTTCCCGGCGCCGTTCGGGCCGATGAGGCCGACGACCTCGTGTCGGTGCAGCTCGAGCGTCACGCCGCGAAGCGCCTGCACGCCGTCGAAGGCGCGCGAGACGGCGGCGGCCCGGAGCGATGCTCCGGGCCGCCGCTTCTCATCAGGGTGTTTCTCCGGCAACTAGATCTTCGGGACGACCTTGGCCTTGATCGTCCCGACGACCCTCGGGGTGTTGTTCGTCACACGGATGACGCGGTACTGCCGTCCGAACACCGTGTGCAGCGTCTTCGAGAAGCTCACGAGCCCCGAGAGCGTCGGGACGTTCTTGAACTTCTCCATCTGCGCGGCGAGGGCGGCGCCGTTCGTGTTGCCGCCCGTTCGCTTCAACGCGGTCAGGATCCCGTCGATCGCAGCCGGGCCCGTGATGAAGCCGCCGGTGCTACCCGCCTTGGCGATGGCTGCGGCATTCCGCTTTGCCATTGCGTTCACTGCCGCGACGGGATCGTTGCCGAACGCCGACGCGAAGGTCACGTAGTAGTAGTTCGAGACCTTCGGCTCCGGCGTGTACCAGTAGTTCCCGTCGCCGGCCCACGAGTTCAGGATCGGCGTGTTGTTGCCCAGCGTCCGCAGGCCGCTGATGATCGGCACCTGGGCGCCGAACGCTGCAGCCGTCACGGTGACGATGACGTCCGCGTCCTCGCCGTTCAGCCGCGTCACCGTGCTCTGCCACGACGCGGGGTTGCCGCCGAGCGACTGGTACGTCTCTTCTGCGGCGATCTTCCCGCCGAGTTGTGTGAAGCGCGCCTTGAACGCCTGCACGACGTTGCGGAAGTAGACGATGACCGTATCGGTCGCGAGCGATGCCGTCCTCCAGCCACGCTTCCACGCGTACTCCGCCATCGCCGAGCCCTCGTCCTGCGCGACGTTGCCGTAGGAGAACGCAAGGCGTCCCTTGGCACCGAAGCGCTTCGGGCCCATCTGGTCGGTGCCGATGCACGCCGCCACCGTGAGCTTGCCCGCGTTGATCGACGATTGCACGACGGGTGCCGCGAAGTCGACGTCGCAGGTGGTCATGATGATGTCGGCGCCCTGGCTCAGCAGCTTCGAAGCACATGCCTTCGCGATGGCGGGCTTGTTGTTCTGCGTGTTGCAGGTGATCAGCCGGAGCTTGATCGCGTTCGCCTTGTTGACCTGGGCGATGCGTGTCTTCGCGGCCGCGAGAGCCGGCCCGTCGAACGGCGCCATCGCACCCACGCCGTCGTACGCCCAGCCGATCGTCACGGTCGTCGCCTGCTCCGACGCGGCCGTTCCGCCGCCGACCACGGCGATCGCTGCGACCGCCACGGCCAGCAGAGCGAGCGTCGCTCTCCATACCTTCTTCATGTCTGCCCTCCTGTCGGTGATACCTGCCACGATGCTTCCTTGCCTTTGACGAGCGCGTAGAGCAATGCGTGCAATGGCACGGGAACGGTTCGTTTCCCCGCTTCACGTACGAGCGAGCCGGTGATGAGCTCGATCTCCGTCTGACGGTGTGCGTCGACATCCTCGAGCATCGACGGGTAGTGCGCGGAGCCACGTTGCGTCGCGAGGACGTTCATCTCCCACGGGTCGTCGTGGAGCTCGATCCCGGCTGCGGCCGCCACGGCCTTCCCCTCGTCGACGAGCCCGTGGACGAGGTGCCCGAGATCGCCCGGCTCCGCCTCCTGCGCGAAGTGGAAGTCGTGCGGAAGCCCCGTAAGCGCAGCGGTCGCGTTCACCGATGCGTTGAAGATCAGCTTCGACCACTGCGCTGGACGCAGATCCGGGAGCGCCTCGGCCTTCAGACCCGAGGCGACCATGGTCTCGGCGATGTCCTGGACGACCGCGAACGGCGTGTCTTCGTACGGTCCGAGCCAGGTCTCCGTGTCGAGGATGTACTCGACGTGCGTGTCCGAGTGGCGCGTTCCGCTCATGAACGTCACGCCCGAGACGATCGACCAGTCGCCATGGGAGCGGACGACCTGCTCGGCGCCGATGCCGTTCAGGACCGTGACGACGGTGGCGTCGGGGAAGCGGCCCGCGAGCTGCCGGACGGCCGATTCGAGGCCCGCGGCCTTGGTCGCGACGATGGCAACGTCGAACGGGTGCAGCGCGTCGGGATCGTCGGTCGCGGTGACGGCCGCCTGGTATACGGTCCTGCCGCTCACGTGCAAGCCGTGCTCGTTCAGCGCGTCCGCGTGCTCGCGCCGTCGCGTGAGCACGGACACCTCGCACACGCGCGCCAGATGACCCGCGAAGAGGCTCCCGATGACACCCGCGCCGACGATGCAGACCCGTTCGATCACGCAGTCGCCGCCACCCGCTCGCTGCGTGCCGAGGCGCCGAAGTGCGACGCCACGCGCGACATGAACAGCTCCTGGTTCTTGATTGCCATCCAATGCTCGATCCCGCCCGCGTTGCAGGTGATCGCGATCTCCCCGATCCCCGGGCAGATCTCGAGCGTCTGCTCGATGCGCTCGACGATGTCCGCAGGCGTGCCGACCCAGATGTAGTCCTCCTCGATCAGCTGCTCGTACGGGATCTCGGCGAGCTGCTCCATGATCCCGGCCGTGTAGAAGCCGTAGTCCGCCTTCAGCAGCCCCTCGGTCGAGGGCTTCTCGTACTCGGTCAGCGGCGAGCAGTTGCCCTGGATGAAGCCGACGGCCCAGTCCCGCGCCTCACGGATCGCCGTGTCGCGGTCCTCGTCGAGATGGCAGGCATGGATCCAGACGATGTCGGGCGTCGTCCCGTGCTCCGCGCAACGTTCTCGGTAGAGGTCGAGCTGCTTCTCGAGCGCGACGTACGGCAGGAGCGGCGGAACGGCGACGCTCCATCCGTTCTCGGCCGCGAGCTCGTAGGTGCGATCGGACGTCCCTCCGAGAGTGACCTGAAACTTGCGCGTCGGGAACGGCACGATTTGTGAGCCCGCAACGTTGAAGTACGTCCCCTCGTGCGCGAACTGCTCGTGCGCGAGCGCCTGGAAGAGCAGGTCGACGGCTTCCTCGTACCGGGGCCGCGCATGCTCGTCGAGCGGAACGCCCGCCTTCTCCGGAATCCAGCCGTGGCCCCGTCCGACGCCGAACTCGTACCGGCCCTCGGTGAGGATGTCTGTCACGGCGATCGCGGACGCCAGGACCGTCGGGTTGTGGTACGGGAGCGCGTGCAACATCGTGCGAAACCGGATCTGCTTCGTGCGCTGCGCGGCAGCGGCGAAGAGCGCGGTCGGGTTGGCCGAGATCGAGAACTTGGGAAAGAAGAAGTGCTCGATCGCCGCGTAGACGTCGTAGCCGAGCCGGTCGGCGTTCACCATCTGCTCGAGGACTTCCCCGTACATCTGCTCCGGCGACTTCCCCGGATGGAGCTGGATCTCGGTGTACAGCCCGAACCTCATGCGCGACCTCCCCGTGACATGTCAGATACGGCGAGTATTTCACCGCCCCGCAGAGGGGTCAACGGCTCGTCACAGCTCCGCGCCTTGCCAGCGAAGATCGCGCGCACTCACCTCGATCGCGGGCACGGCCACCGGGTCGGGCTCGCTCGCCTCGTGCACGGGTGACCAGACCCCCCACGAGCGCCGGTAGTACATGAGCGGCGACTCGGACTCGGCAGCGACCCCACCCGATTCCACGCGTGCGACCAGGATCACGTGGTCTCCCACCTCGAGCTCGTGGACGGTCGTGCACTCGACCCAGGCGATCGCGTCCTCGTCGAGGAGAGGCAAGCCCGAGTCCGTCGGGTGCCACGACACGTGGTCGAACTTGTCGTCCGCCTTCGACGCGAACAGCATGCAGAGCTGACTGCAGCCCTGGCGCACGAAGTTGACGACGAAGCTCCGACGAGCCCTCAGCGCCTCGAGCGTTCGCGATCCGAGATCGACGCAGACCAGGATGGTCGGCGGGTGTGCGGACACACTCGACACCGCAGTTGTCGTGAGCCCGCGAGGGACATCGCGCGCGTCGAGTGTCGTGACGATCGCGACGCCGGACGGGAACGACGCCATGATCTCGAAGAACTCCTGCCGGGCGATCGGCATCGCTCAGCCCGGAAGCACCGCGGTGCACTCGATCTCGACGAAGCCTGGCGCCGGATGCAGCTCCGGCGGACTGACGAGCTCACGGTGCGGCACTGGCTGCTCCTCTCCGAGCGATGCGCCTGAACTCTGCGTCGGTGACGAGACCTCGCTTCTTCACGCCCGCGCGCTTCACGGCCTCGAGGATCGACGGGAACCGCTCCTCAGGCACGTCGAGACCGAGATCGGCGACCTTGATCCGGATCGAGTCGAGCCCGCTCTTCTTGCCGAGAACGATTCCGCGCTCGGCGCCGACGAGCTCCGACGCGTACGGCTCGATGGCCGGCGGGTCGTGGAACTGCGCGGCGACCGCCCCCGACTCGCGCGTGAAGAGGTTGTCGCCCGTGACGGGCTTCCAGGGCGCGAGCGGCGTCCCGGACAGCTCCTGCACGAGCGCGCTCAGCGTGCGCGCGTGGTCCAGACGGAGGCGAGTCGGGATGCCGTAGAGCGCCTCGAGCGCGAGAGCGATCTCGACCAGATCGGCGTTGCCGGCTCGCTCGCCCATCCCGTTCACCGTCCCCTGCACCCAGGTCGCGCCCGCCTGCACGGCGGCGACGGCCGCTGCGGTCGCGAGCCCGAAGTCGTCGTGGCCGTGCCAGTGGACGGGTATCTCGTGGTCGAGCCGCTCGACGACCTCCGTCACGAGGAAGGCGGCGGCCTCCGGGGTCGCGATGCCGAGCGTGTCGACGACGACGACCTCCTGCGCCCCGGCCTGGACGGCCGTCTCGTACACCTGACGGACGAACTCGAGATCCGCACGGGTCGAGTCGACGCCGAAGAAGGCGACCCTGATGCCCTCTGCCGCGGCGAACGAGACCGCGGCCGTGATGCGCTCGAGCATCGTCGCGCGCGAGACGCCGAGCGCGGACAGCTTCCCGTCGGAGATCGGGCTCTCGATCACCGACGCCTGAAGGCCGAGCTCGACGAGCGCCTCCACGTCCGCCCGCACCGCGCGCGAGAAGCCCCAGATCTCCGCGTCGAGGCCCGCTTCGAGGATCAGCGAGATCGCCCGCGCGTCGTCGGCGGACACACGCGGGAAGCCGGCCTCGATGCGGTCGACACCAGCCGCCGAGAGCGCGCTTGCAATCTCCACTTTCTGCTCTGGCGTCAGTACGACTCCCACCGTTTGCTCGCCATCGCGCAGCGTCGTGTCGTACAGACCGACGGTGACACGCGGCTGAGGCTCGAGCGCCTTCGCGTTCAGGTCGCCGGTCCACACCTTCGAGCGGTCGAGCGTCACGCGCGGACTATCCCATCCGGAAACGGCGAGAGCTTCTCGGCACCGCCATCCGTGACGAGGAAGTTGTCCTCGACGCGAAGACCACCGCCACCCTCGATATAGCATCCTGGCTCGATTGCAAGAACCATGCCGGCGGCGACCTCGCCCCCGCCCGCCTGGTGCGCGTAGGGCGGTTCGTGGGCACGTGCGCCGACGCCGTGACAGATCGGATGCGACGGCTGGCCGGGGAAGCCCATAGCGTCGATCCCGTCGCGAACGCGACGGTCGAGCTCGGCGAGGCTCGCACCCGGCTGCGCAAAGGCGATCGCGTCGTCGTAGACGGCCATGAGGCCGGCCTCGAGCTCGCGGTACCGAGGCGTCAGCTCCCCCGTGACCAGGTTTTTCGTGTGGTCGCACCAGTAGCCGTCCGCACACACCCAGATCTCGAAGAGCGTCGGCTCGCCTTCGACGACGGGCCGGGACGTCGTCGCCGTGAACGTCTTGATCCCCGCGCCGGACCACACGAGCGAGAAACCGAGCGCGAGCTCGACCTTGCCCTCCCAGCCCGTGCCCTCGCCGTGAACGAACCCCTCCCACTCCGCCGCGATCTGCGCCTCCGTCATACCCGGCTCGATGATCAGCTTGCAGTGCTCCATCGCCGCGGCCGCGATCTCGTTCGCGAGGCGCATCCGCTCGATCTCCTGCTCGGTCTTGAGCGCGCGAGCGGTTGCGAGGAGCGGCGTCGCGTCTGCAGCCTCGCCGAACGCCGCGAACCAGTCGCGCGTGAACGTCGTCGGCTCGCCGACCATGCGATCCGCCGCCTGCGTGCCGAGCGAGAGCTCGAGCCCGACATGGCCGAACTCGCTCGCAGCCTCGCGTGCAAGCTCGAGCACACGGGCGGTCGGCGGGCGCGGGTCGATCGGGTCGTACCCCTTGAAGAGACGCACGTCGCTCGTCCACGCCATGCGCGCCGCGTCCTCCTCCGACGCCTCGAGGCAGATGAGCACCGGGTCGCCCTCGCGGGGAAAAACGCAGGCGTCGTACCCCTTCATCCCCCAGAAGTTCGTCAGGTAGAGAACGTTGTCGGGCGCGCGCACGACGAGCGCCTCGAGCTCGTGCTCGGCCATGAGCGTGCGCACGCGCTCGAGCTTCGCGTCGTCGCGCGGCCAGCTCACCAGCGCACGCGGGGCGGCGCGGGCTCGCCGTGCGCCTCCTCCCACGAGATCACGGGATTGCGCAGCACGCCGATCCGCTCGATCTCGCACTCCATGACGTCTCCGGGCTTGAGATACAGCGACGCCGCGTCGGGCGAGAAGCCTGCGACGCCTGACACGGTTCCCGTCGACACCACGTCGCCGGCCGAGTACCCGAGCGCCGAGTAGTGGCTCAGGATCTCCGGGATCGTCACGCTCATCCGGCTCGAGTGCGACGTCTGGCGCACCTCGCCGTTGACGCGCAGCTCCATGGCGAGGTCGTGGGGATCCGGGATCTCGTCCGGCGTCACGATCCACGGTCCGAGCGGGCAGAACGTGTCGATCGCCTTGCAGAAGCTGAAGACGCCGGAACGCATCTCGCGGCGCTGGATGTCACGCGCCGTGATGTCGTTGAAGATGACGTAGCCGCCGATGTAGTCGGTCGCGTCGTCGGGCGGGAACCACGACCCTGCGTGACGAACCACCACTGCGAGCTCGAGCTCGTAGTCGAGCTCCTCGGTGAGGTGTTCCGGATAGACGACGGGCTCGTCGGGGCCGACGATCGCGTCGACGTTCTGGAAGAACACGATCCACGGCGCGATCTCGTGCGACCAGCCGACCTGCTTCGACTCCTCCTCGTGCTCGCGAAAGTTGCCGGCCGTGTGGAAGAACTTCTTCGGGACGATCGGTGCGCGAAGCTCTGTCTCGGCGAGCGCGACCCGCTCGCCGGTCGGCTCGGCGCCGCCCTCCTCGAAGAGCTCCCGCATCGACGGGACGTCGAGAACGACGATCTCCTCGCCGTCGAGGAAGCCGACCCGCTCGTCGTAGTCGAACGTGACGAGCTTCACACCGCAGCCTCCGCTCGCCGTCGCGCCGCGCGCAGGAGCAGGATCCGGATCAGCCCGCTGAACGGACGCACGACGAGCCAGTAGAGGCGGAACTTCCTGCGTGCGACCGGGTCGGCGACGTGCACGCGCGTCTCGGTCGAGAGCGACGACGGGCCGACGCGGAAGTCGATGACCGCCTTGCACGTGTCCGGGCGGGCGAACTCGAGGAACTCCGCGGCTGTTCTCGGCTTGTCGCGATCGCGGTCGCCGAGCAGCCGCCAGAACTGCCCCGTGAGACCGAGGACGATCCCCTCCCCGGGAACGTCCTCCAGAGCGACTCCGGGCAGCTCGCCGCCGACGAAGGGCTTCGTCGAGTTGCCGTAGGGCCGCCCGAGCCGCCGGATCCTCCAGAGCGCCCGCGCAACCGGGATGTCGCGGATCGAAATCGTCCGCAGCGCCTCGTCGATGCGCCCAGCCGGCGCGTCGATCGCAAGCGAGTGGCGCTCGGAGAACTCGTACCGCGGCAGGAAGTCGTCGAGCGGCCTCATTCCACGGCTCCGCAGACCTTCATCGCTGCCCGAGCGTAGACCTCCGCGGTCTTCACGAGCCCGTCGATCTCGAGGTTCTCGCCCTTCACGGTGTCGAGTAGCCCAGTCGAAGTCCCGTAGTTCACCGTCGCGATCCCGTAGCGCGTGAGGACCGAGGCGTCGGAGAACCAGCGCGTGACGTCCCGCGCCGGCGGCGCGCCGAACACCTCGGCGTGTGCGGCGTCGATCGCGCCGACCAGTGCGTGGTCTTCGGCGATCTCGGCACCCGGAGCCGTCACGTATACCTCGCCTTCGATCCCGTGCTCGGGGAAGCGGTCGGCAAGTCCCCGCACCAGCTCGAGCACCTGCGAGCGCGCGATTGCCATCTCCTTCGTCGGCGGCACGCGCACGTCCAGGAAGAGATCCGTGCGATGGGGCGTCCGCGAGACGCGCCAGCCGAACCCACCTTCGACCGCACCGACGTTCACGATCGCCTTGGCGTCTCGGTACGAGTTCGACGGATCGTCCTCCCAGCTCGGGATCCACTCGAGCACCGCACCGAGCACGTCCTGCATGCGGACGATCGAGTTCTGGTCGCGCTTTCCCTCGCTGAATGCAGTGTGGATGAAGGGGCCTTTCGTGGAGATCCGCAGCCAGAGCGAGCCGAAGTGGCCGAGCACGACCTTCGACTCGGTCGGCTCGCCGAGGATGCACATGTCGGCGACGCCTCCGTGTGACACGAGGTAGCGCGAGCCGGCGGCGTACCCGCGGTATTCAGCGCCTTGCGCGTCGCCGTACTGCGTCTTCTCGATCTCGCCGGAGACGGCCGCGATCATGACGTCGCCGCGGAGCTGCACGCCTGCGTCGCTCAACGCGCGCAGCGCCTCCACGTAGCAGGCGAGAGCGCCCTTCATGTTCGAGATCCCTAGGCCGTACAGGCGCCCGTCCTCGACGAACGCGCTCGGCTGGAAGCCGGGGACGTGCCCGAGCCAAGGCTCGCGACCCGAGTACGACGTATCCAGGTGCCCGTTGAACATGAGGCTCGGCCCGCCTCCCGCGCCCGGCCGCGTTCCCAGCACGTTGGCGCGGCCGTCTTCCACCTGCTGCCACTGCACCTGCAGCCCCAGGTCGAGGAACGTCTCGCGCATGAGCTCTGCCATCGCCTCTTCCGAGCCAGTGAAGCTCGGGATGCCGATCGCGCGCGAGGCCCAGTCGACGAGCCGATTCTGATCGATGCGGAACTCAGTCACGGACGTGTGGGAGCACCTTCTCGCCGAAGAGGCGAATCTGATCGTGGCGCCGGTCCCCCAGAGCTCGAGCATGACGTGCGTACAGCCGGCGTCGCGGTACTCCTCGATCGCCGCGATGCAGTCCGCGGGCGTGCCGGCGATGGGCTTGCACTTGTCGAGGATCGCGTCCGTCACCTTCGCCTTCGCTGCGAGCCTGCCGCCTTGCTCCATCGCCTCGGCGACCGGCCGGATCTCGTCCTGCTCGAGGTTCGCGAGGTCGAGCAGCGTGTCGGCGGAGCCCTGGATGTTCTGCACCTTGTTCGCGAGGTACATGCCCGCGATCTCACGGGCGCCGTCACGTCCGGCATCGCGATCGGTCTCGTGGATCGACGCGACGACCGTGCAGCCGATGTCGATGTCCGCGGCCACGTTCTCACACGTGTAGCGGACGAACGCGGGAGTCGTGATCGACGGTGTGAGGCACCCGTCCGAGATCTCGCCCGCGAGCGCCTGCATCTTCGGCGCGGTCGCGGCGACGTAGACGGGCGGCACGTCGCGCGGAGTGTGTGCCTCGGCGCTCAGACCCGGCACGTCGGCGCTCCACGTGTCGCCGTCGTACTGAAACGGCTCGCCGCCGAGCACGCCGCGCACGATCGCCACCGCGTCGCGCATCGGCCCGAGCGTCTTGGAGGTCTGCGAGCGGATGTTGTTGAGGAAGATCTTCGACGTCCCGAAGCCGAGCAGGAAGCGACCTGGCCCGGCGGCCTCCTGCACGACTCTTGCATCCATCGCAACTTGCACCGGGTGACGCGTGAACGGCGAGATGATTCCCCAGCCGATCGTGAGCCGCTCGGTCTCCCGAGCCATGAGCGCGGAGACGACCGTCGACGAGCGTGCCTCCATCCCGTGCTTACGCCACCACGGATACGCCTCCGCGAGCCAGATCGTGTCCATCCCGGCGCGATCCATGACACGCGCCGACTCGAGCATCTCGTCGAGCGGCTCCATCGTCAGCTGCATGACGCCGACGCGAAACGGTGGAGCCATGGTCAGGAGGACGCCGCGGCGACGCGCTTCTCGAGCGCCTCGAGCACCTGGGTGACCTGCTGGTTCACGATCGGCTGCAGAACTCGTTGGCCCATCGCACCCACCGGGCCGGCGATCTTGACGTCGGCCTCCCATGCCATCGACGTCCCCGCTCCTGCCTCGGAGAGCGTGAACGACGTCTTCATGTCCATGAGCGCACCGACGCCCTGGCCCTTCGCACGCATCTCGGCGAACTCCGGCTCGCGTTCCTCGAGCCTCTCGAAGTTCATCGTCATCTTGAGACCGCCGAGCCCCAGCGGCACCTTGACCTTCGCCGTCCAGTGCTTCTCGTCCTGGATCTCGAAGCTCTCCACGCCGGGCATGAGCTTTGCCATCTCGGACGGCTCGTTGATGACGCTCCAGACCGTCTCGCGCGAGGCCGACAGCTCCTTCGTCCCCGAGACGATCACTTCGAGGTCACCGAGACGTTCGCGCGCGTGGCTTCCGGGTCCTGCAGCATCGACCACACCCTATGCGCTGGGTTGCAGCTGTCGTAGACGATGGCGCCACCCGCAGCGCGCAGCGCGTCCTGGATCGCCGCGCAGATGCAGTGGATCCCGCCCCCGCCGCCTTCGCCCATGCCCTTCGCGCCGAGCGGGGCGACCGGCGACGGCGACTCCATAGCGCCAGTCTTCAGCGGCGGCATGTCCAACGCATGCGGCACGTGGTAGTCGTAGAAGTTGGCGGTGAGGAGCGTGCCGTCCTCGTCGTAGACGAACTCCTCGTGCAGCGCCGCACCGATCGCATGCGCGGTCGCACCGTGCACCTGGCCCTCGACGATCTGCGGGTTGATCCGGACGCCACAGTCGTCCACGGCCGCGTAGTCGACGACGTCGACCTCCCCCGTGTCGGGATCGATCTCGACGACTGCGGCGTGGATCTGCGTCGCGTAGGTGAGCGTCAGCTGGCCGGTCTTCTTCTCCGTGTCGACCATCCCGAAGTACGGCCGGCAGACGTAGCGATGGTTCAGCGTCGGGTTGAACTCGGGCGGGAGGAACGCGTTGTTCGCGTTGATGATCGCGCCGAGCGCCATGAACGGCAGCGCAGCCTCCTCGGGCCCGTCCTTGATGCGCGCGAACCCGTCGGCGAGCTCGATCGCCTCCGGCGGCGCCTGCAGAACCGCCGCGGCGAGCTGGATCATCTCCCCGCGCACGAGCTCGGCCGCGCCCTTCACCGCGCCGAGTCCGGTGAACGCGAACTGGCTCGCGTACGTGCCGGAGAAGCCCGCGTGCGAGTTGAACCACGTGTCGTGCCCTCGCCTCACGTTCACCTGGTCCGGTGAGCAGCCGAGGATGTCGGCGACGACCTGCGCGGCGGTCGTCTCGTGACCCTGTCCCTGCGGGACCGTGCCGAGCGTGACGACGACCTCGCCGAAGATGTCGAGCTTCACCGACGCCGCCTCGTTGTTCCCCGAGAACTGAAGATCGGGGTTGAGAAGCGTCGACTGCCCGAAGTTGTTCGTCCCGGAGTCGAGCGTCGAGCCGATCCCGAGCCCGAGGAGCTTCCCGCGCCCGGCGGCCTCCTGCGCGCCTCGCCTCGATCGACCCGTGAGTCGATGAGCTCGAGCGCGATGTCGAGCGCCGCCGCGTAGTCGCCGGAGTCGTAGAAGCAGCCGTTCGGCGTCTCGTACGGCATCTGCTCGGTCTTCACGTAGTTGCGCTTGCGGATCTCGACCGGATCGAGATCGAGCTCGGTCGCGACGATGTCGATGATCCGCTCGGTCAGCCAGAGGTGCTGCATCCGCGAATAGCCGCGGTTCGGCGACACCGGGGACTTGTTCGTGCAGACCTGCGTGAAGTCGACGCGGATGTTCCGCCACCCGTACAGCCCCGGGGTGACCTGCGCCCAGATGATGCAACCGAGCGGCTCGTAGCGCGGGAACGCGCCGCAATCGTCCAGCGCCCTGACCTTGAATCCGGTCATCGTCCCATCGGCCATGACGCCGACCTCGACGTCGAGGAACCAGCGCTCGTTGCCGTGCGCGTTGGCCGTGTGCTGATCGGTACGCCACTCCGTCCACTGCACCGGCCGCCCGAGCTTGCGGGCCATCAGACACAACACGACGTACTGCGGGTGCAGGCAGATCTTGTTGCCGAAGCCGCCGCCGATGTCCTGCGTGACGAAACGGAGCTTGTCGATCCCCGTGCGTAGTGCGGGCGCCATCCAGATCGCGCCGACACCGGGCATCTGGTGATTGCAGTGGAGCGTCCACTCGCCGGTGCCCTTGTCGTACTCGACGAGCGCTCCGGCGCACTCGAGCGGCGTCGACGAGAAGCGGTGGAAGTGGAGCTTGTCGATCTTCACGACGTGATCGGCCTCGGCGAGCGCGGCGTCGACGTCACCCCAGTCGAAGACGCCCGACCAGACGACGTTCGAACCGGCCTCGTCGTGGAGGATCACGTCGTCCTTCAGCGACTCCGCTGCGTCGACGAGAACCGGCAGCTCGTCGTACACGACCTCGATCAGCTCGGCCGCGTCGCGCGCCAGCTCCCGCGTCGCGGCGGCGACCGCGGCGACCGGCTCGCCCATGTGCCGCACGCGACCGACCGCGAGCGCGTAGTCCTTGATGTTCCCGCCCGGCTCCACGGACATCTCGAAGAACGGATCGGTGTGGATCGCGACCTCGTCGCCCGTGATGGTTCCGTAGACGCCCGTCGAGCTCGAGCGCCCTCGCGACGTCGATCGAGATGATCTTCGCGTGCGCGTAGGGCGAGCGGACGAAGTGGACGTAGCCCATCCCGTGCCGGCGCACGTCGTCGAAGAACGTCCCCTGACCCTGGACGAGCCGGCGGTCCTCCTTGCGCGGGATCGACTGCCCGACGAAGCCTCTCTCGAGCGTCTTCCCGGGCTCGGTGACCGTCGTCGTCATGCCGTTCCTCCGGCCGCGACCACGGCGTCGACGATGTTCACGTAGCCCGTGCAGCGGCAGATATTCCCCTGGATCGCCACGCGCACCTCCTCTTCGGACGGGTGCGGATTCTGGGCGAGCAGCGCAGTGGCGCTCATCAGCATTCCCGGCGTGCAGTAGCCGCACTGGAGCGCGTGGTGCTCGTTGAACGCCTGCTGGAGTGCCGTGAGCTCGCCGTCGGCTGCGAGGCCCTCGACCGTCGAGATCTTCGTCCCCTCGGCCTGGACCGCGAGCATCATGCAGCTCTTCACGGCCTGGCCGTTCACGTGCACCGTGCACGCGCCGCAGTTGCCCGTGTCGCAGCCGATGTGCGTCCCTGTGAGGCCGAGGTCGTCGCGGATGAAGTGGACGAGGAGTCTGCGTGTGGGCACCTCCAGCTCGATCTGCTCGCCGTTGACCTCCACCGACACGGCGCGGCTCGTCACGGGGGCGCTCACGACTTCCTCCGTCCCGCAGCCTGCAGCACGGCGCGCACCGCCGAGACCTCTGCGAGGTGGCGACGGTAGTCGGCCGAGCCGTGGACGTCCGATGGCGGGTCGAGCGACGCGCCAAGCCCTTCTGCGGCCGCGCGTACCGCCTCCTCGGAGAAGTCGGCGCCAAGTCGCTCCTCCATCGTCGTGGCCCGCACGGGAGAAGCGGCGACACACCCGATCGCGACCCGTGCTGCGTCCCCTGCGACCGTCGCCGCTGCATTGACGATGTAGGTGCCGTGCGCGCCGATCGTGACGCCCGCGAAGCCGTCGCCGGCCCCACTCGACGCCGGAACGTCGATCCGCGTCAGCAGCTCGCCCTCGCCGACGGCGGTCATGTACACGCCGAGGAAGAACTCGGCGGCAGGCACCGTTCGCTCGGCCTCCTGCCCGCGGATGGTGAATGTCGCGTCGAGCGCGACGAGCAGCACCGGAAAGTGGTTCGTCGGGTCGCTCACGCAGACGTTGCCGCCGATCGTGCCGCGGTTGCGCACCTGGACGTCGGCGATCGTGGAGGCGACCTCGGCCAGGATCGGCCGCGCGACCTCGACCTCCGATGAGCCCATGAGCTGCGTGCACGTGACCATCGCGCCGATCTGGAGCATCCCGTCCGACGAGAAGCCGATCTCGCGGAGCTCGTCCAGATCGGTGAGGTCGACGAGCACGTCGGGCGAGGCGGCACGCGCCTTCATGACGTTCACGAGCGTCTGCCCGCCGGCGAGTGGGCGCGCGCCGTCGTACGTCGCGAGCACCGAGATCGCCTCCTCGACCGTGGCCGGGCGTGCGTACTCGACCTCGCGCAGGAGCATGTCGAGATTCAGTCACACGACGCCGTGACATGTCAAGCAACAACAGACGCGACCGCGTTGACCGTCTGGACGTGCTGGCCTACCGGGTCGTTCGTCAAAGGCCATCTGAGAGTCACGTACGGAGAGCTCGACTGTCGGGCCAACGAAGCGCTCTGGGAGCCGCGCTCGACGCGTGGGCGGCCTCTGCCGGCGACGACCCGTTGTAGATTCGGTTCGTGGCAGGTTTCGACGCCGTCTTCGTCGGCTCGGGGATCAACGCCCTCGCCAGCGCTGCGCTGCTCTCGAAGGCGGGCTGGAATGTCTGCGTGCTCGAGCGCAGCGACGAGCTCGGCGGCTGCATCAGGACCTCGGCCGACCTCACCGTCCCCGGGTTCACGCACGAGGTGCTCGCGTCGTGGCACCCGCTCTTCACCGGATCGCCGGCGTATGCGGAGCTGAAGCCCGACCTCGATCGGCGCGGCGTCGAATACCTCAACACCGAGCTTCCGACCGGCTCCGCGTATCCGGACGGGTCGGCCGCCTTCCTCACGACGTCGCTCGAGGAGAACGTCGCCGAGCTGTCGCGTCACGCGGCCGCGGACGGGCAGGCGTGGGAGGCCATGTTCAACGGGTTCATGGCGAACGCCGACCTTTCCTTCGGCGTGCTCGGGACCGAGCTCTGGTCGCCCGCCGGCCTCGGTCTCGGTCGCCAGGCGCTGCGACGCTTCGGGCGACGCGGGCTGCTCCAGTACGTCGGCGGCGTCGTCGCGAGCTGCCGCGACTGGCTCGGGGACACGTTCGAGTCGGACGCGGCGCACGGCCTGCTCGCGCCGTGGGTCCTCCACACCGGCCTCGGGCCCGACCAGGCGACGTCGGGCTTCATGACGCAGGTCATCGCGTGCGCGCTCCAGCTCGGCGGGATGCCCGTACCGAAGGGCGGCGGCGTGGTGCTCGTGGACGGCCTGGCCGGAATCGTGCGCGACGCAGGTGGCGAGGTGCGGACCGGCGTCGAGGTCGAGCGCATCCTCGTCTCCGGCGGGAAGGCAACAGCTGTGCGACTGGCGGGTGGAGAGACGCTACGGGCCGAGCGCGCGGTCGTCGCAGGCGTGACGCCGACCCAGCTGTACGGACAGCTCCTCGGTTCGGGCGACGTCCCAGGCGGCGTGACGCGCGCCGCCGAGCGCTACCGCTACGGCCGGGGCGAGATGCAGATCCACCTTGCGCTGAGCGAGCTTCCCGACTGGTATGGAGACGAGCGCCTCGCCCGGACGGCGATCGTGCATGTCACCCCCGGGCTCGACGGCGTCTCGCGCGCCGTGAACGAGGCCGAGCGCGGACTCCTCCCGGCCGAGGCGACGATTGTCTGCGGTCAGCCGCTGGCCGTCGATCCTTCTCGTGCGCCGGACGGCTCGTCGATCATCTGGATCCAGCTGCAGGAGCTTCCTGCGGGCCGCGTCAAGGGCGACGCCGCCGGCGAGCTCGACGTCGGCGAAGGCTCGTGGACGGAGGAGCTTCGCGAGGCGTACGCCGACCGGATCACGGCGAGACTCGGTCGCCACATCCAGAATCTCGAGCGCGCCACGTTGAAGCGGGTCGTGCTCTCGCCGGCGGACATCGAGGCGCTCAACGTCAATCTCGTCGGCGGCGACATCTACGGCGGCTCGTGCGCGCTCGACCAGAACTTCCTCTTTCGCCCCCTCGCGCAGGCGCCTGGACATCGCACCGCCGTCGACGACCTCTGGCACATCGGCGCATCGACGCATCCCGGGCCGGGGCTGGGCGCGGGCTCCGGCTACATCGTCTACAAGGAGCTCACGAGGGCGCCGCTCCCGCGCCGGCTGCTCTCGCGGGTTCCGGTGCTCAACCGGTGAAGCTCTCGCTGTCGGAGATCTCGACCGTCAACGCGTCGTTCGCGGAGGACGTCGCCGCGTACGCCGCCGCCGGGTTCGACGGGATCGGAATCTGGGAGATGAAGCTGCCGGCCGACGACGCGGCCAACGTCGCTCTGCTCCGCGAGGCAGGACTCGGCGTCGCGAGCTGCGTCCCGGTCATACCGTCGATCCTGCCGCTCGGCATCCCTGGGATGGAAGGACCGCCGGAACCGAGGGAGCGCATCGCATCGCTCTGCAGCAGCATGCGGCGACTCGCCGTCTACGAACCCGAATGCGTCCTCGTGCTCACCGGACCTGCGGCAGACGCGAGCTCGCGTGACGTCGTCCTGGCAGGCCTGCAGGAAGTGGCTCACGCTGCTGTCGCAGCCGGCGTCCGCCTCGGGCTCGAGCCCTCGCATCCCGCGCAGCACGAGTCTGTGTCGTTCGTCAACTCGATCGCGGAAACCCTCGCCCTCCTGGACGAGGCGGGCCTCGACGACGTCGGCCTGATGGCAGACACCTACAACCTTGCCCACGAGCCGCCCGATCGGCTCTCCGCTATCGCAGATCGGGTTACGGGCTTGCATGTCGCCGACGAGCCGCAGGAGCCCGGACGAACCGATCGAGTCCTTCCGGGCGAGGGAGGCCTGCGCTCCGCCGAGCACGTCGCCGCTCTCCGTGCAGCCGGCTGGGACGGCTACCTCGACGTCGAGATCTTCTCGACGCCGGAGGGCTTCTGGGCACTGCCTCTCGCGGAAGCGACCCGCCGCGCGTTCGCCGCGGCCTCGCAGGTCTGACGCTCAGACCGTGCCGTAGAGCGCCAGCACGATGCGGACGAACACCTTGGTCTCGTTGTAGAGACCGACCTCGCGCACCGCTCGCGCGCCCTGGTACCAGCCGGCGAGCGCGAGGCGCCGGTCACCGCCGAACTCGTCGAGCTGCCAGCGGAGATAGCGAACGCCGGCGCGCACGTTGCCCTGGTAGTTCCGCGGCGTCCGCTCCCCGAGGAGCACGACGTCGACGAACTCCCACGTCTCCGGAAGGAGCTGCATGACGCCGAGCGCGCCGACGCTCGAAACCACGTCCTGCTGGAAGCCCGACTCCATCCACGCGAGCGCGCGCGCGAGCGTGGGGTCGACGCCGTAGACCCTCGCCCAGTAGTCGATGGCGGAGCGCACGGAATCCCGGCTCGCGGGCGGCCCCGCTGCGGGAGGCGACGTCAGCCGCGCACCCTTCGGCAGCGCGAGACGCTGATTCGGCACGATCACGTTCATGAGCGAAAGGCGGTTCCGACGCGCAAGTCGCCACGGGCTCACGTGGTAGCGCGCCGCGATGGAGAAGAAGCTCTCTCCGGACTGGACGACATGCCAGGTCGTCGCGCGTGCTGTTGCCGCAGCTCGGCGCCCCGCGAGCGAGCGGTAGGTCTTCGGCCCGGCGATCCCGTCGGGCGAGAGGCCGCGCCTGGACTGGTAGCGGCGTAGCGCGACGCCCGTGCTCCGCGTGAATCTCCCGTCCACTGCTTGTGCCCCGAGCCCGTAGTGCCGCAGCCGGAACTCGAGCACCGCGACGTCCCAGCCGATCGAACCGACACCGAGCTCACGCTGACCGAGCAGCGGCCGCCCGCGCGCCCTGAGCGCTCGCCTGGTTCCGCGGCCGACGAGACCCGTCGCGCGGATTCCCCGTGCGCGCTGGAACGCGACGAGCGCCCGTGTCGTCTGTTGTCCGCGCACGCCGTCGACGGGACCAGGATCGAACCCGTGGGCGCGGAGCCCGACCTGGAGTGCGGCGACGCGAGCACTGGCCGCGAGCCCGCTGGGAGCGAACACGAGGACGCCAATGAACACCGCGACGCCGACGACGGCGAAGCGACGCACGGCACCGAGTTCGCCGCTGGCCGGGCGCGTCCTCCCCTGAGAGCCTCCGAAACGCGCGGCTACAATCCCGCGGCTGCCTTCCCCGGTAGCTCAATTGGTAGAGCATCCGGCTGTTAACCGGAGGGTTAGTGGTTCGAGTCCACTCCGGGGAGCTGCGAAGTACCTGCACAGAGGCTTGAATCGTGCGAGGGCGCCCTGTGAGGCGCCCTCATTTCGTACCCGCTCAGCGTTTGACGAGGTTGTGCACCTCGAAGACCTCAGGTTCGCCGGCGAGCTCGATTCCGACCTCGTTCATGATCGGAAACACCTTCTCACCGTAGGCCTCCAGGCTTTCTCGCGAATCCCAGATCTCGCTGACGCGCAAATCTCCTTCCGAACCGAAGAGAACGTGCATCTCGAGTCCTGGGGGATCGGGCCAGTCTCCGGCCTGCTCGAGGCGTCGTACGACCTCGTCGTACTTCTGCCTGGTGACGTTCATCGGGTTGAAGCGGACCACGATGCTCACTGCCGCACCTCCCTTGCTCGGAGTTCGACCGAGCCTAACTGGGATCGCGTCACCGCACAGTCAGCCGCAGAACACATGCGCGTAAGCCCGGTGCGGGCGGCAACCGGCTGCCGCCATGACTTGAGTCGCCGCCCGTCACCGGGGTCTTCCCCCTGGTTGATAGATCCTCCGGAGGGGAGAAACTTGCGCGGATCGGAGAACGAATCCGGGCGGCGAGCTGCGCGCCGACGCCCTACGACTCGAGTCGCGCTGCGCGGCGGCGTCGATTCTCGAGCGCCGTCGCTCTGCGAGCACGTTCGACCGGTGTGGCACGAGCATCCGAGCTCGCCGTTTGCTCCGCCCACCTCGACCGCTCGGCCTCCGACATCTCGCGGATCACGAGCTCGCCCGACGCGACCTGTGCGCTGACGTGGTCGAGCTTCGCGAGGCGGGCGTCCTGCTCCCGCTCCGTGCGCGTCTTCGCCATTCGACGGAGTCTAGCTTTCGCCTCTCCGCGTCGATCGCACGGCGCTTGCTAGAGGACGGCGAAGGCGAAGTCCCTGGCGACGACCGTGCCGTCGACCCGGACCGTGATCGTCCCGCGCACGACCTTGCCCTTCGCCGCGCGTGGCACGACGAATGCACACGTCGCCGAGCCCCGTGTGACACGGCCCGTTGCCCGCACCGCCACGCCCGCGGCGCGCACGCGGCAGCCGACATTCCCGGAGGAGATCGACCGTCCCGTGTCGGATCTCGTCACCGGGAGGCTCACCGTGAAGGACCGTCCGGCCCGTGGACGGCGCGGCGTGGCAACCGGTTTCGTCGCGACCAGGATGAGCGCAGGACGGTTCGCGAGCGCGTACCCCCAGTACGAGAAGTCGCTCGGGGCGAAGTCCACGGCAACGGCGCCTTCGACCGCCGTGTTGAGATCGACGCTGAGGAGCGAGAAACCGAAGCGACGCACGTTGTCGAGCTCCCGCACGTGCAGGTCGATGGCGACGACGTTACGGCTGTTGCGCGCGCGGACCTGCATGGGAAGCGTGTCCCGAGCCCAGCGGCGGCCGTTCCACCTGTCGAGGACGACCTCGCCCCCGACGAGCGTGATCGACAGCTCGGCGCCACCGTCTCCGGTCTCCGGGTTCGAGTCGGCGTCGACGGTGAGCACGATCGCGGACTCGGACGGAAGCGTCGCGTAGTTCGGGGTGGTGATCGCGAACGTGATCCAGCCACTCTTCGCGTCGCTGACGCGGACGGAAGTGACATCCGGAGCGGCATCGTGATCGCCGGCAGGGTCGGGAAAGGCCGCAGTGGTCGGGCCTGCATACGCCGAGCGCCCCGCGTCCGGCGCATAGTCGGAGGCGACGAGCTCGTCCTCACCGAGAGACTGCGCGCGCGAGCTCACGGCGAGCATGCCGAACGACGCTTCCGCGGCGATCGAGGCGCGAGGCAGCGAGACCGTCAGGACGCCCGCGGCGAACGACGCGGTGACACCGTCGGTCGAGCCTGCGACCAGCTGCGAGCCGTCCCATGCAAAGAGCTCCACACCGCCGTCGGCGCTGTAGCGGACGAGCGCCTCGTCGCCCGCCGCGCCGGTGTCCTGATCGGAGTCGAGGTCGAACCAGAGGTTCACCCAGCTTCTTGTCGGGAGCGACGCGTAGTTGCCGACGCTGAGCCTGATGGCGAGTACGCCCGGGGTCGCCTCGCCGACCTCCACCGATGTGATGTCGGGCGCGGAGTTCGAGTCGCCCGCGTCGTCCGAGTAGCCCTGCGCGCCCACCGCCATGTTCACCGAGACGAGCGCCACCACGGCCACGCCGCCCACGAGGAGGCGTCTCAACCGGTGCCTACGACCGCTGGGTGCTCGCGTGACGTGCCCCCACTCTCGACGAGACGGCGGATGGTGTCAACCGAGCTCGGGCGTCGCTGCGAGAATCGCGCCCGTGCACGGCGTCCTCGAGTCGACGGCGAACCAGCTCCGCGTGGCCAAGCGGCTGGCCCCTCGGCGCGGGGCCTCCTTTGCCGAGCGCTTCGGCCGCCTCGACGATCGGCTCGTGTTCGTCGTGGGGTCCCCGCGCTCGGGGACGACCTTTCTCGCAGGTGCGATCGGATCGCTTCCCGGGTTCGTCGACCTCGGCGAGGTGGCGCCCTTGAAGGCTGCCGTTCCCGAGCTCGCTGCGCTCGCGCCCCGGGAGGCAGCCGGCCGGCTCCGGCGACTCCTCGCCGTCGCCCGACGCGTGGGCCTCGTCGGTGCCGTCCGTCCTGTCGAGCAGACGCCGGAGATGGCCTTCGTCGTCCAGGCCGTTCCGCTTGCCTATCCCGCTGCGCGCGTCGTGCACATCGTTCGCGACGGCCGCGACGTCGTGTGCTCGCTGCTGGAGAAGCCGTGGCTCCGACGCCAGCAGGCGCAGGCCGACGACGCCGGCGTGCCGTATGGGGCGTATGCGCGCTTCTGGGTCGAGCCCGAACGCCGCGGAGAGTTCGAAGCGGCGAGCGACGCGCGTCGCGCAGCCTGGGTGTGGCGGAGCTATGTCACGGCGGCCCGGGCAGCCGCGGGGGCGCTCCAGATCCGGTACGAGGATCTCGTCACCGATCCGGCAGCGGCTGCGGCGTTGCTCGCCCGCCACCTCGAGGTCCCCGTCGAGCCGCTCGCCGCCGCCCTCGGTCGCGCGCACGCGTCGTCCGTCGGCCGCTACCGCACCGAGCTGGGTGCCGAGCAGCTCGAAGACGTCGAGGCGGAGGCCGGAGCGCTTCTCCGCGAGCTCGGCTATTCGTAGGGGCGAGGCTTGCCTCGCCTATGTCAGCTCGGCCAGCGCCTGACGCACCTTCGCGAGGTGCGCCTGCAGCTCGGTCGTCCGGGCGAGATCCGCACCGGAGAGATCACGCTTCAGCTTCCGCTCTCGAAGTCGCAGCAGGAGCTCCGTCCCCGTTCGCTCGTCGAGCGCCTCCTGTGCAGCTCGAGCGTCGAGCTCCGCATGCAGGGCCGTGAGGTCGGCGTCCTCCTTGCCGGTCACGAGCATGTTGCGGAAGCGACGGTTCACGTCGGAGTCGAAGTGATCGGCGGACAGCTCCGCGAGGTAGGGCAGGAGCGAGGAATGGGCGACGCACGCAGCCAGGACCTCACGTTCGAGCCGGTCGCCTGCGTCGAGGAGTCGCGGAGCGTCGGAGCCCTCGCGCGAAGCGCCCCCGCGCGCGGGCGCGAGCCCGGCGAGCGTGTCGCGCGGGAGATCGAGCCGATCGGCGAGCAGCCGTAGCGCCTCCTGGCGCTCGGGCGAGTCCTCTGCCTTCGCGAGAACCTCGCGTGCGCGAACGAACCCTTCCTGCCGATCGGCCGAGCGCTCGATCTCGAGGCGTACGCGGTAGACGAGGTAGCTCTCCGCCGTCGTCAGCCGGTCCGCAAAGCCGTCGGGCGCATCTGCCGGATCCTGGCCGCGTGGGAGCGTGACGACCTTCACCTCGAAGCCCCGCGTGTTCGCAAGCTCCATGCCTCGCAGTGTCGCCTCCTGCCCGGCCGCGTCCGCGTCGAAGCAGAGGTAGAGCTTCTTCGTCAGGCGCCCGAGCTCGCGCAGATGCCCCTCGGTCAGCGCCGTCCCCATCGAGGCGACGACCGGCTCGAAGCCGGCCTGGCGCAGCGCGATCACGTCCGTGTTGCCCTCGACGACGGCTGCGAAATCCTGCTTGCCGATCGCGGTCTTCGCGAGGTGGAGCCCGTACAGGATCGCGCTCTTGTGGAAGAGATCGCCCTCGGGCGAGTTCACGTACTTCCCGCGCAGCGGGTCGTCCTCGCGCAGCTTGCGTGCCTGGAAGCCGACGACGCGGCCGCGCGCGTCCGCAAGCGGGAACATCAGTCGCTGCGGGAAGTAGTCGGTGCCGCGTGTCGTGACGAGCCCGCCCGACTTGAGCTCGTCGAGCGTGAAGCCGCGCTCCTTCGCCTTCTCGGCGAGACCCTTGCCGGGCGAGAGACCGAGCCGGAACTCCTTCGCGATCTCCTCGCCAAGGCCGCGTCCTGCGAGGTACTCGCGCACCGGCGCGCCCGCGTCGCCGTCCCAGAGCAGGCGCTCGAAGTAACCCGCCGTCTGGTCGAGCACGGCGTAGAGGCGCTCGCGTCGTCGTCGCTCCTGCTCGACGTGCGGCGACGCCTCCTCGACCTCGATCGGGACGCGAAAGCGCTCGGCGAGCCACTCGACCGCGCCGACGAAGTCGAGGCTCTCCGTCTCGCGCACGAACGAGATGACGTCGCCGCCCTTCCCGCAGCCGAAGCAGTAGTAGAGCTTGTCGACGGGGTTCACCGAGAACGACGGCGTCTTCTCCTCGTGGAACGGGCAGCGGCCCGTGAAGCGCGTCCCTGAGGCTCTACGAAGCTGCGTTCGCCCGGAAACGACCTCCACCATGTCGGCCACGGCAACGACATCTCGTACCGACGAGTCCTTGATCCGGGCCACTGGGTGAGACTACTCGCCGCCCACGTCATAGTCTCTTACCCATGGCGGGGGGAACAGCGCGCCGCGAGCGCAAGGTCGTCACGGTCGTCTTCTGCGACCTCGTCGGCTTCACGAGCCGCGCCGAGTCGCTCGATCCCGAGGACGTCGAAGCCATCCTGCGCCCCTACCACGAGCGCGTGCGCTCCGAGCTCGAGCGTCACGGCGGCACGGTCGAGAAGTTCATCGGGGACGCCGTGATGGCCCTGTTCGGTGCGCCGACCTCCCACGAGGACGATCCCGAGCGAGCTGTCCGCGCCGCGCTCGCCATCCGTGACTTCGCGCTCGAAGAAGACTTGGAGCTGCGCGTCGGGATCACGACCGGGGAGGCGCTCGTGCGCCTCGATGCCCAGCCCGAAGCAGGAGAGGGCATGGCCTCGGGCGACGTCGTCAACACTGCCGCGCGCCTGCAGAGCGCCGCGCCCGTCAACGGGATCCTCGTCGACGAGACCACCTACCGCGCCACTCGCGCCGCCGTCGACTACGAGGCGGCGGCTCCCGTCGACGCCAAGGGCAAGGCCGAGCCGGTCCGAGTGTGGACTGCGGTCACCGCACATTCGCGCTTCGGCGTGGACGTGGCGCACGAAGCGCGCAGCGAGCTCGTGGGCCGCGAGCGCGAGCTCAGCGTCGTCCGGGACGCGTTCGAGCGGGCGCGTCACGAGCGCACGCCGCAGCTCCTCACGCTGGTCGGCGTCCCGGGAATCGGCAAGAGCCGGCTCGTCTACGAGCTCCAGCGCATCGTCGATGCCGACCCCGAGCTCATCACCTGGCGCCAGGGGCGCTGTCTGGCCTACGGCGACGGAATCACGCTGTGGGCGCTCGGCGAGATCGTCAAGGCGCAGGCGGGGGTTCTCGAGCAGGACGCGTCGGAGGAGATCGCGACGAAGATCCACCAGGTAGTCGAGGACACGCTCGCCGGCTCGGGCGACGAGACGCGGGTCGAGACCCATCTCCTCGCGCTCCTCGGCCTCGCGAGCGAAGCGCAGCTCGGCGGCGATCGGCGGAACGATGCGTTCGCTGCGTGGCGCCGCTTCCTCGAGGGCCTGGCCGAGCAGCGTCCGCTCGTCGTCGTCGTCGAGGACATCCACTGGGCGGACGAGAGCCTCCTCGACTTCCTCGACGAGCTGATCGACTGGGTGACCGACGTGCCGCTCCTTGTCGTCGCGACCGCGCGGCCCGAGCTCCTCGAACGCCGGCCGGGTTGGGGCGGCGGCAAGCTGAACGCCACGACGCTCGCGCTTTCTGCGCTGTCCGACGACCAGACGGCCGAACTGATCGGACGACTGCTCGCGCGGCCCCTCCTCGCAGCCGAGACACAGCAGACCCTGCTCGAGCGTGCGGGCGGCAATCCGCTCTACGCAGAGCAGTTCGTCGAGCTGTACACGGAGCAGGGCTCGACGGACGAGCTCGCGCTTCCCGAGACGCTCCAGGGCATCATCGCCGCCCGTCTCGACGGGTTGCCCGAGTCGGAGAAGAGCCTGCTACAACACGCGGCCGTCGTCGGCAAGGTCTTCTGGGCGAGCTCGATCGGACGGGACCCGGACGCAGTGACCACCTCGCTCCACGCGCTCGAGCGCAAGGGCTTCGTCCGCCGCCAGCGCCGCTCCTCGCTCGAGGGGGAGAGCGAGTTCGCGTTCGCCCATGCGCTCGTCCGCGACGTCTCGTACGGCCAGATCCCACGTGCCGAGCGCGCGCAGAGGCACCGCTCCGTCGCGGAGTGGATCGACGCCCTCGGCCGTCCCGAGGACCACGCCGAGATGCTCGCGTACCACTGGAGCTCCGCGCTCGAGCTCGTCCGCGCGTCGGGCGGAGACGATGACGAGGTCGTCGAACGCACACGCATGGCGTTGCGCGCCGCCGGCGACCGAGCGTCCTCGCTCAACAGCTACGCGGTCGCGTCGGCGCAGTACGACGACGCGCTCGCGCTCTGGCCGGATGACGCCGAGCGCCCCGACCTTCTGTTTCGGCTTGCCGTCGCGCTCCACCGCTCCTACAACGCGGCGCGCCAACAGGGTGCACTCGAGGCCGCTCGAGACGCATTGCTGGCGGTGGGCGACACGGATCGCGCATCAGAGGCGGAGTCGTTTCTCTCGCGCGTCTTCTGGGAGCGGGGTGAGCACGATCTCGTCAGCGAGCATCTCGCGCGCGCCGAGGAGCTCGCCGGCGACTCGGTCTCGGCCGCGGCGACGCGTGTCCTCGCCTTCGCGGGACGGATCCGAGAGATCGCAGGCGAGAAGGACGAAGGGCGACGTCTCGCCGAAGCCGCCTTCGCGACGGCGACCGAGCTCGGGCTCGACGAGCTCCGTGCCCATGCGCTCACGACGATCGGGATGGCGAAGAACGACGTCGACCTCGGGTCGGGCGTCGCCGACATGGAGCGTGCCCTCGAGATCGCTCTCGCGGCCGACGCCCCGGTCGCCTCGGCGATCGTGAACAACCTCGCCGTCTACGCGATTTTTGCGGGCGACTTTCCACGCACGGACGAGCTCTACGCCGAAGCGACGCGCCTCGGCGAGCGCTATGGAGACGCCGCGAGCGTCCGCTTCGTCCGCGGCAATCGCCTCTTTCTCGACTACTTTCTCGGGCGCTGGGACCGCGCGCTCGAGTCGGCGGACACGTTCATCGCCGAATGCGAGGCGGGATCACCGCACACGCTCGAGTACATGGCGCGCGAAGTGCGTGCAGCACTCTGGCTCGCTCGCGGGGATCAGGACGCTGCACTTCGCGACCAGCGCCACTCGTTCGAGCTCGCACAGACGAGGCACGAGCGATTCCACAGCCTCGGCTCGCTTGCAATCACCGCGTCGGTCTATGCCGAGCTCGGTCATATCGACGAAGCACATGCACTCGCTGTGCAGGTGCCACCGATCGTTCGCGAGATCGGGCTGCACGGTGCGCTGATGCGCCTCGGGCCGTTCGCGGACGACCTCGGCATCGGTGACGAGCTCCGCGATGCCGTCGCCGCCCGAGCCGGCCCGATCTTTCCCTTCTGGCGGAGCGTGATCGAGCACGTCCTCGCGGGCGAGCTCGACGCGGCCGCAGACCTCATGGCGTCGGCGGGGAACCCGACGGCCGAGGCGAACCTCCGCAAACACTCAGGCCTTCGAATGATGGCCGAGGGACGAACCGCCGAGGCAGCGGTCCAGCTCGAGCGCGCGTTGGAGTTCTACCGCTCGGTCGACGCGTCGTCCTACGTCGCGCAGATCGAGAGCGCGCTCGCCGGTGCTCAGAGCGAGTCGGCGTAGGAGAGCGCGAAGCGGTCGGTCATCCCGGCGATGTAGTCGACGATCTCGTCGACACCGTCGCCGCGCTCGACGAGGGAGTCGAAGATCGCGTGGATGACTTGATGCGCCTTCTCGTGCTCGGGCGCGGCCTGCGGCCCGAGGTAGACCCGCTCGAACATGAACGCGCGGAGCGCGAGCATCGCCTCCCCCACCTCGGCCGACTGGCGGACGTCGTCGATCCCGTCCGACGCCTCGACGATGTCGTGGACGAGCGTGTCGATGCGCTTCGAGCCCGTGTCCCCCAGGATCGCGATCTCCTCGTGCGGGAGGTCGTCCTCGTCGAGCAGCCCGTACCGCACCGCGTCGTCGATGTCGTGGTTGATGTACGCGACGCGATCGACCAGCCGCACGATCTTCCCCTCGAGCGACTCCGGCTCGCGCTCGCCCGTGTGCGTGAGGATGCCGTCGCAGACCTCGAGCGTGAGGTTGAGCGAGCGCGCGATCCGAAGCGACTGCTCGTTGTGGCGGAATCGTCGATCGAATCGCTCCGACACGGCCGCGTCGAGCGCGTCCTCCCCCGCATGCCCGAAGGGCGTATGGCCCATGTCGTGCCCGAGGCCGATCGCCTCGACGAGGTCCTCGTTCAGCCGTAGCGCCCGAGCGACGACGCGCGAGATCGCCGTGGTCTCGAGCGTGTGGGTCATCCGCGTGCGGTAGTGGTCGCCCTCGGGGTCGATGAAGACCTGCGTCTTCCCCTTCAGACGCCGGAACGGCTTCGAATGGACGATGCGGTCGCGGTCGCGCTGAAACTCCGTGCGGACGGCACAACGATCCTCGGGAAGCTCGCGGCCCTGCGTATCGAGGGAGCGCACAGCGAACGCGGACAGGAACTCCTCGCGCGCGCGCACGGTCTCCTCGAAGCTCATGGCGGTCAGCGTAGAGGCACGAGGTGCGGGATCGCGGCGCCGACGAACAGCCCGCCGAACGCGAGCCCGAGCGTCCCGTAGCCCCCGATCGCGAGCGCCGCGCCACCGACGGCTCCTCCGACGAAATACCCGGCCTGGATTGCGGCCGCACGTACACCGGTGACTCCGAGACGCAGCTCGGGGGCGAGACCCAGCCCACGGGCGCTCCCGGCGAGGGTTCGGCCTCCGGCGATGAAGCAGAGGACCGCGAAGAGCCCGACGCTGACCCACACGGACGGACGGAACGCTCCGAGCAAGGCGACGGTGACTGCGGCTGAGAGCGCGAGAGCCACGAGCAAGAGCCGGCCGTGCGCGTCGACCCACCGCCGAAAGAGGAAGTTCCCTGGGACGTAGATCAGGGCTCCGAATCCGAGCGCGAGCCCGGTCGCCGCGATCGAGAGGTCGTATGACTCGACGAGCAGCGCGCCCATGTAGACGAGCGCACCGGCCCAGCCCGAGAAGGCGAACAGCTCGCCCACCGTCCAGCGCGTCACGCCGGGATGTCCCAGCACCGACCGGAAGCCGGCTCGCGCGTGCGCCGGCGGCGTCGCGCGCTGCCGAAGGAGGAGCACCGTCGCGACGAGGGCCATCGAGACCGGCACGGTGAGCCACGCCAACCGCCAGCTGATCTCGCCGAGCAACCCGACGAGTGGCATTCCGACGATCCATGCCAGCGGAGGCCCAAGAAGCGTCAGCGCAAGGACGTGCGACCTGTTCGCCGCGGTGGACCACTCGGCGGTGGCGGCGATCGCGGCCGCGTACGACACGCCGATCCCCACACCGACGACGGCCTGCGCGACGGCGAGCACCGCGAAGGTCGGCGCCGCGCCACTCACGAGCGAGCCGATCCCGAGGATCACGAGCGCGCCGAGCATCAGGCCGCGCAGTCCCACACGCGCCGCCAGCAACCCTGTCGCGAGCGCAGCGGCACCGGCGGCGAGACCCGACACCGTGCGCAACTGTCCAGCCGTCGCGATCGAGACGTCGAGGTCGCGCGCCACGTCCGGCAGGAGAGGGTTGAGGACGACGAGAGCGGCCTGGGACGCAGCCAGCGCAGAGAGAAGCGTGATGCCGACGGCGCGCGGCCCGGTCGGCATCAGAGGATGATCGGAACCGTGCCGCCGTCGGCGCTCCACGCCGCGCCGGTCACGTACGACGCGCGCTCGGAGCACAGGAAGACGATCACCGCAGCGATCTCGTCGGGCCGCGCGAGACGGCCGAGCGGCCGGCCGGCGCCGACCTTCGCGAGCACGGCCTCGCGGTCGCCCTGCTGATCGGCCAGCCCGCCCTCCCCGAGCCATGCGTCCGTCTCGGTCGGCCCGGGCGTCACCGCGTTGCAGCGGATGCCGTCCTTCGCGTACAGGTCCGCGACGAGCCGGGAGAGCGAGAGCACGGCGGCTTTGGTGACGGAGTAGTGCGGCATGCCGGTCGACGGCCGCTTCCCGGCTGTGGAGGAGACGTTCACGATCGCGCCGGCACCGCCGCGAAGCAACGGCAGAGCGGCGCGAATGGCCCGGACGTAGCTCATCACGTTCAGCTGCCAGTACGCATCCCACTCGTCGTCGGAGACGTCCTCGAACCGCGCCTGCCGCGCGATCCCGACGTTGTTGACGAGCACGTCGAGCCCACCGAGCGCGGCCGCCGCCTCGCTGACAGCCCGCTCCGGCTCGCCCGCGTGCGAGAGGTCCGCCACGACGTGCGCGACCTCGCCGGCGCCGGGCGCGTCGCGTCTCCCGCACGTGACGACGCGCGCACCCTCCGCGACGAGCTGCCGCGTGATCTCCAGACCGATCCCGCCGGTCGAGCCGGTGACGAGACACCTCTTGCCGCTGAGTCCGAGATCCACGGGCGGCTAGGGTAACCGCCGTGCCGACGACGATCGTCCTGGTCAGGCACGGCGAGACCGACTGGAACCGCGACAACCGCTTCCAGGGGCGCGCAGATCCACCGCTCAACGACACGGGCCGAGAGCAGGCTCGCGTGCTCGCTGGCGCGTTGAGCGACGAGAGCTTCGCCGCTGCGTACACGAGCCCGTTGCGGCGAGCGGCAGAGACAGCAGCGACCCTCGCCGATGCGCTTGGAGTCGACGCCCTTCCCGACGGGTCGCTGATGGAGGTCGATGTCGGCTCGTGGTCGGGGCTCACCCGCGCCGAGGTCGAAGCGCGCTTCCCCGAGGGGTACGCGCGCTGGCTCGAGTACGGACACGGCTGGGACGACGGCGAGACGTACGACGAGCTCGGCGTGCGCGTCGTATCGGGCCTCGTAGACATCGCCGCGCAGCACCGGGACGAGGTGGTTCTCGCTGTCACGCACGGCGGCCCGATTCGGTCGGCGCTCGCGGCCGCCGAAGGTGTCGCCTTCGACGAGGCGAGGCGCTCGATCCACGTCATCGACAACTGTGCGGTCGTCCGGCTCGCCGTTCGGGACGGCAAACTCGAGCGAGTAGACTGACCGCCTCGTGGAGGACTACACGAACAAGTACAAGGGCGAGCAGGTCGAGGTGGCTCTCTTCGGCGGCGAGTACCAGGAAGGTGTCCTCACGGCGTACTGCTCCTTCGAGGACGTCCCCCACGTCGAGCTCAACGGGCACATCCTCATCCCGCTTCAGAACGTCGCGTCGCTGCACTGCTCGAGCCGCTGCGACGCCCCCGAGCCCGACTGGCCGCCACGCGGGTTCATCGAGGACGACACCGGAGAGTCGTAACGCGTGGCGCGTGCTGTCGCGCTGAACCTCCTGAAGGCATTGGCTCTGGTCGCGGTCCTCGCGGCGGCGTTCGGCGGTGTGGGCTGGCTCATCGGCGGAGTCACCACGGCACTCCTGTTCGCGTTCTGCTCGCTGCTCGCCGCGACGGCCGTGTACCGGTACGGAGATCGCGCGCTCCTCGGGATGCTCGGCGCCCGCCCGTTCGCTCTCGCCGAGGATCCTGTCCTGCGCTCGGGCACCGATACGGTCGCCGCGAAGCTCGGCGTCCGCTCGCCACAGCTCTATCTCATCGACGACGGCTTCCCGCGCCTCTTCGCCGTCGGGCGCGGGCCCTCGAGCTCCACGATCGCGGTGTCCGTCGGCGCGTTGCGATCTCTTCGGCGTGAGGAGCTCGACGCGGCGATCGCGCACGAGCTCGCCCACGTCCGCCGGCGCGACGTGCTCGTGCAGACCTTCGTCGTTCTGTTCGCGACAACGCTCGTCGAGATGAGCCGGCTCGGCGGCTGGTTCTCGCGCTTTCTCCTCTACATCTTCGCGCCGATCAGCGCAGCGTTCGTCCACCTCATGCTCTCGCCCAAACGGGAGCTGCACGCCGACGCGCTCGCAGCATCCACGACCGGAGCGGCGCACGACCTCGCGGACGCACTGATGCGCCTCGATCGCGCCGCCGAGCTCGTCGACTTCGCCGCGTCGCCGGCGACGGAGCCCCTCTACTCGATCGATCCGTTCGAGCCGGACGGCCTTGCGCGCATGTTCAAGACGCACCCGCCGCTCGACGTACGCGTCCGCCGACTGCGCGAGCTGGGAGCCGGCCAGAACGGCCGCGTCCCGGAGTCGTCACTCTCGAAGCTCGCCGGGTAACAGCGAGAACATCACGGAGTCGCGAATGCGCCCGTCCGGGTGGCGGAGATGCGCGCGAAGCACGCCCTCGCGCGTGAAGCCGACCTTCTCGGCGACGCGCTGCGACGCGACGTTGTCCGGGTCCGTGATGAGCTCCAGACGCTGGAGCTCGAGTTCGTCGAGTGCGTATCGGACGAGAAGCGCGAAGCGCACGCGTGCAGTTGCCTCGGCCGCGCGCTCGCCGCCGCGACCCAATACCCGATGCGCGCGCGGTAGTCGTGCGAGTTCACACCCATGCCGATTCCACCGACGACATGGCCGCCGACCTCGATCGCCATAGCGTCATGGTCCGCCCGCACCTCTCCTCGGATGAACGCGAGCGCATCCTGAGCCGTGTACGGATGCGGAATCGTCGGAATCCAGCGTGCAACATCGGGGTCGTTGCAGCCGGCGACCATCGCCTCGACGTCGTCCTCGGTCCACGGCCGCAGCAACGAGATCGCCGTCGCGGAGTTCCACGCGATGCAGTCTAGGAAACGACGCACGCCGTGGGCGGTGGGCTTGCGGCCGCGAAGGCGGACGCCTTCAGGTCCTGTACGACTGTGCGTTCAGGAAACCCGCGCTAGCGGGTTTCCTGAACTGCGGAAGAATCAGGCGGCGTCCTACTCTCCCGGGGGCTTGCGCCCCGAGTACCATCGGCGCTGGCGGGCTTAACTTCTCTGTTCGGAATGGGAAGAGGTGTGTCCCCGCCGCTATGACCGCCCAAATTGTCGAGGTCGAGCTCAGTGCCCCACCCGCCGTACGTTCGCGGAGGCGGCAATAAGCACTGCGCACCCTCAAAACTCCATAGCAGCAGTCGTCGGTGTTCAAAATCAAGACCTCGGGCAATTAGTACGGCTCCGCTGAACGCATTGCTGCGCGTACACGTGCCGCCTATCAACGTGGTCGTCTACCACGGCCCTTACTCCCTCTAGGGGATGGGAGGTCTCATCTCGAGGTGGGCTTCCCGCTTAGATGCTTTCAGCGGTTATCCCATCCAGGCGTGGCTAAGCAGCGATGCCCTTGGCAGGACAACTGCTACACCAGAGGCCTGTTCATCTCGGTCCTCTCGTACTAGAGACGACTCCTCTCAAACCTCCAACGCCCATGGCGGATAGGGACCGAACTGTCTCACGACGTTCTGAACCCAGCTCGCGTGCCGCTTTAATGGGCGGACAGCCCAACCCTTGGGACCTGCTTCAGCCCCAGGATGCGACGAGCCGACATCGAGGTGCCAAACACTTCCGTCGATGTGGACTCTTGGGAAGTATAAGCCTGTTATCCCCGGAGTACCTTTTATCCGTTGAGCGACGGCGATTCCACTCTCCACCGCCGGATCACTAAGGCCGACTTTCGTCCCTGCTCGACTTGTCAGTCTCGCAGTCAAGCTCCCTTATGCCTTTACACTCTACGCACGATTTCCAACCGTGCTGAGGGAACCTTTGCGCGCCTCCGTTACATTTTAGGAGGCGACCGCCCCAGTCAAACTGCCCACCTCACGCTGTCCCCGACCCGGATAACGGAATCGGGTTAGAAGCCCAGAACACGAAGGGTGGTATCCCAAGGGTGACTCCGCGAGAGCTGACGCCCCCGGTTCACAGTCTCCCACCTATCCTGGACAACGTATACCGAACTTCAACGCAAAGCTGCAGTAAAGGTTCACGGGGTCTTTCCGTCCAGCCACGGGTACTCGGCATCTTCACCGAGACTACAATTTCACCGGATCCCTCGTTGAGACAGCGCCCAAGTCGTTACGCCATTCGTGCAGGTCGGAACTTACCCGACAAGGAATTTCGCTACCTTAGGACGGTTATAGTTACCGCCGCCGTTTACTGGGGCTTGGATTCAAAGCTTCGTCCGAAGACTAACCTCTCCTCGTGACCTTCCAGCACCGGGCAGGCGTCAGCCCCTATACGTCGTCTTACGACTTAGCAGAGACCTGTGTTTTTGGTAAACAGTCGCTTGGGCCGTTTCACTGCGGCCCCCTCAGGCTCACGGAGTAAATCCGATCACCCTACTGGGGCGCCCCTTCTCCCGAAGTTACGGGGCCATTTTGCCGAGTTCCTTAACGAGGGTTCTTCCGATCACCTTGGTATTCTCTACCTGCCCACCTGTGTCGGTTTTGGTACGGGCACGCCCCACCTCCCTAGACGCTTTTCTAGGAGGCATGGATTCAGGGACTTCCCCCATTGCTGGGGTCGGCTTCCCGTCTCAGGCTTGAGTGGGCGACGGATTTCCCTATCGCCCGCCCTACGCGGTTACCCCAGGTCGACCATCGCCTGGGATCCCTTATCCTACCCCGTCCCGCCATCGGTGATAGCGGTGGGTACGTGGTACTGGAATATCAACCAGTTGGCCATCGCCTACGCCTGTCGGCCTCGGCTTAGGTCCCGACTAACCCTGAGCAGATTAGCTTTACTCAGGAACCCTTGGGCATTCGGTGGAGGGGTTTCTCACCCCTCTTTCGTTACTCATGCCAGCATTCTCACTTCCCATGCCTCCACGGCTGGCTTACGCCGCCGCTTCGCTGGCATGGGAACGCTCCCCTACCACTCCCTGCAAGCAGGAAGTCCGTAGCTTCGGCTCCAGGCTTGAGCCCCGTTGAATTGTCCGCGCTCGACCACTTGACCAGTGAGCTGTTACGCACTCTTTAAATGGTGGCTGCTTCTAAGCCAACATCCTGGTTGTCTGGGCAATCGAACATCGTTTCCCACTTAGCCTGGAATTAGGGGCCTTAGCCGACGGTCTGGGCTGTTTCCCTTTCGACCACGGAGCTTATCCCCCGCAGTCTGACTGCCACGCTCTAAACTGCCGGCATTCGGAGTTTGCCTGATTTCGGTAAGCTGGTAGGCCCCCTAGACCAAACAGTGCTCTACAACCGGCAGTGAACACGTGACGCTATACCTAAATATATTTCGGGGAGAACCAGATATCTCTGAGTTTGATTAGCCTTTCACTCCGACCCACAGGTCATCACCGCCGTTTTCAACCGACGTGTGTTCGGTCCTCCACGGGGTCTTACCCCCGCTTCAACCTGCCCATGGGTAGATCACTCAGTTTCGGGTCTGCCTCCGACGACTGAACGCCCTGTTCAGACTCGCTTTCGCTACGGCTCCGTTTCCTTAACCTCGCCGTCGAAGAGCAACTCGCTGGCTCATTATGCAAAAGGCACGCCGTCACAGGACAAAGCCTGCTCCGACCGCTTGTAGGCACACGGTTTCAGGTGCTATTTCACTCCCCTTCCGGGGTACTTTTCACCTTTCCCTCACGGTACTAGTTCACTATCGGTCGCCAAGGAGTACTTAGCCTTGCGGGGTGGTCCCCGCGGATTCCGACCAGGTTTCCCGTGCCCGGCCGTACTCAGGTACTCGTCGAGGAAGGCTGCGAGTTTTCGCCTACGGGACTGTTACCCGCTGTGGTCCGGCGTTCCAGCCGGTTCGACTAACACGCAACTTTGTAACTTCCCGACCCGCCGGCAGACGGATCCAGACGAGCCCTACAACCCCCATGCGACAACGGCTGCCGCCTATCACATCGCACGGGTTTAGGCTCTTCCCTTTTCGCTCGCCACTACTCAGGGAGTCGAGGTTTCTTTCCTTTCCTCCGGGTACTAAGATGTTTCAGTTCCCCGGCTTGCCTCTACCTGCCCTATGTATTCAGGCAGGAGTACGCGCGCATTACCACGCGCAGGTTTCCCCATTCGGAAATCCTCGGATCAACGGATGGTCAGCTCCTTCCCGAGGCTTATCGCAGCCGCCCACGTCCTTCATCGGCTCTTGGCGCCAAGGCATCCACCGTGTGCCCTTGTTCTCTTGATCTGAATGAACACTTCTTACTGCCGCTATGGAGTTTTCAAGGTGCGCGTGAGCCGATCGCCCACGAGAAGAACCGCCACAACAGGCGGTCTCTCAAAACTCAACAGCGTGACCCGGCTCGATCGCCGCCTGCACGAAGGCGGGCGGACAACAGAGCCAGGATCGAGGTCAACGTTATTCCAGGCGAGCCGGGTTGTCCGGACGGCCTCGAAAGGCCATCGAACGGATCCGACGCCTACCGGAGTAAGAGCTCCGGTATTCCCTAGAAAGGAGGTGATCCAGCCGCAGCTTCCGCTACGGCTACCTTGTTACGACTTCACCCCAATCATCAACCCTACCTTCGACGGCTGCCTCCCCGAGGGGTTAGCTCACCGGCTTCGGGTATTGCCGACTTTCGTGGTGTGACGGGCGGTGTGTACAAGCCCCGTGTACGTATTCACCGCGGCGTTGCTGATCCGCGATTACTAGCAACTCCGCCTTCATGAAGGCGAGTTTCAGCCTTCAATCCGAACCGGGACCGGCTTTTTGGGATTCGCTCACCCTCGCAGGTTTGCAGCCCTTTGTACCGGCCAATGTAGCACGTGTGTAGCCCAGGACATAAGGGGCATGATGACTTGACATCATCCCCACCTTCCTCCGATTTGTCACCGGCAGTCTCCCATGAGTCCCCGACATTACTCGCTGGCAACATGGGACAGGGGTTGCGCTCGTTGCGGGACTTAACCCAACATCTCACGACACGAGCTGACGACAGCCATGCACCACCTGTGCACTGGTCCCGAAGGAGGGCCGTATTTCTACGGATTTCCAGTGCATGTCAAGCCCTGGTAAGGTTCTTCGCGTTGCATCGAATTAAACCACATGCTCCGCTGCTTGTGCGGGGCCCCGTCAATTCCTTTGAGTTTTAGCCTTGCGGCCGTACTCCCCAGGCGGGGTGCTTAATGCGTTAGCTACGGCACGGAAGGAGTTGACACCTCCCACACCTAGCACCCATCGTTTACGGCGTGGACTACCAGGGTATCTAATCCTGTTCGCTCCCCACGCTTTCGCGTCTCAGCGTCAGTACCGTCCCAGAGAGCTGCCTTCGCCATAGGTGTTCTTCCTGATATCTGCGCATTTCACCGCTACACCAGGAATTCCACTCTCCTCTTCCGGACTCTAGCCATACGGTTTCCGTCGACGTCTGGAGGTTAAGCCTCCAGTTTTCACAACGGACCTGTTTGGCCGCCTACACGCTCTTTACGCCCAGTAAATCCGGACAACGCTTGCCCCCTACGTATTACCGCGGCTGCTGGCACGTAGTTAGCCGGGGCTTCTTCTGGAGGTACCGTCACCCTCTGGGCTATTCACCCGAGTAGCTTCGTCCCTCCTGAAAGAGGTTTACAACCCGAAGGCCTTCTTCCCTCACGCGGCGTCGCTGCGTCAGGCTTTCGCCCATTGCGCAAGATTCCCCACTGCTGCCTCCCGTAGGAGTCTGGGCCGTGTCTCAGTCCCAGTGTGGCTGATCGTCCTCTCAGACCAGCTACGGATCGGAGCCTTGGTAGGCCGTTACCCCACCAACAAGCTAATCCGCCGCGGACCCATCCTCGGCCAGAGGCCGAAGCTACCTTTTCGGACCGACTCGAGAGTCGGAAGGGCTATCCGGTATTAATCCGAGTTTCCTCGGGCTATCCCGGTGCCGAGGGCAGGTTATCCACGTGTTACTCACCCGTTCGCCGCTGTCCCCAGGACCGAAGTCCTGGTTCTCGCTCGACTTGCATGTGTTAAGCGCGCCGCCAGCGTTCGTCCTGAGCCAGGATCAAACTCTCCGTGAAAGACTTGGCGCTTCGACCGAAGTCGAAGCAAGTCAGTTCAGTTTCGAGCTCGATGCTCGATCGTCTTCCAAAGGAAAAGAAGACGGGTTCATGTCCCCTCGCAAGCTGACGCTCACGAGAGGTCTCGACGTTTCACGCTGTTGAGTTTTCAAAGACCGCGCCGGCTCTGCGGCAACAAAAAACCTCTGACTCGCATCAGAGGCCACCGAGGAGAGAACAGACAAGAGTCGTATCCGCTCGCTCGAAGGCTTTCTCCTTGTCGAGTTACAGGCTTCCTGCACCCTCCTCGCGGAAGGCCGAGGGATGGTAGCACAGCAGATTCTCGTGTCAACCAAGCCGTTCGCGGGCGTTTTAGCCGACGAGCCGCGCGAAGCGCCGCTTCCCGGCCTGCACCACGACGCCGGTGAGCGCGGAGCGCGGGAGATCGAGCGCTGCGGTCGGGTTGCCGTCGAGCCGAACGCCTCCCTGTGAGAGCAGGCGACGGGCTTCGCTCGTCGAGATCCCGAACGCATCTGCCAGAACGGCCGGCACGTGGAGCGGGTCGCCGTCCGGGAGCGGATGCTCGGGGACGTCGTCCGGCGCACGGCCCTCGCGCACGACGCGCGTGAAGTGCTCCTCCGCAGCTCCCGCAGCCTCCTTGCCGTGCGAGCGCGTGACGATCCAGCGCGCGAGCGCGAGCTTCGCCTCGAGCGGATCGCCCTCCGGCACGGGTGCCTGCACCACGAGGCGGTACCACTCCTCGAGCAGATCGTCCGAGATGCGCATGGTGCGACCGAACTGTTCCTCGGGCGCCGCGGTCAGCGGGATGTTGTTTCCAACCGACGAGCTCATCTTCTCGCCGTCCCACGAGACGAGGAGCGGCGTCGTGAGCACGACCTGCGGGTCGAGGCCGTAGGCCTGCATCACCTCGCGACCGGCGAGCAGGTTGTAGAGCTGGTCGGTCCCGCCCAGCTCGACGTCCGCCTCGACCGCGACGGAGTCGTAGGCCTGCATGAGCGGGTAGAGAAGCTCCGAGACGGAGATGGGCTGCCCGCTCGAGTACCGGCCTGCGAAGTCGTCGCGCTCGAGCATCTGCGCGACGGTCATCATCCTCGTGAGCCGAATCACGTCGGCGAAGCTGAGGGCGGCCAGCCACTCGCTGTTTCGGCGGACTTCGGTTCGTTCGGGCATGAGGAGCTGAAGTGCCTGCTCGAGGTAGGTGTCGGCGTTCCGGTCGATCTCCTCGTCGGACAGGATCGGACGCTCCGTCGATCGGCCCGACGGATCGCCGATCCGGGTCGTGTAGTCCCCCACGATGAGAACGCCCGTGTGGCCCTCGTCCTGGAACGCGCGCATGCGCTGGAGCGGGATGCCGCGACCGACGTGGATGTCCGGCGAGGTGACGTCGATCCCGAGCTTCACGCGGAGCGGACGACCGAGGGCGAGCTTCGCCTCGAGACCACCGTCCGGGAGGACATGAACGGCGTTTCGCGTGAGCTCCGCGATGCCCACGACGCTACGCCTGCTTCACGTGGGCGGCAGTGATCTCGGCCGGCGAGCGGCAGCCGAGGAGCGCCAGTGCGTTCTCGGTCTCCTCGCGGAGGATCTCCAGCACCTGCTCCACGCCCTTCGATCCGCCGAACGCGAGTCCGTACAACGCGGGCCGCCCGACGAGCACCGCACGCGCACCGAGCGCGAGCGCCATGGCAACGTCGGTGCCGCGGCGAACGCCGCCGTCGAGATAGACCTCGGCGCGGTCGCCGACAGCGTCCACGACCTCGGGAAGCGCCTCGAGCGACGCGATCGTTCCGTCGAGCTGACGGCCTCCGTGGTTCGAGACGACCACACCGGCGGCGCCGTGCTCGCACGCGAGGTGCGCATCCTCCGCCGTCACGAGCCCCTTCACCAGGACCGGGACCTTCCAGCGCTCGCAGAGCTCGGTGACGTAGTCCCATTCGAGCCCGGACTCGAGCAGGCCGAGCGAGTGATGCTCGGTGGCGTCGCCGCCGCGCTCGCGGGCCGCGACGATCGCCGGGACGTCGTCTTCGGGCGCCTCGAAGCCCGTACGCGATTCGCGATGGCGGATGCCGTACACCGGGAGATCGGCAGTGAGAACGAGCGCCGAGAAGCCCGCTTCGAGCGCCTGGGCGATGACCTCGTCGCTGACGCCGCGGTCGCGGAAGACATAGATCTGGAGCCAGCGTGGAGCCCCCGGTGCGGCCTCGGCGATCTCCGCGGGCGTTGCCGTCGCAACCGTCGAGACGCACATGAGCGTCCCGGCCGCGCCGGCGCCTCGCGCCATCGCGACCTCGCCCTCCTCGTGCGCGATCTGCTGGAAGGCCATCGGGGCGACGAGCGCCGGCAGCGCCACCGGCGTTCCGAGCACGGTCGTCTCCGTCGAGACGCTCGAGACGTCGACGAGCACGCGCGGCCGGAGCCTGAAGCGCGAGAACGCCTCGCGATTCCAGCGCAAGGTTCGCTCGTCGCCGGCGCCGCCGACCATGTAGCTCCAGGCCTCCGGCGTGACGGCCTGCTCGGCGAGCCGTTCGGCGTCGTCGACGGTGAGAAGCTGCTCCACGGTCGCGGACCCTATCGCGTGTTTCTAGAGCGGATAGGGGACGAGCGACCACGCGGCCGCCGCGTACCAGACACCGAAGGCAAGGCTGAGTGCGCCCAGCGCAGGGATCACGGTGTTCGACGCTGCCGCAACCGGACGCGCGGTGAGCGTCAAACCGAAGCCAACGGTCACCACGGTCATGGAGACGGCGGTGAAGAGCGCGAGAAGAAGGAGCGAGACGACGGCGACGGTCTCGGACGGGATCGCCGCGAGCAGCAGGATGCCGACGCCCGCGCTGCCTCCCATCCCGTGTACCAGCCCGACGCCGAGTGCACCGGCGGGAGTTCGCACCGCATGCCGGTGATCGCGCTCCGAATGCGGATGAGCGTGGAGGTCGAAGTACCCGTGGCGCCAGCGGACGAGAAGGCGCAGGGCGAGGAACACGATGAGCGCCGCGACCGCAGTCTCGGCTCCCTGCTGCATGCGCTCGGGCAGGTACCGCTCCGCGAGAAGGATCGGGATACCGAAGACGACGAGCGTGATGCCGTGTCCCACGCCCCACCATGCGCCTAGCCCGGCAGCCGAGCGCGCGACGCGCTCACGACCGGATGCCACGAGCGTCGTCATGGCAGCGATGTGATCCGGGTCGGTCGCGTGCCGGAGGCCCAGGAGGACAGCGACCAGCAGAACGACCCCGACGGACGCCCCCTCGGACAGCCCTGCGATCCAGTCGTCGAGGCCGAACATGTCCCTTGTTCGTCAGCAGCTCGAGGTCGGTTCGCTCAGAGCACGCCCGGAAGCGCCCGAGCCGTGATCACGAGCCCCACCACGAGGATGAGTGCTGCACTCGCGGCTGGGAGCGCACGAACGACGGGCCCGTCGAGCGACAGTCGGCCGAAGGTCCGGCGAGCGAAGACCGCGACGAGCCCGATGGCGGTGATCGTCGCGGCGAGGCCGATGCTGAACGCGACGATGAGCGCGAGGCCGAGCCCGATCCGGTGCAGCGCGATCGCCGACAGGAGGACGACGAGCGCCGACGGGCACGGAAGCAACCCGGCGGCGACTCCGACGCCGAGGATTCCCTTCGACGTCAGGGCGTCGTCGTTTTCGTCATGGGCGTGGTGGTGGTCGTGAGAGTGATCGTGGCCATGCGCGTGCCCGTGGTCGTGGTCGTGGTCGTGGTGATGGTGGTGGCTGCGCGAGCGGAGTCGCTGGCGAAGGACCGACGCGCCCACGAGGACGACGAGCAGCCCCGAGACGAGCGTGAGCCACGGGTAGAGCTGCTCTGGCACGATGAATGCGGACAAGCCGAGGGTCACGAATCCGAGCGCGAACACGCCGGCGGTATGCGCGATCGTGACCGTTCCACCGAGGAGGAACGCATGTCGCGGCGTCCCCTTCGTGCCCACCAGGTATGCCGCGACCATCGCCTTCCCGTGGCCTGGCGTGAGGGCATGCGCGGCTCCCCAGAACGCAGCGATCAGGAGCGACACGAGAAGCACACCGACCGAGAGATCGCCCTCTTCGATGAGCGCCTCGAAGCCGCCCGGGACGTGAGGAGGAGCAACGAACGCGTCGATGCTCGGCGCGGCAGCGGGCTCCGATCCGAGGTTGATCGTCGCGAGCGCCGACGACACGTCCAGCGGCGACCGGAGAAGATCGCTCGGGTACTCGCGGAGCGCGTCGCTCGCGCTTGCCGCGGCGACGGTCGAGGCAGCGACCCGGCCGCCGTCGCGTGCGCTGACGGTTACCTCACGCCAGCCGATGCGGCCCGGAAACGACGCGTCCCGGAACGCGAGCTCGGCGCCGTCGCCTCGCGCGCGATAGACGACGTCGAGTCGGATCGTCTTCAGCCCACCGGCGCCGGGTCGCGTGACGGCTCGGTGCTCGACGACTCGAAGCGGCACGCGCCGGCCGTCGAGCGTCAGGACCAGATCGCGTGCGAGGGCGGCAGGATAATCCGGCTTCCGGATCTCCGAGCCGAGCTGGTAGGTCGGAATCTCGGCGACGTCGAGCGCGTACCTGACGTAGATGTCGCTGCCGGCGACCTCGATGCCGGCGTAGCGATTGATCGTGAAGTTGCCGAGCGGGTGCGCGCTCGCCAGCCCCGGCACCGCAAGCAGAGCGGCCATGACGCCACAGAGCGCAATCAGTACAGGTGCGATGCGGCGCCTCACGGGACTGGTTCGCAATATGCCAGCAAGCGGTTCGTGGAGGCCGGGCCGAGACCGGCCTCCACGACTGAACGTCCGCCTTACTTGCCCTTGGTGTTGTCGAAGCCCGACTGCGGATCCGCGATGTACGGGAAGGATCCGAGCAGGTTCCGGTCGTCGGCATTGACGCCGTCTCCGAGGGGGAGCTTCGTCCCCTTGAGGAAGCCGCCGACAGCTTGCTCGGCGATGTCGATGACGTCGTCACCGAGGCGCCGGCCGTTCGGCCAGCCCTGGTTGTCGCCCGCGAGCACCGCCATCCGGTTCGGGTTCCGCGTCACCGGGATGGTGAGGTTCAGGCGGAGGACCTCGGCGAGCCGCGCACTCGTGAAGTTGAGCTGCGGGACGCCGGTGAGGAACACCGCGGCGAGGTCGTCGCGGCCCTTCTCCGGGGCACCCAGCTTGTACAGCTGGTTGATGACCGCGGCGAGTATCGGCTCGTTGTAGTACTTGGTGAACCGACCCTCCTGCCACGGCTGGAGGCCATTCCACTGATCCTTGAGGCCGGTCGGAATGATGACCTCGTTGACGAGCGGGTTGGCCAGGCGGTTGACCTGGATCCAGGCGCCGGAAGAACGGGCGCCCGAGGTGGTCCGCGTCGTGACCTTGCGCCGGTCGACGGACGACCAGACGCCGATGATGCCGTTCCTTGCGTTCAGCTCGGCGATCGGGACCTGCACGCCGAACGTGTGGACGCCGTAGCCGGCGAAGAAGTCCTTCCCGCCGCCCATGTTGCCGGTGCCCTTGCGAATCGCGACGAGATCGAAGATCGCGCCGATGTCGCCGAAGAACGGGTCGTCTCGCTGACCGGCGAACGCGCTCCCGCCCCCTGCGACGGGCACGACGCCCTTCGCAGCGAGCGCGCGGTAGTTCGGGGTCGAGCGTGGGCCGATGTTGTTCGGCGGAGTGGTTCCGCGTGCGACCACCCGCGACCTGCCGTTGGCGACGCGCGTCACCGTGAACGGCTGCGCGGTGTCGCCGAGGAAGAACGGGCCGGTCTTCGTGCGGAACCGGAACTGGTACGTCACGTTGGGACGCGCATCCCCGTTCGTGTCGATCTTGAGGTTGTAGCGCGCGTTGGGCGAGAACGTGTACCAGTTCGGCCCTGCCGCGGGATCCTCGCCGGGAATGACATTGGCGAGAATCGTCACGGTGTTCGGCTTGTCCGGGCTGCGGAACGCGTAGACGTCCGTCAGGTCTGCCGACGGGTCCTCCGCGATGAGTGGTGCTTCGCGGTGGCTCGACGCGGTGCCGCTCCCGGGTCCGAGTGTCGTCGCGCCGACGACGGCGGCTGCGGAAAGCAGGCCGACGGCGCCGAGCGCGATGATCCCTCTTCGCATGACTCTCTCCTCTCGATGGTGTTCGGGAACGGCACTTGTTCGCGACCGGCCGAGAGGCGGTTCGACCGAGCTCGCCGGACTGAACCGAAACGTCACATTCGGCGAACCTCCGCCATGGGAGCGATGCCTCTTTCCCCCGTGTTAGCGTTGCCCGCGCCGGAGAACCGCTTCGCCATGCGCAAGCACCATGCTCATCTGTCCGACGAGGCCCTGGTGGCGCTCGTCGCGCGTGGAGACGAGGGTGCGCTCGCCGAGCTCTACGACCGCGTCTCGCGCATGGCCTACGGACTGGCGCTGCGCGTCCTCCGCGACGAGCGCTACGCGGAGGACGCCGTGCAGGAGGCGTTCCTCCAGGTCTGGCGGAGCGCGGCGAGCTTTCGCGCCGAACGCGCGAAGGCGAGCACCTGGATCCTCACACTCGTCCATCGGCGCGCCGTGGATCTCGTGCGTCGCGAGGAGCGACGCGCGGTCGAGCCGCTCACGGAGGACACGGAGCTCGCCCAGGCGACGGAGGGAACCGAGGAGGCGGCGTGGCTGCGCTTCGAGCGCGAGCGCGTGCAATCGGCCCTCAAACAGCTGCCCGACACCCAGCGCGAGGCGCTCGAGCTCGCCTACTACGGAGGCTTCTCCCAGTCCGAGCTTGCAGAGCGGCTCGGCGTACCCCTCGGCACCATCAAGAGCAGGATGTTCGCCGGGCTCGCGCGCCTGCGCGAGATCCTCGACGACTCGGCACAGGAAGGATCATGGAAGCCGGAATTCACGAGCTGACCGCCGGATACGCGCTCGACGCGCTCGATCCGGACGAGCGGAGCGCCTACGAGGCGCACCTCGCGGGGTGCGAGCACTGCCAGCAGGAGCTCGCGTCGTTCTGGACGACGACCGAGGCGCTGGCGGTCGCGGCGTCCGGGCCGGCGCCGAGCCCGGCGCTGCGCGAGCGCATCCTCGCTGACATCCGCGCCGAGCCTCTGCAGAACGTCGTGCCGTTCGAGCCACGGCGCCGGCGTGTCGCGCCCGTGCTCGGTGCGGTTGCTGCCGTCGCGGCAGTCGTCGCGCTCGGGATCGGGCTGTGGGCGACGAATCTGTCGAGCGAGCTCGACGAGACGCGCAGCGCCCTCGCACGCCAACAGGCTGCAGCGCAGATTCTCGTCGATCCGGCCGCACAGAGTGTCGCGCTCCAGCAGGGCACAGGTCGCCTCGTCGTCGACGCGGACGGACAGGCCGTCCTCGTGCTCGACGGTCTCGATCCGGCTCCGGAAGGGAAGACCTACGAGATGTGGATCGTGCCCGGGGGCGATCTCGCCACGGCGAATCGGGCCGGGCTCTTCCCCGGAAGCGACGGCACGGAGATCGTCGGTCTCGAGGGAACGGTGACGGCCGGCGACGTCGTGGCGGTCACGGTCGAGGACGCCGGCGGCGTTGACTGCGCCTACGACTCCGCCGATCGTCGCGTCGGATCCCGTCTGAACGAACCCTTTGCGGGAAAACCGTCCGCCCGGAGCTAGAATCAGCTCCCTTGCGGGTTCGGAGAGAGAAGGGGTCGCCGCGTCCGCGGCGCCGGGTTCGCAAGCGTCGTCTTGCGGCGTTGGTGGCCGTCCTCTTCGTGGCTGCCGGGCTGTCGTTCACGTTCGGGCTCGTTCGCGCCGTCGCGAGCGAGATCCCGGCGCTCGATCCGGCTGCCCAGCGCTCCGACGTCGACACCGTGGTCTACGCGGAGAACGGACGCAGCGTCCTCGCGGTGCTGCGCGGCGACGAGAGCCGCGTACTCGTACGCACCGAGGACATCGCGCCGATCATGCGACAGGCGATCGTCTCGGTCGAGGATCAGCGCTTCTACGAGCACAACGGCGTCGACGTGCGCGGCATCGCCCGCGCGCTCTGGCAGGACGTCCGCCAGCAGGGCATCGTCGAGGGCGGCTCGACGATCACGCAGCAGTTCGTCAAGAACGCGTACATCCGCAACGAGAAGACGCTCGCGCGAAAGGTGCGCGAGGCGGCCCTCGCCTGGCAGCTCGAGCAGGACTGGACGAAGGACCGCATCCTCACCGCGTACCTGAACACGATCTACTTCGGACACGGGGCGTACGGCATCCAGCAGGCAGCGCGCGCGTACTTCAAGAAGGGCGCGAAGGATCTCGACCTCGCGGAATCCGCGCTCCTCGCCGGGATCCCGGCCGATCCGTCGCTGTACGACCCGGCAGCGAACCCGCGCAACGCCACACTCCGGCGGCGTTACGTCCTCTCGATGATGCTCGAGCAGGGGAAGATCACGCCGCGCCAGTTCGCCCGCGCCGACAAGGCCGCGCTCCCCGAGCCGACCGACGATCCGCGTGCCGGGCCTCCGGGCGCCGTACTTCGTGAACTACGTCAACGATCAGCTCGTGGCGCGAGTACGGCGCCGGCAAGGTCTTCGGGGGCGGGCTCAAGGTGACGACGACGATCGACCTCGACCTCCAGCTGAAGGCCCGCGCCGCGATCGAGAGAGTGCTTCGCAACCCCGACGGGCCGGCCGCTGCGCTCGTCGCGATCGACCCGCGGTCGGGCGAGGTGAAGGCGATGTTCGGTGGACGGAACTTCCGCCAGAGCCAGTTCAACCTCGCGGCGCAGGCCAAGCGGCAGCCCGGGCTCCGCGTTCAAGCCGATCGTGCTCGCAGCGGCGATGAACGAGGGGATCTCGCCCGTCACCGAGCTCGAGTCGAAGCCCGTGTCGATCGACGCGGGTGACCGGATCTGGAAGCGTCACGAACTACGACAAGACCTACCTGGGCCGCGTCAGCCTGTCGCGCGCGATGGTGTCGTCGGACAACTCCGTGTATGCGCAGCTCACCGACCTCGTCGGGCCGAAGGCGATCGTCAAGACCTCGCACAGCCTCGGGATTCGCAGCCGGCTCGCACCGTACTTCTCGATCGGCCTCGGCTCGGTCGCAGTGAGCCCGCTCGAGATGGCGCGCGCGTACGCGACGCTCGCGAACGAGGGCCGGCGTGTCGACGGCTCGGTGTTCGACAACCGCGCCGCGCGTCGTCAAGACGGTCGCGCGCGTTCGCTCGAGCAAGGTCGACGTGAACGCGCCGATCCCGACGCAGGTCATGGAGGAGAGCCACGCGGAGCTCCTCACGGACATCCTCGAGGACGTCGTCCAGTCCGGGACCGGGCAAGCGCGCGGCGATCCCGGGCCGCGAGATCGCCGGGCAAGACGGGAACGACGGACAACTACGGCGACGCCTGGTTCGTCGGCTACACACCCGAGCTCGTCGTCGCCGTGTGGGTCGGCTATCCGGACGCCCTGAAGCCGATGCTCACGGAGTTCAACGGCGAGCCGGTCGCGGGCGGGACGCTTCCGGCCATGATCTGGAAGGAGTTCGTCGAGAAGCTCGACGAGGACGATGACCTGTCGTTCGACTCCCCGCCCTATCTCGGCGGCGTATCGACGTGGGTCGTGCAGCGCGAGGGCGAGTGGCAGCTCGACAACGGCTACTGCCGCGAGCGCGCGACTCGTCGCGTACTTCTCCGGGCTCGGACCCGACACGGAGGCGGACTGCAAGCCCAACGAGGTGTCCGTGCCGCTCGTCGTCGGAATGACGAGGGCCGGAGCGGAGGCCGCCGCTAGCGGCGCAGCCGCTCGAGGCGAACGTCGCGTACTGCACCCGCGACGCCCGGCAAGTTCCCCGGACTCGTCGTGAATCAGGACCCGCGGCGCGGCGGGCTGTCGGCGAACGACAGCGTCACGATCTTCGTGACGACGGCCAAGCACGGCATCCTCCCGAACTCTCATCGGCTCGAGCCTTGCGGACGTGCAGCGCGAGGCGAAGCGACTCAAGCTGCGACTCGTCGCGAGGACCGCTCCGGGCCGGGAGGGAACGGTGCTGCGCCAGGTGCCGGAACCCGGCGTCGCCGTCGCGCCCGGTCTGCGCGTCAGAGCTCGTGGTCGGGGACGGCTCACGAAGCTAGAGCCGGCGAGCGAGTAGCGCCAGAGCCGATCCGTGGCTCGCGTGATGCCGACGCGAGGCGAGACGACGACTTCGACGGACTTCGCCGGCGGTCGCGTCGTAACGGGTGGTGCGAGAACGTCGAGCCCGTCGTGTGCACCCGAGATGTCGAGAGCCTCCGTCAGTCGCCCCGGTCCCGCGGCGAGCAGACGAATGTCGTCGAGCCCGCGGCGGGCGCGCATGGCGTCGAGCCCAGCCGTCGGCTCGAGCGCGCGCAAGAGCACCGCGGCGCCGACTCCTTCCTCGCAGCAGACGACGTTCGCGCACCAGTGGACCCCGTACGACCGGTAGACGTAGAGCCGTCCCGGTGGGCCGAACATCGTCGCGTTCCGCGCCTTCCTCCCACCGAACGAGTGGCTCGCAGGATCGGTCGGCTCGTACGCCTCCGTCTCGACGATCACACCGCCGACGCCGTCGACGAGGAACGTCCAGCCGACGAGCTCCCGCGCGACGTCCTGCGCACCGCGCGCGAAGAACGCACGCGTCGCGCTCAGAAGAGCGGCTCGGTCTCGGTGGGTCGTGCCGTCGCGGCGAGAACCTTGCGCGCGCGTCGCCCGAGGTCGCCGAGGTCGACGCGCCCTTCGTCGGCCGCGGCAGCAAGGCGCTCGGCAAGATCGAGCGCTCCGTCGAGCAGCGCCGAGTCGCCGGCCTCGTGGCCCATGTCGTGCAGGATCGTCCGCTCGGTTCGCGAGGCCACGAGCGGCTCGGAGACGCCCTCGACCCAGACGCGGGTGCGCCTCCCGCCTCCGCGATCGTCCCCGACGATCGGCTCGAGCGCGTAGATCTTGTCGGCCCGTGCGTACTTCCCGAACCCGAGGAAGACCATCCGCACCGTCATGGGCCGGAGTATGACGTGCGCTTGTCCTCTCGGAGCAGCACGATTGTCGCGACCGACGGCGACTCCGATCACGACCGCCCAGATCGGCTTCACGCCCGGCAGGAGCGCAGAGGGAATGCCCTCGTCCGTCCATCCGCGCTTCACGATCTGCTCGTTCCACGCGTCCTGCGCGAAGTTGACGCCGCCGTACGCGAGCATCAGCCCGAGATAGGCGAACGCGACGATCCGCAGCGCTCGCTGTTCGATGGCAACACGCGAGAGAAGCAGTGCGGTGAGCACGAGCACAGCCCCGTCCGTGCCGTGGTGGTGGCCGAGGTGGACGGCCGCGATCAGCGTGCCGTCCTTCTCGCGACCGAGCTCCTCGCCCATGAAGAAGTCGCCCGGGAAGTGGAAGCCGAGCTCCGCAGCGACCCACGGGAGTGAGATCAGACCGACGACGACTGCGAGCCCGACTCGCCAGCCGTCCCACGGACGCCTCGGCGCGAACGCAGCCCCTGCCCGGCGCGCAGCCACAGCCGTCAGAGCGAGCGCGATGAGGACACCCAGCGCCGGAACCGCATTGACCCAGCGAGCGTCGAGATCGTCCTGATCGACGAACCACGGGATCGTTGCGCACAGTGCGATCGCAGGCGCAGCCGCCCACCAGGCAGCGGCGGGAAGCGCCGCCATTGCAATGAGGACGAGCGCGATCGCGACGAGCGCGATCGGGAAGTTGACGAGCGTGAGCCTACGACTCAGGCCACCCGCGAGCCCCTCGTGGGAGACGTGGTACGTCTCCGCCGGATCGACCCAGCTGTACGTGACGAGCACGGCCAGCGTCACCACGATCCAGAGTCCCCAAGTCGACAGAGCCTCGCCTTGGGATGGGCCGCGGGTCACGCGGCGAGAGCTGCGCTCAATGCCTCCGCGACGTACGCCTGGTCATCCTCGCCGAGGCGTGCGTGAAACGGCAGCGCGAGCGTTCGCGACGCCAGGTCCTCCGCCACCGGACAGAGCCCGACGCGATAGCCGAAGCGCTCCTGCATGTACGGCTGCAGGTGGATGCACGGCAGGTACCGGGCCGTCTGGACGCCGCGATCCGTGAGTGAAGCGATCACCGCCTCGCGGTCGACGCCGATCGGAAGCGTGACGACGTAGACGAACCAGGAGCGCTCGTGATCCGCGTCGTCCTCGCACGGGAGCTCGAGACCCGGGATCGACTCGAGCAGCGTGGAGTACCGCGCGGCGACCTCGGTACGGGCCTCGAGAATCGCACCGAGCTTCTCGAGCTGCCCCAGCCCGATCGCTGCGCGGATGTCGTCGATCCGATAGTTGAACCCGAGCCGCGCGTGCTCGAGCCAGCCCCCCGAGTCGGCACGGCCCTGGTTGCGCAAGCTCTTCAGCAGGCGCCATTCGCTCTCGGAGTGCGTGGTGACCATCCCGCCCTCGCCGGTCGTGATCTGCTTGTTCGGATAGAACGCGAAGACCGCCGGCGGCCCCTGCGATCCGACCGCCTCGCCCTTGTAGCGGGCGCCGAGCGCCTCGCACGCGTCCTGGATCAACGCGATGCCGTGCGCGTCGCAGATCGCCCGAAGCTCGTCGAGCTCACACGGATAGCCATAGATGTCGACCGCGACGACCGCCCTCGTACGGTCGGTGATCGCGGCCTCGACCGCTGCCGGAGACAGGTTCAGCGTGCGTCGGTCGATGTCGGCGAAGACCGGCGTCGCCCCTTCGTAGATCGCGCAGTTCGCAGATGCGACGAACGAGTACGGCGAGGTGACGACCTCGTCGCCCGGGCTGACTCCGGCGGTGATGCAGAGGAGATGGAGGCCCGCCGTGCCGCTCGACACCGCGGCCGCGTACGGCGCCCCGACCTCCTCGGCGAAGGCCTCCTCGAAGCGGTCGATCGTCGGCCCGAGCGAGAGGCGCCCCGAGCGGAGCACGTCTGCGACGAGCTCCTCCTCGCGCTCGTCGAGCCACGGGCTCGACAGACCGATCGTCCTGACCGCCGCCACCGGGCCTACGCCGCCGAGGGCGACATCTCGACCATGTCGAGCCAGTGGCTCCAGCGCTCGCTCCGTCCCTGCACGGTGTCGAGGTACGCCTGCTGGAGCTCCCGCGTGACCGGACCGACTCCGATCTCGCGGTCGTCGACCGCCCGAACCGGAGCGACCTCGGTGGCCGTTCCCACCATGAACACCTCGTCGGCGAGATAGAGGTCGGTGCGGATGAGCAGGCTTTCCTCCACGCGGTGCCCGAGATCCTGGGCGATCTGGATGACGGTGTCGCGCGTGATCCCGGGCAGGATCGACATCGCGAGCGGCGGTGTGTGGAGGACGCCGTCCCTCACGACGAAGATGTTCTCTCCAGGGCCGTCGGCGATGTAGCCGTCGTGCGAGAGCATGATCGCCTCGTCGTAGCCGCCGCGCCGCGCCTCCATCGTGGCGAGCATCGAGTTGAGGTAGATCCCGGTCGCCTTGGCCACATGTGGGATCACGTTCGGCCCGACTCGCTCCCAGCTCGAGATCTTCGTCGTGATTCCGAGCGTCTGGCTGTCTTCTCCGAGGTACGCCCCCCACGGGAAGCTGATGATCACGACATCGACGGGATTCCCGACCGACGAGACACCGAGCTCGCCGTAGCCGTAGAAGGCGAGCGGCCGCAGGTAGCACGACGCGATGCCGTTCGCGGCGATCAGCTCGTGCGTTGCGGCTGTGATCTCCTCGACCGAGTAGGGGAGATCCATGTACAGCACCTTCGCCGAGTTCTCGAGGCGGACGAGATGGTCGGTGAGCCGGAACACCGCTGGGCCTGCTGGCGTGTCGTAGCAGCGGATGCCCTCGAACACGCCGGAGCCGTAGTTGAGGCCGTGCGAGGCGACGTGGATCTTCGCGTCCGCCCAGTCGACGAGCTCGCCGTTCATCCAGATCTTCTCGGTCTCCTGCATCGGGTCAGCTCTCCTTTTGTGTCGACGAATCGTACGGCGGCTCGGCAGCGACGTCCATCGGCCGAACGCGGGCGAGCCGACCCAGCTCGGTGGGGCTGATGCCCATGATGTGGTGAGCCGAGCCCGCACCTGCCCAGACGATCTCGTGCTGGTAGAGCGCGCTGTCCATGAGCACCGTGTCGACGTGCGGGAGCGGGAAGGGTGCGACTGCGCCGGGCGCGAAGCCAGTTGCCTCCTCCACCTCGCGCGCCTTCGCCACGCGGGCCGAGCTCGCGTCGACCGCCTGCGCGACCTTCGTCGGATCGCCCCGGCGATCGCCGGGGACGAGCGCAAGGACGGGTCGTTCGTCACACACGAAGACGAGCGACTTCACGATCTGGCCGAGCTCGCAGCCGACGGCGTCCGCGGCGTCCTGTGCCGATGCAGTGCCGTCGGAGAACTCGTGGATGCGCGCCTCGACTCCCGACTCGCGAAGGAATGAGGACACCCGTTCCACAGGCTCCGGCCAGGCTCCGACCACGGTCGCAGCGTACCGTCAGTAGACGTACGGAATGAGCCGGTAGCGCGTGCGAGCGCGGTAGTCGGCGTATCCCGGATATCGGCTCACGAGAAGCCGCTCCTCGACGCGCGCCTTGAGCGCCCAGACCAGCGCGAGCGCGCCCGTTGCGGCCAGCGCCCACGGAGAGAGCGCGAGCGAGATGCCCGAAGCGAACAGGAGGCCGCCGGAGTACACCGGATGGCGCACGACGGCGTACGGCCCCGTCTCGACGAGGACGCCTTCCTCCGCCGGCCGCGGGAACGGCGTGAACCCGGAGCCGAGCGCTCGACCCGCCTTCGCGACGACGAGAGCGCCGGCGAAGACGAGGAGTACGCCCGCACCCTTGAACCACCAGCGGGCGTCGCCCCAACCAGGCCCGACGACGCCGAGCACGAGGATCGCGAGCAGGAGCGCAAACTGCAGCGCGACCCAGCCACCGCCACGCGCGCCGAGTGACGGGACGTCAGCCAAGGTGAATGAAGCGGACGCCGTCGAATCCGGCCGCTCCGACGCGCTCGATGAGCTCCGCGGGCGCGGCGGAGTCGATCGAGAACACCATGAGCGCCTTCCCACCCTCCGTCGTCCTCGAGACGGCCATGTTCGCGATGTTCACGCCCGCCTTGCCGAACATCGTCCCGACCGTGCCGATCACGCCCGGCACGTCGTCGTACGAGAGGAACGCCATGTGCGGAGCGAGCTCGATGTCGATCGAGAAGCCGAGCGCACCCGCGAGGAAGAGGCGATGCTCGGGTCCGACCGTCGTCCCGGCGACGTCGACCTCCTCCCCACCCGCCGTGACGACGACGCGCACGAGGTTCGTGTAGTGCTGAGACGCCGGGAAGCGCTGCTCGGAGACCTCGATGCCTCGCTCGGCCGCGATCAGCGGAGCGTTCACCTCGTTCACCGCTTCGTCGACGCGCCCCTGGAACGCTCCGTTCAGCGCGGCGACGGTGAGCAGGCGCGTGTCGTGCTCGGAAAGCGGTCCGTGGACGGCGACTGCAATGCGCGACGGCCACGTGCCCGCGAGCGCCATCGCGAGGCGCGCCAGCTTCGACGCGAGGGGAATGAACGGGCCGAGCACCTCGAGCTCGCGGGGGTCGACGACCGGGATGTTCACCGCCGTGCGCACGACCTCGCCCGCGAGCGCCGCCGCGACCTGCTCGGCGATGACGACGCCAGCACGATCCTGCGCCTCGGCGGTCGACCCTGCGAGGTGCGGCGTGACCACCACCTGCGGGAGCTCGAGCAGCGGGCCGGCGTACGGCTCCGTCGCGAAGACGTCGAGCGCAGCGCCCGCCACCTTGCCCGAGCGAATCGCGTCCGCGAGCGCCTCCTCGTCGACGAGCCCGCCCCGAGCGGCGTTGACGATGCGTACACCGTCCTTCATCTGCGCGAACGCCTCTGCGTCGAGGAGCCCGCGCGTCTCGTCGTTCAGCGGTAGGTGGAGCGTCACGAGGTCGGCCTCGGCGTAGACCTCGTTCAGCGAGCTGCGCGCTTCGACGCCGAGCTCGCGGAAGCGCTCGGCTGCGACGAACGGGTCGTACGCGACGACACGCATCCCGAGCCCGAGCGCGCGATGCGCGACCTGCCGCCCGATCCGTCCGAGGCCGAGGACGCCGAGCGTCTTGCCGGCGACCTCGATCCCCGTGAACCGCGCCCGATCCCAGGTGCCGGCCTTCAGCGCAGCATGCGCCTGCGGAACGTTGCGGACGAGCGCGAGCATGAGGGCGATCGCATGCTCGGCCGCGGAGTCGACCGTCGACTCCGCGGCGTTCGCCACGACGATCCCGCGTCTCGTGGCTGCGTCGACGTCGACGTTGTCGACGCCGACTCCGGCGCGTCCGATGACCCTGAGTCGTGTCGCAAGCTCGATGAGCGAGGCGTCGAGCGTCGTCGCAGAGCGCACGACGATCGCGTCGAAGTCGCCGATGATCTCCGCGAGGTCGGACTCGCCGTCCTCGACCACCTCGAACCTGCGTCGCAGCAGCTCGAGGCCCGCGTCTGCGATCGGCTCGCGAACGAGAACGCGGGGTCGTTCAGACACGCGCCGCGTCGTGGTACGCCTCGAGCGCTCGCGCAGTCGCCACGCCTGGCTCGATCGACGCTCCGCGCTCGACGAGGAGCGCCTCGACCGCCGTGAGTGCCGTCGTGATGTCGAGCACGTCGTAGTAGCCGATGTGCCCGATCCGGAACATGCGCGTCCCGAGCTCTCCATGTCCCCCGGCGACGGTGATGCCGAAGCGGTCGCGAAGCTCGAGAACGAGCTCCTTCGCGTTCACGCCGTCGGGCGTCAGGATCGCCGTCACGATCGCCGATCGCTCCTCGTCGGGGGAGAACAGCTCGAGTCCCATCGCCTTCACGCCCTCGCGGCAAGCTCGGCCCAACGCCGCATGACGGGCGAAGGCCGCGTCGAGTCCTTCTTCGAGCAGCAAGCCCAGGGCCACGTCGAGCGATGCAACCACGGTCACCGCGGGTGTGAACGGGGTCGAGCCGCCCTCGAGCGCTGCGCGCGTACGCTCCCAGTCGAAGTAGAAGCGCGGCATCGTCGAGCGCCTCGCTCGCTCCCATGCGGCCTCGGACACGGTCGCGAGGGAGAGCCCCGGAGGCGTCATCAGTGCTTTCTGGGATCCGGCGACGACGACGTCGAGCCCCCACGCGTCCGTCTCGAGCGGCACCGCGCCGAGGCTCGACACGGCATCCACGACGACGAGCGCTCCGGCCTCGCGCGCAACCCGCGCGAGCGCCTGCACGTCTGCGACGACCCCGGTCGACGTCTCCGAGTGCACGACGATCACGACATCGGCTCCCGTCTCGGCGAGTCGCGGTCGAAGGTCGTCCGGCTGCGGCGTCTCCCCCCAGGCGTACCGAAGCTCGTGGACGTCCGCGCCGAAGGCGGCCGCCATCCTGCACCAGCGATCGCCGAACTCGCCCGAGGTAACCACGAGCACGCGCTCGCCGGGCGAGAGCAGGTTCACGATCGCCGACTCGAACGCGCCCGAGCCCGACGCGGTGAAGAGCAGGACGTCGTTCTCCGTGCGACAGACTTGCTGGAGGCGACCGAGCGTGCGGAGCATGAGCTCGCGGAAGTCGGGGCCGCGATGGTGGATGATCGGCGCAGCGCCCGCAGCGAGCGCCTCGGGCGGCACGGGCGTCGGCCCGGGGGCCATGAGGTAGCGCTTCCGCACGCGTCGAGGGTAGCTACCGCGGCCGATGAGATCTGAACGACATGAGCTGCTGGAACGTCGGTCGATTCGTCCAGCGCATCGTGTCCGGGAGAACTCCGGACGTGAACCGGATTCGCTCGCCCGTCGCGTCGGCGCGCCACGACGAGGGGGCAGGGCCTTGCGTCTTCTCGAGCTCCGCGGCCGCGGCGTCGAGAGCGCCCCAGAGCGCCTCCCGACACGACGCGAGGACGCCGGCGCCGCAGTAGCGTCGCGAGTAGGGACCGCGCACCTCGCGCCCGAGGAGCGTCCGGAGATCCTTGTCCACGTAGCCGTACCAGCCCGAGATGTACGCAGAGCCGCCGGGGCTCGCGTCGTCGCTCCGCGCGTGCACCGCAGCGAGCCGATCGACGAGCGGTCCGAGCAACGGGGCCATGACGGCGTCTGCCAGCCGCGGCCACGCGGCGTCCATCACTGCAGCACCAGGATCGTCGACCTTCCCGTCGAGCTCGCGATCGAGCCTGCTCGATCCGGCCGCGCGCCAGCTGTCGAGGAGGCCCGCCGCCGCCTCGGCCCGTGCGCTTGGCGCAGTGCCGGTCTGGAGCACGGCGCGGATGACCGGCCAGACGCGAACGGCGCGCAGATCCTGGGTCGCGGCCTTGTTCATGGCTCCCGCGAGCGTGGCCAGAGAGTGCTTCTTCCGCGCCGCCACCGCGATCCGGAGTAGGTCGTTTCGGTGCACCGACCCGTACGCGAAGTTCGAGTCCGCCGCACCGACGTTCGCGGCAGGCCGGTTGTTCCAGTTCAGGATCGCGCCAGACGGCGGGTTGATGCCCTGCGCGTGGCCTGCAAGCGGCACGAAGCCACGCCAGTCGTAGTCTCCGTTGCCCACCGTCGGCAGCGCCGGATCGGTCGCGGCGGCACGAATTGGGAGCCGCCCACTCGAGAAGAGCGCGATGTCGCGGTCGTCGGCGTAGAACCAGTTGAAGCTGAACTCGACCCCGTTCATCGTCTGCAGGAAGTCCTTTGCGGAGTCGACACGCCCCGTGTTGAGGTCGTAGAACGCGCGGGTCGACAGCAGCTCGCGACCCCGCGTGGAGCGCTGCACCGAGATCGCCACGCGCTTGCCGGAGACCGTCGCGTACCCGACCACGGGCCCGTGCGTCGTCTCGTAGTACGAGATCTCCTGGTCGGGCTGCCCCTGCGCCTTGAGCGTACCGGCGAAGAACCGCCGCATCGGCTCGCACTGCCCGCGGTAGAGGTAGTGCGTGTCGTCGTCACAGAGCGTCTCGACGAAGAGGTCGAGATTGTCCGCCTGCGACGAGGTCGCGCTCCACGCGAAGTCCGGCCCGCGTCCGATGAGGACGAGCGGCACACCCGGGAAGACGGCTCCGCGTACGGCGAACCCTGCACCGGCGAGCTCCATCTCCGCGAAGAACTCCGGGAAGAAGTAGCCGACCTGCGGCCCGGCGACGAAGAGCGGCCGGCCGGTCTCCGACCGCTTTGCCCCGACGAGGAGCGCGTTCGAGCCGAATGCCGGGGCTGCGAGCGGTGCCCCGCTGAAGCTCCCGTCGTCGAGCACGACGCTCCCTTCCGGGGTAGCGGAGGGACTCTGCTGCGGGAACGAGCCGGGCACGCTCACCGGTGACTCGACGTCGTTCGCCTCGCGGAGATCCGCGAAGACGCGCCGTGCGTCGGCGGCACCGAAGCGTTCCTCGAGCGCGTCGAGGAACATCGCGTTCTGCGCCTCCTGGCCGCCGTTCGTCCCGAAGCGTGCGGCGATGAGAGCGGCGGACGCGACGACGTCTCTTGCGGTGAACGGAGCCGCCGGTATCCCTTTGGCGCGGTAGAAGCCGTTGATCCCGGCCGCGTACGCGTTGACGAGCGTCAGGATCTTCGGGCCGACCGTGCGCTGCGAGCGCACGGCGTCGAGCTGGTTGGAGAGGAATGCCTCCGCTTCGGCACTCGGCACGAAGCTCTTCCCGGTCAGCGCGAGCGCGAGCGGATCGAGCCCGGGCACGTCGAGCGCCGCGACCCGCGCGGGGCCACGGATCAGCTGCAGCAGCAGGCCGCGATCCGCCGCCGTCACCCAGCCCGCGCCGTACGCGACGTCCGCCTCGGTCTTGCCCGTGACGTGGGCCACGCCGAAGGCGTCGCGGGTGATCTTCACGCCCCGTCGAGGGCTCTCGCGTTTGTCACCCGCAGCAGGCGGAGCGCCGAGTGGGGCCGGCTTGAACGTGCGCCGGATGTCTCGCGCGGAGACGGTGCCCAAGAGCGGTGTCAATGCGTCGTACAGCGCGGCCTGGTCGCGCGTGTTCTTGTCGAACGTGAGGCTGCCGTTTTCCCCCGGCGGCAGGATCGTCCACGCCGACGCTGCGTGGTCGACATTCGGTGCGGCGTCGAGCGGCGCGAGCACGACCGCCGACGCTGCGACGAGCGTCGCGGCGAGCGCGGCGAGGCGGCGAAGCACGTGCGAGATGGTACCGCGCTGGCAACGCAATACAGTCCATTTCGTGGATGCGCTGCTCGCGTTCGCCGCGGCGCTGATCGCGCTCCGGCTCTCGGGCGACCTCGTACGCCGGTACAGGGCGCGACGGAGGCCGGAGCTCGCTGCCTGGGCGGCAGGGCTCGCCGCGTACGCGCTGGCAGCGGGCGCCCTCGCGTGGGGTGCAGCGGCCGGCTGGAGCGAGGCGGCGTTCCGCGTGTACTACCTCGGCGGAGGGCTCCTTACCGCCGCGTTGCTCGGCGCAGGATCGCTCCTGCTCGTCCGGCGTCGGTGGGTGACTCCGGTCGCGCTCGTGTACGTCGGCCTCGCGATCGGCGTGGCCATTGCAGCTCCACTGCAGACCGAGCTCACGGGGACGGAGATCCCCGACGCGCAGGACGTGCTCGAGCTCTGGCCCGCGCGCATCCTCGCGATCGTCGGCAACTCGCTCGGGACGCTCGCCGTGGTCGTCGTCGCGCTCGCGACCTTTCGTGCACGTCCGCTCGGCAACGCCTTGATCCTCGCGGGGATCGCGGTGGCTGGGATCGGAAGCGGCCTCGCGGGGCTCGGCGTCGGAGCGCTAGCGCCCGCCGTCGCTGTCGCCGCCGTGCTCCTCTACGCCGGGTTCGTGGCCCCTGCGCCGCTCACGAAGCCACGCCCAGACGAGCACGCCGACCACCGCGAGGGCGATCGCCGACTCGACGATCGCGCCGGGGATGCCCCCATGCCCCATTAGCCACGCGTTAGCAGCCACATGCCTCCGAGCGTGTAGAGGACCATCAGGCCGAGCATCGGAAGCTGCGCCTCGAGCGCGGTTCTCCGACCCTGGAACACCGCGACTGCCCGGTCGTGCGCGATCGCGAGGCCCGCCACGTGCCCGACCACGAGCGCAGCGACCTGCACGTACCACACCGTCTCGGGCGAGACGATGGCGAGGTTCGGCGCGAAGTCTGCCGTCCCGAAGAGATCCCAGCCTCGTCCGAACGGGTCGGAGGCGAGCGTGATGATGAACTGGCCCTGGATCAGGAAGAGCGTGAAGTAGTGGGCCGCGAGATACGCGGCGGCGATGGGAACGAGCGGAAGGACGAAGTCGGGGATGAGCGAGCGATCGCTGCGGCCGAGCTTCTCCGCCGCCGCGACCGCCGCGAGGTATGTCGCGAGGATCGCCGCCACGAAGAAGACGAGCCCTCCGATGTTGAGGAACGTGGTCGCGAGATCCACGGTCCGCTGCGACGAGCCGGCGAGCTCCGCGCGCAGCTCGCCGAGAAAGTCTTGCCAGGTACTGGAGCGACCGAAGCCGTCGAAGCTCGTCGACCCGAGGAGCACCGCGACGAAGAGCAGCGTGCCGCGAATGCGGTCGTCACCCGCGAGCCCGGTGAACGGCCAGCGAACGACGACCGACCCGTCTCGCACGGCGAACGGAGCGATGCGCGCGAGGAGCCCGAACGCGACGGCGAAGCCTTCGCCGTACCGCGTCCACGGGTCACGGCCGTACACCGCCATCCCCGCGAGCGCCCAGTACGTGTAGAGCGCGATCGCGATTCCGAGCGTTCGCGGATACGCGGGCCGTGGATGTGCGAGCTCGAGCGCGACGAACGCGAACAAGGCCGCCGCCGCTGGATACCTCCCCCAGGCTCCCGTCCACTCGAGCACGGGCCGCGCCTCTCGACCTCCGCGCTCCATCGCCCACACCGCCGCGTCGGCGAGCGCGCGCCATGGACTCAGCACGCTCCACACGTTCCCGAACAGGATCGACAGGAGCGGGATCCCCAGCCAGAAGATCACGTAGACGAACGTCGGGGCGAAGTTGAGAAGCTCGATCGTCGTCCCGAAGAGCGCCGTCGCGAGCGTCAGGCCGAGCAGGAAGACGGAGACCGCCCCGAGGAGCACCCGCACCGCGCTCGAGAGCACGAGCCGCGAGAGACCCTGAGGGAGCTTCCGGCCGCCCGCGTGTGCCTCCAGCACGGGCCTGCGCCAGAGGTAGAACAGGAGGACGAACGACGCGGCGAGGACGACGACCGCCCCGATGAAGAAGTAGATCGCTGGGATCGGAAGGTCGCGAACGACGCCGATCCCGTGGGCGACGATCACGCGCTGACGGTGATGTCCGCGATCGGCACGCCGCGGTCTTCGAGCTCGACCTCGAACCGGCCCGGAATCGTCGCCTTGAACGGCAGCCGCGCGGGCTTGCCCGGCGCGACGTCTCGCATGATGTCGTAGCCGTGGAGGTGCACGTGGTCCGCGACGTCGGACCTGACGACGAGGACGACGCGGTCGCCCTTTGCGACCTTCTCGCGGACGATGCCGCCCTTGGGCGCGCCGTTCACGACCACGATCCGGATCTCAGTCGGGCCGGCCGGCGGAGGCGTCGTCTCCGTCGTGATCGTCTCCGTTGTCGTCGTATCGGTGGTGGTCGTCGTCTCCGTCGAGGTCGTACCGGCAGAGTCACCGTCGTCACCACCGCACGATGCGAGCGCGAGGCCCGCACAGAACAGCGCAAGCACGGCGAGAAAGCCGGCAAGTCGGCGACGGTGACTCACGCGAACGCAGCCTAGCCACCGGTCCAGATGCAGACGTTGACTAGGCGTTGCGCAGCGCTGCACGCGCTACCGGCGCCCAGCGAACCGAGAAAGCCTCGTTCACCTGCGAGCGCCCGGCGGTACGCGTCACGCATCGCCGACCGGTCTCCGGCACACCCTTCCGCGTAGCCGAGGTGGAAGTAGAGGAGCCCGTCCTCGGTACCCAGTCGCAGTGCGCGCCTCGCGAGCGGCACGGCCTCGGCGCAGCGACCGGATCGAGCGAGCGCCCACGCGAGCGCGTCGTCGCCGTAGATCGACGGGCGCGCAGCGCGTGCTCGGCGTGCCAGCTCGACGGTCTCCTGCGGGCGAACGAGATTGTCGGCCCGCGTCACGGCCGACTCGAGATCGACCTGGATGCCGTTCGCCTCGAGGAGACGGTCGATCACGGCGACCGTTGCGCGCTGCTCGCGCGCCTCCGCTCGGCGACCCGCACGTTCGAGGAGATCGGCGAGGAGGGAGATGGACGACGTCGTCGGGATGGCGTCCGCGGCGCGGCGAGCCTGCCCGACAGCCGCGTCGAGTTGGCCCGTGACGGCCGCGATGCGGGCAAGCTCAACACGAGCACTCGGGTAACCCGGAAGCACGCGTAGCGCCGCGCGTGCATGTGCTCGGGCCGCTCTCGTGTTGCCCAACCCGAGCTGCAGCTTCGCGAGCTCGACGCTCGCCCACGCCGTCGGCTCGGGCTGCCCCGCCGCGGTGTCGAGGGCGAGACGCATCGCGGCGATGGCTCCTTCACGATCGCCGACGAGCTCGCGTGCATACGCGATCCGCGCATACGACGCGAGGCTCGGACGGAGCGTGACCATGCGCTCGAAGGCCGCAAAGGCGTCGTCGTACCGGCCGAGCTCGACGAGGGCGTCGCCGATGACGCCGTACGGACGAGACGAGCCGGGCAGCAGCCGCTCGGCGCGGCGGCCGTGCCGAAGCGCCGCGCGAAACTCGTGCTGGATGAGCGCGAGCGAGCCGAGCCCGAGAATCGCGTTCGCATCCTCGACCCCGAAGCGAACGGCCCGGCGCAGAGCCGCCTCGGAGCGCGGAAGGTACGAGGGATCGGCGGTCTCCCGCCAGCGCAGCTGGTACGCGAACCCGAGCTGCGTCAGCAGCGTGGCGTCCCGCGGCTGCGCCCGCACCTGCGCCTCGAGCGCAACGAGAGGCGATGCGCCGATGCCGCCGGCCGCTCCCGCGAGCGCCCGATCTGCGAGCGCCACGGGAGCTGCCGACGACGGTGGTGCCGACCGAGACTCGGCGAGGACGCCGCCGACGAGCCCCCCGAGGGCGAGCGCGGCCGCAGTCGCGCCGCCCACGAGGAGTGTCGTACGTCGTCTCACGCCGAGCCTCAGCCGTTCCTACTTGTGCCCTGTGTGCGCGTAGCCCTGATTCGGCGCCGCGACGTAGGGGAACGTGGACATGAATCCGTTGTCCGCGTTCGTGTCCACTCCGTCCGCGAGCACGTTGTTCGGAGTGCGGTTGGCGTTGCCGTTGCAGAACCCGAAGCTGCTCGATGATCGGACCGACGACGGTGCCGTATCCGCAAGCGATCGCGCGGATCTCGATATCCGTTACGTCGTCCTCGAGACGGCGTCCGTTCGGGAAGCCCGAGAACTCGCCGGCGAGCAGTCCGAGCCGATTTCCCGTTCCGGCCGGCGGCGCGGTGAAGCTGCGTGTTCAGACGGAGCAGGTCGGCCTGGGTCGAGCCGGTGATGTTCAGCGTCGGCACGCCCGTGAGCAGCACCGCGACGAGATCGCCGCGACCGGTCGTCGGTACGGCACTGGCCGGGTTCGTTCCGAGGGCCGGGTAGAGCCCGTTGATGAGGCCCGCCAGCTCGGGGCTCGTGTAACGGCTCTCGAACTGGCTGTCGTCCTTCGGGTCGCTAGGCGTTCCAGTAGTCCTTGCTGGCCCATCGGGATGACGACCTCGTTGATCAGCGGATTTCCGAGCCGCGACACCTGCACCTGCGGCCCGTTCGACGTCGACCGTGCCGTCGCCGCGGAGAATGCGGATCTTCGGACCTCGTCGCATTCGCGTAGATCCCGATGTTGCCGTTCGGCCATCGGCGCCCGAAGCACCTCCGTCTTCGGCACCTGAATCGCGATCGTGTGCGTGTTGTAGTTCTTCACGCCGTCCTTGCCCGCCTCGGTCGCGAGCGGGATCGCGTGCGCGAGTTGAACGGTCGCAGACCGCCGAGGTCGAAGATCGACCCGAGATCGACGAAGAACGGGTCGTCACGCGGCCCGGCGAACACCTTGCGGTCGGCGCCGAGAGTCCTGACGCCCTGGAACGTGTCGTACGTCGGATTCGAGCGTGGCCCGATGTTGGTCGGCGGCACCGGCAGGTTCGAGCCCAGCACCGTCGAGCGGCTTACCCGACGACACGCGTGTGACCGAGTACGTCTGCTTGACGTTCAGGTCGGGATCGATCGCGGTCGGAGCGTTGATCGGTCCCGTGTTGTAAAGGAACGTGTTCGGATTCGTGACGGTCGTCTTGAACCGGAACTCGTACGAGACGTCCGTCCGTGCGTCACCGTTGTTGTCGACCTTCAGCCCGTAGACGACGGTCGGATCGAACCGGTAGTAGTTCGGCCCGCCCGCAGGATCCTCGAACGGGATGTAGTTCGCGATGATCGTGACTGCGTTCGGCGCGTCCGAGGCCACGAACGCGTAGACGTCCGTGTTGTCGGCAGCCGGATCGTCACCGATCAGCGGTGCCTCTCGATGGCTCGATGCTGTCGCACTCGAGGGTCCGATCGAGCCCGACGAACGCCGCAGCAGCAACCGCGGAAACCACGGCTGTACCGAGCGCGAGGAGCAGTACTCCCCTCTTCATGCCCTTTCTCCTTTCCCCGTTGAACGGAGTTCGCGGCTGGTTCGCCGCACGGGGCATGGCGGTTCGCCTTGCCGGAGAGGAGAGCTAGACGGAGAGCTTTTCGCGCACGATCTCGGAGACGACGCGCGGGTTCGCCTTGCCCTGTGTCTCCTTCATCACCTGACCCACGAAGTAGCCGAGCAGGCCTTCCTTGCCGCCGCGGTAGGCAGCGACCTGGCCCGGGTTCTCCTCGAGGACCTTGTCGACGATCGGCCCGAGCTCGCCGCCGTCGGAGACCGCCTCCTGCGCGAGGTACGGATCCGCGCTGAAGCCAGCGTCACCGACCTTCGAGATCGCTTCGTCGAAGGCCGCGCGCGGGACGCGGTCGCGGGCGTCGACGAGCTTCGCGAGCTCGACGGCAGGCACGGCAGACGCGTCGACGCCCGCGCCGACAAGGGTGTTCGCGATGACGTTCGCAGCGGCCATGCCGTCGGCGCCCGCGGCGACGGTCTCGTCCCAGAGCCGGTCGAGACCGCCAGTGACGAGGACGGTCGCGCGCTCGAGGTCGAGCGCGGGCTCGATACGTCGGATGCGCGCGGCCGGCGACTCGGGCACCTCGGCCCGGAGCGACTCCACCAGCTCGGCCGGAGGCTCGACAGGCACGAGATCGGGCTCGGGGAAGTAGCGATAGTCGTCGGCCTCCTCCTTCGTGCGCCGCGCCGTGAGCGTCCCCGTCCCGGCGTCGAAGTCGTAGGTCTGCTGTCGCACCTCCTCCCCGGACTCCCAGACGGCGATCTGCCGCGCGACCTCGGCGTCGATCCCGCGTGCGATGAAGTTGAAGGAGTTCATGTTCTTGATCTCCGTGCGCGTGCGGAGCTCGTCGGAGCCGATCGGGCGCACGGACACGTTGGCGTCGACGCGCAGCGTCCCCTTCTCCATCTCCGCGTCGGAGATGCCCAGCTCGACGATGGTCTGGCGCAGGAGCTGGAGGAACCGCTTCGCCTCCTCCGCCGTGCGGATGTCCGGCGCCGTCACGATCTCGACGAGCGGCGTGCCGCCGCGGTTGTAGTCGACGAGCGACGCGTCGGCGCCGCCGATTCGGCCCGAGCGACCGCCGACATGAACCGTCTTCGCGGCGTCCTCCTCGAGGTGAGCTCGAACGATCCCGATCACACGATCGCCGTCTGCAGTGGGCAGTAGCACCCTGCCATCTATGCAAGAAGGCAGATCGTATTGTGAGATCTGATATCCCTTCGGGAGATCGGGGTAGAAGTAGTTCTTGCGCGCGAAGACCGCATGCTCGGCGATCTCGCAGTCGAGGGCGAGCCCGAGCTTGATCGTCCACTCGATCGCGCGGCGGTTCATCACCGGCAGCGCACCGGGGAAACCGAGGCAGACGGGGCACGTCTGAGTGTTCTCTCCTGCTCCGAAACCGACAGGGCAGCGGCAGAACATCTTCGTGCGCGTCTTCAGCTGGACGTGAATCTCCAGCCCGATGACCGGTTCCCACGTCATCGGAGACGCTCCGGAACGGTGTCGAAGCCGATGGCCTGCTCGAGTGCGTGCCCCACACGGAAGATCCCGTTCTCGCCGAACTGCCGCCCGATGAGCTGCAAACCGACCGGCAACCCGTCCGACAGCCCGCACGGGATCGAGAGGCCGGGGAGCCCGGCCAGGCAGGACGGGATCGTCAGGAGGTCGCAGGCGTACATCGCGAGCGGATCGGCGGCCTTGTCCCCGATCGGGAACGCGACCGTCGGTGAGGTCGGCGTGACGATCGCGTCGACGCCGTCGAACGCGTCGCGATGCTCGCGGATGAGCAGCGTCCGTACCTTCTGGGCCTGGCCGTAGAACGCCTCGTAGTACCCGGCGGCCAGCGCGTACGTGCCGAGCATGATGCGTCGCTTCGGCTCGGGGCCGAAGCCCTCGTCGCGCGTGCGGTCCACCATCTCGTCGTACGTCGCCCCGTCGACACGCGGCCCGTAGCGGACGCCGTCGTAGCGCGCGAGGTTCGACGACGCCTCGGCAGGCGCGACGAGGTAGTAGCACGGCATCCCGTAGCGGTACGAGAGCGGTAGGTCGCACTCCCCCACCTCGGCGCCGAGCTCGCGCGCGTGCTCGAGCGACTGCTCGAACGCCGCCCGCACGCCGGGCTCGATCGCAGCGAGCGCCTCCACCTGCTTCGGTACCGCGAGCCGGATCCCGGCGAGCGAGTCATCCTCCGGCAGCTGCACCGGCTCGGGAAGCTCTGCGGTCGTGGAGTCGAGAGGATCGCGACCGGCGATGATCGAGTACAGCAGCGCGACATCGCGCACGGTCTTCGCGACTGGTCCAACCTGGTCGAGGCTCGACGCGAAGGCGACGACTCCGTAGCGCGAGACGGTGCCGTACGTCGGCCGCAGGCCCACGTTCCCGCAGAGCGCGGACGGCTGCTTGATCGAGCCGCCCGTGTCGGACCCGAGGCCCCAGGGAGCGAGGCCGGCCGACACCGCCGCTGCGGTTCCGCCCCCCGACCCGCCCGGAACGCGCGACGGATCCCACGGATTCCGCGTCGGTCCCCATGCCGAGTTCTCCGTCGACGAGCCCATGGCGAACTCGTCCGTGTTCGTCTTGCCGAGGAGCGAGAGCCCGGCGGCCTTCGTGCGCGCTGCGACCGTCGCGTCGAACACGGGCGTGTACCCGCTGAGGATCCTCGAGCCCGCCGTCGTCTCGATCCCCTTCGTGGAGATCACGTCCTTGAGCGCGATCGGGATGCCGTCTCCGCTCGGCTCCTCGGAGGTGCGCAGGTAGCAGTGGAGCTCGCCGTCGCGCTCCGCGATCGCATCGAGGTAGGCCGCATGCAGCTCGGCGGCGGAGACCTCGCCGCTGTCGAGCAGCGCCATCGCGCCCTCGGCCGTGAGTCGCAGCGTGTCGATCATTCGCCGACCGGCGGGACGCGGAAGTGGTCGCCGTCGCGCGCGGGCGCGTTCGCGAACACCTCGTCCAGAGAGAGCGACGCGCGCGGCTCGTCCTCGTCCCACACGTTCACGAGGTCGAGCGGGTGCGACGTCGGCGGAACATCGGCGAGGTCGAGCTCGGCAACCACCCCGACGGCGTCGAGGATCGCGCCGAGCTCCTCGGTGAGCCGCTCGACCTCCTCGTCGGTCAGAGCAAGCCGCGCGAGCCGCGCGACGTGCAGTACCTCGTCTCTCGAAATCGCCATCGATCGATTCTCGCGGAACCCCGTCCACCGCCGCGACCGCACCGGCGAAGCCGGTGCGCTTCAGGGATCCTCGCGATCGAGAGTCTGCCTCCTGGCAGACTCTCGATCTGCGGGAAAGGACAGCTCAGCTCGCTGCTGCCGACACGTTCGCGGCCTGGGCACCCTTGGGACCCTGGACGACCTCGAACTCCACACGCTGGCCTTCGGTGAGGGTCTTGAAGCCGTCCATCGTGATCGCGGAGAAGTGGACGAAGACGTCGTCCCCACCCTCGCGCTCGATGAAGCCGTAGCCCTTCTCGTTCGAAAACCACTTGACGGTGCCCTGCTCCACGTACGTCCTCCTACTGCGATGGCGCCATCCTCGACGGACGACCCCGGGTGGTCACAACGCGCGGAACGCTAGCGCCTAGGAACCGCTGACCGCAACCTGAGAGCGGCGATGTTGCGCAGCTGTCAACGTGTTGCGAAGAAGCATCGCGATCGTCATCGGGCCCACGCCTCCTGGCACCGGGGTCATGAGCCCGGCCACGTCGAACACGCCGGGATCGACGTCGCCGACGAGCTTGCCCTCGTCGGTGCGGTTGACGCCGACGTCGATCACGGTCGCCCCCGGCTTCACCATGTCCGGCGTCACGAGCCCCTGCCGACCGACCGCAGCGACCAGAACGTCCGCGCGGCGTGCATGTCCTGCGAGATCCTCCGTCCGTGAGTGACAGATCGTGACGGTCATGTGCTGGGCGAGGAGCAGCATCGCCATCGGCTTGCCGACGATCTCGCTGCGGCCGATCACGACGGCCTCCTTCCCTTTCAGCTCGACGCCGTGCTCGGCGAGCATCACCATCACGCCAGAGGGTGTGGCAGGCACGAGAAACGGCTCTCCGAGATAGAGCAAGCCGGCGTTCTGGACATGGAAGCCGTCGACGTCCTTCGCCGGGTCGACCGCGCGTAGCACCGTCGGCTCGTCCATGTGCTCGGGGAGCGGCAGCTGCACGAGGATCCCGTCGACCGCGTCGTCCGCGTTCAGCTCGGCGATGAGATCGAGGATCTCGCTCTCGGCCGTGTCCGACGGGAAGCGGTGGTCGCGCGAGTCGATTCCTGCTTCGTGCGACGCCTTGTGCTTCGAGCCGACGTAGACGTGCGATGCCGGATCGTCGCCGACGAGGATCGTCGCCAGGCAGACCGGCTGCCCGAACGCGCGCACGTCCTCCGCAACCTCGGCGCGCACCTTCAGCGCCAGTTCCTTCCCGTCGATCCGCACGGCCGTCATCGGCTCCGGAGAGTAACCACGGAGCCGATGCGGCGTGCTGCTACCGCGCGAGCCCGCTCCGGAGAAGCTTGAGGCCGCTGACCTTCGCGACCTGCGTCTTCGAGACCTGCGTCTTCGCCTGCACGGACACCTGCGACCTCGCGGCGAGACTGGCAACCTGCGCCGTCGCCGCCGGCGCGACCTGTGCGGTCGCCTGGATCTTCGCCTGCTGCGTCGCCGAAACGGTCGCCTGCGGAACCGCGGCCTGCGATGCGGGCACGAGAATCGCAGCACTCGTCACGGCGATCGCGATGGCCCCCTTCAATCCGTGCGCCTCGACGTCCGCGTCGCCGAACAGGCTCTCGATCGCCTCGCCGTCGAGCGTCAATGCGATCTCGTCCGCCGACGAGAGGCTCAGGAGCTCCTCGATGTCCGTATACGAGAGGTCGATGGACAGCCTGTTCACGTCCTCGCCGTCCTCGGTTCCGAGCTCGAACCAGAGCTCGGCGGACTCCTCTTCCTTCAGCGCCGCCTCGAGCACGCTGCGAGCGACGATCGTGGTGAGCGACTCGTCGATCGTCGCGGGCGTGACGAACGTTGCGCGTGTCTGCACCACCTGCATGTGATCCTCCTCGGGTCGGTACCCAACCTACAAGACGGCCGAGCGGCGCCCCGTCTTCCCGCTGGTGAGCAGCGACCGGGCCGCGAGCGCCGAGCGGGCGCTGCACGGGGAAGGCGCCGAGCAGATTCGAACTGCTGTACGAGGCTTTGCAGGCCTCTGCCTAACCACTCGGCCACGGCGCCCGGACACGCAATCGTAGCCGTCCTCCTCGCGGCCTAAGGTGGACGCGTGGCCGCCGAAGCTGCGCCCGAGATCCTCGAGATCTGTCTGCGCTGCGGTGCGCACATGGAGTGGCGGCACGGCACCTTCCAGTGCCCTCGCTGCCGATTCAAGATCGGCTGCTGTGAAGGGGAGACCGGCGACTGCAGGCCCGGCGGCGCGTAACCTCGCCGCGTGAGCGAGCGGTACACCGAGACCGCGGTCCACTTCGACGTCGAGCGGCTCCCGAGCCTTCTGGCGCGCTCGCTGGCGCCCGGGCCGCTCGCGCTCGCCGACCTGGGATGCGGCGACGGGCCGCTGTTCGCCGTGCTCGAACGGGGCGGAGTCATCGGCAAGACGAAGCCGGTCTATGCAGTCGACCTCGAGCCTGCGCGCCTCGCCCGCGTATCGGCTCGCTTTCCATGGATCCACACCGTCGCGGCGTCCGCCGACGCGGTCCCCGACATTCCGACCGGCTCGCTCGATGCCGCGATCTCCACGATGGTCATGGAGCACGTCCCCGACGAGCGCGCCTACCTCGCGGAGATCCACCGAGTCCTGAGGCCGGCGGTCGCGGGTACGTGACCACTGTCTTCAAGAAGTCCTGGGCGTGGTACTTCCGCAAGCGCGACGGCGAGTCCGTGCTCGACACGTCACATCTCCGCGAGTACACGGACCTCGCCGCGTTCCGCGAGCTGGTGACGAGCTCCGGCCTGAAGATCGTGGCCCTCGAGCGGCGAATGCTGTGGTTCCCGCTGCTCGATCCGCTGCTGTTTCGCGTCGGCAGCAGTCTGGCATCGAACCCCCGCGTGCTGCGCGCTCTTCGTGCTCCGAAGGTGCCGATTCCCGGCTACTACGGCCTCGAGCTCGTCGTCGAGCGCTGATCGACCGCTGGTAGCGTCACGCGCCATGCCGTCAGGCTCGACGCTCGTTCACGAGAAGCTCGATCAAGCCGTCGAGATCCTGCGCGAGCAGGACGTCGACCTGTGGCTGACGTTCGTCCGCGAGACCTCGCTCACGAGCGACCCCAGTCTCGGCCTGATCGCCGGCGTGTACAGCGCCTGGCAGGGAGCGTTCCTCGTCTCCGCGACCGGCGAGCGGATCGCCATCGTCGGCCGCTTCGACGCCCCGTCGGTGGAGCAGATCGGCGCGTACGAGGTGATCGGCTACGACGAGAGCATCCGCCCTGCCCTGCTCGAGGCGGTCGAACGCCTCGCGCCGCGCGCGATCGCGCTCAACTACTCGGAGAGCGATCCCGCCGCGGACGGACTGACGCACGGGCTCTGGCGCGTCTTGCAGGACACGTTCGCCGACACGTACGCCGACCGCTTCGTCCCGTCCGAAGCGATCGTGAACGCGCTCCGCGGACGGAAGTCGCCCGAGGAGGTCGAGCGCGTTCGTCGCGCAACGCGCGAGACGGAAGAGATCTTCGACGCCGTCACCGCCGCGCTCCGGCCCGACCTGAGCGAGGTCGAGATCGCGGGGATCATGCACGCCGAGATCGACCGTCGAGGCCTCGGCTACGCGTGGGAACGAGATCACTGCCCCGCGGTCAACGCCGGTCCCGAGAAGGACGTCGGCCACAGCCCTCCTGGCGAGCTTCGGACGCGCTCGGGCGAGTTGCTGCACGTCGACTTCGGCGTCTCCCGCGACGACTACTGCAGCGATCTCCAACGGGTCTGGTACTTCCCGGAGCACGGTGAGACGAACGCGCCGGAGGACGTTCGACGCGCCTGGGACGCACTCTGGGCGTCGGTCGACGAAGGCGTTGCGGTGCTCCGCCCGGGCGTCGCCGGCTGGGAAGTCGACGCAGCCGCGCGGGAGAGTCTCGTCGCGGCGGGCTATCCGGAGCCGATGTACGCGCTCGGACATCAGCTCGGGCGCTCGGCGCACGACGGCGGCACGGTGCTTGCGCCGCGCTGGGATCGCTACGGCTCCGCGCCGTTCGGCATCGTCGAAGAGCGGAACGTGTTCACGCTCGAGTACGGCACCGCCGTGCCCGGACGTGGCTACATCGGCCTCGAGGAAGACGTGCTCGTCACGGCCGACGGCATCGAGTGGCTCTCGACGCCGCAGCGTCGAGCTCTGGCTCGTGCCTTAGTCGCTGATGTGCGCGCGGCCGTCGGTCGGCCGGAACGTGTACGCGTTCAGCGCGCCGAGGCCGACGCAGTAGAGCACCAGCACGATCCCGAGCTCGTCAGACGTCGTCCGCGACACGAGCCCGTGGAATTCGAGCGATGCCAAGGCGAACGCACCGCCGATGACGGCGAAGACCCACCCGATCGCCGCACCCACGATGATGCGCTTCCAGTGCTGACGTACCGCTGTCCGCAGACGCACCGACGCGAGCACCGGCCACAGCCACAACGTACTTCGGTCCCGCATGAAGCCCCCTCTCCTCAGGGCTAACGTACCACTCTGCGGACGTGGTGCAAAACCGCTGCCGCACCTCCGGGGGCGCCGACGCGGCATCGAGCGCGTCGAAGTACTGAGCGACGACGAGCCATGCCGGGATGCGACGCGCGCGGCGCCAGCGGACACGAGGTCGCGTCGCGTAAGTCGATATCGCGTAGCCCACGACGATCGCGCCTGGAGAGCTGGCCAAGAGCGCAACCGCTCCCCCAGCCTCTAGCCGAACGCCCAGGAACACGACGATGAAGGTGATCAGTCTGAACACGAACAGCGTGACCAACGTGAGCAGCACGGTGAGGATGATCTGACGTCGGCTCGCATCTGCCCGCCAGCCCAGCTACCCGGCGAAGGCTGCTGCCACGACGGCGACAGCCAGCAGTCCGTAGCGACCGCCGGCCCCTGGGGCCGACGAACGACAACACACCGAGAAGCGACCCTGCGACGGCAGCAACTCGCTGCGCCGTGCGAGGGCCTGGTGCGCTCAGGCTCATGGGTGTGACGGTTCGACTCTGGTCACCGGGTCATGCGGGTGACTAACAGCGACCAATTCCTACGGCGTGTGGGGCCGTTGACCCCGCCGCGCCGCCCGGCACCGTCACGCGGCTTTCTTCGTTGCGTCCTTGCCCGTACCCGCGCACTCCGGGCACTCCTCGACGATGCGCTCCCCGTTGACGACGGCGGGAACGTACGACGATCCCTGGCACTCGGGGCACGCGTCCGCTGCGAGGTCGTGCAGCCTCCTCCAAGCGCTATACATCGCCGGGCTGCCAGGTGTCTTCGTTCGCTCCCTTGATCAGGAACGAGCTTGCAGCCGCCGTCGGCTCGGGCATTGGCTCGTTGTCTGCAATCGCCACGCGAATGTCATCGGTCGCTCGAAAGCGATCGCCGACATCGCGACCTTCTCCGCCCATGGTCCAGTACGCGATCAGCTTTGTCGTATTCATCCCAGTTTGCGCCCCGCAATGAGCGAGGCGACTTCTCCTCTCCCTTGGATCCCTCAGCGTGTCCGTCGCACGGTATCCCCCTCACGGGGCAGTGACAATCCCTCGAACGAGCCTTCTCGGGGAAGCAGCGCCTTCTCCCGCCTGGGGCGCGGGTGCGACTCGTCGCGGACGCCGTGAATAGAAAAACCCGCTGTTTCCAGCGGGTTCTGTGAAGCGTATGAACGGGCTCGGAACGTCGACCTCGTCTGCGTCGCCTCGACCGTCCCCCCGCCGAGTCGGCCACCTGGTGAGCCGCTGGGAATCTCACTACCTTCCCCTCGGAGCTCTCCACCAGAGCACAGCCGTCCCCAGGCCAATCAGTGCGCTGCCGAGGACGTCGTTGAGGTGGATTCCGTGTCCCCGCGGAAGAGTCGCAACCACGACATCCCAGCGATTTGGGCTGAAACCGATGATCGCGGTACCGACCACGATGCACACCAGTGCCGCGATTCTCGGCATGGCTTAGACGAGCCCCTCGCGCACGCGCCTGCGTCTCCTTCCGCGACGCACGAGGCCCGCGAGGAATCCCAGTCCTCCGACCACTCCGGCCGCGATGACCAATGGAATCGCGTCGGGATCCCACTCCCACGCTACGCCCAGCACGTAGACGATGACCGCTGGGACGGCGGCTCCGAGCCAGCTCGCGTAGCGGGCAGAAACCATCGCGGCAAGGAACATCACGATTGCTCCAGCGAGGAGAATGACGACCACAATCGGAGGTTACGAGAGGGTTCCTACGCGCGCCCTTCGCGCGCACCCGCCACTCGTGCTCGTTCTTCCGAACGTCTGGTCGCTGACGCCGCGGGGGCTAGTGAGCCTACGCGGGCGGCGTCCTCAGCAAGCCACAGTGCTCGGCGCTTGACTCAGACAGGCGAGTGCCGGTCAGAAGAACGAACCGTTGCTCTCCTCGCCGATCTGCGCGGCGTCCGTCGTCGATGTCGCCAACGGTGCGGACGTGTACTCGTAGATGCCAGAACGGGCGGTCCAATCCATCTGCGCTGTCGCAGCCCGCATGTCCCCCCGGTACTGCTGTTCCGGATTGTCGAAGTGGTTGACGCTTCCGCCGGCCGTCCACTCGACCGTGAACGAGACGACTGCCGGAGTCGGTTTTTCACCGTTGCCGAGTATCGAGTTCTCGAAGTCGTGAAAGTCCGGCATGTGCAGGTTGGAGCCTCTCAGCGTCCCCGTGCCCGCAGCGAGATCGACCTCGATGTCGCGATCGTCGAGGACCGTCGTCCAGAACAGGCCGTTCTTGCGGATGCCTGGGTTGAAATCGGTGATCTGTGCGCCCCCCGAACCGGGGGGTTCGAAGACATCAATTCAGACGAAGCCGAAGGACGCATCCCGCACGTGGCCATCGTGGCCGCGGAACACTCCCTTCATGAACCGCATGTCGTTCAGTTGGAACGGCAACGTTCGCGTCTCCCCCGTCTTGCGATTGCGCTGCTCACACGTACCACTGATGAACGCGATCGCGCTGACGCCCTGGAAGTTGTAGACCGTGGCCGGATCCGAGTCTGGTCCGAACAGGAAGGGCGGAGCGAGAACATGCGATTGCACGCCAGGGAAGAACTCGAACGTGGTCGGGATCGGCTCAACCAGTCCGATGCCGGGACCCGCGAGAGCCCGTTCGGGTCGCAGCAACCCAGCGCTCGCGGCAGCGCCAAACGCGGCTGCACCCGCAGCGGTCTTGAGGAATTCTCGACGCGACCACCCGCGAGCGTGCGGATGGCCCTCGCTTACCCTAGGGGCGATCGGCCTCGTCGGAACCAACGGGCGACCCGAAGACAACCACTCTCGTCGCATGGCACCGCTCCCCTCTTTCGAACGAGGTGATGATGCGCCCATTGCGCGGGCATGTCAACCGATGCTCCTATGCGGTGAGCGACCAGCAGTGGATCACGGTCGGTGACTCCTTCGCGTCTTCCCACTAGTTCAGCCCGCCCGCCTCGAGCTCGCGCTCCTCGATGCGCAGGTAGCTCGCGAGCTCGCGATCACACAGCTAGCCTCGCTGGCACAGATGAAGGCAGACCACGACCTTGTCCGTATCGCGGATGAGAGCTTCATCGCCTCCTTCCGGAAACTTGCCCAGCACGTCTCCCAAGGGGAGACTCACGAGGAGGGTTCGATCTTCTCGTTCAGTACGGGTCTGCCGCTGTCGGGCTTCAACGGATGTGTCGTGACGCGGGAAGCGCCATCCGCCGAGCTAGCGACCTCTGTGGCGTGGGTTGCAGCCCACGAGGTCCCCTTTCGCGTGTGGGTCGCCGAGAAGCTCGCTGCAGGCCTTGCCGAGGTTCCTGCCAGCTACGGGCTCGAGCCTGCCGCCTCTATCTATCCAGGCATGGTTCTGCATCCAATACCCGATGCCCCCACACTAGGTGCGGGCATAAGCATCGTCTCGATCGTCGAGCCGAGCCTGGATGAATTCATCGGCGTCCTTGAAGAAAGCGGACTTCGAGCCGAGCTTGGGCATCGACTGATCTCACCGTCGTTCGCGGCCGACCCGGACGTCCAGCTGTTCGTCGGAAGGCTCGATGAAAGGCCGGTCGCCACCTCGATCGCAATCCGCAGCGGAGACGCCTCGGGCGTCTACAACGTCGGCACTCTCCCGGACGCCCGACGACGCGGCGTCGGGAGCGCGGTTACCTGGGCCGCAGTCGGAGCCGGAATAGCCTGGGGATGCGACACCATCGTGCTTCAGTCCTCGGTGATGGGTCTCTCGATGTACGCAGACATGGGGTTCCGAACGGTCGCGCCATACGTCACGTTCGCGCAGTCGTCGGTGAGCTAGTTCAGCCCGCCCGCCTACAGCTCCCGCTCCTCGATCCGCAGTTTCGCAGCCATCTCGGGATCGTCGCCGCGCACCTCCCGAATGAACTGCTCGGCGTCCTCGCGGCGACAGCGAGGCGGCTGTCCCAGACAGGCGGGAAAGCACAAACAACGAGGGAGAGCGTGGCCTGGCCACTGCAGAGGAAACAGAAAACCCCGCGTGAGCGGGGCTTTGTTGAAGCGGATGAACGGGCTCGAACCGTCGACCTTCTGCATGGCAAGCGTGTCAGGCTCGAGCCTCGGAGAGCGCCGGAACCCGCATCAATGAGCGGAATCCGGCGCTTTCGCTACTCAACAGGCCGCATCTCGCATTCACGCAGTTTGCGGTTGATTCCGTGGGGTTTGGGCACAAGAACCTGGCTTCTGCCCAAACGGAGTGACCCTCTGCATCAGTCGGAGGATGCGCGAGCTGACTGGAGACGCCTCGAACCGACAGTTGGCTCAGTGAAACGGTGTCCTAGAGAGACGGGATGACATGGGCTGCCAGCAACCGACAACCAAAGCTAGCCACAAAGCTAGCCAAGAGAGGCGACCGTCGAGGGCGCGTCGGGTCCTATGCGTGCTCGTCGTCACGCTGCCGCGGCCTGCGCCTTACCGTAACGAGTGTGAGTGGCAGTCCGTCACTCACCCTTCGACGAACGCCGGCGGCACCTCTATACAGGCGCGTGTGCCTGTTAGTGAAGAAGACCGAGCATGGCTACGACGGCTACCCACACCTGGAGAGAAAGCAGCCACAAGCACATCGCGCCTGTCGAAGTCCGCGCATTCTGACTACTGAGGGTCATCGGACTCACTACTTCGGCTCGACGCACGCGATCCTGTAGTCAGTGCCCCGCGTCGCGCTCCGCTCCGCAAGGCTCGCCGTGACCTTGGCCACGCCACGTCCCGCAGGCTCGGCGCACCCTCGCTGAGATAGCGCACGAGCCACCGCCTCCCGCCAGCTCAGATTCGGTCAGCCCCGTCCCCGCCATCGCACGCGAGTACGGCGTGGCCGACCTGGACGAGAAGGGCGAAGTGGGTCGTGGGTGATCTCAGTCGGGTCGAAGGCGAGCTAGAAGTCTGTGGACGTGTTGCAATCGTGCCGGCATGGCCCGAGGAGCATGGTCAGATTGACTCGGGAGCAACCCGTTCGCCGAGGCCCGCCAGCACCTTGGCTGCAATCGAAGGACTGTCCGTCATGAGTTGGGAGAACGCCCCGCGCGTCATCACGAGAGCGCTGATCGGCGACGTCGCGACCACGGTGGCGGTGCGCGGCACGTCTGAGATGAGCGCGATCTCGCCTACCCACTCACCTGCCGCGAGGTCGCGAAGTTTGCTGCCGCCTTGAGATACGGACGCGGTGCCTTCGATCAAGATGAAGAACTCGCTCCCGAGTCGACCTTGCTTGATCAGCGTCTTGCCTTCGGGCCACTCGATTTGATCAGCGAGGTTCGCGATCATGCGGAGTTCCTTCTTCGAGCAACGTGCGAAGAGCGGAACTCTGGAGATCAGCTCGACTTTCGCGTCTTTGTGCAGACGCACTTGGCGATCCTAACCCGTCCCGCCGCCGTGGTGCTCACGTGGGCCTTACCCGGAGTGTGGCGGGACCCCTCTCGAATCTCGCCCGCGAATCGCGACGCTCACACCTTCGTCCCGGACGCGAGCTTCACGGAAACGGGCACGTCGAATCCATCCTCTGTGCGATATGCCTCGAGAAGCTCGGCGAAGCGCGTGTGAATCTCACGCTGCAGCTCCTCTGGCTGACCGAGGATCATCGGGCGAACTCGCACGGCCCCCTCGAGAAGTCCGTTCCAGAGCTCGTCGCCGTCAGCGAGGTCGAGACCGAACTCGACGGTATCGACCGCCACCTCGGCGAGCCCGGCGCCCTCCAACAGTGACGCGAACTCCGCGTCGTCCGCGAACCTGAAGAAGTTCGGGCCTGCGGGAACATCGGCGGAGGGCTGCGCTCCCGCGGCCACGAACGCCTCGAAGAAAACCCCGATCCAGCGACCTCGCGACGGCTCGTCCCACACGCTGAATGCAGCGCGGCCGCCGGATCGCAGCACCCGAGCGGCCTCTTCGACCGCTCGCTCAGGAGTTCCGAGGTGCAGGAGCACGAATGCCGCGACGACCGCGTCGAACGACTCGTCCTCGAACGGCAGTGCAGTCGCGTCTCCATGCACGAACTCGACGCCTGCTACGTGGGAGCGTGCATACGCGAGCATCGTGTCCGAGAAGTCGATGCCAATCGGCTCCGCACCGCGCTCGGCCGCTCTTGCAGCGACGTAGCCGGGGCCTGTCGCGACATCGAGGAGCCGTGTCCCCCGACGGGCGCCCACCGCATCGAGGAGCGACTCTGCGAACTGCGGTGTCACGCGGCCCAAGAGCCCGTGGTACGCGGAGGCCTCCTTCGTAGTCCAGCCGGCTTCCTCGAACGCATCGAATGCGTCGGGGTCGTACTCGGTCACGACCTCAAGTATGAAAGATCGATCAACGAGATCGGCCAGATGAACCACTCGTTTGGCCAGGCTCGCCGTTACGTTCGCGACGTCCCGCAAGCTCGGCGTGCCCTCACTCAGATAGCGAACGAGCCACCGCCTCGGCCCGTGGGCTCGACATCGCACGCGAGTACGCGTTGCCGACCTGGACGACAAAGGCGAGTAGGCGTGGGGGCCGTCACCCCGACTCGGGAGCGCTAGCCGTTGAAGCTCACCCGGCCACTCGCGCGCAGATCGCCTGAACCCTGACCTGACGTGCGGATGCATTCGTGTTCGTGACCGACACCGAATAGATGTTGGGGATGGTGCCTACCCCGAAGACTTGGACGTTGTAGAAGACGCCCACAGTTGAGGCGCCTTGGAACACCGCCGCGGCGCCTCCGAGCACCCTCTTGCCGGCTGGGCAGGTCGGTTGGATTGAAGAAAGGGTCGTGTTTGCATTGACCGTTGCCGACGCTTGGACAATCTCGTACCCGCTGATCCCCACAGGGCCTGTAGGGCCGCGGTCGCCCTTGTCGCCCTTCGGTCCTCGAGGAATCTGCCCGGGCTTGAAGTCCTCGACGAGGAGCGAGCTGTTGACGACCTGCCCGGTTCGCACCGAGTTGGGCGCGAGCTTCGAGGACGTCACTGCATTGCGCTTGAGTTGGAGCGTGCCGACGCTGCCGCGGGGCACAACCTGATTCCAGGCCGCCTCGCCAATCGGCGTTGCACCGCCGACCGCAACCACCAGCGCCGTGAGTGCGAGTGCCGAGTTAGCGCGATTACCCATGTCCGTCTACCCCTCTCCTAGTGGGCTCAGTTTCGGGACCGTTGCAGCCTGATCGCTGTTGGCGACCAGCGCAAGGTGCGGCCGTGGTCGCGCTGCTGGCGGTGGCGAAGTCGCCGCTCGAACGCCGAGGTCGCGATCTACTAGCGGCTTATAGACGCGTCGCCAAGGAGGGGCGTTACCACGCGGCCTGCTTCGTAACGCGTCCGTGCCTCTGCCCTAGCACCTTGGGCACTCTCGAGGCGCTCGCGCATGCGAGCGTCGATCTGCTTGCGGAGGACGTCGCGCTGCTCGCGCGTCAAGCGACCAATGAGGCGAGCCGTTCTCATGGCATCAACGGGGATTCCGTAGGAACGAGCACTGCCCTGAACTGAGCGCCTCGCCAGGAGACGGAGTCCACTCCGAGCCGCCTGATCTCGTCGTCCTTCACGCCCCACGAGCGCACGTAGTCGATGACGGCCTGTGACGCGCTGACCGAGAACTGGGTCGACACGACCCTGCGTCCTGAGTAGATCTCGTACTTCTTGCTCATGCAGACAGCCTGCCCTTCCCTCGCCTCGCTCGATAGGACACGATTGGGTCTAACTCAGCCTGCCAGCTCGCCTGGCAGCCACTCGGGCGGGATCATCCTGAACAGACGTCTAGACGCACAACGCATTCACTCCGAGCTCGCCCTCGCAAGACTCGCCGTGACCTTCGCAACGTCCCGCATCCTTGGCGTGCCCTCGCTGAGGTAGCGCACGAGCCACCGCCTCCCTGCCGGCTCAGCCTTCGGTGAACCCCGCTCGAAGTAGAGATGCACGAGCTGCAGCGCATCCTCGAGCTGCAGCTTCGGGAGCTTGCGAGCGGCGTCCTCCAGCACATGTCTCGAACGTTGACTCTGCGGCACTGGCGCGAGAGGATCGCTACGGCGGCAGGCGGAATCGACGCAAGCGGGAGGATCTTCATGAGATGGCTCGTGTCAGCGGCGGTTTCGTCGGCCCTGCTCTTGGTTGGCTTCGCAGCGTTCAGCCAGAGTTCCGCCTCGGCGGAGGTGTCGGCGCTTCAGGGGCACATCCTGTTTACGCGAGCAGGTGGGCGCTTTGGCGACGAGACGCTGTACGTCTCGAAGGCCGACGGCACGAGTCAACGTCGCCTAAGTGAGTTCGGCCGAACATGCTGCCCATGGGCGACGCGCAGCGGCTCGCGCATCGTCTATGGCGGCACTGCGCCTGACACGCGCATCACGGCCGTTACGGCAAGTCTGGACGGAAGCAAGCGCACCGTGCTTCCCCTGCCGAAGGGCACCCTCGAACTCGCGAGCGGCCCGTTCTCACCGGATGGCAAGACGCTGGCCCGCGAGGGCATCGGCAAGTCGAGCGAAGAAGGCATCTATCTCACCCGTGCCTCCGACGGGAAGATCGTCCGTCGTGTGACGCGAAAGCACTTCATTCCCGGTGACTTCTCGCCTGACGGGAGGCAGCTCGTCATCTTCGCCCAGCCCGATGGGGGTGACCCTCGTCCCGGTTCCCTCTGGCTCGTGCGGACGAACGGGAAGGGCCTGCATCGGCTCACACCGGCGGCTACGCAGGTTCAATGCTGCGGCAATTACAGGTGGTCACCCGACGGCAAGAAGATTCTCTTCGCCGACGCGGGCGGTGTCCTCTGGACGATTGCTCCCGATGGCTCCAACCTCGCGGAGGTCTACAGAGACGAAAGCGGCCGCTACGCGATAACTCCAACGTGGTCGCCAGACGGCTCGATGATCATGTTCGCGCTCGATCCCACGCCCGACCCGTTCGAGCATCCCGTGAACAGCCTTTACGTCATCCGCGCGGACGGGAGCGGTCTTATGAAGGTGCTCGGGGGCAGGAACTTCAAGCGCGAGCCCGTCTGGGTGCCTCGCTAGTTCAGCCCGCCCGCCTCGAGCTCCCGCTCCTCGATCCGCAGCTTCGCCGCAAGCTCGGGCTCGTCGCGCCGCATCTCCTCGATGAACCGCTCAGCGTCCTCGCGCCGGATGAACACCTCCAGCTCGACGCCGAGCGGGAAGTCGGGCGAGAGGGCGTCATCGACGACGGCGTAGACGACCACGACGCAGGGAGTATCAGGGGTGAGGGCGTTCTTGTTTCAGCGCCTCGGCGATTGCCCTGATCTCTGCCACGCGCTCGCGAGTTTGCGAGACTCGCCGGGTGCCGCTTCGCGCCGCCGCCATCTGCGGGTTGTTGGCGTCGGTGACCTTCGTCGTCGGCGTGCTGCTCGGCGATCTCGCCCAGTCGAGCGCGTTCAGTCCAGCCAACGACAACATCAGCGACATTGGCGCCCAGACGGCTGACCAAGCGTGGCTATACAACCAGATCGCGGCGAACGCCAACGGACTCCTGATCGTCGCGTTCGCGTTGGGCCTCTGGCGTGCGCTCGGGTCCGGCTGGCTGGCGCGGCTCGGCGTACTCGGGCTGGCGATCCTAGGAGTGACTAGGTTCCTCGAGGGCTTCCTCCGGCTCGACTGCGGCGGAATGGATGACGGCTGCGTGAACACGTCCTGGCAGGCCGACGCGCACGGTATCGAGTCCGGCATTGCGTCCGCGCTCTTCTTCCTCATACCGCCGGTCCTCGCGTTTGCGTTCCGACGACTCGCGGAATGGCGCGACCTGTGGCTTCCGTCGCTTCTGGCGGTGCCCGTCGTGATCGCCGCGAGCATCCTCTTCAGCTTGATCGGTGACGGCGCAGCGGTGCGCGCTGCGAGCATCACCTGGTTCCTCTGGCTCGGGCTCCTCGCGTGGCGGCTGTTGAGCGTCGCGGATGAGCGAGTGCTCAGACAAGCTGAGGAGACGGTGACCTAGAGCGTGAGCGTGAGCGTGAGCGTGAGCGTGAGCGTGAGCGTGAGCGTGAGCGTGAGCGTGAGCGTGAGCGTGGGCTGATGGCGGCGGCGACCCGAGGTCACGGTTGAGGGCGTTCTCGTTCCAAGGCGTCCGCTATGGATCTGATCTCTGCAGCTACCTCGTCCTGCTCGAGAGGGTCAGCGCCCGCGACGTTCGCAAACGCAGGAGCCTTCCCCCAACCACGGTCGAGTAGCTCCCTCCAGGCGGCTATGCGATCCGCGTCTCGCTTGCCTGTGCGGGCGATCTCCAGTAAGCCCTGGGCCGCCTCAGAGGGCGAACCCCCCAGTGCATCGCGGAACGCGCGGGCCACACCCTTCGGCCGACCTCCGGGATTGCCGCTCTGTCCCGGCTGGAACGGCCGGCCGATTCTCCGCACTGTTCCTTCGCTGCTTTCAGCGTGCTGGCTCATGAGATCAAGCGTAGATGCACGCGCGAAAGACACAGTCGCTCGGAGTCGTCCTTGCGTACCTCCTCGGGAAACCGCTCGGCGTCGTCGCGGCGGATGAGCACTTCGATGGCGTCCCCGAGCGGGTGATCGAGGCTGCAGCGCTCGTCGCGGATGACGTAGACGACCACCGTGGAGGGGACGTTACCGCGGCGAGTTTCGTTGCTTAGTACAAGGGAAGAGAGCCTTGGGGCATCGACTTCATGCTTCCAGGACGAGCAGCATTGCCAAGGCGGCGAGGTACATCGAGACGAGCACGACTCCGCGCCATCGCCCCAGGGCGATGCCATGCACGCGCCAGAGAAGAACGAGAAGCATTGCTCCTCCAACACCGAGACTGATCCAGACGTCTCGCCTCTCCACATCGATCGGTGAGATAACCGTGGCGATGCCAACGATGAAGCTGGTGTTGAAGATATTGCTTCCAATGACCGTGCCAAGCCCGAGTTCGGTGTGCCCGCGAACCCTCGCGGAGATCGCTGTTGCAAGCTCCGGCAGGGACGTCCCGAATGAGACGAGAACGACCCCGATGATGAACGTCGAGAGCCCGAGATCGGCACCAAGACCCTTCGCACCGACCACCAGGAGCTTTCCGGCGGCGACCAGGAAGACGAGCCCGACGAGCGCCTCGGCGACTGAGCGGGCATGCCTGTGCTCGCCGAGGGTCTGAAACGCTTCGTCGTCCTGTTCAGGCCCGGCGTCGGACGGCCTGGTGTCACGCAGTTCGAGTGCGCGCTCGAGCGTGGATGTACGCAGGCTGCGGGTTTGCGCCACCCCGACGTAATCGTTAGCCAGTTCGAGCGAGTGACTTCTCGAGCCGATCGAGCGTGTCCGTCCAGCCGCTCTCATGCAACGCGTAGCGGGCGTCTGTCTTGAACAGGCTCTGGTCGAGGGAGAGCCTTGTGTTCTCACCGACCCGCTCGAAGGTCAGGGTGACGACTGTCTCCTGGTCGTCGGGGTCGGGCTCCTCCCACACGAAGGTGTACTCGAGTCGCCGTGGGGGCTCGACCGCACGAAACTCGCCGCGGAGGTGAAACGCGTCGCCTTCGGGCGGCTGCATGGTGATTCGATAGAGCCCGCCCTCACGCACGTCGAGTTGAACGCTCGGTGACGTGAAGCCGGCGGGACCCCACCACTCTGCGAGCCTCTCCGCTTCGACACAGGCCGCGAACACGCGCTCAGGAGAGGCGGCCAGCGTTCGTTCCAGGTGCAGCGTCCTCCCGGATTGCGGCTGGTTCTTCCCCACGGCCGGATTATGGGTCTCGCTCCCAATCCTGAAAACTGATGTATGCAGGCTGGGGGTCTTCAAGCGAGAGGACGCTCGCCTGGCGGAGCGGGGACCGCGTTATCCGTTCGTGCTGGCGACCGGTCACTTAAGGTCGGCGCGTGACGGAATCCCCAGAGATCCAGTATGCGACCAGCGAGGACGGCGTCAGCATTGCGTACCGGACAATCGGCGATGGGCCAGTCGATCTCGCGTTCGAGCTCGAGAGCTGGGGCAACGTCGAGATCATGTTGGAGCTCGAAGCGTTCGCCGACCTCTTCGAACGGCTGTCGTCGTTCTCGCGCGTGATCCTGCATGATCGACGACGAACAGGGTTGTCCGGCGGCTCGTCGTTCCCCAACCTCGAAACACGCACGCGGGACCTCCTGGCCGTCTTCGATCGCATTCGGTCCCCGCGCGCCGCTCTATTCGGATATCGGACGGCGGGTGCCGCGCTCGCGGTGTTCGCCGCGACCTATCCGGACCGGGTCTCCTCGCTTGTGTGGTTCAGGGGAGTGGCGACCAGGCGATGGTCGCCCGAGTATCCATGGGGTGCGACGCCCGACGAGCATCGTAAGGAGGCGGAGGAGACGCGGGACGGGATTGGGAGCACGAGGTTCGCGCGTGAGTTCCTCATGGGCGCAGCACCTAGCCTCGCTGGCGACGAGCGCCTGGAGACTCAGATAGCGCGGCTTGATCGACACTTCATGGCACCGTCCACGGCTGCCGACTGGATCAATGTTGAGAGCGAGACCGACGTGACGGCGGTGTTGCCGTTGCTTCGCTGCCCGACGCTTCTGCTCGACCACGAGCAGTCGTCCACCGGCGCGGCAGAGAGTCGCCACGTGCAAACCAGGATCCCGGGCGCAGAACTCGCACTCATCTCGGGGGACCCCCACTCGTTGCCGTTCGGCAATCGCGCCGAGATCAGCGACACCGTGCGCGCTTTCGTAGCTCGGGAGCGGAGCATCGAAGCGCCGGACACCGTGCTGGGCACCGTTCTCTTCACCGACATCGTCGGCTCGACCCAACGCCAGGCATCCGTGGGCGACCAAGCATGGGCCGAAGTAGTCCGTCGTCACCACGGCTGCGTTCGGGAGGCACTAGAGCGGTGGCAGGGCGTCGAGAAAGACACGGCAGGCGACGGCTTCTATGCGACCTTCGACGGACCAGCGCGCGCGATCCGCTGCGCACTCGACATCGTAAATCGCGTCCGTGAGCTCGGGATCGAGATCCGTGCAGGGGTTCACACCGGCGAGTGTGAGATCGTCGAAGGTAAGTACGCTGGGCTCGCGGTTACGATCGGCTCGCGGATCGCGGCCATGGCAGGTCCAGTCGGAGGTTCTCGCCTCACGCACGGTCAAGGATCTGACCGCCGGCAGCGGGTTCTCGTTCCAGGAGGTGGGCGAGCGCGAACTGAAGGGTGTGCCTGAGCCTTGGCATATCTATCGCGTCATTGCCTGAGCGACGCCTCTCGAGCGTCCGAACGGCGAGTTCGTTCTCGCTGGCTAGCGACGCTCGGTCTGAGCGGATCGCGTCGTCCCCAATCCTGAGAATTAATGTATGCGGGCTGCGGGTTTGCGCCCGAGAAGCACCCCGCCCCCCTCTGCGGTAGCAGCGGAGTTTCCCCCTCCTTTCAGACGGGTGCGATGGTCCGCGGACACTCTCGCTGACCGCACATAGGATCGGCGCGAGTGCGCTTACCCCTCCTCCTCTCGGGCGCTGCGCTCCTCGCACTCGCAAGCGGCGCCGCGGGCGCGGCACCGGCCGACGGACTGCGGGTGCCGGAGGATGTGCGCTCGATCAGCTACTACCCGGCGCGAGGTGGCTGGACATTGATGTGGACGCGCTTCGATGCTGAGGCGATCAACCGCGACCTGGCCCGCGTCGCGTGGCTCCGCGCGAACACGGTTCGCGTGATCGTCCCCGCTCGCGCGTTCGGCTACCCGGAGCCGGAGCCCGGGATGGGCGCACGGCTCGAACATGTCGTCGATCTCGCCGCGCGCCACGGATTGCGCGTGCAGCTGACGCTGTTCGACTGGTGGCACGACTACAGCGACGTCAGCGGCTCTCGACGCTGGGCGACGGCACTGCTCTCCCGCTACGCGGGCGACGAGCGGATCGC
>CAWGAN010000002.1:0-1112858 GCA_963820635.1 uncultured Gaiellaceae bacterium | reverse complement strand
GCCGACCGCCGCATCCGGGGGAGACGCCTCTTGTATCCCGAACATACGCTTGGACGACGCCGCCCAGGAGGAGCCACGCCGCAGCCTTCCTCGATCGATGATGAGATCGCGGTCTCCGACGGAGATCCGGATCGTCCGACCGCCCCGCCGAGCGACTCGGTGGTCGTACACGGCGCGAAGCTCCGGCCTCGGGGCTTCGGCCCACAGTCCGCTTCGCGATCGCCTTCGCACTGACCCTCGCCTGGGTGGCGTTCAGCGTCTGGGTCTCCGACCCATGGAGAGATGAGCTCGAGGCTGCGATCGGCCCCGTCATGGCCTGGGTGATACCGATCTTCCTCGCCTACATCCCTGGCCTCGTCATCGGGTTCATGATCTTCACGCTCCTGATCACGCGATACCAGGAACTCCCGCTCGAGCCTCCCGAGGGCGACTGGCCCGAAGGCGAGTGGCCGTCGGTGACGATCGTCGTGGCGGCGTGGAACGAGAGCGAGGCGATCGTGCGCACGCTCGAACACATCGCCGAGCTCTCGTACGAAGGTCGGGTGGAGGTCATCGTCGCGGACAACAACTCGACCGACGACACGGCGCTACTCGCAGACGCGGCGGGTGAGCGCCTTGGACTCGACTACCGACGTGTCTTCGAGACGAAGCAAGGCAAGCACCACGCGCTGAACGCGGCCCTCGCCACCGTGACGACACCGCTCGTCGTGACGGTCGATGCCGACACCCATCTGCAGCAGCAGTCGCTTACACGCCTCGTGGTTCGCGTCACCAGCAAGCCGCAGGGCCAGCACGTCTCGGCGTGCGCCGCCGCGCTCGTCGCGGAGAACCCGATGGCGACCTTCGTCACCCGCATGCAGCAGTGGGACTACCGACTCGGGATCAACGGCGTGAAGCGCATGCAGGCCGCGTACAACACCGCGCTCGTCGCTCAGGGGGCGTTCTCGGCCTACTGGACGAGCGACCTGCGTGCCGTCGGCGGGTGGCCCGATGCGATCGGTGAGGACATCGTGCTGACCTGGTCGATGCTGGGATCGCGAGGGCTTGTGCAGTACGAGCCGGTCGCGCTCGGCTTCACGGTCGTCCCCGAGCGCCTCCATCGCCTCCTGAGCCAACGCTCGCGTTGGGCACGCGGGATGCTGGAGGGCCTTCGGACTCATCCACCACCGAAACAGCCCCGCGTCCTCGCGAAGCTCGTCGCCGGGATCGACTACCTCGTCCCGCTCCTCGACATCGGCGTCATCTTCTTCTGGGTGCCGGGAGTCATCCTCTTCCTCTTCGGCTACCCGTTGATCTTCGGCTGGTGGTCGATGCTCCTCCTTCCGATCACGCTCGCGGTCTTCGGCTTCATGCAGCGGTGGCAGGCTCGCCATGTCTTTCGGACTCTCGACATCCACCCGCAGTCCGACAAGAGCGGCTTCGTCGGCTACCTGCTGGCCTACCAGGTGCTGACCTCCGCAGCGGCGCTACGCGGCTACGGCCAGTACCTCGTCGGGTCGGGTCGCCGCTGGAAGTAGAGGCGCGTCGGGGTGAACGGAGTCGTTCCGGACACTGCACCCCTCCCCTCGCGAGGTGCTCGGGCGTTGGGGCCTGGTCGGGGTACGTCGTAGCCAGCCTGGCGACGAACTGGTCAACTGGTTGGTCAACCCGTCGCGTCGCATCAGGACTTGTGCTGTTACGCAGAACCGCTTGATCCATGCGATCCGTCGCGCCGAGTAGCGCCCAGATGAGCGTATCTGTCACGCTTTACACGCAGGTGGCCGCAGGTTCGAGTCCTGCACCGCCCATGGAGGACATGCTCGGTTATCGGCGCCACGCGAGCACGCCGATGCACGCGGCGACGAGGAGGCCAGCGCCGACGATCGCGGCGATCACGCCCCAACGGACGCTCTGGGCCTCCGCGTCGGCTTGTCCCGGTACGACAGTCAGAGTCGCGGGCCAGCTGACCCTTGCTCCGCTCGGGTACAGCTGCATCGAGTCGAGCGTCGCCTGTCCCGGAGGCGCGGTGACATCGACATCGAGACGGAAGGTCTCGATCGCGAGATGCGCCAGCGGGCCTCCGCGCCAAGTAGATGTCGAGCCGTCGAGGGTCGCAGTCCAGCCCACAGTTGGACGTGCGCGAACGATCTGGAAACCTGCTGGGACGCTGATGGTCACCCCCGACATCGGCTCCGGGCGCTCGTTCGGCACGGCGAAGTCCAGCGTCGTGACGACGCCGGTCGGGACGAACTGCGGGACGGGCACCACGTGCGCAGAGGCGCCGCTCGCCGTTACGAGGGCGGGGACGACGCAGGCTGCGAGTAGTGCCAAGCGCACGCGAAGAGATGATGCCGGGCGGCGTTGCCGCCCCAGTCCCCTCCTCCTCGCGAGATACTCAGGCGCTACGACCCGCTCGCGGCGTGGCTGTACGCTGCCCCGCGTGATCCCGTGGATCATCATCGCCGTGATCGCCGTACCGCTGGTCGTTGTCGCATTCATGACCATGCGCCGCAACACGGCCGCGAGCGAGCTTCCCGCCAACGCGGACGCGAGAACGCGAGCGGAGCAGGAGTTCGCCGAAGCCGAGGCTTACGAGGCGAAGTGGCACGAGGAGGACAAGGAAAGGTTCCACCAGGAACGCTTGCCCTAGGTCGGGCCTCGTCTGGCACCGCCCATGAGCCACTAAAGGAGGAGTCGATGGAGAAGAGGCTCGTCACGCGCTATGCGATGCGCTCGGCTGAGGCTGCGGATGAGAACCAGCGCCGAGTCGAAGGCGTTTTCGAGGAGCTTGCTGCTACACGACCTGACGACGTGAGCTACCTCGTCCTCCGACTCGCGGATGACTCGTTCGTGCATGTGTCGTTCCACAACCACGGCGATGACGAAGTGAACCCGATCGCCTCAACCGATGCCTTCGCGCACTTCCAGGACGGCCACGCCGACCGCCGCGACGGCGGCGTCGACCAGCAGACGGCCGAGCTCGTCGGTGCGTACATCACCAGCATCGACTGAGCCAGCAAATCGCACGAGGCGACGCTTGTCGTTCTCGACAGCAGAAAAGCCCCGACAAGCGGGGCTTTTCTGTCGTGTCTAGCCGCTCTGTGCCGAGCACGAGGGCGAGATCCTTCAGTTCACCCTGTGATCCGGAGCGCGACAGGTGCTATCTGCCCTCGTACCTCGCCAGCCGGGTTGCGGGCGGTATGGATGTTCACGTACGCACGACCCGTCTCGAGCGCGGCCACAACAGCCGGCGTCAGAGCTGCGCTCCTGCGCATGCCGTTGCGACACGGTCCGCAGAGCGCGACAGCGACTGGCCCCGCCCTGCCGCGGGCGCCGATGTGAATGTGCGCGGCGGCCGCTTTGCCGGTCAGCCCGCTGAACGCAAGCCGCCAGCCGATTCTGGCAGTGCTCCCCGACCGGGTGATGGTCGCGGTGAACGTCCCCCGTGCGCGGTTGACGCTGCCTTTCGGCTTCGGGACTTCCTGGCGCGCAGTCAGCGCAGTCGTCACGTTCGCAAGCACGCCGATCTGGCCCCGAATCTCGCCGGGCGCATTCGTCGGCGTGTGGACGTTCGCGTATGCGCCGCCCGTCTGCAAGGCGTCCAGAACCGTGGCGTTGACACTTGCAGTCCCGGTCGCCGGGCTCTGGCAAGGACCGCAGAGCGGCACCACGACTCCTCCCGCCTGTCCCGTCGCGCCGAGGTGGACATGAGCGGCTCCCGCGGGTCCCGTGAGGCCCGTGAAGGTCAGTTCCCAGGCCATGACGTCACCCGTTCCCGATCGGGTGACGGTCGCGGTGAACGTCCCGCGAGCGGCGCCTACATCACCTTTCGGTGCGGGCACTTCCTGAGCTGCGGTCAGGAGAGTACTCACTCTGATCGTGCTTGCCTGTGGTCGACCGACTGCGGCGCCGGCGACCGCCAGGGCCATGAGGAGCAGCACCAGGGAGGTGCCAACGGCGGCTTGTGTCCTCACGAGATCCTCCTAACTGGGATCAATCGACCCCTCAGGAGGCTCTACGAATGACCGCCTCACCCGGATTGCCTCCACCGCGTGGTCGTATCGTCCGGGCATGAGCGATCCGATTCCGAGCAGGCGTCTCCTCGGGGATTCGATTCTCGCCGACCACCTGGTCGCGGAGTTGCTCGACGCGCGCCTCATCGGCGTGTTCGCGAACGTCGCTCTCCCCTTTCGTCCGCAATCGGCCTTGGCCTGAGACCAGCGCGGGTCTTCGGCGGACACGGCGCTGCGAGCATCGGGTCGCGCGCTGCCGCTCCTCACCACTGAGCCGCGGAGCTAGCCTTTCGCCCGGATGGTTGCGGCGATGTCCACTTTGAGCGGTCCCGTGTCGGCGCTCGCCGACATCTCACGCCTGGCAGGCGAGAACGTCGGCCCGTGGCTCCGGGAGTACGAGGGCTACCGCGGCTCCCTCGTCTTTACGAACGAGGGAGCCCAGACGGCACACCTGATCACGCTCTGGAACACGGCAGAGGACGAGGAACGCGCGCGGGAGTCACGTGGCGCGATGCGGGACCAGCTCGCGGCGACGGCCGGGATGGAGGTCGTCGGCTTCGAGGTCTTCGAGGTGCCGGCCTACGAGCTCGCTCCGGACGAGAACGCCGCGTAGGTAGGCCGAGCCCTGAGGTCGGGCCGAAGCCCGACCCGGCCGTGCTCTCAGACGCGCGCGCCTGCGATCGTCGAGATGGTCGGAGTAACGCGAAGCCGAAGATACGGCCTGACCCGATAATGGGCCCAATGGAGCTGGAGGAGTACCGCCGCACCTCGCTCGAGAGCTGGCAGGCGATGGCGTCCGGCTGGGAGCGTCGGCGCGAGGAGATCGAGAGGGTCACGCTTCCCGTCAGCGAGTGGATGGTGCAGGCGCTCGATCCGCAGCCGGACGACACCGTGCTCGAGCTGGCGGCCGGCCCGGGAGGCACGGGCTTCGCGGCTGCGGCGATCCTTGGTGACCGGGGACGTCTGATCTCGAGCGACTTCGCGCCGGAGATGGTCGAGGTCGCTCGGAGGCGCTCGGCGGAGCTCGGCCTCGTGAACGTCGAACACCGGGTGATGGACGCGGAGGAGATGTCGCTCGAGGACGACTCCGTCGACGGCGTCCTGTGCCGATTCGGCTTCATGCTCATGCCGGATCCGGGAGCGGCGCTCGCCGAGACGCGCCGCGTTCTTCGCCCGGGTGGACGTCTGGCGCTCGCCGTCTGGAGCACAGCCGCCGAGAACCCGTGGGTTGCGATCGCAGGCAGGATCCTCGCCGAGCGCGGCCTTACGCCGCCCCCGCAGCCCGACGCGCCGGGGATGTTCGTGCTCGCCGACGAGGCGCGGCTGCGAGGGCTCCTAACAGGGGCCGGTTTCGACGTCGAGCGAGTCGAGCGGGTGCCCGTGCTCTTCGAGTTCGACGACGTGGACGACTACGTCGTGCGAACGAAGGACCTGGGCGGCATGTTCTCGAAGATCTGGGGCGACGCGTCCGACGAGGACCGTGCGGCGATCGTTGCGCGGCTCGCAGAGGACTTCGCACCGTTCGCCGTCGACGGCGGCTTCCAGCTCCCGGGCGTCGCGGTCGTGGCAGCCGCAAGCTGAGACAGCGCTATGCTGGACGGCGATGCTGCGGGCACTTGCCTGCTTCGCGACTGCCGTAGCCGCCGTGGCCGTATTCGCGCTCACGGCCTCGGCGACTCCCGGCGCTCGCTGCAAGCCAACCGTGAGCGACACGCCCGGCCCCTTCCAGCAGCGCGGCGTGAACGCGCCGCGCCGGGCGAAGATCGGGACGGGGCACGTGCTGCAGGGACGGGTCGTGGCACCCGATTGCGGGCCGGTCGCTCGTGCGCTCGTCGTCTTCTGGCAGGCGGGGCCGAATGGGTACCGCCCCAACGGGCGCGGCAGCGTTCGCACCGACCGCGCCGGGCGATTTCGCATCGAAGGGCCTGTCCCGACCTCCTACGGCGGGCTACCGCACATCCACATCGCCGTCTTCCACGGCGAGTACGAGGAGCTCCTCAGCCGGTACGTCGTGCGTCGAGGCGCGAAGACAGGACGCATCCAGCTCGTCCTGACGCCGCTGCTCTAGCGAGCCGCTACTCCCCGTCTCGGCGAAGCCACTCCGCGAGGAACGGCTCCGCGATTCGGTACTCGCCGCTCGCATCGCGCGCGACGAGCTCGTCCTTGACGAGTGCGTCGACCGCGCGCTGGACGCTCGACGGGCCCGGCAGCCCGTGGCGCCGGCGATACTCGCCCATGAGCGGTCTGCCGGGCTCGCGCGCGACCGCGCGCAGAACGAGTCGCTGGGCGCGCGCCGCCTTCTCCCAGACGAGGCCGAAGTGGGCGTGCTCGGAGCGCAGGAGCTTCTCGAGCGCGGCATCGTACTGCTCGTCGCCGGCCGATTCTCCCTCCGGCGTCTCCCCCCACACGAAGTAGCAGAGCTCCTGCGTCGCGTAGGGGTGGCCGAGAGTCGCGTCCAGCACCCGGTCGACCGTGGCCGAGTCGATTCGCTTTCCGGTGCGCTCGAACTGCGACTCGATGTAGCCGCGAAACAGCGGGGGCGCGATCACGCCGAGCTCCATCTGCTTCGCACTGCGCCAGAACGGCTCGTTCTCGTCGTTGAAGATCCGCTCGAGCATGTGGCGCTTGCTGCCCAGGTAGACGTGGGAGACGTCGGGCTGGAGCTCGAAGACGGAGCGCATCAGCTTCGGAAGCTCCGGGTCGATGTCGACGATCTCCTGGAACTCGTCGAGGACGAGCGCGACCTTCCGCCCGCGCTCCGCGGCGAGCTGCCCGGGGAGCTCGAGCAGACGTTCGAGGGTCGCGTCGAGATCCTGCGGCTGGCGACCCGCGTCGAAGCTGAAACCGAGCTTGCCCGAGGTCGGATCGACGGTCACGATCGGCGTGATCCGCAGGCCCGAGAAGACGCGCAGCCGCTCTCGCGCGCGGAAGAGCGTCGAGGCGAGGTCGTCGTGGATCGTCTCGGCGAGCTTCTCGGCGAGGCGCTCCGTGGTCGGCGTCGTCATGAGGTTGACGTGCGCGACGAGCACGTCCTGGGCAATCGCGCGCTGCGAGACGCGCCACACGAGCGACGACTTGCCGTAGCGTCGCGGAGCGAAGACGACGACGTCCTGGCCGTTCAGGACGTCGGTCAGGAGCTCCTCGACCTCGGTCTCGCGATCGGTGAAGGCCTCGTCGAGGGCAAGCGCGCCGTAGCGGAACGGGTTCGTCGTCACCGGACGGAGCGTAGCATCGGTTACGCTCCTGTGCGTTATGCATGTATGCGTAGCGCAAAGCGCCAATGGCTAATGAGACACAAGCCGGCGCCGTATCAGTCCTGCTCCCTGAGCATCAGAGTGGCTTGCGGTAGGTCGTCCACGTCGCGGTGACCTCGTAGCCGAGGCTGGCATAGAGGTCGTACGCGCCGTTCGGGTTCTCGGTGTGCACGCCGAGCGCGACGTCGGTCATCCCCCGCGCGGCGAGCTCGCGGATCGACTCGACGATGAGCGCCTTCGCAACTCCGCGCCGACGCCAGCGGCGCGACGTCGAGATGTTCTCGGTCCATCCGCGCTTGAGGCCGTGCTCCCCGTTCTGAGCAGTGTCGATGAACGACTTGACCTGGCCGGCGACGCCTTCGTCGTCCCAGGCGATCTTCCAGAGCGTCGTGTCCGTGTAGGGAAACGCGAGGAACCGCTGGTAGTCGGCCTCGGTCTGCTCGACGTATCCCCAGTGGTCGCGGAATGCCTCCACGTCGGCCTCCCAGATCGTCCGAATGTCCTCGTCGCGCACGGGCCTGATCTCGAGGCCGTCGGGGAGTGGGTGGTCGGGGAGATCGTCGACCGTCGGGCGCACCATCTCGGCGGAGTACGTGATCGGTTCGTAGCCGGCGGCGCGGTACAGCGCCGCCGCAGCAACGTTTCGATCGTTGTTCCAGACCTCGAGCAGCTGCTCGCCGACGTCATGCTCGCTCGCGATCTCACGTAGCCGGCTCTCGTTCCACGCAAAGAGCGCCGAGCCGATCCCTCGGCCTCCCACGTCGGGATCGACGAGGCAGACGTGTTTGTACACATGTGGTCCGTCGGCCTCCTTGTCCCACCAGACGCGGCTATATCCCACGGGGCGACCCTCCACCTCCGCGACGACGAGGTCGCGGTAGGGATCGCACCGCTCGAAGTTCTCGTACCCGGAGGCAATTCCCTCGACAGTCTCGACGCGCTCGTCGCCGACGCCCTTCGCCCAGGCGGTGATGATTCGCGCGAAGTGCGGGTAGTCGGCCGGCCCGCGAAACGCGCGGAATGCGACTCCGTCGACCTGCTGAATCTCCTGCGTTGTGTTCACGTCACTCCTTCGTCTCGGCAATGCCGACCGGCCGCTCGCCGTGCTGTCACGGCACGGGCGCTCCGGCCGAATCGGCTCGGATCAACGGGTACGACGCCTTGCCGCGCTACGCAGAGAGCGGAGGCCAGCTGGCGTCGATCGAATGTGCGATCCGCATACGTGACCTCCTTTCGTTCAGCCGGCAGTCCGGCGAGCGCGGCCACCATGCCACCGCGCCGTCGGCGTGTCAAGGACGAGTTAGAGGACGATGCGCAGCGCGAGATGGAGCGGACAGCCCGCCCCGACGAGCGAACGAGTCAGCTGGAGATCGGCGCCCGAGTCGACGAGGAGCCAGGAGTCCTCGTCGCCGAAGCCGAGCTGCCGGAACTGGTCGAAACGCCAGCCGACGACGCGCTGATCCTCCGGGGACAGCTCGTCGGTGGGGTATGGGTGCTCGGTCGCGGACACGTATCTGCTCTAACGAACAGATACGCCCGGAGTTTGTTGGCGGATCGTAAGACCTCGTTGCGAAGGCGTTGCGCCTGTCTCGCGCGGGCGCGTTAGAGTCGCGCGACTGCGAGCGAAACGGGGGGTGCGCGTGGCCGATTACACGATCAAGCGGCTCGAGGAGGTGCACGACGTCCTCGGCGACTATCCCGGCGAGATGCGGATGATGACGCGCGACCTCGAGTCCGAGCAGGTCGCATTCAGCTATCGGCGCATGCCCCAGCACACCGGAGGAAAGGGCTCGTACGGGCACCGGCACAAGGAGCAGGAGGAGGTGTACTTCGTGGCTTCCGGGAAGCTCCTGTTCAAGCTGAACGACGATGTGGTGGAGCTCGAGTGCGGTGCCGCGGTGCGGGTTCCGCCAGAGACGTGGCGTTCCGTCTGGAACGACGAGCCGGAGGACGCGGTGCTCATCATCGTGTCGAAGGTCGTGCCCGGCGGCTCGGACGACGACGCCGAGTACCTCGAGAACTTCTGGCCGGCGTAGACACGTCCTAGCGCTGATCCGGACTGGCGCGAGCCGGCCAGGTCCGGTCAGGCGACGCGGGCGCTCAGGAGCATCGGCTCGAGCTCGTCGGCCGGGACTGGCCGCGAGTAGAAATACCCTTGGCCGTACCGGCACTTGAGCGCGCGAAGCCGATCGCGCTGCTCCTCGAGCTCGATGCCCTCGGCAACCGTCTCGAGCCCCATCGTCGCGCCGAGACGGAGGATCGCGGCGACGAGGCGGTCCTGCTCGCTGCACGTTCCGAGGTCGTCGACGAACGGCTTCGCGATCTTCAGCGCATCCACCGGGAACCGGTTGAGGTAGTTCAGCGACGAATAGCCGGTACCGAAGTCGTCGATCGCGATTCGGACGCCGAGCCTCCGCAGCTCGACGAGCCGAGTGACGACGATCTGGCTGTCGAGCAGCGTGCTCTCCGTGATCTCGAGGGTGAGCGCCGCGGCGTCGAGGGAGCACTCGCCGAGCGCATCCACGACTTCGCTGGACAGATGCCGGCTCGCGAGTTGCTTCGCCGACAGGTTCACGCTCACTCCGAGGCCGGGATGGCCCCGCTTGCGCCAGCTTGCGACCTGCCGGCATGCCTGGCTCAGCACGTGCCGGCCGAGCGGGAGGATGAGCCCGGTCTCCTCCGCGAGACCGAGGAACTCGCCCGGTAGCACGAGGCCACGGTCCGGGTGCTGCCAGCGAACGAGCGCCTCGACGCCGACGATGCCCCCCGTCTGCAGCGTGACGATCGGCTGGTAGTGGACGACGAACTCGTCTGCGATCACGGCACGCTGGAGGTCTGCCTTCAACTCGAGACGCTCGAGAACGCGCTCGTGCATCGACGGCTCGTAGAGGGCGTACTGGCCCTTTCCTTCGCCCTTCGCGCGATACATCGCGAGGTCGGCGCTGCGCATGAGCTCGCTGGCGGTCTGCCCGCCCGAGTCGAGAACGATTCCGATGCTGCCCTGGACGATGACGTCCGATCCGCCGACGACGAGCGGCTCGGACATCGCGCCGAGGATCCGCTTCGCCACGATCACGGCACCCTCGTGGTCGTCGATGCTCTCGATCATCACGGCGAACTCGTCGCCGCCGAGACGTGCACACGTGTCCTCCGGCCGGATGACCGCGCGAATCCGGTCCGCGACGGCAACGAGCAGCTCGTCGCCGGCTGCGTGGCCGAGGCTGTCGTTCACCGTCTTGAAGTCGTCGAGGTCGATGAAGAGGACGGCGAACAGGTTCCGACGCCGCGTCCCCCGTTCGATCGCGTGCGAGATCCGTTCGGAGAACAGGGCGCGGTTCGCGAGACCCGTGAGCGAGTCGTGGAACGCCTGGTGCGCGAGCTGATCCTCCAGCGCGCGACGCTCGGTGACGTCTCTCGCGGTCACCACCACGCCGCCGACGTTCGCGACGCCGAGAAGGTTGTTGAAGACGCTCTCGAGCTGGACGATGCTGCCGTCCTTCCGGCGCAATGGCAGGTCGCGCGGCATCGGAGCGCCGGGCACAGCACACACCTCGGCGAAGAACCCGCCGAGCTTCTCGGCGTCGTCGTGCTGCAGGAGTTCCGTGAGCCGCCGTCCGACGAGCTCATCCTCGCCGTAACCGAGCACGCGCTCGACCGAAGGCGTGTGGTAGCGGATCGTCAGATCGGGCGAGAGCAGGGCGATGACGTCGCTCGAGTTCTGGACCAGCGAGCGGAACCGCTCGGCGCTCTGGCGCTCATGGAGATCTGCCGCGAGATTGGCGCCTTCGAGAGCGAGCGCAACCTGAGCAGCGAGCGTCTCGACACCCTCCCGCGCCTGCCTCGAGAGGCGCTCGGCTGTACGGAAGACGAGCGTCACGTCTTCGCCTGTAACAGCGAGCGGGACCTCGGTACGAACGGCGCCCGTCGTCGAGACGGCGCCGGCCGTGGCCACCGTCACGTCGTCTGCGACGAGCTCGACCGCCACGCTCTCCTGGCCGACGATGTCGCGCGCAGCGTCCGCAGCGACGACGTAGATGTCCTCGCGCGTCCACGCAGAGACGAGCGACGCCGCGGCGGAGCCGAGCACGTGCTCGCGCTGCTCCGAACGTTCGTGCAGCGCGACGAGGCCGGCGAGCCGGACGATGACGAGTGCGCCGAGCGCGCCGCCGGCGCCGACGATGACGAGGAGCTCACTCGATCCCTCGCGAACTGCTGCGACGGCGAGCATGGCCGGAGCGGCAAGCGTTGCGGCGGAGAGAACCGCGAGTCGCTTCCCGCTGAGCCGCTGCTCCGGGTCCGGGTTCGGCTCGGTGAGCTGCACCATGGACGGGTGTAGCGCGGCGGTGCCCCAGAGAACCGCGGCGAGCACGAAGAAGAGGTCGACGGAGTCACCGACGCGATACCAGCCGTGCAGCGACCCGAAGCCGTAGAGCGCGTCGCCGGCGAGCTGGAAGACGAGAGCTGTCGCGACCATGGCGAACGCCGGCGAGCGAAGACCGGGCCCGAGCACCATCCGTGCAGCCAGGGAGACGAGCAGGATGTCCATCACCGGGAACGCGAGCGCGACCGACGTCCCGAGCGCGCTCGAGTCGTCCGCGAGCGCCGGATGCACCAGGAACGTCCAGCCGACGAGCGCGATGCCGACGGTGACGATGCCCGCGTCGATCAGGCTCGGCCAGTCGCGCCCGGGGACCTGCTTGCGGATCATCACGAGAAGCGCGGCGGCGAGAACGACGTACGAGCTCAGAGCGAAGTAGTCCGCCGTGGACGGGAACGCCACCCGGCCCACCGTCTCGAGCTCGATGGCATAGAGCGCGTCTGCGGTGACGGCGCAAAGGCCGCTGAGCGCGACGAGGTACCAGGGTGCCTTCGATCGCGGCTTGTGGATCGTGACGCCGATGAGAGTCGCGACGACCGCTGCGACCGGGAAGAGCTGGAACCAGCGGTCGTAGTACGCGGTGTCTCTGGGCAGCGAGACGTACGCCAACGCGCAGGCGGCGGCCACGAAGAAAAACGCGCGATCTGGACGCGCGATGCTCACTCGGTGCCTATCGGCACGTGCCGACGAGTTGTTAAGAGGTCTCGGAGCGGGGCTCGGGACGTGGCGGGAGCGGGCACGCGACGAAGCGACGCCCGGTGAGGACATGCCCCAGCTTGTACGCCTCGCAGCCTGCGCAGAAGCCCGTCGCCGCGGCGAGCATGGCCAGCGCCGCGACGAGGATCCCGAGGGCGGCACCGATCGTCTCGAAACCGGCTGCGTAGGCCAGGAACCCGGCGGTCAGGAAGGCTGCGCCGACCATGTTCGCGAAGCGCGGAGGCCGCGCGTCCTCGAGCTGTCCTTCGCCGAAGACCGGCTGCACGAGCTCGAAGTACGCGAGGCACTGAAGGCAGTAGCGCCTTCCCAACGTGAGCCCCACGACCAGCTGGAGCGCGAGCAGACCGAGGAGCCAGGGCCAGCCGGCGAGGACGGCGACGAGCGCCAGCGTTCCGATGACCACCTGGTTGAAGCGCGGCGCGCGCGAGTCGATGACGTCGAGGTCGCGGTACGGGTCCGCGAGCCGTGTGGCGTGCCGCTTCACTTTGGGAAGTATTACAGCGCCGAGGGCCGAGCCCAAGCGGCGAGCGCGTCGAGGAGGCCCTTCAGCCGCTGTCCTTCGCTCGTCAGGACGTACTCGACGTGAGGCGGGCGCGTGTCGCGAAGCTCCCGACGGAGCACTCCCGCCTTCTCGAGCTCCGCAAGTCGCTGCACCAGCGTCGCCGGCGGGATCGTCACGAGCGCGTGGCGAAACTCCGTGAAGCGCGTGCACCCGTGGTGCGACGCGTAGAGGATCGAGACGGCGTAGCGCCGTTCGAGGACGTCCGCCGCACGACGGACGTCCTCGGGAACGACCTCGAGTCGCTTACACCGAGACACTGGGGTGCACCGACTTCTCCTCGAGCGCGAGGCCCAGCACCTCGTCGATCGACATGACCGGGTGGAAGGCGATCTCGTCGCGCACGTTCTGCGGGATGTCCTCGAGATCGGCGCGGTTGCGCTCCGGGATGACGATGTCCGTGATCCCGGCGGCGTGCGCCGCGAGCACCTTCTGCTTGAGGCCGCCGATCGGGAGGACGCGCCCCTGGAGGGTGATCTCGCCGGTCATCCCGACGGTGTGCTTGACGGGGCGCTCCGTGAGGAGCGAGGCGAGCGCCGTCGCCATCGTGATGCCTGCACTCGGGCCGTCCTTCGGGATCGCGCCTGCCGGCACGTGCAGGTGGAACGCCCGGTTGTCGAACAGCTCCTCGTCGATGCCGAGCTTCGGAGCGAGCGCACGCACGGTCGAGAGCGCGATCTGCGCCGACTCCTTCATCACGTCGCCGAGCTGGCCGGTGAGGACGAGCTTGTCGCCGTTCTTGTGCGACGTCGCCTCGATGAAGAGGACGTCGCCGCCCGTCGCTGTCGCGGCGAGGCCGGTGGCCACGCCCGGGACGGCGGTTCGCTCCGCGACCTCGCGGTAGTACTTGCGGCGGCCAAGACCCTCGCGCACGGCGTCCTCGTCGAGCGGGACGGGCGGCTCCACTTCCTCTGACGCGATCTTCGTCGCGGTCTTGCGGAGCACCGTGCCGAGCTCGCGCTCGAGCTGGCGAACTCCGGCTTCGCGTGTGTACTCGGTGACGACCAGATCCAGCGCCTCGTCCGAGATCGAGACCTCGTCGTCGCGCAGCCCGTTGCGCTCGACCTGCCGGGGCCAGAGATAGCCCTTCGCGATCGCGACCTTCTCGTCGGTGGTGTACCCGTCGAAGCGGATCACCTCCATGCGGTCGAGAAGCGGGCCGGGGATCGTCTCGGCCATGTTCCCCGTCGCGATGAAGAAGACCTGCGAGAGATCGAGCTCGACATCGAGGTAGTGGTCGCGGAACGAGTGGTTCTGCGCGGGATCGAGCACCTCGAGCAGCGCCGACGACGGATCGCCGCGCCAGTCGGCGCCGACCTTGTCGACCTCGTCGAGCATGATCACCGGGTTCATCGTCCCCGCGTCGCGGAGTGCGCGGACGAGCCGGCCGGGAAGTGCGCCGATGTACGTGCGGCGATGGCCGCGGATCTCGGCCTCGTCGCGGATGCCGCCGAGCGACATGCGGACGAACTCACGCCCGGTGGCGCGTGCGATCGACTCCCCGATCGAGGTCTTGCCGGTGCCGGGAGGGCCGATGAGCGTGAGGATCGCGCCGGAGCGCTTGTCGTCCTCGACGCCACGTTCCTTGCGGAGCTTCGCGACGGCGATGTACTCGACGATGCGGTCCTTCACGTCCTCGAGGCCGGCATGGTCGGTGTCGAGCACCTCGCGCGTGTGCTTCGGGTCGAGCCGCTCCTCCGAGCGATTGCTCCACGGGACCGCGAGCAGCCAGTCGAGGTAGTTGCGGATCATCGATGCCTCGGGCGACTGGTCGCCCATGCGCTCGAGGCGCGACAGCTCGCGCTCGGCCTGCTCGAGGACGTTCTCGGGCATCTCGGCCTCGGCGATCTTCGTCCGGTACTCCTCGACGACCGAGCCCTCGTCCTCACCGAGCTCCTTGCGGATCGACTCCATCTGGCGGCGGAGGATGTACTCGCGCTGCTGCTTCTCGACGCCGGTCTCGACGTCCTCCTGGATCCGGCGGCGCACCTGCATGAGTGCGAGGCGCTCGCGCTGCAGCTCGAGCGCCAGCTCGAGGCGCTCGCGCACGTCGACGGTCTCCAGGAGCTGCATCTTCTGCTCGAAGGTGATGTCGGGCGAGTAGCCCGACGTGTCCGCCAGGGCGCCCGGCTCCGTGATCGAGCGGACGAAGGCCGCGATGCGACCGTCGTCGCCGCGCAGCTCGAGGATCTCCTCGACGGTCGCGCGGTACTCGCGCTCGAGCTCGCGGATGCGGCCATCGGCCGACTCCTGGTCGGGCCGCTCCTCGACCTCGACGAAGAGGCGTCCTTGCGAGTCGGAGGCCGCCGCGCCCGCGACGCCGCGGTGCAGGCCGTTCAGCGCGACCGCGCGACCGCCGCCGGGGAGACGAATGCGGTCGGTGACCTCGGCGACGGTGCCGACCTTCGCGTACTCGTCCTCGTGCTTGGGCACGAGCAGCACGCGCTCCTCGTCGCCGACGTCGACGGTGAGGGTCACGTTCATGTTGGGGAAGACGACGATGTCTTCCAGAGGGACGAGCAGCAGGCTGATCGAGTTCTCGCTCACGATTCTCCCGTTCGTATGAATGCCATAGTTGGTTCAGAAACTGTACCGACTGGGGCAAGGGCGGCGTCGAGTGGGTTCGATCACCCTTCGATACGACGGAAACGCTGGAGCGTAAGCGCGGCAATGCGCCCCGCGAGGCGGTCCGACGACCTCGAGACGCCGTACGACCGGTACGTCATGACGCCTGCGACGAAGACGCCCCCTTCCCAGAAGACGAGCCCCGTGTCGTGGCGTGCCGCGGAGATCCAGCCCGCCTTGTGGAACACGTCGACCTTGCGGTCGGCTCGTAAGGTCGAGTCGAGCTTCGGCTGGTCGCGTACGTGGGCGGTGAGCCAGAGGAGATACCGGGCGTCGGCGGGAGTCAGGCCGGGCTGCGACGAACGCAGCGGCCCGATCCCGCCCGAGGCGAGCCAGAGAGCGCGCCACAGGGAGGTCATGTCCCGCGCGGTCGTGTACTTGCCCACCCCGAAGGCCGGCGCCTCGTCGACGCGAACCGGGATGCCCGACGAAAGCGTCCGCGTCGCGTAGCCGCCGTACATCAGCGTGTCGGTCAAGCCGATCCCGCGCATCAGGTCGTTCACGCGATACGCACCCGAGCTCGTCGAGCCCGCGAGCCAGACGAGGAGCGAGTTCGCCGCCTCGTCGTCGGACGGGATGATCATCTCGCGGAGAAGACCGTCGATGCGCGAGCCCGGCGGCGGGATTCCCGGATGCTCGGCAAGAACGGTGGCCGCGATCGCGAGCTTGACGGTCGAGGCCGCCGGAAAGCGAGCCTTCGCGTTCCACGCCGCGCCGGATCCTCCCGTCAGGCTCTGGACGTAGTAGCCGGCCGTACCGGGGTAGTCGCGGACGATCGGGGTCAGCTTTCGCTCGAGGCTGCGATCTCGGCGGGGGGCCACAACGCGAGGCCGCGATCCCGGCGGGAGACCGAAGACGTCGTGGACGTGCGCAGACGATCGCTGCCCGTTGCGCGCGATCGTCGTGACGCGAACGGTTGCGTCGCCGCGAGGAAGCGTCACCCTGAGCGTGAAGCGGCGCCCCTCGAGCTGCCGCGACGCGAGGCGCTTCCCGTTCGCATGGACGATCACCTGTGCCGTCCCGCGTGCGGCGCGACCCGTGACGAGCCCGTACGACACCTGGTGCTCCGCCGGCTGCTCGATCGCCGGCGGCGGAAGCGCTGGCATCGCGATCACGAGGCAACAGTAGCTTTGCTGCCGTGAAGATCCTCGCGCACCTCGATCTCGACGCGTTCTTTGCAGCCGTCGAGGAGCTCGAGAACCCGGAGCTGCGTGACAAGCCGCTCGTCGTCGGCGGAGACCCGCACAGTCGAGGCGTCGTCTCGACCGCGAACTATGCCGCGCGCAAGTTCGGCATCCACTCGGCCATGAGCGCTGCCGAGGCGCTCCGCCGCTGCCCGACCGCCGTCTTCCTGCGGCCGCGACATGCGCTCTATCGGCAGTACTCGCGCGTCGTGTGGGACACGATCGGCGAGATCGTGCCGCGGGTCGAGCGCACGGGAATCGACGAGGGCTACCTCGATCTCGGCACGGTCGCATCCGACTTCACACGTGCGCGCGCAGTCGCGTCGGCGATCCAGACCGCGGTGCGCGCGAAGACGAGCCTGACGTGCTCGCTCGGTGTCAGTACGTCGAAGGTGGTCTCCAAGATCGCGTCCGATCGCCGCAAGCCCGGCGGCATCACCGTCGTCCCTCCTGGTACCGAGGCGCGCTTCCTCGCTCCGCTCGCCGTCCGTCTCCTCCCTGGCGTCGGCCCGCGCGCCGAGGAGCGACTGGGCAGGGCAGGCGTCGAGACGATCGGGGCGCTCGCAGCGCTCGGGGATGCCGACCTGCGCTCGCTCCTACCCGGGACGGTCGGCGCGATGCTCCGCGATCGCGCGCGTGGCATCGACGCCCGCGATCTCGACCTCGAGCTCGAGCCGGTCTCCGTCTCCGCCGAGGACACGTTCGCACGCGACCTCACCGATCGCGAGCGACTGCACGACGAGGTGCGGCGCCTGGCCGAGCTCGTCTCCGAGCGCCTGCGCAACTCCGGGCTCTCGGGCCGCACGGTGACGGCGAAGCTGCGGTACGCGGACTTCTCGATCCGCACGCGCTCGACGACCCTTCCCGCAACCGTCGACGAGGCAGAGCTCATCGGCCAGGTCGCGTGCGGCCTGCTCGACCGGGGTCTGCGTGACCGTCCCGGTGCGCTTCGGCTCGTCGGTGTCGGCGTCTCCGGGCTGTCGCCCTACCGTCAGTTGACGTTCGAGGAGTCATAGAGTCAGCCGATGCTGGAAGCGGCGTTCTGGGGACTCGTCACGGCCGGCTCGCTCTGGGTCGGCGCAGTCGCTCGCGCTCCTGCGGCCACCGTCGCGGCTGATCGGGCTTGCGATGGCCTTCGGCTCCGGCGCCCTCATCGCAGCCGTCGCGTACGAGCTCGTGCTCGACGCCGTCGCGACCGACGTCGAGCTCGCGGCGCTCGGCTTCGCCGCCGGCGCGCTCGTCTTCTACGGCGGCGACTGGGCGATAAGTCGTCGTGGCGGAGCGGGGCGAAAGAGCATGACGGGCGACAAGCAGCTCGCCGGCAGTGCGAACGCAATCCTCCTCGGCACCGTGCTCGACGGCATCCCGGAGTCGTTCGTCCTCGGAGCGTCGATCGCGCAGGAAGGCGTCGTGCCGACGGCCGTCGTGGTCGGCGTGTTCGTCTCGAACGTCCCCGAGGCGCTGTCCGGGACGACCGGCCTCCTGCAGGCGGGATGGACGCGCCCGCGCGTCTTCGCCATGTGGTCAGGCGTCGTCGCCGTATCGGTCGTCGCTTCCGTTCTCGGCTGGCGGCTCCTCGAGTCGATGGGAACCGACGGCGGTGCCTTCGCGACGGCGTTCGCCGCAGGTGCGGTCCTCGTGATGCTCGCGGACACGCTCATGCCCGAGGCGTTCGAGCTCGGCGGCCGCGAGGCAGGTCTTCTCACGGCTCTGGGCTTCGCGGTTGGCTTCGGCCTCTCCTAGACGCGAAGCAGCGGGCGGGTGAGGCACGTCGGGCCGCCGTCGCCCTTCCTCGAGATCTCCTCGCCGCGATAGACGACGACGTCGACGCCTGCGCGTTCCATGCGGCGGCGTGTCTCCGGATTGCCGTCGAGAGCGAGGGCACGGCGCGGGCCGAGCGCGAGGACGTTCGGGCCCTGCGTCTCGAACTCTTCGTCGGGCACCTCGACGACCGCGATGCCGCGCTCGGCGAGGAGCTCGAGGAGACGGACCGGCGCGATGCGCGGATACACGAGCGCGAGATCGCCGTCGAGCGGCGAGAGGAACGACATGAGATGCATCACCTCGTCGGGCCCGTTCCAGTGCGGGAGATCGAAGGCGATCACCTCGACACCCGGAAAGGCATCGGCGAGCGCCGGTACGGCCGCAGGATTCGTTCGGTAGCCGATCCCGACGAGAAGCGTGCGCTCGTCGAGCCAGACCGTGTCCCCGCCCTCGGCGAGCACCGGCTCGTCGAGTCGTCCCGCAACGGGAACGTCGGCGTTGGCGAGCGAGGCCGCGATCGCACTCGGCTCGCCGCGCCTGCCTTCCTTCCCGGGCCGCAGCAGCACCGCTCCCTCCGCACCGACCAGCACCGGGTCGTAGACGTAGATCGCGTCCGGATTGCCGGGGTCGTGCCGCGAGACGACGACCTCGGCACCGGCAGCTTCGAGAATCTCGCACAGCTGCTCGTGCTCGGCGGCCCCCGCAGCGTGGTCGGGCGCGGCACGCCAGCCGTATGCACGCCAGTGCTCGGCATCCTCGGCGAGCGGAGGTCGCACGAGCACGCGCTCGAGGCGTCCCGTCATGGACTGCGCGCCGAAGCGAGTCATCGCAGGACGCTACACCGCGTTCGGCGGCGTGCGTCCCTCGAGCAGCACAGCACGCAGCGCGGAGACGACGAGCATTCCCATCGCAAGCCGCGTCTCGCGCGTCGCGCTCGCGATGTGCGGCGTGAGGACGACGTTCTCCATGGCGAGAAGCTCCTCGCTTACCGCTGGCTCGTGCTCGAACACGTCGAGCGCGGCGCCGGCGATCGCGCCCGCCTGGAGCGCGGCCACGAGCGCAGCCTCGTCGACCACCTGCCCGCGGGCGGTGTTCACGAGCACGGCCGTCGGCTTCATCGCCTCGAGTGCTGACGGCGCCGACGAGGTGGCGAGTCTCGGGAGTCAGCGGGCAGTGCACGCTCACGACATCGGCCGCCGCGAGCAACGGGAGGAGATCGTCGCCGCGCCCGGCGAACGTGGGTCGCGCGCCGTGCGCGTGTCGCGAGCTCCGCGACGCGACGGCCGATCCTCCCCGGCCCCACGACGAGCACCTCCTTCCCCTCGAGGCTCTCGCCGACCATGAAGTCCGGCCCCCACTCCCAGCGGTCGCGGCGGCGCAACGAACGGTCGCCTTCGCCGATGCGCCGCAGGAGCGCGAGGACGAGCGCGATCGCATGCTCGGCGGTCGCGTTCGTCAGGACTCCCGGCGTGTTGCTGACGACGACTCCTCGCTCGCGCGCGGCGTCGAGATCGACGTTGTCGATCCCGACCGCGTAGTTCGCGACGATGCGCAACTGCGGGCCGGCCGCGTCGAGGAACGCGGCGTCGACCGCGACAGCTGGTGTGACGACGACGCCGTCTGCATCGCTGGCGGAGGCGACGAGCTCGAACGACTCGTCGAGCTGCCGCTCGATCTCGGCGGGCACGCCGGCCGCCTCGTGGACGCGCGGCCGCGGCACGCCTATGCGTCGATCACACGCGGATCGTGCGATGAGGAGTAGACGTCCTTGCGCTGGATCAGCCCGTTTTCGAACGGGAACACGTCGATGCCGTCCCACTCGACCCGCCGCCCGTCTCGGTTCGTGGCCGTGGCAGTCCACTCGCTGACGACGAGCCCGTCGCGCGCGTACAGCCGTCGGCCGGTGAACCGCAGGTCGGGGTTCCGCGCGAAGATCCCCGCGATGTGCGCGCCGACGGCGTCACCCTCGACGCGATCTCCGGCCGTGTGGTTCTCGAACACCATCCCGGGAGCGTGGAACGACAGAATCATCTCCACGTCCTGTGCGTTCCAGGCGTCGTTGTAGCTCGCGATCGTCCTCTCCAGCTCGGCAGCGCTGTCGCGCGGATTCACGCCGCCGAGTATCGCACCGCACGACATTGACTTCCATCGATGAATGGTGTTACGGTCATATCGACGACTGTCGATGAAAGGACTCGCGAGGTGACGACCGACGTGCATGAGCAGGTTCGAGCGCGATACGCCGAGGCAGCGGTCGGCCTCTCGGCCGGCTGTGGGTGTGGGTGCGACTGCGAGAGCATCGGCTGCTGCGGCGAGGAGGCGACGACGCTCTTCGGCCAGGGTCTCTACGGCGCCGACGAGCGAGCCGGGCTTCCAGAGACCGCCGTGACGGCCAGCCTCGGCTGTGGCAACCCGCTGGCGCTGGTCGAGCTCAACGAGGGCGAGACCGTGCTCGACCTCGGATCGGGCGGTGGGATCGACGTCCTCCTCTCCGCGAAGCGCGTCGGGCCGACGGGCACCGTGTACGGGCTCGACATGACCGACGAGATGCTCGAGCTCGCGCGAGCCAACGCCGCGAAGACGGGCGCGACGAACGTCCACTTCCTCAAGGGCCTCATCGAGGAGATCCCGCTCGACGCCGCGAGCGTCGACATCGTGATCTCGAACTGCGTCGTCAACCTGTCGCCGGAGAAGGACAAGGTGCTCGCCGAGATCGCGCGCGTGTTGCGGCCGGGTGGGCGGATCGGTATCTCCGACGTCGTCGCCGAGGATCGGCTGTCTCGTGCCGACCGCGCGGAGCGCGGGAGCCACGTCGGCTGCATCGCCGGCGCGCTGTCCGTGTCCGAGTACCGCGACGGGCTCGCGAGTGTTGGGCTCGTGGATGTCGAGGTCGAGTTCACCCACGCGGTGGCCGACGGGATGCACGGTGCCATGGTGCGTGCGCGCAAGCCAGACTGATGCTCCTTCGTCGTTTCGACATCAGCCAAATTCGGGTACGGTCGGCGCGATGGAGTTCGTCGACGTCTTCGTGAATCGGCGTGCGGTGGGGCATGCGTACATGCGGGATGACCAGCTGGAGGGTGTGATGACTCCCCGCGGCCGGAAACGCACGCGTTTGACGGACTGTGACGGCTGCGCGCACGACCGGGTCATCAGCGCGTTCGCCCATCGTCGCTCGCGCGACGAGCACTGGCCGATCGCCTACTGCCTCGACTGCTTCGCGATCGTCGCGGGCCTCGATCCACTCGTTCGGGCGCGGCGTCCACGCTGGAAATTCGACGACCAGAATCTCGTCGTCGCCCGCTGGACGCGCGATTGGCCGAAGCGCGGTCGGCCGCGGTCCGACGCGCCGCCCGCCGAGACCGCCTGGCCGGGCGCCGCTTAGAGGCTCTTAGGCGAGCAAGGCGCGATTCGCCGAGAGCGCCGCGAGGATCCGGTCGACGTCCTCCTCGACGTTGTAGAGGTGGAGGGAGAGCCGGAGGTTCGAGTCGCGCGTCGACGTGACGATGTGCGCAGCCGCAAGCGCTGCGACGAGCGCGTTCGGATCAGTCGAGAGCGACGCAGATGAGGGGACCGTGCTCTCCGTCGCCCCGCGGCGTCACGACCGTGGCGCCGAGCGCGTCCAGGCCTTCGAGCAAACGGTCGTTGAGGCTCCTGACATGCACTTCGATCGCGGGAACGCCCACCTCTGCGATCAGCTCCATCCCTGCAACCCCCGGATAGAGCGACGGAACCGGAGGAGTGCCGCTGTCGAACCGCCGCGCGGTCGCATGGGGTGAGTAGTCCGCGATCGACATCTCGAAGATGTCCTCGTCGGCGAACCAGCCGGTCTGCGTGGGCAGGAGCCCCGAGCGAAGCGAGTCGCGGAGCCACATGAACCCGAGCCCGGCAGAGCCGAGGAGGTACTTGACCGTGCCACCGGTGACGACGTCCGCGCCCAGCGTGCGAACGTCGATCTCGAGCGCGCCGATCGCCTGGTAGCTGTCCGCGAGAACGAGAGCGCCTTTCGCATGCGCGAGCTCCGCGATCGCGCTCACGTCGTGTCGGTGACCCGAGCGGAACGACACCGCGGTGCAGCAGACGAGCGCGGTCCGCTCGTCGATCGCGTCGGCGAAGCTCTCGACGGGGATGCGCCCGTCCGGGTCTGGGCGGACGTGGACGACGTCCGCCCCGCGAAGCTCCTGCGCGTGCGCAATCTGCCCGACGGTGGGGAACTCGTACTCGCTGATCACGATCCGGTTCCGCTCGCCGGTGAGATCGAGCGCGGAGACGAAGCGCGCTCACGCCCTGCGAGACCGAGGTCGTGACGGCGACGTCGTCCGGCTTCGCGTGCAGAAGGCCAGCGAACGCAGCGCGGGCGGCCTCGTTGCGCTCGACCCAGAACTCCCACTCCGCGCCGTTCTCGTCCCAGCCCGCGAGCCACTCCTCCGCCGCTGCACGCACGCGGTGCGAGAGAGCACCCTGCGAGCACGAGTTCGCGTAGATCGGTGTGCTCGAAGATCGGGAACTCGTCCCGGACGGACAGGCCAGGGGTCAGGTCCGGGGTCAGGTCCCTGGACATGTCTCTAGCGGCCAAGGTAGGCCTTGCGGAGCTCCTCGTGCTGGATCAGCTCCGAGGCCTTTCCCTCGAGGACGATACGGCCGGTCGACAGCACGTAGCCGCGGTCCGCGATGGACAGCGACACGTTCGCGTTCTGCTCGACGATGAGCATCGCCACACCGGCTTCGTGCACCTGCGAGATGATCTCGAAGCTGCGCTCGACGAGCATCGGCGCGAGCCCCATCGACGGCTCGTCCATGAGCATGAGCTTCGGGCGAGCCATCAGCGCCCGCCCCATCGCAACCATCTGCTGCTCGCCACCGGAGAGCGTCCCTGCAAGCTGCCCGCGTCGCTCGTGCAGCAGCGGGAAGAGCGTGTACACCCGCTCGTAGTCCTCCGGGTCCCCGCCGCCGTGCAGGTACGCGCCCATCTGGAGGTTCTCGAGCACCGTCATCGGCCCGAACAGGCGCCTGTTCTCCGGGACGATCGCCATGCCCTTCCCGATGCGGTAGCTCGTCTTCCGCGACGTCACGTCCTCGCCGTCGAAGGTCACCGTCCCGGTCCGCGGCCTCACGATTCCCAGCACGGTCTTGAGTGTGGTCGACTTCCCCGAGGCGTTCCCGCCGAGCAGGCAGACGAGCTCGCCCGCGTCGACGTGCAGGTTCGCGTCCTGGAGGATGTGCATCTGACCGTAGTAGGTGTTGATCGCGTCCAGCTGGAGCAACGCGCCGGAGCGGTTCGTCGTCTCGCTCATTTTCGCTCGGTCGCCGACGTGCCGAGGTACGCCTCCACGACGCGCGGGCTGGTGGCGACCTCCTCGAAGGTCCCCTCCGCGATCTTCTCACCGTGGTCGAGCGCGACGACGCGGTCCGAGATCCCCTCGACGACGTGCATGTCGTGCTCGATGACGAGGATCGTGTGCCCGCCCTCGTCGCGAAGCTGCGCGATGAGCTCCGTGATCTCGTGCGTCTCGACGGGGTTCATCCCGGCGGCCGGCTCGTCGAGCAGGAGGATCCGCGGCTTCGTCGCCGTCGCTCGCGCGATCTCGAGCCGGCGGCGGTTTGCATACGAGAGGCTGTATGCGGGCTGGTCCCAGCGGTACCCCATCAGCCGCTGGCCGAAGAACGAGAGCTTCTCCTCGGCGAGAGCGCGCGACTCTCGCTCCTCGCGGCGGGCGCGCGGCAGCCGCAGGATCGATTCGGCGAGGGAGGAACGCGTGCGACCGTAGGTCGCAGCCATCACGTTCTCCTTGACGCTCATGTTCAGGAACAGGCGCAGCGTCTGGAACGTCCGCGCGACGCCGCGGTTCGTGATCTTGTGCGGCGCGAGGCCGACGATGCTCTCCCCGTCGAGGCGGATGTCGCCGGAGTCCGGGCGGTAGATCCCGGTGATGAGGTTGAAGAGCGTCGTCTTGCCTGCACCGTTCGGGCCGATGATGCTCACGATCTCCCCGTCGCCGACCTCGATGTCGAGGTTCCAGATGCATTGCAGCCCGCCGAAGGCCTTGCTTATGTTCTCGAGCTTCAGGAGGGCGTCGGCCATCAGACGATCTCCACACGTGGTCGCCCGAGAAGGCCCTGCGGTCGGGCGATCATGACGACGATGAGGATCACGCCGAGCAGCAGTAGCCGCGTGGGGCCCGACGCCTCGAGGATGAGTCGGGTCTCCCAGACGAATCCCGCGAGCCAGACGGCAGGGATGATCAGGACGTCCCGCACCCAGCCTTTGACGAGCGTCATGCAGAGAACGAGCGCGATGAGCCCGACGAGCGCAACGTTGAACCACGTGCGTGAGCCGAGCTCGTACGTCCCACCCGGCAGAACAAGCCAGTTGCGAATCAGCCAGCCGAGTGGCCCGCCTTCCTCGAACGTGTCCGGGCCGGTGTTGAGAAGGCCGTCCGTCCCACGCTCGGTGGTCGCGGCGACGATCGCATGGAGTACGACACCGAAGACCGCGATCCCCCCGACGATCGCCGCAAGTCTGCGCCACGGCCGGATCGTCGTGACGAGGACGAGCAAGATCGCCGTGTAGAAGACCCAGCGACCGTTACCAGTCAAGTCGCCGATCGGTGTCTGTGGGCGAAGGCCCTCGAGCATGAGCACCGAAACGAGGACGGCTCCGAGGACCGCACCGGCGAGGCTCCCTGCGCCGCCGAGAATCACCATCGCGTAGATGATGATCAGGACCTGGGTGTTGTAGTCGTCCGGGAACGCCCCTTGCAACAGCGCCGCGTTGATGGTCCCCGCGAGCGCGGCGACGGCGGCGCCGACGCCCACGGCGAGGAGCTTGAGCCAGTTGACCGGCATGCTCATGGCCTGCGCCGCGAGCGTGTCGTCGTTGAGGGCCCGCCACGCGCGTCCCGTGCGCGACCGGTTGGCGAGCGTGAGCGCCGCGAAGACGACGACCACGGCGACGAGCGTGATGTAGAAGTACGCGCGCTCGCTCGAGGCAGTCAGTCCGAACGCACCGATGCGGTCGACGTTCGCGATCCCGTTCGGGCCGCCGGTCAGGTCCCAGTTGGCCCGGTCGAAGCCGAGATCCTTGTTCAACCCGAGGAACGAGATGCGATAGCCCTGCGTGGCGATCACGTAGAAGATCTGCCCGAAGAACAGCGTCACGATGGCGAGGTAGTCACCCACGAGCCGCCGCGACGGGAGCGCGAGGAGCAAGCCTATGAGCGCGGAGACGGCGACGACGAGCGGGATCACGAGCCAGGCTTCCCAGTGCACTCCGTGCTTGTCCGAGGACAGGAAGGCGTAGCCGTACGCGCCGATTCCGTAGTAGGCGATGTAGCCGAGGTCGAGCAGACCTGCGAAGCCGACGGCGACGTTCAATCCCAGCGCCAGGAGCGCGAAGACGAGCGCAACGGTGCCCACACGCAGGAAGTAGATGTCGTTGTCCGTTTGCGCCGTCGCCAGGGGGACGAGCACCGCTGCCACGACGAAGAACGCGAACACCGCCGGCTTTGGGACGCGCTCGTACAGCGCGCGCAGTCGTCCGATGATCCCGCCACGAGCGTCGGCCCGCTCGCCCGAACGCGCGACCCACTCGTCGGCGCCGATGCGCGGTCCCGACGGCTCGGCACGCTCGTCGGGAGTGTTCGGAGGCGTATCCGTCATCTCAGACCTTCTGCGGAGCCGGGGTTCCGAAGATCCCCGACGGTCGGAGGAGCAGGACCGCGATGAGGATCGCGAAGACGATCACGTCCTGGTACGAGGACGAGATGTAGCCGATCGACAACGAACGCCCGACTCCGATCGCGAGACCGCCGACCATCGCGCCCGGAATGCTGCCGATGCCCCCCACGACCGCAGCGGTGAACGCGATGAGCCCGACCTGGAAGCCGACGTACGGGTCGACGTTCTGGAAGATCAGCCCGTTCATGACTCCCGCGGCGCCCGCAAGCGCGGAGCCGATGAGGAACGTCACGACGATGACCCGATCGACGTCGATCCCCATCATCGATGCAGCCTCGAGGTCGTACGACGTCGCGCGCATCGCGCGACCGACCTGCGTGCGCGCGATGAAGATCGTGAGCGCGACCATCAGGCAGACGGTCGTGGTGATCACGAAGAGCTGCATGTACTGGATCTCGAACGGCCCGATCGTGATGCTCGTGAAGAATGAGCCGGCGTCGAACGAGAACGAGTCGTACTGCTTCGGTGCCGATCCGAAGCAGATGACCGCGAGCTGCTGGAGGAAGAACGACACGCCGAGCGCGCTGATCAGCGGAGCGATCCGCCCGGCTCTCTTCTCGCGGAGCGGTCTGTACGCGAATCGCTCGATGACGACGCCGAGAAACCCTGCCCCGACCATTGCCGCCGCGAACATGAGCACGATGACGATCGCGATCGGAAGACTGGGGTCGGCTGCGCCGCCGAGCCATGTCAGCACGAAGAAGCCGATGTACGAGCCGATCATGAAGACCTCGCCGTGCGCGAAGTTCAGGAGCTTGAGGATCCCGTACACCATCGAGTAGCCGATCGCGATGAGCCCGTACAGGCTCCCGAGGGTCAGTCCCGCGACGAGCTGATCGAAGAAGTAGTCCCACGTCAGCTGGAAGTCCTGGAAGTAGCCGACGAGCTGGAACGCGTCCATCCGCGGAACCTACTGCGAAACCGTGGACGTGACCGGCAACACCGCGGCCGCTCGGCGGCCGCGCTTCAGGGATCTTCGCGCGACCGGAAATCCCGCACGCGCGGGTTTCCGGTCTTGCGCACCAACAGACGTGCGGCCCACCGAGACGATGGGCCGCACGTCTGACATCCGAGGAGGCGGTTAGCCCTTCTGGACGGTGTTGTAGGAGCCGTCGTTCCCGATCTGGAAGATCGAGAAGCCGACACCTCCGACGACGTCTCCGGTGTTCGCGAACCTGATCGGAGCACCGAGGAGCGACGTCGACATCCTGACCTTGCCGATCTCGCGGCGAACCTCTAGGCGGCTTACTCTGCCGTCCGCACAGGCGGCGGAGATGCCCATCGCGATCGCCTGCACGGCGACGAACGAGGGCGCACCGAACGAGATCGTGTCACCGAAGCGAGCCTTGAACTGGTTCACGAACGGCCGCGCGATCGGCACCTCGTTGATGTCGAGGCTGAACGACGAGATGTACGCACCCGGCACCTTGAAGTTCGTCGAGTCGAACGTGCCGTCCGTGCCGAAGAACGCGCCGGTGTAGCCCCGTGACTTCAGCTGCTGGAAGAACAGCTGCGCGTTCGAGGCGACCTGCGAGGCGAAGAAGACCACTTCCACTCGCTGGGCGACCGCCCTGTTGGCGAGCGACGTGAAGTCGGTCTGCGCCGCCGGCTGAGATTGACGGTCGACCTCGATGTTGGCCGCCCGAAGCAGCGCTACCGCACGGTTGGCCAGTGGTACCGAGTACGCCTCGGCCTGATCGACGACCATCACCGTGTCGCCCGCGCCGACGTTGAGCCGCTGCCGCATGAACGTCACGTCGGTCCCGGCCTGGATGTTGTCGTGCGGCACGACCCGGCGGAAGAACCCGTTCTTGAGGACGCCTCCATCAGGGGTCGACGCATCCGTGAGACTCGCACGCGTCGCGGAGCCCGAGACGAACGACATGCCTCCTCGACGCAGGATCGGCCCGCCTGCGACGTTCTCCTGACTGCCCGAGAACGCGTTGGCTGCGAGCACGTCCCTGTTGGAGCGCAGCTGCACCGCGACCGTCGCGGCAACCTGCGGGTTCAGCTGCGTGTCGGCCTCGATGGCCTTCAGCTTCGTGCGCTTGAGCGAGCGCGGAACGCCCGGGATCGCACGGCCCGCATTCCAGTTCGTGAGAAAGACGCGACCCCAGTTCCGCTGGTCGAGTCCGGCGCTTCCGGCAGGGCCGGTGTACGGGCCGGTGAGCGCGATGGTCGCAAGCGTGCAGTTCGGTGCCGCAGGAGCAGCGACCCGGGTCGGGTCGGCTGTCGCGACCGACGCGGCGATTGCGCTCGCGGCGGTCACGGCCGAAACCGCGACGACGATGGCTCTCTTCATAGACATGCCCTCCTTGGATTTCCGCATTGACTACTCCCTCTGTGACGTCGAACCGCTCCCGGAGTTGCGCGGAGCGATCCGTGACGAGCGCCTGCCACGCTCGTCGCAGGAATGTGACACCGACCCCGTGTCATGTCAACAGCGCGCCACGTCGAGCACGCCTCAGGGCCGCAGCGCCTCGACCCAGCCTGCGGTGTCGAGGAACTGCCTGAACCGGACCGCCAGACCGTCTTCGAACGTCCACACGTGGACGAACGGAACGTCGAGCGTCTTCCCCGACTCGCGCGCGATCCCCCGGTAGCGGCCGAGGACGACGACGTCGGAACCCGCATCGACGTACTCCTCCGGTGTCACGACGAACTCGTCCCACCAGTCACGGTCGAGCGGGTCGAAGACGCTGCGGCGAACCTCGTCGACCCCGTGGTAGACGCCGCCGTGAGCGAGTCCCTGGGCCTGATGCCACTCGATATCGACGTGCATGTCCGCGAGCACGGCATCCGTGTCGCCGCGCGCGAACGCCTCGTAGGAACGTACGGCCACGGGAACGTAGGACATCGGCGACGACCTAGAAGTAGAACTGCTTCCAGGCCTCCCACCACGTCTCGCCGCGAGAGACGATGGTGCGTGCGTCGAGCAGCTCTACTCCTGCTCGGAAGCGGAGGGCGTGGGCGGCGTTCGTGTTCTTGTACTCGACCTTGATCTCGCTCGGGCTACCCGGGTCGTAGGGCGGGACAGCCGAGAGGTCGGACAGCGCCTGCCGCGCACCGGTCTCGATGAGCTCGCGGGCACGCGCCGGCACGAGGTTTCGCGCGCTGGAGGAGCTGAAGCCGCGTTTCACCGAGACCGTCGTCACGCCGGCCCCGAGCAGCTCCGTCCCTTCGCGACACGACGCGTCGTCCCCCGTGACGAGGAGAACCGGGCAGCCCCACGTCCCGCAGAGGGCGGCATTGATACCCGTCTCGCCGACGAGCGTCCCGTTGAACCAGAGGTTCTGGAAGTCGCGGCCGGAGATCGTGTGGTTCATGACGCCGTCGGGCGTACCTGCGCGCGAGTGCATGCCGACGAAAAGAGCGGCGTCGCAACCCTCCTCGAGGAACTCCGTGTACTCCGTCCACTCGTCCTGCACGACGAACTCGCACGCGGGGTCGAGGTCCTCCGGGATGAGCGAGTTGAACGTCCACCCCTTGCCGGCACCGTGGCAGTCCATGACGACGATCTCGGTCGCTCCGGCCGCCTTCGCGCCACGCACGGCGGCGTTGATCTCCTCGGTGTAGAGCTTGCGCCCCTCGTCGTAGAGCGACTCGCCGCCCGTCGTCTGCTCCCACTTGACAATTCCGGCGACGCCCTCCATGTCGCTGATGACGTGGACGCGCACGCGAGTAGCCTACGCCGCATCGACGCTGGGCTCCAAGGCAAGGGCGTGCTCGTCACCGGCGCATCCGGCGGGATCGGCTCGGCGTGCGCTCGGGCGTTTGCCGCCGAGGGCGCGCGCGTGCTCGTCCACTTCAACCGCGGGGAAGAGCGCGCGCAAATGCTGGCCGATGAGCTCGGCGGCGCGCCGATCGCGCGAGCGGATCTCACAGTCGAGGCCGACGTCGACCGTCTGTTCGACGAAGCGCGCTCCGCGCTCGGGCGGATCGACGTCTGCGTCGCGGTCCACGGCGTCTGGCCACGCGACGACGAGCCCGTCTGGGAGCTGCCGCTCGCGCGGTGGGACGAGACCATCCGGCAGAACCTCACGGCCACGTTCCTCGTGGCGCGCGCGTTCCTGCGCGAGGTCGAGCGCAGCGGACACGGCTCGCTCGTCCTCGTCGGCTCGACCGCAGGCGTCTTCGGCGAGGCCGGGCACGCCGACTACGCCGCGGCGAAGTCGGCGATCACCGGCGGCCTGCTCCTGTCACTGAAGAACGAGATCGCGCGCATCGCCCCGCGTGGGCGCGTGAACGCCGTCGCGCCGGGCTGGACGGAGTCGCCGATGACCCGAGGGCTCGTCGACGAGGATCGGGTGCGCGCGGTCTCACGCACGATGGCGTTACGCAAGGTCGCGCAACCCGAGGATGTCGCGGCGCAGATCGTCGTCCTCTCGTCCGACACCCTCTCCGGTCACGTCACCGGCCAGCTCGTGGTCGTGGCCGGCGGCATGGAAGGCCGAACCGTCCACCGCGACTAGGAGTCAGCAATGAGCGATTCGCCGGGCCGCAAGGCCGTCAATGCGCACACGACGCCGTTCCTCCCGTACGACATGGAGGGTCCGGTACAGCCGGAGATGAGCTGGCTTCCACTCAGCTACGACGAACGGACGGGCCACGGCACCTACTTGATGCGCATGGAGCCGGGCGCCGTCACGATCGCGCACGACCACGCGGGCATGGAGGAGTTCCTGATCCTGGAAGGCGACCTCGTCGACTCGGACGGAACCATCTTCGGCCCGGGCGACTTCGTCAGCTACGACGCGGGCACGCACCACAACTCATGGACGGAGACAGGCTGCCTGATCGCCGTCTTCGAATGGCAGAAAGCCCCGGAGAGCAAGTAGGACGAGCAACGGCGCGAAACGGCCAGTAGATACGACGCGCCGCGACAGCGGCGCCTTTAGGGATCGTCGCGATCGAGATTCGCGGGAGCGAATCTTGATCTGCGGAATGAGAAGGGCGGCGTCGTCCGCCGCCCCTTCTCGAAGCTCCTGGCGTGGCTGATTGCCGTCAGTCCCCAACCGGGAGTCGCTGTCGCTATCGGCACCGACGAGAAGGATCTTGAGGGAGAACCATCACGCTCGGGAAGAACCGCCTCGCGAACGGTCCGTGGATGCGCAGCCGCCGCGACAGCGGCGGCCTTCAGGGATCCTCGCGATTGAGATTCGCGGGAGCGAATCTCAATCTGCGGAATGAGAACGTGGTGGAATGCGGCGATGAGCCGCTTCCTCGAGAGACTCGCGACGGGGCCGCCGCTCGTCGGCGACGGCGGGATGGGGACGCTCGTCTCGAGTGCGGTCGCACGTCTGCGCTGTCCCGAGGAGGCGAACATCCGTGCACCCGAGAGCGTCCTCTCGCTTCACCTCGGCTTCATCCGCGCCGGTGCGGACATCATCGAGACGAATACGTTCGGCGCCAACCGCCGCAAGCTCGCCGAGCACTACCTCGAGGACGACGTCGCGGCGATCAACGAGGCCGCCGTGAAAATCGCGCGCGACGCACGCGAGGTGTCCGGCGCCGACGTGTTCATCGCCGGCGCGATCGGGCCCCTCGGCGGCCCTGCCAAGGACCGTGACGCCATCTTCTCCGAGCAGGCACAGCTGCTCGAAGGCCGTGGCGTCGACCTCTTCATGATCGAGACCTTCTACGAGCTCGACGAGCTCGTCACGGCGATCCGGGCGGTGCGCGCGAGCTCCGCGCTGCCGATCGTCAGCCTGCTCACCTTCGACGAGGACTCTCAGACGCTCGGCGGCGTCTCGGCGGAGGAGGCGGCATCCGCGCTCGCGGAGCTCGATGTCGCCGCCATCGGCGCGAACCACGGTGTCGGGTTGCAGGCGGCGCTTCGGGCCATCGAGCGGATGCGCGACAGCGGCAAGCCGCTCGCCGCGCTGCCGAACGTCGGGCTGGCGAGCCTCGCCGGGGAGCGGGTCATCTTTCCGCACGCGACGCCGGAGTACTTCGCCGAGTTCGCCGCGCACGCACGGGAGCTCGGCGCACGCATCGTCGGTGGCTGCTGCGGGACGACCCCGACCGAGATCGCGGCGATCCGGAACGCGGTCGACGAGGACCGCAGCCCGCGCACGCTGCTCGTCGTGCGGGAACGCGAGATCGTCGTCTCCGCCTCGGAGCCCGAGCGCGAGACGCTGCTTCAGCGAAAGCTCCGCGAAGGCGAGTTCGTCGTCTCCGTCGAGATCGATCCTCCGCGCGGCGGGAACGCGCACGCGATGCTCGAGCTGGCACGGACGCTCCAGGCCTCCGGGCACGTCGATGTCGTCGACGTGAACGACAACCCGCGCGCGCGAGCGCGCATGAACGGGCTCATCGCGTCCGCCACCATCGAGCGCGTCGTCGGCCTCGAGACCATCCCCCACCTCACGCCGCGCGACGCGTCGATCGCAGGGCTCGAATCGATGCTGCTCGGCGCGCACGCCGAGGGCATCCGCAACGTCCTGGCCGTCACGGGCGACCCGCCCGAGGCGGGCGACTACCCGGGTGCGAGCGGCGTGTACGAGGTCGACTCGATCGGGCTCTCGCAGATGATCGTGCGCATGAACGCGGGCGAGGACTACAACGGGCGCGAGATCGACGCACCGACGTCGTTCTTCCTCGGGGTCGCGGTCAACCCGGCGGCCGACGACCTCGACTACGAGCTCGAGCGCTTCCAGCAGAAGCTCGAGGCCGGCGCCCAGTTCGCGATGACACAGGTTCTCTTCGATACTCGCGTTTCTCGAGGCGTTCCTCGAGCGCCTCGGAGGCTCGTCCCCCATCCCTCTCCTCGTGGGGATCTTCTACGTGCGCAGCTACTCACTCGCGCTGCGTCTTCACAACGAGGTGCCCGGGATCGTGGTGCCCGATCACGTACAGCAGCGGCTGCTCGACGCAGGCGCGGACGCAGGCGACACCGGTCTTGCGATCGCCCGCGAGCTCGTCGAGGCGTCACGCGAACTTGCCGCAGGCGTCTACGTGATCCCGCCGTTCCGGCAGCCCCACGCCGCGCTGGACTTGTTTTGAGCGCAAGACCGGAATTCGCTGAAACGCGAATTCCGGCCGCGCAGATCCCTGAAGGCGGCCGCTCTGCGGCCGCGGTCGCAGCGAGTTACTAGCTCGTACAGTCCGTCGCAGCGACCGGCCGCGAGCGTGCCTGCGCCACGACCTTGTTCACGAGCTCGATCGGGATCCCGTAGCCGCCCGTCTCGCGTGGCCGGCGTGCGAACACGGTCGTGCGCACCCGCCCCTGCGCGTCGATGCCCGGACCACCCGAGCTCCCGGGCTCCACGACACCGCGAATCGCCGTGACCTGACGTCTGACCGGCCCGCTCCCGTACGCGTCGCGGCTGAGCACCTCCGCCGTTCCGCCGAGGCGGGCCGGCGTCCGCGTAAGCGGTCCGTTCCTCGGGTAGCCGGCGAGCGCGATCGCGACGCCGCGCTCCGGACCTGCGGCCGGGAGCGGGCGAGCGCCGAGTCCCCGAACACGCAGCACGGCAATGTCGTTCGTGAGGTCGAACGCGACGACGGTCGACGTGAACGCCCGGCCACTCGCCGTGTCGATACGCGGCCGGTCGATACCCGCGACCACATGCGCGTTCGTCACGACGAGCCCGCGCCTCACGACCCAGCCGGAGCCCTCGATGCCCAGGCCGCAGGCGATCCCCGTCACGCGCACGACGCTCTTCGACGCGCGTACGACCTCCGGATCCTTCGCGAGCCCCTTCTCGGGCGGCGCGACGATCGCAGGCGGACCGAGGAACACGCCGATCGGATCGACGCGCTCGAGCTCTTCGAGCAGCCGTTCCGGCGGAAACGTTTCGTTGATCTCGGAGAGAATCGTCGAGCGCTGGACGGAGCGACGTAGCTCGGTCTCGCCGGGGACGTACAGCAGCACGGCACCGATCGCCCAGCACAGGAAGACGCCCGCGACGAGCCCGAGGACCAGGCCGGCGAAACGGTCGAGAATGCGCATCCCCGGGATCACGCCGATGCTCGCGCGGAGAACCCCTGCGAGCATCGCTGCGAGGCCGCGCATAAGCGTTCCGAGGAGCACCGCACACGCCAGGGAGACGACGGGCACGTACGGCGAGCCGTCGGTCAGGATCAGCGGCGCAAGCCGCGCGCCGAGATACGCACCGACAGCGAAACCCGCGAGCGAGAAGGCTCCGCGCAGAAACCCCGTCGAGATCCCGTACAGCCCAGCGATCCCAACGACGACGATGACGACCCAGTCCGCGGTGGACACGTGGAGTGAAGCTACGTGCCGCAGCCTCCGATCCCTGCAGCCCGGCTACACTTCCGCGACTACGGGGGCGTAGTTCAGTTGGTTAGAACGCCGGCCTGTCACGCCGGAGGTCGCGGGTTCGAGTCCCGTCGCTCCCGCTCTCTCGACGCCGCATCGACACGGCGATTGCCCGAGGCCGAAGCTATTGCAGCAGCGGCGACGGCGGGATGCGCGTCGTGCCGCGGATCCCCTCGACGAGGAACGCCACTTCGTCGACGTAGCACCAGCTCCAGTCCTCTCCCGGCTCGAGCGAACGGATGATGGGATGCGACGTGGCGTGGGCGTGCGCCGTCGCGTGTCGGTTGGGCGAGTTGTCGCAGCACCCGACGTGTCCACAGATCAGGCAGATCCGCAGGTGCAGCCACTTGCCACCGGTTCGGAGGCAATCCTCGCAGCCTTCGACCGAGGCAGGCAGCTCGCGGACGGCGATCTCGTCCAGATGGCTACAGACGACGTCGCTCATCGCGCTTCTTGAACGGTGGCGGTGCGGGCGAGGTGCGCGTGGACGAATTGGACTGCCATCGCCCCTTCGCCGACGGCGGTGGCGCACCGTTTCGTCGACCCGGAGCGGACGTCGCCGGCCGCGAACACGCCGGAAATGTCGGTCTCGAGCAGGCTGTCCCTGTTCGCTTCGGCGCCGGTGAGAATGAACCCGTTGTGGTCGCGGCCGACGGTGTCGTCGAGCCACTCGGTGCACGGAAGCGCGCCGAGGAACAGGAACACGAAGGAGAAGGGAAGCCGTTCGCCGCTCGTGAGCGTGACGGCCGCGAGGTGCCCGCCGTCGCCGTGGAGCGCGGCGATCTCACATCGATCTCGAACGACGACGCCGTACCGCTCGAGATCGTGGACGAGGTAGTCCGACATCGTCTCGCGAAGGTCCGCGCGGCGGTGGAGGAGGGTGACGAGCGCGCCGCCACGGGCGAGCCAGACCGCGGCCTGGCCGGCGGAGTTGCCGCCGCCGACGACCGCGACGCGTGAACCGGCGCAGAGCTGGGCCTCGGGAGCGCCGGCGGCATAGAAGACACTCAGTCCCTCGAACTCGGCCAGGCGGTCGACCGGGAGCCGCCGGTACTGAGCACCTGTCGCGAGCAGCACAGCGCGCGCTGCGACTTCGCGGTCGTCCTCGAGGCGGACGAGGTGCCGACCGTTCCCCGGCTGGAGGGAGAGGGCGCGATAAGGCGTCGCGGTGCGCGCGTTGAACTTGCGCGCCTGGGTGACTGCGCGGCTCGTGAGCTCGGTGCCGCTGATCCCGGCGGGAAAGCCGAGGTAGTTCTCGATCCGGCGGGACGAACCGGCCTGGCCGCCGAGCGCGGTGCTCTCGATGACCAGAGTGTCGAGGCCTTCGGAGGCGCCGTAGACCGCGGCAGCTAAGCCTGCCGGACCGGCGCCGACGATCAGGAGATCGACCTCCTCACGAGGCGCGAGCTCGAGCCCGATCCCGAGAGCGCGCATCACCTCGCCGGCTGTTGGGCCGTGCAGCTCTCCTCCGCCCGGCAGCCGCACGAACGGCAACGCACCACCGCCTTGCGGGGCGGCATCCTCCCAGGTGTACGGGAGCCGGTTCGCGCGCGCGAACTCCAGCATTCGCATCGTCGGCTCCGAGTCGTGCGGACCGACGATCTCCAGGCCGATCCCTGAGACGGTCTGCAGTGCTTCGCGGCGGGCGATGAAGGTGGAGAGGACGAGGTCGCTGAGTGGGCCGTCCTCGTTGAGGAGCGACCGGAATGCGGCACGCTCGACCGCGATGTATCGCAGCGGCTCGGCCACGAGCGCGCTCACGAACACCGTCTGCCCCGAGAGCAGGTTCAGCTCGCCGAGGAAGCCCGAGGGGCCTTGCCGTATGAGCTCGTTCCCGGCCGCGTCGACGATCGCGACCTCTCCTTCGAGGATCGCGATGAACGGGTAGATGCGATCGCCGACCCGATACAGCAGCTCACCGACGGGCGCCGAGCGCTCCTCGCCGATCTCGGCCAGAGCCTCGAGCTGCGACGGGGAGAGCAGTGGGCTCGCGGGTACTGACACGTTCATTCCTCCGTGACGACGATTTGGTGCCGAAGCCGAGAAGTCTGCCGTCTGGGATCACGTCCCCGGAGTCGACGGTCGCGTCTCGCTCCAGTCGAGGAGCAGCTTCCGCTCGGCGAAATACCAACCACCGTCAATCTTGGCGAAGGTGTCAAGGTATCGGAGCGAGGCGATCATGATCTTGCGGTTGCCGTCTTCGGAGAAGAGGTGATGGGCGATCGGTCTCCCGTGTACGCTCAGGCTGGCGAGCGGCTGGTGGATCTGCTGCATCGCGCTGCTGTCGCCAGTTGCGGGCGTCGATCGCGGCGAACCCCGCTTCCTTCGCCGTGAGCGCGCGCTCGCTCGGCACGCTAGGCGCTCGCGGTGGAACGGCCAAAGTCGGCGGCGGCGGTGGCGTGGAGCTTGTTCAGCTGACCGGGGGTCGGGCACCACTTCGATTCGAAGCTGCTGGCGTCCCAGCCGGCAAGGCGAGCGCCCGCCTCGTAGGCGCTCTGGCAGAACGCAAGCAGCGTGTTTCTTGGATCTTGAGCGCTGCGCACGGCCTCGTAGGGAAGCACCGCCAACGAGCCGGCCCCGTACTCGATCCAGCGGCCCGCGGAGAGCGGTTGCTCGCGGAGTCCCTCGGGCTCGGGCGCGGTATAGGAGTAGTAGGTGGCATCGCCGACCGTGTCGTCACCCGCCCAGAAACCGAACGAGATGACCTCGTGCGAATACGCCTCCTGCGTGACGGGATCGGCGTCGAGCGCGGCGCCAGGTCGGCCCGAGAAGCGCGTGACCGCGAGGTCGAGGCCGTGCCAGAAAAGGTGCACCGGGCTCGTCTTGCCGCTGAACCAGCCGCTGAACTCCTCGAACACGGAGTCCGACCAGTCGAGGATGCGGCCGAAGCGCTCGATCGCCTCTCGATCCCACGACGCGTGCTCGACGTCCTCGGGAAACGGCGTCGTCATCGGGACCCCGAACGGCTGCTCCTTGATCTCGACGTCGATGCCGAGCTCGGCGAGGATCGCGTGGAGGCGGCCGTCAAAGTCCGCGACGGGCATCCCGTCGCCAAGCTCGAAGGCCCGGCTGCGCCCATCGGCGGTCTGCACGAGCAGGGCGTGGTCGAAGAAGTCAAGCCTGATCTCGAAGGTCGTCCCGCGATGATGCAGGCGCCTTGTCGTCAGTCCGCGGACGTCGACGTAGAGGGGTGCGTTCCACCAGTGGTTGCGCGGCGCCGTCGTGGCGAGCCGGATCTTGCCCATGATCTGCGTGTACAGGTGCATCGTGTCCTTCGTCGGGCGCCACTCGGCCAGGTGCAGCTCGGGGAGTGTCATAGGTTCGCGACGACGAACGCGACGTTGTCAAGGTAGCACCAGCTCCAGTCTTCCCCGGGCTCGGCGGAGCGGACGATCGGGTGTCCGCTGCATGAGCAGCCGCCCTCGCGGACTGTGCTCATCGCGCGACCTCTGGCGCTTCAGTGGTAGCGGGCTTCGTCGACAGGTCGCCTCCTCCGTCGTCGGGGCTGGACATGATGCCCCTTCGACACGATGCCGAGAAGGCTCTTCGGGCTGGACGACGAGGACCGACGACCCGATCCCCGATGAGTTCTGCGCACCCGACCGGTCGGATCCGTACACCGAGCTGAGGAGCAGACACGATGGCCTACATCGCCGATCCACGCGTCGACGCGTACATCGACGCCCTTCCCGGCTGGCAGCAGGCGATCTGCCGCGAGGTCCGCGACCTCGTGCACGCCGCCGACGGAGACGTCGTCGAGACCATCAAGTTCACGGACCGCCCCTACTTCGTCCTGCAGGGGAACGTCTGCGCGCTCCTGGCGGCGAAGGATCACGTGAACGTCTTTCTCTACGACGGAGCCATCGTCCCGGATCCCGACGGGATCATCACCGGGGGCCACGACAACTCGACAGCTCGAACAATCGCGATCCGCCAAGGCGAGACGATCAACGAGTCGGCTCTGACGGCGATGCTCCAGCAGATCATCGCGAACAACAGGGCCGGCGGCTGGCGAAAGCTGAAGCGCGAGGGCTGACCCCGCGCTTCAGCTTGGACGGCGGTCAGCGAGTCCGAAACTCGCCCGACGAGAGCGTCTGGTTACCGCTGCGCTCGATGGCCAGCACCTCCCACTTGTACTTGGTGCGGGGCTGGAGGAATCCGTCAGGGACGGCCAGGCTCGTCACCGATCGCGGCACGTAGATGCTCAGCCCGAGCTTCCCGATCATGTGCGGGTGCGGCTCGACGTCCTTCTCGACGATGAGCTGGTACGCGATGATCGTGACCGGGTCGCCGGTGATCGTCTTCGACACGGGCTTCCAGCGAGCGACGACACCGCGCACCGGCACGGTCGCACCCTCCGCGGGTGAGACGAGCACCGGGCCTGCAGGGATGTCGTGCGTGAGCCACGCCTTGCCCGTCGTGCGGCCCACGCTCTTGCCGTTCTCCTGCGTCGGCCCGGAAATCGTGTAGCGGCCCTCGGGCAGATTTGCGAGCATCCTGTCGATCGGCACCTTCGCGTTCTCCGGCTCGACGGACTCGAAGAACAGCTCGGTCAGCCCGAGCTTGGCGAGCGTGCCGCGTGCGTCGAACGCCAGCACCTGACCATCGGGCCCGCGCACGTCGAGGCGCCGCCAGCCTTCGCTGTCGACGAAGCCCTGGAATCCGGTGTCCTCGTCGGTTGCGTTGTGCTCGATGTTGAGCTTCGCGTCCTTGAGCGGGACCGCACGAGCCGACTGCTCGCCGCCGCTTGCGGACACGGCCGCGGCGGACAGGAGCACCGTCGGCACGAGCGTCAGAGAAAGTGGGGACGGAGAGCCTCATCTGAACCTCCATGGTCGAGGGTCTGTTCGAACCCGACGCTAGGGCGACGTCATGAGTGGGAGATGAGACTCGATCGGACGTTAAAGTCGACAAGACTCTAACCGTCTGCTACGGTAATGGTCATGTCGACCAGAACACCGAATCCAGGAGTGCCGCAAGACTACGACCCGACCGAGTTTCCGGCCTTCGCCGTCACCGTCGACGTCGTGATCCTGACGATGTCCGAAGGGCGCCTCTGCGTCCTGCTCGTGCGGCGCGGAATCGCGCCGTTCGAGGGGATGTGGGCGATCCCGGGCGGCTTCAAGCGGCCGACCGAGACGCTCGACGAGGCGGCAAGGAGAGAGCTCGCCGAGGAGACGGGCGTCGATGCCGCGAGCTTGCTCACGCAGTTCGGCGCCTACGGCGATCCCGAGCGCGACCCGCGGATGAACGTCGTGACGGTCGCGTACCTCGCAGTGCTTCGCGACGTCGGTTCGATCGTGGCCGGCACCGACGCGGCCGACGCCGCGCTCGTTCCGGTCACGACGGCGCTGGACGGCACGTTCGAGCTGGCTTTCGATCACGCGCGGATCGTCCGCGACGCAGCCGACCGAGTCCGCATCGACCTCGAGCTGAGAGGGATCGCGACGGCATTCCTCGGACCGACGTTCACGCTCGCCGAGCTCAGAACGGTGTACGAGGCCGTCTGGGGCGTGCATCTCGACGGCGCCAACTTCCGGCGGAGCCTCCTCGCGGAGGACGGCTGGGTGATCCCGACCGGGCGCAGGGCCAGGCCCGGCACGACCGGCGGCAAGCCGGCCGAGCTCTACCGGGCCGGCCGCATGTGGAAGCAGGGCGGGCCGATCCGGTACCCGCAGCAAACGGAAAAACGAAAGGGAACGACATGAGAGCAGTTGTGTTCGATCGCTACGGGCCGCCCGAGGTCCTGCGCGTCGAGGAGATCGAGCGGCCTGCGCCGAAGGAGGACGAGGTCCTCGTCAAGGTCCACGCCACGACGGTCAACCGGTCGGATTGCGGCTTTCGCGGTGCCGAGCCGTTCTTCACGCGGCTCTTCACCGGCCTGCTCCGACCGAAGTACCGGACGCCCGGCATGGAGTTCGCCGGAGAGGTGACGGCAGTGGGCGGAGCGGTCAGCGAGTTTGCTGTCGGCGACGAGGTCTTCGGCCTGAAGGGAACCGGTGCGAACGCCGAGTACGTCTGCGTCCGCGCGAGCGTGGCGCGCTGCGCTCACAAGCCCACGAGCGTCACGTTCGAGGAGGCGGCGTCCGTCAGCGACGGCGCCTGCATCGCGCTCGCGTGCCTCCAGCGCGGCGACCTCCGCGAAGGCTCGCGGATCCTGATCTACGGTGCCTCGGGCTCCATCGGCACGGCAGCAGTTCAGCTCGCGAAGTCCTTCGGCGCACATGTCACCGCGGTCTGCGACACGGCGCGGATGGAGCTCGTGCGGTCGCTCGGCGCCGACGAGGTCGTCGACTACACGAAGGAAGACTTCACGAGGAACGGCGAGACCTACGACGTGGTCTTCGACGCTGTCGGGAAGCACTCGTTCAGGCGGAGCCGCGGCTCGATCAAGGACGGCGGCATCTTTCTCGAGACCGACCTCGGCTTCATGTGGCACGTGCCCCCGCTCGCCCTCGCGACGAGGTGGATCGGCGACAAGAAGGTCACGCTCCCGATCCCGAAGTACACGAAGGAGGACGTCCTCTACGTGAAGGGGCTCATCGAGGCGGGGAGATACCGCGCCCGTGATCGATCGCACGTACCCGCTCGAAGACGTCGTCGAGGCAACCAGGTACGTCGAGACCGGGCAGAAGACCGGGAACGTCGTGCTGACACTGAACGGAGTCGCCCGATGAACGACCACACCCTTCGACAACTGACCGACGAGCGTCTCCACCAGCGCATGGTCGAGGCCCAGCACGAGCGACTCGCGGCGCAGTTCCGCAACCGCCGCCTTCGACGTATCCGCCGGGGCACCGATGCGGCGACGCTCGGTCACCTCCTGGCCGTCCGACGTCACGCGACACCGTGAGATGAGAGCGATCGTTCACGACAGGTACGGGCCGCCCGAGGTGCTGCGCGTCGACGAGGTCGAGCGCCCGGTGCCGGCAGACGACGAGGTGCTCGTGCGCGTCCACGCGACCACCGTCACCCAGACGGACTGCCACATGCGCCGCGCGCGACCGCTCTTCTGGCGCTTCATGCTCGGACTGCGGCGACCCAGGCGGAAGATCCTCGGGCTCGAGTTCGCCGGAGTGGTCGAGGAGATCGGCCCGTCGGTGACGCAGTTCGAGGTCGGCGACCGCGTGTTCGGGCTGCGGAGCGGCGCGCACGCCGAGTACGTCTGCGTCCGCGAATCGCGGCTCGTCGCGCGCATGCCCGAAGGGATGACGTTCGAGCAGGCCGCGGGAACCTGCGACGGCATGTACCAGGCTCGCAACGCACTTCGCGCCGGACGTGTGGACAGACGACACGCGACTGGTGATCTACGGCGCTTCCGGCTCGCTCGGAACCGCGGCCGTGCAGCTTGCATCGAACCTCGGCGCCCACGTGACGGCCGTCTGCAACGGCCGCAACGTCGAGCTCGTCCGCTCGCTCGGCGCCGAACGAGGTGATCGACTACGAGCAGGAGGACTTCACGAGGAACGGGCAGACGTACGACGTCGTCCTCGACGCGGTCGGAAAGCACTCGTTCCTGCGCTGCCGTCGGTCGCTCGTGCCCGGCGGCATCTACGTGGCAACCGACCGCCTCTACAACCTCCCGCTCGCGCTCCTCACGCGGTGGAGCTCGAGGAGGGTCGTGTTCGACTTCTCCAGCCACGACCGCGAGAGCGTCCTCCTCGTGAAGGAGCTGTTCGAGTCGGGCCGCTACCGACCGATCATCGACCGCACCTACCCGCTCGAGGACGTCGTCGAGGCGACGAGGTACGTCGAGAGCTGGCAGAAGACCGGCAACGTCGTCCTCACCCTGAACGGCGCGGCACGATGAAGGCGGCTGTCCACGAGCGATTCGGCGCGCCCGAGAAGTCGTCGAGATCCGCGAGCTCGACAAGCCCGAGCCGGCCGACGACGAGGTGCTCGTCCGCGTGCGCGCGACGCTCGGTGAACATCGCGGAGTGGTACGCCGTCACGGGCAGGCCGTGGATCGCCCGCCCGACGACGGGGCTGCGCGGGCCGAGGGACATCCGCCTCGGTGTCGACTACGCCGGAGTCGTGGAGGCGGTGGGCAAGGACGTGACGGAGTTCCGGCCGGGCGACGAGGTCTTCGGCGGGCGGAGCGGCGCGTACGCCGAGTACGTCGGCGTCAAAGGCCGAGCGTGCCATCGTGAAGAAGCCCGAGCAACGTGACGTTCGAGCACGCCGGAGCGGTAGGAACCGCAGCGATCACCGCGCTGCAGGCGCTTCGCGACAAGGGCGGTCTCGCAGCCCGGGCAGAGGGTGCTGATCAACGGCGCCTCGGGCGGCGTCGGCACGTACGCCGTGCAGATCGCGAAGGCGCTCGGCGCGCGAGGTGACGGCGGTGTGCAGCACGCCCAACGTCGAGATCGCGCGCTCGCTCGGCGCCGATCTCGTCGTCGACTACCGAGTCGAGGACGTCACGACAGCGCAGCGAGCGCTACGACCTCGTACTCGACATCGCCGGGACGCGGTCGTTCTCCGAGCTCCGGCGCGTGCTCCAGCCGGATGCGACCGTCGTCGTCGTCGGAGGGCCGAGGGCGAACCGACTCCTGGGGCCGATCGGCCACGTCGTCGGGTCACGGCTCAGGGCGCTCCGCGGAAGCCAGCGTGCGACGTTCTTCCTCGCGAAGTTCAACAAGGCGGACATGGAGACGCTGCGAGACCTCCTGCGAGACCGGGAAGCTGACGTCGGTGATCGACAGCACGTATCCGCTCGACGAGATCGCCGACGCGCTCCGGCACATGGGCGAGGGACACCCGCGCGGCAAGATCGTCATCACCGTGTAGCCCGCCGCACGAGCTCCTCCTCGACGAGGCTCGGGTCGAGGCCGCGCGCAGCGAGCAGGACGTAGGTGTGGAACCAGAGATCGGCGATCTCCTCCACGAGCCGCTCGTCGCTCTCGGAGGCGCCGGCCAGAGCGACCTCGACGCCCTCCTCGCCGACCTTGCGCGCGGCCGCGGCCGGGCCTGCCGCGACGAGGCCGGCGACGTACGAGCCGTCCGGGCGCTCCTGCGCACGCTCGGCGACGCGACGCCAGAGCCACGGCGCGAAGCAGGAAACCGCGCCCGTGTGACACGTGGGCCCGGCCGGGCGCACGCGCAGGAGGATCGCGTCGCCGTCGCAGTCGTCGCGAAGCTCCTCGACGGCGAGCGTGTTGCCGGACGTCTCGCCCTTTCGCCAGAGCTGCTGACGCGAGCGGCTGAAGAAGTGCGCCTCCCCCGTCTCGCGCGTGCGCCGAAGCGCCTCGTCGTCCATCCACGCGAGCATCAGGACGCGGTTCGTCTCCGCGTCCTGGACGATCGCTGCTCGAAGCTCAGGCGACATCGCGCAGTGGGACTCCCAGATCCCGCAGCTCATCGCGAAGCGTGGCCAGACGCGCCGGGTTCTCGTGGAGGATCGACGCGAGGAGCGCCGCCTGCGCGACACCGAGCGCCTCGGCGACGTGCTCGGCGCTTCCCGCTCCGCCCGATGCGATCACGGGAACCGTCACGGCCTCGCTCACGGACGCGGTGAGCGTGAGGTCGTAGCCCGACCTCGTGCCGTCGGCGTCGATCGACGTGAGCAGGATCTCCCCCGCGCCCCGATCGACGGCCTCGCGCGCCCAGGCGACGGCCGAGCGTCTTGCGTCCTCGGTGCCGGCACGGGTCCGAACCTCTCCCCGCGTGGCGTCGATCGCGACGACCACGGCCTGCGAGCCGAGCCGTCCGGCGAGCTCGCTCAGCAACTCGGGTCGCTCGAGCGCCGCGCTGTTCACCGAGATCTTGTCGGCGCCCGCCTCGAGGAGGGCCGCGGCGTCCGCGACAGAGCGCACGCCGCCTCCGACGGTGAACGGGATCGCGAGGCGATCGGCGATCCGCGCGACGAGCTCGACGAGAGCGTCGCGGCCGTCGAGCGTCGCCTTCACGTCGAGGTACACGAGCTCGTCCGCTCCCGAGTCGGAGTAGAGCGCTCCGAGCTCGACCGGGTCGCCGACCTCGGTCAGGTCCTCGAAGCGCACGCCCTTGACGACGCGACCGCCCGCCACGTCGAGGCACGGGATCAGGCGCGGGAGAGGCATCGCTCCAGCAGGCGCGCGCCCGCGGCGCCGCTCTTCTCGGGATGGAACTGGACGCCGAGGAAGCTTCCGGCCTCGGCGACCGCGACGACCCCTTCGGAGCGCGCAGTCGCAGCGGGTGTCTCCGCCGCGTACGAGTGGGCGAAGTAGAACGCCTCGCCGTCGGGCTCCACCGCCGCCCAGCCGATGCGAGGGACGCGGCCCTCGCGGAGCCTGACCGCTCGACCGGGGAGGAGCCCGAGGCCGGCGACGCCGCCGTCCTCTTCCGACTCCTCGAGCGCGAGCTGCAGGCCCAGGCAGATGCCGAGCGTGGAGCCGCCGCCACCCACGCGGCGCCGCAGCGCCTCGTCGAGTCCCCGCTCACGGAGTCCGTCCATCGCGCTCGCTGCCGACCCCACGCCTGGCAGGACGGCGAGATCTGCGGCGTCGATGTCGGCGGGGCTGCTCGTCACGCCCACGTCGGCGCCGAGACGCCGAAAGGCGGCGACCACCGAGCGAACGTTGCCCGCGCCGTAGTCGCAGACGGCGACGTTCATACGCGGCCCTTCGTCGACGGGAGCACAGTCGCTCTCGAGCCGGACGGCCGCGCGCAGAGAGCGACCAACCGCCTTGAAGGCCGCCTCGGCGACATGGTGCTCGTCGCGGCCCGTCGCCTCGACGTTGATCGCGAGCCGTCCCGCCTGGGACAGACTGCGGAGCACGTGCTCCGCGAGCCCCGGGTCGAGCTCGAGCCGGATCTCGGACGCGGGCCGGCCGCCGAGATCGACGGCGCCTCGGGCGAGGGCGTCGTCCATCGGCACGACGGCGTCGCCGTAGCGGGCGATCCCGCGACGATCGCCGAGCGCGCGGTCGAGCGTCTCTCCGAGCGCGAGCGCCGCATCCTCTGCGGTGTGGTGCGGGCCGGTCTCGAGGTCGCCGACGCCGTCGAGCGCGAGGTCGAAGCCCGCGTGGAACGCGAGCTGCTCGAGGAGGTGGTCGTAGATCCCGGCGCCGGTCTGCACGCGAACGAGACCCGATCCGTCGAGAGCGAGCCGGACGCGGAAGCGCGTCTCCGCCGTCGCACGGACGTGTCGCGCGCGGCGCGTCGGGAGCAGGCGCCGTCGCTGACGGACGGTCGAGCGCGCGCGCGAGCGCGTCGAGCAGGAGGTCGTCGTCCTCGCGGTCGCGGATCGACCAGCGGACCCCGTCCGGGAAGACGCGCACCACCAGGCCTTCCCGCATCAGCACCGCGCCGAGCTCCTCCGGCTCGTCGACCGGGACGAAGAGGAAGTTCGTCCGTGACGGAAGCGCCGCGAGCCCGAGCTCGGCGAGCACCTGCGCGCAGCGCTCGCGCTCCTCGACCTGCGCGGTCACATCGGGCGGATCCCGAAGTGCCGCGAGGGCGAGGGCCGCCGAGATCCCCGAGATCGGCTGCGGCGCCTGGCGGCGATTCAGCTCTGCAGCCGTTTCCGCATCGGCGAGCGCGTAGCCGACTCGCGCGCCCGCGAGGCCGAACGCCTTGGAGAAGGTGCGCAGGACGACGACTCCGTCTTGGATGAGACCGGCGGCCGTCTCGCCCGCGTACTCGAAGTACGCCTCGTCGACGACGAGCGGCCGTGCGGCAGGCAGCGGACCGAATCCGCCGGTCGGGTTGTTCGGACGGCAGCAGAACGTGACAGCCGGCGATGTGTCACCGATCTCGGCTCCGGCGACGTGCGCGGCAACACGGAAGACCGGGTACGTGGGTGCCTCCGCGATGGCGACGGCATCGCCGGCGCCCGCAAACGAGCGCGCGCACAACATGATGAGGTCGTCCGCGCCCGCGCCGAGAACGACGTTCTCCGGCTCGACGCCCGCGTACTGCGCGATGGCGGCGACGAGCTCCGGAAACCCGCCGTGCGCATACTCGTTCGTGCGAGCGAGCGCAGCCGCGATCGCGCCCGGCCGTGCGGTCGGAGACGGCGCTGCCGGCACGTTCCCGTCGAAGCGCACGATCTCGACCGGATCGAGGCCGACCTCGGCGGCGATCTCACTCGTCGACGGCGCCCAGCGGTACTCCCCGAACGCGGAGGGAAGCGGTCTCACCGACGCACAGCCTCGGCGTGCGCAGACATGCCCTCCGCCGCGGCGAGCGCCTCGACGGTAGGCCGCAGTGCGGCGAGCCCTTCGGCGGTCAGGCGCTGGGTGGTGATCGGCTTCAGGAACGTCTCGAGCCCGATACCGCCGACAGCGCGCGCCCAGCCACCCGTCGGGAGCACGTGATTCCCACCGGTGGCGTAGTCGCCCGCGGCCACGGCCGACCACGGCCCGACGAAGACAGCGCCCGCGTTCCGGATCCGCGGAGCCGCCGCCTCGGCGTCATCGCCCAGAAGGACGAGGTGCTCCGGCGCGAGCTCTTCGACCACGCCCAGAGCCGCCTCCAGATCCCCGTTCACGTCGACCACGCGGCACACGGAGTCAGGCCCGTGCTCCGCCTGCGCCGCCAGCTCGAGCTCGACGACACGCGCCTCGGCGCCCGATCCGGCGAGGACGACGACCTCGGAGGGCCCGGCCGGAAGGTCGATCGGCACGTCGCGCGAGACGAGCAGCTTCGCCTCGTTGACGTACGCCCCGCCCGGCCCGCAGATCTTGTCGACACGCGGAATCGACGCCGTGCCGTACGCGAGCGCCGCGATCGCGTGAGGTCCGCCGAGAGCCCACACCTCCTCGAGGCCGAGAAGCCGCGCCGCAGCCGCGACGCGCCCGGCGCCCTCCGGAGGCGTGACCACCACGATCCGCTCGACGCCCGCCACCCGCGCCGGCACCGCGCACATGACGAGCGTGGAGATCAGTCCTCGAGGCACGTAGATACCGACCGAGCGGAGCGGAGTCCAGCGTCGTTCGAGCTCGACTCCAGGGCGCACCTCGAGCCGGACGTCGCGTGGGCGCTGGAGCTCGTGCCAGCGCTCGACCGCGTCGGCGAGCGCCAATAGAGCCTCCTCGGGAATCTCCTCGGTCGGCTGCGCCAGCGCGGGCTCGACCCCGTCGAGGCGCAGCGACCACTCGCGAAGCGCCTCGTCCCCTCGCGTGCGAACGTCCTCGACGATCTCCGCAACACCACTCACGGAAGCATCCGCTCCACGGGAACGAGCAGGATCGAGGACCCTCCGGCGGCCTCGAGCTGCGGGAGGAGCCTCCAGACGTCCGCCGCCGGAACGAGCGCCTGCAGCGCGACCATGCCCGGCTCCGCCAGCGGCACGATGCTCGGCGAGCGAGAGCCGGGCACGATCCGGCAGATCTCCTCGAGTGCGGTCTCGGGAGCGTTGAGCATGAGGTACCGGGTCTCGCGCGCCTCGACGACGCTGCGCAGGACGGTCGCCATCTCGCGGGAGCGCTCATCGCTGCCGCGCCGGGCGATGAGAACCGCCTCCGACGCGAGGAGCGCGCCGAGCGAGCGCAGGCCGTTCGTGCGCAGCGTGCTCCCGCTCGAGACGAGATCGACGATCGCGTCGGCGAGCCCGAGGCGCGGAGCGACCTCCACCGAGCCCGTGACGCGAACGAGCTCGACCACGAGGCCGCGGTCGGCGAGTAGGCGCTCGGTGAGATTGGGATAGACGGTTGCCACACGCGCGCCGTCGAGCTCCTCCAGTGCCGCCACGGACGACTCGGCGGGCACGGCAGCCTCGAGCGTGCAGGCGCCGAAGCCGAGCCCGAGCAGCACGTCGACGCTGACGCCACTCTCCTCGACGAGATCCGCCCCCGTGACGCCGCAGTCGACGACCTCGTCCTGCACGTATTCCGGAATGTCGGCCGCGCGGACGAGCATGACGTCGACGGGGGCATTGCGACAGGGAAACGCCAGCGCGCGCTCGCCGGGTTGCTCGGGGCCGAGACCGGCGGCGTCGAGAAGTGCGACGGAGGGCTCCCGGAGACGGCCTTTCGCCGGGATCGCGATCGTCAGCCGGCGCGACGCGGCGTCTTGCGGGCTCGTCGATCGAGCACCAGCCGGTACCCGTCCGCCCCACGCCGGAGCCACTGCGCCACGCGCGTCACCGTCGTCGTCGACGCGCCCGTCTGCGCCGCCACCTCGAGGTACGGGAGCCCCTGATCCAGCAACCGCGCGGCCTGCCAGCGATGCGTCAGCGCCTCGATCTCCTGGAGCGTGCAGAGATCGCGGAAGAACCGCTGAGCCTCGTCCAGCGACCGGAGGCTGAGAATCGCCTCGAAGAGGTCGTCTGTCTCGCTCGTTCGCCATTGATGCGGGGGATCGTCGGCCATCGCCAGTTGCAGCATGTTAGCATGCTAACACGGTGCCCGAACAGCCTCACGCATTTTGGGTCATCCCGGCGGTCGACATCCTCGGTACGGAAGCGGTGCGACTCCTCCGTGGCGACTACGACGAGGTCACGCTTCGCGAGGCTGATCCGTTCGCGCTGATCGAGCGAGTCGCCGCGGCGGGGGCGGAGATCGTCCACGTCGTCGACCTGAGCGCCGCCCGGGCAGGCGGCGTGCGGCCGGAGCTCGTCGCGCGAGCGGTCGCGGCAGCGTCTCCCGCGCACGTCCAGGCCGCGGGAGGAGTGCGCTCGACGAGCGACGCCGCGGCACTCGTGGCCGCAGGCGCTGGGCGCGTGGTCGTCGGTACCGCAGCGTTCACGAACGGCGGCCTCCTCGACGAGCTCGTCGGCGAGCTGGGCGAGAGGCTAATCGTCGCGATCGACGTCAGCGCCGGGACCGTCGCGGTCGACGGCTGGACTCGGGCGACGTCGTTCTCCGTCCCGGATGCCGTCGAGCGCGTAACGCAGGCCGGTACGAGCCGGCTCCTTTGTACCGCTATCGAGCGCGACGGCACGCTCGGCGGCCCGTCGCTGGATCTCCTCGCGGAGGTGTGCGCGCTGTCGGGTCTCCCCGTCCTTGCAGCCGGCGGAATCCGTTCGCCCGACGACCTCAGGGCGATCGAGGCGGTCGGCTGCGAAGGCGCCATCGTCGGCCGCGCGCTACTCGAAGGACTCGTTCCGCTCTCCGCGCTCGGGTCGAGGAGCGACGAGTAGAGTCGCGCGGGTGATCGACGCGCTGCGCGTTGCACCTGGATCGCCGCCCGGCATCGCCGCACGCGACTCACGCGACGACCTCGGCCTCGGAAGCAAGGAGGCGGCGAAGCAGCTCCTCGGCGACCTCACGACCCGTCTGTCCGAGCTGCAGGAGCGGCTCTACGCGGAGGGCACCCGAAGTGTCCTCGTCGTGCTCCAGGGGCTCGACGCGTCCGGGAAGGACGGCGTCATCCGCTCCGTGTTCACCGGCGTCAACCCGCTCGGCATCCACGCGACGTCGTTCGGCGTGCCGACCGAGACGGAGCTCGCGCACGACTACCTCTGGCGCATCCACGCGGCGCTTCCCTCGCGAGGGACGATCGGCGTCTTCAACCGCTCGCACTACGAGGACGTCGTCGCGGTGCGAATGCACGACCTCGCACCGGAGGACGTGTGGCGGCGGCGTCCGACCCACATCCGAGCCTGGGAGGAGATGCTCGTGGACGAAGGAACGGCGATCGTCAAGGTGTTCCTCAACGTGTCGAGAGACGAGCAGCAGCGGCGCTTCCAGGAGCGGATCGACGATCCGACGAAGCGCTGGAAGTTCCGAACGAGGCGACCTCGAGGTGCGCGAGCGATTCGACGAGTACGTCGCCGCCTGGGAGGACGTCATCTCGGAGACGTCGACGGACCGGGCTCCCTGGCATGTGGTGCCGGCCGACCGCAACTGGGTGAAGAGCACGGCTGTCGCAACCGTCGTCGTGGACGTGCTCGAACGCCTCGACCCGAGGCTGCCCGAGCCGGAGCCTGGCCTCGAAGGGCTGGTGATCGCATGAGCTCGACGTGCTCCCATCTCGACTCGATCGCGGTGACGGAGCTTCCGGATGCGCCGCTCGCGTGCGAGGAGTGCGTCAAGATCGACGGCCGGTGGGTGCACCTGCGCATGTGCCTGCAGTGCGGGAAGATCGGCTGCTGCGACAACTCGCCGAACCGCCACGCAACCGCGCACTTCGAGGAGACGGGGCACCCGCTGATCCGCTCCGCGGAGCCGTATGAGGAGTGGAAGTGGTGCTACGTCGACCGGATCCCGGTCTAGGGGCTCACCGGTGATCGCGCCGCTCGCCGATTCCGCGCTCGCGTTGCGCACGCTGTCGCTCGTACGTGGGCTCTCCGAGACGATCGCCGACGCCGAGCTCGACTCTCTGCTGTTCGTGTCGACGGGCTCCGGCGTGCTCTCGGTCGGCGAGAGGTCCTCCCCGCTCCGGACCGGCAGCGCGGGCCTCGTGCTCGCGGGCGAAGATGCGACGCTCCAGTCGACCGAAGCACTCGAGCTCGTGGTGCTGACGGCCGGGGCGGGCACGGATCTGCATGCCCCGATGGGGAAGCGTGAGCTCGTCGTCTCTCTGCACGCCGCGGAGCAGCAGCAGGCAACGGGCGCGCGCTCGTTCCAGCTCCTCTTCGGGCCGCACAACGGCTCGACACGCGCGACGCTCTTCGCCGGCTACGTCCCGCCCGGCAAGGCGCCGTGGCACTACCACCTGTACGACGAGATCGTCTTCGTGCCCGCAGGGCCGGGCCGCCTCCACCTCGAGGAGACGACCGACGAGCTCGGCGCCGGCTCGGCCTTCCGGCTTCGGCCGCGGCAGGTGCACATCGTCGAGAACCTGGGAAACGCGGCGATGACGATCATCGGTGTCTTCACGCCCGCGGGCAGCCCGTCGGCCGCGTATCTCGAGCCAGGGATCGCCGCCGAGTACCGCTTCGGCGGATAGCAGATGGCCCTTTCGATCCCGGTCGTATGGAGCGATGCGCACCGGCTCCATGCGCCCGAGACGGCCATCTGGGTCGGGACTCGGATCGACGCGGACGAGCTCCCCGAGCGGGCCGACCGCATCAGGGCGGCACTGGAGGACGCCGGCGCGCAGGTCGTCGACGCCGAGCCGCACGACGACGCGGCGCTGCTCGCGGTGCACGACGCCGGGCTCGTCGATTTCCTGAGAACTGCCTGGTCCGACTGGGACGACGCGGGGCTTCCCGACGACCCTGGGCAACCGGACGTCGTCGGCTACATCTTCCCCACGCCCGGGCTTCTCGGCGGCTACGAGCCTCGCGTCCCGAGCGCCCTCTCCGCGCGGACGGGCGCGTGGTGCTTCGACACGATGACGGCCGTCGCGAACGGCACCTGGGAAGCTGCGCGGGCGGCCGCGGACACCGCGCTCACCGCGGCCGACCTCGTCCTCGGCGGCGCACCCGCTGCGTACGCGTGCTGTCGGCCGCCCGGCCACCACGTCACGCGGTCCGCGTTCGGCGGCTCCTGCTACCTGAACAACGCCGCGATCGCGGCGCAGTACCTGTGCGACCGCGGCGTCGCGCGCATCGCGCTGCTCGACGTCGACGCCCACCACGGCAACGGCGCGCAGGCGATCTTCCGCGACCGCGACGACGTGCTCACTGCGTCGGTGCACGTCGACCCGGCCGAGGGCTGGTTCCCTCATTTCCTCGGCTTCGCCGACGAGACCACCGCGACCAACCTCAACGTCACGCTCGCTCCCGGGTCGGGCGACGACGCGTGGCTCGCCGGCGTCGACAGCCTCGTCGCGGCGGCGCGCGAGCACGGGAGCGAGGCCCTCGTCGTGGCGCTCGGCGTCGATGCCGCCGCTGACGATCCGAACTCGCCGCTCGCTGTCACCGAGGCAGCGTTCCGCGAAGCCGGACGCCGCCTGGGTGCGCTCCGCCTGCCGACCGTGGTCGTGCAGGAGGGCGGATACGTGCTCGAGATGGTCGGGGAGCTGGTGCGGGCTACCCTCGAAGGGCTCGACGAAGTCGCAAGCGATCGATGAATCTCCGCACCCGCCTGTTCCTCGAGGTTGTCTGCTCGTACATTCCTGAGCCTCCGGCGCGCGTGCTCGAGGTCGGGTGTGGCAAGGGAGACCTCGCACGCGCCCTTGTCGACCGCGGGTTCGACGTCACGGCGATCGACCCGAGCGCACCGGACGGCCCGATCTTCCGGCAGGTTCGCGTCGAGGACTTCTCCGACGAGCACGGATTCGACGCCGTGGTCGCGAGCATGTCGCTCCACCACATCCACGACGTTGGTGGAGCCCTCGACAAGATCGCGTCCTTTCTGCCTCCGGCAGGCCCGCTCGTCGTCGACGAGTGGGCACCCGAGCGCCTCGCCGGGCGCACTGCGCGCTGGTACTACGAGCAGCGTCGTGCGCTCGCCCAGGCCGGACGCACCGACTCCGACGTCCCGGATGCCTTCGACGACTGGGAGCGCCAGACCACGGCCAGCCTCGCCGACCTCCACGCCTCCTCGACGATTCGCTCGGAGCTCGAGCCCCGCTTCGCGGAGCGCGTGTTCGAATGGCGCCCGTTCCTCTACAGCCGGCGGCTCGACGACGCGCTAGAGCCGGTGGAACGAGCACTGATCGCCGACGATGGGATCGACGCGACCGGGTTTCGTTACGTGGGTGAGCGACGTTGAGTCGCCCCGAGCTCAGGCGACCCGTCCTGCTGTACGACCCGACCTGACGCTTCTGCCGCTTCGCGGCGCGTGCCGTCGTGCGACTCGACCGCCGCGAACGTCTCGCGATCCTGCCGCTGGACGATCTCGCGGCGCAGCCGCTCCTCGAGGAGCTCTCGGCGGCCGAGCGCCTCGCGAGCTGGCGGCTCGCGCGGCGTGACGGGTCGCTCCTCGGGTATGCGGGCGTGCGCGGGCGGATTCCCGATGCGCTGTACCGCGCACTCGTGGCGCGCCGCGATCTTCTCGGGCGCCTCGTGCCCGACGGCTCCGCGCCGCGGCGCTATCCCTAGGTCAGGCGAACCACTCGCGCAGCGGGACGCCGACGGCGAGCGACGAGAGATCGCCGTCGCGGATCGCGCTGGCAGCGTCGGCGAACGCACGCACCGCGACCCAGGTCAGCCCGCCGCCGACGCTCACGCGTTGTGCTCCGGCCCGTGCGATCTCGGCTAACGACAGGTCGCCGAAGGCGAGCACGTTGACCGGTCTCGTCACCTCATCGCAGACGGCGCGAATATCGTCGACGGTCCGCAATCCCGGCGCGTAGAGAACGTCGGCGCCCGCCGCCTCGAACGCCTGCAGCCGGGCGATCGTGTCCGCGAGGTCAGGGTTGCCACGGATGTGGTTCTCCGCGCGCGCCGTGAGGACGAACGGGAAGGCGAGTCCACGCGCCGCCTCGACCGCCGCGACGACCCGCTCGGCCGCCTCGTCGAGATCGTAGAGCCCGCGGGACGGGTCGTAATCCTCGATCGACGCGCCGACCGCCCCGGCTTCACCCACACGTGCGATCGCCGCGGCGACACCGGCGGCGTCCGCGCTGTATCCATTCTCGAGATCGACCGAGACGGGAAGCCCGGTCGCCGCGTCGACCTGCGTGGTGTGTGCACAGACCTCGTCGAGCGTCGCGGCGCCGTCGAGGCGCCCGAGCGTGAACGCGAAGCCCGAACTCGTCGTGGCGAGTGCCTCGAACCCGAGCGCCTCGAACACGCGCGCCGAACCCGCGTCCCAGGGGTTGGGAATGACGAACGGCTCCCCCTCGTGCAGGGCGCGGAACGCCTGAGCCTTTTCCTGCTGTCTCGTCATGTCAGGCGCCCCTCTCTCGACCGACGGGTACGGTCGGGTCGTGATCTCCGACGTAGACCCTAACGCGGACACGAAGGGGCCACCCGAGCCTCCCGCGCCCGGAATGCACTGGATCCCGGGCGGGACGTTTGCCATGGGCTCCGACGACTTCTATCCCGAGGAGCGGCCCGTGCAGCACGTCAGCGTGGACGGGTTCTGGATGGACGAGACGCCGGTCACCGCGGCGGCCTTCCGGCGCTTCGTGCGCGAGACCGGCCATGTCACCGTCGCGGAGCGGCCACTCGACCCGGCAGCGTATCCGGACGCCGATCCCGACCTGCTCGTCCCTGGCGCTCTCGTCTTCCGGAAGACACGGGGTCCGGTGAACCTCGACGACTACCGAAACTGGTGGGAGTACGTGCCGGACGCCAACTGGAAGCACCCCGGCGGGAAGGGCACGACGATCAACGGACGCGACCGGCATCCGGTCGTCCAGGTCGCCTGCGAGGACGCGGAGGCGTATGCCGCCTGGGCCGGCAAGGAGCTCCCGAGCGAGGCGGAGTGGGAGCGCGCCGCCCGCGGCGGACTCGAGGGCGCAGCCTTCGCCTGGGGTGACGAGCACGTCCCGGACGGGACGCCGATGGCGAACACCTGGCAGGGCGAGTTCCCGTGGGAGAACCTGAAGCTGGACGGGCACGAAGGCACATCGCCGGTCGGGGCGTTTCCACCGAACGGCTACGGCCTCTACGACCTGACCGGCAACGTGTGGGAGTGGACTTCGGACTGGTATGTGCGACGACGCCCCGACGAGGTCACGAGCCCATGCTGCGTCCCGGCCAACCCGCGTGTGACCTCACCCGACGAGAGCTACAACCCGGGCCAGCCGAGCGAACACATTCCCCGGCGCGTGATCAAGGGCGGGTCTCACCTCTGCGCACCGAACTACTGCCTGCGTTACCGTCCGGCGGCGAGACAGCCGCAGACGATCGACACCTCGATGGCGCACCTCGGCTTTCGCTGCATCGTGCGTCACCCCCGGCGAGCTGCTGTCTAGCCCGCGCGGATCTCGGCGCGGAACTCGCGGAGCCGTGCGGTCTCGATCGCCACGGAGAGCACGAGCACGACGATCACGACACCCAGCGTCACGACCGCGTCCGTTCCGTCCAGCCCGACGGCAAGGACGAGCGCCACGGCAGCCGCTGCGAGACGCTCCCAGGCGATCCGGCGGACGACGCGGAAACGCATCAGCGCGAATCCGCACAGGAAGATCGCCACACCGAGCCCGAGGGCCCAGCGTCCGGCCTCCGAGAGCGGGTCGAGCGGGTGCTCGAGCGTCTTCTTCGCCGCGACGGCGTACAGGATGATCCCGAGCACGACCGGGTAGTGGAAGAACGTGAAGACGTCGCGCGCGAGAGGCACGCGTGCAGTCGGAGACGCACGTCGTAGCGCTCGCTCGGCGGCCACTGCCGTGAAGTCGAAGTACGTCCACCACAGCGCAGCCACGCCTGCGAAAGCCACCACCACCGAGGCTGCGTACGTCGCGTCGCGCTCGAGCCCCGACGTCCCGATCCCGATCGCGACGATCGACTCGCCGAGCGCGATGATCACGATCAGGGCGAAGCGCTCGGCGAAGTGCGACGGCGAGATGTGCCACCCGGCGCGAGCGACGGTGAGCGTCCCGACGACGTCGATGACGAGCGACGCGAGCCAGACCCAGGCGCGGTAGTCCGGGTCGACGAAGCCGCCGGCGAGCGCAACGAGAGCGGCGACCAGGAACCACGGTGCGAGCCGCAGCACCGCCCAGAGGTTCCGGGGATCGTCGCGGACACCCCACGCGTAGAGCGTCGTCTGGAGGATCCGCACCACGAAGTACGCGACTGCGAACCACGCCGCCTCGTCCTGGAACGCGTCGGGGACGGCGAGCGCGGCGAAGAACCCCGCCACCATCGCGGTGAAGAGAATCAGTCGCGTGACTGTGTTCTCGATGTCGATGGCGTTCGTCATCCACGCGTACGCCGACCACGCCCACCACACCATCGCGAGCACGAGCGCCGACCGGAGGAACCCCTCCACGCTCGTGTCCTCGAGGATGAGTGCGGTCACCTGTGTGAACGCGAACACGAACACGAGGTCGAAGAACAGCTCGAGGTAGCTCGTCTTCCGCTCCTCCTCCTCCGTTGTCGCTTCGACGACGAGCGAGGCGACGTCGCTCACGTCACGCCTTCGCGACGGCGCGCTCGAGCGACGCGACGGAGAGCGGCGAGCCGGACGCCTGCTCGACGAGCCGATCCCAGCGGACCGACTGGCCCGGAGCGAACAGCTTCTCGCGCAGGAGCGCACCCGCATCCGGCCGATCGACGATCCCGCCTGCCGTCGACTCGAGCGCAGCCGTCAGCTGCAGGCCGACGATCGCTCCGTAGAGATAGGTGTGGTAGTAGACGGGCGCGACGGCGATGTGGATCTTCGCCGCCCAGTCGGGCGCCCGGCGTCCGTCGGGCGGCGTCACGCCCTGGTAGCGGGAGACGAGCTCCCACCAGAGCGTGTCGAGGTCGGCCTCGGGATCTGCGTACAGCGCGCGCTCGAACGTGTTCATCACGAGCACCCAGCGCGTGAAGACGAGCAGCTCGACCGCCCGGGCCGATTCCAGCCTGCTCCCGAGATCCGCGACCTCGGACGGACTCGCACCGAGGACGAGCTCGAGCCATTCGCGCCGCCAGGCGAGGGCGCCGTGCAGGAGCGCGGATGCCTCGGTCGCGACGAGATGCGTCGAGCGCAGGAGCCACGGCAGGTCGTCGCGGTAGCCGAGGTCGTACACGCCGTGTCCGAGCTCGTGGAGCATCGTGTCCGCCGAGTCGCGCGTCTGCACGGTGTTGGCGAGGATGCGCACGTCGCCGACGCGGTCGACGTCGATGCAGAACGCGTGCTGGTTCTTGCCGTCGCGCGGGTAGAGATCGCTCCGCGCGAGGATCCCGTCGACGTCGAATCCGATCCCCTCGAAGGTGCGGCGCGAGAGCGCGACCACGTCCTGCCCGTCGAGGAAGGGGTCGAGGTCGACGGTGCCGTCGGGTGGCGTCTCCTGGAAGAAGGGATCCGCGTAGTGCCACGGACGCAGCTCCGAGACGGAGCAACCGAAGCGAGCAGCCAGCTTCTCGTCGAGCGCCCCCTTCCAGCGCGCGAACGGCTCGGCGGTCGACCCGATCCGTCGTCTGCGAGCGTGTCGATCAGCTTCTGCTCGTCGAGCTCGTCGGTCGACAGCGACAGCGCGAACCAGTCGCGATGACCGAGGGAGCGTGCGGCCTCGTTCCGAAGTCGCGCCAGCTCGCGCACGTCGTCGGCGACCTCGGCGCCAACCGTCTTCGAAGCCTCCCACGCCTCGCGACGCGCGTCCGGATCGTCGCTTCGGCGGAGGATCCGCTTGATCTCGGTGTCCTCGACCTCGACTCCGCCGACACGCCCGCGGTGGCGCGAGAAGCGCAGGTCGACCGACGACTCGAGCTCGACGATCCTCGCGCGCAGATCGTCCGGCAGCTGATGCCTGAGCATGAGGTCGCGCAGGAGATCGAGTCTTCTGCCGGCCTCACCGTTCGCTCCGGAAGCTCGCGCCGCCTCGACTGCCGCGAAGAGCTCACGGTCGGCCAGTGCATCCGACCACGCGAGCTCGGCGCGCGTTCGTCTGTCGGCGTTCTCCTCGGTCGCGGAGACCTGCGACTCCCACCACGCGAGGTTCGTCGCGAGCGAGAGCGGAGCGAGCCTGGCCTCGGCCTCGTCGAGGATCGCGAGCGCGTCCCGCATCGGGGCGCGATCCTACCCGTGCTCATCGCGTCTCTGCTTCTTCCCTGGAAATCAACCACTTCTCGCCCCACGATCGCCATCGCGCAGCGACGATGACGCCCATGCGGAGAAGTCTCGGGCCACTCCTCTGCGAGCTGCACGCCCACACACGTTGGAGCGATGGCGAGCTCACCGTCGCCGAGCTCGTCGACCTCCACGGCCGCAGCGGCTTCGACGTGCTGTGCATCACCGATCATGTCGTGCGCACGGACGATCCGTGGCGCTTCGAGGAAGGGCTTCACTTCAGCTCGCTCGAGGAGGAGTCGTTCCCGCTGTACCTCGCCGAGGTCGAACGCGAGGCCGCGCGCGCCTGGCGCACGTACGGGATGCTCGTCGTGCCAGGGCTCGAGCTGACCTTCAACGACCCCGAGCCCGTGCTGGCCGCGCACGCGGTCGCCGTCGGGCTCCGCGAGTTCGTCTCGGTCGACGACGGCATCGCCGAGGCAATGCGAACGGCCGACCAGGCCGGCGCCGCGATCATCGCGGCGCATCCGAACGCCGACGAGCCCGAGCTCGTGCGAGGGCGCCTTACCAAGCGCTTCTCGCGCGACGCCGGGCTCCGCGGGCTGGCACACCGCTTCGAGCTCTTCAACCGCACGCAGCTGTTCGGCTGGGTCGCGAACGCAGGCCTTCCCGCAGTGGCCGCGGCGACTTCCACGAGCCGCGACACCTCGTGGGCTGGAAGACCCTTCTTCCGAGCCTGCACGACGAGTCGGCGGTCGTCCAGTATCTCCGCTCGGAGCGCCCGGTGTACCTCACGCGGCTCGACGACGAGCTCTCGCGCGCAGCCGCCTGAGGCGGCGGTAGCCTCCCGTCCGTGAGCGCCGTCGAGCTCAAGACCCTGCCCTGGAGCTGGTACACGGATCCGGCCGTGCTCCAGCTCGAGCGCGAGCGCATCTTCCGTCGCTCGTGGCAGTACGTCGGGCACGAGGGCGACGTGCCCGAGCCCGGCTCGTTCGCTGCCACGTCCGTCGCGGACGTTCCGGTCGTCCTCGTGCGCGACAAGGAGGACACGCTCCGTGCCTTCCTCAACGTCTGCCGCCACCGCGGCTCGCTCGTCTGCGAGGGCTCGGGGCGGCGCGAGACGCTCCAGTGCCCGTACCACGCGTGGACGTACGGGCTCGACGGCCGTCTCATCACCGCGCCGCGCGGGAACAAGGAGGGCGGGATCGACAAGGAGGAGCTCGGGCTCGTTCCGCTCCGCCTCGAGACCTGGGGGCCGCTCCTCTTCGTCAACCCGGACGCGGATGCAGAGCCCCTCGACGACTACCTCGACGGCATCCCCGAGCGAGTCGCGGACGCGGGGATCGACCTCGCCGCGCTGCGCTTCCTCCAGCGGTCGGAGTCCGAGCTCGACTGCAACTGGAAGGTCTCCGCGGAGAACTTCCTCGAGTGCTACCACTGCCCGACCGCGCATCCCGGGTTCTCCGCCGTCATGGACGTGAGCCCCGACGCGTATCTCCTCGAGGTCAACGCCGCGCGCATGACGCAGAACAGCCCACCACGACGCGAGCCGCGTGGCGCGTACGACCCGACGGGCGAGATCGAGCGCGGCCAGTTCCACCTCGTGTTTCCCGGCACCGTCATCAACGTCATGCCTGGACGACCGAACTTCTCGATCGGACCTATCGTCCCGCGCGACGTGGAGCGCACCCACCGCTTCATCGACTACTTCGTGGCCGAGGACGCCGACGAGGCGTGGATCGAGGAGTCGCTCGCCTTCGATGCCCAGGTGGGCGCGGAGGATCGAATTCTCATCGAGCGCGTGCAGGCAGGCATGCGCGCCGGGCTGATCGAGGACGGAAGGCTCTTGCCGGAGTCGGAGAAGCTGATCGCGCACTTCCAGGCGCTCGTGGTCGACGCGCTCGCCTGAGTCGGCGTTCACCGCCTCGTAGCCGGAGCGTCACAGCGTCGGCACCCACCTGCCCCCGCGCGCGTGCGATGACTCGCTCGTCATCAACGGAGGGGGAGGACACCTCACATGAAACGAAGAACCATCGTCTCTCTTGCCGTGCTCGCGGGCATGCTCGCCACAGCCGTGGCGACGGCGAGCACGTCGGTCAAGCCCTACGTCGTACCGGTCGGCAGCGAGTACGAGGTCGACGCGCTGTTCAGCGTGGGGGACACCGTTCCCGTGCTCGGGGGGTCGGGCACGTACCGCATGGTCGGCATTCCGGACGGCCTCGGAGCACACGCGAACGGGAACGGGACATCGACCCTCTTCATGAACCACGAGCTCGGTTTCAACGTGCAGTCGGAGCCGTACGTCGGGGGAACCAAGAACCGTGGCGCGATCGTCTCCAAATGGATCCTCGACAGCGACGGCGACCCGACCGCCGGAAAGCGTGCGTACGACAAGGTCTACCTCGGCGACACGCTGATCGGCGACGCCGCGACGAGCCGCGAATGCAACTCCGTCGTTCGCGCGGTTCTGCTCCGGCTCGCTGGCAGGATCGGCGCACGGCTTCGATCGCCCGATCTACTTCGCGAACGAGGAGCAGGCCGGCACGTCGACGTTCGACGGAAAGGGCGGCCTGGCCGTGGCGGTCTTCGACAACAACGGTGTGGGCGAGGCTCACGGACTTCCCGGGCTCGGCCGTTTCGCGTGGGAGAACTCGCTCGTGCAGCGCAACTCCGGCACTAGCACCGTGATCATGTCGATGGAGGACGGGCCGTCGAACCAGGATCCGCGGAACGACAACAGCCAGCTGTACATGTACGTCGGCACGAAGTCGACGACCGGGACCGTGCTCCAGAAGAACGGCCTCGTCGGCGGGACGTTGTATCGTCTTCCGCTCGAAGAACAAGAACCGAAACAGCGAGTTCGAATTCCGCAACGGCACGCTCGCAGGCGAGTGGGTGGCACTCCCCGGTGCCGGAGGTATGACCGACGTCCAGCTCGAGGCGGCAAGTGACGCCGCAGGTGCCATGGTCTTCGCCCGCCCGGAGGACGGCGCATTCAACCCGGTGAAGGACGACGAGTACTTCTTCGTCACGACGGGTGACGTTCCCGCGAGCGGTCCGGAGCAGGGCAACTACTTGGGGAACTCGCTCGGTCGTCTGTATTCCCTGAAGCTGAATCCGAGCGATCCGACGAAGGGCGCGACGCTGTCGGTCGTCTACAACGCCGACGAGATCATCGCCGCGGGCGGAGACATCGCGATCAGCCCCGACAACATGGATACGTCGAGCGAGTACCTCATGATCAACGAGGACGGGACCGGCCCGAGTCGCCCGGTGATGGGCGCGAAGGGGCGCGACGGCTCGATCTGGCGCTTCGACCTGAAGCCGAGCGGAGGCGTCGACGCGTCGTCGGCAACTCGTGTCGCCGAGCTCGATCCACCCGGCCGCAACGGATCCCCGCCTGACGGCACACGTCGGGCCAGGCATCTGGGAGACGAGCGGCATCATCGACGCATCCCATCTCTTCGGTCCCGACACGTGGCTGTCGGACGTGCAGGCGCACCCACCGACGCCCGCGCCCGGCGGAAGCACGGTCACCGTCGAGGACGGACAGCTCTTCCTGCTTCGGCCAACGACCTGACGCACGGCTGAAACGCAGGGAGAACGCGCAATCCGGGGGCCCGCCAGGGCCGGCCCCCGGATTGCGCTACGGGAGTGCTTCACCGGATACTTACCCCACGGAGCGCGCTGCCGATAGAGAATGCAGCGATGGCGACAAGAGTGCGCACCGAACCCGTCGAGAATCTGCTCAACCGCGAGCTCTCTCACCTCGAGTTTCATGCTCGCGTTCTCGAGCTCGCGACAGACGAGACGCTGCCGCTGCTCGAGCGCGTCAAGTTCTGCGCGATCTTCTCCTCGAACCTCGACGAGTTCTTCCAGGTTCGCGTCGCCGGCCTGCTCGGGCAGGCCGAGGCGGGGGTCACGGTCCGCTCCGCGGACGGGCTCACGCCGCAGCAGGCACTCGCGCGGATCCGTGAGCGCGTCCTCGAGCTGTCGGCGCTCCAGTCGCGTCTGTGGAAGCGCGAGCTGCGTCCCGCACTCGCCGCCGAGGGGATCACCGTCGGCGGCATCGAGGATCTCGGAACGAAGGAGCTCGCGCAGCTCGAGAAGCGCTTCCAGCGCGAGATCTATCCCGTGCTCACGCCGCTCGCGGTCGGTCCCGGCCAGCCGTTCCCCTACATCTCGGGGCTCTCGCTCTCGCTCGCGATCTTCGCGGAGGACCCCGACGTGGGCGAGGAGCGCTTCGCGCGCGTGAAGATCCCCGAGGGCCTCCCGCGCTTCTTCGAGCTCGGCGGCCGCGGCCTGTACGTCCCGCTCGAGCAGATCATCGCCCACTTCCTGCCGGCGCTCTTCCCCGGTGTCGAGATCGTCGAGCGCGCGGTCTTCCGGGTGACGCGCGACGCCGACTTCGAGGTCTCCGACGACGCGGCCGACCTCCTCGAGGCCGTGGAGAGCCAGCTTCGCCGACGTCGCTTCGGCGACGTCGTCCGGGTCGAGGTGAGCTCGTCCGCCTCCTCCGAGATGGTGGCTCGGCTCCAGAGCGGGCTCGAGGCGGACGAGACGCAGATCTACCGCGTCGAGAGCCCACTCGACCTGTCCGAGCTCCTCGAGCTCGCAGCCATCGACAGACCCGAGCTGAAGCACGAGCCCTGGATCCCCGCGATTCCGCCGCGACTGGCGAGCTGCGCAGTCGGACCTCCCGCAGATCTTCGACGAGATTCGCCGCGGCGACGTGCTCGTGCACCAGCCGTACGGCTCCTTCCGCGCGAGCTTCGAGGTGTTCGCGCAGGCCGCCGTGCGCGACCCGAACGTCATCGCGATGAAGACGGCGGTCTACCGCACGAGCGACGACAGCGTGCTCGTCGACTCGCTGATCCAGTGCACCGAGAACGGCAAGCAGGCGGTCTGCCTCGTCGAGCTGAAGGCCCGCTTCGACGAGCTGCGCAACATCGAATGGTCGCGAGAGCTCGAGCAGGCCGGTGTCCACGTCGCGTACGGGTTCCCCGATCTCAAGATCCACGCGAAGATGACGCTCATCGTCCGGCGCGAGGGCGACGCGCTTCGTCGCTACGCCCACATCGGCACCGGGAACTACCACGCTGCGACCGCTCGCCTCTACGAGGACCTCGGGATCTTCACCGCGGACGAGGAGATCACCGCCGACGTCGCCGACCTCTTCAACTACATCACCGGTTTCGGGCGCCCCCAGAAGTTCAGGAAGCTGCTCGTCGCGCCGTTCACCCTACGCAGCGGCCTGGTCGACGAGATCCGATCGGTCGCCGCAGCGGCGACCGCCGGAAAGCACGCGCGCATCCGGCTCAAGCTCAACCATCTCGTCGACCCGAGGATCGTCGACGAGCTCTACGAGGCGTCGCGTGTCGGCGCCCGGGTCGACATCATCGCCCGTTCGACGTGTGCACTTCGGCCCGGCGTCGAAGGCCTCTCGGAGAACATCCACGTCCGCTCGATCGTGGGGCGCTTCCTCGAGCACAGCCGCGTGTACTCGTTCGAGGCCGACGAGCGTGTCGCGACCTACATCGGGAGCCCCGACCTCATGCAGCGCAACCTCGATCACAGGATCGAGGTGCTCATGCCGGTCGAGAACGCACGTGTCCGGCAGGAGATCCACGGGATCCTCGACAGCGCACTCGCGGACGACACGAATGCATGGATCCTCTTGCCGTCGGGCGAGTGGGTGCGCGCGCTCTCCGCGAAGCCGGAGAAGGCGCACTCGCATCACGAGGCGATGATGAGTCGCTCGCTGAAGCGCGCGCGCCGCGGCGCCCGCGACCGGCGTGCCGGATAGCTCGACCGACGCGATCGAGAGAATCCCGCCCGTGCGCGTGGCGGTCATCGATGTCGGGTCGAACTCCGTTCGTCTTCTCATCGCGTCCGTCAAACGCACCGGGCAGGTTCGCGAGCTCGGCCGCGAGCGCGTCTACCTTCGGCTAGGCGACGACGCGCACCGCCTCGGGCGGATCGGTGGTCGCAAGCTCGACGAGCTCGCCGATGTCGCGGAGACGTATGGGCGACGTGCGCGCGCGGCTCGCGTCGAGCGGATCGAGACGATCGTGACCGCGCCCGGGCGGCAGGCAGCGAACACAGATGAGCTGGTCGATCGGCTCTCCGATGCAGCACGTACACCGGTCGTCGTGCTCACGGCCGAGGAAGAGGGAAGACTCGCCTGGGAAGGCGCTGTGGCATTCGCACCGCCGACGGACGAGAACGTCGGCGTCGTCGATCTCGGAGGTGGCTCGTGCGAGGTTGCGATCGGAACGCCGGCCACAGGACCAACCTGGATCTCGTCTCGCGATGCAGGCGCGCTTCGCGTGACCCGTGCACTCCTACCCACCGGACGTCCGACCGCACGCCAGCTCGCACGGGTTCGCGCCGAGATCCGCGATCTGCTCGACGGCCTCGATCCGCCGCGACCGGACCGAGCGCTCGCGGTCGGCGGCACGGCGCGCGCGGTCTCCAAGGTCATCGGACCGCGGTTCGGAGCCCGCAAGCTCGACGAGCTCGCCGAACGGATCGTCCGCGATGGTGCCGCTGCGACGACCTCAGGGCTCGACGTCACGCCCGGCCGCAACGAAACGCTCCTCGGCGGGACGCTGATTCTGGCGGAGGTCGCCCGCCGGCTCGACTCGAAGCTCGAGATCGGGCGCGGCGGGCTACGCGAGGGAGCCGCGCTCGCGCTCGCCCGTGCCGTCTCGGCCGCGGCGTAGCGTTCTCCACTTCACTACCGCGGCTTCTCCTCTCGGAGACGCGCTTCGCTCCCGACCGCGAGAGACTCAGACGGGATGTCCCAGGCGCTCGATCCGGTCACCCTCCATCACGTCGAGAAGCTCACCGAGAGCCTCGTCGAGGACTTCATCGGCGTGTTCTCACGCAAGACCATCGAACGCTACGTCTCGGAGTCCGTCGACCTGCTCGGCGGTGCCCGGTTCAGCGACTTCGTCCCGATACTCTCGTACCGCTTTGCCCGCGAGCGCTTGAAGGCGCTCGCTCAGGCGGAGGGAATCGTGACGAAGGAGCAGCCAGAGGTTCTGTTCGTGTGCGTCCACAACGCGGGGCGGAGTCAGATGGCTGCCGGGCTCGTGCGCTTGCGCTCCGAGGGGCGGATCCATGTTCGCTCTGCGGGAAGCGACCCGGCGGACACGATCAACCCGGCCGTGATCGAGGCGATGGCCGAGATCGGCGTCGACATGAGTGAGGAGTTTCCGAAGCCGCTCACCGACGAGGTCGTGCGTGCGGCGGACGTCGTCATCACCATGGGTTGCGGGGACGCGTGCCCGATCTACCCTGGGAAGCGGTACGAGGACTGGGCTCTCGAGGATCCCGCCGGACAGGATCTCGACACGGTCCGGCAGATCAGGGACGACCTCGACGGCCGCATCCGTGTACTCGTCGGCGAGCTCGACGTCGCCGACGACGTCTGAGGTCAGCTACGCAGTTCGGGCGGTGTATCTCTCGGCCGCGGCACTGACGGCTGCGGGCGGTGCGAGATACAGAGCCGGGACGAGCTCGGGACCGTTCCGCTCAAGCGCCCAGGCGCCACCCTTCTCGCATGTGACGTCCCAGCCCAGGAGCTTCTCGAAGATCTCGCGGTGCGTACAGACGACGGACGACTCGGGCAGGTCGACGAGCAGCGTGAGGAGGTCGTCGAGCGGAACGTCCGGCTCCAGCTCCCAGCGGCTCTCGACGACGAGGTGTCGGCTCGCAGCCAGCGGGACGACCGATTCGAGGCAGCGTGCGAGTGGGCTCGAGACGATGCGCGTGATCTCGCGATCCGCGTACGACCAGACGAGCTGGCGGGCGACCACGCGTCCGGCCTCGTCCAGCCGACGGAACCGGTCGATGCCCGGTGACGACAGTCGCTCGCCTGCGCTGGCGTGTCTCAGGAGTAGCACGAAACCCCTCTCGTTGCAGACCTCTCCCCGGCCTGTGCAGGGATTCTGTGTGGTCCAACCGCCCAGGTCAAGGGGGTGGGCTCGGGCGCAGCGTGTCGAATGCGAGCGCTCCCGCGAGGCCACCGAGCAGGGGCGCGGTGAGATAGATCCACAGCGAGCCGAGCTCCCCGGAGACGAGCGCGGGCCCGATGGAACGCGCAGGGTTCAGCGACGCCCCGGAGATCGGGCCGCCGACGAGCGATGCGAGAGCGATCGTCCCGCCGATCGCGACCGCAGCAGCCCCAATGGATACGCGGATGTCGGTCGCCACCGCCAGGATCACCGCGAGGAGCGTCCCCGTCATGAGGAGCTCCCACACGAACGACTGGGAATCGGATCCAGAGGGCGTCGTCGCGCCGAGACTCGCAACGTCGCCGAGTGAGGTGCGCAGCACGATCGCCGCGGCGATCGCTCCCGTGACCTGCGCGCCCCAGTAGCCCGGAACGGATGCCCAGGACAGGCGCCGCCGGGTCGCGAGCGAGAGAGTCACGGCCGGGTTGATGTGCGCTCCGGAAACGTGCGCGAACGCGTAGACCATCGCCATCACCACGAGACCGAAGGCGAGCGAGACACCGACGTGTCCGAGTCTTCCTCCCTCGGCATCCACCATGATCGCTCCGCAGCCGAACAGCACGAGCGCAAACGTCCCGAGGAACTCCGCGCCCAAGATGCGAGCACGGTCGGCCGTCATGGACTCACGCAGCGGTCGCGACGGCCGGCTCGGCCAGAAGGCCGCCGATCCGCTCGAGCGTCCCGGGCTTCAGCCGGTAGTACGCGTACGTGCCGCGCTTCTCGCGCTCGAGCAGCCCTGCATCCACGAGCTGCTTGAGGTGATGGCTCACCGTTGGCTGCTTGATCCCGAGCAACGGCTGGAACTCGCACACGCACACCGACTCCCCATCGGCCCGCAGCAGACAGTTGAGGATCTGAAGTCGGTGCCGATCCGCGAGCGCCTTGAACAGCCGCTCGAGCTCGGATGCCTCCTCCGGCGACAGCGCGGGTCCGGCTATCGGCGTGCAGCACTCGACGAGTGGAAGGTCTCTCATGACGACGCATGGTATCGATCGCTATCGATGCCTCCTGATACCACGAAGCGGCCCGAAGGCCGCTTCGTGGCGGACAGGTGTCGGTCGGAGGGAGAAGCCTTAGGTCTTGTTGGCTGCCTTCACGGCGAGGATGAAGTTCGTCCTCGCCCGCTTCAGCTGCTTCGGCGTCAGCGAGATGAAGTCGGCCCGATTCGCGATTGCGACCTCGTTGTCGAAGATGTAGTCGAGGAACGCCTGCACTTCCTGCCGCTTGAACGACGAGCCCTTCGCGTAGATGAAGAGCGGCCTCGCGAGCGGCCGGTAGCTGTTGTTGAAGACAGTCGCCTTGGAGGGCGCGACGCAGTTGTTCGTCTTCGGGTTCGTGATCTGGATGGCATTCAGCCGGCTCTGGTTCTCCGTGAAGTACGAGAAGCCGAAGTAGGCCAGTCCACCACGTTCCCCGGTGACACCCTGCACGAGCACGTTGTCGTCCTCGGACGCCTGGAAGTCGGTGCGGCTCGCGCGAGCACGACCGTTGATCGCCTCGGTGAAGTAGTCGAACGTTCCCGAGTCCGTGCCGGGGCCGAAGAGCTTGAGCGGCACATCCGGGAAGCCCTGCCGAACGTCTTTCCAGTTGTTGATCTTGGAGCCGGGCTCCCAGATCTTCTTCAGCTCGGCGGTCGTGAGGCAGCGCGCCCACGTGTTCTGCTGGTTCACGACGACGGTGAGCGCGTCGTTGGCCACCGTGAACGCCCGCCAGGCGCCGATGTTGGCGTCCTTGCACAGCTTCGCCTCGCTGAGGCGCATCGGTCGCGATGCGTCCTGGAGGTCGGTCTCACCCTTGCAGAAGCGCGAGAAGCCTCCGCCGGTGCCCGAGATGCCGACCGTGACGTTGACGCCGGTCGCGCCCGCGCGCCTGAACAGCTCTGCGGCGGCCGTCGTGTACGGGCCGACCGTCGACGATCCGTCTGCTGTGATCGAGCCCTTGAGCTTCTTCAGGTTGTACGTGGGGCCGGCGGTCGAGCCGGCGATCGCCGTCGACGCGACAACGGTCGCAACGACTGCCCCTGCGGCCACCGCTACTCCGCGGCGTCCCAGTCTGAATCTCATCGTGTTCCCATCTCCTCGTCTCGAATTGCCCCTGTCATCGCGATGGTCGCGACGGCGCGCTTCGCGCGTGGGGCGACGAGGAGTGAACGTCAGGTGGCGAAGTGGTGAACGCTAATGAGAGGCGTCCGTGAACTCGGCGAACTCGCCGGTCACGAGGAAGGCCGTCTGCTCGCCGATGTCGACGGCGTTGTCGCCGATCCGCTCGAAGCAGCGCGCGACGGTGATCTGGCGCATCCCCCACTCGAGCGCCTCGGGGTTGTGCACGTACCCGAGCACCTCGCCGAACACCTGCCGATTCGCGCGATCGACGAGATCGTCGAGCCCGTGAAGACCGCGCGCTGTCTCCACATCGCGCGCAGCGAACGCGTCGAGCGACACCTTCACCATCTCCTCGCAGCGCTCGCCCATGTCGACGAGGCTCTCGATCACGGTCTGCTTCGTGTCGAGGTGGCTCGAGAGCTTCGTGAGCTTCGCGATCGTGACGCACTGGTCGCCCATGCGCTCGACGTGGAGACCCGAGTGCAGGAGCGCGAGGACGAGGCGCAGGTCGCCGGCGACCGGCGTCTGCCGCGCGAGCACGAGCTCGATCTGCTTCTCGAGTGAGTGGTAACGGTCGTCGATCTCGTCGTCGAACGCGATGACCTCGTCGCAGAGCTCGACGTCCTGCGTCCGCAGCGCGTCGACCACGCCGCGGATCGAGCGGAGAACGATCTCTCCCGTCTCCTGGAACCCTGCCTCGAGGGCATCCAGCTCCCCCTGGAACTCGACTCTCATCCGAATCTCCCCGTGACGTAGTCCTCGGTGCGCTTGTCGGACGGCGTGGTGAAGATCTTCGTCGTCGAGTCGTACTCGACGAGAATCCCGCGCCGCCGCCTTGCCGTCCTCGTCGACGATCACGCTGAAGAAGGCGGTCATGTCCGCGACGCGCGCCGCCTGCTGCATGTTGTGGGTCACGATGATGATCGTGTAGTCGCGCTTGAGCTCGTGCATGAGGTCCTCGATGCGCGTCGTCGAGATCGGGTCGAGCGCGGATGCAGGCTCGTCCATGAGGATGACGTCCGGCTCGACCGCGAGCGCTCGCGCGATGCACAGACGCTGCTGCTGGCCGCCCGAGAGACCCAAGCGCCCCGTCCTTCAGCCGATCCTTCACCTCGTCCCAGAGTGCCGCGCGCTGCAGCGCCTGCTCGACGCGCTCGTCCAGCGAGCCCTTCATCCCGAGCACGCGCGGCCCGAACGCGATGTTGTCGTAGATCGACTTCGGGAACGGATTCGGCTTCTGGAACACCATGCCGATGCGCCGCCGGATCTCGACCGAGTCGACGTCGCGCGCGTACAGATCCTCGCCGTGGTACAGCACCGTTCCGGAAACCGTTGCGCCGGGAACGAGGTCGTTCATGCGGTTGAAGCAGCGGATGAACGTGCTCTTCCCGCAGCCCGACGGGCCGATGAACGCGGTCACCGTCTGCTTGTGGACCTCGAGATTCACGCCTTCGAGCGCGACGTTTCCGCTGTACGCGACGCTCAGGTCGGAAACGGAGAAGACCTTCTCCCGGCGCTCGACCTCGGTGCGGTCGAGCCCGTGAGAGACCTCTGCGATCCTGCCGCTGTCGATACGTGGAGCTTCCATCTGCGTCATATCCTCACTCACCACTGCTTGCGGTAGCGATTACGGAGGAAAATCGCCACCGCGTTCATGCTGAGCACGATGACGAGAAGGACGATAGCGCCGGCTGCCGCAAGCGTCTGGAAGTCTGTGTCGGGCTGCTTCGTCCAGTTGTAGATCTGCACCGGAAGCGCGGTGTACGGGCCGAACAACGTCGGGTTGAACGCCACGTACGTGATCGCGCCGACCATGATCAGCGGCGCCGTCTCGCCGACTGCGCGCGACAGCGCGAGGATCGATCCCGTCGCGATACCCGGAATCGACGCAGGCAGTACCTGGCGCCATACGACCTGCCACTTCGTCGCACCGAGCGCGAAGGCACCCTGCCGGATCGAGTCCGGAACGGCGCGGATCGCCTCGCGAGAGGAGACGACGACGGTCGGCAGGACGACGAGCGTGAGGATGAGCCCACCCGCGAGCACGACGCGGCCGACGCCGATCCCGCGCACGATGAACGCGAGGCCGAGGATCCCGTAGACGATCGCCGGAACGGCGGCCAGGTTCTGGATGTTCACCTCGATCGCGCGATTCCACCAGCGCTCGCGATTCGCGTACTCCTCGAGGTAGATCGCCGTCATCACGCCGATCGGCACCGAGAACAGCAGGACGAGCAGGCCGAGGTAGAGCGTCGCCAGGATCGCGGGCCGCGCGCCGGCCTCCGCCGGGAACCGTCGACGGCAGGCCGGTCAGGAGCTGGCTCGAGATTGCCGGCCAGCCGGTGATGAACGTGTCCACGAGGAGGACGGCGAGGGTCCCGAAGGCGACGAACATGCAGAACAACATCGCGAGCGTGAAGAGACGGTTCCGCCAGAGCCGACGAGGCCGGTCGCCCTGAATCGAAACCGGAGTCGCCAGCGACGTCACTCGTAGACCTCGCGGTACTTGCGCACGAGCCGGATCGAGATCAGGTTCATCACGAGTGTCATGACGAACAGCGTGAGGCCGACCGCGAAGATCGTCTTGTACTCGATCGAGCCAGTCGGCACGTCACCATTGCCTGTCGCGCCGATGAACGCCGTGATCGTCTCGATCGTCTCGCGTGGATCGAAGGTGATCTGCGCGAGCTGGCCGGCTGCGATCAGGACGATCATCGTCTCCCCGACCGCCCGCGAGAATCCGAGCACGAATGCGGCGATGATCCCCGACACTGCGGCAGGCACGACGATCTTGGTCGACACCTGCAGCTTGTCCGCGCCGAGCGCGTAGCCACCGTCGCGAAGATCACGCGGAACCGCTGCCATCGCATCCTCGGAGAGCGTGGCGATGGTCGGGATCAGCATGACCCCGAGCACGAGGCTCGCCGCGAGTGCATTGAAGATCTCGACCTGCACGCCGAGCTGGTTGCGCAGGAACGGCGTCACGAACGTCAGTGCGAAGTACCCGAGGACGACGGTCGGAATCGCCGCGAGGATCTCGAGGATCGGCTTCAGGAACGACGTCGCGCGCGGCTTCGCGTACTCGCTGAGGTAGATCGCGACGCCGACTCCCAGCGGGAACGCGACGAGCGCCGACCAGAACGAGATCATCAACGTTCCGACGACGAGCGGAAGCACGCCGAACTGCGCGTCGAGGAAGAGCGGCGCCCACGTCGTCCCGGTGAAGAAGTCGACCGGACTGACCTCTCGGAAGAAGTCGAGCGCCGGCAGGACGAGCGACAGGACGATCCCGACGGTCGTCAGCACGGAGATGGCCGCCGCGATGAACAGCACGGCGTAGACGACCTGCTCTCCCCAGCGGATCCTCTTGCGTGGGAGAGAGGTCGTCGCCGACCGCGCGACGGTGACGTCGGCCGTGGTCATCTACGCGGTTGCGTCCTCGAGTTCTGCTGCTGCTCGTCGATCTGCTCCTGGCTCAGCGGGACGAACTGCGCTTCGGTTGCGATCGTCTCCGCGTTCTCGAGCGTGTAGTCGACGAACTCCGAGACGGACTCGTTGTCGGCGAGCGAGCTGAGCTTCACGTACATGAAGAGCGGGCGCGAGAGCGGCGTGTACGTGTCGTCTCTGCGCCGCCGCGACGCTCGGCGCGACGCATCCGCCGCCGCCGTCGACCTCGAGCGCCTTCAGCTTGTCCTGGTTCTCCTCGAAGTACGAGAAGCCGAAGTAGCCGAGCGCGCCCTCGTCACCCGAGACGCCCTGCACCGTGACGTTGTCGTCCTCGGTCGCCGAGAAGTCCGTGCGGCTCGCGCCCTCCTCACCGTTGATGACGTCGGTGAAGTAGTCGAAGGTGCCCGAGTCGGTTCCGGCTCCGTAGAGCTTCAGCGGGACGTCCGGATACGAGGGATCGACCTGGTTCCAGTTCGTCACCGTGGACTCGGGCTTCCAGATGGCGTTGAGCTGCTCGACCGTCAAGCACGACGCCCAGTCGTTCTCGAGGTTCACGACGTTCGTCAGCGCATCGGTCGCAACACGGAGCTCGACGTACTCGACGCCGTTCTCCTCGCAGATCGCCGCCTCGTCCTCGTCGATCGCGCGAGACGCATTCGAGATGTCGGTCTCCCCGACGCAGAAGCGCTCGAAGCCGCCGCCGGTGCCGGAGATGCCGACGGTGACGTCTCCGACCGCCGGCCGCCTTCCAGTCCTCGGCCGCCTTGGTGGTGAACGGGCCGACGGTGCTCGAGCCGTCGGCGGTGATCAGACTCCCGCCGCTCGACGAGTCGTCATCGCCACCACAACCGACGGCGACGAGGGCCAGAGCGCGACAGTGCATGCGAGCATGGTGAGAAGCGCGCGTGTAGTCATGCCGCCAGTCTCCTCGGCCGTCGCCTCGACGCCGGGGAGACGAATGGTGAAGTTGTGGTGACGATCCGGTGAACCGGGCTAGGGCGCGGGCAACTCGGCTCGCACCTCGAGCCCCGGCCGCGGGCGCCGCGCGCCTCGACCGTCCCGCCTGCCTGCGTGACGATGTGCTTCACGATCGCGAGTCCGAGGCCGGTTCCACGCGACGCGCGCGCGCGATCGGCGCGGTAGAAGCGCTCGAAGAGACGCGGGAGCTCGGACTCCTCGATCCCGATCCCGTCGTCGCGTGCCGCTGACGGACGACGACGTCGCCCTGCCGCTCGACGGCGAGAGTGAACGTCGCGCCCGGGCCGGCGTAGCGAATCGCGTTCTCGGCAAGGTTCCTCGCGACGACCCGGAGCATCCGCGGCCTGATCGCCAGCTCGACGTCGTCGTCACACTCGAGCCGCAGCTCGACTCCGGCTCGCGCAGCACGCTCGGCGAGCTCGTCGATCGCCTCCTCGAGCACAGGCTTCACGGGCGTGGCGCCGAGTGCGACGACGCGAGCGCCCGACTCGAGCTCGCTGAGGAACAGCACCTCGTCGATGAGCTCCGTGATCTGGTCGATCTCGCCACGCGCCTGCTCGACGAGCGCAGGCACGTCCTCGCCCGGGAAGCGCCGTCGTCTCGAGCAGCGTGAGGAGGCGGGCGAGGGGTGTGCGCAGCTCGTGCGAGACCGCCGCCGTGAAACCGGCGCGAAGCTCCTCGTATGCGGCGAGATCGCCTTCACGCGAGAGGTAGACGAGGCGCTCGCGGACGCCGCCGACCTCGTACGGCACGACGAGCGGGATCGACCCCGCGCTCGCCGGTGAGGAGGTCTCCCGGGAGGCGCTCGCCTTCGCAGCAGACCGTCGATCGTCTGGCGCGCACGCCGGCTCGCGTGAAGCACGCGATCCGCCTCGTCGAGGACGACGATCGCCTCGCGGCTCTCCTCGACCAGCACCCGTCCTCGGGTCGCGTCGGCGTCCGTCACGTCACAGCGTTCTAACAGAACGTTTGCGGTTCGCTTGCGTCAGCCTCATCGCACCCGTACTCACATGTCGGTGAATGCATGCGTCCTCTTCGAAAGGAGACACGCATGAAGCTCAAGGCATTCGCGCCGCTCGTCGCGGCCGGAGTGCTCGTCACCGCGGCGGTCGCCGCAGCCGCCGTGATCACGGGTACGCCGGGCGACGACGTGCTGCGCGGCACCGAGCAGGCCGACCGGATCTCGGCGTTCGCCGGGCAACGACCTCGTCTACGCACGCGGTGGCGGCGACGACGTCCGGGCCGGAGCGGGAAACGACGGCGTGCGCGCCGCCGACGGCGGCGATCTTGCCTACGGCGGTCGCGGTGACGACGTCGTCGCCGGTGGCGACGGGAACGACCGCCTCTACGGCGGGTCGGACTCCGATCAGGTCCTGGGTGGCGACGGCAACGATCGGGGAGCCGGCAACAAGGGTTCGGACGTCGTCGCAGGGCGGGGACGGCAACGACTCGCTCTACGGCGGCTGGGGTCCCGACCGCGTGTTCGGCGGCAGCGGAAACGACGAGCTCCACGCACTCGCACCCGACGGCGATCCGGATCTTCTCAACTGCGGGCCGGGGAACGACAAGGCCTGGGTGCTGCGCGCGGAGCGCCCGCGCACGCAGCTCGTCGGCTGCGAGACGGTCTTCGTCGTCGACGGCCCGTCGGCCGACCAGGACGAGGGCGAGAACGCCGACGCAGACACCGAGGCAGACGAGTAGTCCGTTTCGAACAGTCCCAGGTGTCAGACACCGTGTCTGACACCTGGGACTGTCTAGCTGCGCACGCGCAGCGCTGCGATCGCGCCGAGGTAGGCGACACCGGCGACTGCACCCAGCGCCGCATACGGACTGCCGTCCTCCCCGCGGGCGACCTCGACGAGGAACGCGCCGATGATCACCGTGATGAGGACGATCCCGGCGAGAGCGGTCGCGGCGAGGTCGATCTGCTTGAACCGCTCGTCCCGCCCGTCTCCGCGCAACCCGCGCACCGTCTCGCTGCGGCCACCGAACAGGATCAACGCCCCGAAAGCCACCATGACGGCGAGCGAGAAGAGCCCGGTGCGCGGATCTCCTCCGATCCACATGGCCGCCAGGAAGAGCATCCCGAGCCCGACCGCGACCAGAGGCTGAAACCATTTCGATCTAGTCATCTGCACTGAACATCTCCTCGATTGGGGTTTCGAAGAAGCGACCGAGCGCGAGCGCGAGCGGCAGGGACGGCGTGTACTTCTCCGTCTCGATCGAGTTGATCGTCTGACGCGAGACGCCTAGCGCCTTGCCAAGATCGGCTTGCGAGAGACCGCGTTCGAGGCGTCGCTTCTTGATGTCGTTCTGCATGTCTGTGTCAAGTTAGCTTGACATGCTGCGGTGTCAAGTGTGCTTTACACCGAAGCCTCGTGCGGCGTTCACCACTCGGATACGAGATGGTCACCATCCGAGCGCCCCTCGCATGTTCTGAGGCCGCCACTATGGTGTTGCCGAATGGCGAAAGTCCTGATCATCGAAGACGACGAGGTCATCGCCCGCGGGATGGCGCGGCACCTCGAGACGGCTGGATTCGATGCCGTCGGCGTGGCGAACGGGGAGACCGGGCTCGCGCGTCTGCGCTACGAGCGGCCCGACGTCTGCGTCCTCGACCTCATGCTCCCCGGCATCGACGGCTGGCGCGTGATCGAGCAGGCTCGAGACGAAGGGATCGGCACACCGATCATCGTCGTGTCCGCCCGAGGCACGGAGCACGACCGCGTGCACGCGCTCGAGATCGGTGCCGACGACTACCTCGTCAAGCCGTTCTCGATGAAGGAGCTGGCCGCGCGTGTCCGCGCAGCAGCGCGCCGAGGTGTGAGCGAAGCGGAGCCCCGCCGCGGCGACGCAGATCCAGATCGAGGAGCTGCGCCTCGACCCCGACAACGTCCAGGCGTATGTCGACGGGAAGAGTGCCGAGCTCACGCCGACCGAGTTCCGCCTGATCTACACCCTCGCGCGCGAGACGGGTCGCGTGCTCACGCGCGACGAGCTTCTTCAGCGCGTCTGGGGCCGCCGCGCGACGCACCGCGATCGAACCGTCGACGTGTTCGTCCGCAAGCTCCGCGAGAAGGTCGATCGGCGCGCGCCGCGCCACACCTTCATCCACACGCGCTACGGCGTCGGCTACAAGCTCGAAGCCGAGCCGAAGTAGCCCTCACGACACCCGTGCCGGCGCAGCGGGCACGGATTCGACGAGCTTCTGCTGCATCCGATCCTCGGGATTCGGGAGCACGGTGGCGATGAGCCAGCCCGTCGCAGCTGCGAGAACCGCGATCGGAGCGACGTCGAATGCCGACGGACCCATGAGGAGCGACACGAGCAGAACTGCCGTGAAGGGAACCCTCAGGACGGCCGTCGTCCCGGCAGCGATCCCGGCCGCGACCGCCGGCGTCGTGTGCAGCCCGGGAAGCACGTCGGCGGCGACCATCGCAGCGGCGACGCCGATTGCGATCGCTGGAAACACTGGTCCACCTCGGAACCCGGCCCCGAGCGACAGCGCGTAGGCGAGACCCTTCGTTACGACGAGGAGGACCAGCACCCCCGCTGATCCCTCGGCGATGACAGCCGGCAGCTCGTTCTGCCCCGAGAAGAGGACGAGGTCGACCGGCCGGTCGGCGGTTGCACGAAAGACGACCGCCAGCCCCCCGACGACGAGCCCGGCAGCGATGAGCAGTCCTGCCGGACCAAGGAGCGACTGCGCCGCGATGCCATGCGCCAGGTGGCGGATGGCTACGACGAGCGTGGCGACGACGACAGCCATGAGCAGACACCAGGCCAGGTCGGTGAAACGCAAGGTCTCGTACGGGGGGAGCGACGGGATCGAGAGGTTCGTCTGGTGCAGCCCGGACCAGCCCGCGACACCGGTGAAGACGAGCGCTCCGGTTCCGGCGGCCACGAACCCTGGGAGGAGCGCGCGCCCGATCTGCTGTGCGGGGATCCTCCCGCTGGCAGCCGTCACCTCGAACAGGAGAAATGCTGCAATCAGCGGTCCCCCGAAAAGGGCGGCCACAGACGCGAACGCGCCCGCGAAGATGAGGAGCTGGGCTCCTGTTCCCTCCAGTCGAATCAACCTGACCGCGAGCGCACCGAGGCCGAGCCCGAGCGCGATCAGAGGGGCTTCGGGGCCGAGAACGAGTCCCAGTCCCAGAGTCGCGAGCGCGGCGGGAAGGATGCTGGCGAGTTCAATGGGCGGGATCGGATCTGCTCCGAGACCTTCCAGAGGAGAGTGGCCCCCGTGGCCTGGCAGCCGAACAGCGGCGGCAACCAGCAGTCCAGCGAGACCGGGGACGAGCACGACGTACCACCACGCAGGCTCGCTCCAGCCGAGTTCTTCAGGGATCACATCCCAGACGAGGTGGATCACGTCGTGGATCGCGGTCTGGAAGAGCACCGCCGCGAACGCGACGGGAACGCCGAGCAGCGCCGCGAGCACGAGCGTCCGAACGTATGCCTTCGCCTCCGGGTCGCGCATGGGCAGACCCTACTGCGACGCCTGAGCGTCTCGGGACGGCTACGTGGTTACGGTGACGCCGGCGGAAGGTCCGCTGACGTTGCCGGCGGCGTCACGCGCGCGCACCTGATACGTGAACGTGCCACGGCCAGGTCGGTCGTTGTAGGTCGTGCCGGCAGGACCTGCCACCCGCGACCCGTTGCGGTAGAGGTCGTATCCGACAACGCCGACGTTGTCGGTCGACGCGTTCCACGAAAGGGCAACCTTGCGTCCCTTCTGCACCGTTGCCTTGAGGCCCGTCGGGACGGACGGCGCTGCCGTGTCCCCGCTGCCCGGAGTCGTCGCGCTCGCCGTCGCAGGGGCTCCCACGTTCCCGGCGGCGTCGTAGGCGCGCACCTCATAGGCGTACGTCGTCGACGGAGAACGGCCGGTGTCGAGATACGAGAGCGCCGTCGTCTCGGTGACCTGCGAGCCGTTCCGGAATACGCGATAGCCCGTGACGCCGACGTTGTCGGTCGCAGCCGGCCAGCCGAGCTGAACGGACGACGAGCTGGTCGCAGTTGCCGACAGCGACGCTGGACCGGTCGGCGCTTGCGTGTCACCGCCGCCTGGCATCTGGATCGAAACCGAGGCTCCTGCAGGTCCCACCGACAGCGTCGTCAGCGAGACGCCGGTCAGCGGATCGACGACCGTCACGCCGACGCCGAGCGCGGCATCGGAGAAGGTGGTGGTGCTCGGATTCGCGTCGACGAGCTTCGACTGGACGATGCTCGTCGTCGCCGGCGCGATTCGGATCGAGACGCCGTTGACGACCGGATCGCTCGCGGAGAAGTTGTCGAAGTACGTCCCCCAGGGCCGCCGGAACTCGAGGTTCAGATACGTGCCGTCGCCCCGCGCGACGCGAACCAGGCGCGGCGTGCCGGAGAGCTCCGCCGGCGTGAGCAAGTAGGTGCCGCTCGCCGTCACGGTCTGCACGTCGGGAAGCCAGCCGAGCTGGGCCCGGTGCCAGTTCACGTGATGGCGTGTCTGAGCGCTTCCCATGACCGTGAACGGATCTCCGTACTCGCTCTGGCTGCACGTTCCGGTGAACGTGCCGGTGGAGCACGCGAGCGTGCTCGCGTGATGCACGCCGAGGTTGTGGCTCACCTCGTGGCTCACGACACGGAGCGTCATGGCGCCGTTGATCCAGCTCGACGTTCCCGGCAGGTACGCGAGGCCGGCCCAACCACAACTGGTCGCCTGCGGGAACGCATACACGACGTACTGATAGGCGGAGAGATTCACGCCGGCGGCCGCGGCCTTCGAGCGAGCCTGGCTTGCCCAGGTCGTGTACGCGCAACCCGCGTTGGAAGCATCGATCGTGTACCAGCCGTGCACGTCTCCGGTGAGCGCGAGCTGCCCGTACGACGCGTCACGGAGGTACTCGTCGACCGAGTTCGCGTTGTCGAAGACGACGCCCTGGACCGCAGCCGGAGTCCACGGCTGCGCGAGGTTGTTCGAGAAGTTGAAGAGCAACACGGCGACGGACTTCGTTCCGGTTACCGCCGCGACGGTCGCATCCGTCGTCGCCTGCACGCCCCCGGTCGCGGCGAACACGCTGTTCCGGCGCTCTCCGTGCGCGCGAACCTTGCGTCCCGCGAGGGCCTGCACGGCCTGGCCCGGCGCCTCCAGCGCGACGAGCCCCGCGACCGTCGTGTCGACGCCGGCCCCGACACCGACCGGTGTCGAGAACGTGTCGCCGTGCCAGGTGCGAAGTGTTCCGTCGAGCGTCTCCTGCGGCTTCCCGGCGGCGAGACCGAACGGCACGCTCACGAGCGGGAGCGCAAGCAGGGCGAGCACGACGAGGCGACGGCGAGCGCTCATGGATCGCAACCTAGGCGCCTGCCTGCCCAGGTCAATGACCCTTCCGGAAGTTCACTCGGGCGAGGGAGCGCCGCCGGGCGGCCGGGCGCCGATGCTACAGTTCACCAGGTTAATGATTAGCGAGGTTACTCTTACACCGGAAGCGGTCGCGGCAGATCTCCGCCCCGTGCTGCTGCGCGTTGCACGCGAGCTGCGCAAGGAGACGGAGCAACTCGGCGTCACCGCACGACAGGCCACGCTCCTCTGGCTCGTGAAGCGCAGCCCCGGCCTGTCGCTCGCCGAGCTCGCCGCGGAGGAGGGCATCTCTCCGCCGGCGATGTCCGGTCACGTCGACCGGCTCGAGCGAGCAGGGTTCATCGAGCGCGTGCGCTCGACCGACGACCGGCGTCGAGTCGGATTGCGCTTGACCGAAGAGGGCGAGCGGCTGATGCGCCGTGTGCGGGCCCGCCGCACGACGTGGCTCGCCGACCGCCTGCGGACGCTCGAGCCCGACGCACTCGACGCGATCGGGGCCGCACTTCCGGCGCTCCTGCGGCTCGTGAGCGACGACGCATGACGCCGCTGGGCTTCGCGCTGCGCGCTCGAACCTTCCGCAGCCTGCGCCGGCACCGCAACTACCGCATCTTCTTCACGGGCCAGATCGTCTCGCTCGCCGGCACGTGGATGCAGAACGTCGCGCTCGCGTGGCTCGTCATCGAGCTCTCGGGATCGCCGCTCGCGATCGGGGCGCTCGCCTTCTGGCGTTTCGTCCCATTCACCGTCTTCGGGCTCGCTGCCGGCGTCGTCGCCGACCGAATCGAGTCGCGGAAGCTCGTCATGGCGACGCAGGCGAGCGCCATGGCGATCTCCATCGCGCTCGCGATCGTGACGCTGACCGGGACGGCGACCTTGCCGATCGTCTACGTCCTCGCGGCGCTCGGCGGCATCGCTCTTGCGTTCGACGCGCCTGGACGCCAGTCGCTCACGTTCCAGATGGTCGGACCCCGCGAGCTTCCGAACGCCGTCGCACTCAACTCGGGTCTCTTCAACGGGTCGCGCATCATCGGGCCTGCGATCGCCGGTCTCGTGATCGCCGCGGTCGGCACCGGCCTCTGCTTCGTCGTGAACGCCGTGAGCTTCCTCGCCGTGCTGACCGCGCTCGCACTCGTCCGAAACAAGGAGCTTCGCACGGTGGAGAAGGATCCGTCGGCGCGCATCGTCGACGGGATTCGGCGCGCATTCGCACACGCGTGGAACGACCCGCAGCTGCGTCTCATCCTCATGGTCGTCACCGTCGTCTCGACTGTCGGCTTCAACTTCCACGTGCTCGTCCCGCTGCTCGCCGCCGACACGCTGCACGTCGGGCCCGAGGGCTTTGGCTTCCTCTCTGCGTCGTTCGGGCTCGGGGCTCTCGTCGGAGCGCTCGCAGCGGCGACCTTCCGCGAAGCGAGCTGGCGCCTCTTCGCGATCGGAACCGGATCCTTCGGCGTGCTCGCCCTCCTGCTCGCGCCGGTGCAGAACGCCGTGCTCGCCGGAGTCCTCCTCGTCGGGATCGGTGTCTCGTTCACGCTCTTCACGGCGAACGCGAACGCGCTCGTCCAACTCGCCGCGCCCGACTACCTTCGGGGTCGTCTGATCAGCATCTACCTCCTCGCATTCGTCGGTGTCGCGCCGGTAGGTGGGCTCTTCGCCGGCTGGCTCGCGGAGGTCGGCGGAACCTCGCTCGCCTTCGCGGTTGCCGGTGCTACGTCGCTCGTGACGATTCTCGTCGCGCACGCCTGGCGCGTACGGGCGGCCGCGCCCGCACTCTCACACGCCGGGTAGCCCGCCCCTGTCGCGGCCCTGCTCCGAGCGCCGCAGGACGAGATAGGCGACGACGACACCGACGAGCGTGAAGGCGAGCATCATCGCCGCGGTCGCGTTGATCGCCGGCGTGACGCCGAAGCGCAGCTGGCCCCAGATGTAGATCGGCAGCGTCTCGGAGGTCGGCCCCGTCACGAAGAACGACGTGATGAAGTCGTCGAACGAGAACGTGAAGGCGAGCAAGCCGCCCGCGAGGATCGCCGGCGCGAGTCGTGGCAGCGTCACCTGCCGAAACGTCGACAGCGGTCCCGCGCCGAGATCGAACGACGCCTCCTCGAGGTTCTGCCCCATCGACACGAAGCGGGCGCGCACGACGAGCGCGACGACCGAGGCGTTGAAGACGACGTGCGCGATGAGGATCGTCTGCCAGCCGAGCGGGTTGTCGAGCCCGAGCCTGTCCCCCGCCTGCACGAAGAAGACGAGTGCTGCGATCGCGAACACGATCTCGGGCGTGACGAGCGTCATGTACGCGAGCGCGTCGATCGGCGTGCGCAGCCACGGCCGCATGCGCGGCAGCGCGAGCGCGAGCATCGTCCCGAGGATGCACGCCACGACCGCGTTCCCGAGCGCGATGAGCACGCTGCGCCGAAGCGCCTCCGTGATCTCCGGCGTGCTCAGCGCGACCTCGAACCACTTCGTCGAGAACCCCTCCCAGAAGAGGACGTCCCGCCCGCCGTTGAACGCGAACGCGACGACGACGAGGATCGGTGCGTACAGGAAGACGTACGCGAGCACGGCGTACCCGCCGAGGATGCGACGACCCGTCATCGGGCGCCTTCTGGCGGCCGATGGTGGAGGGGTGTGGGGAACCGGGAGGTTCCCCACGATCTCAAGAAGAAGGGGGCACGCGGGGGAAACATGGTTTCCCCCGCGACCGCGTGCCGAAGGCTCGCGGTCATCCGAACTGCTCCTGCTTGCCGAGCGCGCGCGCGTAGACGAGCAGCACGATCGTGAGCGCGCCGATGACGACCATCGCGATCGCCGAGCCGAGCGGCCAGTCCCCGGACTCGAGGAACTGCTGCGCGATGAGGCTCCCGGCGTAGAACGTCTTGTTGCCGCCGAGGATGACCGGGATGATGTACTCGCCCGTCAGCGGGATGAAGACGAGCAAGGAGCCCGCGAGGATCCCCGGAAGCGCAAGTGGCAGCGTGATCCGCCGGAACGCCCGGAACGGGGAGTCACCGAGATCCTGCGCCGCGTCGACGAGCGACCAGTCCATCCGCTCGAGCGCCGCGTACAGCGGCAACACCATGAGCGGCAGGTAGTTGTAGGCGACGCCGATGTAGATCGCCTTCTCCGAGAAGAGAATCCCCTGGCGCTCGACGAAGTCCGAGAGCCCGAGCGCGCGGAAGAGCGGGAACTCGCGGGTCGAGGACGATCAGCCACGCGTACGCGCGGATGAGAAAGCTCGTCCAGAACGGGACGATGACGAGCAGGAGCAGGAGGGTCTTGTGCTTCGCGTAGCGGGCGATGTAGTAGGCGAGCGGGAAGCCGATGACGAGCGTCGACAACGTCCCGATGATCGAGAGCTTGAACGTCGCGAAGAAGATGTCGCGGTAGATGTGAAGCTCGCCGACGACGTCGTCCCACAGGTAGCGGTAGTTGTCGAGCGACCACGTGTAGGAGATGTCGGAGAAGCCGACGACCGTGCCGAAGCTCGTCGCGACGATGAAGCCGAGCGGGATCAGGAAGAAGAGGACGTACCAGGTGACCGCCGGGAGCACCAGCCACCCTGGATACCTGGGGCCGCCCGCACCGGCGCGAGTCCCCTCGCGCCGGTGCTCAGACCTGACCGGCCGCTCGGACGGTACTCCAATCACTACGAGGCCTTGAACTCCGTCCAGATGCGCTCGCGGAGTCGCTTCCCGTTCGCGCTGACCTGGTTCGTCTCGAGCTTCTTCACCGTCGCCGCAGGCGGGAAGACGACCTTGTCGGTCAGCAGCTTGCCGGCCGACGTGCCCTTGAGCAGCGACCGCTTGAGCGGAGATCCGTAGTAGCGTGAACGACGTCTCCAGGCCGGCGATCTTCGGCTGGTAGACGAAGTTGATCCACGCATGCGCGGCATCGGGGTTCGCCGCCCCGACGGGGATGTTGTAGTAGTCGATCCAGATCTCCCCGCCCTCCTTGGCGACGACGTACCGCGCCGGGACCTTCCCCGCGAGCGCGATGCCGTCGCCGTTCCAACCGAGCCCCATCCACGCCTGGCCCTTGGCGATGAGCGTGTCGTAGTTCGAGGAGTGGAGAGCGACGATGTGCGGCTTCAGGTCGAGCAGCACCTTCTTGACCTGGTCGAGCTCCTTCTGGTTCTCCGTGTTGTACGAGTACCCGAGCATCGTCGCGATCGAGCCGACCACCTCCGGCGAGGAGTCGACCATCGACGTCTTGCCGTACTTCTTCGTCAGCGCGACGAACTCTTTCCAGGTCGTCGGCCGCTCCTTGATCTTGTCCGTCCGGTACATGAAGCCCGTCGTGCCCCAGTCCTTCACGACCGAGTACGTTCCCTTCGGATCGTCGGACGTGTTGCGGAACTTCGGGTCGACGTTCTTCCTGACGTTCGGGAGCTGCGACCAGTCGAGCGGCAGGAGCCGCTTCTCGGCGATGAGCTCCTTCGTCATGTAGCCGGTCGGGCACACGAGGTCGTAGCCGCGCGCGCCGCCCCGCAGCTTCGCCGCGAGCGTCTCGTTCGAGTCGTAGAAGCCCTTCTTGACCTTGATGCCGGTCGCCTTCGTGAACGCCGCGTAGGTCTTCGGGTTCACGTACTGCGCCCAGTTGTAGTAGAAGAGCGTCCCTTCGGCCTCGGCCGCCGCGAGCGCGTCGGCAGCGCCGAAGCGACCGAGACCCGCCGCCGTGAGCGCCGCCGCAGTGGCGCCGGCAACGAAGCCGCGTCGGTGGACGGGTCGCTCCCAGATCGTGAGCTCGTCGCTCATTCGTTCCCTCCTTCGTCGAAGTCGAGGGCCTCGTCGTCGGCCCACGAGACCGCCACGCGCTCGCCTTCTGCGAGCGCCTCGATGCCCCCTCTGAGTCCAGACCGCTGCTGCCGCGCCAACACCTCCTGACCGTCGTCCAGCCGGACGATGCACTGCACCGCCGGCCCAATGACCATCGTCGTGACCACGGTGCCCGGCAGCCCCGTGCCGCCCTCGACGACACGAAGCCGCTCCGGTCGCACCGCGACCTCTCGTTCCGTCGTGCGAATGAAGTTCGTGTCGCCGATGAAGCCCGCCATCCACTCCGTGGCCGGCGAGTCGTAGATCTCCCGCGGCGCGCCGATCTGCTCGATGCGCCCACCGTTCATCACGACCACCCGATCCGACATCGCGAGCGCCTCCTCCTGGTCGTGCGTGACGTAGACGAAGGTGATGCCGATCTCCTCCTGGATCCGCTTCAGCTCGATCTGGAGCTCCTTGCGCACCTTGAGATCGAGCGCGCCGAGCGGCTCGTCGAGAAGCAGAACGCGCGGCTGCATCACCAGCGCACGCGCGAGGGCGACGCGCTGCTGCTGGCCGCCCGAGAGCTGCCGCGGCTTCCGCTGCTCGAGGCCCTCGAGTCGAACGAGGACGAGCATCTCCGTCGCGCGCGCTCGGCGCTCCGTCCGCCCGAGCCCGCGCTGCTTGAGCCCGTACGCGACGTTCTCGAGCACGGTGAGATGCGGGAACAGCGCGTACGACTGGAACACCGTGTTGACGTTCCGGCGATACGGCGGAACGCGTGAGACGTCCTGGCCGTCGATCCGCACCTCACCCTCGTCCGGGCCGCTCGAACCCGGCGATGAGGCGCAACGTCGTCGTCTTTCCGCAGCCGGACGGACCGAGCAGCGAGAGGAACTCTCCCGGGTGCACCTCGAGGTCGATCGCATCGACCGCGGCCAGCGCGCCGAAGCGCTTCGTGACACCGCGGAGCTCGACGTCGGGCACCACGGTGGTCTCGACCGCTGACGTCAATAGCTGGGTGGACTGATGATCCACATCACCTCCGCAGGTTCGCCGCCGATGTTCACGAGGCGGTGCGGTGTCGAGGAGCGGTAGTCGATCGAGTCGCCGGTCGACAGCTCGAAGATCTCCGATCCGAGCTGCAGCGAGACCACGCCCTCGACGACGACCAGGAGCTCCTCGGAGTCCCCGTGCGTGTACGGCTCGTCGCCCGTCGAGCCGCCGGCGTCGAGCTCGCCGACGATGACCTGCAGGTGCTCGAGAGGACGCGGCGTGAGCATGAACTTTCGGCCGAGCTCCCCGAAGGCGAGGTTCGGCCGGGCTTCGCGGCGCAGCACGCGTGGCTTGCCCGTCGACCCGTTCGGCTCGAAGAGATCGGCGACGTTGACGCCGAGCGCCGCGGCGATCCGCTTGAGCGAGGCCACGCTCGCGTTCGCACGGCCGCGCTCGACCTGGCTCAGGAAGCTCTCGGAGAGCTCGGCGCGTTCGGCGACGCTCTTGAGGGTCGCCCGGCGGAGCGTCCGAATGGTCCGGAGCCGCTCCCCGACGTCCACGCGCTCGGCTTCAGCGATCTGCGAGTTCATCGAAGAAAACTGAAGCGACACTACTCCTCGCTTTGACGCGAAGCAACCGGGCGTGAGAGGGTTGGCGACCGTGAGTACGGTCGTCTTCTTCCCCGAGGGCGCCTATGGCCCGACGAACAACTGCGTCGGAATCGGCCAGGTGCTCGTCGAGCGCGGGCATCGCGTCGTCTTCGTGATCGAGGAGTCGTTCGCCGGCTCGCTCGAGGCGCAGGGATTCGAGGAGCGGCTGATGCGCCTCGGGCCGGCGCCGGAGGTCGAGGAGGAGCCGGGCCAGTTCTGGAAGGACTTCATCCGCGACACCGCGCCGGTCTTCCGCAAGCCGACGATCGAGCAGCTCCCGGAGTTCATCGAGCCGACCTGGCGGGCGCTGTGCGACGGCGCGCGCTACGTCGACGATCGGCTGCGCGAGATCTTCGACGAGGTCGAGCCCGACGTGATCGTGGAGGACAACGTCGTGTGCTTCCCGGCGATCCACCACTCCGGGCGGCCCTGGGCGCGCATCGTCTCGTGCAACCCGCTCGAGGTGAAGGACGCCGACATCCCGCCCGTCTTCTCCGGTTATCCGGCCGGCGACCGCACGGGTTGGGACGAGTTCCGCGCCGAGTACGCGCGCTCGATTGCCGATCTCCACGGCGAGTTCTCGGCGTTCTGCGAAGAGCGCGGCGCTGGGCAGCTTCGCGACGCCGAGTTCATCCACGAGTCCGACTGGCTCAACCTCTACCTCTACCCCGCCGAGGTCGACTACGCGCGCGGCACTCCGCTCGCCCCGACCTGGCATCGGCTCGACACGTGCGTGCGGCGACAGCAGGCGGTCCTCGGGCTCCCTTCGGAGATCATGGAGGGCGAGGGGGGCCTCGTGTACCTCTCGCTCGGGCAGCCTCGGCTCCGCGGACGTCGACCTGATGAAGCGGCTCGTCGACGTGCTGTCGCGCGCGCCACACCGATTCATCGTCTCGAAGGGCCCGCAGGCGTCGGAGTTCGAGCTCGCCGAGAACATGTGGGGCGACGAGGTCGTCCCGCAACCCGCGCTCCTGCCGCTCGCCGACGTCGTCGTCACGCACGGCGGGAACAACACGACGACCGAGTGCTTCCACTTCGGCCGCCCGATGGTCGCGCTTCCGCTCTTCTGGGATCAGTACGACAACGCGCAGCGCGTGGCCGAGACCGGGTACGGGATCCGCCTCGCGACGTACGACTTCGAGGACGGCGAGTTGCTCGGAGCGGTCGATCGGCTGCTCGCGGACGAGCCGCTCCGTGGCCGCATGGCCGCGATCGCGTCGCGGGTGCAGGCCGCGCCGGGAACCGTGAAGGCCGCGGATCTCGTCGAGCGGCTCGCGCGCGACGGCGCTCCCGTCGTACGCTGACCTCGTGGAGGTCTTCCGCACGCCCGACGAGCGGTTCGACGGGCTCCCGGACTATGCGTTCGAGCCGCGGTACGTCGAGCAGGACGGCCTGCGCATGCACTACGTGGACGAGGGGAGCGGCGATCCGGTGCTCATGCTCCACGGCGAGCCGACGTGGGCATTCCTCTATCGCAAGCTGATCCCGACGATCGCCGGCGACGCGCGCGCGGTGGCGCCCGACTACTTCGGCTTCGGTCGCTCGGACAAGCCGACCCGGATCGAGGACTACTCGTACGACTTCCACTACGCGTCGATCGAGCGCTTCGCCGACGAGCTCGACCTTCGCCAGACGACCGTCGTCGTCCAGGACTGGGGCGGCCCGATCGGGCTGCGGCTGGCTGTCGAGCGCCCGACCGAGTCGCTCGCCTGGTGATCCTGAACACCGGCATCGGCGCAGGTCGCGCGCCGTCGGACGAGTGGCTGCGTTTCCGCGAGTTCGTCCGGCGCCTCGGAACCGATCTCGTACCGGGTCAGCTCATCCGGATCTCGGCGGTGACGGAGCTCGCGGACGAGGTGGTCGACGCGTACAACGCGCCCTTCCCGACCCCGGAGTCGAAGGCGGGCGTGCTCGCGTTCCCCGAGCTCGTCCCGACGGAGCTGGATCACCCGAGCGCGGCGAAGATGATGGAGGTACGCGCGGCGCTCGAGAGCTGGGAGAAGCCGACGCTTGTCCTCTTCTCCGACTCCGACCCGATCTTCACGCCGATCGCGGCGGAGCACATGGCCTCACGCATCCCCGGCGCCGGCCCGGCCGAGACGATCGTGGGTGCCGGTCACTTCCTGCAGGAGGAGAAGGGCGAGGAGATCGCCGAGCGGATCGTCCGCTTTCTCGCGGAGAGCTAGCCCGCGACAGTCCAGGTGTCGCCGGAGTGGAGCAACGCTTCGAGCTCGCCCTCGCCGCTCTGCTCCCGTGCGGCCTCGAGCTGTTCGCTCATGAGATCGTCGTAGACCGGGCGGTCGACCGAGCGGAAGACACCGAGCGGCACGGCGCCATGCGTCTCGAACGTGATCCGCGAGAGCGCGAAGGCGAGGCTCGCCTGCGCATGGCTCGCATCGTGGACGAGAAGCGAGTTCTCACCGGCCTCCGAGACGTCCACCACGCGAAGAGAACCGTCGGGGTACTGCTGAACGCCCTTCTCGCTCTCCGCCCCGAAGCGAATCCGCGCGCCGTCCTCGAGGTAGACGCGGTTTCCCTTCTCCTCACGGACGAAGTCGAAGGCACCGTCGTTGTAGATGTTGCAGTTCTGCAGGATCTCGACGAACGCCGATCCGCGGTGCCGGGCGGCGGCGCCGAGCACCTCCGTCAGCCCCTTCTTGTCGGTGTCGATCGCGCGCGCGACGAACGACGCCTCGGCTCCGATCGCGACCGAGAGCGGGTTGAACGGGTAGTCGAGCGAGCCCATCGGCGTCGACTTCGTGACCTTCCCGACCCGCGAGGTCGGTGAGTACTGGCCCTTCGTGAGTCCGTAGATCTCGTTGTTGAAGAGCAGGATCTTGAGGTTCACGTTTCGGCGCAGCGCGTGGATGAGGTGGTTCCCGCCGATCGAGAGCGCGTCGCCGTCGCCGGTCACGACCCAGACCGAGAGATCCGGACGCGTCACTGCGAGGCCCGTCGCGATCGCCGGCGCGCGCCCGTGGATCGAGTGCATCCCGTACGTCTGCATGTAGTACGGGAAGCGCGCGGCGCAGCCGATTCCGGAGACGAAGACGATGCGCTCGCGCGAGAGGCCGAGCTCGGGCATGAAGCCCTGGATGACGTTGAGGATCGCGTAGTCCCCGCAGCCCGGGCACCAGCGAACCTCCTGGTCGGACTTGAAGTCCTTCCCGGTCAGCTGCACGAGGTTGCCGTTTCCGTCGACTCATGAGTCCACCAACGCCGTGATCGCGTCCGCGAGCTCCTCGGCGTGGAACGGGCGTCCGCGCACCTTGTTGTACCCGGCGGCGTCGACGAGGAACTGGGCGCGAATCAGCATCCGCAGCTGCCCGAGGTTCATCTCCGGGATGAGCACCTTGTCGTAGGCGCGCACGACCTCGCCGGTGTTGCGCGGGAAACGGGTTGAGGTGGTGGAGGTGCGCCGTCGCGACCTTGCGTCCGGACGCGCGCACGCGACGCGGACGCAGCTCCGATCGCGCCGTACGTCGAGCCCCAGCCGAGGACGAGCGTGTCGGCGCCGTCGGGATCGTCGACCTCGAGCTCGGGGATGTCGGCCGCGATCCCCGCGACCTTGGCCGCACGCAGTCGCACCATTCGATCGTGGTTCTCCGGGTCGTACGAGACGTTGCCCGTCTCGTCCTCCTTCTCGAGACCGCCGATCCGATGCTCGAGCCCGGGCGTCCCGGGAATGGCCCACGGACGCGCAAGCGTCGCAGGGTCGCGCCGGTACGGGAGGAAGCCCGCCTCGTCGTTCGGCTCGGTCGCGAACGTCGTCGAGATGTCGGGCAGCGTCGCGACGTCGGGGATCAGCCACGGCTCGGAGCCGTTCGCGAGGTAGGCGTCCGAGAGCAGGAAGACCGGCGTGCGGTACTTCACCGCGATCCGCGCCGCCTCGATCGCCGCATCGAAGCAGCCCGACGGCGTCGAAGCCGCGACGACCGGCACCGGCGACTCCGAGTTCCGCCCGAAGAGCACCATCAGGAGGTCCGCCTGCTCGGGCTTCGTCGGCATCCCCGTCGACGGCCCGGCGCGCTGGACGTCGATGATGAGGAGCGGCAGCTCCAACGTCACCGCCAGGCCCACCGTCTCCGACTTCAACACGATTCCCGGGCCGGCAGAGGTCGTCACCCCGAGCGCGCCACCGAACGCCGCACCGAGCGCAGCCCCCGAGGCGGCGATCTCGTCCTCGGCCTGGAACGTGCGCACGCCGAAGTGCTTCAGCTGCGCGAGCTGCTCGAGGACGTCGGAGGCGGGCGTGATCGGGTACGCGCCGAGGAAGAGCGGCAGACCGGAGAGCTTCGTCGCGGCGACGAGGCCGTACGTGAGCGCCGTGTTCCCCGAGACCTGGCGGTACGTCCCCGGCTCGACCTTCGCCGGCGCGATCTCGTACGAGCTCGCGAAGTCCTCCGACGTCTCGCCGTAGTTCCAGCCGGCCTTGAACGCCTTCGTGTTCGCCTCGACGATCTCGGGCCGCTTCGCGAACTTCTGCTCGATGAACCCGAGCGTCCCCTCGACCGGCCGGTGGTAGAGCCAGGACATGAGCCCGAGCGCGAAGAAGTTCTTCGAGCGCTCCGCCTCGCGCGACGTCACGCCTTCGATCCCCTTGAGCGCCTCGACCGTCATCGACGAGAGCGCCACCGGATGGACGTGGAAGTCGGCGAGCGAGCCGTCCTCGAGCGGGTTCGACTCGTATCCCGCCTTCTGGAGGTTCCGCTCGTTGAAGGCGTCGGTGTTGGCGATCAGCGTCCCGCCCTTCGCGAGGTCGCCGATGTTGACCTTGAGCGCAGCCGGGTTCATCGCGACGAGAACGCTCGGCTGGTCGCCGGGCGTGAGGATGTCGTGGTCGGCGAAGTGCACCTGGAAGCCGGACACGCCCGGGCAGCGAGCCGGCGGGCGCGCGGATCTCGGCCGGGAAGTCGGGAAGCGTCGCGAGGTCGTTCCCGAAGACGGCGGTCTCGCTCGTGAAGCGATCGCCCGTGAGCTGCATCCCGTCGCCGGAGTCGCCGGCGAACCGGATCACGACCCGTTCGAGGTGCTCGACAGGCTTGGACGTGGCTATGGTCGAGGTATAGCTGACGCGGCGGCGCTGTGGTGCGACCGAATGGCCGTCAGCTCAAGCGATAAACGATGCGGCCGCGGGTCAGGTCGTACGAGGAGAGCTCGATGCGAACGCGATCGCCCGGGAACACCCTGATGCGATAGCGCTTCATCCTGCCCCCCATGTAACCCAGTGCCTCGTGCCCGTTGTCGAGCCGCACGCGGAACATCCGGCTGCGGAGGGCCTCGATGACCTCACCCTCGACTTCGAGCTTCTCTTCCTTCTCTTTCATCCAGAGCTCCTTGTCTTGGGGAGAAGGCCGTGGCCGCGTACGTGCGGCCACGGCTCTCAATTCGCTACGACGCGACGGGGATGACGTTCGTCGCCTCGGGGCCTTTCTGACCCTCGCGAGGCTCGAACTCGACGCGCGAGCCCTCGGAAAGGCTCTTGAACCCATCACCGGCGATGTTGCTGAAGTGCACGAAGAGATCCTTCGAGCCCTCGTCCGGGGTGATGAAGCCGTACCCCTTGCTGTCGTTGAACCACTTAACGATTCCAGTTGCCATAGAAAACACCTCCCTTACCAATACTCACGAACGGGCAAGGAAAGCGCACGCGCAAACCGGACTCGCTCTTGATTTAACGCAGGAACCTTAGCAGCCAAGCGGTGCTCTAGTCGGCCTCCAGCAAGGAGCGCCTGGACGTCGAGCGGACGCGTGAACATCGCCGACCCGCTCGCCTTCGACCGGGACCGGCCACTCCTCTCGCGGACGATCGCGGTACAGCTCGAGCGCCGTTGCCGTCCGGATCGTGGAGATAGAGCGCCTCGCTGACGCCGTGATCCGACGCTCCGTCGAGCGGGATTCCCGCATCGACGAGGCGGCGAAGCGCGTCGGCGAGCGCCTTGCGGTCCGGGTAGCGGATCGCCGCGTGGAACAGACCGGTATGGCCGGGAGGAGGCGGCGTTCCGCCCTGCGACTCCCACGTGTTGAGGCCGATGTGGTGGTGGTACCCGCCGGCCGAGAGGAAGACGGCCTGATCCCCGTACCGCGCCTGCTCCTCGAACCCGAGAACGCCGGAGTAGAACGCGAGCGCGCGGTCGATGTCCGCCACCTTCAGGTGCACGTGGCCGATGTCGACGCGTGGATCGATGCTGCTCATCCGCCGCCCAGCGTATCGCCGGCGGCCCGCCGGTTGCTCAGTCGACGAACCCGTCGGGATCCGAGAGCGCGCGTTCGAGTAGAGCGTCGTCGATGTTGCGGCCGGTGACCACGAGCACGACAGGGCCCGAGACGATCGTCGAGTTGGCCGAGCGCAGCCAACGCTGCGGCCGCGGCGCCCTCGACTCGGAGACCGATCTCCCAGAACGAGGCGACGGCTCGGGCGATCTCCTGCTCCGAGACGAGCAGCATGCGGTCGGCGGCCGTCTGGAGCGCGGCGACCGCGAACGGGATCGCCACGCGCACCGCCAGGCCGTCGGCGAACGTCGCGGAGCTGTCGCTCGCAACCGGCCGCTCGGCGCGCCAGCTCTCGACCATGACCGGTGCCCCGCGCGCTGCGACACCGATTCGCAGAGTGGAAGGCGCACGCTCGCCGAGCGCCCGGCCGATCCCGGCCAGCAGCGCGCCGTTCCCGACGGGAACGACAACCGCAGCGGGCGGTTCGGGAAGCTGCTCGAGCACCTCGGTGGCAATCGCCGCATACCCGTCGAGCTGCGCGGGCTCGGCACCGTCCTCGAAGAACGGCACGCCCTGCTCTTCGGCCCACTCGCGCGCCCGATCCTTCGCGTCGTCGACGTCCGCACCCCAGTGCCTGACCTCTGCCCCGAGCTCCTGCATGAGCTCGAGCTTCGTGTGGCTGACGTTCTCGGGCGCGTAGACGACAGCACGCAGACCGAGCCGCTGCGCCGCCCACGCCGTCGCGGACCCGTGATTGCCGGTGGAAGCCGTGACCACGAGACTCGCCCCGTCGCGCCGGTACTGCTCCAGAGTTGGCAGCGCGCCACGCCACTTGAATGCACCGAGCTCGTGAACGTCCTCGCGCTTGAGGTAGACAGCGCGGCCCGGCGCAAGTCCTGCGGGAGCGGGCTCGAGAGGAGTCGGGAGCTTCACGACGGAGGGCCGACGGGTTCAGCCGAGACGGACGTCGTGCGAGGAAGCCCGAGCGCGAGACCGGCTGCCGCCCAGACCGTGAACGCGAGCCAGTGGATGCCGATCACGTCGGTCTGGAGCCCGAGCACGAGCACGGTCGCGAAGGCCGCAACGAGCCACGCCTCGCGCCGCCACAAGCCGACGAGGATCGCGATGCTCCAGAGGACGAACGCGAGCACGCCGGCGACGCCAGCATCGACGCCGAGCTCGGTGTAGGTCGACTCGCCGGCCTTGATCTCGACGCCGGTCCGCTTCGCGACGACGCCCGCGTTTCCGAGTCCGTGGCCCTGCGGATGCTCGATCACGACTCGCACGCCGTCTCGCAGGTTGCGCCAGTGGCTGTCCGTGGACGCGTCCTCGGTGGGGATCCGGCCCCTGATCGGAGGGCCCTCCTCCCTCGCGTTCTGGCGAAGGAACTCGAGCTCGTCGGGCGTGTAGCTCGTGGACGGCCCGATCGACGGGTAGGCGACGAGGAAGAGCGCGCCGGCGGCGACCGACGCGAGGCGCGAGCACCGCCGGCGCGACTCGCCGCTGCGCGAACGGCGAGCACGACGAGCCCGAACGCGAGCGCAGCGAACGCCGCGCGCGTGTGCGTGTAGAGGAGTGCGACGTAGAGCAGCGCGGCGAGCGCCGCCCACCACCAACGAAGCGGCCGGCTGACGACGTAGATCAGCGCGACGACGAGGGCGTACGCGCTCGCGAGCGGCGAGAGGAACGTGGAGACGAGCCGGCGGATCGGATTCTCCTCGTCGCCCGTGTTGTAGACCCAGTTCTCGGGGAGCCCGGAGAGGCCCTCGTAGTCGAGCCCGAGCTGTTCTCCGTACCAGCCGGGCACGCCCGAGTCGCGCCACGCCTGCAGTGAGACGAACGTGAGGTCGAGGAGGCCGACGACCGCGACGACTGACCGCGGCGAGCACGACGAAGCCTCCGATCCGGCCGCGCTCCTCCCACGCGATCGCAACGAGCCGGCCGAGCGCGTACGCGGCGACCGGAAACAGGTGGTGACGGAGCGCGAGCAGCTCGCCGCGCGCGGTCGCGTCCCCGCCGAGCACGTCCTGCGGGATGAGCCAGTAGACGGCGATGACGATCGCGTAGCTCGCCGCGAGAACGTCCGCGGCCATGACAGCCGGCTTGCGACGCACGTGCCACGCGACGACGAGAAGAGCGACGAGGAGGATCGCCTCCTTCCACGCAGCGGCGACGTCGAGCCTCGTTCCCCGCACGCCGAGCTCCCACAGTTGCGCCATCGCGACGTTGTGCAAGGCGAGCCCCACGACGAGGACGCCGATCGCGACTCCGATGAAGCGACGTGCGCTAATCGACGATCGCCACCAGCGTCATGCCGAGGCTGACGATCCGGACCCTGCCCGGAAAGAGCGATGCGAAGGTCCGCCGCGTGAGGAGGTGCACATCGGTCGCGAACTCCTTCCCGGCCGCGCGGTACACGCGGTGCGACACGGCATCGGGGAGCCAGTGCACGAGCGGCAGTCGCGTGTGCACCTCTATCGGAAACCGGCGGTTCGGCGTCGTGATGTACACGCGGCGACCGACCCGGAGCGCCTCCGAGACGAACTGACGCTGTCGTGTGCGTCCGCCCACGTGCTCGATCACCGCGTTCGAGAAGACGATGTCGAACGCGCCGTCCGCGAAGGGCAGCGCGCACGCGTCGCCCTGGACGTAGGGGATGTCCGGATAGCGGGCGCGGAACCCTTCGCCGTCGTGCAGGCCGAGCGCCGTGATGCGCTCGGGCCACGGATAGCTGCTCCTCGAAGAAGTTCATCGTCGCGCAGCCGTCTCCGTCCCCGAAGCCGAGCTCGTCGGCCCCGACGTCGAGCACGGACGTAGCGGCGGTCGGCTGCAGCTCGTCGAGAAGAAGCCGCAGCTTTCGCCTTCGCGAGCGCAGCGAGATGGAGTCGGCGAGCCGCATCGGCTGGAAGTATCGGCTCCGCACGGGTTGGCAGGCTGGCTCAGTAGGCTGGCTCGATGGTCGACGCCGTGCTCCGGGCCGCGGGCCCGTACTCCCTCCGGCTCACCGCGCGCGGCGCGACCTGGACGGCGCGCATGCCCGCTGGACGCTGGGCGTCCGCGCAGCAGCTGTCGGACGGACGGATCGTCGTTCGCGCGTCGTGCGATCTCGCCGTCGCGGAGGCGCGATTCATGCTGGCGCTCGACGACGACACCACGGAATTCCATCGTCGGCATGCGCGCGATCCGCTCATCGGGCCGGCCGTGCAGCGGCTCCGGGGCATGCGACCGCGACGCAAGGCCACCGTCACGCACGCGGTCGTCCGCGCGATCTCGGGTCAGCTGATCCAGGCGTCGAAGGCGCTCCAGATCGAGCGAGCGATCATCCGCGCGGGCGGAGAGGACCCGCCCACACGCGAGTCGATCGCTCAGCTCTCGCCGGCCCGACTGACCGCCTGCGGGCTCGCGGGAAGCCGCGCTACGACGCTCGTCCGACTCACGCGCACGCTCGACCTCGAAGGGCTGCGCACGCGCTCCGACGCCCTCGAGCGGCTCGGTCGCGAGCGCGGAGTCGGCCCGTGGACGGTCGGCGTCGTTGCGCTGCAGGGCCTCGGTCGCTACGACGCGGGTCTCGTCGACGATCTCGCGCTCGTCAAGCTCCTCGCCTCGCTGCGCCGGCGCTGGCCCGAACCGGGCGAGACCGCCGAGCTGCTGGAGCCGTACGGCGAATGGCAAGGGCTCGCGAGCGTGTTCCTGCTCCAGGGATTCCGGCGAGGTCTCGTCCGCGGAGCGAGCATGGATCGCGCGCGGCTCGTCCGCAGCTCCGCACGAACCGCCGCCTGACACGCCGCCGTACACTCCCGCGCATGGTCGACCCGCGGAAGATCGCGATCCTCGGCGCCGGTCGGATCGGCGAGTCGCTGATCTCCGGCCTGCTGTCGTCCGGCTGGCGAGAGCCGCGCGAGGTCGCCGCGACCGCACGCCGTGCCGAACGTGTCGCCGAGCTGCGCGAGCGCTACGACGTCGAGGCCACGCTCTCGAACCACGACGCAGCAGCCGGAGCCGCGCTCGTCGTCATCGCCGTGAAGCCCCAGGACATCGAAGGGCTCCTCGGCGAGATCGGGACGCTCATCCTTCCCGAGCAAACCGTCCTGTCTGTCGCCGCAGCGATCCCGACATCGCGCATCGAGAACAGACTCTCGGCGGGCGTCCCGGTCGTGCGAGCGATGCCGAACACGCCGTCGACGGTGCACGAAGGGATCGCCGGTCTCTGCGCGGGAGCACATGCCGGCGACGAGAACCTCGATCTCGCCGAGGAAGCTCTCGCTCACCTCGGAGGCGTCGTGCGCGTGCCAGAAGCGTCGATGGACGCGATCACCGCGGTGTCGGGCTCGGGTCCCGCCTACTTCGCGCTTCTCGCCGAGGCCATGATCGAAGCCGGGATCCTCCTCGGCCTCTCGCGCGAGATCTCGACGCAGCTCGTCGTCCAGACGATGCTCGGCACCGCGAAGCAGCTCCGCGACGAGAAGATGCATCCCGTCGAGCTGCGCGAGATGGTCACGTCGCCGGGCGGGACGACGATCGCCGCGATCCGCGAGCTCGAGATCGCCGGCGTGCGCGCCGCGTTCCTGAACGCGATCCAGGCGGCGATGGTGCGCTCGCGCGAGCTCGCCGCCGGCGATCCGTAGGTTCAGGGCAGGGCAAGCCTCGCCCTACTTGGACGTCCCTGGCACGCAAGCTCAGCGATCGGGGAGGAGCGCCGACGCGAGCGGCACGTGCATCCCTCGCACCTCCGCGAGCGCCTGGAGCGCGAGAACCGTGTCGGCGACCGCAATGTCCTCGAGGAACTCACTGCGCGCCTCGAAGTCTGCGACGAGTGCTTCGATCGCCGCTTGGTACGCGGGTGCGTCACGCGTCGCGAGGGCCGTGATCGATTCGATGACGGCAGGCGGAATCGCCTCCGCGCCCGCCAGCGTCGCGGCGAGCGCGGCGGCCGCGTCGTCCTCGCCGAGGATCAGCTGCGCGAGCGCGGCTGCATAACGGCCGATCGGGCTCTCCGACTCCGCTGCGCCCGCGTCGAGCGCCCAGCGCGCATCCTCCGCGGCGCCGACGAGATCTCCGACGATGAGCCGTGACTTCATCGCCCCGATCGGCCTGCCCCAGCTTCCCGGCGGCGCGCTCGGCCAGCTCTCGTCGATACGTGTCCGCGGCGCGGACGAGCCACGCATTCGGCGTTCGTCGCGCTGTCCGAGCATGAGGTACGAGAGGCCCGCCGCCCAGGCCGCGTTGCCCATCCGCGTGAGCTGGCGCTGCCGCTCGTCCGGGTCGTCGGGGAGTCGCGCTGCGCCGTCCTCGAAGCGCTCGCCGGCGCGCGTCGCGCGTTCCTCCCAGTCGATCGTCACGCCGGAAGTATCGTCTCGCCGTGCCCGAGCTTCGCGAGGTGGTCTACGTCGACGGCGTCCGCACTGCGTTCGGCCGTGCGACGCCGGACGGCTTCTTCGCGAAGACGCGCGCCGACGACATGGCCGTGAAGGCCGTGCGCGAGGTCCTTCGACGCAACCCGCAGCTCCCGCCCGAGCGCATCGACGACGTCGCCTTCGCCGCGACCGCGCAGGTCGGCGACCAGGGCCTCACGCTCGGACGCGATGTCGCCTTGCTCGCCGGGCTCCCGACGACCGTCCCCGGCTTCGCCGTCGACCGGATGTGCGCCGGTGCCCTCACCGCGACCACGGCGGGTGCCGGCGAGATCGCGATGGGCGCAGCGGACGTCGTCGCTCGTGGGCGGCGTCGAGCACATGGGCCACCACCCGATGGGCGCGGACGTCGACTTCAACCCGCGGTTCGTCGCCGAGCGCCTGATCGACGAGTCGGCCGCCGTCATGGGTCAGACGGCCGAGAACCTGCACGATGCCTTCCCGCAGCTGACGAGGGAGGCCGCGGACGCCTACGCCGTCGAGTCGCAGCGTCGCGCGGGCAAGGCGTGGGACGACGGCGTGATGGACGAGATCGTCGTTCCGATGTCCGTCTTCACGGACGTCGGCTGGACGGTCGCCGACCGCGACCAGTTCCTCCGTCCGGACACGACGATGGAGGCGCTCGCGACGCTGCGCACGCCGTTCCGTGCAGGCGGACGCGTGACGGCGGGAAACTCGGCCGGTCTCACCGACGGTGCGACGGCCGCCCTCATCTCGTCTGCGGATGCCGCGGCCGAGCTCGGCCTCGAGCCGAAGATGCGTCTCGTCGGCTTCGCGTACGCGGGCGTCGAACCGCACCTGATGGGCCTCGGGCCGGTGCCGGCGACGCAGCGGGTGCTCGAACGGGCTGGCGTGGGAATCGACGAGATCGACCTCTTCGAGCTGAACGAGCCGTTCGCGGTCCAGGTGCTGACGTGGTGCGACGGCGTCGGCGTGGCGCCCGACGACCCGCGGCTCAACCCGTACGGCGGCGCGATCGCGTGCGGCCACCCGCTCGCCGCCACAGGAGTTCGCCTCATGGCGCAGCTCGCCCGTGGCTTCCGCGATCGGCCGGGCTCGCGGTACGGCCTCACCGCGCTCTGCATCGGGCTCGGGATGGGCGCAGCGATCCTCTGGGAGAACCTCCAGAGCGATGGCGAAGCCCGACCGAGTTCAAGCTCCAGAAGATCTCGACGCGCGTCGGCCCGATCGCGCTCGTGACGATGGACAACGGCGAGGACTGGCAGAAGCCGAACACGTTCGGCGAGGCAAGCGCTCCGCTCGCTCGAGGGAGCTCTCGACCAGCTCCGCTCCCGCGACTGGCGCGGGCTGCTCCTCACCGGCAAGCCCTTCGTCTTCGCCGTCGGTGCGGACATCGGCGAGTTCGGCGAGATCACACCCGAGCGCGCGCGACTCGGCGGCCAGGCCGGGCACGAGCTCTTCGGGCGGCTCCGCGAGCTGCCGTTCGTGACGGTCGCGGCAGTGAACGGGGCGGCGCTCGGCGGCGGCGTGGAAATCGCGTTGCACTGCGACTACCGGACGATCGCGTCATCGGTCCGACACTTCGCCTGCCCCGAGGTGTTCCTCGGACTCATTCCCGGCTGGGGCGGGACGCAGCTCGTCCCGCAGCTCGTCGGGGCCGAGCAGGCGGTGAAGTTCATCGTCGAGAACCCGCTGCGGCAGAACCGGATGCTGAACGCGCAGCAGGCCTTCGAGGCCGGATATGCGGACGCACTCATCGAGCCCGTCGAGTTCCTCGACGAGTCGCTCGCGTTCCTGCTCGACAAGGTGGAGGCGGGCACGGGCAAACGCCGCCCGTCCGCCGATCTCTCCGACGTCGCGGAGGTGTGCCGCAAGGCGCGCTCGCGCCTCGACGGGCAGGTACACGGCGCGACACCCGCGCCGTATCGCGCCCTCGACCTCATCGAAGGTGCCGCGACCTGGTCTCTCGAGGACGGCTACCGAGCCGAGGAGGACGCGCTCGCGGATCTCCTGCCGGGTGACGGCGCGCAGGCCTCCGTCTACGCCTTCAACCTCGTCGAGCGGCGCGCGAAGCGTGGTGTGGGAATGCCCGAGGCCGAGCCGCGACGCGTCCAGCGAGTCGGCGTCGTGGGGGCCGGGCTGATGGCCCGGCAACTTGCCCTGCTCTTCCTCCGCCGGCTCGAAGTGCCAGTCGTGCTCCGCGACCTGACGCAGGAGCAGGTCGACGACGCGATCGCCTGGATCGCCGACGAGCTCGCCGACCTCGTGCGTCGCGGCCGTCTCGGCGAAGGCAAGGCACGGTTCCTCGGCTCGCTCGTCACCGGAGGCACGGAGTGGGACGTCTTCGCCGGCTGCGACCTCGTGCTCGAGGCGGTCTTCGAGGAGATGGAGATCAAGAAGGAGGTCTTCGCGGCTCTCGAGCGTGTGGTCTCAGCGGAGTGCGTGCTCGCGACGAACACGTCGTCGCTGTCCGTCACCGAGATGGGAGCGGAGCTCGAGCACCCCGAGCGTGTCGTCGGGATGCACTTCTTCAACCCGGTCGCCGTCCTCCCACTCGTCGAGCTGGCGCGTACGCCCAAGACGGACGACGAGTCGCTGGCCACCGTCTGGGCGGTCACGAAGAAGCTCCGCAAGACGGGGGTACTCGTGCGCGACGCGCCGGCCTTCGTCGTGAATCGCCTCCTCGGCCGGCAGGGCTCGGTGATCACACAGGCGCTCGACCGCGGGAACACCGTCGAGGAGACGGACGAGGCCGTGCTGCGCATGGGCCTGCCGATGGCACCGTCGGTCCTGCTCCAGCTCGTCGGCCCGAAGGTCGCGAACCACGTGCGCCACACGCTGCACGACGCCTGGCCCGATCGCTACCCGCTCTCCGCCACACTCGAAAGCCTGGCTGAGGGCGGCGATCCGGTCGTCGTCGAGCACGCGCCACGCAGCGTCGACGATCTCCACACGGCGGTGCTCGAGGCGCTCGCGGACGAGTCACGCCACATCCTCGAGGAGGGCGTCGTCGCGGAGGCGGCCGACATCGACACCTGCCTCATCCTCGGCGCCGGATTCCCTTTCTGGCTCGGAGGAATCACGAAGCACCTGGACCAGACGGGCGTGTCCGAACGCGTCACCGGTCGCAAGCTCGCCGCGCTCCCGAGCACGCCTTCGTAACACCCGCGGCGGTTCGCGCCCGGACTCTGAGGTATGCTCCGACAGGTAGCGCTCGCCGGCCATCACGCGAGCGACAACACTTCGGAAGGAGCGGCACGACAACACGTGCTGCCTGAATGCACGAGGCTACGACCATCCCGACGCTGACGTCGGACACATCCGAGAACCTGACTGCTGCGGCCCGTAAAGCCGAGTCCTGGTTCGGTGAGCCGTTCCTGGCGCCGGACGAGGACCCGCTCCAGGCCCTCGCGCCAGGGACGGCACGTCGTGCCGCACTGGACGACGCGCTCGCCGAGATCGAGTCGGGCCTGAAGACGCCGTCGTCGCGCTGGAAGGTGCGCTACGGGCTCATGCTCGGGCTCGAGCGCGTGCTCACGGAGGACCCCGCGCGCACCGCAGCGGGGACCGAGCTTCGCCGCCACCAGATCGACGCGCTCACGGGCATGCTCGCCGAGCTCATCGCGGCGACGCAGCGACCGGCGGACGAAAACGGGAACGGGAACGGGCACGCCTCCACGAACGGCACGGCCGCGGTCGCCGAGGCCGATCTGGACGAGGAGGCCGACGACGACTACGACGCCGGGTTCATCGACGACGATGACGCCGCGCTCGAGGCCGAATTCACCGGAGCCGACCCCGGAGCAATCCGACGATTCCGCTTCCGCCATCCGACTGCCTCCGGGAAGACGATCGCAGCCGCAGGCTTCGTCGAGGCCGCGCGGAATCTCGGCGTGCTGATCCTCACCCACCGGCGGCTGCTCGTCGCACAGTTCAAGGGCGACCTCACGACCGAGGGCTACGCGGACCGCTTCACCGACGCGCTCTTGGCCGGGGCGACGTCACCGACGGACAGTCCGCTCACGATCCAGACGTACGCGTGGTTCGCGCGTCACGGCTCCGAGCTCGACCCCAACGCCTACCACCTCGTGATCTGCGACGAGGCGCACACGGCATTGGGAGAGAAGACGAGCGCGGCGATCCGCGCATTCTCGGAGCCGCTCTTCATCGGGATGACGGCGACCGAGCAGCTGATCGCGAAGCAGGTCTCCGACGTCTTCCCCGCCTCCGTCGACGACCTCCCGCTCAGCGATGCCGCGCGGCGTGGCCTCATCGCTCCGCTTCGCTGCCTTCGGGTCCCGCCCGCAGCGGCGATCAACTCGGTCCCGATCGTGGGCGGCGACTTCGAGGAACGTGCACTGGCGGCGGCACTCGACCACGAGGCGCTGAACCAGGCGGCCGCAAGCCTCTATCGGGAACGCTTCGGCTCCACGCCCGGGATCGTCTACGCCGCGGGCGTCGAGCACGCGTACAACCTCGCGCAGGAGTTCCGCGCAGCCGGAATCAAGGCGGAGGCCGTCTCGGGGCGCACGCCACCGGCCCGACTCGCCGAGACGCTGGCGGCGTACGAACGCGGCGAGATCAACGTCCTCGTCAACGCGATGCTCCTGGCCGAAGGCTGGAACTCACCGCGCGCGACGGTCTGCATGCACCTCGCGCCGACCGCGTCGCGGCGCGTGTACCAGCAGCGCATCGGCCGCATCATGCGCATCCACCCACGGAAGGAGGCCGGCGTCGTCGTCGACTTCGTCCCGAAGGGTGCGACGCATTCGGAGCGCGTCGTTTCGCTCCATGCGCTCCTCGACTCGGACTTCTACCGCGAGGGCGCGCGCGTCACTCCAGCTCCGCGCCGACGCCAGCAGCGACGTGCTCGCCGCAAGCTCTCCCCGGTTCCGTGGCTCGTTCCGGTCACGCCCGACGTCGCGCGACGCCTCGCCGTGATCCAGCGCGAGTGGCAGCGGATCGACCCGAAGTACCTGGACGACGACGAGCAGCGCTTCTGGGCGACGATTGCCGGCCGGCAGATCCGGTTCGACCAACGTGCCGAGTTCGCAAAGAAGTTCGTCGAGGGTCGTGCGACCAAAGGCGCGCTCGAGCAATTCCTGTCGACGTGCGCCGCGGAGAACCCAAATCGTCGTCTACGCATGACTGCGCTCCTGGATCGTGTTGCAACACCGATCGATCGCGCCGACTTCGACGACCTCGTCACGCTCGTGACGCAGGCTCCTCCGTGGGACAAGGACCGTGCGGCCGGCGTGCGAATTCTCCTGCGCGCGATCGGCGAGGGGAAGCCACTCGCGCCCGATCAGATTCTCGCGCGCTGGACGTGGCGGCTCGCACGTGCGACGCGCAAGGTCCAGGATCGTCGCGTCTCGACCGAGTTCCCCGAGGCGAAGCGTCTACTCGGAGCAGCTGCGAACTCCCGCGGCTACCGCCATGAGGAGAACGTCAACCGCCTCGTCCAGGTCGCCGCCGAGATGCCGCTGCCCGTCGGTGCGGCGCTGCTCGCATCTGCCGACGGCTACACCCCTCGCGCGAACGGCGCACTCGACAACGCCCGCGAGGAGCTCGGTACGACCGCGGAGATCGCCACCGCGCTCGCCGACAACCTTCCCGTGCCGAAGCTCACTGCACGAAAGTCGCGGCGTCGACGCCGGAAGCGCAAGGGCGGCGCGGCTCCTGCCGTACCGAACGGGGTCGACGAATCCCAGACGGCCAGCGACGTCGTCCCACTCGCGCCCGTCGAGCCGCCGGTCGACGAGTCCTCCGAAGACGCGGCCTGACTAACCAGGCCCGCCGGACTCCGGCGAATCGCCGTTCGCCTCGCGATCGCGCAGGAAACGCGTGATCTCGGCCGCGAGCGCATCGCCGGACGGGAGATCGTCGGACTCGTCGAGCAGCTCGAGCGAGTCGGCTCGGCGTTCGAGCTCCTCGACGTAGCCCGCCGTGTCCGCATCCGTCGCGACGGCCTGCGAGACCTGCTCGACGTACTCGTCGGAAGCCTCGGCCAGCTCGCTCACGTCGATCTCCGTCGCAAGAACGCCACCGAGACGCTCGCACAGCGCCATAGCCGCAGGCGGATTCGGCGCCAACTGCACGTAATGGGGCACCGCCGCCCAGAGGCTCACGGACGGGATCCCGACTTGCCGGCAGGAGTCGAGCAGCACCCCCACGATGCCGGTCGGCCCCTCGTAGCGAGAGAGCTGGAGACCGAGCTCGTCCACCAGTTGCGGATCGGTTGCCGCGCCCGTGACGGGTGCCGGACGCGTGTGCGGCACGTCTGCGACCAGAGCGCCGAGCGTCACGGCGAGCTCGACGCCGAGCTCGCTCGCGAGCTCGGCGATCAGCTCGCTGAACGTTCGCCAGCGGTAGTTCGGCTCGACTCCGACGAGGAGGATCGCGTCGCGGTCCGCCTCGGGGATTCGCGCGCGGTAGAACGTGTTCTCCGGCCACTCGATCTTCCGCGTGCGCCCGTCCTCCAGCGAGACCATCGGCCGCGTCGCCTGGAAGTCGACGAACAGCTCCGGGTCGATGTCCGCGAACTTCCGAGCTCCCCACAGCCGTGCGAGATAGCCGGCTGCGAGCGTCGCGGCCTGGCCGCCGTCGTTCCACCCGCGGAACGCTCCGATCAGAACCGGTCGCTCGAGGGTCGCCGGGCGCTCGTGCATTCTGAGCTCGCGAGCCACCCGAGAAAGCCTACTGACGTCTCAGCGGCGCGGGCGGGCGCCAGAGCGCGAAGGCCAGGGCCAGGCTGAAGGCCCAGATGGCACTCGCCAGAACGACGTGCACGAGGACGAGACCCCACGGCAGCGCATTTCGGTACTGCACCTCACCGAGGATCGCCTGCGCGACGAGCACCGCCAGCAGGCCGATCCAGATTCTGAAGAGGCCGGGGTACTCGACGCGCAGGCGTCGTAGGAACCAGCCGACGACGAGAACGCCGATGCCGAAGACCGCCGCGACCCGGACGTGCACGTACACGGTGTCGACGATCCCGAGACCGAGCCGCTCGACGTCCTCGCTCGATCCCGGATGAGGCCCTGAGGCCGTCGCGACCGCTCCCGTCACGACCAGGGCCATGCAGGCAGGGAGGCCCACCCAGGTCACGATCATCCTGAGCCAGCTCGCTCCCGCAGGAGGAGCCAGCCCGTCACGCAGGCTCCAGGCCTCGAGCACTGCGATCAGCGCCAGTCCCAGCGCCGCGAGTCCGAGCAGGAAGTGCGTCATGACAGCGAGCGGGTGGAGATCGAGGGCAATGGTGATGCCACCCATCGGGATCTGCGCGATCGCGACGAGAAAGGCACCGAGCGCGGCCCACCGTCCCCAGCCGGAGAGGCCACTCGTCCAACGCGAGGTCAGCCACGTCGCGAGCGTGAGCACGATCCCGACGAGGGCGACCATGCGGTTGCCGAACTCGACGAATGCGTGGAAGCCCTGCTCCGGGTACGGCCTGGATCCGCAGCTCGGCCAGTTCTCACAGCCGAGCCCCGAGCCGGTGAGGCGGACGAACGCGCCCGACGTGATCACGACGAACAGCACGAGACACGATGCAAGAGCGATCCGGAGGAACGTCCGTGCCGAGATCGATCGGGCTCGGGCGACGGCGACGGCCACTAGTTGAGGAGGACTCCCGATCCTTCCTCGATGCGGCCGATCCGCGCGCCGACGAGGCCGTGCGACGCGAGGGTCGCTTCGAGGACGGGGGCCCGCTCGCCGGGCATCGATACGAGCAGGCCCCCGGCGGTCTGCGGATCGTAGGCGAGCGCCTCGTACGCAGCGGTCGCGTGACTCTCGACGTGCGGACCTGCGTACTCCCGGTTGCGGCCGTCGCCGCCGGTCCTCACACCCTCGCCCGCGAGCTCGAGCGCTGCGGGAAGCGCGGGCATGGCCCCAGCGTCGATCACGGCCCGCACGCCGCTTCGGGACGCGAGCTCGTATGCGTGCCCGAGCAGGCCGAACCCCGTCACGTCGGTGACCGCGTTGGGCTCGAATGGTCGGATGGCGTCCGCGGCCGAGCGGTTCAGCTCGATCATGGAGTCGACGGCTGCCTCGAGTGCGCCCGGGGGCGCGATTCCATCCCGCTGTGCCTGCAGCACGAGGCCGGTACCGAGCGCCTTCGTGAGGAAGAGGACGTCACCCGGGCGCGCCCCGGCCTTCGGCCAGATCCGCTCCGGATGCACCAGGCCGACGACCGCGAGCCCGTACTTCGGCTCGGTGTCGCGGATCGTATGGCCACCCGCGAGAATCGCGCCAGCGGCACGAACGCGCTCCTCGGCGCCGGCAAGGACCTCGCCGAGCACCTCGACGGGTAGCTCCTCCGGAAAGGCGGTGACCGAGAGCGCCAGAAGCGGCGCGCCGCCCATCGCGTACACGTCATTCAGAGCGTTCGTCGCAGCGATGGCGCCGAACGTTCGCGGATCGTCGACGAGCGGCGGGAAGAAATCGACCGTGAACACGATCGCCCGCTCGTCGTCCAGGCGGTAGACCGCGGCATCGTCGGCAGGATCGAGACCGACGAGTAGATCCTCGGCGTCGGCCGGGAGGAGCCCTGCGAGAAGCGTCTCGAGACGCGCAGCCGAGTACTTCGCCGCGCAACCTCCGGCGCGCGCGAGCGTCGTGAGCTCGACGGTCTCCACGCCGAACACTGTACGGAAGGAGATCGCGCGGGAGAGCCGAACACGGCCCACGGAGAGATCCAATCCCTTCTCCCCTCCCCTGACACCGCGGCCGCCGCCCCCTCGGCGGCCGCACTTCGTTCGCGGGGGGAAACGATGTTTCCCCCGCGTGCCCCCCTTCCTCTGCGCAGCGACTGACTCGAGCGCTGCTGGCCTACGGGCGAGTGAATCGCCCTTCGGCCCAGCGACCAGTCGCTGACTGCCGCTAGCGGTCTGATCCATAGACTCGCGCCGTGAAGTCGGCGCTCGTGACTGGTGGATCGTCGGGAATCGGGCTGGCGATCGCTCGCGCGCTGCGCGCGGACGGATACGAGCTCACGCTCGCGGCACGGCGACCCGAGCCGCTCGAGGCGGCCGCTGCGGAGCTCGACGCGCTTGCCGTACCAGCCAACCTCGGCGACGCCGACGAGTGCGTGCGCGTCGTCGCCGCACACGCCGAACGCCACGGCGGCATGGACGTCCTCGTGAACTGCGCCGGCATCGGCATCGGCGGATCGTTCGCGGAGCAGGAGACCAAGAAGATCGACCTGCAGCTCGACGTGAACCTGCGGGCAACGCTCGTGATCACACGTGAGTCCCTGCCGCTACTACGCGAAACGCGGGGCCAGATCATCACGCTCGCCTCGATCGCCGGAACGATTCCGACGCCAGGGCTCGCCGTCTACGGCACGACGAAGGCGGCGCTCATCGCCTGGACGAGCTCGCTGAACCGCGAGGAGGCCGAGCACGGCATCCGTGCGACGGCCATCTCGCCGGGATTCGTCGCGACCCGGATGACCGAGTGGACAGGACTTCCGGACGAGGAGCAGATCTCGACCGACGACATCGTCGCGCTCGTGCGCGCCGTGCTGTCCCTGAGCCCGATGGCGCGCGTCCCCAACATCGTCGTCGAGCGCCTCGGCGACGCGTACTAGCTGGGCAGCGAGCTTCTCGCGAACCGCCTGCTCGAGCTCGTTCACCGAGACCGTCCCCTCGAACCGCGCCGCGATCTTTCCATCGGCGCCAACGAGGAACGTCCACGGCTCGGTCGGCAGCTTCCACTCCTGCATCCAGCGGTTGAAGCCCTTGGCCGGGTCGTTGTCCTCGAACACCTCGACGTGGATGAAGCGAATCCCGTCGTCCTCGAAGCGTCGCGACACCTCCTCGACGACGTCGACGACCGGGCCACACGTCCGGCTCGAGCAGAACTTGGGGGTCGAGAACGTCACGACGAACGGCACGTTCGCGGCGAGCGAGTCGGCGACCGAATGTCGAAGGAGGGTCTCGTCCGGCGGTGTTCGCGTCGTGAGCGCAGCCGTATTCCCTCCCGTCGACGCGAGCGTCGGCGTCTTCGACGCGACGGCGGCGTCGCCGACGTCAGGTGGCGCGTCCTGCTTGGCCACGACGACGTTTCCGAGCGCCTGCACCTTCTCGGCGCCACCATCTGGCTCCGCGACGAACCAGTACTTGCCGGCGCGGGGCAGCCGGAGCGTCGCGACGTAGATGTGCGTCGCGTCGGCCTCGTCACCGCCGGGAATCCCGATCCGCTCGAGCTTCGCCTCGGTCTCGAGAAACGGGGCCGACTCGAGGCCGTCCGCCACCCAGACGCGCGCCGTCGGAAGCGCGACGAGCGCGCCCTCGGCATCGACGACGAGGAACGAGACGCGCACGTCGCCGGGCTCGTAGTTCTCCGTGCCCGGAATCACCGCCACGTCGTCGCCAGGTGCACGCCACAGCTCCTCGAGCGTCGCACCCGCTCCGGGGTCGGTCGACGGCTCCGAGTCGGATCCGCCGCAGCCGACGAGGAGCAGGCACGACAGTGCAGTCAGTGCCGCGGCGGAGCGCATACGCGCCCGAGTGTAGCCCCGCGGGTGTTAGTTCCCGTCAGGCCAGGAGCGGGAGAACCCCAGCTGCCCGAGCCACGCAGCCAGCAGCGCCAGGTTGACCAGCAGGAGCATGAGTCTCGGCTTCATGGCGACCTCCTTTCGGCTAGAAGCGGATTTCCTGGAGCGCCTCGGCGGCGTTCCGGTAGAGACGTGCCGCCTCGCGGTCCGAACCACGGCGTGCCGCGAGGTCTCCCAGTGCAACCCACGCCTCCGTCCGGTGGCTGATCGACGCCAGCTGCTCTGCAGCCGCGTCAGCCGCCCGGAAGCACTCTTCCGCCTCGTCCAGTCGTCCTCGCTCCAGCAACGCTCGCCCCAGTACGAGCTGCGAGGGACAGACCTCGTGGAGGTAGTCCTCCCGACCGTCCAGAAGCTCGAGCGCGTTCCGCGCGAGACCCTCTGCCTGGTCGTACTCACCCCGGTTCAGATGAACCCGGGCAATCCCCTCGAGCGCCTGTGCGGCGTCCGCGGGAGAATCGGTGTCGAGCGCCCTCGAGTAGGACGCCTTGAGCTGCTCGACGGCGTTCTCCTCGTCTCCCAGGAGGAGCGTCAGACCCCCGAGCATCAGTAGGAGCCGTCCGACGTTGCGCTCGTCGTTCAGCTGCTGGTAGAGCTCCTTCGCCCGCTGCGCGTAGCTGCGCGAAAGAACGTAGTGGCCCTGCCGCTGCGCTACGAGCGAAGCCTGGAAGTACGCGTTGGCGATCGCTGCGCGGTCGCCCAGCTCCTGCGCCAGCTCGAGCGCTCGCTCGACGTCGTCATGAGCGGCGACGTAGTCACGCAGCCGGCGGTGACAGCGCGAGCGCCGCTGCAGGATCTCCGAGCGGAGCAGGTCGCACGGCAGACTCGAACGCTCGGCGAGCGAAAGTGCCTCGTCGAACAGCGCGATCGCGGTCGACACGCTCGAGAGCTTGTAGCGACAGACCGCGAGCCGGTAGAGGACGTCTGCGAGATCGAGCTCCGAGGAGCCGTCGCGCTCCACGAGCTCGCGTGCTCGCAGCAGCAGTTCGATCGCTTCCTTCACCTGGCCGACCTCTTGCAGAGCCCAGGCTTCGCCGGTGAGCAGGCGAAGCTCGAGCGATCGAGTTGCCGTGCCCTCCACGCTCGGACGGATCTGGCGATACGCCTCGACAGCGTCGTCGTACTGCTGCGCGGCCGACAACGCCTCGGCGCGAGTGAGAGAGGCCTCGAGCTTCGCGCTGTCTTCCGTCGAGATCCCGGACGAGAGGAGGACCGGATCGACGCCGAGCCGATCGGCCAGCCAGGCGACGGTGGATTCGGTCGGACGCGTCTTTCCGCGCTCGATCTGGCTGATGTACTCCTTCGAGAAGCGCGTCACCGGCCAATTGCGTCTGCGTCAGGCCCGCAGACACGCGGAGCGCGCGGACACGCTCGCCGAGGCGAGCGCCCGTCGTCGTCGGCGCGAGCGGCGTGGCGGTCTCGTACATGCCCACTTCAGTCAATCCGGATCGCGCTCCTCTCGCGCTCCCCCGTGCGGGGGATGTGCTGATACCGCTTTCGAGTGAAGTAAGGCTAGCCCAAATCACTTGACCTGGCTACTTGACTTTCACGGACGAGACTCCTATAGTCAGGCCCACACCGCAGACGATCGGACGCCAGATCGGATGCGCGGGCACCACCGCCGGATGCAGGCGGGCGCAGGATGAGCGTGGCTGGGCCGCAGAGCCACGATTCGCCGGCTCGCCTCCCCGGGAAGGGGTCGCCTCGAACGGGAAACGCCCCCGGAGCCGCAGCCGGGGGCGTTTTCGTTCGTGGGGGAAACCTGCGGTTTCCCCCCGCGGGCCCCCCTTCCCTCTGCGCCGTGCACTGACGAGCCGCTGCTGGCCTACGGGCGAGTAAATCGCCCTTCGGCCCTCGAGCGGACTGGGTGATCAGCGGCTCTGCGAAGATCGTCGGACATGTCGTCAGGCTTCACGTGGACGCCGAGCGAGGAACAGCTTGCTTCGGCGAACATTGCGCGGCTTGCTCGATCGCTTGGCTGCTCGGAGTACGAGGAGCTGCATCGCGTGTCGATCGACGAGCCCGATCGGTTCTGGCGTGCCGTTGTCAGCGACCTCGGGATCCCGTTCGCTCGGGATTGGGACGCCGTGCTCGACGACACCCGCGGCATCGAGTGGACGACGTGGTTCGTCGGCGCGCGGCTCAACATCGCGAACGCGTGCGTCCACCGGTGGGCGTCCGAGACCCCCGACCGCGAGGCGGCGGTGTGGGTGCCGGAAGACGGCGAGCGGCGCTCGCTGACGTGGGCCGAGGTCTCGCACGAGGTTCGCCGTCTCGCCGAGGCGCTCCGCGAGCTCGGCATCGGCGAGGGCGACGTTGTCGGCACGTTCCTGCCGATGGCACCCGAGGCTGCGATCGCATCGCATGCGTGCGCGCACATCGGGGCGGTGCAGGTGCCGATCTTCTCCGGGTTCGCAGGCCCGGCGGTGTCGTCGCGGCTCGCCGACGCGGGCGCGAAGCTCGTTCTCACCGCCGACGCGTCGTACCGGCGCGGGAAGGTCGTCCCGATGAAGGCGGTGCTCGACGAGGCGCTCGCAGACGCCCCGAGTGTCGAACGCGTGCTCGTCTGGAGACGAGCCGGCGTCGACTGCCCGATGACGACGGGCCGCGACTCGTGGTGGGAAGACGCCGTCGGCGGAACAGCCTGGGAGAGCTCGAGGCAGTCGCCGTCGAGAGCGAGGCGCCGTACCTCCTTGCCTACACGTCCGGCACGACGGGCAAGCCGAAGGGAGCGCTGCACGTCCAGGCCAGCTTCCTCCTCTCGATCGCGCGCGAGACCGCGTACCAGGCGGATCTCCGCGCCGGCGATCGCGTCCTCTTCGCGACCGACATGGGCTGGATCATGGGTCCGTGGACCGTGGTCGGCGCCATGGCCTGCGGCGCGACGATCGTGTTCATGGAGGGTGCGCCGGACCGCCCCCACGACCGCGTGTGGCAGATCGTCGCCGAGCGAGAGCGTCACGATGCTCGGCGTCTCGCCGACGCTCGTCCGGGCGCTCATCCCGCATGGAGAGCCCGGCGCCGACCTCTCCTCGCTGCGGTGTGTCGTCACGACGGGCGAGCCGTGGAACCGTGGCCCGTACGACTGGCTCGACGAGCAGGTCTGCGGTGCAGGGCGGATCCCGATCGTGAACTGCTCGGGCGGAACCGAGGTGGGCGCGTGCTTCCTGTCGGTGACGATGCTGGCGCCCGACGAAGCCCGTGTCCGTCGGGTTCCCTGCGCTCGGCGAGGACATGGACGTGTTCGGCGACGACGGTCGGCCGCTCCGCGGCGAGGTCGGCGAGCTCGTGTGCAAGCGTGCCTGGCCGGGAATGACCCGCGGGATCTGGGGCGATCCGGAGCGCTACCTCGAGACCTACTGGCGCCGCTTTCCCGGCGTGTGGACGCATGGGGACTGGGCGTCCGTCGACGAGGACGGCTACTGGTTCCTCCACGGCCGCTCGGACGACACGCTCAACATCGCGGGCAAGCGGATCGGGCCTGCCGAGCTCGAGTCGGCGGCGGTGACACATCCCGCGGTCGCCGAAGCTGCGGCGATCGGGGTGCCGCACGAGGTGAAGGGCGAGGTGGCGTGGCTCTACTGCGTTCTCGCTCCGGGCGCCGACGTGACGGACGAGGAGGTCTCTGCCGTCGTCGCGGCACGAGCTCGGGAAGGCGTTCGCCCCCGATCGGGTCGTGTTCGTCACGGCCTTGCCGAAGACGCGCAGCGCGAAGATCGTCCGCCGAGCCGTTCGCGCGCGCGCTCTCGGGCATGATCCCGGCGACCTGTCCACCCTCGAGAACCCCGAAGCCCTGGAGGAGATCGCACGTGCCAGCTGATCAGCTCGAAGGCGTCGCGCTCGTCACCGGAGGCGGGCGCGGGATCGGCGCGTCGATCGCCCGCGAGCTCACCGATGCCGGCATGAGAGTCGCGGTCACGGGCGGACGGCAGAGCAGGTGAACGCCGTCGCAGCCGACATCGACGGGCTCGCGCTGATCGGAGACGTCGCGAGCGCGGGCGACGTCGGGAGCTGGGTGGAGGCGACCGAACGGGAGCTCGGGCCGATCGAGCTCCTCGTCGCCAATGCCGGGATGGGAGCCCCCGACCTGGCGAGCTGGGACATGCCCGTGGACGATTGGTGGCGCGTGCAGGAGGTCAACGTGCTCGGCGTGCATCTCTCCACTCGCTCCGTCATCCCGCGCATGCTCGACGAGGTCGAGGTCGCATCGTCATCACGGGAAGCGGCGCCGCGTACCTGCCGGGTACGCAATCCACGGCCTACGCGACCAGCAAGGCAGCCGTCTGCCGCTACGGCGAGACGCTCGCCAACGAGCTGGCCGGCCGCATCCCCGTCTTCCACTTCAGCCCAGGTCTCGTCCGGACCGAGCTGACGAACCGGTACGGCGACGATCTCCCGTGGACGCCGCCCGAGCTCGCACCGCAGCTCGTCCGGGTGCTCGCGTCGGGCCGAGCCGACGCGCTCGCTGGCCGCTACATCCACGCGGAGCACGACGACATCGAAGACCTCATCGCTCGAGCCGGTGACATCGCCGCAGACGATCTGAACGCGATTCGCCTCCGCCGTTGACGTACCCGTAACGCGGATTGAACCGCACCGTCCCCTACCCTGCGACGGCATGCCCTTCTTCATCTGCCCGAACTGCAAGGAGCGCTCCGTCGACCTCGACGGCTACGACGGATTCTCCACGCAGGCCCTCCAATGCCGGAGCTGCGCCTTCGGATTCCTCTACGAGCTGCTCGAGGACTACTACCCGGCGCCCGAGACCGGCTTCGTCGTGTGCGACCGGAACGCGCGGGTACTCGCGGCCGGGCGCGGAGTGTTCGAGCTGACGGGTTACCGCGACGCCGACCTCATCGGCCGCGAGGTCGTCGAGGCACTCGCGCTCTCCGATTCGGCACCGATCGAGGTCGTCCGCGAGTGGGGCGTGCGCAAGATGGGCCAGGAGCTCGAGATCCGCACCAGCGCCGGGATCGAGAAGCGCGTCGTCATCGACTTCTTCCCCGCGTACGACGACGACGGCGGCCTGCTCCTCGCGCTGACCCCGCGCTAGCTTACGAGGCGCGAGGCGCTATCCAGATCTGCCTGGCGACCGCGAGGAGCTCGCCGTCCTCCGAGAAGAGCGCAGTGCCGGCGAAGAGCTTGCGGCCGTCCTCGCCCACAGGCCACGACGTGACGACGCACGGCTCGTCGGCATCCGGGACGCGGTGGACGCGCGCTGTCATGCGTCCGAGAACGATGTCGCCACGGCCCTCCGCGCCGACCGCGTAGGCGCCAGGGCAGTCGATCGCTGCCCAGACCAGCTCCGGGAGCGCCTCGGGGAGCGCGATCGGAGATGCGTGCAGCGGTTCGCGACCGGCGACCGGGCCGACGCGCAGGTCGAGCCCGTCCTCGCGATTCCCGCAGACGAAGCACTCGCCGAAGTCGGAGATCCAACCGCGCACATGTCTCTCGCGCGACTCCCCGGCGACGTCGAGCGAGACCGGAGCGGGCACGTCGAGCTGCACCGGAGCGGGTCGAGCCTCGGCGACGAGCGCCTCGCCGTCGAGGAGGCGGACGCCGTCACCGTCGCGCTCGACCGAGAGCGGCCGATCGAGTGGCGGCGGCAGGCGCAGGGTCACCTCGACCTCGCCGGCGTCGACGAACGCGGCCAGTCGACCGCACGCGTAGCCTCCGTTGGCCGAGGTCGACGGCCCACGGAAGTGCCGCGGAAACGTGATCTGCATCGGCGTCAGGCTACCGACTACACTCGGTTTGTGACTGTGAGGCGAAAACCCTGAGAATCGCGCTCGCACAGCTGAATACGGTCGTCGGCGACCTCGATGGCAATCGCGCGAAGATCCTTGCGTCGCTTGGCGAGGCCCGCGCGGCGGGGGCAGAGCTCGTCGTCTATCCCGAGCTCGCCACCACCGGCTACCCGCCCGAGGATCTCCTCCTCCGGCCCGGATTCGTACGCGCCGCTCGCGCGTCCCTGGAGCAGATCGCCGCTGCGACCGACGGCATCGTGGCACTCGTCGGGACGCCGTGGTTCGACCGCGATCTCGCGAACGCCTGTGCTGTCTGCGCCGGTGGCCGCGTACAGGCCGTCTATCGCAAGCACTTCCTTCCGAACTACGGCGTTTTCGACGAGCACCGGTACTTCGCGGAGGGACGCGACCTCGTCGTCCTCCGTCTCGGCGAAGCCTCCGTCGGAATCACGATCTGCGAGGACGTCTGGCAGCCCGGGCCACCCGCGACCGACCTCGCTCTCGCGGGAGCACAGCTCATCGTCAATCTCTCGGCGTCGCCGTTCCATGTCGGGAAGGCCGAGGAACGCGAAGAGATGCTCGTCACGCGTGCGCGCGACGCAAGCGCGTACCTCGCCTTCTGCAACCTCGTCGGCGGCCAGGACGAGCTCGTGTTCGACGGTCACTCGGTCGTGCTCGACGATTCCGGCGCGGTGGTCGCGCGGGCGCCGGGGTTCGAAGAGCACCTCCTCGTCGTCGACGTCGATCCGACGGACGCGCTCGGCCGACGCCTCCGTGATGCGCGCCGCCGCGAGCTCGACCGCTCGCGCGAGCGCGCCCCGGATGTTCAGGTGATCGAGCTCGACGCACCCACCGAGCACACCGACGTGGCGCCCGGGTCGGTCACGCCGTTCGCGCCGAAGCTCGAGCAGATGCACAGGGCGCTAATGCTCGGCCTGCGCGACTACGTCGAGAAGAACGCATTCTCCGAGGTCGTCGTCGCCGTCTCGGGGGGCATCGACTCGGCCGTCACCGCGGCACTGTGCGCGGAGGCGCTCGGTTCCGAGCGCGTGCACTGCGTCTCCATGCCGTCGCGCTACAGCTCCGACGACACGAGGAGCGACGCGCGCGCCCTCGCCGAGTCACTCGGCTGCACGTTTCGCGAGATTCCGATCGAGACGATCGTCGGCGCGTTCCACGACACGCTCGCGACCGAGATCGATGGCGGACTCGCGGGCCTGGCCGCCGAGAACCTGCAGGCACGGGTTCGCGGCGTGCTCCTCATGGCGCTCTCGAACACGTACGGCTGGCTCGTCGTCTCGACCGGGAACAAGTCGGAGCTCGCGGTCGGGTACTCGACGCTCTATGGGGACATGGTCGGCGGCTTCGCGCTCCTGAAGGACGTGTTCAAGACGGACGTGTACCGCCTCGCGGAGCATCTCAACGACCGCGCTGGCCGCGACGTCGTTCCGCGGAGCACGATCGAGCGGGCGCCGAGCGCGGAACTTCGCGACGACCAGCGCGACTCCGACTCGATCCCTCCGTACGACGCCCTCGATCCCGTGCTCGAGGCGTACGTCGAAGAGGATCGCTCGCGCGAGGAGCTCGCCGAGGAGTTCGACGCTGCGGTGGTCGAGCGGGCTATCTCGCTCGTCGACCGGGCCGAGTACAAGCGCCGCCAGGCGCCGCCGGGCGTGAAGCTGCGCCCGAAGGCCTTCGGGCGCGACCGGCGCACGCCGATCACGAATCGCTTCGAGGGCTGACAGCGCACACCGAGTACCGCCTCTAGCCCACGAGCTCGCGGAGCACACGAAACCAGCGGAGCCGCTCGCCCCACGAGACGGCGGCGTTCGCTGGTGACGTCGACGGAAGCGACGAAGAGGGACGTCTCACCGAGCTCCCTCTCCTGCAGGCCGTGCGCGGCGGGTTCGCGAAACGTCCCCTGGTACGCGGCTTTGCCGACGAACGCGATGACCTGCGGTTCCAACTCGGCGGCGATTCTCTCGAGTCGCTCCCGCGAGCCGGCGAAGTCGGCGGCGCGAAGGTCGCTCGATCCGCGCGTCGTCCGGCGAGCCGCGTTCGTCAGGCCGATCCCGAACGCGAGAAGCTCGCGAAACTCGTGCGGCTCGAGGAGTCGCGACGTGAACCCGGCAGCGTGGAGGAGGCGCCAGAAGTCGTTTCGGGGATTCGCGAAGGGAGCGTGTGCTGCAGCACTGACGCGTCCGGGGTTGATGCCGCAGAACACGATGCGCACGCCTGGCGCGAGCACATCGGGAACCGCAGAGTCGGTCAGGCCGCTTCGGGCTCGCGCGCGTCGAGGCGCAGCTCGAGCAGCATGCGGAGCTTCTCGCCGACGTCCTCCGCCTCCGCTGCCGTATGCCCTCGCGGCAAGCAGCTTCACCGCGTCCTCGGTGTGGCGCCAGCCGTAGCAGCGCTCGTAGCACTCCGCCTCGCTGAGCGTCCGGAGTCGCTCCATTCGGCGGCAGGCTAGGCCATGGTCCGGACGACGGGGGTAGGCTCGACACGTGCCCACCCGCCCCCGCGTGCTCCACTTCGACATCACGGTCGATCGGGCTGGTGACGCGCGCAGCGCGCTTGGCGGGAGCGCCCTTCCGCGAGAGGCCGAGTGGTGGCCGGAGCACCTCGTGCTCGCCGGGCTCGTGCGCTGCACGCTCGCGAGCATGGACCACTCGGCGCGGCGCGCCGGGCTCGACTCGGCCGGCGCGGGCAGCGCGCACGGCACGGTGGCGAAGCGCGAGGACGGGCTCCACGCGTTCGTCGCCATCGAGACGACGCTCGAGGTGGACATCGCCCCTGCGCCCAAGCCTGCAGCTCTGCAGGATCTCGTCGCCAAGGCAGAGCACGGCTGCTTCGTCTCGAACTCGCTGACTGCAAGACCCGCGTCATCGCTGGATCGTCAACGGCCAGGAGGTCCTGTGAGCACCACCGCGCTCGACATCGCAGCCGTACGCGCGCGCTTCTCCGCGCTCGACCGCCGACTCGCGTTCTTCGACGGGCCGGGAGGAACACAGTGCCCCGACGAGGTCATCGACGCGATCTCGCGCTACCTGCGCGAGGACAACGCGAACATCGGCGCGCCGTACGAGACGAGCCGGCGGACGACCGAGCTCGTCGAGCTGGCGCACGAGAAGGCCGCATCGTTCCTCGGCTGCTCGGCGGGAGAGACCGCGTTCGGTCAGAGCATGACTGCCCTGAACTTCCTGCTAACGCGCGCTTTCGCGCGAACGCTCCAGCCCGGCGACGAGATCGTCGTGACCGCGCTCGACCACGATGCGAACGTCTCCCCGTGGCTCGAGCTGGCGCATGATCTCGGGCTCGTGGTTCACGTGGCGGGCGTGACCGACGACCTCGCGCTCGACTATGACGACATCGCGGCGAAGCTCTCCGACCGAACGCGGGTCGTGGCGTTTCCGGTCGCGGCGAACTCGGTCGGCACGGCGCCCGACGTTCGCCGCGTCGTCGAGCTCGCGCATTCCGTCGGCGCGCTCGCGTGGGCAGATGCCGTCCACTACGCGCCGCACGGCCCGATCGACGTCTCGGCCTGGGACGTGGACGTGCTCATCTGCTCGCCGTACAAGTACTTCGGGCCGCACATGGGACTCGCGTTCGGAAAGAGGGAGCTGCTCGAGTCCTGGCGCGCCTACAAAGTGCGGCCCGCGGCGAACGAGCCGGTCGGACACCGGTTCGAGCTCGGCACGAGTCAGCACGAGCTCCTCGCGGGGTTCGTCGCGGCCGTCGACTACATGGCCTCGCTCGGCTGGGACGCGATGCTCTCGCACGAGCGTGCGCTGGGCGAGCGCTTCCTCGCCGGGCTCCCGGAGAGCGTGGAGCTGTACGGGATCCGCGGCATGGAAGGACGCGTTCCCACCTTCTGCTTCAACGTCCCGGGGCACAGCGCCGAGCGGGTTGCGGTCTTCCTCGCCGAGCGTGAGATCGCGGTCTGGCACGGCGACTACTACGCGGTCGAGACGATGAAGCACCTCGGGCTCTCCGACGGTGCCGTCCGCGCCGGCGTCGTCCACTACAACACCGAGGACGAGGTCGACCGCCTGCTCGACGGGCTCGCCGCCCTCGCGTGAAGCTCCTTCTCCTCGGCGGGCCGAGGTTCCTCGGGCGTGCGATCGCGGACGCAGCGCTCGAACGCGGCCACGAGCTGACGTTCTTCAACCGCGGCACGACGAACCCGGAGCTCTATCCGGAGCTCGAGCGAATCGTCGGCGATCGGAAGGAAGGACTCGACGGGCTCAGAGGTCGCGACTGGGACGCGGTGGTGGACACGTGCGGCTACCTCCCGCGCGACGTCCGGGCGTCGGCCGAGGTGCTGGCGGGATCGAACGTCTACTGCTTCATCTCGAGCATCTCCGTGTACGCGGACTTCAGCGTTCCTGCGAACGAGGAGAGCTCGCTCGCCGAGCTCGGCGACTTGTCCGACGACGAGGTGACGAACGAGAGCTACGGCGCGCTGAAGGCGCTCTGCGAGAGCGCCGTCCGCGACGTGTTCGGCGCGCGGGCGCTCGTCGTTCGCCCGGGGCTCATCGTCGGGCCACACGATCCCACCGGCCGCTTCACCTACTGGCCTCATCGCGTCGCTCGGGGCGGAGAGGTTCTCGCACCCGGCCCGCCCGAACGCCCCACGCAGGTGATCGACGTGCGCGACCTCGCCGAGTGGACGGTCACGCTCTGCGAGGCGCAGGAGGGCGGCACATACAACGCCACTCATCCCGGAATCGCATTCTCGGAACTGCTCGAGAGCTGTCGCGCGGTCACATCGAGCGACGCGCGACCGACGTGGGTCACCGACGAGTTTCTCCTGGAGCAGGAGGTCGGCGAGTGGATGGAGCTTCCGCTCTGGCTTGCCGACCCGGCGCTCGCTGCCGCGGACCGCGTCGACGTCGGGCGAGCGACTCGACGCGGGCCTTGCGTTCAGGGCGGTGGAGGAGACGATCCGCGCCACTCTCGCGCACGCCGAGACGGTCGACGGCGTCGGGCTGACTGCGGACCGCGAGGCGGCGCTCCTCGCAGCCTGGCATGGCAGGTAAGGACTACTCGGGCACGCCGCTCTCGCAGAAGCTCGGCGCGAAGCCGGGTGCCGGAGTCGTCGTGTTCTTCACCACGACGCGCGAGCAGCTCGAGCAGCGCTTCGAGTCGTTGAAGACGACGCTCGACCCCGCAGACGGTCTCTGGATCGCCTGGCCCAAGAAAGCGGCGAAGATCGACGGCGACCTCACCTTCGAGGCGGTTCAGGAGATCGGCCTCGCGCACGGGCTCGTCGACAACAAGAGCTGCTCGATCGACGAGCGCTGGCAAGCACTTCGGTTCGTGTACCGGCTTACGGATCGGAGAACGGCCGGGGTAGACTGACACCCGCCTGTCCACCTGGGCCTTGCGCGCGCGATCCCACGGATCCTCGTCCCAGCGGATCAGGTCCGGATCGATCCCGCGCGCTTCCGCGAGATCGCACGTGAGCTGCTGAAAGCGGACGATGTCGACGACCGGGTGCGTCGTCGGCACGAGGAGCGCGTCGCAGCCGAGCTCGCCGAGCGCACGCATGGCGTCGAGTGCGCGCTCCGCAGCACGATCCACTCCTTCGAGGACGAAGCAGCGCACCGAAGGATCGATCGCTGCCAGGTGACCGTGCAGGAGCTGCTCGGTGTGGTGCGCCTCGGCGGCGACATGCGCACCTTCGCGGAGCTTGAGCACGGCCTCGAGCACCGTCGCCGCGTCGCGCCCTGCGCCCGCGACGACGAAGCGATCGTGATCCGACGCTCCGAGCGGCTCGGCATCGAGCTCGCGGAAGACCTGCGCTGCGAGACCGGCGATGTCCTCCCCCTGGAGCGCTCGTCCGGCCGCGACCGCGGCCGTGTAGCTGGACGTGTGGCAGTAGCTCTCCTCGATCGCGGGAGTCGCCACGACGACGTGATCGACGGCCTTCGCGAGCGCGCTCTCCGACGCGCCGGTGATCAACCACGTCTCGCCCGCGAACCCGCGCACCGCTTCGAGCGTCAGCGCGGTCCCGCCTTCGTGCGAGATCGCGACGAGGACGTCGGCCTCGGGCGCGTTCCCGAGAACGATCTCGAGCGCCTGCGCAGCGCGACCGCACGCGAGGGCCGCGTGGTACGACGTGCCGCAGCCGGTGAACAGGACGCGCGAGCCCTCGGGCAGCCGGCGATCGCCGACCCGCTCGGGCACCTCCCGAAGCCACTCGGGCTGCTGGGCGATGGCCTTTCGGGTCAGCTGTCCGGGCACGAAGCGTGTCTATACCATCGAACGCCGTGGCCATCTTCGAGAAGACGACGCTGGGCAACGGGATTCGCGTCGTGACCGCGCCGTTCCCGCAGGTCGGATCGGTGTCGTGCTTCGTGATGCTCGCGGCAGGATCGCGCTACGAGACGCCCGAGTCGAAGGGCATCGCGCACTTCGCCGAGCACATGTTCTTCAAGGGCACGGAGCGGCGTCCGACCGCGCGCACGATCTCGACCGAGATCGACGCGATCGGCGGCGAGTTCAACGCCTTCACGGGCAAGGAGCTCACCGGCTACTACGTCCGCTGCGGGTCGGAGACACGCGACATCGCGCTCGACGTCCTCGCCGACATGCTCCTCCACTCGCGCTTCGACGAGGCGGAGATCACGAAGGAGAAGGGCGTGATCCTCGAGGAGATGAACGTGTACCTCGACACGCCGCAGCGCTACGTCGGGAATGTCTACGACAGGCTCCTGTACGCGGATCAGCCGCTCGGCTGGGACATCATCGGGACGCGCGAGACGGTCGAGGGGGCGACGCGCGAGACGTTCACCTCGTACCTCGACAAGTGGTACCGCGCCGAGCGCATGGTCGTCGGGATCGGCGGCCGGATCGGCGACGGGCTGACCGACCGGCTCGAGGAGCTGCTGGGTGGCATCGAGGCCGCGTGAGACCGGCCAGGCCCCGGACGTCGAGCTTCCGCCGGACTCCTCGCCCGTCCTGCTGCACACGAAGGCCTCCGAGCAGGCGCACCTCATTCTCGGTGTGCGCGGCTACCCGATCGGACATCCGAACCGCTACGCGCTCCAGCTGCTCGCGGTCGTGCTCGGCGGCGGGATGTCGTCGCGACTCTTCACCGAGGTGCGCGAGAAGCGCGGCCTCGGCTACTACGTGCACGCGGGAAACACGGCCTACACGGACGCCGGCACCTTCTACTCGAGCGCCGGCGTCGACGTCGAACGCGTGGACGAGGCGATCACGACGATCCTCGGCGAGATGCGCAAGATGGCCTCCGAGCCCGTTCCCGCCGACGAGCTCGAGAAGGCCCGCGGCTACGCGAAGGGACGCTTCGTGCTTCGCCTCGAGAGCCCGCAGGGGACGATCCAGTACGGGCTCCGGAGAGAGGTGCTCGAGGGCGAGATCGAGGATCCCGACGAGCTCCTCCGGCAACTCGACCTGGTGACGGTCGAGGACGTCCAGCGCGTCGCGAAGGATCTCTTCGAGGACAAGCGGCTCTACCTGGCGCTCGTCGGGCCGTTCGACGACCCGGCGCGCTTCGAGAAGCTGCTCGCCGCGTGACCGACGAGCGCGAGCTGCTCCGGCGAACGGCGGAGATCGCCGCCGACTTCCTCGACACACTCGACGCGCGCCCGATCCGGCCTGCGGCGAGCGTCGACGAGCTACGCGCGTCCCTCGGAGGGCCACTCCCCGAACGCACCGCTCGATCCGCTCGAGGTGATCGAGGCGATGTCGGCCGCGGCCGAGCCAGGCGTCGTCGGAATCCCGAGCGGCCGGTACTTCGGCTTCGTGATCGGCGGCGCGCTTCCGGCCGCACTCGCGGCAGACTGGCTCACCTCGACCTGGGATCAGAACGCCGGCCTCGTCGTCGGTGGGCCGTCGGCGGCTGTCGTCGAGGAGGTGACAGGCGAGTGGCTCAAGGACCTGCTCGGGATCCCGACGACCGCGTCGTTCTCCTTCGTCACCGGCTGCCAGATGGCACACGTCACGTGTCTCGCGGCCGCTCGGCACGCGGTGCTCGAACGCGTCGGCTGGGACGTCGAGTCGGACGGTCTCGCGGGATCTCCGCCGATCGCGGTCGTCACCGGCGGAAAGCGCCACGTCACGATCGACCGCGCGCTCCGGCTGCTCGGGCTCGGGAACGGCTGCGACGGTCCGTGTCGACGTCGACGGGGAGGGTCGCATGCGGGCTGCGACGCGCTGGACGAGGCGCTTCGCGGAGGCGAGCGGTCCGACGATCGTCTGCGCCCAGGCGGGCGAGGTGAACACCGGCGCCTTCGACCCGCTCGAGCGAGATCGCCGCGCTCTGCGCGGACGCGGGAGCATGGCTGCACGTCGACGGCGCGTTCGGGCTCTGGGCCGCTGCGTCCCCCGAGCTCGCTCACCTGACGTCAGGCTCGGAGCAGGCGGACTCCTGGGCGACGGACGCACACAAGTGGCTCAACGTCCCCTACGACAGCGGGCTCGCGTTCGTCGCACATCCGGACGCCCACCGCGCCGCGATGCGGCTCACCGCGGAGTACCTCGTGGCCGAGGACGGACGCAGCGCGCGACCAGATGGACTGGACGCCCGAGTTCTCGCGGCGCGCACGCGGGTTCGCCGTCTACGCAGCGCTTCGCTCACTCGGCCGGTCGGGCGTCGCCGAGCTGATCGAGCGCTCGTGTGCTCGAGCCCGCGCAGTTCGCAGCAGGCGTCGTGCGAGCTCGCCGGGCTGCGAGGTGCTCGAACGAGGTCGTGCTGAACCAGGTGCTGTTCCGCTTCGCCGACGACGAGACGACGAACGCGATGCTCGCGGCCGTCCAGGCGAGCGGGGAGGCCTGGATGAGCAGGAACGAGCTGGGACGGACGAGCCGCAATCCGGCTGTCGGTGTCGAACTGGCGCACGAGCGAGCGCGACATCGAGCGCACGCTCGCCGCCTTCGAGCGGCGCTCGTCGCGGCCTGATGGCTCGCGTGACGGGAGTCTCGCCCGTTCTGCTCGTCGCCGACATCGGCCGCTCGGTCGCCTACTACCGCGACCACCTCGGCTTCACGTGCGAGACGTACGGCGAGCCGCCGAACTTCGCGAGCGCGCAGCGCGACGGATCGTCGATCCTGCTCGCGCTGTGCGAGGAGCCGGAACGCATCGTTCCGAACTGGCGCATCGTCGACCAGACGTGGAACGTGTACATCCGCGTCGACGATGCCGACGCCGTCTACGCGGAGGTGCAGGAGCGAGGAGCGGCGATCGACTACACGATCTACGACGCCCCGCACGGATTCCGCGAGTTCGGCGTCCAGGACCCCGACGGTCACGACATCGCCTTCGGGACGCCTCTCTAGAGCTACTCCTCGGTCGGCTGCGTGACCGCGCGGTCGGCGATCTCGGACACGACGGCAGGATCCGCGAGCGTCGTCGTGTCGCCCAGCGGCCGGTTCTCGGCGACGTCGCGCAAGAGGCGGCGCATGATCTTCCCCGAGCGCGTCTTCGGCAGCTCGGGTGTGAAAACGATGTTCGCGGGCTTCGCGATCGGACCGATCTTCACGGCGACGTGGTTGCGAAGCTCCTCGAGCCGCTCGACCGACCCCTCCTCGCCGCCCTTGAGCGTCACGAACGCGACGATCGCCTGGCCCGTGAGGGCGTCGGCGCGGCCGCAGACCGCGGCCTCGGCGACGCTCTGGTGATCGACGAGCGCCGACTCCACCTCGATCGTCGAGATGCGGTGGCCCGACACGTTCATCACGTCGTCGACCCGGCCGAGGAGCCAGAAGTCGCCGTCCTCGTCGACGCGCGCCCCGTCGCCGGCGAAGTACAGCCCGGGGAAGCGCTCCCAGTACGTCGCGCGAAAGCGCGCGTCGTCGCCGAAGATCCCGCGCGTCATCGCCGGCCACGGACGTTTGAGCACGAGGTAGCCACCGCCGCCCGGCCCGACCTCGTTGCCGTTGTCGTCCACCACACCGGCCTCGATCCCCGGGAACGGCTTCGTCGCCGAGCCGGGCTTCGTCGTCGTGACGCCCGGGAGCGGCGTGATGAGGATCATTCCCGTCTCCGTCTGCCACCACGTGTCGACGATCGGCGTGCGGTCGAGCCCGATGTGCCCGCGGTACCACATCCAGGCCTCCGGGTTGATCGGCTCGCCGACGGATCCGAGAAGCCGCAGCGACGAGAGATCGTGCTTCGCCGCGTGCTCCGGCCCCCACTTCATGTGCGCGCGGATCGCCGTCGGTGCCGTGTACAGGGTCGTCACCTTGTAGCGCTCGACGATGTCCCACCAGCGGTTCTTGTCCGGGAAGTCCGGCGTCCCCTCGTAGAGGACGCTCGTCGCGCCGTTGCAGAGCGGCCCGTAGACGATGTAGCTGTGGCCGGTGACCCAGCCGATGTCGGCCGCGCACCAGTAGACGTCGCGCTCCGGCTTCAGGTCGAAGATGTAGTGGTGCGTCGACGCGACGCCGACGAGGTACCCGGCGGTCGTGTGCGCGATCCCCTTCGGCTTCGCCGTCGTTCCGCTCGTGTACAGGAGATACAGAAGGTCCTCCGCGTCCATCGGCTCGCACGGACACGACGCGGGATCCGTCGGCTGGCCGTCCACGAGCTCGTTCCAGGTGATGTCGCGGCCGGGCATCATCGGCACGTCTCCGCGTGTCCGCTGGCCGACGACGACAGCGCGCACGCCTGGGCACGACTCGAGCGCCTCGTCCGCGTTTCGCTTCAGCGGCACGATCGTCCCGCGCCTGAAGCTCTCGTCCTGCGTGAGGAGAACCTCGCAGCGCATGTCGTTCAGCCGATCGGCCAGCGACTCCGCCGAGAACCCGCCGAAGACGACCGTGTGCGGCGCGCCGAGCCGCGCGCAGGCGAGCATCGCCACCGGAAGACCCGGCCCCATTCCCATGTAGATCCCGACCGGCGTCCCCTTCCCGACGCCGAGCGCCTTGAGCCCGTTGGCCGCGCGCACGACCTCGTCGAGCAGCTGCTGGTACGTGATCTCCGCCCGCTCGGCGTCATCCCCGGTGGGCTCGCCCTCGTAGTAGTAGGCGACCCGATCGCCGAGACCCGCCTCGACGTGGCGGTCGAGGCAGTTGTACGCGACGTTCAGCTTCCCGCCGCCGTACCACGTCGCGTACGGGAGCTCCCATTCGAGGAGCGTCGTGAACGGCTCGAACCACGTGACCCGCTCACGGCCCTCCCGCTCCCAGAACTCCTCGAACGGGACGTCGTAGATCTCCGGCTGCGCGTTCGCCTGCGCGGCGAACTCCGGCGGCGGCGGATAGCGCCGGTCCTCCTCGAACAGCGTCTCGATCGCCTGGTCGCTCACGGACGCCGATCCTAACGCCGCCGGTAGAGTCCTCCGCGGTGGACGCCGACCTTCGTGCGCTCCGGGAGCGCCTCGCCGAGATCTCCGACCTCGCCCGCACGTTCTTCGTGCTCTCGTGGGATCAGAAGGTGACGATGCCGACCGGCGGCCATCCCGCTCGTGCGGAAGCCCTCGCGACGATCAGCCGCGTCGTACACGAGAAGTTCGTCGACGACGAGATCGGCCGACTGCTCGAGCGCCTGCGCCCCGTCGAAGAGTCGCTCGAGTACGACTCCGACGACGCCAGCCTGATCCGCGTCACACGGCGCGACTGGGAGAAGCAGCGCCGCGTTCCGACCGAGCTGCGCGTCGAGACTGACGCGCGCGTCGGCGCTCGGCAACCAGGTGTGGATCGACGCCCGCGCGACGAACGACTTCGCGAAGTTCCTGCCCGCCCTCGAGCGGAACCTCGAGCTCAAGCGGCAGTACGTCGAGTGCTTCGAGTGGGACGACTCGCCATACACGCCACTCCTCGACGACTTCGAGCCGTACATGCAGACCTCCGAGGTGACCGAGGTGTTCGGGACGATCCGCCCCGTGCTCACCGAGCTCGTGCGCGAGGCACCGCGCGTCGACGCGTCGTTCCTGCGACCAGCCGTACCCGGCGGGCGCGCAGGAGGCCTTCTGCAAGCGCATCCTCGCGACGCTCGGCCTCGAGGAGGGCTCGTATCGGCTCGACCCGACCGTGCACCCGTTCTGCACGTCGTTCTCGACGCGAGACGTGCGCATGACGACGCGCTTCAACGAGACCGGTCTCGACGCGCTCTGGTCGACGATGCACGAGGCGGGCCACGGCCACTACGCGCACGGGATCGCGCCATCGCTCGAGCGCACGCCGCTCGCCGACTCGCCGTCGCTGGGACTGAACGAGTCGCAGAGCCGCACCTGGGAGAACCTCGTCGGGCGCTGCCGGCCGTTCTGGCTCCACTGGTACGAGCCGCTGCAGGAGACGTTCCCGGCGCAGCTCGGAGACGTCGATCTCGAGACGTTCCTCGCCGCCGTCAACCGCGCCGAGCCCGGGCCTGATCCGCGTCGAGGCCGACGAGACGACGTACAGCCTGCACATCATCCTGCGCTTCGAGCTCGAGCAGCAGCTCATCGAGGGGTCGCTCGAGCCGAGAGACCTTCCCGATGCATGGAGCGCCGGGATGTCCGACCTCCTCGGCGTCGAGGTGCCGGACGACACGCACGGCGTCCTCCAGGACATCCACTGGTCGCAGGGTGGGATCGGGTACTTCCCGACCTACGCGCTCGGCAACGTCATCTCGCTCCAGATCTGGGCGGCGGTCCGCGAGGCGATTCCCGATCTCGACGCGCAGATGGAGGCAGGAGAGCTGCACGAGCTCGCGGCGTGGCTTCGCGACAACCTCTACTCCCTCGGCCGCAAGTTCACGCCGAAGGAGACGATCGAGCGCCTTACCGGAACGCCGACGATCGACCCGCAGCCCTACCTCGCGTACCTCCGCGAGAAGCTCGCCTCTCTGCCGGCCGGTGTCTGACACCGTCACGTTCGTCGTCAACGGCGAGGAGCGCTCGCTCGAGGTCGAAGGCCGGACACTGCTCGTTCATGCGCTGCGCGACGGGCTCGGACTCACGGGAGCCCACATCGGCTGCGACACGAGCCAGTGCGGCGCGTGCACGGTGCTCCTGGACGGACGCGCGGTGAAGAGCTGTTCGATGCTCGCGCACCAGGTCGACGGCCGCGACGTGACGACGATCGAGGGGCTCGCGTCGGACGGCGAGCTGCACCCGCTGCAGCGCGCATTCGTCGAGCACCACGGGCTGCAGTGCGGGTTCTGCACGCCGGGCGTGATCCTGACCGCTGCCGACCTGCTCTCGCGAGACGGATCGCCGAGTGACGACGAGATCCGACACGCGCTGCGCGGCAATCTCTGCCGCTGCACCGGCTATCAGGGAATCGTCGAGTCGATTCGCGCGGCGGAGGTCGCCTCGTGATTCCCGCGCCGACCCGCTACGCGCGTGCGACCGATCTCGACCACGCGCTTCGAGCTGCTCGCCGAGCCCGACGCCAAAGCGATCGCCGGTGGGCAGTCGCTCATCCCGGTGATGAAGCTCCGCATCGCGCGCCCATCGGTCGTCGTCGACATCTCGCGGCTCGCGCTCCGCGGGATCGCGGAGCGCGACGGCGAGCTCCACATCGGCCCGCTCACGACCTGGGACGACCTGACCGGCGTCGCTCATCCAGGTCTCGAGGCGATCGCCGAGTGCGCGAACGGCATCGGAGACATCCAGGTGCGCAACCTCGGGACCGATCGGCGGCAGCGTCGTGCACGCGGATCCGGCCTCGGACATGCCGGCCGTCCTCCTCGCGCTCGGAGCGCGGTTGGAGGTGCGATCGCCCGCGGGTAGCCGTGAGGTGCCCGTCGCGGAGTTTCTCCTCGGGCCGTTCACGACGAGCGCTCGAGCCGCAGGAGCTCGTGACCGACGTCGTCGTCCCGCTACCCGGCCCCGGCTCGGGATCTGCGTACGCATCCGTCGAGCACCCGGCTTCCGGATTCGCGCTGGCAGGAGCGGCTGCGCTCGTGACGTCCTGACCGTGAGACAGTCGCGGTCACGGGAGTCGGCGCGACGCCGTTCGCACTCGCAGCGGATGATCCACGTTCGAGCCATCGCCGAGGCGGAGATCTTCGGCGACCGCTTCGCGTCCGAGGAGTACCGTCGCGAGCTCGCGATCGTCGTCGCCGAGCGGGCGCTGGCACGCGCACGGGAGCGGAGCGCCTCGTGAGCGACCTCATCGGCGTCGCGCGCCCACGCGTCGACGCACCGGACAAGGTCACCGGCGCAACGCAGTACGCGGCCGACGGCTACGTCCACGGTCTGCTGCACGCGCGACCCGTTCTCTCGACCGAGGCACACGCGCGCATCCGAGGCGTGGACAAGGACGCGGCTCTGGCCACCCCGGGTGTCGTGGCCGTGCTTCTGGCCGCGGACCTCCCGCTCGCGACCACCGGCACCGACCGCACGGCCGAGCCGCTCGCCCGCGAGGAGGTCGTCTTCGCAGGTCAGCCCGTCGCGCTCGTCATCGCCGAGACCGAAGCCGCAGCCGAGGACGGCGCCGAGCTCGTCCTCGTCGACTACGAGCCGCTCGACGCGGTCGTCGACGTCGAGGCCGCGATGGAGCCGGGCGCCGCGCTCGCGCGCATGGTCGAGGAGACCGACGACGAGGGCGGCGATCTCGAGTCCATCCACACCGGTGATCAGGCGCCCATCGCCCGCGGGGAGGCCGACGACCGTCAGGAGCAGCTCTCCGGGAACGTGCTCGACCGGATCACGCGCGAGAACGGAGATCTCGCGAACGCCTTCGCGGCCAGCGACGCGGTCGTCGAGGGCACGTTCCGCACGCCGTGGGTCCATCAGGCGTACATCGAGCCTCAGGTGTGCACGGCCTGGCTCGAGCCGTCGGGTGTTCTCGTCGTGTCGACGAGCACGCAGGGCTCGTTCGTCACGCGGAAGGAGCTCGCCCGCGCATTCGATCTTCCGCTCGAGCGGATCCGCGTGATCGCCGAGCCGCTCGGTGGCGCGTTCGGAGGCAAGTTCGCCCTCGTCGAGCCGCTCGCGGCGGGCGCCACGCTCGCGCTGCGCCGCCCGGTCCGACTCACGCTGACGCGCTCCGAGGACTTCCAGGCGACGAATCCAGCGTCCGCCCAGGTCACGCATCTGAAGATCGGGGCGCGCAAGGACGGAACGTTCACCGCGATCGAGGGGCGCATGATCGTGGACCGCGGGTCGAACGCCGGCTGGGGCGTCGAAGGGATCACGTCGCTGCTCGTCGCCGGGCCGTATCGCTGGGAAGCGCATCGACATTCGCGGCTACGGGGTTCAGACCAACCGCTTCACCTTCGGCGCGTACCGTGCGCCCGGCGCTCCGACTGCTGCGTTCGCGCTCGAGTCGCTCCTCGACGAGCTCGCCGACAAGCTCGAGCTCGACCCGATCGAGATGCGGCTGAAGAACGCTGTCGTCGAAGGAGACATCGGCATCAGCGGCAGCCCGTACCCGACGATCGGCGCGGTCGAGGTCCTCGAGCGGCTCCGCGAGCACCCTCTGTGGGCAGAGCGCCACTCGCTTCCGGAGGACGAGGGAATCGGCATGGCAGCGGGGCATTGGCCCGGTGGAAACGAGCCGGCCGCGGCCGTCTGCCGGGTCGACGCGGACGGGACGATGACCGTCGTGACCTCCGCCGCCGACATGAGCGGTGTCAACTCCGGGTTCGCAGTCATCGCAGCGGCGGCTTTCGGCCTCTCGCCGGACAAGGTGCGCATCGTCACGGCGGACACGAGCTCGGGCCCGTACTCGGGCGCGAGCGGGGGCTCGAAGATCACGTACACGGTCGGCACCGCCGTGCTCCGCGCAGCCGAGTCGGCTCGCCAGAAGGTGCTCGCGGCTGCCTCACAGGAGCTCGAGATCGCTCCCGACGACCTCGAAGTCGTCGACGGCGTCGTCCGTGCAGTCGGCGCGCCCGACCGCTCGATCACGGTCGAGGAGCTCGCGCAGAAGGCACTTCGCTTCGGCGGCCGGTACGAGCCGATCGAGGGCCACGGCGGCTCGGCGCAGACGACTGGCGCGCCGTCGGTCGCCGCGCACCTCTCACACGTCCGCGTCGACCGCGAGACGGGCGAGGTGACGCTCCTCCGCCACGTGATCGCGCAGGACGTCGGCCGCGCGCTGAACCCGGCGCTCGTCGAAGGACAGATGCGCGGCGGCGCGGCGCAGGGCATGGGCTGGGCGCTCTTCGAGCAGCTCGATCACGACGAGGACGGCCGCCTGCTCACCGGGTCGTTCCTCGACTACGCGATCCCGACCGCGGAGCGCGTCCCCGAGATCGAGACTCTCATCGTCGAGGTTCCGGCACCCGACGGGCCGTTCGGTGCGAAGGGCATCGGGGAGGCCCCGGTCGTCGGAGCGCCCGCAGCGATCGCGAACGCCGTCGCCGCCGCGGGCGGGACACGTCTCTACGAGCTGCCGATGACGCCGCCTCGCGTCTGGAAGGCTCTCCGGTCGTGACGGCGCTCGAGCGGGCGCGGGCGGTCGTCGAGTCGTGGGACGAGGAGCTCCGCCGCGAGCTCCCCGAGGGCGCGTACCTCTTCGACGTCCACACGCACCTCGGCTTCGACATCGACGGGATGGTCGGGAACTACGACGAGCTCGCGGGGACTCTCGACCGCTACGGGTTTCGCGGCGCGTTCGTCTTCTGCCTCGACGAGCTGACCGCGAGCCTGCATTCACCGTGCCGAACGACCGCACGCTCGCGCATGCGGGACGCGCCGAGGGGAAGCTCATCCCCTTCGTCCGCCTCGACCTCACTGCGCAGCCGCTCGAGGAAGCCAAACGCTGTCTCGACCTCGGCGCGCGCGGCATCAAGCTGCACCCGCGCGCGCAGGCCTTCGCGCTGAGCGACGAGCGGCTGCAGCCCGTCTTCGCGCTCGCCGTCGAGCGCTCCGTGCCGATCCTCATCCACGGCGGTCGCGGGCTGCCGCCGATCGCCGAGGATCTCGAGGCCCTCGTGCGGCGCAACGAGGGCGTCCAGCTCATCGTCGCGCACGCCGGAATCGCCGACATGGCGGGCCTCGCGGGACGGCTCGGAGGCCTTCCGGGAGTCTTCTTCGACACGTCCGTCTGGAGCGGGCTCGACCTCCTCGACCTCTACCGCCAGATCGCGCCCGAGCAGGTGATCTACGCGTCCGACTACCCGTACGGGCGGCAGCCGAACTCGCTGCTCGTCGCGGTCCGCACGGCCAAGCTCGCGGGCTTCGACGACAAGCAGCTTCGGCTCATGCTCGGCGGGAGCGCGCGACGGATGATCGCGGGCGAGGAGCTCGAGCCGCTTTCGATGCCGAAGGGACCGACGTCACTCGTCCAGCCGCTGACGTTCGCACGGATCCATCAGTACATCTCGATGGCGGTGCCGATGCTCTGGCTGCGTCAGCGCGATGCCATCGGCGCGCTCGGCCTCGCCGTGAACGCGTCGCGCGAGCGGGGGAACGGCCATCCGGAGGCGTCCGAGCGGATCGAGGAGCTACTCGGGGTCGCTCAGGATCTGTGGCGCGGCGGCACCGAGATCGAGGACGCCGACGAACGTGTCGCGACGTTCCGCGCCGCGATCCAGCTCGTCAACCTCGCGGACATGGTCTCGCTCACGACGCGCGCCTGAAGCAGTCCACGATGTGGTCGTCGACCATGCCGACGCTCTGCATGAATGCGTAAATCACGGTCGGGCCGATGAAGCGGAAGCCGCGCTTCTTCAGATCCTTGGAGATGGCCTTCGAGAGCTCGGTCTCGGCCGGGAGGTCGGCAACCGAGCGCCGGCGGTTGACGATCGGCTCGCCGTCGACGAACGCCCAGAGGTACGCGTCGAGGCTTCCGAGCTCCTCCTGCACCTCGAGGACACGGGCCGCGTTGCTCACCGTGGACTCGACCTTGAGCCGGTTGCGGACGATTCCGGGGTCGGCGAGGAGCCGCTCGACGTCCTTCTCCGTGAAGCGAGCTACGACCTGCGCGTCGAAGCCGGCGAACGCCTGCCGGTAGCCCTCGCGCTTGTGGAGGATCGTCGACCACGAGAGACCCGCCTGCGCACCCTCGAGCGTGAGCATCTCGTAGAGGTGGCGGTCGTCGTGCGATGGGACGCCCCATTCCTCGTCGTGGTGGGCGAGCATGAGCTCGTCACCGCCCACGGCCCAGTCACAGCGCGTCAGGCTCGGCATCGGTGGGTAGGATCGCAGACCGTGCGTGCCGCGCTCGTCCTGATCGTCTCGCTCGCGTTCCTCGCCGGCTGCGGAGGCGGCGACGGCGACACGACCACGACCGATTCCGTTGCGACAGGCGCCGACGAGTGCGCGAGCGTCGACGCACCCGAGGCCCGCGACCCGGAACCGGGCGAGGCCCCGGCGGAGCCGCTCGAGGCGTCGAAGACCTACACGCTGACCTTCGACACCTCGTGCGGGTCGTTCACGATCACGCTCGACCAGGAGCTCGCACCGAAGACGGCAGCGTCGCTCGTCGCGCTCGCGAACGCGGGCTACTTCGACGACACGATCTTCCACCGCGTCGTCCCCGGCTTCGTGATCCAGGGTGGCGACCCGACGCAGTCCGGTGGCGGCGGTCCTGGGTACTCGACGGTCGACGTACCGCCGTCGGACGCTGCGGCGTACACGCAGGGCGTCGTCGCGATGGCGAAGTCGGGAGTCGAAGCGCCGGGCACCGTCGAGGCAGCCAGTTCTTCGTCGTCACGGAGCGAACGCGCGGCCATGTCCTGACGCCGGACTACGCGATCGTGGGCGAAGTCACCGAGGGGATGGACACGGTCGATGCGGATCGACGCGCTCGGCGTCGGTGACGGTCCGCCCTCGCAGCCGGTCGTCGTGAACACCGTCACCGTCGGCGAGAGCTGACGATGCGAGTCGCCGCGATCGTCCTCGCGGCAGGCGAGGCGTCGCGGTTCGGGAGCCCGAAGCAGCGCATCCTCCTCCCTCGCGTCCTCGAGCGACTTCGCGAGACTCAGTGTCGACGAGATCGTCGTCGTCGAAGGCGCCTACGAGCTCACGTCCGACAGATGCGGGATCGTGCGCTGCCCGGAGTGGGAGCGCGGGCCCGGGGCCTCGCTCCGCTGCGGCCTCGCTGCACTCGCGGACGACGTCGACGCAGCCGTTGTCGTCCTTGCAGACGGCCCGAATCTCGCTCCGCAGGCGGTCGAACGCGTGCTCGACGAGTGGCGCGCGCGCGGCGGGATCGTCGCTGCGTCGTACGACGGCGCGCGCGGCCACCCGCTCGTGCTCGGACGCGCCGACTGGGACGCGATCCCGGACGAGGGCCTGCGCGACCGGCCGGTGCGCCTCGTCCCGTGCGACGACCTCGGTGCGCCGGGCGACGTCGACGTGCCCGAGGATCTCGAGCCGCTCTAGGCGGTGGCGTCGAGCCCGCGGAGCTCGGAGAGCTTGTCCATGAGCCCGGGCGGCATGCGCTCGACGGAGCTCGTGCGTACGTAGCGGCGCAGCGTCTCCTCGAAGCGATACCGGCGGCGACAGTAGTCGCAGTCCCCGAGATGCAGCTCGGCCTCCTGCCACTCGGCGTCCGTGAGCGTGCGATCGAGGAAGTCCTGGAGGAGCTCCTCGCAGCGATCGCACGGTGCGCCCACTACGAGAGCGCTCCCTCTGCGAGGTGCTGCTTCAGTGCTCGTCGACCACGGTGGAGACGGGACATCACCGTTCCTATCGGGACATCGAGGATCTGTGCTGCATCAGCGTACGAGAAGTCGCCGATGTCCACCAGCACGACGACGTCGCGGAACTGCGGTGGAATCTCCGAGAGCGCGTCGACGATGGAATCTTGCGACAGGCGCTCGACGACATCGTCCGTCTCGAGTGCCTCCTCGCCGGCGGCGGAGGCCATCTTGTTCGCGAGGTAGTAGTCCGTCTCCTCGAGCGGCTGCGTCTGTGGCGAGCGCTGGATCTTGCGGCCGCGATCGACGTTCAGATTCGTGAGGATGCGCAGAAGCCACGCGCGGAGGTTCGTCCCCGGTGTGAAGGACTGCCAGCTGCGAAATGCTCTTGCGTACGTCTCCTGCACGAGATCTTCTGCCTCCTCACGCGAGCCGACGAGTCGTCTCGCAACCCGATACACCTGGTCGGCGAGGGCGAGGGCGTCCTCTTCGAAGCGAGCGCGGTCGCGTGCTTGGGTCGCGATCCGCCGTGCTTCGGTGTCGGGGCTCGGCTCGCTCACCGGAGTACCGTACCGCTGCTGAGTACGGGAGCCAGAACGAGGTGCTCGCGTGACCTATTCCCGCACGGCGCTGTTATCGGCACTGCTCGCCGCCGGAACTTCCGGGAAGCCCGAGCGCGCAAGCGCGGCGACGATCGCATCCCGGGACGTCTTCTCGTCGTCCCACTGGAGCGCGACCTCGCCCATGAGATTGGCATTCGCGTACTCGATGCCCGCGTGCCCGCGAAGGGCCCCGGCGAGCCTGCCGATGCACCGCTCACACCGAACGCCGCTCACCTGGAGGGTCGCGCTCGTCATCGCGTCGATGGTACCGCGACGGTCTCGCGCAGCCGCACTTCACGGTCGGCGAGCCCGATGAGGAGCGGGTCGTGCGTCGCGCACACGACCGTCGTCCCCGTGTCGTGCGCAAGCTCGGCCAGAAGCGCGCCGATCTCGAGCGTGGTCGACGCGTCCAGCCGTGAGGTCGGCTCGTCCGCGATCACGACAGGTGTCCGCGCGGCGAAGACGCGCGCGAGCGCGACCCGCTCTCGTTGACCGGCGGACAGGAGATCGACGCGGCGCTCGGCGTGTGCGGTCAGACCGACGGCCGCGAGCGCCTCCGCTGCTCGATCGCGGGCGTCGTCGGGACCGACACCGCGCAGGGCCAGGCCGAGCTCGACGTTCTCGCGCGCGCCGAGGAATCCCGCAAGTCCCGGAGCCTGCCCGACCACGGCGATGCGCTCGCGCCGAAGGTTCGCGCGAGCTGCACGATCCAGCGACGAGACGATCGTGTCGCCCAGGCGGATCTCGCCCTCGTCCGGAACGTCCAGGCCGGCGAGGAGCGCGAGCAGAGTCGACTTCCCGGCGCCGGAGGGCCCCACGACGACCGTCAGCTCCCCGGGGAGTAGCGTCGCGTCGAGCTTCTCGAGTGCGACCTGGGCGCCGTAGCGGCGCGAGACTCCACGCGCCTCGAGGAGCACCCCGCGTGCACCCGCGAGCTGCGCCCGCTCCGCCGTCGGCGCCGCGACGCGGCCGTCGACGGGATGCAGCGTCACCGACTCAGCGCCTGGAACGATCTGCGCACGATCGTGGATGCCGGCGGCGCGCAGCATTTCCTCCGGAATCCGAAGCCATCCGCCGGCGCCGACGACGGCCGTCTCGAGCTCGCCCGATCGCTCCTCGCTGACTCGGCCGTCCCGGATGTGGACGACGCGATCGGCGATCTGCGTCGATACCGGGTCGTGGCTCACGAGAACCGCGGCCGACCCATGTTCCGCGGTGAGCTCGGCCAGCAACGCAAGGATCTCGCGTGCCGACTCCTCGTCCAGGTCGCCGGTCGGTTCGTCCGCGATCACGAGCTTCGGACGATGAGCCAGCGCTGCGCAGAGCGCAATCCGCTGCTGCTCGCCGCCCGAGAGCTCGCGAGGCTGCGCATCCGCGCGGTCGAGCAGCCCCACGCGTTCGAGCAGCTCGCGTGCACGTGCGGTCGCTTCGCCGGCTGGAACGGCCGCCAGCGCAAGCGGGAGGGCGACGAGCTCCTCCGCCGTAAGCTCGCCCTCGAGCGCGCGCCAGTAATGCTGGTCGGCGTACCCGAGGACAGCTCGCCGGTAGCCACCGAGCTCGCGCGAAGATGCGTGCAGCACGTCGATCCCGGCCACGACGAGCGTCCCCGCGGACGGCCGCGCGAGCCCGGCGAGCACCCGCAGGAAGGTCGTCTTCCCCGATCCACTGGGCCCGAGCACGACGCAAATCTCCGCGTCGTGCACCGACAGCGTGAGGCCCTGGAGTGCCGCAACGCCTCCCGAAGCCGAGGGGTAGACGGCGAAGAGCTCTCGCGCGTCGACGAGCGGCGCCATCAGTCGGTCTCCCGGTACGCAGGCCCACGCTGCCCTGCGAAGGCACGGCGTGTCGCGCCGCCGACGAGCACGACCGCCAGCACGCCGAACACGGCGATACCGAGGATCACGAAAGCGGGATCGACAACGACAGCGAGTGGCGGCTCCGCGTCGCCACCGCGGGCTGTGACGGTCACGACGCGCGTCACGAGGAGGAGCAGACCGAGCCCAGTCGCAACACCACCGACGAGCCCCACGACGGAGACCGTCGCGGCGCGCGCGCGGACGACCTGGCGCAGGAACGCCGGCGAGGCACCCTGCGCCTCGAGGTCGAAGTGCTCGCCGCTGTCGTCGCGAAGGTCCGAGCGAACGGCGAGTGCCAGGCCCAGCGCCGCCAGGATGAGCGCCACTGTGGCGGTCCCGATCAGCGCGAGCAGCGTTCCGTGTGCGAGTGGATCGCGGCGCGCCTCTGCCTCGACGTCGTCCCGTACCGTCGCGGCAAGCACCCGGAACGGCGGCCGCGTCAGCGCCGCGGTGACGTCGGCGCGCCGCTCCGGCGCGACCTCGAGCCACACCTCGTTCTCGCGCGCGGCTCCCGGAGCGGCGGCGTTGATCGCCGTACGCAGCGCGACGCGGTCGCCCACGACGGACTCGCCGCTCGTTCCGGGGAACCGCTCGACGACCTCCGCGACCCGAACCGGCACGGATCCGCCTCCCACCTGAAGCGGAATCACCTCGCCGATGCCTCCGGCGAGCTCGGCCAGGCGTGGAGTCACGAGCACCGCGGGCGGCGCCGCGTCGGTCGGCTGTGGCGCCCGCAGTCCCGACGTCCGCTGAAGTGTGAGCGGCACGCGCACGCTGACGCCTTTCGGTGTGGGACGCACGACCGAGCCGCCGACGCCGATCCAGTCCCGAAGCTGCGACGCGAGCGACCCGAAGAGCGGAACCGTCGCGAAGAAGGCGACACCCGCGTCCGCGCCCGCTCTCGATGAGACGAGGCGGAGGCACGACGTCGAGCGCGCGTCAGAAGCGATCCCGGCGCAGTGCGCGCGCGCAGCACACTCGGAGAGCGCGGGCGAGCCTCACCGAGCTCGACCCGTCTGAACGACCCGTCCTCGAGGCGTACGATCGCAGCGAGCGAGACGAGACCCGCGCCCACCCCGAGCTCGATCCGTCCATCCGGGAGCGGCACGCCACGCATCTCCATTGCCGTATCCGGCTCGACGAGGGACGCGAGCTCGTCGCTTCCTCGCCCCGACCCCCAATCGTCCCGCCACACTCCGACTCCCTCGATCGCCGCCTGGTCCAGGCCGAGCACGGTGACGCCGCTGACCCGCTCGGCTCGTCCCGCCCCGCCGGTCACCCGCAACACCGGGCGCGCTGCGCCGCCCTCGCCGACGAGCTCGTCGAAGCGCTCGAGCGGTGCGGCATCGAAGACGCGAACCAGGTTCCGGAGGTCCTCGCGAACGACAACGTCGTGCGGTACCTGGAAGGCAGCCTGCTCACGATCGCCGCGCACGAGCGTCGCCCGATACCCCTCCGCGAGGAGTGCGACCGCGAACGCGATGGTGAGGAACGCGACCGTCGCGACCGCAGCGCCAGGCCCGCGCGCCAGTCCGACGGCCGCAAGCCGTGCCGGAAGTCTGCGACTCCCGCGGTCGGCCCCGAATCGCGCCAGCGCCGGAAAGACCCGCGCGACCACGAGTGCTGCGGCGATCGCGATGAGGCCGGGGAGCACGAGCAGGAGAAGCGCCGTCCCCTCGCCGCGAGCGAGCTGCTCTTCGTCAGCGGCGCCGCCGACGAGCGCCACAGAGACGACGAGCACCGCAGCCGCGGCGACGAGGTCGAGTGCTCCGATCCGCGCGCCCTCGCGCTGCGGGAGCGACACGGTGACAAAGACGAGAACGGCTGCGACGACGGCGGCCGCGGCCGCGACACCGAGTCCGACCGGTGACAGGACGCTCTCGCCCAGCACGTCGAACACGGGCGCTCCTGCGAGCCCGGCGACGATCGCCCGCGACGGCAATCCCCGCAATCCAGCCGAGTACGACGCCGACGACCGCAACCGCGCCGCTCTCGACGCCACCGAGCAGCCACAGCTGCCACCTCTGAGCTCCGAACCAGGTGAGTCGCCGCCGCGCGGCCTCGAGATCGCGGCGCATCCCCCGCGCAGCGAGGATCGTGAACGCGAGCAGAAGCGCCGCGCCTTCCCCGCCGACGAGGAGGAGGCGCGTCCCGGCGACGTTCGCCGCGCGCTCGATCTCTCTCAGCTCGTCCACGGGCCCCTCGACCGCGAACGACGACGAGCGCTCGGTCAGCTCGACGCGAGCACGCTCGGAGCGCAGTACGAGGTCGTCGACGTCCCAGAGGCGAGGCTTGCCAGGGCGGATGGGCCAGACCCACGCGTACGTGCGATACGTGCGTGCGAGCTCCGCCGCCGACGCGAGCGCGGTGCGCCCCTCTGCAACGACGAGTGGCGCCGGCGGAGGTCGGTGGTACTCGCTCGCCTCCCCGAGCTCGGGTGTGACGGTCGCGTCTGCAGTGGCGGCATCGCTCGAGAGGAGAAAGTCCCCGTAGAGCTGGCGCGAGCGCAGCGTTCCCGTACCGACCTCGACGATCCGGAGGCCCGGAGAGCTCGGCAACGCTCCACGGCCGCGCAAGCGGAGCACCTCGCACCGGTCGGGCGTGCACGTGCGCGGCAGACGACCCGATCGCAGGATCACGTGCTCGTCCACCCTGTCGATCGCCGTGATGCCGACGAACCGTCCCGCCACGGTGCTCTCGCGGAACAGGATCAGGGGCGTCGGGCCGTCGAGCCCGAAGCCGGCGAACGCCTCGTCGACGGCACCATCGAGCGCGGCGAGTCGTTCGCTCGCATCGCCCGGGATGCCGAACCACACCGCCCGCACCGAGCGCTCCGAAGCCGGGATGCGCTCGATCGCCTGCGCCGTCGCGCGATCGCTCGCGATGGTGACGCCCGCGAAGACTCCGGCGAGCACAGCCGTCGCGACCGCGAGCCCGAGGACCGTGACGAGCGCTCCGCTGTCGCGCCGGCGAAGACGCTTCCACGCCAGCGTGGTGACGAACCACGCGGATCTCACGTCTCCGTCCTCCGGCGCTGCCGGTACGCCGCGGTCTTCGTCCGGTTCCCGCAGATCGACATCGAGCACCACCGCGACGATGCGTTGCGCGAAGCGTCGTAGAAGAGCCAGCCGCAGTGCGGACCGGGACACGACTTGAGGCGTCTCCACTGCCCCTGACGTCTGCGCCTCGAAGACACGCGACAGGATCTCGGCGAGCGCTCCGTTCACGCCGCGGTCGACGGGCGCGAGCCGCAGGCCGCCTCGCTCACCGAGCGCGAAGCGCAGAGGCAGCTCGGACGCCAAGGTGGCGAACTCGACCCGCAGCTCGTCGTCGGATGACGCACCGTGTGCGTTCCGGCTGGCGAGCGCCCGCAGCACCCGACGAAGCGCGCGTGCTCGAACGAACGAGCCCGCATCGACCATGCGCTCCGTCGAGGAGGAGATCTCGAGACCGCAGCCAGTCGGCCAGCGCATCCGGCGTGGCGATGTCGTCCACGGCCCAGACGGCGATCTCCGTGTTGACGAAGTCCTGGACGAGATCGAGAGGCGGCGGCGCCGGCGCGCGGCCTGCAGGCTGGAAGCCAGAAGGGATCTCAACCACCCAGCCAGTATGGGCGGTGCCGACGACACCGTCAAGATGCTTATGCTGGTGTCAGCGCTTCACGCCGTGCACGGGCCTGCCCGCGGCCTCCCACGCGTAGTACGACGCGCTCGGGCCGAAGCCCGACTCGTAGCCGACGACGCGCGGATTCCGCCCGACCTCCTTCGCGCGCTGGGCATGCCAGAGCAAGTTGGGATCGTCGCGCTCCTCCCAGACGAGGACGAGATGCGCAGCGGTCATGAAGTCGGCGACGAACGAGCAGCCCTCCGCCGGGCACGGGAACGGGTCGGTCCGCACGCAGAACCACCCCCCGTGGTCCCCGTCGTCGTCCCCCGTCCACAGCTCCTCGTCCAGCTCGAGGTCGAGATCCGAGAGCACCGTCGTACCAGGACGTCGCTCCGATTCCACGGGGGCACAATAGCCTCGTGCCCGATTCAGTCCGACGCGACGTCGCGCTCGTCCTCTCGGGCGGGGGGATCAACGGGATCCTGCTCGAGCTCGGGTTCCTGAAGCGCCTCTCGGAGACCACGCTCTGGCCGCGCGTCGGCTGGATCTACGGCACGTCCGCCGGCGCGCTCGCCGGGACCATGGCAGCGCTGGGACGCCTCGACGACCTCGAGGAGTTCGTTCTCGGCATCCAGCCGCAGGACGCGTTTCGTCCTCGCGCGGTCTGGCAGTTCCCGGGCGGCCTGCACGACTACACGCTGCCGTCGACCGTCGCCGACCGCATCGGATCTCCGGAGGAGCTCGGAGCGGCGCTCGCAGCCGCCGAGATCGAGCTGGTCGTCTACGCGACCGACGTGAGCGACTATCCGGAGGGCGACGAAGCACGCGACTTCGAGCTCGAGTACTCGTCGCATACGACCGAGCCGGGCGTGATGGGCCGCGCGATTCTCGCGTCGGCGGCGATCAGCGGGCTCGTGCTCCCGATCCAGCTCGACGGACGGATCGCGACGGACGGCGGCTGGGTACGGAACTTCCCGTTCGAGCACGCGTACCGCAATCCCGACGTCGCCGCAATCGCAGCGTTCCGCTACGTCGCGAGCTATCCACCGACCGACGCCGCGTTCCTCGAGCGCACGCGGGAGCGGCTCGAGCGTTTTCGCGCGGTACCGCCGGTGCGAGCGCTGCTGGCAGAGGTGCGCCTCGCGCAGGAGCGCTCGTCACGCGGCGAGCCGGCGCACTACGGCGAGCTCATCGTGCGTCTCATGCGCGTCGCGTTCGCACGCAACGCGGTGGTCGAGGAACGGATCGCAAGCGAACGCGACACCTCCGTCCAGGAGCTCCGTCGTCTCCAGGAGGACGTGACGGCTGCGGCGGTCGGGGCGGCGGCGCCATGGCGCCGCCAACGCCTACGGGCCGAGCTCGAAGCCCGCTTCGCGTCGGCGCGCTTCCCGTTCCGTCACGACCGGCACGTCCCCGCACTGATCGTGCGAGGCTCGGCGGGCGACGCCGGCCTCGACCCGACCTTCAGGAGCGAGAGCCCGTGGCCGACCGAGCTCAAGCTGGCCCTCATCGAGCGCGGCTATGCCCTCACCGACGAAGCCCTGGCGCGAAGTGATCTCGAAGAGCTATCCAGGCTGACCCACGAGGCGGCTCTGTCGTAACGGCGACGCCGCTCTCCTGCGGCCGCGAAGCGGACGCCTTCAGGGATCTGCGCGATCGCCATCTCCACTCGGAGATGGCGATCTGCGCCAAACAAAAAGGTCGGCAGGGGTCCGGGCAGGCGGTCGGACCCCATGCCGATGAGAGTGAGCAGGCCCCGGCACACCGGGGCCGTGCTCGCGGCTAGCCCTGGGGGGATGCGGGCTGCCGGCCGAGCGTGACGGTCACGCTCGTCTTCGACGCATCGCGATAGATCACGACCTTGATCTTGTCGCCAGGCTTGTCGCCGGCGATCGCGTCGCGGAGCTGTTCGATGGAGGAAATCTTCTTGCCGTCGTACGCGACGATGATGTCGCCGCCGAGGACGTAGGTCTGACCTGCGACGACGACGTCTGGTCTTGCCGCCTTCGAGACCTGCCTTGTCGGCCCCGCTGTCCTCCGTCACGGACTCGACGAGAACCCCGGCCTGCACCGGGAGGTTGTAGTTCTCGGCGACGTCCTCGGTGATCGGCCTGGCCGCTGATTCCGAGGTAGGCGTGGTCGACGCGGCCCGTTCGCAGGATCTGCGCGACGACGTCCTTGACGGTGTTGGAGGGAACGGCAAACCCGATACCGACGTTTCCGGTTGCGCTCGTGCCCGACCCGGTCTCGATCTGCGTGTTGACGCCGATGACCTGGCCGCGCGCGTTGAGCAACGGGCCGCCCGAGTTGCCGGGGTTGATCGGAGCGTCGGTCTGGATGACGTGGTCGATCGTGAAGCGGTTCGGAGCTGTGATGAGACGCTGGAGCGCGCTGATGATTCCCGAGGTCGCGGTGCGATCGAGCCCGAAGGGATTCCCGATCGCGACGACCGGATCGCCCACGCGGACGACGTCGGAGTTGCCGATCGGGAGTGGCGTGAGCCCGTTCGCAGCGGTGTTGACGCGGAGTACCGCAAGATCGGTGGACGCGTCGGTTCCGACAACCTCGGCCTTGACCGTGTCGCGGTTCGAAAAGCTCACGGTGACCTCACCCGCGTCGCGCACGACGTGGTAGTTCGTGACGATGTGGCCGCTCTTGTCGATGACGAATCCCGAGCCGAGCGCCGATCCCTGACCTCCGAACGGGTCGCTCGAGCTCGAGGACGTCGAGTTGTTCGTCGCGTTGATGCGAACGACGCCGGAGGCGGCGCGCTCGTAGATCTCGTTGACGGTCATGAGGTCGCCCGACGCCGGCGCGAGCCTCGACGACGGCGCGGCGGAGGTCTCGGTCACCACGGTCGTGCTCGAGTCGAGCCCGCCGAGCAGCGCAACCGCTCCGACTGCGACGACGCCACCGAGCACGGCAGACGCAACGAGGGTGGCGACGGAGAGCGGAACGACATGACTCGACGGTTATAGCCCGGTCGCCGTGAACCTCGGGTTAGCCCCCGTTAAGGGCCGGTTGCCGCCTCTACGCGATCAAGAGGCCGGTCACGTACATCGTTGCCACGCCCGCGATGAAGCCCACGATCGCGTGCCCCGAGCGAAGACCACCGGGGGCGTTGCGCGCGACGTAGCGTCCGACCTCGACCACGACCTGGAACGCCGCGCCCGCGCCGATCGCGAAGAAGAGCGCGATCAGCACGTCGCTGGACGTGTAGCCGCCGACCCATGCACCGAGGATCGTCGGCCCGCCGGCAATCAAGGCGAGACCGGCGAGTGCGAGAAGCGTGACGCGGGTCTTCGCGAGCGGCGTCGCGATACCGAGGCCCTCGGTGACGTTGTGGATCATGAACCCGACGATCAGGAAGGCTCCGAGCTGGATCTCGCCGATCGCGAAGGATGCGCCGATTGCGAGTCCCTCGCCGAGGTTGTGCAGCCCGATACCGACGGCAATGAGCAGAGCCAACGTGAGCCCGGTGGCCGCGGTGCCCCGCGTCAGACGAGTCGGCGAGTGCGGTCATCCCGAGGAAGCTCAGCGCGACACCGAGGAGCACGAGCCCCGACCCGCCCAGCGACGCCGGAAGCCCCGCCTGAAGTGCGAAAGCCTCCGAGAGGGCCTCGACGCCGAGGAACGACAGCAGTCCGGCCGTGAATGCCATGAACGCAGAGAGCCAGACCGCTCCGGCTTGTCGCAGTGCGGGGAGCCAGAGGAGCCCGAGAGCAACAGGGAGCACTCCGACGAGGAGCCCGATCAGCGCGTAGCCGAAGAAACCCTCCACCGACGGCTGAGGCGTCTCGATCGCCGCCGGGATCTCCTCGACGGTCTCGATCCCCGTCGAGCTCGTCACACCGACCGTGATCGGATCTCCGTCGACCCAGTCGAACGGGACGACGATCGTGCTCGAGCGAAGGCGTCCGAGGGTCGTCGCGCCGTCGACGGTGAACGGGACGATCGCGTCGTCCACGTTCACGTTGGCGATCGTGAGGTCGTCGGGTTGCGGGTTTCGAACCGTGATCCGGATCTCACCCGGCGAGAACTCCACGCGGCGGATGTCGAACTCGTCGGCAGGCGGCGGATTGGTGCCGACGAGGTCGACGAGCGAAGCGCCGCTCGTCACGACCGCGCCGACTGCGAGTGCGAGCAGAAGCACCGGGACGACGGCCCAGATGCGCCAGTTCAGGCGGCTCTCACGAGGCGTCGCCGGGTGCGCTTCCACCTACTCCACGACCTCGAAGAAGCCCATCCAGCCGAGCTCGGCGAACTCCGACTGGTGCGCGTGGAACATGAACGTGCCCGTGTTCGAGAACGCGATCTCGAGCACGCCGCGCTGGCCCTGGCACTGCATGACCGTGTCCGTGTACTCCCAGTTGTCGCCCGTTCCCGTCGGCTGGTAGCTGAAGAAGTCGGCGTGCAGGTGGAACGAGTTGATCAGGTCGAACTCGGTGAGGTTCGCGAGGTAGATCCGCACGAGTTCCGAGCGCTTCACCCGAATCGGATACTTCGCGTAGTAGAACGAGCGCCCGTTGACCGTGTAGAAGTTGTTCCCGCCGTCGGCGTCCGTGTCGTAGCCGTTCATGACCATCACGAGCTCCTGGGCCGGCGGCCTCGGCTCCTTCGGGTCGATGATGAACGCCCCGTACAGACCCCTGTGGATGTGCTTCTTGAGCGGGGTCGCGTGGCAGTGGTAGAGGTGGAGGCCCGCAGGTCTGGCCTCGAACTCGTAGCGGAAGCGACCACCCGGCTCGACGATCTCGAAGACCCCGTCCATGTTCGTCGGATGGATGCCGTGGAAATGGATCGAATGCGGGTGGGAACCGGCGTTCACGAAGTTCACGCGCAAACGATCGCCCTCGGTGGCGCGGATGACGGGGCCAGGTGCCGTCCCGTTGTAGACCCACCCCGGGAAGAACACGCCCGGCGCGACCTCGAGGTCGACGTCCGTCGCAGTGAGCGTGTACTCGCGGAGACGACCGGGCTGGTACGGCAGTCTCGGCGGCGGATAGAGGAGCGCGTCGAGATCGTTCGGCCCGCCGACCGCCGGCACCTCGTCGCCGATCATCGCCGCATGGCCGATCGCACCGCGCTCGTGGTTCGCGAGCACGCGAGAGGAGTCGTGACTCGAATGGTCGTGACTCGAATGGTTGTGACCACCCGCCGCGGCGTCGCCGTCGAACGCGAGCTTGCCGACCAGGGGCACGGCCGCCAACGGCGCGGCGGCCGCGAGCAGCTTGCCCCGGGTGAGACGAGTTTTAGTCATGCCTAATTTCGATTCGGAGTGTAACCTAAGACGCTCGAGATGCGAGCGCAGTCACCCGATCTCACTGTCGCCGTCCAGGACTACCTGAAGGCGATCTACGTCCTCGAGTCCGCAGGCGAGCGCGTTACGACGTCCGCCCTGGCGACGCGCATGGGCGTCAGCGCGCCCTCGGCGACCGCGATGACCAAACGTCTCGACGAGCTCGGCCTCGTCGAGCGACTGCCGTACCGCGGTGTCGCGCTCACCGACGCAGGGAGGCGTGGCGCCCTGGAGGTCGTGCGGCATCACCGGCTGCTCGAGCGCTACCTCGTCGACCGGCTCGGGTTGTCGCTGGACGCTGTCCACGCCGAGGCAGAGCTTCTCGAGCACGCGCTCTCCGAAGAGCTCGAGGCGAAGATCGACGAGGAGCTCGGGTTCCCGACGCACGACCCGCACGGCGATCCGATTCCCGACCGCGAGCTTCGGCTCGTGCACGGCGAGAGCCGGTCGCTGCTCGACCTCGAACCGGGCGCGCGCGGAGCGGTCGCGCGCGTGCCCGACGGCGACTCCGAGCTCCTGCGCTACCTCGGGGAGCTCGGGCTCGTTCCGGACGCGAGCGTCGAGATGCTCGCGCAGGCACCATTCGGCGGCCCGGTTACGGTGCGCACCGAACGTGGCGAGCATGCGATCTCACGCGAGCTCGCCGATCGCATCGCCGCGGCCTAGGAGAGCTGCAGCTCGACGACCTTGACGTCCTGGGCGCGCTCTGCGCCGAGGGCGTCGTCCAGCTTCTGGCGAAGCTCGCCGGACTCGAAGAGCTCCTCCGTGATGTCCGCGCCGCCGATGAGCTCGCCGTTGACGAAGACCTGCGGGATGGTCGGCCAACCCGAGATCGACGAGAGCTCCTGCCGGATGCGCGGGTCGGGAAGGATGTCGACGGCGGCGATCGGCGCGCCGGCGGCATGAAGCGCCTGCAGCGCGCGATGCGAGTTCCCGCACATGGCCAGCTGCGGCGTGCCCTTCATGAACACCGCGACCGGCTCCTTCTCGATGACCTCGCTGATCTGCTCGTTCAGGGTCTTCATGTCGTTCCTTTCGTCTTGATCCGGAGCTCGTGGATGGAGCCGTCGGCGAGCGGCGCAGCGAGCACGTCGTTCACGCGGCGGTGCTGATCGAGAAGCGAGACGCCGTCGAAGTCGGCGCTCGACGATGGTCACCTGGAAGTGGTCGCCGGTACCCGGTTCGATCCTCGACCGCGAGCTCGGACGCGTCCGGAAACGCCTCCTCGAGCAGCACGCGAATCGCCCCGGCATCCATCCGCGATCATGGTAACCGTGCCGCGCCGCGTCACCGAGTACCTCGTCTCGGTCCCCGAGCGCATCCTTCGCGCGGTCGCCGCCGCGCTCGGAGGAACGATCCACGAGACGGCCGAGCTCGTCCTGCCAGGCTCGTGCGGAAGTCCCGATTCTACGAGGCGACCGCGAAGAACCTCCTGCGGATAACGGTCGAGCTCGTCGGCGGTGTCGCGCGCGAGCACGACGCAGTCGCAGACGAGCACGAGGCGTCGCCGAAGAGGCTCGCAGTGCGGAAGGCAGGAGGGAACATCGTCGAGCTCGGATCGATTCTCGCGTTCGGCTTCTCCCCGCTCTGGCTCCTGGCCGGAGCCGCCGACGTGACCCGCGGCACGCGCGTCTACCTCGATGCGCTCGTCTCGGAGCTGAAGGCCGCCGGAGTCCTCGCGAAGGAGGCCGAGTTCGCGTCGGTCGACGACCTGCTCGGAGCGCTCGAAGGAGCCAGCGGTACGACCGCGCGGCTCATCGACATCCCGCCGCTCGAGGTGGAGGGGCTGAAGCGCTCGCTGGCCGATCTGCGCGCCGACGCGAAGGGGCTGCCGACGCCGCCGGAGCTCGCAGCCGTCTACCAGGGGCTTCTCGCCGAGGCCGACCGTGAGCAGCGCTCGCTCCTCGAAGTCTCCGTCGGCATGGGTCTCGCCTTCTTCAACTCGGCGCGAAAGGTCGGCCGGCAGCACGTCCTCGACCCGTACACCCAGGATCTGCAGCCCGTGCGCGACGAGGGCTTCGCGGCGTATGCACGCCGCGTCGGAGGGCCGTACGCGCAGGCGGTCGGGCGCCACTTCGACCCCCGCAGCCAGACGCTCACCGAGCGCGGACTCGACCGGCTGACCAGGCCCAAGCTGCTTGAATCGGAGGCGATGGCACATCCGAACAGCTTCGGCGCGCGCTCGACGCTCGACGTCGGCGGCGCGAGCCGCGAGATCTTCCGGCTCGACGCGCTCCAGACGAGCCACGACATTCTCCGCCTCCCGTACACGCTGCGCGTTCTCCTCGAGAACGTGCTGCGGATGGAGGACGGCGTGAACGTCACCGCCGCCGATGTGGAAGCCGTCGCCGGGTGGGTCGCGTCGGCGGAGCCGTCGCAGGAGATCTCGTTCACTCCTGCGCGTGTCCTCCTGCAGGACTTCACTGGCGTTCCCGCTGTCGTCGACCTCGCCGCCATGCGAAATGCGATGCACGACCTCGGCGGCGATCCGAAGAGGATCAATCCGCTCCTCCCCGTCGAGCTCGTGATCGACCACTCGGTGCAGGTCGACGAGTTCGCGACCCGTCTCGCGATCGTCCGGAATGCCGAGCTCGAGTTCCAGCGGAACCGCGAGCGCTATGCGTTCCTGCGCTGGGGGCAGGGTGCCTTCGACAACTTCAAGGTCGTGCCGCCGAGTACGGGGATCGTCCACCAGGTGAACCTCGAGTTCCTCGCGCGTGTCGTCGACGAGCGCGACGGCGTTGCGTTCCCGGACACGCTCGTCGGGACCGACTCGCACACGACGATGATCAACGGGCTCGGCGTGCTCGGCTGGGGGGTCGGGGGGATCGAAGCCGAAGCGGCGATGCTCGGCGAGGCGATCTCGATGCTCGTGCCGCAGGTGGTCGGGTTCAGGCTGACGGGCGCGCTGCCGGAGGGCGCGACCGCGACCGACCTCGTCCTGACCGTTACCCAGATCCTCCGGCAGACGGGCGTCGTCGGGAAGTTCGTCGAGTACTTCGGGCACGGGCTCGACACGCTGCCGCTCGCCGACCGCGCGACCATCGGGAACATGTCGCCGGAGTACGGAGCGACGTGCGGATTCTTCCCGGTCGACGAGGAGACGCTTCGCTACCTCCGCCTCACCGGTCGCTCGGCCGAGCGGGTCGCGCTCGTCGAGGCGTACTGCAAGGAGAACGCGCTCTGGCACGACCCGGACGAGCCGGCGACGTACTCGCAGGTCGTCGACCTGGATCTCGCCTCGGTCGAGCCGTCGCTGGCGGGGCCGCGTCGGCCGCAGGACCGCGTGCCTCTCCGCGATGCGAAGCGTGCGTTCATCGACACGCTTCCGACCTTCGGCGTCGACTACGGAAACGCGCACGACGAGGCCGTCGCCGAGACGTTCCCCGCGAGCGACCCACTCGCGTCCGCGGCACCCGGCAGTGCGCCGGAGACCGCCGATGCCGAGGTGACAACCGGGCCGCGCGTCGTCCTCGCCGAACGACCCGCCGTGGAGGTCACGTACGACGGCGAGACCTTCCATCTCGATCACGGCGCCGTCGTGATCGCCGCGATCACCTCGTGCACGAACACATCGAACCCCGCGGTGATGATCGGCGCCGGCTTGCTCGCGAAGAAGGCGGTCGAGCGCGGCCTCGCACGCAAGCCGTGGGTGAAGTCGAGCCTCGCGCCCGGATCGAAGGTCGTCACCGAGTACTACGAGAAGGCCGGGCTGACGCCGTATCTCGAGGAGCTCGGCTTCCACACGGTCGGCTACGGCTGCACGACCTGCATCGGGAACTCCGGACCGCTCCCCGACGAGATCTCGCGGGGGGTCGCCGAGGGAGACCTCGTCGTCTGCGCCGTGCTGTCGGGCAACCGCAACTTCGAGGCGCGGATCCATCCGGAGGTGAAGGCGAACTACCTCGCCTCACCGCCGCTCGTCGTCGCCTATGCGCTCGCCGGTCGAATGGACGTCGACCTCGCAACCGAGCCGATCGGCGTCGGGTCGGACGGCGAGGACGTCTTCCTTGCGGACATCTGGCCCTCGCCCGACGAGGTGCGCGAGACGGTCGCCGGAGCCATCGGCGAGGAGATGTTCCGCGCGACCTACGCGGACGTGTTCACGGGGGACGACACCTGGCGCGGCCTCCCCGTTCCCGAAGGCGAGCTCTTCGCCTGGGATCCCGCCTCGACGTACGTGCGCCTGCCGACGTACTTCGACGGCATGCCGGCCGAGCCGGGAGCGGTCGACGACATCGTTGGCGCGCGCTGCCTCGTCGCAATCGGCGATTCGGTGACGACGGATCACATCTCGCCGGCCGGCTCGATCAAGCCGGACTCCCCTGCCGGCCGGTACCTCGTCGAGCACGGCGTCGAGCGCAAGGACTTCAACTCGTACGGCTCGCGCCGCGGAAACCACGAGGTGATGGTGCGCGGGACCTTCGCGAACGTCCGGCTCCGCAACGAGCTCGTCCCGGGCTCCGAGGGGACCTGGACGGTGCACGTGCCCTCGGGCGACGAGCTGACGATCTACGAAGCAGCCGAGCGGTATGCGCAGGAAGGCACGCCGCTCGTCGTCCTGGCCGGGAAGGAGTACGGGTCGGGCTCGTCGCGAGACTGGGCGGCGAAGGGGCCGAAGCTCCTCGGCGTGCAGGCCGTCATCGCGGAGAGCTACGAGCGCATCCACCGCTCGAACCTCTTGATGATGGGTCTGCTCCCGCTTCAGTACCTCCCAGGCGAGAGCCGCGAGTCACTGGGCCTGACGGGGCACGAGGAGTTCTCGATCGTCGGGCTCGAGAACGGCGACGCACACGAGGTCACGGTGCGTGCCGACGAGAAAGAGTTCCGTGCCATCGTGCGCCTCGACACGCCGCGCGAGCGCGAGTACCTGCGGCACGGCGGGATCCTCCCGTACGTGCTGCGCCGACTCCTCGCGACCTGAGCGACTGGGGCGGGACGCGGCCGCTACGGCCGCTTCCAGCCGACGAAGATCGCCCAGCCGAGGACGTCGCGGCCATGTCGAAGATACGTTCGCTTCGCGCGCTCATGCCGTGACCTGATCTCGGCCGCGTCGGAGTCGTCCGAATTCGCGGCGAGCCAGCGCTCGACTGACTGCCAGTGGAGGGTTTCGTAGCGATCCCAATCGTCTACGGACGCCGAGATCACCGAGACGACCGGGACGCCGGAGGTCTCGAAGATCACGGACCGTCCCCTCGAGCGTCGTCCACGGATCGTGCGCGGTCCTCGTAGTCGTCTGGAAGCGGAAGGCGTCGCCAGAACGGCTCGCCGACGACGACGTGTCCACCAGGGCGGACAGCCGGCGCGAGCGCCTCGACCGTATCGGCGAGGCTCCCGTAGACGAAGCTCGCGCCGAGACAGAGGGCTGCGTCGTACGACTCCGGCGCGTGCGTCGCCGTCGCAGCGTCGGCTAGCTCGAAAGTGAGCCGATCGCCCAGTCCCGCTTCTGCCGCCCGCTCGACGGCGACCGCATGGAAGTCCGGCGAGATCTCGATCCCGTGCCACGTGCAGCCGAACGCGGAGGCGAGGAGAACCGCCGGCCCACCACGCCCCGACGCGATGTCGAGGACGCGCGAGTCGGGCCCGAGACCCAGACGCTTCCCGAGGAGGAGCAGCTTCTCCTCCGACGTCGGGTTCTGGATCTCGTGCGTCGCCTCCGCGACGACGAAGTAGCGGGGAATCACGGCAGCATCATCTAGCCTCACGCGGCGGTGGCGCCACCCGACCGAGTCGAAGGCAGCTGGGGCATCGAGCCGGTCCCGTCCCGGCTTCAGGTCCTCAGCGGACTCGAGACGGGGCTCCTCTGGGGGAATCTCGGGGTCTCGCTGCTCGTGATCGTTGCCGGCGCGGTGCTCGTCCCAGCGCTGTCGCTGCCCGACGCGCTCGTCGCGATCCTCGTCGGCTGCCTCGTCGGGAACCTCATGCTCGCCACGGCGGGCCTGATCGGCGCGGACGCCCGCGTCCCTGGCATGGCGCTCATGCGCGCGCCGCTCGGGCAGCGTGGATCGCTCCTTCCGACCGCGGTCAACGTCGCGCAAGGCGTCGGCTGGACGATCTTCGAGCTTCTCGTGATCGCCACCGCGGCGGCCGCACTCTCCGACGAGCTCTTCGGGTTCCGCGCCCAGTGGTTGTGGACGATCGTCTTCGGCGCCTGCGCGCTCGTGCTCGCGCTGCTCGGGCCGATCGGGTTCGTCCGGCGATTCATCCGCCGCTTCGCGATCTGGGCAGTGCCGCTCGCGCTCGGCTATCTCACCTGGTGGGCGCTCGACGGGGCCGACCTCGGTGCGCTGTGGGACACCGAGGGCGAGGGCGGGCTCACCGTCTGGCAGGGCGCCGACGTCGTCGTCGGGATCACCGTCTCCTTCGTGCCGTACGCCGCCGACTACACGCGGTTCTCGACGACGCGTCGCGGCGCGTTCGCGGGAACGGGCCTCGGGTACTTCGTGCCCGAGGTCTGGCTGCTCGCGCTCGGAGCCGTGCTCGTGCTCTCACGCGACCTCGGCGATCCTGCTGCGCTTCCCGCCGCGGTCGTCGCGGGAGGGTTCGCAGCGATCGTCGCGCTCTTCGCGCTGCTCGTCACCGAGACCGACGAGGCGTTCGCGAACGCGTACTCGGCGGCCGTCTCGCTCCAGAACGCGTTTCCGCGTGCGCCGCAGGAGCTGCTCATCGTCCTCGTCACCGCGGTGGCGACCGCCGGCGCCTTGATCGTGGACATCGGGAGCTACCAGAGCTTTCTGCTGCTCCTCGGCTCCGTGTTCGTGCCGCTCTTCGCCGTGCTGCTCGCCGACTGGCTGGCGGCCGGTGCGCACTACACGCCCGAGGACGTCTTCGGCTCGGCCCCCTGGCGCCTCGGGCTGATCGCCGCGTGGCTCGCGGGGTTCGCGCTCTACCAGTGGCTGTATCCCACGGGCCCGTCGTGGTGGGTCGACCTCGTCGCGGGGCTACATCCACCCGACTGGGGCGTCGGAGCCACGGTTCCCAGCTTCGTCGTCTCCTTCGGCATCGCGCTCGTCATCGCCGTTGCATCTCGTCGACGGCACCGCCCGGACGGTGAGTGCATGAGTCGCGTCGCGGTCGTCGGAAGCCTCGCCTGCGACATCGTCGCCGGCGCGGCTCCGCGGCCGGGGGGCGCCGCGTTCTATGCCGGTCGCGCGTTCGCCAGACTCGGCTCGGACGCTGCAATCGTCACCCGCTGCGGCGCGAAGGACGCTCACTGGCTGCTGCCACCTCTCGAGAGCCTCGGACTCCCGGTGATGTTCCGCGAGGGCGAGCGAACAGCCGGGTTCAGCTTCCACTACGAGGGAGACCACCGAGTCATGCACGTCGACGAAGTCGGCGACCCGTGGACCGTGGAAGACGTCACGACGTGGGTCGACGACGCGCTGCGAGACACGGGCTGGGTTCAGGTGGCAGCGCTCCTTCGCACCGACTTCGACGCCCGAGGACTCGCGAGGCTCGGCCTCGAGCGACATCTGTTGATCGACGCCCAGGGCCTTGTCCGCGTCGCCGAGGTGGGTCCGCTCGAGCGTGACGCTCACATCGATTCGGCCGTGCTGGCCCCGATCACCACCCTCAAGCTGAACGAGGACGAAGCACGTGTTCTCGCCGGCGGTGTCGATGTCGACCTGCTTCGAGGACTTCGGATTCCCGAGGTCGTCGTGACCCTCGGCTCGGCGGGAGCTCTCGTGGTCACGAAGCACGCATCCGAGCGGATCCCGCCGGTCGTGATCGACGAGATCATCGACCCGACGGGAGCCGGCGATTCCTTCTCGGCGGCGTACCTGCACGCACGATCGCAGGGTGCCGCGCCGATCGAAGCCGCACGATTCGCGAACGATTTCGCAGCCGAGCTCCTGCGCGCACCTGCGGGCTAGGAGACTGGTGTCGCCCAGTCCGCGGGCACGTCAGAGCCGCCTTCCTCCGTGATCCGGCTCCCGAAGCGGATCAGCGCGGGATGGGAGGCGATCTTCCCGGCAACGAGCGCTCCCCCTTGGTCGACGTCGGTCGCGGTGGCGACAAGCGCGGCAGGAACGAAGGAGAACAGCTCGCCGACGTACGCGAGATCCGACCTCGAGTTCATCCGCATCAGCACGAGGTTGTCGCACTGCGAGAGCACCTGCTCGTGCACCTTCTGCGGACGCTGGGTCGAGACGAGCAGGTACAGACCGAACTTCCGACCTTCGGCTGCGATGCGAATCGCGTGTTCGGTCGCGATCGCCGTAACCGGGTCGCCGGGCTCGCTCGGACAGACGTTGTGCGCCTCGTCGATGACGATCAGGACGGGTTCCCGATCGTTGCGTCGGCGCCAGAGGGTCGCCAGGACTGCCTCGGACACGACGGCCTTCTCCTCGAGCGTGCCGAGAGACCCCAGATCGACGACGAGGCAGCGCGCGTCGCGGGCCACCACCTCTTCCACGATGGATCCACGGTCCTCACGTGCCCAGACGCCCCACTCGTCCACGCCGAGATTCCCGAGCCGCTGACCGAGTGCCCGCGCCTCCGTCCCACCGCCGGCGAGGAGCTCCTCGAGCGACACTCCCTGGCCGGCGTCGCGCCACGTCTCGAGAAGGGCGGCGAGCTCCGCGTACTCGCCGCGATCGACGATCGGATCCAGGCGGAGAACGGCCGCCTGGACGCGGGGGTCGAGATCTCCGAACCGCAGACGCAAGCGCTCCGTTCCCACGCTCCCGGCGTGGCGAACGACAACGCCCGCGCGCTCGCGATGCCGCTCGACCATGTGGTCGGCGACTCCGTCGCGGGTTCGGCCCAAGCCCACGAAGTCCGAGTTCGGATCGAGCACGACGATCCGCAAGCTCGTCTCGTGCAGGATCTGCTCGAGCATCACACCGAGCGAGTACGTCTTTCCGGAGCCCGACTGCCCGCACAGGAACGTATGGCGGTCGAATCCGCCGGCATCGAGGGCGAATCGAACACCCGGCGCGAGCCGCAGCTCCCCGACCTCGAGTTGAGCGCGACGCGGACGCGTACGTTCGAGCCAAGCTGCCACTTCGTCCGGTCTCGCAGATCGCATCAACCCGTCGTGGAAGGGGGCGCCGTCGCCGTCACGTATCACCCCGGTGCCGCGCACGGCGCGGATCCGAACCGTCGTGGAGAGCTGCGCGTCGGACTCACTCCCAGCGGCGGACTCGATCTCGGGCCCGTCGGCTTCGACCAGTGCGAGATCGAGGATCTGGCCGATCCGCGACGTGCCACCGTCCTCGATGACCACATAGCCACCGGTACGAACGTCGAGACCATGCGGCGACAATTGGCACGTGAAGTGACGCCCGTCGATCGACGTCGCGAGCGGCAGCACCGCCTCCTCGAGCCGACGGCGCAGGCTTCTGAACCGCTCGCCGTAGTCGTCGAGCAGGTCGGGCGACTGGCTCAAGACACCACCTCGCTGTTCACAATCTGAACTCGCCGCGCGCAACGACGACGGCGCGACCGCCGCAGAAGACCCGCTCGATCCCGCCGTCTCCACCGTCCGCGCGAGCGAAGAGAGTCGACGGCCGACCGATCTCGGCGCCCTGCGAGATCTCGATCCACTCGCCCCACTCGGCGAGCCCGTGACGGCAGACGTGACATGCGAGCGGTCCGGCTGCCGAGCCCGTTGCCGGATCTTCGCTGACGCCAGCCGCCGGCGCGAACATCCGCGTCTTCCACGACGCACCCGATCCGGCGAAGCAGTTCGCCTTGACCTCGAGTGCGGCCAGGGCCTGCATGTTCGGCCTGAGGCTCGCCACTGCCTCGGCCGATTCGAGAGCGACGAACGTGTGCAGCACGCCGTTGTCGTAGCGCTCGATCGGCAGCAGTGACTCGCCCACGCCGAGCGCCTCGAGCAGCGCGTCCGCCTCGGGGTACGGCTCGATGGTCGGGACCGGTTGGGTCATACGCCCGAACGCGATGCCGCCGGCTTCGTCGCGGTCGAGCTCCACGGGGACGATCCCCATGCCGGTCTCGAGCTCGATGACGCCATGCTGGAGCGGCTGCGCGAGCACCCAGGCCGAACCGAGAACGGGATGTCCTGCGAAGCGCATCTCTCCGGACGGATTGAAGATCCGGACGCGCGCCGTGCCGCCCTGCTCGGCCGGCAACAGGAACGTCGTCTCCGAGAAGTTCATCTCCCTCGTGAGCGCCTGCATCAGGTCCGCGTCGATCTCACGCGCGTCCGTGAACACCGCGAGCTGATTGCCGGCGAGTGCCGTGTCGGTGAAGACGTCGACGACGACGTAGCGCAGCGTCGGCACGCGCGCCACCCTACCCGCGCGTCGCGCATCGCGCATATCGTCCCCGACCGTGCCGCCGCCATCGTCGTCTCCGACCTGCGCAAGTCCTACGGGCCGGTCGACGCGCTTCGCGGCGTCAGCTTCGAGGTCGCCGCAGGAGAGGTCTTCGGCCTGCTCGGGCCCAACGGCGCCGGCAAGACGACGACCGTGGAGATCCTCGAGGGGTACCGAGCGCGCGACGGAGGCGAAGCGATGGTGCTGGGGCACGATCCGGGCGCAGCGCCGGCTGCGCTCCGCGAGCGGATCGGCGTCGTGCTCCAGCAGTCGGAGCTGAGCCCGCTCCTGTCGGTGCGCGAGACGCACGCGATGTTCGCCGGCTACTACACCGACCCGCGTGACGTCGACGAGGTGATCGAGCTCGTCGGGCTCGGCGAGAAGCGCGATGCGCGCGTCAAGACGCTCTCCGGCGGGCAGAAGCGACGACTCGACCTCGGCGTCGCGCTCGTCGGAAATCCCGAGCTCGTGTTCCTGGACGAGCCGACCACGGGATTCGACCCGGCAGCACGCCGCGCCGCGTGGGACATGATTCGCGCGCTGCGCGCGCTCGGCACGACGATTCTCCTCACCACGCACTACCTCGACGAGGCGCAGCAGCTCGCCGACCGCGTCGCGGTGCTCCGAGACGGCGAGATCGTGCGCATGGGGACCCCTGCCGAGCTCATCGGCGACTCGGGCGTCACCGAGATCCGGTTCCGGCGTGACGGCGAGATCGTCCGCGTGGAGACGACCGACCCGACGCAGACCCTGAACGAGCTGACGACCGAGGCACTCGCGGACGGACACGAGCTCGAGCAGCTCGAGGTGCACCGTCCCACGCTCGAGGACGTCTACCTCGAGCTCGTCGGCGAGGACGCGGGAAACGGCGAGTGACGACGCTGCTCCATCAGCTCCGCTTCGAGCAGAAGATCTTCTGGCGAAGCCGGGAGGCCGCGGTCTTCATCTTCATCTTCCCGCTGCTGCTCTACGCACTCCTCGGATCGGTCTACGGCGACGAGATCGACGGCGTGCCCGCCGTCGACGTGCTCCTGGTCGGCCTGTTCGGGTACGGCGCGGCGACGACGGCTTTCGGCGGCCTCGCGATCATGCTCGTGGTGCGACGCGAGGCCGGCGTGCTGAAGCGGCTGCGCTCGACGCCGCTGCCGGCACCCGTCTACCTGCTCGCGGTGCTGCTCTCGACGCTCGTCACGTTTGCGCTGCAGTCGGTCGCGCTGCTCGCGCTCGGCGGCCTCGGCTTCGGCGCGAGCATGCCCGCGAACTGGCTCGGATTCGTCGGCGCGATCGTGCTCGGCGTCGCCTCGTTCGCGGGCCTCGGGTTCGGTGCTGCCGCCCTGATCCGCTCGGCCGAGGGCGTCTCCGCCGTCGTCAACGTCGTGATCCTGCCGATGGCGTTCCTCTCCGGATCGTTCGGTCCGACGAGCGACTTCCCCGCGGCGCTGCAAGCGATCGCGGACGTTCTCCCGCTGACCTACTTCATCGACATCGTCAACGGTGTCTACCTCGACGGCGAATCGCTCTTCGCCGATCCGACCGCTCTCGCGATCGTGCTCGCCTGGGGCGCCGCAGGGCTCGTCGTCGCGCTCCGCCGCTTCGGCTGGATGCCGCGCGAGCGCTAGCGGTTGTTGAGCAGCGTCAGGAAGTAGAGGAGCTGCGCGACAGCGGCGAGTGCGCCGGCGACGTACGTCCACGCGGCGGCGTTCAAGGTGGCCTGGACGCCGCCGGACTCGTTGGACGCGACGAGCCCGAGATCCTGCAGCTGCGCCTTGGCGCGCTTCGATGCGTCGAACTCGACCGGAAGCGTCACGAACTGGAACAGCACGGCGACGCCGTAGAGAACGACCGCGAGGAGGATGAAGCCGGTGATCTGAAGGAAGATCCCGCCGAGAAGGAACAGCATCCAGATGTTGGACGCGAACTGGACGGCGGGGAAGAGCGCGCTGCGGAACTTGAAGAACGCGTACGACTTGGCGTGCTGGATCGCATGACCGACTTCGTGCGCACCCACAGCCGTCGAGGCGATGGATGCCTCGTGGAACACGTGCGGCGAGAGGTGCACCGAGCGGCTCCGCGGGTCGTAGTGATCGGAGAGCGTTCCGGGTGTCTCCTCGACGGGCACCTCGTTGAGGCCGTTCGCGTCGAGGATTCGGCGGGCAACCTGAGCACCCGTCATGCCGTTGGCGACGGGTACCTGGAGATTCTTCGCAAAGGTCGACTTCACCCGGTGCTGGGCCCAGAAGCCGAGCACCAACGGGATGATGAAGAAGATCAGGAACGCGCTCACGGGGAGGATGGTAACCGCCGGGGTCTAGCCCCCCGCAAGCGTGTGACAGCGAGTACGCGCGTTCTTAACCCGCCGCGCGCGCTACGCGGTGAGTCGCATCACGAGCGCGGCGATCACGATCGACGCGATCCCGAGCACGATGGCGGCGGTGAACCAGTTCGTCCTCACGCGCCCGCGAGTCTAATCGGCACCGGCGTTACGCTGTTCGCGCGCCCCCGTAGCTCAGTGGATAGAGCAGCGGTTTCCTAAACCGCGTGCGCATGTTCGATTCATGCCGGGGGCACTCACTCTCTTCTTGTGAGCTCCGTCCAACCGGAGTTGCGGTCTTGGCAACCGCGTGCTGCTGGATTGGGCGACTCACCCCCATGCTGTCCTCTTTCGGCTCCATTCATACCGATCGAGCTGCTCTGAATCCCTCGCGACGTGTTCGGAGACTGGTGCCTGGATTCCGGGGGCAAGCCTGGCACCCCTTGGCCCGATCGGGGTTCCGGCTGAGCTTCACGAGCGTCGGGTGCGACAACCCGCTCGCGACCGAACCGTGTCACCCGGGTGACCTTGCGCTCGAGGTGATGTGGCGCCTGCGCCCCCATGCCACTCTCAGTCGCATGTACGCGACAACCAACGGCGCACGTGGATGAGGTGAGTTTGCTGCTCGCCAAAGACCTCGACACGAGAGCCGGCGAGACGGTCCTGGTGCATGAATGGCGTTCGGAGCAGCTTCGCCGGCTAGGTCTCAAGTACCTGTGCGCGGAGACGTTCGCAGACGGCGTCGATTGGCACGCGCTCGCAGATCTCATCGACCGGGGCTGCCCGGTTGAGCTGGCGCTCGAGATCGTCCGCTAGGCGCGATGTACGCACGAGCTGTCGATGACGCCGCCGCACGCCTCCGTACCTTGCGTCGTGAGCGACGGGAGGATTTCGGCCTGGCCGCGCTCGCGGTCGTCCTTGCCGGCGTAGCGGCCGCGTATCGTCCGGAGCTCGCTCTACCACTCCTCGTCGGCGGTCTCGCTATCGGAGTACTGGGCATGCGCGCCCTCTTCCGCCACTGGGATCTCGTCGAGCGGCTGTCGGGGGAGCGCGATGCGTACGTCATCCCGGAGGTCCTGGCGTACGCGACCCACGAAGCGGACGATCGAGCGGCGGCAGACCTTTGCGGCCATGATCCGCAGCCATCTGCTGCAGCCTGGACTCGTCAGCAGGCCACGGGTGATGGCCGCTGCGGACGAGCTCGAGGCCCTGGCTCGCGATCTTGATGACCGCCGGCTCGTCCTCGAGCCGGCTGCGGCGGTCGCTTGCATGCGGCTTCTGACCAGCATCGACGCGAGTCCTCTCTTTGACTCGGCGCTCCCACCCGAGGACCTTCGCTCGCGCGTCTACCAGATCCGATCCGGGTTCGAGGCGCAGCCCGGCAACGGCACCGAAGACGGGGGCGGCTGGTGAGGCCCGCCTACTTCCTCGCCGGGTTCGCGATCGGCTCCGCACCCCTCATCGCCGTGGTCGTGCTCGGCTTGCGCTGGCTCAGGTGGTCGGGGTGATCCTCGACCCAAGCCGCTTGCCGGACTGACCACTCACGGCCGTCGCAGCTGAAGCGCTAGCGCGTGAGCGCTGACGGGCGGAGTTGGCTACCTCTCCAACCTTGGCCTCGATCGCGGCAAGACGCTCGTCAAGTCGAAGGAGGAGAGTACGAGTCTCCGCGTCGCTCGCGGCCCGTGTCGCAGCCTCCTCGGCCGACTTACGTTCCTGATCGTTCGAGACGAACAGGGAGGTAACCGTTGCGGTCAGGAACGAGAGAAAGGTGATGCCGAAGAGGATGACGCCGCTTCCGACCACCCGTCCCCAAGCAGTCGTGGGCACCACGTCTCCATAGCCAACCGTGGCGAGCGTGACGACGGCCCACCAAGCGCCGACACCGAACGATGGAAAGTCCTCCTTGTCGACGAGCGTCATGACGAATCCCGCGAGCAGCGCCACCGCCAGCGTCAAGAGAACGAGGAACGGGAAGACGCGTCGGGTCGCGACCGCGTGAACGACGCGCGCCTCGAAGCGCGATGACCGGAGACTTCTTCGTGGCGGGCGCTTCGGACACAGAGCTACGACGACGGACTCGGAGTCATCGCGTCGACACGCTTCCGTAGCAGAGCCTGGGCCCGTTTCAGCTCCTGAAGCTGAGCGGCGAGCGTTTGCGCACGTTCCCGCTGGGCGCGTATCGTCGCCCTGAGCTGCTCGGCCCCGGCTCGGAGCCGGGCAGTCTGCGTCCTGAGTTCGTCGGTCGCTGTCCGCTCGCTCTCGAGCGCCTCGATTCGCGCCTCGATAGCGCTCGTGCGACTGGAGCCCCGGTCGGTTGCGACCCCGACCTCGTCCTCGATCGCCGCGACATCCCGGCTGATCGCTGCGAGCTGTCGCTCTCCGAGCTGCCCGGCCGCTTGCGCGAGAGTCCGCTGGAGAGACTGAAGCTCCTCCTGGCCCTTGCCGAGCTCGGATCGCGTCGTCCCGGAGAGCTGGCTGCCAAGAAGCGAGCGCGCGTGTCCGACGCCGGCTTCGACGTCGCCGAGCTGTGCCGACATCCCCGCGAGCTCGGCCTGCACGTTCGCGCTCATGTACTCGGCGTTCGTGATCGCGTCCGACATCAGCTGGTTCGTCGTCGCCAGGTAGCCGTTCAAGGCCTCGAGTTCCACGACCAGTGTCTGTACGTCCTCGACCGCTTCAGGCGTGCTCGGATCGGCGTTGCGTACGACTGCCAGCGTCGTCAGGCCTGACGCGAGCAGCAGCGCCATGATCGTGATCGCGACCCACGCCCAGGCGGGCGCCGGCGCCCGACGCCGATCGGTCGGAGCCTCCGCCGGTGTCGCTTGCACGACGGGAGACTCGACAGCCGGCGCCTCGGACGGGGGAGCGGCGTCAGGCGTCGTCTCTGCCTGGGGCTCCGGGGTCGGAGACTCCGCGGGCGTCTCACTCTCGCCCGCCTCGGAGACGTCATCCGACGCTTCTACGGAGGGGTCTGGCGCCGTCATGGGCTCTGTTCGTTCGAGGACGAGCGCTCGGATTGCTTCTGCTTCGCTTCCGCCGCCGCGGCCTGAGCCGAGGCGACGGCGGACTCGAACTGCTCGTTGAACGTGCTGAGCTCATCGTTGGTCGTCTTGACGTCGGCGACGAGATCGTCCAACAGCTGAGCGGCCTCCGCGGAGGCGGCGTCCGCATTGGTCGAGGCGTCGCGCGCCTCGACGAACAGACCCAGCGTCACCACGACCAGCGCAAGTGCCAGCGAGCCCAAGACGACCCAGACCCACGTAGGCACACGAGAGTCGGATGCGCCCGTATCCCGCCGTTGCTCGGTCGTCTCGAACGTGCTCGACTCGGTCGACTCAGCCTCGCTCGACGCTGTCGGTTCGGTCTCGCTCGACTCGGTCATGGACATTTGCAGAGCCATCCCTCATTCGCTCCGAGTTCCAGTGTCGCCACCCTCCGGGGTAATCGCACCCCCCATAACCTCGTTCACCCGGGTGAAGCGGCCCTCGTCGACTGCCCCGCAGGTCTAACGCCGGTGGTGAAGATCTGGTATCCGGCGTCAGGCGTTGGCTAGACAGACGGCGCTGTCCGTGGGTAAATAGTTGTCGCCGCGACCAAGTTGGAGGTTGTGTGTCCTCTGCCCTCGAACATCCAGCCGCTTCAGCGGCCGATGTTTCCGCTTCCGCAACGACTATCTCGACGATCCTCGCTCGCCGCAGCGTCCTGATCGCGGTTGCGATCGGTGGAGTTCTCGTCGCGATCGGGGCGGGCTTGCTCGTTGCGACGAGCGACCACCTCGTCCAGCAGATTGAGTGGGGCCTCATCATGGCCGTGAGGGTCCTGGGATGGTTCAGCGCGGCGCTCTACTGGCTGGTTCGACGCCCTGGCAATCGGCTCGGTCCCTTCCTTCTCGCGCTGGCGGTCGCCATGGCCGCGATGTCGCTTCAAGGAGCGACCCAGCCGCTTCTCCGCAGCACCAGCATGTTGGCCGTTTCGTTCGTTTTTCTTCTCGTGTTTTACGTTCTCTTCGCTTTCCCGGAGGGTCGTATTGCGAGTCGCCTCGCATGGGCGCTTCTCGGCGCGATGGCGCTCTCAATACTGGAGTACGACGTCCCTGGGCTCCTCTTCTCGCCGGTCGTCTATGGCCCCATTCCGCTCGCCGACTGCGACCCTGCGTGTCCCGCGAACGGCTTCATGATCGCCGATCGGCCGACGCTCGCCGACGGTTTTGTCAGCGAGGACTTCATGGGGTACTACCTGTTGGCGGCCTTTTCCGCATTCTTCGTCTACCTGGGCTACCGGCTAGCGACGGCGACTCGGCCGCGGAGGCGGGCACTCTTGCCTGTCTACCTCCCGGCTCTGCTGTCCGTCGTTCCGGTCGTGGTCTACTACGCAGCCTTCGTCGGGCTGGTGCACGTGGATGCGAGCACGCTCTCGGAGTGGGGCTGGCTGACCAACATCGGTTACGCGGTGCTGCCATACGGATTTCTGCTTTCGATCGTCGTGAGCACGTTCTTCGCCGCGACAGCGTTGAAGAAGATCGTCTCCCGCCTGGTAGAGAATCCGAGTGCCGTTTGAGCTGCGCACGACGCTGGCCGATGCACTCGATGATCCGTCGCTCGAGCTCGGGTTCCGGCTCGAGCAGGCAGACGGCTTTGTCGACTCGAGCGGCAAGCCTCTTCCGTCCACGCCTCCGGCCGGCCAGACGTCGATCTTCGGTGACGCGGGACGGCGAGACCGTGGCCGTGATCATGCACGACGCGGCTCTGGACACCGACCCGGAGCTCGTCGCTGCCGCGGGTCAGGCGCTGCTGCTGGCGATCGAGAACGGTCGCTTGACGAGCGAGCTCGAGTCGACGAACACGGAGCTCCGCGCAACGCGTGCACGCATCGTGGCCACGGGCGACGCCGAGCGCCGAAAGATCGAGCGCGACCTCCATGACGGAGCGCAGCAACATCTGGCCGCACTCAGCATCAGAGTCGGCCTGGCCCGCGAACTCGCGGATCCAGAGGCCGCGCAGCGACTCGACGACGTCGGCAAGGAGCTCGACGAGATTCTGGAGGAGCTCCGCGACCTCGCGCATGGCCTCTATCCGCCCCTGCTTCGCGAGTTCGGACTCCGGGAGGCGCTGGCCAGCGCCGTGCGGCGTTCGGCTTCACCGGCGAAGCTCGAGGCAGCAGCGATCGGCCGCTACTCCGAAGACGTGGAGGCCGCCGTCTACTTCTGCTGCGTGGAAAGTCTCCAGAACGTCGACAAGCACGCCGGTTTGGGTGCGACCGCTGTGATTCGGCTCTGGGAGCGCGATGGCCGGCTCTACTTCGAGATCGTCGACGACGGCGTCGGCTACGACGCCAGATCGGCCCGCGAGGCCGGTCAAGGGCTGGCGAACATGTCAGACCGGATTGGCGCGCTCGGTGGAACCCTCGTGGTCGAGTCGGCGCAGGGACGGGGTACCACGGTCCGGGCGAACATCCCGCTCGAGCGTCGCCACGCAGCGAGTCCGGTGTCCTCGCCTCGCTCCGAGGAGTCGCAGCGGCTGACTTCTAGTCGATCTCTTCAGGAGGCGAGCGGACGGCGGCCGTGGTCGACCCACAACCGTCGGAGCAGCGCGGGCCCGAAGTTCTCCTTGCGGACGAACGCCGCCGCGCCGACCAACTCGTCCCTCGACTGAGCGTCGAGGCACTCGGTCGAGATGAGCACGACAGTCGAAGCAGGATGTGCGGCGCTGAGGCGGCGCGCTGTCTCAAATCCGTCGATCCCGGGCATGCGGACGTCGACCAGCACGAGGTCGGGATCGAGCTCCCCCGCCAGCGCGAGCGCCTCCTCCCCGGAGCCGGCCTCGCCCAGGTGCTCGAAGCCATCGGTCGCGTCGATCACCTCCCGAGCGACCTCGCGGAACACGGCCTGGTCGTCGACCGTCATCACCCCGACGCCGACCCGTGCTCGCCGTTCAACGAGTGGATTCACTGCGGTGCTAGTCGTGTCCATCTGGTGGATGTGTCGTGTCGATTCGAATTCCAGTGGCGCGTTACCCCATCCTCGTCTGCGCAAACAAGGCCCGCAATGACGCCTGCCGGTGTCCGCTAGCGTGTGCGCCTGCGTTCGCGTGGGGGTACGTCCACGGTGATCGCCATGTTCAGCGCGTTATCGTGCGCTCGTGGCGATTCGGGTCGTGATCGCGGACGACGATCTGCTCGTGCGCGAGGGCCTCGAGCAGCTGCTCGCCGGGCAACCGAACATCGAGCTCATGGGCGCATACGCAGACCTCCCGTCGCTGCTCGAGGCGATCGAGGCCGACCCACCAGACGTTGTGGTGACGGACATCCGCATGCCCCCGTCCCACAGCGACGAGGGGATCCGGCTGCTGCGCTCCTGCGAGAGACCAACCCGCGCATTGGCGTGGTGGTGCTCAGCCAGTACTCCGAGCCGCGCTACGCGCTGGCCCTGCTCGAGTCGGGCTCGGACGGCCGCGGATACCTGCTCAAGGAGCGCGTGCGAGACCGCGAGCAGCTCCTCTACGCCATTGAGACCGTCGCAGACGGTGGCTCCGTGGTCGACCCGAGGATCGTCGACATCCTCGTCGCCTCGAAGAGTCGCGCCGAGCGCTCTTCTCTTGCGATGCTCTACTCCGCGGGAGCGCGAGGTCCTCGCCCAGATCGCGCAGGGGAAGAGCAACAGCGCAATCGCCGCATCTCTCGTCCTGAGCAAACGAGCCGTCGAGAAGCACATTCATTCGATCTTCTTCAAGCTCGGTCTCTCCGAGTCGGAGGACGTGAGCAAGCGGGTCAAGGCCGCTCTTGCATTCCTGTCGGATGAGCCGGAAGGAGGCGATGCGCGCTCGACCGGCGCTCGAGTCTAGTCGCCGCTTGCGTGCAGTCGTTCCGAGAAGTACTCGAGCGCCTTCTTCGTCTTGGTCTGCTGCTCACCCGTGAGGTCGACGCCCTTCTGCGTCAAGAACGCCCTCGTCTCGGCGGCGACCTGGAACGCCTCCGAGGGAGTGCACTTCGTCGACAGCTCGAGGATCATCGAGTTGTCCGGATAGAGCCAAAGCTCGGAGACGAGCTTGCGGTCGTAGCCCTGAGGCGCGAACTTCAGCTTGAGCACGGAGATCGGGCCGAGGATCGAGAGGTCGTCGAGCTCGAGCCCCTCGGGTGCGTGTGCCGCGTAGAGCGCCCGCTGCTCCTTCGAATAGAGCTTGCTAACCGACCGTTTCCCCAACACCGCATCCCTGACGTCGGCCGTCTTCAGCGCGCGCTTCATCGACCCCGAGCAGACGAACCCGCCCGGCATCGCATCGACCTCCACGCCGAAGTTCGGCGAGCGGCGCAGCTCGGGCGGGAGCTCGTCCGGCACGACCGGGCGCAGCTTCACGACCGTATCGTCGCCCTTCCCCTGGACGCGACGGGCACGGACGACGACGCCACTCTTGTTGAGCGTCAGCTCAGGCGTGTCGAAGAAATAAACCTGCCGAATCTGAGCGTCGAGGGGATCTACCCCTAGCGCCGCCGCCCCGCGGCTCCGATCGGACACCGGCACCGTCAGCTTGAGCTCGATGCTGTCGGCGCCTTTCGTCAGTGCGATGAACTCAGCGAGGTCCTGATCGGAGCGCGTGCGTGTCTTCGTAGCCGCCATCGTCGATCCTCCTCGTGGGGCCGCCCTGCCGGACGGCCGTTGGTGAGCGCCTGAACAGCGTCGCGCTCGGTGTCGAAGACGTTGCCTTCGCCCATCGCGTCGATCACTCCGGCACGTTCGCTACCCCGAAGCAAGCGCGTTCTGCTTGATCGTGTCGAACTCGGCTTGCGTGATCGCACCCGAGTCGAGCAGCCCTTTGGCCTTCTCGATTTCGGCCGCCGCACCGCCGCCGTCAGCCACGGACTTGATGTAAGCGTCGGTCGCCTGCTGTTGTGCCTGCATCTGCTGGGCGTTACGTTCGGCCATCCCATCGTGCTCCGCGATCAGGTAGATGAAGACGCCGAGATACGGCAACACGATCACGAAGATGATCCAGAGCACCTTCATCCCACCACCGATGTCCCGACGGCGAAAGACGTCCGCAAACACGGTGATCAGGATCCAGATCCAGATGACGAACAGGAAGAAGATGCACATCGACCACAGGACGTCGAGAAACGGATAGTCGGCAGCGAGCATGGAACCTCCTCGATAAACAGTGCGGCCCTGAGCTCGAAGCGAGCCTGCGGTCGAAGCCTTCAGGCGTGAACTTCAGCTAGAGCACGGAGATCGGATCCAAGGGTGGTCGCCAGATCGTCCACCCTGGGGGCGCTATTCGTCGTCAGCGTCTCCTTCCTCGAGCTCGCCGAGCTCGATCGCGAGCCCGAGCGCGCGCACCATCTTGCCCGCCGCCGAGGCGACGCGCGCGGTGCCCACGATCGGTGCGATAGCAGTGAGAACGCCGCGGATCTGCTCCTCGTCGACGCCAACCGCGCCAGCGGCTTCGAGGTTCAGGAGATACGACGCCGGCGGAGCGTCGACCGCGACCAGCGCCGCGATGCGCACCAGCATCAGCGACTCCGCGTCGAGGCTGGTCGCCTCCAGCGAGTCAGAGGTCATCCTCGCGAGTAGGTCGAGAACCTGAGTATCGGTGGATTGCTCGGTCATGGGTCTCCTTTCGTCCGATCCCTGCGTGCATCGTTCGATGACGAGGCAGGCACTGCGTGCGTCTGTCCCGGGTCAATGCCGCAGCGGTAGCCAACGCCGCAGTCCGCGTCGGCGGAAGTGCAAGCGCGTCGAGATCCGATGGATCCCGCGCTCCAGTCGCCGTGCAAGCCGGCGGCGAAAGCGCGACTTTCGGACGTGCGATACGACCGCCGCGACCGCGTTACGTCCTTTCTCGTAAGCCTTCATCCGGCCGCTACCTCGTCAGCTCGTCCGCCGACGAAACATGCCGCGTCAGTGCCCAGATCACCCAGATAGCCAGCGAGATGATCAGGATCGACCAGAATGGGTAGTACGGAATGAAGATGAAGTTCGCGATCGCGCTCAGCGCCGCGAGCGTCACCCCGATCACGCGCGCCCACGTCTTGGCAGCGAAGAGCGCGTACCCTGCGAAGGCGACGACCAGGCCTAGAATCAGGTGGATCCAGCCCCAGGTCGTGGTGTCGACCTCGAAGATGTAGTTCGGCGTCACGGCGTAGAACTCGTCCTCGAAGAGGGCGGCCACGCCCGGCGATCGCCTGGAAGCAGCCGACCATGATCATGATGACGCCGGCGAACACATAGCCGCCGACGGCGGACTCGCTGATCCCCGCGGATCGCGTTGAGCCGTAGTCGGTCATCTCGTCTCCGGTGGCGGATCCGCGGGTCCTGGGACTGCGTAGAGCATCATCTCGTCTCCTTCTCTCGTGCGTTGGACAACCTCCGCCATTGTCCAACCGGTCTGTGCCTCCGACCTCACCCGCCGATTGTCTTCACCCAGGTGAAGTCTCTGGCCGGCGTCGACGACGGCTGCGATGGTCTCGGCTGCATTCCGCTTGCTCCGGGGGTGCAGGCACCCCGGGCGCAGGCACGACCGAAAGTTCCGTGCAGGCCGTATTGTCACGCGGGCCTTCCTGAGCGACGCTGGCGGAGTTCTATAGAGGGAGAGGTCAGCGCATGGGGGCAGGCGCCTCAGCATTCCGCAGCGGGACCAGTGTCGGATCGCCGTGACCGCAGTGTCGACAGCGGCCGAGCGACTCACAGGTACCCCCTCCGACGACGGGGTCTTCTTCGAGTCGAAGTTCGAGCGGGTTCGCGCTCCGCGCAACGCTCTCGCGCGTACGCGCTGCACAGACGTGCTGTGCGAGTCGGCGCCGAGACTCGTCTTGCTTGCTGCGCCGCCGGGGTTCGGAAAGACGACCCTCCTCGCGCAGTGGCGCGAGGTCGACGCCCGCGCCTTCGCCTGCGTCTCGCTCGACTCGGGGGACAACGACCCGGTCACGTTCTGGAGCTACATCGTCCAGGCGATCCGGCACGCCGTGCCTGAATGGGGCGCCGTCGCCCTGAGTGCGCTGCGTGAGCCGCGCGCGGATGTTGTCGATGCGGTCGTCCCTGCTGTTCTACGCGACCTGGAAGCAATCGGCGAGAAGCTCGTCCTCGTGCTCGACGACTACCAGGAGATCACGAATCGCATCTGCCATGACTCCCTCAGCTTCTTCCTCGAACGGACGCCGAGCAACGTCACATTGGTCGTCTCGACGCGTTCGGATCCACCGATCCCGATGGGGAGGCTGCGCGCCCTCGAGGAGCTGCTGGAGCTTCGTGCCGTCGACCTCAGCTTCACCGAGGCCGAGTCAGCCACCTTCCTCAATGAGATCCTGCACCTCGGCCTCGCCACCGAGACCCTGGGCGCGCTGCACGAGCGCACCGAAGGCTGGCCGGTCGGCGTTCACCTGGCGGCGATGTCGCTGTCGCACGAGGCCGATCGCGCCGGCTTCGTCGCACGCTTTGGCGGCGCCAGCCGTCACATCGTCGACTACTTGACCGAGGTCGTTCTCGACACGCTCGACGAGGAGCGACACCAGTTCCTGCTCGAGACGTCGGTCCTCGACACGATGTCTGGGCCTCTCTGCGACGCAGCCACCGGCAGGCAGGGTTCCGCCGAGGTGCTGGTCGAGCTCGAGCGAGCCAACCTCTTCCTGATACCGCTCGACGACCGCCGAGAGTGGTATCGCTACCACGAGTTGTTCGCGGACGTGCTCCGGAACCGACTGCTCCAGAGCGATCCCGAGCTCGCCCTTGCCGTGCACCGACGGGCGTCCGAGTGGCTCGGCCCGGAGGGCTACCGGTACGAGGCCGTGCGTCACGCCGTTGCCGCCAACGCGCTCGAGAGCGCGATCACGTTGGTGTTGGAAGACTGGCGCCCCTCGCTCGAGCAGGACGACGCCGTGGCGATCCTCCGCCAGCTCGAGGAGCTTCCCCCGACGAACGACGAGCGAGATGCGCGACTCGCCGTCGTCAGGGCCTGGGCGCTGAGCGCGCTCAATCGCCGCGAGGAGTCGCTGGGCGCGCTCGAGTCGGCGGAGTCGGCCCGAGTCGAACCGCCGATGCCATGCGGCCTCCCGTTCGAGGCTGCGACCGCCTTGACCCGTGCGTGCTTTCCCTGGGGCGACTCGGCCCGGATGTTGGGCGCCGCCGAACAGGCCTCAGAGCTGCTGAGCGACACGTTCTCGATCGGAAGACCGGTCTCGCTCCTCGCGCTTGGCTGGGCGCGGCGTCTCAGGGGCGAGGACGAGGCGGCGCTCGCGCCACTCGAGCAGGCAGCCTTCCTCGCCGCGCGCTCGAACCAATGGCTCGTCGCCGGCATGGCCAGGGCGATGCTCGCGCGGATCTCGCTCGAGACTGACGACGTCGACCTCGCCGTCGCGGCGGCTCGGCGTGCGCTGAACACGCTCGAGGTTCACGGCGTCGCCGACAAGCCCGGCGCAGGCATCGCGCACGTGGCACTTGGTGCCGCGCTCGCCGGCCGAAGCGAGCTCGAGGAGGCAGGGAAGCTCCTCGATCGAGGCCTGGCGAACCTTCGGGCGCGCGGCCAGCCGTTGGACATTGCGGATGCACTGCTCGTGTCAGCCCCGGTCCGCCGAGCTCTCGAGGCACCCGCTCCCGCGCGAGCGATGCTCGAGGAAGCGAGGAACCTCCTTGCGACCTGCCCGGATCCAGGAGTCCTGAGCGCACGCCTTGTGGAAGTCGCGCGTACGCTGACGCCGGCTCACCGGCGAATCGAGGGCGACAGCGACCTGACGGAGCGCGAGCTCGAGGTTCTCCGCTACCTCGCCGAGGGCCTGTCCAAGCGAGAGATCGGCAAGGAGCTCTTCCTCTCCTTCAACACGATCCACTCACACACGAAGTCGATCTACCAGAAGCTTCGAGTCTCGTCACGCCAGGATGCGATTGCTCGCGCGCAAGAGCTCGGAGCCTTTCCAACTGCGCAGACGCTCCACTAGTCGGACGAGTAGTCGTCGTCGATCTCCACCCACACCGACTGCTCGTCGTGCTCCTCCCAGTCGGCGCCTGGCATCGCGATCGCCCACCTCGTCCAGGTCCCGACCGGCCGAGCAAGGGTGGTCCTGACTTTGGCACGAACGACCATGCCCGGTGTGAGCTCCACCGGTGAGCGCAGGGGCGCGGTCGTCATTCCCCAATGCGTCGGTGGATCGCCGGGTCCGACCGAGAGCGAGGCGCCGGGTGCGATCTCGGCGCTGAACCAGAGTGCGAGCGCGTTGGCCGTTCCGTGGTCGTGGACTGGCAACAGCACCTCGGCTTCGTGAGGCGCCCGCGCTTGCTCGAGCGGGATCAGATCGACGTCCGTCGTCCACAGCCGACACGGCTCGGAGCGTCTGTCACCCGCCCCGAGGTGACGGAATCCGCCCGAATAGGAGATCTCGTTGACGGTCTTGTCCACGAGGTCACCGAGGTCGAGGCCGTAGGGGTTGTCCCGCAGGAACTCCACCGTCTCCGAGAGATAGCGGTCGTGCACGAGCGCGGCCCACGCCGTGACCGAGCGGGGGATCATGACTCCGCCCGGCTTGAGCCAGCGATCACGAGCGACGACGACCGGGACGAGCATCCCCTCGTCGATCCCGAACCCTCCGAGCCACTCCGAGACGATCACGTCGACTCGTTCCGGCAGTTCGACGTCCATGACGTCGCCTTGGATCACCCTGACGATCTCCGAGACTCCGTTCGCAGCTGCCAGCTCCTGCGCCAGGACGGCGACCGACGTCTGTTCCACTGCGTAGACGCGCGCAGCCCCTGCCCGCGCCGCGAAAACGCTCAGGATGCCGCTTCCCGCCCCGGCGTCGAGCACGACGTCGCCTGAGCGCACGACGGAGTCGATCGCACGCTTGAACGCCTCCGTGCGGACGCGGTCGCAGATCATCGACCGGTGCACTTCGAACTCCGCGTACATCGGGTCGGTGGGGTGCTTGATCGGTGTCCGCACGGTCGTAGTCAGGATCGCTTCTTCGACTCGGCGAGCTCCGAATGCCGCCTCGCCGGTGGGTTCAAGCGCTTGCGGTACCAGAGGACGTCTGCTCCTGACGGGAAGTCCTCGACTCGACCCACCAGCTCGTAGCCGGCGCGCTCGTAAAGGCGGCCAGTCTGAAAGTCGTACGTGAAGTGGACCGTCTGCGAGCAGTTGCGCGCCGCCGCCTCGGCTTCGGCGGCGGCCAGGAGCCTGGACCCTAGCCCGCGACCTCTCAGGCTCGGCTCCACCCAGAGGCTCTGCAGCTCACAGCTGTCGCCCCACGTCCAGCCGGTGATGCCGGCTACGACCTTGCCGGCGTCTCGCACGAAGATCGCCAGCTCGACTCCGTCGCCGAGCCCCATCGCAGCGGAAGCCTCGCGGCGAACCTGCGCTTCGAGGAACTCGAGGTCGAGCGGATCCGGATCGTCCTCGACCTCGAACTCCATGGCGCCTGACTCAGACGCCTACGAGCTGCTCGATGAGCGAGAGATCGTCGAAGTACGTCCGGTACGACCGGATCTTCCCGTCGCGGAAGTCGGCCACCGTGACGCCTGCGAGCCGGACATGCTGCCCGGTTGCCTCCAGCGCCGCGTCCTCGCCGAGGACGAGCGGGCCGGTGTGGTCCGCTTCGATGATCCATTCTGCGAACGCCTTGTTGCCGACTTCGTCGAGCCCTCGGAACCTGATGACGACGTTCGAGAAGGCGAGCTCACGGAGAGCCGCCAGCTCTTCGAGCGCCGTCAGCCCGGACACGGTCGCGTACGGCGACCACCCGACGACGTCGTCGGTGAACAGCGCTGCCCGGATCGTCCGATCCGCCGCTGACCTCGGCCTCGAGCGCCTTCAAGAGCACGTCCTTGCGCGATTCACCCATTGCAGCCTCCGGTTTCGTCGGTCATGCGCTCAGCCCCCGAGGGCCTTCGCCTTGGCCGCCGCGAACTCTTCGTCGGTCAGCGCGCCCGATGCGTGGAGCTGTGCGAGGTGCTCGATCTCGTCAGCCGTGTCCGCCGGCGGCGGCGCATACTCCGCCGGCTCCTCGGCGGGCGCCTCCTCGTAAGCCTGCTCCTGCTCGTTCATCTTCTTGTCCTGGTGATGGGCGACCGCTGCTCCCGCTACGAGTGCCCGGCGCCTCGTTCGCCGCCTGAATCCCATGGAGACTCCTCCTCGTCGTAGTAGCCTCGACGATAGGCCGACTGCCGGCAGGCGTCACCCCACGGGCGGTTCGTTCACCCGGGTGAACCGTGCTTCCTCGCGCTGCGCGGCGCCCTCGCCCGGTGCAAGCCGGAGTCGACCGAAGCCGACCAGGAGGTAGGCGATGGCATCGGCAGGTCCAACAGCCATCACACCTCCTCTCTCAACGCTGCGACTGGTCTTCGGCCGGGTTCACGCTGACGATCTCGACGCCGAGGTTGGTCAGCCAGCTCAACACACCCTGTAGCTCGGCCTGGTCGCGGAGGTCCCCGACCAACACCGACTCCTCACCGACGACCTCGACAGTCATTCCTTCCAGTGGTCCCACGAGCGGCTCGCCGAGCTCGCCGCGGATCACTATCCGGTAAGGGACGCCGTCTTGCCCGCTGCGGCCGGCGTAGCGCTTCGACATCTGTCTGTGCACTCGATCGGCCGACTCAGGTCACGCGTCGATCGCGGTGCGTCCGTCCGGTCGTGGCGGTTGGCGCAGACGCTCGCGAGCGTGCCTCCTCACGCGCGTTGAACCACGTGAAGATCAGGGCAACCAGAGCACCCGTCGCCGCGAGCCATGGATACATGGCCGTTTCCCACAACGATTCCATCGGCCCTCCTTTCCGTGCCAACGGCAGGTCTCGTAGGGAGACTCCTGCAATCTCGTAGGCCGCACACCACCCGCGGCTCGCCTTCACCCGGGTGAAGTCGGGGCCGGGCGATGTTCGGTGAACGCCTCTCTGCCATGTTCGGGAAGCACGCCACACGCGAGCCGCGATAGCGGTCGGAATCGAAGGAGAGCCCTGATGGCTGAGACACCCACCGACGTCCTCGTTGCCGGTTACCCGGACATCGACGAGGCGACGAAGGACTTCGAGGCGCTGGTTGCGCTCGTCAAGGAGAAGAAGGTCTCGATCGAGGGCGTCATCCTCGTCACGCACGCGGAGGACGGCAGCGTCGTCGGTGCAGCGGACCGGCGACAACCTCGGCCGCAAGGGAACGGGCTGGGGCGGCGGGGTCGGGCTCGCGGTGGGCTTGTTCGCGCCGCCGCTGCTCGCGTCGGTCGCCGTCGGGGCGGTCGCGGGCAGGGTGCTGGGCAGGTTCGCCGGCAACAAGGTCGAGAAGGAGCTTCGCGACAAGATCGGCGAGAACCTGCCGCCGGGGTCGGCCGGGATCATCGCGATCTTCGACGACGAGCAGCGGCTCGCCGTCGAGCAGGCGCTCGGGGGCGCGCTGCTCCGGTCGGTCGTCCAGGGCGACAAGAAGGGCATGGGCGCATTGAAGGAGTCGCTCGGCGAGGCGATGGGGAAGTTCAGCCCGGACCGCACGGTGCTGCCGATCCCGGATCCGAACTTCGGTGGCGCGATCGGCCGAACCCTGGACACGTCCGTCGGCGACTGGACGATCGCCATGACGCCGTCGCCGCCGGAGGGCGCGCCGAACGTGTTGCTCGTGCTGATCGACGACGCCGGCTTCGGCAACCCGTCGACGTTCGGCGGGCCCGTCTCGACCCCGGCGATGACGCGGGTCGCCGACCAGGGCCTCAGGTACAACCGGCTTCCACGTCGTCGCGCTGTGCTCGCCCACGCGTGCCGCCCTGCTGACAGGTCGCAACCACCACACGGTCGGCTTCGGGTCGATCGGCGAGTTCCCGGGTCCGTTCCCCGGCTACTCGGCGAACGTGCCGAAGGACTGCGCTCCGTTCGTCCGCGCGCTCCAGGCCAACGGCTACTCGACAGCCGGGTTCGGCAAGTGGCACCTGACCCCCGATCACGTCCAGGGTGCAGCCGGGCCGTTCGACCGCTGGCCGAACGCGTGGGGATTCGATCACTTCTGGGGCATCCTCGGCGGCGAGGCGGGCCAGTACGACCCGCTGATCACGCAGGACAACACGATCATCGGTGTCCCGGAGGCCGAGGACGGCAAGGAGTACTACTGGCCGGACGACCTCACCGATCAGGCGGTGGGCTGGCTGCACGGGGTGCGCGCCCAGGACCAGGAAAAGCCGTGGTTCGTCTACTACTCGACCGGGTGCTCGCACGCGCCGCACCAGGTCGCGGTCGAGTGGAGCGAGAAGTACCGCGGCAAGTTCGACCAGGGCTGGGACGTGCTCCGCGAGGAGACCTTCGAACGGCAGAAGACGCTGGGCGTGATCCCGCCGGACGCGGAGCTCACGCCGAGACCGGACGCGCTCCCCGCCTGGGACTCTCTCTCGGACGCAGAGAAGAAGCTGTACGCGCGGCAGATGGAGGTCTATGCCGGCTTCCAGGAGAACACCGACTGGAACGTCGGCCGCCTGCTCGACGCGGTCGAGGAGCTGGGCGAGCTCGACAACACGCTCGTCATCTACATCTTCGGGGACAACGGCGCGAGCATGGAGGGAACGCTGACCGGCTCCTTCAACGAGCTGACGATGCAGAACGGGCTCGTCCTGACCCCCGAGCAGCAGCTCTCGCTGATCGAGCAGTACGGCGGGCTCGACGCCTGGGGCACCGACGCGTACGCGCCGCACTACGCGGCCGCCTGGGCGTGGGCCGGGAACGCGCCGTTCCAGTGGGGCAAGCAGTGCGCCTCCCACCTCGGCGGCACGCGCAACGGCACGGTGATCTCCTGGCCGGAGCGGATCAAGGACGCCGGCGGGTTGCGCACCCAGTTCACTCACGTCATCGACGTCGGGCCGACGATCCTCGAAGCGGCCGGTATCCCCGAGCCCACGGTCGTGGACGGGACCGCCCAGAAGCCGATGGAGGGGACGAGCTTCCTCTACACCTTCGAGGACGCGAACGCCGAGGAGCGCCACACCGTGCAGTACTTCGAGATCCTCGGCAACCGGGCGATCTACAAGGACGGCTGGTGGGCCGCCTGCAAGCTCGACCGCATCCCTTGGGACCTGTCGCCGCCGACGATGGCGAGGTTCGCACCCGGAGCCTACGACCCGGAGCAGGACACCTGGGAGCTGTACTACCTGCCCGACGACTTCAGCCAGGCGAAGGACCTCGCCGCGGAGAACCCGGAGAAGCTCGCCGAGCTGAAGGAGCTCTTCTGGGAGGAGGCCGAGAAGCACAACGTGCTGCCGCTGCTGGCTGCGTTCTCGGTCTTCTTCGGGAACCTGCCGCCGATGCCGACGATCACGACCCAGACGTTCTACGGCGACGTCCAGAACATCGCCTCCGGGATGATCCCGCGCGTCTACGGCCGCTCCTACGCGATCGAGGCGGAGCTCTCGGTCCCCGACGACGGCGCCGAGGGCGTGATCGTCGCCGAGGCGGACGAGATGGGCGGCTTCTCGCTCTGGGTCGACGAGAACGGCCTGCTGCACCACAGCTACTCGATGATGGGCGTCGAGCAGTACAAGCACGTCTCGACCGAGCCGATCCCGACCGGGGACGTCACCGTCCGCATGCAGTTCGACGCCGACCGCCAGGAACGGACGGCCGGCGGAACGGTCTCCCTGTACGCGAACGACGAGAAGATCGGCGAGGGGCGGATGGAGAGGACGGTCGCCGTCCGCTTCAACGCCTACGCCGGCATGGACGTCGGCCGCGACAACGGCCTGCCCGTCGACCGCGCCTACGCGGCCAAGTCGCCCTACCCCTTCACCGGCACGGTGAAGAAGGTCGTCTACGACCTCAAGCCGGGCACCCACGAGGACGAGATGGCGCTGCACGAGAGCGGCGCGCACGTCGCCGCGGCCCAAGGGGTCAGCGCCTAGGCGGCGGCGTCAGCGATCGTCATGGGAGAGAAGAGCACTCCGTGAGCCAAAGACACTCGTCATTGAGAGCCGACGAAGCTTCTCTTCCTGTCGGTCATGACGCTCGCCGCTCTCTGCAGCTGGGTGCTGGCCAAGCTCCTGTTGCCCGCCGACGTCGAGGTGGCGATCATTCCAACACTCGGCGCTCTGGCCGTGAGGCACTTCAGACACGGCAAGCAGGAGGAGCACGAGCCGAAGCATCCGGCCGTGAAGTTCCTCGTGGCCGCTTGGAACGAGGGCGACTTCAGCGAGGCTGAGAAGCACGTCGCGCCGGACTGTGCCGTCTTCATGAACGGCTTCGCTCCCGATCTTGGTCCCAACGAGAGCGGCCCTGCCATGGCTGAGGAAAGCATCGGGTACTGGCGTTCGATCGTGCCCGACATCAGGATGGAGCTCTCGCAGGAGATCCGCGCGAAGGACCAGATCGCCATCGAGTGGGTGCTCACGGGCACGCACACGGGCGAGCAGCGGTCCGATCTGCCGGCGAGCGGCAATGCGATCGAGGTCCACGGCTCCACGTTTCTGAAGCTCGACGACGACAAGATCGTCGAGGCGTGGTCGGTCTTCGACTCGCTTGCCCTCGCAGTCCAGACCGGAACCGCCGAGGAGCCGGCCTGGTGGCCGGCGCGCCGCGAGGCCTCGTAGGACGCGGGCGCGAGCACATCGATCGTTAACCCGGTGCGGTCCGGACGGCGCTGAAGGCCCGGTGACGTGATGCGCGATGACTCCCACGACGCGCTGGTCTCGTACGCGCAGCTCGCTCGTTCCGCGATCGCTGGCCGAGGCGGCGCCGGGTCTGGCGATCCTCTTGCGCTATCCGCGCTCGTACCTCCGCTCCGATCGTCGTGGCGGGAGTCACCGTCGGCGCGGTCGCGGTGCCCTCGTCGCTGGCGATGGCGGAGCTGGCCGGGCTGCCGGTCGTCTACGGCCTCTACGGAACATTCCTGCCGCTCGCCGTCTACGGGCTGCTCGGGACGTCGCGGCAGCACGTGATCGGGCCGGACTCGACGCTCGCGGCGCTGACGGCGGTGACGGTGGCGCCGATGGCGATGGTCGGAGGTGAGATCGACCCGGCGCGCTATGTGGCGCTCGCAGCGGCGCTGGCGCTGGCGATGGGTCTTCTGCTCTTCCTGGCCGGCGCGCTCCGGCTGGGGTTCGTGGCGGACTTCTTCGGCAAGCCGGTGCTGCTCGGCTACATCAACGGGGTCGCGCTGATCGTGATCTCGTCCCAGCTCGGCAAGCTCCTCGGGATCAGCGTCGACGCGGACGACTTCTTCGCAATCGTGTCGGAGGTCCTGTCGGAGCTCGGCGACGCGAACGGGGCGACCGTGCTCCTGAGCGCGGGGCTGCTGTCGGCGGCAATCGCGACTCGGCGCGTCCTTCCTGTCCTCCCGCCGTCTCTCGTGGTGCTCGCGCTCGCACTCGTGATCGCGGCGCTCGTCGACCTGGAGGATCACGGGATCGCCGTCGTCGGCGAGGTCGAGGGCGGTCTGCCCTCGCTTCGCGCTGCCGGGAGTCGGAGCAAGCGACTTCGTCGATCTCCTGCTGCCCGCGGCGGCATTCGCGCTCGTCGCCTTCGCGGACCTCATCGCGACCGTGCGCACCTTCGCCCAGAAGCACGGCTACGAGGTCGACGCCAACCGTGAGCTGACCGCGATCGGCGGCGCCAACCTGGTCGGCGGCCTGACAGGGGCGTTTCCCGTCTCCTCCTCCAACTCCCGGTCCGCGGTCAACGACTCCGCCGGCGCGAAGTCCCAGGCTGCCGTTCATCGTCGCCGCAGCGGTCGTCGGGCTCTTCCTGCTCTTCGCGATGCCCCTGATCGAGCCGCTGCCGACGGCGGCGCTCGGAGTGATCATCGTCGTGGCCGCCGCGGGCCTGATCAACGTCCGACTCGATCTGGCGCCTGCGGCGCGTCCGCCCGGCCGAGGTCGCGCTGGCGCTCGTCGCCTTCGGCGGGGTGCTCGTGTTCGGGGTCGTCGGCGGCGTCGTCGTCGCGATCGCGCTCTCGATCGGCGTGTTCCTCTACCGCTCGGCGCGTCCGCACGATGCCGTTCTCGGCCGCGTCGACGACGTCGACGGCTATCAGGACATCGCGCGCTGGGAGGGTGCCGAGACGTTGCCCGGGCTGCTCGTCTATCGCTTCGACGCCCCGCCCTTCTTCGTCAACGCCGAGTACCTCCGGCAGCGTGTGCTCGAGCTTGTCGACGCGTCCGAAGACGTCAGGTGGTTCGTGCTCAACGCCGAGGCCTGGACGTACCTGGACGCCACGGCGATCGACGTCCTGATTCAACTCCATGACGAGCTCGAGGAACGAGGTATCGCGCTCTGTTTCGCCCGCCTGAAGGGACGGCAACGCGAGATCTTCGAGGAGACGGGCCTCACAGCGCGGATCGGGCCCGACCGTTTCTTCCCCACGGTCCGGGCTGCGGTCGCGGCGTTCGAATCGGCGCACGCCGGCGACGCCGATAGACGTTCGCGCGACGCGTTAGCCGGCGTCGACGCACGAAGCTTCACCCGGGTGAAACACGCTCGCGGGCGATGTCGCCACTGCGCGGGGCGTGTGACAGTCGAATCCACGACTGGAAAGGAGCGCTCCGTGTGACTTACGACCTGAGACGTTCGGGGCGACGAACGGCCGTGGCGCTCGCCGTTCTTTGTGCTCTTGTGCCTGCGGCTGCCGGATGCGGTGGAGACGATCAGCCCGCTGTGTGTGACGACCTCGAGCAGCTGAGCTCCGACATCGACACTCTGCAGGCGATCGACCTGACCGCCGGGGAGGGCGCGATCGCGGACCTCGAAGCGTCGCTGGAGGCGATCACGACGGATCTTCAGACCGTCAAGACCGACGCAGAGGCGGAGCTCTCGGAGCCGATTGCGGCCACTGGAGACATCGCTCGGAGCGCTGTCCACGGAGTTCGACGCCGCGAAGGCGGACGACGATCTGAGCAGTACTGAGGCGCAAGGCCTCCTCGACTCGCTGGCGGCGGTCAGCACGTCGTGGGAGGCGCTGAAGACCGCTGCTCCCGACTGCGAGCTGGACGAGTAATCGCCAGCCGAGCTACGAGTGCAGCGTCCGCCGTCTGCCTCCTTCTGGCGAGGAGGCAGACGGCCCTCACCACGATCGCCGGACAGCGTCTGATCGCTGTTCATCAGGCGAGATTCCGGCGGCGGCGTCTCATCGTCGCTCTGCGTGCGCAGCTCGTGATGGAGGGAGCTGTTGAGAATGGGCGAGGTGACGACGAGCCTCCCGGCGAAGTACATGAAGAAGAGGATCGTCGTCATGGCGCCGATGCTCCCGTAGAGCGTCGTCGCCTTCTCGAGCTTCGGCGCGAGGAACTCGACGATCAGACACGTGGAGCACCTGCAAGCCCACCGCGACGAGGATCGCGCCGGGTAGCAACGCCCGCCAGGAAGCGTCCCGGTGCGGCAGGCGGAGAGACGCCCAGAGCCACAACGCAGCGAGTGGGGCCGTGGCGAGCGTCGCTGCGAGGAGCCGCTCGAGCGACGCCTCGTCGCGAAGCCACCACGTGAGTGCGAATGCGGCCATGAATGCGCACAGCACGCCGGTGAAGGCAAGCGAGCTCGTCAACGGCTTCGCGCGCGGAGGGGGCTCGTCCCAGATGAGCGAGTGAATGAGCTGCACCGCTTTCGCGCCCGAGTATCCCGCCCAGAGGAGGAGGGGCACACCGATCCCGAGAAGCCACCACCAGTCGGATTCCGCGGCTCGCGCCACGTCGCCGATCACGTCGACGACGGCAGCAGGTAGACCGCCGCTTGCAAGGGCCTCCTCAGTGCTGTCCGCATCCATGAGACCGAGCGCGCCCCCGAGTATCAACCCGAACGGCAGAAGCCATAGGAACAGCCGGTAGGCGATCCCTCCGGCGAGAACGCTTGCGGCGACGCGCCGATTTCGTTCCGCTGCCCGGAAGGGAACCGCGATCGACACGTGCCGTGTGCTGGCGCTTCTTGCGCCTGCAACCGCGGCCGTGAGTCTGACGCGCGCGCGATCGTCGAGGCCGGAGTCGGGTGCCTCGTGCCGCTCCACTACTCGTCCGATGCGGCAGAGCTCGGCCGAACCGCAGGCTCCATCGCTCACGTTCGGCTGGGTCGGCACCCTTCGCTGCCCTCCGCCTCCGCCGATCGACGAAGTAGATCGCTGCCAGCGCGGCGGAGGTGATGAGCGACGAGATGACGAGCGACGCGAGCGGGAAGCCGGAGAGCGTGGTCGCGACGTTGTAGGCCAACGTGCACGTGTAGACCGACCACAGGATTCCGCCCAACGACCGACCACGGGAGAAAGCGGCGGTACGGAATGCTGGAGAGCCCCATGGTCGCGTTGACGGCGAAGCGCATCCCAGGGACGTACCGGCCGGCGACGATCATGAGTCCGGGGGAGCGATCGAGGGCCTCCCAGCCGGCGCGTACCTTGGGATTCTCCAGCGCCTTGTCGAGTTGGCCTTGCACTCTGGCGGCGCTCTTGCGGGCGATCCAGAACAGCGACGAGTCTCCGACGATCGCGCCGAGCGCTCCAGCCACGATGACGAGCTCGAGCTCGAGGTCTCCACGTGCGGCGAGCGTCGAAGCGGCGTTGAGCGTCGTCTCGCCGGGGAAGATCGGGATGATTGCATCGACCCAGACGAGCCCGAAGCACAGGACATATGCCCATTCCTCCGGCGCCTCGGCGAGCCATGCGGCAACGTCGCCCTCCTCGAGAACCTGGAGCAGGACGATCACGACCAGGACGACCGCGAAGCCGCCGACGATCAATACGCCGAGGTGTCGCCTCCACAGCGGCTCGTGCTGCTCGGCGTCGACCGCCATCCATGCTCCTGTCTCGTTGCTGCCGGCCCGGCCGGGATACGGACGCCACGTCGTGGCGCATGGTCGCGATGCTAGGAGCGGTCTTGCGTCTGTTCATCGCCCGGGGATGCCATTCACCTGGGTGAACTCCAATGCGGGCGATGGCGCGCGATCTCTCGGTCGCTACGGTCGCGACCTTGAACGAGAGCATCCACCGCCTAGAGCCTCTCCCCGAAGCACCGCCGAAGGAGCATGAGGCATGGGCGGCTCGGGCCTCGTTGCGATCTCTCTCCTGCTTCTCGTATACGCAGGGGTTTCGCGTCGGCTTTCGGCGTCGGTGATCACCGCTGCGATGGTGTTCGTCGCCGGTGGCGTGCTCGTGAGCGACGAGGGGCTCGGCTGGCTCGATCCGACGATCGACAGCGAGTCCGTCCGCCTGGTGGCCGAGGCGACCCTGGCGGTCGTGCTCTTCTCGGACGCGTCCCGGATCGACCTCGCCGCGCTGCGCCGCGAGTACGTCCTGCCTCTTCGGCTGCTCGCGATCGGGCTACCGCTGACCATCGTGGCCGGGGCTCTCGCTGGTGTTGCCCTATTCGGAGAGCTCGTCCTCATCGAGGCGATCCTGCTCGCGATCGTGCTCGCCCCGACCGACGCTGCACTTGGGCAGGCGGTCGTCACCGACCCACGGGTTCCTTCACGTGTTCGTCAGGGACTCAACGTCGAGAGCGGGCTCAACGACGGCATCTGCGTGCCGCTCCTCCTGATCGCAATCGCGGTAGCCGAGGCGCACGAGGGCGCGATCGGAAACGGCGAGGCGGTGGAGCTCGTGCTCGAGGAGATCGGGTACGGGTCCCTCGGAGGCGTGATCGCGGGCCTCGCAGCCGCGGCTGTCGTCAGGGTGGGTTTCCCACGCCGCCTCGTCGATGACCTGTGGGTTCAGGTGATACCGGTGGCGGGGGCGGCGCTCGCCTACGGCCTGGCCGTGTGGATGGGCGGCAGCGGATTCATCGCGGCGTTCGTCGGAGGCGCCGTCTTCGGCGGGTTCCGTGGAGAGATCGGAGGCGAGGTGACGGTCTTGCTCGAGGAGACGGGCAGCCTGCTCGGGGCAATCACGTTCATCCTCTTCGGCGCCGTCATGCTCGTCCCCATACTCGACGAGCTCTCCGCCGAGATCGTCCTGTATGCGCTTCTTCAGCCTGACGCTCGTTCGCATGGTTCCCGTCGGTCTGGCGATGCTGGGATCCGGCGCCAGGCGACCGACGGTCGCCTTCCTCGGCTGGTTCGGGCCCCGCGGCCTCGCGTCGATCGTCTTTGCGGTGATCCTCGTCGAAGAGGCCCAGCTCGCGAACGAGTCGCTGATACGAAACACCATCTTCCTCACGATCGCCCTGTCGGTCCTCCTGCACGGCGTGACGGCAACGCCCCTAGCTGGGCGCTACGGAGCGTGGTATGCAGCCCACCCGCGCGATGCCGCGCCCGCGTTCGAAAGTGCACCGGCCCCCGAGCACCGTCCGCACCGGTGGGCCGGCGGGCTTCGGCGAAAGCAGACCGCCGACTAGCTGAGTCCACTCGCACGAGCTGGTCGCCCGAGTCCAAGGGCGACGCCTCGCGAGCTAGATCCTCCGGCGACCCCGCCTTCCAGGTGTGACGGCTGCGGCCACCACCGCCGTCTTGGCTACCGGCGACGGTCCGGGTGTGACGGCCTTCGCCACTACGGCGGTCTTTGCCACCGGCGCGCCGATGACACCAACTCTCCCCACACGCGCTGCCCTGACTGGCATTTCAGACTCCTTCGGTCGTAAGTGCGTTGTCAGCTTCGATGGAGGCGATGATCGCTTGAATGGGAATCCGTCCGGTGGCGATCAGTTGGCCACCCGAGCGCCGCGCCGCCGACGCGAACGGCGCAGCCCACAGGTTCTCCCAGATGAGCACTCCGGCAGTACTGCCCGGCTCCATCGCGGCCGCAAGGTGCTCGACATCCTCCGCAGCCAACAGTTCCGCCAACTGGGCCTCGACTCTCTCGAGTTCTCCCAGTTCCGGGATATCGGAGAGCTCCATCGCATCGATCGTGCCGTCTTCGTCCTTGCTGAGGATCAGCACGTCGATCACGCGGATGATTCCGGCGTCGACCAACCTCAGTAGCTCGTTGGCCATCTCGCCTGTGAAGCTGCTCGCCCCCGCCGGAAACTCGACCACGATGTAGTCGACGGGACCCAGTGAGTCGAGCTCCGTGCCTTCGTCTACAGGCTCGGTCGCGTCCGTCATGAAACCTCCCGACCATTGTTGGTGACTCTCCGCGCGCGCATCCTCCAGGTCGCCTGGCTATCGGAGCTCAGGGCGTTTGGGCGTACTCCTGGCTCGTGGGCGCCATGAACGCTCCGAAGAGCCAGAACAGCGGGAAGAAGCACCCGAAGAAGAACATCCAGCCATGTCCATTTCGTAGCGTGGAGAGGCCGAGCGTGAAGAACATCAGCGTGTACAGAAGCACTCCACCGATTCCGATGAACCACCACATCTCTAGCTCCCTTCGTTCGCTGGTCTGCGCTTGGACCACGCCTCTAGAGACTGGCGCCCCGTCCTCGACGTGTAACCACCTAGGCGACACGTTCACCCAGGTGATGCTGCCGGCGGGTGAAGACCTCCGCCTGCTGCTCCGCCGAGACTCGTGGTGCGGAACCATGCGCTCGGAGACGACCGCATGGTTCCGTCGACAGCTGACCTCGAGGCAATCAACTCAGGAGCCACGTGTCCACGGATCAGCAGGTGCAGACCGCCCCGCCCGAGCAGCAGGCCCCGCCACCGGTGCCGGGTATGCGCTGGATTCCCGGCGGCACGTTCGCAATGGGCTCCGAAGACCTCTACCCGGAGGAGCGCCCGGTTCATCGCGTCTCGGTCGACGGATTCTGGATGGACGACGCACCGGTCACCGCAGCGCAGTTTCGTCGCTTCGTCCGCGAGACCAAGTACATGACGCTCGCCGAGCGTCCGCTCGATGCGCCGCTCTATCCCGACGCAGACCCGGAGCTTCTCGTGCCGGGTTCCCTCGTGTTCAGCAGATCAGCCGGGCCGGTCGACCTCAACGACTACCGCAGTTGGTGGCGGTACGCACCCGATGCCTACTGGAGGCGGCCCGGTGGAAAGGGCACGACGATCAACGGCCGCGACACGCATCCAGTGGTCCACATCGCCTACGAGGACGCCGAGGCGTATGCGGCGTGGGCGGGGAAGGATTTGCCGACCGAGGCGGAGTGGGAATATGCCGCGCGCGGCGGGATCGACGGAGCGATGTTCGCGTGGGGCGACGAGCACTTCCCTGACGCGCGACCGATGGCGAACACATGGCAGGGCGAGTTCCCCTGGCAGAACACCAAGCTCGACGGCTACGAGGGAACCTCGCCGGTCGGCAGTTTCCCGCCGAACGGCTACGGACTCTTCGACGTATGCGGGAACGTCTGGGAGTGGACGTCCGACTGGTTCACCGCGCGCCATCCCGACGAAGTCGAAAGCGCGTGCTGCGTGCCACGGAACCCCCGCGTCTCTGCTCCAAGTGTTCGGGCAGGCGAGACGATCCCGCGCCGCGTGATCAAGGGAGGCTCGCACCTCTGTGCTCCGAACTACTGTCTTCGCTACCGGCCGGCGGCTCGCCAGGGCCACGCGATCGACTCGTCGACCACACACCTGGGCTTCCGCTGCGTCCAGCGGGCGCAGGTGTGAGGGACGAAAGCGCGATGTCTAGCGAAGCCAGCCCTGAGTACCGGAGATCGAGGCCTTGGCAGCCCGAGCGTCCCCGCTGGCGAGTTTTCTCTCTTCTCGTCTCGTGGCTTGCGACGGGCATCGCATTGATGGTGGCCGCCGGGATCCTCCCGGGTGTCGACATCGAGGACTTCTGGGGGGCGCTGGTCGTCGCGGCGATCATCGGCGCGCTGAACGCGATCATTCCGCCGGCGCTAGCCGCGCTGCGATTGCCGCTCACACTCGTGCTGGGCTTCGTGCTCGTTCTGGTCGCAGACGCCCTCATGCTCGTGGCTGCGGCCGAACTGACCGACGGAGTACTCAGCGTCGACAGCTTCGGCTGGGCTCTCCTTGCCGCACTCATCGTGGCTGCGGTGAGCGTCGTGCTGGCGGTTCTCCTCGGCTCGGACGACATGGGGTCGATCCGCATCGCGCAGAGGATCGCCAAGCGGCAGGGCATCATCGCCTCGACCGACGTCCCCGGGATCGTCTATCTCGAGATCGACGGCCTCGCAAAGCCCGTGCTCCAGCGCGCGATGCGCGACGGCAATGCACCGAACATGGCTCGCTGGACGCGTGACACGCACAGTCTCGCCGAATGGGAGACCGACCTCTCGTCGCAGACAGGTGCCAGCCAGGCGGGAATCCTCCTAGGCTCGAACGAGGATATCTCCGCCTTCCGCTGGGTGGAGAAGGAGACGGCGACGCTGATGACGTGCTCGGCTCCCGCCGATTGCGCGGAGATCGAGCGCCGGCGCGGCACCGGAATCGGGCTGCTGATCGACGGCGGCGCCAGCCGCGGGAACCTCCTCTCCGGTGAGGCCGAGGACGTGATCCTCACCGTGAGCCGGATGGAGGCGGAGAAGAAGTCCAATCCCGGCTACCGCGCGTTTTTCGCGAACGGCGAAAACGCGCTGCGCACGCTCGTCCTCTTCGGGTGGGAGGTCATCCTCGAGTGGACGGCTGCCCTGCGCGCGATCCGCAGGAACGTGCAGCCGCGCGGCCATCGCGGTGGCATCTACCCGTTGATGAGGGGCGCGCTCTGCGTCTTCGTGCGCGACCTGATCGTCTCGGGCGTGCTCACGGACATCATGCGAGGGCGACCTGCGATCTACGCAACGTTCTCGAGCTACGACGAGGTGGCGCACCACTCGGGCCTCGAGCGCGCAGACACATTGGAAGCCCTCCGGAAGCTCGACGACCACTTCGGCCACATCGAGGCGGCTTGCCGCTACGCGCCCCGGCCGTACGAGATCGTCGTCCTCTCGGACCACGGGCAGACCCAGGGGGCGACCTTCAAGCAGCGCAACGGATACGGATTGGATGAGTTGGTCGAGCGCTCTCTGGCGACGGGCGATGTCTCAGGTATCGCTGGCGGGGACGAGCAGAACGCGATGGTCGGCCTCGCGGTCGGCGAGGCGACCGGAAAGAAGCAGAAGAAGTCCAAAAACGACGTCTCCGATCGCGACGTCGTCGTGCTCGGCTCGGGCAACCTCGGTCTCGTCTACCTCATGGAGGAGCGCCGCCGGCTGACCCGCGAGGAGATCGACGAGCGCCATCCAGAGCTTCTACCGGCTCTTCGCACCCACCCGCACGTCGGCTGGCTGCTCGTTCGCTCGTCCGAACACGGCGCTGTCGCGCTCGGGGCCAACGGCACCCACTACCTCAGTGAGGGTCGCGTCGAGGGCGAGGACCCGCTCGCGCACTTCTCGCCGTCTGCGCCGCAGCATCTGCTTCGCACCGACGGCTTCGAGCACGTCGGCGACATCATGGTCGGCAGCTTCTACGACCCGGATCTCGACGAGGGCTGCGCCTTCGAGGAGCTCATCTCGTTCCACGGTGGGATCGGCGGCCTACAGACGCGGCCGTTCATCCTCCACCCAGCACACCTCGAGGTTCCCGAAGGCCCGATCATCGGAGCCGCGAGCGTGCACGGGATCTTGTGGGGTTGGCGCCAACGGCTCCAGGCCGATCCCAGGGTCTCGGAAGATGAACCCCCCGTGCTAGCGACAGGGCAGGAAGTCCTCGCACCAGCGGTCGCTCATCCCGGCTAGCGGCGTCCCAAATCGGCTCGGCGGGCGATCGCCCGCACAAGCTCTTTCTCGCAAGAGGCCGGCTTTGGTGGGATCGGCACCGGATCACCCGGGTGACGTTGCCGCGAGGTGATGTTGCGCAGTTTCCGACCTGCCACTGTCAGTTCGGGGACACGACACGGCTCGAGAGATCGACACAGGAGAAGCCAATGTGGTGGCTGATCGGATTAGCTGGGATTGGCGCATTGCTCGTGTACATGTCCATGTTCCTCGTCTTCGGCTGGAGAACCATGAGCAACGGGCACGGTCTCCTCTTCTGTCTCGGATTCGTCCTCCCCTTGCTTTGGGTTATTGGAGCACTGATTCCGCCGAACCCGGAGTACGCATGAGCGGGACGTACTCCCGGAGCGCTGCGAGAGACCAGTGTTGGCACTCGGACGTGCGTGCGTCTCGATAGCGGTCCGGTAGCGCACAGCGTGCGGCCATGAACCTCGTCTGGGCGATTCCGATCACGGCCGCTTTGGTCGCGTGGCAGCGCTCGCTGCACGTGATCGACGACGCTCTCAGCGCAGTCGGTGCCGAGATGGGGCTGCCATGCGATGCGGCCGGGGTCCCGGTGCACTCGTGAGCGCTCGGGGCACGGGCACCGGTCGCGATTGGGTCGAACTCGTAGCCACGCTACTGCTCGCCCTGGCGACCGTCGCCACTGCGTGGAGCGGCTACCAATCGACCAGATGGAACGGCGAGCAGGCGAAGGCGGGCGCGCGCGCCAGCGCGCTACGGATCGAGTCCGCAAAGCTGGCGGGAGTCGCGAACGCGCAGACGGTCGCTGACGTGTCGGTCTTCACAAACTGGGTGGCGTTTCCTAAACCGCGTGCGCATGTTCGATTCATGCCGGGGGCACTTCCTGTAGCGGCCCCAAATTCGGGGTAATTGCCCGCAAATCGACTATCTCTGCGGCACGACCGGAACCGACCGTCCTGCGCCACATGTACCCGGCCCAGACCCTATTCGCAGGGTCTTCTGAGGGTCTACAGGGTCTGAGCAGGGTCGCGCCAGTTCGCCGCGCGCACGCTTCTTCGAGACGAAGCGGATTGGGTAGGTGACGCTTTGCCACCACCGTGCGGGCACCTAGCCATGCAGTCACGGGTTCGGCCAGAAACGTGATCCAAGGCGGGCGCCAACCCGCGGTTCACGGACCAATGCCGGCGTCGACTCCCGGTTCGTCGCCTATTGGGAGCACTGCGGCGAGCGTAGTGCCGCCACCCGGCTTGCTCGCGATCTCTAGTGAGCCGCCGAGCGCCTCCACGCGATCGCGGAGGCCAACAAGGCCAGAGCCGCTACCCAGATCGGCGCCGCCGATGCCGTCGTCACGCACAGACAGCATCAGCCTTTCATTCTCCAGTGTGAGCGCGACGTCGATACGCGACGACCGCGAGTGCTTCGCGGCGTTGGCCAAAGACTCGGAGGCGACGAAGTAGGCGGCGACCTCGACCGGCTCTGGAAAGCGCTCCCGGGTCATTACTTCCAGCTCCACGGGGATCGGCGAACGCATGGCGAGTGCTTCAAGCGCAGGTCGTAATCCGGCGTCGGAGAGTATGGCTGGGTGAATGCCGCGCGAGAACTCCTGCAACTCCTCGGCGGCCTCGCTCAGGCCAGCCGCGATGCTCGAAACCCTCTCGCGAGCGTTGCCACTCTCTGGAGGTAGATCCGCCGCGGCCGCACGGGCCGCCAACGCGAGCGAGACGAGCCGCTGCTGGGTTCCGTCGTGGAGGTCGCGCTCGATCGTGCGTCGCGCCTCGTCGCCTGCGGCCACGATTCTGGCGCGGGACTCGATCAACTCGGTCCGGGCGGTCGCGTTCGAGATCGCCGTGGCGATCAACTCGGTGAACCTTTCCAGACGCGTCTCGGCGTCGGGCGGCAGGAGATTATGAGTAGAACCCACGACCATCGCTCCCCACAGGTGATCCTTGACGACGATCGGGCATCCGACATGTGACAGCGTGCCGAGGCGACGCGACGCCTCTCCAACTGACCCGCCGATGGCGGCCCAGTCCTTCTTCTCGATACGGGCCGAGCGTCCCGTCCGATAGACCTCCGCCGAAGCCATTCCTTCCTGGAATTCCCAGCGTGTCCCGATTGGGATGTCGATGTTTGTGGCGCCGACGAATACGACCGCCGCACCGTCCTCGAATCTCAAGACGGCCGCATTCGAGTAGAAGACCTGCGCCACTTCCTCGGTCACAGCCGCGAAGATCGCGCCGGGCGGTACGTCGTGCGCAACGAGCGTTGCCACCCGCCGCAGAGCGGCTTGTTCTTCGGCGAGCTGCGCGTGGGCTTGCCGTATCGCGGTATTGGCGATCGCGGTTGCGATCAGTTCAGTGAATCTCTCCAGCCGTTCTTCGGTGTCGCGCGGCAAGAGATCCTGAGAAGACACGACGATTGCTCCCCAGAGCCCACCGTCGGCGAAGATGGGACTCCCGACCATCGAGCTGAAGCGATGCCGACGAACCGCCGCGCCAAGTTCTCCTGTAAGGGAAGGCCAGTCTCGTTCCTCGACCCGCGCCGGGCGCCCAGTCCGGTGGACCTCCGCTGAGATCATTCCATCCTGAAAGTCCCATCGTGACCCGACCGGGATGTCGATGTTCACGACACCGACGTACACGACCGCTGAGTCATCCTCGAATCTCCCAACGCCTGCTGCCGAGTCGAAGAGGCGAGCGACTTCCTCGCTGACGGCGGAGAAGATCTCGGTCGATGGCGCGTCGTTCGCGACCAGCGTGGCGACGCGGCGCAGAGCCGCTTGCTCTGCGGCCAGCGCGGCGAGAGCCTCTCGCGACTGTGCATTTGCGATTGCGGTAGCGAACAGCGCGCTGAAGTCGGCGAGACGCCTGTCGGTTCCAGCCGCGAGCGAACCCTCGAGCGATGCAATCGTGATCGCCCCCCATAACTCGCCCTCCACGAGCACGGGCGTTGCGAGCGCAGAGTGCACACCCCATTCCCGTGCGACCGCCGGCGGCTCCCCATGCCAATCCTTTAGATCGAAGCGCGCGGCCTGACCTGTCCTGGACACGGCCCCGACGACGTAGTCCGGATCGAGGTGCACTCGCGCGCCGCGGCTGTGAGGGCCGCGGTGCGCCCCCACTATCGTGACGGTCCCGTCCCCCTCGAATCTGAGCACCGCTGAGATGTCGGCTCCGCATAGCGCCTCCACCTCGCTGGAGAGCGCATCGAACAACGACCCCGGTTCGATTCCGGTTGCGACGAGCGTCGCGATGCGCCTCAGGGCTGCTTGCTCGTCGGCGAGCAGCTTGACCGCCTCGCGCGCGTCCGCGTTCTCGATTGCGGTTGTCAGCAGGTCCTCGAACTCGGTGAGGCGAAGGTCGGCGTCGTCCTGGCTCGTCTCGGTCACGCCACCAGTGTGATCCACTCTCGCGGGCTGGAAAAGGGTCGGGGCCCCTGGGTCATCGAACATCCACATTGCATACTTCCGCAGGTGAGCAGCTCGCCCGCCACTCGTGTCGTGGTTGCCGACGACGACGTGCTGCTTCGGGAGGGGATCTCCAGCCTGCTCGAGCGCTCGGGTTACGACGTTGTCGCTCAGGCGGGCGACGGGCTGGCCGCGATCCGGACCTGCCGCGAGCACGAGCCGGACTTGCTGATCATCGATATCCGCATGCCACCGACACAGACGACGGAGGGTCTCGAGGCGGCGTACGCGGTTCGCGCGGAGTATCCGGACACGGGAATTCTCGTTCTCTCGGCCCATGTCGAGCTTGAGCACGCGATGGGTCTCCTCGCCAGTGGCGAGCGATGCGGGTACTTGTTGAAGAGTCGCGTCACGGACGTGGACGACTTCGTTGAGACGCTCGAACGCATCGTCAGGGGCGGTTCGGTCGTCGACCCAGCGCTGGTTCAGCAGCTCGTCGCGGCCAAGCGCGTCAACGACCCGCTCGATGAGCTGACGCCGCGCGAGCGCGAGGTGCTCGCGCTTATGGCCGAAGGTCGCTCGAACGCCGGAATTGCCCGTCGTCTGTGGGTGACCGAAGGCACGGTCGCCAAGCACGTCCGCAGCATCCTCGCCAAGCTCCGTCTCACAGGGAGCGATGACGATCATCGGCGAGTCTTGGCTGTGGTCACATTTCTTCGCGGTCAGAAGAGGATCGACTAGCGACGAGCTCGCGCACGGCCCGAGCCGAGAGCCTCGTCTTGGAGATGAAGCCGGCGGCGGGACTCGCCTTGAGAAGGCCGCCGAAGTCCGTCTCGGCGCGAGTCGAGATCAGCACCACGCCCGATGCCAGCCGTGGAAAGAGCTCGACTAGCGTCCGGGCGAGCTCGAAGCCGCTCTCTTCACCGAGGCTGACGTCGACGAGCACGACGTCGGGCTGCTGCTCGGCGACCTGACGCAGCGCTTCCGCGCTCGTCGTTGCTGTTCCCACGACATCGAGGTCGTCTCCGGCGAGGCTCGTCGCGGCGATTTCGAGGAACGGCTCGTTGTCGTCCACGATCAGGCAGCGCAGACGCATCCGCCTGAGCATCGCATGAGCCTTCTGGGCTGCGCATTCCCCCTAGATGGAACTTCGAGACGCACAGAGGAGGGGGCCGAAGACTCCTGCCTCCAGGGCAGACGCACGCACGGCGATGACGGATTCTGGAGTCGCAACGTCGCGACGGCAGTCCACTAACGAAAGGAGTTCACCATGACTGACGTACGGAATGCAGTGCTCGTCCACGGCGGATTTGTGGACGGATCCGGCTGGCAGGGCGTCTATGACCTGCTGCGAGCCGAAGGCTTCAGCGTAAGCGTCGTCCAGAACCCGACTGTGTCGCTCGCAGACGACGTCGCCGCCACGCGTCGCGTCCTCGACAAGCAGGACGGCCCCACGATTCTCGTCGGCCACTCCTACGGCGGCGCCGTCATCACCGAGGCCGGCACGCACGAGAAGGTTGCTGGACTCGTCTACATCGCAGCCTTCGCCCCCGACCAGGGCGAGTCGGTCAACAGCCTCATCGCAGGCTTCCCGACCGACGGCCCCCAGCCGCCGATCCTGCCGCCGCAGGACGGCTTCCTGCTCCTCGACCGCGAGAAGTTCCATGCCTCATTCGCGGGCGACCTGAGCGCCGAGCAGGCCGCGTTCATGGCCGACTCGCAGGTCCCGTGGGGCCTCGCCGCGCTTGGCGGCACGATCACCGACGCCGCGTGGCGGAGCAAGCCGAGCTACGCCCTCGTGTCCACCGACGACCACATGATTCCCCCGTCGGCGCAGCGCACGATGGCAGAGCGCGCCGGCGCCACCGTCACCGAGACGCCCGGCAGTCACGCCTTCTACGTCTCCAACCCCAAGGCCGTCGCCAGCCTGATCGCTCAGGCCGCCCGGTCGGCCGTCCCCGAAGGAGCACTCGCATGAACACGTTCACCCATCCAAGGCGCCGCCGCAACCTGGCGTCGGCGTCGACTCGGCTCCGAAAGGCGTCCTGAAGCTCCGTTCCGCTGACGGACGACCCCAAAAATCTTCGAGACCCAAAGGAGGGTCAACGATGTCAGACACCATCATCCAGACCACAGTCCTCGAGCCCGCTGCGCAGGCGTTCGTCGAGGCAACTGCCAACCCGCCCTATCTCTTCGACCTCGGTCCCGTAGAAGGTCGCAAGACCGTCGACGAGGTGCAGGCCGGTGAGATCGCAAAGCCGGACGTCGACATCGAGGACACCACCCTTCCAGGCGGACCGTCCGGCGAGGTGTCCGTTCGCATCCTTCGCCCAAGGGGAGCGGTCGGACCGCTTCCCGTGATCGTGTACATCCACGGCGCCGGCTGGGTGTTCGGCAACAGCCACACCCACGACCGCCTGATCCGCGAGCTCACTGCCGGGACCGGTGCAGCCGTCGTCTTCCCCAACTACAGCCTCTCGCCCGAGGCCCGCTACCCGACTGCGATCGAGGAGTCCTATGCGGTGCTCCAGTGGGTCGCCGACCACGGTGCGGAGAGCAACCTCGACGGGTCTCGGATCGCGCTCGCAGGCGACTCCGTGGGCGGCAACATGGCCGCCGCGCTCACCCTGATGGCGAAGGAGCGGTCCGGCCCGAAGATCGTCGCGCAGGTTCTGTTCTACCCGGTCACCGACGCGAGCTTCGACACCGACTCCTACCACGCCTTCGGCGAGGGCTACTTCCTGCGACGCGACGCGATGCAGTGGTTCTGGGACCAGTACACGACCGACGAGACCGAGCGGGACGAGATCACGGCTTCTCCGCTGCGCGCCACGACCGAGCAGCTTGCCGGCCTGCCGCCGGCGCTCGTCATCACCGCCGAGGCCGACGTGCTGCGCGACGAAGGCGAGGCCTACGCGAACAAGCTTCGCCAGGCCGGCGTCCCAGTCACAGCCGTCCGCTACCAGGGCATCATCCACGACTTCGTGATGCTCAACGCCCTTCGCGAGACGCACGCGGCCGAGGGCGCGATCAACCAGGCGATCAGCGTCCTGCGCGTGGCACTCGACACCAGGCCCTGATGAAAGACGCGGTTCGTCCCGCCGCCCGAGCGCGACGGGACGAACCGCAATCACCCAAAGGAGCCAACGATGGCGATCACCCACGACATGACTGATGACTCTGTAGAACTCGACGAACGTGAGAGCGACGGAGTCCGGATCACTCTGTTTGGAACCGAGCCACGAATCGAGCTTCCGTACTGGTCTCGGACGAACGGACAGGTGCGGTTTTCGCTCTTGCCGTCCGGCGAGACGAGAGTTCCCTCGACGTGTTCCACCACCCCTTCGCCTACTCGGCACACCGTGAGTCCGAGAGGCCTGCAGCTCGCCGTGTGGCCACTCGGCTGGAGTTGCACTGAGCGCACGAGCCGGCGTAGAGGTAGCTAAGTCACGGTTCCGGACGGAACTGTGACGCGGTCGCCGGTGCGAGAGGTCAACCCCGCGGATCTCCTAAACCGCGTGCGCATGTTCGATTCATGCCGGGGGCATGACCCCGAGCGGCCTGACGTCAGGCTGACGCCGGTTCGGAAGTTCGCGTCGCTGGCAGTCGTGTCTCCTCATGACGGTTCAACAGTGGGTGGACGCGTACGCGCCGGCGGCTCCTCGATCCGTTGGTCGCTCGCTAGCTCGGAATCACACCCGCCGACGGGATCAGCACGAACAGACGGGGCGCGCAATACTGCCGGAACAGGTCGCAGAGCGACGACACCGTCCCGCAAAGGAGGAGAGAGTTGATCCTGGCAACGTCAAAGATCGAGGATTTCGACCGTTTCTGGAATGCGTTTTCAACGAAGGGCGCCGAGAAGCGAACGCAGCACGGGTCCAAGGGTGCGCACGTCTTTCGCGATCCCAATGAGGACGACCGAGTATGGGTGGTCTTCGACTGGGACGAGGCGGGCTGGCAGAACTTCATCTCCGATCCCGACGTCGCGGCGATCTTTCAAGAAGGCGGGCTCCAGGGTAGGCCCCAGGCGGCGGAACTCGCCCGCGAGCACACCGCCTAGCGCCGGGGCATCACGACCCCTGAGCCGCGACATCGACTGCAGCCTTGACGCCGTAGTAGCGCTGCCGCGCCTCGTCGAGCGTGTCGCCGATGGCCGTGAGCCCGATGCGGCCCGCCACTGCGATCGCGCTGACCATGTGCAGGACGACGCCGACCTCGCGCTCGCCGTCCCAGCCGAGACCCTTCTGGTCGACGACGTCGAGAAGATCGTCGGGCGTGAGCGACTGGTACGCGGGCGAGTCGAGGTGATCGGTCGCCACGTAGTACTTGAGGTCGCCGAGGCGCGTGCGCCACTCGCCGGCGAGCGGGTCGTAGACGCCGTCGGTCAGGCTCGTGAGCGCGAAGAGCGGATGCGTCGTGCCGCCGCAGCGCAGGTTGATCTCGAGCGCATACGGCTCCCAGGCGTCGTCGCGTCGCACAGCCGCGAAGTCCACCCCGGCGCGACCGATCACGCCCTCGCGGGCAAGTCGCCGTCCGACCTTGAGAGACTCGGCGGCGATCAGCTGACGCGTATTCGGGATCGGCCGGGAAATGGCAGCCGAAGTACGTCTGGCCGTGCGCTCCGCCGAGCACCTGGTCGTGCGTCGACATGATGTCGACCTGCCCCGACGGGCTCATGCGCAGCTGGACGCTCGGGCTTCGGAAGTCCTCTCCGTCGATGCGCTCCTCGACGATGCCGCCCTGCTCGTCGAACGCCGCCAGGTACTGCTCGACGTCGATCTCCTCATCCTCGAGCTCGATCGCCGCACGCACATCGCTCGCTGCCGCAGCGAGATCGACCAGCGCGTTCCCGAGACCGCTGACACCGAGGTCGAGCTTGAGAACCGCCGCGCGAGCGGCGGGACTCCGTCCGCGGAGCTCGCCGAGGGCGTCCACAAGATCGTCCGAACCCCTGACGTCGAGGCCGACAGGGTGGCGCACGTCCTCGTCCACGAAGACCTGCCGACTCCCCGTCTTGGAGCCGAGCCAGCCGAGTGCCGGGTCGCAGCCGTAGATGGGCAGCTGGAGCGCCTCCGCGAGACCGACCTCGTCCGCGGTCATGCAGAACGGAACGATCACCGCCATCTCGGGCTCGCCGATCAGGCGCCTGATCCGTTCGAGCGCTCCCGGACGTGCGAGCAGCTTGCGGGAGAGCGGTTCGTTCCGCCCGTCGACGAGCGAGACCGTCTCGAAGCGGCTTCGCGCCTCAGGGGTGTCGAGCTCGGGAACGAGCGAGAAGTAGTAGTCGAGCACGCGCGAGTGGATCGGCTGGGACGTCACGTAGATGACGCGTGACTTGGGACCGCGCAGAAGGCTGAGAACGAGGCAGAGAAAGCGCTCTTCGTACGCCGGAAAGACGGGAATGAGCTGATCCGGCACGTCGAAGCTGATCGAGTGGACAACGACCATCGTGCGGTCGAGATCGCCGACCGAGCGCAAGGTGACGGACGGCCAGATGCTTCGGAACTGCGCCTGCAGCTCGGCGAACGACTGCTCGGCCATGCGCGGACGCTACTCCGCGCGGGACACCGTTGCTAGCGTGGCGCCGTGGGTATGGCGCTCGACGGAAGGGTCATCGCGGTCGCAGGCGGCGCCGGGAATCTCGGCCCGACCGTCGTCCGGCGACTCGCCGAGGAAGGCTCGCGTGCGTGCGTCTGTGGCCGTGAACAGGATGCCCTCGACGCCCTCGCGGCGGAGATCGCGGTGCCGATCGAGACCGACGTCGTCGACCTCCTCGATCCGGCCGCGACGAAGGCGTGGGCGGCGGATCTCGCCGCGCGGCACGACGGCCGCGTGGACGGGCTCGTCCACCTCGTGGGCGGCTGGCGCGGCGGGACTCCGATCGAGGACGCGCCGCTCGAAGACTGGGACTTCCTCAGCGCGCTCCTCGTACGCACGGTGCAGAACGCGACGCAGGCACTCGCGTCGTCGCTGATGGAGAGCGAGCACGGGCGGTTCGTTCTCGTGTCGGCGGGACAAGCGCAAGCGCCGACACATCCGAACGCGGCGTACGCCGCCGCGAAGGCGGCCTCGGAGACGTGGACGCTCGCGCTGGCCGACCGCTTCAAGGGGACAGGGGCGACGGCGAACATCGTCGTCGTGGGCGCAATCGTCACGCCCGCGATGCGCGCGGAGAGCCCCGACAAGGACTTCTCGACGTTCACGCCGGCCGAAGAGATCGCCGAGGCGATCGCCTACCTCTGCTCGGATGCAGCGTCGTCGATGAACGGCCAGCGCGTCACGCTTCGCGGCGCGGTCTGAGCTACGACGCCACGGCGGTTCGGGACCGCCGCTCGGCCCGGAGCTGCAGCGGCACGAGAGCGACGAGACACGCGAGCGCGAACCACAGATAGGCGCCCGGGGCGCCGAGCAGCAGACACAGCCCGAGCACGACGAGCTGTGTCGTGAGGCCGAGGTTCGCGAGGACGGTCACGGTGACGGCGTCGTAGCTCCCGTGCCCGTGAAAGCGCCACGCCGCGAAAGCACGCACGGCACGGTCGAGCGGGGCGAACAGTGCCGCATAGAGTGACCTGAGGATGCGCTCGGCGGTCCCGCCCGTCGCCGGTGGTTGCGGGTCGGGAATCTCGTGCGTCTCCCGGTAGAGCGCGGTGACGTTGAAGTCGACCGCGAGAACGAGCGTGAGTGCGACGAACGAGGCCGCCGCCAGGAACGGCTGTCCGGTGACATAGCCGAGTGCCGCGAAGAGAGCCGCGTTGACGAGGAGATCGGCCAGAGTGTCGAGATACCGGCCAACGAGCGTGACCTGACCGGTGGCGCGCGCGAGCTGTCCGTCCAGGTTGTCGAGGAGCGTCTTCAGCTGCAGGAGCACCGCCGCGGCGATCAGATCGCCTCGAGCGAGGGCGAGCGCAGCCACGAGCCCGACCGTTGCATTCGCGAGCACGACGACAGGCGGTGGCACCCTCGCCCACCGGAGCAGAGGCACGAGGAGGTTCGCCAGCGGCCGAAAGACGGACTCGAGGAGGAACTCGCGACCGGCTCGCCTCTCAGCGGTCGAGCTCGCGGTGCCCTCGGTCGAGGCCGTCATCGGGGACGATCGTAGATACTGCTGCCATGAACCCTGAAGGCTGGACAGAGGTCGACAAGGCGCTCGAGCGCACGTTCCAGCTCGACTCGTTCGTCGACGCGCTCTCGTTCGTGAACCGCGTCGGTGAGCTGGCCGAGGCCGAGAACCACCATCCCGACATCGCGATCCACTACGACAAGGTGACGCTGCGCTGGTGGACGCACACCGCCGACGGCATCACCGACCGCGATCGCGAGCTCGCCGAGAAGTCCGGACAGCTTTAGCTAGAGGCCTTCACGACGACGACCGGGCAGGCCGCGTGGCTGACTACGTGCCTGCTGACGGAGCCGAGTAGCGCCGCCTTGAGCCCTGTGCGCCCGTGCGATCCGACGACGACGAGCTCGGCGGACTGGCTCTCGGCGACGAGCGCAGTCGCCCGCATCGCCTTCGACGATCTTCTGCTCGATCTCGACACCAGGCTCTGTCCCGAGTGCCTCGGACACCGCCGCTTCGAGCGCGCTCCGAGCCGCCTCGCTCTCGGCACCGAGCTGACCGGCGAGGTCGCCGGCGGGCATCGCGAGCATTCCCGGATCGCCGATTGGCTGCGGAGGGATGAAGGACCACGCGTGAATCGCACGGAGCGACGAGCCGCGCAGACGCGCCTCCTCGGCCGCCCAGCGAAGCGCCGCGAGTGACGCATCCGAGCCGTCGACGCCGACCACGATCGCCTTGGCCACCGGGTCAGACTACCTCGGCCGTGGACGAGTAAGGTGACCCCGGCCATGACCGCGTCGCGAGTGACCGTGTACGACGTCGGCCCGCGCGACGGTCTGCAGAACGAGCCGGAGATCCTCGACGTCTCGACACGCGTCGAGCTCGTCCGGAAGCTCGTCGGCGCAGGTGTGCCGGCGATCGAGGTCGCGAGCTTCGTCGACCCGCGGCGCGTGCCGCAGATGGCGCACGCGGAGGAGGTCGTCGAGGGCGTGGGACAAGCGCCGGGCGTCGTGCGCGCCGGGCTCGCGCTCAACGAGCGTGGCTACGAACGCCTCGTCGCGACCGGGCTCGACGAGGTGCGGTTCGCCTTCGGTGTCACCGAGTCGTTCAACGAACGGAACCAGGGCGCGTCCGTCGAGGAGTCGATCACGGCGGCCGGTCGCATCGTGTCTCGTGCGCGCGAGGACGGGCTCCGCTCGACCGTGACGCTGAGCGTCGCGTTCGGCTGCCCGTTCGAGGGCGAGGTCGATCCCGGGCAGGTGCTCGAAGTCGCCGGCCGCATCGCCGAGAGCAACCCCGACGCTCTCGTCCTCGCGGACACCATCGGCGTCGCGGCGCCGGGAGCGGTTCGCGAGCTCACCGCGCGTGTCGCGGCGCTCGGCATCCGGGTCGGGGGTCACTTCCACAACACGCGCAACACCGGCTATGCGAACGCGCTCGCGGCGCTCGACGCCGGTGCGACCGTGCTCGATGCCTCGGTCGGTGGCCTCGGCGGCTGTCCCTTCGCGCCGAACGCGACGGGAAACATCGCGACGGAGGATCTCGTCTACGCGCTGGAGCGCGAGGGCGTCGCGACGGGAATCGACCTCGACGCCCTGATCGCGGTCGCGGCGTGGCTCTCGGAGGCGCTCGGACGGCAGCTCGACGGACAGCTCTACCGCGCAGGCACGTTCCCGAACTAGCGAGCCGGAAGAATCGCCCCGCGCACTTCGGCGAGCTCGATCTCGCCGGCCCGCCCGCGAAGCACGACCTCGTCGCCGTCCTCGAGGAACGTCCGCTCCGAACCGTCGTCGAGCCTGACCGGCCGTTCGCCGTTCCACGTGAGCTCGATGAGAGAGCCCTCGGATCCCGGCTCCGCGCCCGAGATCGTCCCGGACGCGAAGAGGTCGCCGGTGCGAATCGACGCACCGTTCACCGTGGCATGCGCGAGCTGCTGCGGCATCGTCCAGTACAGCCCGCGCGTGTTCGTGCGCGAGACGACCGTGCCCGAGAGCTCGACCTCGAGCTCGACGTCGAGCGCCCAGTCGCCCTCGGTCAGCAGGTACGGAAGCGGCGACGGATCCTGCTTCGGCGCGGGCACGAAGCGATCCTCGAGGAGTGCGAGCGGCGTGATCCACGCGCCGATCGAGGTCGCGAACGACTTGCCGAGGAACGGTCCGAGCGGCACGTACTCCCAGGCCTGGATGTCGCGCGCGCTCCAGTCGTTCACGAGCGCGACGCCGAAGACGTGATCGCGGAACGCTGACGCGCTCACCTGCTCGCCGAGCGTGCTGCCGACGCCGACGACGAACCCGAGCTCGAGCTCGATGTCGAGCCGTCGGCTCGGCCCGTAGCGCGGCGCATCGTCGGCCGGGGCCTTCGTCTGGCCGCGCGGACGCACGACCGGGGTTCCGCTGACGACGACCGTTCCGGCACGCCCGTGGTAGCCGACGGGAAGATGGCGCCAGTTCGGCAGGAGCGCTTCCGCATCCGGGCGGAAGAGACGTCCGAGGTTGGTCGCGTGCTCGAGCGAGGAGTAGAAGTCGACGTAGTCGGCCACCTCGAAGGGCAGATGCTCGCGGGCCGCATCGAGCGTGACAAGGTCGGCGCCACCCGACACGAGCTCGTCGACGCGCGCGAGCGTGTCCTCCCAGGACGAGCGACCGAGCGCGAGGAACGGGTTGAGCGTCGGCGCCTCGAACACCGTCCCGAGGCCGGCCGCAGCGAGGTCGAGCACGCCCTCGGCGACGCGGAAGCCGACGCGCGGCGTGTCCGCGTCGACCGAGAAGACCCCGAACCCGACGGCACCTTTCACGGAAGCATCCCGAGCGCCAGCGAGCTCGTCGACCGGCTCGAAGAAGCTGCAGCTCCCGATCGAGTGGAGCTCGTCGCGCCGCACGCGAGCGAGCTCGTCCGCCGATGCCGAACGATCGCGCCAGTCGAACGACCCCGCGTCGAGCGCGAAGGCGGACGAATCGACCTCCGCAAGAGCGGCTTCCTCCTCGCCCGCGAACGCGACCGCGGCGAGGAGGTTGAGAAACCCGTGCTCACCGTTCGAGCGCACGGCGTGATGAAGGCCAGCCGTCGCCTTGAACACGAGCCGGCGCTCGCGGCACGCACGAATGAAATCGGCGAGTGCAGCGGCAGTCGGCACGGTCGCGCCACCGCACCGGACCTTTGCGCGCAGCCCGTGCTCGGCGAGGTGGTCGAGCCGATCCTCGAGACCCTCGTCGAGCGGCGTCTCGACGTAGACCTCGCTGTGCGCGGGTAGGGCGGGCCCGCCGGCGCTCGGATCGAAGAACGGCGGGGCCTCGATCGCCTCGACCCGAGAGTCGGCCGAAACCGGCGCATCGAGCACGACGCTGATCGCGCCGATTCGACGGAGGTAGCTCTCCGAGGCGCGATGCCGGCCACACCAGCCGCGCGAGCATGAACGCGTGCGGGCTGGCGGCGGCTCGCGCGTCCTCGGCAAGCGCCTCGGCCACCGACAGCGACGCCGGCGGAAACGTCGGCGCGTGGTCGATCAGGTGCGCGAGAAGCGCGTGGCGGGCGTCGCCGTCGGGCATGGCCGCGCGGATCTTCGCAGAGGCGCTATCAAGCCGGTTCCGCGAGTGTCCGATGAGGTTCGAGGCGGCATGTCCGACCCTGCCCCCATCGAGCCGACTCCTCGGCCCCACGATCAGCCTCGTCACCGCAGGCTCCGCCGAGCCGTACCGTCGCCTGGCCGAGATCTTCCACGAGGTGCTCTCCGAGCAGAGCCTCGACGCGCTCCTCGAGCGGATCGCGGACGCGCTCGCCGAGCTCATTCCCTACGAGGACGTCCACATCTACGAGGCGGACGAGACCAAGCGCGAGCTCCACGCCGTGCTCGCCCGCGGCGAGTGGGCCGACGAGGTGATGAGCGAGACGTTCTCGTTCGGCGAGGGGATCACGGGCTGGGCGGTCGACCGCCGCGAGGCCGTGCTCGCGAACCAGGCGCACCTCGATCCCCGCGTGCGCTTCGTTCCGGGCACGCCGATCGAGCCAGAGGCGCTCATCGCGGTGCCGCTCATCGCGCGCGGGCGCCTCAAGGGAACGCTCAACATCTACCGCGTCGGCGAGGACGCCGCGTTCTCGGACGAGGAGTTCCTCCTCGCGAAGCGTTTCGGCGACGCCGCGGCGCTCGCGATCGACAACGCACACATCCGCGCACGGCTCGAGCACCAGGCCGAGACGGACGCGCTCACCGGCCTCTACAACCACCGCGCGTTCCACGACCGCCTGCGCCAGGCGCTGCTCGAGGCGTCCGCTGCGCACGACACCGTGGCCGTCGTGATGCTCGACCTGGACGACTTCAAGAAGGTGAACGACGTCTACGGGCACGGCGTCGGCGATCAGCTGCTCCACCAGATCGCAGACGTGCTCCGTGCCTCGGTCCGCCAGACCGACGTCGTGTGTCGAGTCGGCGGCGAGGAGTTCGCAGTGATCCTCCCGTCCGGCGACCTCCGGTCGTCGACGGCGCTCGCCGAGCGGATCGGGGAGCAGCTCGGGACGCTCGAGGCCGAGGCCGTCGGACGGCTCAGCGCGTCGACAGGGATCGCGGTCGGGCCCGAGAACGCGGCGAACCCGCGCGAGCTCGTCGCCTGCGCCGAGGCCGCGATGATGACCGCCAAGACGCGCGGGAAGGGCCTGATCGTCCCGTTCGACGAGAGCGCGCGCGAGCGGCCCTCCGAGGAGGCGGTCCGCCGCGTCGACGTGCGCTCGATCGCGCACCTGAAGATGCTGCAGAGCCTCTCCGGGAAGCTGTCACGCCTCAACGACGTCGCACAGATCGGGCTCACCATCTCCGACGAGCTCCGGCTCCTGGTCGACTACCACAACTGCCGCGTGTTCCTTCGCGACGACGACGATCTCGTGCTCGTCGCGTTCCGCGGCGACCTGACCGGTGCGATACCGGGCGACCCGACCAAGCTCCTCCCGACGAACGTCGGACGCGGGATCACCGGCCGTGTCGCCGAGACCGGGATCTCGCTGCTGGTCGGCGACGCTGCGCAGCACGAGTTCGGCGAGCAGATCGAGGGCACCGCCGAGATCGAGGAGTCGCTTCTCGCAGTGCCGCTGAAGTACGGGTCGCGCGTGACCGGCGTCATCGTGATCTCGAAGCTCGGCCTGGATCAGTTCGACGCGGACGATCTCCGGCTGCTCGAGGTCATGGCCGGACACGCCTCGGTGGCGCTCGAGAACGCGCGCCTGTACGAAGCGCAGCGGCGCGAGGCGGAAGGGGCGAAAGCTCTGCTCGCCTTCTCGCGCGAGCTCGCAGAGGCGTCGAGCATCGCCGACGTCGCCGAGCGCGCGACCGCAGGCGCAGCGGGCATTCTCCGCAGCCCGAGCATCTCGGTGTGGCTGCAGAGCGCGATGACCGGGTCGCTCGAACGGCTCGCGTGCGTCCCCGAGCCGGCCGACGGCGCCCCGTTCTCGATCCCCGCAGAGCACCTCGAGCCCTGGCTCGCGCTGACCGAGCCGTTCACCGTCGATCCGGACCACTACGCGGCTATCGCGCCGGTGCCCGAGGGCACCGAAGGACGGTTCGCGATCGCTCCGTTCACGGTCGACGGGCGCTGGGGTGTGATCGCCGCCGCCGTCCGCGCTCGGTCGGCTCCGGAGGATCGAGAGATGGAGCTCCTCGCGAGCATCGCGCGCCAGACACGGCTCGCGCTGCAGACGGCGACGAGCTACGAGACGCTCGAGCGCACGTTCCTCTCGACCGTGGAGGCACTCGCGAACGCCCTCGAGGCCAACGACGAGTACACCTCGACCCACGCGCGCTGGATCACCGACCTTGCACTCCAGGTCGGCGAGGAGCTCGGCCTCGGCGCGCAGGACCTCAAGCGCCTCGAGCTCGGGGCGCTCTTCCACGACATCGGCAAGATCGGGATCCCGTCACGCATCCTCGCGAAGCCGGGCCCGCTCACCGCCGAGGAGCGCGCGCTCGTCGAGACGCACCCGATCCTCGGAGAGCGCATCCTGGCGCCCATCGAGCAGCTCGGCGAAGTCCGCCTCATCGTGCGCTGCGCCCACGAGCACTACGACGGCACGGGCTACCCCGACAACCTCGTCGGCGAGCAGATCCCGCTCGAGTCGCGGATCGTCCTGGCCTGCGACGCCTACCACGCGATGACGACCGACCGCCCGTACCGCAGGTCGCTCGGCGAGGAGGAGGCGAAGCGGCGGCTCGTCGAGGCCTCCGGGACGCAGTTCGACCCGGAAGTCGTGGACGCGCTCCTGCGCGTCCTGAGCGCTCCTCTAGGCGCCCGCGGCCTCGGCGTTCCGCAGCCCACGGAAGGCCCAGACCCAGAACGCCAGGCCGAGGCCGAGCGCGATCGCGAACGCGCCCGCGATGTGCGGCGCGTCGCCCGCGACGAATCCGCGGCCGGTCTCGAGGATGTACGTGAGCGGATTGAGAGTCGCGACGCCGTGGATCCATCCCTCGAGCAGCTCGAGCGGCACGTACACGGGCGCGAAGAACAGGATCAGGAAGACGGGCATCTGCATCAGCGGCCCCGCCTGGATCGTGCGAAAGCGCATCGCGATCCCGCCGGACCAGAAGAACCCGCAGAAGTTGACGAGCGCCGCCAGCGTGAAGAGCCCGACGAGGTCGACCGCACCGCCGCCGATGTTCATCCCCGCGACGAACGCGATCACCGTGAGCAGCACGGCGACGACCGACCAGCGGAGGAGCGCTGCGAGCGCGTACCCGAGGACGATCCCGCTCCGACGAGGCGCCGCGAGCATGAGCCGCTTCGCGAATCCGCCCTCGAAGTCACGCGCGACACCGAAGCCCGTGAAGACTCCGCTGAACGCCGCGGACTGGAGGAGGACGAACACGAACTGGAACGCCGTGTAGCCGGGCGGGAAATCGAAGCCCGGGACCTGCGCCACCTGGGACAGCCCGCCCGCGAAGGCGACGAAGAAGAAGAGCGGGAACATCAGCGTCGGGAGGAGGATCTGCGGGTTCGTCAGGGCGTTCTTCAACGTCCTCCGCGCGACACCCCAGATCACGTTCCAGGTCTTCACGACCTCACGTCCTCGTCATCCGCGTCCGCAGCGCCCGAGCGGCGAGCCAGAACGACACGACCCCGAGCACGATGGCGAAGCCGAACCCGAGGGCGAGCGCCTGCCAGTCCCAGCCGGTGATGATCAGGCTGCGGACGCACTCGATCATGTACGAGACCGGGTTGAGCGTCGCAGCGGTCTGGAACCAGCCGACCTCGATGAGGTTGCGCGGCGCGTTCATCGACGAGATGAACAGGAAGACGAAGAGAACCGGGAAGAGCGCCTGGATCGTCTCGCCCGAGCCGGTTCGGTACGCGAGCCACGCGCCGAGGGCGCCGAACGAGAGCGCCACCAGAGCGCCGTAGACGAGCAGAACCGCGATTCCCGCAGGCCCCGACTCGAACCTGACTCCGGCCGCAAGGCCGACGACGATGTAGAAGACCACCTGCAGGACGCCGAGCACGACGATCCCCGCGAGCTGTCCGCTCAGGAGCGCCCAGTCGCGTAGCGCGGTGAGCGCGAGCCGGTTGACGAAGCCCGTCTGCACGTCGCGCGCGATGTCCGTTCCGGCGTTCATCGTCGAGAAGAGCGCGCCCTGGATGAACGGCACCGCGAGCGCGAACGCGAGGAACGAGTCGGTCGGGAATCCCGGAAGCTCGGTCGACGAGGCCAAACCGCCGGCATTCACCGCCATGAGTGCGACCGGGAAGATCAGCGGCGGGATGATGCTGGCCGGCTGACGAGACGTCCGCACGACGGATCGCCGTGCGATCGCGCCGACCTGCGTGGTCGCCGTGCTCACCGCCGGCGCTTCTCCTGCTCGACCGTATCGGCCTCCTCCGCCGCACCTTCGAGCGTCCGCCCGGTCTTCGCCAGAAAGACGTCGTCGAGCGTCGGCGCGTGCAGCTCGAGGTCGGCGATGTCGACCCCGTTGGCGTCGACGGCGCGCACGATGTCCGTGAGCCCGAGCCCTTCGCTCAGCCGTACGGCGACGTCGCGCGTGGACGCCAGCGGCTCGCCGAACTGCGCGAGGAACGCCGCGATCTTGGGCCGGTCGTCCTCGGTCCGGGGGATCGCGTGCACGCTCGGCCGGCCGATCTCGGCCTTCAGCTCCGCAGGCGTGCCCTCCGCGACGATCTTGCCCGAGTCGATGATCCCGACCCGATCCGCGAGAACGTCGGCCTCCTCGAGGTACTGCGTCGTCAGGAACACGGTCACGCCCGCCTCGCGGCGCATGAGCGCGACCTCGTTCCAGATGTCGGTCCGGCTCTGCGGGTCGAGCCCGGTCGTCGGCTCGTCGAGGAAGAGGATCCGCGGGCTGTGCACGAGGGCGAGCGCCAGGTCGAGGCGCCGCTTCATTCCTCCCGAGTAGCTCGAGACCTTGCGATCGGCGGCGTCGACGAGCCCCACGCGGTGGATCAGCTCTTCCGCGCGCGAGTCGCGCTGCTCCTTGGGAACGCTCTGCAGCGTCGCCTGGAGGCGTAGGTGATCGCGCGCGTTGAGAAGCGGGTCGAGCGCCGCCTCCTGGAGCGCGACGCCGATGAGCCCGCGGATCTTCGGCCCGTCCTTCACGACGTCGTAGCCGCCGACGAGCGCCGTTCCGGCGGTCGGCGGCAGCAGCGTGGTCAGGACGTGGACCGTGGTCGACTTCCCGGCACCGTTCGGTCCGAGGAAGCCGTAGATCTCGCCTGGCGCGACGGAGATGTCGATCCCGTCGACCGCGCGTGGGCCTTTCTTGTACTCGCGGACGAGCCCACGAACCTCGATCCCGTTCTCGGCCTTCACCGTTTCACACTACCCGTGGGGCTTCGGCCTCCTTCAGTCCAGCGGCTCGAGCGGAAGCCGCGACGCGACGACGGGCTTGCCGTTCCGCTGATAGGCGACATCCACCGAATCGTTCTGGCGATACGTGCCGGCGATGCCGACCCAGAGCGACAGCCAGCGCCAGAAACCGAGCTTGCCCTCCGTCTTCAGCTCGCGGTCGAAGACGAGCGTGCGGCCCTCGATCCGGTAGTCGCCGCCCTCGCGCTGCCCGACGCCGTTCACGAACACCTCGAAGGGACGGACGACGTCGGCGGGCAGCCGCACGCGCGTTCCCCGATACGAGCCCTCCGGCACGTTCATAGAATGGCAGTCGGTGCCGGTTCTCTCCTTCTTGGCCCAGTTCGCGCCGGTGGCGCCGGAGTCGCCGAATGCCGAGGGGATTCGCGACAGCTGGCTCTTCGTCTCGATCTTCGTGTTCGCGATCTTCGTTCTCGTCGAGGGGCTCCTGGTCGCGTTCATCGTCAAGTACCGGCGGCGGAATCGCCCACGCTTCGAGGACGGCGCGCAGGCCCACGGCGCGACGAAGCTCGAGCTCGCGTGGACGGCCGGTCCCGGTCGTCGTGCTCTTCCTCATCGCGGCCTTCGTCTTCATCGAGCTGCCGGGAATCAAGGACATCCCGGAAGCGGCGGCGGGTGAGGAGCAGCTCGAGATCAAGGTGACCGGCCGCCAGTTCTACTGGCAGTACGAGTATCCGAACGGCGTCATCGCGATCGACCAGATGCGCGCGCCGGCCGGCGTGCCAGTGAGCCTCGAGGTGACCGCACCCGACACGGATGTCATCCACTCGTGGTGGATCCCCGCGCTCGGCGGCAAGATCGACGCAATCCCGGGCGTCACCAACGAGACGTGGTTCCAGGCGGAGAACGAAGGGACGTACTCGGGGCAGTGCGCCGAGCTCTGCGGCCTCGAGCACGCCCAGATGCTCGCGTCGGTCGAGGTCCTGTCGAGCGACGAGTTCGACGCGTGGCTCGAGGAGCGGCGCGCCGAGCAGGATGCGGGTTCGGGCGAGCTCGGCCAGGAAGAGTGGGAAGGCGTCTGCGCGAAGTGCCACGGGCCGAACGGCGAAGGCGGGATCGGCCCGCGCATCGCCGGCTCTCCCACGCTCACCGATCCGCGAGGCGCTCGCGAGCATCGTCCGCAACGGGCGAGGGCGCGATGCCCGCGGTCGGCTCGGGCTGGACCGACGAGCAGATCGCGGTGCTCCTCGACTACCTCACGGAGAACCCGCCCAGTGGTAGCTAGAGCAGAGACGCCGCCGGCCTGGCAGAGCGGCAAGTTCGCGAGCTGGCTCGTCACGACGGACCACAAGCGGATCGGGATCCTCTACATCGCGACCTCGCTCGTGTTCCTCGTCCTCGCCGGGCTGATGGCGCTCGTGATGCGCCTCCAGCTCGCCCAGGCGAACGCGGACATCATCGGGCCGGATCGCTACAACGAGCTCGTCACGATCCACGGAACGACGATGGTGTTCCTCGTCGGCGTCCCGATCCTCGCCGGGTTCGCGAACTTCCTCGTGCCGCTCATGATCGGCACCTCGGACATGGCCTTCCCGCGGCTGAACGCGCTCTCGTACTGGTTCTTCGTCTTCGGCGGCACCATGCTCATGCTGAGCTTCTTCGCCGACGGCGGCGCCGCCGACACGGGGTGGACCGCCTACCCACCGCTCTCGATCCAGGCCCCGGGCTCGGGGCAGGACCTCTGGATCCTCTCGCTCCACCTCCTCACGGTCTCGACCGTGGCCGGGGCGGTGAACTTCATCGTGACGATCACCAACATGCGCACGCGCGGGATGAGCTGGACGCGCATGCCGCTCTTCGTCTGGTCGATCCTCATCTACGGCTGGCTGATCATGGCCGTCATGCCGGTGCTCGCAGCGGCACTGACGATGCTGCTGCTCGATCGCGGCGTCTCGATCGGCCCGTGGGACGCGCAGACGAACTTCTTCAACCCCGAGGACGGCGGATCGTCGGTTCTCTACCAGCACGCCTTCTGGTTCTTCGGGCACCCCGAGGTCTACATCATCGTCCTGCCCGCATTCGGGATCATCTCCGAGGTCCTCCCCGTCTTCGCGCGCAAGCCGATCTTCGGCTACAAGGCGATCGTCGCGTCGACCGTCGCGATCGGCTTCTTCTCGATGCTCGTGTGGGCCCACCACATGTTCACGGTCGGGCTGCCGATCTCGCTGCAGGCCTTCTTCATGATCGCGTCGATGATCATCGCGGTTCCCACGGGGATCAAGGTGTTCAACTGGCTCGCGACGCTCTGGCGCGGCAACCTGAGCTTCGACACGCCGATGCTCTATTCGCTCGGCTTCCTCTCGCTGTTCGTCATCGGTGGCCTCACGGGGATCTACCTCGCAGCCTTCCCGATCGACTGGCAGGTGCATGACACGTACTTCGTCGTCGCGCACTTCCACTACACGCTGATCGGCGGCGTGGTCTTCGCGATCTTCGCGGGTCTCTTCTACTGGTGGCCGAAGATGTTCGGCCGGATGCTGAACGAGAAGCTCGGCAAGTGGCAGTTCTGGCTGCTCTTCATCGGCTTCAACGTCGCGTTCATGCCGCAGCACTTCGCCGGGCTCGAGGGAATGCCGCGCCGGATCTACACGTACGCCGACGAGAGCTGGGAGGGCTACAACCTCGCCTCGACGATCGGCTCGTACGTGATGGGGATCGCGATCCTCCTCTTCGCCGTCAACGTCATGAGGACGAGGCGAAGCGGGGAGCGCGTGGGGAACGATCCCTGGCAGGCGGACACGCTCGAGTGGTACACGACCTCGCCGCCGCCGCCGCACAACTTCGACGAGGTGCCGTACGTGACCAGCGCGAGACCCCTCTACGACCTGCGAAGGAGGCTGCGTGTCGAACGCGGCGAGCGCGAGCCTGCCTAGCGGCGAGCGAGTCGCGCCGGGCGTGCTGTTCCGGGCTCTCGGCCGTCGCGAGCGCGGTCGCAGTCGGTCTCGTGGTCGTGAGCGCGGTGCTCGAGCTCGGGACGACGCACTGGGGGATCGCCCTCGTCGCACTGCCGCTCCTCGTCGCGAACGTCGTGCTGGCGCGCCTCGCGTACTCCGCGTCCAGGCGGCTGACGGTTCTCGCGCTCGCGTCCTTCCTCGTCGCGATCGCGCTCGGCGGAGTGCTCGCCTGGAGCGGTCAGGCGGCATGGGCAGCCGCGCTGCACGTCGGGGCTGCGGCAGTCGCACTCGGAGTGGCACTCGTCGTCATGGTCGCTGCGATGCGTGGGGAAGCCGTACCGCTCGCCTCCGCTCGCGACTACCTCACGCTCACGAAGCCGCGGATCATGACGCTCCTCCTGCTCACCGGTGCGGCAGGGATGTTCGTGGGAGCGCAGGGCGTGCCGCCACTCGGCCTCTTCGGCGTGACCATGCTCGGGCTCGCGCTGGCATGCGGAGGCGCCTCGGCGCTCAATCATGTCCTCGACCGCGACATCGACGCACTCATGGGCAGCCGCACCGAGCGCCGGCCCGTCGCCACCGGCCGCGTGTCGCCCGAGCAGGCGCTCGAGTTCGGAGTCCTGCTGTCCGCGATCTCGTTCGCGCTTCTCGCGTCGGCGGTGAACGTGCTGACCGCAGTGCTCGCGCTCGTCGGGAACCTGTTCTATGTCCTCGTCTACACCCGCTGGCTCAAGCGCTCGACGCCACAGAACATCGTCATCGGAGGCGCGGCAGGGGCGGTGCCGCCGCTCGTCGGCTACGCGGCTGCGACCGGATCGCTCGCGCTGCCGGCGCTCTGGCTGTTCCTCATCGTCTTCCTCTGGACGCCACCGCACTTCTGGGCGCTCGCGCTGATGATCAAGAACGCGTACGCGGCTGCCGGCGTGCCGATGCTGCCGGTGGTGCGCGGCGACCGCGAGACCGCGCGGCAGATCGTCCTGTACTCGCTCGTCATGGTGGCGTTCACGGTCGTCGTCGGGCTCTGGCTCGGCCCGCTGTACACCGTCGCGGCCGTCGTGCTGGGCGCGGTGTTCGTCGCGCTCGCCGTGCTGCTGCGCCGCGACCTCTCGCGGACGCGGGCGCAGCTGCTGTTCCACTACTCGCTCCTCTACCTCGCGCTGCTCTTCACGGCAGCGGCGCTCGACCCGGTGCTCCTCTGATGGATCCCGAGCTCGCACGGAGAAACCTCCGCTTCGGCTGGGCGCTCTTCCTGCTCTTCTGGCTGCTCTTCGCCGGGACCGTGGTCGTCGCCGTCCTCTACCTGCAGCTGGATTGAGCGCCTGGGGTCTGGCTTAAGCCAGACCCCACTCGTGCCGACATGACTCTCGATGCGTGCGGCTCGCCTCGCCCTCTTTGCCGTGGCTCTCCTCGGCACTCTCCTGGCCACCTCTGCGGCGGCTGCGCCTCCCGGCGCGCCCAAGGGACTCCGCGGGTTCGAGCTCCGGCCGAACGAGTCGTCGACGCACACGTTCTCGCGCACTCCCGCGTTCGCCTGGAACCCTGTTCGCGGAGCGTCCTGCTACGAGTTCGAGCTCGCGACGAGCCGATCGTTCGACGGCAGCTCCGTCTTCTGGTCGAACGTCTCGAGCGGTGTCACCTCCGGCAAGTTCTGCAGAGCGGTGACCATCACGGCACCTGCTGCCGAGGACAGCGGCTCGGACGACGCGAGTACGGCTGGCAGCGAGGTCAAGACTCGCATCGCCCCCATTCGGATCCCGGCAACCTCGGTCAATCTCGTGCTCCCGTGGTTCACGGGCAAGCCATACGCCCTCTGGGCACACGTGCGAGCGGTGACGACACGAGGCGCGACGGCATGGAGCAAGCCCTTCGGCTTCAACGTGCACTGGGAGTCGACGCCGGTTCCGCAGTCCGCGAAGCCCGGCCTCGTGCGCTGGAAGCCCGTCGAAGGCGCGACCGCCTACGACGTCTGGTACCCGGACATCCGCAAGGTCATCAGGACGCATACGAATGTCGCCGACCAGCGCGAGCTCTACACGTTCCACCTCGAGGACAGCTGGTGGCAGCTCGTTCGCTGGCGCGTCCGCCCGGTGCGGCAGGTCGTCGGAGCCCTCCCCAACGGCCTGCCCGCAGTCTCCTACGGACCGTGGAGCCCGACGTATGCGACCTCGAACCCCGCGTGGGCGGCAGGCAAGCTCCAGATTCGCGCAGCCATCTCCGACGTGGTGAGCACCGACTCGAAGGCCGCGGCGCATCAGCTGATGCCGGCGATGACGTTCGGCGGCGACACGGGAATCGACGGCCGGGAGTATCGACTCTTCCGCGCGTACGCCTTCACTGACCGCGACTGCGTGAACGTCGTCTTCCGCGGCTCGGTGGTCGGAGGGCCGGCCTACGCGCCGCGCGTCTCGGGACCGCTCAAGCTGCCGACGAACCAGGCGGAGCTCGACGTCGCACTCGCCGGGATACTTCCGAGCGCGAAGGCCGAAACGGCGAAGACGTTCATGGCAGACGGCACGCCGATGACGGCGAGCGAGACGTGGGGCGCCGACGATCGCGCCCGCGTCGATCTCCCCGACGTCGACACGTCGTCGACTCGCTACTTCTGGACGGTCGTCCCGGTCGGGATCGTCGTCGACGAGGACGGGACGTTCACGTACTACGACGCCGAATCGCCGCAGGACGCGTGCGAGTCGGGACGTATGGCGAGCTTCGGCAAGGAGTCGCGGCCGGTGATCACAACGGCCGGAACCCCGTACGTCTCCGGACTTTCGCCGAAGGGTCGGCTACTGGCCCAGGCAGGGCGGCGCCCTGTTGTCTACTCGACACCTCTCATCGCGTGGCGACCCGTGGTCGGCGCGACGGCATACGAGGTGCAGTGGTCGCGAACGAAGTACCCGTGGCGGTCGCGCGGATCCGCCCTCACGTACGCGACGTCGTCCGTGCTCCAGCTCGGCACCGGTGTCTGGTACTACCGCGTCCGTGGACTGAACGCGGCGCAGGTGGGGACGCCCGCGATGAGCTGGTCGGCGCCGGTCGCCGTGAAGGTCGTGCGGCCGACGTTCCGCATCTCCGGCGGCTAGCGGCGCTAGGGTCGGAGCGTGAGCTCCGACCTCGAGCTGGCGCTGAGACTCGCCGATGCGGCGGACGCATGTCGCTGCCGAGCTTCCGTTCGGGACTCGCGATCGAGACCAAGCCGGACCTGACGCCAGTGACCGAGGCGGATCGCGCCGTCGAGTCCGAGCTCCGACGAATCCTCGCGGTGGAGCGGCCTGACGACGCGATACTCGGAGAAGAGGAAGGCGCCGCAGGCGGGGGTGCGCGTCGCTGGTTCGTCGATCCGATCGACGGCACGCGCAACTACTCGCGCGGCATCCCGGTCTGGGCGACCCTCATCGCGCTCGAATCGGAAGGCGTGGTGCAGCTCGGCGTCGTGTCGGCCCCCGCGCTGGCACGTCGCTGGTGGGCCGAGCGTGGAGATAGGAGCGTTCGCGAACGGAGAACGAGTCCACGTCTCCGCGATCTCGACCATCGAGAGCTCGGTGCTCTCGTTCGCGATCGAGAACGAGGTGCCGGCGATCGCCCGGCGAGCCTGGCACGCCCGCGGGTTCGGGGACTTCTGGTCGTACATGCTGATCGCAGAAGGGAGCGTCGACGGCGCCCTGGACGGGCCCGGCGTCAAGGAGTGGGACCTCGCTGCGATGCAGGTCATCGTCGAGGAGGCAGGCGGGCGGTTCTCCGACTTCAGCGGCGAGCCCCGGATCGACAGCGGGAGTGCCGTCGCTTCGAACGGCCTCATTCACGACGAGCTGCTCGCCGCTGTCGCCGGTGGCAGTGTCTCGCCCTAGATCGCCGGAGCCGGCTGCAACGACATGTGTCTGTGACGGCTAGCTGCGGACGAGCGCCGTGCGCTTCGCGTCGATGCCTTCGAGGAGCGAGGCGAACGAGTCCGAGAACTTCTGGACGCCCTCCCGCTCGAGCGTGTCCGTCACGTCGTCGTAGTCGACGCCGGCCGCGGCCAGCTCGCCCAGCAGCTTCCTCGCTTCGTCCACGCCTCTCGGTCAGCGTCTCGCGACACTCGCCGTGGTCCTGGAAGGCCGCAATCGTCTCGAACGGCATGGTGTTGACCGTGTTCGGGCCGATGAGCTGCTCGACGTAGAGGACGTCGCGGTACGCAGGGTTCTTCGTCGACGTGGATGCCCAGAGGCAGCGCTGAGGGCGAGCGCCGTTCGTGGCGAGCGCTTCCCAGCGCGGCCCGGAGAAGACCTCGAGGTAGTGCTGGTACGCGAGCTTGGCGTTGTCGATCGCGAGCCGTCCCTGCAGGTCCTCGCGACCCACCTCGGCGAGCCGCCGGTCGGCCTCGGTGTCGACGCGAGACACGAAGAAGCTGGCGACGGAGACGACGTGCGTCGGATCCCCGCCTGCAGCGACGAGTCGCTCGAGCCCGCGGACATAGGCCTCGGCGACCTCCGCGTACCGTTCGAGCGAGAAGATGAGCGTCACGTTGATCGGCCTGCCCGCTGCGATCGAGTCCTCGATCGCGCCGACGCCTGGCGCCGTCGCCGGGATCTTCACGAAGAGGTTCGGACGGTCGACGCGCTCGGTCAGCAGCTTCGCCTGCTCGAACGTCGCGTCGCGCTCGTACGCGAGATCGGGATCGACCTCGAGCGAGACGAACCCGTCGACTCCGTCGGTGCGTTCCCACACCGGTCGCAGGAGGTCGCACGCACGCTTGATGTCCTCGATCGCGAGCGCGAAGAAGACCTCCTTCGTGTCGTCTGAGCGCTCCAGCTCGGTACGGAGTTGCTCGTCGTACCAGTCGCCGGTCGACAGCGCCTTCTCGAAGATGGTCGGGTTCGAGGTGACGCCGACTACCGCGTCCTCGTGGACGAGCCGCTTCAGCTCACCCGTCTCGAGCATCTCGCGCGAGAGCGAGTCGACCCAGACACTGACGCCGTGCTCCGACAGCTCGTGCAATCTGCTGCGCGCCACACGTCAACGTTAGCGCGTCGAGCGCCGCCGTAGAATGGCGGCGTGACCGCGGTGGAGAGACGGCGAGCGCTCGCGCAGCAACTCCGCGTCGACTCGGTGCGGATGAGCGCAGCGGCGAAGTCGGGGCACCCGACGTCCGCGATGTCCGCAGCCGACCTCGCCGCCGTCCTCGTCGACGGCTACCTCAAGTACGACTTCGCGGATCCGAAGAGCCCCGCGAACGACCGCCTCGTCTTCTCGAAAGGTCACGCGTCGACCCTGCTCTACGCCATCTTCCGCGCCGCTGGCGTCATCTCCGAGGCGGACATCCTCGAGTACCGAACGCTCGGCAGCATGCTCGAGGGCCATCCGACACCCGCCATCCCGTGGGTCGACGTCGCCACGGGCTCGCTCGGTCAGGGACTTCCGATCGGCGTCGGGATGGCGCTTGCCGCGAAGCATCTCGAGCACCTGCCGAGCCGCGTGTGGGTGCTCTGCGGCGACAGCGAGATGGCCGAGGGCTCGATGTGGGAGGCGTTCGAGCACGCCGCGCACTTCGGGCTCGACAACCTCACGGCGATCATCGACGTCAACCGGCTCGGCCAGCGTGGCGAGACGATGGTCGGGTGGGATCTCGACACCTACGTCGCCCGCGCGGAGGCGTTCGGGTGGAACGCGATCGCGCTCGACGGCCATGACCTCGAGGCAATCGACGCAGCGCTCGGTCAAGCCGTCGCGACGACGGGAAAGCCCACGGTTCTCGTCGCGCGCACGCTGAAGGGCAAGGGTGTCGCGGCCGTGGAGAACCAGAACGGCTACCACGGCAAGCCGTTCGACGATCCGGATGCGGCCATCGCCGAGCTCGGCGGCCCCACCGACGTTCGCATCGAGATCGCGAAACCCGAAGCGACCGTTCCCGAGCGGCCGGCCGCCGGCACGCTCGAGCTCCCGCGGTACGAGCTCGGTACCGAGGTCGCGACGCGCAAGGCGTACGGCGACGCGCTCGCTGCGCTCGGCGCGGCGCGCCCCGACGTGGTCGTCCTCGACGGCGAGGTCTCGAACTCGACGTTCGCCGAGACCTTCGCGAAGGCGCACCCCGAGCGCTACTTCGAGATGTACATCGCCGAGCAGCAGCTGGTCGCCGCCGCTGTCGGCCTCCAGGCCGTGGGCTGGCGGCCGTTCGCGTCGACGTTCGCCGCCTTCCTTTCGCGTGCGTACGACTTCGTGCGCATGGCGGCGATCAGCCGCGCGACCTTCTCGCTCTGCGGCTCGCACGCGGGCGTGTCGATCGGCGAGGACGGCCCGTCACAGATGGCACTCGAGGACATCGCGTCGCTCCGTGCGATCCATGGATCGACCGTGCTCCACCCCTGTGACGCGAACCAGACGGCGAAGCTCGTCGTGGCGATGGCCGATACGGACGGGATCTCGTACCTCCGCACGCTCAGGCCGGCGACGCCCGTGCTCTACTCGCCGGAAGAGGAGTTCGAGATCGGCGGCAGTCGCGTCCTGCGCTCGAGCGACGACGACGACGTCGCGCTGATCGGCGCGGGGATCACCGTGCACGAGGCGCTGAAGGCGGCGGATGAGCTCGCGGAGGAAGGAATCGCCGCCCGCGTCATCGACCTCTACTCGATCAAGCCGCTCGACGAGGAGACGCTCCGAGCGGCTGCGGAGGCGACGGACGGACGGCTCGTCACGGCCGAGGATCACTGGGCAGAAGGCGGCCTCGGCGATGCCGTTCTGGCTGCTCTCGCGGAGACGGACGATCCGCCGCGCCTCGTCAAGCTCGCGGTGCGCCAGATGCCGAAGTCCGGAAAGCCCGAAGAGCTTCTCGCGGCAGCCGGCATCGACGCGGCACACATTGCCGCGACTGCTCGAGCGCTCGTCGCAGCCGACGCACGCGCAGCGCGCTGAGGCGCTAGACACGGGCTATTCGCCCTCTGTTTAGGCGCGCCGCCGGCCGCCTCACACTTCGTCGATCCGGCATTCAAGGTCGCTCCGAACCCTGCCGATGAGGCACTCGACGGGGTCCCGATTCCGAAGAGATGTGCGCATCGGGCGCAGAAACGAGGAGGGCACACCGTGACGCTCTCCCATACGAGCACATGAGATCTCGATGAGGTTTTCTCTCGAGACACCGTCGCCCGTCCCGCAAGGCCGTAGCGCTCGCTTGCGTCGTCGCTGGAGTGACCACGGCAGCGGTCGGTGTCGCCGCGTGGTCGGGCCCGGGCTCCGGATCGGACACTCTCGCCGTCGAGACGGTGTCCGCGGTGACCCTCACGCCTGCCGCGCCCACCACTGCGCTCTATCCGGGCACGGCGGGCGACGTCGCCCTCTCGGTGGTCAACGACAACACGTACCGGGCGTACATCGGCTCGCTGGTACTCGACACGAGCCAGGGTACGAACGGCTTCGCCGTGTCCGGCGGCCAACCCGGATGCGACCCGGCAGCGCTCACCTACACCGCTCAGTCGAATGGAGGTGCAGGGTGGTTCGTTCCGGCGGGATCGACGCTCGATCTCGACCTGCCGAACGCCGTGGCGCTCGACACCACTGCGGCGTCCGAGTGCCAGGGCGCGACGTTCGTGGTCTACCTCCTGGCGGCAACATGACGTCCCGGCGCCTCAGCCTCGCTGCCCGAGTCGTGCTGGTCGCCTGTGCCTTCGCGCTCTTCGCAACGATCGCCCAGGTCGGCTTTGGGGCATTCGGTGCCGAGGCCGCTCCCGCAGCGCCGTTCATCTCGAGCGCCCCTCTCAGGCCCACGATCTCCACCCGCGCGACGTTCGCGTTCGATCCTCTGCCCGGCCTCGCATACGAGTGCACACTGGATGACCGGGCGTACATGCACTGCGCGAGCCCCGTCACGTTCACGGGGCTGGGCCGGGGTGCCCATGTGTTCCGCGTCCGTGCCCGTCGGCCTGCGGGTGCGGCGAGCAAGCCAGCCGAATACTCGTGGACGGTCGTCCCACCACACAAGCAGGTCGCAGGGCGCGGAGGCAAGCGGCTGCGACCGACCGTCACCACCGCCCCCGTACGGCCGTGGATTTCGCCCAACGCCACGTTTGCGTGGCTCATGCGACCCATGACGAAGGGGGAGTGCCGGCTCGACGATGCTCGCTGGCGTCCGTGCGCCCAACCTCGTACGTACCTCGGTCTCGGTCTCGGCCGACACGTCTTCCGCCTCCGCGCCCGAACGGTCGCGGGAAAGCGGAGCACGGTCAACCAGTTCGCCTGGACGATCACGGCGAGCCCTGCACCTCGCCCTCCGACCGTCTCTTCTCAACCGGACGACGAAACGACAGCGACGGACGCGGCCTTCGTGTTCTCGGTCGCAGACGGCGACGGCGCCGAATGCCGTCTCGACAGCGGGCCTTGGGTGAGCTGTTCGAGCGTGGCCATGTACGTCGGTCTCGGTGTGGGCTCTCACCTGTTCTGTGTTCGGGCGGTGAACGGAAGCGGAGTGATCAGCGCCGAGACGTGCGTCACGTGGACCGTGCTCGCCTCGCCGAGCGCTCCCGAGGCCTCCGGGCCGTTCACGATCTCGGGGACGATCCCGGGCCGTCTCGCGCCGGGGTCGAGCCAGCCGCTTCCCCTCAGGATCTCGAACCCGTTCGGCTTCGACATCCGGGTCACGTCGCTCACGGTGACCGTGAGAACCGGAAGTACTCAACCCGGCTGTGACGGTCCCTCGAACCTCGCCGTCACCCCGTCGAACACGGCTGGAGGATCCGTCTTCGTCCTCGTCCCCGCGCACGGCTCCGTGACGCTCCCCACGCAGGGTGCGACGTCACCGGTGGTCACGATGCTCGACCTACCCACCAATCAGGATGCCTGTAGAGGCGCACTCTTCGCGGTTGACTACGCGGGCTCGGGAGTGCAGCCGTGAGAGGGAACCGCAGGTGGCGCCTCCTCGTGGGCGGTCTCGCTGCAGCAGCCGGACTCGGAGCGGTCGGGCTCGTCGGCGCGTACTGGAGTGCCGGCTCGGATCCGGGTGGAAACGGGCATGCACTCGCCGGCGTCCTCCCGACCGGTGCGACGCCGTCCCTGTCGATCGCCAGTCGTACGGCGACCGCCAGCTGGGCGCAGTCGACGGTGAACGGCTCGCTGCTCGGACAGCTCACCGCCGGCGGATACTCGGTCAGTCGATACGAGGAAGACGACCCGGGAACGCCGATTCCGGCGGGCGGTACTTGCTCGGGCGTCCTCTCGGGTGCATCGGATCCACTGACCTGCACGGAGTCGGGGCTGCCGACGGGTCGGTGGACGTACACGGTGACACCACTGCTCCACAGCTGGACGGGTGGTGAGAGCGCTCCAAGTGCGAGCGGGACCATCGCTCCGGACGTGCCGGTGTCGGTCACGCTCACGAACGGCGGCGGCGCCGGCGGCGCATTCATCAACACCACGAACCAGTCGAGCCTCACCTTCGCAGTCGTCCTCCTTGCGACGTCCCTCGCGAGTGACACCGTCACACTCACGCTCACCGACGGATCCCAGACGGTGACCCGGACCGCAGCCGGGATCGATGGCGGCGGCACACTGACCTTCACGAGCGTCGATGCGTCTGCTCTCGCGAACGGCGCGATCACCATCTCGGCGCGTGCGGCCAGCAGCTATGGCGACACGTCGGCGCCGCGTACCATCACGCGCACCAAGGACACGATCGGCCCGGCTCTCGTCTCGCTGTCGATGCGGGACAACAATGCCAACGGCAAGGTCGACCGCGTGCTCGCCACCTTCTCGGAGTCGCTCGCCGCCTACAGCGCGGGCACCGCTCCCTGGACGCTCGCGAATGTGCCCTCGAGTGGAAGCCTGAGCTCGGTCTCGGTCTCGGGGACGCTCGCGACGCTCACGATCGCCGAGGGCGCAGGTGCTCCCGACACCGCTGTCGGCTCCTTCACGCTCGCGCTTGCGAGCGCTGCCACCGGCATCCGCGATGCGGCGGGCAACCTCTCGGCCTTCGCAGCCACCTCGCCGGCGGACGGGGCGCGGCCGGTGCTCGTCTCGGGCACGCTCGTGATGCGCGACATCGACGGAAACGGCAAGGTCGACCGCGTGCTCGCCACCTTCTCGGAGACGCTCGTCGCCTCCTCCGACACCGCGCCCTGGACGCTCACGGCCGTCCCGAGTGCGGGCTCGCTCGCCTCGGTCTCGACGTCGGGCGCGACAGCAACGCTCGTCCTGACGGAGGGCGCCGGTGCTCAGAACACCGCCGTCGGCAGCTTCCGGGTGGTGCTCGCCGCGAGCGCGACCGGCATCCGCGACGCGGCCGCAAACCAGGCCTCCTTCGCCTCGACCGCGCCTGTCGACCAGGCGACTCCGGTGCTGGTCAGCCTCGTCATGCAGGACGTGAACGTGAACGGCAAGGTCGACCGCGTGCTCGCCACCTTCTCGGAGTCGCTCGCCGCCTACAGCGCGGGCACCGCTCCCTGGACGCTCGCGAATGTGCCCTCGAGTGGAAGCCTGAGCTCGGTCTCGGTCTCGGGGACGCTCGCGACGCTCACGATCGCCGAGGGCGCAGGTGCTCCCGACACCGCTGTCGGCTCCTTCACGCTCGCGCTTGCGAGCGCTGCCACCGGCATCCGCGATGCGGCGGGCAACCTCTCGGCCTTCGCAGCCACCTCGCCGGCGGACGGGGCGCGGCCGGTGCTCGTCTCGGGCACGCTCGTGATGCGCGACATCGACGGAAACGGCAAGGTCGACCGCGTGCTCGCCACCTTCTCGGAGACGCTCGTCGCCTCCTCCGACACCGCGCCCTGGACGCTCACGGCCGTCCCGAGTGCGGGCTCGCTCGCCTCGGTCTCGACGTCGGGCGCGACAGCAACGCTCGTCCTGACGGAGGGCGCCGGTGCTCAGAACACCGCCGTCGGCAGCTTCCGGGTGGTGCTCGCCGCGAGCGCGACCGGCATCCGCGACGCGGCCGCAAACCAGGCCTCCTTCGCCTCGACCGCGCCTGTCGACCAGGCGACTCCGGTGCTGGTCAGCCTCGTCATGCAGGACGTGAACGTGAACGGCAAGGTCGACCGCGTGCTCGCCACCTTCTCGGAGTCGCTCGCCGCCTACAGCGCGGGCACCGCTCCCTGGACGCTCGCGAATGTGCCCTCGAGTGGAAGCCTGAGCTCGGTCTCGGTCTCGGGGACGCTCGCGACGCTCACGATCGCCGAGGGCGCAGGTGCTCCCGACACCGCTGTCGGCTCCTTCACGCTCGCGCTTGCGAGCGCTGCCACCGGCATCCGCGATGCGGCGGGCAACCTCTCGGCCTTCGCAGCCACCTCGCCGGCGGACGGGGCGCGGCCGGTGCTCGTCTCGGGCACGCTCGTGATGCGCGACATCGACGGAAACGGCAAGGTCGACCGCGTGCTCGCCACCTTCTCGGAGACGCTCGTCGCCTCCTCCGACACCGCGCCCTGGACGCTCACGGCCGTCCCGAGTGCGGGCTCGCTCGCCTCGGTCTCGACGTCGGGCGCGACAGCAACGCTCGTCCTGACGGAGGGCGCCGGTGCTCAGAACACCGCCGTCGGCAGCTTCCGGGTGGTGCTCGCCGCGAGCGCGACCGGCATCCGCGACGCCGCCGCAAACCAGGCCTCCTTCGCCTCGACCGCGCCTGTCGACCAGGCGACTCCGGTGCTGGTCAGCCTCGTCATGCAGGACGTGAACGTGAACGGCAAGGTCGACCGCGTGCTCGCCACCTTCTCGGAGTCGCTCGCCGCCTACAGCGCGGGCACCGCTCCCTGGACGCTCGCGAATGTGCCCTCGAGTGGAAGCCTGAGCTCGGTCTCGGTCTCGGGGACGCTCGCGACGCTCACGATCGCCGAGGGCGCAGGTGCTCCCGACACCGCTGTCGGCTCCTTCACGCTCGCGCTTGCGAGCGCTGCCACCGGCATCCGCGATGCGGCGGGCAACCTCTCGGCCTTCGCAGCCACCTCGCCGGCGGACGGGGCGCGGCCGGTGCCGATCGCGGTCGGGTCCACGAACAACGGCGTCACCGCCGGTCTCATGGAGGCCGGGGACATCTTGCAGGTGACCTTCTCGGAGCAACTCGCTGCGCTCGGCAGCGCCGTGACGGCGATCACCGAGAGCGACCCAACCGGAAGCGGGAGCGATCGGCTGACCGTGACGGGGCTCACGGCAGTCGCAGGCGTCTCGACCGGCTCGAATCTCTACATCACGACCGACAACACGAGCGCGTCGTTCGCTTCGAGCGCGATCGGCCTGGCAGGCGCGGTCGTCAGCGCAACGGTATCCGGAGGTTGCGCCGGGACCTGCGGCGTGAACATCGGGATCGGCGTCGGCGCACTCGTGTTCACGCCAGATCCGACCTTGCGGGACGCCGCCGGGAATACGGCGGCGGGCAGCTTCACGACTGCCGCGACGTTCCGTCTCTTCTGAGCCGCCCGTCCGCTGCCTCACTACCCTTCGGCCGTCATGGCCGTTCTCATCGCATCGGAGTTGCGGAAGGAGTTCGCGGGCGATCCGCTGTTCGAGAACGTCTCGTTCACCGTGGGGCGCAAGGATCGGCTCTCGCTCGCCGGGGCGAACGGCTCCGGCAAGACGACGCTGCTCAGAGCGATCGCCGGCGAGACGTCCATTCAAGGCGGGAAGCTCGCGTTCGCGAAAGGGACACGCGTCGCGCTCCACGACCAGCGCCCGCCGCTCGAGTTCGACATCACCCTGCGCGACTACGCGCTCTCCGGCGCGCGCGACCTGCTCGAGGTCGAAGACGAGCTTCGGCGCCTGGAGACGGCGATGACCGACGGCGCGCACGACGACGCGACGCTGCGACGGTACGCCGAGGCGCAGGCGCGGCTCGAGCACGCGGGAGGGTGGGCCTGGCGCGATCGCGCAGCGGCCGCGGTGCGCGGCCTCGGGTTCGTCGAGGACGACCTCGATCGTCCGCTCGGCACGTTCTCGGGCGGCGAGCTGACCCGCGCGTCGCTGGCACGCGCGCTCGCCGGAAGCCCCGATCTGCTCCTCCTCGACGAGCCGACGAACCATCTCGACGTCCAGAACCTCGAATGGCTCGAGCGCGAGCTCGAGACCATCGACGCCGCCGTGATCCTCGTCGCGCACGATCGCTGGTTCCTCGAGGCGGTCACGACCTCTGTCCTCGAGCTCTCTCCGGGAGGTGCGCACTACTTCTCGGGCCCGTGGCACGAGTGGCGGCAGGAAAAAGCCGCACGTGCCGCCGCCGCCGGAAAGACCGCAGGGCGCGTGTCCGTCGATATCGCGAGGCTCGAGCGCTTCGTCGAACGCTTCCGCTACAAGAAGTCCAAGGCGAAGCAGGCACAGGCGAAGCTCACGCAGATCGCACGCCTCGAGAAGGAGCGCTCGGCCGCGCGGCAGGAGGAGCAGTCGCTGACGAAGAAGCGGCGCTCGCTCGGGTTCGAGTTCCTCGACCCGCCGCGGAGCGGACGGATCGTCCTCGAAGCCGAGGACGTGGAGCTGTCCGCCGGTGACAAGCAGCTCCTGAACGGAGCAACGATCGTCGTCGAGCGTGGTGAGAAGGTCGGCCTCGTCGGCCCCAACGGGGCGGGCAAGACGACCCTGCTCGCCGCGCTGCTCGACGGTCATCCGCTCGACCACGGAACGATCCGACTCGGGCACGGTGTGGTTCCCGGCTACTTCTCGCAGCACGCACTCGAGCTGCCCAAGACCGGATCGGTGCTCGACGCGACCGCGGCGGCGACCGGTCTGCCACGCCCGCAGGCGCAGAGGCTCCTCGGCCGATTTCTCTTCTCGGGCTGGGAGACCCACGAGCGAGCGGTCACCGCACTCTCGGGCGGCGAGCGGAGGCGTCTCGCGCTTGCGCTGCTCGTGGCGTCGGGCTCGAACTTCCTCGTCCTCGACGAGCCGACGAACCACCTGGACGTGGAGTCGCGCGAGGCGCTGGAAGAAGCGCTGGAAGCGTTCCCGGGGACCGTCCTGCTCGTCTCGCACGACCGCGCGCTGCTCGATGCCGTTCCCGATCGGATCGTTGCGTTCGAAGACTCCATGCTCCGCTCCTACGACGGCGGCTGGGCCGACATGGAGCGCGAGCGCAGCGCGTCCGCCGCAGTCGAAGCGCCGGAGCCTGACCCGGAGCCTGTGCGCGCGGCAAAGCCGCTTCGACCGAGGCCGGCGAAGCAAGGGCGTTCCGAGCTCGAGCGTCTCGAAGCGGACATCGCTGCCGCCGAGGCCCGGATCGCCGAGCTCGAGCGCAAGCTGGCCGACGACTGGACGAACATGGACGTTCTGAGCGCACACCGTGCTGCCCGCGACGAGCTCGTGGCGCTCATCGCGCGGTGGGAGGTGCTGTTCGAGGAGGCGCACGCGACGTGACGCATGGAGGGTGCCGCGACGTACTGAGGGCGTGCACGCGGTGACTCTCGACACACCCCGGCCCCTCGACGCGACCGCTCCGAGCTTCGCAGCGGTCGCCGAGGAGCTCCTCGACGACGTCTACGGCTACCTCCTCTACCTCACGAAGAACTGGGCGGTCGCCGAGGACCTGACGGGCGAGACGTTCGAGACCGCGTTCAAGAAGTGGCGCCGGTTCGATCCCGGCAGAGGAACGCCGCGCGCGTGGCTTCTCGCCATCGCGCGCTCCACCGCGCTCGACTGGTTTCGCGCCGACGCGCGGCGCCGGAAACGCGAGGAACGTGCCGAAGCCGCGGATCGCCGTGGCGAGTCGGACTCGTTCGGTGAGGGGTTCTCGGCCGAGCTGGAGGAAAGCCTCCGGACGCTGAGCGCCGGCGAGCGCGAAGTCGTCGCGCTGCGCATCGTCCTCGACCTGGACTCGGAGGAAACCGCACGCCTGCTCGGGATTTCCGCGACCGCAGTCTCCACCCGGCTGAGTCGCGCGCTTTCGAAGCTCGAAGAGAGGATGAGAGACCATGACGTCGTCGCCTGACCTGATCCACGAGCTGCGCGCCTCGCGCCCGTCGGCTCCGCTCGAGCTGCGAGCACGCGTGCGCGAGCTCTCGTCCACCGAGGCCCGCCCGCAGAGACGGCGGGTGCGATTCGGCCTCCCCGTTCGCCGCGTCGCACTCGTCGCAGTACCGGCAACTCTCGCGCTCGCCTTCGCGAGCGCCGGGGTGCTCGGGCTCACGCGCTCAGATGTCTCCTCGACCGAGGCGTTGCAGCGTCAGGAGTCGCTTGCAGCCGACAGCGCTGCGGGCAAGACCGGCGAGCTGGCGCCGAGCACCATGGCCGACCCGCGGATCCAGTCCGACGTCGGGCCGACGGCCGATCGCGCCCAGCGCGTCAGCGCCACCCTGACCGTCGAGGTCTCGGACGCCGACGCCGTGTCGCGTGCGGCACAGGACGCTCTCGATCTCACCCGCACGCTCGGCGGCTACGTCGTCTCGTCGTCGGTGGCCACGGGCGAGGAGGGAAGTGCCTCGATCACCGTCCGCGTTCCGGTCGGGAAGGTGCAGGACGCGATCACGGGGCTGTCCGGGCTCGGGCGCATCGTCTCGCAGCAGGTCACGATCGACGACCTGCAGGCGACGCTCGACGAGCTCGAGCGCCGCGAGGCGACCGTGCGGGGCCAGATCGCTCGCATCCGCGCACGGCTGCAGACCGAGTCGCTCGACGCCCAGACCGAAGCGGTGCTCCGCGCGCGCCTGCAGACGCTCCGCAGCGAGCTGACGGAGTTGCGCACGGGCATCTCCTCGACCGAAGCCGAAGCGCGCATGTCGACGATCCAGCTCACCGTCGTGACGCCAGGCGCTTTCGGCGTCGTCGCACCGCCGTCGCGGATCGACCGCACGATCGACGAGGCGCTGAACGTCCTCGCCTGGGAGGCGGTCATCGCCCTTGGCATCGTCATCGTCCTCGCGCCGTTCGCGCTCGTCGCCTTCGCGGCATGGCTGGGACGCCGGCTCTACCGCCGGCACGAGGACGAGCGGCTGCTCGCAACCTGAGACCCGACGCGGTCGCGTAAGCGGCCGCCTTCAGGGATCTTGCGCGACCGGAGACTCCGCGCTAGCGGATCTCCGGTCTGCGCTAGGAGGACGAGCGGCTGCTCGCGACCTAGCGCGCCGGCTCGCCAAGCGTCGCGATCAGCGCCTCCGCGACGACCTTGAGCGGTCTTCCCGAGATCTGGCTCGCTTTACGGAGCCGTGCGAAGGCCTCTTCCTCGGAGAGGCCTTCGCGCTGCATGAGGATTCCCTTCGCCCGCTCGATCGCCTTGCGCGCTGCGAGCGCCTCCGCCAGCGAGTCCGCCTCTTCGCGAAGTGCACGGAGCTCCTCGTGGCGGGCAGTCGCAGTCGCGATCGCAGGCAGCAGGTCGGTCTCGCGAAACGGCTTCACGAGGTAGCCGAAGACACCGGCCTCGACCGCTCGCGACACGAGCTCGCGCTCGCCGTACGCGGTCACCATCACGATCGGGATCGGCCGCTCGTCGAGGATGCGACGCGCCGCCTCGATCCCGTCGAGCCGCGGCATCTTCACGTCGAGCAGCGCGATGTCGGGCTCGGTCTCGCGTGCGAGCTCAACCGCCTCTTCTCCGTCGCGCGCCTCGGCGCAGACCTCGAAGCCGGCTGCCTCCAGCAGACCTTTGAGATCGAGTCGGATGAGCGTCTCGTCCTCGGCGACGAGAACACGCGTCATGCGGGGAACACCACCTCGGCCCTCAGACCGCCGTCGTTCTCGAGCACGAGCTCGCCGCGCAGCTCGTCGCGCACGAGCGCACGAACGATCGAGAGCCCCGTGCCCGAAGTCTCGCCCTCGAAACCTGCACCGTCGTCGGCAATCGTCAGCACCACCTCGCCGTTGCGTTGCGCGAGCCCGATCGCGACATGATCGCCTCCGTGCTCGAGCGCGTTGCCGAAGAGCTCGGTGAAGACGAGCGCCAGGGCCGTCGCGCGCTGCCCCGCGAGCGACACCGACTCGAGCTCCGCGGAGACGTCCTTCCCGGCCACGAGCCCCTGGACGAGCATCGCGCGCAGCCGATCGACGAGCTCGCCGAGGTCGACGTCGTCCTCCCGATGCTCCGTGAGCACCTCGTGCACCGCCGCGATCGCGAGGATGCGGTTCACCGAGTCCGAGAGCGACTTCCGCGCGTCGACGTTCTCGGCACGCGCTTGCAGCCGGAGAAGCGACGCGACGGACTGGAGGTTGTTCTTCACGCGGTGGTGGATCTCCTGAGCGAGGACGCCACGCATCACCGCCCTGCCGTGCTCGAGCGCGACCGCCGCGTGGTGCGCGATTGCCTCGAGCAGCGCCTCGTCGTCGGGTGAGAACGGCGTGTCGCGGTCGCACACGAGCTCGCCGATCTGTCGGCGCTTCCAGCGCAGCGGGAGACGCACGTTGTATGCGCCGGCCCGACCCTCCGGCCATGCGATCTTCCCGTCCTCGAGCACGAGAGCGGCACCCGTCGCGTGCAGCGACTCCATCGTCGTCGTCACGATCGCCTCGAGCGACTCTTCGAGGTAGAGCGACTCCGAGACCGCCTCCGAGATGCGGGCGAGCGCCTCGAGCTCCGCAACGCGCCGCTGCGCGCGCTCGTAGAGCTTCGCGTGCTCGATCGTCTGCGCGACCTGCGACGCGATGGCGACGAGGAGCTCGATCTCGGCGTCGGTGAACGCGCGCGGCTCGCGCGTGCGGACGTTGAGCGCGCCCTCGAGCTCGTCGATGCGCGTCACGATCGGCACGGCGAGGATCGACTGGTACTCGTCCTCCGGGAGGTTGGCGAATCCCTTGAAGCGCGGGTCGAGGTGCGCCTGCGCGGCGATCATCACCGGCGCGCGCTCGGCCGCCGCGACTCCGGTGATCCCCTCGCCGGGACGCATGCGAGGTGTGCGCGTGAGCTCCTCGACGCGCGTGCCGTGGGTCGCGCGCAGGACGAGCTCGTCCGCGCGCTCGTCATAGAGGTAGACGAAGCACGCATCGGTGCCGAGCGCGTCGGCGACCTTGCTCGCGACGAGCTCGAGCACCTCCTGGAGGTCGAGCGACGAGTTGACCGCAGCAATCGTCTCGGTCAGGAGGCGCAGGTGGCGAGCTGTGGTGTCCACGTGCCCCATTGTCATAGGATCGTGGCTGTGAGCTTCGACGACTGGATTCTCGCCCTCCACGTCCTGAGCGCGTTCGCGTACGTCGCAGCGATCGTGCTGTTCTGGGTCCTGGTCGTCGCCGTCCGCACCACCGACACACCCGACGGCACGCTCCGCATGGGGCCGGTCGTGAAGATCGGGAACGCCTGTGTCGCCATCGGAGCAACCGGGACGATCGTGCTCGGCATCTGGCTCGCGTTCTCCGTCGGCGGATACGACATCTGGGACCCGTGGATCATCGCCGCGCTGGTTCTCTGGGTGCTTGCCGCCGAGACCGGCCGTCGCAGCGGCGTCGAGTTCACGGCCGGCATGACGAAGGCCCAGGAGCTGCGCGACGCGGGGCACGAAGGCGCGAGCGCCGAGCTGCTCGCCGCGAACCGCACCCAGCGGGGCGTCCAGATGCACACGCTCTCGAGCGTTATCGTCCTCCTGATCCTCGTCGACATGATCTGGAAGCCGGGCGCATGACGAGCGTGCTCGCACTCGCGCGTCCGGACAGCTGGGACTTCCCGCTCTTCCTGCATGTCCTCGGGGCGATGGTTCTCGTCGGTGGCCTGCTGACCGGTGCGAGCGCCATCGCGTTCGCGCGCGGCGACGCGAAGTTCCTGCGGCTCGGATATTGGACGCTCCTGGCCGTCGCGCTCCCGGGCTACGTTGTGATGCGCATCGGCGCCCAATGGCTCTACTCCAAGGGGCCATGGGAGGATCTGCCGGAGGGAGTCGACGAACCCGCGTGGATCGGCATCGGATACATCGTCGCCGACATCGGTGCCCTCCTCGTCCTCATCGCACTGATCCTTGGCGGAATCGGCGTTCGGCGCCTGCGGGACGGCAAGGGCACGGGCCTGCTCAAAGCCAGCATGGTGCTCGCGTGGATCGTGCTCGCCGCCGCGCTCGTCGCCGTGTGGGCTATGTCCGGCAAGCCCGACTGACGTAGTCGGTGCATGCCATCTCGCGGCCGGAGGCCGGCTCAGCCGGCCGGGAGGCCAGGCGCGGTCGAGTGCACGCAGCCGCAAGGGAGGGGGGTCCGTGGGGGGAACTGTAGGTTCCACCCACGTAGAACGACCACGGGCTCCACACCAGGGAGCCCGCGATCGGCCGTCAGATACAGGGTGCGCCGCTCGCCTAGCGGCAAACCCTGCAGCGCGCATCATGGAACTTTCGGCGGCTGACTTCAAGTGGGAAGTGTCACAGCGCTGCCAGGTACCTGTCCTTCTCCCATTCCGTGACCTGCACGCGGTACTCGTCCCACTCGCGCCGCTTGAGCTCGATGTACCGCGGGAAGATGTGCTCACCGAGTGCACGCTTCATGAGCTCCGAGCCTGCGAACTCCTCGATCGCCTCGCCGAGCGACTCGGGGAGCGCGACGATCCCCTGCTCGCGCCGCTCGGTCGCCGTGAGCCGGTAGAGGTTGCGCTCCATCGGATCGGGGAGCTCGTAGCCCTTCTCGATCCCCTCGAGACCCGCATGCAGCAACGCCGCGAACGTGAGGTACGGGTTGCAGGCAGGATCCGGGCAGCGGATCTCTGCGCGGGTCGCCTGCTCCGAACCCGGCTTGTAGAGCGGGATGCGGATCAGCGCCGAGCGGTTGCGCTGCGACCAGGCGACGTACACCGGCGCCTCGTAGCCCGGCACGAGCCGCTTGTACGAGTTCACCCACTGCGCGAAGACCGCAGACATCTCGCGCGCGTGCACGAGCTGGCCGGCGATGAAGCTCTTCGCGACCTTGGACAGGTGGTACTCGTCGCGCCGGTCGAAGAACTGGTTGCGCCCACCCTTGAAGAGCGACATGTGCGTGTGCATGCCGGAGCCGTTCTCGCCGAAGAGCGGCTTCGGCATGAAGGTCGCGTAATAGCCGTGCCACGCGGCGACCTCCTTCACGATCAGGCGGTAGGTGACGGTGTAGTCCGCCATCGCGAGCGCGTCGGCGTAGCGCATGTCGATCTCGTGCTGCGAGGGGCCGACCTCGTGGTGGTGGTACTCGATCGGGATGCCGACTGCCTCGAGCGCGTGGATCGTGTCGTTGCGAACTTCCGTCGCGGCATCCTGCGCGGTCATCGCGAAGTACCCACCCTCGTCGATCGTCTCCGTGCCCTTGTCGTCCTCGAAGAGGAAGTACTCGAGCTCGGGGCCGACGTTGAACGCGTCGAAGCCCATGCCCTTCATCCGGTCGAGCGCCTTGCGAAGGATGTAGCGCGGGTCGCCCTCGTACGGCGCCCCGTCCGGTGTCACGACGTCGCAGATCATGCGCGCGACGTTCGCGCCGATGAGGTTGCCGTGCTCGTCCTCGGGCCGCGGCATGAGCTGGAAGCTCGCGGGATCGGGGATCGCGACCATGTCGGACTCCTCGATCGCGTTGAAGCCGGTGATCGACGAGCCGTCGAAGCCCATCCCGTCGTTCAACGCCTCGCTCATCTCCGACGGCGTCACGGCGAACGACTTGAGATGCCCCTCGAGATCGGTGAACCAGAAGAGGATGTGCTCGACGCCCTCGTCCTTGATGCGCTTCAGCACCGCGCGCCGCGCCGCGACCGACGACGTCGCCCGATCCTTGCTCTTCACCATCGTGCTGCGCGTCGTCCGCTTCGGCGCCTGCGTCCTCGGTCGTGCCATGAAAACCTCCCTTGAAATGAAAAAAGGCCCCGGGCGGGGGCTCCCCGTCCGAGGCAACGTCGCCTCACACAGACGGCGGGACTCTACCAGCGCCGCCCGATCGCGCAACTCGATCGACGCTAGTCGGCGTCGGGCAGAACCTGCTCCAGCCAGCTCTCGGCCTCGCCGTAGAGGACAGCGTTGTTCTGCGGCGTGTAGTACGAGAGCGCAGCGACCGCCTGCGACACGACCCAGCCGCGTGCTCGCTCCCATGTCGCCTCGTCGGTGGGCAGTGCCTCTCGGAACGCCGTGCGCGCGCCGCTCGAGTGCAGCTTCCACGCCACCATGACGTCGCAGGCCGGATCACCAATCCCCATGCACCCCCAGTCGATCACGCCCCTGATGCGTCCATGACGCACGAGCCAGTTGCGTACGTCGAGGTCGCCGTGATGCCAGGTAGGTGGTCCGTGCCAGGGCGCCGCGGCGAGCGCACGCTCCCATACCGTCTCAACGGCGGGGTCGCCTTGGAATCGCGCCAGCCAGTAGCGGAAGTCCTTGTCTCGCTCGGCCAAGGGGATGCCACGACCCGGTGGAGCGCCCGCCGGATCGACCGCCTGCAGCCTCGCGACGAACTTCGCGAGGTCGCGTGCTGCTTGAATCGCATCGATCTCCTCCACTGGCACGGTGGCTCCGTCGACCCACGTGTGGACATCCCAGTACCAGGGGTACTCGCTCGTCGGACGCCCCTGCGCGACCGGCAGAGGAATCTCGAGCGGCACCAGGTGTGCCAGTTTCGGCAGCCACTCGATCTCGCTGCCCCCCGGCTCCGTCGGGCCCTCGCGGCGCGGAAGCCGCAGCGACAGCTCTTCGCCAAGACGGAAGATCGCGTTGACCGTGCCGGATGGCTCGATGCGCACCACCGGTAGATCGCCCCAGTGCGGGAACTGCTCGGCGAGCAAGCGGCGCGCAAGTGCCTCGTCGATCTCGAGCTCGTCGACGTGCATGCCCACCATGCACGAGCTACGCCGAGGCGCCCGTGTAGCGCCTGAGCCCGAAGCGCCAGAACCAGCGCGAGAACGCGAACGCCGCCACGGTGAAGACTCCCGCGAACACGAACGACTGCCAGTCCAGCCGAGCTGTCAGGGCTTCGGCTGGCACGGTGATCGCGAACGCGATCGGAACAAGGAACGTAATCCCGAACCGCAGCCAATCGGGGTAGATGCCGACCGGCCAACGTCCCGTCTGGAAGATGCCCTCGAACAGCTCCGGCAAGAACCACATGCGCACGACCCAGAACGACCCGGTCGCAAGCACGAGCCAGAAGCAATAGAGAAGGACGGCGCCAAACGCGAGGGCAATCGCGAATGCCAAGGCGTCAACCACTCCGAGATCGCCACCGAGGCGGGCGAGCGCGACCGCGATCACGACGCCACCTGTGATGATGTCCACCGCCTGCCAGAGCTGAACCTCGCGGACGCTGACGAGCATCTGGGCATCGACAGGCTTCGTCAGGGCGTGATCGAGCTTCCCGTCCTGCACTTCCTCGGTCAGGCGCATCATGTTCGGCTGGATCACCGCGTGGATGACGCCGGCCATCACAATTTGCACGCCGAGCACCGCGAGCAGCTCGGGCTGGGTCCAGCCGTTCAGCTCCGTGGTGTGCGAGTAGACGAGCCAGAGGACGACAAGACCGGTCGCGAGTGCGAGGAGCGACTGCAGTATCTGCAGCGCAAAGTTCACCCGATATTGCAGGTCGTTCATGACTCCGATCCGGAGGTGAAGCAGTGCGACCCGGATCGTGGTCACCGTCAGTTCCCCACGGCCGTGTAGCGGCGGATCGCGTGGCGCCAGACGAGCGAAAAGACCCCGATCCCCACGAGAGTCCAGAAGAGCTTGCAAGCCGAGCCCGGCGAGGAGCTCTGCATCGGTCAGATCGCCGACGAGCGTCTCGATCGGGAAGTAGAACGTCCACCGGAACGGCAGGAGCCAGGCAACGGTCTGCACCCAATCGGGCATGAGCGTGAGCGGCACGAGCCGTCCGGAAAGAAGCAGCTCGAGCACTATGTAGAGCGAGAACAGCGCTCCCACACGCGTCGTCCAGAAGCAGACGAGCCCGAGCGCCGATTGATTGAACGTCCGAATGAGGTACGCGCCCCAGATGGCGATCGCGAACACGACGACCTCGGCTGGCCGCACGTCGAACGTCGGATCGAAGACGAGGGTCAGGACGGCGGCGATGGGGAGGTAGTAGAGGAGCCAGGGGATCTTCCCGCCGGCGAACTGGGCGACGTCGTAGTGGATCGGATGGAGCGGGCGCAGAAGCTGCCCGGAGAGCTGGCCCTCGCGAATCCGCCACTCCCAGCCGTAGGGCGTGAAGACGATGTTCATCGTTCGCACGAGCGTCCAGACGATGTAGTACGCGGCGAACTGACCTGCCGTGAGACCGCCGACCGAGCCGCCCGACTGATCCGCGATCGTCGACCAGACGACCAGGTAGATGACCGGCTCGGCCACCATCCCGAACAGGTACATGTACGTCGCGGCGCGGTACTGAAACTGCGACTGCATCTCTGTCCGCATCGCGGTCCAGTAGAAATCCGCCAGCGACCGCAGGCGACCTTCCCTCGGAAGCTCGGACATCGCAGGCGTGACGCTCATTCGATCGCTTCGCGCGCGAAGACGAGCTCGATGACGTCCTCGATCGGCGGATCCTCGACGTTCAGGTCGAGTACCTCCTGCTCCGCCAGCAGCCTCGCCGTGACGCGAGCCGTATCGGCCTTGGCGACGCGCAGCGTGACGAGATCGCCGTCGCGGTGAATCACTTCGCCGTAGCCGGAGAGATCGGCCGCGCCGTTCTCGAGTGCGACCGCGATCGTCTTCCAAGCAGCCACCGTGTCGGCGAGCGCACCAAGATCCCCGTCGAAGAGGATCTTCCCGTGGTGGATGACGATGACGCGCTCGCACAGCGCCACGACGTCGGCCATGTAGTGACTGGTCAACATCACGGTCGCCTCGTGCCGCTTCCGATAGGCGGCGACGAACTCGCGGATCCGCTTCTGCATGGTCACGTCGAGCCCAATGGTCGGCTCGTCGAGGAAGAGAACCTGCGGCCGGTGGAGCAGCGAGCCGACGATCTCGACCTTCATCCGCTCACCCAGCGAGAGCTGGCGCACAGGCTTTCGTACGAGGTCGCCCACCTCGAGGAGGTCGATCAGCTCGTCGCGGCGCGCGAGGAAGTCGGCGCGTGGAATCTGGTAGATCGAGCGGTTGAGCTCGAATGAGTCGAGCGCGGGGAGATCCCACTGCAGCTGGTTGCGGTTCCCCATGACCAGCGAGATCCGCCGTAGGAAGTCGCGCTCGCGCTTCGACGGGACATGGCCGAGCACGCGTGCCTCCCCGCCCGAAACGTAGAGCAGCCCGGACAGCATCTTGAGCGTTGTCGTCTTGCCGGCGCCGTTCGGTCCGAGGAAGCCGACGATCTCGCCGGGCGCGATGTCGAACGAGATGCCGTCGACGGCTCGCACCTCGCGCGTCTTGCGACGGACGAGGCTCTTCGTTGCAGCCTTCAGCCCTTCGTCGCGCTCGGGCACGTCGAAGACCTTCAGCAGCCCGTCGACTCGTACAGCCGGCTCGCTCATCCCGACCTCTTCAGCTTCCCATGACGCTTGGCGTACAGCTCACCGCGCGAGAACACCCATAGTCCAAGCGGGATCGAGACCGCCCCGATGATGAGGAGCGGCCAGATCTCGTCCCACATCTCAGTGATCGGAGCGCCATCCATGATCGCCTCCCGCGCTCCCTCGAGCGCGTACGTCGCGGGTGAGATCTTGGCGATCGCCTGCATCCAGCCCGGCAGCACCTCGACCGGGTAGTAGACGCCAGAGACGACGAGAAGCGTCCCCTGTGCGACGAACCCGAGCTGCGTGCCCTTCTCCGGCGAGATGAGCGGCAAAACCGACGTCATCACGCCGATGCCGATGAACGAGATCGATGCGATCGCGAGCACGAGAAACGCCGCGAAGAAGTTCGCGTCGGGCATCGACAGGTCGAAGAAGAGCGCGCATACGGTGAAGAGGAACACCGCGCGCAGGAGCCCGTACGAAATCGCGAACACGCCCTGCCCCGCGAGGTGCATCGCGCGCGACAGCGGAGCCATGAACGTGTACTCGATCGTGCCCTCCCAGCGCTCCCACGCGACCGTCTCCATGAGGAACTCGAACAGCACGCCGAGATACGCCCATACGACGGCGCCGATGAGCAGGCTCGTCGCGACGGAGTTCACGTCGATCTCGCCGCCCGTCGACTCGATGCCCTGGGCGATGAAGACGATCGTGAGCGTGTTCGCGACGGTCCAGAAGAACCAGGCGAGGTCCCACCAGATGTAGCGCTTGGTGAGGTAGTAGTTGCGCTCGACAACGCCACCGGCTCCGACGAGCTCTGCTCGCAGGGTGGTCGACAGAGCTCTCATGCGAACACCTCCCGATCGTCGTCGTCGTCCTCGTCGCCCTCGGCCTCGAACGCCCGGCCCGTGGCCGCGAAGAACGCCTCCTCGAGCGTCCCCGCCCCGTAGCGACGCTTGAGATCCTCCGCGGGCTCGAGCGCGAGCAGCTTGCCGCGATCGAGGATGCCGACGCGCTCGGCAAGGCCCTCCGCCTCGGCGAGGTCGTGCGTGCAGAGCAGGATCGTCGAGTCGTGCGTCTCGCGGATCTCGCGGACGAACTCCTGCACCTCGAGCTTCGAACGGGGATCGAGGCCCGTTGTCGGCTCGTCGAGCAGGAGTACGACCGGCGACGTGAGGAGGGCGCGCGCGAGCGCGACCTTCTGCTGCATCCCCCGCGAAAGCGCCTCCATCGGCTCGTCGCGTCGGTCGGGCGGGAAGCCGACCCGCTCGAGGATCTCCGGGATCCTGTCCCGCGTTTCCTTCGAGGTCATCCCGTAGTAGCGCGCCGCGTAGCCGAGGTTCTCGGCCGCGGACATCTTCTTGAAGAACGACGCCTCCACCGAGACGCGGTTCACGAGCCGGCGCACTGCACGCGGCTCCGCAACGACGTCGTGGCCGAGGACGCGCGCCTGTCCGCCGTCGGGCAGGAGCAAGGTCGAGAGCAGGCGAACGAGCGTCGACTTCCCGGAGCCGTTCTGACCCAGGATGGCGACGGTTTCGCCCTTCTCCATCGTGAACGTGACGCCGTCGAGGGCGACGCGTGTGCGCTTCGCGCCACGCTTCTCACCGCGCTTGCGGGAGTCCTTGCGACGGAACTCCTTGCGCAGCTCGCGCACCTCGACGGCTGCGCCCTTTTCAACGGGCACGGCCTCCATGACTGCTTCCTGTACGTCGATCATCTGCTGCTCCTTCGGAAAACTGCGTAGCGAGAAACGTGCAAGCCAGTGCCCGGCCCTGGCTCCTTTGAGAGATCTCAAAAGAGCCACCGGTGGGCCCCGGCAACCGGTGTCTCAGATACGCGCGAGGAGCTTCACAACTCGGGCACCTTAGCGACCGAGCTGGACGAGGTCAACATGATCGCGGGCTACGCAGACTCTCGCGCTTCGACGAGGAGCGCTGCGACGACGATGAGCATCAGCGCCGCTAGCTGTGCGGCCGCGGACCACTCGGTTCCGAGCGGAATCGTCGCGAGCGCCGCGACCGCCGCGACGAGGCGCGCGCGACTCACGCCCAGACCGAGTGTCGTCCGGAACCCGACCGTGCAGGCGACGAAGAGCGCAACGCCGACTCCGAGCTCGACGCCGATCCACCCGGCGAGCGGGTCGTACGGATCGCCTACGGCCTTCTTCATTCCGGCCGCTATCGCGACGACGCCGAGGAGAAGGCCGTAGTGCCAGTAGCCGAAGGCGATCAGCGCGAGCCGCGGGCGCCGCGCCTCGTCGGTCGAAACCATGGCGTGTTCGACGCCGTCCTCGTCACGGAAGTACATCCACCAGAGCGACGCCGAGAGCCCGAGTGCGAGGAGCGCGACGAGCGCGAGCCGGAGATCCAGCGGAACTCCGACCGCGCCGGCACCGATGACGACGATCGACTCGCCGAGCGCGACGATGATCACGAGCCCGTGCCGCTCGCAGAAGTGCTCCGCGGCGATGACGAAGCCCTCGGTGCTCGTGAACCAGGGCGTGAACCAGAGAAGGAGTGCCGCGCCGGCCCACAGCACGTCCTGCAGCCCACCGCCCGCGGCGCCCCCGACGAGCACGAGCGCCGCCGCGGCGAGGTTGAACGGCACGAGCCGGAGGATCGCCGTGACCTCCGAGACCGACGTGCTCTTGACGTACATGCCCGCGTGCAGGATCACCACCACCGCGTACCCGATCCCGAACGCGAGTCCCTTGCCGACGTACGCGTTCGGGACCGCGAGCGCGACGATGAGGAACGCGCCCATTCCGCCCAGGAGCAGAAGCCGAAACCGCAGCAGGTCGGTGGCGATGGCATTCGTCAGCCAGGCATAGCCGTCGTACATCCACCAGATCAAGGCGAGCATGACGACGACCTGCAGAGCACTCGCAGCGCCGTTGCCGTTCACGAGCACCGCAGTCAGCTGCGTGATCGTGAAGACGAAGACGAGGTCGAAGAAGAGCTCGAGCGTCGACACGCGAGCGCTGCGATCGATCAGCTCAGACATACGAGAATCATCCCCGAGCGGTCTGCTGGACGTGACGCAGCCACGACGACGCAGGCGCTTCGCTTTCCTGCGGCCGCGAAGCGGACGCCTTCAGGGATCTACGCGCGACCGGAACTCCGCGTTAGCGGAGTTCCGGTCTTGCGCCAACTAGGACAGCGAGAAGGTGACGCTGACCGTCGCGGACGTCTCCTGCTCGCCCGGGACGATCGGCGTCGACGAGTCCGCGGCCTGCGCCGATTCGCGGTAGAGCGGGGTGGGCTGCGAGGCGCCGCCTTCGACGATCGTGGTGATCGCTCCGAGCGAGCGGCCGGCCGCCTTCGCGAGCACCTCGGCGTTGAGCCGTGCGTCGGCGACGGCCTTCGCGAGCGCCTGCCGGTACAGGGCCTCTGCATTGGACGAGCTGAGGCCCGGCCCGGAGATCTGGTTCGCGCCGGCCTCGGCCGCTGCATCGATGAGCGCGGGCGCGTCGGCAACGTCGCTCACCGCGGACACGCTGTTCGACGCCGAGTAGCCGTTGACGGTTCCCGTCTCGTCGGTGTACGGATAGACGCTGACCCACTGGGTCGCGAGCTCGCGTCCACCCGCCTGGCGAAGCGCGTTGATGATCTTGCGCATCGCGTCGGCATTCGCAGCGACGGCCGCCTGGGCGGTCGGCCGACGGGTCTCGGCACCGAAGGACATCGTGGCCTCGTTCGGCACCGCGTCGACGGAGCCGACGCCGGCGACCGTGACCGAGTCCTCCGCGGGAGCGGCGTCCTGCGCGCCGGCGAGGTCGGGAAGCCCGACGGCGCCGGCGAGCGCGACGACGGTGAGCCCGGCGGCAGTCAGAAGGAGCAGGCGTTTCATCGAGAGAACCTCCGCTTGGTGGGTGACGAAGCGAGTACGCCGCCGGCGTGGCGTCTCGTCACACGACCAGGGTGCTGGTCTCGACGGCGTGGCTCAGCTCGCGGCCTTCTTCACGAGCGCGGTGATCTTTGCCTCTTCTGCAGCGGTCAGCTCTTTCAATGCGAAGGCGACCGGCCACATGGCGCCCTTGTCGAGGTTCGCCCTGTCGTTGAAGCCGAACGTCGCATACCGCGCGTCGAACTTCCCCGCAGCCTGGAAGAAGCAGACGACCTTGCCGTCCCTTGCGTACGCGGGCATCCCGTACCAGGTCTTCGGCCACAGGTCCGGTGCGGTGGCGGTGACGATCGCATGGAGCCGCTTGGCTATCGACCGGTCCGATCCCTTCATGGCGGCGATTGCCGCGAGCACGTCGCGTTCCCCGTCCGCCTTGTTCCTGTTCGCACGCGCTTCGGCCTTCAGCTCTTGGGCACGAGCCTTCATCGCAGCCCGTTCCTCTGCGGTGAACGTCTCGGACTTGCTTGCGGCGGTGCGCTTGGCAGCCGTCTGCGTGGTCTTCTTTGCGGGTTTCTTCTCAGCCATGGCGATACAGCTCCTTTTCAGGCCTCTAGTTCAGGTACGGCGCGGCGCCGCGCTTGAAGACGCCGCGAGAGATGATCGAGCGCTGGATCTCGCTCGTCCCCTCCCAGATGCGGTCGACGCGGAGCTCGCGATAGAAGCGAGCCGCTGCGTTCTCGACCATGTAGCCGCGGCCGCCAAGTGCTTGCACCGCGCGATCCGCCACGCGCCCGGCCATCTCCGACGCGTACAGCTTCGCCATCGAGACCTTGCCGTGCACGACCTTGCGGTCCTCGAGGACGTCGAAGGCGTGCGCCGCGTGGTACGTCAGGAGACGGGCGGCATGGAGCTCCGTGAGCGAGTCGGCGAGCGGGAACGAGATGCCCTGGTACTCCGCGATCGGCGAGCCGAAGGCCTCGCGCTCCTGCGCCCAGTCGGCCGTCAGATCGACGAGTCGGAGCGCGGCACCGCAGCAGCGCGCGGCGATGAAGAGCCGCTCGACGAGGATCCACTCCTTCGCCCCCGCGTCGCCGCTCGCCGGCACGCGGTTCGCGTCCGGCACGCGACAGTCGCGAAAGACGATCTCCGGGTGATGGTCGATGTACGGGTCGTGGAGAAACGACGGCGTCCGCACGATCTCCACTCCCGGCGTGCCCGGATCGACGAGGAAGAGCATCTGCTCCCCGTCGGCAACGGCGAGGACGATGTAGACGCCCGGCTCGCCTTCACTCGTGACGAACCACTTCTCGCCGTTCAGCACCCACTCGTCGCCGTCGCGCACCGCGGTCGCCTCGAGCCCGGTGAGGTCGGAGCCCGCAGCCGGCTCGGTGAGCGCCCACGCCTCGCGGTATTCGCCGTTCGCGATCGGCCGCACGTAGCGGTCGATCTGCTCCGGCGTCGCGATCTCGTGGAGCTCGCGCGGACCGCGATCGACGACCGCGAAGCCGAGGCCGTTCGTCGCCTTCCCCGACTCCTCCTCGAGCGCGACCTGGCCGAGCATCGAGAGGTCGCGGCCACCGAGCTCGGGGGGCATGTTCAGCATGGAGAAGCCCGCGTCGCGGGCCTTCCTCCGCAGAGCGTCGAGCTCGCCGGGATCGATCGAGCCGCGCTGCGCGATTCGCGTCCTCGAGCGGATATACCTCCGCCTCGACGAACCGGCCGACGGCCTCCTTGAGCGCGCGGACGTCCTCGGGAAGCTCGGGCACGATCATGGCGCGCCAGCCTACAGCGCGCGCTCGAACGCTTCGCGCTCTGCCTCGCTCAACGGCCGCGACCTGCCGAGGTTGCGGTCGCGGGCGACGAGGACGGCCTCCGCCTCCGCGGCGAGCTCGCCGTCACGCGTGCGGATCTGCTCGCGCAGCGTGAGGCTCGAGTTGCCGATGCGTTCGAGGGAGCACGAGACGACGACCTCCTCGTCCTCGAGGCGGAGCTCGCGTCGAAAGTCGATCGCGACGCGTGCGAGAACGAGATCCCAGGAGTCGCCCGCGTCGCCGAGCGTGTGGTCGACCCACTCGTCGCGACACTCCTCGAAGTAGGTCGCGTAGACGGCGTTGTTGACGTGCATGTACGCGTCCACGTCGCTCCAGCGGATCTCGACACGCTTCTCATGCGCCATGGCAGGCGATCCTAATGTGGAGAATGCGCGCTCGTGGCAGGCGTCCGCTCGCTCCTCTTCCCCAGTTCGATCGCCGTCGTGGGCGCGTCGCCGCGCAACCTCGCCGCGGTCGAGACCGTCGTCGCGAGCGGCGTCACGGCATGGGGCGTCAACCCGAACCGCGACGAGGTCGCGGGACTGCGCTGCTACCCGAGCGTCGCCGAGCTGCCCGAAGTGCCCGAGTGCGCGTTCCTCATGGTGAACCACGAGCGGGTCGAGGCAGCGTTCGAGGAAGCGGCGGCGGCCGGCGTTCGCGCATTCGTGGTGCCGGGCGTGGGCGCCGAGGCCGGTGCGGCCGCCAAGCCGACGACCGAGCGGCTCGCCGCACGGGCGCGCGAGCTCGGTGCCGCGCTCCTCGGCCCGAACTGCATGGGCTTCTTCGTGCCGGGCGGGCCGGCCGCCTGGAACGGGCGCCCCGAGGACACGACGGCGCCGGGTCATGTCGCCGTGCTCTGCCAGTCGGGATCGGTCGCCGACGCGTTCCTCTCACTCGGCGGGCGGATCGGGCTGCGCTGTGTCGTCTCGTCCGGTGCCGAGGCGGTGACGGACGCCGCCGACTACCTCGCGTTCTTCGCCGAGGATCCCGGGACGCGGGCGGTCGGGCTCTTTCTCGAGACCGTGCGACGACCGGAAGCGTTCGTCGACGCGCTGCGTCGCTGCGCCGAGACGGACAAGCCGGTCGTGTGCCTGAAGGTCGGCCGTTCGGAGGCGGCGGCGCGGGCGGCGCTCTCCCACACCGGCGCCCTCGTCGGCTCGAATCGCGCATTCTCGGCGGTGCTTCGTCGCTATTCCGCGATCGAGGTCGACGACTTCCATGAGCTCGTCGAGACGCTCGAGATCCTCGGGCGGCGTCGCCGGCCCCGCGGCATGCGAATCGCCGGGATCTCCGAGTCCGGCGGCGAGTGCGCGCTGCTCGCCGACCGGGCGGAGGCAGCCGGAATCCCCTTCGAGCCGCTCTCATCCGGCCTCGCGGCGCGACTCACCGGCGCGTTCCCGAACTACCTCGCTCCCGGAAACCCCCTCGACGCCTGGGGCATCGCGGACGAGACGGAGGTCTACCCGCGATCGCTCGAGCTCCTCGCCGCGTCGGGCGAGTTCGACATCCTCGTCGCGCAGGCCGACCTCTCCCAGTTCCGCGACCGCACGAACGACGAGTGGTGTGAACTGACCCTGCGGACGCTCGCGCGCCTCGCAGACGAGCGGGACGGGCCCTTCTGTGCGATGACCACGGTCCACAGCGCCGATCCGCCGCGACGATTCCAGGAGCTCGCGCGGGAGCTCGACGTCGCCCTTCTCCGCGGTCCGCGGGATGCCATGACCGCGTTGGCACGCGTCGCTCGTCGCCCGCCGTTCGAGCTCCTGGTGAAGCGCGCGGACGCGCCCGACGTCTCCGATCTTCTGTCCGTATCCGGCGCACTGCCCGAGCACGAGTCGGCCCTCGTCCTCGAGCGCTTCGGCGTGCCGTTCGCGCAGCGACGGCGCGCGGCCACGCCGGACGAGGCGGCCGCAGCAGCGCAGGAGATCGGCACGCCGGTGGTCGTGAAGCTCGACGGCCCCGCTCACAAGGCTCGCGGTGGAGGCGTCGTGCTCGGCGTCGGATCACCGCAGGAGGCGTCCGAGGCCGCACGTCGTCTCGGTGGACCCGTGCTCGTGGCCCGTCAAGCCGAGCCAGGAGCCGAGGTGCTCTGCGGCATGACGCGGGACCCCGATTTCGGACCGATCCTCGCGGTCGGACGAGGCGGAATCGCAGTCGAAGAGCTCGATCGCGTAACCCTCTCGAGCGCACCCCTCGACGTCGAGGAGCGCGGCAGCTCTCGTCGCCGACGCGGGTGTCGACGACCCCCACGGCGTCGTCGCCGAGACGCTGGTCGCCCTGGGCGATCTGGGCCTGTCGAATCCTGACATCGAGTCAGTCGAGGTGAACCCGCTCATCGTCGGTGCGACTGACACCGTGGCAGTCGATGCACTCGTCGTGGTTGCGGATTGACCGCAGCGTCCGGCTCTGGTTCACTCGGACAGGGGGCCTGGTGCCCGGGAGGTTGGGATGAGTCATCCACGTGAGTCGAGATACGGTCGGCGCGAGTTCCTCGGACGCTCCGCAGCGGGCGTCGTGGGCCTGTCGAGCCTGAGCACGATCCTCGCGGCCTGCGGTGGAAGCGACAACGGGAACTTCAAGCCGCCGGAGCTCATGCTCGCGAGGCCGGACAGTCCGGTCACGTGGCCGCTCCTCGACGACAACCCGATGATCGCGTCCGGTCTCGAGCCGGAGAGCGGAACGCTCCGCATCTACAACTGGAACGGCTACCTGTGGCCGAGGATCAAGAAGGACTTCGCGAAGGAGTACGGCGTCAAGGTCGAGGAGACGTTCTTCACGACGCTGGACGAGGCGATCTCGAAGATCGCTTCGGGCGCAGTCGAGTTCGACGTCTTCTTCCCGACACCTGACCGGCTCGGCCGCCTCGTCGTCGGCAAGACGCTGCAGCCGCTGAACCACGACTACCTCCCCAACCTCGCGAACGTCTGGCCTTCAGTGCAGGACCCGTGGTACGACAAGGAGTCGCGCTACACCGTCCCGTACGTCACGTGGACGACCGGGATCGGGTACCGCACGGACAAGGTCTCGACGACACCCGACCGCCTCTCGAATCCCTACGAGATCTACTGGGACGAGGCGAACCGCGGCAAGCTGTACCTCCTCGACGACGGCCGCGACGCGCCCGCGCACATGCTGCTCAAGAACGGGATCGAGGACATCAACACCGAGGACATCGAGCAGATCGCGCTCGCGAAGGACGAGCTCAAGTCGCTCTACGACCTCAACGTCAAGGTCTCGACCGACGACTACACGAACCTCCCCGAGGGGAGGGCCTGGGTTCACCAGATGTGGTCCGGCAGCGCGATCTCGGCGCAGTGGTACCTGCCCGAGGGGACCGACACGGACGCCCTCGGGTTCTGGTTCCCGGAGGACGGGGCGGGCACGATCGGGAACGACAACATCGCCATCCCGCGCAACGCGAAGAACCCGGTCCTCGCGCACCACTTCCTCAACTATCTGCTCGACAACAAGCACGGCTACGACAACTTCTCGAACTACGTCGGGTATCAGCCGCCATTCACGCGCCTCGACCCCGATCGCCTGATTGCGGACGGCATCGTGCCCGCGAACCTGAGAACCGCGATCGTGCGCGAGTCGGATTTCGACAAGGGCTACTTCCTGACCGAGCTGACTCCGGCCGGTCAGACGGAATGGCAGAACGCCTGGGCCGAGTTCAAGGCGGGTGTCTGACTCCGACCGCCTGGTAGGCGAGGAGAGACGGAGCGACGGCTTCTGGGCCGGCCTGGCGCTGCCGGGAGTCGGCTGGCTCGCCCTGTTCTTCCTGCTCCCGTTCTACGTCATCCTCTGTGTCGCGTTCGGCACGGTCGACCCGATCTTCCAGACGCCGTCGCCCGAGTGGAATCCGCTCGCGTGGAACACGGCGGCGTTCGAGTTCGTCTTCGAGGGGCTCTTCACGAGCGGCGCGGCGTTCCAGACCGTCTTCGTGCGGACGCTCGCGTACGTCGCCATCGCGACCACACTCGCGCTGCTCATCGCGTATCCCGTCGCCTACTACGTCGCACGCTACGGCGGTCGCTGGAAAGGTCTCCTGCTCGTCGGGCTCATCGCGCCGTTCTTCATCTCGTATCTCATGCGGATGCTCGCGTGGATCAACCTCCTCCAGGACGACGGCTGGGTCAACGACGTGCTCATCTGGGTCGGGGTCCTCGACGTGCCGCGGAACTGGCTCGACGGCCGCGCGTCGTCCGTGATCCTCGGGCTCGTGTACGGCTACGTGCCGTTCATGATCCTGCCGCTCTACGCCTTCCTCGACCGGATCGACAAGAGCCTCCTCGAAGCGGCGCGTGACCTCGGAGCGAGCCCGTTCCAGGCGTTCCGCATGGTGACCCTGCCGCTCTCCATGCCGGCGATCCTCGCGGGGATCGTGATCATCGCCCTGCCGATGTTCGGCGACTACTACACGCCGGACCTGCTCTCGCAGTCCCCGTCCACGAGCATGATCGGCAACCAGATCGTCCTCTACATCCAGGGTGGCCAGCAGATCCCGGTGGGGGCGGCGCTCGTGGTCGTGCTGATGCTCTTCCTCTCGGTTCTCATGGGCTACTACCTGTACGCGACCGCACGGGCGCAGCGAAGGCTCGGCCGGTGAGGAGACTGCGCGACTGGTGGGCGAACCCGTGGGGGAAGCCGCGCTTTCTCGTCCTCTACACGGCGCTCTACCTCGTCTGGTCGATCGTCCCGATCCTGGTTGCGATCCGTTTCTCGTTCAACGAGGGTCGCTCACGATCGACCGCGCAAGGCTGGTCGCTTCGCTGGTACACGGAGGACCCCGACCTGTCGGTGCTCCACGATCCCGCGCTGAGCTCGGCCCTCGTGCAGAGCCTGCGGCTGGCGGCGATCGCCGTGCTCGTCACGGTTCCGCTCGGCGTCGCGCTGGCGATCGGCTTGACGCGCTGGCGCGGTCGTGGCGCAGGAACGTCGCGCGCCGTCTCGCTTGCGACGCTCGTCACGCCCGAGATCGTCATGGGGACGGCGCTGCTCCTCGTCTTCGTCCACCTGTTGACGTTCGTGCAGCTCGGAACCGTCGCACAGGCGATCGGGCACATCACCTTCTCACTCGTCTTCGTCGTGATCATCGTTCGCGGACGGCTGCTCGCGATCGGGCCGCAGTACGAGGAGGCAGCCCGCGACCTGGGCGCGTCTCAGCTCCAGGCAGTTCGACTTGCGCTGCTGCCGATGCTCGTTCCTGCGATCGTCGCGAGCGGGATCATCGTCTTTGCAATCTCGATGGACGACTTCGTGATCAGCGCGTTCCTGTCGTCCGGCACGTCGACCGACACCGTGCCCGTGCGGATCTACTCCACGGGACGCACCGCGCCCACGCCAGCGCTCAACGCGCTCGCGACGCTGACGCTTGCGCTCACGATCGTGATCGCGCTCGTGGGCTTTCTGCTGTGGCGCGCGGTGCGCGCGACGCGCGGTCAGACGGGATCGACGGTCGGCGATTTCGCGACGCTCGACGCCGAGTCGATCCGTTAGAGAGCGAGGACGTCGGCCGCAGCCGCATCGCCCGATCGCGCCGCGCCCTCCATGTGCATGTGACCGAAGCCGGCGATGTCCGAGCAGGCCCAGTGGATCGGGCCGACGGGGCGTCGTAGGTCGGGGCCGAAGCGCGTGAGACCGCCGATCCCGAACGTCGACGCGTAGGCGCCTCGTGTCCACTCCTCCGCAGCCCAATCGGTCTCGATGAGATCGCTCGCGCGGAGCGCCTCGGGCCCGACGAACGCAGCCATGCCCTCGAGGATCGCCGTGCGTCGTGCGTCGGGGCTCATGCGGGCGACGAGATCGGCCTGCTCGCCCGGTAGGAACGTGCAGAGGACGCCGACCGAAGCCGACGGGGGCGTGTTGTCGTAGAGCTCGCGCACGAGCTGATGCGGCGCGAACCCTTCGCCGGAGAGCCCGTCCTCACGCCAGAACGGATGGTCGTAGACGGCGAGGAACTTCGTCACGGCGCCCTGCGAGCTCGCCTGCTGGAGGCCCATGCGCCAGGCGGGAAGCGTCGGCTCGAAGCGAATCGCGGCGGCGAGGTTCGGCGCCACCGCGACGATCGCGGCACGCGCGACGACCTGCACCGGTCCGGCGTCGACCTCCACACCTCCGTCGCGCCAACTGATCGTCCGCACGGGAGCGCCGAGCACGACTCGTTCGCCGAGCTCTTCGGCCATGCGGATCGGAATCAGCTGCGAGCCACCGACGACGCGGTACGCGAGACACTGCTCGGCTGCGAAGAGCTCGTACGTCCCGCCCGCACCGGCGATCGCCCAGAGGCCCTGCAGGAGCGAGAACGAGTGCGCCGGCTTCGTGAGGAAGCCGTCGGCGAGGTAGGAGCGGAGGTTCTCGCGCGCGGCCTCGGTCGCGACCTCGGTGCGAAGCCATTCGTCGAACGTGATCGTGTCGAGCTCGCGTGCCCGTGGGTGCTCCCACGGCGCCTCCGGATCGAGCTCTTTCGCGAGCGCGTCGAGCTTCGCGTCGCCCTCCTTCAGCTCGCGCTCGTCGTCCGCCGACAAGGCGGTCTCGTCGCCGGCATGGCGCTGCGCCCGGCCTGACTCGTCGACATAGACGTCGTCACCTTCGCGGTACGCGGGGAAGAGATCGATCCCCAGCTCGTCGAGCAGCGCGTGCATGCGCGACTGGTACGGCGCGATCCACTCGCCGCCGAGCTCGTTCGCCTCGCCGCCGAGCTCGGTGTTCCAGAGGCGCCCACCGACCCGGTCGCGCGCCTCGAGAACAGCGACGTCGCGTCCTTCGGAGACGAGCCGGCGCGCGGCGGCGAGTCCGGCCACACCGGCGCCGACGACGACGACGTCGGCCTCGATCAGGCGGGTGTCCATGCCTCGCTTCTCAGCGCTGCGGCTGCGGCCCCACGACCGGTTCGCACGGCGCCCTCCATGTAACCGGCGACCCACTGGTCGGAGCCGCACACGTAGAAAGGCGGATCGTGCGTGCCGTGCAACGGACCGACGCGGAGCACGTCGCCCGGCCACCAATGTGTCGACGTAGCCCTGCGTGTACGGGTCGGTCGCCCACAGCCGGAAAAAAGCCTCGTTGGGCCGGCCGGCGTCCGCGCCGTACATGCGCTCGAGCTCCGCGCACACGGTGGAGAGCCGATGCTCCTCCGCCGTGGCGAGAAGCCACATGACGCGCTCCGGCGGGACGAGTGCAGAAAGGACGCCATCGCGTTGAGGCCACGTCGAGCCGAGAAGCTGCTCTCCCTCGGAGAGTCCGTTTGCACCGACGTCGGCCCAGACCGAGCGGTCGTAGATGGTGACGACCTTCGCCGCCCGCGCGTGTCGCTGGGCGCGCAGCGAGGCGAGGCGCTCCGGGGCGATTCCCTCGACCCGGACACCATGGAGGACGCTCACCGGAAGCGCGCACACGATCGCCTCGGAACGCAGCTCCTCCCCGGACACGAGCGTGACGCGGCACCCGCCTTGCGAGACCGCCATGGCCGTGACTTCGGCGCCGAGCCGTATGCGATCGCCGAGCTCGGCAGCCATGCGCAGTGCGACCTCCGCGCTTCCCTCCGCGACCTGCCTGGACTCCCAGAGGTCGTACGAGTAGAACCCCGTGTCGCCGACCGCAGCGAGCATTCGCGCGTGCGACAGGAGGGACGTCCGTTCGAGCGAGCCGGACGCCATCGCCAGCGCCCCCGCCTCGAGGGCCCGCACCGTCACGGGAAGAGCGTCGACCGAGCGCAGCCACGTCGCGACGGACACGCCGTCGAGCCGCTCGGCGTCGGGATGCGACCAGGGATCCGCAGGATCGACGGTGGCGATCAGCTCGCCGAGCAGGCCCTCGACCCGATCGAAGTTGCGGCGTTCCTCGTCGGTCGCGAACGGAAATCCGTCATCGGAGCGGAGAACTCCGTCGACGAGGTCGTACGTCGTCGCGCCGTCGACGGCCGTGTACGTCGTGGCGAGCGTCAGTCCGAGCTCTTCGACGAGACCGAGGTAGGCAGTGTGCGCCTCGCCGACCAGCTCCCCGCCGAGTTGAACGGGTCGTCCGTCGTCGACGGAGACCTGTTCGACGCGGCCGCCCACACGATCGCGAGCCTCGAGAACGAGGACGTCGGCTCCACCGAGGGCGAGGTCGCGTGCGGCCGCCAGCCCGGCGAGGCCCGCTCCGACGACGATGACGTCGCTCACCCGGTCGCCGCCTCGTCGTCGGCGAGGATGCGGAGCGCATCGGCGGGAAGATGTGCGGTGACGGCGGCGCCGACGTCGTACTCCTCGACATCGCCCGAGTTCGCGACGAGCGCCTGCACGCGGTCGCCGCCGGGGAGCGAGACGAACACCTGCGTCGTCGATCCGAGGTAGACGAAGCGCTCGATCGTCGCCGGCACGCGGTTCTCTCCCTGCGTCGCAGGCGGTTCGATACGGACGCGCTCCGGGCGAATCGTCAGACGAACCACACCCGCGGCGAAGCGCTCCCCGTCCCCTGCGCTCAACGTGACACCTCCGACGTCGACCCGCGACCCGTCGAGCACGCGCGCACGCATGAGGTTCGAGACGCCGAGGAAGTCGGCCACGAACGCGGTCTCCGGACGCTCGTAGACGTCGCGCGGCACACCGAGCTGCTCGACCTTCCCGGACGCCATCACGGCGAGCCGGTCGGACATCGTCAGCGCCTCCTCCTGGTCGTGCGTCACGTAGAGGAACGTGATCCCGATCTCGCGCTGGATGCTCTTCAGCTCGATCTGCAGCTCGCGGCGCAGCTTTGCGTCGAGCGCGCCGAGCGGCTCGTCGAGGAGCAACACGGACGGCGACAGCACGAGCGCGCGCGCGAGGGCGACACGCTGCTGCTGACCGCCGGAGAGCTGATGCGGTCGGCGCTGTCCCAGCCCGCCCAGGCGGACGAGCTCGAGCGCCTCACCGACGCGGCGCCGTCCCTCGTCCTTCGAGACGCTCTTGAAGCGCAGGCCGAAGCCCACGTTCTGCTCGACGGAGAGGTGCGGAAAGAGCGCGTAGCTCTGGAAGACCGTGTTCACGGGACGGAGGTGCGGCGGCATCTCGGTGACGTCGGCATCGCCGATCACGATGCGGCCCGCGTCGGGACGCTCGAACCCGGCGATCATCCGCAGCGTCGTCGTCTTCCCACAGCCGGACGGCCCGAGCAGCGAGAAGAACTCACCGCTTCCGATCTCGAGCGACACGTCGTCGACCGCGGCGACGTCGTCGAAGCCCTTGCTCACGCGCTCGAGGACGACGGACTGCGAGCGAAGCGTCATCGCTCGAGCTCGCGGATGACGCAGGAGGCGAGCAAGACGCGGGCCTCGTCGCGATCGAGCAGTCCGAGATAGAGAATCGAGTCGAGTCCGTCGGCGGCCGCAGCGAGTCGCCATCCGGCTCCCTCCGCGTTCACGACAGACGGCACCGATCCGTCCTCGCGGCCTTCCTCCAGCAGACGCACGATCCGTTCCGCCCAGGCGCGGTAGCTCGCCTGGACGAGCGGACGGAGCTCCTCGTCAAAGCGAAGGCTCGACCACACCTCATTCCACAGAGCCGGTGTCTCCTCGAGCTCCGGCTCGATGGTTCGGAGCAACGCGCGCTCGGCGCGCTCGGCTCCAGTCGAAAGCGTCGCGAGCTCCAGCTCGAGCGCTCCGATACGGAGATCCTCGGCGTACGCGAAGGTGGCGCGAAGCAGCTCCTGTCGCGTCGTGAAGTAGTAGTGGACGAGGGTTCGCGACACGCCCGCCTCCTGCGCGACGTTCCCGATGCGCAAATCGCTCGCACCTCCGGTGACGACGACACGGCACGCAGCCCGAAGGATCTCGTCGACACGGCTTGCCGCAACAGGCGCGTTCTGGACTTGCTCCGTTCCCGACATCCGCAGTATCCTGACTGACAGGACAGTCAGGAGCAAGCGTGCAGACGGCCCGACAGGAAACCCCGATCCCCGAGCTCGAGCATCCGCTCGAGGACGGCTGGACGCTGCCCGCGACCTGGTACGCCGACGCCGACGTGCAGGCCCACGAACGCGAGCGCATCTTCTCGCGCGCGTGGACGTACGCAGGGCCCTCCGAATGGGTGGCCGAGCCGGGCTCCTACTTCGCGGCACACATCGGTCATGTGCCGGTCGCCATCGTGCGCGGCTCCGACGGCGTCCTCCGCGGGCTCGTGAACGTCTGCCGCCACCGCGGGCATCTCGTCGTCGAGGGCACCGGCTGTCGCGAGACGCTGCAGTGCCCGTATCACGCCTGGACGTACGACCTCGACGGGACGTTGCGACGCGCGCCGCGCTCAGAGCGAGAGCCGGGCTTCGACCCCTCGGGGCTGTCGCTCGCTTCCGTCTCCGTCGGTACGTGGGGCCCGTTCGTCTTCGTGAACCCCGATCCCGAGGCGGCGCCACTCACGGCCGCGCTCGGCCGCCTGCCCGAGATCGTCGCCGAGAGTGGGCTCGACGTGGACGCCATTCGCTTCCACTCACACCACGAGTGGCCGATCGAGGCGAACTGGAAGGTCGTCATGGAGAACTTCCTCGAGTGCTACCACTGCCCGACGGCGCATCCGGGGTTCAGCAAGGTGATCGACGTCAACCCCGACTCGTACCTGCTGCAGGTGCACCCCACGTTCTCGAGCCAGATCGGCCCCGTCCGCGCGTCCGCGCTCGCGGGCAACGGCAAGGCGCCGTACGAGCCGCGCGGCGACGTCACGCAGTCGCAGTACCACTTCCTCTTCCCGTCGACGACGCTGAACATCGCGCCCGGGATTCCGAACATCTCGATGGAGCGTTACCTGCCCGACGGCCTCCGGCGAACGGTGGAGGTGACGGACTACTACTTCGGGACCGACGCATCGGCCGAGGAGATCGACGAGCTCATGGCCTGGGACAACCAGGTCGCCGAGGAGGACGTCTCCCTCGTGCAGTCGGTGCAGCGCGGCCTCGACTCGGGCGCCGTTCCGCAAGGTCGGCTCATGGGACGAGAGCGAGAAGCTCATCGCCGACTTCCAGCGCCGAGTGCACGACTTGGTAGCGCAAGACCGTAATCCGCGAGTGCGGATTACGGTCGCGCGAACATCCCTAAGGCGTCCGCTTGCGGCCGCAGCCCCTACAGGTTGTCGACGAAGCGGTGGCGCGCTTCTTCGAGCGCCTCGCGGATGCCACCTGGCCCGGGCGACGCGCGCTTCGCGCCCTTCCGCGGCTTCTTGAACGTGCCGTCGCGCACGCTCTCGGCGACCTGCTCGTGGGCGTCGCGGAACGGGACTCCCTCGCGGACGAGCGCCTCCGCGGCGTCGGTCGCGAGCAGGAGCGGGTCCGACGCTGCCTTCGCCATCCGCTCGCGGTCGACCTCGAGCCCGCTGACGAGAACGGTCAGCGCCTCGAGCGCCAGCCGCGTGTCGTGTCGCGTCGAGAACACGGGCGCTTTGTCCTCCTGCAGGTCGCGGTCGTACGCGAGCGGGAGACCCTTCACGGTCGCCAGCAGCCCCGTGAGCCGGCCGATCGCAGTCCCCGCCTTCCCGCGCACGAGCTCCGCAACGTCGGGGTTGAGCTTCTGCGGCATCATCGACGAGCCCGTCGCGGCCGACTCGGGGAGCTTCACGAAGCCGAACTCGGAGGTCGCCCAGAGCACGATCTCCTCGCCGATGCGGGAGAGATGCGTGAAGAGCACGGCCGCCGCATAGAGGTAGTCGAGCGCGAAGTCGCGATCCGCGACGGCGTCGATCGAGTTGCGCAACTGGCGCGGCGGAGGCGGAAGCTCGAGCGTCGAGCCGGCGAGGGCGCCCGCTCCCAACGGGCTCTCCGACGCAGCCTCCGCGGCCGCAGCGAATCGCGTCCGGTCGCGGTCGAGCATCTCGACCCAGGCAAGCAGGTGGTGCCCGAGCGTCACGGGCTGCGCGCGCTGCAGGTGTGTGTACCCCGGCATCACCGTCTCCGCCTCCGACTCGGCGAACGAGAGGATCACGAGCGCGAGCGCGTCGACCGCCTCGCGCGCCTCGGCGCACGCGTCGAGCACGTACATGCGGAAGGCCGCGGCGACCTGATCGTTGCGCGACCGGCCCGCGTGGATCTTCCGTCCGACGTCCCCGAGCAGGCGCTCGATCGCCGAGTGGACGTCCTCGTCCGAGTCGAGATAGCCGTCGGGATCCTGCGCGATCTCGGCAAGCCGTGACTCGGCCTCGTCCAGCTCCGCCTCGGTGAGCAGTCCCGCTGCGGCAAGGCGTCGCGCATGCTCGGCCGTCGCCTCGCAGTCGTACGGCAGAAGCTCGGCGTCGTCGACGCGCAGAAAGCGCCACACGTCGGGGTCGAGAGCGCCCTCGACCCGGCCGGCCCACGTCGTCACACGGGCGATTATGCCCTGCTGGCGGCGCGCGCTCTCGCGGCGTGAAGCTCGGTCTCGAGCGACGAGATCCTGATGAAGCCTTCCGCGGCGTCGTGCGGGAACGTCTCGCCGGCGCCGTACGAGGCGAGCTCGGCCGCGTAGATCATGTGCGGCGAGCGGCGGCCGGTGACGACGGCAACGTTCGGCCGAAGCTCGACCCGGACCTCTCCCGTGACGAGCTCTTGCGTCGAGTCGACGAACGCGTCGATCGCCTCGCGCGCAGGACTGAACCAGCGACCCTCGTAGACGATCTCCGTCCAGCGCTGCTCGAGCGGCCGCTTGAGCCGCGCCTCGTCCTTCGTGAGGACGACGTCCTCGAGCGCCGAGTGCGCCGCGATGAGCGTCATCGCGCCCGGCGCCTCGTAGACCTCGCGGCTCTTGATGCCCACGGCCCGGTTCTCGATCATGTCGATCCGCCCGATTCCATACGCGCCCGCGAGCCGGTTCACTTGCGCGATGAGATCCGCCAGCGAGAGCTCCTCGCCGTCGAGCGACACAGGGATGCCCTGCTCGAAGCCGACGACGATCTCGATCGGCGCGGGCGCGCCGGCCGGGTCGGACGTGAGCGCATACGGCTCCTCGGGCGGCGTATTCCACGGATCCTCGAGCACACCCGCCTCGATCGCACGCCCGAAGAGATTCTCGTCGATCGAGAACGGCGACGAGACGGTCTGCACGACCGGAATGCCCTTCGCGATCGCGTACTCGATCTCCTCGTCGCGCGTCCAGATGCGGTCGCGCAGCGGCGCGATCACCTTCACGCCGGGGTAGTGCGCCTTGAAGGCGAGCTCGAAGCGGAGCTGGTCGTTCCCCTTGCCGGTACATCCATGGACGACCGCCTCGGCGCCGATCTCGAGCGCGATCTCGGCCACCGCCTGCGCGATCACCGGACGCGACAATGCCGAAACGAGCGGGTATTTCCCTTCGTAGAGCGCGTTCGTGAGGATCGCCCGCACGCACTGCTCGTCGGCAAACACGTCCTTGCGATCGACGAGGAGCACATCGTCGGCACCAGCGGCATTCGCCCGCGCGATCGACTCCTCGAGGTCGAACTCCTGGCCGACGTCGACGAGCACGGCGACGACCTCGTCGAAGCCGTACCAGTCCTCCTTCAGCCACGCGAGGATGCAGCTCGTGTCGAGCCCGCCCGAGTACGCGACGACGGCGGTTCCGCTCATGCCGCGCCCTGGAGCAGGTAGCCGGACAGCTCCTCGCGGAGCGACTGCGCCGAGATCCCGTCGCGCGCGGCGACGAAGATCGTGTTGTCGCCGGCGATCGTCCCCGCGATCGCTGGATGACCCGCTTCGTCGACGGCCTGGGCGAGCGCGTTCGCGTACCCCGAGGGGGTCGTCACGACGACGAGCGTCCCGGCAGCCTCGACGGTGATCGCGTACCGGCGCATCGCAGCTCCCAGCGCGCGCAGGCGGTCGCCGTCGGTGCTGCCGGGCGGTGCATAGATCAGCCTGCCGCTCGGAGCGCGCACCTTCACCAGGCCGAGGTCTGCGATGTCGCGCGAGACGGTCGTCTGGACGACCTCGAAGCCGCTCTCCTTCAGCGCGGAAGCGACTTCGGCCTGGGTGGAGAGCGCCCGCTCGCGCACGAGGTCGAGGATGGCGCTCTGTCTCTCGCGTCGGTTCATAGTATGCGCCACTCTAGCAGAATATGCGGTCGAGGATCTCGAGAGCTTCGTCGACGTCCCCGGTGGTGACGGTCAACGGAGGCGCGAACCGCACGACGTTCTCACCGGCGGTGAGAACGAGGAGGCCGTGCTCACGCGCCGCCTCGACGACATCCGCCGCGGCACCGTCGACCTCGATCCCGATGAGCAGCCCGCGCCCGCGCACGGAGAGCACGCCCGGAAGCTGCGCGAGCGCCTCGGCAAGCTGAGCGCCCCGAAGCCGCACGTTGTCGAGCAGCTCCGCGTCGATCGCCTCGACGACGGCACATGCAGCCGCGCACGAGACCGGGTTCCCGCCGAAGGTCGAGCCGTGGTCGCCGGGCGCGAACGCACCGGTCGCATCGTCCGCGACGAGGAGCGTCCCGACGGGAAGCCCGTTTGCGAGACCCTTCGCGAGCGTGACGAGATCGGCTCGCACGCCGAGCTGCTCGAACGCGAAGAACGATCCCGTTCGGCCGACTCCCGTCTGCACCTCGTCGAAGCACAGAAGCTGTGGCAGCGCAGCCGCGGCTGCGACGAACTCGGTGTCGAGTGGAACGACCCCGCCTTCACCCAGGACGGGCTCGAGCAGGATCAGACCGACCTCCTCGTCCGCCGCGCGCGTGCAGCGCGTCGACGTCGTTCGGCGGAACGAAGCGGACTCCGGGCACCAGCGGCTCGAACGCCGTCCGCTTGCCCGGCTGACCCGTGGCAGAGAGTGCGCCGAGCGTCCTCCCGTGGAAGCTCCCATCGAGCGCGACCACGCCCGGCTTCCCGGTGGCCTTCCGCGCGTACTTGAGCGCCGCCTCGATCGCCTCGGCGCCCGAGTTGCAGAAGAACGCCTGCGCGCCGCCGAACCGCGCGGAGAGCAGCGACGCGAGCTCCTCGGCCGGCTCCGTGCGGTAGAGGTTCGAGACGTGCCAGAGCCGCTCGAGCTGGGCCTGCGCGGCTGCGAGCGGTGCGGGATGACAGTGGCCGAGCGAGACGACCGCGATCCCGCCTCCGAAGTCGAGGTACTCGCGGCCGTCGGCGTCCCAAACCCGACATCCCTCGCCGCGCACGATCGTCAGGTCGGTGCGCGCGTAGGTGGGAAGGAGCCGATCCAGACCCGCAACGACGCTCATGCGACGACCGCCGTCTCGCCGATCTCGGCGGTGATCCCGAGCCGGGCTGCCCGAGCGGCCGCGAGCAGCTTGGGGACGATGCCGCCGTCGAAGACTCCCGCGCCGAGGAGCTCGTCCGCGTCGTCCGCATGGAGCTGCGCCGCGACGACACCCTCGACGAAGACGCCCGCGACGTCCGACACGAAGACGATCCGATCGGCGCCGAGCCCCTCTGCCAACGCCGTGGCCGCCTCGTCCGCGTTGACGTTCAGCGGCCCGACTGCGATCGGCGTCACGATCGGGATGCGCCCGGCGGCGAGTGCCTCCTCGACCGCAGCCGGACGACACGGAAGCGGCTCGCCGACGAGACCGAGCTCGGGGACACGCGTCGCGACGAGGCCGATCTCGTCGCCGACGAGGTGAAGGGCCGCAGGGCCGAGTGCGGCGGACAGCTCGGCCCCGACGGCGACCAGCGACCTGCGCACGACGGCGAGGGTCGCTGGATCTGTGAAACGACGGCCTGCGACGAACCGGGTGGCGATCCCCGACGATCGCAGCTCGGACGTGATCTGCGGACCCGCACCGTGGACCACGACGACCTCGTCGCCGGCCGCGTGCCGGTCGAGCGCGAGCCCGATCGAGTCGCCGGCCACGCGTCCGCCCAGTTTCAGCACGTGCGCATCAGGTCGTGTACTCCGCGTTCAGCCGCACGTAGTCGTAGGTGAGATCGGACGCCAGGTACGACGCGCTTCCCGCTCCGAGACCGAGGTCGAGGTCGATCGCGACGGCCGTGCCACCGAGATCGGGCTTCGCACCCGTCGGCTCGCCACGCACGAAGACCGGCGAGCCGTCGAACGAGACGGACAGCCGGTCGGTCTCGACGTGTGCGAAGCCACCGTTCCACGGTGCCGATCCCGCCGCTGCGAGCACGCGTCCCCAGTTCGGGTCGCGCCCGAATGCGGCCGTCTTCACGAGCGGTGACGTCGCGATCCTCCGGGCGACGGCCTCCGCTTCCGCATCCGACACGGCGCCCGACACCGCGATCTCGAGGAGCACCGTCGAGCCCTCGCCGTCGGCGACGATCTCGCGCGCGAGCGCCGCACAGACCTCACCGAGCGCCCCCGCGAACTGCTCGTCGTGCGCCGCCGTCCGCTCGACGCCGCTCGCGCCGTTCGCAAGCAGCACGACCGCGTCGTTCGTCGAGCACTCGCCGTCGACCGAGATGCGGTTGAAGCTCGCGTCCACGGCGACTCGGAGGAAGCGCGCCGACTCACCGGGCTCGAGCGGGTAGTCGGTCGTGACGATCGCGAGCATCGTCGCGAGCCGTGGATGGATCATCCCGGCACCCTTCGCCATCCCGCCCACGACGAATCCGTCGCCGGCGACGACGGCCTGCTTGGGCCAACGGTCGGTGGTGAGGATCGCCGCGGCTGCGGCAGCACCTCCGTCCGGGTCGAGCGACGCCGACGGCCTCGCGAACCCCCGCGAGCACCCGCTCCATCGGCAGTGGGACACCGATGACGCCGGTGGAGAGGACGATGACCTCTTCCGCCGCGAGACCCAACTCCGACGCGGTCTGCGCGGCCGTTTGCTCGGCGTCGGCGATCCCGGTGCTCCCGGTCGCCGCGTTCGCCACACCGGCGTTGATCACGACCGCCTGCGGCTCTGCGATCTCGAGGTGCCGTTTCGAGACGACCACGGGCGCGGCGAGCACGCGGTTCGTGGTCCAGACCGCCGCGCCCACCGCCGGAACGGTCGAGCGCACGATCGCCAGATCGAGCCCCGACCGGCGAATGCCGGCGTGGACGCCGCTCGCAAGAAAGCCCTGCGCTGTCGTGACCGACATCAGACGAGGACTCCCGCCAGCCGAAGCCCCGTCGTCTCGTCGAGCCCGAACAGCAGGTTGACGTTCTGGATCGCCTGCCCCGCGGCGCCCTTGCCGAGGTTGTCGAGGGCGCAGATGACGATCGTCGCTCCCGTCGCGCGATCCTCGAAGACGCCGATCTCGGCGCCGTCAGTCTGCTGGACGCGTGCGAGCTCCGGCGTGACGCCCTCCGGCAAGACGTCCACGACATGGCTCTGCGCGTAGTGCTCGTCGAGGAGGGCCCGGAGATCGGCGCCCCGCGAGCGGACCACACAGGTCGCGAGCAGGCCACGGCGCACGGGGAGCAGGTGCGGAACGAGCGTCACCGGGAAGCCGAGCTGCGCGGCGATCTCGGGTGCATGCTGATGCTCGCCGACGCGGTACGGCGCGACGTTCTCGAGCACGACTCCGGCGTGCGACGACGCACGCGGAGCCCTTCCTGCACCCGTCATCCCCGACTTCGCGTCGACGACGACACCGGTCGGCTCGATCTCGGAGGCGATCGGCGCGAGCGCGAGCAACGCCGCAGTCGCATAGCAACCGGGGTTCGCGATGAGCCGGCCGGTCGGCGGGTGCAGCTCGGGGAGCCCGTACGACCACGAGGCCAGGCCATCGGGATGCGGGTGCTCGAACCCGTACCACTCGTCGTAGATGCCGGCATCGACGAACCGGTGGGCTCCCGAGAGGTCGACGATCACGCCGCGCGACGGGACGTCGAGCGCTGCTGCCTCTTCGTGCGAGAGACAGAGGAACGTGACGTCGGCACCGGCGGCGAGCGCCGCGTCGTTCGCGATGAACCGCGGTATGCGGCTCCAGCCGTTGCGACCCAGGCGGGGATCGAGCGTCCCGGCCGGCTCGCCTGCGAGCGAATCCGACCCGAGCGCGTACAGCTCGAGCCCCGGATGCGCGAGCACGCGGTCGAGCGTCTCCTGACCGGCGTACCCCGACGCCCCTACGATCGTCACACTCGGCATGTCACGTATTATGCACATAGATCGCGTATCATGCATCCACTCCGCCTAGGTGAGCGATGAAGGGGGTGCTACATTGCGCGCGCGGTGGAGCGCGTCCTCGTCCTGAATGCGAGCTACGAGCCGTTGAACGTGTGCTCGGTCCGTCGCGCGCACGTGCTCGTGTGGAAGGGCAAGGCGGAGGTGCTCGAGAGCCACGGCCAGCCGCTGCGGACGTCGACGTCGAACTTCACGCGGCCGCACGTCATCAGGCTCGTGACGTACGTTCGCGTGCCACGAGGCGTGACGAAGCGCATCTCGCGTCGCGTCCTGTTTGCCCGCGACGGCTGGAAGTGCGTCTACTGCGGCACGGAGGGCAACCGGCTCACGCTCGACCACGTCGTTCCTCGCTCGCGCGGGGGCACCTCGGTATGGGAGAACGTCGTCACATCGTGCGCGCCCTGCAACCATCGCAAGGGCGACCGACTCCTCGAAGAGACGTCGATGACCCTGCGCTCCCCACCGCGACCTCCCACTCCGGTGCTGTTCATCCGCCTGGCGACCGAGCACGTTCCCGACGTCTGGCGCCGCTACCTGCCCGGTCTCGAGAAGGCCGCTGCGGCGGCCTGACGCGTCCTACCGCGCCATCGCGCGGTCGACGGCCTCCTGCTCCTCGGGCGAGAGCGCGACCGACGAGCGCCCCCGGTCGAGGTCCTTGACGTAGATCCGCGCGTAGTCGCGCCCCTGGATCGCCGTGACGACGGTTCCGGTTCGCGTGGCGTCGAGCAGCGCGACGGACGCGGACTGCTGCCCGCCCGTCCCCTCGTACGCGTCGTAGCGCACCACCGCAGTGTTCGAAACGGCGCCGTCGACGCGCCGATCCACGCGCGACAACCCGGCGGCCACCTCGTCGACCGCGCGGTAGAGATCGTCGACCCGCCCCTGGAGCGAAACCGCGAACTCGAGGAGATCGCCTGACGCCTCTCCGAGCACGACCGACTGCGTCGCCGCAAGTCGGGAGGTGCGCCGCCAGAGGACGAGCGCGACGACGAGCGCGATTCCCGCCGCCACACAGGCTGCTATCGCGACCGCGAGCGACGCGGTCACAGCGTGAAGATGACCGGGTACTCGTACGAGTTGTTGGACGTGTTCGTCTCGCCCGGAACGGGGTCGACGTCCACCTTCACCGTCGTCTGCTCTCCGAACGGCACGAGCGCGCCGATTACGAACGTCACCGTCTTCGTCTCCCCCGCGTCGATGAGCGGGATCGTCGCCGTCTTCACGATCGGATCGGGCTGCTTCGGGATCGTCAACGTGACCGTGACGCGGATCTCCTGGCTCTCGCCCGAGTCGGTGATGCCGACCTCGAACGCGAGCTCGTCCGTGACCTTGATCGTCGTCTCGGTGTCCGTCGAGAGCAGCTGACCGCTCGGCAGGGCCTTCACCGACGAGATCTGGTTACCGTGGAGGCCGGTTGTCGGCCCACCTGTCGAGGCTCCCTGGATTCGCTGCCAGATCGCCGCCAGGTCGCTTTGAGACACGAAGTCCTCGGATGTGACGAACTCGGAGGACGGGACGTCGAGCCCCTCGATCCCCTCGTTGGAGAGAACCGCTGCGGCCGGCTCCTGGAACGAGTCCGTCCAGATGATGTCGCTCGCGAGGAGACGTTGCGTCTGGGCCAGGAGCGCCTCGCCGGCCACGCTCGCGTCGGTCTCGTCGACGGTGTCCTTGAACGCGGTCTGGAGGCCACGCAGCCCGTTTGCGCGATAGCGCAACGACTCGACGGCACCTGTGTTCGGGCCGACCATGGGCCCGGGCGCGTTGAGATCCTCCGCTCGCTGCACCTGGTTGTCGGCCGTCTGCGCATAGCCGCCGAGCTTCGCGTCGAGATCCTCCTGGTTGAGCCCGGGCGTCGTGAGAAGCGTGCTCACCTGCTGCCCGAGCCGCGCCGACGCGTTGCCGATCGCGCCGATCTCGGCGAGGTACGTCTCGTTCCGGTCGCGCTTCGCATCCGCGGTACAGCCTTCGACCCAGACGACGAGCAGGACGACGACGAGGATCGCCAGCGCGATGAGCCCGATCAGGCGCAGGAGCGGGGTGAGGTTGCGCGGGCCCCCGAAGCGAGACCCCCCACCGCCGCGCCGCGCGCGCTCGGTCGAGGGCACCGGCTCGGAGCCCTCGGGCTCCTCCCAGGCCGGTGCGTCCTCCTCTTCGAAGAAGTCGAAATCCAGGATGTCTTCGTCGCGCGTACTCATGCGCCGCCACGCCACTCTAGTCGCTTCACCGGAGCTTCCCGCGTCCGCAAGGAGTCGGACCCGCCGCGGCTAAAGGTGTCTACCGGTGTCTTCCGTCGCGGCTGTCCCGTCCACCCAGGAGCTCGTGCTCGGGCGCTATCGGCCCATGCGACCGCTCGGAACCGGCGGCTCGGGCTCGGTCTGGCTCGCGCTCGACGAGCAGAACGGCCTCGACGTCGCGCTCAAGATCATCCCCCGCGAGGGCAAGGCAGCGGCACGCGCGGAGCGCGAGGCGCTCGCCGCTCGCCGCCTGCGCCACGACCGCTGCGTGCGCGCCTACGACGTCGGCCACGACTCGGGACACGTCTACATCGCCTACGAGTACGTGCCTGGTCGCACGATGCGCGACGCGATCCGATCGGGCGTGCTCTCGGACGCGGACGCGATCACCGCGGCCGCGCAGGTGCTCGACGCGCTTGCGCATGCGCACCGCGCCGGGATCGTGCACCGGGACGTGAAGCCCGCGAACATCCTCCTCGAGGATCGCGACGAGATCGCCGTGCGGCTGCTCGACTTCGGGCTCGCACAGTTCGACGGCGCGGACACGCTGACCGCCGTCGGCGACGTCCCCGGAACGCTCGCGTACATCGCCCCCGAGCGCCTTGCCGGCGCCGATGCAAGCCCCGAGAGCGACGTCTGGTCCGTCGGCGTGCTCCTCTGGGAGACGCTCGCCGACCGGCACCCGTTCTGGGGGATGCCGATCCAGGAGGTCGCACAGTCCATACAGGCCGGCGCGCCTCCGCTCGCCTCGCAGCGACGCGGACTGCCCCGCCGACTCGTGATCGCCGTCGATGCGGCTCTCTCGATCGACCCGAGCAGGCGTCCCAACGCATCTGATCTGGCCGCTGAGCTGCGCAACGCCGCGCGGAAGCCGGAGGGCCGGGCTCCGCGCGACAAGCGGCGGGTCGAGATGGAGGAGTCCGTCGCCCCGGCTCGCCTGCATGCGCGCCGCGTGCTCCCCGTCGTTCTGGGAGTCCTCACTGCGGCCCTCGGCGCCACGTTCCTCCCGTTCTGGCCACCAGAGCTCGTCGCGCTTCTCGTGATCGCGACCGGCCTCGCCTGCTGGCTCGACCCGCGACTCGGGCTCGCACTGGCCCTCGCCATCCCGATCTTCCCGCTCGGGAACGTCGCTGTCTCGGTCGCGTCCGTCTACGCCATCTTCGCCGTCGGCTGGGTCGCGGTGAACTGGCGTGACGCGCGCCACGGCCTCTGGTTCGCCGCCGGACCGCTCCTCGCAACGGTCGGGCTCCTGCCGCTCGTGCCGCTCGCCCTCATTCCCGTGCGCAACACCGCGCGTCGAGCCGCCCATGGCGTGCTCGCGGTGCTCTCGACGGTGCTCCTCACCGGTGTGGCGGGCGAGCAACTGCCGATCGCCGGAGGCGACGCACCCGCGCTGGACGTCGGCCCGCTCGACTCCGTCGGCGCGGCGGCAACCGCCGTCTGGAGCTGGCTCGCGCACGAGCCCGTTGTGCTCGTCGCAGCCATCGTCGTCGGGGCGACAGCCGCGCTCGTCCCGTGGGCTCGCCGGCGTGCGCCTCTCGGTATCGCAGCAGTCGGATTCACGGTCACGGCCGCGTCCGTCCTCGCGGGAGCCGGAATCGCGAGCACGATCGTCGTGATGCTCGTGTGGGCCGGATTCGGCCTCGTCGCGGCTGCGCCACGCCGCGCCTGACCGAACGTACCGAAGCGACCACTACACTCGTCCGCGACCCACGCTCATGGCTGTCCTGCGCACCATCGAATCGAAGATCGAGGGCCTCTTCGAAGGCGTGTTCGGGCGTGCCTTTCGCTCCCACGTGCAGCCCATCGAGCTCGCGCGGAAGCTCGTGAAGGAGATGGACGACCACCGCAGCGTCTCCGTCTCCAAGGTCTACGTCCCGAACGAGTACACCGTCTACCTGTCGGCCGACGATCGCAAGCAGTTCGAGGGCTACGAGGAGGCTCTCGTCGGGGAGCTCCAGGAGTACCTCGCCGAGCACGCGCGCCGTGAGAAGTACGCATTGCTGGACACTCCGCGGGTGCTGGTCGAGGTCGACGACGACCTCGCGGTCGGCGAGTTCGGGATCGCCACGCGCCTCGTCGCCGGGGAGGGATCGCCGGAGCCAGAGCTTCTGCCGTCGCTCCCGATCGACGCACCGCAGCAGACGATGATCTACAAGGCGCCCGCCGCGGTCGGGCCGGTCGCTCCGGACACGCCGCTGCCGGAGCCGCAGCGCGAGGTCGTCACGCTGACGGTCGCAGGGCGGAAGCACGAGGTCACGAAGGCGAGCGTCGTCCTCGGTCGCTCCCGGGAAGCCGACGTGCGCGTGTCCGACGTCAACGTCTCGCGCCGCCACGCGGAGCTCCGCCAGGAAGGCGCCGGCTACTGGATCGTCGACCTGGGATCGACCAACGGCGTTGAAGTCAACGGCAAGCGCGTCGATCGCACGCGCGTGCGCGACGGCGACCGCATCGTGCTCGGCTCGACGGAGGTCGTGTTCGGGCGCTCGCTGCCGTCGTGACGCTGCTCGCGCTGGAAACCGACGAGACGCTCCTGATCGGCAAGATCGTGTTCCTCGTGCTGCTCTACGCCTTCATCCTCTTCGTCATGCGGTCGGCGACCAGGGGAATGACGCAGGCACCGCAGGAGAGCATCATCCTGGGTGCAGCGGAAGCCAACGCGCTGCGGGCCGAGCACGGGCTGCCTCCGACTCGACTCCTCGTCCTGGCGAGCTCGGAGCTCGGTCAGGGAAGGACGATCGAGGTCGCGGGTCCAACGGTCGTCGGTCGCGACGCGACGAGCGGCATCCGGCTCGAGCACGACGAGTTCGCATCGTCGAGGCACGCACGCATCGAGCCGCGCCCGAACGGAGCGTGGGTCGACGATCTCGGCTCCACGAACGGCACGTTCGTCAACGGCACGAAGCTGAAGAAGGCACAGCTCGCGAAGGCCGGGGACGTCATCCGGATCGGCGAGACCGAGCTGCAGGTGCAGGCGTGAAAATCGGACGCAGCGCGGGCGTCACCGACACCGGGCGCAGGCGCATGCGAAACGAGGACATGCTCGTCCGGAGGCCACCGCTCTTCGCCGTCGCGGACGGAATGGGCGGTGCGCGTGCAGGCGAGATCGCGGCACGACTCGCGGCGGCGGCTCTCGAGGAGGCGAGCACCGACGCGCTCGGCGAGGAAGCGGTGACCTCGCTCATCGAGGAGGCGAACTCCCGCATCTGGGAGCGCTCGCTCGCCGATCCCGCGACCGCCGGAATGGGCACGACGGTCACTGCCGCGCTCGTCGACGCGGCGGAAGGGACGGTCACGATCGGCCACGTAGGCGACTCGCGCGCGTACCTGCTCCGCGGCGACTCCTTTCAGCAGCTGTCGACGGATCACTCCCTCGTCGCGGAGCTCGTGCAGAGCGGCGTACTGACGCCAGAGGAGGCGGAGCGGCACCCGCAACGCTCCGCAATCACCCGCGCGCTCGGCACCGATCCGGCCGTCGAGGTCGAGGTACAGACGGTTCCCGGCGAGGTCGGCGATCTCTTCCTGCTCTGCTCTGACGGCCTGTCGGTGATGCTCGGCGACGACGAGATCGCGGCCGCGATCGAGGGCGCCGGACGTGACCCGCAAGCCGCCGGCGAGGCGCTCGTCGCCGCCGCAAACGCGCACGGCGGCGAGGACAACATCACGGTCGTTCTCTTCGAGCTCGTCGATGGCGAGCCGGAGCCGTTGCCAGTGCGAGCGGTGGCGACCGAAGGGTCAGAGGCGGGGTCAGACCCGGAAACCATGGGTCAGACCCCATCTGTGGACGAAGCCGCGCAGGTGCGAACGCACGGCGCCGGCCCCGGTGGCCGGCTCACGGCGCTGGCCCTCATCGGGCTCGTCGTGGTCGTCGGAGTCCTCGTCCTGTACTGGGGCATCAGTCGGTGAACGCGCGGCGGCGCGAGCTCTTCGGGCTCGTCCTCGCCGGTCTCATCGCCAGCGTGGCGCTCGCAACGGTCACGCTCGCGCGGGACGCGGAGCTGTCGCCCGACGTGGTCACCTGGAGCGCGCTCTTCCTCGGTCTCTACGTCGTCGCACACGTCGTCGTCCGGCGCACCGTCCCATATGCAGACGGAGCGCTGCTCCCGCTCACCGCGGTACTGACCGCGTTCGGCGTGACGACGATCTACCGCCTCGACTCCGACGACGGAGGGCGCCAGGCCGTGTGGATCGCCGTCGGCGTCGGCGCTCTCGCGGCGACGCTCATCTGGCTGCGCCACGACTACCGGGTGCTGGAGTCGTATCGCTACCTCTTCGGCGTCGCCGCCATCGCGCTGCTGCTCCTGCCATCGGTTCCCGCTATCGGAGAGACCGTCAACGGCGCGCGGCTGTGGGTCGACCTCGGCGTGATCCAGTTCCAGCCGGGAGAGCTCGCGAAGATCTTCCTGATCCTGTTCCTCGCCGGCTACCTGCGCGAGAAGCGCGAGTCACTCGCCCGCTGGCAACTGAAGGACATCGGGCCGCTCCTCGCGATCTGGGGCGCGGCGATGCTCGTCATCCTCGTCACGAACGACCTCGGGAGCGCGCTCCTCAACTTCGGGATCTTCCTCGCCATGCTCTACGTCGCGACGGGGCGGGCGCTGTTCGTCGCCGCGGGGCTCGCGCTCTTCGTCGGCGGCGCAGCGGTTCTCTACAACGCGATCGACCACGTCCAGGATCGGATCACGATCTGGCTGCAGCCCTGGACGGACGAACGCGTGTACTGCTCCCTGAACGGCGAGCTGGAGCTCCGACAGGACTGCGCCTCGTATCAGCTCGTGAAGAGCCTCTACTCGATCGCGAACGGGGGCTTCGGAGGCACGGGACTCGGCCAGGGGACGTTCACGTCGGTCGACGGCTCGCAGCTCATCCCCTACCTCCGCACGGACTTCATCTTCTCGGCGATCGCACAGGAGCTCGGACTGATCGGAGCCGCGGCTCTGCTCCTCGTCTTCATGCTCTTCGTCGTCCGCGGCATGCGCGTCGCGCTCCAGGCGGACGACGGCTTCTCGAAGCTCCTCGCCGCGGGGCTCACCTTCGGCTTCGCGCTGCAGGCATTCATCATCGTCGGCGGCGTCTTGCGTGTCGTGCCGCTGACCGGAATCACGCTGCCCTTCGTGTCCTACGGAGGGACCAGCATCGTCGCGAACTTCATCCTGCTCGCACTGCTCCTGCTCGTCTCGAACCGGGCGAACACGCCGCGATGAACGGGCAGATCGTTCGCCTCACGTACGTCGCGCTCGGGCTCGTGGCCGTGCTCGTCGTCATGACGACGTACTGGCAGACGTGGGCATCGGCCGGCCTTGCGGCACGCCAGGACAACTCGATCAGGCGCGTCGCCGAGTTCTCGGTCGACCGCGGGCTCATCTTCTCGTTCGAGCCCCGCAGGCGACTCGCCCGGAACCGCGAACGCCAGGTCGAAGGCCGGACGCTGTTCTTCCGGCGCTATCCGTACGGCCCACTCGCCGCCCATGTCGTCGGATACTCGACGGTTGCGCGCTCGCGAACGGGGCTCGAGCGGTCGCTCAACGACTACCTGACGGCGTCGAACTCGAGCCTCTCGACGGTGTTCGACAAGACGCTGGACGAGCTGCGCGGCAAGCCCGTGCAGGGAAACGACGTCGTGACGACGCTCGACCTCGACGCGCAGGAGGTCGCGAACGAGGCCCTCGGGACGAACTGCGGCGCAGTCGTCGCGCTCGATCCACGCACCGGGAAGCTGCTGGTGATGGCGTCGTCGCCCGGCTTCGATCCGAACCTCGTCGAGGAGAACTTCGGCCAGATCGAGCGAATCACGGCGGACTGCGCCCCCGCTGCGCCATTGCTCAACCGCGCGAGTGCCGGTCTGTACGTGCCGGGCTCGACCTTCAAGGTCGTCACCGCCGCCGCAGCGCTCGAGTCGAAGAAGTACACGCCGGAGTCGACGTTCGTGGATCCCGGCTACTGCACGGTGTACGGAAAGCGCGTGAACAACTTCGACACGTCGCGACCGTTCGGCACGATCGACCTCACGAGCGCGCTCGCGTACTCGGTGAACTCGGTGTTCTGCAACATCGGAAAGAAGCTCGGCGCCAAGGCGATCCTCGACACGGCCAAGCGCTTCGGCTTCTACGAGCGGCCGCCGCTCGAGACACCCGCCGACGAGCGGCTGGCGAGCGGCCTGTACCGGAACGGCGAGCTTTTCTACCCGCGCGTGGACGCGAACGTCGACGCGGGACGGATGGCGTTCGGCCAGGAGCGGATGCTCATCACGGCCCTCCAGAACGCGATGGTCGCGGGTGCGATCGGCGTCGGCGGACGGCTCATGGAGCCCCACGTCGTGGATCGCATCGTCGCGCCCGGAGGCAAGGTGATCGACCGCCAGCGGCCGCGACTCATCCGGCAGGCCGTCAGCAAGGAGACAGCCGACGCAGTCGCGGACATGATGCGGCTCGGCGTCGAGCGCGGCACGGGGACGGCGGCGCAGATCTCCGGCTACTCGATAGGTGGGAAGACGGGAACGGGCGAGACGGGCGTCCCGGGCTCCAACATCACATGGTTCATCGCGTTCGCCGGGGCTGACGAAGAAAGCCCCCCGGAGCTCGCAATCGCGGTCGTCCTGCAGAACCAGAGCGGCACGGGAGGCACGACGGCCGCACCGATCGCGCGCGAGGTCATGCAGGCAATCCTGCAGGGCACGGAGAATCCCTAACCTCTAGAGACGCTCTTCGACCGATGACGACCCAGGACACCCTCTCAGGCAGCCTCTTCGCGGGGCGCTATCGCATGTCGCGCAAGCTCGGCGGCGGCGGGATGGCCGACGTCTATCTCGCCGAAGACCAGGAGCTCGGACGCAGGGTCGCTGTCAAGATGCTCCACGCGCGCTACGCGAACGACGAGCAGTTCGTCGAGCGCTTCCGCCGAGAGGCGACCCACGCCGCCGGGCTCTCGCACCCGAACATCGTCTCCATCTTCGACCGGGGCGAGGCGGACGGCTCCTACTACATCGTCATGGAGTACGTCGAGGGCCGCACGCTCAAGGAGCTGATCCGGTCGCGCGGGCTCTGCCCGGTGCCGGTGGCCATCGCGTACACCCGCCAGATCCTCGCCGCGCTTCGCTACGCCCACCGCAACGGCGTCGTCCACCGCGACATCAAGCCGCACAACGTCATCGTCGACTCCGAGGGCGTCGTCAAGGTGACCGACTTCGGGATCGCTCGCGCGGGCGCGAGCCAGATGACCGAGGAGGGCGCGATCATCGGCACCGCGCACTATCTCTCGCCGGAGCAGGCGCGCGGAGCGCCGGTCGACCAGACGTCCGACCTCTACTCCGCGGGCATCGTCCTCTTCGAGCTGCTCACGGGCGAGGTTCCCTTCACCGGCGACAGCCCGGTCGAGATCGCGATGAAGCACCTTTCGGAGACGCCGCCGGTGCCGTCCGAGCTCCGACCTGACGTCCCGGCGGACCTCGACCTCGTCGTCGTGCGCGCGCTCGCGAAGGAGCCCGCCGATCGCTACCAGTCCGCTGCTGCCATGGACGCCGACCTCGAGACGGTCGCGCGCGGCGGCCGCGTGGCAGCAGAGACCGCCGAGGCAGCGACCATGGTGCTCTCCGGCGAACGGGCGATCGACGCGACCGCCGCGACGCAGGTCGTGCGGCGTGCGCAGATACCGCAGTACGAGCCGCCCGATCGCTCGAGACCGATCTGGCCGTGGCTCCTCGGGATCGGCGCGCTCCTTGCGCTCCTCATCGGCGGCTGGTTCCTCTACCAGCCGATCAAGGATCAGTTCCAGGGGAGCGAGACCGTGGCCGTCCCGTACGTCGTCGGCATCCAGGCGGCGCTTGCAGTTCAGAGAATCGAGGAGGAGGGCCTCGTTCCGCAGGTCCGCCGCGTGTCGAACTCGGACGTCGAGGAAGGCGTCGTGTTCGCACAGAACCCGACCGAAGGGACGCGCGTCGACGAGGAGACCGTCGTCCGCATCGACGTCTCGTCCGGAAAACCGGAGGTGACGATTCCGAGCGTCGTCGGCCAGACGGCCGAGGACGCCGTGGCCGAGCTGACGCGCGCCGGGCTCGTCGCACAGGTCGTCGAGGTGAACTCCGATCGCGACGAGGGGACCGTGACCGCGCAGTCGCCGAGCGCTGGCACTGTCGTGGTGGAAGGGACGCAGGTCCGAGTCAACGTGTCGAAGGGGCCGCGGCCCGTCAACGTCCCGAACGTCGTCGGTCTTCCGTACGACCAGGCCGCGTCCGAGCTCCAGCGCGCCGGCTTCGTCGTATCCCGTATCGACGAAGACTCCGACCAGGCGGCGGGGATCGTGACGCGCCAGACGCCGAGCGGCGGCTCGGAGGGATCGCGAGGCTCGACGGTGACGGTCTCCGTCTCGAGGGGCCCGTCGACCTCGGCCGTGCCGGACGTGACGGCACAGGACGTCGCGATCGCTCAGACGACGCTTCAGGCGGCCGGGTTCCGGTTCCGCATCGTCTACGAGGACACGGACGACTTCGCACAGGACGGCATCGTGAACGCGCAGGATCCCGTCGGCGGGTCGCAAGCCGAGCCCAACACGATCGTCACGCTCTTCGTCGGCCGCTTCGTCGAGACCGAGACCACGACGACCCCGTGAGCTCACGCGTTCGCGTGGCGGTGCTCGCGGGCGGCCGGTCGAGCGAGCACGAGATCTCGATCGCGTCCGCACGCTCGGTCGTCGCCGCTCTCGATCCCGAACGCTACGAGACCGTCGTCGTCGAGATCGACAAGGGCGGCCGCTGGGAGCTCGCGGCCGGTCGCCGTGAGCTGTCCGAAGCGAGCGTCGAGACCCTTCCGGTGGTCGCGCACTCGGCTCCCGCGGCAACACTCGGCCAGGTCGACGTCGTGTTGCCGATCCTGCACGGGCCTGTTCGGCGAGGACGGGACGGTGCAGGGTCTCCTCGAGCTCGCCGGCGTGCCCTACGTCGGCGCGGGCGTCGCTGCGTCGGCGCTGTGCATGGACAAGGACCTCTTCAAGGCGGTGCTCCGCGACCGCGGGATCCCCGTCGCACGCAACGTCACGCTCCGCGAAGGAGACGAGCCCGCACACGACTTCGACTACCCGGTGTTCGTGAAGCCTGCCCGCCTCGGCTCCTCGGTCGGCATCTCGAAGGTGCGAAGCGACGAAGAGCTCCACGCCGCCGTCGAGCTCGCGCGTCGACACGACGACAAGGTCCTGATCGAGGAGGGCGTCGACGGCGTCGAGGTCGAGTGCGGAGTACTCGGGAACCGCGACCCGATCGCATCCGTCGTCGGCGAGATCGTCGCGCACGCCGACTGGTACGACTACTCGGCGAAGTACGACGAGGGTGGGATGGATCTCGTCATCCCCGCCCGCATCTCCGCAGAGGCGGACGCAGGCGTGCGCCGGCTCGCAGTCGACTCGTTCGTCGCCACCGAGTGCGAGGGGATGGCCCGCATCGACTTCTTCGTGCGCCCCGACGGCGAGGTCGTCGTCAACGAGATCAACACGATCCCGGGCTTCACCTCGACGAGCGTGTACGCGAAGCTCTTCGAGGCGGCCGGGATCTCCTACGCGGATCTTCTCGACCGCCTCATCGCACTCGCGCTCGAACGCCACGAGCGTCGGAGCAAGCTCGTCTTCTAGCCGTGCGCAAGACCGGAGATCCGCTAGCGCGGAGTCTCCGATCGCGCGAAGATCCCTAAAGGCGCCCGCTTCGCGGTCGCAGGCGATCAGGCAAGACCCGCAAGCAGCCGCCCGGTCTGCGCGCGATGCCACACGAGGCCGAGCTCAGTGAAGCGCTCGTCCGCCCGAGTCAGGAGCTCGTCGTCGCCCCGTGCGACACCGAGCGCGCGCAGGGCGAACGGCTCCACGGTCGTACCCTCCTGGGCCAGCCCCGGCGCTTCACGCTCGATGGAGTCGTGCCGTCCGAGGGCGACGAAGGCGTCGAGCCGCGCGGCGAAGATCCCCGGCCCCCACACGAGCGCACGCTCCACGGGAAGTTCGATGAACGACTCCGCGGCGCGACGGTCGCCGCGTTCGAGGGCGATCCGTAGCCTCGCGCCACTCAGGTACGTCTCGTATCCCTCGCCTGCAATACGCAACCCGTCGAGCTCGAGCTCGGTCGCCCGCGACTCGTCGCCCAGGCAGAGATGCGCGAGGCCGAGGAGGAGGAGGTCACGCGGGTTCCGCACGCACGGTGTGGCGAGATTCGCGGTGATCGCCGCCCACGCGCGATCTGTCTGGGACGCGAGCGCCTGCCAGTCTCCGAGCGTGTCCGCCAGCTCGAGCTCGAGGGAGACGGAATGGACGCGGTGGTGCGGCGAGAGGCGCTGCGAGAGGCCGGCGTGAAGCTCGGCCAGCCGCCGCGCCTCGTCGAAGCGGCAGACGGCAGCAGCCGCGGGCGAGCCCGACTCGTAGGCCTCGCACAGGTGATCCGGATCGTCGATCCCGGGAAGCAGCGCGAGCCGCTGGTCGCTCCACGCCGCCGCTTCCTTGAAGCGCCGCTGGTCGAAGGCACTCTGCGTTCGTGCACCGAGCGCGAACGAGCGGAGCTCCTGGTTGTCGAGCGACTCCGCGAGCCTGGCGGCCTCCTCGAGAACGTCCTCAGGAGCGCCGAGCAACTCGACGTTGGCCCTCGCAAGAAGCGCTCGCGCTCGCGCCTCGCTCCCGTCCGCTGCCAGCTCCAGCGCCCTCGACGCCCACTCCTCGATGAGTTGCATGTTCAGGCGGATCGACCACATCGCCGACCTGATCGAGGATTGGAAGGCGAGGAACGCGTATGTGTCCGCCTGCTCCTGGTCGTCGAGCGGGCCGTCGAGAGCGTTGAGCAGTGCCTTACGCATTCCTTCGCCGTCGTAGCGCAGCGCCTGCGCCTCGCCGACTGCCCGCCAGAGGAGAGCTCGTTCATGGGCGTCCGTCGACAGCGTGATCGCGCGGTCGTAGAGCTCGACGGCCTCGTCGAGCTCGTGGCGTCCGCGTGCGAGCCTGCCGGCGCGCGACAGCCAGTGCACGGCACACGCACGGACGCGATCCTGCTCGTCGGGCTCGTCGCTCCAGACGAGATCCGCGTCCTCGTCCTTGGCCGCCTCGGCGTAGTGGTACGCGAGGGCCGGCGCCCGCTCGTCGGAGCCGTTCCGGGCGAGCCAGTCCGCGAGCGAGGCGTGCAAGCGTCCACGCCGGGCCTTCGGGATCGAGCTGTACGCGACCTCGCGCGTTAGCGCGTGCTTGATCGCGAGCTCGCGATCCTCGCTCAGCGTGGCGGAGCGCACGGCAATGACGAGGTCGCGCTCCTCGAGCACGCCGAAGTCCGCTTCGTCTCCTCCGAGCAGATGCACGACCGCGGCCGTCGAGAAGACCCTTCCCATCACGGCACCTGCCTGGAGAGCGGCCTTTTCGTTCGCTGGAAGACGGTCGATCCGCGCTGCGAGCACCGCGTGAACGGTGTCGGGCATCGCAAGGTCGGGATCGTGGCGTCCGACTACCCATCCGTCCTCCGACTGGACGAGCACGCCGCTGTCGACGAGCTCGCCGACGAGCTCCTCGAGGAAGAACGGGTTTCCGTCGGCGCGCTCCACGAGCAGGTCGCGCAACTCCTCCGGCATCTCCGGCAGCTTCTCCTCGAGCAGCTGCGCGACGGCGTCGACGGACAGGGGGTCGAGCCAGAGGACGGTCGTGTTGCGCTTGCCGGTTCCCCACGTCGGGCGGACGTCCAGAATCTCCGGGCGGGCCGTGGCGACGAGCATGACGGGCGCGCGCACGTCCGTCGCGAGCCGCTCGAGCAGATCGAGAAGATCCGGCTCGGCCCAGTGGATGTCCTCGACGACGAGGACGATCGGACGATCGGAGGCGAGCTCCTCGACGAAACCGACGGCTGCCGCGTGAAGCCGCTCCCGCGCGTCGAGCGGATGGAGCCCCGGAGCGACATCGAGCCCCAGAGCGAGTCCGAGGATCTCGCGCCCCTCGAGACGTGCGCTGACCTCCTCCGTCGGAGCTCCTTCGCGGAGCGCGAAGTGTTCGCGCACAATCTCGCCGAGCGGCCAGTAGGTGATTCCCGCGCCGTAGGCGAGGCACCTGCCGGTGCGACTCGCCGGAGCCGGGTCCTCGGTCGCCAGCGCGTCCCAGAGCTCGGCCACGAGGCGCGACTTTCCGACGCCCGGCTCACCGACGATCGTCACGAGATGTGGGTCGGACTGCGCTGCGGCCCGCCGGTACGTCGCACGCAGGAGCTCGAGCTCGTTGTCACGGCCGACGAAGACGCGGCGGAGGCCGCTGACACCACCCCGTGGCCGCATCGTCCGCAACGCACGCTCGACGCTGTACGCCACCACACCGCCCGACTTGCCCTTCGCCTCGACCGTGCGCGGAGCCGAGAAGACGAACGCTCCCGCAGCCGCCGCGGCTGTCCGCTCACCCGTGAGCACCTCGCCCGGCTCGGCCGCCTTCTCCAACCGATCGGCGACGTTTACGGCGTCACCCGTGACGAACGAGCCTCCTGCACGGGCTGCGCCCGCCACGACGTCGCCCGTGTTGACTCCCACGCGGAGCTCGAGCGCGCCGGAGAACAGCTCGCGCATCCGCGCCTGCATCGCGAGCGCCGCGTGGAGCGCGCGCTCGGCGTGATCCTCGAGCGCGGCGGGCGCGCCGAACACCGCCATCACCGCATCGCCGGCGAACTTCTCGACCGTGCCGCCGGTGAGCTCGATCTCGGCCCGCATCGCGTCGTAGAACTGCTCGAGCTGTACCCGGACGCGCTCCGGATCGCGGTCACCGGCGAACGCGGTCGACCCGACGAGGTCGGCGAACAGGACGGTGACGAGCTTGCGCTCTTCCCCGGTACGCACGAAGCGGAGTCTTCCCGAGCCGGGGAGCGCGCGCTACCCGAGAACTGCCGCGAGCGCCTCTTCCCACGCCCGGAGACCGTCGTCGAGCTCTGGATCCGAGGTCGTGAGCGGACAGAGGACGCGAATGCAGTTCCCGTCGACTCCTGCCTTCAGGAGCAGCAGTCCTCGCTGCAACGCCTCGTCGATCACGGCCTCGACGAGCTCGGGCGCGGGCTCCTTCGTGGAGGGGTCACGAACGAGCTCGATGGCGAGCATCGCGCCCATCCCGCGAACATCTCCGATCCGGGGCCAGCGCGACTGCCAATCGAGCATGCGCGCACGAATCGCCTCGCCGAGGAGCTGCGCGCGCTCGACGAGCTGCTCCTCCTCGAAGACGTCGAGCACCGCGCACGCCGCTGCGAGCGCGACGGGGTTACCGATGAACGTCCCGCCGATCGCCCCCGGATGCGGGTCGTCCATGATCTCCGCCCGGCCGATCACGCCTGACAGCGGCAGACCACCGGCAATGGACTTCGCGACGATCATGAGATCCGGCTCGACGTCGAAGTGCTCCATCGCGAACATCCGTCCGGTGCGACCGAACCCGGTCTGTACCTCATCCGCCACGAGCAAGATCCCGTGCCGGTCGCAGATCGCGCGCAGACCTTCGACGAACGCTCCAGGCGCAGGCAGGAAGCCGCCCTCGCCCTGCTGCGGCTCGAACACGATCGCAGCGACGTGGTCCGCCGCAACGGTCGTCGTGAACAGGCGCTCGAGCGCCGCGAGCGCGGTCGAAGCGTCCGGCCCACGATAGGCGTTCGGGTACGGCGTGCGGTAGACCTCGGGCGCGAACGGCCCGAGCCCCTTCTTGTACGGGTGCGTCTTGGACGTCATGGTCAGCGCCATCCACGTGCGCCCGTGGAACGCGCCTTCGAACGCGATGACGGCTTGCCGTTTCGTGTAGAGGCGTGCGAGCTTGACGGCGTTCTCGACCGCCTCCGCACCGGCGTTGAAGAACGCGGCGCGCGTCTCGCCGGTGATCGGGGCCAGCTCGCCGAGCCGCTCGGCGAGCTCGACGTAGCCCTCGTACGGGACAACGGTGAAATCGGTATGCAGGAAGCGATCGACCTGCTCGGAGATCGCCTCGACGACACGAGGGTGGTTGTGCCCGACGTTCGCCACACCGACTCCTCCGACGAAGTCGACGAAGGTGTTGCCGTCGACGTCGGTGATCGTCGACCCGCGTGCGCGATCGGCGACGATCGGCTCGTGGACGATGAGCGGGCGGGCGACCGCGAGCCGCTCGCGCTCGAGGATTTCGCGGCTCCGCGGACCAGGAATCTCCGTCCGGATCTCGATCACGCGGGTGGCTGCCACGCGCGGCAGCCTATCCGTCCGACGTGTCGGTGAAGCATCCTGTCGCCCAGTGAGCGATCACCCGTACGCCGACGATCCGGTCGCGCAACTCCGTGAGTGGCTCGACGACGCCCGAGAGGTGGTGGGGGAGCCACGCGCCATGACGCTCGCCACCGCGACGCCCGAAGGACGCCCGTCGGCACGCGTCGTGCTCCTGCGCGGACTGGACGAACATGGGCTCACGTTCTTCACGAACCGCGCTTCGCGCAAGGGTGAGCACCTTCGGCACAACCCGCACGCTGCGGTCGCAATCCACTGGTGGGAGCTCGGCCGGCAGGTGCGCGTCGAGGGTGTCGTCGTGGAGCTGTCGGCTGAGGAGTCGACCGAGTACTGGAACACACGCCCGCGAGGAAGCCAGCTCGCCGCCTGGGCGTCACCGCAGTCGCAACCTCTCGAGAGTCGATCCGATCTCGACGCGCTCGTCGCAGGCGTCGAGGAGCGATTCGCAGGCGTCGAGATTCCGCTGCCGCCGTTCTGGGGCGGATATCGCCTCGTCCCCGAGACAGTCGAGTTGTGGGTGCACCGCGATGACCGCCTCCACGACCGCGTCCGCTACACCCGCACCGGGACGGACTGGCGTCGCGAGCGGCTGGCGCCGTAGTTACGACGGAGGCGAGAGGGCGCCGTCCGTGTACAGACCCTCGGCGTTCCACAGCATGTAGCCCTTCGCGCCGGACAGGCGCGCAGCGTCGATCTGGGCCTGCACCTCGTCGAGCTCGTACGGGACGGAGAAGCTGAAGTCCTGCACCCACGGCACCACGAGAACGTCGCGGTCGCGGAGCGTCAGCTCGAACCGGCGAAGGGCGCGGGAGACCGTCGCCCCCGGAGCACGGCTGGGATCCTCGAGGCCGAGCTCGCCGGCTCCGAACAGTGACGGGTACGTCATCGCGTAGACGGTGTCGAGGTGCGGCGCCATCTGGCGCGGCAGCTGACCGATCCCGAGGTCGCGAGCTGCGGAGAGCCCGAAGACGGCGGCCGAGATCCTGACCCCGAACGGCTCGAGGCGGCTCTTCGCGTAGCGCAGGAACGCAGGAACGGCCTCTCGCTTGTCGAGAGCGCCCTTGCGTCCGTAGACGGCGCCGGCCACATCTCCGTCGGAGGGGAAGCGGACGTAGTCGAACATGATCTCGTCGAAGCCGGCCCTGGCGGTGGCGATCGCGACGTCCACGTTGTACTTCCACACGCGTCGGTCGTACGGGTTCGTCCAGCCGAGCCCTGCCGCGTCGCGCCACACGGAGCCATCCGTACGCCTGACCGCGAAGTCGGGTCGCGCACGAGAGAGCACCGGATCCTCGAAGACGACGATCCGCCCGATCACGTAGACGCCGCGGTCGTGGGCTTTCCTCACGGCGTCGCGCGCGTCGTAGTAGTCGCGCGCTGCGCCGATCGAGACCGCGAGTGGTACCGACCGTGTGATGAAGCCGATCTCGCCGTTCTCGTCCTTCACGTCGAGCTCGACCGCAGTAAGGCCCTCCCGCTCGAGCTCGAGGTACTCGTCGAACTTCCCAGGAAGAGATGCGAGGCCCATTGTCACGTGCACGCCGCGAAGCTCGATGGGCAGCGTGCGAGGTCCGCTGGTGGGGGTCGCCGCAAGCGTTGCAAGGTCCGTCACGGGCTCCGCGCTCGACTCGCTACCGACGAACTGCGCCCCCATGCCGAGCAGGAGAACCGCCACCAGCACGCTTCCGACCGTGGCGCTGCGCCGAAGGCGCTTCCTCCGCCGTACCGTAGCCCGACGCTCGCGAAACCGCTCGTTCGGGTCGATGGGTGGGTAGAGCATCGACACCGGGGCGTGGACCTTACCGCAGCCCTCGTAGAATCGCCGCGTGGTTCTCTCCGACCGCACCATCCGCCGCCTCCTCGACGAGGGGCGAATCGGCATCGATCCGTACGAACCGGCGCTCATGCAGCCGTCGAGCCTGGACGTGCGCGTCGACCGCTACTTCCGGGTGTTCCGCAACTCCCGCTACCCGTTCATCGACGTGAAAGCGCAGCAAGAGGACCTGACGGAGCTCGTCGAGGTCGCCGGCGACGAGCCATTCATCCTCCACCCCGGCGAGTTCGTGCTGGGCTCGACGCTCGAGCGGGTCACGCTCCCGGACGATCTCGTGGCCCGCCTGGAGGGGAAATCGAGTCTGGGCAGGCTCGGGCTCCTCATCCACTCGACCGCGGGCTTCATCGACCCCGGTTGGGACGGGCACGTCACGCTCGAGCTGTCGAATGTGGCGAACCTCCCGATCACGATCTACGCGGGGATGAAGATCGGCCAGATCTCGTTCGTCCAGCTCTCGGAGCCCGCCGAGCGTCCGTACGGCTCCGAGGGAATCGGCTCGAAGTACCAGGGACAACGCGGCCCGACGCCGAGCCGCTACTGGCAGAACTTCAGCGAGAGCTGAGCACTGCCGGCGGGCTGCAGAGCCCGCGGCCGCGAAGCGGACGCCTTCAGGGATCGTCGCGCAACCGGAATCTGCGCATCAGCAGATTCCGGTTCTGCGCATGGTTACTCGACCGGCGGTTCGCAGGCCGCCTCGTCGTCGCCCTCGTCGAGCCGCGCCAAGAGCACCGTCAGTCCGGCCAGCTCCTCGTCGTCCAGTCGCGCGCGGAACAGCGCATCGATCTGCGCCAGGTGGCTTCGAGACGCCTCCCGCAGCTTCGCAAGGCCGGCGTCGGTCAACACGGCGTACACCACACGTCGGTCGGACGCACACGACGCGCGGTCGACGAAGCCGCTCTGCTCGAGCCCGTCGAGCAGGCGGGTGATACCCGAGGCCGTCAGCAGCACTTGCTCGGCGATGTCGACACGGCGCATGCGCCTGTCCTCGGCACGAGCGAGCCGCAGCAGGACCTCATAGTCGCTGAGCGTGAGCCCGTGATCAGCCGAGAGCTGGGCACTCAAGCGCCTGGTGGCGGCAGCGTGCGCACGCAAGAGCGCAGCGAATGCTCGGCCAGACGTTTGCTCGATCAATACTTGACTGCTCATGCTTCTTCCTCTATATTGCTTGTGCACTCAACAGTAGCGGACGCAAAGGAGATGTCCATGTCAATCCTTACAGAGTCTTCGGTCACCGGGATCCCCAGCGGGACGTGGTCGATCGACCCCGTCTGGTCGGCCCTCGAGTTCGAGGTCAAGAAGCTCGGGCTCGCAACCGTGAAGGGCCGCGTGCCGGGATTCTCCGGAACGATCGAGGGCGGCGCCTCGCCCACGATCTCCGGCACCGTCGACGTTTCCACGATCACGACATTCGACGAGACCCGCGACGGCCACGTTCAGGCGCCGGACTTCTTCGACACGGAGAGGTATCCGGAGCTCCGCTTCGAGTCGACCGCTGTCGAGACTCGAGGCGATGAGGTCATCGTCGAAGGTGCGCTGACGATCAAGGACGTCACGCGGCCGGTCGAGTTGAAGGGCAGCTTCGTCGGAGCGGGTGTCGACCCATATGGAAACGACCGGATCGGCATCGAGCTCACCGGCACCATCGATCGCACCGAGTTCGGGCTGAACTGGAACGCCCCCCTCCCCGGCGGCGGTTTCCTCCTGCCGAACGAGGTCGTCCTCAAGGCGAGCCTCGCGGCGGTCAGGGCAGCCTGACATGAAGGTCCTCGCACTCTCCGGCAGCCTCCGGGCAGGGTCGTACAACACGGCCCTCGCCCGGGCGGCAGCGGAGCTCGCGCCCGACGGGGTCGAGATCGAGGTGTACGACGGGCTCGGTCTCGTCCCCCACTACGACGAGGATCTCGACCAGGAGAACGTCGAGACTCCCACTCCGGTGGCGGAGCTCCGGCGGCGGATCGACGAGGCGGACGCGCTCCTCGTAGTCACGCCCGAGTACAACGGCTCGACGACAGGAGTCCTGAAGAACGCCATCGACTGGGTCTCCGCCCGGCACCGCGGCAGCTGGCTCCGAAACAAGACCGTCGCCATCGCCGGTGCGACAACGGGTGAGTACGGCGCGATCTGGGCGCAGCAGGACCTGCGCCGGATTCTCGGAATCGCCGGTGCTCGCGTCGTCGCAGGCGACTTTCCGCTCCCTCGTGCGTACGAGGCGTTCGACGAGTCGGGGAGGCTCGCAAGCCCTCTGGTCGCCGAGCGCCTCCGCACCCACCTGGCGGCGCTCGTCCACGAAGCCGCACCGCTCAATGTCGCTGCCTGAACAAGCTCGAGGTCGTCGAGTCGCTGCGACGCGGCCGCGAATGCGGACGCCTTCAGGGATCTTTGCGCGACCGGAAATCCGGCGCTAGCCGGTTTCCGGTCTGCGCCATAATGAAACGCCGAGGGGCCGCCAAAGCGGCCCCTCGAGACGGATACCAGCGTTGGATTAGTAGAGGCGCTTCCGGCAAGGCGTCTCCCGAAAGAGACGACGTGCAGCGCGAAAACGCGAGCCCCCTACGCTGGCTAGGCGTTTCCCGGTGGTCCCGGGGGCACACCTCTACCCGCTGGTACCTCCACTGCCCGTACTGTCATCGCTCAAGCCGGACCACCTCCTTTCCGCGGTAGCAGCAGCATACGCACTCGAAGCGGATGGAGGTAGAGCGGATCGTGCTCAGACCGAACCAAGGACGACCGACAGCTCCAGGCCACGGTCGAGCGGGACGGTAACGCTCGAAAGCGACGGATCGGCCTGGCGCGCGGCAGAGTAGGCGCCGAGCGTCTCGACGTGGGAGAGGACGTTGTCGGCAACCACGACACCGCCCGGCTCGAGCAAGGGTCGCGCGAGCGCGAAGAGCGCCTCGTAGTCGTCCTTCTCGGCGTCGAGGAAGACCAGGTCGAATGTGTCCTCCGTCGCAGCGAGCGTTGTCTTCGCGTCGCCCTCAACGAGCTCGGCCCACTCGTCGAGGCCGGCGTCCGCGACGTTTCTGCGCCACGCCTCGCACTTCGCGGGGTCGTTCTCGAGCGACAGCAGACGCCCTCCGAGGACTCGGGCGCCCGCTGCGAGCCAGATCGACGAGTAGCCGCGCGAGCCTCCGATCTCGAGCACTTCGACACCGGCCTGGGACGCAGCAAGGGCGAACAGGAAGCGCCCTGTCGTCGGCGCGATCTGGCGCGAGCGCTGCATCGCCGACAGGCCGGCCTCGCGCTCGCCCGCATCTTCCTCCTCGAGCCGCGCCAGCACGGCCCGAACGCGCTCGTCAAGCATCCGGAACCTCGACGACCACCACCCCGTCCTCGCGGACGGACACGGGGTAGATCGTCACTGCCGCGAAGGCGGGGAGCGACATCGGGATGCCGCTCTCGAGGTCGAACCGGGACCCGTGGCGCGGGCAGACGACAACGCACGCCTCCGGCTCCCAATCCCCTTCGCAGAGCGGGCCGTCGTCGTGCGAGCAGCGATCCTCGATCGCATGAAGCTTCCCGGCGCAGTTGTAGACACCAACTGTCAGCAAGCCGGCCTCGACGAGCTTCATCGCGCCCGGAGGAAACTCAGCGAGCGCCGCTACCTCGACTACGGCCACGTTATTCGAGGACGAGGTCGCGGCTCGACGTGCCCCACTCCTCGGGAAGCGGCGTGCCCCGCGCCTTGTGGAGCGCGAGCTTGAGCACGCCGAGGCCGAGAATGGCGCACTTCAGGCGGACCGGTGTCAGCGGAATGCCGAGCTCGTCGAGGAGCTCCTCCTTCGGCATGGCAGCGATATCTGCTGCCGTGCGTCCCTTGACCAGGTCGCTCAGCATCGACGTCGCCGCCTGACTGATCGCACACCCGCGGCCGTCGAAACCGACCTCCTCGATGACGTCGCCGGCGCCGAATCGCACGGAGACGAAGATCTCGTCGCCGCAGAGCGGGTTCTGGCCCTCTGCGTGCCCGTCCGCGGGATCCAAAAGGCCGTGATTCCGCGGGTTCTTGTAGTGATCGAGGATGAGCTCGCGGTAGAGCTGGTCGAATTCCGACACGGCTACCCGAGCGACGTCTTGGCCTTGTGGAGGCCGTCCACGAGGCGGTCGACCTCCTCGGGAATCGAGTACAGATAGAAGCTCGCGCGCACGGTCGCTGCGACGCCGAGCTTGGCCATGAGCGGCTGCGTGCAGTGGTGCCCGGCGCGCACCGCGACGCCTTCCCAGTCGAGCACCTGCGCGACGTCGTGAGGATGAACGCCGTCGACGTTCAGCGACACGATGCCGGCGCGGCGTTCCGGCGACGGACCGTACGTCGTGATCCACGGAACCTCGCCGAGCCGCTCGAGCGTGTACTCGACGAGATCGCGCTCGTGCTGCTCGATGGCACCGAGCCCGGCATCGAGGACGTAGTCGACGGCAGCCCCGAAGCCCACGGCCTCCGCGATCGCCGGCGTTCCCGCCTCGAACTTGTACGGGAGCTCGTTCCACGTCGTCCGCTCCATCGAGACCGAGCGGATCATCTCGCCGCCAAGATTGAAGGGCGCCATCGACTCGAGCAGCTCCTTCCGTCCCCAGAGCGCTCCGATGCCGCTCGGCCCGCACATCTTGTGCGACGAGATCGCGAGAAACTCGCAGTCGAGTGCCTGCACGTCGATGGGTCGATGCGGAGCCGCCTGCGCGGCGTCGACGACCATGATCGCATCGCGCTCGTGCGCCCAGGCTGCGAGCTCGCGCACCGGGTTGACCGTCCCGAGCGTGTTGGAGACGAGATTCGAGGCGACGACCTTCACCTTGCCCGCGCGCTCGATCTCGTCCAGCGCGTCGAGCTGCAGCTCGCCCGACTCGTCGATCGGGATGGCCTTGAACGCGGCTCCCGTGCGGCCGGCGACGTACTGCCACGGGACGAAGCTCGAATGGTGCTCCAGATCCGTGACGACGACGACATCGCCGGGGCCGAGATTGTCGAGCCCCCACGCGTACGCCACCAGATTCAGCGCCTCGGTCGCGCTCCGCGTGAAGATGACCTCGCGCTCCGACGGCGCGTTGACGAAGCCTGCGACCTTGCCCCGCGCCGTCTCGTAGCCGGTCGTCGCGCGCTCGGCGAGCCGGTAGACGCCGCGATGGACGTTCGCGTACGAGTGCTCGTAGAACTCACGCATCTCGTCGAGCACCTGGCGGGGCTTCTGCGTCGACGCAGCCGAGTCGAGGAACGCCACCGACCGGCCGTTCACGAGCTCGTCGAACACGGCGAAGTCGGCGCGCAGGCGGTGCGCGTCCAGCTTCGTCTCCGGAATCACAGCCACGGAACCATCGTACCCCGAGCCTTGCGCATGCCTCGGACTGCGCTAGCGCGCAGACCGAGACGCGCGAAGACCCCTGAAGGCGGACGCTTCGCGTCCGCTGTGTCGGTGGTTCATCCGAGATCGACCTTGCCGTTGGTCGAAGCGCGCTCGGCGGCGCGGCGCACGCGCTGCGCCGTCAGGACGGCGTTCGCCAGGAGCTCCTGCACGAGCTCCATGCGCAGTCGCTCGGACGTCTCGGCCAGGAGCCCGAGCTTGTCGTCCGCCGGAAGCTCGACCTTGCCGGCCAGCGCGAAGGAGAGCTGTGCCAGCTCGCGCTCGGGCGCGTCGACCTCGCTCTCGGTGACCTCGCGGAGCAGCCCGAACAGGCGAAGCGCCTCGTCGACCGCAGCCGCCTCGGCCGAGTCGTCGACGTCCTCGATCGGCGTGACGAGGCCGGTGCTGAAGGAGCGGCCGTCGGTCAGCTCGACGAGCCGGAACCGGTCGCCGCCCTCGACGAGGATGTTGAGCCTGCCATCTTCGAAGCGCGTGAGCACCTCGACGACGTGCGCCCGCGTCCCGAGGTCGCGAAGCCCGTCGTCGTCGGCGTAGACGAGACCGAACTCTCCGTCCTGCTCGAGGCACTCGTCGACGAGCTCCTTGTACCGCTCCTCGAAGATGTGGAGCGGGAGCTGCTCGGTCGGGAGCAGGACGATGCCGAGCGGGAAAAGCCCTATCTCGTCCATCATTCTTCCGCAGAGCGAGATCCCGCTAATCGCGGGCTCTCGCTCGCGAGAGTCCCTGAAGGCGTCCGCTGACGCGGCCGCATGCCGTGCATCTGACAACGGAGTCTCACGCCGGAAGCCTACGTCTGGGACGTGTCAGGCAGTTCGCTCGAGGTCGAGCGCACTCGAGTTGATGCAGTAGCGCAGCCCTGTCGGGTCGGGCCCGTCGTCGAACACATGACCGAGGTGACCGCCACACGTCGCGCACATCACCTCGGTCCGCGACATCCCGTAGCTCGTATCGGTCTCCGTGACGACGCTGTCCAGCGTCGTCGGCTCGTAGAAGCTCGGCCAGCCACTACCCGACTCGAACTTCGTGTCGGAGCGGAAGAGCTCCGCACCACAGCCGGCACAGCGATAGATGCCGTCCCCGTGCTCGTCCCAGTACGCACCGGTGAAGGCGCGCTCCGTGCCCTTGCGCCGCAGGATCTCGTACTGCTCGGGCGTGAGACGTGCCCGCCACTCCTCGTCGGTGAGCTCGGTCTTCGGCTCCATGTCTCGAGGGTAGCTGTCGGTCAGAGGACGACGAGTGACAAGGCGACGAACTGTGTCACGGCAGCGGCGACCACGAGGAGATGGAAGATCTCGTGGAATCCGAACGTGCCGCGGAAACGGATTCGGCCAGGTGGTGGCATAGGTCAACGCGCCGACGCTGTAGAGCGCGCCGCCGATGATGACGAGCACGGCCGCAGCCACCCCGAGTGCAGGAAAGAGCTGCGGGATGAGGATGAGTCCGACCCAGCCGACGCCGAGGTAGGCGACCGCCGTGAGCCAGCGCGGCGCGTCGATCCACACGAGATTCAGCCCGATCCCGAATGCCGCCCCGATCCAGACCGTGACGAGCCCGACGATGCGGGCAGTCCCGTCGAATGCGACGAGCGCGAAGGCCGTGTACGTCCCCGCGATGAAGACGAAGATCATCGCGTGGTCGAGCCGTCGTGCGCGAAGGCGTGCCGACGCGCTCCGCCACGGAAAGCGGTGGTAGAGGGCGCTCGCTCCGAACATCGCGGCGAGTGCGACGGCGTAGACCCACACCGCGAAGCGCTCGAGATACCCGTCCGCGAGCACGACGAGCAGCGTCCCCGCGACGACCGCCGCGATGAAGGCGTAGAGATGAAAGACACCGCGGAGCCGCGGCACGTCGACGTGCGTCATCGAACGATGATGCCGGATCGGCGCTACGCCTGCGGAATGCGCGCTTCGAGGGCTGCGGCGAGCGCCTCGCGCACCGGCTCGAGCTCGACGCGGTCGAGCACGTCCTGGAAGAAGCCGCGCACGATCAGCCGCTCCGCCTCGGCACGCGAGAGCCCGCGTGTCATCAGGTAGAAGAGCTGCTCGCGGTCGACCTGACCGAGCGTGGCGCCGTGCGTGCAGCGCACGTCGTTGGCCATGATCTCGAGGCCCGGGATCGAGTCGGCGTGCGCCGACTTCGACAGCAGCAGGTTGCGGTTCTCCTGGTACGCGTTCGTCTTCTGGGCACCCTCCTCGACGCGGATCATCCCGCGCCAGACCACCCGCGCAGTGTCCCGGAGTGCGCCTTTGAAGGCGAAGTCCGAAGTCGTGGACGGCGCGATGTGCTCCTGAAAGGTGTCGTAGTCGAGATGCTGCGTGCCGTCCGCGAAGTAGGCGCCGGTCACGCGCGAGGTCGCACCCTGGCCGGCGAGGTCGTTCTGGATCCGGATCTTGCCCTTCGCGGACCCGAACCCGCCGGTGACCCAGTCGAGCTCGGCGTCGCGCTCGACGCGCGCATGGTGCGAGGCGAAGTGCCACGTGCCGCGCGAGAGGTTCTGCACGGACACGTACTCGACCTTCGCCGCCTGCTGTACGACGATCTCCACGGCCGCGTTCGTATATGCGGCGAGATCCGGCGTCGACGACGCACACTCCTCGATCAGCGTGAAGCGACTCTCGGGCTCGGCGACGACCAGTAGGCGCCAGAAGAGCGAGCCGCCCTCGACCGAGTTCGCGATGCGCACGTAGAGCGGCTTCTCGAGAACGACACCGCGCGGCACGTGCACGAGCAGCCCGTTCGTCCACATCGCCGCGTTGTGCGCCGCGAACTTCTCGTCGAAGCCGACGAGCGAGTACAGAAGCTCGTGATCCTCGGGCAGCGCCTCGAAGCGGATGCCGTCGGGTGCCGAGACGATCTCGATGCCCGCCTCGCCGACGTACGCGACGCCTGCTGCGTCGAGCTCGAGCATCGTCGGCGGCGACGCGATCTCGGTCGCACCGTTCGCCGTCCACGCATCGGGGTCGAAGCCCTTGAGGTCCGTGAACCGCCAGTGCTCGTCCTTGGTGGTCGGCAGCGGGAGCGCGGCGTAGCGCTCGCGGATCGCGTCCCTAGTCACGCGGTGCGTACCTCCGGTGGAGCATCAACGAGTTGCCGTCCGGATCCTTGAAGAACGCCATGTGGCAGACGCCGGTGTCGACGGTCTCGCCGTCGAAGGCCACGCCTCTGGTCTCGAGCTCGGCGCGTGCTTCCGCGACGTCCGTAACCCGGAGCGCCAGACCGGCGGGACTCGGCGCGAACGGCTGGCCGACACTCGACGGATCGAAGATGTCGAGCGTCACCTGACCGGCACGGAACTCCATGTCGCTCGCACCCTCGGTCTCGAGCTCGAGCCCGAGCACGTCCGAGTAGAACCGCTTCGCCCTTGGGATGTCCTCGGTGAAGAAGGAGACGAAGTCGACGCGCTCGACCTGCATCACGGGGTCGTCCCGTCGGGGTACGGCGCGTAGCGATGGTGGAGGAGAATCCGGTTTCCGGCCGGATCGTTCACGCCCGCACCGTTGCAGGCGCCGGAGTCCCACATCTCGCCGACCTCGAGCCCGGCCTCCTCGAGCTTGGCCTTCGCCGCCGCGACGTCCGCGACGCGAAGCGCGATCGTCGAAGGCGGGAGAGGTGCGAACTCGTAGTCGTGCGTCTGCGGCGTCATCACCGCGAGCGTGACGTTGCCGACCTCGTACTCGACCCAGTCGTCCGACGGCGAATTCGGACTGCGTTCGAGACCGAGTAGCTCGCCGTAGAAGTGGCTGGCCGCCTCCATGTCCGTGACCGGGATGCGGACGTAGTCGACGCGCTCGACGTCAATCACGGGGCGCGTAGCGGTGGTGAAGCATCAGGTCGTTGCCGTCGGGATCCGTGAAGAGCGCCATGTGGCAGACGCCTGTGTCGAACGTCTCGCCGGCGAACTTCACGCCCTTCGCCTCGAGCTCGGATCGCGCGGCGGCGACGTCGTCGACGGAAAGCACGATGTGCGCGTTCTTCTGCGGCGCGAACTCCATTCCGAAGCTCGCCGGTTCGTAGATCCCGAAGCAGGTTTCGCCGACCCAGAACTCGGCGTCCGCGGACGGGTCTGATCGCAGCCCGAGCGTCTCGACGTAAAACGCCCGTGACCGCTTCCAGTCCGTCGACGGCACACCAACGAAGTCGACGCCCGTGACCGGGCTAGCCAACAGAGCCCTCCATCTGCAGCTGGATCAGCCGGTTCATCTCGACGGCGTACTCGAGCGGGAGCTCCTTCGTGATCGGCTCGACGAACCCGGAGACGATCATCGCGCTCGCCTCGGCTTCGGACAGACCGCGGCTCATGAGATAGAAGAGCTGTTCCTCGCCGATCTTCGACACGGTCGCCTCGTGCCCGAGGTCGACATCCGACTCGTCGACCTGGATGTACGGATACGTGTCCGAGCGCGACTCGTCGTCGAGGATGAGCGCGTCGCAGACGACCTTCGACTTCGAGCCGACAGCGCCCTTCGCCACCTGCAGCAGCCCGCGGTAGCCGGCGCGGCCGCCGTCCTTCGAGATCGACTTCGACGTGATGACCGAAGACGTGCGGGGCGCGACGTGGACGACCTTGCCGCCCGCGTCCTGGTGCTGGCCCTTGCCGCCGAACGCGATCGAGAGCACCTCGCCGTGCGCGCGCTCGCCCATGAGCCAGATCGCCGGGTACTTCATGGTCACCTTCGAGCCCAGGTTCCCGTCGACCCATTCCATGGTCGCGCCCTCGTAGGCGACGGCGCGCTTCGTGACGAGGTTGTAGACGTTGTTCGACCAGTTCTGGATGGTCGTGTAGCGGCACCGTCCGCCCTTCTTCACGATGATCTCGACGACGGCGGAGTGGAGCGAGTCGGAGGAGTAGATCGGCGCCGTGCAGCCCTCCACGTAGTGCACGTACGCGTCCTCGTCGACGATGATCAGCGTGCGCTCGAACTGGCCCATGTTCTCCGCGTTGATGCGGAAGTAGGCCTGGAGCGGCATCTCGATCCGGACTCCCGGCGGCACGTAGATGAACGACCCGCCCGACCAGACCGCGGAGTTGAGCGCCGCGAACTTGTTGTCGTTCTGCGGGATGATCGTGCCCATGTGCTGCTTGACGATGTCCTCGTGCTCACGGAGCGCGGTGTCCATGTCGAGGAAGATCACACCCTTCGCCTCGAGGTCGGCCTGGAGCTTGTGGTACACGACCTCCGACTCGTACTGCGCGCCGACGCCGGCGAGGTACTTCTTCTCCGCCTCCGGGATCCCGAGCTTGTCCCACGTGTCGAGGATCTCGGCCGGCAAGTCCTCCCAGGAGTCCGCCTGCTTCTCGGTCGGCTTGATGTAGTAGTAGATGTTCTCGAAGTCGATTCCCGACAGATCGGCGCCCCAGTTCGGCATCGGCCGCGCAAAGAAGTAGTCGAGCGAGCGGTGGCGGAACTGCCGCATCCAGTCCGGCTCCTTCTTGTGCTCCGCGATCGCCTCGACGACCTCGTGGGAGATGCCTCGCCCCGACTTGAAGAAGTAGTCCTTCGCAGCGTCGGGGTTCGAGAACCCGTACTTGTACTCGGATCTGATGTCGCGGACGACCTCGGTCTCGTGCGCGCTACTCATTCGCCACCTCCAACGCCGGCCGGGATGAATGCCTCATAGCCCTCGGCCTCGAGCTTGTGAGCGAGCTCCGGGCCGCCGTCGGCCACGATACGTCCGTCGACGAAGACGTGCACGAAGTCCGGTGTGACGTAGTCGAGGATGCGCTGGTAATGCGTGATCACGAGCGCGCCCGTCTCGGGGCCGACGAGCTTGTTCACGCCGTTCGCGACGATCCTGAGCGCGTCGATGTCGAGCCCCGAGTCGGTCTCGTCGAGCACGGCGATCTTCGGCTTCAGCATCGCCATCTGCAGGATCTCGACACGCTTCTTCTCGCCGCCGGAGAAGCCGTCGTTGAGATACCTCGACGCGAGCTCACGCGGAACCTTGAGCTCCTCCATCGCCGCAAGCAGGTTGGTGCGGAACTCGGGAATCGGAACCGGATCCTCCTGACCTCCGCTCGCAGCCTTGCGGTTCGCGTTGATCGCGCTCCGCAGGAAGCTCGTCACGGTGACGCCGGGGATCGCGTGCGGGTACTGGAAGGCGAGGAAGAGGCCGCGCTGCGCGCGCTCGTCCGCGCCGAGCTCCGTCAGGTCCTCGCCGCCGAAGAGGATCTGACCCTCGGTGATCTCGTACGCGGGATGGCCCATGAGTGCGTACGCAAGCGTCGACTTTCCGGAGCCGTTGGGGCCCATGACGGCGTGCTTCTGCCCGAGATCGACCTCGAGGTCGACACCCTTGACGATCTCGGTGCCGTCCTCCAGAGCGACGTGCAAATTCCTGATCTCGAGATGAGCCATGCGGAAAGAAGACCTCCTAGAGTGATGTCGGCAGGCTGTTCACCTGCTCGCCCCATGGTAGCCGACTGCTTCTGCGCCAGATCGGGCTCCGGCTAACGCCGAAGCCCGATCGCGCGCCAATCCCTGAAGGCGTCGGCTTCGCCGCCGCGTCGCATCTCTGCGCCTATCCACGCTTTCGGCGACCGCTGGTAAGGTGCGTCCATGCCGTTCGGCATCTCGCTACCTGAGCTCCTCATTCTGCTCGTGGTCCTCCTGCTCGTCTTCGGCGCGAAGCGGCTGCCCGAGATGGGACGCTCGCTCGGCAAGGGAATGCGCGAGTTCAAGGACTCGGTGTCGGGCATCGATGAACCGGTCTCGACGACCACGCCGACCCCGACGCGCGTCGAGCTTCCGTCCGCCACGTCCGAGCCCCATACCCATGCGGACGAGACGGAAGCCCGGGCCGAGCGGGAAACCGTCAGCTAGGAGCTCCACCTCGTGCTCCGTCGGTGGCTGCCTCGCCGTCTCGACCACGGCGAGGAGGCAACGCTCGTCGAGCACCTCGAGGAGCTTCGCTCCCGGTTGGTGATCGCACTCGTCGCGATCATCCCGATCTTCATCATCACGTTCGCGTTCCACGAGCACATCATGGAGTGGCTCACCGCGCCGCTTCCCGACGACAGGCGGCTCGTCACGCTCGGTGTGACCGAGCCGTTCACCACGTCGGTCAAGGTCAGCTTCATCGCTGCACTCGCCTTCTGCCTACCGGTGCTCCTCTGGCAGGCATGGGCGTTCTTCGCGCCAGCCGTGCAGCCGCACTTCGAGCGCGTCGTCCTCGTGCTCGTCGGCATGGGAACGCTGCTCTTCGTCGCCGGCGTGGCGTTCATGTACACGGTCGTGCTGCCGCGCGCCCTCGACTTCCTGACCTCGTACGACGCCGAGCTGTACGACATCCAGATCCGCGCGAGCTACTACTACACCTTCGCCGCCATGACCCTGCTCGCCGGGGGCCTCGCGTTCCTCATGCCGATCTTCGTCCTCGGACTCGTGCGTCTGCGTGTGCTGACCTCGGATCGGCTGCGCCAGAACCGCAAGATCGCGTTCGTTGCTCTCCTCTGCTTCGCGATCCTCCTGCCGACGGTCGACCCTGTCTCGCTCGCGTTCGAGCTCGTGCCGCTCCTCATCCTGTTCGAGCTGTCGATCTGGCTCTCCGTGCTCATGGAGCGCCGCTGGGATCGCGGCTGGGACGAGGAGTACGCCGAGACCGGCGTCCTGTGACGGTTCTCTCGGCCGACTGGGTGGTTCCCGTCGAAGGGCCCCCTATCCGCGACGGTGCGGTCGACATCGACGACAGCACGGGCTTGATCGCCGCGGTCGGGCTGCGCGACGACCTCGGCGACTCGGTGCACTACGACGAGGCTGTGATCCTCCCGGGCTTCGTCAACGCCCACACGCACCTCGAGTACGCCGTCTACGCAGGGTTCGGGGACGGACTCGGGTTCGCGGACTGGATCGGCCTGCACGTCCAGCGCAAGCAGCGGATCGACCTCGAGGACATGGAGGCAATCGCGCGGCTCGGCGCGCTGAACTGCCTGCGCTCGGGAGTCACGACGGTCGGAGACTGCAGCTTCAGCGGCGCGGCCGCGACGGCATGCGCGGACATCGGTCTCCGGGGAACGGTCTACCTCGAGGTCTTCGGCGCCACCGACGACCCGATTCGCGAGCGATTCGAGCCGACGCGTGAGCGGATCTCAGGTGCGCTCTCCGACGACGTCCAGCTTGGCATCTCGCCCCACGCGCCGTACACCTGCACGATCGAGCTGTACGACGCATGTGCCGATCTCGGCCTTCCGATCGCGACGCACCTCGCCGAGAGCGACGCCGAGACCGAGTTCCTCCGCACCGGGACCGGCGCGTGGGAGTCGTTCGCGGAGATGCTCGTCCCACCGCCGGGGACGACTGGTATCCGCGCGCTCGCAGAGGCGGGGCTGCTCGACTCGAACGTGATCGCCGCCCATTGCGTCAAGGCCGACGAGGAGGAGATCGCGCTGCTCGCGGAGCACGACGTCGCAGTGGCGCACTGTCCGCGCTCCAACGGGATCCTCGGCTGTGGTGTCGCGCCGCTCACGCAACTTCGAGAAGCAGGCATTCGCGTGTGCATCGCCACGGACAGCCCGGCATCGACCCCGTCCTTCGACATGTTCGACGAGATGCGCGCCGCGATCGTCGGTGCGCGTGCCCGCGAAGGGCGCCCCGATGCCTTGACGGCACACGAGTCGCTCGAGCTCGCGACCCTCGGTGGCGCACGCGCGCTCGGGCTCGACGACGCGGTCGGCTCGCTCGTGCCGGGCAAGAAGGCCGACCTGACCGTTCTCTCCCTCGCCGAGACGTCGTTCATCCCGTGGGAAGATCCTGTTACGGGGGCAGTGCTCGGCGGATCCCCTCACGGCGTCATCGCTACTCTCGTGTCCGGCAAACCGCGGTACGAGAAGGGAGGGAAGACATGGCTCGAGCTGACCGACGCAGCGCGCAGCGCGCGAAACCGGCTGCTGCAGCACGCAGATCCGACGTCGTAATCGAGGACACCATGTTCTTCCCGAGGCTTCGCAGGCATGCGAAGTGGATGTTCCTGTTCCTCGCCCTCGCGTTCGGGCTCGGCTTCGTCGGGTTCGGCGTCGGCGCGGGAGGCGTCGGTGTCGGCGACGTGTTCCGCGACGCAGCGGGCGGAACGGGCGTGCCGTCGATCTCCGACTCCGAGCAGAAGGTGCTCGACAACCCGAAGGACGCCCAGGCGTTCAAGGATCTGGCTACGGCGTACCAGGCCGAGGGCGACATCGACCAGGCCGTCGAGGCCATGACGAGCTACATCGCGCTCAAGCCGAAGGACACGGATGCTCTGCGCGAGCTCGCGGCGCTGTACCTCCAGAAGGCGTCGACCGCGCAAGAGCGCGCGCAGATCTATCAGGTGCGCTCCGACTACCTCGCTCCCGGGACCGTGCGGGACACGATCTTCCAGCTCGGCGGCAGCCCGCTCTCGCCCGACCCCATCACGAACGCCGTCAGCACGTCGTACGAGCGCGAGATCTCTGCTGCCGCGTCGGAGATCCAGGGAGCCTCCGCGCAAGCGGTCGAGGCGTATCGCAAGATCACCGAGATCCAGCCGACCGATCCCACCGTCCAGCTCGAGCTCGCCCAGGCCGCACAGTCGGCCAACGACACCACGACGGTGATCGCGGCGTACGAGGCGTTCCTGAAGCTCGCGCCGGACGATCCGACCGCCCCCGAGGTTCGCAAGATCCTCAAGCAGTACAAGCAGTTCGGTCAATAGGGCTCGCACCCCGCCGTTAGACTCGCCTCGGTGAGACTCGCCGCGCTCGTCACTGCCGCATGTGCGGCGACTCTGGTGCTCGCACTCTCCGGCTGTGGCACGGGTGGCTACACGAGCGAGGGCAGTCAGGGAGCTGGCAAGGATCTCTTCGTCCAGTCCTGCGGCGGCTGCCACGCGCTCGCCGACGCGGGGACCACCAGCACGATCGGGCCGAACCTCGACGATGCGTTCGCACAGGCGCGCGAGGTCGGAATGACGTCGGCGACGTTCACGCAGGTCGTCGCGAGCCAGATCCGGTACCCGATCGAGGATCCGGTGACGGAGGCGCCGGGAATGCCAGGACCCGATCAGACGCTGCCGCTCTGCGACGACGTCGAGGGAGACGCGTTCTGCGTCGACGACCGTGACCAGGCGATCGCGGACATCTCCGTGTACGTCGGCGCAGTCGCCGGGACGGGCATCACAGCGGAGCGTCCGACGGACGGGAAGTCGATCTTCACGGCGAACTGCGGCTCGTGCCACACGCTCTCCGATGCGGGTACGTCAGGCGCGGTCGGGCCGAACCTCGACGAGTCGAGGCCGTCGACGGAGCTCGCCGTCGACCGGGTGACGAACGGCCAGGGTGCGATGCCGTCGTTCAAGGACTCCCTGGACGCGGATCAGATCCAGGCCGTCTCGGAGTACGTCGCCGGCGCCGCCGGCAAGTAGAGGCCTAGTCGCCGGTCTCGGCGGCGTGCTCGACCACCACGTGCGTCACCGGCACGTCGTAGCGCGCGCGGACGGACTCGACGATGCCGCGCTCGAGCCAGTTCGACTTGCCCGGCGGGTGGGTCGAGATCACGATCTCGCTCGGGCCGAACGTCCGCATCGCGTCGTCGACGGCGACGAGCGGGTCGCCGTCTCCGACCTCGCCACGCGCCTCGATCCCGACCGACGACAGGCGTGCGAGCGTGACGTCGAGCCGCGCCCGCGCTGCCTCGCGGGCCGGATCCTCGTCCGAGGTGAACGTCTTCAAGCGGGAGTTGAGCGCGGGGCACACGACGAGGAACTGCGTGCGCTCGATCAACGCGAGCGTGCTGATGGTGCTCAGGAGCTCCTCGCCCTGGACCGTCTCGTTCGCGACGACGAGGACGCGGCGCTCGTTCGGCCCGCCGAGGCTCCGTACTTGCTCGCGTTCGGGAGCGGGACCGCGCTGGCGCAGGTACATGGCAACCGCGGCGGCCGAAAGCGCGAGGAACGTGAGGAACCCGAGCGCGGTCGAGATCGCGGCCATGACCACGATGAGCGCGAAGGCGCCGATCGTGATCAGCAAGAACCGGAACGCCGCTTCCTCGCTCCGAAATGGGCTTTCCATCAGAGCAGGTAGACCGTCGCGTACACGACGATCCACATCACGTCGACGAAGTGCCAGTAGATCCCGGGAAGCTCCACGCCGTGATGATGCTCCGGCGAGAAGTGGCCGCGGAAGCCGCGGATGATCACCATCAAGAGCAGGCTGAGACCCACGAAGACGTGCGCGCCGTGAAGTCCCGTGAGCCCGAAGAAGACGGACGCGAACGCACCGTCGCCCGTGTTGAAGCCGACGTTGAGGTACTCGACGACCTGCGTGAGCAGGAACGCGAAGCCCATGAGAAACGTGAGCACCATCCCGGCGAGGAACCCGGCGCGCTCGCCGCGCTTGATGCACTGCAGCGCCCAGTGCATCGTGAAGCTCGACGTCACGAGAATCGCCGTGTTGACACCGGCCACGAACACGGGGAAGTGGTACGGCTCGGGCGGCCAGTGATCCGGGGCGCCGGGATTGACGACTCTCACGAAGAAGTACGCGGCGAAGAACGAGCCGAAGAGCATGATCTCCGACCCGATGAAGAGGAGCATCCCGAGCGTCCTCGGATCGACACGGGAGCTCTGGTTCGCAGGTGGGGGGCCGTGGTGGTCGTCGTGACCGTGGAGCGGCTCAGCGTGGGCGGTCATACGCCAGCTCCCACGAGCTCCTCGACGACGACGTGCTGAACCGGCAGACCGGTCTCTGAGCGGAGCCTCCCGACCAAGTCTCGCCTCAGCCAGCCCGAGCGTTCGCCGGGGAACGTCGAGACGATGATCTCGTCGATTCGCTCATCCTCGACCGCCTCCATCGTCGCGACGAACGGATCCGGGTGCGCGATCTGGCCGTGGACGTCCAGCCCCTCGGCGCGAAGCATCGACAGCGCTGCGCGGAGCCGTCGCTCGGCTTCGGGGTGCTCGCCTCGCGTGGAGTCGCTCTGCGGGCACACGATGAGGAAGCTCGCCGCGCTCTCGTTCGCACGCTGGCGGATCCGGTCGAGAAGCGGCTCCCCTAGCACGGTCTCGTTGGCGACTACGAGCACGTTCACGCCGGCTCGACCGCTCACGTCGGACACAACGTGCTCGACGGGGCGATCGCCGGCCACCTTGCGAATCTCGTCCACGAGGTTCTTCCGCAGCCAGCCCGACTTCGTCTCCGGATGCGTGCACACGACGATCTCGTCGACGTCCTCCGACGCGAGCACGTCTTTCACTGCAGCGAGTGGCTCGTCGTCGACGACGGTCCCGTGCGCAGGGATGCCGGCGAGCCGAAGTGCCGCCTGCACGCTGTCGAGCCGTCGGCCGGCAGCGGCGCGGCGCGAGTCGCGATACACGACGTAGCCTTCCCGCGGCTGGGTCACGGGCGCGACCACGGAAACGCGGATCGGGCCGTGCTCGGCGCGGCCGAGCAGCGTGTCGACGAGCTCCGTCCCGACAAGTGTCTCGTTCGCGACGACGAGGACCGACGTGACGTCCGTCACACGTGCACCTCCTCCGCCTCGCGCTGAGCCTCCTTGCCGGGGCTCAGAATCGCATGCCGGGCGCCAGGGACGCCGTACTCGTACGGGCCGCCGACGACCTGCGGGATCTCGTCGAAGTTGAAGATCGGAGGCGGCGAGGAGACCTGCCACTCGAGCGTGCGCGCGTGCCACGGGTTGGCCTCGGCGATCGGGCCGCGCTGCCAGCTGACGATCATGTTGTAGACGAACAGGACGAACGAGGCCCCGAGCACGAAGGACGCGATGGAGATGAAGAGATTGAGGTTCCCGAAGGCCGAGTCGTAGTCGAAGACACGGCGTGGCATCCCTCGCAGGCCGACGTAGTGCATCGGGAAGAAGGTCGCGTTGAAGCTGAGGAAGGTCAGCCAGAAGTGCCACTTGCCGAGCGTCTCCGAGTACATCCGGCCGGTCATCTTCGGGAACCAGTAGTAGACGCCGGCGTAGATGGTGAACACCGAGCCGCCGAAGAGCACGTAGTGGATGTGCGCGACGATGAAGTACGTGTCCGACGCGGCGATGTCGATCGGGACCGACCCGAGGTAGATCCCGGAGAGTCCGCCGATGACGAACATCGTCACGAACCCGAGCGCGAACAGCATCGGCGTCGTCAGATGGATCCGGCCGCGCCAGAGCGTGGCGATCCACGAGAACACCTTGATCCCGGTCGGAATCGCGATCAGCAGCGTCGTGATCATCATCGGGACGCGCAGCCAGTCGGCCATGCCTGCGACGAACATGTGGTGCGCCCAGACGGAGAAGCCGAGCACGAGGATCCCGAGGAGCGAGAGCGCCATCAAGCGGTAGCCGAAGATCGGCTTGCGTGACATCGACGAGATGACCTCGGAGACGATCCCGAAGCCGGGCAGCATCATGATGTAGACGGCCGGGTGGCTGTAGAACCAGAAGATGTGCTGGTAGCCGAGCACGTAGCCGCCGCCCTCGGGCACGAAGAAGCTCGTGTGCATGATCCGGTCGAACATCACGAAGAACTGGGAGCCGGCGATGAACGGCGTTGCGAGCACGACGAGCAGTGACGTCGTGAAGTTCGCCCAGACGAGGAGCGGCATGCGCCAGAACGTCATCCCGGGAGCCCGCATCGTGATGATCGTCACCAGGAAGTTGAGGGCCGTCAGGATCGACGACGCCCCGGCCCACTGGACGCCCATGTTGAAGAAGGTCTGGCCGAGCGGCTGCCCTTCGGCGAGCGGCGCGTAGCCCGTCCAGCCGGCTCCGAAGGCGCCGCCTGGCGCGAGGAAGCTCGCGACGAACATGAGCCCGGCGATCGGCAGGAGCCAGAACGAGAGGGCATTCAGCCGCGGGAACGCCATGTCCGGCGCGCCGAGCATGAGCGGCACGGCGAAGTTCGCGAGCCCGGCGAACGCCGGGATGATGAAGAGGAAGATCATCAGCGTCGCGTGCACCGACACGAGGCCGTTGAACGTCTGCGAGTCGACGAACTGGAGGCCCGGCTGCGCGAGCTCGGCGCGGAAGAACATCGCCATGAGCCCGCCGATCGTGAAGAAGACGAACGTCGTGACGAGGTACTGGATCCCGATGACCTTGTGGTCCGTGTTCACGCGGAAGTAGTCCTTCCACGTCCGCGCGCCGTGACCCGAGTGATCCTCCGGCTGCGTCGGGCGACCCGAGATGTAGTGGAGCCAATAGTCGAAGGCGCCGATGCCGCCGAGGAAGAAGATCGGCGCGAAGACCATCCCGCCGACGACCAGGATCACCTCGGTGTTCCAGAGCGGTTCCCAGCCCCACCAGGCGCGCAGGAGGATGACGAGGAGCATCCCGAGGACGAACCCGAGTCCCGCCATCCAGGCTCCGCGCAGGAGGCCCGGGCCGAAGAACGCCTTCCACGTCGCGCCGTGCGGGGGCTCGAAGTGGCTGGGGAACTCCTGGTGACTCGGCTCGTGGTGCGTCGCGGTCACGCGCGCTGCTCCTCGATCCAGGCCTCGAACTCTTCCTGCGTGACGACGCGCGCCTTCGCCCGCATGGTCGCGTGGCCGAGCCCGCAGAGCTCGGCGCAAACGACCGCGAAGTCACCCGTGCGAGTCGGCGTGACCAGGATCGTCGTCTCGATTCCGGGCACGGCGTCCATCTTCTGTCCGAACTCCGGTACCCAGAAGGAGTGGAGCACGTCGACGGCCTCCATGGTGAACTGCGCCTGCTGCCTCACCGGGAGGACGAGCTCACCGGACTGGAAGTCGCCGTGGTCCGGGTACTCGAACCTCCAGGCGAACTGCTGGCCGATCGCCTTCACCTGGAGCGCGTTGGCGCGGGCGTTTCCGTTCTCCGACATCACGACCGCGCTGACGATTCCGAGTGCGATCACGAGGATCGCGGGGATCGCAGTCCAGGCGATCTCGAGGCCGGTGTGGCCGTGGATCGGGGGGCCTTCGGAGTCGTCGTCGGGTGGCACGCGCCACTTCCAGACGGAGAAAACGACCACTGCTGCCACGACCGCGAATATGACGACGGACATCCACGTCGCGAACCAGTAGAGGTCCTGAATCCGGTCGAACTCCTCGCTCGCGGATTCCGGGAGCCACTGGAAGAGGACCGCGACGAGCGTGACGGCAACGCCAATCACGACGCCGATCGCGACCAGCTGCACGATCCCCTTGCGCACCGGCTCCGAGCCTACTCCAAGGGTTGGCGGTCGTGGGAGTCGAACCGTCTCGCGAGTCCAGCCGAATTCGCGCGTCCGTCACCTCGACATCTGGAGGATTCACTCGATGAGACGCAAGGCAACCGCATTCCAGTGGGCCGGGCACGATGCCCGGCCTCTTGCGTTCTCCGAGGAGTGCGCGGCTATCGTGGCTTGGTGGCACGGCTCGCCAAGCTCGCGCTCGCCGCGGTTCTCCTCGCGCTGACCGCGGCAATGCTCGCCGGCGCGGTGTTCAGCACCGGTGAAGAGACCTCGCCACGCGTGAGCGAGACGCCGGCAGCCACAGCGCGACCGCAAGGGACGCCCGTCGTCCTCGCGTTCGGCGGCGATGTGCACTTCGAGGGCGTCCTCGCAACGAAGCTGGTAGCCGACGCCGGAGGCATGCTCGATCCGATCGAGCCGATCTTTCGCCAGGCCGATCTGTCGGTCGTGAACCTCGAGACAGCCGTCACAACCAGAGGTTCCCCGACGTCGAAGGCGTTCGTGTTCCGCACGCCCGCCAGTGCATTCGCGGCGCTTCGCGGAGGAGGTATCGACGTGGCCTCGATGGCCAACAACCACGGCCTCGACTACGGCGAAGCCGGTCTTCGCGACTCGCTCGATGCGGCGAGGAGCTACCGGTTTCCGGTGATCGGCATCGGCCTGAACGCGAAGCAGGCGTACCGTCCGTTCCGCCGTACGATCAACGGCCAGCGGATCGCGGTCATCGGCGCGACGCAGGTGCTCGACGACGAGCTCATCTCGGCCTGGACGGCAGGGCCGGGGAAACCAGGTCTCGCATCGGCGAAGGACGTACCCAGACTGCTGCAGGAGGTGCGTGCCGCACGGAAGACCTCGGACACGGTCGTCGTCTTCCTCCACTGGGGCATCGAGCTCCAGCAGTGCCCGTCGACCGACCAACGTACGCTCGCCAGGCAGCTGGTTGCCGCAGGCGCGGACGTCGTGGTCGGAGGGCACGCCCACCGCGTTCAGGGAGCGGGTCGAATGGGCGAGGCACTCGTCGGCTACGGCCTCGGAAACTTCGTCTGGTACGGGACGAGCGAGCTCTCCACGCAGACCGGTGTCCTGCTCGTGACCGTCGACGGACGCCGCGTCGTCTCGTACCGCTGGGTGCCTGCGCGGATCGTGGATGGCGTCCCGCGCCCGCTGACGGGATCGGCCCGTCGGAACGAGCTCGCGTCGTGGCGCTCGCTCCGCGGCTGCACCGGCCTGAAGCCGTAAACGCGGGGCTACACTGCCCGCCGCGGGCCGTTAGCTCAGTTGGTAGAGCAGGGGACTCTTAATCCCAAGGTCGAAGGTTCGAATCCTTCACGGCCCATACGAGAAGTGCCTGCAAACACGGATATTCGTACTCACCGCCCTGTAGGTCCTACGCTCTAAGCCCACCCAACCGAACGTCTTAACGGTCGCACCTAGGCCGTTGGCGCTGCAGTGGGCCTCTCTCGTGGACTTGCGGTTGGTTCCGGCAGTTCCGCGGAAGCCTGTCCTTCGACGTGAACCTCCGGGATCCAGCGCAGCCATGAGGGGAGGTACCAGTTGTGCTCGCCGAGGAGCTTCATGCTCGCCGGAACGAGAACGCAACGGACGATCGTGGCGTCCACGAGGAGGGCCACGCCCACTCCAAAGCCCATCTGCTGGAACATGACCAAGTCTCCGGCCGCGAAGCCGCTGAACACGGCGATGATGATGAGCGCGGCGCCGGTGATGAGCCGCGCAGTCGAACCCACCCCGAAAGCGACCGAGCCAGCGGTGTCGCCGGTCTGCGTGTAGCGCTCCTTGATCCGGCTGAGGAGGAACACCTGGTAGTCCATCGAGAGCCCGAAGAGGACGGAGAAGAGGAAGAGGGGCACCCAGGCCTCGATCGTGTCGACCTGTTGAAAGCCGAAGAGCTCGTTCCCGATGCCTTTCTGGAAGACGAGCACGAGCAATCCGTAAGCGGCCCCGACCGCCAGTAGGTTGAGCGCGATCGCGACTGCGGGGATGACGATCGAGCGGAATGCGACGGTCAGAAGAATGAAGCTAAGGCCGAGCACGAACGCGAGCACGATCGGCAGCCAGCTGCCGACGATGTCGAAGTAGTCCACATCCTCGGCGGTCGTTCCGCCAACGAGGACGGTGGTGTCGAGATCGCCGAACGCCTGTGGGATCAGGTCGGCGCGCAAGTGCCGGATCGCACTCGTCGCCTCCGACCCGTCGGGATCTCCTGCAACGTCAACCGAGACCACGACGACGTCAGCGCCTGCCGATTCCTCCCGTGTCGATTCGCCGAACGCATCCTGATCGGCAAGGCTCGCCTCGAGCTGCTCGATCGCGGACCGGACCGGTTCCGAGGACACGTCGCCCTGGACGACAATGAGTGCTGGGTCTACACCGGCACCTGGGAAGTCGCGGTTCAGCGCGTCGAAGCCCTGCTTGGACGGGAACCGGTCGGGCAGCGTACTGAGCCCCGAGAACCCCGTGTCGATGGCCAGCACGGGAACGGTGAACGCGAGCAGGAGCGCAGTCGCGGCAACCAGACTCACCAGTGGTCGTTTCATGACTCCGTGGACGAGCGCCGACCAGAAGCGCCCCTCGGAGCCTGCACTGGCGATCGCCCTGCGTCCGATTACGGGGATCTTCAGCGCGTTCACCCGGTCGCCGAGCAAGCTCAGCACTGCGGGCAGGAGCGTCAGCGCCGCGAGCACCGAGACGATGCCTACGAGGATCGCGCCCAGGGCGAGGCTCCGCAAGATTGTGTCGGGCACTAGGAGCATGCCGCACATCGCGAGCACGAACGCGATGCCGCTGAAGAGAACAGCCCGGCTCGCAGTCGCCCCGGACGCGACGATCGCGTCGACTTTCTCCAATCCGCGTCCGCGCTCCTCCCGGTAGCGCGAAAGAATGAAGAGCGCGTAGTCGATTCCAAGGGCGAGGCCCATCGCCGTGATCATGTTCACGACGAAAAACGAGACCTCGAACACCTGACCGACGAGAGCGGTCAAGGCAACTGCGATCACGATTGACAAGAGGCCGAGCAGGACCGGCACGAGACCCGCCACGACCGCCCCGAATACGAGCAGGAGGATGATCAGCGCGGCTGGCAGCCCGATCAGCAGCTCGCCCTTCTGCAGGTCTTCTTCGGAGAGCTTCTCGAAGTCGGCGTCGGCCGTCAGAGAGCCGGTGATCGCAACCTGAAAGCCGTCCTGTCCGTCCTCCGACTTCACGAGGTCGACCACTGGAGCAATCTCGTCGCTACGCATCACGAGCAGCACCATCGTCGCGTGGCGATCCTGCGAGACGAGGGACTGGTCATCAGAGGCGTAATAGCTCTGCGCTTCCGCAACGACGCCGAGCTCCTCCCCGCGCTCGCCGAGACTTTGCACCTTGGCCTGGAAAGCAGGGTCGTCGACCGTGTAGCGATCCGAGCGCACGATCACGATTTCACTCGGGGTCGGCTGGGGAGGGAAGCTCTCGCGGATGAGTTCCTCCGCCTGCTTGGACTCGGGGTTGCTCGTGACGTCGCCTTCGCTCGTCAGCGCGTTTCCAAGAAGGAGCGCAATCACGAAGAACGAGACGAGCACGGCGATGAGCCATAGCGCAAGCGTTCGTTTTGCACGACCGGCGCATGCGCGTGCGAGACCCTCGGTGGAAAATGACACGCCTCGTGGCTCCTTCCGGTGCGCTCTGCGTGGAGTCCGGTTGGGCAACGCGCTACATCGGCCGCGTCTGGAACTGCCGGACCAATTGTGCTGCGGAGAGGCTACTGCGCGAGGCGCTCGACTGCCAGTATCGAGATCTGAGGTTGATGCCTCTTCGAGTGGAACTGGCTTCGGCGGGGTCAGTGGAAAGCGACCGAGGCATGCGCTGAGAGGCCAAGCCACCTCCGTCTGTGGAGGTGAGGCGCGTTTACGAGCGATCAGGTTCCGTTGCCTTCTCGGTCGGAAAGATCGGCTCGATGCTCTCGAGCGCGCGAAGAAACCGCTGATAGCCGAACCGATAGTGACCGGCAAAGGCAATCGCGACCACCGCGAACGCTCCAAGCAGGGCGATCGATCGCGGGGCAAGAGCATCCAGCGCGACGCCGACCAGCGCGCCCGCCACCATGCTATTGATCAGCCCTATAACGCCCGCAACGCTGAAGAACGGTCTCCAGGGAGACGCGACAATGCCCATGTTCGCGAGTGCTCCCTCCATGTCGTCGTGACCGCCGAGAAGGAAGTAGCGGCGGTCCTCGCCCGCGAGCTCGAGGTAGTAGTGCCGAATCCGGTTGATCGCTTGCGCGCAGATCGCGTCTTCGATGCCCGTCTCGAGAATCCGTACGAACGTCGCCGTGCCGAGGAAGACGAGTGCGGGCAGGATCACGAGTGCGCTGAGACGGAGGTCATCGGTGCGCTCGCCCCGCGCGATCAGCGCAAGCGCAACAAGGCTCGCGGAGAGGCTGCCGAGGTAGATCGTCGACCGGCCGAGACTCTCGGTAATCGTCGCCGCGCGGGTGCTCTGCAGGGTGAAGTGCTCTGTCGTCAGAGCAGTCAGCAATCCACTTCGGTCTGGCGTGCTCGCCTCCACGGCCAAACAGCATGAGCACGGCGTCGGCTGCCTGTCGCGCGAGCAGAGGTCGCGAAGACCCAGGCGGGAGCAAGCATTGAGCACTGACTACGACCTTCTCGTCATCGGATCCGGACCGGCCGGCCAGAGGGCTGCGATTCAGGCGGCGAAGCTCGGACGTACCGTCGCGCTTGTGGAGCGTCGTGAGCTCGGCGGCGTGTCGGTCAACTGGGGGACGATCCCATCGAAGACGCTCCGCGAAGCAATCGTGTACCTGACGGGGTTGAGCCAGAGGGCGACCTACGGCCAGAGCTACCGCGTGAAGGAAGAGATCACGGTCGAAGACCTCTGGCTGCGAACGAAGGGCGTCATCGACCGCGAGGTCGACGTCGTCCGCGACCAGCTCCAGCGAAATCACGTCCAAATCGTCCACGGGAGCGCTCGCTTCCTCGACTCGCATACCGTCTTGGTGTCGGGTGACGAAGAGCGGCGGATCAGTGCCGACAGGGTGGTCATCGCCACCGGGACGCGCCCGGCGCACCCACCCGAGGTGGAGTTCGACGACAAGACGATCCTCGACTCCGACGGTCTGCTCCACCTCGACCGGATCCCGCACTCCGCTGTCGTTGTCGGGGCAGGAGTGATAGGCATCGAGTACGCCTCGATGTTTGCCGCGCTCGGCGCGAAGGTCACGGTCGTCGAGAAACGGGTGCGCCTGCTCGAGTTCTGCGACGCTCAGATCACCGAGGGTCTGCAGTACCACCTGCGTGACGTCGGTGTCGTCTTCCGCCTGGGTGAAGAGGTGACGGCTGTCGAGCGCCACGCCGAAGGCGCGCTGACGCAGCTCGCAAGCGGCAAGCAGATCGCCTCTGAGGTCGTCCTCTACGCCGCCGGTCGCCAAGGGGAGACGGAGGACCTCGAGCTCGAGCGAGCCGGCCTCGAGGCTGATGAGCGCGGTCGGATCGCCGTCGGTCCTGACTACCGGACGGCAGTCGAGCACATCTTCGCGGCGGGTGATGTCGTCGGCTGGCCGGCGCTCGCCGCCACCTCGATGGAGCAAGGCCGCCTCGCCGCCGCACACGCCTTCGGTGAAGACGCTTCGATGAGCGAGCTGCTGCCGATCGGCATCTACACGATCCCCGAGATCAGCTACGTCGGTCGCACGGAAGAGGAACTGACGGAAGCAGCCGTCTCGTATGAGGTCGGCATCTCCCGCTATCGCGAGCTTGCGCGGGGGCACATCTTGGGCGACACGCACGGGCTGCTGAAGCTCCTCGTCTCACGGGAAGACCACACGATCCTCGGCGTCCACGTTCTCGGCACGAACGCGACCGAGTTGATTCACATCGGACAGACCGTGATGGGCTTGAACGGGACAGTCGACTACCTCGTCGACACCGTTTTCAACTACCCGACGCTGGCCGAGTCGTACAAGGTTGCGGCCCTCGATGCGCGGAACCGGCTCATGGCCGTTGAGCGCATGGTCCGTTAGACGCGTTCGATCATGGCAGGTGACTTGACCAGCGACCGGCGACAGGCGTACCTTGCATGGCGATGACGAGAGCAAGGATCTTGATCGTGGGCGTCGTCGTGCTCGTCGCAGTCGCACTCCTCGCGGTACCCGCGATCGTCCTCGCAGGACAGAGTTCCGGCGCGACATCCCCCTCCGGCACCTCGAACGCCGTGAGCCCGAGCAAGCGCGCACACGTGCGAGCGGAGAACTCGGCCGTCGATTCGCGCGTCACCGAGCATCTCGAGTGTTGGAAGCGGCGGGCGGCGCTCCAGGACCCGTCCCTGTAGACGGAACGCCGCAACCTACCAACCCCTAATCTGGTCGATGAGCTTCATGCGGCCGCCTCGGTACACGACGTTGTGGGCCATCCCCTCGATTGGGATCGCCCGGCGGCTACACCTGTCGCCAATCGCCGAGCTTGAAGCTGCCTGACCGCTCGGCGCGCCTTCAGCAGCCGCCCCGTGCGGACCCTGCGGTGCCAACTCAAACCAGCTCGCGGGCGACAACCTTCTTCCCGCAGGGCCGGGGCATGCGAGTCAGGAGGCTCGGAGTGCGTGGAGCCCTCGAAGGATCCCGACGTGCTTCGCAAGCCGCTGGCGCTCGTCGTTCAGCGTCCTGAGTTCCCGCAACTCGATCTTGCTCAGCGACGGCCAGCTGCGGAAGAGGAGCGACATGCGCTCGTCACGATCGTGCCTCGCATCTCGAAGCTCGTTGTGGTCGAGCAGTGAGAGGTTCCTTGGAAGGTTCTCGATCATCTGGGCAGCAATCCCTCAGCGGCTCCAGGCGCCAGCGCCGTATGGCACTTTGGCCGGTCTCTTGCCGAGCAGACCCAACCACTTCCGGATCCTCGCGGACAAGCTGCGTGTGACCTGCATTGGTACCTCGCTTCCGCCGCCCTCGGCGCAATGGCCGGTGCGGTCAAGGCGAAAGAGAGGCTCGGGGACGCAATGGTAGCGGCCCGGTGAGGTGGAGGAGGTTGACCGGGCGGCAGAGACTTCGCCCCGAGGAGAGGTCATCCGAGTGCGCGCGTGAACAGAAATGCCCTTGAGCCTGGTTGGAGCTTTTGTCCGTGGCGCTGACCCGTGACTGCGATGCCGTCCTGCGGGGGCGGTTACATGGCGGTCATGGACTGCGACACGTCCACTGTCGGCGACGGATTGCACGACTAGCGTCCGTTCCGACGCGTCGAGACGAGGGGGCGAGCCCGTGAGATGGCGCGCTGAGAAGGGCGACGAGTTCGAGGTCAGCGGCCTTGCCGCGCGGGTTGCTCAGTACGGAGCTACACGTCCCGCACCGATGCAGTTGCGTGAGCCAGCGGACGGCGATCTCACGGAGAAGGCAGCGACCCTCCTCAAGCTCATGCCGCGTAACCAACAACGCGAGACCCTCGAGCAGCTCCTTTCTCCGAACGATCCACATCGCGGACGGCAGGCGGTGGATGCGCTCATCGACGCTGCGCTCGCCGCCGAAGACGAGAAGGGTCGTCTTCGTCGAATCGCCTGAGGGATTGATCGCTGTGAGGGACTGGCCGCAAGCTGAGGGGGTGAGGAAGGACCTCACTCCTAGCATCCTCATCGCATGACGGCTGGGGACGAGACGGACGGCCGCATTGTCGTCGCCGACCACAGCCACCGCTGGGAAGGTACTGCCATCCTTGTTGCCGGCTCCGAAGCGATCGTGCGAGAGGCCGCGCAGGCCCTCTCCGAGGTCGGCGACGACCCCGCAGCCTGGGTTCGCACGAACGGTCGGCGACGTGCCCGTGCTACCAGCAGTGCCTCCACGGTAGTACCGTCGTTCGTATGGAAGACGCTGATCGCGAGGTGCTCGAGTTCATCGGCGACGACGGGAAGACGGCTGAGCAGGTTGCCGACCGCTTTCCAGCGTACGACGTCGAGGTCCTCGTTCGAGCCGAACTCGCTCGGCCGCGTCGGACCACGCAGTCGCGCCGCGCTCCGCTGGCGCCCGACCCCACGTTCTACGTACTCACGTCTCGCGGAGCCGAAGCAATCGGCCTCGACCCACACACCCTGCACTCGGCGTAGCGTCAGGCTGCGGCGAGAACCTCGACCGTCAGTGGCTCATCTCCGATCGGGCTGGGGTTCACCGCCGGGCTTCCGGCTGTGCCCGCTCCCGGCACGTCGGCAGACTCGAGAATCGCGGCTCCGCTGTCTGCGTACTCTCGTATACGCCAGAGGCAGCCGCGGGCGCGAAGTTGCGCCCCGATAGGAAGCGGTCCGCGCGTAGTTCGCCACTCGACATCGCCGTCTGGGAACCGAAGAATCAGGATCGGCGTGTCGGGCACGCGAAGACCGTACCCGGACCGGCCGACGACCGGACGCGTGTTTCTCGGTTCTCCGCATTGGGCACGAACGACCTGCCAGGCCGTTCTCGGCACTTCCGTTCCCCTCAGCTCGGAAGCGCCCCATGCGTAGTCGGCCTGGCTATTGCTGATCGGCCCTTCGCGACGATCACCTGCCGGGCACGAGGAACCGATTGATCGGATAGTCGGAGCCGACTCCGATCGCCTCCGGCCTCGCCGCACAAGACCGCCCGCTCTCGGGTCGGCTCCGAGCGCCCTCCCCCGACTCGAGACTAGCCTGGCTCCTGGGCGCCGTAGCCTCGTCAAAGGTCTGGATGAACCCCCTCTTTCGGGCCGACTCCGGCTAGCTGAGTTAGACGAGCCCCTCGCTCACCCGTCGGGGTCTACTTCGGCGCTCGCTCGACCCAAACGTCGAAGTAGATGCGCTTACCGTCGACGACGTCCTCCCCTTTGCAGACGTCGGATTTCGAAACGATCCAGTCCTCCAGGACGACGTCCCCCTCGAGCGGAACCTCGACGGTGAACTCGACCTGCATGCGTCTGTGCGGGAAGTGGAAACGCGAGTGGTATCCGCTGGTAACCACAGTCTCTCGCCATTGGTTCGGCGCAGGTGAGTCAGCGCCTCCTCGACCGGCGCTCACGGATGCCAGCGCGGCGGGAAGTACTCGCGCTCGAGTTGAGCCGCCTGGGCCGCCGAGAGCCTCGAGTCGTCGAGGAGCGCATGGATCTCGTCGGCGAGCGCCCCTTGACCGACCGGAAGATCTTGGACCTTTGGATTCCAGTACAGCCGTGCTCGCACGTTCGAGTCGATGTCGGTGCCGGCCATTCCGAGCTTGCCGACTTCGGTGCGGAAACGATTTGCGTCCGCGACCATCGTCATGAACTCGTCGTCTGGAACCACGCGTTCGAGCGTACAGACGTTCGATGTCAGATGGAGGACGGTCGCACGGCGGAACGAAGCCGACTCTGCCGGGCTGGCTTGCGTTCTCCGCTTCCCCTCTTCCCCGAGGAGGAGATACGCGGCCGGCCCGGCCTTCGGATTGCCGAACGGGTGAAGCGGTGACCGAGCGTCTCCCCGCAGCCGAGCGTCCGGCAATCCGTCCGCTGTGCTGACGGCCCATCGCGTGGTTGCGTTCGGACCTCTACTTGTCTGCAGGGAGAAGCGAGCTTGATCCGAGCTTCTTGGCCGCGCGCTTCTCGCTGCGTCGCTCCTTGAGCGACTTCTGCGGCTTTTGCTTCTGCTGCTTCTTCGGCTTGTCAGAACTCTTGCTCATGAGCGCAGCCTAGACGGTTGGCGAGACGTCAACCGGACCGCGGCGCGGACCGCCACGTCACGATGATGTGCCCGCTCGTGTCCTCGGTGGCCTTTGCAACGATCCATTTTCCGCCGCTCCGCTTCAGCGTATCCCCGACCTTCGGGACCTTCTCGCTGAGAGCGAGCTCCCAGGCGCCGTCGGGGTAGCGAACAGTGACGAAAGGTGAGGGCACAGCGTCTCTCTCTTTCCGCTCGTCCGGCGCAATGGCTCAGGACTGGGTCACGACGGGAGGAGGAGCTATGGGAGTTCCAGTGTACTCGGGTCAGCATCCGGCGGCATTTGTCCGGCCCGTCAGCCGTAGTCGCCTCGCGTTCGTAGGCTTCGTCGCGTGAAGGTCTTCACCGTCGTCGGCAACCGCCCGCAGTTCATCAAGGCAGCACCGCTCTCAGCTGCACTGCGCGAGGCGGGGATCGACGAGGTCGTGCTCCACACGGGCCAGCACTGGTACCACGTGATGTCGCAGGTCTTCTTCGACCAGCTCGGCCTCGCCCAGCCGCGCTACCGTCTCGATCTGCACACCTCGGACACGGCGCGGATGCAACCCGCGATCGCCGAGCGGATCGCCGCGGAGTCGCCCGACATCGTCCTCGTCTACGGCGACACGAACTCGACGCTCGCCGGCGCGAAGGCCGCGGCAGACGCGTCGATCCCGCTCGCCCACGTGGAGGCCGGGCTGCGAAGTGGCGACCTCTCGATGCCGGAGGAGCACAACCGGATCGAAGCCGACCGCCTCTCCTGGCTCCTGTTCTGCCCCGACGACCGATCGAAGCGCACGCTCGAGGGCGAGGGGGTGCTGGGACGAATCTACGTCGTCGGTGACGTCATGGCCGACGCGAGCCGGCTCTTCGCACCGCTGGCGCGCGCGGCCTTTCCCGTCCCCCACGAGCCGCGTAGCTACGTCATCGCGACGATTCACCGCCAGGCGAACGTCGAGCAACCGCGTCTCGGACGGATCGTCGACGGCCTGAACCGGATCGACGAGATGGTCGTCTTCCCCGTTCATCCGCGCACACGAGCTCGCTTGCAGGAGGAGGGTCTCGCACTAGGCCCGCACGTGCGACTCATCGAGCCTCTCAGCTACCTCGAGCTCGCCTCGCTTGCATCGCAGGCGCGCGTGATCGTGACGGACTCGGGTGGCCTGCAGAAGGAGGCGTACTGGTACGGCGTGCCGTGCGTGACCGTCAGGCCTTCGACGGAGTGGGTCGACACGGTGGCGACCGGCGCGAACGTGCTCGTCGATGACGATCCGGCAGCGCTCGCGGCGGCCGTCGCGAATGCGTCGCTCCCCCCGAACCGACCGGTCCTGTACGGCGACGGGCACGCGTCGGAGAGAATCGCGCAGGTGCTCGCCGCTACGATCCCGAGCCGATGAAGCGCGACGTCGCCATCGTCGGGGCGGGCTACGTCGGCCTGCCTCTCGCTCGCACCTTTGCCGATGCCGGCACCTCCGTGCTGCTCGTCGACGTCGATGCCGATCGCGTCGCGCAACTCGAGGCCGGCGAGAGCTACATCGAGGACGTCCCGACGGAGGTTCTCAAGCCCCTCGTCGAGGTGGGCCTCATCGCCGCGACGACCGACTACGACGAGCTGCGGGAGGCCGACGCGATTCTCGTCGCGCTCCCGACGCCGCTCTCGCGCCAGCGCGAGCCGGATCTGCGCATCCTCGTGTCGGCGGCGGAACAGATCGCGATGCGCCTCCGCAAGGGACATCTCGTCGTGCTCGAGTCGACCACCTACCCGGGAACGACGCGCGAGCAGGTCCAGCCGATTCTCGAGCGCGGAAGCGGCCTCACTGCCGGTACGGACTTCCACCTGGCCTTCTCCCCGGAACGCGTCGACCCAGGCCGCGAGGACTGGACGACGAAGACCGTTCCGAAGGTCGTGGGCGGGATCGACGAGGGCTCGACCGCCGCGGCCGTCGCGCTCTATTCGGCGGCAATCGACACGGTGCACCCGGTCTCGTCGCCCGAGGCAGCCGAGCTGACGAAGCTCCTCGAGAACATCTTCCGCTCGGTGAACATCGCGCTCGTCAACGAGCTCGCGCAGCTCTGCGACCGGATGGACATCGACGTCTGGGAGGTCGTCGAGGCCGCCGCGACGAAGCCGTTCGGCTTCATGTCGTTCAAGCCGGGGCCGGGTCTCGGAGGCCACTGCATCCCGATCGATCCCTTCTACCTCACCTGGAAGGCGCGCGAGTTCGGCTTCTACACCGAGTTCATCGAGCTCGCAGGGAAGGTCAACGAGTCGATGCCGTACTTCTGTCGCTCGCTCGTCTCCCAGGCACTGAACCACGTTCGCCAGCGCTCGCTCTCCGGCTCGAAGATCCTCGTGCTCGGCGTCGCGTACAAGCCCGACATCGCGGACACCCGCGAGTCGCCCGCGGTCAAGCTCATCGCGCTCCTCGAGAACGCCGGTGCGGACGTCGCCTACCACGACCCCCACGTTCCGTCGTTCGTCGAGAACGGGCTCACGATGCACTCGTCGCCGCTCGAGCCCGCCGCGTACGACTGTGTCGTCGTCGTCACGAACCACTCCGGGATCGACTACAGCACGCTCGTCGACGAGTCCGTGCTCGTGGTCGACCTGCGAAACGCCACGGGCGCGAAGGGGCGGCGCTCGGACAAGGTCTGGAAGCTGTGAGCGTCCGCGTCGGCCAGGCGGGCCTCGGAGAGTGGGGGAAGAACCTGGCGCGGAACTTCGGCGACCTCACCGAGCTCGCCTGGCTCTGCGATCCCGCGAACGGCAAGCACGAGGAGTTCCAGGCGCGGTATCCGCAGGCGCGCTGGGCCGACAGCTTCGAGGAGATGCTCGGCGACGCAGAGCTCGACGCGGTCGTCATCGCGACGCCCGTCCCGACCCACTACGAGCTCGCGAAGGCCGCGCTCGAGGCCGGCAAGCACGTGTTCGTGGAGAAGCCGCCCGCGATGACCGCGGCCGAGATCGACGAGCTCGTGGCGATCGCGGACGAACGCGACCTCGTGCTCATGCCCGGGCACCTGCTCCTCTACCACCCCGGCGTGCAGAAGCTGAAGGAGCTCGTCGACTCGGGTGCTCTGGGCGAGGTGCTCTGCGTGTACGGCAACCGCCAGAATCTCGGCCGCATTCGGCCCGTACGAGAACGCGCTCTGGTCGCTCGGCGTCCACGACCTCTCCGTGATCCTCTTCCTGCTGGACGAGGATCCCGTGGACGTGACCGCGCAAGGGCGCGACTTCTTGCAGCCGGGTGTCGAAGACGTCGTCTTCTGTTACCTGCGCTTCCCGTCGGGCCGCATCGCACACATGCATCTCTCCTGGCTCGACCCGCACAAGATGCGCAAGATGACCGTGGTCGGCACCGAGAAGATGGCCGTCTTCGACGACATGGAGCTCGACCGCAAGGTCACGGTGTACGAGAAGTCACCCTGGAAGCCAGTGAACACGTACGGCGAGTGGCAGACTCGTACGGGCGACATCCACATTCCCAAGATCGCCACCGACGAGCCGCTCAGGCTCGAGTGCCGCGAGTTTCTCCGCCTCATCTCCGGTGAAGGCGACCGCAAGAAGGTCGCGGAGGACGGTGCCCGCGTCGTCCGCGCGCTCGACATGCTCACGATGTCGCTGAATGGCAGCTGAGATCCACCCGACCGCGACGGTCTACCCGGGGACGGTGCTCGGAGACGACGTGAAGGTGCTCGAGAACGCGGTCGTCGGAAAACAGCCGGCGCTCTCGCCGCGGTCGACGGCGAAGCGTGAGCCGCTGCCGCCCACGGAGATCGGTGACGGCACGATCGTCTCGACCGGAGCGATCGTGTTCGCCGGTTCGCGGATCGGGGCACGGGTGATCCTCGGCGACCAGTCGTGCGTGCGCGAACGCGTGACGATCGGCGACGACGTCGTCCTCGGCCGCGGCTCGCTCGTCGAGAACGACACGACGATCGGCGCGCTGACGACGATCCAGGCCGACGCGTACATCACCGCCTACTCGACGCTCGAGGAGCACGTCTTCATCGCCCCGTGCGTCGTGACGACCAACGACAACTTCATGGGGCGCACGGATGCCCGCCACGACCTCATCGCAGGGCCGACCATCCGGCGTGGCGCGCGTGTCGGCGGAGGCGCGATTCTCTGTCCCGGAATCGAGATCGGCGAGGAGGCGTTCGTCGGTGCCGGCGCGGTCGTCACGAAGGACGTGCCACCGCGCGTGATCGTCGTCGGGAACCCGGCGCGCGTCCTGCGCGACGTTCCGAACGAGGAGTTGCTGTAGAGAGTCGCGAACACCCGGCTGCGAAGCAGACGGCTTCAGGGATCTTGAGCGCGACCGGGATCCGCACTCGCGGATCCCGGTCTTGCGCACAAACTGCTCAGCCCTTGACGATGGTGAGCCGGTAGCGCGTCGCGCCAGGGCTCGACATGCGTACCTGGATGTAGAACGTCCCGCCCAGGCTCGGCTTGTACGACAGGTACTGGCGAGAGCCGCTGCGAGCAGAGGTCCGGACGCGGTAGCGGAAGTCTGCGACGCGCTCGATCGATCGCGCCTGCGGAAGCCAGAAGGCGAGACCCAGATCGACGCCGGCGTCAGCGCCGGTCAGACCCACGTAGACCGGCTGGTTTCGGCCGAGCTCGATCGCGTAGACGTCGTCCTGGTCGTCCCAGAAGTCGACCGTCGCCTGGATGCGCCGGTTCGATCCGTATGCCGTGTACGCCCTCGAGCCGAGGTCGTCGTTCGTCTCGTAGAAGTCCCGCTCGGGCAAGTGCCTCGAGAGCGCCGCGATCGCCGCCGCAACGTCGAGCCGGCCCCAACCCGAGTACGCATCTCGACCCGAACCGCACGCCGCGCAGCCCGTCGACGCGTCGAGGTCGACGGTCGTCTGCTGGAGGATCGACGTGACCTGCTCCGGCCACAGGGTCGGTCGGAGGCTGAGCAGAACGGCAGCCGCCGCACTCACCTGTGGTGCGGCGAACGACGTCCCCTGCGCCTCGCGGTACTCGTCTGGGCCACAGCTCGAGTACCCCTGCTCCGAGCAGGCGGGAAACCGCGACGTGAGCGGTCGCGGAAGCGCCGACAGGATCCGCAGCCCGGGAGCTGCGATGTCGTTGTAGATCGGGTCGCGATTCGAGAACGTCGGGATCGCGCCGGTCTCGGTCATCGCGCTGACGCCGAGAACATGCGGAAGTGCCGCCGGATAGCTCGCGTACTTCCACGGGCTGGACGGCGCCTGGTCGGAGTTACCAACGGCAGCGACGACGACGACCCCGTTCGAGACCGCATACGCGACCGCGTCGGCCTCCAGCCTCGAGTACGTGTCACGTTCCGGATCGAGCGGGTCGCGGATCCCGCCGAGGCTCATGTTGATGACACGCGCTCCGTTGTCGACAGCCCAGCGAATTGCCTTTGCTTCCGCCTCGACAGGGATCGCCCGAGACTTCGTGACGACTTTCGCGACAAGCAGCTGCGCCGAGGGCGCGAGACCCGCGATTCCGATGCCGTTGTTGACCTCAGCGCCAATGAGGCCCGCGACGAAGGTCCCGTGCCCGAGCACGTCCGTCTTGGCCGAACCGCCTACGAAGCTCTTGGTGTCGAGGATTCTCGGTGCGAGGTCGGGGTGTGATGCGTCGATCCCCGAGTCGATGACCGCGACCGGAATCGGCTCGAACGACGGCAGCGTGATCCATGGCTCGTAGAAGCCGCTGTAGCCGAGGTACCACTGCTTCGAGACGAGCGGATCGCTCGGCGTGAAGGCGAGGCGGCGGGTAATGAGGGGCTCGACGTAGCGGATGCCGCGGATTCCCTCGAGCGACACGCCCGAGGGGACGTCGACGAGGAGCGCCGGGATCGGTCGCAGGCTCTCGGGTCGGTTTCCGGTCCTCCGTTCGATCGCAGTGGACACGGCGCGAGCGTCGGCTCCGCGCGAGAGCCCGACCGCGACGCGCGCCGCGTCCGCCCCGGCGGGGAAAGCGAGCCACGCGCCGGCGAGCATGGCGACGAGCGCAGCTCGTCTCATGCCGTGACCTGGAGGACGGGTGACGTTCCCACCACGTAGCCGGGCGTCGCCGCGACTCGAGCTCGGTAGGCACCGCTCGGCACCACCGCGTCGAGCTCCAGCGCGAATGCGCCAGACGCATCGACCGTTGCGTCGCCGATCGTGACCCACGCCGAGCCCTTGCGCCGCTCGACGACGACGGACGCTCCGGTGAGTCGTGGCCGGACGGTTCCGCGCAGGATCGTCGGCTCGAGAGCGGTCGGCCTGGTCAGCTGGATTCGCGGCGCGACCTGGACGAGCACGGCGGGCGATGCGCCGCCCTCCGCCTCCAGCCGGTACCGCGTCGTCCGCACGGGCTTCACGTCCGCGGTGACGACACCGGTCTTGTCGAACGTGACCTCCGTGGCGCCGGACCACACCGCGCCGTCCTGTGACGACGCGAGGAGCGGCGTGCCGAGACCGCGCACGACGCCGCCGAGACGTGCCGCCGACCCGAACGCCACTGCGCCCGCCGCCGGCTTGTCGAGTCGGAGGACACCGACCGTGATCCACGTCGAGCGCAGACCGAGCGCCGTTCTCACCAGCGACGCCGGCATGGTCTCCGACCCACTCGTCGTCTGGATGACGAGCGATCGCAGGCGCCCCGACGGCGTCGGTGTCGTAGCCGCGTCGACGACGCGTCCGTCCGCGCCGAGCTTCGACTGCAGCGTTCGCGCGCCGAGGAGAACGGGGCCCCAGCGGTGATACGGCGACGCCTTGTCCCACGGATCAGGTCGCGAGACGAGGTACGGGACGTTGGTGCCGAAGACGTCGACGGCGCTTGCGGTCTTGCCGCCCGACGTCGAGAAGTAGTACGTCGTCGCGACCTTGCCGCCGTACAGGACGACTTGCCCGGCTGTCTCCGCGACCGCCTTTGACGTGGACGGTCTCTCGCCCGCGACGCCGCCGTACACCTGGCTGCGCACGTCCGAGTAGAGATCGAACGGCTTGCCCTTCACGAGGTTCGCGAGTGCGTACGAGCGGGCCGCGACGGCCTGCGCCTTCAGAACTTCGGCAGGCCAGCTGTACGGCACCTCGCCCGCGACGACGCCCTGGAGGTAGCTCTCCAGCGCAGCGACGTTCACGACGCGCAGGAACTCGCCCTGCGGGACGAGCTCGAGCTTGCCCCGATAGGCGCGGCCGTCGAGTGTGAGGAGCGCCTTCTTGCCGGGCCGAACGACCAGTGGCTGCACCGCGTTCGCCGGGCCTGCTTCGGACGGAAGCTCGAGGTCGGAGCGAAGCGTGAGCGGGCCCTTGGGAAGCTTGAACACCGCACCCGTAGCGTCGACGGCGGTGTACGGCGCGGTCGACGAGATCGTGACGGCGCGACGACCCTCTGCGAGGAGCACGCGCACTTCCTTCCTCCCGGCCTTTCCGATCTCCGTCCCCGTGTAGTAGTGGCCGAGGATCTGGTCGTACGTCCGCCCCGCGAGCGCTTGCCCGTACGCGCCGTACTGGCTCATCCCGACTCCGTGTCCATACCCCCGACCCGAGACGACGAAGGCCGCCTCGCCGTAGGAAACGGCAGGTACCGGTTGGCCGGAGGCCGAGGCCGTCGCAAGCGTGAGAGCGGTGGCGAAGAGAGCGAGAAGTGGGCGCACGAAGGGGACCAGGGTAGCTCCGAAGTGGTATGGAAATTGTGCTGGAGTCGGACGTCGGTCTGAACCCAGCTCGGTACTGTCAGTTCTCGGGCCGTACGAACGCGACCTTGAGCGAAATCCGCTATTTCCAGGCAGATTCTTCGACCGGCGCGCGAGCCTTCAGCGGCTCCCACCAGTCGCGGTTCGCCTCGTACCAGGCGACGGTCTCGGCGAGCCCCTCATCGAAGCCCCGTGACGCCGTCCAGCCGAGCTCCTCGCGGATCTTCGTCGCGTCGAGGAGGTAACGGCGGTCGTGACCGGGTCGATCCGGGACGATCTTCTTCAGCGACGCCGGCTTGCCGGTGAGCTCCAGGACGCGATCGGCGATCTCCTCGATCGTCGCCTCGACTCCGGAGCCGACGTTGTACGTCTCCCCCGGGCGACCCTCGTGGAGCACCAGGTCGATGGCCTCGCAGTGGTCGAGCACGTGCAACCACTCGCGCTTGTTCTGCGTCGAGGCGTACATCGGGAGCGGCTCGTCGTCGATCGCGTTCGTCGTGAAGAGCGGGATGACCTTCTCGGGGAACTGGAACGGCCCGTAGTTGTTCGAGCAGTTGGTGATCGTGATCGGGAGCTCGAAGGTCTCGTAGTACGCACGCACGGCGTGGTCGGCGCCCGCCTTGGACGCGTTGTACGGCGTGCGCGGGCGGTACGGAGACTCCTCCGTGAACACCTCGTCCGTGTCGAGGTCGAGGTCTCCGTACACCTCGCACGTCGAGACGTGGTGGAAGCGCTCGACCCCTGCGGCCCGCGACGCGTCGAGAAGGGTCTGCGTCCCGAGGACGTTCGTACGGAAGAACCGCGTCGGATCGACGACGGCCAGCGAATTGTGCGACTCGGCGGCGAAGTTGACGACGGTGTCGACGTCGTTCTCCCGGAGCGCCGCCTCGGCGAGGTCGCGGTCGCAGATGTCCCCCTCGACGAAACCGATCCGCTCCTCGACGGGCGCAAGGCTCTCCCGATTCCCCGCGTACGTGAGCAGGTCGTAGACGACCACATGATCGTCGGGGTGCCGACCGAGCCAGTAGTGGACGAAGTTCGAGCCGATGAAGCCGGCTCCGCCGGTGACGAGGAGGCGCATCGGCGGAAGGCTAGATGTTTAGCTCGGCGAGGCAGGCCCGCAGGCCGTCGCGCCAGTGCGGAAGCTGCGGCGCGCCGGCTCGTTCACTGCGAAGGACGGAGTACGCCGGCCTCGGTGCCGGACGCTCGAGCTCCACCGTCGCGATGCGCCGCACGCGCGTGTCGAGGCCCGCCTCCTCGAAGATCGCCTCCGCGAAGTCGGCCCAGGTGCACTCGCCGTCGGCGGTCACGTGCCAGAGACCCTTGGGGAGTTCTGCGTCGACGAACTCTCGCGTGGCCTCGGCGAGATGGCCGACGAAAGTCGGACTGCCGCGCTGGTCGTCGACGACCGCGACCTCGTCCCGGTCCGCACCGAGACGCAGCATCGTCCGGAGAAAGTTGTGCCCCGTCGAGCCGAACAGCCACGAGGTTCGGATCACCCACGCCCTGTGTCCTGCCGCTGCCTCGCCGTGGAGCTTCGTTCGACCGTACGCAGATGCCGGGTTCGGGCCGTCCGACTCGACGTACGGCGAGCGCTTGCGGCCGTCGAAGACGTAGTCGGTGGAGTACGTCACGAGCGGCGCGCGTAGAGAGGCCGCGTTCGCCGCCCCCCCGATGTTCACAGCGGCAGCGCTCTGCGGGTCGGCTTCGGCGCCGTCGACGTCCGTCCAGGCCGCCGTATGGAGCACGAGGTCGAGCTCTCGCTGCGCCAGCTCGGCGCTCGGAGGCTGGGCGACGTCCCAGTCGGTGTGCGTCAGCGCGAGAACGTCGTCCGTGGCGAAGGCCTGGAGGAGGGCGTGGCCGAGCTGGCCGCCCGCGCCCGTGATCAGGACTCGACGGCGGCGTCGCGTGCCGACAGGATCGGCGTGCTCGAGCTCCATAGGTGTGCGACGCGCGGATCGTTCCAGGCAATCGTGTGCTCGTCCGGCTCGGCCGGGTCGTACTCGACCGTGACGTGGTAGCAGAACAGGATGTCCGTCAGCGCCTCGAATCCGTGCGCCTTCGCGCCCGGGATGTAGATGGCGACCGGATTGTCGTCGCCGATGTCCTCGGTGAAAGTCTCGCCGCTCGCACGATCGAGCACAACGACGCGTGCCATCCCGCTCATGCATGCGAAGAGGTCGTCCTGGCCGCGCTCGTGGTAGTGGAGGCCACGGATCACACCCGCACGCGAGAACGAGGCGTTCGTCTGCCGCATCGGCTTCGGCAGCGCGCTGTCGCGTCGGAGCTCGCAGAACCAGCCGCGCTCGTCGTCGTAGCGCCTGAGCGGGATGCGGGTGAGACCGTCGATCACGCAGCGTCCCACTTGTTCGCACCCGTCTTGTCGATGCGATGGCCGATGTCCGCGAGGTGCTGCCAGTGCTTGCCTGCGTCCTCCCACCAGCCCACGACCTCGGCTGCGTCGAGCCTGCCCGCGAGCGCGTAGTGGCGGTTCACGTCCGTGATCTCGAGCTCGCCCCGGGTGGACGGACTGAGTGTCGCAATGACGTCGAAGACATCCGGCGGGTAGCAGTAGAGGCCGACGACCGCGTCGCTCGTGGGAGGCGCGTCGTATCGCATGTCCACCACGCCGGCCTTTTCGACGATGTCGACGACTTCGCGTTCGTCGCCGTAGACGACGACGCCGAAGTTCTCGGGATCGTCGACCTCCTTCACGAAGATCCGCGCGCGAGATGCGTCCCCGGCCCACTCGTGCAGGCTCGCGGACTGCGCGTACTCGAAGATGTTGTCGCCCAGAACGACCACGAGCGGCGCCCCTCCTGCGTAGTCCTCGGCCATTCCCACCACCTGTGCGATGCCGCCGGGTTCCGTCTGCACCTTGTACGTGAGATCGAGCTCGAGGATCGGGTCGCCGCCGCCGCGAGGGGCCAGCCGGCCGTCGCCGAGCAGGTCGATCATCTGTCCCGCGTGACCCTTCCCCGTGACGAGCAGGACGTCCTGGATCCCCGCCAGCTGAAGGAGCTGGAGCGGGTAGTAGATCATCGGCCAGCTGCCGACCGGGAGGAGGTGCTTGTTCCCCACGCGGGTGAGCTCACCCAGGCGCGTCGCTTCGCCGCCGGCGCAGATGAGGCCCTTCGGATGCACGCGGGGAGACTAGAGGGTGGCGATCAGGGTCGCGTGCGCTCGCGCGCATGCCACTCGCGACGCCAGGCGGTTTTGCGCTCGCGCACTCCGGGTACCGAACGTACAGCTGCGATCCACACGTACAGCACAGCTCCCAGCAGTCCTCCGATCAACGCGAGGAGTCGCTTCGGGTGGAGGGCGAGAGACAGCAGTGCCCGCACGCGGGCGATCGTAGCCGACATACTGCGGAGCCAGATTCGAAGGACAGAAAGGTGGTGCAAGAAATGGCGAAGACGAAGACGAGCCCGGCGCTCTCTACCGACGCGCTGAAGCCGTACGTTCAGCGCGCGATGACCGACCCGGAGCTCCGCGAGGATCTACTCGCGGCATTCGTCGCCGCCCGGAGCCTCTATGGCCAGATGGCCAAGGGTCAGGGAGTGAAGGGCAAGGCGGAGAAGGTCTCCAAGAAGGATTTCCAGCAGGACCTCCAGGCACTCGTCAGCGATCTGACGGAGGCGTCGGACAAGCTCCAGGGCAAGGCGAAGAAGAAGGGCCACAAGGCGCGGAACAGGGTCATCTTGCTGACCGGTGTGACGCTCGGCGTCCTCTACAACCCGTGGACGGGCGAGTCGACGCGCGAGTGGATCATGGATCGCATCTCGGGCGACGACGGCGACGGGCTCACGGAGTTCGAAGCCGAGCTCGATCAGCAGGCCGACGCGGTCGGCAACGGGAACGAGCCGTAGACAGACGCGTGCGGGGTCTGGCGAAGGCCAGGCCCCGCACGTCGAACGATCAGCGCGTCAGTGCCTTCTCGAGCGCGCCCGGTACGAGGCCGCTCGTCGACGCAATGTCGTCGGCTTCGAGAAGGACTGCGCCGGGAGGCGGCAGCGTGACGCTGCCCGGTCCGGTCGGCACGAAGATCCTCCCCGCCGAGAACGAGATGTCGTCCGCGCGGCGCCACGCCAGGAGGATCGAGTAGGGAGCGACGACGCCGTCGTAGCCGAGACCCGCCATCGCCGCGGGGTGGATCTCGAAGTGGAGGTGTGGCGAGCCGCCTTCTGCATCTCCCGTGTCTCCCACGAAGCCGACCACGTCTCCCGCCTGGACGCTGCGGCCCTCGACCGCGAGCGGCGAGTAGGCGGAGAGATGGGCGTAATAGAACTCGTTGCCCTGCGTGTCGCGCAGCCACAGGCGGTAGCCGCCGATCTTCGTGAAGCCGATCGTGTGAAGCGTTCCGTCGGCGACCGCCAGAAGTGGTGTGCCCGCCGCGGCAAAGATGTCCTCGCCGTGATGCCAGCCGCCCGGGATATTCGGTCGCGGCCCCCCGAAGCTGTCGCCGAAGGACGCGGTTCCGTAGATGGGGAAGACGAAACCGCCGGACGACAGACGCGCCGACACCTCGGGTGCAACCTTCACCGGGCCACCGGCAACCTCTCCGCCGACATCCGGCTCGGGAGCGCGCGGTAGCCGATCCGGGCGACCGTCGGAAGTGGTCGGGCGATCCGGGTCGTTCGCGCTCGGTGGACGTGGGGGTGCCGAGAGATTCGCCACCGAGATCGCCTGAGCGCTTCCGATGACGATCTCGCTTCCGGCGGGAAGACCTCCGTGATCGGCGCTCAGCCGAATGCGCAGCGCGGTTACGGACGCCTGCGCGCCCGGCGGACCCGCCTTGCGGCTTCCGCTGTCCGAGGAGAGCACCGTGAGCGATCCCCAGTCGTCGAGCGAGGCGTTTCCGGCGGTACTCGAAATGTCGCGTCCGAGCGCGCGCAGCCCCTGCACCTCCGAGGCCTTCGTCTCCGCGCCAGCTGAACGGGCGCTCGCTCCGGCGGAGACGGATGCCGTGACCTTGCCCGCCACGATCTCGCCGTTGAACAGCGAGACGACGATCGCCTCGGCGAACGACTGCGTCGCGGCCGCCGCTCCCGGCGACGCGAAGACCGCGGCGCGCGAACGGCCGATGCTGACGATCGAGCCGTCCGCCGGATACTGGAACGACTGCACGTCGGCCGTGGTCGACGTCGGCCACTCGAGATCGCCGAGCAGCACCGTGTCCTGGCCGGGGATGGTCATGCGCAGGAGGAACGCGCTCGCGCCCGTCGTCGCGCTCCGCGGAGGGGGTGCCGCGGCTGCGAGCGTCGCCGAGCCGACGAGCACAGCAGCGATCGCGATGCCGAGGCGGATCACGGCGAATCAGGGTAGCGCGAGGTTCTCCGCCGCGTTCTCCAGACGAGCTGCGCCGCGACGGCGAACAGGAGAACGGCGAACAGCCGCCGCAGGGTGCTCTCGGGCAACTGGGTCACGAGGCGCGCGCCGATCTCGACTCCGAGGACGGATGCGATACCGACCACGATCGCCGTCCGAACGCGCAGGTTCCCGTACCGCTGCTGCGTCCACGCACCAGCGAGCACTGTTGGGAGAATCGCCAGGAGCGACGTCCCCTGCGCCTCGAGCTGGCCCAGTCCCAGCGCGACGAGCACCGGCACGAAGAGAATGCCGCCCCCGACCCCGAACATGCCGGCGAAGACCCCGGCGACACGCCGAGAAGGATCGCGACGAGGATCGTCGTAGGTGCTCACGAGGCGAGCAGCCAGACGCCGAGCGCCGTGAGGAGCACGGCGAAGCCATAGGTCAGGGTGCTCGTCCGGACGTGCTGTTGCCAGGCCGAGCCGGCTACCGCTCCGGCAGCGGCCGGAAGCCCGACGAGCGCGGCATATCCGACCTCGACCTCGCCCCGAAACCCGAAGACGATGACACCCGCCGAGGCCGTGATGGCGATCGCAAGGAGCGACGTAGCCGTTGCCTCGCGCTCCGACAGCCCCGCCACGAGGATGAGCAGCGGCACGGCGATGATGCCGCCGCCGACTCCGAAGAACGCGGAGAAGACCCCCGCCGCGAGCCCGATGGCGACGAGGCGCACGCACGTATCGTACGAGCATGGCCAGTCGGGTCGGCCTCGTCGCAACGCTCGTCCTCGTCTCGGCAGTTGTCGCCACGAGCACGGCCGCCCGCCAGCCGCCGGCGGGGACGGCGATCTACGTCGTCCGCGTCGACAAGCGGCTGTGCCCGAGCCCTCAGTGCGGCGGTTACTGGGTCGCGATCGCGAACGGCGCTCGCACGCGCTGCGCGGACGGACTTCGGTATCCCAGCTGCTATGTCGCTCGAGCGGTCGACACCGCGAGCAAGGAACTCGACGGGATCGCGGAAGGGTCGCTCGTTCGCGGCGCGCTAGACCTGGGACGCGACGATCTCGGCGAGCTCGTCGCGACGGCCGTCTTCGCACCGGCGGGGCAGGCGACGGTCGCGGGCGGCTACTACCGCGTGACGGACATCGGGATCCGCTGCGTGCGGGCGCCGTGCTTCTCCTGGCGGGCGACGCAGGTGAACGGGTCGACGAGGACTCCGGTCTCGGGTGTCGACCTGGAAGCGGCAAACGCCGCAGCGAGCGAGGCCGCCCGAGCTCGGGCGGCGCTGCACACGAAGAGCGGCCTCCTGGCGCGCGGCCGCTTCGTGACCAGCGCGGACGGCGGTCGCGTCTTCAAGGCGCTGCGGCTCTACCTCAGAGCGCCGCAGCCTCGCGCCTGAGCACGTCCCACGCGAGCGTCACGTCGTCCTCGGTCGTGCGGAAGTTGCCGATGGCGAGGCGCAGCACGTAGCGTCCGTCGAGCCGCGTGTGCGAGAGGAAGACCTCACCCGAGTCGTTCACGCGCTCGAGGAGTCGCTCGTTCTCCACGTCGGAGGCGTCGAGCCGGAAGCAGACGAGCGAGAAGTGCCTCGGCGCCACGACGTCCCACCCGGCTTCGGCCCGTACCCAGCCCTCGAAGAGCTCGGCGAGCCGGAGGTGCTCGCGGAGTCGCTCCTGCAAGCCCACCCGCCCGTGGCAGCGGAGAACGGCCCACAGCTTGAGCGCGCGGAACCTGCGACCGAGCGGAATCGAGACCTCGCTGAGGTTCAGCGCGTCGTCGGGCGAGCGCAGGAACTCGGGCACGAGGCTGAAGGCGTTGCGGAAGTCCTCGTAGCGGCGTGTCCACAGCACCGAGCAGTCCATCGGGACTCCGAGCCACTTGTGCGGATTGACGCCGATCGAGTCCGCGCGCTCCCAGCCACGGAAGTGGGATCGGAGCTCCGGAAGGATCGCCGCCGAACCTGCATAGGCAGCGTCGACATGGAGCCAGGTGCCGGCTGCGGCGCAGCGGTCGGCGACCTCCGGCACCGGATCGACCGACGCCATGCCCGTCGTCCCGATTGTCGCGACGACGGCGCACGCGTCGTCGGCACGCATGAGATCCGGTCGCATCCGGAACTCGTCGTCTGTGGGAACCTTCTGCAACTCGAGACCGAGCAGCCGCGCCGCTTTCTCGCCGACCGAGTGCGCATGCTCGGACACGACGAGCAGGCGCCGATCCGGCCGGAGGGCACGCGCCGCGATGACCGCAGTGAGAAGTCCCGTCGACGCGGTGTCCTCGATGTGGCCGGCGAACTCGGGCGGGAGTCCGCTCAGCTGACGCAGCCAGTCGACCGTCAGCTCCTCGAGCTCCTGTAGAGCGGGAGACGTGCGCCACAGGATTCCGACCTGGTTGAGCCCCGCGATGAGCAGTTCCGCGAGCACGCCTGGCTCGGAACCCGTCGTCGCGAAGTACGCGAAGAACCGAGGGCTCTGCCAGTGCGTGAGGCCCGGGCCGAGAATCGAGTCGAGATCGGCGAGCACGGCCGAGAACGGCTCGGGCTCGTCCGGCGGCGACACGGGAAGCGCTGCGCGGATGTCGCCGGGCTCGACCTGCGAGAGCACGGGGAGCTCGCGCACGCGCTCGAGGTACGACGCCACCCAGTCGACGGCCAGAGCGCCGTCCTCGCGAAAGGCCTCGCTCACTTCTTGCCGAGCTTCTGGATCTCGCGCCAGGAGCGCGTGTTCAGGATCTGCTCCTTCGTGAGCCACGCGCGCCGCGCCTGCGCGACGCCGAGCTCCGCGTAGCCGAGCGCTCCGACCGAGTGCGCGTCCGTCGTGATCGGGATCAATACGCCGGCCTCGCCGGCGAGCCGCGCGTGCGTGTCTCGCATGTCGAGCCGGTCCGGCTGGGAGTTGATCTCGAGCGCCGTTCCGGTCTCGACGGCGTGCGCGACGACCCGTTCGACGTCGACCGACGCACCCGCGCGTTTCAGCAGTCGGCGTCCTGTGAGGTGTCCGATGCAGTCGACGTGCGGGTTGTCCATCACGCCGAGGATTCGCTCGGTGGGATTGCGGTCGAACGACGTGTGCAGCGAGGCGACGACCCAGTCGAGCTGAGCGAGGTCGTCGTCGTCGACGTCGAGCGAGCCGTCGGCGCGGATGTTCGCCTCGATCCCCTTCAGTACCCGGAACGACTTCAGGTGGGAGTTGAGCTCGTCGATCTCCACCCACTGCGCCTCGAGGCGGCCGTCGCGCAGGTAGTGCGAGTGGTCGGTGACGCACAGAAACGTGTAGCCGCGGCCCTTCGCCGTGAGCGCCATCTCCTCGAGCGAGCCCCGCGCATCCGTCGACCAGGTCGAGTGGCAGTGCATCTCGCCCGTGAGATCATCGACCTCCACGAGGGCGGGAAGCTCGCCAGCTCGTGCGGCCGCGATCTCGGCCGTCCCCTCGCGCAGCTCGGGCGCCGGCGTGCGGTACCCGAGGTACGCGTAGAGCTCGTCCTCGCTCGCGTGCGTCACGACCTCGCCGGTCTCGACAGTCGTGACGCCGTACTCCGAGATCGACAGCCCGCGGCGCTGGGCGTCCTCCCGCAGCACGATGTTGTGGTCCTTCGAGCCCGTGAAGTGCTGCAGCACGTTGCCGAAGCACTCCTCCGGCACGACGCGGAGATCGAAGCGGAGGGCGTCGTGCGCGACGACCGTCGCCTTCGTCTCGCCGCGCGCGACGACTTCCGCGACCCAGTCGCCGCTGCAGAACGCCTCGATGAGCGCCGTCGCGTCGCTCGAGGTCGCGATGAGGTCGAGATCGCGGACCGTCTCACGACGTCGGCGAACGCTTCCGGCCTCCGACACGGCGATCGCCGCGGGATGCTCCTGCAGCTCGGCGACGACACGTCGCACCGCCGGCAGCGCCGTCGCGAGGAGGCGCCGCTCCTCGGTCTTGTCGCCGACGCCTGCCTCGAGTGCCTTCAGGATCTTCTCCTCGCTCCGCGCTCCCATCCCGGAGAGGTCGCGCAACCTGCCCGACTCTGCTGCCAGTCTTCAGGCCGTCGAGCGACGTGATGCCGAGCTGCGTCCAGATCCGTGCGGCAGTCTTGGGCCCGACCCCGGGAAGCCGCAGGAAGTCGACGACGCCGGCCGGGACGAGCCCGCGGCGCTTCGTGAGCGCGTGCATCTCGCCGTCCTCGACGACTTCGACGACCTTGCTCTCGATCGTCTTCCCGATCCCCGGAAGCTCCTTCGCCTTCCCGTCGAGCGCGAGCTCGGCGATCGGCAACGGCGACTCCCGAATGCGCCCCGCCGCCCGCCGGTACGCGATGACCTTGAACGACTCCTCCTCGAGGATCTCCGAGAGGTCGGCGAGGAGGTCGAGCTGGTCCGCGAGCTCGCCGTTGCGAGGCAACGTCTTGGGCATCCCGCGATGATACGGCGATGCCTCGCGCGGTCCTGTGCCTCCCGACGTACAACGAGCGGGAGAACCTCGGGCCGATGATCGCGGCACTCGGCGGCGTCTTGGACACGGCCGCACGACCGCGTCCTCGTCATCGACGACAGCTCTCCGGACGGAACGGGAAAGATCGCGGATCGGCTCGCCGTCGAGAATCCGTGGGTCTCCGTGCTCCACCGCGAGACGAAGGAGGGGATCGGTCCCGGCGTATGTGGCGGGGTTCCGTCAAGCGCTCGCGGAAGGTGCAGAGCTCGTCCTCGAGATGGACTGCGACTTCTCCCACGACCCCGCCGACGTCCCGCGCCTCATCGCGGCTGCGGAGGACGCCGATCTCGTGCTCGGATCGCGCTACGCGCCGGGGGGTGGGACGGCGAACTGGGGTCTCGTACGACGTTTCGTCTCTCGCGGCGGCTGCCTGTACGCGCAGGTCATCCTCGGGATGCGCGTTCGCGACCTCACGGGCGGGTTCAAGTGCTTCCGGCGACAGACGCTCGAGGCCATCGACCTCGACGCGTTGTCGGCGCACGGCTATGCGTTCCAGATCGAGACGACCTACCGCGTGAAGCGCGCCGGCCTGCGGATCCAGGAGGTTCCGATCACGTTCGTCGAGCGACGCGCCGGGGCGTCGAAGATGACCGGCTCGATCGTCGCCGAGGCGATCTGGAGGGTTCCGTTACTCCGCCTCCGCGCCCTCGTCGGCAAGCTGTAGACGTGGAGGAGGTCGGCGCGGCGACGTTCGAGGCCGAGGTGCTGGGATCGTCCGTGCCCGTCGTGGTCGACTTCTGGGCGCCGTGGTGCAAGCCGTGCGAGGCGATCGCGTCGCATCTCGAAAGCCTCGCGGCGGAGTGGGGCGAGCGAGTCCGGCTCGTGCGCGTGAACGTCGACGAAGAGCCGGGACTCTCTGCGCGGTACGGCGTTCTCTCGCTACCCACAGTGATCCTCTTCGCGGGCGGCGGAGCCGAAGGCAACCGTCTACGGCGCGCAGCCTCGAGCGCGATTCGAGCGCGAGTTCACTCCGCACCTGTGACGGCCCTCGCGACCAGCTGGGCCGACTTGCTCGAAGGCGAGGAGATCGCGTACTCGGGGGTCGAGCCCTCGCGCGAGCCGACGCTCGAGCCGTTTCCCGACGACCTCGACCCTCGCGTCGCTTCCGCGCTCGTCGCGACCGGCGTCACGGCGCTCTTCCGGCACCAGGCCGAAGCGTGGGAAGCGGCGCGGCGCGGCGAAAACGTGGTCGTCACCACGGGCACCGCGTCGGGGAAGTCGCTCGCGTTCAACCTTCCCGTCCTCGACGCGATCGCCCGCGATCCGAAGACCCGTGCGCTCTACCTCTACCCGACGAAGGCGCTCGCGCAGGATCAGGCCCGATCGCTCGCGGAGCTCCGGCTCAAGGGGCTCCGGCCCGCGATCTACGACGGCGACACGCCCACGGAGCGCCGCTGGCAGATCCGCAAGTGGTCGAACGTCGTGCTCACGAACCCGGACATGCTCCACGTGGGCGTCCTCCCGCACCACGACCGCTGGGGAGACGTCCTCGCGAACCTGCGCTACGTCGTCGTCGACGAGGCGCACGTGTACCGCGGCGTCTTCGGCTCGCACGTCGCGAACGTCCTGCGACGGCTGCGACGACTCGCGCGGATCTACGACGCCGAGCCGCAGTTCCTGCTCGCCTCGGCGACGATCGCGAACGCGGGCGAGCTCGCGCTCGAGCTGACCGGCGAGGCTGCGACCGTCGTCGACACGGACACCTCCGCGCGAGCCGAGCGCGAGGTCGTGATCTGGAACCCGCCGCTGCTGGACGCCGAGCTCGGGCTGCGCGCGAGCCCGCTCGGCGACGCGGCGCGACTTCTCTCCCAGCTCACGTCGCGAGGGCTGCGGACGATCTGCTTCGCGAAGAGCCGCAAGGCGGCCGAGCTGATCCACCGCTTCGCCGTCGAACGCGTCGACACCGAGACTGCAGCTCGGCTCGCGCCCTACCGCGCCGGGCTACACCGCCGAGCAGCGGCGCGAGATCGAGCGGCGCCTCGTCGAGGGCGAGCTCCTCGGCGTGACCGCGACGGATGCGCTCGAGCTCGGGATCGACATCGGCCTCCTCGACTGCGCCATCTCGGTCGGCTTCCCGGGAACCGTCGCGTCGCTGCGGCAGCAGTGGGGACGCGCGGGCAGGCGCGAGCGCGGGCTCGCGATCCTCGTCGCGAGCGACGACGCGCTCGACCAGTTCTTCGCGCGCGAGCCTGACGCGCTCCTGTCACGTCGGGTCGAGGCGGCGATCCTCGACCACGCGAACCCGAGGATCCTCGACCCGCACGTGCTCGCGGCCGCGTACGAGGCGCCGATCGACGCGAAGGACTCCGAGACGCTCGGCAGCGAGGCGGTGCGTCGCGCCGCCGTCGCTCCCCGAGCTCGAGCACACGCCGGCCGGATACGTCTGGAAGGGCCGCGACTACCCCGCCGCCCGCGTATCGCTGCGCTCGGGCGACGCGGAGGCGTTCACCGTCGTCGAGGGCGAGACCGGGATCGCTCCTCGGGCTCGTCGAGCGCGACCGCGCGTACTCGACCGTCCACGAAGGCGCCGTCTACCTCCATCTCGGCGAGCAGTACCTCGTCGAAGCGCTGTCGCTCGAGGATCGCGTCGCGGTCGTCAGCCCCGCGCGTGTCGACTGGTACACGCAGGTGAAGAAGGAGTCGGAGACGACGATCGAGGAGTCGCTGCGAGTCCGACGTACGGCTCGGCGTGGAACTCCATTTCGGACGTGTCTCCGTAACCGAGCAGGTCGTCGCCTACGCGCGCAAGGCGGTGCGCGACGGAGCGACGCTCGACATCGTCCCGCTGCTCATGCCCGAGACGACCTTCGAGACCGAGGCCGTCTGGTTCTGCCCCGAGCCCACACAGCTCGAGGGCCTCGAGCAGATGCCGAAGCTTCTCGGAACCCTCCACGCCGCCGAGCACAGCCTCATCGCCCTGCTCCCGCTCTGGGCGATGTGCGACCGCTGGGACATCGGCGGCCTCTCGACGAACCTCCACTACCAGACGGGTCGCCCGACGATCTTCGTCTACGACGGCCATTCCGGTGGCGTCGGGATCACCGAGCGCGGCTTCGACCGCTTCCACGACTGGGTCGAGGACACGACGCGCCTCCTGCAACGCTGTCCGTGCGCGGCAGGCTGCCCCTCGTGCGTCCAGAGCCCGAAGTGCGGGAACCTCAACGAGCCGCTGGACAAGGCGGGCGCACGAGCTCTCCTGGAGCGAATGCTTGCGTAGCGTGTCGATCCCGGAGGGCAGCGTTCGTCATACGGGTACAAGCGACGAGAAGGAGGGCACGTGCAGTACATGGCACTGATCTACGGCGACCAGAATCGGTGGGCGTCGTTCTCGGACGAAGAGCGCGCCGCCGCGTACGCGCTGTATCGCGCGTTCGGTGAGGAGGCCGCCGCGGCCGGCGTGCTCGCCGGCGGCAGCGAGCTCGCGCCGACGACGGACGCGACGACCGTCCGCGTCCGCGCCGACGAGACGCTCGTCACGGACGGCCCGTACGCCGAGGTGAAGGAAGCGCTCGGCGGCTACTACATCCTCGAGTGCGCCTCGATGGACGAGGCAGTCGACTGGGCCGCGCGGATTCCCGGCGCCGAGCACGGCGCCGTCGAGGTGCGCCCCGTGTACGTCGACCCGGAGGAGGCTCAGCTGTGAACTACGCGATGCTGATCTACGACGACGACTCGACCTGGATCGGACCTCCCCGAGGAGGAGCAGACGGCGCTCCGCGCGGCGGAGATGCCGAAGTGGGTCGCGCTCTTCGAGGAGCTCGGAAAGGCCGACCCGAACGTGTCGGGCAAGGAGCTCGACGGGCGGACGACCGCGAAGGTCGTCCGCGTCCGGAACGGCGAGCGCATCGTCACGGACGGCCCGTTCGCCGAGACGAAAGAGGTCGTCGGCGGCATCTTCCTCACGGAGCTTCCCGACCTCGACGAGGCGATCCGGCTCGCAGCGCTGATCCCGGCGGCTTCCGGGACCGGAGCCATCGAGATCCGCCCGGTTCTGCAATAACGACGGCATGCAGCTGGAGGTCGAGCGTGTCTTCCGCGAGGAATGGGGACGCGCCGTCGGCATCCTCACACGCGTCCTCGGCGATCTCGAGCTCGCAGAGGACGCGGTGCAGGATGCATTCGCGACGGCGCTCGAGCGCTGGCCGCGGGAGGGTCTGCCCCACACGCCCGGCGCCTGGGTCGTCACGACGGCGCGCAACCGCGCCATCGATCGCATCCGCCGCGAGAAGGTGTTCCAGCGCAAGGCCGAGCTCATCGGGCGTCTCCAGGAGCTCCCTGCCGAGGAGGAGGACGTGAGCGCGATCCCCGACGAGCGGCTCGCCCTCGTCTTCACGTGCTGCCACCCGGCACTGGCGGCCGAGAGCCGGGTCGCGCTGACCCTGCGCGAGGTCGGCGGTCTCACCACGGGCGAGATCGCGCGGGCATTCCTCGTCGCCGAGCCGGCGATGGCACAGCGGCTCGTCCGCGCGAAGCGGAAGATCCGTGGCGCAGGCATCCCGTTCCGGGTTCCGCCCGATCACCTCCTCCCCGAGCGTCTGCGCTCCGTCCTCGCCGTGCTCTACCTCGTGTTCAACGAGGGGTACGCAGCCACCGCGGGCGCCGAGCTCGTGCGTGCCGACCTCTGTGAGGAGGCCATCCGGCTCGGAAAGCTCCTGGCCGTGCTCATGCCGGACGAGGCGGAGGTGCTCGGGCTCCTCGCGCTCATGCTGCTCCAGGACTCGCGTCGCGCAGCGCGGGTCGGCCAGAGCGGCGAGATCGTCCTGCTCGAGGATCAGGACCGCTTGCTCTGGGACCAAGGACGAATCGGCGAGGGCTTGCGCGTCCTCGAGCGAGCGGTCTCGCTGCGGCGCCCTGGCCCGTACCAGCTCCAGGCGGCGATCGCTGCGGCGCACGCCGAGGATCGGCCGAAGGCCGAGATCGTCTCGCTCTACGCCGCGCTCGTTGCGATGGATCCGTCGCCGGTCGTCGAGCTCAACCACGCCGTCGCGGTCGCACTGGCTGGTGATGTCGAAGGCGGTCTCCTACTGCTGGACGGCGTCGAGGGGCTCGACGGGTACCACCTGCTCCACGCCGCGCGGGCAGATCTCTATCGCCGTCTCGAGCGGCACGACGAAGCGGCGAGGTCCTACCGGCGCGCACTGGAGCTGACCTCGAACGAGTCGGAGAGCCGCTTCCTCGAGCAGCGTCTAGCCGAGGTTTCCTAGCGCCAGCTCGACCGCCTCGGCCGGAGTTGCCGCACGAACCGTCCCGTCCACCTGTGGCGCACCGTCGAGCGCGACGACCGGACGACCGAGGCGGAGTGCAAGCGCGATCTCGGCGAGCGTGCCGTAGCTCCCCCCGATCGCGATCACCGCATCGCCGCTCGCGGCGACGGCGAGATTCCGCGCGTGGCCGATCCCCGTCACGACGACGTGATCGGCCCAGGGGTTCGCAGCAGCCCGCTCCTCGCCCGGAATGATCGCGATCGTCGTCCCGTTCGCCGACTTCGCGCCGCGATGAGCTGCGGCCATCACCTCGTCGAGGCCACCGGTGATCACCGTGCAGCCGCTCTCGCGCGAGCAGGCGGCCGACCTCTTCGGCCGCAGCCTCCCACTCCGCTCCGCTCCCGATCACCGCCACCTGCCGCGCCATCGTGGTAAGCATGACCCGTGGAGCGACGCGAGGCACGTGGCGGCACACTCGTCCTGGGCGGAGGCTTCGCCGGGAGCTACGTCGCGCGGCTTCTCAAGCGCCGCGGCGCAACCATCGTCTCGCTCGAGAACTTCATGCTCTACACGCCGCTCCTGCCCGAAGCGGCCTCGGGGACGCTCGAGCCACGTCACGTGGTGGTCCCGCTGCGCGAGATGTGCCCGCACGCCGAGCTCGTCCTCGGCCACGTGCTGAGCCACGATCCCGAGCGAAAGACGGTCGCCGTCGAGTCGCTCGCGGGCGAGCTCGAGATCGGCTACGAGCGGCTCGTCGTCGCGCTGGGAGCCACGACGCGAACGCTTCCGATACCGGGACTTGCGGAGCACGGAATGGGCTTCAAGGATCTCGCCGACGCGATCGCGCTCCGCAACCACGTGCTCCTCCAGCTCGAGCGCGCCTCGATCCACCCGGACGACCCGGCAGAGCTCGGGTTCGTGTTCGTCGGCGCCGGGTACGCGGGAGTCGAGGCGCTGGCCGAGCTGCACGACATGGCACACGCAGCGCTGCGGTCGTACCCGGACCTACGGGGCGTTCCACAACGCTGGGTCCTCGTGGACGCCGCGCCGAAGATCCTCCCGGAGATCCCGCGCGATCTCGGGGGGTACGCCGCGCGCCGCCTCGAGCAACGCGGCATCGAGATTCACGTCGGTACGACACTCGAGTCGTACGACGGCCGGGAGGCACTGCTCGGCGACGGAACGAGAGTGCCGACTCGGACGCTCGTCTGGACCGCGGGGGTCCGCGCAAGCCCTCTGCTGCCCGACCTCGGGCTACCGCTCGACGAGCGTGGGCGCGTCGTCGTGGACGAGACGCTGCGCGTCGAGGGGGCGGAAGGCGTGTGGGCGCTCGGCGACTGCACCGCTGTGCTGAACTCGAAGACTCCCGGCAGGGTCGACCCGCCGACGTGCCAGCACGCGCTGCGCCAGGCACGCAGGCTCGCGAAGAACCTGACCGGGGATCCAAAGCCGTACGGGTACCGCATGCTCGGCCAGGTCGCGACGCTCGGCCGCTTCAAGGGGATCGCGGAGCTTCCGGGCAGTCCACCTGTGGGGCTTTCCCGGCTGGTTCGTGACGCGGACGTACCACCTGTACCAGCTTCCGCTGCTCACCCGAAAGCTCCGCGTCGTCGTCGACTGGACGGTGGCGCTCTTCTTCCGCCGCGACATCGTCGAGCTCTCGATGCTCGGACACGCGAAGAAGCTCAGCGACTAGCGCAGCGACTTCAGCGCGGCCTTCAGCGACTGCTTGCCGGCGAGCGCACCCGCGTAGAGATCGCCGTTGCGCGCGACACGGTCGAGCACCGCCTCCATCGTGAACCCCAGCGGGTCGAGCCCTGCCTTCACTTCGTCCCAGCCGAGCGGCGTCGAGACGGGAGCTCCTGCCCGCGGTCGCACCGAGTACACCGTCGCATTCGTCCTGCCCGGCCCGTTCTGGTTCGCATCTACGAGGACTCCGCGACGCTTCTGCTTCGTCCACTCCGTCGTCGCGAGCCCCGGGTGGGCGCGGGCGAGTGCGCCCGCGACGATCCCGGCGAACTCCCGCACCTCCTCGAACGTATGGCGTCGCGCGATCGGGACGAGCACGTGGATCCCGCGCGACCCGGACGTCTTCGGATAGCTCTCGAGCTCGAGCAGGTCGAGCGTCGCCCTTACGAGCTGCGCGACCTCGATCACCTCCTCGAACCCGGAGCCCTCCGACGGGTCGAGGTCGAACATCACCCAGTCGGGCCGCTCGGGCTTGTCCACGCGGGACGCCCACGTGTGCAGGTCGATGCAGCCCATGTTCGCCATCCAGAGGAGCGCCAGGTCGTCGTTCACGACCGCGTACTCGACGATCCGCTTCTCGCCGTCGCGCGTCGACGCGGGGAACGGCGCACGCTCGATCCAGTCGGGCATGTGCGACGGCGCGTTCTTCTGGAAGAAGTTCTTGCCCTGCCAGCCGTCGGGGTAGCGCTTCATCGTGAACGGCCTGCCGCGCAGGTGCGGGACGAGCACCTCGGCGACGTCGCGGTAGTAGGCGATGAGATCGCCCTTCGTGATCCCGAGCTCGGGCCAGAACGGCTTGTCGACGTTCGAGAAGCGGAGCTCTCGCCGCCCGCGCTTGATCAGCGGCTGCAGCGGCACGCGCTCGGGTCGAACGTCGGAGGCCGTCCTGTCCTCACGAAGTCGAAGATACGAGGGAGCTCTCAGACGTCCTTCGTGCGTCCACTCGGCGAACTCGACCTCGGCCACCAGGTCGGGCTCGACCCAGGTGACGTCCGAGCGGCGCACCCGCGGCATCTTCGGAACCTCCGCGAAGGGCGAATCGGCGCGCTCGAGCGGTGCGAGCAGAGCGCGGAGACGCTCGATCTCGTCGTCGGAGAAGCCGGTCCCGACGTTTCCGGCCCAGCGCAGCTCACCCGCGTCGTGTACCCCCGCGACGAGCGCGCCGAACCCTCCGGTTCGGCGTCCCTGACCGCGCGTGTATCCCGCGATCACCACCTCCTGCGTCTGGCGGAGCTTCAGCTTCTGCCAGTCGGGCGAGCGCCGGCCGGGTCGGTAGGGCGAACCCACCTGCTTGGCGACGACGCCTTCGAGCTCCTGTTGGCGCGCGGCCTCGAGGAGCGCCTCCCCGTCGTCGAACTGCGGCGAGACGAGCACTCCGGCGCTCCTTCCGACGATCTGTTCGAGACGCCTGCGCCGGGCGGTGAGTGGCTCGTCGAGGACCTGTTCGGACTCGATCTCGAGGAGGTCGAAGAGAACGAGGACTGACGTGCCGCCGCCATCTTGAAGGAGCGAGAAGCGCGAGCGCCCGCTCTCGTCCAGCGCGCAGATCTCTCCGTCGAGCACGGCGTCGGAGGAGCGGATCGCGAGGGTCGCAGCACGCGCGACGTCACGAAATCGGCCTGTCAGGTCGTTGCCGTTACGGCTCGTGAGCGTCACTTCTCCGCCGGAGACCGTCACGATCGCCCGGAAGCCGTCCCACTTCGGCTCGTAGATCCAGCCTTCGCCCACGGGGAGCACGTCGGCCGACGCGGCGAGCATCGGCTGGTAGGTCGCTCCTGCCGCGCTGCCGTCCTTCCGCAGGAGAAGCCAGTTCTTCGGATCGCCGTCGAGGTGCGCCGGCACGAGCGTCCAGACGCCGTCGAGACGCTCGCCGTCCAGCTTGACGGTCAGCCCGCCGTCGCGCTTCTCCTCGATCAGCTCGTACGTCCCGCGATCCCAGATCTCGACGCGTGCCGGCGCCGTACTGTCCCGCAGGGATCGTGCCCTCGAAGTCGCCGTACTCGAGCGGGTGATCCTCCACGTGTACCGCGAGATGCCGCTCACCGCGCCGAAGTGGGACTCCCTTCGGCACTGCCCAGCTCGCCAGCGCGCCATCGCGCTCGAGTCGAAAGTCGTAGTGAAGGCGTCGCGCATCGTGTCGCTGAATCACGAATCGGGGCTCCGCGCCCGTCCGCCGCGGCTCTCCGAACGGCTCCGGCGTCTTCCCGGGTCGGCGCTTGCGTCGGTACTCGTCGAGGCTCACCTGTGGATTGTCGCCCGAAACGCAACGCGTTCTTTACCAACTGGCTGCAGAATGCCCCTTTTCCCTGCTCAGACGGTAATTCGGCCCGGGGATAAGCCTGTGGAAGGTGGGGAAAACGTCAGGAGGAGGCCAGAATGCCCATCACGCGGTACTTCGCACGCCGCTGACGGCGACGTTCGTCGGGCTCCAGCGACTCGATCTCCTCCAGTGCAGCGAGAATGCTCTGTTCGAGGAGCCGTGCTGCGGCATCGGGGTTGCCGTGAGCGCCGCCCACGGGCTCCGCGACGATCGCGTCCACGACACCGAGCTCCAGGCAGTGGGCGGCATCAGGCTTGAACGCTGCGGCGGCCTTTCGCGCCTCGCCCGCATCGCGCCAGAGGATCGCTGCGCAGCCCTCCGGTGAGATGACCGAGTAGATCGCGTTCTCCTGCATCAGCACACGATCCGCGACGGCGATCGCCACCGCGCCGCCCGAGCCACCCTCTCCGATGACGCACGCGACGGTCGGAACGCTCAACCGCACCATGGCGGCCTGCGAGCGCGCGATCGCGCCACCCTGCCCGTGCTGCTCAGCCGCGACTCCTGGATAGGCGCCCGGAGTGTCGACCATCGTCACGAGCGGGAAGCCGTGCCTCCCCGCGAGCGCCATGGCGCGCATCGCCTTCCGATACCCCTCCGGATAGGCCATACCGAAGTTCCGATTGGCCCGCTCCTTGATATCGCGCCCCTTCTGGTGGCCGATGAGGACGACCGTCCGGCCGTCGAGCCTCCCGAGGCCGGTCACGACGCGCTGGATCGTCTGCTCGGCCGCGATCGCCGTGGAGCTCGAAGAAGTCGTCGAAGATGCTCGCCGACGTAGTCGAGCGTGTACGGCCGGTCGGGATGCCGCGCGAGCTCGACCGACTGCCAGATCTCCTCGGCGGTCGGATCGGCGCGAAGCTGGTCGAGCTGATCCTGCAGCCGCGCGAGCTCGCCCGAGAGCTTCGTGCCGCGCAGGAGCTTCATGCCGCCGAGCTTACTGAGACGCTCGCGCAGCCGCATCTCCGCTTCGCTTGGCATCAGGCTGTCCGCAAGCTCGGAATCCGCTCGCGCGAATTCCGAGCGCGGGAAGATCCCTGAAGGCGGCCTCTACGAGGCCGCGCCACCGCGGATCCCATCAGCCGTTTCTCGCGAACAGGCGCAGGAGCTGTCCCAGCGTCGCTCGCAGCTCGGGACGCGGGACGATCCCGTCGAGATGGCCGTAGCGATAGTTGGACTCGGCGAGGCCGAAGTCGTCCGGGAGCTTCTCGCGAGTCGTCTGCGACACGACGCGCGGGCCGGCGAAGGACATCAGCGCGCCGGGCTCCGCGAGCACGACGTCGCCGAGGCTCGCGAAGCTCGCGAGCACGCCGCCGGTCGTCGGATGCGTGAGGACCGAGAGCATCGCTCCGCCGGACTCGTGCAGCTCGTCGATCGCGCAGATCGTCTTCGGGAGCTGCATGAGCGCGAGGATCCCCTCCTGCATCCGCGCGCCGCCTGACGCGGCGACGGACACGAGTGGGACTTCGTTCTCCGTTGCACGCTCGCACGAGCGCACGAACTTCTCACCGACGACGCTGCCCATGGACCCGCCCATGAAGTCGAAGTCCATGACCGCCAGCTCGCAGTGCTGACGTTCGATCTCGGCTGCTCCGCAGACGATGGCGTCACCGAGGCCCGTCTCGATCTCGGCTTCGACGAGCCGCTCCGCGTACGGGCGTAGGTCGAAGAAGTCGAGTGGATCCGCGGAGCGCAGCTCCGAATCGCGCTTCCACGAACGATCCCGGATCGACGAGCTGTTCGATCCGATCGCGGGCACCGACACGGAAGTGATGGCCGCACTGCGGGCAGACGCGGAGCGTCTGCTCGAGCTCGTCGTCTCGGTAGTGCGAGCCGCAACCCGGGCACGTGTTCGGATGAGCCTTGCCCTGAGCGGTCTCGTCCGGGCGCTTGCTCTCGACCTCGACGTCGACGCGACCTTGCCCGGAAGACATGCGCTGGATACTAGTGCCGGGGTCTCAGAAGCCGGCCGCTGCGAGCATTCGCGCCGCGAGCGCGGCATTGCGCTCGGTCGCCAGGAAGCCGGTGACGCCGATGCCGGCGAGCGCGGTTCGCGAGGCGATGCCCCGGAGAAGTAGTTCGATCTCGTCGGCCGAAGGGCCATCGGGCTCGGCGATGAGGACGTCGACCTCACTCGGATCGAGCACGTCGAGATCGAGCGCGACGTAGACGGCGTCGACCCCCGCGAGCGCGCGATCGAGGGAGTCGTCGATCCCAGTCGCCGCGATGAACTCGGCCTCGGGCGGATCGAGGCTTCGCGCCCCCACGAGGGCGGCATCCTCGGCTCGGACGAAACCCTCGTCGAGGATCATGCGAAACGGCATTCCCCACTGATTTCCGGACGGCGACGTCTCGGGTGTGTTGAGGTCACCGTGAGCGTCGATCCAGACGATGCCGAGGCGATCGACTCGCTGCGAGACACCTCGCACGCCCCCCACGTGGGTGCAGCAGCAGCCACCGACCACGATCGGCCGAGCCGCGAGCGAATCGGCGACGGCTGCGGTCTGCTCCTCCAGTGTGTCGCGCTCGATGACGGCGACCTCCGGATACGGAAGAGCGATGTGCGCGCCTGCGGCCATGGCCTCGCCGCCGGACCCCCACGCCGCAGGCACGCGCACCATCCCCGCCGAGAACGTGCTCCCGCAGCTGTGGCACTCGTACCCGTCGCCGATCGCCACCGCCGTGAACGTCCGGCAGTTCGGACAGCGCGCCCGCAGCGAGCTCATGTGACGGCCTCTTCGACAGGAACCCGCATGCGACTACTTCGGTACGAGATCGTCGAGCGCGTCCGCAAGCGCGCCGACGCCGGTGAGCGTCGAGGTCGGACGCGGATCGTCGGCCTCGCCGAGCCGGTTGATCCAGATCGACGGGATGCCCAGCTCTGTCGCAGGCTCGATGTCGTGGAAGAGGCTCTGCGCGACGTGGACGTGACCGCGCCGGTCGGCGCCCGTCGTCTCGTAGAAGACCTCCCAGTGCTTGTGAGCCGGCTTGTACGAGCCGATCTCGCCGGCGACGATCGCGAGCTCGAAGGGCACGCCGAGCGCCTCGATCGAGGCGTCGATCAGGTCGCGATCGGTGTTCGAGAGGATCCCGAGCTTCCAGCCGCGCCCGTGGGCCTCGGTCAGGCCTGGTCGTGCGTCGTCGAAGACCGGCCACGTCGGAAGAGAGTGCGCCAGCGCGCTCGTCTCGCCCTCGGGAACCGTCAGGCCGGTCTCGACAGCGAGCGCCTCGAGGGCGATCGTGAGCACCTCGCGGTACGAGAGCCCTTGATTCGACGTCTGGATCTTCGGCTCGAGCTCGTGGTACCGCACGAGCAGCTCCTCGGCATGTTCCACCCCGAAGAGCCTTTCGAGCTGGGCGTGGATCCCTCCGTTCCAGTCCACGAGCGTCCCGTAGCAGTCGAAGGTTGCCCAGCGCTCCACGCCCCAAGCCTATTCTGCTCGGCGTGGTCGAGGTCCGCGCAATGCTGGAGAGCGACTGGCCCGAGGTCGCAGCGATCTTCGTCGAGGGCATCGCAACGCGCGCTGCCACATTCGAGACGGAGCCTCCCGACTACGACGCGTTCGCTGCGAGCCACCACCCCGAACACCGGCTCGTCGCTGTCGAGAACGGCCGTGTCGTCGGCTGGGTCGCCCTCGCTCCGACGTCGTCGCGCGCGTGCTACGCCGGGGTTGCCGAGAGCTCCGTCTACGTCGCGGAGAGCGCGCGCGGCCACGGAGTCGGACACGCTCTCATGGAGGCCGTGATCGCGGGCGCCCGGGCCGGCGGGATCTGGACGATTCAGGCTGGCATGTTCCCCGAGAACGCTCACGAGCCTCGCGCTCCACGAGCGCCTCGGATTCCGCCTCGTCGGGCGCTTCGAGCGGATCGCGCAGCTCGACGGCGTCTGGCGCGACACCGTCCTGCTCGAGCTTCGCACTGTAGAAGCTAAGCGGCTTCGTCCCAGCGGCGAAAGACCACACAGGCGTTGTGGCCGCCGAAACCGAACGAGTTGGACACGCCGACCTCGACCTGCTGCTGACGCGCCTCGTTCGGGATGTAGTCGAGGTCGCAGGTGGGATCCGGGACCTCGTAGTTGATCGTCGGTGGGAGCACCCCACGCTGCACGGCGAAGATCGTGAAGATGGCCTCGACCGCTCCCGCGGCGCCCAGACAATGACCCGTCGCGCCCTTCGTCGACGAGACCGGGGTCGCGAACGCCTTCTCCTCGCCGAGGGCCAGCTTGAGCACACGTGTCTCGGAGGAATCACCCAGCGGCGTCGACGTGCCGTGCGCGTTGACGTACCCCACGTCGTCGGGCGAGATCCCGGCGTCGGCGAATGCCATCTTCATGGCCCGGGCCGGATTGGTGCCGCTCGGGTCAGGCTCCGTGACATGCGTCGCGTCCGACGACACGCCGTAGCCGAGCAGCTCCGCGTAGATCTTCGCGCCGCGCGCGCGCGCATGCTCGAGCTCCTCGAGAACGACCACGGCGGCGGCCTCCCCCATGACGAACCCGTCCCGGCCGGAGTCGAACGGCCGCGAGGCGGCCTCCGGGTCGTCGTTTCGCTGCGAGAGAGCGCGCATGGCGCTGAAACCCGCGATGCCCACGTGTGTGACAGGCGCCTCGGTTCCTCCGCAGAGCATGACCTCGGCGCGGCCGAGGCGAATGGCGTCCAGCCCGTCCCCGATCGCCATGTTCGATGCCGCGCAGGCGGTGCACTCGGCAGCGAGCGGCCCTTGCGCCCCCAGCTCCATCGACACCCACGCCGCCGCCATGTTGGGGATGATCTGGACGATGGCAAGGGGGCTCGTCCTGTCGGGACCTCGCTCGATGAGCCTCCGCACACAGTCCTCGAATGCAGTGAGGCCGCCGATCCCGGTGGCAATGGCCGCGCCGACGCGGTCGGGCTCGTCCGCGATGACGATCCCGCTGTCTGCCTCTGCCATCCGCGCCGCCGACAGAGCGAACTGCGAGAACGTGTCCATCCGCCGCGCTTGCTTGCGGTCGATCCACGTCGTCGGGTCGTAGTCCTTCAGCTCGCAGGCGAACTGCACCGCGTACTCGGTCGGGTCGAAGCGTGTGATCGGACCCGCGCCGGACTCTCCTGCGACGAGGCTCGTCCACGTCGACTCGGCATCGCTCCCCAGAGGCGAGACCATTCCCACCCCGGTGATGACGACCCGACGGCGTCCGTTCGGCGTGCTGTCTGGCATTCGCTACATCCCCAATCCGCCGTCGACGAGCAATACCGCACCCGTGATGAAGGCAGCCTCGTCCGAGCACAGGAACCGCACCGCGCCGGCGACGTCGTCCGGCTCGCCGAGGCGGCCGAGCGGCGTCGCCTGGAGCATCGCTCCCGTGGCCTCCTCGGGAAGGACGTCCGTGAGCTGCGTCTTCACGTACCCCGGAACGACGACGTTCGCGCGGACGTTCCGGCTTCCGAGCTCGCGGGCGAGCGACTTCGTGAAGCCGATGATCCCGGCCTTCGAGGCCGCGTAGTTCGTCTGCCCCCAGTTTCCGTGGATGCCGACGATCGACGAGATGTTCACGACCGTCCCCGATCGCTTCTTCATCATCCCCCGCGCCGCCGCGCGGCACGTGTAGAAGCACGACGCCAGATTCGTGTCGATCACGGTGTTCCAGTCGTCGTCCGACATGCGCACGAGAAGCCCGTCGCGCGTCACGCCCGCGTTGTTGACGAGGATGTCGACGTCGCCTGCCTCCTCGACGAGCGCCCGTGCAGACTCGGGGTCGGAGACGTCAGCGTGCACGGCCCGGCCTCCGATCTCGGCCGCCAGCGACTCTGCCTCCTCGACTCCCGTGCGGTACGAGAGCGTGACTGACGCACCCGCTGCTGCGAGCTCGGTCGCGATCGACCGGCCGATCCCGCGCGAAGCGCCCGTGACGAGGGCCGTGCGGCCTTCGAGCGAGCAGAAGGTCACCGAGCGAGAGCTTCCTGCGCCCGCTCCAGGCTCTCGAGCGAGTTGACGGACATCGTCTTCACGCCGCGGTCGATCCGCTTGACGAGGCCCGACAGCACGTTCCCCGGCCCGACTTCGACGAAGGTCGTCGCGCCCGTGCGAATGAGCTCGGTCGCTGCCTGCGTGAACCGCACGGGACCGGTGAGCTGATCCACGAGGAGAGCCGCGATCTTCTGCGCGGGCTCGATCTTCGCGGTCACGGTCGACATGAACGGCGAGAGTGGCTCCGTGAAGCGCACGCGCTCGAGCGCGGGACGCAGCCGATCGGCCGCCTTCGCGACGAGCGGACTGTGGAACGCGCCCGAGACCTTCAGCATCACCGCTCGTCGGGCGCCGAGGCTTGCGGCCTCGGCGCAGCACTCCTCGACTGCTTCGTGCTCGCCGGAGACGACGATCTGGCCCGGGCAGTTGTAGTTCGCCGGCCACACGCCGACGATCCTGCGGCAGAGCTTCTCGACCTCCTCGTCCGCGAGACCGAGGATCGCCGCCATCGCTCCCGGTCGCTGTCGAGCCGCTTCCGCCATCGCAAGGCCGCGCTCGCGCACGAGACCGATCGCGGCGCCCGTCTCCAACGAGCCGGCGGCAGCCAGCGCCGCGAACTCGCCGACCGAGTGCCCGACGACGACGTCCGGCTCGAGACCGCGTTCGCGCATCGCGGCGAGGATCGCGAGGCTCGTCGCGACGAGCGCGGGCTGCTGAATCTCCGTCTCGACGAGCTGGTCGAGCGGAGTCGAGAAGCAGAGAGCCTCGAGGTCGAGCCCCGTGGCCTCCGATCCGACGCGATACACGTCGCGGGCAACAGGGAACGCCTCGGCGATCTCGCGGCCCATCCCTTCCTCGAGCGACCCCTGGCCGGGGAAGCAGAACGCGACCTTGGTCATCAGGGCCTCCCGTTCGTCCATTCGATGAGCGCCGAGCCCCACGTGAGGCCCGCCCCCATCCCTGTCATGAGAACCAGCACCCCGTCCTGGAGCCGCCCCTCGGCGCGCGCGTCGGCGAGCGCGAGAGGGATCGAGCCGGATGAGGTGTTTCCAAAGCGATCGACGTTCACGATTGTCTTCTCCGCGGGGATGCCGAGCTTAGCGACCGCGTAGTCGATGATCCGCTTGTTCGCCTGGTGCGGAACGTAGACGTCGACGTCGTCGACCGTCTTGCCGCACTCCGCGAGGACGTCGCCCGCCGACGAGACCATGACGCGCGTCGCGAACTTGAAGACCTCGCGGCCGTTCATCTTCACGTACGAATCGGGGTTCTCGAAGTGCCGCGAGCCCGATCCCGGATACCAGAGGTACTCGCCGCCACCGCCGTCCGCGCCGAGCTCGAACCCGAGAAAGCCGCCGTGATCCACGGGCTCCATGACAACGGCACCCGCGCCGTCGCCGAACAGGACGAGCGTCGAGCGGTCCTCCCAGTCGAGGATCTTCGAGAGCACGTCTCCCCCCACGACGAGTGCCCGCCGGGAGAGTCCCGATGCGAGCATCGCGTACGCCTGTGCGACCGCGTACACGAAGCCCGTACACCCCGCGAGGAGGTCGTATGCGGCCGCACGCGGCATCCCGAGCCGGTCCGCGAGGAGCGCCGACGAGGTCGGGAACATCATGTCGGGCGTGACCGTGGCACAGACGAGGAGGTCGATGTCGGCGGCGGCGACCTCCGGCGTCTTCGAGCGCTGCGCGCGCGGCAGGCAGCGCGATGTCGGTGAGCGCCTCGTCCGGAGCGGCGATGCGGCGCTCCCGGATTCCCGTGCGCTCGCGGATCCACTCGTCGGAGGTCTCGACGATCGTCGACAGCTCCTCGTTCGTCATCACCTTCTCGGGGACGTGGACACCGAGTCCCGTGATCCCGATCCGCACCCCTTGGGCCACTCCGAGCATCAGCGTTCCACCGCGAACGTCAGCGTGCCGCGCGCGGCCAGCGCGTCGCCGACATGGGCAGTCGCCTTGCCGCGCCCGATCGGCCCGCGCATCGTGTCGATCTCGCACGTGAGCGTGAGCACGTCGCCCGGTTCGACGACGCGCTTGAAGCGGCAGTCGTCGATTCCGGCGAAGAACGCGATCTTGCCGCGGTTCTCCTCCTCGACGAGAACAGCGATCGCTCCCGTCTGCGCCATCGCCTCGACGATGAGCACGCCGGGCATGACCGGCCGTTCCGGAAAGTGGCCTGCGAACCACCAGTCGTCCGCGTTCACGCTCCGCCGAGCGACCACGCGGCGGCCGGGCTCGAGCTCGGTCACCTCGTCGATCAAGAGGAACGGGTCGCGGTGCGGGAGGATCGACTCGATGACGTCCTTCCCGAACGGAACGGCAGGGGCTCTGCACGGGGCGAGTCTACTCGCCGCATCCCCGCCCTAATTGCGGCGAATGCGCACTACCGGGCCGACTCGGGTTCCCGGCCGCGTCCCAGGCCACGACTCGAACGCGGGAGGCCGGACCAGCCCAGGGAATGCGCACGACGCCGGCGCGCTTCACCTCGCGCCGGATCGCCTGACCGTCGACGACGAGCGTCAGAACCGAGGGCTCGCTGACGCTGACCTTGAGGCCCTCGTCCGGGAGGATGCGGACGCGCGGGGGTGTCGAGTCGGCGAGGAAGGGGACGCCGAACGAGATCGCTCCGACTTCGCCGCTGGCTTCCACGACGGCCGTGTACTCGCCGTCGCGCAAGGGCCCTGCGCCGCGCGCGCCGTCCCACACGAAGCGCTGCGTCCCGGGCAGATAGCTCGCCAGCAGCGGGCTCGCAACCCACCGTCCTTCACGCTCGACGCGGATACGCACGTCCGCGGGAGCGGTGAGCGCGAACGTCAGCGTCAGCCGATCCTTGCGGCCGTCGCCGTTGGGCGAGAACGCCAGCGGAGCAGCCGACACGAGGCCGAGCGTGCGGTTCACGCTCAGCGAGATCAGCTTCTGAACCGAGATCCCGGTCGCCGTGCCGGCGGTGACGACGACGTTGTAGGTGCCGTCGGGAAGTGCGTCGCCGTCGAGCTCGAGCGTGTGCTCTCCCGCCCCCGTCCACACGCGATCGACGACGGTCGCAACGACACCGCCGATCGCATCCGTGATCTGGATCGTCACGTTCGCGGAAGCCGAGAGGCTGTACGTCAGCGTCGTGCCGTCAGCCTGCCCGTCGCCGTTCGGACTGATCGCCCCGGGTTCGGCAGCGAGAGTCGCGATCGCAAGCGGCGCCGAGCCGCCGCCAGCACGCAGCGTCCCCGAAGCTGGCCGTGCCGCTCCGGCCGAGATCGTCCACGTGTACGAACCGGCCGGCGCTCCGGCCGACTCCCACGTCCAGTCGACGGCCGTCCCCGTGCCGCCACCACGAGCGGCCTCGGCTCCGCTCACGCCCTTGAAGGCGACCGTCCAGCTCTGCGGCTGAGAGAGCCTCGCCCTGACGCGGATCGACGATCCGCTCACCGCTGCCTTCGGCTCGAAGATCTTCACGCCACCCGTACCCCGCGCCGATGCGGCGATCGCGCCGAGGCGGCCGTACAGAACGTCGCCTGGACACGCGGTGAATCCCGTGTCGCGGTGACCGGAGACGCCGTTCAAGAGCACCGGAACCCCGGTCGGGTACCGGTCGCTGCCGCCCGAGATGAACGTGAGAAATGCGGTCGGATCGACGTGTGCGACATCGAGGCGCCAGGCGATGAGCCGTGCGATGGCGTCCTGCGCGGCTGCCGACGGAGGCACGTCTTCGTACGTTCCGAGGAGCGCGACACCGACGGAGCCGGTGTTGAACCCCTGCGCATGCGCGCCTACGACGTTGCGGTCGACCCCGCCGAACCGGCCTTCGTACACCGTCCCGAAGCGATCGACGAGAAAGTTGTAGCCGATGTCGTTCCAGCCGTTCCCCTGCACGTGGAAGAGCTGGATGCCCTTCACGATCGCGGCCGCTTCCGCCCGCGAGTAGCCGTTGCGGCCTGCGGTGTGGTGGACGATCGCGAAGCGGGCACCTGTCGCGTAGCTCGGCGGGCCGCGACGGATCTTCTCGTCCGCACCCCACGACGCGCGCGGCACGATCGACGGCGTCACGGTCGCGGCCGGGGCTCGCAGCGGGATGAGCGTCTCCGGGCTCCACACCAGGTGCGCCTTGATCCTCGTCACGTCTCCGACCGCACGTGCCTGGATGCGATCCGACTCGCCGACCCACCACGGGTTGCCGAGACGCCATCCCTTCGCCCTCCGCTCCCGCGACCTCGGATCCGGGCCGTCCTCCGGCTCGGGAGCGCCCACCCGCCATGGGCTCCACTGCCCGTCCTTCGAGTGAGTACGGAAGAGGACCTTTCCGGATCCCCGCCAGTGCACCCCCGCGAGCGTGAATCGCGAGACGGCTTCTCGCGGCTCGAACGCGCGCTCGCCGACCCGCTCGAGCTCGACCGTCGTGACCCGCGCACCCGTCGCGGCCTGCACGGAAGGGACCGCTCCGAGCGCGGTAACGACAGCCGTGATGAGGAGCAGGAGACGGCGCACGGGCTTCCAGGGTGACCCGTGCGCAGTTCGCGGGCAAGGGTGGAGAACCTGCGCAGATAGAATCCTTACACCGGTGCCAGGCACTCGTTTGCGGGGAGTTCTCGTCGTCTCGCTCGTCGTCGGAGCGCTCGCGGCGGCCCCGGCCGTTCTCGCGCAGGACGCCACACCCCGCGTTCTCGCAGTGCATCTCGCGAACGACATCAACCCGGTCACGCAGGAGTTCGTCGACGACGCGGTCGATCGCGCCGAGGAAGGCGACTACGCGGCGATGGTGCTCGTGCTCGACACTCCTGGAGGGCTCGCCTCGTCGATGCGCGGGATCGTCAAGCGCTTCCTCGCCTCGGAGGTGCCCGTCGTCGTCTACGTCGCGCCCCCGGGATCGAGCGCGGACTCCGCCGGTGCCGTCATCGCCATGGCCGCCGACATCGCCGCCATGGCGCCACAGACGAACATCGGCTCCTCCACGCCGATCTCGCTGGGCGGCGAGGACATCTCCGAGGATCTCCGTCGCAAGATCATCAACGACGCCGCCGCGTACGTCGGTGAGCTCGCCCGCGAGCACGATCGGAACGTCGAAGCGGCCAGAGACATGGTCACGAAGGCGTCGAACTACGGCGCGCGCGAGGCGAAGCGCATCGGCCTCGTCGAGGTGATCGCGCCGACCCTGCCCGCACTGCTCGACGAGATCGACGGCATGAAGACGGTGCCGAAGGGGTTCGTCCTCGAGACCGCGGGTGCGCAGATCGAGGACGTCGAGATGAGCTTCTGGCAGCGCGCCCGCGACTTCCTCGTCGACCCGAACCTCATCACGCTGATGCTCTCGATCGGTCTCATCGGGATCGTCGTCGAGCTGTGGAACCCCGGCCTCGTGTTCCCCGGCACGGTCGGCGCGATCTCGCTGATCCTCGGCCTCTACGGCCTACAGGTTCTCCCGGTCTCGCTCGCGGGGTTGCTGCCTGATGCTCCTCGCTGCGGCCTTCTTCATAGCCGAGGCCTTCGTGCCGACGCACGGTGCGCTCTCGGTCGCCGGCGCGATCATGTTCGTCCTCGGTGCGCTGATCCTCTTCGATCCGGCGGGCGACGCGTACCAGGTCTCGATGCCAGTCGCGATCGGCATCGCCGCCGGGCTCGCGCTTCTCCTCGGTTTCGCAATGACGCGGGCTCTCCGTGCGGCGCGAGCCCCGGTCGCGGTAGGCGTACACGGAATGGTGGGCAACGAGGCCGTGGTTCGCGGTAACGGGATGGTGCAGGTGAACGGGGAGCTCTGGCGCGCGCGCAGCGCCGGCGGTGAAACGCTCGTCCCGGGAGAGCACGTCCGCGTCGAGGAGGTCGAGGAGGACCTCCGGCTCGTCGTAGGATTCATTCCGACGTCAACCGGGAAGGAACCCGCCTGATGAACGTGTCCGCCGGCCTGATCGTGCTCGTCGTTGTCCTCGTTCTCGCGCTGCTCTTCCTCTTCGCGGCGGTCAAGATCGCGCGGGAGTACGAGCGCGGCGTCATCTTCCGACTCGGCCGGCTGCTTCCGACTCCCAAGGGTCCGGGTCTCTTCCTGCTCATCCCGCTCGTCGACCGGATGGTCAAGGTCGACCTGCGCACGGTGACGCTGAACGTCCCGCCGCAGGAGGTCATCACGAAGGACAACGTCCCCGTTCGCGTCAACGCCGTCGCGTACTTCCGCATCGTCGACCCGAACAACGCGATCACGCAGGTCGAGAACTACATGGTCGCGACCTCGCAGATCGCACAGACGACGCTGCGTTCGGTGCTCGGCCAGCACGTGCTCGACGAGCTCCTCTCCGAGCGCGACAAGATCAACGCGATCCTGCAGGCGATCATCGACGAGGCGACGTCGCCGTGGGGGATCAAGGTCTCCGTCGTCGAGGTGAAGGACGTCGAGATCCCGGCGAGCATGCAACGCGCGATGGCGCGTCAGGCCGAGGCCGAGCGCGAGCGACGCGCGAAGGTCATCTCCGCCGAAGGCGAGTACCAGGCCTCCGAGCGGCTGAAGGACGCTGCGGCGGTCATGTCACAGGAGCCGATCACCGTGCAGCTGCGCTACCTCCAGACGCTCCTCGAGATCGGGGCGTCGAACAACTCGACGATCGTCTTCCCGATACCGATCGACCTCCTCACCGCGCTCTCGAAGCTCGCGGACTCTGATTCGCCGTAGCTCGTCTCCGACTGCTACATCTCCTCACCCCCGCCTCCGACGTCGGTCGAGCCGCGCCAAAGTCCCTCGGTGTACGCGATCGCCACCGCATGTGCGCGCGTGCGTGCTCGCCGGTCTGGCTCTGACCGCCGCAGCAGCTGCCGCCGTCTTGGTCAAACGACTGCTTCTGCTCGGACGACTGCGACTGTGCGGCCGAATTCGACTGGCCGACGTTCGCCGTCGCCGTGTTGCCGTTGCCCGGGGCAGTTTTCGTGTCCGCATCGCCGCCCGAGAACGAAGCTCAGACGGGCGGATCGTCGGCGAGCGGCTCGCCCTCGAGCGAAGCCTCGACCTCGTCGCCGGTCAGCTCGGGCGTCTCTACGGGCATGTCGTCTTCATCGTCGGCGCCGATGACGGGCGCGAGCGTTGCGACCTGCTCGCCGTCGCGGAGGCGCATCACGATGACGCCCTGCGTCGACCGGCCTGCGCGACGGATGCCGTCGACCGGAATCTTGATCACGGTTCCGCCGTCCGAGATCAGCATCACCTGATAGCCGTCGCGGACGATTCGCGCGCCGGCCAGACGGCCCTTGCTCTCGACGAGCTGTACCGTCTTCACGCCCATCGTCCCGCGCCCCTTGACCGGGTAGTCGCCGACACGCGTTCGCTTGCCGTAGCCGTTCTCGGTGACGACGAGGAGGTCGGCCTCGTCGTCGGCGATGTCGACCTCGATGACCTCGTCGCCCGCGCGGAGCTTCATGCCCGCGACGCCGGTCGTGTCGCGACCCATCGCCCGCGCCTGCTTCGCGTGGAAGCGAACCGTCTGTCCCATTCTCGACACCATCAGCACATCGTCGGTGTCCCCCGCGAGGCGGACCCCGATGAGCTCGTCGTCCTCGCGGAGCTTGATCGCGATGATCCCGTCCGCCTTGAGCGGCGTGTTGTAGGCGACGAACTCGGTCTTCTTGACGATGCCCTTCCGCGTTGCGCAGACGAGGTACTTCGCCTCCTCGAAGTTCCGGGTGGCGATGACCGCGCGCACGTACTCGTCCTGGCGGAACGGCAGCAGGTTCACGATCGCGCGCCCCTTCGACTGGCGTGAGCCGAGCGGGAGCTCGTGCACCTTGAGCCGGTAGACCTTGCCGACGGTCGTGAAGAAGAGGATGTAGTCGTGCGTCGACGCGACGAAGAGGTGCTCGATGTAGTCGTCGTCCTTCATGTCCATGCCCATGACGCCGATGCCGCCGCGGCGCTGCTCCCTGTAGGTCGTGACGGGCAGGCGCTTGATGTAGCCGGACTTGGTGATCGCGATGACCATGTCCTCTTCGGCGATCATGTCCTCGAGCTCGAGATCGGTATCGCCGGCGATGATCTCCGTGCGCCGCTCGTCGTTTCGACCGTAGATCTCCTTGAGCTCGAGCAGCTCCTCCTTGATCAGCGCGGCGATGTGCGCCTCGTCGCCGAGCAGCACCCTGAGCTCCGAGATGCGCTCCTGGAGATCGGCGTACTCGTCCTCGACGCGCTTGCGCTCGAGCCCCGTGAGGGCGCGCAGCCGCAGATCGAGGATCGCCTGCGCCTGGAGCTCGCTGAGCGTGAAGCGCTCCATCAGCCCCGTCCGCGCCTCGTCGGCGTCGTCGGAGGCTCGGATCAGCTGGATGACCTCGTCGAGGTTGTCGAGAGCGATGAGGTAGCCCTCGAGGACGTGCGCCCGCGCAAGCGCCTTGCGTAGCTCGAACTGCGAGCGGCGCGTGACGACCTCGCGTTGGAAGTCGAGGTAGTACCGGACGAACTCGAGGAGTGACAGCGTCCGGGGCACGCCGTCGACCAGCGCGACGGCGTTGTAGCCGAACGTGGTCTGGAGCGCAGTGTGCTTGAAGAGCTTGTTGAGCGCGACCTGCGGCACCGCCTCGCGCTTCAGCTCGATCTGGATGCGCATGCCCGTCTTGTCCGAGTAGTCCTGGAGATCGGAGACCTCGGTGATCACCTTTTCGCGGACGAGGTCGGCGATCTTCGAGATCACGCCGCTGTCTCCGCCCTTCTTCACGCCGTAGGGCAGCTCCGTGACGATGATCGCGCTCTTTCCTCCGCGGAGCTCCTCGACGTGGGCCCGAGCGCGCATGACGATCCGACCGCGGCCGGTTCGGTACGCGTCGCGAACTCCAGACCGGCCGACGACGATGGCGCCGGTGGGAAAGTCCGGGCCCTTGACGTACGACATGAGGTCTTCCACGCTCGCGGTGGGCTTGTCGATGAGCGCGACGACGGCGTCGATCGTCTCGGCGAGGTTGTGCGGCGGAATGTTCGTGGCCATTCCCACCGCGATGCCCGTCGAGCCGTTGACGAGCAGGTTCGGAAACCGCGACGGAAGCACCTGCGGCTCGCGACGCGACTCGTCGTAGTTGGGCCCGAAGTCGACCGTGTCCGAGTCGATGTCGCGCAGCATCTCCGTGGCGAGCTTCGCGAGACGGCACTCCGTGTAGCGCTCGGCGGCCGGCGGGTCGTCGTCGACCGAGCCGAAGTTCCCCTGGCCGTCGACGAGCGGGTAGCGGAGCGAGAAGGGCTGGACGAGCCGGGCGATGGCGTCGTAGATCGAGCTCGAGTCGTGCGGGTGGTACTTGCCCATCACGTCGCCGGTCACGCGAGCGCACTTGACGTACGGACGGTTGGGCTGGTGCCCGGCGTCGTGCATCGCCCACAGGATTCGGCGGTGCACGGGCTTGAGACCGTCGCGGACATCCGGCAGCGCTCGCCCGACGATCACGCTCATCGCGTAGTCGAGGTAGCTCGAGCGCATCTCCTGCTCGAGCTCGCGCGGCTCGATGCGTCCTGCGCCGAGCGGCTCTACGACATCAGACATCGAGGAACCTCACGTCCTTTGCGTTCTGCTCGATGAAGAGCCGGCGCGGCTCTACCTGGTCGCCCATCAGCGTCGAGAACACGCGGTCGGCTGCGGCGGCGTCCTCGACGTCGACCCGGATGAGCATGCGCTTCGTCGGATCCATCGTCGTCTCCCACAGCTGCTCGGGGTTCATCTCGCCGAGACCCTTGAAGCGACTGATGGTCATGCCCTCCTTCGCGAGGTCGAGAGAGCTCGCGCGCAGATCGCCGAACGTCTCTGCCCGCGCGGACTTGTTCCCGAAGGCAACCGTGAACGGCGGGAAACCGACGATCTCGCCCACCTTGGCGTACGCGCGCTGAACCGCCCCGTACGTGGTCGAGGCGAGCATCGCTAGCGGCAGCACGACGCGATGGGCGGTGCTCGTCTCCGTCTCGACGACACGCACGTGGAGAGCCTCGTCGACCTCGTCTTCGACCGTCAGCTCGTAACCGTTCGGTGGTATCGCCGCAACGAGCGCGGCGGCATCGGGTGTCCCGCCCGCCTCGGCCTCGACGAGCCCGTGCGAGATCGCGAAGCGAGCCGCAGGGCCGAACTCGGCCTCGAGCTTCGCCGTCCAGGCCTCGAGATGGCCGACGTCGCGGGCGAGGCGGGTCCAGCGTGCCTCGGTCAGCGTCGTCTCGCGGTCGTCGCGCGCTGTGACGGCCATGTCCTTCACGCGCTCGCGGACGAGAAGATCCTCGAGCTGCGCGTCCTTCTCGAAGTACATGCCCCTGCTTCCGAGCTTCACGTGGTACAGCGGCGGAACGGCGATGTAGACGTGGCCGCGCTCGAAGAGCTCGGGCATCGTCCGGTAGAGAAACGTGAGGATGAGCGTGCGGATGTGCGCACCGTCGACGTCGGCGTCGGTCATGACGATCACCCGCCCGTAACGCAGGTTCGTGATGTCGAACTCGTCGCCGAAGCCGGTGCCGATCGCAGTGATCATCGCCTGGATCTCCGTATTGGAGAGCACCTTGTTGATGCGGTTCTTCTCCGAGTTGATGATCTTCCCGCGCAGCGGCAGGATCGCCTGCGTCGTGCGGTCGCGAGCCTGCTTTGCGGAGCCGCCGGCAGAGTCGCCCTCGACGATGAAGAGCTCGGCGGACTCCGGGTCCTTGATCGTGCAGTCGGCGAGCTTTCCCGGGAGCGACGCGTTCTCGAGCGCGCTCTTCCGTCGCGTCAGCTCGCGAGCCTTGCGCGCGGCCTGCCGGGCGTTGCGCGCCGCGATCGCCTTCTGGACGATCTGGCGAGCCTCGGTCTTGTTCTCCTCGAGGAACTCCCCCAGCCGCTGGTTGACGACCTTCTCGACCAGGCCCGCGACTCCCGGGTTCCCGAGCTTGGTCTTCGTCTGTCCTTCGAACTGAGGGTTGCGGAGCTTCACCGAGATGACGGCTGCCAGGCCCTCTCGGGCGTCCTCGCCTTCGAGGTTGTCCTCCTTCTCCTTGAGGATGCCTTCCTGCCGCGCGTACTGGTTGAGCGTGCGCGTGAGAGCGGCGCGGAAACCCTGGAGATGCGTGCCGCCCTCCGTCGTGTTGATGTTGTTCGCGAACGAGAAGACCGACTCGACGTACGAGGTGTTCCACTGCATCGCGACCTCGACGGCTCCCTCGTCGCTCTCGCCCTCGAAGTACACGACGTGCTTGTGCACCGGATCCTTCGACTCGTTGACGTAGCCGACGAAGTCCCTGATCCCACCTTCGTAGTAGAACTCGTCCGTCCGGCCGCCGGCGCGCTCGTCGCGAAGCACGATCCGCAGCCCGCGCGTCAGGAATGCCGTTTCGCGCAGACGCTGGAGAAGCGTCGCTGCGTCGTACTCGGTCTCCTCGAAGACCTCGGAGTCGGGCAAGAACGAGATGATCGTGCCGGACTCGTCCTTGCCGGCCACGCCGACCGTGGTCATGTCGGTCGTGGGCTCACCCCGCGCGAACTCCTGGCGGTAGACCTTCCCGTCGCGGCGTACCTCGGCGACGAGCCACTCGGAGAGCGCGTTCACGACCGAGACGCCGACGCCGTGCAGTCCTCCCGAGACCTTGTACCCGTCGCCGCCGAACTTGCCACCGGCGTGAAGCTTCGTCAGGACGACGGTGAGCGCCGGAAGTCCCTGCTCGGAGATCACATCGACCGGGATGCCCGCGCCTGCGTCGCGAACGGTCACCGAGTTGTCCGGATGGATCGTGACGTCGACCAGGTCGTTGCGGCCGGCAAGCGCCTCGTCGACCGCGTTGTCGACCACCTCGTAGACGAGGTGGTGCAGGCCGCGAGAGCCCGTCGACCCGATGTACATACCGGGCCGCAAACGGACGGGCTCGAGGCCCTCGAGGACGGTGATGTCCTTTGCGGTGTAGGCTGCTTCGGCCATTAAAAAAGCCCTGCAAATAGCCATATTGCGGGGCCGGGTAAGTGTATCAGAAGTTGCGGCCGGACCGGGCCCTCAGGAGGCTCGCGCGGGCAGCACGTGCAACGACCTCGCGGAGCTCCGGATCGGTGATCGCCGAGGCCGCAGCGGCTGCCTCGGACCGCACCTCGACCGGCACGTCGGCGTCGGCCGGAAAGGGCTCCGGTGAAACGTCGTCGGCCCGTTCGACCTCGGGAATGGGACCGACCGCGCAGCGCACCTTCGAGGGCGCGTCGGCCCCGAGGTGCACACGCAGGCGCTCGAGGATCTCGTCCGTGAGGAACCCGAGCTCGTGTGCCCAGGTGGACGACGCCGTCGCGACGTGCAGCGTCCCGTCCTTGGCGATCCTGAGCGGCCACGCATGGCGGGCGACCGCGTCGCCCACCACCTCCGGCCACGCCGCTGTCAGCGCGGCAAGTGGGATCGCGTCGCGGCTTCCACCGCGCCCGAGCTCGCGCTCCACCTCGCGACCGATGCGCTCCATCACCGCACCTGGCCCGGGGTGACGGAAAGCGCCTGCGCGGGGTCGACGGGGAGAGCAGCGGCCGCGGTGGCGGTGACGACCGTCTGCGAGCCACGCTCCAGCATGCGCGCCAGCGCGCGGCGGCGATCGCCGTCGAGCTCCGACAAGACGTCGTCGAGCAGAACGAGCGGCGGCACATCGAGACGCGCGTGCAGTGCGCTCGCCTCGGCGAGGACGAGCGCAAGAACGGCCATCCGCTGCTCGCCCTGCGAGCCGTACGACCGCAGGTCTCGACCTCCCGCGTCGATGCGCACGTCGTGGAGATGCGGCCCGAGGCCCGTGACGCCCCGCTCCAGATCGGCGTCGATGCGCGCCGCGAGGTCGTGCTGCGTCGGCGCCTCGCCCTCGTAGCTCAGGATCGCGCCGTCGAGCCCGAGCTCGCCGGCGTGCTGGGCGAAGGCCGGCGAGAGCACGTCGATCGCGTCGGCGCGTGCACGCACGAGCGCCTCGCCCAGCTCGACCACCCTCTCCGTCCACGGTACGAGCGCAGCTCGGGTCGAAGCGCCGGCGCGGATGCGGCGCAGGCCGGCATTTCGTTGCCCGACTGCGCTCGAATACTCGTTCGCGAGCGCGGCTCGGGCCGGGAGCAGGCGCCCGACGGCCCTGTCGAAGTACGCCCGTCGAGTCGCCGGCCCGCCCTTCACGACAGCGAGCCTGTCAGGCGTGAACACGAGCGTCGTGAGCTCGTGGCGGAGTCGCTCGCCGGAGCTCAGGCGTTCGCCGTTGAGCTCGACCCGTCGCGGGTCGCGGCGTGTGAGCACGACGTCCGTCGCGAACGCGTTTGCCCCCAGGCTGCCGGCGAGCCGGACGCGTGCTGCGTCCGCATCGAACTTGATCATCGTTCCGTCGCGGCGCGCGCGTGGGGAGAACCCTTGCGTTCCGACGTGAAGCGCCTCGAGCAGATTCGTCTTGCCGGAGCCGTTCGCGCCGTGGAGAAGCACGATCCCGGGCTCCAGGCTCAGCTCGAGCGAGGCGTACGAACGGAAGTCGCGAAGCGTGACGTCGCGAACGATCAGCCCGCGAGGCGGATGGGCATGATCAGGTACGAGAAGCTCTCTTCCGGCGCCGCGATGAGACCAGGCCGCAGTCGGTTGATGAGCTTGAGGTGCACGGTCTCGCCGCTGACCGCCTCGAGCCCGTCCCGCAGGAAGTCGGGGTTGAAGCCGATCTCGAGCTCCTCGCCGGCGAACTCCACGGGCAGGGACTCGGTCGCTTCGCCGACATCCTGCGTCTGCGCGGAGATCGTGAGCTCGCCGTCCGCGAAGCGCAGGCGAAGCGGCGCGTTTCGCTGCGCCATGAGCCCGGCGCGGCGAACGACCTCGAGGAGCGGTGCCCTCGGAGTTGCGATCTCGATCTCGAAGGTCTCCGGTAGAAGCTGCTTGTAGTTCGGGAACTGCCCGTCGATGCGTCGGCTCGTCAGCCAGACGTCGCCGGCACGGAAGATCACGTGGTTCTCGTGAACGCCGAGCTCGACGTCGTCGGAGCCGGCGGCGATGCGAACGAGCTCCTGGAGTGCTCGCGCGGGGATGATCGCCTCGAGATCGGGGCCACCGGCGGACAGCGGCGTCTCTTTGACCGCGAGCCGGTAGGAGTCGGTCGCAGCCATGACGAGCTTGTCGCCTTCGAAGCGGACGAGGATCCCCGTGAGCACCGGTCGCGACTCGTCGCGCGACGCAGCTCGACCCACCTTGTCGATCGTCGCGAGAAGAGCGCCCGCTTCGATGCTGTGGAGTTGGACATCGAGCGGGGGGAGTCGCGGAAAGTCCTCCGCGCTGTAGACGTTCAAGCGCGACGCATGGCTGCCGGACGTCACTGCCAGCACGCCGTCGCCTTCCTCGTGGACGAGCGTCACGGTGTCGTCGGGAAGGAGCCGCACGAGATCGGTGAGGAGTCGCCCGGGAACCACGACGCTCGCATCGCCCGCGATCTCACCGCTCAGCGAAGAGCGCAGCGAGATCTCCATGTCCGTGGCCGACAGCGTGAGCCGGCCTTCTTCGGCACGCAGGAGGATCCCGCCGAGGACCTGGACGGCGCCGCGCGTCGAGACTGCTCGCGCGACCACACCCAACGCGGATGCAAGGTCGCTCTTCGAGCACGTGATGCGAAGCGCGGTGTCGGTCGCCATGTCTGTACTCATTACTGGAAAAACAAGACCGTAGTAGTAGTAGGAGTGTGGATCATGGGGAGGACGTGCGGTTTGTCGGCGACGAGCGGGGAAAACGTCTGTTGGCGGACGTGTGGGTCCCCACCAACGGAGTCCACAGGTGCGAGTGCGGTAGTGCTCTGGACCCCCAACATCAGCGGGCCTGCTTGATGCGCGCAGTCAGTTCCTGCACAAGGTTGTACACAGAGCGATCCTCGCGAATGAGCCTTGTGATCTTGTCCTTCGCGTGAATGACGGTCGTGTGGTCGCGCCCTCCGAACTGCTTCCCGATCATCGGAAGCGACGCGTCCGTGAGCTCTCTGGAGAGGTACATCGCGACTTGCCTCGGGTATGCGACCGCCTGCGACCGGCGGGGGCTCACGAGCTCGTCGAGCGTGACACCGAACCGCTGCGAGATGACCTCCTGGATCAGCGGGATGCTGACCTCGGGCGCCGCCTCGCCCTGCGGGTAGACATCACGCAGCACGTCCTCCGCGAGCTCGACGGTCAGCGGACGGTCCGTGAGAGACGAGAACGCGACGACACGGGTCAGCGCACCCTCGAGCTCCCGGATGTTCGCCGACACGCGGCCGGCGATGAACGTCAGCACCTCGGGATCGTCGATCGCGATCCCCTCGGTCTCGACGCGCTTGCGCAGGATCGCGATCCGGGTCTCCAGGTCGGGCGCCTGAATGTCGGTCAGGAGCCCCCACTCGAAGCGCGAGCGCAGCCGTTCCTCGAGCGTCGCGATCTCGCGAGGCGGGCGGTCGGACGACAGGACGATCTGTGCGCCACCTTCGTAGAGCGAGTTGAAGGTGTGGAAGAACTCCTCCTGGATGCGCTCCTTGCCCTCGATGAACTGGATGTCGTCGACGAGCAGGACGTCGTAGTTGCGGTAGCGGCGCTTGAAGCCCTCGATGCGCGCTCCGCGGTCGCGCACCGCGTCGATGAACTCGTTCATGAAGGTCTCGCTCGTGACGTATCGCGTCGTGAGGCGCCGCGAGTGCTGACGGACGTAGTGCCCGATCCCCTGGAGGAGGTGCGTCTTCCCGAGTCCGGTGCCTCCGTAGATGAAGAGCGGGTTGTACGCCTGCGCGGGCGCTTCGGCGACGGCGAGAGCTGCGGCGTGCGCGAACCGGTTCGACGAGCCGATCACGAAGAGGTCGAAGGTGTACTTCGGGTTCAGCTCGACCTCGGCCGTCTCCCGGGGTTGCGTGGTTTCCGACCGCGGAGCGGAGGGCGCCCGCTGGCTTGGACGTTCAGGCTCTGCCTGCGGTGCCTGCGGCCGTGCCTGGATGCGCTCGCCGACGGTGAAGTTCACGACCGCGCCTGTCGTCGCGGTCTCACCGGCCGCCCGCGTCACGAGGTCGAGGAAGTGTCCCTCGATCCAGTCGCGCGTGAAGTCGTTGGGAACCTCGACGACGAGCTGCTCGCCGTTGTACGAGCGCGGATGAGCCTGACCGAACCACGTGTCGTAGGTCGTCTCGGTAAGGGTGTCCCGAAGGCGGCCGGCAATCGCGTTCCAGAGGTCGTCCGCTCGTGTCTCTCCGGGGTGTTCCACCCGTCCTCGCGCTTCGTAGGGTCGTCGGGAAGGTGGCGAGCATAGCACCATCACGCCGACCGCTCAAAGGCTCTCAGGAGCCGCTTGTGGATGAAAAACACCGCATTTTGCAGGTATTTTGTCTCATCCACACTCCTATCCACAGCTGTGGAAGACGAACGTGCCGTTGTAGCATCAGACAACGGCGGCGCCCGAGGAGCAGCGATTTCGGCCAAACCGCAGTCTCCCGGCACTGTGGAAAACTTTGGGCGCGAGCGGGTCGTCTATACTCGCGCCTCCCCGCACCCGAACCAGCCGAGACCACGTGAAACGCACCTATCAACCGAACGTCCGCCGTCGCAAGCGGCGTCATGGGTTCCGAGCGCGAATGTCCTCGCGAGGTGGGCGCGCGATCCTCAAGCGCCGCCGCGCGAGGGGCCGCAAGCGCCTCTCGGCCTGAGACGCACCTGTGCAGCGCCGCAACCGGCTCTCACGGTCGAAGGACTTCGACACCGTCTACCGGCGTGGTCGCTCCGCTTCGAGTCGGTACCTCGTCCTGCACTGGTTCGCGAGGGACGACGAGCTCGACGCCGAGCCGCGTCTCGGTCTGGCGGTCCCGCGCTCGGTGGGATCCGCGGTTGCGAGAAACCGCGTGAAGCGTCTCCTCCGCGAAGCATGGCGGGAGCTCCTGCCGTCCGTCCCTGCGGGACAGGACTACGTGCTCGCGGCGCGGCCCGGGCTCGCCGAGCCGGCGGACACGCGCGGCAAGGACTGGCTCGTCGCGGAGATCGGCGCGATCCTCGAAAAGGCGCGCCCGTGAGATACCTGGGTATCGGGCTCGTCCACGCATGGCGGTGGACGTTCGGCCTGCTGACGCCGGCCGGTACGTGCAAGTACCACCCGACCTGCTCGCAGTACGCGCTCGACGCCTTCCGTGAGTTCGGGCTGCTTCGCGGGAGCGTGCTCGCAGGTTGGCGGCTCCTCCGCTGCAATCCCTGGAGCCACGGCGGCGTCGACTACGCGAAGGATCAGACGGTGTTTCCGGTCATCGGCTCGCGGAAGGCGCGCACGTGATCCTCGGCGGCATCCTCTCTCCGCTCGAGAACGTCCTCACAGAGGTCCTGGTCTGGCTGCACGACTCGGTTGGACTCCAGTGGGCATGGTCGATCGTCGCGCTCACCGTGATCGTGCGCGTGCTCCTCGTCCCCGTTGCGATTCGGCAGATCCATTCCATGCAGAGCCTGCAGATCCATGCGCCCGAGATGAAGGCGATCCAGCAGCGCTACAAGGCCGACCGGCAAAAGCAGTCGGAAGAGCTCATGAAGTTCTACAAGGAGAACAAGATCAACCCGTACGCCTCCTGCCTTCCGATCGTCTTCCAGATCCCGATCTTCATCGGCGCTCTTCTTCGTGCTGCGTGACTTCGAGGACGAGATCTACTCGAGCGTTCCGCCTCTCTCGCTCGAGTGGCTCTCCCTCGTGAACATCACCGAGCCGACCAAGGACGCCTGGGGGCCGGTGCTCATCGCGGTCTACGTGCTGAGCCAGCTGACCTCGACGTACCTCATGTCGACGTCGATGCAGAGCAAGGCGCAGCGCTACATGATCATGTTCCTCCCGATCGTCTTCCTCCCGTTCATCCTCGGCTTCCCCTCCGGGCTGATGATCTACTGGCTCACCACGAACCTGTGGACGACCGGACAGGGACTCGTGACGCGTCGACTCATGCCCAAGCCGGTCGCTCCGCCAAAACGCTCGAGCCGCACACCGCCGAAGGAGGCAGAGGTGTCTCCGAACGGCGAGGGTTCGAGTGACGGCCAGCCCCGCCCGGCGACGCCGTCCAGCGGTGCTCCGCGGCGCGTCAAGCGAAAGCGCGGAGGAGGACGCTCCCGCCGATGACCGACGCCAACGTCATCACCGTGGAGGCCACGGGCGAGACCGTCGGCGAAGCGAAGTGGGCCGCGCTCCGCGAGCTCGAGTCGCGTATCCCTGGTCTCGATCGCGATCAGGTGCAGTTCCAGGTCGTCTCGGAGGGCGAGCGCGGGCTTCTCGGCGTCGGCTTTACGCCCGCCCATGTCATCGCAACCACGGAGCCGGGAGACGCCGTCGCCGAAGACACGACCGACGATGCCACCGGCGTCTCGCGTGAGATCGTCGAGCGGATCGCCGCCGGAATCGGAGCCGACGTCGCGATCTCCGCTCGCGAGCGCGACGGCCTGGTCACGGTGAGCGCCTCCGGCTCGGACGTCGCGCTCTTCATCGGCAAGCACGGGCAGACGATCGACGCGATCCAGTACCTCGCGAACGCGATCACACGGACGCACGGCGGCGAGCACGAGGTCGTCGTGGACGCCGCTGGCTATCGAGCCCGCCGAACCGCGACGCTCGAGGGGATCGCTCGCCGGACAGCCCAGCGCGTCACGGCGACCGGTCGCCGGGCGGAGCTCGAGTCGATGACACCGGTCGAGCGAAAGATCGTGCACGAGGCACTCAAGGACGATCCGGGGATCGAGACCATCAGCGAGGGATCGGAGCCCAACCGCTTCGTCGTCGTGCTGCCGCGGCACATCGCGGACTAGGACATGGACGGGTACCTCGAGCGCTGGCTCGAGGAGCTGCTCGCGACGCCGGGTGTCACCGGAGTCGCTGATCGCGAGACCGCGCGGCGCGTACTGCTCGACGACGCGCTTCGCGCTACCCCACTCGCTCGAGCGTTTTCCCGGAGCCGTGGTCGACGTCGGCTCGGGCGGCGGAACCCCCGGTATCCCGCTCGCCGCGGTCTTTCCGGAGCGGCTCGTTCACGCTCCTCGAGGCCGAGCGCCGCAAGTGCGACTTCCTCGAGCGGGTCACGACGAGTCTCGACAACGTCGCGGTGGTCTGGGGACGAGCGGAGGAGCAGACCACCGGACACGTACGGCATCGCTCTCGCGAAGGCGCTGGCCAAGCCGCCCGTCGCCGCCGAGCTCTGCCTTCCGTTGGTGGCGCCGGGCGGTGTCGCGATCCTGTGGCTCGGCGCGTCGGCCGATCGCGACGCTGTGGCATCCGTCGCGGCGCAGCTCAACGCCCGGCTCGAGGAGGACCTCGACGGCCTCGTCGTCCTGCGCAAGCTCGGACCGACGCCGGCCGGGTTCCCGCGCCGACCCGGGATCGCGAAGAAGCGCCCTCTCGCCTAGCCCGAGAGCGGCAGCGCATTGTGAAGGCGTATCCCGCTGAACTCGAGCGTCGACGCGACAACGCGATTCCAGATCGGCCACAGGTTCGGCACCGAGCGCAGCTCGATCCCGGACGCTTCGTGTCGTGCGACGAGGTCACCGAACTGCACGACGTCCAGGGGCTCGACGGCTGCTCGGCTGAGCCAGTAACCGCCGACCTCGCCGTCGGGCGTGAACGTCGCCTCGGGCAATCGGTATGCAACGACGCGGGCGCTGCGCATGCGCTCGAGCCAGCTCGTCTCGACGAGGTGCACGCGGCTCGCCTCGCCCAGGAGCTCGGCGTCCTGCCGGGTCGTCTGGGAGGTCGCCCAGAACGCTCCTCGCGGGCACTCGCGCGGGAACCAGTACAGCGGCAGATGCCGCGAGTCGACGGCCCACACGCGCGGCTCGCTGCTTGCCGCCGTCGCGCTCACATGCGGCTCGAAGCGCTCGATCGACGCGTTCTCGCTCACGTGCCACAGAGCGTGCGGCCCCTCGCCGACGTAGGGCGGCGCCGGTTCGCGCATGGGGCGACTCTAGCCGCCGCTCTCTCTAGTCTGGCCACGTGCCCGCACGGGTCTACGCCGTTGCGAACCAGAAGGGCGGCGTCGGAAAGACGACGACTGCCGTCAACCTGAGCGCCTGCCTCGCCGAGGCGGGCGAGCGCGTGCTCCTCATCGATCTCGACCCACAGGCGAACGCGACGTCCGGGTTGGGAATGCGGGCGAACGGTGCATCCACGCACGACCTTCTCGACGGCGTCCCCTTGACGAAGCTCGCGAAGCCGACTGCGTTCGAGAACCTCGACGTCGTGATGGCGAAGAGCGACCTCGCAGCCGCTGCTGTCGAGCTTTCGAGCCGCGACGGCGGGGAGCGATACCTCGCCGACGCGCTCATCGGCGCGCTCGACCCGTACTCGTACGTGCTCCTGGACTGCCCGCCGTCCTTCGGCCCGCTCACGGTCAACGCCCTCGCCGCGGCCAACCGGGCGATCGTTCCCGTCCAGGCCGAGTACTACGCGCTCGAGGGCCTCTCGCAGCTCCTCGGCACGATCAACCTCGTCAAGGCGCAGCTCAACCCCCAGCTCGCCGTCGCGGGGATCCTGCTCACCATGGCCGACGGTCGCACCCGGCTCGCGGGCGAGGTGGAGGCCGAGCTGCGACGTCACTTCGGGTCGCTCGTGTTCACCACGATCATCCCCCGCTCCGTGCGCCTCGCCGAGGCGCCGAGCCATGGCGTCCCTGCAATCGCCTACGACCGGCGCTCCGCCGGCGCCGAGGCCTACTGGAAGGTGGCGATGGAGCTTGTCGAGCGTTCCTAAGGAGCGAAGAGGGCTCGGCCGGGGCCTCGAGGTGCTGCTCGGAGAGGCCGGCCAGCCCGAGCTGGTGCACCTCCCCGTCGAGACCATTCATCCGAACCCGCGCCAGCCGCGCCGGCGCTTCGAGCCCGAAGCCGCGGAGGGGCTCGCGAGCTCGATCCGCCTCCAGGGCGTGCTCCAGCCGATCGTCGTGCGACGCCGAGGCGAGGGTGGCTTCGAGATCATCGCGGGCGAGCGTCGTTGGCGTGCCGCGCGCTCTGCCGGAGTCGCGACGCTTCCGGCAGTCGTGCGCGATGTCGACGATCGCGACTCCCTGCTCCTCGGACTCGTCGAGAACGTCGCGCGCGAGCAGCTCTCGCCGGTGGAAGAGGCGCGAGCGTACGCCTCGCTCGTCGACGAGTTCGAGCTCTCGCTGGGCGACGTCGCGGATCGTGTCGGACGCTCGAAGCCCGCGGTGTCCAACCGACTCCGGCTCCTCGAGCTCCCCGAAGAAGTGCTCTGGATGCTCGCCCGTGGCGACATGAGCGAGGGCCATGCGCGCGCCGTGCTGTCGCTCCCCGACGACGATGCTCGACGTCGCCTGGCGCGGCGCATCGTCAAGGAAGGCCTGACAGTCCGTGCAGCAGAGCGCGCGGCGCGTGAAGGCGGCGCCAAGCGCCGACCCCGACGAGTTGCAGCGGTCGACCCCGCGCTGGTCGACAGAGCGCGCCGAGCAGCCGAAGCGATCACGGGAATGCCCGCACGCGTGAGCTCCGGCGCGCTGCAGGTTCGCTTCGACGACGAGAAGGGGCTCGAAGAGCTCGTCGAAGCTCTCGAGGCTGCAACCGCACGCATCGCCGAAGACCGCGCAGCCTGAACGACCACGTTGCCGAACCGCGCGAGGTTCAAGGTCGAGCGCGCCGCGGCCGCGAAAGCGGACGCCTTCAGGGATCCTCGCGATCGGAATCTGCATTCGCAGATTCCGATCTGCGGGCGAGCGTGGGCGATCGTGGACTCGAACCACGGACCTCCGCCTTATCAGAGCGGCGCTCTAACCGACTGAGCTAATCGCCCGAGGGCGAAACTGTACAGCAGCCCCTGACTAAGATGGGCACGGGCCCGGATGCGCGAGATGACTCTCTACGGCGTGAGCTTCGAGCCGATCGGCAAGCAGCCGATCGTCCTGCTCAAGACCCTGGACGAGGATCGCTTCCTTCCGATCTGGATCGGCCATCCGGAAGCCGCGGCGATTCTCATGAAGCTGCAGGGAGCGAGTCCGCCACGCCCGATGACCCACGATCTCCTCACCGAGGTCGTCTCGGAGCTCAAGGCCGAGGTCGTCCGCGTGACCGTGACGGAGCTTCGCGAGAACACGTACTTCGCGAAGATCACGATCGTCCAAGACGGCCAGGAGCTCGAGATCGACTCTCGCCCGTCCGACGCGATCGCCCTCGCCGTTCGCTGCGAGGCGCAGATCTTCGTCGCGGACGACGTCGTCGAGGAGTCGAGCATCGAGTTTCAGGCGGGAGACGACGAGCAGGTCAGCCTCGTGACGGCGTCGAGTCTCGCCGACCTCGACCCCGAGGAGTTCAGCCGGTTCATCGAGAGCGTGACGCCGGAGGAGTTCGCCTCGAGCCTCAGCGACGTTCTCGAGGAGGGCGAGGACGGTGAGGAAGAGGACGTCGAGGACGAGCTCTCGGACGACGACGAGACGTAGAGCTACGCCGCGACCGAGACGAGCAGGGCGATGCCGTTGAACGCGGCGTGGAGCAGCGATCCCCGGATAGACGCTGCCGGTCTTCGCTCGCAGCCAGGCGACGACGATCCCGAAGAACGTGAGGACGGGGAGCCCGATCAAGAGGCCGTGCGCGAGCCCGAAGAGCACCCCCGTGGCCACGATCGCGAGCACGACGCCGTACGGCGAGAACAGGGAGAAGCCGAGACCTCGATAGGTGAGCTCCTCCACGAAGGGTGCGAGGAGTGTCACCGCGAGGAAGAAGGCGATGAACGGGGCGGCCCGGCTCGAATCCCACTCGTCGGGGACGAGGCCTTGCTCTTCCGTCGCATCGAAGTCTCCCAGCAGCGAGAGGACGCCGGTGTAGGCGAGCGAGAAGACGTAGATGAGAACGAGGCAGAGGACCGCGAGTCCGAGCAGCACGCTTCCAGGACGCCGGCCGTCTGAGCGCGAAGAGCTCTCGCTTCGGCAGGCCGATCGTGATGAGCAAGAGGATTCCGAGCATGAGCCCGAACTGCACGACGATCGCGACCGAGGACACCCACTGGTAGGCGACGTCCTCCGGCGTGTCGTCGCTCGCGTACCGACCGAGGTAGTTGAGCAGCGTCAGAGCGAGGACGAACACGAGCCACGCGGCGAGCCGCCCCGGGTGACGCTGGAGGGTGGTGGGCTCCGGACATGCCGGGATTCCAGCACGAGGAGCGCGCGTCGCCGTCGCCGAAGCCAGCGTCGGAGCGTGGCTAGCATTCCGTCATGAGCCCGCCTCCGAGCAGGCGCACGCCGCTCGATCCCGAGACTCTGCGCCCGCGCGGAAGGCACCAACGCGCACTGCGCAGGCGCCGCCGGCGAAAGGGCGCGGTCGTGGCCGTCACCGCGATCGTCGCGCTCGCGGCTGTCGCCGGTATCGGCGGCACCGCTGCCGTCGTCGCATACGGATCGTCGTGCGACCTCGACTCGCTGCAGTCGGTCGACATCGGCGCGAACACGTTCGTCTACGCGGCCGACGGAACGCTTGCTCGGCTCGATTCCGGCCGAGCGGAACCGTGAGCCCGTGACTGCGGGGGACATGTCGCTGTGGATCCGCAAGGCCACGCATCGCGATCGAGGACCGCCGCTTCTTCGAGCACGACGGCGTCGACGTCGAGGGCATCGCGCGTGCCGCGGTCGAGAACCTCCGCGCCGGCGAGATCGTCGAGGGAGGATCGACGATCACGCAGCAGCTCGTGCGGAACCTCTACATCTCGAGGGAGCAGACGGTTCAGCGCAAGGTGAAGGAGGCGTGCCTCGCCACGAAGCTCGACCGCGCTCGGACGAAGCAGTGGATCCTGACCTCCTATCTGAACCAGAGCTTCTACGGGAATCGCGCGTACGGCATCGAGGCGGCCGCGCAGACCTACTTCTCGAAGCCGGCCAAGGATCTCACTCTCGTCCGAGGCGGCGCTCCTCGCGGGCCTGCCGCAGGCGCCGTCGGTCCACGATCCGTTCACGGCTCCGGCGCGCGCGCTCGCGCGGCGGCAGGAGGTGCTGCGGGCGATGCTGGACACGGGCATCATCACGCGGCGCATCTACCGCAAGGCCGTGGACGCGCCGCTCGCACTTCGACGAGGCCAGCTCTACGACGAGATCCGCGAGCCCTACTTCTTCGGCTACGTCCGCGACAAGCTGATCGAGGTCTACGGCGCGCAGCGAGTCCGGTCTGGCGGTCTGAAGGTCTACACGACCATCATTCCGCGCTACCAGAGGCTTGCGGAGGCATCGATTCGCGACACGCTCGACGAGTCCGACGATCCGGCCGCCGCGCTCATCTCGATCAGTCCGCGAACAGGCGCGATCCGGGCGATGGCTGCGGTCGTCCCGAACCGACCGAAGAACCAGTTCAACCTTCTCTCGCAGGCTCGTCGCCAACCGGGCTCGACCTTCAAGACGTTCGTACTGGCGGCTGCGGTGGAGCAGGGCGTCAATCCCGACTCGACGTACTACGTGTCCGCGCCGTTCACCGCCCGGCTTCATCCCGCCGGGAACTGCGACGACGGAAGCTGGTGGTGCGTCAAGACCTACGCGAACGACTACTACGGCTGGAGCTCGATCCGCAGCGCGACGCTGCGCTCGGACAACACGGTCTACGCGCAGCTGACGCTCGACCTGACCCCGGAGAAGGTCGCCGAGGTCGCACGTCGGATGGGCGTGCGTTCGCAGCTGGACGTGAAGGGCGCGTACGTGCCCTCGATCGGGCTCGGCTCGATCGCGGTGTCGCCTCTCGACATCGCATCGGCCTACGCGACTCTGGCCGCCGAAGGCGTCCACGCGGAGCCGATGGCGATCCGCCGCGTCGTCCTTGACGGACGGCTCGGTCGACACGGATGCCGGCTGGGGTACGCCGAGACGTCGTCGCGCCATCTCCGAGGGCACTGCAGCAATCGTCACGCGCATCCTCGAGCAGAACGTCCAGTCGGGGACGGGGACGCGTGCCGCGTTCGGGCGTCCTGCCGCCGGGAAGACCGGGACGGCGGAGCTGAACGTCGACGCGTGGTTCGCCGGGTACACGCCCGAGCTCGCGACCGCGGTCTGGATGGGCTACACGCAGAGCGGAGATCCCGCTCGACAGCGTGCACGGGATCGCCGTGACCGGCGGGAGCTTCCCGGCCGAGATGTGGCGGCTGTTCATGGAGCCGGCGCTCGACAACGTGGAGCCCGCGGCCTTCCCGGAGCCGAAGGTGTGGCCGACGTGGAAGCCGTTCACGCGCGGCGAGTACGCGCTGGACGTACGACCCCACGCCGGCGGCAACCGAGACCGTCGACACGGAGTCCTCGACGTCGAGGCCGCCTCCGCCGCCTGCGTCGGGCCGCTGACACGACGACGTGCCCGACCTGCTGACGATCGACGACGCTCTCGCCCGCATCGTCGAGAACGCGCAGCTCCTGCCGGTGGAGCGCGTCACCGTAGCCGCGGCGATGGGACGCGTCCTGCGTGAGCCGGCGACAGCGCAGGTCGACCTCCCTCCGTTTCCGAGCTCGGCGATGGACGGCTTCGCGGTCCGCGCGTCGGAGACGCCCGGCGAGCTTCCGATCGCCTACCGCGTCGCTGCGGGAGCGCCGCCGCCGTTGCCCGCTCCCGGCCGGTGCGGCCGCCGGAATCTCGACGGGCGGCACGGTGCCGGCCGAGGCGGACGCGGTCGTTCCGGTCGAGGTCGTCGAAGACCTCGGGAGCCACGTCGTGATCGCGAGCGCGGCTGTTCCCGGTCAGCACGTGCGGCCGCGTGGCGGAGACATCCGCGCCGGCGCCACCGTCGTCTCCGAGGGCGCCCGCCTCGGCGCCGCGCAGATCGGCGCGCTTGGCCGCGACAGGTGTCGCCGAGGTCGCGTGCTCGATCCGGCCCCGCGTGGCCGTCATCGCGACGGGCAGCGAGCTGCGTCCCGCCGGAGACGAGCTCGCCGCCGGTCAGATCTACGAGTCGAACCGCGCGATGATCGCGGCGGTCCTCGCACGCGCGAACGCCGACGTCGACGTCCTGCCCGTCGTCGAAGACGACGCTGACGCTCATCGGGAGGCGATCGCGCGCGGTCTCGAGTCGGACGTGCTCGTCACCTCGGGAGGTGTGTCGATGGGAGAGCACGATCTCGTACGACGAGTCGCCGCCGATCTCGGCGTGCGGGAGATCTTCTGGGGCGTCGCCGTCAAGCCGGGGAAGCCTCTCTCCTTCGGCACGCGCGACCGCACGCTCGTCTTCGGCCTGCCCGGCAACCCGGTGTCCTCTCTCGTCGGAGCGATCGTCTTCGTGACGACCGCGCTCCTCGCGCTGCAGGGGGCGACGAACAGCCTCCCACGCTACGCCTCGGGCGTCACCTCGACGACGTTTCGTCGGAACCCGCACCGAGACGAGTTCGTCCGCGCGGTCAGGATCGACGCCGGGGACGCGGTGCGGCTCGAGCCGATCGTCGGACAGGAGTCGCACATGATCGCCCGCGCGGCTGCAGCGGACGCGCTCGTACACGTGCCCCGCGGCGAAGGCGAGCTCGAAGCCGGGAGCCTCGTCCGCTTCCTCGCGCTCGACTAGCGCGCTTCGCGCGAGGACGCGCCGGATCGGGCCGGCAGGGGAGGCTCCATCCCGGCGGCGTGTGGTGCGTAGCGTCCGACCGCGATCGCCCCCAGCTGGGTCGCCGCGGCTGCCCAGACGATTGCGAGAAGCGCCGAGCCGAGCGGCAGATATCCGACCGTGAAGAGACCGATCACGTAGAGCGCTGCGTCGAGCACCGACAGCCCGAGCTCGTTTCCGAGCAGAAGCAAGCCGGCGATCGGCCCGAGGAGCCCCGCAGCGAAGACCGACGCGCGCACGGCGGGGCGCGCGTCGAGCGGGAGCCAGAGCCATGCGTAGAGCGACGGCAGCACGAAGACGAGTGCGTAGGGCTGAAGCACGGCGAGCCCGATGGCGACGACTCCGAGCGTCGTCAGTGCGACCACGAAGCCAGCAAGCCGCTCGTCGGGCGCGACGGGCGCGACCCGCACGAGGTGCCGGCGCGCGACGAGCCAGCCGAGGACGAACGCCGACAGTAGTACGAGGACGCCGAAGATCGGGGGGTTATCGAAGAACGCCGTGTATGGCGCCAACGGGAGCGCCGCGCCTGTCGGGAGGATGCCGACGAGCGCGCCGAACTGCGACGAGCAGGCCGCCGAACGCCCACACGCCGAGTCCGCGTGCGCTGCGCGCGGAGGGCAGGCCTGAACGGTAGAGCACGCCGCCGACCGCGAACGATCAGATCCACGACTCCGAGCGCGAACGGGACGACGCTCAGTGATCAGCGCCAGGCGTGCGGTCCAACCGCTCGCAGCGCGGTCGGCGAAGAAGAGGCTGTCGGGTGTGCGAAACGCTCCGCCGACGCTCGTGTCGAGCGAGCTGACCAGCGCCTCGGTCGCCCGGCCGAGCTGACCGAGCCGTTCGGTTGCGGGTGTCGGGGCAGCGACGGATCGCAGTGGTCGCACCGTCTGTCGTGAGCGTGACCGCCGACAGTTCGGCGGCGAGGAAACGTCCTTGCTCGTCGAGCGCGAACGGCACGCCGAGGCCGACGAGCTGCGCTGGCACGGACGGAAGCGAGGGGCTGACGCCGACCTCCTCTGCGATGCGCGCTGCCGCTGTCCGAACCAGGGTGCGAGCGGGAGACACGGGTCGGTCGCCCGCGATCGCCAGCCGGGGTCGACCGCGACCGAGGTCGTCGAGGACCACGACCGCGATTGCGCTGCGTGCCAGGGGCGACGTCGCTAGCGAAGCGCTCTGCGCCGGCACCACCGAATGCGCCTGCGTCCGTCGAAACGAGGACGAGCGTGTGCTGCGGAAGAGGGTCCGGCCCGAGCTCCTGCGGCGCGAATCCGCGCGCCACCTCGATGAGCGTCGCCGTGCCGGAGGCGTTCTCGCCCAGCGGCTCTTCGGCTCCGGCGTTGTCGCGATGAGCAACGAGGACGATCGTCTCCTCCGAACGTCCTGGTACGACGGTGACGATGTTGCGAAGCTCGACCGAGCCGAGGTCGGCGAGCGACTCCGACCAGACGTCCTCCTCGGTCTGGAGAGCAAGTGAGCCGATGGTCTCGCGATACCAGCGGGCCGCCCCGGCGGCACCCTCGGAGCCCGGAACACGGGACGGGTACTCGACCGAGATCGCCTCGGCGAACGAGGCCGCGGACTCGGCGTCGAAGAGCGGGTCGAGCGACGACCGCGGGAGCGCTCCCGTTGTCGATATCGAGAACAAGAATGCAAGGATCGCGGGCACGACGACGAGAAAGCCCACGCGGACAAGGCGTGCGTTAAGGGGGCGTTCAACGGTGCCGCGACGCAGCCGGCGACCGCGCGTCCGGGGCCGAGCGGCTTCCATCGCCGGGCTATAGTAGGCGCGCCGGCGACCGCGAGCCCGCGCGAACGCTCCGATGCCCACCACTTCGACAATTCTCCTCGTCGACGACGAGGAATCGATCCAGACCCTGCTCACGTACCCGCTCGAGCGGGACGGCCACAACGTCGTCCAGGCCCGTGACGGCGAAGAGGCCCTCCGCCGGTTCGGCGAGGAATCCGTGGATCTCGTCGTGCTCGACGTCATGCTTCCGCGCCTCGACGGCCTCGAGGTGTGCAAGAGACTGCGCGCTCAGAGCAACGTGCCGATCATCATGCTCACTGCGCGCGGGGAGGAGCTCGACAAGGTTCTCGGACTCGAGCTCGGCGCGGACGACTACATCACGAAGCCGTTCTCGATCCGGGAGTTCCGAAGCCGGGTGCGAGCGCTGCTGCGGCGAGCCGCGTCGCCGCATCTGGCGGGCGAACGCGAAGAGCTCATCGAGCGCGGCGAGCTTCGCATCGACGTGCCGCGCCGAACCGTCGATGTTCGCGGTGAGCCGGCACAGCTGACGTTCATCGAGTTCGAGATGCTCGTCGTGCTCGCGCAGAGTCCCGGCGTCGTCTTCTCGCGGCGCGAGCTTCTCGAGCGCCTGCGCGGGGGCGCCGACTACCGAGAACCGCGCACGATCGACGTGCACGTGCGTCATCTCCGCGAGAAGATCGAGCGCGATCCGAGCAATCCGGAGCTGATTCTCACGATGCGCGGCGCCGGATATCGCTTCAGGCCGGAGTAACCCGCGCGTGTCGCTGCCGGGCGGAATCCGGATCCGCATCGTGCTCGTTCTCGTCGGGATCGTCGCCGGCGCGCTCGGCACTGCGTACATGATCGTCGTTCCCTCGCTCGAGCGAAGGCTCGTCGACGCGCGGCTCGACCAGCTCGAACCACTCGCCACGCGGCTCGCGCGCTCGCTTTCCGAGGATCGCGTGCTCTGGCAGGAGCGCATCGAGAGCTTCGCGGTCGCGACGAACGCGCGCGTCGTCGCGCTCGACGTCCTTTCGACCGACCGACCGGCACTCGTTGCTTTCGCCGATTCGCAGGCGCGGGACTCGCGCGACGTCGCCGACGACCCGATCGCGCTCGCTGCGCTGACGAACGGGGACGTCGAGCGGGGGCGCGTGCTGCAGGGCGGAAGCGACTACGCGAATGTTGCCGTCCCACTCGGAGTTGAAGCTGTCGTGCTCTTCCAGGCGCCGCTTGCCGACTCGCTCGCGACGGTGCGGCTCGTCCGCGAGCGGTTGCTGCTCGCGACGGCATTCGCCCTCGTGCTCGCACTGGTTCTGGGGCTCACGGCCGCGGGGATGCTCTCGCACCGGCTCCTGCGGCTCGAGACCGCAGCCGAGCGGATCGCCGGCGGGGACTTCGGAGCGCCGATCGTCGATCACGGCAACGACGAGATCGGCGAGCTCGCTCGCGCGTTCGACCAGATGCGAGTCCAACTCGCTCAGCTCGACAACGCGCGGAAGGAGTTCGTCGCGAACGCCTCGCACGAGCTGCGCACGCCCCTGTTCTCGATCGGGGGGTTTCTCGAGCTCCTCGCGGAAGAGGATCTGGACGAAGACACACGCCGCGGCTTCATCGAGACGATGCAGGGGCAGGTGCAGCGCCTCGCGAAACTCTCCACCGACCTGCTCGACCTCTCCCGAGTCGATGCCGGACAGCTCAACGTCCTGCGTGAGCCGGTCGATCTCGGATCGGTCGTCCACATGCTTGCCGGCGAGATCGAGCACCTCGCGTCGTCGAGCGAGCACGAGCTGGTGACCGACATCGAACGGGACGTGTGGTGCAGCGGTGACGACGCGCGGATCCTGCAGATCGGCCGTGCGCTCGCCACGAATGCGATCACCCACACGCCTGCCGGAACGAAGGTAACGCTGAGAGCGCGGCGCAGCGAGGATCGCTCCCAGCTGGTCGTCGAGGACGACGGTCCTGGAATTCCCACGAGCCAGAGGGACGCCGTCTTCGGGCGGTTCTACCGAGTCGAAGGCGGGATGGCATCGGGAAGCGGCCTCGGACTCTCGATCGCCCGTGAGCTCGCGCGGCTCATGGGCGGTGAGGTGATCCTCGAGTCGGTGGCGAAGCCGACCGTGCTCGTCGTCGATCTGCCTGGCGAGTCGGTTCCGGACGGTGCGCGGTGCGTTTTCACGTGAAAACGCTCCGCGCCAGCCCGAGCACGTCGGCGGGACGTAGTAGCCGACTACGATCCTGGCGTGTCCGAGAGTGCCGGAGAGCTGAGCCACGTCGACGCGGCCGGAGACGTCCGGATGGTGGACGTCGGAGCCAAGCCGCTCTCGCGGCGTCACGCCCGAGCGAGCGCGCGGGTGCGAATGGCGCCCGCGACGACCGGGATGCTCGACGCGTTGCCCAAGGGCGACGCGCTCGCGACGGCGAGGCTCGCGGGGATCATGGCGGCGAAGCGGACGTCCGACCTCATCCCGCTGTGCCATCCGCTGCCCCTGACTCACGTGGACGTCCAACTCGTCGTCGGCGACGGGCGTGGTCGACATCGACGCATCGGCGTCGACCACCGCGCAGACCGGCGTCGAGATGGAGGCTCTCGTCGCCGCCTCGGTTGCGGCGCTGACGCTCTACGACATGGCCAAGGCCGTCGACAAAGGGATGGTCGTCGAGGAGATTCGGCTCGTCGAGAAGACGAAGGAAGCCGTATGAGCGCCGCGGTGCTCACCGTCTCCGACGGCGTGAACGCCGGGGTGCGCGAAGACACGAGCGGCGACACGCTCGAGGAGCTGCTCCGCGAGGACGGGTTCGAGGTCGTTCGCCGCGTCGTGTCGGACGACGCGCCGGTGATCGCCGCCGCTCTCGAGGAGCTTGCGGACGCCGGCGCGTTGCTGATACTGACAACGGGAGGAACGGGCTTTGCACCGCGTGACGTGACCCCTGAGGCGACACGGACGGTCGTCGAACGCGACGCACCGGGCATCGCCGAGGCGATTCGAGCGGACGCGATCGCGAAAACGCCGCACGCGCTGCTCTCGCGTGGGATCGCCGGCCTTCGCGGGAGCACACTCATCGTGAACTTTCCGGGTTCGCCCGGTGGCTGCCGCGACGGGTTCGCGGTCATTCGACCTGCGCTCCGGCACGGGCTCGAGCTGGCTGCGGGAGACACAGCGACACCGCACCGGCAGACATGACGGTTGCAACGGTCCCGCTTCCGCGGCGACTCGCGTCGCTCGTTCGGATCGAGCACACGGTGTTCGCGCTGCCGTTCGCCTACGTCGGCGCGTTCCTCGCCGTCGACGACTGGCCCGGGCTCGCGAACGTCGCGTGGGTGACGGTCGCGATGGTCGGCGCCCGGACGCTCGCGATGTCCGTCAACCGGCTGATCGACGCCGAGCTCGATGCGCGGAATCCGCGTACCGCCAACCGCGAGCTTCCGTCGGGCGCGCTTTCGCGTGGGCAGGTCGTCGGTCTCAGCGTGGCCTCGCTCGCTGTGTTTCTCCTTGCGGTATCGCAGCTCGAGCCGATCGTGCGGTGGCTCTGGCCGATTCCCGTCGCGATGTTCGTGATCTATCCGTACTTGAAGCGGGTCACGTGGCTCTGTCACCTCTGGCTGGGGGCGTGCCTCGGGCTGGCGCCGGTCGGCGCTTGGCTCGCTGTCTCGGGAACAGCCCCGTGGGAGGCATGGGCGCTTGCGGCGGCCGTCGCGCTGTGGGTCGCCGGCTTCGATCTCTTCTACTCGCTCTTCGACCTGGATCACGATCGGGCGGAGGGGCTGCACTCGTGGGCCGTGCGCTTCGGCGAGCACGGCGTCTTCACGGGTGCTCGCGCCTTCCACGCCGGCACCGTCGCGCTCCTGGCCGCGGCCGGCGCGGGCCTCGGCGTGTCGTTCTTCTACTGGCTCGGTGTCGTCGCGACGGCGGCGCTCCTCGTCTACGAGCACGCGATCGTCCGCCCCGGCGACCTCCGCAGGCTCGACGCTGCGTTCTTCACGCTGAACGGCGTGATCAGCCTCGTGTTCTTCGGGTTCGTCGCGCTGGACGTGCTCGTCGGATGATCCGCGGGCGGGGCGTCGAGAAGCGGTACGGCCGCAAGCGCGCGCTGCGGGTGGTCGACATCTCGGTGCCACGCGGCGGCTTCGCCGTCGTCACGGGGCCGAACGGCAGCGGGAAGACGACGCTCCTCCGCCTCCTCGCGGGACTCGCGCAACCGACCCGAGGAGACCTTCTCGTCGACGCGGATCGTTCGCGCATCGGCTACCTCGCGCACGAGCCGCTCGTCTATCGCGAGCTCACCGCCGTCGAGAACCTCGAGCTCTACGGCCGGCTCTATCGCGTAGCGGAACGCCGTGAGCGTGTCGGGATGCTGCTCGAACGCTTCACGCTCTGGGAGGCGCGGAACGAGCGCGTGTCGACGTACTCGCGCGGCATGACGCAGCGACTCGCGCTGTGCAGGGCGCTGCTCCACGACCCCGACCTGCTCGTCCTGGACGAGCCGTTCTCTGCGCTCGACGAGGGCGGCGCGGCGCTCCTCGACCGAGAGCTCGAGAGCCTCGCGGGACAGCGCACCGTTGTTCTGACGACGCACGACCCGGATCGAGTTGCGCGTCTCCAGACTGCGCGGCTGGCGCTGGCGTGACCTATCTGGCCGACGTCGCGGCGCTCACGCGCAAGGATCTCCGCGTCGAGCTGCGGGGGCGGGACACGCTGCCGGCGATGCTCCTCTTCGTCCTTTCGACCCTCGTCGTGTTTCACTTCGCGATTCCCGACGGCGCGGGCGATGACGCCGCCTACGGGTTGCTGTGGGTGGCCATCGTCTTCACGGCGCTCCTCGGGCTCGCGAGGGCCTGGGTGCCGGAGCAGGAGCACGGCGTCCTCGACGGGCTCGTCCTCGCGCCGTGCGACCGCAGCGCGATCTGGCTCGGCAAGACGCTCGCGACGCTCGCGTTCCTGCTGGCGGCTCAGGCCGTGGCGCTCCCGGCCTTCGTGCTCTTCTTCGAGCCGCTGGATGCGACTGCCCTCGCCGGCGTCCTGCTCGCGGACATCGGGATCTGCGCCGTCGGGTCGCTGATGTCGGCCATGGCAGCCGCCGCCCGCGCACGCGAGGTGCTGCTCCCGCTCCTCGTGCTTCCGCTTGCGATCCCGCTCATCGTCGGCGGCGTCGGTGCGGCGGTCTCGGAGGACGGCGAGCGCTTCCTGCTGTTCCTCCTGCTGTACGACGCGGTCTTCGCGGTACTCTCGTGGGCGTCCTTCGAGTACGTCGTCACGGAGTAGCGCCTGACTCTCTCGTCTCTTCGCAGCCTTCAAGGTCTCGCCTGGATCGCCGCCGCGGCGATGGGCCTCGCGCTCGTCCTCGCGCTCATCGTTGCACCGGAGGACGCGGATCAGGGCATCTCGCAGCGGATCTTCTACATCCACGTCCCGATCGCGCTCACGGCGTACTTCTGCTTCGGGCTGGGTGCCGTGAAGGCGCTGTTGCTGCTCTGGCGAGGCGATGAGCGGTACGACCTCGAGAGCTACGTGGCGATCCACCAGGGCACGATCTTCGGCGCGCTGACGCTGATCACCGGCGCGATCTGGGCGAAGGCGTCCTGGGGGGTCTGGTGGACCTGGAGCTCGAATCAGCTCGTCCTCTTCCTCGTCCTCTTCCTCTTCTACTGCGCGTACTTCATGCTGCGGTTCTCGCTCGAGGACGGCCCGCGGCGTGCGCGGTCGTCGGCCGTCTACGCGCTCTTCGGCGTTGCGCTGATCCCGGTGAGCTTTCTCGCGATCCGCCTCGCCGAGGACTTCATTCATCCGACGGTGTTCACGCGCGAGGGGCCGCAGATGAGCGGGTCGATGTTCGCGACGTTCGCCGTCTCGTGGGCTGCGGTCACGCTCCTCGCCTACGTTCTCTATCGCGTCGAGCTTGCCGGGAAGCGCCTCGATGCCGACCTTCGCGAGCTTCGCGAGGCACTCCAGTGAGCTGGAGCCAAGAGGAGCTCGTCGCGGCGGCCTATGCAGTCGTATTCGTCTTCGTCCTCGTCTACGTCGCGATCATCGCCGCGAAGCTCGTTCGTCTCCAGCGCGAGACGGCAGAGCTCGTGGAGCTCGCGCGGGCACGGGGTGGCAGCGACCGGGCGCCGGACTATGCTGCGTCCGTGTCCGGGGAGCGCGAAGGGGAGATCAGGGCGTCATGACGCGCCCGCTATTCGTGGGGCGCCCGCTGCCGGTGCAGGCGCCGACCGCGTTCGTTCGGATCCGCCCGCGCGGTGCCAGAATCTGCGGGGAGTCGCGACGCGTTCGATCGCGCCGCTGCGCCGCCGCCGTCGCTGCTCGCAGGTAGCTCTCGCGCGCCGAACGGCGTTACGCTCCGCGCGTGTTCATCACGTTTCTGAGCGACTTCGGGCTCAAGGACGACTTCGTGGGGACGTGCCACGGGGTCATGAAGCGCATCGCGCCCGACGCGCAGATCATCGACATCACGCACGGGATCCCCGCAACGTCGATCCTTCAGGGCGCGCTCGTGCTCGCCAACACGGTCGGGTTCATGCCGGTCGGTGTCCACCTCGCGATCGTCGATCCAGGGGTCGGCGGGCCGCGACGTCCGCTTGCGTTGCGCGACAGCGAGGGGCGGATCTACGTCGGGCCCGACAACGGTCTTCTGCTGCCGGCGGCCAGCCGGATGGGGATCGACGCCGCATGTGAGCTGGCGAACCCCGACTACGCGCTCGACTCCATCTCGAGGACGTTCCACGGACGGGATCTGTTCGCTCCCGCAGCGGCCCATCTCGCGACCGGTGTGCCGCTCTCCGAGCTGGGACCGCCGCTCGATCCGGAGGCTCTGATCCGTCTCGACCTTCCCGAGCCGGTCATCGCGGACGACGCCATCACCGCGACGTTGCTCTATGTCGACAGCTTCGGCAACATCGCGCTCAACCTCGACCGCGACGACGTCGATGCGCTCGGGATCGTCTCCGGAACGCGCGTCGAGCTCGACCTCGCCGGAGAGCGGTACTACGCGGTGATGGCGCGCACCTTCGCTGACGCACGGGCCGGAGACGTGATCCTCTACGAGGACAGCTACAAGAACATGTCGCTCGCGATCTCGCGGGGGAGCGCCGCCCGGATGCTGCACGCATCGCCCGGGCAGGACATCCGGATCACGATCGCGAGCTGATCACGAGACGGGCGGCCGCCGATCTCTCCACGGGCGGGCTGCTTCGATCTGAGCCGCGAGGCTCAGGAGGAGCGCATCGCCGGCCGGCGGTCCGATGGCGTGGACGCCGATCGGTAAGCCTGATTCGCTCCAGTGCAGGGGAAGCGACATCGCGGGCTGTCCGGTCAGGTTCGCGATAGCCGTGAACGGAGTGAACTCGGTGTTCCGAAGGAGCTGCTCGATCGGCCCTTCGACCGCCTCCTGCCAACCGATCGGCACGGGCGGAAGAGCGAGGGTCGGCGTGACGACGACGTCCACCTCGCTCCAGAACGAGACGATCCGTCGCGCGAGAGTCTGCAGCGAGCCGACCGCGCGCCCGTAGTCGGCGGCGGAGGTCGTTCGCGCAGACTCGACGAGCCCGCGGTTGAGCGGTGTCATGAGCTCGGCATCGACCGGGTGGAGCGCCGGGCCGACCTGCCAGACCGCGATGAACTTGTCGAAGAGGTCGGCCTCGCGCCACGGCGGTGTCTCTTCCCGGACGTCGTGGCCGAGCGCTGCGAGAAGCTCGGCGGCGGCTGTAAGCGCCGCCACGCACTCGGGGTCGACCGCGACGTCGATCGGCGGCGTCGAGGTGACCGCGATTCGGAGCGGAGGCGGCGGTTCCGCGGTCGTCACCGCGAACGGTCGCTCGGGCGGCGGAGCCCACCAGGGATCACCGGGCTCGTAGCCCGCGAGGACGTCGAGGAAGTGCGCTGCGTCCTCGACGGTTCGCGCCATCGGTCCCGCGGTCGAGAGGCCCTCGAAGGAGCCGAACGGTGCGCTCGACACCCGTCCGCGGGACGGTTTCAGACCGAAGAGGCCGCAGCACGAAGCGGGGATGCGGATCGAGCCGCCTCCATCCGTCGCGTGGGCGATCGGCACGAGACCTGCGGCGACGGCTGTTGCAGCACCGCCGCTCGATCCTCCGGGCGTGAGATCGGTGTTCCAGGGATTGCGAGTCGCCCCGTTGAGGTCGGACTCCGTGAACGCGACGGTGCCGAACTCGGGCGTGTTCGTCTTCCCCACGATCACGAATCCCGCGTCGCGGATCCGACGGACGACGGCCGTGTCGAAGTCCGGAACGTAGTCGGCGTAGGCGTGCGACGAGTACGTCGTCCGGATGCCGGCGGTTGCGGCGAGATCCTTGACGGCGATCGGAACTCCGTGGAACGGTGCGCCGCCGTGTGTCGAGTCCGCCGCTCTCGCCACTGCGAGGGCTTCGTCACCGCAGACGGTCACGAACGCGTTCAGCGAGGGATCGATCCGCTCGATCCGTTCGAGGTACAGCTGGACGAGCTCGACGGACGACGCCTCGCCAGCCCGAATGAGCCGCGCCTGCTCGACGGCCGAGAGGAACGCGAGCTCCATCGCGGCGAACCTACCAGCGTCGAAATGGCGAGGGCCGGAATCGAACCGGCTCCCGCGAGGGAACCATGGTTCCCTCGCGATCCCCCTCCTTTCCGGCTACGTGGCCGCTGACCGTCGCCTGCCTTTCGGCCGGCAATGCCGGCCTTCGGCCTGCGGCGTAGCGAAGACTCAGCCGCAGTACACTGAGGCGTCGCGGCGAGGTAGCTCAGCTGGTAGAGCACACGGCTGAAAACCGTGGTGTCGCCGGTTCAAGTCCGGCCCTCGCCACTGTAGCCAGCCCCGGCGGTAGCGTTCGCTGGCGTGAGCACGAAGCGCGAAATCGCGATCATCGGTGCCACGCTCGACCTCGGGCAGGGGAGGCGGGGCGTGGACATGGGGCCGTCTGCGATCCGGTACGCGGGGCTGGAGGAGCGCCTCGTCGGTCTCGGATACGCGGTGCGCGACGAGGGGAACGTCGAGACGGCCGTGGCGGAGGCGACTGCCGTCCGGGACGAACGAGCGCGCTTTCTTCCCGAGATCCACGACACGTGCGAGCTGATCGCGGCGCGCGTGGCCGAAGTGACCTCGCGTGGCGCGTTGCCGCTGGTTCTCGGCGGCGACCACTCGGTTGCGCTCGGAACGCTCGGAGGACTCGCGTCGGTGCATGGGCAGGGTGGCGTGCTCTGGATCGACGCGCACTCGGACATCAACACGCCGGCGACGAGCCCGAGCGGGAACGTGCACGGGATGGCGCTTGCCGCCGCGCTCGGTCTGGCCGGGCCCGGCTTCGAGAGCGAGGCGTGGCCGCTGCCCGCAGTCGACCCGAAGCGGGTAGCCCTCGTCGGGACGCGGCTCCTCGACGACGGGGAGCGGAGACTCCTACGCGACGCCGGCGTACGGGTCTTCTCGATGAGCGAGGTCGACCGCATCGGCATCGAACGCGCGATCCGCGAGTCGCTCGACCGGATCGCAGGTGGTGGGTTCGTCCATGTCTCCCTCGACATGGACGTGCTCGATCCCGAGATCGCGCCGGGTGTCGGCACGCCGGTTCGCGGAGGGCTCACCTACCGCGAAGCGCACCTCGCCATGGAGCTCGTCGCCGAGTCGGGTCTCGCGGGCTCCCTCGAGGTCGTCGAGGTGAACCCGATTCTCGATCGCGAGAACACCACCGCAGCGACGGCCGTCGAGCTCGTCGCGAGCGCTCTGGGCGCGACGATCATCTAGCGATGAGCAGTAGCTGCGACCGGCCGCGAAAGCGGCCGCTTTAGGGATCCTCGCGCGACCGGAACTCCGGCGCTAGCCGGTTTCCGGTCTTGCGCACAACTCAGCCGAAGGCCGGGATGATGTCCTTGCCGTAGGCGGCGAGATCCTCCTCCTGGCCGTGTGTCATGAGGTAGATGTTGAACTGGTCGACGCCGATCGCCTCGAGCTCCTTCAGCTTCGCGGTCGCCTGCTCGGCGTTGCCGAGGACGCAGAAGCGATCGCAGATCTCGTCGGTGACGAACTCGCCGTGCTTGGCGCCGACGCGCGAGTGCTCGTCGTAGTCGTAGAACTTGCGAACGCGAACGTACTCGGTCAGCTCGTGCGGGATCTCGGACTCGAAGCCGTAGCGCTCGATGAGATCCATGACGTGGTTCGAGACCATCGCGGGGAACCAGCGGACCTGCTCGCGAGCGTCGGCGAGGTCGTCCGTGATGTGACTCGGCGCGCAGACGATGCACTTGAGCGCCGAGGGATCGCGACCTGCCTCGGCAGCGGCTTCGCGCGCCGTCGCCATGATCCACTGGATGATCACCGGGTCGGCGAGCTGGATGATCACGCCGTCACCCACGCGTCCAGCGACCGCGAGCGCCTTCGGCCCGTAGCCGGCGACCCACATCGGGATCTCGGGAAGCTCGGGCCGCACCCACGCGAGCTTCAGCTGCTTCTCGTTCCACTCGACCTCGCGGCCGTTCATGAACTCCTTGATCATCGCGCAGCGCCGCTCGAACTCGGCGACGCGCACGGGCTTGTCGCCGATGTAGCGCACTGCCGAGTCTCCGCGCCCGATCCCCATCACCATCCGGCCGTTCGAGATGTCGTGGAGCGTCGCGTAGCCGCTCGCCAGGACGGTCGGCTCGCGCGTTCCGGGATTGGTCACGCAGTGCCCGAACTTCATCGTCGTGGTCGCTTGCACGGCCATCGTGAGAAGTGGAAAGGACTCCTGCCACAGCACGTGCGAGTCGTACGTCCAGCCGTACTCGAAGCCGTTCGACTCGGCGTGCTGGAGCAGCTCGAGGAAGCGACTCGACGGGGGGTCGGGGAGGACGGTGACGCCGAAGCTCAGTGCCATCTCGGGGTTCTCCTTCGCTCGGTCGGAAAGCGCGATTATCGACGCTAGAGGCGTGCGGTGCGAAGAGGGAGAAGAGCGGCTGCGCCGAGGACGGCGATGACGGCGAAGGCGAGGCGGCCGTCGCTCGAGAGCTCGAAGGCGAGCCCGGCGAGCGGCGTCCCGACGAGGATCGTGAGGACTGCGCACGCGTTGACCAGCGCGATCGCGGCACCTGGCGCGTCGGGACGCGTGCGCTGCGCGGCCGCGAAGATCACGGCGAACGGAATTCCCGCCGTGAGACCCAGGACGAGCGCGCCGAGCGCGGAGATCGCGAACGGGCCGCCGAGCGCGAGCAGGAGCGCTCCTGCCGATGTTCCGACGAGCGCGGCTGCGACGAGCAGGCGACCGCTCACGCGTCCGGCGAGGAGACCTCCGATCGGACGGGTGACGATGCCGACGAAGAGGACGAGCCCGCCGGCGAGCCCGGCAGCGGTCGACGACACACCCTGGCGCTCGAGCAGCGGGACGACCCAGTTTCCCGCGATCACCGCGAGGCCGAACGTCGCGGCCTGCAGCACGCCGATCGGCAGGAGCGTCCGGTCGCGGAGCACCCATGCTCCGGCGTGCCCTACGTGCGGGAGGCCGGATGCCAGCAGTGTCGGGATCGCAGCGAGAACCGCGAGAAGCGCGGCGCTCCAGTACGCCGCGCGCCAGCTTGTCGCGTCCGTGAGGGCGGGAACCACCATGAGCGCGAGCCCGCCCCCGGCCATCGTCGCGCCGCCGTAGAGGCCCTGCAGCGCGGCGCCTCCGCCACCTGCCCGGACGAGGTCGAGCCCGGCGACGAACGCGGCGCCCGAGCCGACTCCGACCACCGCGCGACCCAGAAGCGCGAGCTCGACGCCGGCATCGGCGAGCAGGATCCCGTTGCCGACGACCGCAGCGGCGATCGCGACGAGAGCGACGCGTTGCGATCCGTACTGGTCCGCGCCGCGCCCTGCGGGCAGCTGCACTGCGAGATGCGTCACGAAGAGCGCGGTCGTCAACAACCCGACGGCCGCCAGCGAGATGTCGTAGTGCTCGGCGAGCGGGTCGGCGACGGCGCCGACGTTCGAGATGTTCCAGGTCAGGCAGCCACCGACGGCCAGCCCCGCAACAACTCCACGAGCTGGCGTGCTCAGCCGGAGGGCTCCGCCCGTCGCCTGTAGCCGACGGCGCTCGACGTGCGCGCGAAACCGAGCGCGTCGTACAGCGCCAGCGCACCGGCATTCTCGCTACTGACGGTGAGCCTGACCGCTCCGATCGGCGCTCGGGCGGCGAGCGCACGGCTGAAGGCCGCGACGAGCGACGCACCGTGACCGTGGCGCCGGCGATCAGGCGCGACGCCGACGAAATCGACGTAGCCGTCACCACCTTCGTCGATCCGACCGGCGACGTAGCCCACGAGGTGGTCGCCGTCGGCGAGACCGAGCACGATCGCGTCGCCGCGCGCCGCCTGATCCAGGAGCTGGCGTCCTGAGTAGTAGGTGCCGGGAAAGAGGTCCTCGTGGAGATCCAGGAACGCCTGCTCGTGCGCCTCCTGGATCGGCGGTACGGATGCCGGCGGCAGGCGCTCGACTTCGGGCGCGGCGAGCGAGAGCAGGTAGTGCACCTTCCCGGCGACGAAGCCGTGGCGACTTGCGAAAGCGGCGAGCCGCTCGTTCGCCGCGTCTCCCGCGAATTCGTGGTCCTTCGCCGACGTCGTGGGCACCTCGGCGTAGAGGGAGGCGAGCAGCGCGTCCGCGGCGCCGTCCCAATCGGGATCGTCCACCACCGGCCCGTGGATCCACACGCGACCGAGCGAGTCGTCGAGCTCGGCGCCGATGAAGCCGCTGAGCCGTCCGTCCCGCTCGGTGACGCGGCTCGTCTCGACCCATGGCGTCTCCCAGGAAGAGAGGAGGGCTGCGACCTCGCCGGTCGTGTCTCCGAAGAACGCGTTGCGGTCCTCGGGCCGGGATTGGAGCCCGGCGACGAAGGCAGCGACGGCGTCGAGCTCGTCGGGACGAGGAGGGCGAATCAGCGTCCGCCGCCGGCTGCGACCCAGTCGATCGTCTTCGTCGCGAGCCGGTCGAGCGCCGAGACGGCGAGCTCGAGGTGCTCCTCCTTCGTGTCCTCGAGCTTCGTATGGGAGAGGCCGCGGAGGCTCTGGACGAAGAGCATCACGGTCGGAACTCCGGCGCGGGAGACCTCCGCGGCGTCGTGCAGCGGGCCGGAGGGGAGGTGGTGCGCCATACCCGCGACCTCGCCGATCGCCTCTTCGCAGAACCCGCGCAGCGTCTCGTCGAACAGGATCGGCTCGATCGACCAGATGCGCTCCCAGCCGACGTCGATCGATTCCTCGGCCGCGAAGCGCTCGCTCGAGGCCTTCGCGTCGGCCAGCATCGTGGCGAGCCGCTGGGCGTCCAGGTCGCGCTGATCGAGGAGCTGCTCGGCGGTCTCGACGACCGACGTCACGATTCCGGGCTTGCAGACCACGCCTCCGGACGTGCACACCGCCCCACCGCCGGCGCGTCGGGCGATCTCGCGAATCTCGAGCGCGAGCTTCGCCGCGCCGGCGAGCGCGTCTCGGCGCTTGTCCATCGGCGTCGATCCGGCGTGAGCCGCCTGACCGTGCCACGTGATCCGGTGGCGTTCCACTCCGAACGTCCCGAGGACCACGCCGAGCGGGAGCCCGAGCGACTCGAGCACCGGGCCCTGCTCGATGTGGAGCTCGAGGTACGCCGCCGCCGAGTCGAGCTCAGAGCGCGCGTCGAGCGCGGTGTCGAGATCGACGCCGTACGCCGTGAGCGCATCGGGAAGGCGTGTTCCATCGCCGTCGGTGAGTTGACGCAGCTCGTCTTGATCCGCCATCGAGCCTGCCGCGGCGCTCGAGCCGAAGAGGCTCCGCCCGAAGCGCGCGCCTTCCTCGTCGGCCCAGTTGACGAGCCGGACGCCGACAGGCGGAGTGCCGTCCGCGGCCACACGGCGCAGCACCTCGACGCCTGCGACGACGTTCAGGCACCCGTCGAGCCAGCCGCCGTTCGGCACCGAGTCGATATGCCCGCCGACGAGAACGGCACGCTCCGACTCGCCCGGGAGCGTGAACCACTGGTTGCCTGCCGCGTCGATCGACTCCTCGGCGCCCGTGCTCGCGACGCGCTCGCGAAGCCACTCCCGTGCACGCTCCCAGGTCTCGGTCCAGGCCACGCGCTGTGCGCCGTTCTCGTCGCCTGTGAGCTCGCGGAGCTCCTTCAGCTCCGCGACGGTTCGCTTCGGATCGAGCGCCACCGCGCGACTCTAACCGGCCCGTTCGAGTGTGGGATGCTCTGCCGATGCGCTCCCGAATAGGCTCGGCGACGGCCCGCGTTGCGGTGCTCGGCCTCGTTCTCGTCGGACTGTGGGCACTGTGGGAGGGCTACCGGAAGCTGTGGGAGGAGACCGGCTGGACGCGGCCGTTCCCCGTGAACGCGACGACGATGCCGCACCTGCACGACATCGTCGGCGCGCTGTTCGATCCGATCCGCGAGGGAGAGCCGCTGCTTGCCCGCTACATGCTCGACGCGGCGCTCTTCACCGCGAAGGAAGCCGCGGTCGGGTTCGCAATCGGAGCCACGATCGGGTTTCTCCTCGGAGCGCTGATCGCGCGGTTCGGCGTACTGCAGCGCGGCGTCATGCCCTACGTCGTCGCGTCACAGACGATCCCGATCCTCGCACTCGCTCCGATCGTCGTCGTCGGCCTCGGGAACGTGAGCATCGGCGGCTGGACGCCGAAGGACTGGATGCGGGTGGCCGTCATCGCCGCGTACCTGACGTTCTTCCCGGTGACCGTGAACACCGTCCGCGGGCTGCGATCGGCCGACCCGGCCGCCGTCGAGCTCATGGAGTCGTACGCGGCTCGCGAGTGGTCGGTGTTCTGGAAGCTCCGCGTGCCGGCGGCGATGCCCTACCTCTTCTCCGCGTTCAAGGTCGCCGCGACCGCGTGCGTCGTCGGCGCGATCATCGGGGAGCTGCCGTCCTCGATCCAGGACGGGCTCGGCGGCTGGATCATCAACTTCAACCAGTACTACGCGCTCGAGCCGGAGAACCTGTGGGCGGTCAATCTCGTCGCGGCGCTGCTCGGGATCTCGTTCTTCCTCGTCGTCGTGCTCGTCGAGAAGCTCGTCGTCCACCGTGCACCGGAGACAGCTGGTGTGAGCGCGAAAGAAGCCGTCGTCACCGCACGCGGGGTCTCGAAGACGTTCGGGAAGGGCGGCGTTACCGCGCTTCAGGACATCGAGCTCGAGGTCGGCCGCGGCGAGTTCATCTCGCTCATCGGTCCGTCGGGGTGCGGGAAGTCGACGCTCCTGCGCGTGATCGGGGATCTCGTCGAACCGTCGGCGGGGGAGATCCTCGTCAACGGGAAGACCGCGCACCGCGCCCGGCTCGACCGCGACTACGGGATCGTCTTCCAGGCGGCAGTCCTGTACGACTGGCGCACGGTCGCCAAGAACATCGCGCTTCCGCTCGAGCTCATGGGCTACTCCCGCCAGGAGCGCGCGGGCCGAGTGCGCGAGCTCATGCAGCTCATGGAGCTCGACGGGTTCGAGAAGCACTATCCGTGGCAGCTCTCGGGCGGGATGCAGCAGCGTGTCTCGATCGCGCGTGCGCTCTCGTTCTCGCCGGCGCTCCTGCTCATGGACGAGCCGTTCGGCGCGCTCGACGAGATGACCCGGGAGCGTCTGAACCTCGAGCTGCTCCGGATCTGGTCAGAGCTCGGCTCGACCGTGATCTTCGTGACTCACTCGATCTCGGAGGCCGTGTTCCTGTCGACGCGCGTCGTGGTCATGTCTGCGCGCCCGGGCCGGATCACCTCTGTGATCCCGATCGACCTGCCGCAGCCGCGGACGTTCGAGACGCGAGAGGAGCCCCGCTTCTTCGAGCTCGTGACCGAGGTGCGCGAGGCGCTGCACGCAGGGGGCGTGGAGTGAGCACGATCGCGCAGTCGCCGGCGCCGCTCGCCGAGCGCGACGCGACGCGAAAGCTCCGGCAATGGGGGCCCGCGCTCGTCGTCTTCGGGATCGGGCTCGCCACGTGGCAGTGGCTGCTCCCGGCGCTCGGGGTCGAGCGCTACCTGCTGCCGCCGCTCTCGGACGTGCTGCAGGCGTTCTGGGACGCGCGCAGCGAGCTCCTGCGCGCCGGCTGGATCACGTTCAAGGAGGCCTTCGGAGGTTTCGTTCTCGGGTGCTCCGTCGCGTTCGTGCTCGCGCTCGTGCTCGCGCGCTGGCGCCCGCTCGGGAACGCGCTCATGCCGTACATGATCGCCGCCAACGCGGTGCCGATCGTCGCGTTCGCTCCGATCACGAACGCGTGGTTCGGGACGCTCTCGCCGTGGTCGAAGGTCGTGATCGCCGCCGTCCTCTGCTTCTTCGTCGTGCTCGTGAACACACTGCGTGGTCTCACGTCGGTGCGGCCGGAGTCGCTCGAGCTCATGACGTCGTACGCGGCCCCCCAGCGCGTGGTCTTCGCGCGCGTGCGGATCCCGAACAGCCTGCCGTTCGTCTTCTCCGCCTTGAAGATCGCGTCCGTTCTCGCAATGATCGGCGCTGTCGTGGGGGACTACTTCGGCGGATCTACCGAGGCGCTGGGCGTACAGATCGTCTCGTCGGTCTCGGTGGCGCAGTACGAGAGGGCATGGGCGGCGATACTCGTTGCGAGCCTGCTCGGCATCGCGTTCTACGCGGTGGTCGCGCTCGCGGAGCGGCTCGTTCTCAGCTGGCACCCATCGATCAGGGCAGGAGTCGAGTGACCCAAGGAGGGCACATGAGGAAACGAAGATGGACGATCGCGGCGACAGCCGTGCTCGTGACGGCGATCGCGGTCGCGGCCGGGCTGGCGATGGCCGGCTCGAGCCAGGGCCAGGGGCTGACGAAGGTCACGCTCCAGTCGAAGTGGGTCGTGCAGTCGCAGTTCGCCGGGTACTACGCGGCGAAGGCGAAGGGCTACTACAAGCAGGTCGGGCTCGACGTGAACATCAAGGCCGGCGGCCCCGACATCCTGCCCGAGCAGGTCGTGCTCGGACGCCAGGCGGAGTTCGGGATCAACTGGATGCCCTCGACGCTCGCGCAGCGCGACACGGGCAACGACCTCGTCAACATCGCGCAGGTCTACGCGCGGAGCGGCACGACGGAGGTCACCTTCAAGTCGAGCGGGATCAACACGTTCAAGAAGATGAAGGGCAAGAAGTTCGGCGTCTGGATCTTCGGCAACGAGTTCGAGCAGCGCGCCGCGCTCGTGAAGAACGGGATGAACCCGGACAAGGACGTGACGCTCGTCAAGCAGAACTTCGACATGCTCGCGTTCCTGAGCGGCGAGATCGACGCCGCGTCGGCGATGACCTACAACGAGCTCGCCCAGGTGCTCGAGGTGAAGAATCCGGACACCGGCAAGCTCTACACGCTCAAGGACCTGAACGTGTTCAAGTACTCGGACTCTCGGTACCGGCATGCTCCAGGACGGCGTCATCGTCCGCGGCGACTGGATCAAGGACGCAAAGAACCAGGCGACCGCGGTCAAGTTCCTCGAGGCGTCGTTCAAGGGCTGGATCTACTGCCGTGACCACCTCGCCGAGTGCACGAACATCGTGCTGAAGAACGGGCCGGCGCTCCCGAAGGGGCATCAGCGCTGGCAGATGAACGAGGTCAACGCGCTCATCTGGCCGAACAAGCTCGGTGTCGGGCTCATGGATCCCGTCGAGTTCAAGCGGACGGCGACGATCGCGAAGACCTACAAGGTCATCAAGAAGCCGGCAACGAAGGCCTCCTACCGGACGGATCTCGCGAAGAAGGCGATCGCGAATCTCCGCAAGCAGGGGCTCGACGTGACCGGCAAGAGCTTCAAGAAGGCCGTCGTGACGCTCAAGGAAGGCGGCAAGTAACGACGAGGCGTGGGCTCCGGGCCGGTTCTTGACGGTCCGGTCCGGAGCTCTCCCTGCATGGAGACCGATATGACAGTGACAACCGCAGCGGCCGCGAAGCGGCCGCCTTCAGGGATCGTCGCGGATCGGGATCTCGCGCTAGCGAGTCCCGATCCTGCGAGTAACGGAGGTGGGATGACGTGTCGACACTGATCAAGGGCGGGCGGATCATCACGGCCGCCGACGACTACGTCGGTGACGTGTACGTCGAGGGCGAGCGCATCTCGATGCTCGGCGAGTCGCTCGACGTCGACGCCGATCGCGTCATCGACGCGACGGGCAAGTACGTCCTGCCGGGCTGCGTCGACCCGCACACGCACCTCGACATGCCGTTCGGCGGCACGACGACGATCGACGACGTCACCTCGGGGCAGACGGCGGCAGCGTTCGGCGGGACGACCTGCCACGTCGACTTCTGCATCCAGGCGCCCGGCAGCTCGTTCGCGGATGCGCTCGACACCTGGCACGGCAAGCGCGAGGGGAAGCAGATCATCGACATGGGCTTCCACATCGCGGTGACCGACCTCCGCGAGGGCGGGTCGCTCGAGGAGCTCGCGCGGCTCCCGGAGCAGGGCATCACCTCGTACAAGCTCTTCATGGCCTACAAGGGCGCGCTCATGGTCGACGACGAGACGCTCTTCCGCACGATGGAGGTCGCCGCCGAGACGGGCGCCCTCGTGATGGTGCACGCGGAGAACGGCGACGCGATCGACGTCCTCGTGAAGCAGGCGCTCGCCGCCGGGAACACCGCACCGCACTTCCACGCGCTGACGCGTCCGCCCGAGCTCGAGGGCGAGGCGACGAACCGCGCGATCCAACTCGCCCGCATCGCCGGGGCTCCGCTGTACGTCGTCCACGTCTCCTGCAAGGAGGCCGTCGATCCCATCGCGCGCGCTCGCGAGCAGGGATGGGATGTCTGGGGCGAGACGTGCACGCAGTACTTCTTCATCGACTACACGTACCTCGAGCGGCCCGACTTCGAGGGCGCGAAGTACGTCTACACGCCGCCGCCGCGTGATCGCGAGAACCAGGAGATCCTCTGGCACGCCGTGCGCTCGGACATCCTCTCGGCGGTCTCGACCGACCACTGCGCGTTCCTCTGGGACGGGCAGAAGTCGCTCGGTCGCGACGACTTCTCGAAGATCCCGAACGGCGGCCCGGGACTCGAGAACCGGCTGCACATGATCCACGAGTTCGGCGTTCGCACCGGCCGCATCTCGCTGAACCGCATGGTCGAGCTGCTCTCCACGAATCCGGCGAAGCTGTTCGGCCTCTACCCGCGGAAGGGCACGATCGCGCCCGGCTCGGACGCGGACATCGTCGTCTTCGATCCGGAGCGCCGGCACCTCATCACCGCTGCCAACCAGCACTCGAAGGTCGACTACAACCTCTACGAGGGAACCGAGGTCACCGGCTCGCCGGAGACCGTACTGCTCCGCGGGAACGTGCTCGTCGAGTCGGGCGAGCTCGTCGCCGACCCGGGTGTGGGCGAGTTCGTCGAGCGGGCCGCCTTCGGGCAGGAGCTCCTGCCCACGGCCGCTCGCTAGACGACAGCTGCGGAGGCGTCGGACACCTTCCCCCTTGTCCGGCGCCTCCGCGTTCAGCTCATCCGTGCCGTTACGAGGTCGACGTCCGCTCGAAGCGGTGGCACGCGAAGTAGTTCTTCCCCGACGGCAGCTCGAGCTCTCCCCAGCTTCCTCCAGGAAGGTTCTTCGCATCCTGTGGGCACTTCCGGTCGAGGTCAGGGTCACCGCGACGGTAGAGATCAGCCCGGATCAGCGACTCCATCCCCGCGAAGCTCTCGTCCGCGACGTTGAACACGCGAAGCTGCAGGCTCGGCACCGTGATGCCCTGAGGCGACGCGAGCTCTGCAACCGACGGCTTGCCCGGCGGAGCGCAGTGGAAGTACTGCCCGGCGATGGGCACCTCGGGGGTGCAGTCCCAGCCGGCGGCCCTGGTGCGATCCATGTCCGTTTGGGCCGAGGGATTGCCGTACGCGACGCTGGCGAGAACGATGGTCGCCAGCACGGGCACGATGAAGATCAGCAGTCGAATGCGCATGTTCTCTCCTTCTTGTCTGTGCGTTGGCAGGAGTCGGATCGGGACGAACGAGAACCGTGTCGACGACCTTGACGATCTCGTCGACCGGGAGCACGGCCTCGCCGGCGTGGCTGCGGCTTCCAGCAGCTCCCTCTCGCGTTCCGCGCCAAGCATCTTGTATGTCTCGAACACGACGTCGTCACGCTAGGCGGCAACGTCGGCGCAGACATCGGAAAAACTGCCTAGGTTCGGGCGAGCGGACTACCTATCTTGGCGGTTGTCCGCGAATCGGTGAGCTCGGGCCGCTCGGCGATGTCGACGTTAGAAACCCCTCGGCGACGGGCCCAGCACTTCGGCTGGCGGGCGAGACATGGCGTATCACACCGTGGCTCGCCCGCCCGCCCACGGTCGGCTAGCTAGCAGGACACCTGCGTGTTCCAGGAGCTGAAGAGGCCGGTTGGGTTCGGCTTCCAGACCCACGCGTGCAGCGTGTACAGATACGTCGGCGACCCGAAGAATGCCTCGGCGTCGGTGACGTTCATCTTCCGCCCGAGGAGTGTGGGTGCAGCTGTGCCGGAGGCCGGTGCTTCGGAGCCGATCGGCCGGATGTATTCGACTCCGGTGAACCTGTAGGTGCCGTTGGAGCGCTTCTCGTAGAGAAGGGCTTCCGGTTCGGTCGCTCGGAGCTTCCCGTCACCCACCCGACTGGAGTTGACCATGTGGATGCCCATCGCGCCCTTTGCACCGTTTGCAATGCACGAGGTGTTGGTGCCGTAGAGACTGAGCTCCTTGAAGCCCTGCTTCTTCGCGACCTGGATGTTGTGGTAACGGACCGTCGCGTCGCGGACTGGGTCGAGCGACGGTGGGCCTCCGCCCGCAGTAGCAAGCCCGGCGATCGCAAAGAGCGGTAGCAGGGCGAGAGCCGCTGCCAGGAATGCCTTCGTCTTCCGCTTCATCTTCATCTCCTCCTCCTGTTACCGGACCGCTACTGCGGCCGGATCGTCTCGGACGATCACGGTGTCGACGACCTTGACGATCTCGTCGACCGGGAGCACGGCCTCGCCGGCGTGGCGACGGATCGCCTCCGGGCTGGACGCCTGGTAGATGCAGACCGTGCCGACGCGGCCGTCGCGCTCCTCGAGTACGTAGCTGCGGATCCAGGCGATGTCGTCGGGCATCCGCTCGCCCTCGGCCGTCGATCGCTCGGCGGCCTCGCCGAGCTCGGCCCCGTCTTTCCAGCCGCTCCGGCGCAGGATCACGTACGTGTCCATCTGTCTCCTTCCGTCCAACTTGACGCTTCGACGGTAGGAGCGCGGGCAGGCCGCGGCATCGGCGCGATTACCTAGCTTGGGCTGTGCGGTTACCTATCTTCGAGAACGCCCAGGCGCCTAGCCGAGGCAACGGCTTCGCCCCGTGTGCTGGCGTCGAGCTTGCGCAGGATCGCCGAGACGTGATGATCCACGGTGCGCCTGGACACGACGAGACGCTCGGCGATCTCCGCGTTCTGGAGCCCGTCGGAGACGAGTCCGAGCACCTCCAGCTGTCTGGCAGTCAGGTGTGCGGCGTTCTCGCGCGTGGAAGCGCGCGGGCCGCGCGGGACCCCGTTCGCGCCGATCCGACGTAGCTGACGGGCAACCCTCGCCTCGAGAGGGCCTGCCCCCAGGGTCCGGCAGATCTCGAGCGCGTGAACCAAGGGCTCCTCCTCGTCCCCCTCGGCGAGGGCGAGTGCCAGCTCGTACGGAAGCTCGTGCCGCTCCCACTCCACGGCGGCCGCGCGCCAGTCGCCGATTGCGCCGGCGGCATAGAACCCGGAGACGACCTCCTGGCCGGAATCGAGGCCCGCGAGCCGTCGCCAGTAGGCGAGGCGCGTCGCGTCGTCCGTCAGGTTGCCTGCGGCCGCCTCCGCGAGCACCGGAGCGGTGACGCGGTCGACCTCGCCCGGGTCGCCCGCGAGCCATGCGACCTCGGCGGCGGCGGCTGCGAGGTCCACGACGGCGTCGAACTCCTCGGGCGAGAGTCCGACTTCGTATGCCGCGTCGAGCGCTTCCCGTGCACCAGGGTCACCTCGCCGCGCGCGCACGAGAGCAAGCACGCGAAGCGCTTCGTGGTGTGGCCAGGGCGAATCGCGAGGATCCTCCAGAAGCGATCGCGCCGACTCTGCCGCCTCCGCCCAGTGGCCCTGATCGAGCTGTGAGCGCGCCGCGAAGGCGAGGACGTTGATGCGCCAGAGGTCGAGGTTGTGCGCGATGCAGTACTCGAGCGCCACTGGAAGGTACGTGTTCGCGAGCTCGTGGTCGTATCGGAACACTCCGATGATGCCCGGGTAGTTGAGCGCCCGGGCGGCCTCGACGACTTCTCCCGACGACTGGCAATCGGCGATGGCGCGATCGATGATCTCTCGGCCGATGCGCGTGTCGCGTGAGAGCTCGGCGATCGCCAGGGTCACATGCGCCTCGGCGGCTGTGCGCGCGTCTCCGGCCCGCTCGGCTACGTCTGCTGCCTCCCGCGCCAGAGCGATGGCTCCCTCGAGATCCCCTTCGAGCCGGCGCCTGTTGGCCTCGCTCGAGAACACGCTAGCGGCTTCGGGCGACTTTGGGTGGTCTGTGACAAGTGAGGTCGCTTCGACGATCGCGTCCTGCGCCAGTGTGTGGAGGCCTCGGCATTCGAGGTACCAGTACAGCTCCGAGAGCGCGCGTGCCTGTGCCAAACCGGCGCCCGCTTCCTTCCAGCCGTCGATCGCCTCGCCGATGACCGCGATCGCCTCGACCTGGTCGTCGGCGAGGTAGAGAGCACGCGAGCGACCTTCGAGGAGCGCCGCCTGCTCGCCCGGCGAGAGTGCATCCGCGAACCGAAGAGCGCGAGCGAACTGCGCTGCTTCCTCACGGTAGGCGCCGGCCGAGCGGGCCTGCTCGGCCGCCCGTCGGCGCAAATCGCTGGACGGCCTCGGCGTTACCCGCCGCTTCCGCGTGATGTGCGAGCCGCGCGAAGTCGGGCGAGCCGTACGGGGGATCCGACAGCGTCTCGAGAACCGAGCGGTGAAGCTCGACGCGCCGCGGGGCACTGAGCGACTCTTCGACGGCGAGTCGCGCCAGCTCGTGACGGAAGGCTACGCCCGTGTCGTCCGACACGAGCACACCGGCCGAGAGGCATTCGTCCAGGCCGCCGACCGCGTCGCCGCACACGCGCTCGAGCGCCCACACATCCAGCTTCGGGGGAGCGACCGACACCGCCTCTGCGAGCGCCAGAGCGTCGTCGCTCAAACGAGCGATTCGTGCGAGCACGGCGCTTCGCACCGTGGCGGGGACGCCGTCACCGCCTGCGTCGAGCACCTCGCGGACGTAGAAGGGGTTGCCCGACGTCAAGCTGTAGAGCTTCTGCACGTCCACCTCGTAGCTCTCCGCCAGGCGCTTCGACCGCTACGGGGCTGAGCGGCTCCACGCGGAGACGCTCGACGCTCGAAATCGCTCCGAGCTCGCCGAGAACGATCCGAAGTGGATGCGTGCGTTCGAGCTCGTCGTCTCGATACGTCACGACGACGAGTCCAGGCACCGCGTCGATCCGCCGGGCGAGCAGGCGGAGGACGTCGAGAGTCGCCTCGTCCGCCCAGTGCATGTCCTCGAGGATCAGGATGGTCGAGCCCGACGCGAGCTCGTCGCGAACCTGCTCGAAGACGTCGCTCGCCGTCGGGGCGCCTGCGAGGAACGCGTCGAGACCCGCAGTCGGGGCAAGGTCCGCGAACGGGCCGAGCGGTCTCGGCGTGAACAGCGGATCGCACGCGCCGACGAGGACACGCGTTGTTCGTGAGGTGGCTGCGACGAACGACCGAACGACGGAGGTCTTGCCGACGCCCGCTTCCCCGGCGACGAGCACGAGGCGTCCGCTCCCTGCGCGGGCCTCGGCGTAGGCGCCCGCGAGCGCGGCGAGGATGTCCTCGCGCTCGAGGAGCGCGCCCGGAAGCCCGGTTGTCCCGAGCGTGATCGTCACTGTGGGGATCGTGAGCGTTTCGCGGCGCTTGTCAAGTAGTCCTACTGCTGAGGCTCGCGCGCGAGGAGATCGAGGGCCGTGGCCTGCGCGACGGCCTCGCCTCGTGTCGACGCGTCCAGCTTGCGCAGGATCGCGGAGACGTGATGGTCGACTGTCCGCGGAGAGACAACGAGGCGCTTCGCGATCTCTGCATTCTTCAGGCCCTCGGCCACCAGGCCGAGCACCTCGAGCTCGCGCGACGTGAGCGCGGCCGGGTTGTCCCGCGTCGAGGCTCGGGGACCGCGTGGCACCGAGGCTCCGAGGGCGCGCAGCGACTGGCGGGCGGCCAGGGCTGCCGGGCCGGCGCCGAGCTCCTCGAAGACGACGAGCGCCGCACGCAGGTCGTCTTCTACCCCGCTCTCTGCGAGCGCGCGGGCGGACTCGTACACGCAGCCGCGTGCTGCCCACGCAGCCGCGGCCGCGCGCGCATCCCCCGCAATCTGGCTCGCGTACGGCTCCGCGATCCAGTCCGGAGCATCGTCCAGCTCGCCGACCTTCCACTGCCAGTACGCGAGCTCACCCGCGAACCACAGGTGTCGCTTGTCGAGCGACAGGCCGTAGACGGCGCGCGCCTCTTCGAGCGCGCGGTCAAAGTCACCCGCGAGCCACGCGGCTTCGGCGCGCGCCGCGTGGACGTGGCCGAGGCGCTGCAGATGCCCGCCTGCGAGAGACGTCTCGAGTGCCTCGTCGAGCACGTCCCAGACGCTCGGATCGCCCCGTCGTGCGCGGACTCGTCCCAGCGCGATCAGGGCTGTGATCCGGCTGATCGCGCTGATCTCGTCCGCGAGCAGTTCCTGTGCAAGCGCCGTCCCCTCGTCCCAGCGGCCGAGGTACACGAGGGCCGCGGCGAGCCACGAGCGGATGTACGCGTCGTCGAGGTCGTTCTCGGCTGCGAAGGCGATGAACTCACGCGCCCAGCGCTCCGACTCCTCGAGCTCGTACATCTCGCCGAGCCCGGACGCGAGCATGCTGTACGCGTTCGCGACTCGTTGAGGGAGGCCGTTCTCCCGTGCGAGGTCAAGGCTGCGCTGGAGGTACGGGGTTCCCTCGGCAATCTCTCCGGCCATGACATGCGAGACGCCGATCGTGTTGAGGGAGAACGCCTGGATGTCGGCGTCGTCGACGCGGAGCGCCAGCTCGAGCGCCCGCTCGCCCCAGCGAACACCTTCGGCGTTGTCCCGGCTCAGCATCCGGAGGTACCCCCGAAATCCATACGCGGTAGCCAGCTCTCTGCCTGGCGGAAGCTCCTCGAGGATTTCGATCGCTTCACGATTGGCGTTCTCCGCCACCTCGTTGAGGCCGACGGGGATGGTCGCCGTGGGCAACCGTGCCAGGTTCTCTCCGAGCCGAAGCCGGTCGTCGAGCGCACGGGCGATCGCGATCGCCTCATTCCGCGTCTCGACCGACTCGGCGTAGCGTCCGGTGAGGGTTGTCTCCGTCGCGTATCCCTCGAGCAGCGAGAGCCGGTCGTGATCGGCGGCGACGTGATAGCTGAGCGCTCGTGCGTACTGCTCCGCAGCCTCGCGATGTGCGCCGACGGCGGAGGCACGCGCGGCGGCTGCAGGCGCGAAGCGGAGAACCTCCTCGCCGTTACCGGCTGCATCGGCGTGATGCGCGAGCGCGCTCAGGTCGCGCCCCTCCTCCGGCCGGGCTGCAAGTGCACGAAGCGCGCCCTCGTTCAAGCCGATCCGCCGGTCGGGTGTAAGCGCGTGCTCGATTGCCAGACGCCCGAGCTCGTGCCGGAACCCGACTCCGAGGCTCGACGGGGTCAGCATCCCCGAGGCGAGGCACTCGGCGAAGTGGGCCATGTCGTCTCCGGCGAGCTCCTCGAGGAGCCAGATCTCCACGGAGCCGGGAACGACGGCGACGGCGTCGAGGAGGCGACGACCGCCGGGGCTCAGCCGGCTCGCGCGCGCGAGCACGGCGTCGCTGACGGTCGCAGGGACGTCGCCGCCCTCACCGGCGAGCACTTCGGTGACGTAGAACGGGTTCCCGCCGGTCGCCTCGTAGAGGCCTCGCGGCGACTGCTCGGCACGACGGGCGAGCTCGCCGACCGCCTCGATCGAGAGCGGCAGCAGCGAGACGCGCGTCGTGGTTGCCGACGGCAAGTCCCCGAGGAGTTGGCGCAGAGGGTGGCTCACGCCCACCTCGTCGTCCCGGAACGTCAGGACGAGGAGCGATGGTGCGTGGTCGACGCGACGGCCGAGGTACTTGAGAGCGTCGAGCGTGGCCTCGTCGGCCCAGTGCACGTCCTCGAAGACCGCGACCGTCGGCTGCGACCGCAGCTCGTCGAGGAGGGCTCCGAAGTAGCGCGTCCGCGCGGCGCTCGTGGTCGGAGGCTCGGCAGCGAAGCCTTCGAGGCCATGTGCGATGTCGTAGACCGGCCCGAGCGGCCGCGGCGTGAACAGCGCTTCGCAGGCGCCCCACACGACGCGGACCTCGCCCTCGTGCAGGCCGGTGAATGTGCGCACGAGCGAGGTCTTGCCGACGCCGGCCTCGCCGCCGACGAGGGCCACGCGTCCGGATCCGAGACGCGCGCGCTCGAGGTCGGCGTCGAGTTGTGCGTGCGCCTCGTCCCGCTCGAGGAGCCTGTCGTCCTGGCTGGTCGCCGCCACGGACGGATCCTGCGCGCGACAGCGGGTCTTCGCAAGCGCGACGGCGCTAGGATCGTCGGTCGTGGCGGTCACCGAGGTCAACCCGAATCTCGGCGCGGACATCGTCGCCGACGCCAAGGAGTACGTCCTCTACTCGTGGTCGACCCAGGACGCGATCAACCCGATCGCGGTCGCAGGTGCCGAGGGTCGCTACTTCTGGGACTACGACGGGAAGCGCTACCTCGACTTCGCGTCCCAGCTCGTCAACGTCAACATCGGTCACCAGCATCCGAAGATCATCGCGGCGATCAAGGAGCAGGCCGATCGGCTCTGCACGATCGGGCCGCCGATGGCCTCGGAGTCGCGGTCACGGCTCGGACGCCTGCTCGAGGAGGTCACGCCGGGCGATCTCTGCATGTCGTTCTTCACGAACTCGGGCGCGGAGGCGAACGAGAACGCGATCAAGCTCGCGCGTCTCGCGACCGGTCGGCACAAGATCATCGCGCGGTATCGCTCGTACCACGGAGCGACACATGGCTCGATCGTGCTGACCGGGGATCCGCGCCGCTGGCCCAACGAGCCGGGCATGGGCGGCGTCGTGCGGATGCTCGACCCGTACACGTACCGCTGTCCCGCCGGGCATCCCGATCCGTGCCCGGTCTGCACGGGCGCACCGCACCTCGAGGAGATCCTCGAGTACGAGGGAGCGCACACGGTCGCAGCGGTGATCCTCGAGACCGTGACGGGGACCAACGGGATCATCCCGCCTCCGCCCGGCTACCTGCAGGCGATCCGCGAGGTCTGCGATCGCCACGGCATCCTGCTCATCCTCGACGAGGTCATGGCCGGCTTCGGGCGCACGGGCCGCTGGTTCGCCTGCGAGAACTGGGACGTCGTCCCGGACATCATCACCGTCGCGAAGGGGATCAACTCCGGCTACGTGCCGCTCGGCGCGATGATCATCCGCGAGCACCTGAAGGAGTGGGTGCGCAGCCGCTACTTCCCGGGCGGGCTCACGTACGCGGGCCATCCGCTTGCATGTGCCTCCGCGGTCGCCTCGATCGAGGCGTTCCAGGAGGAAGGCGTGGTCGAGAACGCGGCCGAGGTCGGCGCGTATCTCGGAGACGGGCTGCGCGCGCTGGCGACCCGGCATCCGTCCGTCGGCGAGGTACGCGGGCTCGGCTGCTTCTGGGGTCTCGAGCTCGTGAAGAATCGGGAGACCCGCGAGATGCTCGTGCCGTTCAACGCCTCGGGCGACGCTGCTAGCTCCGGTCGCGCGACTCGCGAAGGCGTCGCTCGAGCGCGGTCTCTACCTCATGACGCACTGGAACGTGGTCATGGTCGTGCCGCCGCTTGACGGTCACGCGCGAGGAGGTCGACGAGGGGCTCGCGATCCTCGACGAGACGCTCGCGATCGCCGACGAGTTCGCTGCGGCCTAGCGCGCCGCCCTCATCCCCGCTCGTTTCGCCCCGGTCGGTCCAGGGGTATCTCTCCAGCGAGAAGCGAGAAGGAGGAGACGATGGCGACGAAATCCGACACGCTCGGGATCATGGCCGAGTCGGCCGGCGACACCCGCGACGAGGTGATCGAGCTCCTGACGAAGGCGTACTGGATGGAGATCGAGACCGTCATGTCCTACGTGGCGAGCTCGACCAATCCGGACGGGCTGCGCGCGCGCGAAGTCGTCGAGGCGCTCGAGCAGGACATCGAGGAGGAGCTGGGCCACGCGCGCCAGTTCGCGCGGCGCATCAAGGAGCTCTACGGCGTCGTGCCGGGGTCGATGGAGTTCACGGCCGAGCAGACCTTCCTCCAGCCGCCCGAGAAGCAGACCGACCTCAGGCACGTGATCGAAGGGGTCATCGCCGCCGAGACCGGGGCGATCGAGCACTACACCCGGCTGATCGAGGTGACCGACGGAGTCGATCCGGTCACGCAGGACATGGTCATCGACATCCTGCGCGACGAGCAGGCGCATCGGCGACTGTTCGAAGGGTTCCTGCGCGAGGTCGACGAGGACGACACCGACTGAGCGAGGGCGAGGCGACGTCGCTCTAGGATCGCGAGCATGAGCGACGTCGCCGAGCTCGCCGGCCGACTGGTCGAGATCGAGTCGATCAATCCCGACGTCGTCGCGGGCGGCTCGGGTGAGCTCGGGCTCGCGCGGTTCGTCGCCGAGTGGTGCGAGCGTGCGGGGCTCGAGACGACGCTCACGGAGCTTCGCCCGGGCCGCGCCAATGTCGTCGCTGTGGCCCGCGGCTCGGGTGGTGGCCGCTCGCTGATGCTGAACGCCCATATGGACACGGTCGGTGTGGCCGGCATGACGGATCCGTTCGCGCCTCGCATCGAGGGCGGACGGCTCTACGGGCGTGGTGCGCAGGACATGAAGGGGAGTCTCGCGGCATGCATGCTCGCGGCGGCAGATGCGAAGCGACGTCGCCTGCGTGGGGACGTGATCGTGACCGCCGTCGCGGACGAGGAGTTCGCGAGCATCGGCACCGAGGCCGTCGCGAACACGATCGCCGCCGACGCCGCGATCGTGACGGAGCCGACGGATCTCAGGGTCGCAGTCGCGCATCGCGGCTTCGTCCATCTCGAGGTCGAGGTGACCGGGCGTGCGGCGCACGGCTCGCGTCCGGACGTCGGCATCGACGCGATCGCGAAGATGGGACGCGTTCTCGTGGGCATCGAGGAGCTCGACCGCAGTCTGCGTGCCGATCCAGGGCACCCGTATCTCGGAAGCGGAAGCGTCCACGCGTCGCTGATCGACGGCGGGCAGGAGTTCTCCAGCTACCCGGCGCGTTGTCGCCTCCAGGGCGAACGGCGGACGATTCCGGGTGAGACCGCGGCGCTGGCCGAGCAGGAGCTGCGCGAGATCGTCGCTCGTGCCGGCGAGGGCGATCCGCAGTTCAGCGCCGAGGTTCGGTGTCCGATCTCGCGCGAGCCGTTCGAGGTGTCCGAAACGGAGGACGTCGTGCAGCTCGTGCGCCGCCACGGTGGGGCGGTGCTCGGCCGTGAGCCGGAGACCGTCGGCGTGCCGTTCTGGGCGGATTCGGCGCTCCTTGCTGCGGCGGGAATACCGACCGTCGTCTTCGGTCCGACCGGAGAGGGCCTGCACTCGGAGGTCGAGTGGGTCGACCTCGCGTCGCTCGAGCAGTGCGTCGAGATCTACTCCCGCGTCGCTGCCGACCTCTGTAGCTAGCGAGCCAGGAACGCGGCGATGGCGGCGCTCGTCTCGTCGAGCGCGTCCCACAGCACCGAGTGGCCGCCCGGGACGACGACGACCTCGAGCAGGTCGCCGAGTGCTGCGCGATGCGCCTCGAGCAGGTGATCGTAGGGGAGGTACGAGCGCTCGCCGAGGACGAGCAGCGTCGGCACGCGGACGTCCTCGAAGCGAGGGGGCGCGGAGGCCATCTCGCCGTAGGCCGCGACGACGGCGGACTGGCAGTAGCGGTAGCGCACGCGGCCGTCCTCGTCGGTCTCGACGTGCGACGCGAGGTCGTCCACCACGAGCTCGCGCGGAGCGAAGTACAGCTGGCTCTCGTCGTAGCGTCGCTCGATCAGCTCGTCGAAGGAGACGTACGACTTGTCGAGCCGCGCGTTCTCGGCAGCGGCGAGCGCGACGTGGCCGGGGATGACGATCACCGGGTCGAGAAGCACGACCTTGGGGACGAGCTTCGGGGCGCGCGCGGCGAGCTCGAAGGCGAGGCGCCCGCCGAACGAGTGCCCGATGAGAATCGACTCGCGCGCGCCGACCGTCTCGACGATCGCGTCGAGGTGCGTGGCGATGTCCCACGGCGGCTCCCACGGCGAGCGTCCGTGTCCGAGGAGATCGGGTGCGAGGACGTGGTAGCCGGTGAGCCGCGTCGCCAGAGGCGCGAAGTGCCGCCCGTGATTCCGGACGCCGTGCAGGCAGACGACACGCGGCAAGCCGGGATCGCGCCACTCGTGGAGAGCGAGCGTCACTCCGACGCGGCGAGCACTTCGAGCGAGTCCGGCACCATCTCCGTCCGCCGCTCGTCGCGCTCCATCACCAACGACCAGATCACGGTTCCGTCGCGGTCGATCAGGAACGTGCCGCGATGCGGCGCGCCGTTCGTCTCGTTGAACACGCCGTATGCCTTCGCTGCCGCTCCGTGCGGCCAGAAGTCGGACGCGAACGTGTACTCGGCGCCGAGCTCCTTCTTCCACGCCTGGCGCGCCGGCGCCGAGTCGCACGAGACGAACACGATCTCCGTGCCGGCGTCGCGGAACGACTGCAGGTTCTCCTGCAGGTCGCGCGCCTCGTCCTCGCAGACCGGTGTGTAGGCGAAGGGGTGGAACACGAGGAGGACGTTCGCGCGGCTGCGGACCTCCGAGAGCGTCACCCGCTCGTGGTGACCGACCTCGAGGTCGAACTCGGGTGCCACGTCACCTGTCCTCACCGCCATCTGAGCGCTCCTCTTCCTCTGCGCAAGAACGGAATCCGCGAGCACGGATTCCGTTTGCGCGAAGAATCCCTGAAGCCCGCCGCTGCGCGGCGGGGTCGCACCGTGTCAACGTGGATGTTCGTCTCCCTGATCGGACGGCCGATAGTACCGCCGTCCGCGAAGCTCCTCCGGGAGGTACGAGACGTCGAATCCAGCGGTGTCGTCGTGCGGGTAGACGTAGCCCTCGCCGTGGCCGCGCGCTTTCGCTGCGGTCGTGTGGCCCGTCGAGCGGAGCATCGCCGGGGGGCGGGCGTTTCCGTGCTCGCGCACGTCGCGGCGGGCCTCCCAGATCGCGACCGCGGACGCGTTCGACTTCGGCGAGCGAGCGAGGTAGATCGCCGCCTGCGAAAGGTTGAGCTGAGCCTCCGGGAGACCGACGTGCTCGAGCGCCTGCGCGGCCGCGACGGCGACGACGAGCGCGTTGGGATTCGCGTTGCCGACGTCCTCCGAGGCGAGAATGACCATCCGGCGCGCGATGAAGCGAGCGTCCTCTCCCGCCTCGAGCATCGCGGCGAGGTAGTAGACCGACGCGTCTGCGTCGCCACCGCGCATCGACTTGATGAAGGCAGAGGCGAAGTCGTAGTGCTGATCGCCCTTGCGGTCGTACAGGAGCGGGCGCTTGCGGGCCGCGTCCAGGACGTGCTCCTCGGTCAGCGCTGCGCCTTCGGCGTCGGCGGTCGCCTGCGCAAGCTCGAGCATCTGGAGCCCCGCCCGTGCGTCTCCTCCCGCGCGCTCGGCGAGGAGCCGGAGCACCGTCCGGTGACGCCTCTGCCTCGAGCGCTGCCGCTCCGCGCGCGAGAATCTCGACGAGCTCCTCGTCCGAGAGCGCGGTCAGCTCGATCACGGTGCACCGCGAGAGCAGCGCAGCGTTCACCTCGAAGTACGGGTTCTCCGTGGTCGCGCCGATCAGCGTGACCAGGCCGTCCTCCACGGCGTGCAGCACCGAGTCCTGCTGCGCCTTGTTGAAGCGATGAATCTCGTCGATGAAGAGGATCGTTCGGAGGTCGTTTCCGCCGAGCCGGTCGCGCGCCCGGGCGATGACGGCCCGCACGTCGTCGACGCGAGCCGAGACCGCCGAGATCTCTTCGAACGCCGCACCGGTGCGCGCGGCGACGATCCGCGCGATCGTCGTCTTCCCGGTCCCTGGCGGCCCGAAGAGGATCATGGAGGGTGGGCGGTCGTCCTCGATCGCCCGTCGCAGCGCCGACCCGGGCCCGAGGACGTGCTGCTGGCCGACGAGATCGTCGAGCGTTGACGGTCTGAGCCGGACCGCCAACGGCGCATTCTCGGCCTGCCGCTCGCGTGCCGCTTCGGAGAAGAGGTCGGCCACGCGCGAAGTATGCTCCCGGCCGGATGTCGCGACGGGACGAGGTCACAGCGCTCCTGCAGGCGCTCCTCCGAATCGACACCGTCAACCCTCCCGGAAACGAGACGCGCGCTGCCGAGCTGTTGCGCGACTACCTCGCGCAAAACGGGGTCGAGTGCGAGCTCTTCGCTCGAGAGCCGCACCGTGCGAATCTCGTGGCCAGGATCAAGGGTGGCGACGGTCCGTCCCTCGCCTTCCTGTCCCATACCGACACGGTGCTCGCCGATCCCGGCGAGTGGGATCGCGATCCCTGGTCGGGCGATCTGGTCGACGGTGAGGTCTGGGGACGCGGCGCGCTCGACATGAAGGATCAGGTCGCGGCAAGCGCGGTCGCATTCGCCTCGCTCGCGCGCGAGGGATTCGTTCCTTCGGGCGATCTCGTCTTGCTGGTCGTCGCCGACGAGGAGGTCGGCGCCGGGTTCGGATTGAGCTGGCTCGTCGAGGCGCATCCAGATGCGGCTCGCTGCGACTACGCGCTCAACGAAGGCGGTGGCGAGCGACTCGTCATCGGCGGCGCGCCGCTCTACCTGTGTGCGACGGCGGAGAAGATGTCGGCACCGTTCAAGGTGCGCGTGCACGGCAGGAGCGGCCACGCCTCGATGCCCGGTATCGGCGACAACGCGCTCGTCAAGGCGGCCCGGTACCTCGAGGCGCTCGGCGCGTACGAGCCGCCCCTCGAGCTGATTCCCGAGGCGAAGGGACTCCTCGAGGCGACCCTCGGCGAGGCACCACCGCTGGACGAGGCTCGCGCGCGGGCACGCGCGCTCGACCCGGTGCTCGGCGATCTCGTCGAGCCGTTGCTCTCGTTCACGCTGTCGCCGACGATGATCGACGCCTCGCATCAGCGGAACGTCATTCCCGCGCTCTGCGAGATCACCGTCGACTGTCGCCTCCTGCCGGAGACGACGCCTGCGGACGTCGAGCCGCTGATCCGCGCAGCGCTCGGAAACGGCAGCTACGACCTCGAGTTCCTCGAGGCGGTCGGCGGCACGCGCTCGGAGATCCGTACGCCGCTCTGGGACGCGCTCGAGGAGTTCACGGCCCAGATCGAGCCGGGCGCGCGCATGGCGCCGATGGCGTGCCCGGGATTCACGGACAGCCACTTCCTGCGGCAGGCGTTCGGAACGACCGCATACGGGTACTTCCCACTGAGGACGATGGACACGGAGCTCGCGGCGACACTCATCCATTCGGCGAACGAGCGGATTCCTGTCGACGACCTCGAGCTCGGCGTCGACATGCTGCGCTTCGTGGCCCACTACCTTCCTCGCGCCGTGACCGGCATCGCCGACGCGCTCGTCGTCTTCGGCATCACGGGCGATCTCGCGCGTCGGAGCACGCTCCCGGCGCTGTACTCGCTCTCGCAGCAGGGCTTGCTCACGTGTCCCGTGATCGGCGTCGGGCGCCGGCCGGTCTCCGACGACGAGCTCAGGCAGCACGCGACGGAGGCGATCCAGGCGGCCGAGGACGATGTAGACGACGCGGCGCTCGCGGAGTTCCTCGGCCGGCTTCAGTACGTCGGTGGGAACGCGGAGGAGAGCTCGATGTACGAGCGGTTGCGCGAGGCTCTCGCGGACGCAACGCTCCCGGTCTTCTACCTCGCCACGCCTCCGTCGATGTTCGACGAGATCGTCGAGGAGCTCGCCCGCGCGGGTCTGGTCGGCGACGAGAGCCGGCTCGTCGTCGAGAAGCCGTTCGGAACCGACCTCGCGTCGGCGCGCGATCTCAACCGGCGGCTGACGGCGATCTTCCCCGAGGAGCGCCTCTTCCGGATCGACCACTTCCTGGGCAAGGAGCCCGTGCAGGACATCATGTACCTGCGCTTTGCGAACGCCATGTTCGAGCCGATCTGGAATCGCGAGCACGTCGCCTCGATTCAGATCACCATGGCCGAGGACTTCGGCGTCGACGATCGCGGAGCCTTCTACGACCCGGTCGGCGCGATTCGCGACGTCGTGCAGAACCACCTCCTGCAGGTGCTCGCGCTCGCCGCGATGGAGCCGCCGTCGGGCGACCACGACGCGATTCCGCGGCGCCGAGAGGACGTCTTCCGCGCGATGCCCGCCGTCGAGCCGCGTGAGGCGGTCCGGGGCCAGTACGTCGGGTACCGAGACATCGACGGCGTGAGCCCGAGCTCGGACACGGAGACGTTCGTGGCGCTCCAGCTCGAGATCGAGAACTGGCGCTGGGCGGGCGTGCCGATCCTCGTGCGCGCCGGCAAGGCGCTCCCGAAGACGGCGACCGAGATCGTCATCCGGCTTCAGCGTGTGCCCGAGCTGCAGTGGGGCGGGCACCGTCTCTACTCGCCGGGGTACGACGACATCGTCCTGCGCATCGGGCGGCACCCGGGCGTCTCCATCTACGTGCGCGCGAAGACGCCAGGCAAGGCGGTCTCGCAGCCGGTCTCCCTCGACCTCGACTTCGCCGAGGAGCTCGGCGAGCCGCCGCAGCCCTACGAGCGGCTGCTGTCGGACGCCCTTCGCGGCGACCCGACGCTCTTCCCGCGCTGGAGCGTCATCGAAGAGACGTGGCGCATCGTGCAGCCGCTGCTCGACGACCCGCCGCCCATCGAGCGGTACGAGCCGGGGACGTGGGGCCCGTCCTCGTCGCACGCACTCGCGGGCGCGTACGGCGGCTGGCGCGAGCCGTCGTAGGGAGCACGCTCGCTAGTTTGCTGCGCATGAGCTGGTCCGAGTGGGCAGACGCGGTCGAGATCGAGCCGTCGATCTATGCATCCGACTTCTCGCGGCTGGGCGATCAGCTCGGTGTGCTGCAGGCGGCGGGAGCGAGGGTGTTCCACTTCGACGTCGGCGACGGGCACTTCATCCCGGAGGTCACCATCGGCCCGTCGTCGCCGCGTCCATCTCGCCGCTCGTGCGCGGCTGGGGAGCGCGCCTCGACTGTCACCTGATGGTGAGCGAGCCCGAGAAGCACTTCGAGGCGATCGCGAAGGCCGGCGGGGACAGCGTCACGTTCCACGTCGAGGTGTGCGACGAGCCGGCACGCGCCGTCGCACGACGCACGATCGCTCGGGCTCGGGGTCGGCCTCGCCTTCAATCCGGAGACATCCGTGGAAGAGGCCGTCGCTGCGGCCGAGGGCGTGGATCTCGTGCTGTGCATGTCGATCCATCCCGGGTACTCGGGCCAGGCCTTCATGCCGGATGCGTTCGACCGGATCGCACGGTTGCGCGAGCTCCTGCCCGCCGGCGTGCGGGTGCAGGTGGACGGCGGAGTCAACCGCGAGACGGCGCGCGCCGCGCGTGCTGCGGGTGCCGATCTTCTCGTCGCGGGCAGCGCGATCTTCTGGAACGACGATCCCGCGTCGGCCTATCGGGAGCTCGTCGGCATGGTCAGTGAGAGCGCGCATGCCTGACGAGCTTCTCGAGATCCACGACGCGGCGACCGCCTTCGAGCACATCGAGGAGTGGCTCGCGGGGCGCGGCTTCTTCTCGTCCGAGAGCGAGGGTCTCGTCGCGGAGGTCTACCTCGGCTACGGCCTCTCGCAGTCGATCCGACGCTTGTCGGCGCCAGCCCCGCCCGAGCCGTGCTCAGCGCTCCCGCTGGCGGCGTGTCGAGTCGGGTCAGCCCGTCTACCCGATCGTTCGAGGGCTGGTTTCACGATCGGCGCGTGGGAGCGGTCGTGGACCGCCGCGGAGTACCGCTGCGCGATCGAGGAGGTTCGCGACGCGATCGCACGCGGCGACGTCTACCAGGTCAATCTCGTCCAGCACCTACACGCGCCGTTCGCCGGCGATCCTCGCACGCTCGCAGCGCGTCTGGCGCCGCTTCGCCCGCTCCATCCCGATGCGTTCGTGACGGAGCGACTGGGCGGTCGTCTCCGCCTCGCCCGAGCTCTTTCTCGCACGCCGCGGCGACCGGATCCGGACGATGCCCATCAAGGGCACCCGGCCGCGGGGAGGTGCGGCCGAGCTGCGCGCGTCGGAGAAGGACGCCGCCGAGCACGTGATGATCGTCGACCTCGAGCGGAACGACCTCTCTCGCGTCTGCGAGCCCGCGACGGTGCGCTGGCCCGAGCTGATGGCGACGCACGAGCTCGCGGGCGTGGAGCACATGGTGTCGACGGTCGAAGGGACGCTGCGTCCGGGAGTCGGGCTGGCAGAGATCCTCCGGGCGACGTTCCCGGGCGGATCCGTGACCGGCGCACCGAAGATTGCAGCGGTGGATCTCATCGCAGAGCTCGAGCCGGTCGGGCGTGGCGCCTCCATGGGCGCGATCGGGCGTGTCTACGGGAACGGGGACTTCGACCTGGCTCTCACCATTCGCACGTTCGCCGTGGCTGACGAGACCATCCACCTCTGGGTCGGCGGTGGCATCGTCTGGGACTCCGACTCGGCCGCCGAGGTGGAGGAGTCGTGGACGAAGGCCCGGCCTCTGCTGACGGCGATCGGATCCCGCGTTCCCGAGGCGGCGCTCGTTTGACCACCGCTCGCCTTTGGCTCGCGGTCGCGGGGGAAACCATGTTTCCCCCGCGTGCCCCCTTCTTCCTGAGAACGTGGGGAACCTCCCGGTTCCCCACACCCCTCCCCGCTCACGGGCCACAGGTCGGCCCGTGAGTGTCCTCGCGCTGGCAGTCACAGGTCGCGGCCTCGTGGATCCGAGCGAGCCGGTCATTCGCGCGGACGACGAGGGTCTCCTCAGAGGACGGGCCGCGTTCGAGACGTTGCGCGTGTACGGAGGTCGACCCTTCGGTCTCGAAGCGCATCTCGATCGCCTGACGGCCTCGGCGGCGAGCATCGGCTTGCCCGCGGTCGAGCGACGGCGCCTCCAGGTGCTCGTCGGGCTCGTGCTTCCGAAGGCGTCGGGCGGCGATGCGTCGCTGCGGCTCGTCTGGACGGCCGGGCCCGCGGGCGGCATCCCGTCCGCTCTGGCGCTGCTGAGCGAGATTCCGGACTGGATCGAGCCTGCGCGGGAGCGCGGTGCGACCGCCGTCTCGCTGCTCGGCCTACGCGCGTCTGCGCCGTGGCTCCTTCCGGGCGTGAAGTCGACGAGCTATGCCGTGAACATGGCCGCGGAGGCCGAGGCGCGCCGGCGTGGCGTGGACGAGGCGCTGTTCGTCGACGCCGACGGCATCGTCCTCGAAGGCACGGTGACGAACGTGTGGTGGCGGGTCGGCTCGACCCTGTTCACGCCGTCGCTCGACCTCGGGATCCTGGCCGGCGTCACACGGGCGACGGTCATGGCGCTCGCGCCCGACTGCGGCTACGCCGTGGAGGAGGGCGCCTATCTGCTCGAGCAGCTCCTCGACGCCGAGGAGGCGTTCACGTCGTCGTCGGTGCGCGAGTTCATGCCGCTCGTCGAGATCGACGGGCGCGCGATCGGGCGTGGGCCGGCCGCGGATGTGCTCCAGGCGGCGCTCCGCGACCTCACAGCTACGGTATGAGCGTGGCTGAGGCACCCGTTCGGCTCGGAGGGATGGCGCTGCAGAACGGCGTTCTCGTGCACGGGCCGACGTCGTGGGGATGCGCGGTGCGGGACGAGAACGGCGTCTTGCATGTCGCGTCGGGTCGCAAGCCGCACCTCGCACCGATGCTGCGCAAGCGCATGCCGGTCCTGCGTGGGCCGATCGCGATCGCGGAGTCCTTCGTGCTCCTGCCGACCGTGCGTCGCGCGCTCCCGCAGGCGCGCTTCCCGTTCGAGCGGCCGAGCGTGCTCGGCGCCATCCTCGGAACCGCCGTCGCAGCGCGTGCGCTGCGCCGCTCGAGACTGTCCGCCGGCGCGCGCGAGATCGCCGCAGCGGGAGTCGCTTTCCTGCCTGCGGCGCTGGCGCTCCGTGGGCCCAACCTCGCCGCGTACCACGGGGCCGAGCACATCTCGATCGGCACATACGAGAACGGTGGGGTGCCTGCGCCGAAGGAGCATCCTCGCTGCGGCTCTCAGCTCATCGCGCCGATGGTCGCGTCGTCGCTCGCGGTGAACGTCGTCGCATCGAAGGCGCCGGCGGGCACTCGCAGCCTGACGCGTCTCCTCGGCACGGCAGGAGCGATCGGTGGCTCGGTCGAGGTGTTCTCGTGGGTCGCGCGCAATCCGGCGCACCCGCTCGCCCGGGTGCTCGCACGTCCCGGCTTCGAGATCCAACGCCATCTCTCGACGGCCGAGCCGTCCGGGGACCAGCTCGAGGTCGCGAACGCCGCGCGCGACGCCTGTCTCGTGCTCGAACGCCAGGCCGCGTAACAGCTTCAGCGCTCGCCGCGCGCTGCCGATAGGTCAAGCGGTGGATCTCGAGAACACGCTCCTCACCTGGCTGCCGATCGTGTTCTTCGGGATCGTCATCCTCCTGCTGCTCTACACGCTGAAGTTCATGCCGCGCGCGAAGCCGGCGCCGGTCGTTCGTGGGTCGCAGGTGGAGGTGTCCTGGGACGACATCGCGGGCCTCGACGAGGCGAAGGAGGAGCTCCTCGAGGTGGTCGAGTTCCTTCGCGACCGCAAGCGCTTCGAACGGCTCGGAGCACGGGTTCCGCGCGGGATCCTTCTCCATGGGCCTCCGGGCACCGGGAAGACGCTCGTCGCGAAAGCAGTTGCGAGCGCATCGGGCGCGAACTTCTACTCGCAGAGCGCGTCGTCGTTCGTCGAGATGTTCGCCGGACTCGGCGCTGCGCGCATCCGCAAGCTGTTCGAGGAGGCGCGGAAGCATGCGCCCGCGATCGTGTTCATCGACGAGCTCGACGCGGTCGGCACGGCGCGGATGGGCGGCGGCGTCCACCGCGAGCACGACCAGACGCTGAACCAGCTCCTCGTCGAGCTCGACGGCTTCAACGCCCGGGACGAGGTCGTCGTCATGGCGGCGTCGAACCGCCTCCAGGATCTCGACGCTGCACTCCTGCGCCCCGGTCGCTTCGACCGCCAGGTGCACGTCTCGGCTCCCGACGTCGCCGGCCGCGAGGCGATCCTGTCGGTGCACACGCGCGACAAGCCCCTCGCATCCGACGTCGACCTCGGCGTCATCGCGCGACAGACGGCCGGTCTCACGGGAGCGGATCTCGCGAACCTGTGCAACGAGGCCGCGATCTTCGCCGGCCGCTCGAACGCGCAGTACATCCGGCAGGTCGACTTCGACGCTGCCATGGACCGCATCGTCTCCGGGCTCCAGCAGCGCCGTGTCGTCTCGGAGAAGGAGAAGCGGATCCTTGCCTACCACGAGGCCGGCCATGCAGTCATGTCACATCTCGTGGGCGATCTCTTCCCGGCCCAGAAGGCGACGATCGTGTCGCGCGGGCAGGCGCTCGGCTACACGCTCAACACGCCGACCGAGGATCGCTACATGCACACGCGCGAGGAGTTCGTCGATCTGATGAAGGTCTTCCTCGCCGGTCGCGCTGCCGAGGAGGTCGTATTCGGGCGAATCACGAACGGCGCCGCCAACGATCTCGAGCGCGTCACCCAGATCGCACGGTCGATGGTGTTCGAGTTCGGCATGTCCGAGGTCGCGCCGTCCCGGACGATGCGGGCCGACAACTACGCGCTCTCGGAGGAGACGAAGCGTCTCCGCGACTCCGAGCAGGCGCGCCTCACCGATCACGCCTACGAAGAGGCACTCCGCCTTCTGGTGAAGCATCGCTCGGCCCTCGATCGCGTCGCGACGGCGCTCCTCGAGAAGGAGACACTCGATCGCCACGAGCTCGAGGCGCTACTCGCCGACGTCGTTCCGGACTCGCATTCGTCCGAGACCGTCGGCACGGTGCGCGCTCTCCCGATGCGCGACTAGTTTCAACCCGCGGGTAGCATCGCGCGGGTGCGGGAGATCCATCATCTCGGCGTTGCGGTGACCGATCTCGACGAGGCGATCGCGACCTACGAACGGCTCTTCCACGCACGGCTCGAGCACCGCGAGCCGCTTCGCGAGCAGGGTGTCGAAGCGGCGTCGATGCTCGTCGGCGAGAGCCGCTTCGAGCTCGTCACGCCGACGGGCGACGACACGCCGGTCGGACGCTTCCTCGCGCGCCGCGGTCCCGGCATGCACCACGTCGCGCTCTCCGACGAGCGACCTGCACGCGACGCTCGACGAGCTCGAGTCGTCGGGAGCGCAGCTGATCGATCGCACGCCGCGGCAGGGGCTCTTCGGGCTCGAGGTCGCGTTCGTTCATCCAGATTCCGTCCACGGCGTTCTCACGGAGGTGGTTGCGAGTGGCTGACGATCTCGTACGGATCGAGGTCGGCCTCGACGGTGGTCAGATCCTGAGTGCGCTCGTGTCGGCTGCGAGCGCCGACTCGCTCGACGCCGCCCTTCGGGCCGGAGCCGTCTCGACGGTCGAGCTGCAGGCGGAGGACGGCGTGCTCCTGCTCGTCCTTCCGCGGGTGCTCTACGCGAAGCGCTACGCGCGCGAGACTCGCGTCGGCTTCGACGCGTAGCTACCCATGGCGCTCCGGGTCGGCATCGTCGGCCTTCCCAACTCCGGGAAGACGACGCTCTTCAACGCGCTGACTCACGTGGGCGCACAGGTCACGGCGTATGCGGACGTGGCTCAGAAGCCGAACCTCGGGATGGCGGTGATCGCGGACGATCGACTCGGCCGGCTCGCGGAGGTCGTCGGCTCGAAGAAGACGACACCGGCCGCGATCAGGATCGTCGACGTGCCCGGCCGCGCGGAGATCCCCGGCGAGCTTCGGCAGGCCGATGCGCTCCTCGCGGTGCTCGACGGCTTCTCCGAGGATGCCGATCCAGCCGCCGACCTCGAGACGCTCCGGCTCGAGCTGATCGTCGCCGACCGCGAGCACGTCGACCGGCGACTCGAGCGCGTGCGGAAAGAGGCGAAGTCGGGCGATCGCGCGAAGCGGCAGGAGGCCGAGCTGACCGAGAGGCTCCTCGCGCACCTCGACGAGGGGCATCCCCTCTCGGAGTGGACGGGCGAGCTGCCCTTGGAGCTCGAGCCGCTCACGACGAAGCCGCTCATCCCGCTCGAGAACGGCCCGAACGGGATCGACTGCGCGCTCGAGATGGAGCTCGCGGAGCTCTCCGACGAGGAGGCGGCCGAGTTCCGCTCGGGGCCGTCTGCGCTCGACGACGTCGTCGTTCGCCTCAAGGAGGCGCTCGGGCTCATCACGTTCTTCACGATCGGCGACACCGAGGCGCGCTCGTGGACGCTTCGGCACGGTCAGTCGGCACTCGAGGCCGCCGAGTCGATCCACTCGGACATCGCCCGCGGCTTCATCCGTGCCGAGGTCATCCACTGGAACGACCTCCTCGAATGCGGCTCGCATGCGGAGGCCGCGCGGCGAGGGCTCCAGCGCCTCGAGGGAAAGACCTACGTCGTCGAGGACGGCGACGTCGTGAACGTGCGCTTCAACGTCTAGCCGGCTGCGACGAGTGCGGCTCCGGCGAGAGCGACCACGCCGCCGACGCGCTTCACCGCGCTCAGCCGCTCTCCGAGCACGATCCGCGCCAGCACGACGGTGACGACCGGATAGAGACTGCTCAGCACGGCAACGATGCCGACGGCCCCGTATGTCGTCGCGGCGGCGACGGACACGTTGGAGATGGTGTCGAACACACCCACGCCGGCAAGCATCGAGAAGCATCGCCCGCGGCGGCCTGAGTGGCTGTCGACGTGATCAGTGCCGCGGCGATGACGACGGGAACCGACGCGGAGCGGGCTGCAGTCACCGCCCACGCTGCGCTCTCGTCCGCGCCCGCGTCGATGCCGACGAAGAACAATCCGAAGCCGAGCGCCGCCACCACGGCGAGGCCGGCTCCTGCCGCGATCACACGCTGTCCGTTCGCGCGCGGCTCCCGTGACAGGACGGCGATGCCCGTGAGCACCAGTGCCACCCCGAGCCACTGCAGCGCACCCGGCACGTCCCGCGCGACGCGTCGACGGCGAGGGGCACGACCGGTGCGGCTGCCGAGATGGGAGCGACGATTCCCATCGCGCCGATCGCGAAGCCGCGGTAGAAGAGCTCCGAGGCCGACCATCGCAGCGATTCCGGCGCCCGCGGCGGGCAGGAGGTCTACGACACCCGGAAAGGCGTCCCCGGAGAGGCCGACCCAGACGAGGACGCCGACCAGGCCGACGGCCTGTGAGACCGCGAGCACGGTGAGCACGGCCAGGCGGCGTAGCCGCGAGCCCTCCGAGGAAGTCGCCGACGCCCCAGCCGAGAGCGCCGGCCAGCGCCAGGAGTGCCGCCACGCGTCAGTCGCCAACAGGACGCGTCGCGGCCTGCGCATCGAGCTGGTTCGCGTGGTACAGGACCGCCGCCTCGGCAGTTCGCGCGGCGGGTCGGTCGTGATGGCACGCGACGGCGTGCAGCAGCTCGGCGAGAACGGCGGGATCGAGGTCGCGTCCACGCTCCTCGATCATCCGCAGCCCGAGATGGACGTGGCCGAACAGGCGGCCTTCGTCCGTCGGTCGAAACGCCGGGCCAGGACCGAGCTCGCGGATCCGGCCGACGTCGTGCAGGAGCGCAGCGGCGAGCACGATGTCGTACCGCAGCCGAGGATGGAGCTGCGCCGTCTCCCGGCAGAGTGTCGCCACGCCCACCGTGTGCTCGAGGAGGCCACCCGCGTAGCCGTGGTGCCCGTCTGCGGAGGCAGCGGGCAGGGAGCGGAGGGCCTTCCGGATGTCGGCATCGCGAACGAACGAGTCGACGACGGTCGCAAGGCCCTCGTGCGAGATCTCGGAGGCGAGGAACTCGAAGAAGCCGTCGAGCTCGTCGGCATCGCGGCGCAGGGTGGGGGTGAGCGAAGACGGATCGGCGTCCTCCGCAGCCTCGACCGTGCGCACCTGAACCTGGAGCTTCCCGCCGAAGCGCTCGACGCGACCGAGCACGCGCACCGCGTCGCCCTCGTCGAAGCGCTGGTCGAGCAGGTCGACGTCGTTCCAGACGCGCGCTTCGACGCGGCCGCTCGCGTCCACGAGCTCGAGTGCGAGGTACGAGGCGCCCGCGCGCGTGCGCCGGCGCTCCTTTCTGGCCACCGCGAACACGCCCTCGACGGTCCTGTCCTCGACGAGCTCGGCGATCGTGGTCACGTCTCGACTATATGGCGCGAACCCATTGGTACGCTCGCCTCGATGGCCGACATCCAGCCGTTTCGCGCCGTCCGCTACGCCGGCGCGGCCGGCGCGCTGGCGGATCTCGTCGCACCACCCTACGACGCCGTCGACGACGAGGAGCGTGCGGCGCTCTACACGCGCAGCCCGTACAACGTCGTCCACGTCACGCTTCCCGAGTCTGCCGTCGAAGCCGGGAGGCTGTACCGGAAGTGGCTCGCGGAAGGTGTGCTCGAACACGACGCCGAGCCGGCGGTGTGGCTCGCGGTGGAGGAGTTCGTCGGCCCGGACGGCGTCGCGCGCGAGCGCCGCGGCGTGATCGTCTCGGTCGCGGCCACGTCGTACGCGGACCGGGGCGTGCTTCCGCACGAGCGCACGCACCCACGTATTCGCGAGGAACGCCGGCGTCTACTCCACGAGACCCGGGTCCAGCCGGAGCCGATCCTCCTGCTGGCCGATGCGCCCTTGACGCTCTCCGTTCCGGATGAGACCGCGGATGTCCAGGTCGACGGGACTCGCCTGTGGCGTCTACCTGCTGACGCCGCCGACAGCCTGCGGGATGCCCAGCTCCTCATCGCCGACGGTCACCATCGGTACGAGAGCGCGGTCGAGCTCGGCGAGGAGCTCGGCTCCGCCGTTCGCATCATGGCCCTCGTCGTGCCGACGGACGACGCTGGCCTCGAGCTCTTTCCCACGCATCGGATGTTCGTGAACCGCGCCGACGTCGCGAGCGGAGACGACGACGAGCCTGCGTCCAGCCTCGAGGACGCCCTCGCGCGGCTCGAGGACGCGACCTACGCCAGCTCTGCCGTGATCCGGTACCGGCGCGGCGACGTCGGCCTCCTTCGTGGCGCGCCAGGTGAGCTCGACGTCGAGCTCGTCGACCGCTACGGCCTCGACGGCATCCGGTACACGCCACGACTGGAGGAAGTCGTCGGAGCCGTCGACAGCGGCGCCGCCGATGCCGCGTTCATCCTGCGCCGGCCCCGCGTCGACGACGTGTTCGAGGCGGCTCGGCGCGGCAAGCGCATGCCTCCGAAGAGCACGTACTTCTATCCGAAGCCCCTCTCCGGCCTCCTGTTTCATCCGGTGACGACGTGACCTCGTGGCTCGAGACGTGCCGGCTCTGCGTCGCGGACATCCGCGACGTGCTCGAGCGACTGCCGACGCGTGTCGAGCGGGAGCCCGTGCTGCAGCGCGGAGAGGGAGGCGACGACACGACGGCGATCGACCAGGCGGCGGAGGACGCGGTCGTCGAGCGGCTCGCTGCCCTCGGCGACGACTTCGTGCTCGTCTCGGAGGAGCTCGGGGAGCGCGTGTTCGGCTCCGGAGGCGCCACGAGAGTCGTCGTCGATCCGATCGACGGGTCGGTCAACGCCAAGCGCGGGATCCCGTTCTTCTCGTTCTCGCTCGCGGTGGCCGAGGGCCCGACGATGGGAGACGTGACCTTCGGGTACGTCTACGACTTCGGGTCGGGCGAGGAGTGGACGGCCGAGCGCGGCGGCGGAGCGTTTCTCGACGGCGAGCGGCTGGGTGCGCTGCGGCCGAAGGAGACGATCGAGATCCTCTCCTTCGAAGGGACGACCACTCCGAGCATCGCCGATCGCATCGTTCCGATGACTCGACCTCGCGGCGCGCGTTCGCGTGATGGGCTCGCTCGCACTCTCGCTGTGCCACCTCGCCGCCGGCCGCGTCGACGGCGTCGTCTCCCTGAAGGCGGCGCGGTCCGTGGACATCGCAGCCGCGCAGCTGCTCGTGCGCGAGTGTGGTCTCGCGATCGAGCTGTTCGAGGATCCGCCGTTCGCAGCCGCACCGCTCGATCTCGGAACGCAGGTCGCGTGTCGCTGCCGCCGCGTCGCCGGAGCTCGTCCGACAGCTCGCGGAGGCGCTGCGCTAGGCGGAGCCGGACTCCTGTGTCCGAGCCGGTGTGCGGCGCGTCGCCACCGGGCTCGCAGAGGATCAGATTCGGGCTCGAGACCGTGCACGTGATCCTGGCCTGCGTGCCGAACCAGATGCCGGCGAGGAACGACGCGCCACAGAGCAGCGTCACCGCGACGAGGAGGAGCGGACGGCGCAGTCGGACCTTCGACCTGGACCGGCCGACCTGACGCACGTCTCCTCCGTCGTACCCGAGCTCCCCCATCTCTCCCCTTCCCCTGTACAGCACTCAACTGAGTGGGCAGTCGTCTGTCAAGGACTCGGAGGGTCACTGGTACGCTCGCCGCGATGAGACCCGACCGCGACGCAATCCTGAAGGCGCTCGAGAACGTCATCGATCCCGAGCTGCAAACGCCCGGTGACCGAGCTCGAAATGGTGCGCGACGTCCTCGTCGAGGACGACGGCTCGGTCTCGGTGACGATCGCGCTCACGGTTGCCGGCTGCCCGCTGCGCGACTCGTTCCAGGAGCAGGTCTCGCGCTTCGTCGGCGAGGTTCCAGGGGTCACGCGCGTTCGGCTCGGCTTCGACGTCATGACGCCCGAGGAGAAGACCGCGCTCGTGTCGCGGCTGCGAGGCGGGAAGAGCGCCGATCGCACGATCTCGCTGTCGCCGGGAACACGCGTCATCGCCGTCGCGTCCGGGAAGGGCGGCGTCGGCAAGTCGACGCTGACCGCCAATCTCGCGTACGCGCTCTCGTCGCTGGGCGAGCAGGTCGGCGTCCTCGACGGCGACATCTACGGCCACTCGATCCCGCACATGCTCGGCGTCCACCAGAAGCCGATCGCGGTCGACGAGATGATCGTCCCGCCGGTTCGCGGTGACCTGAAGCTCATGTCGATCGGCTTCTTCCTCGAGGAGAACGCGCCGATCATGTGGCGCGGGCCGATGCTCCACAAGGCGCTCGAGCAGTTCCTCTCGGACGTGCACTGGGGCGAGCTGGACACGCTCCTCGTGGACATGCCTCCGGGTACGGGCGACGTCGCGATGTCGCTCGGCCAGCTGCTGCCACGCGCAGAGGCGCTCGTCGTCACGACGCCGCAGCCGGCTGCGCAGCAGGTGGCTGTGCGCGCCGCGCAGATGGCGCAGAAGACGGGCATGCGCGTGCTCGGAGTCGTCGAGAACATGTCGTACCTCGTCGGCACCGGCGAGGAGCTCTTCGGCTCGGGCGGCGGCCAGGCGCTCGCCGACGAGATGGGCGTGCCGCTTCTTGCCCGGATCCCGCTCGATCCGATCATGCGCGAGGCTGCCGACGACGGTTCTCCTGTCGCCGAGGTGGCTCCCGACTCGGAAGCGGCTGGCTGCGATCGCGGCGCTCGCGGAGTCCGTGGTCGCACTGCGCGCCGGCTCGATCCGCAAGCCGCTCACCGTCCTCTCGTAGGCTCGGCGCGCGTGTCGGGCGCAGCGTTCTTCGACCTCGATCGAACGCTGATCTCGCGCTCGAGCTCGCTGTCGCTCGCGCCCGCGTTCCACCGGCGAGGGCTTCTGCGCCGCCGCGATCGGACGAAGGCGACGATCGCCCAGCTCGTCTTCATGCGCTACGGCGCGGGCACGTCGCGGGTCGGGCAGACCGCCGAGAGCGCGATGGTCTTCCTGAAAGGGGTGCGCGTCGAGGAGATGCGCGAGATCGTCGAAGAAGCGGTGGACTCGGCATTCAGGCCGCACGTCTATCGCGACGCACTCGATCTCGTCGCGAGGCACCGAGAGCGTGGCGAGCGCTCGTTCATCGTGTCCGCGGCGCTCCAGGAGATCGTGGACGCGCTCGTTTCCGAGCTCGGATTCGACGGAGGAATCGGGTCAACGGCGGAGGTCGAGGACGGCGCCTACACGGGTCGCCTCGCGCGCCGCCTCGACGGCCCTGCCAAAGCCGAGGCGCTCGCGGAGCTCGCCGTGACGGAGGGCATCGACCTCGAGGAGTCGACCGCGTACTCCGACTCTGCGAGCGACGTGCCGTTTCTCGAGGCGGTCGGTCACGCGGTCGCCGTGAATCCCGACCGGAGGCTGCGCGCGATCGCAGCCGAGCGTAGCTGGCGGGTGCTGCGATTCAGCGCCAAGGCCTTTCCGGGCCGATGACCGAGGCCGACGCACGCGGCCGCCTGCGAGCGCTCGGCCTGGACGCGCCGGCCGTCGACGCGCTCGTCGCCCACTTCGCGGATGCGGAGCGGCGCGGCAAGTCCGGGCACGGCTTCGTTCGAGTCGAGTGGCTGGCGACGCTCGACTTCGACCGCTCGGCGCGGCCCGTCCTCGTCGAGTCCGAGGAGGGCTTCGAGCGCTGGGACGGCCACGGGGCGCTCGGGTACCTCGTGCTCGAGGAGATCGTGCGCGCGACGCTCGCCGATCCGCCCGAGCGCGCCCGCGTCATCGTGGCACGCCGCTGCTTTCCGACCGGCTCGCTCGGCTACTGGGTTCGCCGGCTCGCGGAAGGCGGCCTCGTCGCGGTGCTCACGACGACCTCGCCGCGTCGTCTCCCGCATCCGGACGGCGGCCCACCGCTGACGGGGACGAATCCACTCGCCATCGCGATCCCGTCGAGTGACGGCCCGCCCGTGGTCTCTGACGTCTCGATGGGCGCGGTGACGGCCGGTGACGTGCTCGCCGGGCGCGCGACGGAAGACGAGCTCGTGCCGTTCGGCGGTGAGCACGCGTACAAGGCGTTCGCGCTCGCCGTCGGGCTCGAGCTCCTCGTCGGAGCACTCGCGGGACCCGAGCACGGCGCGGTGCATGGTCGTGGCCCAACCGGACCACGATCCGGTTCCCGCGCTCCGCTGAGCTCGCCGCGGGTCGCCGGCTGCCCGGCGCCTAGCTTCTCGAGAGAACGCGTACGTTACGCGTCTCGGCGGCACTCAGAGCCTGTGGATCAGCCGTACGTCATCTCCGCGAGGTCGAGCTCGAGGAGCGCTTCGTCCGTGACGAGCGCGCACGAGACGGGGCCGAGAGACAGCGCTGCGTGCACGTCGTCCGGAGAGGAGCACCGCACGACGACCGGAGTTCCAGCGTGATGCGCCTCGTGAATCGCGGCTACATCGGACACGTCGTCGAGCACGAGAGCACCGTCGAGGTCGACCGTCCCCTCGAGGACGATCGCCGGCACCTTGCGCCCGGTGGCGCCGAACCAGCGCTCACGCATCGGGTGCATCTTGAAGGATGGCGCGTGGCCGGGCCGAGCGACCCGGCCACGCGCTCAGCGGTCGTTCAGCGATTCGCCGACAGATCGCCGCACATGCCGGGGCTTTCGCAAGGCGAGTGAGCGGTCACGGTGACCTTGCGATTCCCGTTGGAGTCCTGCGACAGCGTGAACTTCACCCACGCGCTGTTGTTCGTCTTCGACTGCTCGAGGAACGCACCGGTGGGGTTCGTCGTCGACACGAGGTAGTAGTCGGAGGCGTTCGCGAGGCCCGTCAGGACGACCTGCTGGCCGTCGGTGGCCTGGTGGTACTGATCGACCCAGCCCGACTGGACGCCCTGGTGGCTCGTGTAGCAGTCCCAGAACACCTTCTCGCTCGTCGGCGCGTTGCCATTGAGGTTGTAGAGGTCGAGAAGGCAGAACCCGACCTTGATCGAGTTCCCACCGACGACGGTGCCCGTCGGGCTGCCCTTGCGGACCTCGAAGCGCGCGACATCGGCCGTGTGCCAGTGGTTGTGCGTCGGGTGGTACTCGAAGATCGAGACGGCCTGCTCGTCGAGGATCGTGTAGCAGGGGTCGTTCGGCTTCGGCTGCGTGCCGCAGAGGTGCTGCGCGTTGGACGAGCGGATCTCCTGGATCGCTGTCGTCGTCGGCGTCGACCCGAGCTCGTTCTCGGGACGCATCGCCCACGGCCCCGGGCCCGTGTTCGCGATCCCGTTCGAGAAGCGCAGATACTCGTTCTGCTGCTGGTTCACGAGGTTGAGGTGATCCGGAACCACGGCGCGGAGATCCGGGTACTTCGACGTGTCGGGCGGCGCCGGCTTCCCGGCGAGCGCGATCGCGCCCACGGCGAGCGCGAGGCCCCCCATGACGATCGTCGTGACGAGCAAGCGTGCTCTCATTGCGTCTCCTTCGCTGACGGCGTTCCTGCCGCCGCGATCCTCTCCTATGCGGAGGACGGAGGCAACACTCAGAAGGGGAGCGAGGACGCCGCATCAGAGGCGGCGTCGAGGATCGGCTGCACGACGAAGAAGGAGCCGACCGTCACGGCGACCGCCGCTCCGATCGCGACGCTCAGCGCCGAGTCGCGTGGCGGTGAGCCGCCGGCCGGTGCGAGGCGCAGCTCGGTGCCGGAGCGCATGTACAGCCAGCGAACGACATTCAGGTAGTAGCCGAGTGAGACCGCGGTCGCCGCGACCCCGACGAGGACGAGCCACCAGTCTCCGGCGTCGTACGCGGCCGAGAAGACGAACAGCTTCCCGAACATTCCACCAGTGAGCGGGAAACCGGCCATCCCGAGCATGAAGATCCACAGGGCGATGCCGTGGTACGGGCGCTCCCAGCCGAAGCCGGCCAGCGACTCGAGCGTCACCGGTGCCTCGAGCTCGCGCTCGCGCGCCGCGACCACCGCGAACGCCCCGACCGACATCGCCGAGTAGGGGACGAGGTAGTACAGGAGCGCCTCGCCGCCGAGCTCCGAGTTGGCCGCGATCGCCATGAGCATGAAGCCGGCGTGCGAGATCGAGGAATAGGCGAGGATGCGCTTGAGATCGCGCTGGGCGAGCGCGCCGAGATTCCCCCACGCGAGCGAGATCGCCGCGAGCACTGCGACCGCGATCGTCCAGACGTCGGCCTGCTCCGGGAACGCGGTGACGAGGACGCGAAGCAGCACGACCATCGCCGCCGTCTTCGTCGCCGCCGCCATGAACGCGGTCACGGAGGTCGGAGACCCCTGGTAGACGTCCGGCGTCCACATGTGGAACGGCGCCGCCGAGACCTTGAAGGCGAGCCCGGCGAGGATCATCGCGAGGCCGGCGAAGAGGAACGAGTCGCTCGACGGGTCGGCAGCGGCGATCGCAGGGAAGCTCAGCTCCGCGGTCGCTCCGTAGACGAGAGCCGAGCCGAACAGGAGCACCGCGGAGCCGAAGCCGCCGACGATGAGGTACTTGAGCCCCGCCTCGAGCGACGTCTCGCGCTCCGAGTCGATCGCGACGAGGACATAGAGACAGAGCGAGAACCACTCGAGCCCGAGGAAGAGCGTCATGAGGTTCTCGGCGCCGACGAAGAAGACCATCCCGGCGCCCGCGGTCGCGATGAGCGCGTAGTACTCGGCGTGGTTCTCGCGGCGCCGCTCTCCCCAGGACGCGAGGACGACGACCGCGCCCGTCACCCCGAGGATCACCTGCGCCAGGGCGGCGAGCTGGTCCTGCACCATCGTTCCCTCGAGCAGGATCTCGGGCGTCGAGCTCTCGTCGAAGACGTAGCCGGCGAGCACGGCCGCGATGACGAAGCCGACGACCGCCGCGCTCGCGGCGACTCCCTTGCGCATCCAGGCGGGAAGGAGCGCGGACAGGAGTGCGATGCCCGCGGCGCCGAGCAGCGCGATCGTCGGAGAGAGCGCGAGCCAGTCGACGGTCGGCGTGTCGATCACGGCAGGAACTCCGCAATGGTGGATGCGGCGAACGCGCTCTCGCTCACGAGCGCCGGCCACACCGAGAGCCCGAGCAGGATGAGCAGCAGCGGAAGGACGAGCGCCAGCTCACCGGGACGCAGGTCGAGTGCCTCGTCGCGCACAGCGGGCCCCGGCTTCACGTGCAGGATCGCCGAGATCACGCGCAGCGTGTACATCGCCGCGAGCACGATCCCGAGCGCGACGACGACCGAGTAGCCCCACCCCTGGTCGTACGCGCCGGCCATGACCAGGAACTCGCCGGCGAACGTCGCCGAGCCGGGCACGGCGAGCGCGATCATTCCGGCGACGAGCACCACGGTCGCGAGCGTCGGTCGCCCGCGTGCCATGCCTCCGAGTGCGTCGAGCTCACCCGTTCCGCAACGCCGCTCGACCATGCCGACGAGGAGGAACATGCTCGCCGAGATGAGCGCGTGCGCGACCGAGAGCAGGACGGCGCCGTCGAGCCCGAGGTCGTCGAACGCGAAGACACCGATCGTGATGAGCCCCATCTGGGCCATCGACGAGTAGGCGATGACGCCGCGGAGATCCGGTGCGCGGAAGGCGAGCAGCGAGCCGTAGACGAGCCCGGCGCAGGCGAGGACGAGGATGAGCCCGGAGAGGTCGTCGGCCGGCTCCGGGAACTTCGGCAGCCCGATCCGGAGGAAGCCGTAGATCGCCGTCTTCGAGACGACCGCGGAGAGCACCGCCGCGACTTCGACGGGCGCCTCGCGGTACGCCAGCGGCAGCCAGCCGTGGAACGGGAAGAGCGGCGCCTTGACCGCGAAGGCGACCGCGAAGCCGAGGAAGATCCACACGTTGTCGCTCGTCCCGGACTCCGTGAGCGAGAACGTCCCCTGTGTCACGCCGAACGCGACGACCGACGCGAGCATCAGCAGCGAGCCCGCCATCGTGTAGATGACGAACGTCACCGTCGCGGCCTGCCTTCGCTCGCCTCCCCACACGCCGACGAGGACGTACAGCGGGATGAGCATCGCCTCGAACGAGACGTAGAAGAGGAGGAGATCCTGTGAGGCGAAGGTCGCGACGACCGCGCCGAGCAGGAAGAGCATCAGTGCGTGGTACGCCCGCGTGCGCTCGCGGCCGACCCAGAGCGCGTAGCCGATCGCGGCTGCGAAGACGATCACCGTCGCGCCCGCGAGCCAGAGCGAGAAGCCGTAGAAGCCGACCGAGTAGGAGATCCCGACGCTCTCGACCCACTCGCGCGACGTCCCGAGCTGCAGGCCGCCGTCGTCGAAGTCGAACCGGCCCGCCGCGACGATCCAGAGCCCGACCTCCATCAGCGCGACGAGGAACGCGAGGCCGGCAGTCGTCTGGCGGGGTAGCGGGAGGATCGCGACGACGAGCGCGCCGACGATCGGTAGCAGGATGAGCGCAGTCGTCAGCACCTAGCGCACCGCCACGAAGACGACGACGAGGACGGCGACGGCGAATGCGATGGCGATCGCGTAGGTACGAAGCAGGCCGGACTGCACACGCGCGACCTCGCCGCCGAGCTGGATCGTCCCGGCCCCGATCTCGTCGAGGGAGCGCTCGACGACAGGCTCCTCGACGTTGCGACGGAGCGCAACGGAGATGGCAGCAGCGGGCCGGAAGAACATCGCGTCGTAGAGCTCGTCGAAGTAGAGCTTGTGCTCGAGCACGCGCCAGATGCCCGGATTCGTGACGAGCTGGCGACCCGCCTGGAATGCGCGTCGCGCGATGAAGAAGCCGATGAGGCCGAGCGAGACGGCGATGGCGCTCGTCCCGTAGTCCTCGGCGACGGTGGCGTGCACGAGCGGCTCGGCGGTCTCGTCGATCCAGTGCAGGAACGGCTCCCAGACGCCCGGGATCACGACCAGTCCGCCGATCGTCGCGAGCACGCTGAGAACGCCGACCGGGATCAGCATCGAGAGCGGCCCTTCGCCGTGGCCCTCATGCGTGTGCTCCTTCACGAGCTCGCTCGGCTCGCCGCGAAAGACCGTGAAGTAGAGGCGGAAGGTGTAGAGGCCGGTCAGCAGCGCCCCGATGAGCCCGGCGGCGTAGAGCGTGTAGCCGAGCGCGTCGCCGCTCGCGAATGCCGCCGCGACGATGCCGTCCTTCGACCAGAACCCGGCGAAGATCGGGATCCCCGCGAGTGAGAGCGCCCCGGCGAGGAACGCGATGTGCGTTCGCGGCATGACCGCCTTCAGCCCGCCCATCTTGCGGATGTCCTGCTCGCCGCCCAGGTGGTGGATCACGACGCCGGCCGACATGAAGAGCAGCGCCTTGAAGAACGCGTGCGTCATCAGGTGGAAGATCGCGTAGCCGTACGCGCCGATCCCAGCCGCGAGGAACATGTAGCCGATCTGCGACATCGTCGAGTACGCGATGACGCGCTTGATGTCCCACTGCACGAGAGCGACCACTCCCGCGACGAGCAGCGTGATCGCGCCGAGAATCGCGGCGAGATGCTGGACGTCGGGCGCCGCCTCGAAGATCGGGCTCGCGCGGACGAGGAGGTAGACGCCGGCGGTCACCATCGTCGCTGCGTGGATGAGCGCCGAGACGGGAGTCGGGCCCTCCATCGCGTCGGGAAGCCACGTGTGGAGCGGGATCTGCGCCGACTTCGCGACCGCGCCGCCGAGCAGTCCGAGCGCGACGAGGTTCACGGTCGTCGACGACATGGAGTCGACGTCCTCGAACACGCCGAGGTACTCGAGCGTGCCCGTCTCCCAGATGAGCAGCACGAGCCCGAGTGCGAGCGTCGCGTCGCCGATCGCGTTCATCACGAACGCCTTCTTGGCGGCCGCGACGGCCTCCGGCTTGTGGTGCCAGAACCCGATCAGCAGGTACGACGCGAGGCCGACGAGGCCCCAGCCGACGAGCAGGAGGAGGAAGTTCCCCGCCTGTACGAGCATGAGCATCGAGAAGACGAACAGCGACATGTACGCGAAGTAGCGACGCTCCTCGTCGTCGCCCTCCATGTAGCCCATCGAGTACCAGACGATGAGCCCGCCGACGCCCGAGACGATGAGCATCATCGTGCTCGAGAGCGTGTCGAGCAGGATCTGCACCTCGACCTGGAAGTCGCCCGACTCGAGCCAGGTGTACGCGGTCGAGACGATCTCGCGGTCGCCGTGGCCCTCGGCCCAGAGCCCGATGAATGCCACGAGCGCGCCGCCGAAGGCGACGAATGTCGTCAGCGTGGAGATCCATGCGGCGCTCTTGCGCGAGATGCGCGTTCCGGCAAGCGTGATCGTCAGCGCACCGACGAGCGGTGAGAGGAGACAGACCCAGGCGCCGGCGACCATCGACTCAGCCCCGGAGCGCGCTTGCCTGGTCGACGTCGAGGAGCATGTGCCGTCGAGCCATTGCGACGATGAGGCCGAGGCCGATCGCCACCTCCGCCGCGGCGACCGCCATCACCGCGAGCGCGAAGATCTGGCCGCCGAGATCGCCCTGCTGGCGCGCGAACGCGATCAACGTGAGGTTCGCCGCGTTCAGCATGAGCTCGAGCGAGAGCAGGACGATGAGCGGGCTGCGCCGCATCATCACGCCGAGCGCGCCGATTCCGAACAGGAAGGCCGCGACGATCAGATACCAGCCGACATCTGGCCCGTCCATCAGGCGACCTCCTCTTCCTTCTCGCGCGTCGTCCCGAGGACGACGCCGCCGATCGCTGCGACGAGCAGCACGATCGACGTGATCTCGAACGCGAGCAGGTGGTCGGTCAGGAAGGCCTCGCCGATCGCCGCCGGGCTCCCGAACGAGTCGGACACCTCGGCCGGATCGGTCAGGTTGTCGCCCCAGGCGAGCCCGAGCACGACGACGATCTCGGTGAGCAGCGCGACCGCGGCGACGATCGCAGCGCCTCGCAGGAGCGGCGGCCCGCCGGCCCACGGAGCGTCCGCGCGCCCGCCGAGATAGGCGACGACGAAGAGGAACATCACCATGACGGCGCCCGCGTAGACGAGCACCTGCGCCGCCGCGAGGAACTCGGCCGAGAGCAGGAGGAACAGCACCGCGAGCGAGGCGAGATTCCCGATGAGCGAGAGCGCCGAGTAGAACGGGTTCGTCATGCTGACCACTGCGACGCCGGTGCCGAGACACGCGCCGGCGGCCACGAACCAGACGATCCAGACGATCACGTTTCCCATCAGCTGTGCGTCTTGTACGAAGGCTCGGGCGTGTCGAAGCGCTCGGCGTCGGCGACCGGCACGCGCTTGATCGGCTCGGCGAGGAGCATGTCCTTCGTGTAGATGAGGTCGTCGCGCGAGTACTCGGCGATCTCGAACTCGTTGCCGAGCGTGATCGCGTCGAACGGGCAGGCGAGCTCGCAGTAGCCGCAGAAGATGCAGCGGCTCATGTTGATCTCGTAGATGCGCGCGTATCGCTCCCCGGGCGAGACACGGTTCTCATCGGTGTTCTCCTCTGCGACGACGCGGATGCAGTCCGCCGGGCAGGCGGCCGCGCAGAGCGAGCAGCCGACGCACTTCTCGAGCCCGTTCTCGTGCTTCCACAACCGGTGCCGGCCGCGGAAGCGCGGGTACACCGGGCGCTTGTACTCCGGGTACTGCTGCGTGATCGGCTTGCGGAAGATCTGCCGGAAGGTCACGCCGAACCCCTTGAGCGTTCCGGTCGATCGGGAGGTCACAGCGCCACCACCAGGATCGCGGTGATGACCGCGTTGATCGTCGCGACGGGCAGAAGCACCTTCCAGCCGAACGACATGAGCTGGTCGTAGCGCAGCCGCGGGAGCGTCGTCCGCAGCCAGATGAAGAGGAAGAGGAGGAAGACGAGCTTGCCGATGAACCACAGCGGACCCGTCCACGACGGCCCGTCGAACCCCGGGCCGTGCCAGCCGCCGAGGAAGAGCGTCACGCACAGCGCGGAGAGCGTGATGAGGTTGATGTACTCGGACATCGAGAAGAGCCCGAAGCGCATCCCGCCGTACTCCGTGTGGTAGCCGGCGACGAGCTCCTGCTCGGCTTCCGGAAGGTCGAACGGCGCGCGGGCGGTCTCGGCCGTGCCTGCGAGCAGGAAGACGATCAGCCCGACGAACTGCGGAAGCGCGTACCACCACGTGTCGTCCTGCGCGGCGACGATCTCGGTGAGCGAGAGCGTTCCGGCCATGATCACGACGCCGAGCACGGAGAGCGCGAGCGACACCTCGTACGAGACGAGCTGCGCGCACGTGCGCATGGAGCCGAGGAGCGCGTACTTCGACTCCGACGACCAGCCGCCGAGGATGAAGCCGTACACGCCGATCGAGCCGACCGCGAAGATCAGGATGAGCGCGATGTCGAGGTCGGCGACCTGGCCCGGGATGTAGACGCCGCCGACCTCCCAGCCGGGGCCGAACGGGATCACCGAGAAGGTCACGAGCGCGGTGAACGTTGCGAGGAACGGGCCGAGGACGAACGCCCAGTTGATGGCCTCCGTCGGCTGGAAGCTCTCCTTGTTCAGGAGCTTCAGGAGGTCGGCGATCGGCTGCAGCGATCCTCGGAAGCCGGCGCGGTTCGGCCCGTAGCGGAGCTGCATCCGAGCCATGATCTTGCGCTCGGCGAGCGTGAGGTACGCGAACGTGACCATCACGAGGTTGATCACGATGAACGCCTGGATGAGGCTCACCCACCACTCGACGGGCTGCGTCACGGCTTCATGCACCTCGACCGTCGGGATGGAGATCGCCGGCGTGCTCGTCCGCGACGCGCGCGACTCCGGTGACGAGCCTGCGATTGACGCGTGCACGCAGCTCGACGGATGTGCCGTTCGAGCGCACGACGACCTGGTCGCCGTTCGCGATTCCGAGCGACTCGGCGTCGCCGGCGGACAGCTCGACGTCAGGCCCGGGTCGCTGGAACCCGAGCTCCGGCACGCGCTCGACGGCAGGGCCGGAGAACAGCGGCCGATAGCGCTGAAGTCTCAAGGCTCCTCCCGCCTCGTCCGGCGGAGCAGGCGTGGTCGCCGGTTCGGGCACGACGTACGCCTGCCGTGCGGGAAGGGGTGCGTGCAGCCCGATGTCCTCGTGGGTCAGGTCGCGGAAGAGGTGCTCGGACAGCTCGGCGAAGACGCCCATCGCGTGCGGCGGGACGTCGACGTCGAAGCGAGCTGCGAGCTTCGAGATCCAGGCGAGCTCGTCGGGGCAGGGCGGGCTGACGGCGCGCCGCAGGCGCTGCACGCGGCCTTCCAGATTCATCGAGGTACCGTCGCGCTCGAGCGAGCCGGTCGACGGGAGGATCAGGTCGGCCCAGCCGCCGGCGAGCTCGTGGAACATCGTGAGGACGAGCACGCGTCTTCGCGCTCTCCGCAAGCGCGCGCACGTCTGCGCTCGCGGCAGCCTCGTCGCCCGACACGATCAGGAGCTCGATCGGCTCCGGGTTCGTCTCGTCCGCGTCCGCGGAGACCGACCAGCCGAGCGCCACGCCCCGCGGATTCGATGCGGCCGGAAGATGGAACGCGCCGCTGCCTGGCTTCGCTTCGAGCGAGAGCTCGTGTGCGAGCTCCGCGATACGCGCTCCGCCGCCTCCCCCCGCGCCAGACCAGATGAGAACCACGCGTTCTGCCGCGGCCAGCCTCTTCGAGAGGGCGCTCCGGCCGGCCGCCAGCTCGCGGCAGGTCGTCGCGCCGGAGCCGGGAGCGGTCTTCTCGGTGCCCGTCGGCGAGAAGACGACGATCTCTGCGCCACGCCTGCGGGCCTCCTTGATCCAGAGGTCGACGATCGGCGCGCGCTCGACGACCGGCTCGTCGCCGACCACGACGACGATCTCCGCCTCTGCGATCCCGCTGAGCGGCAGGCGGAAGGCCTCGAGGGCGTCCGACGTGGCCTCGGGGAGGACGGCCGAGTGCGCAGCGAGCCCACCGCGCAGCAGGCGCCCGAGCGCGTACGCGATCTCTGTCGTCTCCGAGCCCGAGAACGCCGTGACGATCGAGCCGGCGGACTCGCGCAGCAATGTCTCCGCGGCATCCAGCGCCTCGTCCCAGGAGACCTCCTCGAGTCCCTTCCTTCCACGCCGCAGCGGCGCCGTGATGCGGTCCTCGGCCCGCAGGTGCGGGTAGGAGTAGCGGCCCTTGTCGCAGAGCCACCCGCGGTCGACCTCCGGATGGTTGCGCGAGAGGATCCGCTTGACCTTGCCCTCGCGGATCGTCGCGGACGTGTTGCAGCCGACCGCGCAACCCGTGCAGACCGTGGGGACGTTCTGGATGTCCCACGGCCGCGCGTCGAAGCGGTAGAGCGTCGACGTGAGCGCGCCGACCGGGCAGAGCTCGACGACGTTGCCGGAGAAGGGCGAACGGTACGGCTCGTCCTCGAAGGTCGCGATCTCGGTGTGGGCTCCGCGATTCCGGGCGATGAGCTGGCCGTCCTCGGCCACGTCCTCCGAGAACCGCGTGCAGCGGTAGCAGAGGATGCAGCGCTCGCGGTCGAGCGCGATGAGGGGCGAGACCGGGATCGGCTTGTCGACGGTGAGCTTCGCGAACGACATGCGCGTGTTGCCCGGGCCCGTGGCGGAAAGTGAGGTCCTGCAGCGGGCACTCGCCGCCCTTGTCGCAGACGGGGCAGTCGAGCGGGTGGTTCACGAGGATGAACTCGAGCGTCGCCTCCTGGCCCTCGGCCGCCTTCGCGGACGTCGCGCTCGTCTTGATGACCATGCCGTCGGTCACGGTGAGCGTGCAGCCGGCCTGGAGCTTCGGCATCCCCTCGATCTCGACGAGGCACATGCGGCAGGCGCCGACGGGAGGGCCGAGCCGCGGCTCGTAGCAGAACACCGGAATCTCGATCCCCGCGGCCTGCGCCGCCTCGACGAGGCCGGTTCCCTTCGGCACTGCGACCTGGCGGTCGTCGACGGTCACCGTGAAGAGCTCAGACATGCGCCGCCTCGTGCCCGTGTGTGCTCGTGCATCGCGGACGGGGCGAGGATCCCCTCGAGCGACGACTCGCCGCCGAACGGGCAGCGCCCGAGGTCGATGTGCGCCTGGTACTCGTCGCGGAAGCGGTCGACGTAGCTGAGCACCGCGATCGCGTCCGAGTCGCCGAGCGGGCACAGGCACTTGCCCATGATCCGGTCGCAGACCGAGAGGAGCAGATCGAGATCCGACTGCGACGCGCGGCCGTCCTCGATCTTCTGGAGGATCTGCGTGACCCACTTCGTGCCCACGCGGCACGGCGTGCACTTGCCGCACGACTCGTGCTCGTAGAACTGCGACACGCGGATGCCGAGCTGCACCATGCAGCAGCGGTCGTCGATGACGATCACGCCGGCCGAGCCGATCGACGAGCCCGCCTCGACGAGCGAGGTGAAGTCCATCTTCGTGTCGATGTCGTCGGCCGTGAGCACGGAGGTCGACGAGCCGCCCGGGATCACCGCCTTGAGCGCGCGTCCGTTCGGGACGCCGCCGCCGACGTCGTAGATGAGCTCGCGCATCGAGATCCCGTGCGGGAGCTCGTAGTTGCCGGGGTTCACGACGTCGCCCGAGAGCGAGAAGACGCGCGTCCCGGTCGAGTTCTCGACGCCGAGCTTCGCGTACTCCGCGCCGCCCATCTCGAACACGGGCGTCACGGTCGCTATCGACTCGACGTTGTTGACCGCCGTGGGCGCGGCGTAGAGACCGGCGATCGCGGGGAACGGCGGCTTCGTTCGCGGCTGCCCGCGCTTGCCCTCGAGCGATTCGAGGAGCGCGGTCTCCTCGCCGCAGATGTACGCGCCCGCGCCCCGGTGGAGCACGACGGTGACGCCGCCGAGCAGGTCGGCCTTGCGCATCGCCTCGAGCGAGGCGCGCAGGATCTCGAACTCGCGCTCGTACTCGCCGCGGATATAGATGAACACGTGCTGCGACTGAATCCCGTGCGCGGCGATGAGGCAGCCCTCGAGGAACCGGAACGGGACGCGCAGCATGATCTCGCGGTCCTTGAAGCTGCCGGGCTCCGATTCGTCGGCGTTCACGACGAGGTAGTGCGGCTTGGCCAGCTGGTCGGGCTTGGGAACGAACGACCACTTGCGGCCGGTCGGGAAGAAGGCGCCGCCGCGACCGCGCAGGCCCGAGGCATCCAGCTCGGCGATGACGTCGTCCGGTTCCAGCGCGCGCGCCTTCCGCAGCGCCGAGAAGCCGCCCCGGGCGACGTAGTCGTCGATGTCGAGCACCGCGCCGCCGTCGGTTCCGGCGAAGACGATCTGCGGGTACTCAGGCACCGCGGAGCTCCTCGACGATTCCCGGCACGTCGTCCGCCTTCACGCGCAGGCGGTGACGGTTGTCGATCGCGACGATCGTCGCCCAGCCGCACCCACCGAGACACTCGATCGTCCCGAGCGTGTACTCGCCGTTCTCGGAGGTCGATCCCGCCGACACGCCGAGCTCGCGCTCGAACGCTTCGAGCACCTGCTGCGCGCCGGCGAGCGCGCACGAGACGTTCGTGCACACCTCGACGATCCGCCGGCCGACCGGCTCGAGCCGGTACTGGTCGTAGAAGGATGCGATGGAGAGGCAGTACGCGGGGGTGAGGTCGAGCGCGTCCGCCACCTCGCGGATCGCGTCGGGCGAGAGCCAGCCGCCGTTCCGCTCCTGCGCGAGACGGAGCGCCGGCATGACCGCCGAGAGTGCGTCGGGATACTGCTTGCGAAGCTTCTGGATCTGCGGGACGACGCTCATCGGTCGGCGTCTCCCATGACCGGATCGAGCGAGCCGCCTGCCGCGATGAGGTCGGCGATGAGGAGGCCCTGCACGATGGTCGCGGTCGCCTGCAGCGCCGCGAAGCTCGGCGCCCGGAACTTCACGCGCCACGGCCTCGCCCCGCCGTCGGACACGAGGTAGCAGCCGTTCTCCCCGCGCGGCGACTCGATCGCGACGTAGACCTCGCCTTCGGGAACCGTGAACCCTTCGGTGACGATCTTGAAGTGGTGGATGAGCGACTCCATCGAGGTGTGGAGCTCGTGCCGCGGCGGCAGGACGACCTTGCGGTCGTCGGCGATCCACGGCTCGCCGTCCATCTCGTCGAGCCGATCGAGGCACTGGCGGACGATGCGCACCGACTCGCGCATCTCGTCCATGTGGACGCGGTAGCGGTCGTAGACGTCGCCGCCGCCGTAGACCGGCACGTCGAACTCGACCTCGTCGTAGGCGAGGTACGGCATGTCGCGCCGGAGATCCCAGTCGACGCCCGGTCGAGCGCAGCATCGGCCCGGACTGTGCGAGCGCGAGCGCGTCGTCGGAGGAGAGCAGTCCGACCCCCTGCGTTCGCTCGAGCCAGATCGCGTTGCGGTCGAGGATCGCCTCGTACTCGTCGACCGACTTCGGCATCGACTCGCAGAACTTCCGCGCCTCGCTGGTGAAATCCGGCGGCAGATCCTCGGCGATGCCGCCGACCTGCACGTAGCGGGTGTGCATCCGCGTCCCGCCGGCCATCTCGAAGAGGTCGAGGATCTGGTCGCGGTCGTCGAAGCAGTACCAGAAGAGCGAGATCGCCCCGAGCTCGAGGGCCGACGTCCCGAGCCACACGAGGTGCGAGTGGATGCGGTTGAGCTCGGCCATCGCCATCCGCGCCCACGTCGCACGGCGCGGCACCTCGATCCCGAGGAGCTTCTCGATCGCAAGCACGTAGAGGAGCTCGTTCGCGTGGAACGAGACGTAGTCGATCCGCGGCGCGTACGTGACCGACTTCCACCACGACTTGTGCTCCATGTTCTTCTCGAAGCCCGTGTGGAGGTAGCCGATGACCGCGCGGATGCCCGCCACGGTCTCGCCGTCGAGGTCGACGACGAGGCGAAGGACGCCGTGGGTCGATGGATGGTTCGGCCCGAAGTTGACGCGCAGGATGTCCTCGAGCCGGTGCTTCTCGGGATCGACCTCGAGGATCGTGGGGACCGGCTGCGGGATGCGCGTTCCCTCGTAGATACGCGTCGACGGGAGGACCGACATCAGTCCTCGTCCGAGAAGCGAACGGGCTCGCCGCCCAGCGGGTAGTCCTTGCGGAGGGGATGTCCCTCCCAGTCCTCGGGCATGAGGATGCGGACGAGGTTCGTGTGGCCCTCGAAGCGGATGCCCATCATGTCGAAGGCCTCGCGCTCGAACCAGTCTGCTGCCGGCCAGACGGGAAGGACGCTCGCGATCGGCTCGCCGTCGTCGAGCCACACCTGAACACGCAACCGCACCGGCGTCGTCGTTCACACGCAGGAGGTGGTACGAGACCGAGAAGCGCTTCGGCTTCGGGAGCGGGACGCGTGCGAGCCCCTGCGAGCCCGGCATGTGGATGTCGCGCCCTGCATTCGTCCCGATGTAGCCGACGACTTCCTGCTCGCCCCAGCCGAGGTAGTCGGCCGCGGCGATGTCGGAGAGAAAGTTGAACCCGTGCTCGTCGCGAAGGGCGGTGCACGCCTCGACGAGTCGCGCCGGATCGACGACGAGCGTCGTCTCGCCGAACGACTCGCGCGTCTCGACGACGCCGGGCACGAGGCGTAGGTCGTCACTCCGCGACCCCGCGGATCTCGTACGCGGGTGGAACGCCGCCGCGGATCTTCTCGTGCAGCCGGACGATCCCCTCCATCAGCGCCTCGGGCCGCGGCGGGCAGCCGGGCACGTGGATGTCGACCGGGACGATCTTGTCGACGCCCTGCAGGATCGTGTAGTTGTTGAACATCCCGCCGGAGCTCGCGCAGGCGCCCATCGCGATGACCCACTTCGGCTCCAGCATCTGGTCGTACACCTGACGCAGCGGCGGAGCCATCTTGTGCGTCACCCGTCCGGAGATGATCAGCAGGTCGGCCTGGCGCGGCGACGAGGAGAACCGCTCCATCCCGAAGCGCGCGATGTCGTAGCGCGACGAGACGATCGACATCATCTCGATCGCGCAGCACGCGAGCCCGAACGTGTCCGGCCACATCGAGTTCGACTGCGCCCAGGCGACGGCCTTCTCCACCGTCGTCAGCAGGAGCGCATCCTCCATCTCCTCGCACCTCGCGCTCGAACACGCCCGGCCCACGCTCGGGCCAGAGCACGCGCTCGGACTGCAGGCCTGCCTTCGCGAGCGGGCGGTCGCTCACGACCGGCAGCTGCTTTCTCACTGCCAGTTGAGAGCCCCCTTCCGCCATACGTAGACGTAGGCGACGCCGAGGATTGCGATGAACACGAGGAACTCTCCGATCCCGAACCAGCCGAGCGCTTCGAGCTGCACGGCGAGCGGGTAGAGAAACACGATCTCGATGTCGAAGAGGATGAAGAGGATCGCCGTCAGGTAGAAGCTGACGGTGAAGCGACGCTCACGGCTCGGCGCCCCTTCCGACACGCCGGACTCGAACGGGAGCATGCGCGCCTTCGTCCGCGAGACCGGCCGGCCGGGGAGGACGAACGAGAGCGGTGATCATCGTGGCCGGGATGGCTGCCGCGAAGATGGCGTAGAAGAGGAAGGGCAGCCAGTTCGAAAGCACGATGACCCCCGGAACGTCGAGACCGCGCCGAGCCTAGCACTCCCCCTTCCGGCGCACGAAGGGTTCGGGAAACCCGCACAGAATGAGCGATACGAGTGTTACAAAGTCGCGGCTGGAGCCCGCGACCCCGTCCGCTACCATGCGCCCATGGCAACCGTTGAATCGACAACCGAGCACCCCACCGACACGATTCTCTCCCTGACGCCTGTCGCCGCGGCGAAGATCAGGGAGCTCATGGCCGAGGAGGAGGACGCGGGAACGCTCGTCCTCCGAGTCGCGATCCAGGGTGGAGGATGCTCCGGATTCCAGTACGGCCTCGGCTTCGACGCCGCCCCCGCCGAGGGTGACGTCGAGCTCTCGCTCGAGGGCATCCCGGTCGTCGTCGATCCGTACTCGGCGCCCTACCTTCGCGGCACCACGATCGACTTCCTGAACTCGATCTCCGAGGCGGGCTTCAAGATCGACAACCCGAACGCCGTCTCCTCGTGCGGCTGCGGCCACTCCTTCCAGGTGGAAGAGGGCGAAGAGTTGCCCGAGGGCACCGAGGTCGGCGGCTGCGGCTCCGGCTGCTCGCACTGACACCAGGTTTTCCGCGTCGACACTTGAGATCGTCCTGGCCGTGTCGTAGGCTCGCGGTCAATCGACCGGGAGGAATGCGTGAGGACCTTCTACTGGGCGTGGTCGTTGATCCTCTTCGCAGCGATCATCGTGCAGATCGGCCTCGCCGGCTACGGCGCGTTCTACGCAGCGAACAAGCTCGAGGACGAGGGATCGACCATCGACGAGGACGTGTTCTTCGACGGCTTCGAGCTCCACGCGGGCTGGGGGTACCTCGTGATCCTGCTCGGGCTCCTCTTCATGGTCATCGGGCTCATCGCCGGCATCGGGAAGTGGCGCCTCGGTCGGCACGGCCTGCTCTTCGCGCTGCTCTTCATCCAGCTCTGGCTCGCCTGGATCGGCTTCGAGCTGCCGTTCCCGGTCGGCTTCCTCCATCCCATCAACGCCGTTCTCATCGCTGCGTTGAGTGGTTGGATCGTCTGGGACGAGTGGCAACTCTGGCGCGCGAGGAAGGCGGGAGTAGTCGCGGCGGACCCGGTCGCGCCCGCCTAGCCCCCGGCTATTCGGGCTCGTTGTGGTGCTCGGCGCCGATCAGGAACGGTGTGCTGACGCCTGCGTAGGCGACGTGCATGGTGAGCCCCTCGGCCGCGTGCGGGAGATTGTGGCAGTGGTCCATCCAGATTCCCGGGTTGTCTGCGCGGAATGCCACGACGTAGCTCTCTCCCGGTGACACGTTCAGGGTGTCCGACCACCACGGGCTCCCGCTGGCCGGCACACCGTCACGGCTCAGCACGAGCACGTGATGGCCGTGGAGATGCATCGGGTGGACGACGTTCGTGTCGTTCACGATCGTGATCTCGACGAGATCGCCCTCCTCGACCACGAAGACGGGCACGTCGGGATAGATCCCTCCGTTGATCGCCCACTGCCGTCCCGGTCTGCCGTCGAAGAAGCCGGGCTTCCGGGTGATCGTCAACTCGAAGCGGCGATCGAATGTCGATGTGGCATCGAACGGTGTCGCGGACGGCCGTGCCGTAGGCGAGCGGATCGAAAGCTCGCCGTCGGTGTCACCTCGCCCGGCGCGCGGCCCACGACTCGGGCCGAATCCGATCGCCGTCTCCGTGCCCTCGATCGCGACGCGCACGCCGTTGGGCGGCTGCACGTAGCCGACGTCGATGCGGCCCCCGCACGCGACCGGTAGTGCCACGCTCTCGAGCTCGCCGGGCTCGTGGAGGTCGGTACCGTCGATGGCGAGCACGCGGAAAGGCGTTCCCGAGACCGTGAAGCGTCTGCTCGAAGCTGTCCGTGTTGACGAGCCGAAGACGAACCTGCGTGCCCAGCAGCGACCTTCTGCCGTCCGCCGCCTTCGTCCCCGCTCAGCGTCGGGATGCCGTCGAACGTGTGCGCTGCGAGAGCGAGGTCGAGCTCCGGCCCGCTCCTCGCGCGGCTCGATGACGACGACGCCGAAGAGGCCACGCCGGACCTCCGTCGACGAGACCTGGTGCGTGTGGTACCAGAACGTACCGACCTGCTCTGCGCGGAATCGGTACGTGTAGCTCGCGCCGGGCAGGACGGCGTTCTGCGTGACGCCAGCCACGCCGTCCTCGGCATTCGGCACGTCGATGCCGTGCCAGTGGATCGTGACGCCGTCCTCGATGTCGTCGTTCCGGAGCGACGACCTCGACGCAGATCGCCCTGCGTGACGCGAAGCTCCGGCCCGGGCGACGTTCCGTCGAACGTCAGCGCGTGCACGACGCGCCCCGACGAGAGGTGGATCGTCGGCAGCCCGTGCGGTCAGCGTCGAAGCGTGCGTCGGGCGTGCCGTCGCGTCGCGCCATGCAGGTCGGCGACGCTCGTTCCCGCGCCGGCGTCGTGGCCTGCGTGATTCGGCGGCTCGGATCCGCCGCCGTACTCGTGAGTGCCGTACGACATGACGTTGTACGTCCCGGGCAGCCGGCTGTCCCACCACGCCTTCCCGAGTACGGCGACGAGCGGCGAAGAGGAGAACGACGGCTGCGCCGGCGACGATCCGGCCTATGTGGGCGCTTCGACATCGCCGTGATCGCTCTCACGTCGCGGCCTCGCAGGGCCGGTCGTAGCATGACGCCGCTGATGGAGCGATCTCCGTGTCGCGTCGTCGGCTCCGGGCCTGCCGCGTTCTACGCGGCAGGCGCCCTGCTCGCGAGCGAGGATCCGCAGCGTCGAGGTCGACATGATCGAGCGGCTGCCGACACCGTGGGGGCTCGTCCGGCTCGGTGTCGCGCCCGATCATCCGCAGCTCAAGACCGTGTCGCGCGCGTTCGAGAAGATCGCCGCGCGGCCGGGCTTCCGCTTCCTCGGAAACGTCGAGGTCGGCCGTGACGTCACGCACGACGAGCTCGCGTCGCTCTACGACGCCGTGATCTACGCAGTCGGGCTCGCAGACCGATCGTCGACTGGGCATCCCGGGCGAGGACCTTCCCGGCTCGTGGGCGGCCACCGAGCTCGTCGCCTGGTACAACGGCCACCCGGACTTCCAGCACCTCGACTTCGACCTCTCGCATGAGCGCGCTGTCGTCATCGGGAACGGCAACGTCGCGCTCGACGTCGCGCGGATGCTCGCGCTGACCCGCGAGGAGCTCGCACCGACCGACACGACGGACGCCGCGATCGACGCGATCGTCTCGTCGGGCATCCGCGAGATCGTCGTGCTCGGGCGCCGCGGGCCCGTCCAGGCGGCGTGGACGTCGACCGAGCTCGGCGAGCTGGGCGAGCTCGCGGGTGCGGACGTCCTCGTCGACCCGGCGGAGCTCGAGCTCGATCCCGCGAGCGAGGCAGAGCTCGACGCCGCGCTCGAACGTCGTCCAGCGAAATGTCGAGATCCTGCGCGAGTTCGCGTCGCGAGAGCCGACGGGCAAGCTGCGTGTCGTGCGACTCCGTTTCCGCGTCTCACCCGTCGCGATCCTCGGCGAGGAGCGCGTGGAGGGCGTGGAGATCGTCCGCAACCGCCTGGAGCCGGACGGTCGAGGATCGGTTCGTGCGGTCGCGACCGACGAGCGCGAGGTGATCCCGTGCGGGATCGTCTTCCGCAGCGTCGGCTATCGCGGCGTCGGAGTGCCCGGGGTGCCGTTCGACGAGCGAGCCGGCACGATCCCGAACGCCGAGGGACGCGTTCTCGACGAGGGCGGAGCACCCGATTCCGGGCCTGTACTGCGCCGGCTGGATCAAGCGCGGCCCGACCGGCGTCATCGGGACGAACAAGAAGGACGCGGCCGAGACGGTCGAGCGCCTGCTCGAGGACGCCCGTGCTGGACGACTCCGGTCACGGGTCGGCGGCCGCTCGAGGACACTGCTCGCCGAGCGCGGCGTGGGTGCCGTCATGTACGCGGGCTGGGAGGCGATCGACGCGCTCGAGCGCGCGCGCGGCGAGCGCGCAGGGGCGCCCGCGCGTGAAGCTCGCGACGCTGGGACGAGCTGCTCGACGTCGCCCGTTCAGCCTAGGAGCACGTCGAGCGTCCGATCGACATCGGTATCGGTGTTGTAGACGTGCCACGAGGTGCGCAGCCGTCCGCCGCGGACCGCCGCTCGGATTCCCGGCTCGCTCGAGCTTGTCGGCCGCGTCCTCGATGTCGCAGAACACGATCGCGGAGTTGCTCGGCTCGAGCCCGAGCCCGGCGCGGAACCGGTTCGCGAGTGCGACGTCGTGCGCGTGGATCGCGTCGACGCCGACTCGCTCGAGTCACGTCGAGCGCCGCGGCGGTGGCGACCCACATGAACCAGGCCGGCGAGGTGTCGAGTCGTCGTGCGCTCGCGGCCAGGCGAAGTGGCCCGCCGAAGAACGTCTGCAGCGGATCCTCGCCGGCGTACCACCCGGCGGCATGAGGAACGACCGCCTTCATGCGCTCTGGCCGAATCGCCATGAACGCCGTCCCGCGCGGCGACAGCAGCCACTTGTAGGCGTGGGCCACGACGACGTCGAACCGCGCACCGGCGAACGGGAGCCAGCCGACTGCCTGCGTCGCGTCGACGACGGTCAAGGCATCGTGCTCGGCAGCGGCCGCCGCGACGCCGTCGAGGTCCGCGACCTCTCCGGACGCCATCTGCACGGCGCTGAAGGCGACGACATCGACGTCCGGGCCGATCTCGGACACCAGCTCGGCAGCCGGAACGAGCCGAACCGTAACTCCGCGGTGCTCCTGCACGAGGAACGGGAAGAGAAGCGAGGTGAACTCGACGTCGGGCGCGAGCACGTGTGCGCCGTCCGGAATCGAGGCCGCGACGAGGCCGACGAACGACGAGACGTTCGGGCCGATGGCGACAGTCTCGACGGGGACGCCGACGAGTCGAGCGAACGAGGCGCGCGCCGCTTCGCCGGGGATGCCCCAGTGCTCCCAGCTCGTCCTCCCTCCGCGCCAGTCCTCGAGCGCTTCGGAGAGGTTGTCCCAGGCCGGAGTCGGTGGCAGGCCGTACGACGCGGTGTTCAGGTACGTGCCCGCCGGCGTCCAGAGCTCTTGCGCGTCGGTCAGGGCGAGCGATCCCATCGAGGCAGTCTGACGGCCCGGCGCTAGACTCGCCGCGATGGCGAAGGCTGCTGAGACGCAGGCTCTCTGGGGTAGCGAGACGGAGAAAGCGATAGCCAACTTCCCGGTATCAGGCGAGTCGATCCCGACTCCGGTCGCGCGCTGGCTGGGGCGGATAAAGGCCGCAGCCGCCCGCGCGAACGCCGACCTCGAGCTGCTCGACCGGGAGCTCGCGGACCGGATCGCCGCTGCAGGAGACCGCATTGCCGCCGGCGAGTTCGACGACCAGTTTCCGATCGACGTCTTCCAGACCGGGTCCGGCACGAGCTCGAACATGAACGCGAACGAGGTCATGGCGACGCTCGCCGGCGAGGACGTCCACCCGAACGACCACGTGAACATGGGCCAGTCGTCGAACGACGTCTTTCCGTCCGCCGTGCACCTCGCAGCGCTGGGTGAGCTCGCGAACGACCTGCTTCCCGCACTCGAGACGCTCGCCACGTCGCTCGAGCGGAAGGCCGTCGAGTTCGACGACGTCGTGAAGTCGGGTCGCACGCACCTCATGGACGCAGTTCCCGTCACGCTCGGCCAGGAGTTCGGCGGCTACGCGGCGCAGATCCGGCAAGGAATCGCGCGGGTCGAGGACGCGATGCCACGACTCGGTCAGATACCGCTCGGTGGCACCGCGACGGGGACCGGCCTCAACACGCATCCGGAGTTCGCGGCGCGCGTGCGCGACTACCTGTCCGCCGACACCGGGCTGACGATCTCGGCGCCCGCCGATCACTTCGAGGCGCAGGCTGCTCGGGATGGCCTCGTCGAGGCCTCGGGCGCTCTGAAGGTCGTCGCCGTCTCGCTCACGAAGATCGCGAACGACCTGCGGCTGATGGGCTCAGGGCCGCGCGCCGGCCTCGCCGAGATCTTCCTCCCCGAGCTCCAGAAGGGCAGCTCGATCATGCCCGGCAAGGTCAATCCGGTCATGCCGGAAGTCGTGACGCAGGTCGCGGCACAGGTGATCGGCAACGACACGGCGATCACGGTCGGCGGCATGGGTGGGCACTTCGAGCTGAACGTCTACATCCCGCTCATGGCGCGAAATCTCCTCGACTCCATCGAGCTCCTCGTCGAGCGCGTCACGACTGCTCGCGGAGAAGTGCATCGACGGGATCGAGGCGAACCGCGATCGCAACGAGCAGTACGCGGAGAGCACGCTCTCGGCGGCCACCGCGCTCAATCCGTTCATCGGCTACGACAAGGCGGCGGAGATCGTGAAGGAGGCCAGTGCGTCCGGTCGGCCGCTGCGCGAGGTCGCGCGCGAGGCCGGCGTCGACGAGTCGATCCTCGACCAGGCGCTCGACTACCACTCGATGGCCAAGCCTCACGCCGACGGCAAGTGACCAAAGGGAGGGCCGGTCGGCCCTCCCTTTGGCGTTGTCGTTAGAGCTGACTGTTGATCCAGGCGAGGATCGGGGGCAGGTCGACACGCTGGGCGTAGCCGATGCCTGCGCAGTTCCAGTTGTTGACGAACGAGTTGACGCCGAGCACTGTCCTCGTTCCGGCGAGGAGGATCGGCCCGCCGGAATCGCCGAAGCAGAGACCGCCCGAGCCTCCACCGGGATTCATCGCGAGCTTGAGGAACTGGTCGCCGAGCTTATGGTTGCTCGAGTGAATCTCGCTCGGTGCGAATAGCCGCATTCCCAATCCGTCCCACCTCTGGAACGGCGGTGGCGGACCGGGCGGTAGCTGACTACCCGGGATCTGCGCCTGGAAGGTGACGCCGTAGCCGACGAAGTCGATCGCAGTCTTGTTCTTGAGTGGATCGACGGCACCCGCCGTCGGAAGGCTTGCGTAGGTGGTCGGCAGCACTCCCGGCACGGCAGTGAACGTCACGACGCCCACATCCCCACTGACACCCGCCGGCCCGCATCCGAGACAGAAGCCCGGGTATGTGAGCGGCGTTCCGATCGCGTCGGCACTTGCGAGCGTTGCCGGCCACACTTCGTCGAACCAGACCCACGCGAGCTCCGCTCCGTCCGTGCAGTGCCCCGCAGTGAGGAAGACCTCCTCCGACAGGAGCGAGCCACTACAGGCGGAGAAGAAACCGGTCTGCGCGTCGAACGTGACCAGGATGCCGACGTAGGGATGGCGGCCGTTGTCCGGCTGGCCGTTGGTGATAGCGCCGGCCGGGACGATGCCTACGACGAGTGACGCAGCGAGTGCGGCGAGAGCCGCGACGAGGCTTCGCATGATTCTCCCCTCTGGCGAGTCGCACGGGTCATCCGAGCGACTGTCCCACTATCGTGAAACGTCCGTACGGCTCGTCAATACCCGGTGGAGCGCCGTCAGTACGCGACCGCGCCGCGGCCGGTCTCGGCCGCGTGGCGCTGCTCGTCCGCGCGATACGACGAGCGCACGAGCGGGCCGGAGAACACCGACCCGAAGCCGAGTGCCTCGCCCTGCTCACGGAACCAGCGGAACTCGTCGGGATGCACCCAGCGGTCGATCTGCGCATGCTTCGGCGACGGCTGCAGGTACTGGCCGATCGTGACGACGTCGACATCGTGTGCGCGCAGGTCGCGCATCGTCTCGACGACCTCGTCGTTCGTCTCCCCGAGGCCGACGATGATCCCGGACTTCGTCAGCAGTGGATAGTCCGCGATCTCCTTCGCGCGCTCGAGCAGCCACAGTGCCTTGTCGTAGCTCGCCTTCGCGCCGCGCATGCGCGCGTGGAGTCGCCGAACCGTCTCGATGTTGTGGTTGAAGACCTCGGGCCGCGCGGTAAGCACCGTTGCCAGTGCTTCTTCCTCGACGCCGAGGAAGTCCGGCGTGAGGATCTCGACCTTCGCTGCGGGCAGCTTGCGCTTGATCGCGCGGATCGTCGCCGCGTAGTGCGCGGCACCGCGGTCGGGCAGGTCGTCCCGGTCGACCGACGTCACCACGACGTGCGAGAGCTTCATCTGCGCGGCGGCCTGCGCGAGTCGCAGCGGCTCGAGCGGGTCGGGCGGGCCGTCGGGCTTGCCCGAGTGGACGTAGCAGTAGCGGCAGGCGCGCGTGCAGGTGTCGCCGAGGATCTGGAACGTCGCGGTGCCGCGTCCCCAGCACTCGCCGATGTTCGGGCAGCGCGCCTCCTCGCAGATGGTGACGAGGCCGCCCTCGCGCATGAGGTTCTTGACCTCGAAGTACTGCGAGTTCGCGCTCGGCGCGCGGACCTTCATCCACTCGGGGCGGCGCGGGCGCTCTGCGACGGGGAGCGATCTCTCCATCGCGATTAGTCTAGGCGCCGTGGTACCCGACGTTCCGCTCGAGCGGAACGAGGCGGGCGGTCCCGGCTGACTCAGTCGAAGTGCTCGACCATGAGCGTCGTCATGGTCGAGTCTTCGGTCCAGAGACGATGCGGGACGCCTTTCGGCCACCGCGCCTGCTGTCCCTCCCGTAGCGCAGCGGTCTCGCCTGCCACCGACGTGAAGCCGCTCGCCTTCGAGGCAGACGACGATCGTGTCGTTGTCGCCGGGGTGCTCGTGGATCGTCGCGTGCTCGGAGAACCGGAGCTCCGCGACGAAGTAGGTGTCCTCGCGGACGAGCACGCGTCCGACGACCCCGACGCAGCCCTCGTAGGGGAGCGGATCCCATCCGGGCCGCGGGATCGGACGGATGTCGACGGTCACCGGGCCGCGAGAGAGGCGTGGATCGACTGCGGCCAGAGGCCGGCGCCGTCGTCGGCGGGGAGCTCGTCGAGCTGGAGCTCGAAGACATCGGCGATCGCCGCGATCGCTGCCGGGCGCACGTCCTCGACCCCGATCGGGCGCTCGAGCTCCAGCGACATCGTCGTGAACTGCGCGTCCTCGAGCCCGCAGGCAGTGATCCACTCGGTGAAAGGCGCTGGGTCGAGATCGACGTTGAGCGCGTACCCGTGCGTCGTCACCCAGCGCGACACGTGGACGCCGATGGACGCGATCTTCCTCGGGCCCTGTCCTCCGCGTCGGCGCCATCCACACGCCGGTCAGGCCCTCGTACCGCACACCTTCGAGGTCGAAGGCGGCGAGCGTTCGGATCAGCGCCTCCTCGAGGTCGCGCACGTACCGCTTCACGTCCTTCCCGTGCTTGCCGAGGTCGAGGATCGGGTAGCAGACGAGCTGGCCCGGGCCGTGGAACGTGGACTTGCCGCCGCGGTCCGTCTCGGCGATCTCGACGGCAGCGCTCGTCCGGGATGTGGAGCTCGACGTCGGTCTCGGTCCGCCGCCCGATCGTGACGACCGGCGGGTGCTCGAGGAAGATCACGGTCTCCGGCACCGCGCCCTGCGAGACCGCACCGGCAAGCGACCGCTGAAGCTCGAGCGCCTCTCCGTACGGGACGAGGCCGAGGTTCATGAGGTACGCCAGGCGCGCCACCCGAGGAAGGCTAGTCGGACTCGATGAGCTCGCGCGCTGCCTCGAGATCGCCCTGGCGGACGAGAATCTCGCGCGGGCCGACTCCCGACGGCATTCCGTCGAGCGCGCCCGCGCCGAAGTTGGTGTACCGCTGCATCGACTCGATCCCGGCTGTCGAGAGCAGCGATCGAACCATCTCGGCCTCCAGCTCGTTTGCCACGACCGTCAGGCGGACGAGGTCGTTGCTCACAGGCGCTGGCCGAACATCCAGCGATGGCCCTCGAGATCCTCGGCGGTGTAGATGCGGAACCCGATCCCCGGCTCCTCCGGGCGCACGGCAGGATCGGTTGCACCGGCGGCAACGAGCCCGTGCGTGGTGAGCATCCGACGTCGTCCACCTCCACGAGAGCCCGTCGATGACCCACGGGTTGTCAAGCCACGCGAGCGGCTGACTGCGCATGCTCTCGCGGTGCGTCCTCGGGCTCTGGTACTCCGCGATTCGGCGTCGCGAGCATGACGATCTCGCCGCCGAGCTCGAGCTCGGCATGGCCGATCGTCGCCATCCGTCCATGACGTAGCGCTCTCCGTGCTCGGTGAACCCGAACGCCGCGCACGAGCCAGTCGATCGCGGCTGCCGTGTCCTCGTACGCGACCATCGGGACGATCCGCTGGGTCATGCTCAGGTCGCGCGAATCTCGTACCGAGGGAGCCCGTCCTCCGGAAGGATCTCCCAGGCTGCGACCGAGCGAACGAACGTGTGCGCCTCGGGCTGGCGGTCGTAGTCGAGGCCGAACGACGCCAGACGCACGCTCGACGTCTCCGACTCCGGCCAGCCGCCCCCGAAGAGGTTCGACCCGCACGTCGAGCAGAACGTCTTCGCCGACCCTCCGTCGGGTGTGTAGGAGCGGAGGAGCTCCTCGCCCTCGACGACGCGTATTGCCTCCGTCGGGCGCCCTCCCGCTGACCGTGCCGTACCCGCCCGCGATCCGCTTGCAGAACTCGCAGTGGCAGTGCGTGACGTACGCGAACGGCTCGCGTCACCTCGAAGCGGACGCCTCCGCACAGGCAGCTGCCTTGAAGCGCCATGTCAGTACGCCGCTTCGTCCCAGCTCTCGAGCCTGTCGCGGATGTCGCGCATGCACATTCCGGCATAGGCGCCGTCGACGAGCCGGTGGTCGTATGTCAGCGTGAGGTTCATCACCGGGCGGATCGCGATGACATCGGAGCCGAGGTCGTCCTGGATCACCCACGGGCGCTTCACGAGCGCGTACGTGCCGAGGATCGCGGACTGCGGCTGGTTGATGATCGGCGTCCCGTGGAACGTTCCGAAGCTCCCGGGGTTCGTGATCGTGAACGTGCCGCCCTGGACGTCGTCGGGCAGGAGCTTCTTCGTCCGCGCCCGCTCGGCGATGTCCTGGATGGCGCGAGCGGTGCCGGTGAGGTTGAGGTCCTGGGCGTTGCGGATGACGGGGACGATGAGTCCCTTGCCCTCGTCGAGCGCAACCGCGATTCCGAGGTTGACGTAGGGCCGCGTGACGATGCTCTGCCCGCGCAGTTCGCCGTTGACCCACGGGTAGTCGAGCAGGGTGTCGACGGTCGCCCGTGCGATGAACGCGAGGTACGTGAGGCTCACCTTCTGCGCCGCGAGCTCGGGCTTGAGCTTCGCCCTGAGCGCGACGACGCGCGCCATGTCGACCTCGATCGCGCTCGTGACGTGCGCCGCAGTGTCGACCGAGCGGCGCATGTGAGCCATCACGCCGCGGCGCATCGCGGACATGGGCTCGAGCTCCTCGCCTGGAGCGAGCTCCGCCTGCGCTGCGACCGGTTCGGCCGCCGGAGGCGGCGCGGCAGGTGCAGGAGCCGGAGGTGCAGGAGCGGCGGGAGCGGGCGCCGCAGCGACCGGCGCAGGCTCCGGTTCGGGAGCCGCGGGCGGAGGCGCCGCAACAGGCTCGGCGATCGCGACCGGCTGCAGGAGCCGGAGGCGGTGCTACCTCGACCGGCGGAGCAACTGTCGGTGCGGGCGGAGGTGGGGTGGCCGCGCCCGACTCGATGAAGCTCAGGATGTCCTTCTTCGTCACGCGGCCACCGGTCCCCGTACCGGGAACCGCGGCCGGGTCGACGCCGTGCTCTGCGGCGATCCGCGCGACCACAGGGGACACGAAGGTCTTGCCGTTCTCCGCGGCGGCCGGCGACACGGGAGGTGCAGGTGCTGCGGGCGCGGCAACTGCGGCAACCGCCGGGGCGGGCTCGGCTGCGGGAGCCGGAGCGCTAGGCGGCGCAGCTGCCGCGACTACCGGCTCGGGTTGCGGAACGGGAGCCGGAGCGGCGGGTGCGGCAGCAGGTTCGGGTGCGGGCTCGGCCGCAGGAGGCGGGATCTCGGCGCCCGCCGGAGCGATCGTCGCGAGCACGGTGCCCACCTCGACGGTCTCTCCCTCCTGCACGAGGATCTGTGTCACCACTCCTTCAGCCGGGCTCGGCACCTCGGTGTCGACCTTGTCGGTCGAGATCTCCAGCAACGGCTCGTCGCGGCCGATCGCATCGCCGACCTGGCGAAGCCACTTCGTGACCGTCCCTTCCGAAACGGAGACGCCCATCTGGGGCATCACGACCTCGGTCTGCGTTCCTGTCGACACCATTCCTCCTCGTAGGGGCGAGGCTTGCCTCGCCAGTACGCGGCCAATTCGCGTAGAGCTGTCACGACGTCGTCGACTTGCGGGATGAAGGCTTTCTCGAGCGTGGGCGAGAATGGCACGGGCGTGTCGGGCGCCGCGAGCCGCATGACCGGCGCATCGAGATGCTCGAACGCCTCCTCGGCGATCGTCGCCGCGATCTCGGCGCCGAAGCCGCCCGTGCGCGTGTCCTCGTGCAGGACGAGAACCTTCGAGCAGCGCTGCACGCCCTCGAGCACGCGCTCCTTGTCCCACGGAATCAGCGTGCGGAGGTCGAGCACCTCGACCTCGAACCCGTCCTTCGCGAGCTCCGCGGCCGCGTCGGTCGCCGTGTGAACCATCGCACCCCAGGTGATCACCGTTGCATCGTCGCCTGGCCGGTGGACGTTGGCATAGCCGAAGGGGACCGTGTAGCGATCCTCCGGCACCTCGCCCTTGATCCGACGGTAGAGGTGCTTGTGCTCGAAGAAGAGCACCGGGTTGGGATCCTCGATCGCGCTCGCGAGCAGGCCCTTCGCGTCGTGCGGTGTCGCCGGGCAGACGATCTTGAGCCCCGGGATGTGCGCGAACGAGCTCTCGGGGTTCTGCGAGTGGAACGGACCGCCGGAGAAGCCGCCTCCGGAGGGGAGCCGGACGACGATGGGGATCGGCGTGCCGACGCGGAAGAACTGCTTCGCCGCGACGGTGACGAGCTGATCCCACGCACACGAGATGAAGTCCGCGAACTGCATCTCCGCGACCGGGCGCATTCCCATGAGCGCGGCGCCGGTCGCGCCGCCGACGATCGCGGTCTCGGACAGCGGCGTGTCGATCACGCGCCACGGCCCGAACTCCTCCTGGAACCCGAGCGACACCTTGAATGCACCGCCGTAGACACCGACGTCCTCGCCGAGAAGGATCACTCTCTGGTCGCGCCGCATCTCGAGACGCAGCCCGTCCGAGATCGCCTGGATGTACGTCATCTCGGGCATTACTTGTGGTGCGGCGTGTCGAGGTCCTCGGGAGAGGCGAAGACGCCTTCCTCGAGCGTGGACGGGTCGGGCAGCGGCGACTCCTCCGCGCGGTCGAGCGCCTCGTTGAGGAGCCGCTTCACGGTCGTCGTGAGCTCGCCCTCCTCGTCGTCGGTCATGTCCGCGTTGGTATGGAGCCACGTGCGGAAGCGCTCGATCGGGTCGTATGCCGCCCACTTCTCGAACATCTCCTTCGGCACGTAGAACGCGTCGTCGTGGACCGCGTGGCCCTCCATGCGGAGGGTGACGCACTCGAGGAGCGTCGGGCCGCCGCCCTCGCGTGCTCGCTCGATTGCGCGCCGCGCCTCGCGATAGACGGCGAGCACGTCGGTTCCGTCGACCACGACACCCTCGAACCCGTATGCGGCCGCGCGGTCGGCGATGTGCTCGACCGGATACGAGAGGTAGGTCGGCGTCGAGTACGCCCACTGGTTGTTGTCGCACACGAAGATCATGGGCAGCTGCCGAACGCCGGCAAGGTTCATCGCCTCGTGGGCGTCGCCGCGCCCCGCCGAGCCGTCGCCGAACCAGCCGAGCGCGACCCTTCGCTCGCCGCGGATCTTGAAGGCGAGCGCCATGCCGGTCGCGACGGGGAGCATCGCGGGGAGATGCGAGACCTGTGCGTGCAGTCCGAGCTGCGCGACAGCCATGTGCACGTTGCCGTCGCGTCCTCGCGTCGGACCTCCTTCGCGACCCATGTACTGGGCGAAGACGCGCCACGGCTCGATGCCACGAGCCACGTGCACCCCCATGTCGCGGTGCAGCGGGGTTCCGACGTCGTTCGGCCCCATCGCCGTCGCCACGCCAACCGCGGCACCCTCGTTGCCCGCGCCCCGTGTAGAAGGAGCCGGGGATCTTGCCCTGCTTGTAGAGGATGTGGCCGCGCTCCTCGATCCCGCGCGTGATGAGCATGTAGCGGTAGATGCCGAGGAGGTCCTCGCGGTCGAGCCCTACCTCCTTCACCTCCTGGAGCGAGCCCACGGGCTCGGCTTCACGTACGGCCATGCAGTCGTCTCCCGTCGTCCGCTGGGTACGGGACTCTAACGACTGCGCAAGACCGCAATCCGCTCGCGCGGATCGCGGTCGCGCCAGATCCCTGAAGGCGCCCGCTTCGCGGTCGCGGTGTTCGCGTCTCGAGTCTGTCTACAGTGGCCCGGGATGGCGAAGGCCAAACGCAACTGGATCCAGGAGGAGCGCCGAAAGACGCTCGGCGACTGGGTCGCCTTCTGCCTGACCTGCGGCCACACGCTGCGCTACTTCCTCGAGGACGAGAGCGAGCTTCCCGCTGCGTGTCCTCAGTGCGCCGGCGAGCTGCGACACCGCTGTCCGAGCTGCGCGGCTCCGATTCCGTCCGCGTTCGCGGTCGCGTGCGAGGAGTGCGGCGCGCCGGTCCGTGACGCCGAGCTCTTCGGTACGGCGATTCGTCGTCCCGGCAAGTGAGCGTCGAGGAGGCGCTCGCTCGCCTCGAAGACGCACGCGATCGGCACCGAGCCCGTTCGCCCGGCCGTCGACTCGCAGTGCTCGCGGGTGGTTGGGCAGCCGGCCTGCTGGGCGTCGTTCTCGTTCTTCCGCTGCCGGAGCTCGGCCTTCCGCTCCTCGTGATCGGGCTCAGGCTTCTCGCCCTGCGCTACGACTGGGCCGCGCGTGCGTACCTGCCCGTCGCGCGCCTGTGGGCGCGACTCAAGGCACTTCCCGCACCCGTCAAGCTCGCCCTCGCTGTTGCCGCCGTGGCTGTCGTCGCCGGAATCGTCTGGTGGCTCTACTGAACGATCTGCGAGAAGCGAATGAGCGTGACGATCTCGTCTTCGTCGACCTCGCGGTTGTAGAGCTGGCTCAGGAACCACACCATCTCTTCGACGCGCCGGATCTGCGGGTTGTCGTGCTCGATCTCGCGAGGCGAGAGATCGCGAAGCGGCTTCACCTCGACCTTGTCGATGACCGCGTCGAAGATGCGCTCGCGCTGACCGAACCGCGCGCCGCAGAGAACCGTCACGATCATCCCCTTGCGGTACTTCGCAGCCTTGTCGCCCAGGCGGATCGTCGCAGTCTTCCGGCCGGTGCGGAGCTGTTCGGCGACGGCGGGGTTGTAGAAGTTCAGTGCGAACGTCGGCATCGGCGGCGCGGCAACTATAGAGGGTCGGTCGAGAGCTCCTCGACGGCCTTCGCGGCCATGTCGCGCTCGCCTCTGTAGGCGAGCAGCGTCGCTCCCTGGTCGAGCGGGAGCCAGCGCACCTCGGCGATCTCGACGTCCATTCCCGGTGGAAGTGCCCCGACGCGACCGCGGCGCGCGTGGGCGAGGAAGAAGCTGACGACCTTGAAGACACGCTCGCCGTCCCACGTGTAGACGTAGCGGACGTCACCGAGCTTCGCGCCGAGGCGTCCCTCGACGCCGGTCTCCTCGAATCCCTCGCGCAGCGCCGTCTCGGCGGGAGCCTCACCGGGGTCGACGAGCCCTTTCGGCAGCGCCCACGTGCCCTCGCGCTTGCCCTGCGGGCGGACGGCGACGAACCACCAGCGGCCGCGCATCCTCCGCACGAGGACGACTCCGGCGCTGAATTCGCGACGCACAGCCACGTTTGTAGCAAGGTCCTGGCCTCCGCGACTTTGTAACAGCCCTTCGCCGCTACGTCACGAGATCTGAGCGAAAGGGACTCAATTTGGCTTTGCGCAGCGCGGCGTGGGTGCTATGGTGGGCCTGGCACTCTCAGTGTGTGAGTGCCAGGTTTGTCACAAACTCCGTATCAAGGAGGAACTGTCGAATGGATCTGCAGCCTTTGGGCGACCGCTTGATCGTGGAGGTCCTCGACGAAGAGGAGACCACCATCAGCGGCATCGTGCTGCCCGACACGGCGAAGGAGAAGCCGCAGCGCGGCAACGTCCTGGCCGTCGGCCCCGGCTCGCGTGACGAGGACGGGAAGTACATCAAGATGGATGTCGAGGTAGGCGACGAGATCATCTTTTCCAAGTACGGCGGAACAGAGATCAAGGTCGGCGCCGACGACGTGCTCATTCTCCGCGAGTCGGACGTTCTCGCGAAGGTCGTAACCACAGGCAGCAAGGGCAAGAAGAAGCAGCTTGCCGGCGCGGCCGCCTAGCTCGTTTCAGGAGGAATAGATGGCTCACAAGGAGCTCAAGTTCAACGAGGACGCTCGCCGGGCGCTCGAGCGCGGCGTCAACGCCGTCGCCGACGCGGTCAAGGTGACGCTCGGCCCGAAGGGCCGGTACGTCGTCCTCGACAAGAAGTTCGGCGCGCCGACGATCACGAACGACGGCGTCACGATCGCACGCGAGATCGAGGTCGAGGACCCGTTCGAGAACCAGGGTGCGCAGCTCATGCGCGAGGTCGCGACAGCGACCACGGACGTCGCCGGTGACGGCACGACGACCGCCACGGTGCTCGGTCAGGCCATCGTCCGCGAGGGTCTCAAGAACGTCGCCGCAGGCGCGAACCCGATGGGTCTCAAGCGCGGCATCGAGAAGACCGTCGACGCGGTCGTCGAAAACCTCAAGGCGCAGTCGGTCGAGGTCAACGGCAAGGAAGACATCGCCCGTGTCGCCACCATCTCGTCGCGCGAGCGCGAGATCGGTGACGTCATCGCCGACGCGATCGAGAAGGTCGGCAAGGACGGCGTCGTGAACGTCGAGGAGGGCCAGACCTTCGGCCTCGACCTCGAGTTCACCGAGGGCATGCAGTTCGACAAGGGCTACCTCAGCCCGTACATGATCACGGACGCCGAGCGCATGGAGGCCGTCCTCGAGGAGCCGTACGTCCTCATCGCCAACCAGAAGATCGGTGCGGTCAAGGACATCCTTCCGGTGCTCGAGCAGGTCATCCAGGCCGGTCGCCCGCTGCTCATCGTGGCGGAGGACGTCGAGGGCGAGTCGCTCGCGACGATCGTCGTCAACAAGCTGCGCGGCACGTTCAGCGCCGTCGCGGTCAAGGCGCCGGGCTTCGGCGACCGCCGCAAGCGGATGCTGGAGGACATCGCCATCCTCACGGGCGGCGAGGTCATCACCGAGGAGCTGGGTCTGAAGCTCGAGAACACGAAGCTCTCGCAGCTCGGCAAGGCCCGCAAGATCGTCATCGACAAGGACACGACGACGATCATCGACGGTGCCGGCGGCTCCGACGCGATCAAGGGCCGCATCAAGCAGCTCAAGTCCGAGATCGAGAACACCGACTCCGACTTCGATCGCGAGAAGCTCCAGGAGCGCCTCGCGAAGCTGTCGGGCGGCGTTGCAGTGGTCAAGGTCGGCGCAGCCACCGAGACCGAGATGAAGGAGAAGAAGCACCGCGTCGAGGACGCGCTGCAGGCCACGCGGGCAGCTCTCGAGGAGGGCATCGTCCCGGGCGGCGGCGTCGCGCTCATCAACGCCGGTGACGCGGTCAAGGCCACGCTCGACAAGCTCGAAGGCGACGAGCGGACAGGCGCGAACATCATCGTCCGCGCGCTCGAGGAGCCGCTTCGTCAGCTCGCGTACAACGCGGGCCTCGAGGGCTCCGTCGTCATCGACCAGGTCCGGCGCGCCAAGAAGGGCCAGGGCCTGAACGTCGAGACGGGCGAGATCGAGGACCTGGTCAAGGCCGGGATCATCGATCCGACCATGGTCACGCGCTCGGCGCTGCAGAACGCCGCGTCGATCGCGAAGAACATCCTCACCACCGAGGCAGTCGTCGCGGAGATGCCGGAGAAGCAGGCGGCAATGCCCGCGGGCATGCCCGGCGGCGGGATGGACTTCTAGGCCGAACGCCTAGACTGGGAGTCCCTTCCCTGATCCAACGAGAAAGGGCCGGCATGCGCCGGCCCTTTCGCGTTTCTACCCCTGTAAAGAAGAGTGGCCGCTGGGACGGCCACTCGAGGGGGGAAGAACTGGGGAGGATTGGGTACCCAGGTTGTCGTCGATCTGCCCCGGTCGATCCTCCCCCTTTCGGGGGGAATCGCGGATCCCTCAGAAGCCGTAGCGCTCCTCCTCGAAGGGATCGGCATCGTTGTGGTAGCCGTAGCGCTCCCAGAACCCGGGCCGGTCGTTCGCGGTGAGCTCGAGTCCGCGCAGCCACTTCGCGCTCTTCCAGAAGTACTTCCGGGGAATCACGAGGCGCAGCGGCCCGCCGTGCTCGGGGGTGAGCGGCTCGCCGTCGGCGTGCGTTGCGATGAGCGACAGCGGATCGCGCAGGAACGCGATGGGCACGTTTGCGGTGTAGCCCTCCTCGGCGTGCGCGACGACGTAGTGCGCGGACGGCAGAGGCTTCACGAGCGGCTCGATGGCGCTCCAGTGGACGCCCTCGAACGTGACGTCGAAGCGGCTCCAGCGCGTGACGCAGTGGATGTCCTGCGTGTGCGTCGTTCGCGGGAGCGCGTTCAGCTCGTCCCAGGTCAGGCGGAGCGGATTCTCGACCTCGCCCTCGACGAAGAAGTCCCACGTTGCGAGGTCGGTCTCCGGGATGGATCCGGCGTGCAGCACGGGCCACTTCTCCGTCAGGTACTGGCCGGGCGGAAGGCGGGCGGGGTCGTAGCCGGCGTCGATGACCTTTCGTTCCGCTCTGCCCCTGAACACGATTCCTACACTAGTCCTCATGCCAGGCACTGCGGCACGTGTGGGAAAGAGGCCAAGGGGATTCGTGGGCGTGGTCGGGCCTGACGCGGCCTCGTATCTCCAGCGGATGCTGTCCAACGACGTCGAGGCGCTCGGGCCGGCCGAGTCGTGCGATGCGCTCCTCCTTACGGCGAAGGGACGCATCGTCGCCCCGATGACCGTCTATCGCCGCGGAGTCGACGACTTCCTGTTGCTGACCGAGCCCGATCTCGCCGACCGCCTGCGCGCCACGCTCACGCGGGGTCGCTTCGCTGCGAAGGTCACGGTCGAGCTCGAAGATCACGCGTCCGCCCTGGTCGTCGGCCGTGAGACGCCTGCCGGCGGCATTGTGAACCGCGAGCTCGGAGTCGCGGCATACGAGGTGATCGACGAGGAGCTTCCGGCCTGGCGCGAGATCGACGAACACGAGCTCGAGCTCCTCCGGATCCGGGCGGCCACACCGCGTTACGGACGCGAGCTCGACGATCGCGTCCTTCCCGCCGAAGCCGGGCTCGACGCGCGAGCGATCGACTTCGAGAAAGGGTGCTACCCGGGCCAGGAGCCGATCGCGCGCCAGCACTACCGCGGCCGCGTGAACCGAACGCTCCGCGTGCTCGAGCTCCCAGGAGGAGAGCTACCCGAGTACGACGCCGAGCTCGAGCTCGAGGGGAAGGTAATCGGTCGGGTCACGAGCGCGACTCGCGACGGCGATTCCGTCGTCGCGCTCGGCTACGTTCGCGCTGAGGTGCCCCGTGATGCGCAACTCCGCCTCGGGACGCGCTCGGTAACACAGCTAGAATTGGCCTCCCCGCGCCCGTAGCTCAGGGGATAGAGCGCTGCCCTGCGGAGGCAGAGGTCGCAAGTTCGAATCTTGCCGGGCGCATTTCGCGGTGCGCGAGCACATGACTCAGCTCCCGACGACAGTTGCCCGGTACCCGGTCGCGGCCGGCCCGGCCAGGCGAGCGCTCATCACGGTCTCCGCAGCCTCGGCGCTCTGGGGATGTCCCGTCACCGCGGCGAGGAAGTCGTCGCGATCCAGCGCGTAGAGCACCGCATCGGTCTTGGCGACCACGGTCGCCGTGCGCGCAACGTCGCGAAGGAGCGCGATCTCCCCGAAGTAGCCGCCTTGCCTCGAGGTCGGTCATGTGCGCGCCTCCCTGCGTCACGTCGAGCGTCGCCCTCGACCACGATGTAGAAGCGGTCGCCGGCGTCGCCCTCGCGCACGATGACCGTTCCTGCCTCGACGCGGAGCGGCACGAGTCGCGACGCGAGATGCTCGAGCGCTGCTCCTGGGAGCGGCGCGAAGATCGGTGTCGAACCGAGCAGCCGAAGCGTCGCTTCGTCGGGAGCCTCTGCCGCTGAGTCGATTCGAACGAGGCGTGGGCTCGAGAACCAGGACGAGAGTCGGCAACGCAACGCCCGTGATGATCGAGTGCGGTCTCGACTCCGACGGCACTGATGAGGATGGGCGCTGCGACGGCTCCGATCCCGACCGAGGCGAGCCAGAGCATCTGGATGACGCCGAAGACGCGGGCGAGCACCTCGTCGGGAACGGCGCGCTGCACCAGCGTGAACGCAGCGACGTCGACGAGTGAGTTCCCGACTCCGAGCAACACGAAGACCAGGAGCGCGAGGATGACCGACTGCGTCAGCCCTAGCACGATGAGCGGCGCTCCCCACAGGACGACGCCGAGCATGAAGGCCGGGCTGAGGCGTTTTGCGCCCGCGAGCGAGAGCGCGAGGACACCCCCGATGAGCGCACCGACTCCGACGGCCGAGTTCAGGTATCCGACCCCGGCGTCTCCGAGCTTCAGGAGCTCGATCGCCGTTATCACCAGGAAGACCTGCACGGCTCCCGCGACGAAGGTCTGCGCCGTGAAGAGCGCGACGAGCACGCGCAGTGCCGGATCTCCGCGCGATCGTCCGGAAGCCGGCGACGGCCTCGGACGCGATCGTCGACGCCTCGAGCCCGCGGCGGGCGGGAGGCTCGTCGACTCGAATTCGGAGGACGAAAAACGTCGACACGACGACGAGCCCGGCAGTCACGGCGAACACTGATCCGATGTCGAGAGTCACGAGCAGGAGCCCCGCCACAGCGGGGCCGGCGAAGGCGGCGATGCTCTCGAACGTGCTCGCGACGGCGTTCGCCGCCGTGAGCTCGGACGGCGATCGGGCGAGCGACGGCGTGAGCGCGGCCTGCGCGGAGCGAATGGGGTGTTCGCGATCGCGGCCGCGACGGCGAGCGCGTACACCGACGACGGCGGGTGCGTCGAGGAACACGCAGGCAGCGGCTGCGGCGACGAGAACGATGCGGACGAGGTTGCTGACGAGCAGCACGCGCTCGCGCGGATAGCGGTCGGCGAGGACGCCTGCGAACGGAGCGATGAGTCCCGCGGGAACGAGGCGAAGCATGAGAAGGACGCCGACCGCCGTCTCGCCGCCGATTCCGTACGCATAGACGGAGACGGCGACCAGGAAGGCCCAGTTCCCGAGGATCGACGCGGCCCAGGCAAGCTCGAGGTTTCGCAGGTTCCCGTTCGCGAAGACGTTCCCGAACGCCGCAGCCGAGTCTGCGATCCGCTGCTTCACCCCCGCCACGCGGAGCAGCATCTCACTCCGGCTTGCTCAATTGAAGCGGTCGAGGGAAGATCTTTGCGACGAGTACCGTCTAGTTGATCGGAACGTCGATGAGAACCATCGAATAGGAGGAGCAATGTCCGACGAAAGCACGCAGGCCGAGGACGAGGTCGAGGCCCACGGGTCTCTGGAGGGATCGCTCGAGGGCAGCACCGAGGGAAGCCTCGAGGCGTCACGACTCTGACGACGACGTCGAGGCCCACGGGTCTCTTGAGGGGTCGCTCGAGGGCAGCACCGAGGGAAGCCTCGAGGCCAACGACGACTCTGAGGACGACTTCGAGGCCCACGGGTTCCCCATGGGATCCGTAGAGGGCTCGGTCGAGGGTTCGGTGGAAGGCGCCGTCGAGTAGCGGCTGCACTCTGAAGTTCTCGGATGGCCCGGGCGGGATGTACAGCCGCCCGGGCCTCTTCTTCGTCCTGCTATGCGCCGAGCGTCCGCGCGAGGTGATTCAGGAGCTTCAGGCCGGCCTCGCGCTGCTCGTCCTCGAGCGCGTCGACCGCGGTCGCGAGGCGCGCGACGACGGCGAGGTCTCCGTCTCCGTCGCCGAGAAGCGCTTCGGCCCGGCGCGCCTTGAGGAGCAGGTCGACCGCGATCGCCGCCTGGTTCGCGAAGAGGCCGAGGAGCTCCATCTCCTGCAGGCTGAAGAGCGTCTGCTCGGGGCGGTCGAGCACCGACAGGACGCCGAGCGCGCCCTCCTCGTGCAGCAGCGGCGCCGCCATGAGGCCCTTCGGGACGTAGCCCGTGTCCTCGGCCACGTCGCTCGCGAAGCGCGGGTCGTTCGTGCACGTCCTCGATGACGAGCGGCGTGCGCGTCGCGAGCACCCAGCCCGCGATTCCCGTTCCCGCGGGGAAGCGCGTGCCGAGGAGCGTGTCCTCGCCCTCGCCGACGACGGCCTCGAAGACGAGCTCCTCGGTCTCCTCGTCGAGCAGGAGGATCGACGACGCCGTCGCGCCGAAGATCGAGCGCGCGACCTCGACGATCGCCGAGAGCAGCGCACGATACGACTCCTCGGAGCCGACGACGCCCGCGGCCACGGCTGCGCGGAGATCCGGTTGATCGGTCATGGTGCACCTCCGACGTTCGTCGCGGTCAGGTAGAGGACGCTCTTCAGCTGGAAGGGCGTCAGCTCGGGATGCTTCGAGAGGATCAGGGCGCAGATCGAGCTCATGTGCGGCGTCGCGAAGCTGTTTCCCGAGACGGTGAGGGTTCTGCCGCCGAGCCACGGCACCTCGACGTTCACGCCGCGTCCGAAGAACTCGACGGGCGGGCTCGGGTTGTAGAAGAAGTCGAGCGGGTCGGGCTCCTCGTGGCTCCCGACCGAGATGACCGACGAGAAGCGCCACGGATAGCTCTCGACCGGCATGTTGTGCGCGGAGGCGACGAGCACGGTCCGCTTGAAGTACGCGCTGTCGGCGAGCTCGTGGAGGATGCTCGCGAACGGCTTCTTCGTCGTCGAGAGGCTCATGTTGATGACGTCGAAGCCCTGCTCGATCGCGTAGCGCAGACCTCCCGAGGAGCACTGCACCCGAGCCGGTGAAGCTCGAGCCGAGGACGCGGACGCTCGAGATCTTCGACTCGGGGGCGTGCCGGCGCACGATCCCGGCGCAGGCGGTGCCGTGCCCGGACACGTCACCGTCCGTGTCCTCGTCGGCGATGACCTCGTCGTCCTCGCCGATCGAGATGACGACCGCGCTCTCGAGCTCGCCGACGAGCGGATGGGTCGAGTCGACGCCCGAGTCGAGGATGCACACCCGCACGCCGTCGCCCGTCGCGCCGCCGAGCGCCCAGTCGCGCGTGACTCGGTCGGGCCACTCGGAGGGGAGCGCGATCCGGTCGACTGCGTCCTTCGGGAGGCTCCAGGCCGGCAGCGCGGCCTTGCTCGCGTCCCAGCTGTGACCGGTCACGTCCTGCACGGGTCGGACTCTACGGCGCCAGAGCCGCAGAGTCCCTCCCGTTCAGCTTTCGCTCAGACGCTCGCGGAGCTCGTCGACGATCCGGCGATCGGGCTCGTAGCCCTCTGCGGCGAGTGCCTGCTCGAGATCCGCAACGAGCGCCGAGCGGAACGCCTGATCCGCTTCTGCCCGCGTCACGATCTCGTCGAACGTGCGGCGCGCAGCCGGCAGCTCCTGCGCAGCCCGCACCCAACCGGTGGGCGCGGGTCGCAGGATTCGGAGGAGCACTCCGAGACGCTCTTCGTCGTAGAGACGCGTCATCTACTCCCTAGACCCGCCCGGCTCGTTGTTTCTTCCCTCGAGCTCGTTTCGCAGTCTTCCGAGGCAGCGAGCGATGCGGCTCGCGATCGTTCCGGACGGGATCTCGAGCTCGTCGGCGATCGTCTTGTAGCTCTGATCGCGCGTGAAGAAGCGGTCGAGGATGTCCTGGCACGGCTCCGAGAGCTCGGCCAGTGCCTCGCGTACCTCGAAGGCCTCCTCGACGTCGCTCAGGTCGCTCGAGCCCTCCTCGGTCACGTCCTCCGCAGGGACATCGCGCTTCGCAGCGACTGCGTCGAGGCAGCGTCTCCGTGTGAGCTGCGCGATCCAGGGCCGGAGCGCGGAGTCGTCGCGGAGGCTGTCGAGCCGCGTGTAGATGCGGGTGAAGACGTCCTGGAAGACGTCCTCGGCGTCCTCGTCGCTCAGCCTGAAGCCACGCACGGCGATCGCGTAGACGTACCGCGAGTAGCGCTCGACGAGCTCGTTCCACGCGTCCGCGTCGTCTGCGCGGCAGCGGCGGACGAGCTCGGCGTCGGTCAGGGTCGCGTAGCGCGCTCACCGGCGGGACTCGAGCAGCCGTGCCGCGACGTCCTGCGCCGCCTGTTCGCTCGCGAGTGCGCGGGCGAGTCGCGGGTCTGCACTGCGGACGCCGAGGTTCACGCGGACGAGATGTGCCGCGGCGGACGCCCCGCCCGCGGCGAGCGCGGCGGCCGCCGCGGCGTCCGCGCGGTACGTCGCATCGCCGTGCTCGGCGGCCAGCGCTGCGAGGGCGGCGGCATCCGCGCCGAGGGACGCGATCTCGAGCGGCGCCGCGGCAGCGGCTTCGAGCTTCTGCTCCAGCGCGAAGTCTCTCTTCGGATCCTCCACGTCTCCCGCCTCCGCATCGCGGAGTGCCGTGAGCGCGTCCTCCCAGACGCGGCCGTCGGTGTGGGCGAGCTCGACGGCGCGCTCGCCGATCGCGTTCGCCTGGGCAGAGACGCCGGCTGCCTCGTCCCACCTCACCGAGCAGCGCGCGACCATCGCGACGAGCCGTGCCGAGAACGCAACCGTGAGTGCGGCGGCCGAGCCTCCGCCGGGTGCGAGCCCGTCCGCCGACAGGCGGTCGAGAAGCTCTCCGAGCCGGAGATCGAGGTATTCGCCGCCCATGTGCGGCGAGTCTACGGCGGTCGGCGAGCGCGTCATAGTGCGCGTGCCGCGACCCGGCGGGTGAGGCAAGCTGTCGGCCACATGAGCGAGCTGCCCCGCGGAACCGTCACGTTTCTCTTCACCGACATCGAAGGCTCGACCCAGCTGCTGAAGCAGCTTGGTGGCGTCTACGGCGACGTGCTCGCCGAGCATCAGCGCATCCTGCGAGCTGCGTTCGCGGCACACCACGGCCGCGAGGTCGACACCCAGGGCGACTCGTTCTTCGTCGCGTTCCAGCGAGGCAAGGATGCGGTCGCAGCGGCAGTCGATGCGCAGCGTGATCTCGCGGCGCACGCCTGGCCCGACGGGATCGAGGTCAGGGTGCGGATGGGCCTGCACACCGGCGAGCCGCGAGTCGGCGAGGATCGCTACGTCGGGCTCGGAGTTCACAAGGCCGCTCGTATTGCAGCCGCCGGACACGGAGGGCAGGTGCTGCTCTCGCGCACGACGCGAGAGCTCGTCGAGGACGAGCTGCCGGCGGGCGTTGCGATCCGCGATCTCGGCGAGCGTCGCCTCAAGGACCTCGACCGACCCGAGCAGCTGTCTCAGCTCGAGATCGCCGGTCTGCGGAGCGACTTCGGGCAGCTGAAGACCCTCGACGTCGAGCTCAAGCGCAGGCGACGCAGGATGTACGGCGGCGCTGCGCTCGTCGGCGTTCTCGCCGCGGCCGTAGCGATTCCGGTCTTCGCCCTCGGCCAGGGAGACGCGGGAGGCGGCTCGGCGAGCATCGAGCCGAACTCCGTCGCGATCATCGACCCCGAGTCGAACGCGGTCCAGGGCGTCCGTGTCCGTCGGCGTTCGCCCGTCGGCGGTTGCCGCCGGCGACGGGCGCGGTCTGGGTGGGCAATCTGGACGACGAGTCGGTCACGCGCATCAATTCGACGACGCGGCTGGTCGAGCGATCGATCGCACTCGACTCGACGCCGACTGGGCTCGCCGTAGGCGAGGGATTCGTCTGGGCTGCTGAGGGCCTCGCGGGCTCCGTGTCGCAGATCGATCCCTCCGTCAACGCCGTCTCGGAGACGTTCGACGGCCTGGCGCCACGGTCGAATGCGGGCACGATCGCTGTTGGGGAAGGCGCTGTGTGGTTCGTCTCTGGCATCGGAACGATCGTCCGCATCATCGGGTCCGAGACGTCATCGGGCTTCGCTGGATCAGGCCCGAGCGGCGGTGGCGGTCGGGGCGGGCGCCATCTGGGTGGCCAACAGGGGAGAGAACGCGGTCGTCCGCATGAACCCTCGCACGATCAGCGTGGTCAGATCGATCTCGGTCGGACGCTCGCCGCGCGGGATCGCAGTGGGAGACGGGGTCGTGTGGGTCGCCAACGAGGACGACGACGTCGTCACGCGGATCGATGCGGAGTCATACTCGGCGACGACGATCCCGGTCGGCGACGAGCCGAGCGCCGTCGCCATAGGCGCCGGTGCGGTCTGGGTCGTGAACAGCGGAGACGCGACCGTGTCGCGGATCGATCCCGAGACCAGCGACGTCGTGGCGACGATCGCTCTCGCCCACCGTGCCGGCCGGGATCGCCGTGAGCAACGACGTCGTCTGGATCGCGATCCAGCCGCTCGACTGAATCAGTTACTTCAGGCAGACGGCGGTGAAGTCGAGCGACGGATTCACGACGACACAGCCGACTCGCGACGAGACCAGCGTGAAGGCATTCGGTACTCCGTACGGAATCGCGGGTGCCGCGTCCCGCGAGAGCTCGACGTCGATCTGTCCGTACGCGCGATCGCGCTCCGCTCCGAGCGGGAGCTTCGACGCGCGATCGAGCTTGCGATTGAAGGTCGGCGAGTCGAAGTACGACCAGTTCCCGAAGTTCGGCTGGCCGATCGTCCGCCCGTCGAACAGGAATCCGAGGAGGCCGGGGTCGACGAAGCCACTCCAGTTGACCCGGCCGATGTCGAACGGCTCGCCGGGCGTCGCCAGCTTCTGGAACAGGAGAGCGATCGGGAAGCGTTGGATCTCGAGCTCGATGCCGATTGCTGCGAGGTTCTGCTTGAGGATCTCGGCCTGCGCCAGGTCGACCGGGTTGTCGAGCGTGTAGAGAACCGCCTTCCCGGATCGCCGGTTCCCGTTGGCGAGCGCTCGTGCCTTGGTCAGGTCCGGCCCGGTGAGCGGGTAGATGCGAGCCTTGACGTGCCCCGGCATCGTGGAGGGCAGGTACTGGTCGGTGGGGGTCCCCGCGTACGGGCCGAGCTCGCGCGTCAACGCCCGTCGATCGACGGCGAAGTTGATCGCTTGCCTGAGCTTGACGTTCGCCTTGAAGAGCGGACGGCTCGCGTTCAAGGCGAACATGCGCGCGCCCGGCGCCGGAACGACGAAGAACTGCGTCTTGTTGACGCCGTGTCGTCGCGCGAGCCGCGCCGCATTGTCGACGAAGTAGGTCGGCGGCCCGAGGGCGTAGTCGGCGGAGCCGTCCTCGACCCGGGCGAAGGCAGTTGGGATGTCGACACCGAGCTCGACGACGAATCGATCGACGTGTTGCGGCCGTGCGCCCTTGTAGAAGCGGTTCCGCTCGAGGACGATCCGCTCTCCCGGCACGTACTGAGCGACGAAGTACGGGGCCGGGCTCGGGAGCGGAGCCTTCGCGCCTTCGGGATCGACGGGAAGGGACTGGGGCACGGCGCAGAGCGCCAAGGGCTGGCCAGGTCGATGACGAAGTCCGCCACCGGCTTCGTCAGCCTCAGCGTGAGGACCCTCGCCTCTCGCGACCGCACCTGCGAGCTTCTTCGTCCTTCCGTCGAGCATCGCCTGCGCGCCGACGAGCGACTCGACGAGCCCGACGTTGGTCGACTTCATCGCCGGATCCAGGATGCGCTCGAGCGCGTGCACGAAGTCGCGGCGGTCACCGGCTTGCCGTTCGAGAACCGCGCGTCCTTGCGGATCTGGAACGTGTAGGTCTTGCGGTTCCGCGAGATGGTCGGGAGCGCCTCGGCGAGATCGGGGCACGACCCGGAGGCCCGCCGGCAGCGGCTTGTCCTGGAACGCGACGAGCCCGCCGCAAGCAGGGTCCGAGGATCTGGAGTTCCGGTGGATAGCTCGACGAGCGCGGGATCGATCGTGCTCGTGAGGCCGCCCTCGACGACGCGGAACGTCCCACCCTCTCGGCCGGTCGATGCACCTCCGGCGGTCGCGAAGAGCAGCGTGACCGACGACGGTCACGACGATCGCCGGCCGTCGCGTCGCGGTCATGGAGACGCCTCCAACGCGCGCCAAATGTAACGCTCGTTGCATGTAGCCACAAGAGCCTGAGCGCTGCTTCCTAGACTTGCGCGCGTGCCGCTGTATCTGACCGAGTCCGACGTCGCGGCGCTCGTGTCGCCCGCCGACGCGGTCGAAGCGGTCGAGGCGTGCTTTCGGCGCATGGCCGCCGGCGAGGTCGAGATCGCTCCGCGGCGTCGGCTTCGACTGCCCGAGGGCGCGCTCGCCGACATGGCCGCTTCGGACAGCGGGCTCGGGCTTGCCGGCGGGAAGCTGTACGCGGCGACGCCGAACGGCGCGACGTTCGTCGTCTGCCTGTTCGACGCGGAGTCCTCGGCGCTCGTCGCGGTGATCGAGGCCGATCGGCTCGGGCAGCTTCGTACCGGCGCGGCGAGCGGCGTCGCTGCGCGTCATCTCGCGAAGAGCGGCGCACGCACGCTCGGCGTCATCGGCTGCGGTCATCAGGCCGAGACTCAGGTCGCGTGCATTCGCGCGGCCGTTCCGGCGATCGAGCGCGTCGTGGCGTTCTGCAGGACGCCCGAGAAGCTCGCTGCCTTCTGCGAGCGGACGGGCGCCGAGCCGGGGAGAGCCATCGCGACGCCGCCGTCGCAGGACGTCGTCGTCACGATCACGAGCTCGCGCGATCCGGTGCTCCGCGGCGAGTGGCTCGCTCCCGGCGCGCTCGTCGCCGCGGCAGGTGCGAACGTCGTGACGCGGCGGGAGCTCGACAACACCGTCCTCGAGCGCGCGAGCTTCGTGTGCTGCGACCTGCTCGAGCAGGCGAGGCTCGAGTCGGGCGATCTCGTCGAGCCCGTGCAGATGGGCGTGCTCGACTGGCTCGAGGTGCACGAGCTCCACGAGGTCGTCGCGGGCGAGATCGCCGGGCGTCAGTCGGACGACGACATCGTCGTCTTCAAGTCGAACGGGCTCGCCGCCTGGGACGTCGCGCTCGGCGCCGAGGCCGTGCGGCTCGCCCGCGAGCAGGGCGTCGGAACCGAGCTCTAGGTCGTCACGGAGGCCTTCGCGGCCTCGACCGTGTCGCCGGAGAAGGTCTCGAGTGATCTCCGGCCGGTCGAGCAGGCGCCTCTGCTGCTCGGCCGTCAGGCGGTTCTGGACGTACTTGTCCTCGAGGATCTCGGTGAGCGATCGGCCGCGGTCGTGCTCGCGAATGACGTACCTCGCGACGTGCTCCTCGGCAGACCCTCGAGAGAAGAGGAACGAGAACATGTTCTTGAACCCGGACACGAGACGCGATTGTATCCCGGTTAGATGAAACGGAGCTCACGCGAGGGCCGGTACGCCGAGCGAACGCTCGCCGGCGTCGACGACGTCGGCGCCGAGGAGCGCATCGTCATCTGGATCGAGCGACGCCCGGGCGCGGTCTGGGCCGTGGGTCGCGTCGGTCAACCCGCAGCTCCGCGAGTCGGACGAGCCCCGGCCGGAGGACGTGATCTTCGAGGGCTTCGAGCTCGACGACGCGCTCGATCGCGCCAACGAGGCGCTCGAGGACGACGTCAGCGTGCTCGAGGGAGACGGGCTCCCGGCCGACGCGACGGCCGTTCACGACGGAAGGAAGTGCTGCCGCTCCTCGAGCGCTGGTTCTTCAACCGCTAGCCGCCGTGGACGGTGCTAGCGTCCGCGCGCTTTGCGGATCCGCGTCGGACACAGCCCGGACCCTGACGACGCGTTCATGTACTGGGCGCTGACGACCGACCTCGTCGACACGCAGGGGGCACACGTTCGAGCAGGTGCTCGGCGACATCCAGACGCTCAACCAGTGGGCGCGCTGCGGCCGCCTCGAGGTGACGGCGATCTCGCTCGCCGCGTACCCGTTCGTCCAGCAGGACTACGCGCTGCTGCCGCACGGGGCGAGCATCGGCTCCGGGTACGGGCCGATCGTCGTCGCGCGCGAGGAGATGACGCTCGCCGAGCTGGGCGAGCTCGAGATCGTCGTGCCCGGGGCGATGACCACGTCGTTCCTCGCGCTGCGGCTCGTGCTCGACGCGTTCGCGTATCGCGAGCTGCCGTTCGACGAGATTCCCGACGAGGTCGCCTCGGGCCGAGCCGAGGCAGGACTGCTGATCCACGAGGGCCAGCTCACCTTCGAGGACTACGGCCTCGTGAAGGTGCTCGACCTCGGCGAGTGGTGGCTGCTCGAGACGGGGCTCCCGCTGCCGCTCGGTGTCAACGTCGTGCGGCGCGATCTGGGGGAGGAGGTGCTCGGCGACGTCTCGCAGGTGCTCCGCGAGGCGATCCAGTGTGGGCTCGACAACCGCGCCGAGGCGCTGGAGTACGCGCTCGAGTTCGGTCGCGGGATCGATGCTGCGGTCGCCGACCGCTTCGTCTCGATGTACGTCAACGAGCTCACGCAGGACTACGGCGACGAGGGGCGCAAGGCCGTCACGGAGCTGCTCCGCCGCGGCGAGGCGCTCGGCGCCTTCCCGGAGCCCGTCGAGATCGACTTCGTCCGGTAACGTCGCCGCGATGGCGCGCGCAGTCGTTCTCTCCGCGGTTCGCACGCCGATCGGGCGCTACGCTGGTGCGCTCTCCGGTGTGCGGCCGGACGATCTCGCAGGGATCGCGATCGCCGCCGCAGTGGAGCGAGCCGCGGTCGACGGCAGCGCGATCGACGACGTCTACTTCGGCTGCGCGAACCAGGCGGGCGAGGACAACCGCAACGTCGCGCGCATGGCCGCGCTGCTCGCCGGCCTTCCGGAGACGGTCGCCGGGCGTCACGCTGAACCGGCTCTGCGCGTCGGGTCTCTCCGCGGTCGTCTCCGCCTGTCACGCCGTGCTCGCGGGTGACGCGGAGATCGTCGTCGCCGGCGGCGTCGAGTCGATGAGCCGCGCGCCGCTCGTCACGGCGAAGCCGGACGCGGCGTTCCCGCGCGGCGACCGGACGCTGTGGGACACGACGCTCGGCTGGCGCTTCCCCAACCCACGGCTCGAGGAGATGTTCCCGCTCGAGTCGATGGGGGAGACGGGCGAGAACGTCGCCGAGCGCTGGAGCGTGTCGCGCGAGGATCAGGACGCGTTCGCCGCGCGCTCGCAGGAGCGCTGGAAGCTGGCGAACGCAGCGGGTCGCTTCGACGACGAGCTCGTCCCGGTCGGTGAGGTCGTCGTCGACGAGCATCCGCGACCGGAGACGACGGCCGAGGTGCTCGGCGAAGCTCAAGCCCGCGTTTCGCTCCGAGGGCACCGTGACCGCCGGGCAACGCGAGCGGGATCAACGACGGCGCGGCTGCGCTCGTGATCGCGAGCGAGGACAAGGCGCGCGAGCTCGGCGTCGAGCCGCTCGGTGCGTTCGTCGGCTCCGCCGTGGCAGGTGTCGATCCGCGCGTGATGGGCATCGGGCCGATCCCGGCTGTGCGCAAGCTGCTCGAGCGGAGCGGCGTCGCCGTCGCCGACCTCGATCTCGTCGAGCTCAACGAGGCGTTCGCGTCGCAGAGCCTCGCGGTCATCCGCGAGCTCGGCCTCGACGAGGAGAAGGTCAACGTGAACGGCGGCGCGATCGCGCTCGGGCATCCGCTCGGGATGAGCGGCGCGCGCCTCGTCGTCTCGCTCCTGCACGAGCTGCGACGGCGCGACGGCCGCTACGGCCTGGCGACGCTGTGCGTCGGCGTCGGCCAGGGCGTCGCGGCGCTGTTCGAGCGCTAAGCGGGCGTCGTCTCGAAGACGCGTTCGCGCTTCGGGTTCGCCCAGACGTTCTGGCCGCGCCAGAAGCCGGCCTCGTCGAACGCATCGCGCGTCATGAGCACGAGGATCTCCGAGCCGTTGGCGTCGTGCAGCTCGACCTTCGCGTCTCGTCCGAGCAGTGTCACACGCACGATCATCGCCTCGATCGCACCGTCCACCGGCTCGGTGAGAAGCTCGATGTCGTGCGGCCGCACGAGGACGCTCGCCCAGCGGCTGGGCGTCCCCGACGAAGGTCATGACGAACTCGCTCGCCGGGTTGTCGTAGAGCTCGCGCGGGCTGCCGACCTGCTCGAGGCGGCCGTGGTTGATGACGGCGATCTCATCCGAGATCTCCATCGCCTCGTCCTGGTCGTGCGTGACGAACACGGTCGTGACGTGGACGACGTCGTGGAGCTGGCGGAGCCACTCGCGGAGCTCGGCGCGAACACGTGCGTCGAGCGCGCCGAACGGCTCGTCGAGAAGGAGCACCTGCGGCTCGGGCGCGAGCGCGCGGGCGAGGCCCATGCGCTGTCGCTGCCCGCCGGAGAGCTGCGCGGGATAGCGGTGGCCGAAGTTCTGGAGCTGGACGAGGTTCAGGAGCTCGTCGACGCGCTCGGCGATCTCCGCCTTCGGTCGCTTGCGCACCTTGAGCCCGAAGGCGACGTTGTCCCACACCGTCATGTGCTTGAACGCGGCGTAGTGCTGGAAGACGAAGCCGACGTTTCGCTTCTGCGGCGCGAGCGCGGTCGCGTCCTTTCCGGCGAGCAGGATCTCGCCCTGATCGGCGGTCTCGAGCCCGGCGATGATCCGGAGCAGCGTCGACTTTCCCGAGCCGCTCGGGCCGAGGAGCGCGGTCAGCGCGCCGCTACTCGACGTCGAGCGAGACGTCGTCGAGCGCGACGAAGTCGCCGAAGCGCTTCGAGACGTTGCGAACCAGAATGGACATCAGGCGGTCTCCTCCTTGGGGCGAATCACGGTCATCGCGACGAGAACGAGTATCGCGATCAGCGCGAGCACGATCGAGATCGCGTAGGCGCCCGCGAGGTCGAACGCCTCGTAGCGCTCCTGGACGCGCAGCGTCGCGGTCTCGGTCTGGCCCTGCACGCGGCCCGAGACGACGGCGACTGCCCCGTACTCGCCGAGGCAGCGTGCGGTCGTGAGGATCACGCCGTAGATCACGGCCCAGCGGATCGACGGGAGCGTGATGCGCCAGAAGGTCTGCCAGCCGCTCGCCCCGAGCGTCCTCGCCGCCTGCTCCTGCTCGTCGCCGATCTCGCGCAGCGTCGGCACGACCTCGCGCGCGACGAACGGAAGCGACACGAAGATCGTCGCGATCACCATCGACGGCAGCGCGAAGAGCACCTCGATGCCGCGGTCGTCGAGCCAGCTGCCGAACCAGCCGTCCTGGCCGTAGAGCAGGAAGAGCGCGAGACCGACGACGACGGGGGAGAGCGCGAGCGGGAGGTCGATGAACGCGTTCAGCAGGCCCTTGCCCCAGAACCGCTTGCGCACGATCGCGAGCGCGCAGACGATCCCGAACACCGTGTTCACCGGGACGGCGATCGCGGTGATGATCAACGTGAGCTTGAAGGCGTTGAGCGTCTCCGGGCGTGGTGAGTGCGTCCCAGGCCGGAGCGAAGCCGTCCTCGAACGTCCGCCAGAAGACGATCGCGAGCGGTCCGACGAGAATCACGGCGAGGTAGACGAGCGCGACGACGCGCAGCCCGAGCCGCGACACGACGCTCCTCATCGGTCGTGCCTCGTCGCGAAGTGGCGGATGACGCCGATCGAGAGGAGCGTCAGGAACGAGATCGCCGAGCAGCACGACTGCGACGGCCGCTGCTCCGGCGGAGTCGCCGCTCTCGATCCGTCCGTAGATGTGCACCGACGACACCTCGGTCTCGAACGGGATGTTCCCGGTGATGATCACGAGCGACCCGAACTCGCCGACGGCCTTCGCGAAGGCGAGCGCGACCCCCGAGAGAATCCCGGGGAGGATGTTCGGGAGGACGACCCGGCGAAACGTCGTCGTGGTCGATGCACCCAGCGAGTGCGCCGCCTCCTCGAGCTCGTGATCGAGCTCCTGGAGCACGGGCTGCACCGTCCGCACGACGAACGGCAGCGTCACGAACATCAGCGCGAGGACGATCGCGGTCCGTCGAGAACGCGACGTCGATCCCGACCGGCGACGTCGGTCCGTAGAGCGCGAGCAGCGTGAGCCCCGCGACGATCGTCGGCAGCGCGAACGGGAGGTCGATGATCGCGTTGACGACCGTCTTCCCGCGGAAGTCGTCACGTACGAGCACCCAGGCCGTGATCGTGCCGAGCACTGCGTTCAGCGCCGACACGGCGAGCGACGCCCCGAGCGTCAGCTTCAGCGCCGCGACCGCCTCCGGGCTCGAGACGGCGTCCCAGAACGACTGTGTTCCCTCGCTCGTCGCCTCCCACATGAGCGCGGCGAGCGGCAGGCCGACCATGACCATGAGAAACGTCGTGACAAAGCCGAGGGACAGGGCCGTTGCGGCCCTGTCCCTCGAGACCCCGGAGCGCCCGGGACGGCTGACGGCGACCTCGGTCAGCCGGTGCTCCCGCCGACCTGACGCTGGATGCGCGCCATGATGCTGTTCGTCGGATCGAAGAACCGCTTCTGCACCTTCTCCCAACCGCCCAGCCCGAGCTGGTCGATCGTGAACAGGCCCGGCCTGGTCGGGAACTTCTTGCGGTTCGCGTTCTCGACGCTCTTCACGACCGGGCGGTAGCCGTAGTCGGCGAACACCTGCTGGGCGCCCGGCGTGCGCAGGAAGCGCAGGAAGCTGTTCGCCGCCGCCTTCTCCGAGCTCGTCTTCGTGACGGCGATCGGGTTCTCGATCAGGATCGTCGCCTTCGGGATGACCCACTGCAGGTTCAGCCCCTGCGCGCGGGAGAAGTACGCCTCGTTCTCGTACGCGAGCAGGACGTCGCCCTTGCCGCTGTTGAAGGTCGCTGAGCGACGCACGTGCGCTCGCGTCCTGAACGGCGACGTTCTTGAAGAGCTTCAGCAGGTTCGCCTGCGCCTGCTTGTCGGTCTTGCCGGCCTTCCTCCAGGCGCCGTACGCGGCCATGACGTTCCAGCGCGCACCGCCCGACGTGAACGGGTTGGGAGTGACGACCTCGACGTCCGGGCGAAGGAGGTCGTTCCAGCTCTTGATCTTCTTCGGGTTCCCGTCGCGCACGACGAAGCACGACGACCGAGTTCGTGACCATGCCCTTGTACGACTGCTTCTTCCACTTCGCATCGACGATGTCGGGCACGAGCGAGTCGACGTCGGGAGCGAGCGAGAGGGCGACGATGTCGGCGTCGAGGCCGGCCTTGACGGCCCGTGCCTGCTCCCCGGAGGCGCCGTACGACTGCTTGAAGTCGACGTCTTCGCCCTGCGGCGGTCTTCTGGAACATGGGGATCAGCTTTCCGTAGGCCTCGCGCGGCGTCGTAGTACGCGACGAGGCTCAGGTCCGCGTCGGCGCTGCGCTCGGGTGCGGCGGAGCCGACGCCGGCGGTCGCGGCGAGCGCGGCAGCCAGAAGGCCCAGCGCGGCGCAGAGGAACATGACCTTGGTTCTCATTCGACTCCTCCTGGTTGAATATCTCGACTAACTTTGTCGACTTACTAAAGAGGTTAAGAAGGTAGAGAATGCAATAACGACTTGTCAAGTGGGAACCAGCCAGGAGGTCTGAGATGTGGGTATCGCGACGAACCGACTACGCGACGCGCGCGATACTCGCGCTGTCGCTCGAGGGCGGCGGGCCGCTCAAGCTGGAGGAGCTCGCGAGACGTACGGCCGTGCCGCAGTCGGTGCTCGAGCAGGTGATGCCGACGATGCGGACCGCCGGAGTCGTGCGGTCGGAGCGCGGCCCTTCGGGCGGCTACCGGCTCAACAAGGATCCTGAAGAGATCACGCTCGAGCGAATCGTCCGTCTCTTCCAGGGGCCGCTGGCGCCGATCAGCTGTGCGACGCGCCACAACCCCGAGCCGTGTCCGATGATGGTCGGCTGCACGCTGCGCGACGTGTGGGAGGAGGTTCGCGACGCGACCATCTCGCTGCTCGGCGGCGTCACGTTCGCGGATCTCGCCAAGCGCGCGGGTGGGCCCTGGGTCGACCCGTCGTTGGTCGCGACGGAAGTCGCCTAGCGAACGAACAGGCGAGCCGCTGTCGCCTTGAACGACGCGGTGACGACCGAGCCTGGCTTCAGGTGCAGTCGCTCGGCGGAGACGGACGTGACCTCGGCGACGATCGGGCCCACCCGGACGCGGACACGATTCCCCATCGGGGCCACCGAGACGACGGCGCTCCGGATGTGATTCATGCGTGAGTCGTCCGGCTCGGTGCGCCCGACCGACACATCCCATGGATACACGGCGACGTTCACCGGACCGGTCTCGTGGTCCGCGCTCCAGACGAACAGGCCGTCGTCGAGGGCGACCCTCGTCAGACCATCCTGAGTCTCGACGGCCTGACCTGCGAGAAGCGTTGCGCCCGTGAAGCTCGCCACGAACGAGTCCGTCGGCACCGAGACGAGCTCGGTGGACGTGCCGAGTTGGAGGATGCGCCCCTCGCTGATCACTCCGACGCGATGCGCGAGGGTCGCAGCGTCCTCGAAGTCGTGAGTGACGACGATCGTCGGCAGGCCAAGGTCCTCGAGAAGCTCGCGGAGCTCGGCGCGCACGCCTGCGCGCGTGTGGGTGTCCAGGGCAGACAGCGGCTCGTCGAGGAGGAGGACGGCGGGGTCGCGTGCCAGCGCGCGGGCCAGCGCGACCCGCTGGCGCTCGCCTCCGGAAAGCTCGCCGACGCGCGCTTGTGCGAGCTGAGCGATGCGAAAGCGCTCGAGCAACGCATCGACGTTCGCTCGATCTCGGGCACCGAAGCGCACGTTGTGGACGACGTCGAGGTGCGGGAACAGCGCGTATTCCTGGAAGAGGTAACCGACCCGTCGTCGCTCGGGCGCGACGTCGATGCGGCGATCGGTGTCGAGCAGAACCGTCCCGTCGAGGCTTACCAGGCCGTGCTGCGGCCGGACGAGCCCGGCGACCACGCGAAGCACCGTCGTCTTCCCGGCCCCCGACGGACCCACGAGAGCAAGGGTCTCCCCTTGCTCGACCGTCAGGTCTGCGCTTGCCTCGAAGGTCCGAAGAGGATGGGTGAACTGGAGCCGGAGCGCCATCTGGTGGTGAGCTTGACGGAGAGCAGGACGACTGCGCTGATCGTGATGAGGAGCGCGCTGATCGCGAGCGCGACGGTGAAGTCGACGTCGAACTGCTCGTAGATCGCGAGCGAGAGCGTCTGCGTAACGCCCTGGAGCGAGCCTGCGAACATGATCGTGGCGCCGAACTCGCCGAGGCCTCGCGCGAACGCGAGCGCTGCACCGGCGCCGAGGCCGCCCCGTGAGAGTGGCAGCATGACGCGGAGGAAGACGCGCCCAGGGCCGGCGCCGAGCGTCCGGGCAGCCGACGGCAGTGTCGGATCGACCGCCTCAAATGAGGCAATCGCCGTACGCAGGTAGAACGGGCTCGCGACGAACGTGATCGCGAGCACCACGGCCGCCTTCGTGAAGGCAACGTCGATCCCGAGCGCGGTGATCTCGTCGCCGAGCAGCCCGACGCGTCCGAACGCGACCAGGAGGCCAATGCCGGCTACGGCCGGGGGGAGCACGAGCGGAAGCTCGACGAGCGTGACCAGGACGTCGCGGAGCGCTCCGCGACGCGTCGAGATCCAGTACGCGGCAGGGGTTCCGAGCCCGATGATCAGCACCATCGAGACGGTGATCGTCTCGGCGGTGACGCGAATCGCCTGCGCCGCGGCGTCGCTTCCGAGCGCGGAGATCAGCTCGCCGGGCGGCACTCGGAGAAACACCGCAACGACGGGCAGCGTCAGGAAGAGCAGAACGGCGCCCGTCGTCACGACGAGCGCCGTTCGGAAGAGCGCGCTTACGAGGACGCTCCCGGGACCGGGAGGAATCCGTAGCTACGGAGAGCTGTCTGGCCCCGCGCCGAGAGGAGCGTCCGGATCCACGTCTGCGCGGCGGCTTTGCTGGACGACCGCGAGACAACGGCTATCTCGTACCGAACACGCGGCTGGGCCCATGCAGGAATGCGGATCACTGTGACCTGCTCGCTCACGGCCCGTGCGTCGGTGATGTAGACGAAACCGGCATCCGCCTGGCCGAGGGCGACCTTGCTGGTCACGGCCCGTACGTCGGGCTCCTGGCTCACCACCTTCGAGAGAACCGAGCTCAGACCCATCTTCCTCAGCACCGTCCGTGTGTACGCCCCGACGGGGACGGCCGGGCCGCAGACCACGAGCTTGACCGGCTTGCGCCTGAGGTCGTAGAGCGTGCGGATGCCCGCGGGGTTCGACCTCGGGACGATGAGCGCGAGCCGGTTGGACGTGAACGTGACCGGCTTCTCGACGTGCCCTTGTGTGAACAGCCTCTGCGTGTTGAGCGGGGCCGCGGACGCGAAGATGTCGGCCGGCGCGCCGTTGCGGATCTGCGTTTCGAGCGCGTTCGAGCCGGCGAAGCTGTACCGCTGATCCGGATCGAAAGCTCTGAAGACGTCCGTCAGCGATGCAGCTGCGTAGATCGTCAGGGGCGACTGCTGTGGAGCCGCCGCCGCTGCGGACGCGACCACGAGGCCGACAGCGAGGGCGAGTGCTGCGATTCGGGCTCTCATCGTCTCTCCTAACCCAGGTACGGCTCGAGCGCGGCGGTCGCCGCCTCGAGATCCATCGCGACGGGAAACGGCTCGACGGCCACGCGCGGTGCGAGAGCTGCCAGAGCGCTGACCTGCTGGCCGAGGCTTGCGGCGAGGCTCGCGTACAGCACGCGATACTCGGGATCCGAGACCGCCGCCCCCGCGGACTGGTACGCGCCGAGCAACGCTCGCAGGATGCCGACACCTGTCGTGGCGAGCGATTGCTGCGTTCGAAAGGTCCTCGCGGGCCACTCGAAGGCGAAGTCCTCCTCGACCGGCGCGACATCTCCGGCGCCGGCGAGAAGATCGGAGAACGCTTTCGCGTGCTGCGTCGCGGCGGACCGGCCCTTCCGCAGTACGTTGGCACCCGGTCCGGAGACGACCTTCGCGTCGAGGGCTCGAGCGTAGAAGTCCTTCAGCAGGAACTCGACGGACGCTCCGAAGTTCGCGTACGCGAGCTCGTCTTCGGTCGCGGCCGCCGCCGATCCGAGCCACGGCGTCGCGAGTGTTGCCGAGCCTGCACCTATCGTGCCGATCAGGAAGCGCCGTCGATCCACGCGGCTACGCTACCACAGTAGTTATTCATCGACTACCGGAGGGAACGATGCAGATCAGCGCTCGCAACCAGCTTCGCGGCACCGTCACGGCGGTCACTCTCGGCGGCGTCATGGCCGAGGTCGTCGTCCAGGTCGGAGAGCACGAGGTCGTGTCCGTCGTCACGCGTGCGAGCGCCGAGGAGCTCGGCCTCGCCGAAGGCGACGAGGTCACCGCGATCATCAAGTCGACCGAGGTCATGCTGGCGAAGTGAGCCGGCCGCCTCGCACCGCGCCCTCCCTGCCCGAGTGGGCCGCGCTCGGGCTTCTCTGTGAGCGGCAGGCACACGGGTGGGCGATTGCGCAGGCGCTGTCGCCGGCGGGTGAGATCGGCCGGGTGTACTCGTGCACGCGGCCCTTGACCTATCGCGCGCTCGGGCAGCTTCGTGAGGCAGGGCTCGTCGAGGTGAAGGGAACCGTCGCAAGCGACGCGGGCCCTGCGCGCACGACGCTCGGGCCGACCCGACGCGGAAGGGCCGCGTTCGCACGCTGGCGCGAATCGCCGATCGAGCACGTTCGCGATCTGCGCTCCGAGCTGATGCTGAAGCTCCTCTTCCACGAGCGAGATGGCCTGGATCCCGAATCGTTGCTTCGCGAACAGGCGCTCGGCCTGGTGGCGACCGAGCGCGTGCTCGAACAGCAGCTCGATGCGGCGACAGGCTTCGAGGACACGCTCGTCCTCTGGAGACTCTCGGTCGTGCGCGCGGCGCTGTCCTTCGTCGAGGCGCTCCTCGACCGGCGTACGGTCGAGCCGATCGTCTACCGGCCGATCGGCTACGTCGTGTCCGCGCACGACGACCTCGCGGGAATGCCGTTGCAGCCGATCGCCGACGCGAGCGGCGAGTCGGTGGTCGAGATCTCGGAACCGCACCGAGGGTGCCTCGTCGACCTCGACGGCTTCTCACACGTGTGGCTGATCGCGCACCTGCACGAGAGCTTCGGGTGGGATGCGACGGTCCCGACGTTCCTCGACGACCGGACGCACGGGACGTTCGCCACGCGATCCCCGCACCGGCCGAACCCGATCGGGTTGTCCCTCGCGCGCATCGTCTCCGTCCGCGAGGACGCTGTCGTCCTCGACGGAGTCGACCTTCTCGACGGTACGCCGATCCTCGATCTCAAGCCGTTCGTCCCGCTGTTCGACACGCCGCACGACGACGTTCGGACGGGATGGTTCGAGGGGCGCGCCGAGCGCGTCTTCGAGCGACGGTCGGACGACCGCTTCGCGATGCGTAGTCGCCGGTAGATTCCGATTCGTGGCCGTCGCGACCGACCGCGAGTACGGGCTCTTCATCGGCGGTGAGTCGACCGAGTCGGCAGCGGGCGAGGTGCGCGATCTCGTGGAGCCGGCGACAGGAGAGCCGCTCGCCAGCGCAGCGATGGCCGGCGAGGCTGACGTCGATCGCGCTGTCGAGGCTGCGCGCGCCGCGGTCGAGGGTGACTGGGGGCGCACGCCGGGTACCGAGCGCTCGCGCCTTCTGCACGCGCTCGCAGACGCGATCCACGCGAATCGCGCCGAGCTCGCGGAGCTCGAAGCGCGCAACGTCGGCAAGGCGATCTCCTCGGTGAAGGCAGAGCTGCATCAGGCCGTCGAGAACTTCCGCTTCTACGCCTCCGCGATCGCGTCGATCTCCGGACGCTCGAACCCGATCGGGGGCTCACTCCTCTTCTACTCGCTGAAGGAGCCGGTCGGCGTCGCCGCGCAGATCGTCCCCTGGAACTACCCGCTGATGATGGCGACCTGGAAGCTCGCGCCGGCGCTCGCGGCGGGCTGCTCGGTCGTGCTGAAGCCCGATCCGCAGACGCCGCTGACGGCGATCCGGCTCGGCGAGCTCGCCGCCGAGGTCGGGTTCCCGGCCGGTGCAGTCAACGTCGTTCCCGGCGACGGTCCGACGACGGGCGCATACCTCGTGAAGCACCCGGGTGTGGACAAGATCGCGTTCACGGGCTCGACCAAGACGGGTGGCGAGATCATGCGACTCGCGTCCGATCCGGTGAAGCGGCGTCACGCTCGAGCTTGGCGGAAAGAGCCCGAGCGTCGTGTTCGCCGATGCCGATCTCGCGAGCGCGCTGCCGAGCTCGGCCTGGTCGATCTTCTACGCGGCCGGCCAGAGCTGCGAGGCGCGCTCGCGGATGCTCGTCGAGAAGCCGCTGTACGACGAGGCGGTCTCGAAGATGGCCGAGCTGGCCGGCGGCATCAAGGTCGGCGATCCGCTCGATCCCGAGACGCAGATGGGGTCGCTCGTCTCCACGGCGCACCGCGACCGCGTGCACGGCTTCGTCGAGCGAGCCGGGGACGGCGCCGAGGTACTCGCGGGCGGCGCGCTCCCCGACGGACCGGGTGCGTTCTATCCGCCGACGGTCGTCGCCGCGACGAACGAGGCCGAGATCGCGCAGGAGGAGGTCTTCGGCCCGGTCGTCACCCTCATTCCGTTCGAGGACGAGAAGGACGCGATCCGCATCGCGAACGACGTCCGCTACGGGCTGATGGCGACGGTCTGGACGGGCGATCCCGCGCGCGGCCATCGCATCGCGGCGCGGATCAAGTCGGGCACGGTCGGGATCAACATGCCGTACACGGCGTTTCCGGGGATCCCGTTCGGCGGCTACAAGCAGTCCGGCTTCGGGCGCGAGCTCGGGCTCGAGACGCTCGACTTGTACCTCGAGACGAAGAGCGTCATCGTCTCCACCGGCGCGCGTCCGATCAACCCCTTCGGGCTGTAGCGGGCGGGCGCTACCGGTGGGCGGTGCTCGCCGCCGGGACGCTGGCGCAGGCGAGCTTCTCCACGCTCGCGATCGGGCTTCCCGTGCTCGTGCCGACGCTTCGCGAGGAGTACGACCTCTCGCTCGCGCAGATCGGCGTGCTGCTCGCAGCGGAGTGGGTCGGGGCGCTCGTGACGATGCTCGCGTGGGGGATCGCGGCGGACCGATTCGGCGAACGAGTCGTTCTCGGGCTTGGTCTCGGCGGGTGTGCGGCGTTCCTCGTCGGTGCGTCGTACGCACCGGACTTCGAGTCGCTCGTCGTGCTGCTCGCGCTCGCCGGCGGTGCCGGTGCGAGTGTCAACTCGGCGAGCGGCCGCGCGGTGATGCACTGGTTCGGTGCCGACGAGCGCGGTCTCGCGCTCGGCGTGCGGCAGACCGCCGTACCTCTCGGCGGGCTCGTCGCTGCTCTCGTCGTGCCCCAGCTCGTCTCGTCGAGCGATGCCACGGCCGGGTTCCTTTTCTTCGCGGCGCTGTGTGCACTGGGCGCGGTCGTCGGTGCGGTCGTCATTCGCAGCCGCGCCAGCGCGGAGCACGAGCTCGAGCCGGCGACGCTCGCGCGGACGCTTCGAGACGGCCGTCTCTGGCGCCTCGCGCTCGGCAGCGGCGTCTATGTCTACGCGCAGATCGCGATCATCGGGTTCGGCGTCGTGTTCCTCCACGACGAGCACGGGCTCTCCGAACGCGACGCCGCGCTGGTGATCGCCGCGGCGCAGGTGCTCGCGGTCGGAATCCGGATCGGGACCGGTCGCTGGTCGGACGTCGTCGGCTCGCGCATCGGCCCGCTGCGGCAGGTCGGGGTCGTCGTGGCCATGAGTCTCGGTGTGGTCGCGTTGCTTGCCGGCGGTCCGTTGTGGCTGCTGGTTCCTGCGCTCGCCGTCGCGGGCGGCCTGTCGATGGGCTGGAACGCTCTTGCATTCACGACCGCGGCCGAGCTCGCCGGGCCGGCTCGAAGTGGAGCCGCGATCGGCTTCCAGCAGTCGGTGCTGTCAGGCATCGCGATCGTCGCGCCGATCGTGTTCGCCGCGACCGTGTCCGGGACGTCGTGGGCGCTTGCCTTCCTGTTGGCCGCGCTCGTGCCGCTCATCGGACGTCTGTCCCTGCGTCCGCTCCGCGGTTACTAGGCTGCTCACTGCGCAAGAGCAGAATCCGCGCGTGCGGATTCCGCTCGCGCGAAGATCCCTGAAGGCGTCCGCTTCGCGGCCGCGACCATGCGCTCGCCTCTACGCTCCGCCAATGCGGGTTCTCGAGCGACTCGACGAGCTGTACGCGATCGGCGGTGGCCCCGGCGCGAACCGTCCGCACCTCTCCGCGGAAGAGGACGAGGCGCACCGGCTCTGTGCGTCGTGGCTGGCGGCCGCCGGGCTCGAAGTCGAGGTCGACCGGCACGGCAACCTCTTCGGGCACGCTGGGCGGTCGCCTGACGTGTGGTCGGGCTCACATCTCGACACGGTTCCTCGAGGCGGTCGGTTCGACGGCGCGCTCGGCGTCGTTGCCGCGATCGAGGCGGTCGAGCGCACCGGCGCAGGGTCCGTCGTCGTCTTTCGCGGCGAGGAGGTCGGCTGCATCGGAAGCCGGGCGCTCGTCGCCGCGGGTGGGTTCTTGCCGAAGGCGTTTCTCGAACTCCACGTCGAGCAAGGCCCGAGGCTCGCCGACGGCAGATGCACCGCTCGGGGTCGTCACGTCGATCGTGGGCTACGCGCGTGCGGAGATCTTCTTCGAGGGAACCGCGGGGCACGCGGGAACGACGCCCATGGAGCGCCGCGACGATGCCCTTGTCGCGGCGGCCGAGCGGATCCTCGCGATCCGCGACGCGGCGCGAGGCATCGAGGATGCCGTTGCGACGGTGGGCGAGCTCGACGTCGAGCCAGGCGCCGGCAACGTGATCCCGTCACGGGCTCGAATCTCGCTCGACGTTCGCGCCCCGGATCGGGCGCGGCTGGACACGCTGATCGCTGCGATCGACTTCGAGCCCGGCCACCGCACGGAGCCGGTCGAGCTCGGCGAGCGCTGCCGCTCGGTGCTTCGCGACGCGATCGAGGCGCGTGGGCTGCCGCTCGTCGAGCTCGCGTCGGGCGCCGGCCACGACGCCGGAGTGCTTGCCGCGGCGGGCGTCGATGCCGGGATGCTCTTCGTTCGAAGTCTCTCGGGCGGCGTGAGCCACTCACCGGACGAGCTCTCCTCGGATGAGGACGTCCTGCTCGCGGTCGACATCCTCGCGGACGCGCTCGCCGCTATGACTCGCTGAACGAGATGTCCTGGGCGCCGTCCCAGAGCATCCGCCGGCCGAGCTCGCGCAGGTTCTCGTTCCCGGAGACGATCGTCGCGAAGTGGTTCCCTGCGAGCGCACCCGCCTTGCTCGCGAACGCGACGTAGCCGTACGCGAGCAGAAGCTCGGTCTCGCTCACGCCGCCCGGGTAGAAGATCAGCTCGCCGGGACTCGGATACCTCGTGGCGTTCTCCGGGCCGATGCCGACGTCGAGGTCGCCCATCGGGATCCACCCGCCCTCGCCCGACCAGCGGACATGGATGATCTTCGAGTCGAGCGGGAGCATCCTGCGAAAGGCCGCGACGGTGTCGGGCGCTGCTTCTTCCTCGAAGCGCGCGGTGAACTCGAACCCGGCTGCGGTGATCTGGAGCATCGGTCGACCCTAACGGCTCGCTACCCAGGCGGCGAGGAGCTCCCGCTCGTCCTCGGTCATCCCGGTTGCGTTGCCGGGCGGCATCGCCTGGGTCAACACTGCCTGACGCTCGATGTCGTCGACCCGTGCTTCGATCTCCTCCTGCGTCTCCAGCCGGACGCCGAGCGGAGCCGAGATACCGGAGTGACACGTCGCGCAGCGCGCAGCGATCACCGGCTGGATCTGCTCGAACGCGACCGGGCCGGTCACGTCCGAACCGGCCTCCTCGGGCTGCAGCCAGAACGCGAGAGCGACCACGCCGACGGCGGCGACCGCAGGGATCCACCACTCGCGTCGCCCCGCGTGCCAGCGGTTGAAGAACACGCGTATGAGCGCCGTCAGGAGCGCGATGACGACGAAGACGAGCCACGCCTCGTCCGCGCCGAACACGAACGCGAAGTGTCCGGCCAGCATCGTGAAGAGCACCGGCAGCGTGAGGTAGTTGTTGTGCACCGAGCGGTTCTTGGCCTCGAGCAGCGGGGCCGCATCGGGCTCCCGACCCTCCTCCATCGCGGCGACGAGCTTCCGGTGCGCGGGGATGATCACGAAGAAGACGTTCGCGGCCATGATCGTCCCGAGCATCACGCCGACCTGGAGATACGCGGCGCGCGGCGCGAAGAGCTCGCCGGCGCCCCACGCGGCCAGGGCGACGAGACCGGTCCCGATCATGGCAAGCGCCACCTGGCTCCGCTGTCCCACCGTGCGGCAGAGAACGTCGTAGACGACCCACGCGACTGCGATTCCGGCGACGCTCAGAGCTATCGCCTGCCATTCCTCGAGATCGGCCGCGTCCCGATCCACCAGCCGCAGGCCCGCGTCGAAGTAGTAGAGGACGACCATCAACGCGAAGCCCGAGAGCCAGGTCGTGTAGGCCTCCCACTTGAACCAGTGGAGCGGCTCGGGCATCTCGGCCGGGGCGAGGCGGTACTTCTGCGAGTGGTAGAGACCGCCGCCGTGGACGCCCCAGAACTCGCCGGCGACGCCCGCGTCCGCGTCCTCCTTCCGCTTCGGCGCGCGCAGCGCGAGGTCGAGGCGGACGAAGTAGAACGACGCGCCGATCCACGCGATCCCCGCGACCACGTGGAGCATCCGCAGGAGGACGTCGAGGACGTCTCTCAGGTACGGATCCATCGATCCCTCGCGATCGCCACGAGCTCGCGGCAGCCGGTGTCGAGCTCGTCCTCGCGGGTGTTCGCGATCCGGTCGCGGAGCACCTCGAGGATCTCGGCCTTCGGCCGTCCGTTCACGAAGACGACGAAGCGGAAGCCGAACTTCTCCTCGTACACCTGGTTCAGGTAGGCGAGGTCCGAGAGCACGACCGGATCGCTGTCCGCGCCCTGCTCTCCGGCTGAGCGTGCAGACAGGCCCGATCGTTGACCGATCGCGGGATGCGCGGCCAAGCGCCTCGATCTTCTCCGCATCGTCGAGCGCCGTGACCACCTTGTCGGCCTGCTCGAGGGGATTCTCGCGCTCCGCCAGGCGCTCGACCAGGCGCGTGCGGCCCTCGAAGAGCTCACTCAGCTCGTCGACGGTCAGCTGCCGCGGTAGCTCGCGCATCCGTACGGCGAGACGAGGAGCGGGATGTGATGGTGGCCGTCGCCGAGCTCGATCTCCAGCTCGACGCGAGTGAAGAACGGCGACGGTGGCCAGAACAGAAGCTCGTAGCGGCCGGGCTCGAGGTCTCGGGCGAGGTCGGCGATACGGCCGTCGCCGTCCGTCTCACCGGACGCGACGACTGCGCGGTTCTGCGCGAGCTCCACGCGCACCCCAGCGGCCGGCTTCCCGGCCGCGGTGTCGAGCACGTGCGTCGAGACGGAGACGCTCATGTGGCGAATCTTCGCGCTTGCACCCGATGGGCACGCGCGATCTCGTGTTCGTCCGCATGGACGAGAGCGCCGCCGCGCACGACATCCTCTCCCTCGACGACGAGCCGATCCACCCGGTGCGGCGCCGAGAAGACGAGCCCGGCGACCGGGTCGTCGGCTCCGCCGAGCTCGAGGCCGTCGGTGCGCCAGACCGCGAAGTCGGCACGTTTCCCCGGCTCGAGCGAGCCGATGTCGTCCCGGCCGAGGACGGCTGCTCCGCCGCGTGTGCCCAGTCGCAATGCCTCGCGTGCGGTCAGCGCCCGCGGCCCACTGCGGCCGCGCGCCACGAGGAGCGCCTGCTTCACCTCGTTGAGGAGGTCGCTCCGCTCGTTCGACGCCGAGCCGTCGACGCCGAGGCCGACGCGAACTCCGGCGTCGAGGTAGTCGCGGACGGGAGCGACGCCGGCGCCGAGGCGGAGGTTCGAGGTCGGGCAATGGGCGACGCCCGTCTTCGAAGCGGCGAAGTCCGCAGTGTCGTCAGGCGAGAGGTGGACGCAATGGGCGCACCACACGTCCGGGCCGAGCCAGTCCAGGTCGGTCAGGTACTCGACGGGCGTGCAGCCGTAGAGCTCCATGCAGTAGGCCTCTTCCTCCACGGTCTCGGCCAGGTGCGTGTGGAGCGTCAGGCCGAGCTGGCGGGCAAGCGTCGCCGACTCGGTCATGAGCTTCCTCGTGACCGAGAAGGGCGAGCACGGCGCCACCGCGATCTGGACCCGCGCACCGGGCTCTTTCTCGTGCAGCTCGGCGACGAGGCGCTCCGTGTCTGCCAACACGCTGTCGATGTCCTCGACCAGCTCGTCGGGCGGTAGGCCGCCGTCGGACTCCCCGAGATCCATCGAGCCCCGCGAGGCGACGATCCGGACGCCGAGCTCGCGCGCCGCCTGTACCTCCGCCTCGATGAGGCCCGTGCGGCCGCGTGGGAAGACGTAGTGGTGGTCGAAGACGGTCGTGCACCCGGAGAGCGCGAGCTCGGCGAGGCCCGTGCGGGCTGCGGCGTACTCGGACTCGGCGTCGATCCGCGACCAGACCGGGTAGAGCTCGCGCAGCCATCCGAAGAGGTCGGACTCCTGCGCCCGGGCGCGCGTGAGGGTCTGGTAGAGGTGGTGATGCGTGTTGACGAGGCCGGGAGTGACGACCGCGCCGTTCAGGTCGACGCGTTCGTCGGCCTCGGGCTCCGCTCCCCCGCCGATCGCTGCAATCACGCCGTCCTCGACGAGGAGCCAGCCGGACTCGTACTCCGTTGCAGGCGTCGTCACAGGTAACGACCCAACCGGACGTGTACAGAACGGTCATCCGGTGTCAGACACCGTGTCGGACACCGCGAGCGGAACGAGCTCGAAGCGGTCGACGTCGACGAGGCCGCGGTCCGTGATCTTCAGGTGCGGGATCACGGAAAGCGCCAGGAAGGCGAGCGTGAGGAACGGCGTCGCGCCTGTCCAGCCGAGGCCGTGTGCCGCTTCGTTGCAGGCGCGGCTCTGCGCGATGACCTCGGCGAGCGGCGCATCGGAAAGGAGCCCGGCGACCGGTAGCGGGCACTCGGCGAGAACGCGCAGACCGTCCACGGCGACGATGCCGCCTCCGATCTCGACGAGCCGTTCGACGGCGAAGGCCATGTCCCGATCGGACATGCCGACGACAACCAGGTTGTGTGCGTCGTGCGCGACACTCGACGCGAGCGCTCCACGCTGCAAGCCCGACCCGGAAACGAAGCCGAGCCCGACCCGTCCCGTCGCGAGGTGACGCTCGACGACGGCGATCTTCGCGAGGTCGTGCTGCGGGCTCGCGACCGCCTGGCCGCCTTCCACGACGGGGTCGCGCTCCAGCGACTCCGTGACGACCTGGTCCTCGACGAGGCCGATCGCTCGCGCCGGACCCCCGCTCCAAGGGACTGCGAAGTCTCCAGGCGAGAGAGGCGCGACGCGAACGGACTGCCGTACCCAGTCGGGGATGTCGACGCGCGGCACGTCCTCGATCGCCTGGCCCCGCTTCAACACCGTCGTCGGCTGGAAGCCGACGAGGTCGGGCAGCACGAGAAGGTCCGCGACATACCCGGGCGCGATCGCGCCGTGCCGCGAGAGGCCGTGCCACAGGGCCGGGTGATGCGAGGCCATGAGCACGGCGTCCTCGGGCGGGATACCTGCCGCGACCGCCTCGCGAACCATCCCGTTGACGTGGCCCGAGTCGGCGATGTCCTCGGGATCGCGATCGTCCGTGCAGAAGGCGATGCGCCACGGGCCGTACTCCTCGACCAGAGGCAGCAGCGCGTGCAGGTTGCGCGCCATCGACGCCTCGCGGACGAGCAGCCACATCCCGGCCCGCAGGCGCTCGCGCCCCTCCTCGACCGTGAGCGCCTCGTGGTCGGAGTAGATGCCGGCGGCCGCGTATGCCTGGAGCTCGCGCCCGAGGAGTCCGGGCGCATGCCCGTCGACATGCCGAGCGCCGTCGAGCGCGAGCTTCTCGAGCTCGCTGGGAGCACCGGCGACGACGCCGGGGAAGTTCATCATCTCCGCGAGACCGAGCACCCGGCGTCGCCGCATCAGCGACTCGAGGTCACCAGGCGTCAGCGCTCGCCGCGGAGACTCGAACGGCGACGCAGGCACGCATGACGGCGCCATGAAGTAGACGTCCAGCTGGAGATTCGAGCTCGCGTCGAGCAGCCAGTGCACGCCGTCGACGCCGAGCACGTTCGCGATCTCGTGCGGATCCGCCACGACGGCGGTCGTGCCGAGCGGGAGCACGAGCCGCGCGAACTCGTCCACCATGAGCTTGACCGACTCGAGGTGCATGTGCGCGTCGATGAACCCGGGGACGACGTAGCTCCCGGACGCGTCGAGCGAGCTCGCGTCCTTCGTACCTCCCGATCCCTGCGACGACCCCGTCGACGACTGCGATGTCCGCCTCGAGCCACTCGCGCGTGAAGACCGACAGGACGCGTCCGCCTCGCACGACGAGGTCGGCCGGCTCGTCCCCACGAGCGACCGCGAGACGGCGTTGCAGCTGCGTCCATCGAGCGGAGCGTAATGCGGTTCGGGCTGTCGTATAGTCGCCGGGTCAGGTCGGGCAGGTCGGACAGGAGGAGCAGATGCGGAAGAAGTTCGTTGTTGGCGGGCTCGTGTTGGCGCTCGCCGTAACCGCGCTCGCGCTCGCGGGCGGTAGCGCGGCCAGATCCGAGCAGGATCCGTTCAAGGTGGCGTTCATCTATCCGGGGCCGCACAACGACGGCGGCTGGTCGCAGTCCCACGATCGCGGGCGCCTTGCGATCGAGAAGGCGCTCGGGAACAAGGTCGAGACGACCTACAAGGAGAACATCTTCTCGAACGCGCAGGTTCCGCAGGTCGTCGCCGGCCTCGTCCGCGAGGGCTACGACATGATCTTCGGCTGCTCGTTCGGCATGTTCGAGAACGGCGTCAACGGCCAGCTCTACAGCAAGTACCCCGACGTCAAGTTCGAGCAGGCGACCGGCCTGCAGGTCAAGAAGAACCAGTCGGAGTACTTCGGCGCGGGCGAGGACACGATCTATCTCTCGGGCATGGCGGCGGGCGCCGCGACCAAGAACGGACAGATCGGCTACATCGTCCCGTTCGGGATTCCGGAGGTCGTTCGGCACATCAACGCGTTCGCACTCGGCGCGCAGGTGATGAACCCGAAGGCCAAGGTGCGGCTGCTCTGGACGAACTCGTGGTTCTCGCCTCCGAAGGAGACGGCCGCCGCGAAGAACCTGATCGCAGCTGGCGTCGACGTGCTCGGTCAGAACGTGGACAGTCCCGCGGCCGGCGTGGTCGCCGAGTCGAAGAAGGTCCCCTGGGTCGGCTACGACTCGGACGCCCGCAAGTCGGCCCCGACACAGTGGCTCACGGCGGCGACGTACAACTGGGGCCCGTACTACGTGAAGCGCGTCAGGGCCGCGATCAACGGAAGCTGGAAGTCCGGCTTCTACTACGGGACGATCAAGGACGGCTTCACCGGTCTCGCTCCGTACGGCCCCAAGGTCACGGCGAAGACGAAGGCGGCCATCGCCGCGAAGCGGAAGGCCATCGTCACCGGAAAGTTCCACGTCTTCACTGGGCCGCTCGTCGACCAGAAGGGGAAGGTCGTCGTGCCGGCGGGTAAGACGCTCAAGGTCCTTCCGGACCTCTACTCGATGCAGTGGCTCGCCAAGGGTGTCGTCGGGAAGGTCTCGACGGTCGCGCCTCCGGGCTAGCTCTGTGGGGCAGGTCCCCGCATCCTCGGTAGACGAGAGAGGCGCCGGTTCGCCCGGCGCCTCTCCTCCTCCCGCCGTGCGCATGGCGGGCATCACGAAGCGGTTCCCCGGTGTCGTCGCGAACGACGGCGTGACCTTCGAGGCCGCGTCCGGCGAGGTGCACGCGCTTCTCGGCGAGAACGGCGCGGGCAAGACGACGCTCTCGAACATCCTGACCGGTCTCTATCGCCCGGACGAGGGCGAGATCGAGCTGTACGGAGAGGCGGTCCGGTTCCACTCCCCGCGCGATGCCATCGACGCGGGGATCGGCATGGTGCATCAGCACTTCCGGCTGGTCGAGCCGTTCTCCGTCGCGGAGAACGTCGTGCTCGGTGATCACCGCAGCGAGGGAGGTCGCGCCATTCTGCGCCCGTCGGCGACCGAGCGGCGCGTGGAGGAGCTCGGTCAGCGCTACGGGCTCGCCGTGAGCCCGAAGGCCAAGATCTGGCAGCTCTCGATCGGCGAGCAGCAGCGTGTCGAGATCCTGAAGGCGCTCTATCGCGACGCCCGGGTTCTGATCCTGGACGAGCCCACCGCCGTGCTCACGCCACAGGAGGCCGAGGGGCTCTTCGAGACGCTCCGTGCCATGGCCGACGAGGGGAAGACCGTCATCTTCATCTCGCACAAGCTCCACGAGGTGAAGGCCGTCGCCGACCGCGTGACAGTGCTGCGCGGCGGCAAGACGGTTGCGACCGTCGATGCCGCCCCGTCCACGCTGCGCTCGCTCGCGACGCTGATGGTCGGACGCGAGGTCGACTTCGCGCCACCGCTCGAGCAGGCGCGGCGGCTGGCGGACGTGCAGGCGCTCGAGGTGGACGGGCTGACCGTGATTGGCGACCGCGGCGAGATTGCCGTGAACGACGTCTCGTTCGCCATCCGCGAAGGCGAGATCGTCGGAGTCGCCGGCGTCGCGGGCAACGGCCAGCGCGAGCTGGCCGAGGCGCTCTCGGGGATGCGCGACATCGATGCGGGGAGCGTTCGCATCTCCGGCCGGCTCCTGCGGGGCGGCGATCCGCGCGAGGCGATCCGCGCCGGAGTCGCGCATGTTCCCGAGGATCGACTCGGCACGGGGCTCGCCCCGAGTCTGAGCGTCACGAGCAACGTCGTCATGAAGACCTACCGGCGGCGCTCGCTCTCGCATGGGCCGCTCCTCGCGCTCCGACGCATGCGCGAAGTCGCGGTCAGGATCGTCAGACGCTACGACGTGAAGACCCCTGGGCCCGAGACGCCGGTGCGCAATCTCTCCGGCGGGAACCTCCAGAAGCTCATCCTCGGCCGGGAGTTCGACGACGAGCCGCACGTCCTTGTCGTCGCCCAGCCCACCCGCGGGCTCGACGTCGGCGCGATCGAGACGGTGCACTCGTACCTGCGCGACGCTGCTGCCAAAGGAGTCGCGATCCTGCTGATGAGCGAGGACCTCGACGAGATCCGCGCGCTCGCCGACCGGATCCTCGTCGTCTACGAGGGCGAGATCGCCGGCGAGCTCCATGCCGGCGCCGCGTCGATCGAGGAGATCGGGCTGCTCATGGCAGGAGGAGCCGGCGGGTGAAGCTCGAGCGTCGCCTCACCCAGCCGCGGTGGCTGTCGGTCGCCGTTCCGGTGGGCTCGCTGGTCGTCGCGTTCGCGATCATGGGCGTCGTCCTCGCGCTCACCGGGCACTCGCCGGGGGACACGTATCGGAAGATCCTCGAGGCGGGCTTCACCGGGAACGAAGCGCTCTCGGCGACGCTGATCTCCGCGACGCCGATCCTGTTCACCGGTCTCGCTGCCGCGGCCGCCTTTCGCATGCAGCTGTTCAACATCGGCGCGGAAGGACAGCTCTACCTCGGCGCGGTCGGTGCGTCCTGGATCGCCCTGCAGCTCGGCGATCGAGATGCCACGTCGACGCCGCTCTTCGTCGTCGCCATGTGCGCGGCGGCAGCCGTGCTCGGCGCACTGTGGGCGCTCATCCCCGGCGTCCTTCGGGCCTTTGCGCGGACGAACGAGATCATCACCTCGCTGATGCTCAACTACGTGGCGGGGCTGCTGCTCACGTACCTGATCTTCGACAGCTCCTCCTACTGGCGCGACACGTCCACCCTTCAGGCACGCGCATTCCCGCAGGGGAAGCCGATGCCCGAGGCGTCCGAACTGGTCGACGTTCGGCACGTCGGTCGTCGTCCCGCTCGGGTTCCTGATCGGGATCCTCACCGCTTTCGTACTGTGGGTTCTCTACACGCGGATGCGGTTCGGCTTCGAGGTCGGCGTCATCGCCGACTCGCCACGCGCGGCGCGGTATGCGGGAATGCGGACGCGCCGGAAGATCCTCGCCGTGATGGCGCTCTCCGGAGCGATCGCGGGTATCGGCGGCGCGAGCCAGATCGGCGACTTCACACATACGCTCGACGGCAGCCCGACGGGTCTGCAGGCGGCGGCGTTCGGCTACACGGGCATCGTCGTCGCCGCGCTGGCGCGGTACAACCCGTTCGCGGTCTGCCTCGTGGCGGTGCTCATCGGCGGTCTGCAGAACGCGGGTTACACGCTGCAGGGTCCCGACTTCCCCTCCGGGCTCGTGGGCGTGATGCAGGGAATCATCCTGTTCTGCGCGCTGGGTGGCGAGCTGCTCCTTCGCTACCGAGTCCGGATCACGCGCGTGCGCGCCGGAAAGCCGATCGCCGAGGGCGCCACATGAGCGTGAACGACAGCCTGCTCGTGATCGTGCTCGCGCAGGCGGTGCTCTACGGGACGCCGCTCCTGTACGCGGCGCTCGGGGAGCTTCTGGCCGAGCGCTCGGGAGTCCTCAATCTCGGGGTCCAGGGGATGATGCTCTTCGGAGCCGCGGTCGGCTTCTGGGTCACGCAGCGAGTCGACGGCTCCGGGCCGGCCGTGCTCTTCCTGGCCGTGGTCGTCTCGGCGCTCGCGGGAGGGGCGCTCGCTGCGATCCACGCATTCCTGGTCATCACGCTCCGGGCGAACCAGATCGTCTCCGGGCTCGCGCTCACGATCTTCGCCGGAGGGCTCGGCCTGTCCGCGTACGTCGGAACGGAGCTGGGTCTCGCCGATCTGCCTGCGATCCATCAGTTCAGCGAGCTCGACGTACTCGGGCTCGGGGATCTGCCCGTGGTGGGCCCGATCCTCTTCGATCAGTCCGCGCTCGTGTATGCGTCGTGGATCCTGACGCTCCTCGTCGCCCTCTACCTCGGTCGCACGCGGTGGGGTCTCAACGTCCGCGCCGTGGGCGAGGCGCCCGCGTCGGCCGACGCGATGGGAGTCAACGTCACCCTGTATCGGTACGTCCACGTCGTCGTCGGAGGCGCCTTCTCCGGCGTCGCCGGGGCGTGTTACAGCCTCTCCATCACGCCCGGCTGGACTGCCGGTGACACGCTCGTCGGCGGAGCAGGCTGGATCGCGATCGCGCTCGTGATCTTCGCGTTCTGGCGGGCCGACCTCTGTCTCGTCGGCGCGTACCTGTTCGGGGCGCTGTCGGCGCTCCCGTTCGCGCTCCAGGCTCGGGAGGTGGACGTGACTCCCGAGTTCCTCTACGCGCTCCCGTACCTGATGACGATCATCGTGCTGGTGCTCGTCTCGACCGGCCTGTCGAAGCGCAGGCTCGGGGCGCCGGCTGCACTCGGGGTTCCGTACGTGCGCGAGGAAAGGTAGAACGATCGCGTGGACGTCCTGACGCCCCGCTCGCTCGACGAAGCCCTCGCGCTGAAGGCCGAGTACCCGGACGCGCTTCCGATCCAGGGCGGGACGGACGTCATGGTCGCGCTCAACTTCGATCGCGCGCGACCCGAGGCCATCCTCAATCTGAACGAGGTGGCCGAGCTCCGCGGGTGGTCGCGCGAGAACGGGGCGCTCAGGATCGGAGCCGGTCTCACCTACGCCGAGGCGATGCGCGGCGAGCTCGCCGATGCGCTCCCGGCGCTGGCCGAGGCGTCGCGCACGGTCGGCTCGCCGCAGATTCGCAACCGCGGGACGATCGGCGGGAACCTCGGGACGGCCTCGCCCGCCGGCGACGCGCTTCCGCCGCTCATGGTGGAGCGAGCGGACGTCGAGCTCGCGAGCATTCGCGGCGTGCGCCGCGTCGCTCTCGAGGAGTTCCTCGTCGGCGTGAAGCGGAACGCCCTCGAGCCGGACGAGCTGATCGTCTCCGTGCTCGTCGAGCCGAGCGGCCAGGCGCAGACGTTCATGAAGATCGGGCCGCGCAACGCAATGGTGATCGCGGTCTGCTCGCTCGCCGTCGTGGCGGATCGCGAGCGTGACGAGCTGAGGGCCTCGTTCGGATCGTCCTCGCCCGTCGTGCGGCTCGTCACGGCGCCGCTCGAGGACGCTGCGGCCTTTCCCGAGCGCGTGGCCGATGCCGCGAGCCCGATCGACGACGTGCGCGGAACGGCCGCATATCGCCGTCACGCGCTTCGCGTGCTCACGCAGCGCGCGCTCGACAGGTGCCTCGCGTGAGGATCGAAGTGACCGTCAACGGCGAGCGGCGCGAGGCCGACGTCTGGGCGGGCGAGAGCCTCCTGACGACGCTTCGCGACCGGCTCGAGCTGCCCGGGTCGAAGAACGCATGCGAGCAGGGGGAGTGCGGCTCGTGCTCGGTCCTCCTCGACGACGAGCTGGTGTGCTCGTGCCTCGTCCTCGCCGTTCAGGCCGACGGGCACGAGGTCGTGACGGTCGAGGGTCTCCGCAGCGATGGTGCCCTGCACCCGGTGCAGGAGGCGTTCGCCGACACCGGCGCGGTGCAGTGCGGGTTCTGCACGCCGGGTTTCGTCGTCGCCGCGGCCGATCTCCTCCGTCGAGTTCCGACCCCGACGGACGACGAGATCCGCGAGGCGCTGTCAGGGAACCTCTGCCGCTGCACCGGGTACCAGAAGATCCTCGACGCCGTTCACTTGGCGGCGGAGCGGTGAGCACCGCGACTCGTACGCTCCGTCGCGGGCACGCGGCGACGAGCACGCGCCGCGCCGACGCCGTACCGAAGGTCACGGGCGAGTTCGCCTACTCGAGCGATCTCCACGCCGCCGGGATGCTCTGGGGTCACACCGTGCGCAGTCCGCACGCGCATGCTCGCGTCGTCGCGATCGACACGACCGAAGCGCGCACGATGCCCGGCGTCCACGCGGTTCTCACGCACGAGGACGTCCCCGGAGTGAAGACGTACGGCCTCGAGTTCGCGGACCAGCCCGTGCTCGCGATCGATCGCGTCCGCTACTTCGGCGAGGCGGTGGCGATCGTCGCCGCGGAGGAGCCCGAGCAGGCGCGCCGCGCGGCCGCTGCCGTACGGGTCGAGTACGAGCCGCTCGAGCCCGTGACCGACCCCGAGCGCGCCACGGAGATGGAGCCGCTCCATCCCGACCGCCCGACGATGGGGCACGGCTACCGCGACGATCCGCGTCCGAACGTCGTGCGCTCGATGGTCGTCACGCGCGGCGACCCCGACGCCGCCGGAGACGTCGGTGTCGAGGGCGTCTACGACGTCGGCCAGCAGGATCAGGCGTTCCTCGGGCCCGAGTCCGGGATCGCGATCCCGGACGGCGAGGGTGGCGTCGACATCCACGTCGCGACGCAGTGGCTCCACGTCGACCGCGACCAGGTCGCGCCCTGCCTCGAGCTCGAGCCCGAGCAGGTGCGGGTTCACCTCGCCGGCGTTGGTGGCGCCTTCGGTGGGCGCGAGGACCTCTCCATGCAGATTCACGCGGCGATGCTCGCGCTCCGCACGGGGCGTCCCGTGAAGATCGTCTACAACCGCGAGGAGTCATTCGTCGGCCACATCCACCGCCACCCGGCGCGGATCTGGGCGGAGCACCGGGCGACGCGCGACGGTCGCCTCGTGGCGGTGCGGATGCGGATCCTCGTCGACGGCGGCGCGTACGCGTCGAGCTCGACCGCGGTCATCTCGAACGCGTGCTCGTTCGCCGTCGGCCCGTACGCGGTCGACAACGTCCTGATCGACGGCCTCGCGGTCTACACGAACAACCCGCCGTGCGGTGCGATGCGCGGATTCGGCGCGGTGCAGACCTGCTTCGCGGCCGAGGCGCAGATGGACAGGCTCGCCGCCGCGCTCGACATCGACCCGGTCGAGCTGCGCCTCCTGAACGCGCTCGAGCCGGGAGGCACGCTTGCGACCGGGCAGGTCGTGACGGGCTCGCTGCCCACGCGCGAGGTCATCCGTCGGGCGGCGGCGCTTCCGCCACCCGAGCCCGAGGAGCTTCCTCGTGAGGCGATCCGACTCCCGGGTGGCGCGGGGAACACGACGCGCGGCGAAGGAGTGCGTCGCGGCGTCGGCTTCGCGGTCGGCTTCAAGAACATCTGCTACTCGGAAGGCTTCGACGACTTCTGCGCCGCGCGCGTCGTGCTCGCGGAGGACGGCTCGGCAGAGGTGCACTGCGCGGCCGCGGAGGTGGGCCAGGGCGTGAGCGAGGTGATCCTGCAGGTGGCGCGGCTCGAGCTCGGGACGGAAGACGTCACGGTCATCTCCGGTTCCACGGCCGACGTCGGATCGGCGGGCTCGTCGTCGGCCTCGCGGATGACCTGGATGGCGGCCGGTGCCGTGCAGACTGCATGCCGCGCGGCGCTCGAGGAACGCGAGCGGGTAGGAGGCGCCGTCGACGTCGAGCGCGTCTACCGGCACCCGCGCACGTTCCCGCTCGACCCCGAGACGGGCCAGATCACGGAAGGTCAGGCACACGTCGCGCTCGCCGTGGCCGCGATGCGCGTCGTTGTGGAGGTCGACGCCGAGCTCGGCCTCACGCGCGTCGTCTGGATCGGGACAGCGCAGGACGTCGGGAAGGCGTTGAGCCGCACCGCGGTCGAAGGGCAGATCGAGGGCGGAACCGCGCAGGGTCTCGGCCTCGCGCTGATGGAGGAGATCCAGACCCACGACGGAGTGATTACGAACGCGAGCTTCACCGACTACCTCATCCCCACCTTTCTCGACATGCCGCCCGTCGTGTCGGAGCTGATCGAGGATCCCGAGCCGGACGCGCCGTACGGGCTGAAGGGCGTCGGCGAGCCGCCGACCGTGGTCTCGACGGCGGCGATCGTCGCAGCCCTCCGTGATGCGACCGGGCGCGACCTCGCTCGCGTCCCGGTTCGGCCTGACGACATCGTCGGGCTCTGACCACGCGAGAGAGGAGCCTTCCGGCTCCCTTCTCGCGACTCCCCCACTCGGATGGAGGGCGAACTAGCGAATCTGCGGGCGGAGCAGCGAGATGCGCTTCGCCTGGGCGACCTGCACCAGGTGCCTCTGCACGGAGACCGCGGCCTGCACACGCTGGACCTTCGCGACCTGAACGCCGACGACCTGTGCCCTCACCTGCGGCTTCGACTGTGCTGCGACGTTCCCGGCAGCGGCGACCGAGGGCGCAACTGCGAAGGCGGTCACGATGGCTCCGATGGTGGCGATGCGCTTCATGGTGTTCTCCCGTCTCGTGATCCTCATGTCCCGAGAGTACGAGCGCCGCCGCGCGGTGTCGTTCGCGCCCGCGACGTTGCGAATGTGACCGCCGTTACACAGACTGGCGTCGTGGAGTGGCCGCTGCTCGTCGATCTGCCTGCGGAAGACGTGCGTCGGCTGCTCGCGATCGCGCGTCGGCGGACGTTCGCGAGAGGTGAGGTCGTGTTCCATCGCGACGATCCCGCCGACTCCCTGCACCTCGTCGTGCGCGGTCGCTTCGGCGCACGGGTGCTGACGCCGTTGGGCGACAGCGTGCTCGTCGACGTCCTCGGACCGGGACAGAGCTTCGGCGAGCTCGCCCTCCTCCTCCCGGACGCTCGCCGCTCGGCCACCGTCGAAGCGCTCGAGGCCGGCGAGACGCGCTCGGTGTTCCGCGACGACTTCGCCGCGCTCCAGCGCGAGCACCCGGGCGTGAAGGACGTGCTCCTGCGACTCCTTGCCGAGCAGCTCCGCCGCTCGACGGATCGTGTCGTCGAGGCGCACCACGTCGATGCGGAGACCCGGGTCCGTCGGAGGCTGCTCGAGCTCGCCGCAACGTATGAGAACGGTGTCGTTCCTCTCACGCAGGAGGACATCGCCGCGATGGCCGGCACCTCGCGGGCAACCGTGAACCGCGTGCTCCGCGAGGAGGAGAAGGTCGGTGCCGTCGCACTCGCGCGGGGACGCACGACCGTTCTCGACGCGGCTGACCTCGAGCGGCGCTGCCGCCGGCAGGCTCTAGCGCGAGCAGGTCGTCGAGGAGGCGCCGAGCAGCCGGTAGAAGCGCTGCGTGCTCGAGATGCGCACCCGCTCGCCGGGCGCGTGCGGGCCGACGATTTCCGGCCCGATCGAGATCATCTCGACGCCCGGGAGCCTCTGGCCGAGAACGGCGCACTCGAGGCCACCGTGGACGACGGTGAGCGCGGGCTCGGTTCCGAACAGCCGCGTATGGGTCGCTTTCGCGCTCGACAGGAGCGACGAGCCGAGGTCGGGCTCCCACGGCGGGTACGAACGCCGGACCTCGATAGCGGCGCCGCCGAGCCGGGCGAGGGCGTGCATCGTGGAGAGAACGCCGTCGAGTGCGGCAGCGTTCGAGCTTCGCGTCATCGACCCGAGCACGAGGGTTCCGTTCTCCGTCGCGGCGGTGGTGAGGCTCGTGCTCGTCTCGACGACACCGGGTATGCCCGCCGTCATCGCGACGACGCCGGTCGGGACTGCCTGCACGAGATCGATCGCTCGACGTGAAGCGTCGATCGCCGGCTGCATCGCTCCCCTCCCCGTGAGTCAACGAGAGCGCGAGCTGGTCGTCCGTGCCCGCGAACTCGCGGACGATCGCTTCGAGCTCGGTTTCAGCGGCTGCGCGGAACCCGGTCTCGTCGCTCTTCGAGACCGCGACGGTCGCGGAGGCGTCGCGGGGGATCGCGTTCCGGCTGACACCTCCGCCGAATGCAGCGAGTCGCACCGGAGTCGCCGCGAGCACGCGTCCGAGCGCCTTGATCGCATTCGCGCGACCCGCGGTGATGTCGCCGCCCGAGTGCCCGCCCTTCGCTCCGGAGAGCTCGATCCGGAGCACGACGTGATCCGGCGGGACGGGCTCGGCGTCGGAGCGGGACGCGAAGGAACGTGTGATCGCTCCCGGCGCACCCGATCGTCAGTGCACCGTCGCTCGTCCCGTCGAGGTTGATCAGCATCCGCCCGGAGACGAGCGACGCGTCGAGCGCCTTCGCGCCGTCGAGCCCTTGCTCCTCCGACACGGTGAAGAGGAGCTCGAGTGGGCCGTGCTCGATCTCCGCGTCGTCGGCCACGGCCAGCGCCGCAGCGACGCCGATCCCGTTGTCGGCGCCGAGCGTCGTGCCGTCGGCACGCACCCAGTCCTCTTCCACGCGGACGTCGATGCGCCCCTCGCGCGGATCGAACGGGCTCGTCGGATCGCGCTCGCACACGATGTCCAGGTGCGCCTGGAGGACGACGACCGGTGCGCGCTCATGCCCGGCCGATGCGGGAACACGTACGACGACGTTCCCCTCGGCGTCGACCTGCGCGTCGAACGATCGAGCCGCCGCCCAGGCGAGGACGTGCTCGCGCGCGGGTCCCTCCTCCTTCGAGGGCCGCGCGATCCGCGTCAGCTCCGAGAACCGCTCCCAGAGAAGTCCCGGCTCGAGCGAGTCGAGTGTGCTCACCGTCTGAGGGTCAGCGCGGCCCCGACGGCCAGGAGCGCGAGCCCGAGGACGCGAGGCCAGCTCACCGCGACTCGCTCGACGCCGAACCAGCCGTACCGGTCGATGACCGTCGCGAGGGAGAACTGGGCCGCGATGAGCACGGAGGTCGTCGCGACGATGCCGATGCGCGGGCCGGCGATCGTGATGGCCAGGATGATGAGCGCGCTCATCGCGCCGCCGAGCAGCATCCACTTCGGAGCGCCGAATGCGTCGCCGATTCCCGAGAGCGAGCGGCGGGCGACGAGAAGGACCGCAAGCGCGATGACGGCGCCGATCAGCGAGGCAGTCGCCATCGCCTCGATCGCGCCGACCCGGTCGCCGAGCCTCCCCTGAACCGCGATCTGGACAGCTCCTCCGAGGCCCGCCGCGAATGCGAGCGACGCTGCGACGGCGGTCGAGTTCACCGCGAGGACGCTATACGCTCCCCGGCGTCCCCGACGAAGGAGCACACGTGATCCGCGCGATCATCCAGTACGAGTCCGAGCCCGATCCCGACCGCTACCAGCAGCACCTCGACGAGTTCACCTACCCGATCGAGTGCTCGGCGTTCCGGCACGGGAAGGTGTTCGGCTCGCCGTTCGGCGATCCCACCTACAAGTACCACGCCGAGTTCGAATGGGACGACATGGACGCGTTCAAGGCCGCGGTCGGCTCGGAGGCCTTCGCGGCCGCGGGCAAGGACGCGATGGCCATGGGCATCCCGTTCACGGTGAACTTCACGTCGATCGAGTGACCGAGCCGACGCATCCTCGCCCGCTCGATCCGGCGCAGCTCGGGTTCGAGACGATCGTCTACGAGAAGGCGCCGCCGCGCGCGACCATCCGGCTCAACCGACCGGACGTCCTGAACGCGTTCGACTTCCAGATGCTCCGCGAGATCGCGCGGGCGTGCGAGGACGCCTCGTGGGACGACGACATCCGCGCGGTCGTCGTCACCGGAACGGGCCGCGCGTTCTGCGTCGGCGCCGACCTGCGCTCGTGGGGCGAGGAGCTGCTCGGCAACTCGAGCGAGTACTGGAAGTGGTTCGGCGCGTTCAAGGACATGCACGATCGGCTGCGCGAGATCGGCAAGCCGACGATCGCGCGCGTAAACGGGATCGCGGTCGGCGGCGGCAACGAGCTGCAGATGGCGTGCGACCTCTCGGTGATGGTCGACACCGCGTTCATCCGGCACGTCGGGCTCCAGCACGGATCCGTGCCGGCGGGAGGCGCGACGCAGTGGCTCCAGCTCATGGTCGGCGATCGCCGCGCGCGCGAGATCGTCTTCCTCTGCGACGAGATCCCCGCGGCGCAGGCCGAGGAGTGGGGGCTCGTGAACCGCGTCGTGCCCGAGGCCGAGCTCGACGCAGCCGTCGACGAGTGGGTCGAGAAGCTCGCAGCGAAGCTCCCGCAGACGACGCGCTACGCGAAGCAGCAGCTCAACGTCTGGCGCGATCTCGCGTGGCATCAGACGGTCGGGCATGCCCGCGACTGGCTCGCGATGTCGATGCTCGGCGAGGAGGCGCAGGGCGCAGTGCGGGCGTTCCTCGACCGCGACAAGAAGGGAGACACGTCGTGACCGAGGTTCTGGCTTCCCGCGACGGTGCCGTTCTCACGATCACGCTCAACCGGCCGGACGTCTACAACGCGATCAACCGCGCGATGCACGAGGGGCTTGCGGCCGCGCTGGCGGAGGCATCCGACCCGGCGATCCGCGCAGTCGTCCTCACGGGAGCAGGCCGCGGGTTCTGCTCGGGACAGGACCTCCGCGAGTTCGAGTCGCTCCCCGGAGGCGTGCGTGACGCCCTCGAGCAGACCTACCACCCGAACGTCCGCGCGATCCGTGCGCTCGAGAAGCCCGTGATCGGAGCGATCAACGGGGCCGTCGCAGGCGCCGGACTCTCGCTCGCGTGCGCGTGTGACGTTCGCATCGGCTCGTCGAGCGCGACCTTCGTGCCCGGCTTCATCGGGATCGGCCTCGTGCCCGATGCAGGCAGCACGTGGTTCGTCCACCGCCTGCTCGGGTTCACACGGGCGTTCGAGTGGATGGTCTCGAATCGGCGATTGAGCGCGGACGAAGCGCTGGACTGGGGCCTCATCTCGGAGGCGGTTCCGGCAGACGGATTCGAGACGCGGGTCGCGGAGCTCGGTGAGTGGTACGCGGCCTTGCCGACGCGCGCGGTCGCGATGACGAAGCAGCTCTTCGAGCACGCCTACACGGCGTCGCTCGACCGGCAGCTCCAGCTGGAGGCGGAGCTCCAGCAGGCGGCGACGCAGACGGAGGACTTCGCCGAGGGCGTGCAGGCGTTCCTCGAGAAGCGACCCGCCGACTTCAAGGGAAGGTAGGAGTCGATCGCGCCATGGAGATCCGCACAGCCGACTACCACACCGCCGGCGAGCCCTTCCGGATCGTGACCGACGGGGTCGAGCCACTGCGCGGCGCGTCGATCCTCGACAAGCGCCGCGACGCACTCGATCGGCTCGACCACGTCCGTCGGCTGCTCGTCCACGAGCCGCGAGGGCATGCGGACATGTACGGCTGCTTCGTCGTCGAGCCGGACGACGACGACGCGGATCTCGGCGTCGTCTTCTTCCACAACGCCGGGTACTCGACTGCCTGCGGGCATGGGACGATCGCTCTCGTCACGTGGGCGCTCGAGGAGGGTGTGCTCGAGCGGCGCGAGGGCGAGAACCACGTCGTCGTCGACGTGCCCTCGGGGCGGCTCGAGACGTGGGCGCAGGTGGAGGACGGCAGTGTCCGCTCGGTGCGATTCCGGAACGTCCCCGCGTTCGTCTGGGCCGAGGGAGTCGAGCTCGCCGAGCGCACCGTCGACATCGCCTTCGGCGGCACGTTCTACGCGTCGGTCGAGGAGCGCGTCGAGCCGAGCGAGCTCCCGCGGCTGATCGAGCTCGGGCGCGAGCTGAAGCGCGAGGTCGAGGCCTGGCAGGACGTCGTGCACCCGCTCGAGCCGGAGCTCCGCGACGTCTACGGCGTGATCTTCTGGCAGGAGGAGGGAGAGGATCCGCTGACCCAGCGCAACGTCACGGTCTTCGCCGACGGCGAGGTGGATCGCTCCCCGTGCGGGAGCGGCACGTCGGCGCGGCTCGCCCTGCTCGACCGCTCGGGACGGCTCCCGCGTGGCGCGGAGCTTCGACATCGGAGCATCGTCGACACGGAGTTCCGCGCTCGCGTAGTGGGCGACACGGATGTGGCGGGCATCCCGGCGGTGATCACCGAGGTCGAGGGAAGTGCGTATCGCACGGGCAAGCACGTCTTCACCCTCGACCCGCACGATCCGCTCGCCGACGGCTTCCTCCTGCGCTAGAGGAAGCGCGCGCGATCGGGTACACCTCACCCGTGTCCGAGTCGGATCCTGCCGACGCGTTACTCCGCCGTGACCCCTCTTGCGAGCGGCGGCATGGGAGACGTCTACCGCGCGACCGACGGCCTTCTCGGCCGAACGGTCGCGGTCAAGGTGCTCGCGGAGCGCCACGCGCGCAACTCGGACGTTCGCGCCCGCTTCACGCGTGAGGCGCGCGCCGCGGCGCGCCTCTCGGCGCACCCGAACGTCGTGACGGTCTTCGACGTCGGCGAGCACGACGGCCAGCCGTTCATCGTCATGGAGTACCTGGACGGAGGCTCCGTGCACGATCGAGTCCGATCCACCCCGGTCGCCCCGGGCCGAGCGATCGAATGGCTCCGTCAGGCTGCCGCGGGTCTGGACGCCGCGCACGCTCAGGGCATCGTGCATCGAGACGTGAAGCCCGCGAACCTTCTGCTGGACGACGAGGATCGCGTGCACGTGACCGACTTCGGCATCGCGTCTGCGGCGGGCTTCGACACGCTGACCCTGCCGGGAACGGTTCTGGGGACGGCCGGGTATCTCTCGCCCGAGCAGGCTCGGGGCGAGACGGCGACGGCCGCGAGCGACCGCTATGCGCTCGGTGTCGTCGCGTACGAGCTGCTCACCGGGCGGCGGCCCTACGCGGCCGAGACTCCGGTGACGGAAGCGTTCGCGCATCTCAACGCGCCGATCCCGAGCGCGGCACAGGTTGCCCCGGCGCTTCCTCGCTGGCGTCGACGCCGTCTTCGAGCGGGCGCTGGCGAAGGAGCCAGGCGCTCGTCCCGCGAGCGCGGGAGAGCTCGTCGAGGAGCTCGGCGACGTCTTCCGCGACGCCGAGCCGGTGACCGCCGTGCTGCCGCGACCGCACCCGACTGCGACGCCACCGGCGCGGCGACCGCGGCTGCGCTGGCTGGCGCCTCTCGCATTCGTGGTGCTCCTCCTCGGCGGGCTGACCGCTGCAGCGTTCGTCTCGAACGGCGACGAGCCGGAGGTCCGCACGATCACGCGCGTCACGACGACGGTGTCGACGGTCTCGGACACCGAGTCGACCCTCACGGTCACCGAGACGGCGACCGTTCCCGAGGACGAGACGTCCGTCCCGAGCTCGGGGTCGAGCGGCTCCGAGCTCAACAACGAGGGCTTCGCGCGCATGCAGGCGGAGGACTACGAAGGTGCGCTCCCGCTACTCGAGCAGGCGGTGTCTCAGCTCGCCGGCTCCGGGACGCTGGCCGAGGCCTACGCGAGCTACAACCTCGCGTTCACCCGCCTCGCGCTCGGGAGCTGCGACGGCGTGCTCGAGCTTCTCGACCGCTCGGAGGAGGTGCAAGGCGAACGATCCGAGATCGACCGGCTTCGTCGCGAGGCGGAGAAGCAATGTGGGGACGGCCCCGGCAAGGGCAACGGGAAGAACGACGAGCAGGACGACTAGCGCAGCAGCGTAAGTATCTCGCCGTCCTCGGGAAAACGGCCTTTCGCCTGCTTCGAGAAGACGAGGTTGCCGTCAGCGAGGACGTCGAACTGCGACCTCGCACCCGGCGTGGCGATCGCCTCGATATCGAGTTTCTGGGAGATCTCGGCCGCGAGACTCGCGGCCCGTTTGTCGTACCCGCTTCAGGTGGGGCAGTACAGGATCTCGACGCTCACGGAATCGCAGCCTACCCTGATGGTTCGGTGCGAACGGGCCGCGAAGCGGCCCGCTTCAGGGATGTGCGCGAGTCGCGATCTGCTCTGCAGATTGCGGCTCTGCGCGGCAATTCAGATCGTCTTGAACTGCTCGAACGGCTGGCGGCAGCTCTCGCAGTAGCGGATCGAGCGGCACGGGGTCGGGCCGAAGAGGTTCTCGAGCTTCGTCTCCGTCGAGCCGCAGTACGGGCAGCGGAAGCCGCGCTGGAGCTGCACGAGCTCCAGTCGTCCGGCCGGCCTCGGGGTGGGCGGCGCGAAGCCGGCCACACGAAGCTTCTCGCGTCCCTCGGCTGTTATGTCGTCGGTCGACCACGAGTCGTCGAGCCGGACACGAACCTCGGGCACCGCACCGAGCTCCGCGATCTTCGACTCCATCGCGCGCTGCATCACCTCGAGCGCGGGGCAACCCATGAACGTCGGGGTGAAGTCGATGCGCACAGTGCCGTTGTCGACGGCGACGTCCTTCACGACGCCGAGGTCGACGAGCGAGATGACCGGGATCTCGGGATCCGGGATCTCCGCGAGCACCTCCCACACCTGGTCGGCGGTCACCATTGTGCGCCGGGCGGTGCGGAACGTCGCACGGATGTCATCTCCTCCCACAGCTCGGTGAGCTCCGCCTCGTGGACGCCGCGCGGCTTCGCCTCGACGTCCGGGAGCGCACGTCCCAGGCGCTCCTGCGCACGAGCCTTCAGCTCCGGCCGGAGCTCTTCGTCGAGGACGCCGAGTGCGTACGGCCACAGCTCGTCGACCGCTTCGTCGAGGCGCGTGTGCCCCTCGTCGGTCGAGAGCAGGCGGTCGATCCACATCTCGGCGTGCATGCGGTGGTACGCCTCCTCGCGGTCGATCTTGGCCGCGAGGCCTGCGATCTCCTGATCGTCCGAGGCCTTGAGCGCGGCGAGCCGGATCTCGTCAGCCGTCTCGTAGAGCCAGTGCCGCGCGATCGTCCGTGCCCACTCCAGGCGACGAAGCTCGACGAGCGGGGCCGATCGGTACTCCTCCGGCTTCCGGTCGAACGCGAGCTGGTCCGCCGTCGTGCCGAGCTCGGCGGCGGCGAGCTCGTACAGCGCCCGCGCGTGCCCGATCTCGTTCTGCGCGATGGAGGAGAACGCGACGTCCTCCTCGAGAAACGGCGCGATCCCGGTCCACTCGGAGTTGCGCCAGCCGAGGATCAGCTCGTCGTCGGCGAGCGCGAGCAGGAGGTCGGTGCGGTCACTCATTGCGCTGCGCCCGGTGCCATGTCGAGCGTTCCGGCACGCTCCCGCGCCTCGTGCAGCCGCGCCTTGATCGAGTAGCCGTCCACGCGCCGGTACTTCATCTCGAACTCGTCGGGGAACTCGTCGATCTCGCTCACGGCGTCGCGCGGAACCAGCCAGAGCGCCACCGACTCCTGACGCCGCGCGTACTGCTCGCGGGCGTAGATCTCGGCGAACGTCTCGTCGGGCGCGGTCACCGAGCCTGCATGCTGGAACGGCTGACCCTTGCGTTCCCGGCGGAAGACCTCGAAGACCACGCGGCCTCCGCGAGCACCACCCGCTCGACCCAGGCCACGTCCTCGCGCGACAGCCGCCTGAACGCAAGACGCTCCGCCGACGCCGGCCCGTGTCCGGTGACGACCGAACGCAGCTTCTCCCAGTCGGGCTCGGTGTAGAGCCACGTTCCCGTCTCCTCGTCCTTGCGCAGCGCGGGATCCGGAATGGTCAGACCGAGCTCGCGGATCTGCGGCACGTAGCCGTCGAGGAACTGCTGGCGTGCCTCCTCGTTGGCCTGGCTCTTGATCCGCCAGACGAACATCGGATCCTCCTCGGCAGGGATCTGGTTGCCGTGGAACTGCATCAGCGGCGCCCACCAGCGGTCGAGTGCCTCCTGCACGAGCGCGAACTGCTCCTCGGTGCCCGTGACCAGCGTGAGGATCACGTCGCGGCCGTGGAGGATGTGGAACGACTCCTCCCAGCAGATCTTCTTCATGATCCGCGCGTACGGCGCGTACGAGCACTTGAGGAGCGCCTTCTGCGAGACGATCGCGGCCGCGTCGACGAGCCAGGCGATGACGCCGACGTCGCCCCAGGTCTTCGTCGGATAGTGGAAGACGTTGTGGAACTTCGACTTGCCCGAGACGAGGTCGTCGAGGCAGGCGCTCCGCGGCTTGCCGAGATCCTCGACGACGCGGTAGATGAGCTGCGCGTGCCCGACCTCGTCCTGGATCTTCGCCGTGAGCGCGAGCTTTCGCTGCAGCGTCGGCGCGCGGAGGATCCAGTCGCGCTCCGGGAGGACTCCCATGAGCTCCGAGTTCCCGTGCATCTCGATGAACTTGATCAGCCGAGCGCGGTACTCGTCGGGCATCCAGTCGCCGGTCTCCACCTGGCCGCCCGACTGGACGTACTCGAGGAACTCCTGCGTGCGCGTGTCCACGATTGTGGCCTCCCTACCGAACGGTCGTTAGCATCGAGTGTAATGGCTACGAGACGAGAGGCGCTGACGCGCGAGGCCGCGCGGCTGTTCGCCGAGCGGGGCTTCCACGGGACGTCGATGGACGCGCTCGCGCAGGCGCTCGGCGTCCAGAAGGGCTCGCTCTACTCGCTCACCGGGTCCAAGCAGGAGCTCCTCTACGAGACGATGCGCGAGGGCGCGCGCGCGTTTCACGCCGCCCTGGACGCGGTGCCCGAGGACGGCGCGGCCGTCGAGCGCGTGCTGGTCGCGCTGCGCGGGCACCTTCGGGTCGTCTCCGAGCAGCTCGACGTCGCGACGGTCTTCACGCGGGAGTGGCGCTACCTCGAGGGCGAGCACCGCGACGAGATCGTCGCCGAGCGGCGGCGGTACGAGGAGCGCTGGCGCAGCCTGTTTCGCGAGGGCGTCGAGTCGGGCGGCCTCCGCACCGACCTCGACGCCGGTGCGGCGACGCTGCTCCTGCTCTCCGCGGCGAACTGGGCGTACACGTGGCTCGAGCCCGGCCGCGACACCGACGAGCTCGCCGATCGCTTCCTGGCGATCGTCGTCGACGGCATCCGCGGGTACGCGACCCCGCAGTGAGCCGTCTCCTCATCGTCAATCCGTTCGCGTCAGGAGTCGACGAGCACCGACTTGCGGCCGTGCAGGCGGCGCTGCCCGCCGGGACCGAGACTCGGCTCACGACCTCGGCGGGCGAAGCCACGGAGATCGCGCGGACGGCCGGCGAGGTCGAGGCGATCTACGTCCTCGGCGGCGACGGGACGTACAACGAGGTCCTGAACGGGATCCAGGTGGATGTTCCGCTCGGATTCCTCCCCGGAGGCGGTACGAGCGTGCTCCCACGCGCGCTCGGGCTCCCGCGCAATCCCGTCGATGCCGCGAAGCGCGTGTCCGAGGGCCGCACGCGACGGATCGGACTCGGTCGCGTCAACGGGAGACGCTTCGGATTCAGCGCCGGCCTCGGCTTCGACGCGGAGCTCGTGCGCCGCGTGGACGAGCTCGGGCGTCAGCCCCGACGGGCGTCGCCCCGGCGACCTGACCTTCATGCGCGTCGCAGCCTCGGTGCTCAGAGAGCGCCACGCGCGCTTCGACGAGCAGGTGGAGATCGACGGAGCCGGGCGTGCGGCGTTCGTGCTCGTCGCGAACTGCTCGCCCTACACGTACTCGGGAGCGGTCGCGCTCGACCTCGTGCCGGGCGCGAGCTTCGACGACGGCCTCGCGTACCTCGCGCCCGTGACCGTACGCGCGCGCGATCTCCCGCGGTTCGTCGTGCACGGCGTGCGCGGCAGCGGCCTGAAGGAGGGCAAGGCGCTCACGGCACGCGACCTCGACCACATCGTCGTTCGCTGCGACCGGCCGCTGCCGCTCCAGGTCGACGGCGAGGACGCCGGCGACGTCGTCGAGGCCGTCTACGAGGCGGAGCGCGACGCGGTGACCGGTCCTTCGTCTGACCCGTATGACTGCGACTCCCGCATGAGCCGCGTGCTCCCCGCCGAAGGAGACCTGCGCCGCGTCATCGGCGACGGCGAGACGATTCCGGACGGCGAGGTCGACGGGCTCGGCGCCGACGAGCTTCTCGCGCTCTACCGCAACCTCGTGCTCCTGCGGACGTACGACGAGCGCTCGGTGATCTACCACCGGCAGGGCCGGATCGGCACCTACGCGATCTTCTGGAACCACGAGGCGATGCAGGCCGGCTCGGTGTTCGCGCTCGAGGATCGCGACTGGATCTTCCCGGCCTACCGCGAGTCCGCGATCGGGCTCCTGCGCGGGATACCGGTCTCGACCGTGCTGTCCTGGTGGCGGGGCCATCCGGCGGGCTGGTGGAACCCGCGGGAGTTCAACGTCGCCTCGATCTGCGTCCCGATCGCGACGCAGGTTCCGCACGCCGTCGGGTTCGCGTGGGGCTCGCGTCTGAAGGGCGAGGATCGCGTCGCGCTCACGCTCTTCGGCGACGGCGCGACCTCCGAGGGCGCCTTCCACGAGGCGTGCGACCTTCGCGGGCGTGATGAAGGCGCCGGTCGTCCTCCTCTGCAACAACAACCACTGGGCGATCTCGACGCCGCTCTCGAAGCAGACGGCCGCGGAGACCCTCGTCGACAAGGCTGCCGGCTACGGGATCCCGGGAGTCCGCGTCGACGGAGGTGACGTGCTCGCGGTCTACGAGGCGACGCGCGACGCCGTCGAGCGAGCGCGAGCCGGCGACGGACCGACGTTCATCGAGGCGGTCTCGTACCGTGCGGCGCCGCACGCGACCGCCGACGACCCGTCTCTCTACGTCGATCGCGGAGCGCGTCGAGGAGGAGCGGGAGAACGAGTGCGTCGGCCGCTTCGAGCGCTACCTGCGACGGCTCGGCGTCCTCACCGACGAGCAGGCGGAGGCCGATCGAAGTCGGAAGCGCTCGAGCTCATGCGGGCCGGGATCGCCGAGGCCGAGGCCGAGCCGCCCGCCGACCTGTCGCTCGTCTTCGAGCACGCGTACGCCGACCCGCCGCCCTCGCAGGCGCGCGATCTCGCCGAGCTGAAGAGGATCCTCGGCACGTGACCGAGCGATTCCTCGTCGAGGCCGTCAACGACGCGCTCCACGTCGAGATGGAGCGTGACGCCTCGGTCATGGTCATGGGCGAGGACGTCGGCGTGCTCGGCGGCGTCTTCCGGGCGACCGCGGGCCTCCAGGAGCGCTTCGGTGCCGACCGCTGCGTCGACACGCCGCTCGCCGAGGCCGGGATCCTCGGGACCGCCGTCGGCCTGTGCATGGCCGGCTGGCGGCCGGTGTGCGAGATGCAGTACGACGCGTTCAGCTATCCCGCGCTCGACCAGCTCATCAACCACGTCGGCCGCTATCGCTGGCGGACGCGCGGGGGGATGGAGTTCCCGCTGACGATCCGCATGCCGTACGGCGGCGGCGTGCGTGCGCCGGAGCTGCACGACGACTCGCCCGAGACGTACTACGTGCACACCCCGGGCGTGAAGGTCGCGATTCCGTCCACCCCCGCGGACGCGAAGGGGCTGCTCGCGGCGGCGATCCGCGATCCGGATCCGGTCGTCGTCCTCGAGCCCAAGCTCCACTACCGCACGGCGAAGGAGGAGGTGCCCGACGGCGAGCACGTCGTTCCGCTCGGGCAGGCGCGGATCGCGCGAGAGGGCTCCGACCTCACGATCGTCGCCTACGGCGCGATGGTGCACGTCGCGCTCGCGGCCGCCGACGCTCGTCGGCGACGAAGCCTCGTGCGAGGTGCTCGACCTGCGATCGCTCAAGCCGCTCGACGAGGACGGGCTGCTCGCATCGGTCGCGAGGACCGGCCGCGTCGTCGTCGTCCAGGAGGCGCCGCGCGTGTGCGGGTTCGCCGCCGAGGTCGCGGCCGTCCTCGCGGAGAAGGCGATCTTCGACCTTCGCAGGGCCGGTGATCCGCGTCACGGGGTACGACGTGCCGTACCCGTACTGGCAGATCGAGGACGCGTACATGCCCTCGGTCGAGCGGGTCGTCGACGCCGTGCGTCGCGTGCTCGCCGCGTAGTGGCCCACCACGAGATCCCGCTCGAGCGGCGCACGCTCCACGGTCACTTCTCGCGAGACCTCGAGCCGATCCTGACGGTCGATTCGGGCGACTCGATCGCGTTCGCGTGTCTCGAATTCCGGCTGGCGCACGGCCGAGCACGAGCTCTTCGAGCGGCGCGAGCGGACGAGCTCGACGCCGGGCACGCGCTGATCGGGCCGGTCGAGGTGCGCGGCGCGCGGGCCGGGCAGACGCTCGAGGTTCGGATCGACGAGGTGCGGATCGGAGCGTGGGGCGTCACGCAGGCGGGCGGCTGGAGCACGCCGCTCAACGAGCGGCTCGGTGTCGCGAACGGCGAGACCGTCACGCTGATCTGGGCGCTCGACGCGGATGCCGGCGTCGGCCGCGATCGAGTCGGGCACGAGGTCGCGCTCGCAGCCGTTCCTCGGCGTCATCGGCATGCCGCCCGCGAGCCCGGCATCCACTCGACCGCGCCGCCACGGCCGTGCGGCGGCAACATCGACTGCAAGGAGCTCGTCGCCGGAACGACGCTCTACCTTCCGATCTCGGTCGACGGCGCGCTCCTGTCGGCCGGCGACGGGCACGCCGCACAGGGCGACGGCGAGGTCTCGCAGCTCGCGATCGAGGCGCCCGTCGAGCGGGCGCAGCTCACGCTCTCGGTCCGCGACGATCTCCCGCTCACGACTGCCGATCGCCTGGACGCCGGAGGCGTGGCTCACGTTCGGCTTCGACGAGGATCTCGACGAGGCGGCCGCGCTCGCGATCGACGGGATGCTCGAGCTGATGGGTCGCGAGCACGGGCTCGAGCGACGCGAGGCGCTCGCACTCGCGAGTGTCGTCGTCGATCTGCGCGTGACGCAGATGGTGAACGGCGTTCGCGGGATTCACGCGCGGCTCGCGCACGACGCGCTCCGCTAGACGACAATCCGATGCGATGTCCACCTGGGTCGTACAGGTCGTCGTCGTGGCGCTCTTCGCGCTGACGTGCGGCGCGCTCGCCGCGGCGTGGATGCGCGGGCGGCTCGGAGTCGCTGCGATCGCGCTGTTCGTCGTCGCGCTCGTCGTCTGGGTCGTCGCGTTCGCGGCCATCGCGTCCGAGTTCCGCGACGCGAACGGCTTCGCGACGTGCGACGCGAACTGCACGCCGTGCACTACGTCTCCGCGGTCGCGTTCCTCGCGCCTCCGCTGCTCATCGCGCTCGCGGCGCTCGCGCATGCTCGTCGCCCGCGGGAGCCGCTGGCGTCTCAGGCGGTCGCAGCCGCAGGAGAGCTCACGGCTAGTGGCGAGCTCGTTCAGGCTCCCCGACCTCGGCGAGGGCCTCACGGAGGGCGAGGTCGCCCGCTGGCTCGTCACCGAGGGGCAGGAGATCGCCGAGGACGACCCGCTCGTCGAGATCCAGACCGACAAGGCGACGGTCGAGATCCCGTCGCCGTACGCCGGCACCGTGCTGAGGATCCTCGTCGCCGAGGGCGAGATCGCCCCCGTCGGCACGGAGCTCGTCGTGATCGGTCAGCCGGCGACGAGGTGCCCGTGAACGATTCGACGTACCGCAGCCGTCGCCTCGCAGACCGCCGCCGACTGCCGGTCGCGGATGCGGCGCGTGTGCAGGCGACGCCGGTCGTTCGTCGGATCGCGCAGGAGCTCGGCGTCGACCTCGCCGAGCGTCGCGGGCTCGGGCCCGGGCGGCCGGATCACGGAGGACGACGTGCGGCGTCCGCGCGGGCGCCGAGCGCCGACGGCCGCCGCGAGCCGCTTGCGCGGCGTCCGCCGCGTGATCGCCGAGCACATGACCCGGGCGCATCGCGAGGTGCCGCCCGTGACCTGGGTCGAGGAGTGCGACTTCGAGGACGTTCCGCTCGAGCGCCTCCTCCCGACGGTCGTGAAGGCGTGCGCCGACTCGCTCGTCGAGTTCCCCGAGCTGAACGCGCGGCTTCGACGGCGACGCGATCCTCTACCTCGACCGCTACGACATCGGGGTCGCGGTGCAGACGCGACGACGGTCTCGTGGTGCCGGTCGTCCGCGGCGGCGAACGAGAAGTCCGTCGACGAGCTCGCACGCGGAGATCGCGGCGCTCGCCGAGCGCGCTCGCGCGGGCTCGCTCGCGCGCCGACGATCTTCGTGGCTCGACGTTCACCGTGTCGAGCGCGGGCAAGCTCGCCGGTCTCTTCCAGACGCCGATCGTGAACCACCCGGAGGTCGCGATCCTGAGCATCGGTCGCGTCGCCCCGCGAGCCGTCGTGCGCGACGGCGAGATCGTCGTCCGACGGACCGGCACCTCGCGATCACCTTCGACCATCGCGTCGTCGACGGCGCGCGCGCGGCCGCGTTCGGGCTCGCCGTGATCGCGCGCGTCGCAAGACGGCCCGGCGGGCTAGCGCCCGCCGGGCGGTTCTTCCCCCTAGCCGCTATCTAGTCGTCGCGTTGGTTGTCGTCGTTGATCTGCCCGCGAATCTCGCCAGCCGGGAACTTCATCGAGTGGACGTTCGCGTACGCCCTTCCCGCACGGACTGGCTGCGACGAGCTCATCGAACTCGCCGGCTGCGATGCCCTGTCCCGCAGGCCCGACCACGTCGCCGCCGCGACCGTGCCGGTCACGGTTCCGGATCGCGGGCACGCGGGCTTGCTTCCTCCGCCGCAGAGAAATGCGCGACGCCGCCGTTGACGCTCCGCCGTCCGAAGCTGGACGTGCGCGAACAGCACCGGAGCCTCGAGGCGCACATCCGCAGCGTGTAGCGATCTCCGACGCAGCCGATCGTCGCTGGTCGTCTCGAGCGCACGCCGCTCGCGGCGCATCGAGACGGTCCGAGCGGAGCTCCTCGAGGGGACGATCATCCCGCTGCGAATCTCGTCGGCCCGCTCGGCGCCGTCGGCTGCGCGTCGTGAGCGCAATCGACGCGGGCAACGCGTACGTGAACGTGCACCGAGCCAGTTCCCGCCCGGGGCGCATCGGGCCGTCTCCCGTAGTCACGACAGGGTCGGAGGCAGGACGAGCGCCCGGCGTCGGGTCCCGGCCTCTCTAGACTGGCGCCGCGTGGGCAGCTGGTACACGATCGGGCTCTGCCTCGGGCTCGGGCTCGGCCTGTCGGTCGCGATCACGGGGATCCTCGGCGTCGCACGTTCTCGGGATCGGCGCGGCGGCGATCGTCGGCGCCGTCGCTCGGCGGTGCGATCGGCCTCGTGATCGGTGGCACTCCGGAGACGATCGCGGGCGCCGTCGGCGGCATTCTCGGCGCGCTGTCGGCGGCGCGGTCGTCGTCGGCGCCCTTCGGCGCGGCGCGACGCGCTTCGGCGGTCGGCGCATACCTCGGCGCGGTCGGCGTGCTCGTCTGCCTCGTCGCGCTCGTGCCGCTCGCCGGCTACGTCCTCGCCGTCGCGCTTCCGCTCCTGGCGGCTCGCATGCGCGGACGTCAGGCCGCCCGCTTCGCCGGGCTTCGAACGCTCGCGAAGTGAGCTCGCTCGTGCGGCGTCGCCGAGGCGCGGGCGCGCATGGTCGAGCGGCAGCTTCGTCGGCGCGGGATCTCCGACGAGCGCGTGCTCGACGCGATGGGGCGAGTCCCGCGGGAGCTCTTCGTACCCGAGAGCGTTCGCGCGTACGCGTACGACGACGGCGCCCTTCCCATCGGGCATGCGACAGACGATCTCGCAGCCGTTCGTCGTCGCCACGATCTGCTCGCTCCTCGCTCTCGAAGGCGACGAGCGCGTTCTCGACGTCGGCACGGGCTCCGGGCTATCAGGCCGCCGTGCTCGCCGAGCTGGCGGCCGAGGTGGTCACGATCGAGCGCATCCCGGAGCTCGCCGAGACGGCGCGCGAGGCGCTCGCAGAGGCGGGCTACGCGAACGTCGAGGTGCGTGTCGGCGACGGCTCGCTCGGCGTGCCGGAGCGTGCGCCGTTCGACGCGATCGCCGTCGCCGCTGCCGCTCCCACGGTCCCGTCCGCGCTCTACGCCCAGCTCGGCGAGGGCGGGCGACTCGTCGTCCCGCGCGGCACGCGCTGGGGACAGGAGCTCGTGCTCGTCGCGCGGACGCCCGACGGGCCGGTCGAGCGCACGCTCGATCCCGTGCCGCTTCGTGCCGCTGCTCGGCGATGAAGGGTTTGGGGATGACTGACCGTATGGGGGGCGGTGACGACGCGACCCGCGACTACCCTGCGATGACGGTGGAGTCCTCGCCCGCGCAGCCCGTTCACGGCGAGTACTCGCCCGCTCGCGTGCGCGCCGGCTTGCGCAAGCGGAAGAACTGGGAGCAGCTCGTCAAGTTCTGCGTCGTCGGCGCGAGCGGCTACGTCGTCAATCTCGCCGTCTACACGCTCCTCCTCGACGTCGTCGGCCTCCACTACATCTCGGCCGCCGTCGGCTCGTTCCTCGTCGCGGTGACGAACAACTACAGCTGGAACCGCCTCTGGACGTTCCGGGCCGAGCGCGGTGGCGTCGCCTACCAGGGGATGCGCTTCCTCGTCGTCTCGACGATGGCGCTCGTGGCGAACCTCGCCGTTCTCCACGTCCTCGTCACGCTCGGGCTCGGCGAGGTCATCGCGCAGGCGATCGCGATCGTGCTCGTCACGCCGGTGAACTTCGTCGGCAATAAGCTCTGGTCGTTCGGACCTCGACGCTAATCGCGCTCGCCGCGCTTGCGGCCCTCTCGCTCGTCCTGCCCTCGCCGGCCGCGGCGCAGTCGTCCGCGACGATCTCGCGCGGCTGACCGAGGACGAGGCGGTCGAGATCGCGCTCGCGCATCCCGAAGGTCGCGGACTGGCTCGACCGGTATCCGCCCGACCCGACGACGGACGCCGACTTTCGATCCGAGTCGCGGACGTGGCTCGTCAAGGCGTGGTCGGGCGAGGCGGGACAGATCGCCGAGGCGATGGTCGAGGACACGACCGGGCGCGTGACGGAGGCGTGGACGGGGCCGCAGGTCGCGTGGAAGATGGCGCGCGGCCGCGAAGGCGCGTTCGGCGGGAAGACGCTCCTGCGGCCGGTACGTCTGGCTCGCCTTCTGTCTCGTCTTCCTCCTCGGGCTCGCCGACCTGCGCCGGCCGCTCTCCGTCCGAAACCTCGACCTCGCTCGCGCTGCTCGGGTTCTCGGTCTCGCTCGCCTTCTTCGACCGCGGCGAGATCTTCCGGAGCGTCCCGCTCGTCTACCCCGTGCTCGGCGTACCTCCTCGCCCGCGGTCTGTGGGTCGGGCTCGGTCGTCGCGGTCGACCGCTCACGTCCGTCTGGCCGACGTGGGTGCTCGCCGCCGCGACCGTCTTCCTCCTCGGGTTCCGCGTCGGGCTCGAACCTCGAGGCTCCGCGTGGCGTGATCGACGTCGGGCTCGCCGGGCGTCGTCGGCGCGAGCAGGATCCTCGACGGCGAGGCGCCGTACGGGAACATGCCGCAGCGCGGCGACCTCGAGCCGTGCGGGCCGAAGGACGCCGAGGGCCAGGTGCGCGAGCGCATCCAGACGAACGGTCGCTGCGAGGCGGCGATCGAACGCGGCGACACGTACGGCCCCGTCTCGTACCTCGCCTACGTGCCGGCAGTCGCGATCTTCCCGTGGAGCGGGAAGTGGGACTCGCTGCCCGGCCGCGCACGCGACCTCGATCGCGTTCGACCTGCTCGCGGTGCTCGCGCTCGTCCTCGTCGGGCTGCGGTTCGGCGGCCGTCGCCTCGCTGTGCTGCTCGCCTTCGCGTGGGCTGCGTACCCGTTCACGGCCTACACGCTGAACGCGAACACGAACGACGCGATCATGCCGGCGTTCCTCCTCTTCGGCTTCTGGCTCGTCACGTCGGACTGGGCGCGCGGCGCGTCGGTCGCGCTCGCCGGCTGGACGAAGTTCGGCGCGCTGCTCGTCGCGCCGCTGTGGGCGACGTACCCGGTCTTCGAGCTACGGCGCGTGCTCCGCTTCGCGGCCGCGTTCGTGGGCGCGAGCGGTGCTCGCCTTCTCGATCCTGCTCCTCGAGCCGTCGCTGTGGGACGCCGTTCGCACGTTCTGGGAGCGCACCATCGGCTTCCAGTCCGGGCGCGACTCGCCGTTCTCGATCTGGGGCTGGGGTCAGTACCACGCGCGAGGGATTCCCGACCTCGGATTCCTTCAGCCCGTGGTCGTCGTCCTCGCGGTCGCGCTCGCGGCGCTCGTGGCGGTCGTCCCGCGGCGCAAGAGCCCGCTCCAGCTGGCCGCGCTCACGGCTGCCGTGCTCGTCGCCTTCCAGCTCACGCTGACCCACTGGTTCTACCTCTACCTCCCGTGGGTCGTGCCCTTCGTCTTCCTGTGGCTGCTCCTTCCGGAGCCGAGGCGATCAGGAAACGGGAACGCGGAGCGCTTCGATCGAGGACGCCTTGCCGGTCGCGGCGTCGCACTCGACGACCGCGCCCTCGATCCGCACGCCGCCCTGAGCCGTCTCGAAGCGCACGGGAAGGCCTGTGCGCATCCGGCGGATCGCCAGCTCGGCCTCCACGCCGATCACGGAGTCGTGCGGCCCGGTCATGCCTGCGTCGGTGATGAACGCCGTGCCTTTCGGGAGCACGGTCGCGTCCGACGTCTGGACGTGCGTATGCGTGCCGACGACTGCGGTCACGCGCCCGTCGAGCCAGCGGCCCAGCGCGGCCTTCTCGCTCGTCGCCTCCGCGTGGACGTCGACGAGCACGACCGGCGTCTCCTTCCGCGCCTCCTCGACGAGCTCGTCGATCACCTCGAACATCGACGTCGCCGGGTGCAGGAAGAGCGAGCCGAGAACGTTGATCACGGCGAGGCGCGTGCCGTTCGCGGCGGAGACGACCACGAGCCCGCGTCCCGGAGTCGAACGAGACGTGTTCGCCGGCCGGATGACGCGATCGGATGTCTCGAGGTATGGGCCGATCTCGGTCCGCCGAAACGCATGGTTGCCGAGCGTGATCGCGTCGACGCCCATGCCGAGAAGCTGATCGGCGAGGCGCGGAGTGATCCCGATGCCGTCCGCGGCGTTCTCGCCGTTGACCACGCACGCGTCGATCTCGTGCTCGTTCCGAATCGCCTGCAGGCGCTGCTCGAGCGCCCGCCGACCCGGGGCTCCGACGACGTCGGCGATGAAGAGGATGCGCAGAGCGCCGACGAGGTTACGGCACGCCGAGGGTTGCCGACGGGTAGACCTGGATCGCGACGTTGTTTCCGCCCTCGGCCGCGTAGCGCGCGAGCGCCTGACGCTCGTAGCGGCTGATGTTCGTCACGACGCCGAGCTTCGAGGCTCCGGCTGCGACGTTTCCACCGACCGTGAGCTCCGGGTCGGGGCGAACGTTCTGGATCGAGACGACGAGCGAAGGCGCCGAGCGAAGGCCGCAGCTCGATCTCCGAGCCGACGACGTTGCCGGAGACGATCTGGTCGCGGATGGCGACGACGGTTCCGTCGACAGGTGCATAGACGTCGGTACCTGCGACGGCGCCGACGTCGAGCGTGCGAAGCGCGCCTCCGGAGAGCTGATACCACGCGAGGCCGCTCTTCGACGCGCCCGTGATCCGGCGCCAGAGCCGCGCGAGCAGCCCTTCGTTTCGCTGTGGGCCGACGGGCTTCAGCTCGAGTGCACCCTCGGCGCTTCCGTGAAAGCCGATCGCCGTGACGCCACCCTGCGCCACCGGGGACTGGACGCGAAGGTTCCCGACCGTGGCGAGCACCTGCGAGTCCGGCGGCGCGGAGGTCACCGGCAGCGGCGCCGGCCGGCTGACGGCGGGTGGGGAGCTCTCGCCGTCGAACGCGGTCAGCGCGAGCGTTGCGACGGCGAGCACTGCGATCACGGCCGCAACCGCGAAGCGCCGCGCGCGGGCCTGCGCTCGTCGACGATCAGCTCGTAGGCGAGCGGCGTGTCGGGTGCGCGGAGTCGCCACGTTCGGACCGTAGCAAGGTCTCTCCCAGGCGCCCGCATCACTCCGCGGTACGATCCCGCGCATGGCCGGCTCCGGCCCGACGATCCAGATCCCGAGATGGATCCAGCTGGTCGTCCTGCCCGTTCTCCTCGTCCTCGCGTTCCTGCTCGCGGCGAAGCTCGGGCACGTTCTCTTCCTCTTCCTGACGGCGAGCGTCATCGCGTTCACGCTCAATCCGCTCGTCCGCGACCTCACGCGCCTGAAGGTGCCGCACGCGCCCTCGGTCTTCATCGTCTACACGGTCTTCGCCGCGGTCGTGATCGCGCTCCTCATCGCGATCGGCGTCGTCGCGTTCGACCAGGCGCGCCACGCCGCGGATCGGATCGACGAGTACGTGACCGACGAGCTCGATACCGGCCAGACGGCCGCGGAGGTGGACATCGACCGCCTCCAGGCCTGGCTCGACGACAACGGCCTCGAGGACATCCAGGTGCGCGAGCAGATCAACGAGTGGCTCGACTCGCTCAGCGCGGGCGAGATCTCCGGGTACGCACAGGACGCGATCTCGTTCGCGCAGGGCGCGGCGTTCTCGTTCGTCCTCCTGCTGTTCTCGGCGATCCTGATCGTCGTCATCTCGATCTACATGCTCCTCGACATGCAGCGCCTCGAGCAGTCGATCGACTCGCGCTTCCCGCCACACGGCGGCGCGCCGCTCACGCAGCGGATCGAGAGTGCGCTGTGGGGCTATCTCAAGGGGCAGGCGATCCTGTCGACGGTCATCGGCACGAGCGCCGGCGTCGGCATGTACATCCTCGGCGTCACGGGTCTCGTCGAGGGCGCGCAGGAGTACGCGCTCCTGTTCGGCCTATGGACGGCGTTCATCGAGGTGATCCCGTACATCGGCCCGTGGTTGTCGGCTGTTCCGCCGGCGATCTTCGCGCTCTTCGCCGACCCGCCGTGGGGCGTCGTCTGGGTCGGTCTCCTCTTCCTGTTCATCTACCAGGTCGAAGGACACATCGTGGTGCCGAACGTGATGGCGAGCGCGCTGCGGCTCCATCCGCTGTTGGTGATCTTCGGCCTGCTGGCCGGTGGGGCGCTGTACGGGATCGCGGGAGTCCTCATTGCGCTGCCGACCATGGCCGGCGGACGCGCCATCTGGGAGTTCTTCCGCGAGCGTGTGAAGCTCGAGAGCTGGGAGGAAAGCGGAGGCGAGGTACCGGTCGACGTCGACATCGAGCCGCCGAGAGCGGCGAGCGGCTAGCCGCGATGTTCGACACGATCGTCGAGGCGGCTGCCGCCGAGAGCCCGCTCTGGGGCGAGGCTGCGCGTCCGCCTGAGGAGCAGATGCGCGAGCCGGTGTTCTCGAGGCTCGGGCCGGACGACCACGCGTTGGGACTCGAGACGATCTACGAGGGCTACCTCGTCCACTACGGTCGCTCCCGCCTGTTCGCGCCGGACGATCGCGACACCGCGCTCCTCCTCGGCGACTACCTCTACGCGCACGGGCTCGTCCGTGTCGCGGAGACGGGCGACGTGAAAGCCGTCTCCGACCTCGCCGAGCTCATCTCCCGGTGTGCGCAGCTGCGGGCGGAAGGCCTCGGCGGCGACGGGGACGAGTGGGTGGCAACGTCGAGGGCGCTCGGGAACGGCGCCGGCTCGGCCGTGACCGACGGTGAGGTGGCCGCCGCCCTCGCCGCGCACACCCGGCTCGTGGGATAGAGTCGCCGCCATGCTGGCTGCGTTCATCGAGCTGCTCGCCCAGGCGCCGGTCGAGGAGGCGCACAAGACAGCTGCCGAGGAGGGGCGCGACATCATCCTCGCGATGCTCGTCGTCGGTTTGATCTTCGTCGGAGTCACGCTCCTCGGCGACCTGTACCAGCGCGGTGCCCGCAAGCGGCACAACAGCAGCGGCCACTAGTCGCTCCTCGGCGCTCGCGCGGTAGTGCGTCCATAGACTGACTCGCGGCATGGCGCCGTCGCGAGATCTCCGCGAGTGGATCGCGCTCCTCGAGCGCGCCGGAGAGTTACGGCGCGTCTCGACCGAGGTCGATCCCGACCTCGAGATCACCGAGATCGTCGACCGGGTCGTGAAGGCCGGCGGGCCGGCGCTTCTCTTCGAGAACCCCAAGGGCTCGCAGCATCCGCTCCTCATCAACCAGTTCGGCACCGAGAAGCGCATGTGCATGGCGTTCGGCGTCGACTCGCTCGATGATGCGGCGGCGAAGCTCGGCGACATCCTCGACATGCAGCCTCCCGAGGGCATCCGCGAGAAGGTCAAGGGACTCCTCAAGCTCAAGTCGGTCGCCGACTCGCGGCCGAAGGTGGTGAGCAAGGGACCGTGTCAGGAGGTCTTCTTCGAGGGCGCCGACGTCGATCTCACGCGCCTCCCCATTCAGCGCTGCTGGCCGGGCGACCCGGCGCCGTTCATCACTCTGCCTGCCGTCATCACGAAGGATCCGCAGACGGGCACGCGCAACGTCGGCATGTACCGAATGCAGGTGATCGACCGCGCCTCGACGTTCATGCACTGGCAGATGCACAAGGACGGACGGGCCGATCTCCTCGCCGCCGAGGACGGCCGCATCCCCGTCGCGGTTGCGATCGGCCTCGACCCCGTGACCGCCTATTCGGCGAGTGCCCCGCTTCCCAAGCACCTCGACGAGCTCATGCTTGCCGGGTTCCTGCGCGGCGAGCCGGTCGAGCTCGCTCGTTGCAAGACGGTCGACCTCGAGGTGCCCGCGAACGCGGAGATCGTCCTCGAGGGGCACGTCTCGAAGGACGACACGGGCATCGAGGGCCCGTTCGGCGACCACACGGGCTACTACTCGCACGCCGAGCCCTTTCCCGATCTTCCGGCTCTCTGCAATGACGATGCGCCGCGACGCGATCTACCCGTCGATCGTCGTCGGCAAGCCGCCCGCCGAGGATGCGTGGCTCGGCAAGGCGACTGAGCGGATCTTCCTGCCGGCCGTCCGCATGACCCTCCCCGAGATCGTCGACTACGACCTCCCGGTCGCTGGCGCGTTCCACAACTGCGTCATCGTCTCGATCCGCAAGACATTTCCGGGACACGCGCAGAAGGTGATGCACGCCCTGTGGGGTCTCGGGATGCTCTCGCTCTCGAAGTCGATCGTCGTCGTCGACGCGCACGTGGACGTGCACGACTACGCCGACGTGTTCTTTCGCGTGACTGCGAACGTCGACCCGAAGCGTGACGTGCTGATCACGGAGGGACCGCTAGACCATCTCGACCACGCCCCCGGGCGGCAGTTCTACGGCGGGAAGCTCGGCATCGACGCGACGCACAAGCTTCCCGAGGAGGATGCCAGGCCATGGCCGGAGGAGATCGTGATGAGTAACGACGTTCGCGAGCGGGTAACGCAGCGCTGGGCCGAGTACGGACTTGGCGACTTGTCATGACACGCGTCCTCCGCAATGTGCAGAATCCTCGCGTCGCGACAGACGGCACATCGTTGACACGCGGGACCGAAGGGCGATTGAATCCAGGGCAAGGCGCGCAGTGAGCGATACGAGCCACGACACCCAGCACGTTCCTGGCCCGAGCTTGTGGCCGATTGCATTCGCGATCGGAGTGGCGTGTCTCCTGCTCGGCCTGGTCATCAGCTGGATCGTGGCCGCGATCGGTGCGGTCATCGCCGTCGCCTTCGGCTTCCTCTGGGCGCGCGACGTCACGCGTGACGTCCGCGACGAGGTCCCGGCGATCGAGCCGGAGACGCGCGCCGTCGCGGATCAGGCCGGAACGACGACGACCCGCGCGGTCGCCACGGAGCAGTCGCTTCCGGCGTACACGCGCTCTCGCTTCCTCGAGGCTTCGACGCTCGGTGTCGGAGCGGCGATCGGCGCGATCATCACGCTTCCGGTGCTCGGCTTCACCGTTCTTCCCTCGTTCACGAACCTCGAGGAGGACGAGGCCGACCTCGGGCCGATCGAGAACTTCCCGGAGGGCGAGTACGTCATCGCCTCGTTCCTCGCGAACAAGAGTGCGGGCGAGGTCAGCCGGCGAACGACGTTCGTCCGCAACAACGGACTGTCCGAAGCAGGCGAGCCGAGCTTCACGATCCTCTACAGCCGCTGCGTCCATCTCGGCTGCCCCGTGCAGCCGAACGGGCCGATCGACGAGGAGAACACGAAGGAGGTCGCCGGGGTCGAGCTGAGGCCGGTGCTCGCACAGTCGTTCGGGTGTCCCGTGCCACGGCGGCCTGTACGACGCCGAGGGCAACCGTCAGGCCGGGCCGCCCGTTCGCTCGCTCGACCGCATGACGTTCTCGATCAAGAACGGGCGCCTCGTGCTCGGCGAGCTCTACGCGGTCGGGAACGTCTCGGGCACCGGCGCGAACGCGGCGATCTCCCGGTATCCGTGGTCGGTGCCGGGCACGCACGTCGACGGGGTCGAAGCCTGGCTCTACCCGATCGTGCCGAGCCAGGTGACGGGCTAGAGGATGGCCGCCAAGTCGAAGCGGGACCAGATGATCGACATGGCCGTGCTCGCGCCGCTCGACTGGGTCGACGAGCGCACGGGCGCAGTGCGCGGCACCAAGTGGTTCCTCTTCCGGAATGTCCCGCGCGACATCAGCTGGATGCAGACGCTCGGGTCTGCGGCGCTCACGGCGTTCATCGTCCAGGCGCTGACGGGTGCGATCCTCGCGATGTACTACAAGCCGTCGTCCGAGATCGATCCGCTCACCGGGAATCCGATCGCGTACACGTCGATCCAGGCGATCACGGACGAGCTCACGCTCGGCTGGCTCGTGCGCGGGACGCACCGCTGGGGCGCGAGCGTCTTCATCATCCTGCTCTTCCTGCACATGGGCAGGGTCTTCCTCTTCGGCGCGTACAAGTACCCGCGCGAGCTGCAGTGGATCACCGGCGTGCTGATCCTCGTGATGGGGATGCTCATGGGCTTCACGGGCTACCTCCTGCCGTGGGATCAGACGGCGTACTGGGCGACCGTGGTCGGCATCAACCTGAACGGGACAGCGCCGTTCGCCGGACCGTGGCTCGCGCAGTTCCTCGCGAGCGGGCCGGAGATCGGAGCCGACACGCTGCCGAAGTGGTACGCGCTCCACATGCTCCTGATCCCGGGCGCGCTGATCGCGCTGATCGGCATCCACATCTACCTCGTCACGCGCCTCGGCGTCTCGTCCCCGCCGTGGTCGAAGGAAGCCGCTGGTCGTGAGCGGACGCCGGTCGAGCCGACGGGCGCGCGTGCGGGTCTCGTCCGAGGAAGCGGAGGCGGCGACTGATGGCCCGCGATCTCGGTGAGCTGAACCGCGAGGACTACGCGAACTACAAGGACGACGTCAAGAAGGAAGGCAAGGGCTTCTTCCCGTTCGCGATGTGGCACGACACGGTCATGTCGTTCGTCGTCGTCTGCGTCATCACGGCGCTCGCGGCGATCTGGTACTTCGACGCCGACGGCACGAAGCCCGGCCTCCTGGGACCCTGGTACACGGAGCCGGCCGATCCTGGCACGACGGACTTCATCCCGCGGCCCGATTGGTACTTCTACTTCCTCTTCTACCTCCTGCGCATCTTCGAGTGGCCGGAGACGGTCTTCATCGCGACCGTCGGCATCCCGACGATCTGCCTGATCCTGCTCCTCGGGTTGCCGTTCTACGACCGACGGCGCGAGCGCCGCCCGACGCACCGGCCGGTCGCGATGGTCGCCGCCGTGCTCACGATCCTCTCGATGGCCACGCTTACGTGGAAGGGCGCGACCGCGAAGGAGGCGCTCGGGTCCGAGCTCCTCCTCCTCGTGCCTTCGTGGGCGGAAGAGCAGGGGTTCGCGGACGATCCACAGGCCGTGCAGGGCGCCGAGCTGTTCGCGCAGTCCGGCTGTCTCAACTGCCACATCTACCTCGGCCAGGGCACGGGCAACCTCGGTGCGCCCGATCTCTCGGAGATCGGACAGACGAACGACGCGGAGTACTTCGTTCGCTACCTCACGAACCCGGCGGCGTTCGGGAACAACGTGATGGGCTCCTACTCGTACCTCGGGCAGGAGAACCTCGAAGCGCTCGGCGCGTTCCTCGAAGCCTCCAAGGGCACCAAGTAGTGCGCAAGATCGAGATCCGCTGACACGCGGATCTCGATCGCGCGAGCATCCCTGAAGGCGTCCGCTTCGCGGCCGCGGTGCCTGCGTTGCCAAGTAGCCTCCACGTCGTGCGCGTCTTCCTCGGCGTGACCGGCGCGTCCGGTGCTCCCTACGCGGAACGGCTGCTGCGCGCGCTCGCCGCAGTGGACTGCGAGGTCGGGCTCTGCGCGTCGCGTTCCGGGATCGAGGTGCTGGCGACCGAGCTCTACAAGGACCCGTCGCTCGCACGTGAAGAGGTGCTCGAGCGCTTCGTCGGCGGCGCGGCAGCGCAGGTCACGGTGTACGGCGAGAGCGACTTCCGCAGCCCGTACGCGAGCGGCTCGGCGCGCGTCGACGCCTACGTGATCTGCCCGTGTTCGATGGCGACGGTGGGGACGCTCGCGGCGGGCGCGATGCAGAACCTCATCCATCGCGCCGCGTCGGTGGCGCTGAAGGAGCGTCGGAAGCTCGTGCTCGTGCCGCGCGAGACGCCACTCTCGTCGATCCATCTCCGGGGCCTCGCAACTCTCAACGATGCAGGCGCGGTGATCCTCTTCGCCGCGCCGGGCTTCTACCACGGCGCCGACACGATCGACGACCTCGTCGACTTCGTCGTCGCGCGCTGCCTCGACCAGATCGGAATCGACAACGCGCTGATCCCCCGCTGGGGCGATTCGGCATGACGTACGAGTCGGGAACGCTCGCGCCGGACACCGTGCGCGGGATGTTCGATCGGATCGCGCCGGTCTACGACCTGATGAACCGCGTGATGACGGCCGGGCTCGACCGGCGCTGGCGCAAGCTCGCCGTCGCCGAGGTCGTGTGGCCGGGCGACCGCGTGCTCGACGCGTGCTGCGGAACCGGCGACCTCGCGGTGGAGGCCGAGCGGCGTGGCGGGCGTGTCGTCGGGCTCGACTTCTCACCCAGGATGCTGGAGCGGGCGCGGAGGAAGTCCGGCGCGATCGAGTGGGTGCAGGGCGATGCGCTCGCGCTCCCGTTCGCCGACGGCGAGTTCGACGCCGCGACGGTCGGCTTCGGCGTGCGGAACCTCTCGGATCTCGAAGCAGGTCTGCGCGAGCTGGCGCGCGTGCTGCGGCCGGGCGGCAAGCTCGCCGTGCTCGAGATCACCCGTCCGCGCGGGATCCTGCGTCCCTTCTTCCGGCTCTGGTTCGACGTGCTCGTTCCCTTCCTGGGTCGGGTGCTGCCCGGCGGGCAGGCGTACACGTACCTCCCCGCGAGCGTGCGGCGCTTCCCCGGCCCCGACGACCTCTCTGCGCTGTTCGAGCGAGCGGGCTTCGAGTGACGTGCGCTATCGGCTGCTCGGCGGCGGCATCGTCGCGCTGCACGTGGGCACGCGCCCATGACGGCACTGGAGGTCGTCCGCGCCGCCGCAGGGCTCGACGAGTACCTCGCGGAGGTCGAGAGCGAGCTCGGCCGGGCGGTCGAGCTATACCCGGGGATCGTCGCGGATGTCGGCGCGAGTGCGCTCGCGGCAGGCGGGAAGCGGCTTCGACCGGCGCTCGCGTTTCTCTCGTCGTCTCCCGACGACGCTCCACCCGTCGCCGCCGGCGTCGCGGTCGAGCTCGTGCACATGGCGACACTCGTCCACGACGACCTGATCGACGGCGCCGCAGTTCGGCGTGGCCGAGCCTCGGCGTGGAGCGAGCACGGCGAGGGCGCCGCGAAGGCGGCCGGCGACTACCTCTTCGCACGTGGCTTCTCGGTGCTCGCAGAGACCGGCGACGCCGCGGCCGTTTCCGTGCTCGCGGAAGCGTCGCTCGCCCTTGCGCGCGGCGAGGCGATGCAGCGGCGCCAGCGCCACGACCCTGCGACGTCGATCGACGACTACCTCGAGCGGTGCGCGCTCAAGACCGGGAAGCTCTTCGAGGCCGCGTGCGTGCTCGGTGGCGGAAGCGGGGAGTACGGGCGCCTGCTCGGAGTCGCGTTCCAGATCGCCGACGACGTCCTCGACTGCACGGGCGACACGATCGAAACCGGCAAGGTGCCGGGCACCGACCTCCAGGACGGGACTCCGACGCTGCCACTGCTCCTTGCCGCGCAGGAGGATCCCGTCGTGCGCGAGGCGCTCGCGGGAGGCCCGAAGGAGGGCGTACTCGTGCGTGTCGCCGCGAGCGGTGCGCTCGACCGGTCTCGCGAGCTAGCGCTCCACTACGCTTCGGAGGCCAGGTCCTGCCTCGACGGCGCGCCCCGCCGGGACGAGCTCGAGGCACTCACGCGGGCCGTCGTGGAGAGGAGAAGCTGATCGCCGTTCTCGCGCAACAGACGCTCGAGCCGATCCGGGAGAAGATCGAGGCCGGAGAGCGCCTCGACTTCGACGACGGCGTCGCGATCCTCGAGTCGGACGACCTGCTCGAGCTCGGCGCGCTCGCCGACCTCGCGCGCCGCGTTCGGGGCGGAACGGACGAGGTCTTCTTCGTCCAGAACCTCTACGTGAACCAGACGAACGTCTGCCGCGTGAAGTGCAAGTTCTGCGCGTTCGCGGCGACGCGGAAGCAGGAGCACGCCTACACGTTCACCGCCGACGAGCTCGTCGAGGACGTGCTCGCGCAGCGCGAGGTGACGGGGTTCACCGAGATCCACATGGTCAACGGCGAGAACCCGCACGTCGACTTCGCCTTCTACCGCGACACGATCGCGTCGCTCTCGGGCGCGCTGCCCGACGTGCACCTCAAGTGCTACACGGCGTCGGAGATCCACCACATGACGACGCTGTCGGGGCTCACGCACGAGGAAGTCCTGCGCGAGCTCAAGGCAGCCGGGCTCGGGTCGCTGCCAGGAGGCGGCGCCGAGGTGTTCGCCGATCGCGTGCGCCGGCTCGTCGCGCCGGGCAAGGAGTCGCCCGAGATCTGGTTCCACGTGCACGACACCGCGCATCGGCTCGGGATCCCCACGCACTGCACGATGTTGTACGGACATGTGGAGACGTATGAAGAACGCGTCGACCACATCCTCCGCCTGCGCGACCAGCAGGACCGCTCCGGCGGCTTCCTCGCCTTCATCCCGCTCGCGTTCCATCCGGAGAACACGGTCTTCGAGCGGCGCGGCTGGCGTCACACGACCGGCGCCGACGACCTCAAGATGCTCGCGTTCTCGCGCCTGATGCTCGACAACGTCCCGAACATCAAGGCCTACTGGATCATGATGGGCATGCCGCTCGCTGCGGTCGCGCTCCACTTCGGCGCGAACGACGTGCAGGGGACGGTCGTGCGCGAGCAGATCTTCCACGCTGCCGGTGCGCGCACGGAGACCGAGCAGAAGATCGACGAGCTCGTCCGCTTCGTCCGCGAGGCCGGGCGCACTCCCGTTCAGCGTGACACGCTGTACAGCGAACTGCGGCGGTGGTGAGTGAGTCGCGAGGGTGCCGGTGAAAAGAAGCCTACGCCTGATCGGTCGCGCGCCTCGGGCACGCCGATCTGGGTCTGGGTCATCTACGGCTTCGGGATCGTCGCCGCGGCGATCTTTGCGTTCTCGCTCCTCTTCACCCTTGGCGCGCTGCTCCTCTCCGACGACGTCGGCGTGACCTATGACATCTCGACGCTCGCGATCATCCTCTGGGGCGGTCTCATGCTCGCGGCCGTGGTGACGTGGGTCGTGCGGAGGACGCAGCGATGAGGCTGGGCCGCATCTCGTACGTCAACATGGCGCCGGTCTTCTACGGGCTCGACGTCGACGTCGAGGAGGTGTCGGGCGTCCCCACCGAGCTCGCGCGCATGCTGCTCGACGGCGATCTCGACATTGCGCCGATTCCGTCGATCGAGTACGCACGGAATGCGGACCGGCTGCGCATCCTCCCGCGCCTCTGCGTCTCGTCCGAGGGCGCCGTCGACTCGATCCAGCTGGTGAGCCGCCTTCCGTTCGCCCAGGTGCGATCGGTTGCCGTGACGCCGGAGAGCGCGACGTCGGTCGTCCTGACCCGGATCCTGCTCCCGAAGGCGGAGATCGTCCCGCTCGGGATGGAGGCCGACGCGAAGCTGCTCATCGGCGACGCCGCGCTGCACAGCGCCTTCCAGGATCCGACTCCACACTTCGATCTCGGGCGGCTCTGGCTCGAGAAGACAGGGCTGCCAATGGTGTTCGCCGTGTGGGCCGCGCCGGAGCCGATCGCGGAGGGCCTCCTCGATCTCGAGCACGCATTCGTCGCCTCCGTACGGCTCGCGCGCTCCGAGCCCGAGCGCCTCGCGCTCCAGGCGAGCGAGACGTATGGCTATCCACCGGGCTTCCTGGCTCGCTACTTCGAGAAGCTCCGGTACAGCTTCGGGCCGCGGGAGCGCGCCGGCCTGTACACGTTTCTCGAGATGGCGCGGGACGTGGGCGAGCTCGATCAGGTCCCAGAGCTGCGCTTCGTGCGCGAGGAGGTCCCGGCGTGACGGTCACGGCCGAACCGGTCTCCTCCGTCGACGCGGTCCTCGACAAGGCGTCCGGCGGCGAGCGCATCACCGACGAGGACGCGATCACGCTCCTGCACTCGCGCGACCTCGTCGCGGTCGGGCGTGTCGCGAACGAGATCCGCAACCGGATGACCGATCCGACGAAGGTGACGTTCATCGTCGACCGGAACCTCAACTACACGAACGTCTGCGTCACGGACTGCGACTTCTGCGCGTTCTACCGCCGGCCCGGCGACCTGCGCGAGGGCTATCTGCTGCCGAAGCCGGTGATCTACAAGAAGATCGAGGAGACGATCGCGATCGGCGGCACCGGGCTGCTCATGCAGGGCGGCCACCACCCCGACCTCGGGATCGACTACTACGAGGATCTCTTCCGCTCGATCAAGGCTCGCTACAAGATCCATCTCCACGCGCTCTCGCCGCCGGAGATCCAGCACATTGCGCGGCGCTCGAAGCTCACCGTGCCGGAGACGTTGACGCGCCTCCGGGATGCGGGCCTCGACTCGATCCCCGGCGGCGGCGCAGAGATCCTCGTCGACCGCGTCCGCGCGATCATCGCCCCGAAGAAGACGAAGTCCGAGGAATGGCTCGACGTCATGCGGCAGGCTCATCGCCTCGGGATGTCGACGACCGCGACGATGATGTACGGCCACGTCGAGACGCTCGAGGAGCGCGTCGAGCACATGCGCAGGATCCGCGAGCTCCAGGACGAGACACGCGGCTTTCGCGCCTTCATCTCGTGGACGTTCCAGCGTGACGGCAACCGCATGGACGACCTCGTGTCCGACGAGGCGATGCCGACCTCGTTCGACTACCTCCTCACGCAGGCCGTCTCGCGGATCTACCTCGACAACGTGCCGCACATCCAGTCGTCGTGGGTGACGCAGGGGATGAAGATCGGCCAGGTCGCGCTCGGATTCGGCGCCGACGACATGGGCTCGGTGATGATCGAGGAGAACGTCGTCTCCGCCGCCGGCACGACCCATCGCACCACGACCGACGAGCTCGTGCACCTCATCAAGGCGCTCGGGAAGACCCCGGTGCAGCGCGACACGCTGTACCGCGAGGTCAAAGTCTTCGAGTAGTAGCTCGCCACGAAGGTCAAGCTCTTACAGCGTCACGAGCATGTTCGGGTCGCGGCCGGGTGTTCGAATGCTGTTAGACCTGCAAATCGGCTGATTCTCCTTCGGGTACCCTCGCCGAGCCGTGCCCCGCCGCTTGCTGCTCGCCTGCCTTGTCCTTCTTGCCGCACTGGTCGGCTGGCCGTCCGCGGTCTCGGCTCAGACCCCCACACAGCTCTTTCCCGGGGTCACGTACGCGAGTGAGATCCAGTTCACTGCACGCGGGCCTGTCGCGATCCGAGTGGTCCGGGGGCCGCGGCCGGTCGGCCTGTACCGGCTTCGCACCGTGCTCTCCAACGAGTCCGTGCTCCGTGAGGAGACCCTCTCGTCGATGCAGCGCCGGCTCGCGAGCCAGGCGACGATGGTCGGCGTCAACGGCGACTTCTCGCGAATCGCCGACGGCAGGCCGACCGGGATTCTCATTCGCGACGGTGTGCTCGTCACGCCGCCGAACGGCCAGCGCTCGAGTGCCGGCATCGGCCTCGACGGGACGCTCGACGTCCGCCGCGTGAGCTTCTTCGGAACGTGGCGTGGAACGGGGCAGCGCAGAGCGCTCAACGACTTCAACGATGCGCCGGGCAAGAACGGGATCTCGCTCTTCACCTCCGACTGGGGCCGCTCGACGCCGCGAGTGGAAGGCTCCTTCGCGGTCGTCCTCGCTCCGTTTCCGGCCTCGGTTCCGAACACCGACATCGTCGCTCCGGTCGTCGCGACGGCCCAGAGCGCGTCGGTTCCGCTCGCGCCGGGAACGGCGGTGCTCGTGGCGCGCGGGAACGCTGCCGCGAAGCTTCAGGCAGAGGCCGCAGTCGGGATCCCCCTCACTCTCCGGCTGATTCTGCAGCCGGACTGGACGGGAATGGCAGACGCCGTCGGAGGCGGCCCCGTGCTCGTTCGGGACGGCAAGCCCGTCTATCGCGCGAACGAAGGGTTCACCGTCTCCCAGATCGCGCCGCGGCACCCGCGTACGGCAGTCGGGCAGCTCGCCGACGGCCGGCTGATCTTCGTCGTCGTCGACGGTCGGCAGCCCGGGTACTCGATCGGGATGACCACGTACGAGATGGCGCTGACCCTGACGCGGCTCGGTGCTGTTCGTGGAATGCAGCTGGACGGCGGCGGATCGTCGACGCTCGCCTTCGACGGGAAGGTGCTCAACTCGCCATCCGACGGGAGGGAGCGGCCCGTCCCGACCGCGCTCATGCTCCAGTACTACGGCGTCTTCGCGCCTCCGCCGCTCGAGGCTGTCGTCTCGCCGAACGGTGACGGTGTCGCCGAGGCGCAGAAGCTGTCGTACAAGATCGTGCGGCCGTCGACCGTGACGGCGACGCTCACCGCCCCGGACGGGTCGATTGCGTGGCAGGAGGTGGATGTGGCGCGTGCCCCCGGAACGGTCGGCGTGGCGTTCCCGCCACTGCCGCTCCCTCCTCCGCCTCCTCCGCCTCCACCGGAGGGAGAGCCGCCACCGCCCCCACCGCCGCTGCCGACCACGCCGCTTCCGCCTGCGGAAGGGCGCTGGGCTCTGACGATCGCGGCACTCGACGACCAGGGCCTGAGCTCGACCACGACGCGGCGGTTCACGGTCAACTCGACACTCGCGTCGCTTCGCGTCGCTCCGCTACGCGTCGTCGTTCGTCCGACCGGTGGCAAAGCCGGCATCCGCTGGGCACAGTCACGTGCCGCGCGCGTGAAGGTGACGATCGAGACACCGGGAGGCGTCGTCGTCCGAACAGTGTCGACCGCGTTGCTTCAGGCGGGCGAGCTCTCTGTTGCCTGGGACGGCCGCGGCGGCAATCGCAAGCCGGTCGGTGGTGGGCGCTACGTCGCCAGAGTGACGGCGACGAACGAGCTCGGCGTCGTGTCCCTCACGCAGCCGCTGACCGTTCGCCGCGTCGCCCGGTAACCCGACCAACCGCGTAAGTACAGTCCGCCCGTGCTCGTCGCCTCCGTCCTCAGCGAGCTCTCTGACGCCATCACGTCGATCGTCGGGGACTACGGGCTCTACGCCGTCTTCTGGCTCATGTTCATCGATGCCGTGCTGCCGGCCGCGAGCGAGCTCGTCATGGTCTACGGGGGCGCCATTGCGGCCGGGGCATTTGCGAACCAGGACGTCACGCTCTTCGGGCGCACGATCGACGACGGCTTCGGCGCCTACGTGGCGATCGCGCTCGCCGGGACGATCGGGTACACGCTCGGTTCGATGATGGGCTGGGCGATCGGCTTCTACGGCGGTCGCCCCTACCTCGAGCGGCACGGCCGCTGGCTCCACCTGAGCCCCGAGAAGCTCGACCGCGCCGAGCGCTGGTTCGCGCGCTGGGAGGATTGGGCCGTCTTCTTAGGGCGGCTCACGCCGGTCATTCGCTCGTTCGTCTCCATCCCGGCCGGGGTGTTCGAGGCGCGGTTCGTCCGGTACACGCTGCTGACGCTGCTGGGATCTGCGATCTGGTGCTTCGCGTTCGCAGGCGCCGGGTACGCGGCCGGCGAGGCGTGGGAGGACTTCCACCATGCGTTCCGCTACGTGGAATACGTCGTCGCGGCCGCGATCATCGGGGGAGCTGCGTGGTTCGGTTGGAGGTATCTCAAGAAGCGAAAGCGGCGCCTGGCCGAGGAGTCCTAAGGCCTCCGACGAACCTGAGATCGACCTCGCCGGAGCTACACTCGCCCGCGTGACGCAGCAGATCCCACTCATCGACGTGAAGGCGCAGTACGCGCCGCTGATCCCCGAGCTCGAGGAGCGCTTCTCCGCAGTCCTCGAGTCCGGACGCTTCATCTTCGGGCCCGAGGTCGAGGCGTTCGAGCACGAGGCCGCGGCGTTCCTGGGGGTGCCGCACGCGGTCGGCGTCGCGAACGGCACCGACGCGCTCGTCCTCGCACTCGAGGCGCTCGAGATCGGAAGCGGCGACGAGGTCATCTGCCCGGCGTTCACGTTCTACGCGACCGCCGAGGCGATCGCGCGGGTCGGCGCGACGCCGGTGTTCGCCGACATCGATCCTGCGACGCTCAACCTCGATCCGGAGGACGTCGCCGCGAGGATCACGCCGCGCACGAAGGCGATCATGCCGGTGCACCTCTTCGGACGCCCGGCTCCGCTCGCCGAGCTCGCCGGGCTCGGGCTCCCGCTCGTCGAGGATGCCGCGCAGGCGTTCGGCGCCGAGGGAGTCGCGCAGACGGGGATCTGCTCGACGTTCAGCTTCTTCCCGACCAAGAACCTCTTTGCGCTGGGCGACGGTGGGCTCGTGACGTGCCTCGACGACGACGTGGCCGAGCGCGTCCGAATGCTGCGCTTCCACGGCTCGCGCGACAAGAAGACGTTCGAGCTCGTCGGAACCAACTCGCGACTCGACGCAGTCCAGGCCGCCATGTTGCGCGTCTTCCTCCCGCGCCTCACCGGCTGGAACGACGCGCGCCGAGAGGCTGCCGCACGCTACGCCGAGCTCGGCCTGGGTGAGATCGTGGAGCTTCCGGCCGACGAGCCGGGGCACGTCTACCACATGTTCGTCGTGCGCTCGTCCCGGCGGGCGGAGATCGCCGCGGCGCTCGGCGAGGCGGGAATCGCGAGCGCGTCCTACTACACGACGTCCCTTCACCTGCAACCGGCGATGCGCTACCTCGGCGTCTCCGAGGGCTCGCTCCCCGAGACGGAGCGCGCCGCGGCGGAGAACCTCGCTCTCCCGATGTGGGGCGGGATCGCGCTCGAGCAGCAGGAGCGCGTGGTCGAGGCGGTTCGCGCAGCCGTCGGCGTCCCCGCATAGCCGTGCGCCTCCCGGTCAACAGGCATCGCCTCTGGCAGGTCGCCGTCGATGCCGCGCTGATCGCGCTCGCGTGGGTCGCGGCCTGGTACATCCGCTTCGACGCGCGCCCCCGCTACTACGACCGGTATCTGGAGCCGGACGTCGTCCTCGGCGTCGTCGTCATCATGCTCCCGGTCTTCGTCGCCTTCGGCTTCTACAACCGCTGGTGGCGCTACGTGTCGACGCAGGACATGTGGGGCGTCCTGCGCGGCGTGGCGACCGCTGTCGTCGCGGCCTTCCTCGCCTTCGCGTTGCTGGACTTCCACCGCGCCGACGTGCCGCGCGGGATCTGGATCATCGACCTGCTCCTCCTTCTCGCCTTCGTGATGGGTGTGCGCCTGCTCGCACGCACGATCATCGAGCGCCCGGCCGCGCGCTCGCTCGTCGCGCGGGGCAAGGAGGTGCTGATCGTCGGCGCAGGAGACGCGGCGCAGCTGATGCTGCGCGAGATGTTGCGGAACCCGTCGCTCGGCTACACGCCGATCGGGCTCGTGGACGACGACCCGCGCAAGAAGAACCTCCGCCTTCACGGCGTGCGCGTCCTCGGCACGACCGCCGAGCTCCGCGAGCTCGTGCGCGAGAGGCGTCCTGACGAGCTGCTCATCGCCATCCCGTCTGCTGCGGGCGACGTGCGCGAGCGCATCGTCGAGGTGGCTCGCGTCGAGAACGTGCCGGTCAACACGCTTCCGGCGCTCCACGAGCTCATCACGGGCGACTTCAACCTGGCGGGCCAGATCCGGCCCGTCGAGGTGGAGGACCTCCTCGGCCGCGAGCCAGTCGACGCCGATCTCGCCTCGATCGCCGGGTATCTCTCCGACGAGGTCGTCCTCGTGACGGGCGCGGGCGGCTCGATCGGCTCGGAGCTCTGCCGCCAGATCGCGCGCATGGGCCCGACCCGGCTCGTGCTCGTCGACAACGGCGAGCCTGGCCTCTTCGAGATCGAGCGCGAGCTCGTGGACGAGCGCGACTTCCACGCCACCGCCGCGGTGCTCGCAGACGCCGGCAACGCGACGAAGATGCGCCAGGTCTTCGAGAAGTACCGCCCGGCGGTCGTCTTCCATGCGGCCGCGTACAAGCACGTGCCGCTCATGGAGGCCAACCCGCTCGAGGCCGTGCGCAACAACGCGCTCGTCACGCGCACGGTCGCCGACATCGCGGTCGAGTTCGGCGCGAAGCGCTTCGTCCTCGTCTCCACGGACAAGGCCGTCAACGCGAAGACGGTCATGGGCCAGTCGAAGGCGCTCTGTGAGTGGATCGTCGAGTCGTGGGGCTATCGCGACGACACGACGACGAAGTTCTGCGGCGTGCGGTTCGGGAACGTCCTCGGCTCGTCGGGCAGCGTCATCCCGATCTTCCGCAAGCAGATCGCGCGCGGTGGGCCGGTCACGGTCACGCACGCGGAGATGACGCGTTTCTTCATGACGATCCCGGAAGCGGTGCAGCTGATCATCCAGGCGGGCGCGATCGGCGGCCGCGGGCAGGTCTACGTGCTGGACATGGGCGAGCCGGTGAAGATCACCGATCTCGCCGACACGATGATCCGGCTCTCGGGCAAGGAGCCGGGGCGGGACATCGCGGTCGAGTTCGTCGGCGCGCGGCCCGGCGAGAAGCTGCACGAGGAGCTCTGGTCGGAGACCGAGACCGTCTCACCGTCGACCCACGAGGCGATCATGCTCGTGACGCGCCCGCCGATCGACCAGCTCTGGCTCGAGGACGAGCTCGACGAGCTCGCGCGCCTGGTCGAGGCCGGCGAGACGCTCGAGCTCATCGGCCGCCTCAACACGATCGTCGCTGCACCGCGGCGCAACGGCGTTCTCGCCGGAGACGGCGCGGGCGCCGCCGAAGCGACGCCCGCATCCGAGACGGTCTAGCTCGCGGCTACACGCCCGGGATCTTGAGCAGCAGCAGCTGCCCGCCTTCGCGCTTGTACGTGAAGTCAGGTCGCTGACCGGCGTCGAACGTCGTGTCGTCTCCGTCTGCCTTCTCGATCCACAGCGTGTGTGCCTGCACGTCGATCAGGAACGCACCCGGGCCGAAGGCCGCCGAGGCGTCGACGATGCCGCTCGTCTCCCACGCGCCCCAGTTCCCGGGGCTGATCGGACGCGGCCGTCGACGTCGGTGGCGGCACCGCCGCTCGGCGGACTGGTCTACCTTCACGACGACCTGCGGCTGTCGCCGCGAGAACGGGACGCACCACAGTCGTGCCGTCGTCGCGTTCGGATCACTGACTGCTGCCGGCCGGGAACTGCTGGCTCGTGCCGGGATCCTCGGTGACGAGGAGTCCGGTCGGCGTCGTCTCGAGGTTGTCCGGCTGGTGGACCTCGGTCGCGCGTCTTGACGGGGTTGTCGTCGCCCTCGACCAGCACCGAGAGCGACGTCACGACCTTCGGGTTGTCTCGTATCGAACACCATCTTCCAGACGCGGCCGTTCGTCGACCGTCCCGGCTGTCGGAAGCGCCGCGTGCTGCCGCGGCCCGAGTCGACGATGTAGACGACGTTCTCCATGTCCGGTCGCTTGTCGTAGGCGATGTCCTCGACGCGGACGAAGTGGAACACGTTGTTGAGCTGGCTCCAGTACTCGAGCACCCACTGCGGGCCGTCGATGCCGAGAGCCGTCGCGCGAGCGACAGATCTCGAGCTGCCAGCTCCCGTTCGTCGGCGGCAGCGGGTAGCCCGATGTCGGCCGGCCTTGAGCTCCGTGCCGTCGGCTTGAGGCCCGTCGCGATGTCGCTCGGGACCTTGATGAAGTCGCCCGCTGATCGACATCGGTCGACGCCGGGAGCTGAAGTCGTAGTAGTTCGTTGACCGCTGGCCGGTCGTCGACGACGAACGCCCAGAGCTCGCCCTCGTCGTGCCAGCAACGAGCTCGGTGTCGGGTGCGATGTACGAGTACAGCTGCGACTGGGCCGGCCGGGTCGCAGCGTAATCGGCGCCGTCGCGTCCGCGGATCGCTGAGCGGCCCGCTCGTGAACGTGTCGTCACCCGAGAGCACGACGAGGTCGTCGTAGCCCGGGATCGGAACGCTGTTCTCGTGGTTGTGCCGCCCCATCCCGTAGATCGTCGTGGTGCTTCCCGTTCTGGACGTCGAGCGCGACGACGAGTCCGGCTTCGCTCTGCGCCGGGCTGCCCGAGCGCGGGCGGCCACGAGGCCTCCTGCCGGAGCACGTAGTCGGGTGACTCCTCGTTCGTGAAGAGGATGTCGCGGTCGAACCCCTCCTTCTTCGTCGCGAGGTAGTTCGAGCAGAACCGCTGGTAGCCGGCGCTGCTCGGGATGGCGTAGGAGCCGTTGAGCACGCCGGCCGAGTCGCTGGTTGAGGATCAGCTGGCTCACCTGCGAGTTGTCGAAGTCGTTCTGCGACTCGCTGGGCACGCGGTCGGGTTCGCGGCAGGTGAACGGGAACGGCACCTTGCTCGTCTCGTGGTTGACGAACAGGTCGACCGTCCCTGGCCCGTGTGCGCACACGGAGATCCCGTCCGGGATCGACTCGAACCGGTACCCGCCGTCGAGCACGTCGCCGACGCGTGAGGAGCGGCGTGATCTGCGACGCCGGGCATCACCGGCGTCGAGCATCGACGGCCGTGACGGTCTTGAAGCCGCTCTCCTTGTCCGGCGGAGGCGCGCCGCGGTAGCGACCGCCGAGACGGCGAGCGCGCCGACGAGCAGCACGCCGAGCTTACGTCGTGCTCATGTCTCCCCTTCCCTCGTCTGACGGGCGGGACCTTAACCAGATGGAGACAATCGTGCTAGCCCTCGAGCGCGGAGAGCATGAGGTCGAGGAGCAGCGCCGGATCCCGTCCGATCGGCCTCGCTGCGTCCTCGCGCTTCTCGAGCTCGAGCTCGTCCGCGGAGGTCAAGACCCGCAGTCTTTCGTTCGTTCACGAGGGCACTGTCTACCGCGCCGAGCCGACCCGCAAACGTCGTGTAGACGGGAACGCCGAGTGCGACGGCCTCGCGATTCATCGTCCCGCCGGCCGAGACGACGAGATCGGCGAGCGCGACGAGGCTCTGCGCGTCGATCGCGTGCTCGGGGACGACGAGAGACGGCAGGCCTCGCGCCAGGATGTCGTCGCGCTGTCCGGCGGTTCGCGGAAGGACGACGGCCCGAACGTTCGTCGTCTCGACCCAGCCGCTCGAGGACGTCGCCGAACAGCGGGTTCCCGTGCCGGTGGTACAGCGACACGTCGGGCGGCGTGCGGACGACGACGAGCACGCGCTCGCGTGTCGAGACCGAGCGCGTCGAGCACAGCGGCGTCGGGCTCGAAGCCCGCGAGCGAGTACTCCTCCTTCAGGCCCGGATAGCGGCGTACCTTGCGTCCGGTCGCGCCCGAGGCGGTCGAGTCGCTCCTGCGGGATCGCGTCGGGGACGATCACGCGGCGAGCCGCACGGCAGCCGAGGCCGTGCTGGACGCGCGCGAACTCGTAGTCGAAAGCGTAGGACGACGGGATCCCGAGCGAACGCGCGACGAGGGGGAGCTCGTGCGACGCGTGCGACAGCGCGAGGTCGAAGTCGCGACGCTTCGCGAAGCGGCGCAACGCGTGGAGGCGGCCCGCCGTCGCCCGCCCCTTGCCGACGACGCCCGCCCCACCATGGCCGGGCCCGACGACCGCGTGCGCGATCCCGTGCAGCTCGAGGAGCTCGATCGTCTGCGCGTACTCCCTGGTCGTCACCTGAACCTCGTGCCCGCGGTCCTGGAGCAGCGCGACGAGCGGACGGAAGAACAGCACCTGCGGCGAGTTGGAGATGTCGATCCAGACGCGCACGAGCCTGACCCTACCGACTCACGTATAAGGTGGACTTATGGATACGCGCCAGCTTGCCGCATTCTGCGCGGTCGTCGAGCGCCGCAGCTTCTCCCAGGCGGCGGACCGGCTCGGCGTGACGCAGCCGGCTGTATCGCTACAGGTGCGCGCGCTCGAGAAGCGGCTCGGGACGCAGCTCCTCGACCGTTCGGGTCGGCGCGTCGAACCGACGGAGGCGGGCTGGCGGCTCTATCGCGGCGCGCAGCGGATGCTTGCTCTCGAGGATCAGCTCGTCGCGGAGGTCGCCGCATCGGGTGAAGGCGACCTCGCCGGTGATCTCATCCTCGGTGCCTCCACGGGTCCGGCGGCGGTCGTCGTTCCCGTCGTTCTCGGTGAGTTCCAGCGCCAGAATCCCGATATCCGTGTGTTTCTCACGGTCTCCGACACGCACTCCGTCGTCGAGCGCGTTGCGGCCCGCGAGCTGGAGCTCGGCATCGTGGGTGCGGCGCGACGTCACCGGGGCGTTCGCTTCGAGCCGTTCTTCTCCGACGAGGTCATCCTCGTCTGTCCGCCGGGGCATCGCTTCGCCGATCGGACCGTGACGCTCGAAGAGCTTCGCGAGGAGCCGCTGATACTCATGCAGGAGGGCGCCGGAGTCAGGCAGATCGTGGAGGACGCGCTGCGCCGGCAGGGCATCCGGCTCCGCGATCTCGACGTCCGGCTCGAGCTCGGTCTGCAGGAGTCGGTGCGGCGCGCCGTCGAGGCCGGCTACGGCGTGACGTTCATCTCGCGCACTGCGGTCGAGTCCGATCTCGCGGCAGGGCGTCTCGCGGAGGCGCGGGTCGAGGGGCTCGAGGCGACGCGTGAGATATCGCTCGCCTCTGCAACGGGACGAGCGCGCACGCGAGTTGCCGACGCGTTCGTCACCTTCGCCCGGGGGCGCCTGGCTCCGTGATCGTTCGCTGGGGGCTCGACGCGCTCGGCCCGCTGCTCGCCGAGCTCGGCATCGACCGTCCGCTGCTCGTCACCAGCGAGCGCTTCGCGGCAATGGATCTCCCCGTCGCGGAGCGGTTCAGCGACGTTCGGCGTCACGCTCCTGTCGATGTGGTCACCGCCGCGACGGACGCCGCTGCGAATGCGGACGGCCTCGTCGTCGTAGGCGGCGGCAGCGCGATCGACACGGCGAAGGCCGTATCCGCGGCCGCGGGCCTCCCGCTCGTCGCGGTTCCGACGACGTACTCGGGCTCCGAGTGGACACCGTACTTCGGCATGCGAGACGAGGCCCGACGCGCCAAGACCGGGGGATCCGGTGCGAACACCGTCGCGGTCGTCTACGAGCCCGCGCTCACCTTGGACCTTCCCCGCGACGAGTCCGTCGGGACGGCGATGAACGCACTCGCCCACTGCGCGGAGGCGCTCTATGCCGGCCCGTGTGACGACGCGTCCGTCGGTGCGGCTCTGATCGGCACCTGGCTTCCCGTCGTCGCCGAAAATCGCTGCCACCTCGAGGGTCGAACGAGGTTGCTCGAGGGCGCGATGCATGCCGGCATGGCGCTCGCCGAGCGCGGGCTCTTCCTCGCGCACGCCATGGCGCAAGCGCTCGGCGGCCGGTACGGCGTCTCGCACGGCGCCATGAATGCACTCTGCCTCGCGCCCGCTCTGCGCTTCAACGAGGCTGTCGTGCCCGAGGCGCTCGCGGCGCTCGCGACCACGCTCGGCGCCACGGACGCTCCCGCACGAGTCGAGGAGCTCGCCCGGCTCGGCGATTTTGCGCGCCTCCGTGATCACGGGATCCCGGAGGACGAGCTTCCGGAGGTCGCAGCGGAAACGGCACAACGGCCGGGCGCGCGCTCGAACCCGAGGGCTGCGACACCGGACGACATCGAGGCGCTCCTGCGATCCGTGTGGTGAGGTTGACGAGCTGCCGCGATGAGCGGACGATGCTCGCATGGCAGTCGAATACGCCGGGATCGTCGCTGCGGTCGCGCTGATGGCCGCGACGCTCACGGGCGCCTACGGTCAGACCGTCACCGCCGTCTTCGCGTCGAGCACGGCGGGGGTCGCTTCCGTTGCGAAGGCCGCCAAGGCACAGAAGGTCTCGACGGCCGGCGCAAAAGCCGCCTACACGCGTGCGCCCTACAAGAAGCCGGCTCTGAAGTACCTCTACGCCCTGGGCTGGATCGGCGGGACGAAGAACCCGGGCCAGTGCGGCCTCGCGCTGCTCGGCCAGGACGCGGCGAAGGAGCAGGCAGCACGCGACATGCGCTCGAACGCAAAGCTCGTGACGCAGCTCAGGAAGCGAGCGATCAGCGTCTCGGCGGCCGCGACTGCGGTCACCAAGGGCGTCGTCTCAGCGTGTGCGTAGATGGTGTGTGATTCGCAACGACGCGGCCGCGAAGCGGACGCCTTCAGGGATCTTCCGCGCGACCGGAAACTCCGCGCTAGCGGATTTCCGGTCTTGCGCTAATCAGCCGCTCGGTCGCCGGCCGCCCATGATCCGGCGCAGGCTCACGATCCCGAGGATCGTGTCGCCGTCGACGACAGGCAGGTGCCGGAAGCCCTTGTCGAGCATGATCCTCGACGCCTCCTCGAAGGTCATGTCGGGCGGTGCGGTGACGGGGTTCTCGGTCATCCACTGACGGACGCGTGCGTCGCTCGTGTGCACGCGGGCGGCCATCGCGCGCAGCATGTCGCGCTCCGTGAGGACGCCGATGAGTCGACCGAAGTCCTTCACGACGACGGCACCGACGTTCTGCGCGCTCATCCGCTCCGCGACCTCGCCGAGCGTGTCCTCGGGCGCGACGGTGATGAATGTCGGCGTGCAGATCTCGGCCAGGGTGCCCATGAGCGGGGGAGTGTAACCCTCGCCCGGATTCAACAGTCATCCGATAACGATTGGTAATGACAGAGATAAGGATCTGCGCTAGGATCAGCCTCATGCGCCAGGGCGCCTCCTTCGACGTGCTCGTGGTCGGCAGCGGTGCCGCCGGCCTCGCCGCAGCCGTCTCGGCCGAACGTGCGGGAGCGCGCGTCGCCCTCGCGACGAAGACGACGCTCCAGGCGTGCAACTCCGCGAAGGCTCAAGGCGGGATCCAGGCGGCGTTCGGCGAGGACGACTCGCCCGAGATCCATGCCGAGGACGTCATGCGGAGCTCGCACGAGACCGCGAACCCGCGACTCGTCGAGGTGCTCACGAGCGAGGCGCCGGCGGCGATCCACTGGCTCGAGGAGCTCGGAGTCGAGTTCACACGTTCGAACGGCGGCTATCGGCTCGCACGCTGCGGCGGGGCGACGCGCCACCGGCTGCTCCAGGTCGGCGATCGAACCGGGCACGCGATCACGAAGGCCCTGCGCGACACCTACGAGGCCGGTGCAGGCGTGGAGCTTCCGCACCACACGTTTCGCGCACTCGCGCCGTCCGAGCACGGCTGGGTGGCCTCCTTCGACACGAAGGAGGGACGCGCCGATGTCGAGGCCGGTGCTGTCGTGCTCGCAGCCGGCGGTCGCTGCTTCGCCGAGGCCGAGACGCGTGGCGAGCTCTCCACGAATCATCCGAACGCGACCGGCGAGGTAACGCGGATCGCCACCGATGCCGGTGCCGAGACGCGCGATCTCGACGCGCTCCAGTACCACCCGAACGGCGGCGCGTGGCCGTCCACCATGCAGGGCTACTCGATCCCGGAGACGACGCGCGCCTACGGCGCCGTCCTGCGCAACGCCGACGGTGAGGAGTTCACGGACTCACTCGGCCCGCGCGACACGGTCTCCGCGGCGATCGTGGCCGAGGTCGAGAAGGGCAAAGGAGTGGAGACGCCCGACGGCCGTCCCGCAGTCTGGCTCGACACGACGCGTATCTCGCCCGAGGACGCGGCGATCTCGCTGCCGTACATGCTTCGCCGGTATCGCGCAGCGGGCATCGACCCCCTCGCCGAGCCGATCTTCACGTACCCCGTCCTCCACTACCAGAACGGTGGGCTCGTGATCTCGGAGCACGCGGAGACGACGCTCGAGGGTGTCTTCGCCTGCGGAGAGATCGCGGGCGGCACCCACGGAAGGAATCGCATGATGGGCAACTCGCTGCTCGAATGCGCCGTGTTCGGTCGGCGCGCCGGCCGGGCCGCGGCGGAGAGGGGGCGAGCATGAGCGACGCACCCGCGCAGCTCGATCCGGCGACAGTTCAGGCGTTCGTCGCGAACGCGCACGGAGATCTGGATGTCGTCCGCTCGCTGCTCGCCGAGGAGCCGGCGCTGATCAACGCCGCTTGGGACTGGGGCGGCGGCGACTGGGAGACCGGTCTCGGTGCCGCAGCGCACATGGGTCGCCGAGACATCGCTCTCAGTCTGCTCGAGCAGGGCGCGCGGCTCGATCTCTTCGCCGCTGCCATGCTCGGCGACGTCGATGTCGTGCACGCGATCCTGACCGCCCACCCGGCAATGCGCGACAAGCCCGGCCCGCACCGCATTCCACTCGTCGAGCACGCTCGCGCGGGCGGGGACGAGGCTCGCGCCGTCCTCGAGCTCCTCGAGAGCGTCGAGGTGACGGGATGAGTGTCGTGGCGACGGATCTCGATGCCGCGGTCTCGGATGCCGCTGCTCATCTCTACGTCTGGGCGCTGAAGGACATTCCGCAGGACCTGCGTGATGCCCTCGCGGATGCGGCGGGCCGTGAGACGTCCGTCACCGGCCAGCGCGTGCTGCAGACGATCCTCCGCAACGTCACCGTTGCCGAGACGGAGAAGAACCTGGTCTGTCAGGACACGGGCATCGCCGTCTACTACTGCAAGGTCGGCGAGCACTTCCCGCTGCATCCGGCGCGAATCTATGCGGCGCTCAAGGAGGGCACCGAGCGCGCAACGGTCGAGCACCCGCTGCGCTCGAATACCGTCCACACGCTGACGCGCGAGAACACCGGGCCGAACGTCGGCTACCGCGTCCCGATCGTCCACTGGGACTTCATCCCGGACTGGGACGGCCTCGACGTGAAGTGCGTCCCCAAGGGATCCGGCTCCGAGAACATGAGCTTCCTCAAGATGTGCGTCCCTGCCGACGGCGTCACGGGCATCAAGAAGTTCGTGCTCGAGTCGATCGTCGGCGCTGGTGGCAAGCCCTGCCCGCCGGGAATCGTCGGCGTCGGCATCGGCGGCTCGGCGGACTACGCGATGCACCTCGCGAAGGAGGCAATCGCGCGTCCGGTCGGCACGCACAACCCCGATCCGCTGGTCGCGCAGCTGGAGGGCGAGCTCAAGGACCTCCTCAACGAGACGGGCGTCGGCCCGATGGGGCTCGGCGGCGACGTGACGGTGCTCTCGGTCCACGTCGAGCACGCCGACACGCACATGACCCTCAATCCCGTCGCCGTGAACTACCAGTGCTGGGCCGCACGACGCGCGTCGGCACACGTCGCGGCGGACGGATCGATCGAGTACGAGAGGGACGCCTAGTGGTGACTCCGGCGGCACTTGGCGGCGCCTGGCGCGCGAGAACACATCGCCATGCGGCGTCCTCAGTCGCGCCCATATCCACTGATATGGGCGCTCCCTGCGTCCTTGCCTGGCTCGGTTCTCGCGCGCCAGGCATCCACCACTGCCACCGGAGGCACCACTGATGGCGACGCACGAGGTCACGTTCCCCGTCACCGACCCGGCCGAGATCCTGAAGCTCCGCGCCGGCGACGAGGTCACGATCCAGGGGCACATCATCGGGATCCGCGACCGCACGCAGATCCGGATCTTCGACCAGGGCATCGAGCCGCCGATGGATCTCGCCGGCGCGTTTCTCCTGCACACGGCGCCGAACGTGCGAAAGCTCGGGCCCGGGAAGTACGAGAAGCTCTGCATCGGGACGACGACGAGCGCGCGCATGGTCCGCTTCACGGAAGGGCTCGGCTCGCAGTACGGCGTGCGCGCGATCTGCGGCAAGGGCGGCTTCCCGGACGAGGCGATCGAGCCGATGCAGCGCCTCGGGATGGTCTACTTCGCGATCGTCGGCGGGGCGGCTGCGCTCGAGACGACTCAGATCGAGGAGATCGAGGAGGTGGCCTGGGAGGAGCTCATGCCAGAGTGCCTCTGGAAGCTTCCGCGTGAAGGACTTCGGCCCGCTCACGGTCGGAATCGACGCCCACGGCGGCTCTCTCTACCGCGACGTCCAGGAGCGCGCCTTCAAGAAGCTGGAGGACATCTATGCACGCCTATGACGGAAACTCGTTCCTCGACATCCCGACCCGCGAGGGCAAGCCACGCGAGCGCGGCCTCACGCACGTGATGGACAAGGGGCTCAACCTCCGCGAGATCGAGGGGCTCTTCGACACCGCGGGCGAGTACGTGGACATCGTCAAGCTCGGCTGGGGCACGAGCTACGTCACGAACAACCTCGAGAAGAAGGTCGCGCTCTACCGCTCGTTCCAGACGCCCGTCGTGTGCGGAGGCACGCTCTTCGAGGCGGTCTACGGCCAGGGCAAGATGGACGAGTTCAAGCGCTGGCTCGAGCACTACCGCTTCTCGCACGTCGAGATCTCGGACGGCACGCTCGAGATTCCGCGCGAGCAGAAGCTCGAGCTCATCGCCGAGTTCGCGCGCGACTTCGTCGTCCTCTCCGAGGTCGGCTCGAAGGACTCGGACGTCAACATCGCGCCGTACCTGTGGGTGCAGTGGATCCGCGAGGAGCTCGACGCGGGCGCCTGGAAGGTCATCGCCGAGGGTCGCGAGGGCGGCACCGCCGGCATCTACCGGCCGACCGGGCGAGCTGCGGACGGGCCTCGTCGACGAGATCGAGCACTCGATCTCGTTCCACGACCTCATCTGGGAGGCGCCGACGAAGGCGTCGCAGGCCTGGTTCGTCCGGCACTTCGGGCCCGAGGTGAACCTCGGCAACATCCCGCCCGACGAAGTCATCGCGCTCGAGACGCTCCGCCTCGGTCTGCGTGCCGACACGCTGAAGGAGGTGCTTCTTGGCCGTCCGAGCGCTGAGCCAGCCGCAACTCCCTGATCTCGACTTCGAGGCCATGACGGCCGAGGAGCTGATCTCCTGGACGCACCAGTTCTTCTGGCCGCGCGTGTGCCTCACGTGCTCGTGGCAGAAGCAGTCGTCCGTCCTCGTGCACATGGTCGCCGAGCTCGGGTTGCGGATGGACACGGTCGAGCTCGACACGCACCTCTTCTTCCGCGAGTCCTACGACACGCGCGACGCGCTGGTCGAGCGCTACCAGCTGAAGCTCATCTCACCGTCGATCCCGACCGTCGCCGAGCAGCACCGCGCCGAGGGGCCGAACCTCTGGGAGCGCGATCCCGACCGTTGTTGCCACATCCGCAAGGTCGAGCCGCTCGTCGAGGCGCTGCAGCCGTACGACGCCTGGATCTCGGGGATTCGCCGCGACCAGTCTCCGAGCCGCGCCGACACGCCGAAGGTGCAGTGGTCGGAGCGCTACCAGGTCTTCAAGATCCACCCGCTCGCCGACTGGGACGAGAAGCGAGTGTGGTCGTACATCGACGTCAACGAGATACCCTCCAACCCGCTGCACGACGCGGGGTACCGCTCGATCGGCTGCATTCCGTGCACCCGCCCGACGACCCCGGACGACGAGGAGCGCGCCGGTCGCTGGGCCGGCTCGGACAAGCTCGAGTGCGGCATTCACGAGAACACGAAACTCGAAAGGACAGCATGAGTCAGCACATCTACGCGCACGAGCACCCCGAGTCCGAGACGGATCGCGGGGGCGGCTTCACCCTCTGGTTCACCGGCCTCTCCGGCTCGGGCAAGACGACGATCGCGCACCACGTCGGCCCCGAGCTGGACCGCCGCGGGCACGTCGTCGAGTATCTGGACGGCGACACGGTTCGCACCCATCTCTCGAAGGGACTCGGCTTCTCGAAGGAGGATCGTGACGCTCATGTCGAGCGCCTCGGCTGGGTCGCTTCTCGCGTCACCCGTCACGGCGGCGCGGTCATCGTGGCCGCGATCTCGCCCTACGAGCAGGCGCGGACGAACGCGCGCGCACTCGTGGAGGAGCACGGTCCGTTCGTCGAGATTCACGTTCGCACGTCGCTCGACGAATGCGCGCGTCGCGACGTGAACGGCCTCTACGCGAAGGCGTTCGCAGGTGAGATCAAGGGCTTCACGGGCGTCGACGACCCGTACGAGGCGCCGGCCAATGCGGAGATCGTCGTGGACACCGAAGGCCTCGAGCCGGAGGAGTCCGCAGCGGTCGTCGTCGCGAAGCTCGAGGAGCTCGGACTCGTCGCTGCGAAGGTGACGGCATGACGGCCGTCACGACCGACCGCCTCATCGCTCCGCACGGTGGGACGCTGATCGACCGCACCGGCGACGCGCCCGAGGACATCGGCTCGCTCGAGGTCGTCACGCTCACCTCGCGTGAGCTCTCCGACCTGGACATGATCGCGTCGGGCGCGCTCTCGCCGCTCGAGGGCTTCATGGGCAAGGCCGACTACGAGCGGGTCGTCGAGGAGATGCACCTCGCGAGCGGTCTGCCGTGGGCGCTTCCCGTCTGCCTTGCGGTGGACGCCGCCCCGACCGGAGATCGCGTCGCGCTCGCCGACGAGGCCGGCCGCCCGGTCGCCGTGCTCGAGGTCGAGGAGACCTACGAGTACGACAAGGAGCGCGAGGCAGAGCACTGCTTCCGCACGACCGACGACGCCCATCCCGGCGTCGCACGGCTCTACGCGCAGAAGCCGCTCTACCTCGCCGGGCGCGTCACCGTGTTCGAGCGGGCGAGCCGCCGAGTTCCCCGAGCTCGCGCGCGACCCCGCAGAGACGCGGCGCATCTTCGCCGAGCGCGGCTGGAAGCGCGTGGTCGGATTCCAGACCCGCAACCCGATCCACCGCGCGCACGAGTACCTGACGAAGGTCGCGCTCGAGACCGTCGACGGTCTCCTCGTCCACCCGCTCGTCGGCGACACGAAGTCCGACGACGTGCCGGTCGACGTTCGCGTCGAGTGCTACGAGACGCTGCTCGACGGCTACTACCCCGCCGATCGCGTCTTGCTCTCCGCGTTCCCGGCGGCGATGCGCTACGCGGGGCCGCGCGAGGCGGTGTGGCACGCGATCTGCCGCAAGAACTACGGCTGCTCGCACTTCATCGTCGGTCGCGACCACGCGGGTGTCGGCGACTACTACGGCACGTACGACGCGCAGCTGATCTTCGACGAGTTCGCACCGCACGAGCTCGACATCGAGCCGATGTTCTTCGAGCACACGTTCTGGTGCAACGTCTGCGGCTCGATGGCGAGCACGAAGTCGTGCCCGCACGGGCCGGAGGATCGCGTGTTCCTCTCGGGAACGAAGGTGCGTGAGATGCTCGAAGCCGGAGAGGTTCCGCCGGTCGAGTTCACCCGGCCCGACGTCGCCAAGGTGCTCATCGACGCGTACAAGCAGTAAGAACTAGAGCCCGATGACGTGGCAGCTCACGCTCGTCGGGCTTCTGACCGGTCTGCTGGTCGGCATGACGGGGATGGGTGGCGGCTCGCTCATGACGCCCATCCTCGTCTTCCTCTTCGGGATTCCGCCGTCGACAGCGATCGGGACGGACATCGCCCACGGAGCAGCGTTCAAGTCCGTCGGGGCAGTCCAGCACCGCCGCATGGGGAACGTCCGCGCGAGGCTCGCGGGCTGGATGCTCGTCGGTTCCGTCCCGGCCTCGCTCGCCGGAGTCTGGCTCAACGTGCAGCTGACGGAGCGCTACGGCGACGAGGCGAAGTCGGTCATGGGGCAGGTGTTGGGTGCTGCGCTGCTGTTCGGCGCTGTTGGACTCATCGCCAAGAGCGTCGTGCAGAGCGGTGGGCCCTCCGGCGATCCCGACTGGACGCTCTCGATCCGCGACAAGGTCGCAGCGATCCTCATCGGAGTTCTCGGCGGCTTCATCGTCGGTCTGACGTCCGTCGGGAGCGGCGTCTTCTTCGGGCTGACCCTGCTCGTCGTCTTCCCGCTCCGCGCACACAAGGTCGTCGGTACGGACATCTTCCACGCGGCGATCCTGCTCTATGTCGCAGGAGCTGCCCATTGGGCCGCGGGGAACATCGACTTCGGGATCCTCGGCTGGCTGCTCCTCGGCTCGATACCGGGCGTGTTGATCGGCGGGCGGCTGACGCTCTCGTTCCCGGAGCAACGGCTCCGCCTGCTTCTCGCGGGAGTACTCGGTCTTGCCGGCATCAAGCTCGTGAACGCTCCCTTCGCAGGGACGATCGTCGTGATCGTGCTCGCAGCCGGCACGGTCGCGCTGCTCGTCTGGCTGGCGCGGCACAGCTGGATCCGCTTCGTACGCGGGCGCAGCGCGGCCACTGCGGAATAGCTCGGTAGCATCGCGCGGCGATGCGCACGGTCTGGGTGAGTTTCGACACGATCGGCCGCGACTGCCTGGAGGCGGCGGCCGTCGTTGGGGCGGAGATCGTGGGCGTCGTCACCCTGCCCGGCCCGATCGACCCGAACCGGTCCGGTCAGTGCGCGTTCGACGAGGTCGCCCGACGGCTCGAGGCGGCGCTGATCGAGACGCGGGACGTGAACGCGCCCGAGACCGTCAACGCCATCCGCAAGCTCGAGCCGGAACTGATCTTGGTCGTAGGCTGGTCGCAGCTCGTTCACGACCCGTTCATCGCGCTCGCGAGCGAAGGCGTGTTCGGGATGCATCCGACGCTGCTGCCGCGCCATCGTGGGCGCGCGCCGGTCCCCTGGGCGATCCTCACCGGCCTGACACGGACGGGCGTGACCCTCTTCGAGATCGTCGACGCGTCGGCGGACTCGGGATCGATCGTCGGCCAGGTCACGCTGGACATCGCACCGGACGAGACTGCGACGACGCTCTATGCCCGAATCGCGGACGCGCACGTCGAGCTGACGCAGCGAGCTCCTGCCGCAGCTCATGACGCGCACTGCGCCGCGCATACCGCAGGATCCGAGCCGCGCCAGCTCCTGGCCGAGGCGGACGCCCGCCGACGGGATCATCGACTGGGACACCAGGGCGCCGTACCTCTACGACTGGGTGCGGGCGCAGACACGCCCGTATCCGGGCGCCTTCACATTCCTCGGGGACGAGAAGGTGATCGTCTGGAGCGCGCGGCCCATCGACCTCGCCGACGCGGCGCCTGCGGGCACGGTCGTGGAGGTCGGGCCGGGAGGACCGGTGGTGGCGTGCGGCGAAGGTGCGCTCGTGCTCGAGGAGATCCAGACGAGCGCCGGCGAGCTCGAAGTGGGAGCGCTGCTGGGATGACGCGTGTCCTCGTCCTCGCGGCGCACCCTGACGACGAGGTGCTCGGCATGGGCGGCACGATCGCCGTGCACGCGGACGCCGGCGACGCCGTTCGGATCGTCGTCGTCACGGACGGCTCCTCGACGCAGTACCCGGGCGACACGGAGATTCGCGCGCGGAAGGAGGACGAGGCACTGCGCGCGTCGGCCGAGCTCGGCGTGACGGACTACGTCCACCTCGACCTGCCCGACATGCGCCTCGACACGCTGCCCCACGTCGAGGTCAACCGCGTCGTCGAGGAGCACGTCGACGACTTCGCGCCGCAGGTCGTCTACACGCCGCACCCGGACGTGAACCGCGACCACCGCGTCCTCTTCGACTCGGTGGCCGTCGCCACCCGGCCGACGCCGGGACAGCCCGTGCGGCGCGTGTTGACGTACGCGCCGACATCGAGCACGGAGTGGACGCCGGCGCCGCTCAACTGGTTCGTCCCGAACTGGTTCGTCGACGTGAGCGGCACGATCGAGCGGAAGGTCGCAGCGTTCGCGCACTACGAGACGGAGCGGCGCGACTACCCGCATCCGCGCAGCGAGCGGGCCATCCGCGCTGCCGCGGAGTTCTATGGCTCCAGCTGCGGCTGCGAGCACGCCGAGCCGTTCGTGCTCGTCCGCGGGCTAGAGCCGCGGTAACTTCCGCGCGGTGGCGCGGTGGCCGCAACTGCTGTTCGTTCTCGCGCTTCTCGGAGCGACGGCCGCTGCGTTCGCGATCACGGAGCGGCTCAAGCTCGAGCGGAGCCCTGTCACCGGGACGCGCGTCGATCGCGTCTTCTCGCCCGTGTGCGAGTGCGCGCGCGACGTCGCCGTCATCTCGATCGTGCTGAGGCGCCGCGAGACCGTGACGCTCGACATCCTGAATCGGAACGGCCGCTCGATTCGCACGCTGGTGCAGAAGCTGCGTGAGCCCGCGGGGCGCGTCTCGTACACGTGGGACGGGCGGGACAACCTCGAGCGCGTCGTTGCGGAGGGCGTGTACCGCCCGCGCGTCCAGCTCGAGCGCAACGGCCGCACGATCGTCCTCCCGAACCCGATTCGCGTGGACACGACCGCGCCGGTCGTCAGGCTGGTCAGCGTCTTCCCCCGCGTGTTCTCGCCCGATTCCGACGGGAGCCGCGACCGCGTGACGGCGTCGTACCGGATCGACGAGCGCGCGCGAGCCGTGATGCTCGTCGACGGCCGCCAGCGCGTGCAGAGCAAGTTCCGCGCGGTCGAGGGGAATCTCGTCTGGTTCGGGCGCGTCAACGGGCGCGTTGTTCGTCCCGGCCTCTACGAGATCCGCTTGCGCGCGGTCGACCGCGCCGGGAACCGCTCGGTCCGAACGCGCGCCGTTCCGGTGCGCGTGCGCTTCGTCGAGCTCTCTCGCGGGCGGATCGAGGTGGGCGCGGGCCAGCGCTTCTCGGTTCGCGTGCGGACGGACGCGCCGAGCTATCGCTGGCTCTTCGACGAGCGGAGAGGCGCGGGGCGTCGCGAGGTGCTCGTGCTACGGGCGCCCGAGGAGCCGGGCTCGTACACGCTCTACGTGACCGTCGGAGGCCGCGCGGCCCGGGCCGAGGTCGTCGTCACCGAGCCAGAGTGACCCCTCCGCTGATCCTGCTCGGCGTCAGTCGCTCCGGGACGACGCTGCTCCGCGTGATTCTCGATCGCTCGCCTGGCATCGCGATTCCCGACGAGTCGTTCTTCGTGCCCCTGCTCGCGCGTCGCCATGGACGGACGATCAAGGCGGAGCGTTTCCTCGACGACGTCGCGCGAGTCCCGACGATCCGCGACTGGGGCGTTTCCGTGGCGGACGTCGCTGCCCGCGTTCGTTCGGGAATGTCGAACGGAGAGGCCATCGCGGCGATCTTCGAGGCGTACGCCGAGGTCGCCGGCAAGCCGCGCTGGGGGGACAAGACGCCGATGTACATGCGGCATCTCGAGCTGCTCGCGGAGCTCTTCCCCGACGCGCAGTACGTCCACCTGATCCGCGACGGCCGCGACGCGGCGCTGTCGTTCCTGCAGATGCCCGAGGGGACGTTCACGCGCACGTGGGCGCATCCGTCGACGCCGGGGCAGTTCGCCTGCCTGTGGCGCAAGGAGGTCGGCGACGCGCGCTCGCTCGGGCGGCGTACGGGCGCGTCCCGCTACCACGAGGTGCGCTACGAGGACCTCGTCGCCGAGCCGGAGGCGACCGTGCGCACCGTCTGCGCGTTTGCGGCGATTCCTTTCGAGCCTGCGATGCTCGACTACACCGGTGCGGTCGACGTCTCGGCGAAGCCGCACCAGCAGCGGCTCCTGACTCCTCCTACGAGCGGCGTACGGAGCTGGCGCGAGGACATGTCCGCAGAGGACGTCGCTGCATTCGAGTCCGTCGCCGGCGACCTCCTGGGCGCGCTGGGGTACGAGGTCGGGTCTTCGTCCTCAGGCCGCGCGCGGCCGGCACTCGCGCGCGGCTGGTACGACGCTCGCCTCATGGCCTGGAACGCCTCCGCGTCGCTCGTCCAGCGCTCGCCGCTCTGGCGTCGCCGCCATCCGCGCCTGTCAGCCTGACGTCTTGGGTGCGTCGCGGCCCGGAGTGGCGATCAGCCTGCCGTTGAGCGAGAGGAAGTAGGTGCGTTCGGTCGCGATCCCCGGCGTGTACTTGCCGAGCGGCAGGCGCCAGGCGATCGCGCCGTCCTCGACGCGAAGCGCGTACGTTCGCTTCTCGAGCGTCGAGAAGAACACGTACGGCCCGATCACGGCCGGCGCGCCCAGGAGCCGACCGTTGACCTCCGTGCTCCAGAGCTCCTCACCGCTCGTCGCGCGGAACGCCCGCATCCGTCCGTCGAAGCCTCCGGCGAAGACGCGTCCCTCGGCGACAGCAGGGGTGGTGTAGCCGAGCCCGCCCACGCCGGCGCGCCACACCACGCGTCCGCTCGACGCGTCGAGGGCGTAGACGGTGCCCGCGCGCGAGAGCGAGTAGAGCCGCGCGCCGTCGGACGACGCGCTCGCGTAGAAGCTCTCGTAGCGGAACGTGTCTCGCTTGAGATACGTCGTCCACTCCTCCTCGCCCGTCCTGCGATCGAGACACACGAAGGAGCCCGCGTACGTCGTCACGCACACGCGCCCGCCGAACACGGACGGGCTCGCGTTGATGCGCCCGCCGGTCTGGTAGGCCCAGCGGATCTGCCCGTTGTCGGCGCGCACGGCGAACAGGCGACCGTCGTGCGAGCCGAAGAAGGCCGTTCCCTCGACGACGACAGGGGACGACTCGACCTTGCCCGCCGTCCGCACCTGCCAGATGGTTCGACCGTTGCGCCGGTCGAGGGCGGTGACCGTCCCGTCCTGCGATGCGACGAGGACGCGCGGCCCGTCGATCGCCGGGCTCGACGGGAGCGTCCCCCCGACGCGTCGCGTCCACTTGATCCTCCCGGAGGCCGCGTCGAGGGCGAACGTCGTGCCCGAGAAGCCGTTGACGAAAAGCTCGCCCTCGCAGTAGACGGGCGGGAACTCGATGTACGTGCCGAGGCCGCGCGTCCAGGTGAACTTGCGCGCGGGCAGACCGAGGTCGGCGTCCGGGCGCGCGAGCGAGCGACGTGGGTCGGCACCGAACGTGCGCCAGCAGCGCCGGTCGCCGACAGGCTCCGGCGTGGGCTCGGGCTGCGGCTCCGGGGCCGTCGTCGTCACGACCGAGACCGTGACGCCCTCGAGGTCGGTGTCGAGCGCGCCGGACGGGCGGTCCTGCGTCGTGAGCGCGACGGCGATCGCGAGCCCGAACAGCGCGAGCACGAGCACGGACACCGCAGCGAGGATCCAGGCGAAGGCCTTGGGCATGAGAGTAAGCGGCTGGTTGCGACGCCGCGGGTCAGTGTGCCTGCAGCGTCGGAGCCGCCGGCCCGACAGCAGGCGTGTCCACGATGCGCCTCGGAACGGCCTGCGCGAGCAATGCGGCCGTGATGGCCGCAACGCCCCAGGTCACGGGGTCCTCGAAGAAGCCCGCGTAGAGGAGCGAGTGGACGAAGAGCGCAGCGCCGACCGCCGCGAGCCCGATCCCGAACGCCCGCTGGGTTCGCACCACGAGAGTCAGCGCCCACCCGACGGCGACGAGGAGCCAGAGGAACACGGCGAACCCGATGACGCCGAGCTCCGCGAGCACGGTCAGCGCGCTCGTGTGCGACGCATTGCGCTTGGTGGTGCGCCGCCCCGATGCGTCGGCGCTCGCCCGCGGCTGACCGCCGATGCCGACACCGACGATGGGGCGCTCCTCGAACGCATCGAGCGTGATCTGGACGAGGCGCGAGCGGCCGCTCGTGACGTCCCGAGCCGAGCGGTCGCCGATCGCGGCTCCCGCGATCCCCGCAGCGGCGAGCGCGGCAACCAGCGCGCAGGCGAGGAGGACGACGCGGGTCCGGCGGTCGCTCCCGGCCACCGCGACGGCGAACGTCACCGCGAAGAGGGCGACGAAGCTCGACTGGGAGTACGAGTAGAAGAGGCCCCAGAAGAGGAACGCGACGAGCGCCGCGGCGATCAGCCAGTCCGTCGGACGCCCGCGGCGGATGAAGATGGCGACGAGCAGCACGGCGATTGCGATCACGAGGTGGCGCCCGTACAGGCTTGGATCCTTGAAGAGCGAGGTGACCCTGAAGAACGACGTGTAGGCGTTGGCGACCTCGACGTCGCGTGCGAAGAACAACGTGCGCGTATGCGCCTGCCAGATCCCGATCCCGGCGAACAGCGTCCCGAGCGCGACGAGCGTGACGAGCAGCGCGCGCGGGAGCCAGGCGGCGAGGGGCGCTCGGGCGACGACCGCGAATCCGGCGACGAACGGGAAGACGAAAAACGCGAGCGCGATCGCTCCCGCGCGTTCGTCCCAGGTCCACAGAAACGACGTCGCGGCGAGCGTGACGAAGGCGGCGAGCGGTAGGGCGATCAGGAACGGGGGCGGCTCGGGGCGCTCGCCCCGGAGGATCCGGTATCCGAGCGCGAGGACGGCGGCAGCGATCGCGAGGTAGAGCGGGAGGAGCAGGAACGCCTCCTCCTCGCCGAGCTGCACGGGAAGCCGGAACGGTGCGACTGCGAGCAACGCGACAGGCACGACGGCCGGGTAGCGGGCGAGGGGCACCGCGCACGCGATGACGATGGCGACGCCGACGCCGAGGAGCGCCATGCGCCTCGGCTCGTCCACGAGCAGCCGGAGGTCGTCGCCACCGACGAGAGACCACGCCAGCCCACCGCTCGCGCCGCCCAGGAGCACGAGGCCCGCCAGGGGGAAGATGCCTCCCCTGGGCACGAGCACGAGGAGTGCGCCGAGCGCCCCCACGAGCGCAGCCACCTGAGCAGCGTCTGTGTGCTCCACGGCCGGCGTACGTTACGTCGTCGAAGGCTCGATGGTGTAGCCGAGCCGGCCCTCGGTCTCGGCGAGCCGCGCCGCGACGCCGGCGACTGCGTCCGCATTTCGATCGCGCCACTTCTCGGCGCGCGGCGCGGTCAGTGCCGTGCGTGCCCGGTTCTCCGCGAAGTTGCGAGCGAACCGCTCTGCCTCGTCCGTGAAGCGGAGGCCGAGCTCGTCGTAGACGCGCCGAAGCTCGTCGACCGGCGCGGCCACGAGGCTCTCGTACCGAACGTCGACCCAGCTCGACTCGGGACGCGCCGCCCGCTCCTCGAGGACGGCGTCGTTGCAGGCGACGTACTGTCGTGCGCAGATCTCCGCGAGCGAGGCCTCGCGCAGCTCGCGCCAGCCGGGCACGAGCACGAGGCTCCAGCGATCGCCGCTCAGCTCGCCGAGGCCGCTCAGCCGCTCCGGCAGGCGGTATCTGACGAACCGCGGCCGCGCGCGCCAGGCCTCCATCAGCGAGCTCACGTTGTCGGCCGCGCGACGCCGGAGGAAGACGAAGGTCGCTCCGGGAAAGAGCTCCGCGAGATATCCGACTCGAAGGCAGTTCGCCGGCGTCTTGTCGACGAACCGCCCGCCCCGCGCGAACAGGCGTATCGCGAGGTGGACGTAGGCGCGCTCGCGCTCCGTGACGTCGGCGGCGTTGAGTGCGTCCGAGTCCCAGCCGCGATCCTCCGGGTGGTGGAACTCGTCCCACAGGATGTGCCCTTCGCTCTGGACGAGGGAGAGCTCGCCGCCCGCGCGAAGCGCGTCGAGGAGGACGCTCGTCCCGGCGCGTGGGCAGCCGATGACGAAGATCGGATCGCGCGGCGGATCGGCCGACACGAGGCGCGACAGGGGTCGCGCGACGCGCGGGACGCTTCGCCGTACGCGCCAGACGCGCCGGCGAAGCCCGTACAACGTCGTCGACTTCACGCGCTGAAACGTACGCGCTGGTAGGAATTGCGCGGTGATCGAAGCTTGGAAGAAGGCGCTCGTGCTCGCGCCGCACACGGACGACGGCGAGCTCGGCTGCGGCGGGACGATGGCGCGGCTCGTCGAGGGTGGCTGCGAGGTGCGCTACGTCGCGTTCTCGATCGCCACGCGCTCGCTGCCTCCCGGGTTCGAACCGGACACCCTGGCGCGTGAAGTGCGCGAGGCCACCGGCGAGCTCGGCATCGCCGAGGACTGGCTCACCGTCCACGATTTCGACGTGCGGACCTTCCCCGAGCGGCGGCAGGACATCCTCGAGCTGCTCGTCGCGCTGTGGGAGGAGTGGGAGCCCGATGTCGTCTTCCAGCCGTCGCACCACGACGTGCACCAGGATCACCAGACGATCGCGCAGGAAGGTCTTCGCGCCTTCAAGCGGACGACGATCCTCGGCTACGAGGTGCCGTGGAACAACTTCGACTTCTCGTACGGGGCGTACATCTCGCTCGAGCGCCGGCACATCGAGCGCAAGGTCGCGGCGCTCTCGCGCTACGCCTCGCAGCAGCACCGGCGCTACGCCGACCCCGAGTACATCTGGAACCTCGCGCGGGTCCACGGCGTGAACGTGAACCGCGAGTACGCGGAGTGCTTCCAGGTCTATCGCATCGTCGCGTAGCCTGGATCGATGGCCGAGCTCTCTCGGCGTGACCTCATCGCTCGTGCCGGTCTTACCGCCGGCGCGCTCGCGCTCGGTGCGACGCCGGATTCGGCGGAGGCGGCTCCCGATCTGCGCGACTGGGGCTCGGTGCGGTCGCAGTTCGCGCTCGATCGGAGCCGCATCCACCTGACGTCCTTCCTGCTCGCGACACACCCACGGCTCGTGCGCGACGCGATCGCCGCTCATCGCACGCGGCTCGACGCGAACCCCGTGGAGTACCTGCACGGCCCAGGGGACGGTCTGAGTGCTGCGGCGCGCGACGCCGCCGGCCGCTTTCTCGGCGCACCGGCGTCCGAGGTTGCGCTCACCGACTCGACGACGATGGGCCTCGGTCTCCTCTACACGCGGCTCGCGCTCGGCCCGGACGACGAGGTCGTGACGACCGAGCACGACTTCTACGCCACGCACGAATCGCTCCGGCTCTCCGGCGTGCGTGTCAGGCGCATACGGCTCTACGACGACGCGCGGCGCGCCTCGGAGGACGAGATCGTGAGCCGTGTCCTACGAGCAGTCACGGCCCGGACGCGAGTCGTCGCCCTCACGTGGGTGCACTCGAGCAACGGAGTCCGGCTGCCCGTGCGGTCGATCGCGCAGGCGCTGCCGGAGCGGGTGCTCGTGTGCGTGGACGGTGTGCACGGCTTCGGTGCTCGCGCCGAGACCGTGCGGGACCTCGGCTGCGACGCCTTCGTCTCCGGCTGCCACAAGTGGCTCTACGGGCCGCGTGGGACGGGCGTGCTCTGGGCGAACGAGCGTGTGCGCGAGCTGATGCGGCCGACCATCCCGTCCTTCGACGGCTCGAGCTACGGCGCCTGGGTCGCGGGCGGCGAGCCGAGCGGCGTCCCCGACGGGCCGACCCTTACGCCCGGCGGGTTCAAGCCCTACGAGCACCGCTGGGCGCTTCCCGAGGCGTTCGCCTTCCACCAGGGAATCGGCCGAGAGCGCGTCGAGGCGCGGATCCGCGGTCTCGCGTCGCGCCTGAAGGCGGAGCTCGCGGAGATGCGAGGCATTCGGCTGCGGACGCCGCAGTCGCCGGGGCTGTCCGCCGGCCTCGTCTGCTTCGAGGTCGCGGGCCGCGATCCGTCCGAAGTCGTCGCTCGTCTCGGGTCGCGGAGGATCGTGGCGAGCGTCACCCCGTACGCGACGCGCTACGTGCGCCTGGGGCCGGGCATCGTGAACACCCCCGAGCACGTCGACGCGGCCGCGCGGGCGATCGCCGCGCTCTAGCTTCAGCCCGCCGGCCGCAGGCGACGCCCGATCGCGCGGCGCTCGGCCGGGAGGTAGAAGCCGAGCGGGAGCAACACGAGCGGGTAGACGAGCGCGAGCGGGAGCGCGACGACGAGCCCGCCGTCCGTGAGCTTCCCGACTGCGACCAGCGCGATCCCGGCCGCGGCGGCTGTGAGGACACGACGCCACTGGTACGGCACCGGATAGATGCGCTGCGACCACCACACCATCCCGACGAACATCGTCGAATACGCGGCGATGGTCGCGATCGCCGCTCCCATCATCCCGTAGCGCGGGATGAGCAGGAGATTCAGGCCGATGTTCACGGCCGCCGCAGCGCCGGTCACGACCCAGTTGAACTGCGTTCGCTTCGCGCGGCCGACTCCGATCGCGACGACGATGTAGGCGCCGAACGCAACGGCCGAGAAGGCCAGCGGCCCGACGACGCGCGAGGACTCGGCGAACGCCGGTGCGGCGATCCAGTCGACGATCCACGGCGAGAGGAGCGCGAGCCCGGTCGCGACCCAGGTCGTGAGGGCGACGAGGTACGTGAGGACGTACGCGTACGTGCGCCGCGCCTCGCGGTCGTCGTCGATCGAGTATGCGAACGCGGGCCACGCAAGGCGGAATGCGGTCAGCAGCAGCACCATCGCCGAGGCGATGCGCACGCCGACGGAGTAGAGGCCGACCTCCTGCGTGTCGGCGAGCTTCACGAGGAAGAGGCGGTCCGAGAAGTTCGTCACCCACAGGAAGAGCGCCGTGGGGACGAGCGGGACGCCGAAGCGATTCATCTCGCGCAGAAGTCCACGGTCGAACTCGAGGCCGAGCTGCTCGCGGCGGTAGCCCACGAGCACGAGGTAGACGGCGAGCGTTCCGATGAAGTTGCCGACGATGACGCCGATCGGTCCCTCGTCGAGCACGACGACGAGGAGCAGCGTCGCGCCGATCGTCAGGAAGATGTTCGCGAGGCTGGCCGAGACGAAGGCGACCGAGCGCTCCTCGACGCGGAAGAGCGACGTGAGCTGCTCGTAGTTCATCCCCGCCCAGAGCCCGACGAATGCGGCCATGACGAGCTCGGAGTCGCCGGACGAGCCGAAGAGGAGGTCCGAAATCGGCGCGGCGAGCAGGAGCCCCCCGGCAAGCCCTGCCGTCGCCGTCGCCATCGTGAACCAGAAGGACGTGCGGACGACGCGGCGCCGGTCCGCCGGATCCTTCGAGTCGAAGTAGAAGCGGAAGAACGCGCTGTGGATCCCCATGCGCAGCACGATCCCGATGACCGTGGTGAGCGCGATGAGCGTCTCGACCTTCCCGTAGTCGGACGGCGAGAGAAAGCGCGTGTAGAGCGGCAGCAGGAGGACGGCGAGGATGCGCGACACGAGCCCGCCGAGCCCGTAGATCGCCGAGTGTTTTCCGAGCCGCCTGAGCTCCGCGCCGAGAGCCATCTCAGAGGCGAGCGTAGAGCGCGAGCAGGCGGTCGGCGATGTGGTCGAGATCGTGCACCTGCTCGACGTACGCCCGAGACTCTGCGCCGATCCGCTTGCGCTCCGAGGCCGACGCGACCAACGGCTCGAGCTGCGCGCGGAGCGTCTCCTTCGTCGCGCTCACGATCGGCACGCGGGTGCCGAGCTCGCGCTTCCGTGCGTGTGACTGCCTCGTCATGGAGGAACGTCACGACAGGCTTCCCGAGCGCCATGCACTCGATCGCGAAGAGGCCGTACCAGCCTGCGTTGAGCTGGTCGACGACGATGTCCGCCTCGCGGTAGCGCTCGAATGCCTCGTCGTGGTGGAGCCCCTCCACGAGGACGAGATCGGCGTCGAGCCCCGCGCACGCGGCGATGACCTCCTCCGTGCCTTTGCGTCGGCGCGACGACGGCGCGTGGAGGATGACCGGGCGCGCGCGGTCGCTCGGCGGTGCCGGCGCGATCGCCTTGACGTCGATCCCTGGCGGGATCATCTCGGCCTCGGGCACCCAGCGGATCGCGTCGTACGAGCCGACGATCTCCGCCCCCGCCTTCTTCCCGAAGGCGAGCTCCTCCGGAGACTTGCCGCGGATGTCCGAGCCGAGGTAGTGCATGACGGACTTCTTGCGGAGCGCGCCGAGGATCGGGAACTGCACCGACTGTGGGACGAGTGTGAGACCGAAGTAGAAGTGGAAGACGTCGGTGCGCGGGAGCAGGCGTGCGAGCGCCGACCACTGCGTTGCCTGCTTGCGCACGAAGCCGCCGCGCCGCTCGAGCGACCAATCCGCCTCGGAGTGGAGCGTGTAGCGATTGAAGACGACGAGCTGCGCGTCGACCCCGCGCCGTCGCAGCGCCTGGACGTTCGCCCACGGCACGCCGGCCGTGTTCACCGGGCAGTGGACGACGCGGAGCGGTCCTGCCTCAGTCAAGGTCGATGCCGTCGGCGGCGAGCTGCTCGAGCCGTCGGGCCTTCTCCGCGTTCAGCATCGAGCGCATCGTCAGCCCCATCGTCCCACCCTGGTACACCCAGATCTCCGGGTGGACGAGGATCTGGAGCCACGGGAAGCCGCCGCCTCGGAGCTCCTCGTGCGGGCACCCCGAGCGCCAGTGCTGGTTCGAGTCCGAGCGATACGCCGGCCGGTCGAAGTACGGCTCCGCGTAGACATTGACCGCTCCCGGAATCGACCGCGACATGTACTCGGCCTGCGGGTTGTGCCACGACACGACCGGGTCGAAGCGTTCGTCGAGCGCGACATTGGGATGGACGGCATGGAGCCCGACGGCGTGCCCGAGCTCGCGCAACCGCGCGATCGCGGCCACACCTTCGCTCGACGCGAGGTTGTAGAAGACGGATTCGGTCATCAGGAGGTAGGTCGTCGCGACGTCGTGCTCGGCCTCGAGCTCGGCCATGGTGAGCGCGGCGTCGAGCGAAAGGTCGATGTCGTGCCGAAGGTAGATCTCGCCGCGTTCAGGGCCGTTGCCGAAGAGCGCGAAGCGGTACCCGCCGGTCTTGCCCGCCTCGAGGATCTCGCGGTAGTGGTCGAGCTCGAAGTTGCAGCTCATACGGCGACCTCGACCTCGAGCCGCGTCGCGGCGAGCTCGGCGCGTGCGAGAGCCTCGGCGGGCGTGTCCGCTACGGCGATGACGTAGCCGCGACGGTCGCCGTCACGGCGGACGGGGCGGATCGTCTCGCCGATCTGCAGGTAGGTGTCCGCCTGGACGACGCCCTCCGAGGCGAGCACGGCGTCGAGGGCGCCGATCCTCGTCACCTCGCCGGTGGGCAGCGGGCCGGGCTGCGCCGTGAAGAAGCGGATCGCGAGCGGCTGCATGAAGCGCGGGAGCGCGACCTCGTCCGGGACGTCCTCGCCGAGCGCCTGGCGCAGCGCCACGTCCACGAGGTCGACGCCGACGGCGTGACGGACGAGGTCGGCCATCTGGCCACCGGGAATTCGTGCTGCGACCTCGACGACTGCCACGCTTCCGTCCGGGGACGCGATGAGCTGAGGGAACGCGATCGCATCGCGGAGGCCGAGGGCGCGCACGGACTCGACCGCGACCTCCTCGGCAAGGCGCAGCTGCGCGGGAGGGATCGACGGCGGGTACACGTGGATCCAGCCGACGCCGAAGCCGACGCCCGGCGGCCTCAGGCGATCGGAAAGCGTGATCGACATCGGCTCGCCGCCACGTGCGATCGCGATGCCGTTCAGCTCGATGCCGTCGACGAACTCCTCGAGGAGGGCCTCGTCGGTTGGCGACTCCTCGATCGCGTCGGCGAGGTCGCGCTCGAGCTCCTCGCGTGTCTCGATGCGGAAGACGGCTCGCTGTCCACCCGAGTCGACCGGCTTGAGGACGGCCGGGAACGCGACGACGGCGAGCGCGGCGTCGATGTCCGCGTGCGAGCGAATGCTCGCGTACGACGGTTGTGGGAGCTCACTCGCACCGAGCGTGTCGCGCATCGCACGCTTGTGCGTCAGGAGGTGCGCCGTCTTCGTTCCGATGCCCGGCAAGCCAAGGTCCTCGGCGACGGCAGCCACGACGGGGACCGCCCGATCGGCGGACACCGTGAGCACACCGTCGACGCCGACGCGTCGCGCGACCTCGATCACCTCGGCGACGCTCGTGAAGTCGACGACCTCCGGAACGTCGGCCGACGCAAGGCCCGGGGCTTCCGCGTTGCGGTCGACCGCGGCCACACGCAGGCCGCGGGCGCGCGCCTGCTCGATGGCGCGGCGCTGGTGGCGTCCGGCGCCGACGAAGAGAACCGTTGTCACGGCCGCCGATGCTAACGGCGGGCCGCGTCGCCTACGTGACGCCGCCCGGAGGCAGGAGCCATGGAGACATCCGAGCCCAGCGGCTGATCTCGCAGCCGTTCGTACGAGTGAGGGTCGTCCACACGCGTTTTCCCGCGACGGTCCCGACGATCCGCGCGCGTTGCGGGCCACCGTAGATCTCGGTGCAGACGGCGCCAGGGGATGCCGCGACGATCTTCGCGCCGCCAGCGAGCTTCGTGCATGCGCGCGCCGGTCGTGGCAGCGAGCCGCCCGCGGGGCTGCACCGCAGCGTCCACACGGAGTCGGGGGCGCCGGAGCCGTCCTCCCAGTAGCTGATGCGAAGCGACGTGCCGGCTGACGTGCCCGCCTGGAGCGACGAGCAGGCGACGAGTGCAAGGACGCTGAGCGCGAGGACGGCGATTCCGCGCATGCGTCCAGGGTAGCGCGCACCACCTGTCTAGACTCGCGGCCGTGGCATTGAGCGGAAAGCGCGTCGTCATCACCGGTGGAGCGGGATTCATCGGCACGACGCTCGCGCGGCGGCTCGTCGACGGCAACGACGTCGTCGCCGTCGACAACCTCCATCGCGACACGCTCGGCGGCACCGCGCTCGCAGACCACCCGAACTTCACCTTCGTCGAAGGCGACGTGCTCGACCCTGGCCGGCTCGCGGACACCTTTGCCGGCGCGACCCACATCGTCCACTGCGCCGGGATCGCCGGAGTGGACACGGTCCTCGCGAGTCCGGTGCGCACGATGCGCGTGAACGTGGTCGGGACGTACAACGTTCTGGAAGCGGCGCTCGGAGCACGCGAGACGATCGAACGGCTCGTCGACTTCTCGACGAGCGAGGTCTTCGGCCAGCACGCGTTCAACGTGCACGAGGCGCACGTCACGACGATCGGCTCCGTCGGCGAGGCGCGCTGGACGTACGCCGTCTCGAAGCTCGCCGGCGAGCACATGGCGCACGCGTACCACTCGGAGCTCGGCCTGCCGACGACGTCGGTGCGCCCGTTCAACGTGTACGGCCCCGGTCAGATCGGTGGGGGCGCCATTCGCGCGTTCATCGAGGCCGCGCTCGCGGGACGCGACCTGACGATCCACGGTGACGGCTCGCAGATCCGCGCCTGGTGCTACGTGGACGACATGGTCGACGGGGCACTGCTCGCGCTCGAGCACGAGAACGCGGTGGGCGAGAGCTTCAACATCGGAAACGCCCGCTCCGCGGTCACGATCCACGATCTCGCCCAGCGGGTGAAGCGCCTGACGGGCTGTCCCGGGCGAGGTCGTCTTCCAGCCGCTCCACTACACGGACGTCGAGCTCCGCATTCCGAACATCGAGAAGGCGCGCGACCTTCTCGGCTTCGAGGCCAAGGTCGACCTCGACGAGGGGCTCGAGCGGACGATCGCGTGGTTACCGCGAGAACCGGGCCGGATGAGTTGCTCGGCACCCCGCGCATGCGGCTGCGGCAGCCGATGAACGATCCGATCCGGCTCGCGCGGCCGGACGTCGGGGACGCCGAGCTCGCAGCGATCGCCGAGGTAGTTCGCACCGGACAGCTCACGATGGGCCCGAAGGTCGAGGAGTTCGAGGCCGCGGTCGCGCAGGCTGTCGGCACGGCCCATGCCGCAGCAGTGTCGTCCGGGACGGCCGCGCTCCATCTCGCCCTCCTCGCGCTCGAGATCGGGCCGGGCGACGAAGTGATCGTCCCCGCCTACACGTTCCCGGCGACGGCGAACACCGTCGAGCTGTGCGGTGCGAAGGCGGTGCTGGTCGACATCGACCCCGACACCTTCAACCTGGACGTCGCTGCCGTCGCCGCCGCGGTCACGCCGAGAACACGCGCGGTGATGGCGGTGCATCTCTTCGGGCGTCCGGTCGAGTGGGAGGCACTGCAGACCGCCGTGCCGCAGGAGGTCGTGCTCCTCGAGGACGCCGCCGGCGCGCTCGGCGCGGAGTACCGCGGAACGCCGTGCGGCGCGCTCGGCGTCGCGGCGTGTCTGTCGTTTCACCCGCGCAAGATCGTGACGACGGGGGAGGGGGGCGCGGTCACGACGGACGAGGCGGCACTCGACGCGGCGGTTCGTCGTCTCCGGCACCACGGCTGGGCCACGCTCGGCGACATGCCCTCTCCGGGATTCAACTACCGCCTGCCGGATCTTCTCTGCGCCGTCGGCATCCCTCAGCTGGCGCGGCTCGAGGAGCTGCTGGCGGCTCGCGAGCGGGTCGCGGGCTGGTACGCGGAGCGGCTCGAGCATCACGTGCTGACGCCGAGTGCGGCCGAGGGCGACCGCCACGGCTGGCAGGCCTACGTCGTCCAGCTCGACCGCCGCGACGACGCGCTCGCTGCGCTTCGCGACGCGGGCATCGAGGCGCAGATCGGCACGTGGGCGCTCCACCACCTCGAGCCGTACCGCGCTCAAGGCGCGTTCCCTGGCGCCGACCGCGCGTTCGAGCGCGCGCTCGCGCTCCCGTTCGCGACGACGACGACCGAGGCCGAGGTCGAGCGCGTCGCGGAGGTCTTGACCTCGTTGTGAGTGAGTGCTAACTTCCTCGCCATGGCAACCACGGCTCCCAGGCAGACGGCAGGCGAACGGCGCGTCGCGGTCCTCGAGGCGGCGAACGTCGAGTTCGCGCTTCGCGGGCTGCACGGCGCCTCCACCGATGCGATCGCGCGCCGCGCGGGCATCTCGCAGCCATATCTCTTCCGGCTCTTCGGGTCGAAGAAGGAGCTCTTCATCGCCGTCATCGACGACTGCTTCGCCCGAACGCTCGACTCGTTTCGTGCGGCGGCCTCCGGAACGTCCAGCTCGGCCGCGCTCGAGGCGATCGGCCGCGCCTATGCGGAGTCGCTCGAGAGCGACAGCACGATGCTCCAGGGCCAGCTGCAGTCGTACGCGGCCTCGGTGGAGGACGACGACATTCGCGAGGCAACGGCACGCGGATTCGGCCGGCTCGTCGACTACGTCGAGACCGTCTCCGGCGCCGATCGCGTGACGATCGCGCAGTTCTTCGCGAAGGGAATGCTCATGAACGTGCTGGCCGCGATGCAGTACTCCATTTCGAACGAGACCAACGACCCGTGGGCCGTTCGTCTGGCCGAGGGGTGCAAGGAGGACGAATCATGAAGGCGCTTCTCTTTTTTCTCCAGATGCTGAGTAATCAGTCACTAGATCACACTAATTCGAGCTCCGGGCGGCAACGATGAAAGCCGGGTCGCGCACGCTCTGGACGTTCGTCATCACGTCGATCGCGCTGTTCATGGTCGTGCTCGACAACCTCGTCGTCTCGACGGCGCTTCCCGTCATTCGTGTGGACCTCGGCGCGACGATCGAGGAGCTCGAGTGGACGGTGAACGCCTACACCCTCACGTTCGCCGTGTTCGTGCTCACCGGCGCCGCGTTGGGCGATCGCTTCGGACGCAAGCGCATGTTCATGATCGGCGTCGGCATCTTCACCGCTGCTTCGGCAGCTGCCGCGATGGCGCCGTCGGCGGAGTGGCTGATCGCCGCCCGCTCCGTGCAGGGATTCGGGGCTGCAATCGTGACGCCGCTCACGCTGACGATCCTCAGCGCTGCCGTCGCACGTGAGAAGCGCGGCCTCGCGCTCGGGGCGTGGTCGGGCATCGCAGGTCTCGCCGTTGCAATGGGACCGCTCGTCGGCGGCGCCGTCGTCGACGGGATCTCGTGGCAGTGGATCTTCTGGCTGAACGTCCCCGTCGGGATCGTCCTGCTCCCCCTCGCGTCGCTGCTCCGCGAGAGCACCGGGCCTGACAAGGCGCTCGACATCCCCGGCCTCGCGCTGGCGAGCGGAGGCTTGCTCGGGATCGTCTGGGGTCTCATCCACGGGCAGGGCGACGGCTGGACGAGCCCGTCCATCGTCGCTGCGCTCGCGATCGGCGCAGCGCTCCTCCTGGCGTTCGTCGTCTGGGAACGCCGGACGCCCCAGCCGATGCTCCCCATGCGGTTCTTCCGCAACCGGGCGTTCGCGGCTGCAAACGGCGCATCCCTGCTCATGTACTTCGGGATGTTCGGCTCGATCTTCCTGCTGAGCCAGTTCTTCCAGACGGCGCAGGGCTACTCGCCGCTCGGCGCCGGCCTGCGCATCCTCCCGTGGACGCTCATGCCGATGTTCGTCGCGCCGATCGCCGGCGCGCTCTCCGATCGCATCGGCGGCAGGCCGCTCATGGCGACGGGGCTGGCGCTGCAGGCCGTCGGGCTCGCCTGGATCGCGGCGGTCTCGTCTGCGACGACGGCCTACGCGTCGTTCGTCGGGCCGTTCATCCTCTCCGGCATCGGGATGGCGCTGTTCTTCGCGCCGGTCGCCAACGTCGTGCTGTCCGCCGTTCGCCCGTCGGAAGAGGGCAAGGCCTCCGGGGCGAACAACTCGATCCGCGAGGTCGGCGGCGTTCTCGGGGTCGCCGTCATGGCGTCGATCTTCGTGCGCTACGGCGGCTACGAGTCGCCCGAGGCGTTCAGTGACGGGATCGTCCCCGCGCTCTGGGTCGGCGCGGTCGTGCTCGCCGCAGGCTCGCTCGTCTCGCTCGTGATCCCGCGAAAGAGCCGTGCCGTGTCGGTCTCCGAGCAGGACGGCGAGCTCGTACCGCAACTCGAAGCGGCATAAGCGTCGTGCTTCCGAGTCGGGGTCGGACCGAAGTCCGACCCCGACCAATCTCATTGGTACCGTCGCCGCGTGACGTGTGCGGCCGCACTGGTCCATGACGCGTAGGACGCGGCAGGTCGGGACGCTCGTCCTGACGGCCGCGGCGATCGCGTACCTCGTGTGGAAGATCGAGCTCTCGACGACGCTCGACGTCCTCGCGGACACGAATCTCGCCTGGTTCGCACTGGCGACGTTCATCATGTTCGTCACCGTCCCCGTTCTCGCGTGGCGCTGGGGACGTCTCCTGGAGGCGCACGGGATCTACGAGCGCGTGCCATGGCTCACACGTGCGTACTTCGTCGCGTACACAGCGGGCCAGGTGCTTCCGACTGCCCTGGGAGGCGATGCGGTGCGTGTCGTGGAGACTGTGCGCCGGCACCCCGGGCGGAGTGCGGTCGTGACGGGGACCGTCGTGCTCGAGCGCGGGCTCGGCGGAGCCGTGACCGTTCTCCTCGGGGCGGTCGGCTTCGTGCTCTCCGTCGGGCGTTACGACATCGGTGCGTACCTCTGGATCGAGGGTCTCTTCGTGTTCGGGACGCTCGCGCTCGGATTCCTGTTCTTCGCGCGCTCTGCCCGACCGCTCCTGCGCCGGGTCGAGCCGCTGCTCGAGCGACTACGGATCGCGGGGCCGTTGCGCTCGTTCTACGAGGGCATCCATCACTTCCGATCGCGTCCGAGGCTCCTCTGGGCGCTGTTCGGCGTCACGCTCGTCGACGCTCGCGATCCGGATCCTCTCGATCTGGGCGTGCGCACGAGCCGTCGGCATCGACCTCGACCCGCGCATCTACTACGTCTTCGGACCGCTCTACCTCCTCATCATGCTCGTGCCGTTCACGCTCAACGGCATCGCCGTCCGCGAGGCATTCTTCGTGAGCTTCCTCGGCAGCGTCGGCGTGGGCTCCGACCAGGCGTTTGCGGCTGGATTCCTCTTCTTTCTCGTCACGCTGCTCCTGGCGTTGCCCGGTGGGCTGATCATGCTGCGCGACGGGCTGCGCTCCGGGGCTCGTCCCGAGGTCGAGCATGGCTGACGCGCCGCGCGCGGCCGCGGTCGTCGTCACGTACGACGCGTTGCCGTGGATCGAGCAGTGCCTCGACTCGCTGCGTGGAGTGGAGACGGTCGTGGTCGACAACGGCTCGAGCGACGGAACCGTCGCGGTCGTCCGCGAGCGCTTTCCCGAGGTGAAGGTCGTCGAGTCCGAGAACCGCGGGCTCGGTGCGGGGTGGAACATCGGCGTGCGCGAGACGTCGAGCACGTACGTGCTGCTTCTCAACGCCGACGCCTGGCTCCTCGACGGCGCGCTCGATCGCCTCTGCGACTTTGCCGACACGCGCCCGCGCGCCGCGGTCGTCGGTCCGCGGCTCCTCAACCCGGACGGGACCCTGCAGCGCTCGGTTCGCGGCTACCCGACCGTCTGGCGGCTCGCGACCGAGTATCTCTTCCTGCGCAAGCTCGCGCCGGGCTCGTCCGCGCTCAATGCGTTCTACGCCGGCGGCTTCGACCACGACGAGGTGCGCGAGGTCGAGGTCGTCATGGGTGCTTGCATGCTGCTGCGGCGCGAGGCGATCGCCGAGGTCGGCGAGTGCGACGAGGACTACTTCCTCTTCAGCGAGGAGACGGACTGGTGCTACCGGTTCCGCGAGGCCGGCTGGGAGGTCGTCTTCTTCCCCGGCGCCGAGTGCGTGCACGTGCGCGGCGCGTCGCACAGCGGCCGCCTGTACCGCGAGAACCTCCGCGGCCATCTCTTGTTCCTCTGGAAGCACCGCGGCGCGAAGGAGGCCGAACGCGCGCGCCGCCTGCTCCTCGCGTCGCTGCGTCTTCGCGGGCTCGTCTTCCGCGGCGAGCGCGGGCGCGCGTATCGCGACGGCGCCGCGTGGCTCGCGTCCGGCGACGCGGCTGCGCTGCTCGGGCGCTGATGGTTCTCCTCTACCTCAAGCTCGCGTTCGCCACCGCGGTCGTCCTCGCGCCCGGGTGGCTGCTCGCGCGAACGCTCGGTGTGCACAGCGCGTCGGCGACCCTCGCGTGGTCGCTCGTGGCCGTGTTCGGGGCGCTGGCGATCACCTTCGCGCTCGGGTCGACGCTGACGCTGACGCTCGTACTGCTCGTTCTCGTCGCCGGTCGCCGCAGCCGTGCTCCGCCGCTTCCGGCGCTGGCCCGTCGCCGAGACCGTTCCGCGGCGTGCCTGGGCGCTCTTCTGGGGCGCGATCGTCGGCGTGATCCTGTGGGTCGCGGCGCCGTCGGTGCAAGGTGACGGCCTCTTCCATCTCGCGCGTGCGCGGAAGCTGCTCGAGCTCGACGACCTGTCGGTCGACCGGGTCTCCGAGTTCGCCGACGGCAGCCTGCACCCCGGCTACGCGTTTCCGCTCTGGCACGGGTTCATCGCGCTGATCGCGAAGGTCGCGGGTGAGGATCCGGAGCGGGTCGTCACGCACCTTCCGTCGATCCTCGCTCCGCTGGCGGTTCTCGTCGCCTTCGAGGCCGGCTGGGCGCTGTTCCGGCGGACGTGGGCCGCCGGGGTGACCGCGGCCGCGCAGGTGGCGATGATCGCCTTCGCGCCGGGGATGGGCGGGGCGTATGTGTTCCTCTCGTTGCCGGCCACGTCGTCACGCCAGCTCCTCGTGCCGGCTGCGCTCGCGCTGGCGCTCGAGTCGGTACGCCTGCCGTCGCTCGGGCTCGTCGCCTCGACCGCGGCTGCGGGGTTCGTCCTCGCGGTCGTGCATCCGACGTACGCGATCTTCCTCTGGATCCCGTTCGTCGGCTTCCTCGTCGTGCGCGCGTTGTGGGAGCGGGCGGACGTCCGCGCGGGTGTGTTGGCGCTCGGCGCGCTCGTCGTTCCCGCGTCGCTCTTCATGCTCTGGCTCCGCCCGATCGTGAACGACACGCGCTCCGTGTCGCCCGACGCCGACGAGCTGCAGCGCGCGTTCGAGCAGTACGGCAGCCAACTCGTCGTCCACTCGGACACCTCGTACAACCTCGCACCCGAGGTGTTCACACGCGCAGGTGCCGTGGCGATCGCGGCGCTACTGCTCATCCCGCTCGCGGGGTTCGCTGCGCGCCGGCGCTGGGCGGCGTACGTCGTGGGCGGCTCGCTCGCGGTGTTCGCCGTGATGCTCCTACCGTTCCTGTTCACCTCCCTCGCGGACATCGTCTCGATCTCGCAGGCGCGTCGAGCAGCCGGGTTTCTCCCGTTCGCGTTCGCCTTCGCCGGCGGGATGGCCGTACTGGCGCGCCTGGTCGGGCCGTTGCTGCTCCCGCTTGCGCTCGGCTTCGGGATGTTCCTGCAGATCGTCTACCCCGGCGACTTCGACTACGTGCTCCGCGACCCCGCGCCGGCGTGGATCGCATGGTTCGCGGTCGTGGGTGCCGTGGCCGCGCTCGTCGTCGGGTTCGTCCGGCGGCGACCGGCGCTCGAGACCGGCGCGTCGCTCGCCGCCGCCGCGTTCCTCATTCCCGTGTACGGCGGTGGGCTCCTCGACTGGAACCGGCCGGCCGCGCCCGAGATCGCGACGCTCTCGCAGGGGCTCGTCGACGCCGTGCGCGACGAGGTCGAGGCGGGCACGATCGTCTACTCCGACTCCGAGACGAGCTTCCGCCTCGCGGCGTTCGCACCCGTCTACATCGCGGTCGCGCCGCCCGGCCACGTCGCCGACACGGAGGAGAACCGGCCGTACGAGCGCGCATCGGACGCGCGCCGCTTCTTCCGAACGGGCGACCTCGCGATCCCGCGCGACTATGGCGCGGAGTACGTCGTCGTCGACGCGCTCCGCACGGACCTCGAGCTCGACCTCCCGGTTGTCTACTCGGATGAGCGCTTCACGCTCTACCGCCTCTAGCGCGGGCGCCCCAGCCGCCGCCACCGGGAGTCTCGATGCGGAGGAGATCCCCCGGCTTCAGGTCGAGGTTCGCGATCGCGGGAAGCTCCTCGCCGTTCAGGAAGTTCCGCCCGGCCTGTCCGTCCTCACCGCCTCGGGCGCCGCGCGGTGCCAGAGCGCGGCGCTGGGACAGGAGCGAGAGGCGGCACGACTCGAGGATGCGAAGCTCGCGGATGACGCCGTCTCCGCCGCGGTGCAGGCCCTCGCCGCCCGAGCCGACACGCAGCTCGTAGCGCTCCACCCGAAGCGGGTACGCCAGCTCGAGCGCCTCGGCCGGCGTGTTGAAGGTGTTCGACATCGCGACGTGCACCGCCGACGGCCCGTCTGCGTCAGGGCAGGCGCCCTGGCCGCCGCCGATCGTCTCGTAGTACGTGAAGCGGTCCGATCCGAGGACCGTGTTGTTCATCGTCCCCTGGCCCTGGGCGGGTACGGCGATCGCCTCGGAGAACGCGTCGAAGACCACGTCGGTGATCCGGCTCGACGTCTCGGTATTCCCCGCGGCGACGGCGGCCGGTGGGCGCGCGTTGACGAGGGAGCCCTCGGGAGCACGCACCGTCACGGGGACGAAGGCACCTCCCGAAGCGGGGAGGTCTGGCGCGGTCAGACAGCGCACGACGTAGAAGCAGGCCGATCGCGTGACCGCGAGCGGGCAGTTCAGGTTGCCCTCGTACTGGGGCGCGGTGCCGTCGAAGTCGATGTCGATCGAGTCGCCTGCGACGGTCACCGCCGCACGGATGTCGAGCAGGCCGAGCGGCGTCTCGAGCACGTCTGCGCCCTCGAAGCGGCCGTCCGGAAGCTCGCGAATCGCTGCGCGGACGACCCGTTCGGAGTAGGCGAGCAGCTCGTCCATTGCGGCCGTGACTCGCCTCCGGCCTCGCCGTGCGCAGAGCTCCGCGACGCGCCGCTCGGCGAGTCGGTTCCCGGCCAGCTGCGCGCGAAGGTCGCCACGACGCTCGTCGGGATTCCGCATCTGCGAGACGAGCGCCTCGAGCGTCGCGTCGTCGAGCCGGGTCGGAGGAATGATCACGCCCTCCTCGTCGAGCGTGCGCGAGCCCGGAGGCAGGCTTCCGGGCTCGGAGCCGCCGACGTCCGCGTGGTGCGCGCGCGTCACGGCATAGCCGAGCTCGGTGCGCGTGACGATCGTGAGATCCGGCAGGTGCGTTCCACCGGCGTACGGGTCGTTGAGGATCCACGGCTCTCCCGGCGCCGGGTCGTGCGCCATCACCGCAGCGACCGCTTCGGGCATCGCGCCGAGATGGACGGGGATGTGCTCCGCCTGCGTGACCATCCTGCCGTGCTCGTCGAACAGGGCAGTCGAGCAGTCGCGCCGCTCCTTGATGTTCGCCGAGAACGCCGAGCGGATGAGCGCGGCACCCATCTCCTCCGCGATCGCGCGCAGCGACGCGCCGATCACCTGCAGCTCGATGTCGATCACGACGGCCTCCGGAGCACGAGCGTCCCGTGCGTGTCGGTCTCGCCCGACCAGCCCGCCGGGATCCATGCGGTCGCGCCGTCGAGCTCGAGCACCTGCGGCCCTCGGGCGGTGAGGGCGGGGCCGGTCACCGTGAGAGGTGGCGCAGCGCGCGTCTCGGCCGTTCGCACCGCGACGAGCTCGATCGCGCGGTCGCGATCCGCGTAGCCGTACCGCGCCTCGTGCGCTTCGTGGAAGCGCTCGACGAGGCCGGGGCCGAGCGCGACGGGCAGCTCGAACGACTGGCCGACGTACCGCAGATCGGCGTCGCCCTCGTCGGGAAGCTCGCCCGCGTCGGCGAGGAGTGTGACGTACGTCCGCACCGCGTCTCGCCGCTCGTCGGCGGCGACGAGGCCGAGCGCGGAGAGCACCCCGGCGGCGGCCGGCACGAGCACGGTCTTCATCCCGAGCTCCTCCGCGAGCGCACACGCGTGCAGCGGGCCGGCGCCACCGAACGCGACGAGCGCGAAGTCGCGTGGATCGAGCCCCTGCTCGACCGAGACGACGCGCAGCGCGCGCACCATCTCCGCGTTCACGACGTCGATCACGCCGGACGGGTCGACCGCTCCCAGCGCCCGCTCGGCGGCCTCCGTGTCGAGCGCGATCCCGCCAGGCAGGGTCGACGGCAGGCGCCCGAGGAGAAGATTCGCGTCGGTCACGGTCGCGCGGGTACCGCCCCGCCCGTAGCAGGCAGGCCCGGGATCGGCGCCTGCGCTCTCCGGGCCGACGCGCAGCGCCCCGCCTTCGTCGAGCCGGACGATCGAGCCACCACCGGCGCCGACGGTGTGCACGGCGAGGGTCGGCAGACGGATCGGCAGGCCGTCCACCAGGCGCTCGTGCTCGCGCCGCGCCTCACCTTCGACGATCGCGCACACATCCGTCGAGGTGCCGCCCATGTCGAACGAGAGCGCGTTCTCGAAGCCCGCGAGCGCAGCGAGCCTCGCCGCGCCGACGACCCCTGCAGCAGGCCCCGAGAGAAGCGCGAACGCAGCGTGCGCCGCTGCCTCCTCGAGCGTCGCGAGGCCGCCCGACGAGCGCATCACGAGCGGTGCCGGAAGCCCTGCAGCGGAACACGCTCCCCCGAGCGCGCCGAGGTAGCGCGAGAGGACGGGGCCGAGGTACGCGTCCACCGCGGTCGTCGACGCGCGCTCGTACTCGCGGAACTCCGGCGCGACCTCGTGCGACGCGACGACGTGCGCGGACGGGTAGCGGCGCCTGCAGCTCCTCGGCGACGCGGCGCTCGGGCTCGTGGTCGCGGAACGAGAAGAGGAGCGAGACGGCGATCGCGTCCGCGTCGATCTCCGGGAGCGTGTCGAGATCGAGCGGGACGAGCTCGCCGTCCGGGCCGGTGCGCCCGCGCACGCCCACGCAGCGCTCGAGCGGGACGAGCGGCGGCGAGTGATGGACGCACGGACGGTAGAGATGCGCGCGCGTCTGTCGTCGCAGGTGGAGGACGTGCTCGAAGCCTTCGTTCGTCACGAGCGCCGTGCGCGCGCCGCGTCGCTCGAGGAGCGCGTTCGTCGCGATCGTGGTGCCGTGCGTGAAGCGGTCGACGCGGGCTGCGCCCGCGGCGGCGGCAGCGTCGACGACGGAGTCCTGCTGCCGCGCGGCCGTCGGCACCTTCGCGATGCGGATCGCACCGTCCTCGAGCAGCACGGCATCCGTGAACGTCCCACCCACGTCGATCCCGAGCGCGCGCATCGAGCGATTCTCGACGAAAGCAAGCGTCGAGGAGACACAGCGCCAGCGGCCGCGAAGCGGCCGCCTTCAGGGATTTCGCGCGACCGGAATCCACGCTAGTGGATTCCGGTCTTGCGCAGAGCCGAGTAGGATCTGCAGCGCGTGCACCGACTCGTCTGTCTCGGGCTCAGCCATCGCACCGCTCCGGTCGAGCTCCGCGAGCGCATCGGCGCGCTCGGCCCCGGCGCGGAGCGCTGCCCGGCCGTCCTCGAGCACGCGGTGCTCCAGACGTGTTACCGCGTCGAGCTCTACGCGCGATTGACCTCCGGTGTCGACGACGCGCGCGACGAGCTCGTCGATGCGCTCTCGACGGCGCACGGTGTGTCGCGCGAGCTCCTGCTCGACCACCTCTACGTGCATTCGGGAGAGGACGTCGCGCGTCATCTCTGTCGCGTCGCAGCGGGCCTCGACTCGCTCGTCCTCGGCGAGGCGGAGATCCTCGGCCAGGTCGGTGACGCGTTCGGCTCCGGCCGGGCGGCCGGTACGGTCGGGCCCGGACTGACGCTCCTCTTCCGCACAGCGATCGCGTCCGGCCGCCGCGCTCGCTCGGAGACCGCGATCGGCGCGAACCCGGCGACCGCGAGCTCGATGGCCCTCGCGCTCGCCGAAGGCGCACTGGGGGATCTTCGCGAGAAGCACGTTCTGGTCGTCGGTGCAGGTCGAATCGGGTTGCAGACGCTGAAGGCGACCGAAGGTCGCGGGATCGCCAACGTCGCCGTCGCGAACAGGACGAAGGATCGCGCGGTCGAGGTGTCCGAGCGCTTCGGGGCGTCCGCGCACGATCTCACCGAGCTCGAGTCCGCGCTGACGGCTGCCGACATCGCGATCACCGCGACCTCGTCCGAGACTCCCGTGGTCGGCGCCGACGTCGTGCGCGCGGCGATGGCGAGTCGCGCCGAGCGACCGCTCGTCATCGTCGATCTCGCCGTCCCGGCGGACGTCGAGCGCGACGCAGGCGATGTCGCGGGCGTCAGGCTCTTCGACGTCGACGATCTGCGCGCCGGGCTCGACGGCGCGATGGCGGCGCGGCTCCGCGAGGTTCCGAGGGTCGAGGCCGTCGTCGACAGCGAGGTCGAGGGCTTCGGCCGGCGCTACCGCGAGCTCGAGGTCGAGCCGCTCCTCTCCGAGCTGCGCAGGCAGGCGGAGTCGATCCGCGCGCGCGAGGTCGAGCGAGCGCTGAAGGATCTCGGCGAGGTCGATCCGGCCGTCGCGGAGCGGATGGAGCACCTGTCGCGAACGCTCGTGAAGCGGCTTCTCCACGACCCGACGGTGCGCGCGCGCGAGCGAGCAGGCACCGGCGATGCGGACGAGGTCGCCGACGCCGTGCGCAACCTGTTCGGCCTCTCCGCCCCGAGCGATCGAGGCCGCCGTAAGGCGGCGGTCACCCTCGGAACCCGGGCCTCGGCACTCGCGCGGGTGCAGACCGACACGGTCATCGGCCTGCTGACGGCCGTCTGGCCGGACCTCGAGTGCGAGACGCGAGTGATCGCGACGGCGGGCGACCGCACCCAGGCGACGGGCGAGCCGCTCCCCGAGATCGGCGGCAAGGGGCTCTTCACCGAGGAGCTCGAGCGGGCGCTCCGGGACGGCGAGATCGACCTCGCGGTGCACTCGCTGAAGGATCTGCCCACGGAGGACGCGGACGGCGTCGTCGTGGGCGCGGTGACGCGGCGGGAGGACGTGCGCGACTGTCTCGTCGCGCGTGAGCGCCAGTCGCTGGCCCACCTGGCGAAAGGAGCCGTCGTCGGGACGAGCAGCCTGCGGCGTGCCGCCCAGCTGAGCGCGCTCCGGCCCGATCTCGAGATCCGCTCGATCCGGGGAAACGTCGACACGCGGATCGGGAAGGTCGCCGCGGGCGAGTACGACGGGGCGCTCCTCGCGGCCGCCGGCATTCTCCGGCTCGGTCTCGAGCACGAGGTCACGGAGTGGCTCTCGCCCGAGACGATGCTGCCCGCGCCCGGCCAGGGCGCGCTCGCCGTCCAGTGTCGCGCCGGCGACGACGCGCTGCTCGCGCGTCTCGGCGAGCTCGACGATCCCGCAGCCCGTGCGGAGACGACCGCCGAACGCGCCTTCCTACGCGCCCTCGGAGCCGGCTGTGCGGCGCCGGTCGCGGCTCTCGCGACGGCCACGACGACCACTCGTGTTCGTCTCCAGGGACTCGTCGCATCCGTCGATGGAGGTCAGATGGTCCGGGTCCAGGGAGAGGGCGAGCCGCTGGAGCTCGGCGAGCGACTCGCGCAGGACGCACTCGCCGCCGGTGCAGACCGCATACTGGCGGCGATCCGTGACTGACCAACCGCTATCCGGACGGCGCATCGTCGTCACCCGGCCCGAGGCGAAGCCGCTCGCCGACGAGCTCGAGCGCCTCGGCGCGGAGGTCACGCTCGTGCCGCTCATCGAGATTCGAGACGCCGAGGATCGCGGCGCGCTCGCTGACGCCATCGCGAGCTTCTCGACGCTACGACTGGATCGTCCTCACGAGCGTGAACGGCGTCGCCGCCGTGAGCGAGGGGCTGTCGGGGCTCGCCGGACCCCGGATCGCCGCCGTCGGTCCGGTCACCGCGGACGCGATTCGCGAGCGTGGAGTCGAGCCGGCGTTCGTCGCCTCTCGCGCCTCCGAGGACATCGCCGCCGGCCTCGGCGAGCTCGCAGGCAAGCGCGTGCTCATGCCGCAGGCCGACATCGCCGAGCCTGCGCTCGCCGAAGAGCTGCGTGGCCGGGGGGCGGAGGTGGACGTCGTCGTCGCCTATCGCACGGTTCTCGTCGAGCCGCCGATGTGGGGGATCCTCCCGCTCCGGATCGCCGACGCGATCGTTCTTGCGAGCGGTTCCGCGTGTCGCAGCCTCGCGGCCGCCGGTGGCGCCGGAGGAGGCGCGATGCTCGTCTGCATCGGGCCGAAGACTGCGAAAGTCGCGCGCGAGGTCGGGCTGAAGGTCGGTCTCGTCGCCGACGAGACGACGTCGGACGGCATCATTCGTGCGCTCGTGTCGCACTTCGGGGAAACCTCGTGACGTCGTTCCAGCCGCTCGACGCCCTGCGCACCGCGCCGGGAGCGAAGCGGCCGCGTCGGCTACGCCGAACGGCGGCGCTTCGCGACCTCGTGCGCGAGACGACGCTCGAGCCTTCCGACTTCGTCCATCCGATCTTCGTCGTCCCAGGCGACGGCATTCGGAACCCGATCTCGTCGATGCCGGGCGTCGAGCAGCTGTCGGTCGATCGGCTCGCGGGCGAGGCGCGCGAGCTCGCGGCGCTCGGCGTGAAGGCGGTTCTCCTCTTCGGCATCCCGGGCGCGAAGGATCCGCACGGCTCGGAGAGCTTCGCCGAGGACGGCGTGGTTCAGCAGGCGATTCGCGCGCTGAAGGACGCGAGCCCGGAGCTCGTCGTCATGACGGACGTCTGCATGTGCGAGTACACCGACCACGGCCACTGCGGCCTGCTCGATTCCGAGGGCGGACGTCCTGAACGACGAGACGCTCGAGGTGCTCGGGCGGATCGCGGTCTCGCACGGCGAGGCCGGCGCGGACGTCGTCGCGCCGAGCGGGATGATCGACGGGATGGTCGGCGCGATCCGCAGCGCGCTCGACGACGAGGCACTGCACGGGGTCGCGATCCTCTCGTACGCGGTGAAGTACGCCTCCGCGTTCTACGGCCCGTTCCGCGAGGCGGCCGAGGGTGCTCCCATGTTCGGCGACCGGCGGTCGCACCAGATGGATCCGGCGAACGCGCGCGAGGCGCTGCGCGAGGTCGCGCTCGACGTCGAGGAGGGCGCGGATGCGCTCATGGTCAAGCCGGCGCTCGGCTACCTCGACGTCGTTCGCTCCGTGCGCGAGCGCTTCCCCGAGCTCCCGCTCGCTGCGTACAACGTCAGCGGCGAGTACGCGATGGTGAAGGCGGCGGCTGCGAACGGCTGGCTCGACGAGCGCGCGGTCGTCCTCGAGGTGCTGACGGGGATCCGCCGCGCCGGCGCCGACCTCGTCGTCACGTACCACGCGAAGGACGCTGCGGCGTGGCTCCAGAGCGGGCGGTGAAGGCGCGGGTCGACGACCGGCCCGAGGGAGACGAGCGCGAGGGCGTCGACGTCGCCGAGCACGGTCGCTCGGCCGACGGCGAGATCACGTCGCTCGACCGCAGGCTCTACATGCAGCTCCATGCGTACGGCGGTGCGCGTGACAGCGCTGCGCTGATCTGCGGCGCTCGAGGCTGCGGGTTTCGCGAGCGTGCTGTACGAGGACGTGAACGATCCGACCGGGGTCGCGCTGCTGACGCTCTCGGAGGCGCCGGAGGCGTTCGTCTCCGAGCACCGCGCCTTCCTGCAGTCGTCGCCGTTCGCCGAGCTCGCGCCGAAGCCCGAGCTCACCATGCTCGGTCGCACGTACGCGATCGGGTACGAGCAGGATCTCGAGGAGACGCTCGTCCTGCGCCCGCGCAGGCGCGTCCTCGACCCCGCGCTGCCGTGGGCGATCTGGTACCCGCTTCGCCGAGCCGGCTCGTTCGAGCAGCTCTCGCGGCGCGAGCAGGACACGGTGCTCATGGAGCACGGCGGTGTCGGGATGGCCTTCGGGCGCGCCGGCCTCGGCTACGACATCCGGCTCGCGTGCCACGGCCTCGATCGGGACGACAACGACTTCGTCGTCGGCCTGCTCGGCCCCGAGTTGCACCCGCTCTCGATCATCGTCCAGCGCATGCGCAAGACGAAGCAGACGTCGCTCCACCTCGAGCGACTCGGGCCGTTCTTCGTGGGTCGAGTGGCATGGCAGAGCAGTCCGTAGCCGATCCGGACGCGCACGCCGCGGAGGTCGAGCCGACATCGGTCTTTCTCCGCGCCTGCCGTGGGCTTCCGGTCGAGACCGAACGCCCGTCTGGCTCCTCCGCCAGGCCGGCCGCTACCAGCCCGCGTACCGCGCGATCCGCGAGAAGCACTCGATGCTCGAGGTCATCCGCACGCCGGAGCTCGCGGCGCAGGTGACGCTGCTGCCGATCGACTCGTTCGGCCTCGACGCGGCGATCGTCTTCTCGGACATCCTGCCGCCGCTCGTCGGGATGGGTCTCGAGCTCGACTTCGTGAAGGGCGACGGGCCGCGGATCGGCAATCCGATCGCGACGCGCCGCGACGTCGACATGCTCGGCACGCCTCCGGCGGAGGAGACGATGACGGGGACGCTCGAGGCGATCCGCATCGTCCGGCGCGAGCTGGAGCAGCGCGACGTGCCGGTGATCGGCTTCGCCGGGGCGCCGTTCACGCTCGCGAGCTACGCGATCGAGGGCGGCACGTCGAAGGACTTCACGAAGACGAAGGCCTTCATGCTCTCCGAGCCCGCGGCGTGGAAGCGGCTTCTCGGCAAGCTCGCCACGGTGCAGGCCGACTACCTGCTCGCGCAGGCGGCGGCCGGCGCGCAGGCGCTGCAGGTCTTCGACTCGTGGGCCGGGCGGGCGCTCGGTCGCGAGGACTACCTGCGGTACGTCGCGCCGCACAACCGTGAGCTGTACGCGAAGGTGGCGACTGCGGGCGTGCCGGTGATCAACTTCTCGCTCGGGGTGAGTGCCTATCTCGCGGAGGCTGCCGCGTGCGGCGGCGACGTGGTCGGGCTCGACTGGGCGCTGCCGCTCGACGAGGCGTGGGAACGCGTCGGCTTCGAGCGGCCCGTGCAGGGGAACCTCGACCCGGCGTCGTTGCTGGCGCCGTGGCGTGAGCTCCGGTTCCGGATCGACGACGTGCTCGACCGCGCGGGCGGCCGGCCCGGCCATGTCTTCAACGTCGGTCACGGGCTCACGCCGCAGACGCCGGAGGACAACGTGCGCCGGCTCGTCGAGTACGTGCGGGAGCGAACTTCCGCGTGAGCGTCGGTGTCCTCGTGATGGCGTACGGCGGCCCGGCGTCGCTCGACGAGATCCCGGGCTACCTCGCGGACATCCGCCACGGGCGGCCCACGCCGCGTGCCGTTCTCGACGAGATCACGGCGAACTACCGCGCGATCGGCGGGAGCTCACCGCTCCTGGCGGTGACGCAGCGCCAGGTCGACGCGCTCGCGGCCGAGCTCGGCGAGGAGTACCGCTGCTACCTCGGGATGCGGCACTGGGCGCCGTGGATCGAGGACGTCGTCGGGGAGATGGTCGAGGACGGTGTGACACACGCGGTGAGCCTCGTCCTCGCTCCGCACTTCAGCGCGCTCTCCGTCGCGCGCTACCAGCAGAAGGTCGCCGACGGGCTCGAGCTCTCCCGCGGCCGGATCGACTTCGAGCAGATCGCGAGCTACCACGACGCTCCGGGTCTGGTGGCGGCGTTCGCGGCACGCGTCGAGGAGGGGCTCTCGCGCTGGCCCGAAGGCGGAGCGCGAGCGCGTGCACGTCGTCTTCAGCGCCCACAGCCTTCCGCAGCGCGTCCTCGCCGCGGGGGATCCCTACGCGGAGCAGTGCCTCGAGACCGCGCGCCTCGTCGCGGCAGCGCGCAGGGCTGTCGGACGATCGCTGGTCGTGGGCGTACCAGTCCGCGGGTCGCACGCCCGAGCCGTGGGCGGGGCCGGACCTCGGCGAGCACCTCGCCGCGCTGGCCGCCGACGGCGTTCGCGACGTGATCGCCGTCCCGGTCGGGTTCGTCTCCGAGCACGTCGAGATCCTCTTCGACGTCGACCATCGCGCAGCCGAGATCGCTGCCGGGCTCGGCATGCGGCTCGAGCGGCCGCCGGCACTGAACGACGACCCGGTCTTCATCGCTGCACTCGCCGAGCTGGTGCGCGAGCGAGCCAAGCCCTGGCTGACGGGAGCACAGGCGGCGTGAAGGTCGTCGTCGTCGGCGGGGGGATCGCGGGACTTGCTGCGGCACGCCGTCTCGAGCGCGTTGCGCCGGCAGCGGAGGTCGTTCTGGTGGAGAGCGACAGCGTGCTCGGCGGCAAGCTTCGTACCGAACACGTCGACGGGTTCGTGATCGAGGCCGCGCCGGACAGCTTCCTGTCGAGGAAGGAGCGCGGGATCGGGCTCGTCGACGAGCTCGGTCTCGGAGACGAGCTCGTCGCACGACGGCCCGAGCACCAGCACACGTTCGTTCGCCGCGGCGACGATCTCCATCCGCTCCCAGAGGGCCTGACCGGAATGATCCCCACGAACCTCGAGGCGCTCGAGCGCAGCGAGCTCCTGTCGCCCGAGGGCAAGCTGCGCTTCGCCTCCGAGCCGGACGTTCCGCCGGCTGCCGGTGACCAGGACGAGTCGGTCGCGTCGTTCGTCTCCCGCCGTTTCGGTCGCGAGGCGTACGAGTCGCTCGTCGAGCCCCTGATGACCGGGATCTACGGCGGCGACGGCGATCGGCTCTCGCTCCGCGCGACGTTCCCGCAGCTACGGGTGCTGGAGCTCGAGCACGGCAGCATCCTGCGCGGCCTGTCGGCACCGCCGCCGACCGAGCTGCCGCCGTTCGTGTCGCTTCGCGACGGGATGGGCTCGCTCGCGGCCGCCGTCGTCGACGCGTTCGAACGCACCGAGCTGCTTCTCGGCCGGGCCGCAGCACGCGTGTCTCGCTCCCCGGACGGCTTCGGGGTCGAGCTTGTCGACGGAGAGGTCATCGAGGCGGACGGGGTCGTCGTCGCGACTCCTGCGTTCGTCTCGGCCGATCTGCTTGCGGATCTCGACCCCGAGCTCGCCGCTGCGCACTCCGCGACCCCGTACGCGTCGTCCGTCGTCGTCACGCTCGCCTTCTCGCGCGCCGACGTGACTCCGCTCGACGGCTATGGCTACCTCGTCCCGCGCGTCGACGGCGCGGACGTGCTCGCGTGCACGTGGACGTCGCAGAAGTGGGACGGCCGCGCGCCCGACGACTCGGTCCTGATCCGGGTGTATGCCGGACGGTTCGGCGGACGCGATCTGACGAAGGACACCGACGACGCCCTGGTCGCGCTCGCTCGTGCCGAGGTCAGGCTCGTCGGTGGCGTCGCGGAGCCCGTGCTCACCCGCGTGCACCGCTGGCCACTCGGGATGCCGCAGTACCTCCTCGGTCATCCGGAGCGTCTCGCGCAGATCGACGCCGCGTTGTCGGAGCACCCGGGGCTCGCGCTCGCCGGCGCGGCGTATCGCGGCGTCGGCATCCCCGACTGCATCCGCTCCGGCGAGCTGGCCGCGGAGTCGGTCGCGCGAGCTCTCGCCGGAGCGCGAGCGTGACGCGCGAGACCTCCGAACGGCTCTTCGCCGAAGCGCTCGACCTGCTGCCGGGCGGCGTCAGCTCGCCCGTGCGTGCGTTCAAGGCGGTCGGCGGCTCGCCGCTCTTCATCGAGCGCGGCGAGGGCGCCTACCTCGTCGACGTCGACGGGAACCGCTACGTCGACTACGTCCTCTCGTGGGGCCCGCTGATCCTCGGTCACGCGCATCCGCGTGTCGTGTCCGCGCTCGAGGAGGCGTTGCGCAAGGGCACGAGCTTCGGCGCGCCGAGCCCGCTCGAGCTCGAGCTCGCGCGCCTGATCCGCGACGCGATGCCGAGCCTCGAGCTCGTCCGCTTCGTGAGCTCGGGCACGGAGGCGACGATGAGCGCGATTCGCGTCGCGCGCGCCTTCACGCAGCGGACGAAGATCGTCAAGTTCGTCGGCTGCTACCACGGGCACGCGGACTTCCTGCTCGTGCAGGCGGGCTCGGGCGTCGCGACGCTCGGGCTGCCGGACTCGCCGGGCGTGACGCCCGGCGCGGTGGCGGACACGCTCACGGCGCCGTTCAACGATCTCGCTGCCGTGGCGGCGCTGTTCGAGGCACACGACGACATCGCCGCCGTGATCCTCGAGCCGGTCGTCGGGAACATGGGGCTCGTGCTTCCGCAACCGGGATTCCTCGAAGGGCTCCGCGCACTGACCGCTGCGAACGGCGCCCTCCTCGTCTTCGACGAGGTGATGACGGGGTTCCGCGTCCATCCGGGCGGCGCGCAGGCGCTCTACGGCGTGACGCCCGACCTGACGACGCTCGGCAAGGTGATCGGCGGCGGGCTTCCCGTCGGCGCGTACGGCGGACGCCGCGAGATCATGGAGCTGGTCGCGCCTGCCGGCCCGGTCTACCAGGCGGGGACGCTGTCCGGGAACCCGCTCGCGATGACCGCCGGGATCGAGACGCTGCGGGCGATCTCCGAGCCCGGTGTCTGGGACGGACTCGAGCGTGCCGGCGCGCGGCTCGAGGCGTGGCCTGTCCTCGCTCGGAGAGGGCGTCCAGGTCGCGCGTGCGGGAACGATGTTCGGCATGTTCTTCTCGGACGTGCCCGTCACGAGCTGGGACGAGGCCAGAGGAGCCGACACGGCTCGCTTCGCGGCATTCCACGCAGCGATGCTCGACCGGGGCGTCTATCTCGCCCCGTCGCAGTTCGAAGCCGGCTTCCTGTCGACGGTTCACGGCGACGCGGAGATCGACGCGACGATCGAAGCCGCAGGCGAGGCTCTCGCCGCTCTCTGACCCACCGGTCTACGCTTCGCGGCCGTGAAGGTGCTGCTCGTGACGATGTACTTCCCGCCCGCGGGCGGCGGGGGAGTGCAGCGCTCGCTCAAGCTCGCGCAGTACCTGCCCGCGCTCGGCGTCGAGACGCATGTCCTCGCTCCCGACGACCCGAAGTGGGTGCACACCGATTCCGAGTTGCGCGTGCCCACGCAAGCGTGGGTTCATCGCGCCCGCTACCTGGGCCCACGGGCGCGGAAGCCCGCGGAGGAGCTCGCCGCCGCCGACGGGTTCGATCGCGCTCTCGTCCAGGCGCAGGTCACCGCGCGGCGGCTGCTCCTCCCCGACGCGAGCGTCACCTGGAACCTCACGGCAATACCAGCCGCGATTCGGATCGTGCGGCGCGAGGGCATCGACGTCGTGATCACGACGTCTCCGCCCCCCTCCGTGCACTTCGTCGGAGCCGCCGTACAGCGCTCGACCGGCGCGCGCTGGATCGCCGACCTTCGCGATCCACTCGTCGCGAACCAGCACCGCCGCGACGACACGACAGCCGCTCGCGCCCGGCAGGCTGCGCTGCAGCAGGTCGCCCGCCTCGTCGCACGCCAGGCCGACGCCGTCACCTGCGTCTCGGAGGCGATCGCGGACGAGGTGCGGGGTCTCGGAGCGCGCGGAGCGGTCCGCGTCATCTCGAACGGCTGCGACTTCGACGACTTCGCTGGGCTCGAGTATCGGCCCGCTCAGCGCTTCCGCATCACCCACACGGGAAGCTTCTTCGGCAGGCGCGATCCGAGGCCGTTCCTCCAGGCGTTCCATGATGCGAACCTCGACGCGGTCGTGCGGTTCGTCGGCGACTTCCGCTCGTCCGATCGCGAATGGGCGGCGACGCTCGGCCTGGGAGATCGACTCGAGCTCGTCGACTACCTGCCGCGCACGGACGCACTCCGCGTCCAGCGCGACTCGGAGGCGCTGCTGCTGCTCATCCCCGACGCAGGTGGGCGCGGCAAGGGCGTTCTCTCGGGGAAGGTGTACGAGTACATCGCCGCCGGCCGGCCGATCCTCGCCGTCGTTCCCCCGGACGGGGCTGCGGCGAAGCTCATCCGGGAGACGAGCTCGGGCGTCGTCGTCGCGCCGGACGACGTCGAGGGCATGCGCGACGCGCTCGTGGACATGCACTCGCGCTTCGTGAACGGCGGCCTTCCCTCGGTCGAGCTCGCGAAGCGCGACGAGGACAGGCTCTCGCGACGCGCGCGCGTCGAGGAAATGGCCTCGCTCCTCCGGACGATCGTGTAGACCGTCTCCGAGTGTCGCGATCTTCGATGTCGCCGAACTCTCGGGCCGGCCTCGTCCGGCTGGGGGTTGTCGCTCTGGTCGCGATCGCAGTCGTGGCAGTGCTCGTCAGCTATCCGTTCGTGCTCCGCGACATCGGCGACGAGGCATCCACGAGCGGCGCGCTCTCGTTCTCGGACCGGGAGATCGCGGGAGGCAACGGCATCGTCGTCGATCAGACAGTCGCGTACGCCGCCCGAGCCCTGATTCCCGAGGACGAGAGCTACCACGTCGCTGTCGCGCCCGACTACGCAGGCGGAAGCGACCTCACCCGCGACCACGTCGCCAGCTACTTCCGCTACTTCCTGATGCCGCGCCGTCCGGTCCAAGGCGCCGGCTGGATCGTCTGCTACGGCTGCGACACCGCCGAGTACGAGGACGCAGAAGTCCTGTGGACGGGTCCCGAGGACATCTCGATCGTGCGAGTGCGTACGTGAGCCTCCAGGCGCTTGCCGGCCTTGCCGGCCTGAACGCGCTCTACCTTGTCGCCGGGGCCGCCTTCGTGTGGCTGGTACGGGGAGCGTCCGACTGGATCGACGTCGTGCGGTTCGCGGGCCTCGCCTACGTCGTCGGCGTCGTTCTCACGGGCTCTCTCTGGACGTTCACCCTGATCGCGGGGATTCCGTTCTCCCTCGGTGTCGTGCTCGCAGTGCCGATCGCGCTGACGGGCGCATTCGTCGTGGCGGGCGATAGACGCGGTCGGAGGATCCCGCGAGGAGGTCGGCTACCCGGCGGCACTCCGCTCATCGTGACTGCGGTCGGCATCGCCGCGGCGGGAGTCCTCCTGCAAGGCCTCTTCCGGATGGCGCGGCTGTCGGGCCTGTACTGGTTCGACGGCTGGTCGTTCTGGGTGCCGAAAGCAAAGGCGATCTACTTCTTCGGCGAGCTCGACGAGCAGTTCTTCACGGAGCTGCCCGGCGCCTCGTATCCGTTGCTCGTCCCCGTGCTCGACGCGGCGGCGTTCCACGTCATGGGAGGACCGGACGTCGTCACGCTGCACGCGCAGTTCTGGCTTCTCGCCGTCGGGTTCGTGTGGGCGTTCGCAGGCCTGCTTTCGGAGCGTGTGCCTCCGTGGATCCTCTGGCCGTTCGTGCTTCTGGTGCTCCTCGCTCCGCGCATCGGTCGACGGTTTCAGATCGCCGAGGCGGACCTCTGGTTGGACTATCTGTTCGTGCTTGCTGCCGTGCTCGTCGGCCTCTGGCTCCTCGAACAGGAGCGCTGGAGGCTCGTGGTGGCGACGGTGCTCCTGTCGGGAACGGTTCTCACGAAGCGGGAAGGGCTGCTCCTCGCCACCCTCCTGTTTGCCGCCGCGCTCGTCACGACGGCCCGGCAGTGGAGGGCACGCTGGCCTGCACTCGCGCTCTCTGCGCTCGTGGTGGCCGTCGTAGCCGCACCGTGGCGTATCTGGTACATCGCGCACGACATCGAGGGTGAGGCCGGGTCGCAAGGCCTGATCCAGGAGGACGACCTCGGCGGTGTCTGGCCGGCTGTGCGCCGCGCGCTCGAAGTGTTCTGGGATCCGAGCTACTGGAACGCGATCGCGCTGCTCTTCGTCGCCGCGCTGGTCGTCGCCGCCCTCGCGAGAGTCGGCACGCTGCTCGCGTTCTTCGGGACGCTCACCGCGTTCGTCCTCGCCGGGGGGATGTGGGCGACCTGGGTCTTCTCGCAGACCGGAACCGGGTTCGTGCTGGGCGGAAACTTCATCATCCGGTACATGGGCGCGGCAGCGCTGCTGTGTGCCGCGGCGACCCCGCTGCTCCTGGCCTCCGCGTGGCCGCGCGAGCGGGTGGAGGCGGTGAGCCCGCGAGCGCGCCGGCGGGTCGGTCTCGCGGTTGCGATCGTCGTCGTTCCTCTCCTCGTGTACCCCGCGGTGACGATGGCCAGTGGGCTTCCGCGGTTCCCGACCCGCGACGAATGCGTGCGGCCGGCTGTCGAAGGCGAGCCTGTCGACGTCGTGTACGGCCGCTTCGACTCGCCGGTCGAAGCGGCCGAGCTCCTGGAGCGAGTGCTGACGGTCGGGCTCACCGGGACCGAGACGCGCTTCGACGCGTGCGGGCGCTGGGAGGTCGTCCTCGAGGACGTACCGAGTCTCGAGATCGCGCGAGGGGTCCAGGAGGGAGCCGCGACCGTCGACCTCCAGCCGACACTCGAGCGTGGCGTCGACGGCTAGCCTCGGCCCGTGAGCACGCACGCCCTCACGCTCCGGGCCGCGAGGAGGGAGCGCGTCCTCGCCCAGCCCGCGCTCGACGGGCTCTTCCTGCTCACCATCCTCACGGTCACCTTCCACAAGCTCCAGTGGGAGCTCGCCGGCTCGCTCACGCTCTCGGACATCCTCACGTCCGTCTTCCTCGTGCTCTTCGCGTGGGATCGCTTCGTGCGAGACGACGGACGCTTCACGCGTACCGCAATGGTCGCCCTCGCCTTCTTCGTCGTCTTCGCGCTCGTCTACCTCGCGGGCTTCTACAACCTCGACACGGCCCAGGCGCTCGCACAATGGGCCAAGGGGATGGTGAAGTTCGTCCTCCACTTCGGCTTCGTCGTGGCCGGAGTCGCGCTGCTCGCACGTCGCGGCATTCGCTTCTACTGGTACGCGCTCGCTGCGTTTCTCGGCGGGATCGGCCTGAATGCTGTGTACGGCGTCATCCAATTGGTGCTCGCCGAAGGCGGCGTGAACCTCGACGAGCTCCTCATCGAGCCCATCACGTCGCGGCAGACCGGGATCAACGTCTTCGGCGCCGTCGGGGGAACGCAGGAGGTGTTCCGCCCGAACGCGCTGACCGGCGATCCGAACCACCTCGGCATCGAGCTCGTCATCCCGCTGCTCGTCCTCACGCCGCTGTACCTCCGGCTCGAGGCAGGGCACCGGTTGAAGACGCCCCTCGCCATCTCGCTCGTGTTCCTGCTCGTGGTCGAGCTCGCGACGCTCTCGCGCAGCGCGCTGCTCGGTCTCGGGTGCGGCGCACTCGTGCTCGCGCTGCCGTACCGCCGCCACCTGCGCAGGCCCGCGTTCCTCGTCCCGCTCGCGGCCGTCGGTCTCGTCGTCGCGGCGGTGATCGTCGCGCGGCTCGACTTCTTCCTGACGGTGCTGCGCGCGCGCACGAACACGAGCCGCGGTGCCGCCTCGCCGCACTTCGAGGTGTACTCGTTCATCCCCGACGTGCTCTCGACGAACCCGTTCCTCGGGCTCGGCCTGAACAACTTCGCCGTCTACTACGAGTTCGTGACCGGGCGTCCGGACTTCGGGCCGCACTCGTTCTACGTGGCGACGATCGTCGAGACGGGGATCGTCGGCGCGACGCTGTTCGCCGTGTTCGTCGTCTGGCTCTTCCGTCGGCTCGGTGCGGCGAGACGGATCGGTCGTGCGCTTTCCGCCGCGGGCGACCCACTCGCCGCCCGCGTGCGGCCCGTGGCGTGGGGGATGACCGCGGCGCTCGTCGCGACGCTCGTCGCGAACGTCTTCTACCTCACGATGACCTTCTACTACTTCTACGTGTTCGCCACGCTCGCGGCCGCGCTTCCCGTGGTGGCGCGCGCGCGGCGCGAATGAAGATCGTCGTTCTCACGACGTCGTACCCGCGCGGGCCGGACGACGTCGCGGGAGCGTTCGTTCGCGACGCAGTCGAGCACCTGCGGGCCGCAGGAGTCGAGGTCCAGGTTGTCTCGCCCGCCTCGTTTCGGCACTTCGGGCTCGCCTACGGGCACGGCATCGTCGGGAACCTGAAGCGCCGTCCGTGGAAGGCGCTCCTCCTGCCGCTGTTCCTCGCGTCGTACGCGCATGCGGCACGAAGAGCTGCGCGTGACGCGGATCTCGTCCACGCGCACTGGCTCCCCTCGGCACTGCCCGCTGTGAAGACGCGGAAGCCGTTCGTGCTCCAGCTCTGGGGAACCGACGTCGAGCTCGCACGGCGAGCGCGCTGGGCTGCGCGGCTGCTCGTCCGGCGCGCGCGTGTCGTGCTCTGCCCGTCCGAGGCGCTCGCGCAGTGGGCGCGCGAGCTCGGGGCACGTGACGTTCGCGTCGTCCCGTCGGGTGTCGCTCTGCCCACGGAGCTCGGCGAGCCGGACGAGCCGCCACATGTCCTCTTCGTCGGCCGTCTGTCGGAGGAGAAGGGGATCCTCGACTTCGTCGAGGCGACCGACGGCATGCCTCGCGTGATCGTCGGCGACGGGCCGCTTCGCGCGCGCGTCCCGGGCGCGGTGGGCTTCGTCCCGCCCGTCGCAGGTCGGTGCGTACTACGAGCGCGCAGCCGTCGTCGTCTGCCCGTCTCACCGCGAGGGCTACGGCGTCGCGGCGCGCGAGGCGATGGCGCACGGTCGCCCGGTGGTCGCGATGCGCCGTTGGCGGACTGCTCGACGCGGTCGAGGACGGCGTCACGGGCGTCCTCGTCCGAGCGCGCGATCCGGTGGCTCTGCGTGTAGCGATCGACGACGCTGCTCGCCGACGCCGAGCTCCGGCGACGGCTCGGGGACGCGGCCCGGGACAGGGCTCGCGAACGGTTCTCGTGGGACGCCGCCACCGCTGCGGCTGTTGCGGCGTATCGCAGCGCTCTCGCGAAGCCGTAGCCTGCGGCCGCCTTGACCGTGTCTATGCTCGAGGCGTGTTGCGGCGCGTAGTGCGCTCGGGCGTGGTTGCTTGCCTCGGTATCGCCGTCGTTCTCGGCGTCCTGTACCTCGTGCGAGCAGTCGACCGGCTCGGTGACACGGCCGCGACGAACGCCGCCGCAAACTACGACGATCGCGAGTTCGCGGGTGGAAACTCGCTCGTCGTCGACAAGCGCGCGCTCTATCAGGCGCGCTCGCTCATCCCGGAGGACGGAACCTTCCGTGTCGTGCCGGGTCCAGGCGTGGCCGGGGCGACGGAGCTGACCGAGCCGTACATCGACCAGTACGCACGCTACTTCCTGATGCCACGCCGGCCCTCGCCGGACGCGGAGTGGATCCTCTGCTACGGCTGCGACAGGTCCGCTCTGGAGCAGCCTGTCGACTCGGTGTGGGACAACGGCGCGGGAATCTCGATCCTCCGGGTATCCGGATGACCGTTCGCGCACTTGCCGGGCTCGCCGCCTTCAATCTCGTCCTGCTCGTGGTCGGAGTGGCGGTGCTGGCCGCGCTGCGCGGATGGCGTTCCCGGTACGAGCTCGTGCGGAGTGCCGGACTTGCGTACATGCTCGGCGTGGCGCTGGTTGGAGTCGTGCTTTCTCTCGAGCTCGTACTCGGCATCCCGTTCTCGTTCGCGAGCATCGTGCTCACCTGCGTGCTGCTCGGAGCCGGTGCGGTGGGACTGCGCCGACCGCTCGCTCGCTGGCGGCCGCACCTTCCCCCCGAGCGCGTGCGTGGGATCGGTCCTGTCTCGGTCGCGTTCGGGGTCCTCGTCGTCGTGTATCTGGAGGCGCTGTTTCGAGCGGGCCGACTCGCGGGCCTCGCGGCGTGGGACGCCTGGGCGTTCTGGGTGCCGAAAGCGAAGGCGATCTACTACTTCGGTGGGCTCGACGAACAGTTCTTCAGCGAGCTCGCGAACCCGAGCTACCCGCCGCTCGTCCCTGCGCTCGAGGCTGCTGCGTTTCACTTCATGGGCTCGGCGGACGTGGTCACGCTGCACCTCCAGTTCTGGTTTCTCGCCTGCGGGTTCGTCGCGACGGTCGCGAGCCTGCTCGCCCCGCGAGTGCCATCACTCATGCTCTGGCCCTGTCTGCTGCTCGTGCTCGTGGCTCCTCGCGTCGTCGGCCGCAACCTCGATCCCCAGGCGGACTTCATCCTCGACTACTTCTTCGCGCTCGCCGCACTCCTCGTCGCGCTCTGGTTGGTCGACAGGGAGCCGTGGTTGCTCACGGCGGCGGCGATCCTCATGGCCGCAGCCGTGATGACGAAGCGCGACGGTCAGCTGCTCGTTGCGTGCATCCTCCTCGCCGGCGCCGTCGCCACTTGGAGGCAGCGGCGATTCGCCTGGCCTCGCCTCGGGCTCGTCGCAGTCGTGGCGATCGCGGTCGTCGTGCCGTGGCGCGTCTGGTACTCCTCGCGCGATCTCACTGGAGACCTCCCGTCCGCCGGCGCTCTCGCTCTGTTCGACGACCTCGAACGCGGCTGGCCGGCCTTCGAGTCGGTGATCACCACTGTGCTCGACTACGACCTCTGGCTCGTGATCGTGCCTCTCGTCGGCCTGGGCATCGCTCTTGCCTACCTTGCGGGAGCGCGCACGCTGCCGACGTACGCGCTGTCGCTGTACGCGCTCGTGATCGCCGGCCTGACGTGGGTGCTGTGGTCGTTCACGGAGCTCGAGCTCCCCTTCGTGCAGGACGAGGGAGTCAACCCGATCGTTCGACTCTCGGCCTCGCTCGTGGTCGCAGCCGGCGCCATCCTCCCGCTCCTGTTCGACGCTGCGTGGCGCGGCTCCGATGAAGCTGCCCTGGAGGAATCGTGAGCCGCGTCGCACCCTGGCTCGTCCTGGCCGGGCTCGTCCTCGTGTACCCGGCTGTGATCGTGGCGACCGGCAACCCGACCTTCCCGACGCGCGACGAGTGCATTCATCCGGCCGCGATGGACGGCGACATCGACGCGGTCTTCGGCTACTTCGACGACGAGATCGCGGCCGCGGCCGTTCGCGACCGGGCACTCGAGGTCGGGTTCGTGGGCACCGAGCTGGCGTGGAACGGCTGCGGACGCGTTCGCGTCGCGGTCGGAGGGATCCCGACGCTCGACGTCGGACGGGAGTTCGTCGAGCAGGCGCGCACGGCGGGTTCGACGTGACGCTGGAGCAAGCGCCGCCTGACGGTCCGGCCGTTCGACGCCGCTAGTACCATCGCCCCGTGCGCGAGCTGGTCGTCGACGGCAAGGCAATCGCGCGGGACGGTCCCGCGTACGTCATCGCGGAGATCGGGAACAACCACCAGGGCGACCTCGAGAAGGCGAAGGCGCTCATCCACGCCGCGCGCGAGTGCGGCGTCGACGCGGTCAAGTTCCAGAAGCGCGACAACCGCACACTGTTCACCCGTTCGTTCTACGACGCGCCGTACGACAACGAGAACAGCTACGGCCGGACGTACGGCGAGCATCGCGAGTTCCTGGAGCTCCCGAAGAGCGACTGGTTCGAGCTCAGCCGGTACTCGCGTGAGGAGGGCGTCGCGTTCGTCGTGGCGGCCTTCGACGAGCCCAGCGCCGACCTCATGGCGGAGCTGGACGTCGACGCGTTCAAGTTCGCCTCCGGCGATCTCTTGAACGTCCCGTTTCTCCGCTACGTCGCTGCGTTCGGCAAGCCGATGTTCCTGTCGACCGGCGGTGGGACGCTCGAGGACATCGATCGCGCCGTGGACGCGATCCTCGTCGCGAACGAGCAGCTGTGCGTGCTGCATTGCACCGCCGCCTACCCGGCGGACATCGAGGATCTCAACCTCTCGGTCGTCGCGGCGCTCCGCGAGCGCTATCCGGATCTCGTCATCGGGCTCTCCGATCACCACAACGGCATCGCGATGGCGCCCGTCGCGTTCATGCTCGGCGCGCGCGTCTTCGAGAAGCACTTCACCCTCAATCACGCCTGGAAGGGCACCGACCACGCCTACTCGCTGATGCCCGACGGGATGCGTCGCTTCGTCCGCGACCTCCATCGTGTGCCGGTCGCGCTCGGAGACGGAGTCAAGCGTCCACTCGAGAGCGAGGAGCGCCCGCTCGAGAAGATGGGGAAGAAGCTCGTCGCAGCGCGCGACCTGCCGGCGGGGCACGTTCTCGGGCCGGGCGACCTGGTCGCGAAGTCGCCGGCCGACGAGGGCCTTCCGCCGTACCAGCTGGACGGCCTGCTCGGGCGCCGGCTCGCCCGCGCGCTCGGTGCTGAGCAGGCCATCCTGGCCGAGGACGTCGAGCCTGCCGCGCAGCCCGTCGCCGCTCGCGACGCGTGACGGGTCTCGCCGAGATTCGGCTCGTCGTCTTCGACTTCGACGGCGTCTTCTCCGACAACCGCGTCTGGACGAACGACCGCGGCGAGGAGAGCGTCGCGTGCTTCCGCGGGGACTCGCAAGGGCTTCGGCGGCTCGACGAGGTCGGTGTCGACTACTTCATCCTCACCTCGGAGACGAACGATGCGGTTCCAGCACGCGCGCGGAAGATCCGCAGCGAGTGCGTTCGCGGGATCGAGGACAAGCTGCCCGTCCTGCGGGAGGAGCTCGAACGGCGCGGATTCTCCCTCGCCGAGACCGCGTACCTCGGCAACGACGTCAACGACGCCGAGTGCCTTGCCGCGGTCGGACTTCCCGTCGTACCGGCTGATGCCTGGGCCGAGGTCGTGCCGCTCGCGAAGCTCGTGCTCGCCCGCGCCGGAGGTCATGGCTGCGTGCGGGAGCTCTGTGACGCGATCTGGAGCGCGAAGCTGGCAGCGGCAGCCGCATGACCACCGCTCGCCTCCGGCTCGCGGTCGCGGGGGAAACCATGTTTCCCCCGCGTGCCCCCTTCTTCTTGAGATCGTGGGGAACCTCCCGGTTCCCCACACCCCTCCACGGTCACGGCCCACGGAGTGGCCCGTGACCGACCCGCTCTTCGATCTCGACGGCCGCGTCGCCGTCGTCACCGGCGGCATGGGCCAGCTCGGGCAGGTCTATCTCGCCGGGCTCGCAGAGCGTGGGATGCGCGTCGCGAGCTTCGACGTCGCGGAGGGAGCCGTACCCGAAGGCGTCCGTGCATACGCGGTCGACGTCACGGACAGCGCATCCATTGCGAAAGCACTCGACGACGTCGTCGCCGACTGGGGCGTCCCGCACCTGCTCGTCAACAACGCCGGCCTCGACTCGCCTCCGGACGCGCCGGCCGAGGAGGTCGGCCCGTTCGAGGAGTACCCGGAGGCCTCGTTCGACGCCGTGATGGACGTCAACGTGAAGGGCACGCTGCTGTGCTGCCAGCTCGTCGGCGGCGCGATGGCGAAGGAGGGCCGCGGCTCGATCGTCAACGTCTCGTCGGTCTACGGGCTCCTCTCGCCGCAGCAGGACCTGTACGAATTCCGGCGCACACGGGGCGAGACGTTCTTCAAGCCCGTGGCGTACTCGGTCTCGAAGTCCGCGGTCCTGAACCTCACGCGCTACCTGGCGACCTACTGGGCGAAGGACGGCGTGCGCGTCAACACGCTCACGCTCGCCGGCGTCTGGAACGACCAGTCGCAGGAGTTCCTCGACGCCTTCGCCGCGCGGTCGCCGATGGGGCGGATGCTCGACGCGCGGGAGGCGCTCGGCGCCGTCGTCTTCCTCGCCTCCGACGCGTCGTCCTACGCAACCGGCTCGAACGTCGTCGTCGACGGCGGCTGGTCGGCTTGGTAGCCCTGTCGGACGTCGAGAACCTCATCGACGGGCAGGCCCTGGCGGCACGCTCCGGCGCCTGGCTCGAGAAGATCCGTCCCGCCGACGAGACGGTGCTCTGCCGCGTCGCACGTTCGGCTGCCGACGACGTTGCGGACGCGGTCGCGGCGGCGCGGGCAGCGCAACCCGCGTGGGCCGAGCGCACCGCTGTCGCGCGTGGAGACGTCGTCAGGGAGCTCGCCCTCCTCCTCCGCGAGCGCCGCGACGAGGCCTCCGCGATCGTCGTCGAGGAGACCGGCAAGCCGGAGGCGCTCGCAGCTCGGCGAGACGGATGCGGCGATCGAGATGGGGCTCTTCGTCGCGGGAGAAGGACGCCGCTCGTACGGGCGCACGACGACCGCGAGCATGCCGCACCGCACGGTCATGACGATGCGGCAGCCGCTCGGCGTGGCGGCGCTGATCATGAGCTTCAACACGCCGCTGCCGAACGTCGCGTGGAAGGCGTTCCCCGCGATCTTCTGCGGAAACGCGGCGGTGGTGAAGCCTTCCGAGCACACGCCCGCTTCGGCATCGTTCTTCGCGCAGCTTGCGCTCGAGGCGGGCGTCCCGCCCGGCGTCCTCAACGTCGTGCACGGGCTCGGCGGCGAGGCAGGTGCGGCGCTCGTCGAGCACCCGGACGTCGACCTCGTGAGCTTCACCGGCTCGGCGGCCACCGGACGCGACGATCAACGAGACCGCGGCGCGCCGGCTCGCGAAGACATGCCTCGAGCTCGGCGGCAAGAACGCGCTCGTCGTGTGCGACGACGCCGATCTCGACCGCGCGGTCGAGTGGGTGCTCGCGTCGGCCTTCTCGAACGCGGGCCAGCGCTGCGCGTCGGCGAGCCGGATCGTCGTGTTCGACGTCGCGTACGAGTCGTTTCGCGAGCGCGTCTCGGAGGCGGTTGCGGGCGTCGGCTCGCAACCGGTCATCAGCCGGGAGAGCATGGACAGGATCCTCGAAGCGGTCTCGCGTGCGCAGGACTCGGGCGCGACGGTGCTCGCGGGCGGCACGCGGCTCGACCGCCTGGGCTGGCACGTCGCGCCGACCGTCATCGAGGGCGCCTCCGTGGATTCGGAGATCTCGCGACTGGAGCTGTTCGGCCCCGTGACGGTCCTCTACCGGGTAGCCGACCTCGACGAGGCGATCGCCGTGGTGAACGACTCGCCCTACGGGCTCACCGCCGCGATCCACACGGCAAGCGTTCACCGGGCGATGCGCTTCGCGGAACAGGCGCAAGCAGGAGTCGTCGTCGTCAACGCGGGAACGCACGGATCGGAGCCGCACATGGGGTTCGGCGGCGTGAAGGACTCGGGGACGGGTTGGCGTGAGGCAGGGATCGAGGCGCTCGACGTGTATTCCGATCAGAAGGTCGTCAATCTCGTCAGCGATCCCACGAAGACATGAACACGACTGCGGCAGTTCTCGGCCCGGGCGCCGTCGGCGGCTCGCTCGCCGTGCGCCTCTCCAACGCCGGGGTCCCCGTGATCTGCGTCGCCCATCCCGAGGCGGTCGGCCTCATCGCGCTCGCCGGCCTCGTCGTCGAGTCGCCCGAGGGGACGCTGTCGGCGCGCATGGAGGTCGTCGAGCAGCTGGCCAAGCCCGTCCGCCTTCTCCTCGTCACCGTCAAGGCGCCCGCGCTCGAGGACGCCGTCCAGCGCGTCGATCCGGACGCCGTCGCGAACGGTGTCGTCATCCCGCTGCTGAACGGGCTCGAGCACATGGAGCTGCTGCGCGAGCGGTTCGGCGACAGGGTCGCCGCCGGGAGCATCTCGCACTTCCAGGCCTATCGCGCCGGGCGGGTGCAGATCATCGAGGCGACGGGAGCGCCGGTCATCACCATCGCGTCGGAGAGCCTGCCGCGGGGGGAGATCGAAGCAGCGGCCGAGATCCTGCGTCAGGCGCGACTCGACGTCCGGGTCGGACAGAGCGAGAAGCGCGTCCTCTGGCACAAGCTCGGCAGGATCGCGCCGCTCGCGGCGGCATCCGCGGCCTCGGGCAAGACGGTCGGCGAGCTGCGGAGTGACCCGGACTGGCGTCCGCGCCTCGAGTCGGCGGTCGCGGAGACGTGCGAGGTCGCGGGCGCGGACGGGGTCGGGCTCCGCGCCTCGACCCAGTGGTCGATCATCGACGAGATCGCAGCCGAGACGACTCCGTCGGCGGCGCGCGACGTCGCGGCCGGCCGCCGCTCCGAGCTCGACGCGATCGTCGGCTCGGTGCTGCGCGCGGCGGATCGGCTCGGAGTTCCCTGCCCCGCGCTGACGGAGCTCGCCGGGGCAGCCGGGCTCAGGTGAGCGCGCCCCGGGCAGTCGCGTTCGTTCCCGCTCGCGCGGGCTCGGAGCGAGTGCCGCACAAGAACGTCCGGTCGCTCGCCGGTCACCCGCTGCTCGCCTACGCGATCGAGACGGCGTTGCAGAGCGCGAGCTTCGAGCGCGTGGTCGTGTCGACGGACTCGGAAGAGATCGCGGACGTCGCGCGCTGGTACGGCGCCGACGTTCCCTTCCTCCGACCGGTCGAGTACGCGACCTCGACGTCGCCGGACATCGAGTGGCTGGCGTACACGCTCGAGCAGCTCGACGAGCGCTACGACCTCTTCGCGCTGATTCGCGCGACGAACCCGTTTCGCGGTCCCGAGACCGTGCGCCGCGGCTTCGAGCAGCTCCTCGCGACACCCGAGGCCGACTCGCTTCGCGCGGTCGAGCTCGTGAAGCAGCATCCGGGGAAGATGTGGCACGTCGCCGACGACGGCCGCACGATGACGCCTCTCCTCGACCAGTCGCACCTCGAGGTCGCCTGGCATGCGGGCCAGTACCAGGCACTGCCGCACGTCTACGTCCAGAACAGCGCCCTCGAGATCGCGTGGACGCGCGTCGTCACCGAGCACGGGACGCGCGAGGGCGGGGTGCTCGCGCCGTTCCTCACGCAGGGTCTCGAAGGTTTCAACGTCGACGACGAGGAGGACTGGGAGCGCGCGGAGCGGCTCGTCGCCGCGGGGGCGGCGTCGCTCACCGAGGTCGGACGCGCTCCGTATGCTCAGCGCTCGTGAGAATCGCCTCGCTCGAGACGCTCTTCTGCGACGCCGGCTGGCGCCCGTGGATCTTCCTCAAGGCGACGACGGACGACGGGCTCGTGGGCTGGGCGGAGATCACCGACTCGCACGGATCGCCTCACGGTCTCGCCGGGATCGTCGAGGATCTCGCGCCGCTCGTCGTCGGCCGTGACCCGCGGCCGGTGGAGGCGATCTACTGGGATCTCTACCGCGCCACGCGCCAGAGCCCCGGCTCGATCATCGCGAAGGCGCTCGCAGGCATCGAGAACGCGCTCCTCGACATCAAGGGCAAGGCGCTCGGCGTCCCCGTGTACGAGCTCTTCGGCGGGCCGACGCGCGCGTCGATCCCGATGTACTGGTCGCACTGCGGGACGACCCGAGCGCGGGCGTTCGAGGTGACGGGCACGGCGAAGCTCGCGTCGTACGACGACGTCGTCGCACTCGGCCGCGAGGTCGTCGAGCACGGCTACGGGGCCTTCAAGACGAACGTCGTCGTCCCCGGAGACGACCCGAAGGTCCTCATGCCCGGGTTCAACGAGGGCGGCGGGACGCTCCGGGCCGAGGAGATCGCCGACGCGCTCGTCCGGCTCCTCGAGGCGTTCCGCGAGGGCACGGGCGACCGCGCGCGACCGATCGTCGACCTCAACTTCAACCTCGAGCCCGAAGGCTGCGTTCGGGTCGCGAAGGCGCTCGATCCGTTCGACCTGCTCTGGCTCGAGGTCGACCTCTTCGACGCAGGCGCGCTCGCGCACGTCCGCCACGTCGCGCCGATGCCGATCTGCTCGGGCGAGAACCTCTACGGGAGCCGCGACTTCAGGCCGTACCTCGAGGCGGGTGGAATGGACGTTGCGTCCGTCGACGTCATCTGGAACGGCTTCCACCAGGCGAAGAAGATCGCCGACCTCGCGGAGACGTTCGAGGTGAACTGCGCGCCGCACAACTACTACTCCCACCTCGCGACGTTCATCGCGGCGCAGTGGTGCGCGGCGATCCCGAACGCGCGCATCCTCGAGTACGACGTCGACGACGTGCCGTGGCGCGACGCGCTCGTCACCGCGCTGCCCGAGATCTCGGGCGGCGAGCTCCGCGTTCCGGACGGGCCGGGCTGGGGCGTCGATCTGAACGAGGACGTGCTGCGCGAGCACGCCTGGCCGCCCGGTTAGTCCCAGTAGGACTGGAGCGCGCTGAACCGGCGCTTGAGCGACAACGGGAGCCGCCGGTGGCGCCGGCCGAGCTGCATCCCCGTGAACTTCGCGAGCTCGTAGGCGGCGGCGTAGGGAATCCAGCGCCGCTGCCCCGTGTCCCACAGCCACTCGACCTCACCACGCGCGTACCGGGCTCCTGCCCGTCGCAGCGCGCTGGAGCCGCCCGCGTCCGCGGCATACGACCGCTCCGCCGAGACGCCCGAGTCGAAGAAGCGCCTGAACGCCGCAGCGATCGAGTAGCTATGCGAGTGGTGGACGGCTGCGGCCGGCTCGTAGACGAGCTCGTAGCCCGCGCGCAGCACGCGCCGTGACCACTCCTGGTCCTCGCTCATGATCAGGTCGTCGGCGAACGGGAACTCGCGCCAGACCTCGCGCGGAATGGCGGAGTTGACGTTCGAGAACAGCGTCTGCTCGAAGTCGGGCTCGTCGCCGTCGAGCCGCTGTCTGCGTGCCTCCGGCCCGTAGAGGAAGTCGAGGAAGTAGCGCTCGGGCGGGGTGGCGTCGTCGTGCGGGAGCTGGCGGCCGTACGCGCCCGCGACGCGCTCGGAGCCATCGAGAGACCGCACCAGGGTCGCGAGCCAGCTCTCGTCGGCCGCGAAGGCGTCCTGGCTCGTGAAGACGAGGATCTCTCCCTGCGCGAGGTCGGCGCCGAGGTTGCGCGTGCGTCCGTGCCCGAACTCCGAGGCCGGGATCTCGTGCACGCGCGCACCCTGCGACCGCGCGAGCTCGGCGCTGCCGTCGCGCGAGCCCGAGTCGACGACGACGACCTCGACCTCCTCGCTCGACCACCTGGCGGCCGATCGCGTCGAGGCAGCGGACGAGATCGGCACCGCCGTCCTTGACCGGGATGACGACGGAGATCAAGCCGGCGTGGCCGCGACGACGAACTGGTACGCGAAGAGCGGCGGGCGCAGCCTGGCGACCGCATGTGCGGCGCGCTCGGTAGTCGGCGTCCTGGCGACGGGGAGTGGGACGGTGAAGTCGAGCTCGACCACGCGGTAGCCGGCGCGCTCGAGCGTCTCCACGAGCGTCGAGCGCGTGAAGAGATGCGTGTGCGTGCGATCGAGGATCCCGCGCTCCGTATACCTCCAGCGGCCTGCGAGGAGACCGAGCCGCATCGCCCAGTTGGCCACGTTCGGCGTCGTCAGGATCGAGCCGCCCATCAGCGCGCAGGAACGGGCGCACCCGCGCGAGGAACGCCTCGGGATCGCGCAGATGCTCGATCAGGTCGCCGCAGAGAACGACGTCGAACGAGCCCGGCTCGAACGGAAGCTCCATCGTCTCGACGTCCCCGACCAGCACGTCCTCACACACCTCACGCGCAGCCTCGGCGGCGGAGGGGTCGAGCTCGAGGCCGACGACGGTGCAGCCGCGTGCGACCAGCGGCCGGGCGAGATACCCGCTCGAGCAGCCGACGTCGAGGACGCGCTTCCCGCTGCCCACGAGCGCGAGGAGCTTGGCGTGGCCGCCGTGTGCGTGCTCGTTGAGAGGGACGTACCCGTGCTCGCCGGCAGCCGTCACGGATCAGGCCGCCTCGTCGCTCCGCGCGCCGCGACGCAGCGGCATCGTGAGGAGCGCGAGAAAGAACGACGCGAAGACGATCTGGATCCCCAAGCCCGAGGCCCGTGGCGAGGAGCGCCGTCTCGTAGACGCGCCCGAGCGTCCCGAACCCGTCGAGCGCCCACTCGGCTCCGACCGCGAACAGCCCGGCGAACGCGAGCAGGACGAGCACGCCGCCGACGAGCAGCCCGTGCTCCAGCTTCAGCCCGCGGCCGATCCGCTCGAGCAGCGGATCGTGCTCGCCGATGCGCACGCGTGCGTACGTCCGCGCAAACACGCCGAGCTGGATCACCTGTGCCCCGATGAGCGTCAGGGCGACGAAGCCGAGCATCGTGTGGATCTGCCACGTCCGGCCGAAGACGTCCACCGGCCCGGTCGCGAGGGCGAGCATGCCGACGAGCCCGAGCAGCAGCAGCGCGGCGCCGGGGTAGAGGTAGAGCCAGCTCGGGCTGTACAGGAGCATGAAGCGCACGTGGCGCCAGGCGTCGCCGAAGCGGTTGAGCTTCGACTCGCCGACGCGCGGGTAGTAGTCGATCGGGATCTCGCTGACCGTCAGGCCGCGGCGGTACGCCTTGAAGACCATCTCCGACGCGAACTCCATCCCCGTCGAGTGGAGGTCGAGCGACGGCAACGCGTCCTTGCGAATCGCGCGCATCCCGCAGTGCGCGTCCGAGACCTTGACGCCGAAGAGGAGGTTGAGCATCCCGGTGAGGATCGGGTTGCCGACGAAGCGGTTCAGGAACGGCATCGCGTCGCCGTGGATCGTTCCCTCGAAGCGCGAGCCGATGACGAGGTCGTCTCCGGCCTCGAGCCGGTCGACGAACGGCGCGAGCTCCTGGAGCGGGTACGTCTCGTCGGCGTCGCCCATCACGACGTAGTCGCCCTGCGCGGCTGCGAGCCCGGCGAGATAGGCGCTTCCGTAGCCTCGTCGCTCCTCGGAGACGACGCGTGCGCCGTGCGCGGCCGCCACCTCGGCCGAGCGGTCCGTGGACGCGTTGTCCACCACGATGACCTCGCCGGGACGTCCGGAGCGGCGGATGCCGTCGAGCGCCTGCTCGACCACCCTCCCGACGGCCTCCTCCTCGTTCGAGGCACGGGATGACGACGGAGATCTGCGGTGTCGGGGTCGTCACCGCCGATCGACGGTACCAGGGATGGTGGTCGCCTCACCGTCGGTTACCGTCTCCCGACGTGCCGGAGCTCGCGTTCATCACGAAGGCCGACATCGACGCCGTGCGCACCGCGGACGGCGAGGCCGACGCACGCCTCGCGCTGCTCGCGGACATCTGCCGCGCTGAACGCGCTCGTCGCCGTGAAGCGCGCCGGATCCGGGCATCTCGGCTCGAGCTTCAGTGCGCTCGACATCGTCGTCCACCTCCTCTACGGCGAGCTGAACGTCGCCGAGGTCGGTTTCGACGATCCCGGCCGCGACGTGTTCTTCTCGTCCAAGGGCCACGACGTGCCGGGCCTGTACGCGGCGCTCTACGGGCTCGGCGTACTCCCGGCCGAGCGGCTCGCGCGGCTTCGCCGGCTCGGTGGCCTCGACGGGCATCCGGACGTCGGCGTGCCGGGAATCGAGGCGAACTCGGGCTCGCTGGGCATGGGCATCTCGAAGGGTCGTGGGATCGCGTTGGCGAAGCGGCACCGTGGTCGCGACGGCGTCGTCGTCGTGATGACCGGCGACGGCGAGCTGCAGGAGGGCCAGAACTGGGAGGCGCTCCAGGCTGCCGCCCACGACCGCCTCGGCGGGCTCTGGGTCGTCGTCGACCGCAACGAGCTGCAGTCGGACAAGCCGACGGAGGAGATCCTCGCGCTCGGCGACCTCGAGACGAAGCTGCGCGCGTTCGGGTGGGAGGTCGAGACCTGCGACGGGCACGATCACGCGGCGCTGCGCGGCGTTTTCGCGCGCTTTCGTGCGGGCGACGAGACGGCCCAAGGCGCTCGTCGCCGACACGATCAAGGGAAAGGGCGTCTCGTTCATGGAGCATCCGGCGGCGCTCGCGCTCGACGGAGGCACCTACCGCTGGCACGCGGGTGCTCCGGCCGACGAGGCGTTCGAGCGCGCTCGCGAGGAGCTCGTCGCGCGCATCGAGGCGGGCTTCGAAGCGCTCGACCTCGCGCCGCCCACGTTCGTGCCGCTCCCGCCGCTCGAGAGCGAGCGCGGCCTCGAAGGCGAGCCGGAGAGCGGCGCGGGCACGCGGACGAGCGGCGTCACCGACGAGTACGTCGTCGAGGCGTACGGCGAAGCGCTCGTCGAGCTCGGCCGCGACCCACGAGAACCTCGTCGTGCTCGACGCGGACCTCGCCTCGGACTGCCGCGTGCGCGCGTTCGAGCTGGCCTACCCCGATCGGTTCGTCGAGTGCGGCATCGCCGAGCAGGACATGGTCTCCGCGGCGGCGGGCATGGCGCGCCACGGGGTCCTCCCGGTCGTCAACTCGTTCGCGTCGTTCCTCGCGTCGCGAGCGAACGAGCAGATCTACAACCAGGCGAGCGAGCGGACGAAGGTCATCTACGCCCTCCACTACGCGGGCCTGATCCCCGCCGGCCCGGGGAAGTCGCACCAGAGCATCCGTGACGTCTCTCTGCTCGGAGCGCTTCCGAGCGATGACGATCGTGCAGCCTGCGAACGCCGAGGAGACGCGAGCCGTCGTGCGCTGGGCGGTCGAGGAGGCGGAGGGAAACGTCGCGATCCGACTCGCCATCGGGCCGTCGCCGCGTCGCATCGAGCTCGACGGCGAGCTCGAGCCCGGGCGCGGACGCGTCGTGCGCGAGGGCTCGGACGCCGTCCTGTTCGCGTACGGGCCGGTGATGCTGCACGAGGCGCTCATCGCGTCGGAGCTCCTTGCCGACAGCGGCTTCGGGCTCGCGGTCGCTGAACATGCCGTGGCTCGACGCGGTCGATGCGGCGTGGCTCGCCGACGTGGTCGAGGCCCATCCCGCCGTCTTCGTGCTCGAGGACCACGCGCCGGTCGGCGCGCTCGGAGACACGCTCAGGCGCACGCTCGGCACGCAGGAGGTGACCGTGTTCGGCGTCGAGGGCTGGCCGGCATGCGGCACGCCACACGAGGCGCTGCGCCATCACGGCCTCGACGGGGCGTCGCTCGCGGATCGCATCGCGGCGCTGGCTCGCGTCCGCGTTCCGTGACGACGCGACGCGTCTGGATCGTCCTGCCCGATCTGCTCTCGATCCGGGTCTTCTTCGACACCGGCATCGTCGACGGGCTGCGGGAGCGGCTCGACGGGGCGATTGCGGGGGTGTTCCTCGTCCCCGCCGACGAGGCTCGCGCGTGGGCAGCACCGCCTCGGCGACGCACCCGCGCTGCAGGGCGCCGAGCTCGCGGCGAGCTCGGGACGCTTCGGCGAACGGGCCGCACGTCGGGTCGACACAGCGCTCGACCGGCAGCTCGGCTACTACCCGCTCGCGATCCGGCTGAACCGGCGCCACGGCTTCCACGCCGACCGCATGCAGCCCGGCCACCCGAACTGGATGCTCGACTCGTCCCGCGAGGGGTGGCTGCCGCGCTCCGACGCCCGTCGAGCGCGGGATGCAGCGGCTGGTTCTTCAGCGCGCGCCGGCACGTTCCGAGCCGGCTGCTCGAGAGCGATGCGCGCCGACTGCTCGGCCCTCGTCGTCGCCAACGTGCAGCCGCAGAGCGTCATGCCGTACCTCGCCGGCGGCGCGTCGACTCGGCCTGCCCGTCGTCGCGTACGTCGCGAGCTGGGATCACACGGTCGGCAAGGGAGTCATCTCGCCCCACTGCGACCGGTACGTCGTCCAGAACGAGGTCATGCGAGACGATCTCCGCCGCTACCACGACATCGACGGAGGCCGGATCGTCGTCACCGGCTGGCCGCAGACGGACGTCTTCCAGCGTGCCCGCCCACGTGCCGAGTACGACGCGCTCCTGCGCTCCTACGGGCTCGACCCCGCGCGCCCACTCGTGCTCGTCATGGGGAACACGCCGACGAACGCGCCGTACGAGGGCCGCTTCGTCGAGCGGCTTCTGTCGCTGGTGGGAGGAAGGCCCGAGCGAGCGCTTCCAGCTGCTGTTTCGGCCGCATCCGCGCGACAAGGACTGGCGCTGCGCGATTCGCCTCGGCTCGTGGCCGAGCCGGCGTCCATCTCCAGGAGCCGAGCTTCACGGACCTCGAGGAGCTCGCCGTGCTGCTCCAGCACGCCGACGCGGTCGTCGCGAACGCGGGGACGATCCTGCTCGACGCGCTCGTCAACGATCGTCCGGCTGTGTGCGTCCTCTACGACGAAGGCGCTCCTGCGGGCGAGTCGTGGGCGGCGAAGAACGTCGTCGGCAAGCACTACGAGGAGCTCGCCGCGTCGGGTGCCTTCTACCGCGCGGAGCACCTTCGACGAGGTGGTTACGGGCCTCGAACGCGCTCTGACGGATCCGGGTGAGCTGGCCGACGCCCGACGGCGCGTCGTGCGTGACGTCGTCGGGGAAGTCGACGGGCGCGCCGCGGAGCGGGCGGTCGACGCCATCGTCGAGGTCGCTCGGCCCACGGTCTAGCGTGCCGAACCGGCTCACACGCGCCTGGCGTCGGCTCGAGGCGTTCTCCGAGCGACCGGCTGCATCCGTCGTGCTCCTCGGGATTGCGCTCGCCGACTACGCGATCGTCGTCGCTCGCGTTCCCGCTGGCGGCGGGACGCGACCTCGGGACGTACCTGCGAGCGTCGTTCGAGCTGCGAGCCGACGAGGTCGTGCTCCCGCAGGCGCTTCTCTCACGCGCGCCGGTCACGGGGATCGTCTCGGAGGGGTTCCTCGCTGCGGGCCCGCTCGCCGCCGAGGTCGCGATGGCGCTGCTCTACGCGCTCTCGGTGCTGTGCTGGTGGCGCGTCGCACGAAAGGTCGGCGCCGCTCCGGGCCTCGCGCTGGCGGCGCTCCTCCTCGCCTACCCGAGTTACGTGCTCCTCTTCCATCGCCTCGCGAGCGATGCGCTGTACGCGGCGGCGTTCGCGCTCGCCGCGCTGCTCACCGCGCGGCTCGTCGAGTCGCGCACGTCCGGGAGAGCCGCCGCGGTCGGGCTCGGCTCTCGCGCTCCTCGTGCTCGTTCGGCCGGTCAGCCAGATCCTGATCGTGCTCGCACCGCTGCTCCTGCTGGGTCGCGGCGCATGGCGGCCGCGCATCGGGACGCTCGCGGCGTTCGGCGTCGCCGCGGTGGCGCCCTTGCTCCTGTGGGCGGGTCACAACGCCGTGCGCGCCGACGACTTCACCGTCGTTCGTGGTGCAGGCCACGGCCTTCCGCTCTACCGCGCGTTCGTCGTCGACCGCATCGTCGTCGCCCGAGAACGGCGAGGCGTCGCGAGAGCTCGCGCGTGCAGTGCAAGAGGATCTCCTGCCGCGCGAGCCGTACCGCTCGTACGGCATCGACCTCGACACGTTCTTCACGTCGGGCAGCGCGCGCATGCACGAGGACCTCATCGGGCTCTCCGACCGCACGTGGGGCTGGGACGACGACTACGCGCACCTCGCACGCGTCGGGCGCGAAGCCGTCCGTGCGCACCCCGGTGTCGTACGCGCGGGGCGTCGCCCGAGACTCCTGGCGGCTCCTCTGGTGGCCGGTCTTCCTTCCGGTCGGCCGAGAGCGAGGCCGGTCGCGAGCAGACAGCTCGCGCGGCTCGACGCAGCTGCCCGAGCCGAGCGAGGGCCAGCCGATCCCGTCGGCGAGCGTCTCGGGCTTCATCTCGACGCCCGACGGCCGCTTCCGCGAGGTCTGGACGTCGCCGACGGAGCACGAGATCTTCGCCGACGACCCGGCGGACGCCGCCCATCTCGACCGGATGAACCGCCGCGTCGACGAGCTCCTCGGGCGGTTCTCGGACCGGAGCGCGAACGCCGAGCTCGCACGTGGCTCAACCGTGCCTCGCGCTGGTTTCCGCGGCCGGCCGTGTGGCTCGTCGTCGCGCTCGTCGCGTTTGCGATCCGTCGGCCGCGCGGGCTTGCGACTGCCGCTCGTCCTCTCGGCCGCGCGGCGCTCCTGGTGATCCTCGGAACCTCGCTCGCGGTACCCGCCGCGGCCGAGTACTCGGCGCCGGTCGCCCCGGCGTTCATGCTGCTCGCCGTCGCGGGTCGTCGGCTCGCGGCGGCTCCCGTCGAAGCCGGGCAGCGACCGGCTGCTACGAGTACGTAGTGTTTGCTGCGCATGGACCGCTGGGCAGCCACCCGATCTCGAGCTCTTCCTCTTCACGCAAGACGTCGGACTTGCGACACGCGCGGTCGCGGCGGGCGTCGACGGCATCGTCATCGACTGGGAGCGGAACGGAAAGCACGTGCGACAGCAGGGGCGGACACGAGGTCAACGACGGACACGGTCGAGGATCTCCGACGTATCGCGAGCAGCCGACGTGCGCACGGTCGTCTGCCGGATCAATCCGGTTTCGACCGCGCGAGACGTCCCTGCGAGATCGATGCCGCAGTCGAGTCGGCGCCGACGAGCTGCTGGTGCCGATGATCCGGAGCAGCGACGAGGTCGAGCTCGCGCTCGAGCTCGCGCAGGACGGCTCGGCGTCGGCATGATCGTCGAGACGGTCGACGCCGTTGACTGCATGGACGCACTCGGCCGGCTTCCGCTCACAGGTGTTCGTCGGCCTCACACGACCTCGCAATCGAGCGGCACTCGCCCTCGATCTTCTCGCCGGTCCTCGACGGAACGGTGGAGCGGATCGAGATCCGCCGTCGCACACTCCGCCCCGTTCGGAGTTGCCGGGATGAACGGTCTCCAGACGCGGGCGACCCGATCCCGGCCGGCTCCTGGCGGGTGAGCTCACGCGACTGCGCTGCTGCTTCACGTTTCTGAGACGCTCGTTTCGACGCGACATCGTGGGAAGGAACATCGAGCACGCAGGTGTCCCGAATGCGAGAAGCGCTCCGGTACGCCCGACCCTCGGTCGCCGGTCGATGTGTCCGCCGAACGCGAGGAGCTGCGTGGATTTCCGTCGAGAGCCTCGGCGGTCCGTGGTCCATGGCCGCTCTCGAAGCGCTGCGTCGCCGTAGGCTGCGGATCGCCGTGAAGCTCGTCATGACCGTTCGCACGCGCGACGACGAGCAGACATCGATCGGTCGCGCACCTCGCGTTCCATCTGAGTGCTGGTGTCGATTTCGTCGTCGCGAACGACCATCGGTCTGTCGACGGGACGCGTGACGTGCTCGAGCGAGTACGAGCGACACGGGCTGGTGCATCTCATCCGTCGAGACGACGAAGACATGCGCCCGGCGTCTGGGTCGACGCGATGGCTCGCCTTGCCGCGGTCGAGTTCGGTGCCGACTGGGTGTTCAACACCGACGCCGACGAGTTCTGGTGGCCGCGCGGCGGGAACCTCAAGGACGTGCTCGCAACGGTGTCTGCGCGGTTCGGAGTGGTGCGCGGGATCTGGCGACACTTTGCCCGCGCGACCGGACGACGGCTCGCCACTTCGCCGAGCGAATGACCGTGCGACTTGCCGGCCACGGTCCGTGGATGGACGTCGCGCACACGTTCCATCCGAACGTGAAGGTTGCGCATAGGGCTGATCCTTCGATCGCCGTCCGACGTGGGAACCATGACGTCTTCACGAACCTGCCGGTGCTCCGCTCCTGGTTCCCGTTCGAGGTTCTCCATTTCCCGTTGCGCACGCTCGCTCAGGCGGCGAGGAAGTACAGGGCGTGGATGCCTGTGCTCGACCGTGGGGTGTACGTCGCGTCGCACGTCGAGCTGGCGGCTGACGCCCTGCGCGCCGGTGGCTTCGGCTCCTTCTACGAACGGTACGTCGTCGATGAGCCACGCCTCGAGGTTGGGCTCGCCGAGCGGACCATGTCGATCGACACGCGACTTCGCGCCGCGCTGCGTCATCTCCGCCACGATCCGGACGCGCCACTCCCGCTAGGCGCCGCGTTCTCGCACCTGCACCCCTCGGGGATCCTCGAGTTTCCCGCATTCGACGTCCACCAGGACGCTCAGCTGGCGGACGATGCGATGAGCCTCGCCGATCCGGTGGAACGCTCGCGGCGGCGGATCGACGGCATCGAGCATCGGCTCGGTGCGCTCGAGCAGCGCTCGATGCGACGGGTGCTGTCGCGCCGCTAGGCCTCTCAGGCCGCTAGCGCGGAGGCAGGGCGCGCGCGAGTGTCTGCGGGTGCACGACGCCCCAGGGCTCGGCGAGCGGGGTCTCGAACAGCTCGGGGTAGCGCTCCGGAGTGCGCGTCGCGAAGAGCAGGTTCTGTCGGTACCAGTACTCCACCGACTCGTCGTCCCAGAAGCGTCCAGCGGAGCGCCCCGGAGCAGTCGAAACCGTGCTCTCGGAACCGCTCCACCCAGTAGCCCGGCCACTGCTCGTTCAGGTGCCCGTGGCCTCCCTGGCCCGGCACTGCAGCGCTGAAGAGGACGTTCGGCGCGAGCTCGCACAGCGCCCCGACGAGCCGATCGCCGGCCTTCCTGTCGAGGTGCTCGAGAACCTCGAGCGAGAGGGCGAGATCGAAGCTGCCGAGATTCGTCGGCAACCCTGCGCTGACGTCGTGCCGCACGTGCTCCACGCGATCTGCGAGCTCGGTCGCCGATCCGTCGTCGATGCATACCGCGCGCGCCCCGAGCATCGCGAACTCGGCCGCCCACCAGCCTTCACCGCCTCCGACGTCGACGACCGAGCGTGCGCTGCACGATCCGCTGAACCTCCGGAACGACCGCTGCGGCGCTCCGCTGCGAGCCCGGCCGAATCCGCGCGTAGACGTCTGGGTCGAAGCTCACGCGGCGGATGATCGCAGCGGGGACGTCGCCTCACGCTGCCGTAGACTGAGCCGCCGCGATGAAGGTCGTGATGACGCTCCTCGTGCGGGACGAGGTCGACGTGGTCGAGTCGTGGCTCGCGTTCCATCTGAACGCCGGGGCCGACTTCGTCGTCGCCACCGACAACCGCTCGCAGGACGGGACGACCGAGATCCTCGAGCGGTATGCCCGAGAGGGCCTCGTCCACGTGATCCAGGAGCCGGGCGAGGATCTGCGCGACGGCGAGTGGGTCACTCGCATGGCGCGCCTCGCGGCGACGGAGTTCGGCGCGGACTGGGTGATCAACTCCGACGCCGACGAGTTCTGGTGGCCGCGCGGCGGCTCGCTGAAGCACGTGCTGTCGGCGATTCCCGAGCGCTACGGAACCGTCGGTGCCTTCCTGCGGACCTTCGTTCCGCGTCCCGGCGACGGCGACTTCGCCGAGCGGATGACGGTGCGGTTCTCCGCGCTCGCGCCGATCAACGATCCGAGCTCGCTGTACAGGCCGATCCGCAAGATCGTCCATCGAGCCGACCCGGGTGTCACGCTCGTGCGCGGGCACCACGCGGTGCAGGACACCGAGCTCGCCCCGCTGCGCGGCTGGTATCCGATCGAGGCGTTCCACTTCCCGCTGCGCACGCCCGAGCAATGCGCACGCAAGGCGTTCGTCATGGGGACCGCCTTCGAGACGCACATCGACCGGGCGAGCACCGGGCTACCTCGCGAAGATGTACGAGGCGGTCAAGTCCGGGCGCGATCGACGACTACTACCAGTCGATCATGGTCGGAGACGAAGGAGCTCGAGCGCGGCCTCGCCGGAGGGGCGGCTCGTCGTCGACACCCGGCTGCGCGACGCGCTCGGGCACCTCCGGCTGTCGCCCGACGGAGAGCGAGACGACAGGGCGGGCCTTCGCGCTGCCCGGCGAGACGGAGACCTCGCCTTCCCGCTCCCGACGCTCGTCGAGGAGGCGAAGTACGCCGTCGAAGCGGCCGCGCTCGGCGAGGCGGACGTCATCCGGCTCCAGCGCCGGCTCGACGAGCTCGAAGGACGCCTCGCCTCGGTCGAGCGGCGCTTCCCGAACGGGTGTATCGACGGCTTGCGCGCGCCTCGCAGCGGCCTGCGACCCGGCCGCTAGGACGCGCGCTTGACGGCGCGAATGCCGATGAGGACCTCGAAGAGCGCGGTCGTGGCGTCGAGCTCGTCCTGGCGCAGGTCCGACGCGGCGAGACCGTAGAGGAACCCGGTGGCCGAGAGCACGTTGCCGTACGACGCGACGTCGACGTTGCCCTCGCCGAACGCCTCCTCGGCGAGCCGTCGCGCCGAACGGGCGGTGTAGTGCCACCACTCGCCCCAGACCTCGTCCTCGGGCGGTGAGATCTTCGTGATTCCCGGTCACCGTCGCGAGCAGGACGCCTCCGGGCGCGAGGATGCGGTGGAGCGTGGCGAGCGCGGCTCGCACGTCGTAGACGAACTGGAGGGTCTGCGTGACGATCGCGCAGTCGAAGCGTGTCGTCCGGGATCTGCGGGGCGCTCGTCAGATCGCCGACGATGGTCGCCTGCGGGTTGCCTTCGGTCGCCATGAGGATGTCGACGCGCTCGACACCGCGTTCCGAACCGTGTGATGTAGTCCGGCGCCGCGATCTCGAGCGCGCGGCCGCGAATGTCTCCGGCGTGCGAGCCGATGAACCGGTCGACGTAGACGCGGTCGATCGGTGTGCCTCGCTCGAACCCCCAGTTCGGGTCGATCGGCGTCACGCGCCGGAGAGCGCCCAACCGCGGCGGGCGCCGGCGCGTCCAGTCGACGACTGCCTTTCGAACGGGACGCAGAGCGCCGACGGATCGACGCCGGGACGAAGCGTCGCCACCCGGAGGGATGGTCTTGCTGATCGCCCGCCGTCAAGGCCGCGATCATAGTGCTCACGTGCCGAACGATCTCCAGAGCAAACGCCCACTCAGGATCGTGATCGTCTCGCCCCACTTCGACGACGGCGTGCTCTCGATCGGCGCGGCGATGGCGTCGTGGGTGCGTGCGGGTCATCGGGTCGGGCTCCTGACGGTGCTCGGCTGCGATCCCGAGTCCACCGCGCCCGCCGGTGGCTGGGACCGCCGAGGCGGGTTCGCGACCGAAGGCGAGGCGGCACGAGCGCGGCGCGGCCGAGGACCGTCGCGCGTGCGAGATCCTCCGTGTGTCGCCGATGTGGCTCCCCTTCGGGAGCCTCGACTACGAGCGTCACGGCGACGAGAGCGATGTCTGGAACGCCGTCTCTCCCACCGTCGCCGAAGCCGACCTCGTGCTCCTCCCGGCTTTCCCCTGTCCCATCCCGACCACGCCTGGCTCGACGCCGTGCTCGCCGTGCGGTTGCCTCCCGACCGCCTGGGTCACTACGCGGAGCAGCCGTACACCTACAGGGAGCGAGGTACGCCGTTCTCCCGCGTCCAGACGCCGGTGCGCGATCGCGTCGCGAAGTGGCGCGCGATCCGGAAGTACGCGTCGCAGCTTCCGCTTCTCGGGATGCGCGGGACCCGGGGCGCCGCTCGCCTCGCCTGGAGCGACGAGCGGATCGCAGTTCCCGCTGCGGCACCGAGCTCCGCTCTAGTCTCCGCGAACGATGAAGCTCGTCATGACGCTCCTCGTTCGCGACGAGGCGGACATCGTCGATGCGCAGATCGCGTTTCACCTGAACGCCGGCGTCGACCTCGTCATCGCGACGGACAACCGCTCGGAGGACGGGACGACCGAGATCCTCGAGCGCTACGCGCGCGAGGGGCATCTGCACCTCATCCGCGAGGACGGCGACGATCTTCGCCAGAGCGAGTGGGTCACGCGCATGGCCAGGCTCGGCCGCGACCGACTTCGCAGCCGACTGGGTCGTCAACGCGGACGCGGACGAGTTCTGGTGTGCGCGCGGGCGGCAGCTTCCACGAGCTCTTCGCGGCGATCCCCGCGCGGTTCGGGGTCGTCCGGGGCGCGTGGCGGAACTTCGTGCCGCGACCGGATGACGACCGCTTCTTCGCCGAGCGGATGACGGCTCGGCTGAGCGCCCCGTCGTTTCACCCGCACCCGCTCACGACGCACTTCAAGTCCGCGCACCGGGGAGCCGGCGACGTCCGCATCGGCCGAGGCAATCACGAGGCGTTCGGGGAGGGCCTCGTTCCCGCTTCGCGGCTGGTACCCGATCGAGATCCTCCACTTCCCGGTGCGGTCGCTCGAGCACTGCAGGAGGAAGTACGTGACCCAGTTCGTCGCACTCGAGCGGAATGCCGAGAAGGGAATCGCGGGCCACATGGCCGAGGCCTACCGTGCGTACCTGGCAGGCGCTCTCGACGCGTTCTACGAGCCGCTCGTCGTCGACGACGACGAGCTGCGGCTCGAGGTCGAACGAGGGAAGCTCGTCGTCGACACCAGGCTCCGCGACCGATTGCGCACGCTCGGATTCGGCGAGGCCGTCCGACCGAGGATCGATCTGCGGCGTCCGGTCCGCCGACGCTCGTCGACGCGACGTCGTTCGCCGCCGAGTACTCCGCGCTCCACGAGGCCGACCTCGGCCTCGCGTTCGGCGCGAAGGTGGACGAGCTGGAGCAGCGCGTCGCGGGGCTCGAGCGCCGCCGGTGTCGGCTCGGCTCCCCCGGCGAGTGGCCGACGATGAGAAGGGCGTGGGAGCGACTCCTCGCGTTCGTACCCGACGAGACGGGCGGCCGTGACGCTCTTCGCGGTGGCGTTCGTCGTCTACTGGATCGAGTCGCTCGGCTGGCCGATGGCGAAGGGGCGCGACACGTGGGACTACCTCGCCTACTACCTGCAGCTCTTCGACTCGGCGCCTCCGCTCTCCGAGCTCCAGCTCTTTCGCACGCCCCTGACGCCGCTCGTGGTCGGGATTCCGCTGGACCTCGGCGGCCCCGTGCTCCTCGACGTCGTCTTCGCGGCGCCTGTACGCGACTGCGATCGTCGCCTGGAGTGCGACCGCACTGATCTTCGGACGAGTTCCCGCTCTCTTCAGCGCCGGCCTGCTGCTCGTCTACCCCGCGTTCGCGACGATCTATCACCAGGCCTCGAGCGACGCCGTCTTCGCGACCGGGCTCGCGGTCTGGGCGCTGCTCCTCGCGCGGGCGCTGGACCGGCCGACGGCGTTGGCGGTTCGTGGCAGTAGGTGCCGGCATCGCAGTGCTCGTGCTCATTCGGCCCGCGAACCAGGTCCTGCTCCTGGCCGCTCTCGTGCCACTCGTCGCGCCCGTCGCCTGGAGGCGCCGCCTCGCATGGTCGGGAGCGTGCATCGCGGCAGCTGCTCTTCCGCTCGCGGCCTGGGCGCTGCACAACGGCATTCGGTACGACGACGCGACCGTGGCGCGCGGCGGCCGCGCCTGGGTGCCGTTCCTGCATCGTGTTCACGGGGAACCAGACGATCTCGCCCGACAACGGGCCGGCGTCGCGCCGCCTCGCCGACCTGATCGAGCAGCAGGTCCTGGCGAAGCCTCCGTTCGAGAGCCTTGGCGTGCCGCTCGAGACGTATCTGCAGACGGGGTCGAACTACGAGACCGTGCGGCTGATCGCGCTGTCGGACCGCGTGCTCGGTCGTGACGAGAACTACGACGTGCTCTTCGACTCCGCGCTCGAGGCCATCCGTGAGCATCCGGGGACGTACTTCGAAGGCGTCGCCGAGACGATCGGCGACTTCCTGACGCAGCGACCGCTGCGGGAGGGGATCGCTCCGCGCGCGCAGACCGCACCCGAGCCGCCGCCGCCGACGTTCGACGTGGACGGTCAGCTCGTTCCCAATCCGCAGGCCCACGTCCTCGTCGACGGCGTGCCGTACGGGTTCGTCTGGTGCGCGTCCGACTACATCGACTCGTGCACGGTCGCTCGCCCGTCGCAGGTGTGGGACGACGCCGCGACGCAGGAGCGCTACCGCGAGATCGTCGCGCAGGTTCGCGCGTGGGACGCACGAGCTTCCGTCCCGCGAGGGTGTGAGCTTCGTGCCCGAGATCCTGAACCGGATCACGCCGCGCTATCCGACGCCTGTCCTCTGGATCGTCGTCGGGCTCGTCGCCCTCGTCGTCCGACGCCCGCGCGGCTCGCGGACGCATCCTGATCCTCTGGGCCTCCGCATTCCTCGTGCTGCTGATCCACGCAGCGTCGCAGGGCGTCGCTCCCGAGTTCGTGCTCCCGCTCTACCCGGTGTTCATCGTGACGGCGCTCGCGGCGCTGGCGGGCGATCGTGCCGACCGCGACCCGCGCTCACATGAGGCCTCGCCACCGCGACCCGCGGTCCTCGCCGCCGCGCGCATAATCGACGACGTCGAGGATCCGCTCGCGCATGGGGCCGGGTGTGTCGAACTCGCGCGCGTACCAGGTGTGAACGACGATCGGCTCCGCCGTGTGGTCGAGGACGATGGCCGAGAGACCGTCGCTGTGCATGTGTGCGTCGAGGTATCCGGTCGTGAGCCCGGCGTCGGCGAGCCAGAAGTAGAAGCAGTAGTACGGCTCGTAGTCGTCGAAGAGCGTACGGCACGGACGGGTTCAGGAGCGACGCCGGAGGCCACGGGTGCGTCATCTCCGAGCCTCGGTCCATCCAGCGTGCGCAGGCATCCGGATCCCAGACCCGACGAATGGCCGCCAGGTCCAGAACGTTGAAGAACAGATTCAGTGCATTGGGGTTGTGAGGCCGGCGCGGAAAGACGCCGCCGTCGGGAACCCCGACGGCTGCGTGGCCACTCTGCGCCGCCCAAGCGACGAGTCCCTTGAGCCGCTCGTTGCTCAGCACGAAGGCGTCCTCGTCGAGCAGGACGGCCCAGCGTGCCGGGACGTTCTCGACGGCGTGCCGCAGAGCAGGCAGTCCGTAGCAGCGGTCGGAGCCGTCGACGACGTAGATCGGCCAGTCGTCGTCGAGGAAGCTCAGAGTGGTCTGGAAGAGCTCTCCTCCGGTGGAGTTGATGACGACCGTCGTCTCGTCGAGCCCCAGGCGTCGGGCGCTGTGCCCGGGGCACGAGGCACGGGAGGTCGGAGGTACGCGCCACGCTCGCACGGAGTCAGCTTGCGGTAGTACGGCGACTCGCGCCCGCGCTCGGTGACGTGCGTCCGAACGAGTCGCGAAACCTTCGCTCGGACTCTCGAGAGCATGGCGCGACATTCAACCACGGCAGGTGGCGCCTGCCTGGTCGCTAGCATCGACGAGGTGAGTCGAGGGTCGAGTCTCGTCGAGGATGGTGTGCGCGAGAGCGACTCCGAGGAGCCGGCGCGTACGCCGGGCTCGGGCGACGATCGCTCGGGCAACGGAAACGTCGGTCCTTCCAGTCGGCTGACCGTCATCCGGCCGGCGCCTCGCTGGCCGCGTCTCGACGTCGCCGAGCTCTGGCACTACCGCGAGCTGCTCGGGACGCTCGTCTGGCGCGACCTCGTCGTCCGCTACAAGCAGACGTTCCTCGGGATCGCGTGGGCGATCCTCGTACCCGCTCTTCACGGCGATCGTCTACATCGTCGTCTTCGGACGGTTCGCGGACTTCCCGTCCGGGGACGTGAAGTACCAGGTGCTCGTGTTGGCCGGCGTGCTCCCGATGCAGTACTTCGCCTCGGCGCTCACCGGATCCAGCATGAGCCTCGCGGCGAACCTCAACCTCGTCACGAAGGTGTACTTCCCGCGGACGCTGCTCCCGCTCGCGGCGGTCATCGTGCCGTTCGTCGACTTCCTCGTCGGACTGCCCGGTGCTCTTCGTCGTTCATGGCGATCTACGACACGTGGCCCGGTGGGCTCGAGGTACTCGCCGCGCCGCTGTTCATGGGGCTCGCGGTCGTCACGGCGATCGGCTGCGGGCTTCTTCCTCTCGGCGATCAACGTCCGCTACCGCGACGTGCGCTACATGATCCCGGTCGTCCTCCAGGTGCTCCCGCTCCTCTCCGGCGTCATCTACGTCGTCCAGGAGATACCCGACGAAGTGGCAGTGGGTGCTCGCGTTCAACCCGATGACGGCAGTCATCACGGGCTGGCGCTGGGCCGTGATCGACGCGCCGCCGCCCGATCTCGGGCCAGACGGCGATCGGCGTTCGCCGTCGGCGTCGCTCCTCTTCGTCGGCGGCCTCGCGGTCTTCCGATCGTCGGAGCCGCGCTTCGCGGACACGATCTGATGTCCGTCGCGATCGAAGCCGAGGGGCTCTCCAAGCGCTACCGGCTCGGAGAGTTCCAGGCCGCCTACGGAACCCTTCGAGAGTCGCTCGTCCACGCCGGAAGGCTGCTCACGCGCAAGGAGCATCGCCGCGAGGCGCAGGAGATCTGGGCGCTGCGAGGACGTCTCGTTCGAGGTCGCCGAGGGCGAGGTGCTCGGCGTGATCGGCCGCAACGGCGCCGGCAAGTCGACGCTGCTCAAGGTGCTGACCCGGATCACCGACGCCGACGGCGGGGCGCGTCGAGATCCGTGGCCGCGTCGGCAGCCTGCTCGAGGTCGGCACCGGCTTCCACCCCGAGCTCACCGGCCGCGAGAACATCTACCTGAACGGCGCGATCCTCGGCATGAAGCGGCGGGAGATCCAGGCGAAGCTTCCGCGAGATCGTCGAGTTCTCGGGCGTCGAGTCGTTCATCGACACGCCCGTGAAGCGCTACTCGAGCGGTATGTACGTCCGGCTGGCGTTCTCGGTCGCGGCGCACCTCGAGCCGGAGATCCTGCTCGTCGACGAGGTGCTGGCCGTCGGCGACGCGGAGTTCCAGGCGCGCTGCCTCGGCCGCATGGAGGACGTTCGGCGCGAGCGGCAGCACGGTGCTCTTCGTCTCGCACAACATGCAGGCGATGGCGCAGCTCTGCGACCGGGCGATTCTGCTCGACGCATGGGCGGATCGTCGCGGGACGGTCCGAGCGAGGAGGTCGTCGCGCACTACCTCCAGACCTCCGTCGGCGCCGGCTCGAGCCGGGAGTGGCCCGACCTCGAGGAGGCTCCCGGTGACGATCTCGTCAGGCTCCGCTCGGTCCGGGTCGTCCAGGCGGACGGCTCGCCGGCCGACTACGTGGACGTTCGCGAGCCCGTCGGAATCGAGATTGCCTTCCGGGTGCTCAGGGACGGCCCACCGATCCTTCCGAAGATCAAGGTCGTCAGCCGCCGGGCGCATCGCCTTCAACGCCATGGACATCGACGCCGCGGTGGCACGAGCCGACGCGAGCCTGGGGAGTACGTCGCGACGGCCTGGATCCCCGGCAACTTCCTCAACGAGGGGCTGATCACGGTCGACCCCGCCATCTGCTCGATCGACTCCCCCAAGCTCCACCACCACGTCAGTGTCTGGCAGGCCGTCTCGTTCCACGTCCAGGACCCCGGCGAGGGCGACTCCGCGCGTGGGCAGTTCACGGGTCAGTGGCGTGGCGTCGTGCGTCCGGTGCTCGAATGGACGAACGAGCGGCGCTCGTCGGAGCTCAGGTAACGGCGAACCGCGTCGGCTCGTCGAACGCATCCAGCGGGTCGACGAGCTCGTAGCTCCGCTCCGTCAGCGACGCGAGCGAGGCGGGCGACGAGTACGTGGCCGTCGCGAGCACGCGCGGGCTCGTCGTCGAGAAGCCGCCGCGATGGAAGCCGGCGGTGTTGCAGAAGATCAGCGTCCCCTTCGGCGCGGTGAACGCACGGATCGACGAGCTCGGGACGAGCGCCTCGAGCTCCTCCTCGGTCGGGTAGTTCTGCCCCGAGCGGCTGCCACGGCCAGGCGTCCGCGTACGGCCCGCCCGGCTGGCTTCCGGGCACGTACTGGAACGGCCCCATGTGCTCGTCGACGTCCACGAGGTAGAGGAACACCTTCAGCAGGTGCTTGTCGTTGTAGTCGCGATGCCAGCGCTGCGAGGAGATGCGCTCGGCTTCTGCGGGCTGCGGCACCGAGTACCAGACGTCGACGTACTCGAGCTTCGACCACATCTCGAGGTACGTGTTCGCGATGTCGAGCAGGCGGCGCGACGCGACGCGCTCGGAACCACGGGTCGTCGAGCCCGATCTCGACGCCGTAGCTGTGGAGACGCACGACGAACTCCTTGCCGGCGCGCACGCGGACGTGCTCGCCGCCCTTCGCGAGGTCGGCCTCGGTCTCGGCGACGAAGCGGTCGCGCATCGCCTCGAGCTCGCTGCCAGTGCGCCTCGTCCGCGAAGAGCTCCTCGAAGGAGGCGACGGAGAAGCCGTTCGCCTCGACGTCGGCGAGGATCCGCCGCTGGACGTCGTCGAGCTCGGGGCCGATCGTCCTCGTAGAGGCCGCGGCTCTTCCGGTTCGAGAGCACGCGGTCGTGGAGCTCGTACGTCGCGCGGATGCCGCGGCGCTCGACGGCCTTCGCGACGCGGTCGGCGCGGTGCGTGAACACGCGGTTGACGCGACGTGAGAACTGTGTCCGTCTGCCTGTGCATCGTCTCGCGACGCCTCCCGGCGTACGGTCGCCTACCTTACCTCCCGCGACCGTGGAGCACCGTCTTCTACGCCTACCGCGACTCGCCGCAGCGCCGGCGCGCGCTCGCGGCGCCGCTCGGATCCGCCGAGCGCTACCTCCTCTTCGGCCTCGACCAGCTCGCCGAGCGTGGCTGGGTCGACGTCGCCACAACCTCGAGCGCTCGGGCGCCGCCGCCCGCCTGGGCGCGCGCCGGCGGGACGGCGATGAAGTCGGCGCTCGAGCGCGCGGGAGGCTACGGCGGCGACTTCGCGACGGTGCTCGCGTCGCTGCGCGAGCGCGAACCGCGCGGACGTCGTCCTCTCGACGGTGGACACGGTCGGGATTCCGCTGCATGCTCCTCGACGCGGGCGGGCAGGGTGCGGCCGCCGCTCGTGTACATCGCGATCGGGCTTCCCGAGCGTCTCGCGCGGCTTCGCTCGGAGCGGATGCGACGCCTCTACGCGCGAGCGCTCGCCGCGTCGGCGCGCGGTCGTCGCGTACAGCGAGCACGAGGTGGACGAGCTTCGCGCGCTGGCATGGCGCGCTACGGCGAGTCGACGCGCGTCGAGTTCGTTCCGTTCGGCGTCGACGAGCACGCCGTTCGCGCCGTCCGTCGGGCCAGCCGGCCGTCGACGTCGTCTCGGTCGGGGCCGATCCGCACCGCGACGTCGAGCTCTTCCTCGCGGTTGCGGCGCGCGATGCCGAGCCGGTCGTTTCGGCTCGTCACGACGGCGGATCGCGCGCGCACGCTCGCGACGCTGCCTCCGAACCTCGACGTCGAGGCCGACATCCCGTTCGACGCGATGCGGCGACCGGCTCGAGGAGGCGCGCGTCGTCGCGCTTGCCCGTTCTCGAGAACAGCTACTCGGGCGCGACGACCGTGCTCCTCCAGGCGATGGCGCTCGCGAAGCCCGTCGTCGTCACGCGCACGAAGGCGATCGCGAGCGGCTACGGGCTCGTCGACGGCGACAACTGCCGGCTCGTCGAGCCGGGCGACGCGGAGGGCTTCGAGCGCGCCGCTGGCGGACGTGCTGCGCGACGAGTGGCACGCGCGCGTCGCTCGGTGCGCGCGCGCGAGCGCACCGTCGAGGACGAGTCTCACCTGGGAGCGCTACGTCGATCGGATCGAGGCGGCTCTGCGCGACGCGGCCCGTCGAGGCTAGCGTCGTCGCCCGTGGACGCCCGCGCGCTTCCTCGGTCGGTGCGGCGGGCGAGCCGAGCGGCTTCCAGGACGGCTGCGCACGGAGGTCGACTGGCGTCGCTCGCGGCGCGTAGCCGCGCCGACCTCGCGCTCTTCCACGAGTTCGAGCCGCCACCTGCCGGTGGTGGGCACCAGTTCCTCCGCGCTCTCGTCCGAGAGCTCGAGAGCCGCGGGCTCGCCGTCGAGCACGACCGGATCTCCGGCGGCACGCCGGCCTGTCTCTTCAACTCGTTCAACTTCGACTTCGCACGGCTTCGGCGCTTCGCGCGCGACGGACTGCCGGATGGTGCATCGCGTCGACGGGCCGATCGGGGCGTATCGCGGGTTCGACGACGGCACGGACGCGCGTATCGCGGCGATCAACGCCGAGCTTGCCGATGCGACGGTGCTGCAGTCGCGCTACAGCCTCGAGAAGCACGCCGAGCTCGGGATCGAGCTGCGCGATCCGGTCGTCGATCCCGAACACGGTCGACCCGACGATCTTCCACCCGCCGGAGCGGCGTGACGCCGCTCGACGGCCGGCCGGTCCGCGTGATCGCCTCGAGCTGGTCGCAGAATCCTGCGGAAAGGTGCCGACGTGCTCGCGTGGCTCGACCGCAACCTCGACCCGTCGCGGCTCGCGGTCACGTTCGTCGGACAGGCTCCGCAGTCGTTCGAGCGGATTCGGCACGTCGGTCCGGTCGACTCCGACGGGGTCGCGCGGCTCCTCCGCGAGCACGACGTCTACCTCGCCGCGAGTCGAGACGACCCGTGCTCGAACGCGCTCCTCGAAGCGCTCGCCTGCGGGCTGCCTGCCGCCTACCTCGACAGCGGCGGTCACCCGGAGCTGGTCGGAGCGGGCGGCCTGCCGTTCGAGTCGCCGGAGGAGGTACCCGACGTGCTCGAGCGCCTCGCGGCCGACCTCGACGCGTACCGCGCGCGCATCTCGCGTCCCGTCGCATCGCCTCCGTCGCGGACAGCTACCTGACGGTGCTCGGGCTGCACCGCCGACGCGCGTCCCTAGAATCGCTGCCCGTGCAGAACTACCCTCGTACGCGCCCTCACGATCGCGCCGCTTTCGCCTCGACCGTCGGCTCGACCGCGCGGCCGTCTCGCGCGCGCACGACGTCCTCTACGAGTCCGGATGCCTGGACCGAGGCGACGTGGCTCGGCGCGCAGGCGCTGAAGAACCCGCTCGACCTCTGGGTCTACCAGGAGATCGTGGTCGAGACGCGGCCGGAGCTCATCGTCGAGACCGGGACGTATCGCGGCGGCAGCGCGCTCTTCCTCGCGTCGCTCTGCGACCTCGTCGGGCGAGGCGAGGTCGTGTCGATCGACATCGAGCCCGAGCGCGAGGACTATCCGGCGCATCCGCGGATCACCTACCTCGGCGGGCGCTCGTCCACCGATCCGGACGTCGTCGACGAGGTGCGTGCTCGCGCAGGGGATCGGCCGATCCTCGTCATCCTCGACTCCGATCACTCGCAGGCGCACGTCGAGGCCGAGCTCGAGGCGTACGCGCCGCTCGTTCCGGTCGGCTGCTACCTGATCGTCGAGGACTCGAACATCGGGCAGATTCGCAAGGACCTCATGCCTGGCCCGCTCGAGGCGATCGAGACGCTTCCTCGCGCAGACGGACGAGTTCGTGATCGACCGCGAGCGCGAGAAGTTCCTCATCACGTTCAACCCGAGCGGCTACCTGCGCCGCGTCCGCTAGCCGCTAGGCGCAGTCGCGCTCGCGGAGCTCGTCGTTCGACGTCGCGCCGGCGACGACGCACCGGGCCGTCCGTGCGCCACAGGACGAGCTCTGCGTTCGTCCCGGTCGCGACCTGCTCGCCCTCGAGCTCGATGCCGGGCTGCGTGAAGACGTACTCCGCGTCGAGCGCGTTGCCCGGTGAGAGGAGAAGCGTTCCGTCGGAGCCGACGTCGACGCGCTCGATCGGGCAGGCCGTCGGGAACCGAGTCGCCGATGTACGCGGCCCGGTCGACGGTGGCGTTGAACGCCTCGGTGAGGAAGAGCGCGTGGCGCTGGAGCGCCGAGCCGCACGTCGCGTGTCGATGTACAGCTTCGTCACGCCGCGTCCTCGGGAACGGCTTCGTCGATCCACGACCGCTCGAGCCCGCCGGCGAACACGGCGTCCTCCGGCGCGTCGATCAGGCGTTCCCAGGCGAGGACGCTCGTGACGAGCAACACGGCGACACGGCGACGACCAGTGCTCCCGCGGCGCGTCTCGGCAGGAAGAGCACGGCGAGCAGGAGCGCGATCACGAACGCCGCCAGGAGGCGTGAGCCGGAGAGCGGGCCCGGACCGGCTACCTGAGCCTCGACCCAGACCCAGAGCGCGCCCGGCACGGTGTCGATGCCGGCCTCGTTCGCGAGCTGACGGAACGGGAGAATCGCCGGGCAGGACGAGCGCGAGCACGACTCCGGTGGCGGTCGCGACGAGCGGACGCGGGAGCCCGTCCGCGAGCCAGACGACGAAGACGATCAGCCAGAGCGGGAGGAGGTAGAACGCGTAGCGGTCGTGCAGGCGGTCGTAGCCCCACGGCGTGCTCGTGAAGGCTGCGACGACGAGGAGGCCGGTCGCGTTCGCCGCGAGGAAGAGCGACGCGAACGCGGAGTCGACCGCCGCGCCTGCGCGCCCTCGACGTACGAGCTGCGTCAGGACGATCGGCGCGACCGCGAGCGGGACCACGGCGAGGTAGAGCTCGATGTCAGCGAGGTGGTACACGATCCACTTCGCGACGCCGAACGGGTCGTAGCCGCGCCAGAGCTCCCAGTAGGCGCCGAGCGAGTCGCGTGGCGAGGAGCCGCCCGCGAGCTGTCGCTGCGAGGAACGCGACGGCCGCGAGCAGTGGGAGCGCGCTCGGCCACAGCCGTCTCCAGTCAGCGCGCCCGCGCGGTCTCGCGGCGGGGCTGATCCACCAGTGGAGACCGAGCGCGACGCAGCCAGCCGACGTACAGCACGCCGAGCTGCGATCGCGTCAGGAACGCCACCCCGATCGCGGCGAGCAGCACGAGCTGGCGGAGGACGGTCGGCCGCTCGAGCGCGAGCATCGTGGCGTAGAGCGCCCACGCCGCGGCGAGGAACGCCATGCTCTCCGTCATCACCGTCGCGACGGAGATCGACGACGGGATCGCGACGGTGAGCCCCGCGGCGACGACGGCCCACCACTGCGAGACGAGCCTGCGGGCGAGTAGGTACACCGGGACGGCGGTGAGCGCCCAGAAGAGCGCGTTCACGGCCTTGAACCACGGGTAGGCGGCCTCGAGACCGGACGAGAGCCAGAGGACGAGCGCGAGGACGGCCGCGTGCAACGGCCCGAAGCCGTACTCGTCGCCTCGCAGGCTGAGTCCGTCGCCCTCGACGAGCGACGAGGCGCCGATCATGTAGCGCACCTCGTCGGGATGAACACGCGGGACGCTCACGAGCGTGGACAAGCAGCGCGTAGACGACGAACGCGCCGAGGATGATGCCAGCGAGCGCGAGGACAGGCCCGCGATTCCGAGTCTCGGCATCCACGCGCGGGGGATGGTAGAGACGCTCAGGGACGCGTCGTGTGGCGCCGGCGCTAAGGTGCTCCGCGACCCATGACGCCGAGACGCGCACTCATCATCGGCATCGCCGGTCAGGACGGATCGTTTCTCGCAGAGCTCCTCCTCGCCGAGGGCTACGAGGTGTTCGGCGTCGTGCGCCAGCCGGTCTCGACCGCGTTCGAGAACCTCGAGGCGATCCGGGACGACCTCGAGCTCATGCAGGCCGACGTGCTCGACGAGCTGTCGCTCGTGGACGTGCTCGCGGCGTGTCGCCCGCACGAGGTCTACAACCTCGCGTCGCCCTCGTTCGTGCCGATGTCGTGGCAGCAGCCGGTGCTGACCGCCGAGTTCGCGGCCGTCGGGTGCACGGCGCTGCTCGAGGCGATCCGGCGCGTCGACGACGCGATCCGCTTCTACCAGGCGTCGTCGAGCGAGATCTTCGGCGAGCCGCGCGAGGTGCCGCAGGCGGAGGAGACGCCGCTTCGCGCCGGTCACGCCGTACGGCGTGGCGAAGGCGTACGCGCACTTCATCACGCTGAGCTACCGGCGCCGCTACGGGCTGCACGCGTCCTCCGGGATCCTCTACAACCACGAGTCGCCGCGACGCCCGCTCGACTTCGTCACCCGCAAGATCGCGAATGCGGCGGCGGCGATCAGCCTCGGCCTCGAGACGCGAGGTGCTCGCTCGGCGAGCTCGACGCGCGCCGTGACTGGGGCTACGCGGGCGACTACGTGCGCGCGATGTGGCTCGATGGTCCAGCAGGACGAGCCGGGCGACTTCGTGATCGCGAGCGGGCGAGACGCACAGCGTCCGCGAGCTCGCCGCAGTGCGCGTTCGCGCACGTCGGGCTCGACTGGGAGGAGCACGTTCGGGTCGACGACTCGCTCGTGCGCGGGAAGGCAGAGCTGCACGATCTCGTCGGCGACGCGTCGAAGGCGCGCGAGCAGCTCGGCTGGTCGCCGACGCTCGACTTCGAGGGTCTCGTGCATCTGCTCGTCGACTCGGATCTCGAGCGGCTCCGGTCGCGGACACGAGCTCGCCGAGACGCTCGCCGACCGCTGACGTGTCGGTGCGCGAGCGCGCACGGCGCCTCGCGGCGCCGGTCGGGCGGCCTGTGCGGCGCGCCGTCGTCGGGCGTGCGCACGCGCGGCTGGCCCCCGCACTCGCGGCTCTTCATCGGCCAGGAGGCCGCCGAGTGGGTGCTCTCGTACGAGGCGCGCCAGCTCGTGCGCACCGCGCACGCGCTCGGGATCGCAGCTCGGCCCGCCGGAGTGGATCAACGCCGTCGAGGGTCAGTCGATCTTCCACCAGAGCCAGTTCACGCTGCTCCTCCACGACTTCGAGCGCCGCGGCAACAACCTCGGCTTCGCGTACTTCCACGGTCGCCCCGGCACGCCCGGGATGACGCGAGTTCGACGCGTGCTTCGACACGATGCGCAGGCGTCACCGGGAGATCGACCGCGTCCAGGTGACCAATCGAGAGATGGAGGAGCTCGTCCTCGAGACCGGCATGGCGCGCGGAGAAGGTGCACCGCATCCCGATCGGCATCGACGTCGAGGCGTTTCCGCTCCGCTCGCCCGAGAGCGTCGGCGCTGCGCGCCGGCGATTCGGGCTTCCCGAGTCCGCGTTCGTCGTCGGCTCGTTCCAGAAGGACGGCGTCGGCTGGGGCGAGGGGCTCGAGCCGAAGCTGATCAAGGGCCCGGACGTGCTGCTCTCGGTCGCCGAGCGGCTACGCGACCGGGTTCCCGAGCTGTGCTTCCTCCTGACCGGGCCGTCGCGCGGCTTCGTGCGGGCGGGGCTCGAGCGACTCGGGATCCCGCTATCGGCACGCGCTGCTGGACGACGTCGACGCGGTCGCGAAGGCATACGAGGCGATCGACGTCTGCGTGGTCGCGTCGCGTGACGAGGGCGGGCCGCGCGCGGTGCTCGAATCGATGGCGACGGGCGTCCCGCTCGTCACGACGCGAGTCGGGCAGGCCGCCGATCTCGTCGCAGCACGGCGTGAACGGCTGGATGGTCGACGTCGAGGACGTCGAAGCCCTGGCCGGCTCTGTCGTGCACGTCGCCGGCGCGTCGCCGGACGAGCTGAGCGCGGATGCGCGACGCGGGCCGGGTGACTGCCGACGAGAACTCGTACCCGGCGCTGCGTCCTCGCTGGCGCGAGCTCCTCGACGGATTCGTCGCCATGGGCGGCGAGGAGTGAGCCGGTGGATCTGAGCGCAGCCCGGGCCGGGAGGTACGGCCGCGCGGCGAGCCGGTGGGCGCGGCTGCTCGCGTCGGGTCGCGCGAAGCCCGGCGTTCGCGTCTTCTACGGGCACGACCGCGTGCCGGCGCCGGGCGAGCGCGCCGCCGGGGGAACGGCGAAGGCGCAGAAGCTGAACGAGCGCTTCCCGAACTCGCCCACGCGACTTCTCGCTCCTCTACCTCGGTACGACGTGGCTCCCGCGCGACCTCGGTCCGCTCCTGCGGATCGCGCGGCGACGCGGGCGCGCCGATCGTCGTCAACCAGGACGGCGTCGCGTACCCGGGCTGGGCGGGGGACCGCACCGACGAGCTCAACGACCCGCTGCGGCGTGCCGTCCTCGCCGCCGACCACGTCGTGTACCAGAGCGAGTTCTCGAAGCGGTCGGCCGACGAGTTCCTGGGCGCAGCCTCGACGGGACCTGGGAGATCCTTCACAACGCGGTCGACGTCGACGCACTTCACGCCGGCGACGACGCCACCAGTTGGCGGGCCCGTCCTCCTCCTCGGCGGCGATCAGACCCAGGCGTACCGGCTCGAGCTCGCGCTGCGGACGCTGGCTGCGCTTCGCGCCGATCGGCCCGATGCGCGGCTTCTCGTAACCGGGCGGCTCGTCAGCCCGATCGAGCCGCTGCTCGACGAGCTCGGCCTTCGCGGACAGCGTGCACCTGCGTCGGCGGCTACGCGCAGCGCGACGCGCCGAGCGTCTTCCGGCGGGCGCATCTGCTGCTGCACACGAAGGTGCAGGACCCGTGCCCGACGCTCGTCGTCGAGGCGATGGCCTGCGGGCTTGCCGGTCGTCTATCCGGCGAGCGGTGGGACGGTCGAGCTCGTCGGCGACGTCGGAGGCATCGGCGTCGCGCACCCGGTCTCGTGGGAGCGCGACGAGCCGCCGTCACCCGAAGTGCTCGCCGACGCCGTCGACGCGAGTCCTCGACGACCTCCCCCGCTACTCCGCCGCCGCGCGCGCACGGGCGGTCGAGCGCTTCTCGCTCGAGCCGTGGCTCGAGCGTCACGCGGAGATCTTCGAGCGCCTCGCTCCGAAGTAGCCGCGCAGGCGGCCGCGGAGCGTCGCGAGCTGATAGCGCGCGCCCGATCCGTCGAGACGGGCGAGCGAGACGAGCGCACCTCCCGCCGGCCGGACGAGCATGCGACCGACGGTCCGGGCCGGGTAGCGCGTGCTTGCGGAGCAGGTACCCGACGCTCGCGCCGTCGCGGAAGCCGATGCGCGCGTCGTTCTCGCGGACGTCGTGCTGGACGACGAGCGACGGGTCGTACTCGATCCGCGCTCCGCTGCGGATCGCGCGGACGAGGAAGTCGATCTCCTCGCCCGATCGCCCATGGCTCGCCGGAGCCGAGGCCGAGCCGCTCGTCGAAGGTGCCCGACTCGCTCGACGACGCTGCGACGGAGGAAGATCGTGAACGAGATCGCGCGGTTCCAGAGGTTGTCGTCGGTCAGTCTCGCCGCGTCGGTCTTCCACGAGGGAGACGAGCGCCCGGCCGAATCGGCTGCTCGGCCCGTGAGACCGTCGAGCGTCGTCGTCGTTCGCGAATCGCTCGGCGACCCGCCGGAGCAGTCCGGGCGGGTAGACGCAGTCGTCGTCGGGAAACGCGACGACGTCGGCGCTCACGTGCTCGAGCGCGACGTTCCGCGCTCGCGACAGGCCCGCCTCCGACTGCAGGTGAACGAGCTCCAGCGGCCGTCCGACGAGGAGATCGGAGGCGCGCAGGTCGTCGTTCTGGTCGACGACGACGACCCGCAGAGACGGGTAGTCCTGAGCCTCGAGCGAGTCGAGGAGGCGACCGAGCTCGTCCGCCCGTCCGACCGTCGCGACGACGAGGTCGAACGACGGAAGCTCCCGCGGCACGGGCCGTAGGCTACGACACGCCCGTGTCCGACCGCGCCGCTCGTCTCCGTCCTCGTCGCCGTGCACGACGGCGAGCCGTTCGTTCGGACGGCGCTCCTGAGCGTCCTGCGCCAGACCGTCGCCGATCTCGAGCTCGTCGTCGTCGACGACTGCTCCTCCGACGGAACGGCGAGCACGCTCGACGGACTCGAGGATCCGCGAGTGCGCGTGCTGCGAAACGAGACGCAGCTCGGTCTCGCCGCATCGCTGAATCGCGCTCTCGACGAGGCTCGCGGTCGCTATGTCGCGCGCATGGACGCCGACGACGCGGCCTTCGCCGACTGGCTGAAGCGGAGCCTCGAGCTTCTCGACTCGCGGACCGACCTCGGGCTCGTCGGCTCCGGCGTTCTCGACATCGAGGAGGATGGCGAGCCGCGCGACCTGCACCTCCACGACGCCGGCCGCGCCCCGATGCGCTGGCGCGCGCTCTTCAGCGCTCCGGTCTTCCACAACACCGTGGTGCTGCAGCGCGAGCTGCTCGAGACACATGGACTGCGCTACGACGCGTCGTTCGGCGAGTCGGAGGACTACGAGCTCTGGACGCGCGTGCTCGCCGTCGCCGAGGGCGACTGCATCGAGGCGCCGCTCGTGCTGCACCGCCTTCACGCGCAACAGGCCTCGCGACGACGCAGCGACCTTCAGCGCACGCTCGCCGAGGAGGTCTCGCTGCGGCAGATCGAGAGCGTTGCGCCCGAGCTCTCCGCCCGGCGTGCGGGACTCGCCCGCCAGGTCTGGCTCGGCGCCGAGGTCGCCGCAGCCGACGTGGAGGACGCCGCCATGGCCTTCGTCGAGCTCGAGCGGACCTTCGAGGCGGAGCACGCTTTCCTCGAGGGCGAGCTCGCAGCCGTGCGCGCTGCCGCCGCGCGAGCGCTCGCGCGGCTCGCGTCTCGCGCGCGCGGGACAGCGGGCGCTGTCGTTCTGAGCGAGGCCGTGCGGCTGGATCCCCTCCTCCCGGCACACGTGGCCACGCGTCGCGCTCGGCGGCGCACGCTCACGAAACGCGCGGCGCGCGACGCGGCCGACCTGCTCCGGGCACTCGCCGCGGCACCGGATGCGCCGCCGATCCGGGTCGCAGCCGTCTTCCCGGAGCCCACGCCGTACCGCGCGCCGCTCCTCGATCGCGTCGCCGCGCTCCCCGAGATCGACCTGACCGTCGTCTACGCGGCGGGAACCGTCGCGGGACGCACCTGGCGCGTCGAGCCGAAGCACCGAGCGGTCTTCCTCCGCGGCCTCCGCGTCCCCGGCGCCGCGCGCGTGCTGCATCACGACTACCCGCTGACGCCCGGCGTCGTTCCTGCTCTCGAGGACGTCCGACCCGAAGTCGTCGTCGTCTCCGGCTGGAGCACCTTCGCGGCCCAGGCGGCGATCGCCTGGTGCCGGGTGCGGGACGTCCCGTACATCCTGGTCGTGGAGAGCCACGACGAGGGGCCTCGCCCGGGCTGGCGTCGAACGGTGAAGGACACCGTCGTCCCGCCGATCGTGGCGAACGCGGCGGGCGTTCTCGTCACCGGGACGCTCGCGCGCAACTCGATGATCGCCCGCGGGGCGCCCGCGGATCGCGTGCGCGTGTTCGCGAACACCGTGGACGTCGAGGAGTTCGGTGCCAGCGCGTCGCGTCTCCTGGATCGGCGTCAGGAGCTTCGGAGCGCACTCGGTGCGGATCAGGACGATGTCGTCGTCCTGTCCGTCGCGCGGCTCGCGCCGGAGAAAGGGCTCGACGACCTCGTGCGAGCTGTCGACGAAGCGGCGGACGAGCGCCTCCTGCTCGTCGTCGCCGGGGAGGGTCGGAGAGCGGTCGCGTCTCGAGCAGCTCGCCGGTCGAGCTCGGTGTGCGAGCTCGTCCTCACGGGCGATCTCGACTGGGAGAGGATCGTCGAGCTGTACGTCGCCGCCGACGTCTTCGCACTTCTCTCCGAGCGAGAGCCGTGGGCGGTCGTCGTGAACGAGGCGGGCGCCTGCGGCCTCCCGCTCGTCCTCTCAGACCGGGTCGGCGCGGCACACGACCTGCTCCGTGACGGCGAGAACGGTGCGCTCGTCGCAGCAGGAGACGTTGCCGCCGCCGCCCGCGCACTCCGTGAGCTGGCTGCCGACCCGGAGCTGCGGCGCGCGCAGGGTGCGCGATCGCGAGAGCTCGCCGCCGACTGGGGATACGGCCCGAGCGTCGACGGCTTCCTCGAGGCCGTGCGCGAAGCCGTGGAGGATCGAAGCTAGCCTGCTGCGGTGCCTCGCCAGCGGATTCTCGTCCTCAACCAGTACTACTGGCCCGGTGTCGAGGCGACCGCGCACCTCCTGACCGAGCTCTGCGAGGCGCTCGCGGAGGACTACGAGGTCGAGGTCGTCACGGGCGTGCTGCACGGTCACGAGAACGAGCCGCGCCAGATCGAGCACAACGGCGTCGTCATCACCCGCGTCGCGTCGACGTCGTACGAGCGGTCGGAGCTCGGTCGGCGGGCGCTCAACTACTTCTCGTACCTCGGCCTGGCGCTCCGGCACGCACTCAGCGGCCGGGCGCCCGACCTCGTCCTGTGCATGACCGACCCGCCGATCATCGGCGACCTCGGTGTCCTCGTCGGGAAGCGCGTGGGTGCTCCCGTGCTCGTCATCAGCCAGGACGTCTTCCCCGAGATCGCGACGGAGCTCGACCGCCTGCGCAATCCCGCGGTGATCGGAGTCCTGCGCGGGCTCGTCGGCGCGTACCTGCGCCGCGCCGACCGGATCGTCGCGATCGGCGAGACGATGCGGGAGCGCCTCGAGCAGAAAGGCGCTCCGCCCGAGCGACTGCGCGTCATCCCCAACTGGGTCGACACGCGGGCGATCACGCCGCAGCCGCGCGACAACGAGTGGGCGACACGGCACGGGCTCGTCGATCGCTTCGTCGTCATGCACTCGGGCAACGTCGGGCACGCGCAGGATCTCGACAGCCTCGTCCGTTCCGCGACCTTCCTTCGCGACCGCGACGACCTTTGCATCGTCATCGCCGGCTTCGGTGCCCGCCACGCCCAGATGGTGGCGCTCGCCGAACGCCTCGAGGTCGAGGAGACCGTGCGCTTCCTCCCGTACCAGAAGCGCGAGCGGCTTCCGTTCTCGCTGTCGAGCGCTGACATCCACGTCGTCGGGCTGGCGAAGGGACTTGCCGGGTACGTCGTGCCGAGCAGGCTCTACGGGATCCTTGCGGCCGCTCGCCCCGTGCTCGTCGCGGCGGACGAAGCGAGCGAGACGGCACGTCTCGTCCATGAGGTGGGCTGCGGCATCGTCATCCCGCCGGCGCGTCCGGATCTTCTCGCCCGCACGGTTCGCGAGGCCGCCGACGGTGCGTTCGACCTCGCCGAGATGGGTCGGCGCGGCCGTGCGTACGTCGAGGAGGAGGCGGACCGGGTCGTCGCGATGGAGCGGTATCGCGCGCTCGTCAGAGAGATGCTCGCGGCGTGATCGCGAGGAGGCTCTTCTGGGGCTCGCTCGGGGCGCTGGCATGGACGCACGCCGGCTATCCGCTGGCGATGGGAGCTCTGGCGCGGGTTCGCCCGCGGCCCGTCCGCAAGGCGGAGCAGACACCCTCCGTCGCCCTCGTCGTCTCTGCGCACGACGAGGAAGCGGTCATCCGGCGGCGGATCGAGAACGCGCTCGCGCTCGACTATCCGGAGGACTCCCTGGAGGTCGTCGTCGCCTCGGACGGCTCGACCGATCTGACAGACGCCATCGTCGGTGAGATCGCGGCCGACAATCCGCGCGTTCGTCTTCTGCAGTGCCCGCGCGAGGGCAAGGTCGCGGCGCAGCACCGGTCGGTGCGCGCGACATCGAGCGAAGTGCTCGCCTTCACTGACGCCAACAGCGAGTGGAGGCCCGACGCGCTTCGCGCCCTCACGCGCAACCTGGCGGATCCGGAGGTCGGCTACGTCTGCGGGCAGCTGCGGCTCGAGAGCCCTGACGGCGCGAACATGGAAGGCGCGTACTGGCTGTACGAGATGTGGGTGCGCGAGCAGGAGTCGACCGCAAGCTCGATCACCGCCGGGAACGGCGCGATCTACGCGGTGAAGCGGGACGCATACGTCGAGGACGATCCGAAGTTCGGGCACGACTTCGGCTTCCCGTACCTCATGGAGCAGATGGGGCGGCGCGCGGTCTACGAGCCGGCCGCGGTGGCCACCGAGAAGCCGGCTGCGGAGCCCGAGGACGAGTACGGCCGCAAGGTGCGGACGATCTCGCGGGCACTCGGCCACATCCTCACGGGGCGCGCCCTCCGCGGTCCGACGCGGCCGCTGTACCTCGCGCAGCTCGTGTCGCACCGCGTCCTGCGCTACTCGACCGGGATCCTGCACCTCGGGCTGCTCGCCTCGAACCTCGTGCTCGTCTCGCGTGCGCCTTTCTACCGCGTGTTCCTTCTCTTCCAGCTCGCGGGCCTCGGGCTCGCCGGCGCGGGAAAGGCACGACTGCCGGTACCGGGCGCGCGGCTCGCGTACTACTACTTCGTCGTGACGAAGGCCACGGTCGCGGCACTCGTGCGCTACCTGCGCTCGGGGACGCCGCAGACCTGGGAGAAGGCCAAGGGCACGCGATGAACCGGGCTGCGGACGTCGCCGTCGCCGGTGTCGGGCTCGCGCTCACGAGCCCGCTCCTCGGCCTCGCCGCGCTCGCGATCAAGCTCGAGGATCGCGGCGCGGTTCTCTACCGCCAGACTCGGGTGGGTCAGGGCGGCGTCGACTTCGACGTGTTGAAGCTGCGCACGATGGTCGTGGGCGCGGAAGGCATGGGTGCCGGCTATGCGGTCGACCAGGGCGATCGCCGGATCACACGGGTCGGGCGCGTCCTCCGGCGAACGTCGATCGACGAGCTGCCGCAGCTCTGGAACATCCTGCGCGGCGACATGAGCGTCATCGGGCCACGTCCCACGCTGCGCTACCAGGTCGAGCAGTACGACGAGCACCAGCGTCGTCGGCTCGACCTCCGTCCGGGGCTGACGGGCTGGGCGCAGGTCCACGGTCGCGCGTCGCTCCCATGGGCCGACCGCATCGAGCTCGACGTCTGGTACGTCGAGAACCGCTCGCCGCGCCTGGATCTCGAGATCCTGCTGCGCACCCCGCTGGCGCTCTTCCGCGGGACGTACCGCGGCGCGACCGGCGGCTGGCGCTAGAACCCCTTCGCAGCCAGCAGCGAGCGATACAGCCGGTCGACGTCGTCGACGAGACGTTCGACGGAGTAGCGCTCGCGCGCGTTCTCGCGCCCCGCGTCTCCGAGCCGCGTCCGCAGCTTCGGATCGAGTGCGAGCTCCGCGAGGCGATCTGCGGCTGCCTCGGTCGTCGCCCGGCTCGACGAGAAACCCGTCGACGCCGTCCGTCACCACGTCCGGCACGCCACCGACCCGTGTGGCGACCACTGGTGTTCCCGACGCGAGCGCCTCGATCGCGCTCACGGGCGTTCCCTCGTTGACCGACGGGAGCAGGAACGCGTCGAACAGCCGGTAGTACCCGGCAACGTCGGGCTGGTAGCCGACGAAGTACGTCGAGCGCGCGATGCCGAGGTCGTGCGCGACCTGCTCGAGCCGCTCGCGGTCTGGTCCGTCGCCGACCATGCAGAGGACGGCGGGGATGCCCCGCTCGCGCGTCGCGCGGACGATCTCGAGCACCGCATCCGCGTCCTTCACACCGGTCATGCGCCCGACCCAGCCGACGACGAACGCATCGGCGGGGATGCCGTACAGCGCGCGGTAGTCGAGGTCGGCGGTCTCGTCGCCGAGCCGTTCCTCGAGCGGGATCCCGAGGCGAATCACGGTGAACTTCTCCGCCGGCGCGATCCCGTGCTCCACCAGCTCGTCGCGCACCTCCGGGCTGACCGCGACAAGGACGTCGGACGTGCGCGCGAGGGTCCTCTCGACCTGCTTGAAGAACGCCGTGCGACCGGGGCCGAAGTACCCCTTGAGCACGTGTCCATGGAAGGTGTGGACGATGATCGGCGGGCGGGCAGAGCCGGCCGCGAGCGCGGCGGCGCGAGCGAGCGCGCCCGCTTTCGCCGTGTGCGTGTGGAGGATGTGCGGCCGCTCCTCGCGCATGATCGCGGTGAGACGCCGGATCGACTGCAGGTCGTGCAGCGGTGCGACCTCGCGCTGGATCTCCGGGACGCTGACGACCGAGACTCCGAGCCGCTCGGCGACGAACGCCATCGAGTCCTCTCCGCGCGCCAGGCTCCCGGCGACGAGCGTCGTGTGGTAGCCGCGCGTCTCGAGACCGGCGGCGAGGTTGGACACGTGGATCGCCGGCCCGCCCATGTTCAGGCGCGCGATGACGCGGAGGACGCGGATCGGCTCCGGCACGGCGCTGACCTTAGCCGGGTCGCCGACCAGTCCTCCGAGTACGCTCTCGCGTCGTGGTCGTCATGCTCACGTCGGTCGGGCAGCGCGTCGACATCGCCCGCGCGTTCCGCGCCGCGGGCGCCGTCACGCTCGGCGTGGACGCCGATCCGCTCGCGCCTGCTCTGTACCACTGCGACCGGCACGTCATCGTCCCGCGGATCGCCGATCCGGCGTACGTGCCCACGCTGGCGGCGCTCCGAGAGGAGCACGACGTCCGCCTCGTCGTTCCGCTGAACGACCTCGACTTCCCGGTGCTCGCCCGCGAACGCGACCGGCTGGCGCCTGCGCTCGTCCTCCTGCCCGACCCGGAAGCCTCGGGGCGGATGTCGGACAAGCTCGAGGCGCACCACTTCTTCGTGGCCAACGGGATCCCGTCGCCGCGGAGCTGGGCTCCCGAGGACGTGCCGGACGACGTGCGCTACCCCGTACTCGTGAAGGCGCGCGAGGGCTTCGGCTCGCGAAACATCCATCGCGCGGCGAACGCGGACGAGCTGGCGTTCTTCCTCGGCTACACCGAGGTGCCGTCGTTCGTGCAGGAGGTTTGTCTCGGCGAGGAGTTCTCCATCGACGTGTTCTGCGACATGGAGGCGCGCTGCCTCAACGCGATCCCGCGCACGATGATCCTGTCGAAGGGCGGAGAGTCCATCAAGGGCGCGTCGATCCAGGACCGCGAGCTGATCGAGCACGGCGCGCGCGTTGCCGAGGTCGTCGGGATCAAGGGGCCGGCGAACGTGCAGTGCTTCCGCGAGCCGGACGGTTCGCTCCCGATCACGGACGTCAACACGCGCTTCGGCGGCGGATTCCCCGTTCCGCTGGCCGCCGGCGGTCGGTATCCGGAGCTCGCACTCGCACTCGCGCGCGGCGAGCGACCCGAGCCGCGCCTCGGTGACTTCGTCGAGGGAGTCGTGATGACGCGCTACTTCTCCGAGGTCTGCCTCGCACCGGACGACGACGGCGTTCTCCAGCCTCTCCGGCCGCTCGCCTAGCATTCCCCGGCCATGCGCTACCTCGTCACCGGCGCCGCCGGCTTCATCGGCTCGCAGCTCCTACGCACGCTCCTCGAGCGCGGGCACGACGCGATCGGCTGGGACGCGTTCACCGACTACTACGACCCCGCCCTCAAGGAAGAGAACGCCGCGGGTCTGCCGGTCGAGCGCGTCGACATCGCCGAGGATCCGCTTGCGCTGGACGGGCTCGACGGCGTGTTCCACCTCGCCGGTCAGCCGGGGGTCGCGAGCTTCGGCGGCGTCTTCCCGGTCTACGTGCGGCAGAACGTGCTCGCGAGCCAGCGGCTCTTCGAGGCAGCGGTCGCCGCAGGAGTTCGCGTGACCTTCGCGTCGTCGTCCTCGATCTACGGAGACGCGGCGACCTATCCGACGCCGGAGGACACGAGCCCGCGGCCCATCGCTCCGTACGGGATCACGAAGCTCGCGTGCGAGCACCTCGCGCACGCGTACGGCTCGGAGTTCGGGCTCGACGTCGTCACGGTTCGCTACTTCACGATCTACGGCCCGCGCCAGCGCCCGGACATGGCCTTCACGAAGATGGTCTCGTGCCTCGCCGAGGGTCGGCCGTTCGAGCTGTACGGCGACGGCACGCAGTCGCGCAGCTTCACGTACGTCGACGACGCGGTCGACGCCACGATCGCCGCGATGGAGCGAGGTGCGTCCGGCTCGACGTTCAACGTCGGCGGCGGCACCGAGGTGTCGATGCTCGAGGCGATCGAGACGCTCGGCCGGATCGCGAAGCGTCGGCTCGAGGTCGTTCGGATGCCGCGTCGGGAAGGCGATGCGGCGCGCACGGCGGCGGATACGACGCGCATTCGCGCGGCGTTGGGCTGGGAGCCGACGACCCCGTTCGACGAGGGCCTCGCAGCTCAATGGCGCTGGGCCGCTGCTAGGGTCGCGGCCGCATGAGCACCGCTCACCTTCGGTCGCGGTCGCGGGGAACCATCCCCCGCGTGCCCCCTTCTTTTGAAGCGCAGGGAACCTCCCGGTCCCCACACCCCTCCCGCTCATGCGGCCAGGGCGGCCGCATGAGCGCCTCTCGACGAAGAGCAGGAGGTCGATCTCTCCTCGGCCTGGCACCGCCTGAAGGTGCGCTGGTGGCTTCCGGTCGGCGGTCTCGTTATCGGCGCCGTTCTCGGCATCGCCCTGGCGCTCTCGGGCGGCTCCGTCTGGCGCGCGCAGACGATCGTCTACCTCGGCCAGCCCTTCGCGCCGCTCGGCGGCGGGCAGATCCAGAGCCTCGCGACGAACCCGCGCACGGTCGGCGAGATCATCCGCTCCGAGGCGGCGCTGAAGAACGCATCGGATGCGAGCGGCATCTCGGTCTCGCGGCTTCGCGCGTCGATCTCGACGCGGGAGCTCCTTGCTGCGGGCCAGCTTCGCGGGATCAACCCGCTCATGGAGATCGCCGTGAAGGGGAACGGGAAGCGGAAGGTCGAGCTCGCGGCGAACGCGCTCGCCGACCGCGTCACCGAGCGTGTCTCCGTGTACGTGACGGAGAAGGTCGCGCTCCTCGAGGACCAGGTCGAGGCGGCCGAGCTGCAGCTCGAGGAGGTCAACGAGCGCATCCGCTCGGCCCAGGAGCAGCAGGACGCGATCATCGCCGACCAGTCGATCCCACTCGAGCAACGGCTTCTCGTCACCGCCAACCTCAACTCCGTGATCACGACGGCCGACGCGCGGCGCGCCGCGATCCAGGACGACCTCTTCGAGTCGGGTCAGCTCCTCAGCCTCGCCGAGAACGTCGAATCGAGCCGGATCGTGGAGCCGGCCGCGGCGAGCAAGACGACCGCACGGTCGAGCCGCTCCTCGCTTCTCGTCGGGGCGCTGATCGGCTTTCTGCTCGGCGCGATCGCCGCGCTCGTCGTCGACCCGATCGCCGCCCGGCGACGCGGGGCGGCGCCACCTCCGGCCTGATGTTCGAGGGCAAGCGGGTCGCGGTCGTCGTGCCCGCGTTCGACGAGGAACGTCTCGTCGGCGAGACGATCCGCGGAATCCCCGAGTTCGTCGACCGGATCTTCGTCGTCGACGACGCGTCGCGCGACGGCACGGCAGCCGCGACCGAGGGCGTCGAGTGACGCGCGAGTGCTTCTCGTCCGCCACGAACGCAACGCGGGCGTGGGGGCCGCGATCGCGTCCGGATACCGCCGCGCGCTCGAGGAGGAGATCGACGTGACGTGCGTCATGGCGGCCGACAACCAGATGGATCCGGCCGAGCTGGAGTCGCTCGTCGCGCCCGTCGCGCGCGGCGAGGTCGAGTACGCGAAGGCGAACCGTCTCGTCTCGGGCGAGGCGTGGGAGGTCATCCCGCGCACGCGCTACCTCGGGAACGCCGTCCTCTCGCTCCTCACGAAGATCGCGTCCGGCTACTGGCACGTCGCCGACTCGCAGGCGGGGTACACGGCACTCTCGCTCGGTGCTCTGCGTCGACTCGACCTCGACGCGCTGTACCCGCGCTACGGCTTCCCGAACGACCTGCTCGTCCACCTCAACGTCCAGAACGCCCGGGTGCGGGACGTGCCGTCGCGTCCGATCTACGACGTCGGCGAGCAGTCCGGGATCAGGCTGCGCTCGGTCGTGCCGCGCATCTCCTGGCTCCTCTTCAAGGGCTTCTGGTGGCGGATGGGGCAGAAGTACGTCATCCGCGACTTCCATCCGCTCGTCTTCTTCTACGTCTTCGGCGTGCTGATGCTGAGTGTCGGCTTCGTCTTGGGAATCGTCGAGCTCGTCCTGCGGATCGCGGGGAACGCGATCACGCCGGCGTCGATCGTCCTCGTCGCCGTCTTGCTCATCGCCGGACTGCAGATGACCCTGTTCGCGATGTGGTTCGACATGGAGGCGAACAAGGACCTTCGCTGATGCGGTGCCACCACCCGTTCGGGCGATTGTCTCGCTCGACTCGGGTGCCGACGATGAGCGGTATGCGGTCCTTCGCCTTCATCGTCGCCATGCTCGCGCTCGCGGCGCTGACGTCCACGGCGTCGTTCGCTACGTCGACGACGACCGCAACGCAGCTCACCACTCGATTCAAGGCGGCGACGGGCGAGAAGCTCGTGCCGAACAAGCAGGCCTCGTATGCGGGGCACTACAAGGCCTACGACCTCGGCATACCGACCGCCTTCACGAGGGCCAAGTGGGGGACGGTCACCGTCTATCTCGTCACCGTCCCGGATGTCGAGACGGAGGTAACGAGACTCCTCGCAGACACGCGCACCGGTGTGCTCGGAACGCCGAGCGCCGGCAACATCTACTGGGAGCAGGGCGCGACTCTCCATGGACAGGTCTACTGGCAGGCCAAGCGACGCTACGGGCAGAACGTGGTGCTCAAGTGGATCGGCTCGGCGGGTACGAAGAAGACGGACGCGTCCTGGAAGCGCCTGCACAAGGCGCTGACTGCAGCCACGAAGTAGAGGCGCACCACGGCCTCTGCCGCAGGAGCGGCCGTGTGGACGTCGTAAGGAGTCACGGTCGGCGCCGCGAGGCCCGGCTAGCATCGAGACCATGCCGACCTCACTCGTCACCGGCGGCGCCGGGTTCCTCGGCTCCCACCTCTGCGAGGCGCTCCTCGAGCGCGGCCAGCGGGTGATCTGCGTCGACAACCTCGTCGTCTCGACGCTCGAGAACATCGATCACCTGCGCGACGACGCGTTCACGTTCCTGAACCACGACGTGATCGAGCCGATCGTGACCGAGGAGCCGATCGACTTCGTGTACCACCTCGCTGCGCTCGCGAGCCCGGTCGACTACCTCCGCCTTCCGCTCCACTCGTTGAAGACCGGCTCGTACGGCACGCACCACGCGCTCGGGCTCGCGAAGTGGAAGCGCGCTCGGTTCCTCCTCGCCTCGACGAGCGAGGTCTACGGCGATCCGGAGGTGCACCCGCAGCCGGAGACCTACTGGGGCAACGTGAACCCGATCGGCCCGCGCGGCGTGTACGACGAGGCGAAGCGCTACGCCGAGGCGCTCACGATGGCGTACCACCGCCAGCAAGGTGTCAACACCGCGATCGTCCGGATCTTCAACACGTACGGGCCGCGGATGCGGGCGAACGACGGCCGCGCGATCCCGACGTTCCTGCGCCAGGCGCTCGACGGCAAGCCGGTCACCGTCTTCGGCGACGGCTCGCAGACGCGGAGCTTCTGCTTCGTGGACGACCTCATCCGCGGGATCGTGCTCCTCGCAGAGTCGAGCGAGCACCTGCCCGTGAACCTCGGCAACCCGGACGAGAAGACGCTTGCTCGAGCTCGCGGAGATCATCCTCCGCCTCACCGGCTCGTCGAGCGAGATCGTCTACGAGGCGCTGCCGGTCGACGACCCGCAGGTACGCCAGCCGGACATCACCCGCGCGAAGCAGATCCTCGCCTGGGTGCCGGAGATCGCACTCGAGGACGGGCTGCGCAAGACGATCGCGTCGCTCGGGCACGAGGCCGCCGTCGGCTCCGCGTGAGCTCGCTCGGCGATCGCTACGAAGAGCACCATCGCGAGCGACGAGACGAGGGCGACTTCGTCTTCGTTCCCGAGCGCATCCCGCTGTTCGTCGAGGCGATCGGGCAGGGCAAACGCGTGCTCGACCTCGGCTGCCGCTCGGGTGCGCTGACCAAGCACTTCCTCGAGGGAAACTCGGTCGTCGGGCTCGACGTCGACGCCTCGGCTCTCGAGAAGGCCGCGGCGCTCGGGCATCGAGCCCGTGCAGGCGAACGTCGAGGAGCCGCTGCCGTTCGAGGACGGGAGCTTCGACGCGGTCGTGGCCGGTGAGCTCTTCGAGCACCTGCAGTTTCCGGACGCCCTCGTCGCGGAGATCCGGCGCGTGCTGCGCCCGGGTGGCGTCCTCGTCGGCTCGGTGCCGAACGCGTTCCGCGTTCAGAGTCGGGTGCGGTTCCTACGCGGGACGCCCCCGGAAGACGATCCGACCCACCTGCGCATGTTCTCGCCGGACGCGATGCGTGTGCTGCTCCGGGACCTCCGCGACGTGCGTCTCGACTTCGTCGGAGGCCGCTACGCGCGGCTCAACGCGCGGCTTCTTGCGCGCGACCTGGTGTTCACTGCCAGGAACCCGTAAGGATTCCGGGCATGGAGCGCCCGGAGACGCAGTACACATGGAACGGTGACAGCGCTCTGGCGTACCAGGTCCTGGGCGACGGAAGTTCAGACCTGCTCTTCATTCCCGGAATCGTCTCGAACGTCGAGCTGCATTGGAACCACCCGACGATGGCCCGCTTTCTCCGAGGGCTTGCACGGGGGCGCCGTCTCATCGTGACGGACATGCGGGGTGTCGGATGCTCGGAGCGCTGCTCGCCGCATGACATCTGGCAGCTCGAGACCGTGATGGACGATATGGCGGTCGTACTCGATGCCTGCGGGTCGGAGCGAGCGGCGATCCTTGCCACCCAGCAGTGCGCGTTCGCGGCGAACATGTTCGCCGCGACCTATCCCGAGCGAACCACGGCGCTCGTGCTACACGAGGCTTCCGCGAACTGGCGCTGGTCGGAAGAGACGCCGTGGGAGTGGACGGACGAGCAGTTCGACGAGGACATCGCCGACATACGGCGCCGTGGTGGCTCTGCTGCGCTCTGGGAGGAGGATCTCCGCTGGCGTGACCCAACCATGGCCGACGATCACGCCTACGCCGAGTGGTGGCGGACGCTCAACGTTCTGTCCGTCACTCCCGGAAGCTTTGCGGCGATGGTCGAGAAATACACGAGGACGGACATTCGCGGGATTCTCGCCTCGATCCACGTGCCGGTCCTTGTTTTCACACGCCGAGACCACCACGACCAGTCGTGGGCGCCGTCCGCACGCTTTCTCGCCGAGCGGATCGCCGGAGCGCGGCATGTCGAGCTCGAAGGCCGTGACCTGTCGCTATGGGTCGGCGACCAGGCTTCGGTATTGGGAGCCATCGACTCGTTCCTAGCCGAGGTCAGGCGTGAGGAGGCGGAACTCGAGCGGGTTCTGGCAACCGTCCTATTCACCGACATCGTGGGCTCGACAGAGAAGGTCGCCGAACTCGGGAACGCGGGATGGGGCGACCTCGTGGTGCGCCACCACGCACAGGTTCGGGCATTGCTAGGGAGATTCCGTGGCACCGAGGTCGACACCGCAGGCGACGGATTCTTCGCCACTTTCGATGGTCCCGCTCGTGCCATCCGATGTGCCCAGGCAATCGTCGAGGGAGTGATGTCTCTCGGAATCGAGGTCCGAGCGGGTCTGCATACGGGAGAGTGCGAAGTGATCGACGGCAAGGTCGGTGGGATGGCCGTCAACATTGGCGCACGTGTCGGCGCCGCTGCACAGCCCTCCGAGGTGCTCGTATCCCAGACCGTGAAGGACCTCGTTGTCGGCTCCGGCCTCGAGTTCGAAGATCGCGGCGAGCACGAGCTCAAGGGCGTAAGCGGTTCCTGGCGGCTCTACCGCGCCGTCAACTAGAGACTTTCCCGAAACCGGCGCGCCGCTCGATGTCGGCCTCGTCGACCATGTGGCCGTCGCGCTCGACGTAGCCGTCCTTGCCGCCCACGACGAGGATGACGAGATCGTCCGTCTCGCTGGCGTTCGACACCCTGCGCGGGGTCGTCGAGTCGACGTGGAAGAGCCCGCCCGGCCCGAGGATTCGCTCCTCGCCCTCGACGATCACTCGCGCCTCGCCCGAGTGGACGAAGTAGAGCTCGTCCTGGGTGTCGTGGTAGTGGAAGAAGCCCTCGTACGCCGGCGGATACACCGTCGCGTTGACGCCGAACGCCGTGACGCCGAGCGGCTTGCGGATCTTGCGGAAGCCGTAGCCCTCGCCGAGCTCGTCCAGCGAGCTGAATGCATGTCCCATGGCTCTAGTCCTCTCCTCCGAGTAGGTAGTCGGCAGTGCGTCGCAGGCCTTCTTCGAGCTCGACCTGCGGCTCGAATCCGAGGAGGCTCTTCGCCTCGCTCACGTCTGCCCACGAGTTCCGCAGATCGCCGGGGCGGGCAGGCAGATATCGGCGCTCGACTGGTTTCCCGAGAAGGCGGCCGATGGTCACGGCCAGCTCGTTGACGCTCGTCGGCGTTCCGCCCGAGATGTTGAAGATCCGTCCGTTCGCGCCGGCGGCGTCCGCTGCGAGCAGGTTCGCCGCAACGACGTTGTCGACGTACGTGAAGTCACGAGACTGCTCTCCGTCGTCGAAGATCGTCACCGGCTCTCCAGCGGCGATCGCGGTGATGAAGAGCGGGACGACCGCTGCGTACTGCGACGTCGGGTCCTGTCGCGGTCCGAAGACGTTGAAATAGCGAAGCACCACCGTCTCGAACGAGTCGTAGACGCGGCTGAAGCTCACGCAGTAGCGCTCGGCGGCGAGCTTTGCGACGCCGTACGGGGAGATGGGGTCGGGCGCCATCGCCTCGCGCAACGGGAGCTCCGACTGATTGCCGTAGATGGACGACGAGGAAGCGAAGACGACGCGGCGCACGCCCTCGTCGCGGGCGGCGAGCTGGACGTTGAGTGTGCCTTCGACGTTGACGGCGCTCGAGGTCAGTGGATCTTGAACCGAACGGGGGACCGACCCGAGGGCCCCGAGGTGGAAGACGACCTCCGTGCCGCGCACGGCGTTGTGGACGCGTTCGTAGCTGCGCAGCTCCCCCTCGACCACCTCGACGTCGAGCCCGGCGAGATTCCGGCGGCTCCCGGTCGAGAAGTTGTCGAGCACGCGCACGTCGTCGCCTCGCCCGAGCAGCGCGCGCACGAGGTTCGAGCCGATGAACCCGCCGCCGCCTGTCACGAGGGTCTTCACCGAGGCACCTCCGCGACGATGTGGAAGTTTGCGAAGAGCCCGCCGGGACCGGGTTCGCGCAGGCGGGCCGAGCGGGCGTCGATGCCGGTCGCGACCGTGTTGATCACGGCGATGAGCGGCCGGGCGACGGAGCCGAGCCCGACGCGGCGGAATCCGAGGTCGAGGTACATCGCGAAGAGCATTCCGAGGCAGGCGGTTGTGCCGGCACCCGGCGTCACCCTAACCGACGCCCAGCTGCCGTTGTCCGCGAACAGCTTCTCGAGCCCCGCGTGCGTCCAGCGCCAGTAGTCGGTGGGTGACGGGTGATACGGCATGACACCGTGGGTCGTCACGAGCACGCGCCCACCCGGTGCGGTGACGCGACGAAGCTCGGAGACGGCCTTCACGGGGTCGTCGCAGTGCTCCAGCACCTGGTTGCAGAGCACGACGTCGAAGCTGGAGTCGTCGACGGGAAGGTCTTCCACGGGGCCTTTCAGCTCGGCGCGCGGGTTGTCCACCGGGTCGACGCCCACGTACGACGCTGCGTGGGCCGAGAACACCGGCTCGTACGGCTTCGCGCCGCAGCCGACGTCGAGGACGCGATACCGCCCGATCTCCCGGTAGGCCTCGTCCGACTGCGCGCGGAGCCAGCGGACGAGCGGTGCCCGGACGGCGTACGTGGGCATCGACCGGGGTGGATCGAGTCGCGCGTCAGCCATTTGCGTCCGCCGCTGCCGCTGCGGCGCCTGCCGCCGCGAGCCCGAGCAGGAGGCAGCTCGCAGCCTGCAGGGGGATTCCGGCCACGATGCCGAGTGACGCCCACTCCGCCCCGATCGTGAGGAGCGCAGCGACGGCGACGAGGCCGGCACCCGCGGCCCAGGGTGTGGGGGCTCGCGTCGCCGCGCGCCACGCGAGCAGAAGACCCGTCGCGCCGACGAGCAGCAGCAGCGCAAGGCCGATCACCCCCGCGTCCGCCAGCACCTGGATGTAGAGGTTCTGGATGCCCCACTCGCGCCCTTCGGCGGGGAATGCGAGGTCGTCGACGTCCGGGAAGCGCGCACGCGCGTCGTCGACGTAGGGCTCGAACACCTCGGGCCGCGACGAGCGCTGCCAGCCGACGCCGACGATCGGGTTGTCCTGTGCGATCCGCAGGCCGATGTAGGCGAGCACCGTGCGCTGCGAGTACGACTCGACGCCGATCGGCGGCTCGTCGCCGCGGACGCCGAGGAAGCGCAGGAAGTCCTCGAGCGCGTCTCCACGCACGGCCGTCACGCCCCCTGCGACGGCGGCGACGATCGCGACGAGTGCGAGCGCCTGCCGTCCACCCGGCCTGAACCGCCCGCGGGACGCGACCCAGAGCGCGGCGACGCCGAGCGCGAGTCCTCCGGCCGCGGCGACCGACCCGGCCAGGATCAGCCCGAGAGCCCCTGCCGCGAGCGCGACGACGAAGAGCGACGGCACCGGTGTCTCGCGCCGTCCTGCGACGATCGCTGCTGCCGCGAGCGCGAGGCTGATCGCCGCGAGCGCGGCCAGGTCGTGGTGGCCGAGGAACGAGGGCTGCCGCCAGCCGGCGTTCCACGCGCCGAAGATGTTCGCGCCGAAGAACTGCAGGAGCGCGACGCCCACTGCCACGGCGGCCCAGAGCACGATTCCGCCGAGCACGATCGTCAGGTCGCTCGCACGCCGCACGAGGAGCGGCACCGCGACGGCGAGGAGCGCGTATTCGACGAGCTTGAGGAAGCTCACGAGGTGGTCGGCGAAGAGCGCGTCGTCGAGCGAGACCGGCCTGAACGTCTGGAACGCGAGCCACGCGAGCAGCAGCGCTCCCGAGATCCACAACGTGCGGCCCGGGCCAAGTCGCCCGAGGCCGGTTCGCGACGCCACGGCCACGGCGGCCACGAGGACGACGACCACGGCCAGATCCGACAGCCGGAGGTCGACCGTCGTCGAGCCGAGACCGACGCCGAGCTCGGGCTGATAGCGCTCGTGGAAGAAGAGGAACGGGAGCGACAGCGCGAGCACCAGTGCTCCGAATGCGTCGCGATCGACGAGGCTGCGAAGGCCGGACGACGAGCGCGTGCTGTCGAACGCCCTGGTCGTCACCGCGCCACTATAGGGCGCCGTCAGACCGGATCCGTCCGAGGGATGCCCTCCCTACACCACTCCGGTCCGCAGATCGAAACTCGCACCGCGAGTTCCAATCGCGAGAATCCCTGAAGCGCGAGCGCGTAGCGCTCGCGGGTCGTCGCCACTGCCCGACCTAGACTCACGCGCATGTCCTCCCGGGTGCTCCGACGCCGGTCGGCGACGGCTGCGTGGATCTACGCCGCTGTCGCCTGCGGCATCGTCGGGACGATCGTCGCAGCACGGGTCTTCGGCCGCGACGACTTCGGCGTTTTCGCGACCGCGCTCGTGGTCGTGGGCTTCTTCCAGATCCTGCTCGACCTCACGGTGGAAGAGTCGCTCACGAAGTACGGATTCCGCTACGTCACCGGCCAGGACTGGGGGCGCCTGCGCCGCCTCTTCCGCCAGGCGCTGCTGCTGAAGGTCGTCGGAGGAGGGCTCGCGACGCTGCTCGTCGTCGCTCTTGCGCCGTTCGCCGACGAGATCTTCGATGCCGACGGCGTTGGCCAGGCCCTTCTCGCGGCGGCGCTTCTCCCGCTCGTCCAGTCGTCGGAGAACGTGGGCGCGACGGCGCTGCTCCTGCACAGCCGCTACGACCTCCGGAGCGTGTACCAGGCCGGATCGGCCGCGCTTCGCCTCCTCGCGATCGTCATAGCAGCACCCATGGGTGTGACCGAAGCGCTCGTCGCGATCGTGGTGGCGCAGGCGATCTCGACGCTCGTGATCTCCTTCGTCGGAGTGGTCGCGCTTCGTCGGTTCCCGTCGGGCGCCGCGCGAGAGCTCGGCGAGGACGTGCCGGAGATACGAACCTTCGTGCTGCAGTCGAGCGTCGCGACCGGCGTCATCTCGCTGCGCACGACGTTGATCCCGCTGATCCTCGGCGTCGTGTCGGGCACGACGCAGGTCGGTCTGTTCCGCATCGCCCAGACGCCGCAGACGGGCTTTGCCGCGGCGAGCTCGCCGGCGCGCCTGATGCTCATGACCGAGCAGACACGCGACTGGGAGAAGGGCGAGCGCAGGCGCATCCTCGTGGGAATCCGTAGCTATACGAGATGGGCCGGGGCACTGATGCTCGTGGCAGTGCCCGCGTTCTTCATCGCGATGCCGTGGCTCGTCGAGCTCGTCTTCGGCTCGGAGTACGACGGCGCCGTGACCGCGGCCCGCGTGATACTCCTCGCCGCGGCGATCCATTTCGCACTCGGGTGGACGAAGTCGCTGCCCGTCACGATCGGCCGGCCGCGGCTGCGCATCGTCACGCACGGCCTCGAGACCCTCGTCGCGATCCCGCTCGTCGCGGTCCTGGGGGCGGAGTGGGGTGCGACCGGAGCCGCGGTGGCCGTGCTCGCGTCCACGCTCGTGTTCGCTGCTGCATGGCTCGTGGTCATCGTTCGCCTGCGCGACGAGGTGCGCACAGCTGTACCCGGCTCGGAGATGTCGCCGCAGCCGTGAGGGTCGTCGTCGTCTCCGGCATCTGGCCGCCCGATCCCGGCGGCCCCGCGAGCCACGCGCCCGCACTCGCGGACTTCCTCGTCGAGCGCGGACATGCCGTCGAGGTGGTGACGACCGCGGAGGCCGATCCGGCGCCGTGCGCGTACCCCGTTCAGTGGGCGTCGCGCCGCTCGCCGCTTCGTCATGTGCGCGCTGCGCTGCTCGTTCGGAAGGCCGCGCGCCGCGCGGACGTCGTCTACGCGACGAGCATGATCCGGCGCGCTGCGATCGGATCGCAGCTCGCTCGGTCGTCCGCTCGTCGTGAAGCTCGTTTCCGACGAGGTGTTCGAGCGGGCGGCGCGCGGCGGGCGCTACCTGGGGACGCTCGACGAGTTCCAGCGCGAGGCGGGTGGCGTGCGGACGCGCTTCCTGCGAGCGACGCGTACGCGAGCTCTCCGCGGCGCGCGGCATGTGTTCTGCCCGAGCGCCTATCTGCGCGACGTGGCGCTCGGCTGGGGGCTCGACGCGTCGCGGGTCTCCGTGCTCCCGAATCCCGCACCGGAGCTCCCGGAGCTGCCGTCACGTGACGAGCTGCGCGCCGAGCTCGGGTTCGGCGGGAAGACACTCGCCTTTGCCGGTCGCCTGGGGCCGCAGAAAGCCCTTGGCGTCGCACTGCAGGCGCTCGTCGACGTTCCCGACGTGACGCTTGCGGTCGCCGGCGACGGGCCAGAGCGCTCCGCCCTCGAGCGCCGCGTCGGCGAGCTCGGACTCGACGGGCGCGTCTCGTTCCTCGGGAGCGTGCCGCGGGTGCAGGTGCTCCGGCTGTTCCGCGCGGCCGACGCATCGTTGCTCGCGTCGGCCTGGGAGAACTTCCCGCACACGGTCGTCGAGGCGCTTGCGGTTGGCTGCCCCGTCATCGCGACGGCGGTCGGTGGGGTGCCCGAGGTCGTGCGGGACGGCGAGAACGGGCTTCTCGTGCCACCCGGCGATCCGGCAGCGCTGGCTGCGGCAATCGAGCGCTTCTTCTCGGACAGCGAGCTCCGCGCGCGGCTCGCCGACGCCGCCCCGGCCTCGGTGGAGAGGTACTCCGAGGAGGTCGTCTTCACGACGATCGAGGCCGAGCTCCAGCGGGTAGGCGCATGAGGAAGCGACTCCTCATGGTCGGCCGCTCGCGCTACTCGCTGCCGCTCTCGGCGTCGCTCGAGCAGAAGTTCGCCGCGCTCGAGGCGGAGCTCGACGTCCGTGTTCTCGCGAGCGCGGGCCGCGGGAGCGGGACGGATCCGCGTTTCACGCTCGTTCGGCCGATCCGACCACGTGCGCTCGACGGCCTCGCCTTCTACGCCTTGCTGCCGTTTCGCGTCGCGCGTGAGCTGCGCGCGTTTCGGCCCGATGCCGTCCTCGCGCAGGGCGCCCAGGAGGCGGCGCTTGCAGTCATCGGCCGGAAGCTCGCGCGGGTGCCGACGCGTGTGATCGCGGACATCCACGGCGACCCGGCCGCGCCGGCCAGGCTCTACGGATCTCCGAGGCGGAAGCTGCTCGCGCCGCTCGCGGACGCGCTCGGGCGCTACGGGCTGCGACACAGCGACGGCGTTCGCACGATCTCGGCGTACACGTCAACCGTGGTGCGCGAGGCAGGCGTCGAGCCGACCGCCGAGTTCGCGGCCTTCATGGATCTCGAGCCGTTCGTCGAGTCGGAGCCGGTTCCGCTGCCCGAGCAGCCGGCCGTGCTCTTCGTCGGCGTGCTCGAGCGCTACAAGGCCGTGGACGTGCTCGCGGAGGCGTGGCGGCTCGCTGCGCCGCGTGTGCCGGAGGCGAGGCTGCACCTGGTCGGGCGCGGAGCCCTGCACGAGACGGCCGCGGCACTCGTGCGCGACCTGCCCGCGCAGGCTCGCTGGACGGAGTCGCTCGCGACTCCCGAGGTTGCCCGGGCGCTCGACGAGGCGACCGTTCTCGTGCTCCCGTCGCGCTCCGAAGGCCTGGGCCGCGTCGTCGTGGAGGCGTTCTGCCGCGGCCGCGGAGTCGTCGGCAGCCGTGTCGGCGGCATCCCCGACATCGTCGACGACGGCGTCTCCGGCATTCTCGTGGAGCCTGGCGACCCGCAAGCTCTCGCCGACGCGCTCGTCCGCGTGCTGTCCGACCGCCCGCTTGCCGAGCGGCTCGGAGCGGCGGCGCATGCCGCCGTCCAGCCGTGGCTCGCGACGCCGGACGAGTACGCCCGTCGCATCCGCGAGCTCGTCGACGAAGTGACGGCCTAGGCCGCCTACCTACACTCACGCGATGCGCGCCTACCGGGCCATGCACGTCATGAAGAACGGGCTCTATCGCGCGACCGGAGAAGCGGTGAACGCCGTTCGTGCCGCCGAGCGATGCGGGTCGGACGCTTCGCGTGCTGATGTACCACAAGGTCAACGATCAGTGGCCGAATCCCATCACCGTTCCGACGGCGGTCTTCGCGGAGCAGATGACGTTGCTGGGGGAGCTCGGGTACACGCCTGTGACGCTCGACGCGGTTCGCGACCACTACGTCGACGGGGCGCCGCTTCCCGAAGGCGCCGTGCTCATCACCTTCGACGACGGCTATCTCGACAACCTCGAGAACGCGTTCCCGATCCTGTTCGACCACGGGTATCCCGGCAGTGGTCTTCGTGCCGATCGGGTATCTCGACGGCGACTCGCGGCCGCTCCCGCACGAGGAGAGCCTCTTTCGGGCCGGCGTTCGCAACCCGACGCTGGCCTGGGAGCAGCTCGCCGAGCTCGAGCAGGGTGGGGTTCGCATCGAATCGCACGGCATCGGCCACCGGCGGCTCGCCGAGCTCGATCCCGCAGAGGCACTGCGGGAGATCGCCATCTCGAAGCTACGACTGGAGGACCGGCTCGGGCGAGAGGTCGAGGCGTACGCATACGTCAAGGGGTCGCGCGCAGACTTCAGGGTCGAGCACGCAAGCCTCGTGCAGCAAGCGGGGTACAAGCTGGGATTCACGGCAGTCTCAGGCGCGAACAACTCGCAGAGCGATCGCTTCCAGCTCCTCCGCTACAACATCGAGCCGTACTCCGCGCGCACGTTCGAGCTCGTCCTCGCCGGGGCGTGTGACGCACTCTCCGTGAAGGACACGGTTCCCGGTACGCACGTGCGGCGCAGGCTGACGCGGCTGCTCGGAATCGCCACGCGGTGAGCTTCCAGACGGTTCGATACACGCCGGAGTGGCGGCAGTCGCTCGTGTCGCTGCTCGCCCGCGTGGGGACGACACAGCTGACGGACGAGGAGTTCTCCTGGTGGTTCGACCAAAACCCTGCCGGTGAGGGGATCGTCTCGCTCGCGGTCGACGAGGGCGAGGTCGTAGGCGTTGCGGCGATGAGCTTCTTCAGAACGACGCTGGACGGCACCGAGACGCACCTCGCGATACCGGTGAACGTCGCGACCGATGCGCGCTACCGCGGGCAGGGCGTGTTCTCGACGCTGCAGGCCGAGAACGAGGAGGCTGCGGCTGCCTCGGGCTCGCCGCTCACGGTGACCTTCCCGAACGCCAAGTCGTACCCGATCTTCATCCGTCGACTTGGCTGGATCGACCTGCCCCGGCTGCGTCTGTGGGCTCGACCCCTGCGCGCGAGCGGGGTAGCGCGGTATGTGCTCGGCCGTGCCGGCGAGCAGGGTGGGATGCGCGAGCCAGATCGCGCGGCTCGCCGCTCTCATGGGCTCGACGTGCGCCCGGTCGAGCGCTTCGGACGCGAGATGGACGAGCTGGGTGCACGCGCGGCAGCCGGATACGGCAACCACTTCTCGCGCGACGCGGCGTACTTCAACTGGCGCTACCTCGACTCACCTCGCGACTACCGCTGCTTCGCCGCGTATCGGAGAGACGACCTGGCAGGCGTCGCCGTCGTCGGCCACACGTTCAAGCACGGCGTCTCCGCCGGGTTCCTCGCCGACCTCGTCGTTTCGACCGAGGAGGGAGCAGCGGTCCGCGCGCTCGTGTCGCGTGCGGTCGCGGAGGTGAAAGGAGGCGCAGACGCACTCGTGGTCCTACCACCGCCGTCGAGCGTTCACCGGCGCGCCCTCGTCAGAGCAGGCTTCGCACCCACGAACACGAAGCTCCGCTTCATCGGCAAGCCGCTCCACGACAGCGCGCGCATCGACGAACGAGCCGGCGCCTGGCACTTCACCCTCGGCGACTTCGACTTCTTCTAAGCCATGGCGAAGCTCGTCTTCATCACGCAGCAGGTCGATCCGCGCCATCCGGCGCTGGCAGCGACGGTTCCTAAGATCCGCGCGCTCGCCGGTCTCGTCGACGAGGTCGTCGTGCTCGCCGACGGCGCCGTCTCGGGCGTGCTCCCCGACAACTGCCGCGTGCGCACGTTTCGCGCCGGCTACAGGGCGCTGCGCGGCGCGCGCTTCGAAGCTGCGCTCGCACGCGAGCTTCCGGGCCTACGGGGAGGAGCCGTCGTGGCGCACATGTGCCCGATCTACGCGGTCCTCGCCGCTCCGCTCGTGCGGCCGCTGCGCGTCCCGCTCGTCCTCTGGTTCACCCACTGGCGCGCGAGCGACTTGCTCAAGGCCGCGGAGCGCGTCTCGACGGCGGTCACGAGCGTCGACCATCGGTCCTTTCCGCTGCCTTCGAGGAAGCTCCGCGCGATCGGGCACGGCATCGACCTCGACGAGTTCCCGTGCTCACCGGCGCGCGCCGGTTCCGGGACGCGCCTACTCGCGCTCGGTCGCTACTCCACGGCGAAGGGGCTCGACGTCGCTATTGCCGCGGTGCCGCTCGCCGGTGACGACGTCGAGTTGCACGTCCACGGCCCCGCGCTCTCCGACGACGAGCGCGCCCACCGCGGCGAGCTCGAGCAGCTCGTGCGCGAGCTCGGTCTGGAGGAGCGCGTGACGATCGGCGACTCGGTGCCGCGCGCGGAGATCCCCGCGCTTCTCGCGGAACACGACGCGCTCGTGAACAACATGCGTGCCGGCGCTCCTGACAAGGTCGTCTACGAGGCCGCGGCCGCGTGCCTCCCGGTGCTCGCCTCCAACCCGATCTTCGACGAGCTCCTCGCGCCCGAGCAGCGCTTCACCCGCTGGGATCCGGGCGCGCTCGCCGATCGCATCCGTGCGCTTGCCGCAATGAGCACGGAGGAGAGAGCCGCGCTCGGGCACACACTTCGTGAGCGCGTCGCGGCGAGCCACTCGGTGCAGTCGTGGGCGCGTGGCATCCTCGACGCCGCGGGAGTCTCGTGACCGACGGCGTCGTCCTCCACACCCAGAAGGTCGCGGGCATCTCCGGCTCGGAGGCGCACCTCCTGCAGCTCCTGCCCGATCTGCGCGAGCGCGGTTGGGACGTGCGCTTCCTCATGCTCCACGAGGACGAGCCCGGAGCGTGGGAGTTCGCCGACGCGCTGCGCGCGCGCGGCGTCCCGCTCGACGACATCCGCCTGCGTGCCGACGTCGATCCCATCGCGTTCGGCGAGGTCTCGGCCTACCTCACGCGCGTGCGCCCCCGCATCCTCCACACGCACCTCGTGCACGCCGACGTCTACGGGCAGCTCGCCGGCTCCATGACGCGCGTGCCGCTGCGGCTCTCCACGAAGCACGGCTTCAACGAGTTCCGCGAGGGGCGCTGGTTCGGCTTCGCCGACCGCTCGGTCGGCTCGCTCGCACACGTGCACATCGCGATCTCGCAGGGTCTCGCGCAGTACCTCGCCGAGACCGAGGGCTTCGAGGAGGAGGACTTCGAGATCGTCCACTACGGGATCGCAGCGGACGGCGAGGCGGCGCCCTATGCCGAGGCGACCCCGCGGCTTCTCTGCATCGGGCGACTGATCCCGATCAAAGGCCACCTCGTTCTCCTGCGGGCGCTGGCGCAAGCGCGCGCGAGAGTGCCGGACGTCATGCTCGACGTCGCCGGCCGCGGCCCGCTCGAGCCCGCGCTCAAGTCGTACGTGCGCGAGCTCGGGCTCGGCGACGCCGTTCGCTTCCTCGGCTTCGTCTCTCCGGTGCAGCGGGCGATCGAGGACGCCGCGATCGTCGTCGTGCCCTCGCTCGGCGAGGGGTTCGGCATGGTCGCGCTCGAGGCGATGGAGCGCGCGCGGCCCGTCATCGCGAGCGCGGTGGGCGGGCTTCCCGAGATCGTCGCCGACGGTGAGACCGGCCTGGTCGTGGCTCCCGCCGACGCCGACGCCCTCGCGGACGCGATCGTCGCGCTCGCGGGCGACCTCCCGCGTGCCGCCGAGATGGGCGCCGCCGCCCGCGCTCGCGCGCTCGCGGAGTTCACGCCCGAGCGCTGCGTCGAGCGCGTCGAGGAGCTCTACGAGCGCGCACTCGCGCCGGCGTAGCCGCGACGCCGGCCGCGGACACGTTCCCACACGGCTGCGAGCGCGAACGCGGCCAGGATCGCGAGGAGGAAGTCCCACGGCGTGCGGTACCGGGCGGTGCCGGCGAACACCATCGCGGCGAGCGTGTTGTAGGAGAGCATGAGCACGGCGAGCCCGACGAAGTGCGGCGGCGCGACGAAGAAGCCGACCAGCGCGAGCGCGTAGAGCCCGATCACGAACGCGGGCTCGATCGTCCTGCGGGCCAGCCGCGCCGTCCCGCTGCCGCTCTCGTCCGACTCCTGCGGCGACGGGCTCCAGAGCATGCGCGTGGCCTGCAGCGCGAGAAGCGCCCTTCTCACCCGGCTGCTCGCGCCAGAAGTCGACGACCTCGTCGCGGTAGAGCCGCATCTGCGCGCACTCGTCCACTCTCGTCGGCGTGCCCGCGAGGGTGAGGTCGGCTGCGAGCTCCGGCCACGGCGGTGCGCCCGGCAGTGCGGGCACGTCGTCGATCCAGCCGCCGTCGTCCAGTATCTCGCGCGTCGACGGGTTGTTCGCCTTCCAGAGAGCGCGCGAGTCGGTCGTGATCGCGTAGCAGCCCACCTGCACCTTGTTCCGCGCGACCCATGGCGCGACCACGAGCGCGGCCATGCCGACCACGAGCGCCAACGCCGTCACCGTGCGCGACACCGGGACGATCCGCCACGCGACGTACACGGCGATTGCGACGGGGAGGAGGATCAGCCGTGCGTTACCGAGGATCGCCAGGCCCGCGACGACGCCGGTCAGGGCCGACAGTGGAAGCGATCGGCGCTCGTACGCCGCGAGCGCGCAGAGCGCGAGCAGGGCGAGCACGAGCCCGTCGAGCACCTCTCGATTGAGGTGCACGTCGTGCCAGATCACGTACGGATGCAGCGTCGCGATGAGCGCGGCGACGAGCCCGACACCGACCGACCGAAGCCGCGAGCCGATCTCGAAGACGACGAGCGCCGTCGCGACGGCGACGACGACCTGTGCGATCCCCACGGCCAGCCACGAGCGGCCGAACGGGAGATAGAGGCCCGCGAGGAACCAGCCGTAGAGCGGCTGGGTGTACGCGGACGGCACGTCCGGGAGGAACCCGAACGTCCCGTGGTCGACGAGCGTCGTCGCGAACCGGTCGCTCTTGTCGACGAACTCCTCGAGGATCGTCTCGCGCTCGCGCGTGAGCACGAGGAGGCGCGGCAGCGCGGCCGCGGCCACGACGACGAGTGCGCCCGTCGATCGTTTCATCTAGCTTCGACGACGATGGGCGCCACGGCACGGGAACGGTACGCGGTCGTGTCCTGCCACGTTGAGCGACCGCTCGACGACGCGGTGTGGGCGCGCTTCGTCGCACTGCAGCGGCGTCGGCCCGGTGGTTGCGCGATCGCCGCGCTCATGCGTCCGGCCGACGCTGCGTTCGGCGAGGACGAGACGTTGTGGCTCGAGCGGGCACGCGAGGCTGCTTCGCTCGGGCCGCTCGGGCACCACACGCACTGGACGGCGCCCGATCATGCGCGACCGACCAGCGGAGGCACGGGCGAGCGCGTCCTCGCCGAGGGAGCACGAATGCGAGAGCTCGGTCTGGCGCCGACGCTCTTCTGCGGCGGCGGCTGGTACACCGATGTCGACGTCGCCGAAGCCTGCGCCGAGCTCGGCTACGTCGACTGCACGCCGCGAGCACGGCGACCGCCGTATCTGGGCGAGGGCGGGCGGTGGGCTTCGCTCGACACACCGGCGGTGGTGGAGCTGCCGTCGGGTCGGACGGTCGCCGCGATCCCGACGACGCACTCGCTCGGCGACCTCGCGCGCGGGCTCCCACGCCGCGATCTCCCGAAGCTCGTCCACGTGTACTTCCACGACACCGATCTCCTCGATGCGCGTCGCAGAGCACTCCTTCGCGTCGTCCTCTCCGCGCTGGCCCGCCGCGCGCGAGGTGACCGACCTCGACGCTCTCGCCGCGCACGCGCTCCCCTCCGCGCCGCGCGTGGCGTGGGACGACGTGGCGCGGCTCTAACATCCAGGCATGTCGGGCCCCAAGGTCGCTCCGCCGGCCGAGCTGTCACGTCGGGCGCCGACGCCGCCCGAGCCGCAAGGCGACGTCCGAGCGTCGCGGCTCTACCTGCTCTCGCGCGGCTCGCTCCTCTCGGTTCTGCGACGTGCCGCATCGGTCGTCGCGCTCGTCTTCCTCGACGTCGTGGGCCTCGCGTTCGGGATCTACCTCGCGCTCGTCATCCGGCAGGTGGTCGCCGGGGACGGAGACGTCCTCTGGGGTCTCCTCTGGCGCGAAGGGCCTGCGGAGTGGCTCAAGTTCGCCGCGCCGATCACGGTTCTCGTCTTCGCGCAGGCCGGCCTCTACCGGCAGCGGGAGCTGCGGCCGGGTGCGGGACGGATCCTCGCCTGCCTCATCGTCGTCGCGCTCATCGTGCTCGCATTCGGGCTCGGGACGGGCTACGACTTCTCGACCTCGGGCCTCATCCCGACGTCCGTCGTCGTCTCGGCGGTGACGATCGGCCTCCTGCGCGCCGCGTACGAGTCCGCCTCGCTCGAGGTCATGCGTGCGGCCGGGATCCGTCGCCGGGTCGTGCTCGTCGGCGCCGGAGAGAGTCTCGTGCGCCTGCGCGCGTCACTCGAGTCGGCGCGCTCGGGGCTCACGTACGAGTTCGTCGGCGTCGTCGCACCCGAGGCCGTTCCCGGGTTCGACCTCCTCGGCTCGCGGGCCGAGCTCCCGCTCGTGCTCGATCAGGTCAGGCCCGACGAGCTGATCCTCACGGAGGCCGACTTTCCCGAGCGAGCGGTGCTCGAGGTCGTCGAGCAAGCGCACCGCCAGGGGATCAAGGTGCGGCTCGCACCCGACACGACGGAGCTCCTGGTGCAGCGTGGCGAGTACGTGCCCGGCCAGGGTGCACCGCTCTTCGAGCTGCGTCCGCCCGTGCTGACCGGCTGGGACTGGGCCGTCAAGCGCGGATTCGACCTTCTCGTGAGCGCGCTCGTCGTCGTGATCGGGCTCCCGGTGTGGGCGCTCGTCGCGCTCGCGATCAAGCTCGACTCGCGCGGGCCGATCCTCTTCGTCGATCGCCGCATCGGGGTCGGGGAGCGCGAGTTTCCGATGCTGAAGTTCCGCACGATGGTCGCGGGCGCCGCCGAGCTCCAGCCCGAGCTCGAGGACGAGAACGAAGCCGAGGGCGCGCTCTTCAAGATCCGCGAGGACCCGCGGGTCACGCGCGTCGGGAGGTTCCTCCGCCGCTTCTCGCTCGACGAGGTTCCGCAGGTCCTCAACGTGCTGAAGGGCGAGATGAGCCTCGTCGGCCCGCGTCCCTTGCCGCTGCGCGACTACGAGCTCCTCGAGGACTGGCATCGTCGCCGGTACGGCGTTCTCCCCGGGATGACCGGGCTCTGGCAGATCTCGGGTCGCTCCGGGCTTTCCTTCGACGATCTCGTCCGACTCGACTTCACGTACATCGAGAACTGGTCGCTCTGGCTCGACATCTCGATCATCGTCAAGACGATTCCCGCGGTGATCACGCGACGGGGCGCGTACTGATGCGGTCGCCCAAGATCCTCGCGGCCGCGTCCGCGATCGACCTCGACTTCAGGTACGGCTGCACGCCGGCGTGGTGGCAGCTCTGGAAGGGGATGTACGAGGCGGGCGTCGACCTCCTCGTGACGCCGTATCGCGGTCGGCCGGTGGAGTCGCCGTGGTGGCGGACCGCGCCCAACCCGACGTACCGCGAGGGCGAGTCGTACCAGGCCGTGCGCGACGTGCTCGCGCGCGTGAAGGGCGATCGCTACCTCCGCCGCGCCGAGGCGAGCCCGGAGGAGTCCGGGCTCGACAAGCTCACCCGCGAGACGATCGCGCGCTGGGTGACGCCTCGTTGGAAGCGGCACCTCGAGCGACTCGTCGAGACCGAGAAGCCGGACGCGGTGATCGTCTTCACGATTCCGATGGCGCATCTCCGGGGCATCCCCGACGCGCTGCGCGAGCGCTTCGGCATCCCGATCGTCTTCTACGACGGGGACGTCCCGATGAGCCTGCCCGAGTACGGCGGCATGGACACGGGGTTCAACCCGTACCACGGCGCCGATCCCTGGGAGTACGACCTCATCCTGTCGAACTCGGAGGGCGGGACGGGTCGCCTCCTCGAGCTCGGTGCGCGTCGCGCCGAAGCGCTGTACTGGGGAGCGGATCCGGAGTTCTTCGCGCCGCAGGCGGTCGAGAAGGAGGCCGACGTCTTCTTCTACGGGTACGGCGACAAGTTCCGGCGCGACTGGATGAAGACGATGGTCGGCGAGCCGTCCCGACTCGCGCCCGACCTCGACCTCGCGCTCGGCGGCCTCGACTTCCAGGGCGACGTGGGTGCGGCGCGAACGATCGGGGACATCCCGTTCAACCTCTTCGCGCGCGCGATCTCGGCTGCCCGCGTGAATCTCAACATGACGCGGCGCCCGCATGCGACCGTCGCCGGCTCGTCGACCGCGCGGCCGTTCGAGCTCGCCTCGTCCGGCGCCGCGATCGTCTCCAACCCGCACGAGGGCATCGAGCGCTGGTTCGAGCCGGGACGCGAGCTCGTGATCGTCGAAAGCGCGGAGGAGGCGGTAGCTGCGTATCGCGAGCTCGTCTCCGATCCCGGTCAGGCCGAGGAGATGGGTCGGCGCGCGCGCGAGCGCGTGCTCGACGAGCACACGTACGCGCACCGTGCGCGGCGGCTGCTCGAGCTCGTCGGGCTCGAAGTCGGGGTCGCCGCATGAGCGACCGACGGCTCGTCGCCGTCGTCCCCGCATGGAACGAGGAAGGGGCAATCGGGCAGGTGGTCGACGAGATCAAGGCCTTCGACGCGGCCGCGACGGTCGTCGTGGTCGACGACGCGTCGAGCGACGGGACAGCAGACGTCGCCGAGGCGCACGGCGCGACGGTGCTGCGGCTCCTGTTCAACGTCGGCATCGGGGGAGCGGTGCAGACCGGGTTCAGGTACGCGCGCGACGAGGGTTACGAGATCGCTGTCCGCCTCGACGGAGACGGTCAGCACGACGCTTCCGAGCTCGGGAAGCTCCTCGGTCCCATCCACGCCGGCACCGCGAGTCTCGTGATCGGCTCGCGCTTCGTCGATCCCGGCGGGACGTATCGGCCGCCGTTCGCGCGACGCATGGGGATCCGTCTGTTCGCGCGGCTCGTGTCGCTCCTCGGCGGGCAGAAGGTCACCGACACGACGTCCGGGTTCGTCGCGCTCGACCGCGCGGGAATCGAGCTCTTCGCCGTCGAGTACCCGCACGACTATCCGGAGGTCGAGGCGACGCTCGTCGCGCTCCGCAGCGGCCTGCGCCTCGCGCAGGTTCAGGTCGAGATGCGGGAGCGTCAGACGGGGAGCTCGTCGATCACGTTCGTCCGGTCGCTCTACTACATCGTCAAGGTCATGCTGGCCCTGCTCGTCGCGAGCCTTCGCCGCTACCCGCGCCTCGAGGCCGCGCAGCGATGACGCCGATTCGCGCGTCGATCGCCGGGGCCGTCGCCTCGATCATCCTCATCCTCGTCGTCGTCGAGCTCGTCCGTGGGAGGCGGCTGAAGGAGCGGTACGCGCTCCTGTGGCTCGCGACCGGTGTCGTCCTGCTCGTTCTCTCGGTCTGGCGCGAGGGGCTCAACACGGTCGCCGGATGGCTCGGTGTGACGGGCTACCCGCCGGCTGTGCTGTTCGCGGTCGCGACGCTCTTCATCTTCCTCGTGCTCCTCCACTACTCGACCGTGATCTCGCGGCTCACCGACGAGAACGTCGACCTCGCGCAGCGGATCGCGCTGCTCGAGGAGAAGCTCAGCCGGCCGCAACGGCCGGCGGACTGAACACGAAGACGTCTCCGAACGCGGGGTCGTCGACCCAGTTCGTGCCGACGCCGATGCGGTAGGTGGCGCCCGGCGGCGCCGTCGGTGTCGACGAACTCGTGCTCGCGCACGGTCTCGAGCGAGCGTGCCGAGCAAGTAGCAGGACTGCGCGGGATGCCCGTCGGTGTTCTCGCACTCGACGTCCTCGCCCTCGGCGCGGTACACGCGGTAGAAGACGTTCGCACGCCACGGCCCGTCGTCCCACGTGAGCCGGTTGCCGTCCGGCCCGCGCTCGACGCGGAGCTCGACGCTCTCGTCCACCGAGGTGAGGATGAAGTTGCCGGCGTCGTCCTGCGTCAGCGCGTGAGCACGGACCCTCGAGCGGCGAGGACACGGCGATTGCCGCGGCGGGGACGAGCACGGTGAGAACGGCGACGACGGCGATCCAGCGGCAGTGCGACGGGTGACGACGACGGCGCGCGCAGCCGGTCTCCGAGGCGGCGCGCCAGCGTCGGGACGAGAAGCGGAATCGCCGCGAACAGCAGCAGGTACGCGGGCCACGCCGGCATGAGGAGCCGCCAGAAGCTGTTCGCCTGGATGTCCGCGCGCGGCGAGAACCCCTTCACGACGAGGAACGCCGCGAGCCATCCCGCCAGCAGCGCAGCGATCGCGCCCCGCCGCACACGGAGCACCGCGATGCAGACCCGCGATCGGCGCCCACTGGGCGACGCGAGCGCTGAAGAAGAACTCGCGCATGTAGTCCATCTGCTGGAGCCAGTGGTCGACGTCGAAGTCGAAGTACTGGTCGAGGTCGACCGAGATCGCGGTCGTCGCCGCTCCCATGGCGACCCGTGTCTCCTCCAACCCGAGCACCGGGATGCCTCCGAGCCCCCGTTCCTTCCAGAGCGCGATCACGAGGAGCGACGGGACGATGGCGACGCCGAACGCGATCCCCGCTCTCCAGCGACGCGCGACGAGATACGCAAGTGCTGCTCCCACTCCCATGAGCAGGTTCGGAGGCTTCACGGCCGTGGCGGCGCCGAGGAGGAGCCCCGCGAGCACCGCATCCGTCACGCGCGCCGCGTCGAGCGAGCGGACGACGAAGACGGCAGAGGCGAGCACGAGCACCATCGACGGGTAGTCCGACATCGCCGTCAGTCCGAGCGCCTGCGGCAGGAACTGCTCGCCGAAGCGCTCCTGGTAGCGGTCGACGAAGAGCGGGATCGACGCGAACGGCGCGATCGCCCACAGGAACGACGCCCAGTAGCCGAGCAGGCGTCCCCCGATCCGGCTCGCGAGGTCGTAGATGCAGAGAAGCGCGACAGGCCCGAGGACGAGCACCTGGAGCACGACGAGAGGCGGCAGCGCCTGCACGTAGGTCGGCCCCGTGACCCACATGATCGGCGTCAGCGCGTAGGACCACAGGTAGCCGAGCTCGGTCGGTGGGAGCTCGAGCTGCCCGAGGAGCCACCCCTGCGTCGAGAGCCAGATCTGGTCGCCGCCCTGGAACCAGACCCAGCCGTTGTGGTCGACGGCGAGAGCGAGCACGAGCGTCGCACCGATCTGGAGGCCGACGAGCGAGCCGACGACGGTGCGGGGCCGCGCGAGAAGCCGGTCGACCGTTCGCCCGCTCCAGCGGGCCGTCGCGACGGCGCTAGTGGCTACCGACACCGGCGACTGCCGCTCGGTACCAGGCGACGGTGCGCTCGATTCCCTCGCGCAGCGGTGTCCGCGCCTCGAATCCGAAGAGCTCGCGCGCCCGCGTCCCGTCGACGCTCCGGCGGAGCTGGCCGTTCGGCTTCGTCGTATCCCACGTGATCGAGCCCTCGAATCCGGTCACGTCCGCGATGAGCTCCGCGAGCTCGCGGATCGAGATCTCGCGCGCAGCGCCGAGGTTCACCGGGTCGGCCCCGTCGTAGCGCTCTGCGGCCAGCACGAGCCCGTCGACGCAATCGTCGACGTAGAGGAACTCGCGCGTGGGCGAGCCGTCGCCCCAGAGGACGACCTCGTCGCTCGACTCGAGCATCTTGCGGATGAGGTCGGCGATGACGTGCGCATTCGTCGAGTGGAAGTTGTCGCGAGGCCCGTAGAGGTTGGCCGGCAGCAGGAAGATCGCGTTGAGGCCGTACTGCTCGCGGTACGCCTGCGCACCGACGAGCACCGCCTTCTTCGCGACGCCGTAGGGCGCGTTCGTCTCCTCCGGATAGCCCTCCCAGAGCTCGTCCTCGCTGAACGGGACGGACGCGAACTTCGGGTACGCGCAGACCGTCCCGACGATCACGAGCTTCGGCGTCTCGTGCAGACGAGCCTGCTCGAGCACGTTCGCTCCCATCGCGAGGTTCGCGAACCAGTAGCGACCGGGATTGGCGCGGTTCGCCCCGATACCGCCGACCTCGGCAGCGAGATGGAACACGAGGTCGGCGTCGGCGTCGCCGAACATCCGCGCGGTGTCGTCCATCGACGTGAGGTCGTAGTCGGCGCTTCGCGCCGTGACGACGTCGTGTCCGTCGGCTTCCAGTCGCTCGACGAGGTGCGAGCCGAGAAACCCTCCGCCGCCGGTGACGAGCGTGCGCATCGGCGCAGGGTACCGAGGCATTCGGCTTCCGTAGACGATCCTAGGATGACCACGTGAGGTCGATCGCCCAACGGCCCGCTCTCCTCCTGGGGCTCGGCGCGGTTGTCGCAGTCGTCGCCTTCCAGCTCTGGATCACACCGACCAACCCACCGGGCTTCCACCGCGACGAAGCTGCGCTCTCGCTCAACGCCTACACGCTGTCGACTCGGCTTCGCGACGAGGACGGCGCTCGCCTACCGCTGTTCTTCCGGTCGTTCGACGACTACAAGAGTCCCGTCTACCCGTATGTGCTCGCCGGTGTGTTCACGCTCACCGGGCCGGATCAGCAAGTCGCGCGCGGATTCTCCGCGGCGCTCGTTCTCGCTGCGGTGCTCCTGCTGGGAATGCTCGCCTTCCGGCTGACGGCGAGCTGGCTCGTGGCGACCATCGTCGTCGTTCTCGCCGGGCTCACACCCTGGCTCTTCGAGCTCGGGCGGATGGCGATCGAAGCGACGACGCAGCCGCTCCTCGTCGTGCTGCTTCTCCTCTGGCTCGAGCGGACGGTGCGCCTCGAGCGATACCACGTTCGTGAACGGCGTCGTAGCCGGGGCTCTTGTCGGACTCGTCACCTACTCGTACACGGGGAGCCGCCTCCTCGGTCCACTGTTCGCCGTCGCGCTCGGCGTCTTCGCCGGTCGGGGGCGCTGGAGATTCGTCAGCGCTGCGTGGGCGACCGTGGCTGTCGCGCTCGTCCCTCTCGGCGTCTACGCGCTGCGTCATCCCGGCGACCTCACCGCCCGCTACGAGGCGACGACGATCGCACGGGACGGCCTGTCCGCTCCCCGGGTCGCTCTGCAGGCGGTCGGGAACTGGTTCAAGGACATCGACCCGTGGCACTGGGCAACGGCTGGAGATCCTGCGCCGTACATCCACAACGGCGGCTACGGGGCGCTGTTCGGCGCAGTCGTCCTTCTGGGGCTTGCGGGCATCGTGATCGTCCTCGTCCGAGAGCGCGGCAACCTGTGGTGGCGCTACGTCCTCCTGGCGACGCTCCTCGTCCCGATTCCCGCCGCGCTCACCGTCGACCGGTACAACGCGATTCGGCTCGCGACGCTCCCCGTCTTCGTGCTCGTGCTCGCGATCCCGGCGCTGGTCGCGCTGATCTCGGCTGCCAGGACGTCATGGGCGGCGCGCGCGGTCGCCGCCTTCCTCGCACTCACGGTTGCCATCCAGTACGTGCAGTTTCTCGACATCTACCGGAGCCGTGGTCCGGCTCGGCTTGTGCTGTTCGACGCGGGTGTCGAGCCGCTCCTCGAGGAGTCGCTGGCCGCCGGCGAGCCCATCTACCTCGACTTCGACGACCGAGGAGCGCAGGCGCAGGCCCGCTGGCGAGCGGCCGCGGCCGGCGGTCCCGGAGGAGCGAATCGTGATCCTGCCCGACGGCGGCATTCCTCCGCCGGGCTCGCTCGTGTTCCTGCGCTTCCAGGACTGCGACTTCGAGTGCGAGGACGTCGCGAGCTGGGAGGAGTACCGGCTGGTGCGGTCCGGCGACGGCTAGTCGCTAGGGTCGGGCTTCGAGCGGCGTGCCCGTCGAGAGCCAGTCCACGCGGCCGATCCAGCGGTCGCGGTTGTCGGCGTACCAGCGGATCGTCTGCAGCACGCCTTCCTCCCACGAGACGCGGGGCTGCCACCCGGTCTCCGCCGTGAGCTTCTCGTGGCCCACGCGCAGCGCCATCACCTCGCTCGAGCCCGGGCGATGTCGCGACGGAGCCGAGACGATCTCGCGATCTCCGGGCCAGTAGCCCTCCGCCTCCCCGACCCGGAGGATGAGATCGACCCAGTCGCGCATCGAGATGTTCGACCCCTGGCCGTAGACGTACACGTCGCCGGGCGTGCCCTGCGCCGCGACGGTGAGGTGTCCCCGGACGCCGTCCAAGCAGAAGCAGAAGTCACGCAGCGGCTCGAGAGCGCCGAGCTCGATCGTCTCGCGAGTGAGTGCCTGCGTGATGATCGTGCCGGTGACGTAGCGCGGGTTCTGGCGCGGGCCGTAGTTGTTGAACATGCGGGTGACGACGCCCGGCACGCCGAACGCGTCGTGGTAGTTCATCGTCAGGAAGTCGGCCGCGACCTTCGCGGTCGCGTAGATCGACTTCGGGTTGATCGGCGAGCGCTCGTGGAGGATGAGCCCGCCCTCGTCGTCGAAGTCGTGGTGCTCGGAGACGGACGCGCGGACGTTTCCGTACTCCTCCGAGGTCCCGGCGGTGTCGAACTTCTCGAGCTCGAGTCCCGCATCCACGACGGACTGCAGCAGGTTCAGCGTCCCGAGCACGTTCGCCGCGACGGTCTCGTACGGCCGGTGCCACGACTCGCCGACGTGCGCCTGGGCGCCGAGGTGGAACACGTACGGCCGGTCGGTCGCGGTGTCCTTCAGCTCGCGGATGAGGTAGTCCACCGAGGTGCGGTCGGTGAGGTCTGCGAAGTGGATCTTCAGGCGGCTGCGCTGGTGGCCGATGTTGTTCAGCGCACCGCTCGAGGTCGCACGGACGAATGCGTGCACCGTTGCGCCGAGCTCGACCAGAGCGTCCGTGAGGTGCGATCCCATGAAGCCGTCGGCCCCCGTCACGAGGACGGTGCGCGCGTCGTAGACGTCCCCGAACTCGCTGCGGAGGTCGTCGAGCGCGGCGCCTGTCCAGAGAGTGTCGTTCGGCATGGTCCGTACGCTTCCGCGTCGATGAGCAAGCGTACAGACTCGTCCGGAGCTGGGCTCCTGCGGCTCGCGCCGCGCTGACGGCGACCTCGACGATCGTCGTCACGGCTTCGCCGCCTCGTCGGAGTGCTCATCGCGCGCGAGTTCGGGAGGACCGACGAGACGGACGGGTTCTTCGCCGCGTACGGCGTGTTCGTCGTCGTAGTCACTGCTCGCGCAGGTCATCCGCATCGCCGTGCTGCCGAGCTTGGCGCGCGCACGGACGAGCAGCGTCTCGGCAGCGACGGTGGCCGGGTTTGCGACCGCGCTCGCCCTCGTCGCGGTGCCGCTTGTGCTCGTCGCCGGTGAGCTCGGTGCGCAGTCGATCGCGGACCTCCTGACCGGGTCGGGCTCCGAGGCGGCGCAGGAGGCCTGCGCCGACGCGCTGCGCTGGATGATCCCGGCCGCTGTCGCGCACCTCTTCGCGGGTCTGGCGGCGAGTGGCCTCGCGGCGCTCGACGACTACGCGACCGCGGCGCTCGGGTACGCGGTCGGGAGCGCGGCGGGCTCGCGCTGATCCTGACGCGAGTCGGCGACGACGGCGATCGTCGCGGTCTCGTGGGGCATGGCGCTCAACGGCGTGCTCGCACTCCTCGTTCCGGCCGTCGGGCTTGGGTGGCGGGCGCGCATGCGCGGATGCCCGCCGCTGCCGTGCGCCCCGTCGGCGCGCCGCTCGTTTCGCGGCTCGGCGTGTTCGCGATCGCGGCTTCGTTGCCGATCGCTCTGCAGCTCGTCTACGTCATCTGCCTGCCCTTCGCCGGTACGCTCGGCAGCCGGCGCCGTCACCAGCTTCGGCTACGCGTACCTGGCGGCGGCGAGCCTGGTCGACGGTCACCGCGTTCTCCATCGGGCTCGTCTCGTCCGTGCCCCTCACGCGAATCGGTCTCGGTCGGCGGGATGGTCGCGCGCCACGTGATCGCCTCGGCCTGGATCGCACTCGTACCGATCGGAGCCGCAGTCGGTGTGTTCGCCGTCGCCGGCTCGCCGACTCGTCGAGCGCGTGCTCGGCGAAGCCTACGGAGGCGACGTCGGGCGGCGAGGTCGCTGCGTTGACTCGTCCTCCTTCTCGCTCCGTGGATGGTCGTCTCGGTCGGCGTCAACGTCACGTTCCCGCTCGCCTTCGTCGCCGAGCGACTGCGCGCGCTCCCGTGGATCGGCGCCGGCGCGCTCGCGATTCAGGTGCTCCTCGCGTGGGTCGGCGTCGACGCTCTTCGAGCTGGACGGCCTCGCCCTGTCCTGGCGGTGTCGACGCTCCTCGTGCTCGCCGCGCTGCTCGTGCAGCTCGAGGCGGTCGAGCGCGGGCTTCGCGGCATCGCGATCGCGGCGTGCGTCGTCAGCGCGCTCGTGGTCGTGGCCTACGTGCCGCCGAGCCTCGTCGCAGGAGGCCTGCTCGGCGCACTCGTCGGACTCGCGATCTACGTCGGGCTCGTCGCCCTCCTTCGACCGCGTGGGCTCAGAGAGTCGTGGGCGTACCTGCGGGCACTTCGCTAGCCGCCGTTCGGTAGACGTCGTCGTGACGTCTGGCACTCTCGTCCCACGTGTACTGGGCGGCACGCGTCAGGCCGAGGGTCGAAAGCTCCTCGCGCCGGCTGTCCGCCTCGAGCATCGCAGCGGCCATCGCGTCCACGTCGGTCGGGTCGAACAGCACGGCGGCATCCCCGGCGACCTCCGGGATCGCGCCTGCGTTGGACGCGGCGACGGGACATCCGCACGCCATCGCCTCGAGGACCGGCAGCCCGAAGCCCTCGTACAGGCTGGGGTAGACGAGGCACGCCGCGCGGCGATACAGCGAGGCGAGGTGCTCGGCCGAGACGGACCCGAGATTCTCGACGCCTTCGGGGAGCGGCTCGAGCCGGTCGAGGCCTCCTCCTGTGAGGACGAGGCGGAGCTGCGGCCGCGTCTCGCGCAGCGTCGCGAACGCTTCGAGGAGCCGCGTGTGATTCTTGTGCGGCCACGGCCGCGCGGGGTACAGGAGGATCGGCTCGGGCTCCTCGTCTCCGAGCCGGAACACCGAATGGTCGATCGCGTGCGGGACGACGTGCACGCGGCCCGGGTCGAGATCCAGCAGCTCGACGGCGCGCCCGCGCACGAACTCGCTGGTCACGATGACCGCGGCCGCGCTCCGGGCCGCTCGGTCGTAGGCGATGCGCCGGAACGACCGGCGGGCCGGGCCGAAGAACTCGGGAAGATCGCGATGCTGCGTGTCGTGCAGCGTGACGATGGTCGGCGCCTGCGTTCCCGGCGAGGGAACGGTCAGCGGGTAATGGAGAACGTCGAACTCCGCGACCTGCGTCGTGACCGCTCTCGTGCGGCGCGCGGCGAGTGCCATGGTCGCGATGCGGAGGGGCCCGCGGCGGCCGACGGGCGGATCCTTGACCTCGACGGCGGGCAGGCCTTCGGCCGCATCCTTCGCACGCGCAGGCACGAGCACCATGTACTCGTGCGTCCCGACGCGTCCCAGCGCACGAGTGAGCTGCCGCGCGTACGTCTCGGATCCGCCGCCGTCTCCGGGCGAGAGTGTCAGGAGTGAGATGCCGACGCGCATCCTCTCAGCCTACTCACCGTTCCAGCTGGCCAATCCTACGACAGGGGTAGAATCACCCGATGCCCTCCGACGACGCCAAAAATGGCGATTCTGCAGGGATTTCTTCCGCAGATACTCCGGTGGACGTCGAGGAGCTGTTCCGCGCGCTGCGCGAGGAGGTACGCCGTTCGGGCGCCGACCCCGGGGTGGGCACCGGCGACGAGGACGATCGGCGCGCGGCCCGGGCGGAAGCCGAGCGGCTCTGGCCGGTGTCGGCGGATCGATCGCTCCGGCTCCGACCCGGCCTTCGCGGCGGCATCGGGACGCCCGTCAAGGCAGTGCTGCGCAAGCTGATGCGCTGGTACGTGGAGCCGCTCGCGTACGACCAACGGTCGTTCAACGCCGCCGCGCTCCGCCTCATCGACGACCTCCAGGACCAGGTCGATCGCCTGCAGGCCGAGCTCGAGGCGACGCGCGCAAGGCAGCAATGAGAATTGCGGTCGTACGGCCGCAGGTGCCGTTCGCTCGTGGCGGTGCCGAGATCTTCACGGACAGGCTCGTCGACGAGCTACGCGCCAGGGATCACGATGCCGACCTCGTCTCGATCCCGTTCAAGTGGTATCCGGGAACTCGCGTGCTCACGCAGGCGTTCCTCTGGCGGATGCTCGACCTGGACGAGGCCGACGGCCGGAAGATCGATCTCGTCGTGGCGACCAAGTTTCCGTCGTACCTCGTGCGCCACGCCGACAAGCGCGTCTGGCTCGTCCACCAGTTCAGGCAGGCCTACGAGCTCGACGGCACGCCGCTCGGACAGTTCGGCGACTCGCCGGAGGACCGGGCGCTTCGGCGGAAGGTGCAGGAGCTCGATCGCGTCGCGCTCGGCGAGGCATCGCGCCTCTACACGACCTCCCGGAACGTCGCGTCACGGCTCGAGGCATCGACAGGGCTCGCAGCCGAGGTGCTACCGCATCCGCCGCAGGAGCTCGACTACCGCTGCCAGGGATACGAGGACTTCGTCCTCTCGGTGAACCGTCTCGACCGCGCGAAGCGCATCGACCTCCTGCTCGAGGCCGCGGCGCGCGACGCGGGTCTCGAGGTGGTCATCACTGGGGACGGGCCGGACCGCGAGCGGCTCGAGCGGCTCGCGCACGACCGCGGTCTCAACGGGCGCGCGCGGTTCACGGGCCGCGTGTCCGAGGCCGAGCTCGCCGACCTCTATGCGCGCTGCCTCGCCGTCTACTACGCGCCCGTGGACGAGGACTACGGGATGGTTCCGCTCGAGGCGTTCCTCTCGGAGAAGCCTGTCCTCACGACGACGGACGCAGGCGGGCCGCTCGAGGTCGTCTCCGACCACGCGACCGGGCTCGTCGTCACCCCCGACGCAGAGGAGATCGCGCGAGCGCTCGGGTGGCTCCGCGACCATCGCGACGAGGCTGCGACGTTCGGGCGCGCCGGGAACGCGATCGCGCGCGAGGTGACGTGGGATCGCGCGATCGGGAGGCTGCTCGCGTGAAGGTCGCCTACTTCAGCCCGATGCCGCCCGAGCAGACGGGCATCGCGGACTACAGCGCGTTGCTGCTCCCGGAGCTGCGCGAGCGCATCGACGTGACGGTCGTCCGGCGTGGCGCGCGAAAGCCGCCGCGCGGCACCGACGTCGCGCTCTACCACGTAGGCAACAACCCCGACGCGCACGCATGGATCGTCGATGCGCTTCGTCGTGCGCCCGGCGTGGTCGTCCTGCACGACTTCGTCCTCCACCACCTCGTGGCGGGAATGACCGTCGGCCGGAGGGACGGGCACGGCTATCTCGATCTCATGGAGCGCGAGCACGGCGTCGTCGGCCGCCTCCTCGGTCACGGCGTCCTCGACAAGCGGATCCCACCGCTGTGGGAGTCCCGTCCTGAGGACTTCCCGCTCGCGACCTTCGTGCTCGAGCACGCGACCGGCCTGATCGTCCACTCCCGTTACGTCCGCGATCGCGCGCGCGCGGCGGGGTTCGACGGCCCGATCAGCGTGGTGCCGCACCCGGCCTGGTCTGCACCGACCGTCTCGCCCGAACGCCGTGGGAGCGGCGTCGTAGTCGGCTGCTTCGGCGTCGTGAACGCGAGCAAGCGGATTCCGGAGCTGCTTCGAGCGACGGCGGACGTGCGGCGCGAGCACCCCGAGCTGACGCTGCTCCTCGTCGGGTCGACGTCGCCGGGATTCGATCTCGACCGGCGGCTCCAGCGCCTCGGGCTCGCCGACGACGGGCTTGCACGCGAAGGCTGGGTCGACGAGTCGAGGCTCTGGGCGCTCATGGCGGGCAGCGACGTGCTCGTCAACCTTCGCCATCCGACCATGGGCGAGACGTCGGGCAGCGTGATCCGCGGGCTTACGCTCGGGAAGCCGCTCGTCGTGAGCGACGTCGGGTGGTTCTCGGAGCTGCCGGGGGACGTCGCGCTGAAGGTCGCTCCCGACGACGCCGAGGTCGAGACGCTGACGGCAGCGCTCGAGCTCCTCGCCGCGCGGGCCGACGTTCGCGACGCCATGGGCGCGGCAGCAGCGGACCTCGCTCTCCGCGAGCACGACGTCGGGCGCGTCGCCGATCTGTACGCGTCCGCCCTCGAGAGCGCCGTCGGGGGCGGCGCGGTGGACGACGCGGTGCTCCGCGAGGTCAGCGAGGCTGCGGCCGATGTCGGCATCTCGGCGGACTCGGCCGAGGCGAGAGAGATCGCCCGCCGCCTCGCCGAGGTCGAGCTTGGGTAGAGCGCTCCGCAGGATTCCGACCTGGGCGTGGCTCGCGGCCATCGTGGTCGGCTCGACCATCGTGCGCGCGATCCTCGGCAGAGATCTCGTCGCGCCCTTCATCATGGTCGACGAGATCATCTGGTCGGAGGTCGCGCGCGGGATCGCGGACGCCGGGGAGCCGCTCCTCCGCGACGAGCCCGATCCGGGCTACAGCATCGTCTACCCGCTGCTGATCAGCCCGGTCTACGCGCTTACGGACGGCCTGGTGGACGCGTACGCGGGCGTGAAGACGCTCAACGCGCTGCGTCATGTCGCTCGCCGCCGTGCCTGCGTTCTTCCTCGCCCGGCGGGTCGTGCGCGACGGCCTCGCGCTGCTCGCCGCGCTCATGACGATCGCGATCCCGTCCATGGCCTACACGGGCACGGTCATGACGGAGAACGCGTTCTATCCGCTCTTCCTCGTCGTCGCGCTCGTCCTCGTGCTCGTGCTGGAGCGACCGACGCCGCTCCTCGTCGTCGCTGCTCCTCGCGCTCGTCGGCCTCGCGTTCGCGACCCGCGTGCAGACGGTGGCGATCGCGGCGGCGGTGCTCCTCGCGCCGCTCGTGCTCGCGGTGTTCGAAGGGCGCGGCGTCTCGGCGCGACGATCTCGCGATTCCGCTGGCTGTACGGGATCGTCGCCGGTGCCAGCGCGCTGGTCGTCCTCCTCCTCCAGATCGCGTCCGGAAACCTGCTCGGCGCCTACTCCGCCGTCGGCGACCGCTCGTACGACGCTGAGCGAGGCGCTCCGGTACCTCTGGTGGCACGTCGCCGAGCTCTCGCTCTACGTCCTCGTGATCCCGCTCGCGGCGACCATCGTCCTCGTCGCGCGTGCCCGCTCGCTCGACGCGCAGCTGCAGGCGTTCCTCGCCGCGACCGTCGCGCTGACCGTCTGCATCGTCCCCGTCGTCGCGACGTTCGCGTCGGAGTTCTCCGACCGGATCGAGGAGCGGAACATGTTCTACGTCGCGCCGCTCCTCTGCATCGCGCTGCTCGCGTGGATCGAGCGAGGCGCGCCGCGCCCGCGCCTGCTCGCCGCGCTCGCTGCCGTCGTCTCCGCGCTCCTCGTCGTCGCGATTCCCGTTCGACCGGTTCCTCACCACGTCCGCGATCACGGACACGCTCATGCTGCTCCCGTTCTGGTCGCTCCAGGACCGGATCGGCGAGGACTGGATCGCGCTCGCGGCGCTCGGCGCTCGCCGTCGCGCTCGCTGCGGCGTTCCTCTTCGTGCCGCGGCGGTACGCGCTCGCGCTGCCGCTGCTCGTGCTCGGTCTCTGGATCCTCGCGATCAGGCCGATCTGGTGGGGGACGCACGGCTTCGAGCGGTTCTCGCGCGGCGCGCTCTTCCAGGGCATCCGCACGGCCGACCGGGACTGGGTCGACACGGCGCTGCCGTCCGGCGAGCGCGCGGCATTCCTCTGGACCGGGCGCACCGACCGCCTCACGGTGAACCAGAACGAGTTCTTCAACCGCGGTGTCGGGCCCGTCTACTACGTCACCGATCCGACGCCCGGTGGGCTTGCCCGAGACGCGCGTGCGGATCGATCCGCGGACGGGCGCGGTGACGCTTCCCGACGGCGACGCCGGTTCGCGACCGCTTCCTCCTCGCCGACTCCTCGTTCGAGCCGGACGGGAGCCCGATCGCGCAGGACGAGGGGTGGGGCGTCACGCTCTGGCGCGTGCGCACGCCGCTCGTCTCGGCGGTGACGGTCGACGGGCTCTACCCGAACGACACGTGGTCGGGCGAGGAGGTCGACGTACCTGCGGCGACGCTGCCAGCCGGGCACGCTCAGCGGTCTCGCTGTCGAGCGATCCGAGCCTCTTCGTCGAGCCGCAGACGATCGTCGCGCGCGTCGAACGGCGTCGTGGTCGGGCGCGTTCGGCTTCGGCCCGAAGGGCGCGCGCGTGCTCAGCGTTCCGGTGGCTCCGGAGCCCGGGAACGAGCGAGTGCCGCGTCGTGTACACGGTCTCGCCGACCGCAGTTCCGGCGGAGGTCACGGGCGGCGCGAACCCCGACGACCGCGAGCTCGGGGCGCACTTCAACCGCTTCGTCTACAGGCCCACGCGATGAGGATCGCCTTCGACGTCAGCCCGCTGTCGCATCCGCTGCTCGGGATCGGGAACTACATCCAGGGCTCGCTCGCCGGGCTCGCGGAGGCGTCGGCCGGGACGCCACGAGATCGTCGCCTTCGCGCCGACGAGCATCCGCGGCCCGAAGCGGATCCGCGCGGCGCTCGCGGGCATCGACGTCGAGCTGCGGACCTGGCCGCTGCCCTGTCTCGCACGCGGTGCGCACCGCCTGGAGCGGGCTCGGTCGTCCGGCCACCGAGCGGCTCCTCGGCGCGTTCGACGCCCTGCACTTCTCGGACTGGATGTACCCGCCGCAGCGCGCGGGTGTCCGCGCGACGACGATCCACGACCTCGTGCCGCTCCACCATCCCGAGTGGACGACCGCGCGCACGCGATCGATGCACGGCCGCAAGTACCGGAACGCCGCCGAGACGTGCGACGTCGTCTTCGTGAACTCGGCGTACACCGGGCGCGACGTCGTCGCAGACCCTCGGCGTGCCCGCCGAGCGGATTCGCGTCGCGCATCCCGCACCGAAGGAGCGTCTACCGCGTCGACGGCCCGGCGACCGACCTCGGCGCGCCGTACGTCCTCACCGTCGCGACGCTCGAGCCGCGGAAGAACCTGCAGGTGCTCGTCGAGGCGCAGCGCCTGCTCGGCGACGACCTCGAGCTCGTCGTCGTCGGTGGCGAGGGCTGGGGCGAGCAGCCGCTCCTCGACGGGCCGCGAATCCGGCGTCTCGGGTTCGTCTCGGACGAGGAGCTCGCGCGCCTCTACCGTGGAGCGGCCGTGGTCGCGTATCCCTCGCGCTTCGAAGGCTTCGGGATTCCCGTGCTCGAGGCGATGGCGTGCGGCGTCCCGTCGTGGTCTCGGCGCACGAGTCGCTGGACGAAGCGTCCGGCGATGCAGCGGTGCGCGCAGATCCGGAGGATCCCGCCGCGTTTGCGGCCGCCATCGAGCGTGCGCGGGCCGAGCGCGAGGTGCTCGTCGCTCGCGGTCTCGAGCACGTGAAGGGGTTCTCGTGGCGCGCCGTGGGCGAGGTCTTCCTCCGCGGGTACGAGGAGGCGCGGGCGTGAGAGGTGACCAGGAGATCGTCGTCGTCGTGCGACGCGGCCCGGAGTTCCTCGTCATGCGCCGCGCTCCCGAGCGGCTCGGCTACTGGAGCCTCGTCGCGGGCGGGCTCGAGCCGGACGAGGCGCCGACGGAGGCGGCGCAGCGCGAGCTCCTCGAGGAAACGGGCCTCGAGTCGACAGTGCGGCCGCTGCCGATCGCCCTCTCGTACTCGCTCCTCGACGACCCTCCGGCCATCAGGGCTCGCTATGCGCCCGGCGTCGAGACGGTCACCGTCCACGCCTTCGTCGTGGACGCGCCGGTGAAATGGGAGCCGACGCTCGACGCCGAGCACGACCGCTACGAGTGGTGCGACCTCGAAGAGGCGCTCGAACTCCTCTTCTACGACGCGACGAAGGACGCCGTGCGGGCTGCAGCACGAGAGCTGCAGTGAAGGTCGGGGTCGACACCTCTCCGCTCGTGCAGACGCGCGCGGGAACGGCGCGGCACGTGCGCGGGCTTCTGGGCGCACTTCGTGATCGACCGGGGCTCGACCTCGAGCTCCTGTCGTTCGGCGGGCCCGGGCGAGCTTCGAGCGTGGCGCGCGATGCCGTGTGGTACCCGGTCGGCCTCGGGCGCCGTGCCCGCTCGCTCGACGTCCTGCACTGCACGACGTTCCGCGGCCCCGTCGCGGCGCGCGTGCCGACGGTGCTCACGGTGCACGACCTCGCGATTCTTCGGGCGCCCGAGGTCTTTCCACGCTGGCACCGGCTCTACGGTCGCGCCGGTCTCGTCCGCGTCCTGCGGGCGGCCGACGCGATCGTCGCCGTCTCCGAGTTCAGTCGCGACGAGACGATCGAGCTGGCCGGGGTTCCCTCCGAGCGGATTCGCGTCGTCCCGCACGGCGTCGATCCCGTCTTCGGCCCGGACGGCCCGCGCGTAGACGGCGACTACGTCCTCGCGGTCGCGACGCTCGAGCCGCGGAAGAACCTCCAGCGCGTCGTCGACGCGGCGCGCGAGGCCGGGGTCGAGCTGCGCGTGGTGGGCGCACGCGGGTGGGGCGGTGTCGAGGTCGACGGCTGGGTCGGCGAGATCCCGGACGCGGAGCTCGCGGCGCTCTACCGCGGCGCTCGCTGCGTCCTGTACCCGTCGCTGTACGAGGGCTTCGGGCTGCCCGTGCTCGAGGCGATGGCCTGCGGGACGCCGGTGGTGACGTCCGTCGGGACGGCGATGGAGGAGGTCGCCGGTGGCGCGGCGGTTCTCGTCGACCCGCTCGACGTCGCGTCGATCGCCGACGGCGTCGGGCAAGCGCATGCCCGGCGGGACGAGCTCGTTCTGGCGGGACGGGCCCGGGCGGCGGGCTTCACCTGGCAGCGAGCCGCGGACGCGGTGGTCGAGCTCTGGAGCGACCTCGCGTGAAGGTCGTCGTGTTCGACGCGGACGTTCTCGGTCGCCAGCGCACGGGCGACGAGACGTACGCGCGCAACCTGCTCCGTGAGCTTGGTCCGCTCGCGGTCGAGGCGAGCATCCGGCTCGTCGCGACGACGCGCCGGCCCGACCTCGTGCCGGAGGGCAGTCGAGCCCGCCGAGCTCGCGGCCGGCTCGCAGGAGTTGAGGATGGCGTGGTCGCTGCCCCGCACGCTCAGGCGTCTCGGTGCGGATCTCGTCCACACGCAGTACGCGGCGCCTCTCCGCTGTCCGTGCCCGTTCGTCGTCACGGTGCACGACGTCTCGTTCGCGCGCGATCCGGACTTCATGAGCTGGAAGGACCGCACGGTCTTCCGGCGTGTCGTACCGCGCGCGGTGCGGAGTGCTGCGCGCGTCCTCACGGTGTCGGAGCGAACGAAGGCGGACATCGTGGAGCTGTACGGCATTCCGGCGCAGCGGATCGTCGTCACGCCGAACGGCGTCGATCCCGTCTTCAGCCCGGGATCGGGGGCGCACGACTACGTCCTGTCGGTGGGAGCGATCCAGCAACGGAAGAACCAGGTGGCGGCTCTGGAGGCCGCGAAGGCGGCCGGGCTCCCGCTCGTCGTCGTCGGGCCGGCGAAAGACCCGGCGCTCGCCGAGGAGCTGCGCCGGCGCGGCGCCAGGCTCGAGGGCTACGTCGCGACGGAGCGGCTCGCGGAGCTCTATCGCGGCGCGGCGTGTCTCGTCCAGTCGAGCCGGTACGAGGGCTTCGGGCTCCCCGTGCTCGAGGCCATGGCATCCGGAACGCCGGTTGTCGCCGTGCCGGATCCCGCCCTGCGCGAGGTGGCGGGGGACGCTGCGATCTTCGTCGAGGAGGCCGAGCTGGCCGACGGGATCCGCCGAGCGCTCGCCGAGCGCGAGCGCCTCGTCGCGGCGGGACTCGAGCGTGCGCGCGCCTTCAGCTGGCGCGCGGCTGCGGAGCGGACGCTCGCCGTGTACCGGGAGATACTCGGGACGTGAAGGTCTCCGCGGTCGTCGTCTCCCACGGCCATGCGGCCGAGCTCGCGCGCTCGCTGCCCGCGCTCGTCCCGCAGGTCGACGAGATGCTCGTGATCGCGAACCTTCCGGGCTCGGTACGCGAGCGTTCCGGCAGGCGTGCGCGTTCTCGAGAACCCGCGTCCGCTCACGTTCGCGGCGAACGTCAACCTCGGAATCGCCTCCACGGTCGGGTGAGTACGTGCTCGTCTCGAATCCGGACGCAGTGGCAGAGCCCGACGCCGTCGCCAGGCTCGTCGCCTTCGCCGACGAGCATCCGCGTTGCGGTATCGCCGGCCCGCAGATGCGCTGGCCGGACGGGACGTGGCAGCCGTCGCGCCGTCGGTTTCCGACCGTCCGGGGAACGATCGTCCGGCGTACGCCGCTCCGCCGCTTTCGGCCTCCGTACGAGACGCAGCGCGAGCACTACGCGCTCGACGAGCGCCCGACCGAGCCCGTCCAGGCCGACTGGATGCTCGGTGCGTTCCTGCTCATGCGCCGGACGATGCTCGACGAGATCGGCGGCTGGGACGCCGGGTACCGCCACTACTGCGAGGACATCGACCTCTGCTACCGCGCGGCGCAGGCGGGGTGGGAGCGGTGGTACGTGCCCGACGCCGTCGTCACCCACGCGTACGCGGCGGTCATCGACCAGCGGTTCCTCTCGCGACACACGCTCTGGCACGCGCGCGGGATGGCGCGGTTCGTGCGCAAGCACCCCGAGCGCCTGCTGGCGTTGTGACGGACAAGGGCGGCCAGTACGCGCGCCAGGCGGCCGACTGGACCGAGCGCGCATACGCCGACGTCACGGCCTACCTCGCGCATCGAGCCGAGCTGATCGTCGTCGCTCGGGCCGCGTCTCGAGCCGGGCGACGAGGTGCTCGACCTCGCCTGCGGCGACGGCGGCCTCGGTGAGGCGCTGCATCGCGACGCGGGCTGCGGTACCGAGGAGTCGACTCGACGCCCGAGATGGTCGACGGCCGCGCGCGAGCGACTCGGGAGCGCGCGCGACCGTCGAGCTCGGCGACCTCAACGACTACGCGCCGCCGGAGCCCGGTGGCCGCGACGACGGTCTTTCGCGCGATCTACTACGCGCGCGATCGCCGCGCGTTCTTCGAGCACGTCGCCGGGTACACGGAGAAGAAGCTCGTCTTCGACCTCAACCCGCGCCAGTACCGGCTCGACGACGTGCTTGCCGATCTCCGCGCGCGGGCTTCGGCTCGGTCGCAGCTGCGGCCGTTCTTCGTTCCCGCAGACCGTCTCGCTGCCCGGCGCCGCTGCTCGCCGCCGCCAAGGCGCTCGAGCGGAGCGGCCCGCTCGCGCGCCTCGCGCTGCGCGCCCGCTTCACGTACCTCGTCGCGGCGTCGCGCTAGCTGCCGAACAGAGGCTGGAAGCCCGCACGGTCGATGACGGCGCCCGAGCCGGCGGCGATCGCTCTTCGACGGATCGATCTCGGTCGGGATGAAGGTCGGCGCGACCGTGATCTCCATGCGCCACGGGCACGTTCGGTGGGCTGAGCGTCGCGCCGTTCGCCTCGCAGTCGGGCACGTCGAACCGTCGCGTCTCGGTCACCTGCTCGATCCGCGGCTGGTTGTCCGGGCCGATCCCGACCGGGCCCGATCCGGACCGTCACCTTGCCCGTCGTCCGCGGCGCCCGGATCCGGGCACCAGCCGATCCGCGTGAGCCGAACGACAGCGAGGCCCGGGTTCGTCGTCGGAGACGTCGTAGCGCGTGTACGAGGCGCGTGCGACACCGGGTCGTCGCTGGAGCCGATCATCCAGCCGTCCGACTCGCGCCCGACGAGCGCGTCCTGCAGCTGCAGCGGGCCGCCGTCGATGCGATAGAGCACGGCGTTCTCGCGCTGCGCCACGACCGGCGCCTGGAGCGTGACGCCGTTCACAGCGAGGCGTACTCCGTGCCGGGAACCGGCGTGAGCGTGCCGTCGACAGCGTCGAGGTCGGGAGTGAGGATCGGCCCGCCCACGTTCTGCGCGGTGCCGTCGAGGCTCCACATCTTGCGCACGGACGGATTGAAGAACTCGGTCAGCCAGATGCCCGTCGCGTCCGAGATCTGCTGGCCGAGGACGACGACCGAGCCGCCGCTCGGTCGCCTCCTCGACCCAGTCGTACGGCTCGAGGCAGGTTGCGGTCGATCCGCTCGGCGAAGCGTCGCTCGCCCTCCGCCGCGTAGACCTGGCCGGTCATGCTCCACGCGACGACGACGACCGCGGCGGCGCCTGCGACCGCATGCGAAGGCGACCGAGTGCGGGCGGAGGAGCTTCAGCGCGACGGTCACGACGAGCCCGACGACGCAGGCGGCGACGAGCACGCCCTCGATCGTCCCTTCGGACCAGCGCGAGCTCGCGGTTCGCGAACGCGGCGATCGAGAGGCCGTGCGCCTCGTAGTACGGGTACTGGTCGAGCCGGAGCGGAACGGCGGTGACGACGTACAGCGTGAAGACCGCCGCGCCTGCGATCGCCCAGCCACGTCCGACCCCGCGGGCGAACGCGAGGGCCGTCGCGACGAACAGGATCGGGCAGAGGTAGATCAGGTTGCGCTCGACGACGAGCGTCGAGAAGACGGTCGAGTTGTACGCGCCCTTGATTCCCGCATAGGCCACGAACACGATCAGCGCGGCGACGCTCGTCGTGACGAACGCGCGCGTCCGCGGATCGCGTGCCTCCGAGCCGGGACGCGCGAGCGCCGCGACGCCGATGAGCACGGGAAGGACACCGATGCCGATCGCGAGTGCGCCCAGCGCCCAGCTCGCGTGCTCGAAGATCCGGTCCTTGTAGACGAGCATCGTGTTCCGCCACGCGGTCGAGGCGTGTCCCATCGCTGCCGCGAGCGCGAAAGCGACGCCGACCGCCAGGGTGACCGCTCCGACCCAGTCCCACGTGCTCCACTCCGTGCGCCACCGCCGTGCCGGCTCGGACTGCCAGGCGATCCAGAGAAGCCCGAGAGCCAGAACGGCGAACAGGACCGCGAGCTGCGTTCGCGTGAGCACCGCGACGACCGAGATCCCGAACGCGGCTGCGACGCGACCCCATGTCGGCCGCTCGAGCGACGCGCGCGATCAGCCAGAGCGCCGTCGTCGAGACCGGGTACGCGAGCGGCTCCTCGACGAGAATCGGCGAGTACGCGAGCGCGGGGACCGCGACGGAGGCGCCGGCCGCCGCGAGCGCGTACCACTTCGGTACGACCATCCGCGCGAGCCCGTACGCGGGGAAGACGGTCGCGGTCATCGCGAGGACGAGGATCAGCTTCGCGGCCGCCCACGACGCCGTCGCCGAGCCGAGCCACCAGACGGGTGCCAGCACATATGCGACGAGCGTTGCGAGCCCGCCGTACGCCTCTCCGCGCCGTGCCGGCTCGCCCGTCTCGGCGATGGAACGCGCGAGCTGCGTGAGCTCCAGCTCGTCCGTGAAGATCGTCGGAACCGGACGTTGCGCTGCCTGCCATGCGTACAGCGCCGCGAGGCCGAAGTAGACGACGAGGAGCGGCACCGCCGACAGGAAGCGCGAAAGGAAGTCGGGGCGGGGTGGCGCCCCGCCCGCGTGCGCGCGGGAGCTCATGTCCGCGCGGCCTCGACCGGTTCGGGCGCGGACAGCTCGACCTGGCGCCGCACCGTCCGACACGGGATCCCGGCATGCTCCGCGGCTCGCGTGACGGCGACGAGGCGGTCCGCAGACGCCGCAGGGATCGTCACGAGCACTTCGTCCGCTCGCGTGCTCGCGATCGCACGCTCGGCTTCGTCGAGGCTTCCGACGACGCTGACCCCGAGAATCCGCCTCCGTCGCACGCGCGGGTTGTCGTCGAGGAAGCCGACGACGCGCTCGTCGCGCCCCTCGCGGAGCTCCCGCGCGAGGCCGCGCCCGGCGCGTCCGGCACCGACGATCAGCACCCGCTTGCGATCCCCACGGTGACCCAACGTCTCCGGGAAGAGCCGCAGTGTGAGCCGCGACGCGCCCACGAGCGCCGTGCAGAGGAGGGCGTCGATCAGGAAGATCTGCGCGGCCGGGAACGAGCCGATCGGCCGCAGCGCGACGAGAATCAGGTAGGCGGCCAGCGCAGAGCCGAAGCAGCCGACGACGATCGGCACGACGTCTCGCGCCGTCGCGTACCGCCACACCCGCCGGTAGACGCCGAGCGCGACGAAGAAGACGTAGCGCGCCGCGAGCAGGATCGGCAGCGCCGAGAGGTAGACGGAGCGCTCGTACTCGGTTCCCGTGCCGCCGACCGCGAGCATGTACGCGGCAAGGAACGACGCGCAGATGAGCACGAAGTCGGCGAACACCTCGACCAGGCGTCGTGGCTCGAAGATCAGCGCGCGCCAGAGCGACGGCTCCGGTCCTTCGACACCGCGCCGCGAGCGCTCCTCGAGGTCGCTGAGGAAGCTCCCGAACTGCACGAGCAACACGAAGGTCACGAGAACGCCGATCGCAGTCAGGCGCCCGTTGTCGAGCACGTTGTACGCGAGCGCGGTCGCGCCGATCGCCGACGCGACGATCGCGAGCAGCAGCACCGCCTTCGTCTCGGACAGCCCGTAGTAGACGAGCCGGTGCGAGGTGTGGTCGCGTCCGCCCTGCGTCACCGGACGCTTCTCGACGAGCCGCGCGATCGTGACGAGCGTCGTGTCGAGGATCGGGATTGCGAGCACGAGGAGTGGGAGAAGGACGGTGGCGACCGTGGTTCCCGCGACGGTCCAGCTCGCGGCGAGCGCGAGCGACGCGAGACCGAAGCCGATGACCAGGCTGCCCGAGTCGCCCATGAAGACGGCCGCGCCGCGCCGCGGCCGCAGGTTGAAGGGAAGAAAGCCTGCGCACGCCAGCCCGAGCGCCAACGCGAGTGCCAGCACGGTCTCGTTCTCGTGCTCGGTCAGGGCGTCGACCGCGAAGTAGGCGCACGAGACGACCGCGAGGGTGGCCGCGAGCCCGTCCATGTTGTCGAGCAGGTTGAAGGCGTTCGTGATCCCGACGAGCCAGAGAAGCCCGATTGCCCACGCGAGGACGTCGTTGCCGACGATCTCGACGTCGAGCCCGCTCGCGAGCACCACGACCGCGGCCGTGACCTGCGCGGCGAGCTTCGCGATCGGGCTCAGGTGTCGGAGGTCGTCGACGAGACCCGCGACGAAGACGATCGTGACGCCGGCGAGGATCCCGCCGAGCTCGCTCGACCACTCGATGACTCCCGTCGCCAGCGCGACGAGCACTCCCGCCGCGAACCCGGCGAAGATGCCGACCCCGCCGAACGTCGGCGTGGCCTCTGCGTGCCAGCGCTCGTCCGATGGAATGGCGACGAGCCGTGCGCCGATCGGCGAACGAAGGAGGAGCCAGAGAACCGCGGCAGAGACCGAGAGCGCGGCGATCGCGACGATCGCGTTCACAACCGCGAAAGGGTAGTCGAGCATCCTGTCGCCCTACACTCCTCGCGTTGTCCGTTTACGCCGACGTAATTCGCTATCGAGAGCTCTTCGGGAGCCTGTTTCGGCGTGACATTCGCGCGAAGTACCGCGGCTCGTTCCTCGGGCTCGGGTGGTCGCTTCTGCACCCGCTCGTCCTCATGCTCGTCTACCTCCTCGTCTTCTCGGTGCTCTGGCGCATCACCGAGGTCGGGAGCGACGACTACTGGCTCTTCCTGTTGTGTGGGTTGCCCGCGTGGGTGTTCTTCGCGACCGCGTCGCAGGCGGCGTCGCGGAGCCTCCTCGAGAACGCGAACCTCATTCGCAAGGTGCGCTTTCCGCGGCAGCTGGTGCCGCTCTCGATCGTGGGGACGAACCTCGTGAGCTTCGCGGTGATGCTCGGCGTGGTCATGGCGCTGAGCCTCTGGCAAGTCCCGGAAGCGCGCGACACCGTGTGGCTCGCGATTCCGCTCGGCGCACTGTTCGCATGCATCGTGGCGGGGTTCGCGCTTGCCGTCTCGTCGCTGAACGCGCTGTACCGCGACGTCGAGCATCTCCTGCAGGCGCTCCTCCTGCCCTGGTTCTTCCTGACGCCGATCCTGTACTCGCTCGGCGACCTCCCCGGCATCGACGAGTACCCGATCGCGGACTTCTTCCTGCATTGGGTCAACTTCCTCACGCCGCCGATCGAGGCCATGCGCGCCGTCCTGTTCTATGGAGAGGCTCCTGGCGCCGGCGACACCGTCTACACGGTCGTCGCGGCACTCGTGGCGCTCGGGGTAGGCGCGTGGATCTTCAGCCGGTCCGACGACCGGATCGCGACCGAAGTCTGACGACGGCGCGTCCTTCGAACAGCCCGTCGCGTCCCGCGTAGGCAGGGAGGCCCTCGTGCATAGAGGGCTCGAGCCCTTCGAGGAGCGATGGCAGGAGGAGCGGTTCGCCGAAGCGTGGGTTTCGCCCACCGCCCGGCGCCCAGGCGGAGAGGCTTCGTCGGTCTCCGCGCGACTCGGCTTCGACCGCCGGTCCGACTGCCGCGTAGCCCTCTGCGTGCGCGTCGAGCACGAGGCGCGACCAGTCGGCTGCTGGGACGACGCCCGATACGAGGTGCGCCACCGCGACCGCGTCCTCCGTGACCAGCGGCTCCTGCTGCGCTGAAAGGGCCGCTTCGAGCTCCGCGTCCAACGGGCCGTAGACGTTGACCGTGAGCCGGCGCTCCTCGATCAGGGGTCGTACGTCGACCGGGAGATCGAGCGGGGTCGACCCGAGCTCCTGGAACCAGAAGCGGAACTCCTCGACGAGGTCGAACGCGAGGCGATAGCGACCGGGAGGTCGCGGTGCCACGAGTGGCGACTCGAGCTCGACGGTTTCGCCTGGCCGAACGACACCCGGGAGCGCCGTTCGCGCTCCGTCCCAGACGATCGCGTTGCCGAGCGGGTCGAGCCAGTGGTACGCGAGCTGAATGCCTTCGTGGCCGTCGGGAACGCCATGGCGCCGAGCCGGCGTTCTCGAGGCGGACGCGCGCGCGCGTTGCGACTCCTGCCCGCTGCTCCGCGACGTCGTACGCGATCCATCGAACCGCGAGCGGCCCCGCGGGAACCGGGTGCTCGCCGACTCGCTCCATCGCCGGGCGTACTCTAGGCCGCCATGCAGGTTGGCGAGATCAGTGTCGAAGGCGTTGCTCGCAGCTTTCGTGTGCACGCGCGCGACGCGCGCACGCTCAAGGATCTCTTCGTCCAGCGCGGCCAGACGCAGGCGACCGATGTCTGGGCGCTCCGGGACGTCTCCGCCGAGATAGCGCGCGGCGAAGCAGTTGGGCTTGATCGGCCGGAACGGCTCGGGCAAGACGACCCTGCTCCGCGTGATCGCCGGGATCATCAAGCCGACGGCGGGGCGCGCTCGCACGGAGGGACGCATCGGCTCGCTTCTCGAGCTCGGCGCGGGCTTCCATCTCGACTTCACGGGCCGCGAGAACGTCTTCCTGAATGGCGCGATCCAGGGCCTGCGGCGCGCCGACATCAAGCAGCGCTTCGACGAGATCGTCGCATTCGCCGAGCTCGAGAACGCGATCGACCGGCCGGTGCGCACGTACTCGTCGGGGATGACGATGCGGCTCGGCTTTGCCATCGCCGCGTTCCTCGATGCGGACATCCTTCTGCTCGACGAGGTCTTCGCCGTCGGCGACGAGGCGTTCCAGCGGAAGTGCTTCGGGCGGATCTTCGCCTTCAAGGAGAAGGGTGGGACGATCGTGTTCGTCTCGCACGATGCGTCCGCCGTCGAGCGCCTGTGCGAGCGCTCCGTGTTTCTCGAAGGCGGGCACGTCGCGTTCGACGGGCCGACGCGCGAGGCCGTCGTCCGCTACCGGCGAGCGCTCGCCGACGATTCGAACCCGGCCGAGCGAGGCGCCGGGCTGCGCGAGTGGGGCTCCGGGGAGGCGTCGATCGCAGCTGCCTCCGTGGTCGGACCGGAAGGCACGGATCGCCTGCAGTTCCTCTCGGGAGAGCCGTTCGAGCTCCGAGTGAGCATCGGCGCAGACGGTGTGCCGCCGCCGCGCCTGCAGCTCGAGCTGCGTGACGACGCCGGGATCCTCGTCGCGGGCCACGCCGTCGATCTCCGTGGCCTCGGCTGGACGAGCGGGAACGGCGATCGCGACGTGCGATTCCAGATCGGCGCGCTCCCGCTCGCAGAGGGTCGATTCCACCTTCGGCTCGGTTTGACGGACGAGGCGGGCGAGCACGTCTACCACTGGCTCGACGACGCGCTCGTGTTCGTGGTCTATCCGGGGGATGACGTGCGCGGCGTCGTGCGCTTTGAAGGGACGTGGATGCTCGAGGAGAACTCACCCGTCCAATGAGTGCGCGCACGTGCCCGGACTGGCCGCAGCTGATGGAGCTCGACCCCGACCTGCAGTTCAAGCACTACACCGTGTCGGAGGCGCAGCTTCCCGCGGAGACGCTTGCGCGCATGTCGAGCGCGTCGCTCGGCGAGGTGGAGATCTGCTGCGACCTCGACCATCACGTGTTCAACCCCGGTCACACGGACACTGACGTGGCCGAGGCGCTCCGCGGCACGCACTGGTACGACGTCCGCGAGTGGGCGACATCCGGCCCTGGCACGAACGGGTCCTCCTCGAACGCCGCGTAACCTTCGCCGCGTGCCGGCGGTCGTGATCCCGTATCGCGGAGACGCGAAGAGTCGGCTGCCCTCGTCGCTTCGAGCCGCCGCCGCAGTCGCGATGCTCGGCGACGTCGTCGAGGCGGCGCTCGCGGTCGGCCGCGTTCTCGTGGTCACGGATGATCCGGCAGTCGTACCCGCTCTCGTCGAAGTCGTCCCCGATCCCGGAGAAGGGATGGGTGCCGCGGTCGCTGCGGGACTCGCGCGGGTGGATGGCCACGCGCTCGTCGTCAACGCCGATCTCCCTGCGGCGACCTCGGCCGCTCTCGGCCGACTGGCGAATGCCGGTCTGGCGCTCGTTGAAGCTGCCGACGGAACGACGAATGCGCTGTCGCTGCCCGACCCGAGCGTCTTCGCGCCGCTCTACGGCCCGGGAAGCGCCGATCGCTTCCGGGCGCATGCGCCGTTTGCGACCGTCGCCATTCCCGAACTCATGCTCGACGTCGACGTCGATGTGGATCTCGAGCGCCTCACAGCTGCCGTAGCTTGGGCCACGGACGCGCGCGCTTCTCGCCGTTCCGGCGTGAAGGTCGTCCTGCTGTCCGGAGGGGGCGGCGGCGCGCGCTTCGCGCGAGGCCTCGCCGACGTCCTCGAGCCCGGAGAGCTCACGATCGTCGGGAACGTCGGCGACGACCTCGAGTTCCTCGGCCTCCACGTTTCGCCCGACCTCGACAGCCTCGTCTACACGGCTCGGCGGGCTCATCGACGACGAGCGCGGCTGGGGGCGAGCCGGCGAGACCTGGAACGCCCTCGAGTCGGCGGCGAGCTTCGGCGCGGAGGACTGGTTCCGCCTTGGCGACCGCGACATCGGACTTCACCTCGTGCGCACGCGCGCGTTGCGCGACGGCACTCCTCTGTCCGAGATAACGGCGGAGGTCGCCACGCACGCGGGCGTCGGCCCGCGGATCCTTCCTGCAACCGACGATCGCCTGCGCACGCACGTCCGCACGCCATCCGGGAGGTTCCCGTTCCAGGAGTGGTTCGTCGGCCGCCGTCATCGCGACGACGTGGACGGCGTGGAGTACGAGGGTGCAGACCAGGCCGACGCGGCTCCGGGGGTCCTGGCTGCACTCGATGCCGCCGATGCCATCCTCCTCGCGCCGAGCAACCCGTACCTCTCGATCGGCCCGATCCTGGCCGTCGCCGCGATTCGCGACGCGCTCGAGCGACGTCGCGCGCGCTGCGTCGCCGTGAGCCCGCTCGTCGGCGGCGCGGCCGTCACAGGTCCGGCCGCCCGTATGCTCACGCGCATGGCAGGCGGCGCGACGCCACGTCACGTGGCCGATCGGTACCGCGGTCTCGTCGATGCGCTCGTCATCGACGAGTCGGATGCTCCGGCCGACGCAGACGTCGAGCTCGTCGTGACGAACGCGCTCATGCCCGACCGCGCAGCCGAGCGCCGACTCGCTGAGATCGTCCTGGACGCGGCGTGCGCGTAGCGATCGTCGGCGGCACCGGGCCATTCGGCAAGGCACTCGCCAGACGCCTTCACGAGTCGGGTCTCGAAGTCATCGTCGGCTCCCGGGACGCTGCGCGCGCGGAAGCGACGGCGCTCGAGCTCGACTGCACGGGAGCCACGAACGCCGAGGCAGGCGCCGCCGCCGACTTCATCATCCTCGCCGTCAACGCCGAAGCGGCGCTCGACACGGCCCGTGAGCTGCGACAGTCCATCGGCTCGACCCCGGTGCTGTCGGTTGCGTCCGAGCTCAGCTTCTCGAAGGACGGCGTCTTTCCCACCTCGGAAGCCGTCTCGCTCGCCGAGCGACTCCAGGCAGAGGTGGACGCGCCGGTCGTCGCGGGTCTCCATTCGCTCGCGGCAACGAGCCTCGGGGCCGATCACCCGCCCGACGAGGATGCCTTCGTCTGCGGCGACGACGCAGACGCGAAGACGGCGGCGCTCGAGATTGCCGCGCGGCTCACCTCCGGACGCGCGCTCGACGCAGGCCCGCTCGCGAGCGCTCGTGCCCTCGAAGGTCTGACGGCCGTCATCGTCAACATGAACAAGCGGTACAAGGGCCACGCCGGGATCCGGGTCACGGGTCTGGGTTGACGAAGGAGCTGCGCGTCGTCCCGCTCCGGGGAATTCCGGAGCTGGAGGAAGGAGACGATCTCGGTTCCCTCCTTGCCGATGCCGCCGCGCGGGTGGGCGGGTTCGAGGACGGCGACGTGCTCGTCGTCGCCCAGAAGGCCGTCTCGAAGGTCGAGGGTCGCGTCGTCGAGCTCACCGGGTATCGAGCCCTCCGATCGCGCACGCGAGCTCGCCGGTGACACCGACCCGCGGCGCACCGAGGTGATCCTCCGCGAAGCGCGCGAGATCGTCCGAGCCCGCCCACCGCTCGTGATCGCAGAGACGCGCCATGGCTTCGTCTGTGCCTCGGCCGGAGTCGACGCGTCGAACGCGAAAGGGCCGGACACGGTCATCCTGCTCCCCCTCGATCCCGACGGCTCCGCGGCGAGTCTGCAAGACGCGCTTCGCCGGCACACGGGACTCGAGATCGGCGTGATCGTCTCGGACTCGTTCGGTCGCGCCTGGCGGCGCGGCACGACCGACGTCGCGCTCGGCGTCGCCGGCATTGCCGCGCTCGTCGATCTCTCCGGCCACCGCGACTCCGCCGGCTACGAGCTGCACGGGACGGAGATCGCCGTCGCCGACGAGATCGCCGGCGCTGCGCAACTCGTCATGGGCAAGACGGACGGCATTCCGGCGGCGATCGTCCGCGGGCTCCGGCTACGCGGCGAAGGCCGCGGGAGCGATCTCGTCATGCCCCGCGAGCGCGACCTATTCCGGTAACGAGGCTAGACTCGACCCGTGCGAAAGTATGCGATCTGGGGAACGGCCACCTCTCCGGAGCACGAGCAGTGGGTGCGGGCGATCGGCAAGCAATTCGAAGCCGACGGCTTCCTCCAGGTCGACGACATCGCCGATGCCGATTTCGTCCTCAACATGTTCGATGCCGAGGATCCGAAGGCGTTCAGGCGGGCGTCGCGTGGCACGTACTCCGCTGCGTTCTACGAGCTCCCCGAGGCACCCGACGATGCACTGAAGGCGAGCTACCCGATGCTCGTTCGCACGCTCTCGAACGTCGTGCTCCTGCGCGTGCCCGAGAAGGGTGTCTGGTTCACCACGATGGAGCAGGGCACGTACCACGTGACCGAGGATCCGGCGACGATCTACGAGCGGCTCGAGCCGCTTGCGACCTCGCGGCTCGTCATCGACAACGAGTGGATCCCGGATCTCGAGCCCGAGCTCTGGGACGGCGACGAGGTGACCGCCGACATCAGCGAGTCCGGACGACGGCTCGACGAGCTCGATCTGCTCCCCTCGCCGTTTCCGGTCGAGGAGTACCTCTCGGGTCGAGATCTCCGCCACGTCATGCGGCTCTACTCGGTGGGTGGTCTCTCGTACGGGAATCTCTCCGCGCGCAAGGACGAGACGCGCTTCTGGATGAGCGCGAGCGGCGTCGACAAGTCGAAGCTCGAGTCCGTCGGCCGTGACATCCTCATGGTCAAGGACTTCGACGACGATCGCGGAGTGATCGTGCTGAGCGTCCCGCCGGGCATCGAGCCGCGTCGCGTCTCGGTCGACGCGATCGAGCACTGGATGATCTACCAGGCGCATCCCGACGTCGGCGCGATCCTGCACATCCACGCCTGGATGGACGGCATCGCCGCCACGGATGTGAATTACCCATGCGGCACGCAGCAGCTTGCGGTCGCCGTGGCAGACCTCGTCGCGCAGGAGCCCGACCCCGCCCATGCGGTGATCGGGCTACGAAACCACGGGCTCACGTGCACGGGAGACACGCTCGCGGAGATTCTCGATCGGGTTGCGCCGAAGGTCTTGCGGCAAGTTCCTATGACCTGAGCCGCAGGGCGGTCAGGACAGCGAGCGCCGGCGCGATCACGACGTCGTTTGCCATGCACCAGACGCAGACCGCGTCGATGACGAACAGCTGTAGCGCCAGCAGGTACATGCTGAAGAGCAGTCCGACCAGGGCGATCGTCGCAGCTCCGAGGCGCGCCAGCGGGGCATCCCAGGCGACGAGGCCGAGCACGATCGCGTAGGCGACGAGCCCGAGCGCGGCAACCGGGATTCCGGCGATCTCCGCATACTCGGATTCCTGCACGGTCTCGCAGCCGCCACCTACGACGCATACGAGTGCGGCGTCGTCGAAGTGCACCCAGGTCAGATAGCCGGCGACGACGACTCCAGCGAGTGCGACGATCGCGGCCGCGAGGCGCAGCGAGCGGTCGGTCACCCGTCGAGCGCGTCGTCCAAAGCGGTCCGCAGCTGATCCACGCTGGCGACCTGGATGTCGTACGGCTCCTGGTCGCCGATCACGATCTGGAGCGTCGGCGTGCCCTGGATGTCGGCTGCCTGCGCGGCTGCCACTGCGCCGTCCGCCTCGGCGACGATGTCGTCGCGCTCCACGTCGACGAACAGCTGGTCGACGTCGAGCCCGGCGATCGCGGACGCGAGCTCGCGGATCAGGTCGTCCGTCACCCACCCGTCGTTCTCGCCGCCCTGGTTGCGGTAGAGCGCCTCCTGCAGATCCCAGAGCTTGTCCTGCTCGCCGGCGGCGAGGAGGAAGCGATACGCCTTCACCGAGTCGTCACCGATGAACGGGAACCCGCGGAACTCGGTGTTGACCGTCCCCGGCCGCACGTACTCGTCGACCACTGTGGGAAGGAACTCCTCGGTGTACGTGCGGCACGCCGGGCACTGCGGGTCGGCCCATTCGACGAGCGTGACCTCGGCATCCGGCGAGCCGAGGACCCTGCCGTCTTGCGGGATACCCGTCAGGTCGACGACGGGGGTCGCAGTGGGCGGCGCGCTCGAGTCGCTGCGGCCGATCAGCGCGACGGCAACGAGAGCGATCGCGGCGGCTATCGCAACGGCGAATGCGAGGATGACCGTGCGTCCCGACGGGCGGTTGCTCGAGCTCGGGTTCATCGCCGCCATGCGCCACGAAGTGTGCCGTTCGTCGCCGCTTCGGGCGCACGGAACCGCAGTTGCGCGGGTTACACCACGCCTTACACCCCCGAGGCGATGGCGATCCCTCGAACGGGTGAGTACCTTCGTGGCCATGATCGAACTGGCCACTGAGAGGAAGACGACCCCCATCACGGCGAGGCAGCGTGAGGTCGTCGCGTTGATTGCAGCGGGCTGCTCGAACGAGGAGGTCGGGATGCGGCTCGGGATCTCCCCCAGGACGGCGAAGGCGCACTGCGATGTGCTTCGACAGAAGCTCGGCGTGCGTCGTCGCCGGCAGATTCCGATCGCCTTCCGGCTACTCACGGGAGAGGATCCGCTGTCTGCGGGGCGCCGCTACATGATTGCGGCCCGGCTACCCCGCTGACCAGGGTGCTCGCGGCGGCGTCGCCGCGGGCACCCTTCATTCAGGCGAGTGTTAGGGTCGGAGCGTCGATCAGATGACGTCGGTCAGGAGAGGGCGACGACTGCGACAGCGTCAGAGGTACGGATCCGCAAGCGCAGGATCGTCGAGCGACCGCGATTGTTCGCGCTCCTGGACGACACGAAGGCGCGCGTGCGGATGCTCGTCGCGCCGGCGGGGTACGGCAAGACGACGCTGGCGGAGCAGTGGGTTGCGCGCGACGGCCGCCGAGCCGCCTGGTTCACGGCCCGATCGTCGGCGACCGATGTGGCCGCGCTTGCGTTGGGCATAGCCAAGAGCGCGACGTCGATCGTCGAGGACTGCGACGTCCGGCTGCGCGCTCACATGCGAGCGCTCCCCGCTCCTGCCGAGAATGTCCAGACGCTGGCCGAGATCCTCGGCGAAGACCTCGGCGCCTGGCCAAGCGACGCCTGGCTGGTGATCGACGACTACCACGAAATCGCCGAGTCTTCACGCGCCGAGGCATTCATAGCGGCGCTGGCGGAGGCCGCCTCGACCGCCCAAGTCCTGATCGCTAGTCGAGTGCGACCGTCATGGATCACAACCAAGGACATTCTCTACGGCGGGGCGGTTGAGCTGAATCAGACCGTGCTGGCGATGGACAACCAGGAGGCTGGGGAAATTCTTGTGGATCGTACGGAACGCTCGGCCCTTGGACTCGTCTCGCTGGCGAATGGCTGGCCGGCCGTGATCGGCCTCGCCAGCGTCTCATCAGCAGAGATCGAGGCCGGTGTCGAGCAGGTTCCGGAGTCGCTATATCGATTCTTCGCGGAGGAGGTGTTCAGCGCGGTTGGGGCAGACGTCCGACAGGGCCTCACCACACTCGCGGTCGCGCCGCTTCTCGACAGGGAGCTGGCCGTAGCGCTCCTCAGTGCCGACCTCGCCGAGTCAGTGTGCGCTGCGGCTCTGGATGTCGGGTTGCTCGCCGAACGAGACGGTCGTCTCGACCTCCACCCCCTCGCTCGGGCCTTCCTTGAGGAACGCAGCGCGCAACTTGGCCTTATACCTTCGGGCGACGCTGGCCGAATCTGTCTGTCCGCATACCGGGCTGCTCGCGAATGGGATGCCGCGTTCGACCTAATCACTCGTGTCGGCGCCGTGTCTGAGCTTGATGGCCTGATGCTTCTTGCACTCGACGAACTGCTTGAGACAGCGCGGCTCTCCACCGTACGAAAGTGGTGCGACCTGGCCTCAGAGGTGGGCGTCGATTCACCGATATTCGCCGTCGCACAGGCCGAAACGATGCTGAGACACGGGCGATATGTGGAAGCTATGGCACACGCAGAGGCCGCGGCTGCTGAGCCTTCGCTCGAGTTCCGTGCGCTGTCGGTAGCAGGCTGCGCTGCCCATCTTGCGTCGCGCGAGGAGGATGCTCTCGCCCTCTACCAGAGAGCCGAGCGAGCTGCGTCATCCGAGTCGGAGGTGCGAGACACGAAGTGGGGTCAGCTCGTTTGCTTGATTGATCTCGAGATCCCCAGCTCGAAGAACGCACTTCTCGAGTTGTCGCAAGGCGTAGGCTTCAGCGATCCGCGGGAGCTCGTGCGGGCTGCGGGACACGGACTCTATTTTCAGCTGCGGCAGGGGGCATTGAACCTTGACGACGCCGACGTCGCCATCGAGGTTCTGCCCGCGGTAAGCGATCCTCGTATCAAGGCCTCGTTCCTAAGCGCCTATGCAAATGCACTGGCACTCGTAGCACGTTACGAGGACGCTCTCGCTGCTGCTGCATTGCTCCACGAGACGGCCGAGCGGTACCGCTTTGATTTCGCCCTTCCGTATTCGTTCAGCTCGTCCGCGATGGCGCACTCAGGTGCGAGGAGATGGCCGGAGGCCGAGAAGGCGGCGCACGCAGCTTTGGCGCTCGCTCGCGCAAGCAGAGACGTTCATTCGGAATTGCTTAGTTGTTCCGTCTTGCTTCGGCTCTACTTGCAGCAGAGTCGGTTTACGGAAGCGTTCGGACTCGAACTTGGAAGCATGCGAGGAGCACTCAGGGCTACCGTCGGCGAGGCAGTTTGCTCGCGTGCGCTCGTGTTTGCCTGCGCGGGCCGTACAGCCGAAGCGCGCGAGCTTGTTGATTCCGTTCGCGCCACAACCACTGGGGTAGAGAATGTTGTACTGGCGTGTGCTGTCGATGCCGCGTGTGCGCTACGCGATGGTTCCGGCGATGTTGTCGAACGGGCCGTGACTCTCGAGAGAGTCGCATTCAAGACTGGAGCGGTCGATCTTCTCGTTACGACGTATCGATCTTGCCCGGAGCTTCTGTCGATCCTGCTTCGTTCTCCAGAAAACCGTCGCTTTCGCGAACTCGTCGAGCGTGTGGGTGACGGTGACCTCGCGGGTGCTGTCGGGCAGCCGATCGCGTTCAAGGACAAGCGGCTCCTGCTGTCTCCTCGGGAGAGGGAGGTGTACGAACTCCTCCGGGGCGGTCTAACGAACCGTCAGATCGGAAAGCTCCTGTTCATTGAAGAATCCACGGTCAAAGCACATACGCATCGCATCTATGACAAGCTCGGGGTTCGGTCACGTAATGCACTAACTGTGCAGGCCGCCCTCGAACGTGCGGACTACGCTACGTCTGCGACCAACGTCTCCTCAAGCGCTGGGGAATCGTCCTCCCCGCCCTGAGCAAACTCTCGAAAATCGTCTCGCTGTGCGAGTCTGTAGTCCTCGTCGGCGCTTGCGAGAATGGCCTCGAATGCGGCTACGACACCAGTATCAAACTGGCTGTCCACTGCTTGTGCGAGTCTCAGTCGCGCTACCCTGCTGGGCATCGCGTCACGGTAAGGCCGATCCGACGTCATAGCGTTGTACGCATCGGCCACGGCGATGATGCGAGACACCAGCGGGATGTCTTCGTCCGCGCGTCCATCTGGGTAGCCCTGGCCGTCGATCCGCTCGTGATGGTGACGGACGATCGTCGCGATCTCCGAGTACTCGTCGACGTGGGCGAGGATCCGCTCGCCGATGGCCGAGTGCTCCTGCATCTGACGGCGCTCCTCGAGTGTCAACGCGCCCGGCTTCTCCAGCAGCCCAGGTGCCAGCCCGATCTTGCCAATGTCGTGAACGAGGCCACAAAGGTATGCCTGCTCGTAGGTCTCGACTGGGAGCCCCATCCGTTGGGCGATGTCGCGCGAGTAGATAGCGACAGCAGCCGAGTGGCCGGCTGTGTACCGATCGCGTGCGTCCAATGTTGCGATCAGCGCGGCTGCAAACTGGAGGTTCGCGCGCTCAAGGATTTCGTTGACGTTGGAGAGTTCGACGGCGAGTTGGCGCTGCTCCTGGTACAGGCCGTAAAGGCGCTGAGCGGCCATCGCAGGGATCAGGAAGAGCGCAAGTGTCCACGGCGAAACTCGGACATACATATACGCCAGTAGGGCGACAAGCGGCGCGTAGACCGGCGCGGACGTAAGCACGATTGGAACGATCGTCCTGATTGCATCGCCGATGGGACGACCTCGAATACTTGCGGTCAGAGCCGCGAAGAGCACATCGAGCACTTCTCCGATTACGACGCCGACAAGCGATGCGGCGATGAGCCCGCCGAACTCTGACGGTACCGCGGAGAGTGTGGCCTGAGCCGCGAGGCCCATCGCAGCTCCGCCGATAAAGCGTGTGCTTGTGTACGTGGCCCACTTCAGTCTTGGCGCCCGTTCAGGGTCACGGTGTGCAACCAGTTCGGGATCGCCAAGCATTGATGCCGCGGCGACCACTGCGGCCGCCAGGGGACCGAACAGCACCGCGGCAAAGAGCGTCGGGAGAAGATGGATGGATTGCTCCTCGGTGGACGTGAGTCCTCGCCTGGCCACCGTGAAGCGGACGCTTATCCGCTCTGCGACGGCGGCTGCGAGCGCAAGTGCGAGCACTGTCCATGGCGACTCGAGGTCATAGCCAGCGCTGAGTAGTGCGATCGCAACGAGGAGCGCCGTGACGACGAGGCTCGTTACGTACACAAGTGTGCGGCCGCCCGGCTGACGGCTCATTGCGAGCGCGCCTTGAACTATCCCTCGAACGGGGTATACGATGCGGTTGCCGTCAGTTCCCAATCGAGGAGTCATTGCCTATGTCCAGAGGCTGCAAGATCTGGTAGTTCCGTCGCATCCTCGGTTCTCCGCCGGGGGTGGGCATCCCTCTTTCGGGTGTAACCCCGAGGGACAGGCCCGGTTTGGAGATTTGGGATGCTGACGGACGTAGCTACAAAATGAGCCCACGCCGGAAGCCAACCGCTACGGCGTGGGCTCTACTTCTTGCCTGAAGCTTTGCAAGCAGATGGCGGACGTGGGACTTCACGGTCTCTTCCGAGAGGAAGAGCCTTTCGCCGATCTCTCGGTTGACGAGACCGTCTGCGACGAGCTGGAGGACTTCGATCTCGCGTGCGGTGGGATCCTGCCCGACCTCACGCGCCGACGGAGCGGTGAACGGAATGACCGCGCCGCGGCGAGTCGAGCTGCGCCGCGCCGCAGCCGCTTCGAAGCGACGGCTGTGATCGCGGTACCGATCCAGGATCTCCTTCCGCTCTGCGGCGTCCACGAATCCGGTATCGGCGCTGCGCACGTCCCCCTTTAGAACCAGGCGCGCGTAGTCGCTCGAAAGGGGGAAACCAGGTTGCGCCTGCTTCGCCTACGCAGCGGAGCGAACTGCAGGCTGGATCTCGCCGGCCTTGATCTTCTCGGCGAAGTGGCAGGACACGAGGTGTCCCTCGAGCTCTCGGAGCGGCGGCTCCTCCTCGGAGCACCGCGTCGGCTGAGCAAACGGGCACCGCGTGTGGAAGCGGCACGCACTTGGCGGGTTCGCCGGGCTCGGCAGGTCGCCGGTCACACGGATCGCGCTCCGGCGGCGCTCGATCTCCGGATCGGGGATCGGGATCGCCGAGAGCAGCGTGATCGTGTACGGATGAAGCGGGTTCTCGTAGAGATCATCAGCGGGTGCCACCTCGACGATCTTCCCGAGATACATGACGGCGATTCGCGTCGAGATGTGACGAACCACCGCGAGGTCGTGGGCGATGAAGAGGTATGTGAGGCCGAGCTTGTCCTGGAGCTCCTCGAGCAGGTTGACGATCTGCGCCTGGATCGAGACGTCGAGTGCCGAGACCGGCTCGTCGCAGACGAGAAACTCGGGGTTCAACGCGAGCGCGCGCGCGAGGCCGATGCGCTGGCGCTGCCCACCGGAGAACTCGTGCGGGTACCGGTTCGCTGCGTCCTCGGGCAGGCCGACCGTCGTCAGGAGCTCATGAACGCGCCCATCCGTCTCGCCTCGCGACCCGACGCCGTGGACGCGCAGCGGCTCGCCGACGATCTTGCCGATCGAGTGGCGCGGATTCAACGATGCGTACGGATCCTGGAAGATCATCTGCATCCGTCGACGGAGAGGGCGCATCTGCCCTTCGGAGATGTTTGTGATGTCGCGCTCGTCGAAGAGCACCTGCCCAGAGGTCGGCTCGTAGAGTCGCAGGAGCGTGCGTCCGACCGTCGACTTGCCGCATCCAGACTCGCCGACGAGCCCGAGCGTCTCGCCCCGCCAGACGACGAGGTCGATCCCGTCCACCGCCTTGACGTCCCCGACGTGGCGGTCGAGCACGATCCCGCTCTTGATCGGGAACCAGACTCGGAGGTCGCGTACCTCGACGAGCGGTGGGCCGATGCTCATGCCGCGCCCGACAGGCGACTGCGCGCCCACTCGTCGGCCGGTGCGGGGTGGAAGCAGGCAGCACGCTGCTCCGGCCCGACGTTTCGCAGGAGCGGGAGCGACGCGAGGCAGTCCTCCTGCGCGTACCGACATCGTGGCGCGAATGGGCAGCTCGCCGGCTCGGAGAGCATGTTCGGCGGCGATCCTTCGATCGGCTGCAGCGCCTGGCGACGACCCGTATCGAGGCGCGGCACGCTCTGGAGCAGGCCGAGGGTGTAGGGATGGCGGGGCGATGCGAAGATCGGCCTCGCCGACCCCGTCTCGACCACCGTCCCCGCGTACATGACCTGGATCCGCTCGCACATCCCGGCGACGACGCCGAGGTCGTGCGTGATCAGGATCAGTGCGGTATCTCGCTCGGTGACGAGGTCGCGGAGAAGATCGAGTATCTGCGCCTGAATGGTCACGTCGAGCGCCGTCGTCGGCTCGTCGGCGATGAGCACCTTCGGTTCGCACGCGAGTGCGATGGCGATCATCACGCGCTGCCGCATGCCGCCGGAGAACTGGTGCGGGTAGTCCTTGGCCCTCGCCTTCGCGTGCGGGATGCCGACGCGATCGAGCAGCTCTACGACACGGTCCGATGACTCGCCCTTCGAGAGATCCAGATGCGCGTCGATCGCCTCGCGCAGCTGGCTCCCGACCGTGAGCACCGGATTGAGGCTCGTCATCGGATCCTGGAAGATCATCGCGATCTCCTTGCCTCGGAACCGCTGCCACTCGGAGTCGGACTGCGTGTAGAGATCGCGTCCGTCGTAGCGAACCGTGCCGGCGGTGACGCGGCCCGCGCGCGGCAGGATCCCCATGAGCGCAAGGGCGGTCACGCTCTTGCCGCAACCCGACTCGCCGACGATTCCCAGCGTCTCACCGGGCGAGAGGGAGAACGAGATGCCGTTCACGGCATGCACCGTTCCGCGGCGCGTCCAGAACCGCACGTCGAGGCTCTCGACGTCGAGGAGAGGAGCGGTCACGCGCGCCCTCGCAGCTTCGGGTCGAGGGCCTCGCGGAGACCGTCACCGATCAGGTTGAAGCCCATGACCACGATGACGATGGCCAGACCGGGGAAGAACGCGAGGAACGGCGCCGTCTGCAGGTAGCGCACGGCATCCGTGAGCATCGTTCCCCACTCGGGCGTCGACGGCTCCTGCGGGCCGAGCCCGAGGAACCCGAGGCCTGCCGCATCGATGATCGCGGTGGCGAGCGCGAGCGTTCCGGCCACGATGACCGGCGAGATCGCGTTCGGGAGGATGTGGTTCGCGAGCACCTTGCGGTTCGGCACACCGACGGCCCGCGCCGCGAGAACGTAGTCGTTCTCCTTCTGACCGAGGATCGAGCCGCGCATGAGCCGCGTGAAGATCGGGATGTTCACGATCCCGATCGCGATCATCACGGACAGGAGACCGGGGCCCATCAGCGCCGCGATCCCGATCGCCATCAGGAAGCCGGGAATCGCGAGCATGATGTCGACGACTCGCATGATGAGGTTGTCGAGGCGGCCGAAGTACCCGGCCACCGACCCCAGCAGAAGTCCGGCGGTGAGGCCGACCGTGACGGACACGATCCCGATGAGGAGCGAGTAGCGCGCGCCGTAGATCACGCGCGAGAGCTCGTCGCGGCCAAGGTCGTCGACGCCCATCGGGTGCTCCCACGATGGCCCCGGGCAGCAGCCGTCGGCGACCAGATCGAGATTCACGTCGGTCGGCGAGTAGGGGGCGAGCACCGGCGCAAAGAGAGCGACGACGATGAAAGCGGTGACGATGACAGCGCCCACGATCGCTCCCGGGTTCCGGACGAGCCGGTAGAACGCCTCGTTCCAGAGCCCTCCTGGCGTCGTTTGCAGCGGAACTTGCCGCGCTTCGATCTCGATGACGCCCATCAGCGGCCCGACAGTCGAATGCGTGGATTGAGGAAGCCGTACGAGATGTCGACCATGAGGTTCACGACCACCACGATCACGGCGATGAAGAGGATCCCGCCCTGCAGAACGGGGTAGTCGCGGTTCTCGATCGAGGCCTGGATCCAGGTGCCGATCCCCGGAAACGCGAACACGGTCTCGGTCAGGATCGCGCCGGACAGCAGAAGGCCGATCTGGAGGCCGATCACCGTTGTCACCGGGAGTAGCGCGTTCCGGAAGACGTGGCGTCCGTCGACGATGTGCGGCGGGAGCCCTTTCGCCCGCGCCGTGCGAACGTAGTCCTCGTTCTGCACGTCGAGGACCGACGCGCGTGTGATGCGCGAGATGAGTGCGAGAGGAATCGAGCCGAGCGCGATCGCAGGGAGGATCAAGTGCTTCATCGCGTCCCAGCTCGCGTTCCAGTTCTGGGTGACGATCCCGTCGAGGACATAGAAGTTCGTCGGGTGCTCCGCGTCGATGTAGACGTCCTGTCTACCGATCGACGGCAGCCATCCGAGTCGCACCGCGAACACCCACTTGAGGATGATCGCGAGGAAGAAGATCGGGATGGAGACGCCGATCAGCGATAAGAAGAGGCTCGCGTTGTCGAAGACGCCGCCATAGCGTTTCGCGGCGAAGAAGCCGAGCGGTACGCCGAAGAGAAGCGCGAAGAAGCCGGCCGCGAGCGCGAGCTCGATCGTCGCCGGAAAGCGCTCCTTGATCTCCTCGGTGATCGGCCGGCGCGACACGATGCTCGTCCCGAGATCGCCCTCGGCGAGGGTCTGCACATAGCGCCAGTACTGAACGTAGAACGGGTCGTCGAGGCCCAGCTGCTCACGGATCTCGGCAATCGACTGTTCATCCGCACGCTCGCCGAGAAGTGCCTCGGCAGGGGTTCCGGGAAGCGCGCGAATCCAGACGAAGACGAGCAGGGACAAGCCGATGAGAATCGGCACGAGGAGGAGCAGCCGGCGGACCGTGAAGCGAAGCACTCAGTGTCTCGCTGCGATCCGCCGGCTACTCACGTAGTTCCTGTTAGCTCCCGGTCTTGCGAACGGAGGCGAACGACTCGCTCGTGGTGGGGCTCGGCCGGTAGCCGACCACGCCACGCTTGAACGCGAGCGCTGGCCTCGTATGCACGTACGGCACGCCGATGAGGTCCTTCATCGACGCATTGTTGAACGCGCGATACGTCGCGTTGCGCACGTCCGCGTCCGTGTCGATGAGCGCCTTGTCGAGGAGCTTGTACAACGCGTAGTCCTCGGGAAGGCCGAACTGCTTGTACGACCGGAGCACGCCGTCGAGGAACGTCGACGCATCGCCGAAGTCACCCGTCCAGCCGAGCAGGTGGAGCGCACCCGCCGTCCCGGCATCTGCACGACCCAGGTACGTCGGGTTCCACGGCGCACTCTTCGCCACGACCTTGAAGCCCGACTTGTTGAGGCTCGCGGCGAACGCCTGGAAGTTGTTCTTCGGGTTCGGCATGTACGGACGCGACACGTCCGCAGGCCACCAGAACTCGACCTCCACCGGCAACGTCAGACCTGCCTGCCTCAGAAGCGCCTTCGCCCGATTCGGGCTGTATGCGTACTTGGGCACTCTGGTCGAGTAGCCCGGAACGCTCGGAGGCATGAACTCGTGCGCCACAACGCCACGGCCGGCGTAGAACGACCTCACGACCGCTGCGCGGTCGAGGCCGTGAGCCACTGCCCGCCGGACGAGGATGTTGTCGAACGGCTCGACCGAGCGGTTGATCCCCACGTAGCCGACGTTGAACGCCGGACGGTCGAGGACCTTGAGGCTCGAGCTGCGCTTGAGCGTCCTGATGTCCTGTGGCTCGACGAGGTCGTAGCCGTCGATCTCCCCGGTCTGGAGCGCCTGCAAGCGCGCCGCGTTGTCGGGGATCGCACGGAAGATCAGACGCGTGAGGCTCGGCTTGCGGCCCCAGTAGTCGTCGTTTCGCGCGAGCTCGAGCTTGTCGCCGATCCGCCAGGAGTCGAGCTTGAACGGCCCGGTCCCTGCAGCGACACCGCCGGGGACACCGTAGTCGCCGAGCGGCTGGTACACGCCGTCGGAGGTGAGACGACCCTTGTCGGCGCCGTTCTCCTTCATCGAAGCCGGGCTCTGCATCGCGAACGGCGAGAGCGTCATCGCCGCGAGGAACGGCCCGTACGGACGCTTCAGGTTGATGACGGCGACATTCGAGCCCCTCGCGCTGCAGTTTCTGTACAGCGCATCCTTGGCGCCCTTCGTCTTGAAGCCGCCGAAGACGTAGTTGTAGTAGTAGGACGCCGACGAGGACTGCTGCGCGCCCTTGAAGTTGTACCAACGGTTGAAGTTCGCACACACGGCTGCCGCGTTGAACGGCGTGCCGTCGTGGAACTCGACGTTGCGGCGGAGCGTGAACGTCCAGCGCCTCCCGCCGTTCGTCTTCGTCCAGCCGGTTGCCAGCATCGGAGCAAGCTGCGTCGTACCCGGCCTGAGACCGACGAGCGTCTCCGTGATCTGGTAGACGACGCGGAACGACTCGCCGTCGGAGATGAGCGCCGCATCCAGCACGACCGGGTCTGCCGCGGCGCCGAACACGAGCGTCGTCGACGACTGGCTCGGGCTGTTGGCCGAGCCCGACGCGACGGCTGCGATCAGAAGCGCGAGCGCGCCCGCTGCGACTCCTGCTCTGAGAACTCTTCGCATTCCTTCCCTTCCTTTCCTCTGCCCATTGGGAGCGAACGGCGGGAGCTTACTACCGCCCTCGAGTACTCAGACGAAAAGGGGCCCCGATAAGTCGGGGCCCCGGTGGTGCTTGTGTATCCGTGCGGTCTAGGCGGCGAGACCTGCGAGATCGCGCAGGGCCTCGAGGCGCTTGAGCGCCTGGCCCTCGAGCTGACGCACCCGTTCGCGCGTGAGATCGAGCTCGTGCCCGATCGCCTCGAGCGTCCATGGCTCGCCCTCGAACCCGAATCGCAGCTCGAGAATGCGCCGCTCGCGCTCCGGGAGCGCGTCGAGCGCCCGGCGGATGCTCTGGCGCCGAAGCGACTCCTCGGCTTCCTCGAACGGATCTGCAGCCTCGCGGTCGGCGAAGAGATCGCCGAGCTCACCCTCGTCGTCGGCACCGACCGTCTGGTTCAGCGAGACGGACGCGTGCGCCGCTCCGAGCGCCTCGTCGACGTGCTGGAGCGGAAGGCCCGTGGCCTCTGCGAGCTCCTCCTTCGTCGCCTCGCGGCCCAGCTCGACCTCGAGCCGACGTGCGGCGCGAGACAGCTTCTGCTGGCGCTCCACGACGTGAACGGGAACACGGATCGTCCGCGCGTGATTGGCCACGGCGCGCTGCACCGACTGGCGGATCCACCACGTGGCATAGGTCGAGAACTTGAACCCGCGGCGCCAGTCGAACTTCTCGACTGCGCGGTTCAGGCCCAGCGTTCCCTCCTGGATGAGGTCGAGGAACGGGACGCCCAGTCCACGGTAGCCCTTCGCGATCGAGACGACGAGCCGGAGGTTCGACTCGATCATCACGCGCTTGGCGACCGGGTCGCCGCGCTCGATGCGCTTCGCGAGCGCAACCTCTTCGGCAGCGGTGAGCAGCTTGTGGCGGCCGACGTCGGCGAGGAACAGCTGGAGGCTGTCGGCGGCGCCGGAGACGGGGCCGGCCTCGTACTGCTTCTCGGCGGCCTCTTCCTTCTCGGCGTCGGCGTCCGGCTGGGTGATCTCGATGTTGTGCGCCTCGAGCTCGCGCTGGAGCAGCTCGGCGTCTTCCTCGCCGATGTCGTGCTCGAGCACGAACGCCTCGAGCTCGGGGGCCTCGAGCTGGCCTCCGTGCTCCTCGGCGCGCTCCATGAGCGCCTTCACGTGCTCCGATTCAAAGAGTTCCATGAGCTGGTTCTGCGTCAACGTCTGTGTCAGTCCTTTCGAATCTCGCTCTTCAGTGCGACAAACTTACGGAGTCTACGACGGTTTTTGGGCTGGTTCCAGGGTTAACTCGTCTGGGTCAGTGTCACAAGCTCGTAACGTTCGCGTCCCATCTTAGTATTCCGTCGCTGGCGCTTCGGCGGTTCACGGGCGAACGTCGAAAGCCTGGTCGGCTCACTCCACCTGAGACGTTGTCGCCCCCGGCTGGTTAGATCATGACCCCTCGGACGGATGTCGCAAACCCCCTCGAGGAAGGCTTTACGCGGTCTTAGCGCGTCTTTCCGCCAGCAGCTCGACTGCTCGTTCCACCGTGATGGCCTCGGGCGAGTCGCCACGGCGCAGGCTCGCGTTCGTCTCACCGTCCGTCACATACGGCCCGAAGCGCCCGTCCTTGACGACCAGTGCCTTCCCGCTTTGCGGATCTGGACCGAGCTCCTTGAGGGGTGGCTTCGCCGTGCCGCGGCCGCGACGTGGCTTCGGCTGTGCGAGCAGCGCCTCCGCCTGTTCGACGGTGAGCGTGAGGAGTTGCTCCTCCGACTCGAGCGACCGCGTCTCGGTGCCTTTCTTGACGTAGGGCCCGTACCGTCCGTTCGAGACGAGGATCTCGTCGCCGCCAGTGCCCTCGAGCGTCCGCGGCAGCGTGAGCAGCCGGACGGCGTCGTCCAGCGTGATCGTGTCGAGCGACATCGATGAGAACAGCGAGGCCGTTCGGGGCTTGCCGTCCTCGCCCTCGGGGAGGACCTCGGTCACGTAGGGGCCGTAGCGTCCGTCCTTGGCTGCGATCTCTCTCCCTGTCTCCGGATGCGTTCCGAGGGGACGCTCGGCGCCCGAGGGTTGGGCGAGCAGCTCCTCGGCTCGCGCCGGAGTGAGCTCGTCCGGCGCGAGGTCGTCGGGCAGGCTCGCCCGTTGCTCCCCGCGCTCGAGGTACGGCCCGTATCGGCCCACCCGGACCACGATGTCGGAGGCGGGGATCGCGATCGAGTTCACGTCCCGCGCGTCGATGCCCTCGAGGTGATCGGTCACGAGCGCATGGAGGCCGGGACTGCCGTCGCCGAAGTAGAAGCGCCCGAGCCACGCCACGCGTTCCTCGTCTCCTGACGCGATCCGGTCGAGGTCGTCCTCCAGCCGCGCGGTGAAGTCGTAGTCGACGAGCTGATCGAAGTGCTTCTCGAGCAGCTGGGTCACCGAGAACGCGACGAACGTCGGCACGAGTGCCGTGCCCTTCTTGTAGACGTAGCCGCGGTCGAGGATCGTCCCCATGATCGACGCGTACGTGGAGGGGCGGCCGATGCCGCGATCCTCCAGCGCTTTGACGAGGCTCGCCTCGGTGTAGCGCGCTGGTGGGCTCGTCTCGTGACCCTGTGGTTCGAGCGCGGATGCCTGCAGCGTCTCGCCGACGGTCAGCGCCGGCAACCGGCGCTCCTCGTCGTCCTCGGTCGGCTCGTCGCGCCCCGACTCGTACGCCTTGAGAAACCCTGGGAACGTGATCACGGTGCCGCTTGCACGGAAAGTCGCCGCCTGACCGCCGGCGGTCGTGGCACCCAGCTCGATCGAGACCGTCTGGCCGCTCGCGTCCTTCATCTGGGACGCGACGGTCCGCTTGAAGATGAGGTCGTAGAGCGCGTGCTCGTCACGCGAGAGCTCGCCGCGCAGCTCGTCCGGCGTTCTGAAGACGTCTCCTGCGGGCCGGATGGCCTCGTGTGCCTCCTGCGCGTTCGCAACGGCGCGCTCGTAGCGCCGGGGCTCGGCAGGAACCGTGTCCTGTCCGTACACCCGCGCCGCGTGCGCACGCGCCGCCGTCAGCGCGGTATCCGACAGCGTCACGGAGTCGGTTCGCATGTAGGTGATGTGGCCGTTCTCGTACAGGCGCTGAGCGAGACGCATCGTCGTCTGGGACGAAAAGCGGAGCTTGCGGCTCGCTTCCTGCTGCAACGTCGAGGTGCGGAACGGTGCAGCGGGTCGCCGCGTGTAGGGCTTCTCGTCGACGCTCTCGACGGTGAACGGCCGCCCTTCCAGCGCGTCCGCGAGGGCTCGTGCTGCATCCTCGGCGAGCACGAGGACCGTGGCCGGAGGGTTGCCGTCCTCACCGAAGTCGCGACCCTGCGCGACCCGCTTTCCGTCGACGGCCGAAAGCCGCGCCTCGAACGAGCCCGGCTCGAAGGTGCCGAGAATGTCCCAGTAGGAAGCCGCGACGAATCGCATGCGCTGCCGTTCGCGGTCGACGACGAGCCGGGTCGCGACCGACTGCACGCGCCCGGCGGAGAGTCTCGGCATGACCTTCTTCCAGAGGACCGGGGAGACCTCGTACCCGTAGAGGCGATCGAGAATTCGCCGCGTCTCCTGCGCGTCGACGAGCCTGTCGTCGATCGAGCGCGTCTCCGAGGCGGCCCGCGCGATGGCGTCTTTCGTGATCTCGTGGAAGACCATGCGCTTGACCGGCACCTTCGGCTTCAGGACCTGGACGAGGTGCCACGCGATCGCCTCGCCCTCGCGATCCTCGTCCGTCGCGAGCAGGAGCTCGTCCGCATCGGCGAGGTGCTTCTTGAGCTCCGTGACGATCTTCTTCTTGCCCGGGTCGACGACGTAGTACGGCTCGAAGTCCTTCTGCACATCGACGCCGAGCGCGCCGAACCGCTTGCGCTGGCTCTCGGGAACGTCGGACGCTCGATCCGGCAGGTCACGAATGTGCCCCACGCTCGAGTGGACCGCGAAGTCGCTCCCGAGGTAGCCGGCGATCGTCCGCGCCTTCGCGGGAGACTCGACGATGACGAGGGTCTTGCCCATCGGCGCAACACGTTAGCGCTCGGTTCCGGATGAGCGATGGTGCCGCGATACTGCTCGCGTGGCCTCTCCGCCCCGCCCGAGCTGGCTGTACCTCGTCGTCGGCGGGGTGAGTTGGCCCGTTCTCAAGATCGTGTTCCGACACCGCGCGACCGGCGTCGAGCACCTTCCTGCCACCGGCGGGTTCGTACTCGCGGCTAATCACTGGTCGAACTTCGACCCCTGGCCGCTCGCGATTCCGGTCTTCCCCCGACGCTTCTTCCGCTTCATGGCCAAGTCCGAGCTGTTCTGGTTTCCGCTGAGCCTCGTCATCACGGCCGGCGGTGGGTTCCGCGTGCGTCGTGGCGAGCAGGACGAGGAGGCGATCGAAACAGCCATCGGGCTCGCGCGCGACGGCCATGCGGTGGTCATGTTTCCGGAGGGGACGCGTCGGGCGAAGGGGCTCCGTAAGAAGCACGAGGCGCGGTGGCGCACGGGTGCGGCACGCATTGCCCTCGAAGCCGGCGTGCCACTCGTGCCCGCAGGCATCGCCGGCACGGAGCAGCTCGCGCGGCTGGGTCCGCTCCGCGTGGCCTATGGGCCGGCCATCGACGTGCGCGATCTCGCCGAGCTGCCGAACGGAGAGGCAGCCATCGTCGCGACCGAGCGCCTCGCTGACGCTGTTCGTGAGCTCGAGAGGAAGGTTGCATGAGGCCCCTGCTCGTCATCGACGGCGACTCGTTCACGCACCGCGCGTATCACGCGCTCCCCAAGTCGATGCGCCGCCAGGACGGTGGGCCGGGAAACGCTCTCATCGGCTTCACGAACATGCTGCTGCGACTCTGGCACGACGAGCGGCCGCGCACGGTGCTGGTCGCGTGGGACACGCTCGACGTGCCCACGTATCGCCACACCGCCCTCGAGGCGTACCAGAGCGGGCGCGTGTTCGACGACGAGCTCCTCGAGCAGCTCGATCTCCTTCCAGACCTGGTTCGTTCGGCCGGCTTCGCGTGCGCGAAGGAGCCGGGCTACGAGGCCGACGACTTCCTCGCGGCCGCGGCCACGCACGAAGAGACGGCCGGCGGGACAGCGCTCGTGGCGACGTCGGATCGCGACGCCTTCCAGCTCGTGACCGATCGGGTGACCGTATTGCAGCCTGCACGCGGAGCGCCGCCGGCGCGCATCGGGCCGAGCGAGGTGCGCGATCGCTACGGCGTGGATCCCGCACAGGTGCCTGACTTCATCGCACTTCGCGGTGATCCCTCGGACAAGATCCCGGGAGCGCGCGGGATCGGCCAGAAGCGTGCCGCCGAGATCCTCCAGCAGTACCCGTCGCTCGAGTCCATGCTCGAGGAAGGGCCGCTTCGCGTCGGAAGCCGACGCGCTGCGTCTCTATCGCAGCATTGCGACGATGGATCGCGCCGCGCCGCTCCCGCCACTTCCCGATGTGGCGCCCGAGTGGGACTCCGCGGCCGCGCATGCGCGTGCGCTCGGGCTCGAGCAGACGGCGCGTCGCTTCGAGGAGGCACTCGGGTGGACGTAGTCAGCCACCCCGCGTTCACCGAGCTCCATCGGTGCGACAGCGCACGGAGCCCCGAGCACGCCGGTCGACTGCGCGTGCTGCACGACGCGTTTCCCGGAGTACGTGCACGGAACGCCCGCGACGCACGAGCAGGTCTGCCGTGTCCACTCGTCCGGCTACGTCGCCGCGATAGAGGCCATCGACGCCGAGGTGCGGCTCGATCCGGACACGTACGGCGTGCCGACCACGAGCGAAGCAGCGCTCCTGGCGGCAGGCTGTGCGCTCAGAGCCGTGGAGATCGGGGGCTTTGCGCTCGTGCGACCGCCGGGGCATCACGCGCTCGAGTCGCAGGCGATGGGCTTCTGCATCTTCGGCAACGTCGCGATCGCCGCTCGTCACGCGCAGGACGAGCTCGGCCTTGAGCGCGTCGCCGTCGTCGACTTCGACGTTCACCACGGCAATGGCACCGAGGCGCTGTTCCGCGACGACCCGAGCGTGCTCACGATCTCGCTTCATCAATGGCCGTTCTGGCCAGGGACGGGAGGACCGGATTCGAACGCCGAGGGAATCGTGAACGTCCCGCTCGGCGCCGGGTCGGGTGATGCCGCCTACTACGCGGCGTTCGACGAGATCGTCGAGCCGGCCGTGCGTGCCTTCGACGCCGAGCTCGTGCTCGTGGCGGCCGGCTTCGACGCGCATCGCGACGATCCGCTGGCCGAGATGGCGATGACCGCCGACGGGTTTCGAGAGCTCGCGCGCCGGTGCGCGGCCCTTGCGCCCCGTGTGGCCGCAGTCCTCGAGGGCGGATACAACCTCGAGACGCTGCCCGGGCTCGTCGAGGCTGCGCTCGAAGGGTTCGCGAGCGAAAGCTAGGCCGCGCGCGCGACGTCGAGGCGCTCGAGCGCCTCGCGCCGGGACGACACGCCGAGCTTCTTGAGGAGACTCTTCACGTGCGAGCGCACCGTGTGCTCCGAGATGAAGAGGCGCTGGGCGATCTCGTCCGTTCCGAGATGCTCGTCGAGGAGGAGCAGCACCTCGACCTCGCGAGCCGAGAGCACGCGGGTGATCTCTTCCGGGACACCGCTGAGACGGCCACCGTCGCGGACACGGTCGAGGAGTCGGCGCGCAACGCCGCCGGAGAGCGCGGCGTCACCGCGCGCGACGCCCCGGAGGAAGGCCGCGATCTGCTCGGGCGGCTCCGTCTTCAGCAGGTACCCGGACGCACCGGCTCGGATGGCCGCAAGCAGGTTCTCCTCGGCGTCGGAGGCGGTGAGAACGACGACCTCCGACTCCGGTGCATGCTCGCGAATCTTCGGGAGCGCGGTCAGCCCGTCCATGCCGGGCATGGTGAGGTCGAGCAGAACGATGTCGGGCCTCAACGCTGCGGCTTCGGCGATCGCGCTCGCACCGTCCTCAGCTTCGCCGACGACATCGAAACCCTGCTGCACGAGGAGCGCGGACAGGGCGTCACGCGTGAGCGGATGGTCGTCGACGATGAGCACGCGCTCGGCCACGAGACTCTTATCGGCAGGTCGCGCCGTGCCGACAAGGGAACCGTGGATCACGCACGCGCTGAGAGCTATCGCTCCTGGCTTCTGGGGGAGGTCCTCCTCATCTGCCTGCTCGCCGCGGGGACGGCGCTGTTCGCCGCCAGCGACTCGCTCGAATCCGTCTACGAGCTGCAGGACGCACGGCTCGTCTTCGACACGGCAGTGGTCGTCGTGGCTGCGTTCGTCTGCGTGCTCACCAGCATTCGGTTTCTCGTCGAGGGGCGCGCGCTCGACCTGCTGCTCGCCGGCGGCTTTCTCAGCATCGCGGTGGGAACGGTTGCGTTCGGGCTCCTGCCGGTGCTCGACAGCGGCTCGCTCACGTCCGCCGCCGCGTGGCAGTACCTGGGCGCGCGACTCCTCGGTGCGGGGCTCATCGCCGTTGCCCCGTACACCGACGGACGAATAGCGGCGCGGCGCCGTGCGCTCGTGGCGGTTGGGGCAGGTGTGCTCGGGCTCCTCGCGACCGGCGCGATCGGCATGCGGATGCCCGGCGCTGCGATTCCCACGAGCGGCGAGCTCGTCGAAGGCTCGTACGTTCGTCTGGCAGCGGCGCTTCTCACCGTCCTATGGCTCGTCGCGCTCGTCGGCTTCGGCGTTCGCTATCGCCGCTACGGCCGCGACCTCGACAGCTGGATGTGCCTGGCCGCGACGCTCGCGGTGTTCGCCGACCTCCACCTTGCCCTGAAGCCGATCGTGTCGAGCGACTTCCTCCTCCAGGGGGACTTCCTGCGCGTCCTCGCCTACGGGATCCTCGTTGTCGGGGTCTGGCGAGCCATCAGCCAGGCAGAGTTCGGTCGGGCGGTCGCGGACGAGCGCGGACGGGTGGCGCGCGACATCCACGACGGGCTTGCGCAGTACCTGTTCGCGATCTCGACTCAGGTCAGCATGCTGGAGTCCGGTGCGCCGCTCGACGAGGTGCTCCCTCGGCTCAAGCGCGCGGCCACGTCGGCGCAGCAGGAAGCGCGGTTTGCGGTTCTCGCGCTGTCGTCCGCCGGGGGCTCCGCGCGCTTCGACTCCGCGCTTCGGCGGTACGTCGAGGTGCTGACGGCGGACGGCGAGCTCGACGTCGAGGTAGACGTGGATCCGAACGTGCGCCTTGCTCCCGACGAGCAGATCGAGGTGTTCAGGATCGTCCAGGAAGGGCTCGGCAATGCGAGGCGGCACTGCCGAGGCTCGACACGTCGACGTGTCGATCACGCAGCGCACCGGCCGCCGCGTCGTCTCGGTATCCGACGACGGCGTCGGATTCGACGAGGCCGACGTGCCTGTTGGCCAGGGGATCGCGAACATGCGTCTCCGCGCAGAGGCGATCGAGGGCGAGCTGACGCTTCGGTCGGGCTCCGGACGCGGCACCGCGATCGAAGTGGTGCTCCGCCCCGCCTGAGAGTTGGGTCAGGCTGGCGCGAGAGCCTGCGAGACGCCGATCATCGAGTCGCGCGTCACGAGTGAGGCGAGCGCATCCTCGTCGAGGTCGTCCGTTCCAGCGGGTCGGCGCGGCACGACGAGGTAGCGGATGTCGGCCGTCGAGTCGACGACGCGGAGCTCGACGCCGTCCTCGAGCGCCAGGCCGAACTCGCGAAGCACGCCACGGGGATCCGAGACGGCCCGGGATCGATAGGGCAGGCTCTTGTACCAATCGGGCGGAGGTCCGAGGAGCGCTCTCGGATAGCAGGAACAGAGCGTGCAGACGACCATGTGGTGCACGTCGTCGGTGTTCTCGAGCGCCACGACGACGGGTGACGGGCCGGGGTCGACGTCGAGCTCGAGCGCGGCCTGCCGCGCGTCCGCGAGCAGGCGCTCCTTGAAGTGCATCGTCGATCCAGGCGCGCGCGACGAGGCGTGCGCCGTCGGCCGGGGTGCGGGAGACCAGCCAGTCGATTCGCTGTCGCAGCTCGTCGCGCTCGACGACGCCCTTCTCGAGGAGCAGCTCCTCGAGTGCGCGTACGCGTGCGGCGACGGCAGGCTCGTCTGACGCCGTGACGGGCTCGTGCGGGTGGTCGTGGTCGTGGTCGTGGTGATCGTGGCTCATGGCGCAGGCTCCAGCCAGTGCTCGAACACGTCGGCAGCCAGGCGATCGTCTGCGCCACCTCCGTACGTGGGCCAGAGATCGCTCAGCTCGAACCCGACGAGGTACAGCCGCCGGGCGGGCTCGCCGTCCTCGCCGTACGCGCGCGTTTCGGGGTTGAGGAAGCGGTCGTGCACCCGTTCGACGGTGCCGGTCTTCCCCTTCAGATAGCCCGGCGCTCGGTGATGACCTTCGTGTGCGCGGGAGGAAACGCGCACCGTGTCGCCTGGAGCGAAGCTCATCGGCGCAGCCTCTCGTCGAGCTCGCCAGACGTGAGCACGCCCTTCTCGGTCAGGATCGTCTCCGCGGCGAAGAGCCAGCGCTCGTAGTACGAGGCGGCGTCGTAGGCCGCCGGCTCCATGCTCTCGATGGCGCGACGGAGCTCGTCGACGTTCATCGCACCGCTGCGGCCGAGTGCGCCGACGATCGCGTCCATGAGCAGCTCCCAGTCCGCGAGCTCGTGCTCGGTCCGGTCGATCGGCGTGTCGGTCGGCCAGCCGCCGCGGTCGTGCGCTGCGCGTTCCATCGCGTCGATCGTAACGCTCGACTGGCCGTCTTGACATATTCCGATATAGGTATATGATGCGCAGCATGGCACGAGCAGCGACGACGGCAGACGCGTTCAACGCCGTGGCCGAGCCGCGGCGGAGGCAGATCCTCGACGTCCTCGCCGGTGGCGAGCGACCCGTGAACGACCTCGTCGTCGCAGCTCGGGCTCGCCCAGCCGCAGGTGTCGAAGCACCTGCGCGTGCTCCGAGAGGTCGGAGCGGTCGACGTACGCGAGCAACGGGCGACAGCGGCTGTACCGGCTCAACGGCCATGCGCTCAAGCCCATCCACGACTGGGTCTCCGAGTACGAGCGCTCGTGGTCGGAGCGGTTCGACCAGCTGGACATCGTGTTGGAGGAACTCAAGGAGAAGGAGGCAGGAGATGGCGATGACGAGTAGCGGAACGGCGACGGTCACGCTCCCGACCGATACGCAGATCCAGATCACGCGGGAGTTCGACGCGCCCAGGCACCTCGTGTACAAGGCGTGGACGACGCCGGAGCTGGTCAAGCGCTGGTGGCACGCGAACCGCGGCGAGATGACCGTCTGCGAGATCGACCTGCGCGTCGGCGGCACCTGGCGCTACGTGATGGTCGCCGACGGGTTCGGCGAGGTCGGCTTCCACGGCGAGTACCGCGAGATCGTCCCCAACGAGCGGCTCGTCTCGACCGAGGTCTACGAGGGCATCCCCGACGCCGATGAGCATGCGGCGGTGGACATCCTCACGCTGACCGAAGTGGACGGGCGGACGACTCTCACGATCCTCGTCGAGCACCCGACGAAGGAAGGTCGCGACGCGCACATCGAGTCGGGCATGGAGGCCGGGATGCAGGACGCGATGGACCTCCTCGAGCAGGTCGCAGTCTCGCTCGCCTGATCGCGGGAGATCTCCGCTTCAAGGCCGGGGCCCGCGGATGCGGGCCCCGGCCTTTCGCTCGTGACGTCCTGGCGTCTCTTCAGCTGACCTCGACGACCGGCGCAAAGCCGCCGTAGACGAGGCGCTTGCCGTCGAACGGCATCGGATTCTGATCCGGCTGCGTCCGAGGGTCTTCCATCATCTTCGGCATCGCCTTGTCGCGGGTTGCCTTGTCGGGCCACTCGATCCAGGAGAAGATGACCGTCTCGTCGTCCGTCGCCTTGACGGCCCGACGGAAGTCGGTCACCGAGCCCTCGGGGACGTCGTCGCCCCAGCACTCGAGAACCCGGTTCGCCCCCAGCTCGACGAACACCGAGTCCGCCTTCTTCGCGTGGTCGATGAACTTCTGCTTGTTGGCCGTCGGCACGGCCGCTACGAACCCGTCGATGTACGTCATTCCCGCTCCTTCCACATCGGGGTCACTGGTTCCCTGCCCGGTCACCCCAGCTGCGAAACGTGGCGGGCTAACTCAGGAATGCGTCCGCTTCTGCCGGCTTCGGTGCTTAATCCAATCCTCAGCTGCGCGGTCATCCAGCGGTGATCCGGGCCAGAAATAGAAAGCCCCGCTTTCGCAGGGCTTTCCGTAGCAGGCCTGTAAGCCGGATTCTGTCGAGGGTGACCATCTCTCTGTGCGGTGTACCCGGCTCCTCGGCGGGCCGCGTCAACGGAGCCTGCTTCACCTTGCACCGGACGGGGTTTGGCTAGCCGGCCGTGTCGCCACGGCCGCTGGTGGGCTCTTACCCCACCGTTTCACCCTTACCGACCGCGGTCTCCCGCGGCCGGCGGTCTCCTTTCTGTTCCACTTTCCGTCGGCTTTCGCCGCCTGGGTATCCCCCAGCGTCCTGCCCTGCGGTGTCCGGACTTTCCTCGAGCCTCCCGAAGGAGGCCCGCGGTCACCCGGCCTGCACGGCTGATGGTAACGCGATCTCGGCGATTCGCTCCTCGGATCTCGGCCAGGATCGAGCGGCACTCCGGACAGGCCAGCGCTCCGCGCACGTGCAGGACGAACTCGCCGCACACGAGGCATTCGAGGCTGGCACCGCGGAGGAACGCCAGGAGCTCCTGGTCGAGCGAGCGATTCAGCGGTGCGACGTTCAATTCAGGCTCCTGAAGACACCGGTCACCTTTCCGAGGATCTCGACGTGCTCGGGGTACAGCGGCTCGAGGGCAGCGTTCTCGGGCTGGAGGCGGATCCGGCCGTTCCGCTCGCGATGGAAGGTCTTGACCGTCGCCTCGTCGGCGGATTCGTCGTCGCCGACGAGCGCCACGACGATCTCGCCGACGCGGGCATCCGACTGTTTCCGGACGACGACGATGTCGCCGTCGAGGATCCCGGCCTCGACCATCGAGTCGCCCTTCACGCGGAGCAGGAAGTCGGCGTTACGGCCGAGCGGCTCCGGGACGGCGATCCGCTCCTCGATCTCCTCCTCGGCGAGCAGCGGCCCGCCGGCCGCGATCCGTCCGACGAGCGGCAGTGTCGGCACCGACGCTGCATTCGCCTGTGCCTCCTCGCGACGCCGGCCGACGAGCTCGATCGCACGCGGCTTGGTCGGATCGCGCTTCAGGAGGCCCGCGCGCTCGAGGTTCGCGAGGTGCGCGTGCACGGTCGACGGGGAGGCGAGACCGACTGCGTCGCCGATCTCTCGAACGGTGGGCGGATAGCCGTGCGCGTCCACGTACTCGGCGAGGAACTGCCAGATCTCCTGTTGTCGCGTCGTCAGCATCGGGCTCTCCAGAGTCGGGGGACGAACGTATGTTCGCCAGGGAGAGTAGAGATCCTTCCGGACGTCTGTCAAGTCGTCGGACGACGTCCGACGAACGCGGCTTGCTCGAGCTCGTACGGGTTCTCGACGGTCGTGTCGACGAGCTCGAGACCGACGTCGGCGATCAGCCGCCTCCACGTCGCCTCCGGGAACAGCCCGAGCGTGTGGCGGTCGTGGACGACCCTCAGCTCGTCGCCGGGACCGCGCGCGACGATCGCGTAGTCCGTGACGTACGTCGACGCGTCCGGCTCGGGTGCGTGTGTCCACTCGAGATAGCGCAGGCTGCGTCCGTCCTCGCCGTCGTGCCCGCCGTGATCGGTCTTCGGCTTGAAGATCTCCGTCGTCGCGTCGGGCGTGAGGATCACGACGCCGCCCGGCCGGACGTGGACGAACGCGGTCTCGATCGCTGCGCGGAGGTCGTCCTCGGTCGTCAGATACGAGATCGCGTCGTGGATGAACACGACGTCGAAGGTGCGCCCGAGCCTCAGCGTCCGCATGTCGCCCTCGAGGTGCTCGCACTCGGGGTTGAGCGTTCGGCTCAGCGCGAGCATCTCCGGCGAGAGATCCGTGAGCGTGCACTCGAACCGCGCCTTGAGGTGCGACGCGTTGTTGCCGCCGCCCGAACCGAGCTCGAGCAGTGTCCGCGACTCGCCGTCACCGACATCGTCGACGACGCGCGAGACGAACGCCGCCTCGTCCGAGTAGTCGGACGGATGGGTGAGCAGATGGAACCAGGGAGCGAGATCCGAGTACATGTGGAGCACGTCCCGAGAATGCACGAAGGCGGCCGAAGCCGCTGAGAAACGGAGTGGGGGTCAGACTGAAGTCTTACCCCCACGCTGTTTTCCATGCGCTGGAGAGGACTTGAACCTCCACGGCCTAAGTGGCCACTAGGCCCTCAACCTAGCGCGTCTACCAATTCCGCCACCAGCGCGCGCTTGGACGATTCTAGAGAAGGTGGAACATCAGAATGGTGTTCAGCCCGAAGATCGTGGCGACGACCACCGTCAAGCGGGTGAGGTTCCGCTCGACGACGTGCGTGCCGCCCTGCGAGTGCGGCGTGAAGCCGAGCCCGCCCATGCCGGCCTCGCGTCCCGAGTGCATGAGGACGAGAGTGATGACCGCGGCGCTGAGGAGCACCTGGATGACGGCCGAGATCTGCAGCCAGGGCATGGGCGCGACAGGGTAGCAGCGCTTGTACGCTCCTCCGGTGGGCGATGACGCTCGGGAGCGCATCCAGAAGCTGCTCGTCACGGGCGACAATCGCCTGAAGCAGGGCGTCGCGCCGGAGAAGGTGCGCGAGAGCTACGAGCAGGCGCTCGCCGTGGCCCGCGAAGCCGGGCTCGAGGACGCGATCCGCCCGCTCGTCGAGGTCAGGCTCGCCGATCTCGAACGGCTTGCAGGAGGATCTCCTCCACCCGTTCCGCCTGCCGCTTGACGTCGTGCGCGCCGGCCGCATCGCGGCCGGCGAGATTGGGGCGAGGGAGCGCTGCGGCGGTCGAGAGCGCAGCGACGAGGCCGTCGTCGTCCGTCGGGTCGACGAGGACGCCGGCCTCGGGTGTCACGAACTCGGGCGGGCCGCCGACGCGTCGTCGCGACGACCGAGCGCGCCGACGCCATCGCCTCGAGGGTCGCGAGGCCGAACGGCTCGACGAGGCTCGGCTGGCAGACGACGTCGGACGCCGTGATCCAGGCCGGGACGTCCTCGTGGTCGACTCGACCGACGACGTGAATCCCGTCTCGCCCTTCGAGCGCGCCACGCAGCGGGCCGTCGCCGACGAAGGTCAACGTGCCCTCGCCGCGCTGCTCGAACGCGCGCGCGAGGCGGAGGACGTTCTTGCGCTCGGTGAGCCCGCCGAGGCAGAGAAACGCCGTGCCGTCCCCGCTCGAGCCCAGCGTCCGGCGTGCCGCTTCGGCATCGCGCGGAGCGAAGCGCTCGAGGTCGACGCCGCAGTCGATCACCTCGGTCTTGCCGCGGGCGTCGGGCAGAGCCTCCTCGAGCTGGGTGCGCAGCCACGAGGAGACGGCGATCACCGTGGCTGCTCGCCGGACGACGTGCCGGGTCGCGCGGCGCACGCCGGGCTTCGAGCCGATGTTCGCGACGTCCTGGCCGTGCGCGGTGACGACGAGCGGCGCGCGCGTCGCGAGTGCAGCGGCGAGACCTGCCGGTACGAGGAAGTGCGCGTAGGCGACCTCCGGATCGAAGCGCCGCGCCGTGCGAGCGGCATCTCGGAACAGCTTCAGGTGCCGACGCGGCCCGCCCGCGCGCGTGTCGACGACCGCGCGCTCGATCTCGTGCCCGCGGGCGACGAGCTCGTGCTCGAGGTTCGCGACGAAGACGCCGAGGTCCGGGTCGCGCGGACCCGGGTACATCTGCGAGACGAGGAGGATCCGCAGCGGGCTACCCGCGCGTGACCTGCAGGATCCCGAGGCACATCTCGTCGGTCGTGCCCTCGCCCCACAGGACGTAGCGAGGCGTCGTCGGAACGCCGGACGCACGCTTCGTCCGCTTGCCCACGTCGTGTCGGCAGGTGACGCGGACGACGTCTCCCGGCTGCGCCTGCACCGAGCGCGTGAGCGTGTACGCGTTCTGCCAGTGGAAGTCCCAACGCGGGATGTCGAGCAGCACCTTCGCCCGCGAGGTGCCCGGGTTCAGCTCGAGCTTGATCGACGAGCCGAGGAGGTGCATGTGGCCGGCGGCGACGTGGATCGTGGTCGGCGTCGAGATGCGGCGATCGCACGTGGACACAGGGCTCGCAGCGGGGTTGCCGGCGGTCCCGCGGCAGAGAATGAGGAGGCCGGCAGGGGTGAAGGCGGCGGTCGATCCGTACTTGCGGGCGAGGTCGAAGAGCGCCTCGTTCCGGTCGCAGAGCTTCCCGGCCTCGCCCTTCGTGCAGGCGAGCTCGACCGGGCCGGGGAGGAGCATGGTCTGCAGCGGCTCGAGCCCCGCGGACGCGGGTGCGACCGTGAGCACGGCGCGCGAGCGGTCGGGCGCATTGCCGTTCAGGAGGTTGTAGTGCACCTGCATCACGATCCGGCTGCCGGCGGGCAGCGAGACGCCTGTTCCCTCGGGGAGCCGGTTTCCGCCCCAGCCCGGAGCCCAGGCGGCGATCCAGTTCGCGTTGTTCAGCGAGTCGGCGATTCCCGCGCCGTCGCCTGCGGGGAGACCGGTGCCGCCGAAGCACGACCAGCCCGGTCCCGAATCGTCGCCGTCGAGGCCCTTGGCCGCCGCGACCTGGCTCGCGGCGACCCGGAACAGGATCACGTGATGCACGACCTTCGGCTGGCCGGGATCGATGCGAACCGACGTCACGGATCCGTCGCCCGACTGCTTCGGGTCGAGAAGGAAGCAGCGGTAGTCGTCCGTCACGCCCTTCGGCGCCGACGGGCGATATGCGGCCGGCATGCGAAGGCTCAGAAGCTTCTCTTGCGAGCGGACCTCCGGCCCCTTCGGCGCAGCAGGCTTGCGTGCGGGCCCGTCCACCTTGCCGCCCTTCGTCGCCCAGGCGACGATCGTGGCGCGCTGCTGAGCGGTGAGCGTCCGTGCCGCCTGACCCTCGTACGCAGGCGAGCGTTCTCCCGGCGGCCACGGCGGCATGACGCGAGCCTGGACCGCCGCGCCGATGAGCGATGCACGCGCCGAGATCTGCTTCGCGGTCTCGAGCGGGAACGGTGCGATCCCGCCGCTCTGGTGACACCCGGCGCACTTGTCCGCGATGATCGGAGCGACGTCACGCGTGAAGCTCGGCGTGCCGCCCGACATGGCCACGGCGGCGAACGGGATCGCGACGGCGGGAATCAGCGCGAGCCCGAGCGCGATCCAGGTGCGGCGACTACGCATGCTGGGCGTCATATGTACCCCAAAGGCTCGCGAAGGACGCCACAGATCTCGCCGATCGTGCATCCGCTGCGCAGCGCCTCGCGTAGCGCCGGGAGGAGATTCTCCTCGGTGGACGCAACGCTGCGCACGTCGTCGAGCGCCGCGTCCGCGGCCTCTGCGTCGCGGGCCGCACGCCATGCGCGCGTCCGCTCTCGTTGACTCCGCTCGATCGCGGGATCCATGTGCAGGAGCTCGACCCGCTCCTGCGTCTGCTCCGCGAACGCGTTGACCCCGACCACCACGCGCTCGCCCGACTCCACGTCGCGCTGGTGGCGAAAGGCCGACGCCTCGATCTCCGCCTGGACGAAGCCCTGCTCGATGGCCGAGACGGCGCCGCCGAGATCGTCGATACGAGCAATGAGCGCACGCGCGTGCGCCTCCAGCTCGTCGGTGAGCGCCTCGATGAAGTACGAGCCGCCGAGAGGGTCCGCCGTGTCCGTCGTGCCGGCCTCCGCCGAGAGGATCTGCTGCGTGCGCAGCGCGATCGTCGCCGAGCGCTCGGTCGGGAGCGCCAGCGCTTCGTCGAAGGAGTTCGTGTGCAGCGACTGCGCGCCTCCGCAGACCGCGGAGAGCGCCTGGATCGCGACGCGCACGATGTTGTTCTCCGGCTGCTGGGCGGTGAGCGTCGAGCCGCCCGTCTGCGCGTGGAAGCGCAGGGCGATGGCCCGTGGGTTCGTCGCTCCGAAGCGGTCGCGCATGATCTCGGCCCACAGGCGCCGCGCCGCGCGGAACTTCGCGACCTCCTGGAAGAAGTGGTTGTGCGCGTTGAAGAAGAACGAGAGCCGCTCGCCGAAGTCGTCGGGTGAGAGCCCGGCGGCGACCGCCGCCTCGCAGTAGGCGATGCCGTTCGCGAGCGTGAATGCGAGCTCCTGTGCGGCGCTCGCGCCCGCTTCCCGGATGTGGTACCCGGAGATCGAGATCGTGTTGAACGCAGGGAGTCGCTCGGCGCAGTACGCGAACAGGTCGGTGGCGAGCCGCATCGACGGCCGCGGCGGGAAGATGTAGTTGCCACGCGCGACGTACTCCTTGAGCACGTCGTTCTGCACCGTCCCGCGCAGCTGGTCGCCCGCTGACGCCCTGCTTCTCGGCGACGAGCTCGTAGAGCAGGAGGAGGAGCGCCGCGGGGGCGTTGATCGTCATCGAGGTCGATGCCTGGTCGAGTGGGATGCCGTCGAGCAGCGCCTCCATGTCCGCGAGCGAGTCGATCGCGACCCCGGTGCGGCCGACCTCGCCCTCGGCGAGCGGGTCGTCCGAGTCGTAGCCGAGCTGCGTCGGGAGGTCGAACGCGACGGACAGGCCCGTCTGCCCGCGCTCGAGCAGGTAGCGGAAGCGCGCGTTCGTCTCCTCGGCCGAGCCGTAGCCCGCGTACTGGCGAATCGTCCACGGACGGCCGCGGTACATCGTCTCGTAGGGTCCGCGCGTGTACGGGAACGCGCCCGGGAGCTCGAGCTCTCCGTTCCCGACGTCCGCGGCGGTGTACACCGGCTTCACCTCGATACCGGAGTCGGTGAGCCGGCGGTCGTCGGTCGCCACTGACCGCATCGTATGCGGCTAGAGCTCGCCTCCTGCTCGCTCGATCGCGTCGAGCGCGATCCGGCGGCCGGTCTCGATGTGCTCGCGAATCGCGCGTTCCGCGGCAGCGAGGTCGCCGGCCATGAGTGTCTCCACGATCCTGCGATGCTCGGTGACGAGATTCGCGTGCCCCTCGACCCGGCCGCCACGGATGACCTGCATCATCAGGTTCACCGACAGCTCGCGGTAGAAGCGCGACAGCAGCGCGTTCCCGGCGAGGTCGATCTGGTGCTCGTGGAACGCTGCGTTGGCCGCATCCCACTCCTCGTGCGAGATCGCTGCGTCGGTCGCCTCGAGCAGCTCGGCAAAGTGCGCGAGTCGGCTGTCCTCGAGATGGTCGACCGCGCGCTCCGCTGCGAGGAGCTCGAGCGCGAGGCGCACGTCGTACCCTTCGGCGACGGCACGTGCCGTCACCGGCGTGACGTAGTAGCCACGGCGCGGCCGCACGCTCAGCAGGCCTTCGGAGACGAGCCGGGTCAGCGCATGGTGCACCGGACTGCGAGACACGCCGAGCTCGTCGGCGAGCGCATGCAGGCTGAGCTTCGCGCCCGACGGCTCCTGGCGCGTGAGGACGCGCCCTCGGAGCTCGTCGTATACGCGCTCGTTGAGGTTCACGGAGGCGAGAGCAGTGACGGTCATCCTCTGGACCTAACATGTCAGGGGACGCAAGGCAACCGGCGGATACCCTGATTCGTATGGTCGTACGCGTCAGATTGTTCGCCGGGCTCCGCGAGCGAGCGGGGACCGGGGCTCTCGACATCGAGGTCGAGGACGGGTCGACGGTCGACGAAGTGTGGACCGCGCTCGGGTTGGGCGACGAGCCTTTGGGCCTTCTCTATGCGCGCAACCGCGCGTATGTCGAGCGCACCGAGGTGCTCGCGCCCGGAGACGAGGTGGCGGTGATCCCTCCGGTCTCGGGCGGCGACTTCCGTCTCTCGGCCGAGCCGCTGTCGGTCGCTGCGGCGGTCGCCGAGGTGCGGGATGACGCTGCCGGTGCGATCGCGACGTTCATAGGGACGACCCGCGCACAGTCGCGTGGGCGCGAGGTCATCAACCTCGAGTACGAGGCGTACGAGGGCATGGCCGAGCAGGTCATGGCCGACCTCGCGGAGCAGCTCGCCGAGCGGCACGGGCTGTGCAAGGTCGCCATCCACCATCGCGTCGGTCGCGTCGACGTCGGCGAGACGAGCGTCGTCATCGCCGTCTCGGCGGCACACCGCGCCGCCGCGCTGGCGGCGTGCAAGGACGCGATCGACGAGCTGAAGGTCTCCGTGCCGCTGTGGAAGAAGGAGACGTACGTGGGAGGTGAGGAATGGATCGGCCAGGGGTCGTAGACCGGGATCCGGATCGGCGGTACGAGCCGGTCGAAGCGCCGGACGCGCCGTCGTTTCCCGTTCCCGATCCGACCGGCGACGGCGACCGGGGCTACGAGCCGATCAAGCCGCGCTCCGGTCTCGGCGATCTCGCGCGCAAGCTCGTGGCGCCGATCGTCGCGCTCGGCTTCCTGATCGTCAAGTTCGGCGGTTTCATCCTGAAGTTCAAGGTCGTGACCACGGGACTTTCGATGCTCGTCTCCGTCGCCGCCTACGCCTGGCTCTGGGGGCTTCCGTTCGCGATCGGCTTCGTGCTCCTGATCCTCGTCCACGAGCTCGGGCACGTCTTCGAGCTGCGCCGTCAGGGAGTCCCCACGACTGCGCCGCTCTTCATCCCGTTCCTCGGTGCGGTGATCGGGATGAAGGAGCTTCCCGACGACGCCTGGAAGGAGGCGAAGGTTGCTCTCGCAGGGCCGATCCTCGGATCCGTCGGCGCAGCGGCCTGCTGGATCGCGGCCGAGGCGACCGGCTCGGAGATGCTTCAGGGGCTCGCGTTCGTCGGGTTCTTCCTGAACCTCTTCAACCTCATCCCGATCGTGCCGCTCGACGGGGGACGCGCCGCCGGCGCGCTCCATCCCGCTCTCTGGTTCGTCGGTCTCCTGATGATGGTCGGGCTCGTCGTTCTGAACCCCAACCCGCTCCTGCTGATCATCGTGCTCATCGGAGGACTCGATCTCTGGCGGCGCTGGCGCGAGCGCGGCGACGCCGGCGACTACTACCGCCTCTCGGTCGGTCAGCGTGTCACGGTCGGCGTCGTCTACCTCGGCCTCGTCGCGGTGCTCGCGCTCGCGATGTCGGCGACGTACGTCGAGCGCGAGTTCTGATGCCTGACGGCGTGGAGGTTCCGCGCCGGATCTTCCGGCGGAGCCAGGAACCGCTCGCGGCCGACGTCTCCCTGATCGCCTCCGAGTTTCTCGCCGGGTTCCAGCTCATCCAGCAGATCGATCGCCCGGCCGTGTCGATCTTCGGATCGGCGCGCATCGCCGAGGGATCCGCGACGTACGAGCAGGCGCGTGCGACCGCGCGCGCATTCGCGGAAGCCGGTTTCGCCGTCGTCACCGGGGGCGGGCCGGGTGTGATGGAGGCGGCCAACCGCGGCTGCCAGGAGGCCGGCGGTCTGTCCATCGGCTTCAACATCGCGCTGCCGTTCGAGCAGGGACTGAATCCCTGGTGTGACCTCGCGTTGACGTTCGACCACTTCCACGTGCGGAAGGTGATGTTCGTCAAGGCGGCCGAGGGTTTCGTGATCTTCCCCGGCGGGTTCGGCACGCAGGACGAGCTCTGGGAGGCGCTGACGCTGCGCCAGACGCGGAAGATCGGCGACTTCCCGATCGTCCTCTTCGACTCCGACTACTGGGACGAGCTGATCGAGTGGGTACGCGACGAGATGCTCGACGACGGGCTCATCTCGCCCGAGGACCTTGCCGGCATGCTCCGCACCGACGATCCGGAGGAGGCCGTGCGCCTCGTCGTCTCGCACTACGACACGCGGGTCGCGGAGGGCTCGACGTGAGCCTCGACGGCGCCGTCGCGCGGATTCGGGAGGAGACGGAGCTCGAGCCGCTCGTCGGTGTCGTGCTCGGGAGCGGGCTCGGCGGCCTCGCCGACGAGCTGGACGCGCGCGCGGAGATCTCGTACTCCGAGATCCCGGGCTGGCCGGTGACCACCGCGGTGGGCCATGCGGGCACGCTCGTGCTCGGGACGCTCGGCGGCGTGCCGATCGCGGTCATGCGCGGGCGCGCGCACCTGTACGAGGGCATCGCCGCCGAGCGGGTTGCGTTCGGCGTGCGGGTGCTCGCTCGCCTCGGGGTTCGCTCGCTCGTCGTGACGAACGCCGCGGGCGCGATCAACACCGACTACAGCCCTGGCCTCCTCGTCCTCATCTCGGATCACGTGAACTTGCAAGGCACGTCATCGCTCGTCGGCCCGAACGACGATGCGCTCGGGCCGCGCTTCCCGGACATGAGCGATGCGTACGACCCCGAGCTGCGGGCACGTGCGCGGGAGGCCGCCGAGCGGCTGGGTATCGAGCTGGGGGAGGGCGTCTACGCGGCCTGGCTCGGGCCGCAGTTCGAGACGCCTGCGGAGATCCGGTTCATGCGCGCCGTCGGTGGCGATCTCGCGGGGATGTCCACCGTCCAGGAGGTCATCGCTGCAAGGCACATGGGCATCCGCGTCCTCGGGATCTCCGTCGTGACGAACATGGCCGCGGGCGTCCTGCCGGAGAAGATCGACCACGAGGCGGTGCTCGAGGTCGGCGCGTCGGCGGCGGGGTCGCTGACCACGCTCTTGCGCGAGCTCGTTCCTACACTCTCCGCGTGAAGCTGCGCGACCTCCCGTCGGTGGACGAGCTGCTCCGCGACGAGCGGCTGGTCTCCGAGCCTCGCGAGCTCGTGCTGGCGGCCGCGCGGACGACGCTCGCATGGGCGCGGGAGGAAATCGAGGCCGGCGCGGATCCGGGATCGATCGTCGACGCCGTTCTCGCGGAGATCGGCCGCACGCGTCAGCCGTCGCTTCGGCGCGTGCTGAATGCGACCGGCGTCCTCATCCACACGAACCTCGGTCGCGCGCCGCTCGCCGACGCTGCGCTCGCCCGCGTGGCGGAGGTCGGCGCCGGCTACTCGAACCTCGAGTACGACCTCGAGCGAGGCGAGCGGGGGTCGCGCCAGGATCACCTCGGGGCGCTCCTCCAGCGTCTCACCGGGGCGGAGGCGGCGCTGGTCGTCAACAACAACGCGGCTGCGGTTCTGCTCGCGCTCGCCGCTCTCGCAGAAGCGCGCGAGGTGATCGTCTCGCGCGGGGAGCTCATCGAGATCGGAGACGGCTTTCGCATACCCGACGTCCTCGTGCGGTCGGGTGCGCGGCTCGTCGAGGTCGGGACGACGAATCGGACGCGCGCGGCCGACTACGAGCGCGCGATCGGGCCGGACACCGCCGTCCTGTTGCGCGTGCACCAGTCGAACTTCCGCGTCGTCGGGTTCACCGAGCGCCCAGAGTTGAGCGACCTGGCCACGGTCGCGCAACGATCCGGTTTGCCGCTCGTCGACGACCTCGGCTCGGGCGCGCTCGGACGCGTGGGCGACGAGCCGACGCCAGCCGAGAGCCTCCGCGCAGGCGCCGATCTCGTCTGCTTCTCCGGGGACAAGCTCCTCGGCGGGCCGCAGGCGGGCGTCGTCGTGGGGCGCGCCGATCTCGTCGAGCAGCTGCGGCGTCACCCACTCCAGCGTGCGCTGCGGGCGGACAAGCTCACGCTTGCCGCACTCGAGGGGACGTTGGCGCTCGCGCTCGACCCGTCCACGCGCGACGAGGTGCCCGTGCTGCGGATGCTCCACGAGCCGGTCGAGGCCGTTCGTGCGCGAGCCGAACGCCTCGCCGAGCTGGTCGGCGGTGAGGTGGAGGAGACGGTCGCGCGCGTGGGAGGCGGGGCGCTTCCGCTCGCGGAGCTCCCGAGCGCGGCGTGCGCGGTGGAGGAGTCGCTGGCGGAGCCGCTCCGGCTCGGCGACCCACCGGTCGTCGCGCTCGTCCGGGACGGCCGCACGCTTCTCGACTGCCGCACGCTGACCGACGCGGAGGTCGACGAAGTCGCCGCCGCCGTGAGCTCGATTCGCGCAGTCCGATGAGCGTGGTCGAGGTCGAAGAGCCCTCCGCGAGGTCGCAGCTCTGCGAGACCGTGCTCCGCGACCTCCCGGAGTGGTTCGGCATCGAAAGTGCGACGACGGCGTACATCCGCGCCGTTGCCGAGCTCCCGACGTTCGGCATCGGCGACGATGCGATCCTCTCTCTGAAGCTCCACACGGCGTTGGCGGCCGAGGTGTACGTCATGGGAGTCCGGGAGTCCCGACACGGGCAGGGGCTCGGCACGGCTCTCATGGAGGCGGCCGAGGAGTACCTCAGAGCCCGTGGCTTCGAGTACCTGCAGGTCAAGACGCTCGGCCCCTCCGATCCCGATGAGGGATATGCGCGGACACGGGCCTTCTACGAGGCCCGCGGCTTCGTGGCGCTGGAGGAGATCCACGGGCTCTGGGAGGACAACCCGTGCCTGCTCATGGTCAAGCGCCTCTGATGCCGCTGACGGTCGGGACCGCCGGTCACATCGACCATGGGAAGACATGGCTCGTGCGGGCGCTCACGGGGAAGGACACGGACCGCCTCCCGGAGGAGCAGCGGCGCGGGATCTCCATCGACCTCGGCTACGCGCCGCTGGAGCTTCCCGACGGGCGCCGCTTGTCCGTCGTCGACGTTCCCGGGCACGAGCGCTTCGTGCGCACGATGGTCGCGGGCGCCACCGGGATCGACCTCTTCCTCCTCGTCATCGATGCGGGCGAGGGCGCGCGCCCGCAGACGCACGAGCACCTCGCGATCCTGCGCCTGCTCGGCATCGAGCGCGGCGTCGTCGCGCTCACGAAGATCGACGCGGTCGACGCGGAGACGGCCGAGCTCGCCGAAGCGGAGGCACGCGAGCTCGTCCCCGACGCCGATGTCGTACGCGTCAGTGCGCGGACGGGTGAGGGACTCGACGAGCTTCGCGCAGCACTCGAGCGCGCCGCCGAATCCGTCGAGCAGGCGCGCACCGACCTCCCGACGCGACTGTACGTCGATCGCTCGTTCTCCGTCCCTGGATTCGGCACGGTCGCGACGGGCACGTTGTGGTCGGGCACGATCGGCGCCGGAGATCAGCTTCGCCTCGAGCCGAGCGGGCGCGACGTGCGGGTGCGGAGCGTCCAGGTGCACGATCGAGACGTCGAGCGCGCAGATCCGGGACAACGCGTCGCGGTGAGTCTCCCCGGCGTCGAGCGCGGCGACGTGGCGCGAGGGGAGGCGCTCGTCGCCGGCGCCGGGTATCCCACGTCCTACCGGCTCGACATCGTGCTCGAGGAGATCGAGCCGATCGAGGACGGCGCGCGCGTGCAGGTGCACGTCGGGACGGGGCACTCGGCAGCGCGCGTCGTTCGACTCGGCGAGCAGTTCGCCCAGCTCCGACTCGCAGCTCCCGTCGTCGCAGCTCGCGGCGACCGCGTGATCCTGCGCGGCGAGACGACGCTCGGTGGCGGGACGGTTGTGGACCCCGTCCCGCCGCGACACCGTGACGAGGCTCGCGTCGCTCTCCTCGCTCGCGGCGACGTCGCCTCCACGATCGCGGCGCCGGTTCGCATCGAGTCCCTGCGCTTCGTCCACGACGGAGAGCTGGACGGCGTCGAGCGGGCGGGGCCGTGGGCATTCTCGGCGGCGTGGCTCGCCGCCTACGAGGACGATCTCCGCACGCGGATCGCCGCGGCCGACCCGATCGACCCGGGTGTTCCGCTGCCCGCCGACCCCTGGGCCGACGACGTCCTTCCGCGCCTGCCCTTCGAGCGGCGCGGCTCGAAGCTCTATCTCCGCGGTGCCGAGGCGAGGCTCGAGGGTCGCGAAGCGGAGGCCACGGCGCTCGAGCACGAGCTCGCGTCGGCCGGGGTCCGCGCGACGAAGGTCGCCGACGACGAGCTCGCGCGCTTCCTCGAGGCGGACGGGCGGCTCGTTCGCCTCGGTGACGGCTACGCGATCGGAGCCGCTGCGTTCGACGTCGCGAAGGACGTCCTGCTCGCCGAATGTCGGGCCGAGGGCGAGATCTCGCTGGCGCGCTTCCGCGATCTCGTGGGAACGGGACGCCGCGACGCGCAGCTCCTGCTCGAGCGGTTCGATGCGGACGGGCTGACGCGCCGGCAGGGCGACGGGCGGGTGCTGCGGCGAGCGGCTACGAGCAGACCGTCTGCGTGATCGGTCCGGCGGGCCCGAGCTTGAACCACGCCCGTCCACCTGCGCTCGCGCGCACGCAGTAGGCGTTCGCTCCGGTCGACACGACGACGATCCCCTGGACGCCCGGGCTGTACTGGCTCTTCAGCCCCGCTTCGGTCATGCCGGCGTACGTCCCGTTGTCCGCGCGGTAAGCCTCGATCGCCGGCATGGCCGTTCGGATGTTCGACTTCGCCGTCGCATCGTTCGCGCGCTCGCGGGCACCGGTCTGGAAGCCGACGGCAACTGCGACCAGGATCGCCATGACGACGATTACGGCGAGTAGCTCGACGAGCGTGAAGCCGTCCTCGTTCACGCGCCAGGTATCGGCGGTCGGCATCACTCGCTTGAGTGATGTCTCCCTGGATGTCGACTGCGTGTTCCACACTGCGAGCATGCGGATGGTCCTCGTTTCGCTCGCTCTCGTCGGCACGCTCGCGCTACCCGCGTCGGCAGCCTCAGTCGACCCGTCCAAGCTGGTACTCAGGCCGGTCGACGTCCCTGCGGGTTTCCAGCTCGACCGCCGCGGCGTTCTCACGAACGCCGAGGAGTCGGCGGGCGCGCCGCGGCTCGCCGCGTTCTTCAGACGGACCGGGCGCGTTTCGGGCTTCGAGGCGATCTTCGAGACCAAGGAGGGCGGCCCACTCGGCCCGTCGATCGAGTCGCGAACCGACATCTACGAACGGACCTCGGGTGCACGCGCGCACCTCGGCTACATCGACGGCGAGATGAAGCGCAGCGGCATTCGTCGGCTGACGCGGGCCAAGGCCGACATCGGGGCAGAGGCGTGGGTCTATGCCGCACGCGGGGCTGGGAGCGGCGGCTACACGCTCGTCGCCTGGCGGTACCGCCGGGTCTTTGCAGGCGTGCTGAGCCTCGACGTCTCCAAAGCCCGGACTCTTGCGCTTGCACGCGTCCAGCAGCGCCGGATCGCAGCCGCATTGCGCTAGACGGAGAGTCCGTCCGCCTCCGCCTCGAGACGGAGGTGTGCCACTACCGCGTCTGCGGGAAGCCGAGGTCGACCCTGCTCGTCGCCGGATCGGGCCAGCGGCTCGTGACCGCCTTCGTGCGCGTGTAGAAGTCGATGCCCTCGGGCCCGTAGATGTGGCGGTCGCCGAACAACGAGTTCTTCCAGCCGCCGAACGAGTAGTACGCGACCGGCACGGGGATCGGGACGTTGATGCCGACCATGCCGACGTTCACGTCGAACTGGAACTGCCTCGCGACGCCGCCGTCGCGCGTGAAGAGCGCGACACCGTTGCCGTACTGGTTCTCGTTCACGAGCTTGAGCGCCTCGTCATAGGTCGCGACGCGGACGACCGAGAGCACCGGCCCGAAGATCTCGTCGCGGTACGCGTCCATCTCGGGCGTGACGTCGTCGAGCAGCGAGACGCCGAGGAAGAAGCCACCGTTGTCGGGCGCCGTCTCGCGTCCGTCCGCGACGAGCGTTGCGCCCTGCGCCGGGCCCGACTCGAGGTAGGAGGCGACCTTGTCGCGGTGCTCGCGCGTCACGAGCGGCCCCATCTCCGACGACGGATCGAGGCCGTCGCCCACTTTCACCTTCGGCAGGCGCTCCCGGATTGCGTCGACCAGCGGGTCGCCCGCGTCGCCCACGGCGACGAGAACCGAGACCGCCATGCAGCGCTCGCCGGCCGAGCCGTAGCCCGCGCTGACCGCCGCGTCTGCGGCCATCTCGATGTCGGCGTCGGGCAGCACGATCATGTGGTTCTTCGCGCCACCGAGGGCCTGCACGCGCTTGCCGGCCTTCGTCCCGGTCTCGTAGACGTAGCGTGCGATCGGCGTCGATCCGACGAAGGAGACGGCGGCAATACCGGGGTGCTGGAGGATCGCGTCGACGGCGACCTTGTCGCCCTGGACGACGCTGAACACGCCGTCGGGCAGGCCGGCTTCCTTGAGCAGCTCGGCCGTGAGCAGCGACGCCGACGGGTCCTTCTCCGACGGCTTGAGGATGAACGTGTTTCCGCACGCGATCGCCGGCGCCCACATCCACATGGGCACCATCGCGGGGAAGTTGAACGGCGTGATGCCGGCGACGACGCCGAGCGGCTGGCGGATCGAGTAGACGTCGATCCCGGTCGAGGCCTGCTCGGAGTAGGCGCCCTTGAGGAGCTCGGGGAGCCCGCAGACGTACTCGATGACCTCGATCCCGCGCTGCACCTCGCCGAGCGCGTCGGAGAGCACCTTCCCGTGCTCGGCCGTCAGGAGGCGCGCGAGATCCTCGCGATGCTCGTCGACGAGCTGGTAGATGCGGAAGAAGAGCTCCGCGCGCTTCGACAGCGACCAGTGGCGCCACGTGGCGTGGGCGGCCGTGGCAGCCGCGACGGCGCGGTCGATCTCCTCGACGGAGGCGAACGTCACCTCGCCCGTCTGCTCGCCCGTCGCCGGGTTGTAGACGGGTCCCGTCCGCTCGGAATCGCCCTGGACGCTCTCCCCGCCGATCCAGTGCCCGATCGTCTTCAGCTCTGTGGTCACCGCTGCGTTCATGTCGCCTCCTTCGCGCCGCGTGCTCGTCGTCCTAGCGTATCGCGGTCGGTAACGAGCTCAGGCCCGGAGGCGGCTACGCAGGAATGACGAGGCTCGCGAGGTCGCGCGGGTAGTACGTCAGGATCTCGATCCCGTCTTCTGTCACGAGCACGGTGTCGGAGTGACGAAAGCCGCCGAGCTCGGGCGAATAGAGACCCGGTTCGACGGTGAACACCATGCCCGGCCGGATCTCCGTGTGGTCTCCCGAGTCGAGGAACGGGCCCTCGTGGTAGCGCAGCCCGATCGCATGCCCCGTGTGATGGCGCCAGAATGGCCAGAGGTCGTGCGCGTCGTAGTAGGCGCGGACCGCCTTGTCGACGTCCGAGCAGGGAGCACCGGGACGGATCGCGGCGAACGCGACGTCCTGGAGCTCGACCATGTGCGCGAACATCCGCTCCTGCTGTGGGCTCGGCTCGCCGACGAACATCGTGCGCTCCAGCTCCGACAGGTAGCCCCAGACCGGCGCGCTCGCGCCGGTGACGAGGACGTCGCCGGCCTGGAAGACGAGGTTCCCGGCGAGCGCGTGCGGGATCGCCGAGTTGCGACCGATCTGCCCGCGGTAGCCGGCGTGCGCTCCGCTGGAGAATGCGCTCTGCGCACGGTAGATCTCGCCGATCGCATCGAGCATCGCGAACGTCGCCTCGTCGCTCGCACGCTGTGATACCTCCGTCTCGGTGACACCGACGCGCGTGTACCGCTGGAGGAGCCGGTGCGCGAGGTTGCCCCAGCGCACGCTTTCGCGGATGAGCGCGATCTCGGCGTCCGACTTGATCGCCAGCTGCGATTCGATCTCCTCGACGACCCGGACGACCGTCGCGCCCGAGAGCTCCGAGAGGGTCGGTCCGCGGTAGCCGAGGATCCACGGGTAGCCGTCCTGGTCGGCACCGATGGTTCCCGTCAGGCCCATGTCGGCCACCGTCGTTCGGAGGACGTCGTCGGCACGCGGATCGCCCGGATACTCGAGGTAGTGCTCGACGCGGTCGAGCGTCGAGCGCGACTCCGCGTGCTCCACCTCGAGGCGTGGGACGACGAGGGCCCGTGTGCCGTCCCCGGCGAGGACGCATGCGATCGGCCGCTCGGTCGGCACGAACGCGAAGCCCGTGTAGTAGAGGACGTAGGTCGGATCGAAGAGCACGACACCCGACAGGCCGGCTGTCTGCGCCCGTTCGAGGAGCACGTCGCAGCGAGCGCGGTGCTCCTCCGGCGAGATCGCGATGGACGTGGTCACCGAGCGAGGACCCTAGTGCCTCGGACGGGGAGGGTCAGGCGAGTGCGGGCAGAACTACATTCCGCGTATGACCATGAAGAACTTCTTCGTCGCGCTCGTGCTCACCGCCGTGTTCCTCGGCATCCTGCTGCTCGCCGGCACGACGCAGAACCAGGGCTGTCTTCCCTGGCAGGAGGCTGTCCACGTCGGTGGGAGCGTCTTCTCGGAGGGTGACCGCGGGCGCACCGTGTGTCGGTAGCCGGTGAGACGGAGCGGCGCCGGAGTCGAACCGACCGAGCCGTGGGTTACACGACCGCACGAGTTTTGAAGACCCGCTGGGCCACCGGGCCCATGCCGCTCCGCCGCGCAGGCTAGTTGCGTTTCGTCCGTCGCGAGGCTCGCGGTACGCTCGCGCGCGTGAGGCGGTTCTCGGTTCGTAGGGAGGTCGCCCTCGGGCTCGGCGTATACGCGCTCTACCTTCTCGTCGCCCGGCGCGTCCTGCGCCGCGACGGACGGGCGCGCGCGAGGCGGAACGCGGAGCGAATCGTCGTGCTCGAGCGACGCACGCGACTGGACGTCGAGCCGGCCGTCCAGCGCACGCTCCTGCGTTACCCCCGGCTGGTTCACGGGCTGAACGTCGGGTACGGCCTCTTCAACGTCACGCTCACGGTCGGGTGGCTCGCGCTCCTCTACCGCCGACGCGACGACGGCTACCACCGCTTCCGACGGACGTGCCTCCTTGCGCACGTTGGCGCGCAGCCCGTGTTCCTCCTCCTGCCGACGGCGCCGCCACGGGTCCTCGACGGGTTCGTGGACACGATGTCCGACGTCAGTGGAGTCGACCTCGAGCACCCGCTGCTCGTTCGCTTCTACAACCCGGTCGCGGCGATGCCCAGCCTGCACGTCGCGTTCGCAGTCGTCACGGGCGCGGAGATCGCGGCGCGCTCCGACTCGGTGCTGGTGAAGTCCGTCGCGCATGCCTACGCGCCGCTCGTCGCGATGGTCGTGGCCGGAACGGCCAACCACTACGTCCTCGACGCCGTCGCCGGCGCCGCGCTGGGAGCGGCTGCGCGCCGGCTCGCGTGACTGTGCCTGGCACTGCGGAATGTGACGAGTGAGCGACGATCGCCCCCAAGGCCAGATCGTTCCGTCGGGGTGGCGGGTCGGGCTCGGCGTGGTCGCCGCGGTGTTGGTCGTCGTCGGCGTCGGCCTGCTGCTCGTGCGCGCCGCCGGGTTCGGTGAGGTCCGCGATGCGATCGAGAAGGCAGACTCGACCTGGTTCATCGTGTGCCTCGGCGCCCAGGTCGTCTCGCTCGGGGCATACGCCGCGGTCTTCCGCGGGGCGTTCGGCTGGAATGGCACCCCCGACCCCGGCTTCCGCCTGAGTGCGTACGTGATGCTCGCCAGCATCGGTGCGACGAGGGTCTTCGCCGCCGGAGGCGTTGGCGCGATCGCCGTGACCTACTGGTGCTTCCGGCGTGCGCGTTTCTCTGCGGAGGATGCGCTCGTCCGTGTTCTCGGCTTCAACGCGCTCTTCTACGTCGCCTTCGGGATCGGGGCGTGGATGGCAGCGCTCGTGACGGTCACGGGGTCGTGGGGTGACGTCCCGCGGGCGTTCGCGTTGCCGTGGCTCGTCGTCGTGCCGGCGCTCGCCGTGGCCGCGGTCGTCGCGACGAAGCCCAGCCGTGTCGAGTTGTTGACGCGTCCGGGCGGATCACTCGTGCGGCGCGCCCTCGCGTACGCCGTGGCAGCAGTGGCCTGGGTGCGCGAGGCGCTCGTGGATCCGGCGGGGCGCCGAATGCTCGGCGCGACCGTGCTCTACTGGGCCGGCAACCTCGCGTGCCTGTGGGCGTCGCTGCGCTCGGTCGGCGAGACGGTTCCGTTTCCGGAGCTGGTTCTGGCGTTTGCTACCGGGCACGCGGCAATGATCCTGCCCCTTCCACTTGGAGGCGTCGGCGGCGTCGACGCGGCGCTGACGTACGCGCTGACGACGGTCGGCGTGCCGCTCGCCCTGGCTCTCGTCGCAGTGGGCGTGTACCGGCTGTTCTCGTTCTGGCTGCCGACGGTTCCGGCGCTTGCGGCGCTCCTTCTGTTGCCGCGCGTCGGACGGCGCCTGGCGGCGATCTAAGATGTCCCAGATGCGGCTCCTGGCTCTCGCGTGCCTGGCAACTCTCTGCCTGGCAGCGTCCGCGGCCGCTGCCGACCAGGTCCGGGCGACCATGACCACGAGCTCGATCGAGCCGCTCGTCGGGGCGCCATGGCGCTACACCATCACGGTGGCAGATCGCGACGGCTCTCCGCTTGCCGCGAGGGTCAGGCTCCAGGTCGTGCGTGGAGACGTCGTGGTCGGCTGTCGGAAGAGGACCGCAATCGTCCGGTGCTCGGGCCCGAGGTCCGGGAAGTGGATCGCGTTCAAGGGAAGACACACGGCGACGATCGTGTGGCCGGCGTTCTCGGTCGGTGTCGGGCTCACCTTCAAGGCGACCATCCTCTCCGACACGCGTACGCTCCTCCTCGGCGCGCCCGTGAGGTCGCGGGCGCTGCCCTAGGGTCTCCGCCACGACGTGAAGTCGTAGCGCTCGCCGAGGCGCTCGACCACCTTGTCGGCGATGAGATCGCCCGCGGCGCGCTCGAAGTGGACGCCGTCGTCCGCCCGCATCTTCACGAGCTTCCCGGTCTCGTCCTCGACGTACTGCGCGTAGCCGCCGTCGTCACCTGCGAAGAAGAAGTACGTGTCGAGGTAGGTGACGCGACCCTTCCGCTTGGCCGCCTCGGTCTGCGCGATCGCGTTGATCACGTCGAAGCGCAGCGTCTGGTCTGCGTCGCGCGAGAGGGGAAGCCCGATCCAGACGAGGTACCCGCCGTTCTGAGTCACCGTCTCCATCACGGTCGCTACGCGCCGCCTGTACTCCGCACGCCAGGTCGGGCTTCCGAACGTGCCGACCTCGCGTCCTTCGGGGATGCCGGTCATGAAGCCGTGATCGTCGTTGCCGCCGAACATGAGGACGACGGCGCGGGGCTTCCGCGTCTCCATGACCTCGCGCACGTGCGTGAACCAGTTGAAGACGTCGGGGCGCTCGAGCCCGCTCGCAATCCGGGCGTCGATCGCGTCGGCGGCGTCGACGGCGCGATTCCCCGCGACCGCCCGGAGCACCGACTCACCCGGCACGACGACGAGGGAGTCGCCGGCGATCCACAGCCGGAGCTTCTTCTCGGGAGTGAACTCGACTCGTTCGGGTGGTGACGTGGGCGTCGTAACCGGCGTCGTCGGCCTCGGTCGTGGCGCCGCGACCGCGGTGTCGACCTCGTCGTCGTCGGACCGTCCGAGCGCCGCCTTGAGAGCCGCGCGCGGTCGGTCGAGCAGGAGCGCACCGCTGACGCTCTCGAGCGGACCGGTCACGCCGAGCGCGACGTCGCGCTTCCACCCCTCGGGCTGGATCGTCGCCGACTTGTGGAGGCCCGGTGCATTCAGAAGCAGCGCGACGAAGAGCCCGGCCGCAGACACGACGACCGCCGCGCCGGCGGAGTGCAGGCGCCGTCCTCCTTCGGCGGTGCGACGGCGTGGGCGTCGGGTGGGGGTCTCGCGCGTCTCCATCAGAACTGGAAGTAGATGAACGGTGCCACGCCTTCAGGCCCCATTGCGTGAACGACGAGCAGCGCCAGCGAAAGCACGACCGCCTGTGCCGGGATCGGAAGCCGGGAGAAGCGAGCCATGATCTGCGACGGGCAGGTGCCGCGGAAGGTACTGCGAGCCGATGCCGACGGCGATCGCGGCGACCACGCCCCACGTCACGAGCGGCGAGGGCTCGCCCCAGGCGGTGAACAGGCGCTGGATGAGATCCCACGCGTCCGCGAACGAGTCCGAGCGGAAGAAGATCCACGCGAAGCAGACGACCTGGAACGTCACGAAGCGATGCCACGCACGGCGGCCGCGCGTCCACGGCCGCTCGACGAACCCTGGCCGCCCGCGCCACCAGCGCTCGACGACGAGCGCGCTCCCGTGGATCCCGCCCCAGACGACGAACGTCCAGCCGGCCCCGTGCCAGAGGCCGCCGATGAGCATCGTCAGCATGAGGTTGCGGTACGTGAGGAGCGTCCCGCCGCGGTTCCCGCCGAGCGGGATGTAGAGGTAGTCGCGCAGCCAGCGCGAGAGCGTCATGTGCCAGCGCCGCCAGAAGTCCGTGATCGACGTGGCCGAGTACGGCGCGTCGAAGTTCTGCGGGAAGGTGAAGCCGAGGAGGAGCGCGATCCCGATCGCGATGTTCGTGTAGCCGAAGAAGTCGGCGTAGATCTGCACCGAGTACGCGTAGATCCCGACGAGTACCTCGAGCGACGAGTGCTGGTTCGGCGCGCCGAAGACCTCGTCCACGATGCTCGCGGCGAGGTGATTCGCGATCACGACCTTCATGAACAGGCCCGTCCCGATGAGGAAGAACGCGCGCGAGGTGTCCACGTAGCGCGGGTCGCGAGGCGACTGGAACTGCGGGATGAGCTCTCCCGGACGCACGATCGGCCCTGCGACGAGGTGCGGGAAGAACGAGAGGTACGCCGCGAACGTGCCCAGGCCGACCGGCGCGAAGTCGCCGCGATAGACGTCGACGACGTAGCTGATCGCCATGAACGTGAAGAAGGAGATGCCGACCGGGAGGAGGATCGACCGCGCCTCGAGCGGCACGTCGATGCCGGCCAGCGCGAAGAGGTTGATCGTCGAGGTGACGAAGAAGTCGTAGTACTTGAAGTACCCGAGCAGGCCCAGGTTTCCGACGAGCGCGACGACGAGCAGCTGCTTCCTCGCCCGTCTGGAGGAGCGGCGGTGGATCGCGAGCGCGAACGCCTGGTTCCAGACGATCGAGAAGGCGAGGAGGAAGCAGAATCGCCAGTCCCAGCCGGCGTAGAACACGAAGCTCGCCGCGATGATGAACGCGCGCCAGCGCTCCCCGCTGCGCATGAGCGCCCACGAGAGCGGCAGCACGATCATGAAGAAGATCGCGAAGGTTGCGGTCGGGAAGAGCATGGCCTCGAGACGTCAGCCGCGCCGCGGCCGCGTTACTCCGCCGGCGGAAGGCGCGGCGGCGGGCGTTCTGCAGACGGCATGTCGAGCAGCGTGTCGTCGCCGTTCGTGTCGAACCAGGAGCGATCGTCCGGCACGCTTGCGGCGATCGGCGTTGCTGCGCCGTAGACGTACTCGTGGCGCTCGCGGTCGGCGCGTGCTGCGAACCACTCACCCAGCGCCACGAGCGCCCACGCGCCGACCATGACGCCCGCGATAGCGGGCGCGTCGAGCCCGGCGACGACGCAGAGCACCGCGACGGCGACGAGGAACACGATCTCGAGGAGGAGCCACGGGATCGCGAGACCGCGAGCTCGCGGCGAGTCGACCGACTCGCACCCAGGCAGATCCTTCGCGGACAGCGACCGGGGCGGCGCTGTCGTCCCACCCGTGACGATCCGCCTCGCTCGCCGGAAGCGCGTGGGCTTCCGTGCGGAGCGCGTGGACGTCGTCCTTCAGGCTGCCGACCTGCGCGGCGAGCGCGCGCACGGCGCTGACGAGCTCGGCATCGTGCTCGGTCGGCTCGCGGGAGACCTCGGTCGTCTCGGACGGGTCCGCCACGCCGACCGGGTCAGCCCTCGTCGGTGGACTTCATCTCGTCGAGCGTCGCTCGACCCTGCTCGTGCACCTCTGAGCGACGGTCCGTGACCGACGCGGCGGGCGGCTCTTCGACGTCATCCGCCGCAGCCTCGTCGCGCGAGTCCGCGAGCTTGCGCCGGAGCTCGTCGGCGGGGTCTGCTGCGGGCGCTGGCGCCGGCGGGATTGCCTGAGCTTCCCGGCGACTCTTCAGCCAGCGCCGGAACGCGTGGATGCCGAGCGCGACGATGGCGAGCTTGATGAGCTTGCGCACGGGGCGATGGTACCGCGGCAATCAGACCGCGGTTGCTACCATCCCGCGGCTTCCTGCCTCGCCACGGTTCCGTCCGTTCCCGGCGGCGCCACGACCGGTGAGGCCGATTCAGACCGAGGGAAGGAGATCGGGGACGTGAACGAATACGAGATTCTGCTGCTGCTCGACCCTGACCTGGACGACGACCGCCAGGCGGAAGTCGTCGCGCGCACGCGCGAGCAGGTCGAGTCCGGCGGCGGCACCTGGGACCTGCACGACGTGTGGGGGAAGCGGAAGCTCGCCTACGAGATCCGCCACAAGGGCGACGGCAGCTACCACTTGCTCCACTTCACGTGCGAAGCAGGCACGCTCGACGAGGTGTCCCGCGTGCTGCGGATCGACGACGGGGTCATGCGCCACATGGCGACACGTCGGATCGAGGGGAGTCCCGTTCGGCCGGTAGCGGTCGGCGCGCCGGCGCGCGAGGATGCAGTGGTCGCGTCCGACGTCGAGGAAGAGGAGGCATAGGAGATGGCAGGCAACATCAACCGCGTCGTACTGGTCGGCAATCTCACGCGGGATCCAGAGCTGCGGCACACGCCGTCCGGGACACCGGTCTGCTCGCTACGGCTCGCGGTGAACACGCGCCGCAAGGACGAGTCGGGTCAGTGGACCGACAAGCCGAACTACTTCGACATCACGGTCTGGGGCCAGCAGGGCGAGAACTGCGCGCAGTACCTCTCCAAGGGCCGCCCCGTCGCGATCGACGGCCGCCTCGAGTGGCGTGAGTGGGAGGCGCAGGACGGCGCCAAGCGCCAGGCCGTCGAGGTCGTCGCCGAGAGCGTCCAGTTCCTCGGCAGCCGCCAGGACGGCGAGTCGTCCTACGTGCCGGCCGGCGCCACTGCAGGCGCTGGCGCGGGTGCAGGCGGAGGCGAAGACTTTCCCACGTCTCCAACCGATGACGACATTCCGTTCTAGGAGCGAATAGATGGCTCAGAAGAAACAGCAACCCCGTCGGCGCACAGGCCCGGCGACCGGCCCCGGCAAGCGCAAGAGCTGCCATTTCTGCCGGGACAAGGTCAAGGAGATCGACTACAAGAATCTCGCGCAGCTGCGCCGCTACATCTCGGAGAAGGGGAAGATCCGCTCGCGCCGCATCACCGGTGCGTGCAGGCGCCACCAGATCCAGGTCGCCGCGGCGGTCAAGCGGGCGCGCGAGATGGCCCTCCTGCCGTACGTCGGTTGATGGAGGAATCGTGAGTAGACAACGCCGCGGCCGCGAAGCGGCCGCCTTTAGGGGGCTTTGCGCGGCTGAGATCCGCGCGAGCGGATCTCAGCGGAGGCGCACATAGTGGAAGTCATCCTGCTCCAGGACGTCGAGAAGCTCGGCCTGCGCGGCGAGGTCGTCGACGTCGCGCGCGGCTATGCCCGCAACTACCTCCTCCCGCGCCGGCTTGCCGAGAATGCGACGGCGGCCCGGGTCGCCGAGATGCGCAAGGTGGACGCCCAGCGTGCGAAGCACGAGGCGCGCACGGCCGAGCAGGCGCAGGAGATCGCGGAGCTTCTCGGCAAGACGGTGCTCCGCTTCGAGGTGAAGGCCGGGCCGACCGGGTCGCTGTTCGGCTCGGTGACGCCGTCCGACATCGCGGACGAGATCTGGCGCGCGCGGAAGGTGCGGGTCGACCGGCGCAAGATCGCCACCGACCCGCTCAAGCGGATCGGTCGCTACTCGATCCCGATCGAGCTCTTCGCCGACGTGGACGTCGAGGTGAAGACGCTCGTCGTGCCGGAGGGCGGGGAGCTCCCGCCCGAGGAAGAGCTCGCCGCGCTCGAAGCTGCCGAAGCGGAGGCCAAAGCGGCCGAAGCTGCAGCGGTGGCAGCGGCAGCCGCCGAGCATGCCGAAGCCGACGCGGCGATCGCCGAAGTCCTCGCGGAGGCCGAAGCCGAAGGGGAGCCGAACGCTGACGTCGAAGAAAGCACCGAGTCCGATGGACCCCAGCACGACGACGAAGAGCTCCCGCCAACGGCTGCGTAGCGGTCGCATCGCGGCTCGCGCCGTCGTGGGGATCGTCGTCGCCGCCCTCGCCCTCCTCGCCGCGGCACCGTCCATGGCGGACACCGCGGCGAAGACCCGCGTCACACTGATCGGCGACTCGATCGCCGCGTCCTTCGACTACGTGCCCGCAGCCCGTCGGTACCTCGGCAAGGGACTCGACCTCCGCTCGGACGCGGTGGTCTGTCGACGGCTCGTCGCGACGAGTTGCGTCTTCCAGGGCGCGACGCCCGCGACGGCCCTCCAGGTGATCGGCGTACAGCGCCGAACGCTCGGGTCCGTCGTCGTGATCAACGTGGGCTACAACGACTGGACGGCGGTATACGACGTCGATCGCGTCATGCGCGCGCTGAGAGCGGCCGGCGTGAAGGCGGCGATCTGGGTGACGCTGCGCGAGACCACCTCCAACTATGCGCAGGTGAACGCGCGGATTCGGAATGCAGCGCGTCGCTGGCGGAAGAGCCTCGTCGTCGCCGACTGGAACGCGTACAGCCGCGGCAAGCCGTGGTTCCGGGAGGACGGCCTGCACCTCACGGTCTCGGGTGCGATGGGCCTCGCGCGCCTCCTGCGACCGCTGGTGGTCGCGGGCACCGCGCCGTCGTAGCAGCCGCTCTCGGCGTCCCCACGGTTCTCCACAGCGGTGTGGAGCCCGGGAGGAAGTTCCCGCTCGCTGCGCATGTTTCCGGGTGGACAACCGTGGCCGACCTGTCGACAGGCCGTCCGCGGGCGGGGATAACATCGGAACGTATGTTCTGTTCTCCCTGCACCGGGGAGGTCCCGTCGTCTCTCCCCGCCCGATTGGACGCGGCCGCTCCGGACGGCTTGACTCCCGACCCGTGAGGAACACTCGCCTTTGGGTCGCGTTCGCGGGCGAGACGATGTCTTCCCCACGAGCGCCTTTCTCCTCGAGGTTGTGCCGAGCCTCGCTGGAGATCGCCGCGTGAGTCGCACCGAGCTCGACCGTGTCGGCGAGCGTCTGAGCGCGGTCGTACCGCCGCAGCACCTCGAAGCCGAGGAGTCGGTTCTCGGCGCGATGCTGCTCTCGCCCGTCGCGGTGGGCACGGTCAGCGAGATCCTCGACGCAGCCGACTTCTATCGCGAGAGCCACGCAAAGGTCTATCGCGCTGCGCTCTCCCTGTGGTCGAAGGGCGAGCCCGTCGACGCCATCACGCTCGTCAACGAGCTCGAGGAGCGCGCAGAGCTCGACGCCGCCGGTGGGCAGGCGCGCGTGGCCGAGCTCGCCGCGCTCGTCCCGGCCGCGTCGAACGTCGAGCACTACGCACGCATCGTCAAGGAGATGGCGACGCTGCGCGGGCTCATCCGCGCGGGCCAGGAGATCGTGCGGCTGGGCCAGGAGCGCGAGGGTGAGGTCTCCGACCTCGTCGATCGCGCCGAGCAGATCGTCTTCGAGCTCGGACAGCAACGGACGACGAGCGACTTCGCGCACATCGAGGTGCTCCTCAAGGAGAGCTTCGAGCGCATCACGCACCTCTACGAGGCGGGCGCCGAGATCACCGGTGTTCCGGCGGGGTTCAAGGAGCTCGACCTCCTCACCTCGGGCTTCCAGCCGGGCAACCTCGTCATCCTCGCTGCGCGGCCGTCGATGGGGAAGTCGGCGCTCGGCCTCTGCATCGCTGCGAACCTCGGCGTGCGGCACCAGACGCCGGTCGCGCTGTTCACGCTCGAGATGTCGAAGTCCGAGGTGACGCAGCGGATGATGTGCAGCGAGGCGAAGGTGGAGTCGCAGCGATTGCGGACGGGACGCCTTGCACCCGACGACTGGCCACGGCTGACGGCCGCGTGTGACCGGCTGATGAAGGCGCCGATCTACGTGGACGACACGGGATCGACGACGATCATGGAGCTCCGCTCGAAGGCGCGGCGACTCAAGTCCCGCGAGCCGAGCCTCGGGCTCATCATCGTCGACTACCTCCAGCTCATGGCCTCCGATCGGAACGTCGAGAGCCGCGTGCAGGAGGTCTCGCAGATCTCCCGCGCGCTCAAGGTGCTCGCGCGCGAGCTCGAGGTGCCGATCCTCGCGATGTCGCAGCTCTCGCGCGCGGTCGAGCAGCGCCAGGACAAGCGGCCGATCCTCTCCGACCTGCGCGACTCGGGCTCGATCGAGCAGGACTCGGATCTCGTGTTCTTCGTCTATCGCGACGAGTACTACAACGCTGAGGAGTCCGACCAGCAGGGCATCGCCGAGATCATCCTCGCGAAGCACCGCAACGGGCCGACCGGAATGATCAAGCTGTCCTGGCTCCGGCGGTACGCGAAGTTCGCCGATCTGGCCGCGGCATAGCTAGCCGCTGAGTAGAGGTTCGCTGAGCTCGCGGCTGCGTAGCCTCGTAGCGCATCCATAGGCTTGCGGCATGTCCGAGGCCGCCGCACCGCAGGCGCCTGCGAGCCGGCGCATCCTCGCGGGCTACTTCACGCTTGCGGGGCTGTACACGCTGTCGGCGGCACTCATCTGGGGTGTCAACACGCTCTTCCTGCTCGGCGCGGGGCTCAGCTTCTTCGAGGTATTCATCGCCAACGCGGCCTTCTCGGCCGGGATGGTCGTGTTCGAGATACCCACCGGGGTCGTCGCGGACACGCTCGGTCGGCGGCTCTCGTTCCTCCTGTCCGTCACGGTCCTGGCAGTGACGACGCTCATGTACGTGGGGCTCGCAGAGGTCGGCGCGGGGGTCGTGCCGTTCGCCCTGGTCTCCGTCGGCATGGGCCTCGGGTTCACGTTCTATTCGGGTGCGATGGAGGCCTGGCTGGTCGACGCGCTGTCCGCCACCGGCTACGCGGGGCTCCTCGACCGCGTCTTTGCGCGGGGGCAGCAGGTCACCGGCGCGGCGATGCTGGTCGGGACGGTCGGAGGCGGCCTGCTCGGGCAGATCGACCTCTCGCTCCCGTACGTCGTGCGGTCGGTGCTCCTGCTCGCGGTCTTCGTCGTGGCGTACGCGGTGATGCACGACCTCGGCTTCGAACCGCGTCGGGTCTCACGGGGCGAGCTGCCGGGTGAGATCGCGCGCAATGCGAAGGCGGGCGTCGAGTTCGGGTGGGGGCAGCCAAGCCTCCGTCTGCTGATGCTTGCGTCAGCCGTGCAGATGGGCTTCTTCGCATGGGGGTTCTACGCCGCTCAGCCGTACCTCTTGGAGCTCCTCGAGAGCGACGCGATCTGGGTCGCGGGACTCGTCGCCGCCGGAGTCGCGCTGTCGATGATGGCCGGCAACCAGATCGTGGCTTTCGCGTCCCATTACTGCGGCAGGCGAACGACGTTGCTCCTCGGCGCGGCAGCGATCTCGACGTGCGCGGCCGTCGTCGTCGGGCTTGCGAACTCGTTCTGGGTGGCGCTCGCGGCGCTCCTTGTCGTCATGGCGTCGTCGGGTGTCACCAGTCCCGTTCGGTCGGCGTACCTCCATCAGGTCGTGCCGTCGGAGCAACGCGCCACCGTCGTCTCCTTCGACTCGATGGTCTCGAGTGCTGGCGGCATCGGCGGGCAGCTCGGACTCGGCGCGCTCGGGGAGGCACGCAGCGTCGGCTCGGCGTTCGTCGTCGGTGGCCTCGCTACGACCGCAGCGCTGCCGCTCCTCGTCCGGCTGCGTCGGCTCGGTGGCACCCCGGACGTGATCGTCGGCAATCGCGCCGGGGCGGAGAGCCCATGCGCCGCGTCCGGACTACCGGCCGTCTCGGCGGTCCATACGAACCCGGTCGACGAGCCCGAGCTTGCCGCCGTGCGGTAGTCACAAGTGCAAGACTGGCGCGCGTGCCAGCCACCGTGATCGTCGGCGCGCAATGGGGCGACGAGGGGAAGGGAAAGATCGTCGACCTGCTCGCGCAGGACTCCGACCTCGTCTGCCGCTACCAGGGCGGCCCGAATGCCGGCCACACGGTCGTGGTAGGCGACGAGACGTACAAGATCCGCCAGATCCCGACCGGAGTCATCGCGGGGAAGCGCTGCGCGATCGGCGCCGGTTGCGTCGTCGACCCCGGCGTCCTCATCGCGGAGCTCGACGAGCTCGAAGCGCGCGGGCATGAGACGGAGGGGCTGCTGTTCGTCTCCGGAAATGCACACCTCGTCATGCCGTGGCATGTCGCACTCGACGGGGCGCGCGAGCGGCGCCTGGGTCGGCTGCAGATAGGCACGACCCGCCGCGGGATCGGGCCGGCGTATGCGGACAAGGCGACGCGGATCGGGATCCGCGTCCAGGACCTCCTCGATCCGAAGATTCTGCGCCAGAAGCTCGAGCTCGCGGTGACCGAGAAGAACGTCTGGCTCCAGCGCGTGTACGAGCTCGAGCCGTTCGACGTCGAGCAGGTCGTCTCGACGCAGCTCGTATTCGCCGAGCGGCTCGCGCCATACGTCGCCGACACCTCGCTCCTCGTCGATCGAGCTCTTCGGAACGGTGAGCGCGTGCTCTTCGAGGGCGCGCAGGGGACCCTGCTCGACCTCGATCACGGGACGTATCCGTTCGTGACGTCGTCGAGCCCGATCGCTGCCGGTGCTGCGGTCAGCTTCGGGATCGGCCCGAACCGAATCGACGAGGTGCTCGGGGTCGCGAAGGCGTACGTCACGCGCGTGGGTGAGGGGCCGTTCCCGAGTGAGATCGCCGGGCCGGACCACGAACGCGTGCAGTCACTCGGGCACGAGTTCGGGACTGTCACGGGTCGCGAGCGGCGCTGCGGCTGGCTCGATCTGGTCGCGTTGCGGTTCGCGGTACGCGTGAACGGGATCACCTCGCTCGCGCTCACGAAGCTCGACGTCCTGTCCGAGTTCTCGGAGCTCCCGGTCTGCGTTCGCTACCGGCTGCCGGACGATTCCGAGACCGAGGACTTCCCGGCGCACCAGAGCGACTTCCACCACTGCCGCCCGGTGTTCGAGGTGCTGCCGGGTTGGGGCGCACACATCGACGCCGAGCTGCCCGAGGCGGCGCGGGCCTACGTCTCGTTCGTCGAGCAGGCGCTCGGCGTGCCGGTCACGCTCGTCGGAACCGGCGCAGCCCGCGAGCACGTGCTCGCGCTGGGCTAGCCGCGTCAGTCGGAGCGTCGCGTGTACAGCTCCGTGAACTCCTTGCACCGGCCGTCGGCGTCGAACTCGAGGAGGAAGACGTTGTGGTACTCGCGCTCGACGCCTTCTGGGCCCTCGGCGAGGTAGCGCGTCGTGCCGACCGCCACGACGCGGACGCCGTCTACTGCCCACGGGCGGTACTCCGCCGTCCACGAGTCCGCTGCGTCGGGCTCTTCCAGCCAGTTCGAGACGATCGCCTCGCGTCCTCGGACAGCCTCGTCGCCCTCGTCCCAGGGGTGGAACCGATACACGGCGTCCTCGCTGAAGAGCGCACCGATCGCCGCCTCGTCGTAGGTTCGCCACGCGTCGACGTAGTTCGCGAGCCATTGCGCTACCGTCACATCGTCCACGGCGACAGGCTAACCGGCCGAGGGTGCTCACTAGACTCGAACGGTGCGGGTACTCGTCGTCGGCTCGGGCGGTCGCGAACATGCGCTTGCCTGGAAGCTCGCGCAGTCGCGGACGCTGACGGAGTTGCACGCCGCACCCGGGAACCCGGGGATCGCCGCTGTCGCCGAATGTCATCCCATCCGGCCGGAGGACGCGGAGGGGCTGCTTGGTCTGTCGCGCTCGCTCGAAGCAGACCTCGTCGTGGTGGGGCCCGAGCTGCCGCTCGTGCTCGGCCTCGCCGACGCGCTTCGCCGATTCGGCTTCCTCGTCTTCGGACCGAGCGCTGCGGCCGCAAGGATCGAAGGCTCCAAGGCGTTCGCGAAGGAGGTCATGGCTGCCGCGGGCGTGCCGACGGCTACGCGGCTCGCGATCGCGCGCCCGCCGTGCGTCGTGAAGGCGGACGGGCTCGCCGCCGGAAAGGGGGTTTACGTCTGTCGCTCCGAGACCGAGGTCGACGAGGCGATGCGTGCTCTGCAGGGCGGCGCCGCCGGTGACGTGGTCGTCGAGGAGCTCCTCGAAGGGCCGGAGGTCTCGCTGTTCGCGATCTGCGACGGCCGCTCGGCACTGCCGCTCGTCTCGGCACAGGACTTCAAGCGGGCTTTCGACGGCGACGCAGGGCCGAACACCGGAGGCATGGGCGCGTACGCGTCGGTCTCGGGTGTCGGGGCGTCCGAGGCGCGGGCGCTCGTCGAGGCAGTGCACATCCCCGTTCTCGACGAGCTCGCGTCGCGGGGAGCGCCCTTCGTCGGACTGCTCTACGCCGGCCTGATGCTGACTCCCGAAGGGCCGCGAGTTCTCGAGTTCAACTGTCGGTTCGGCGACCCCGAGACGCAGGCCGTCGTCCCGCTGTTCGAGGGCGATCTACTCGAGGTGCTCGTTGCGGCAGCGCGCGGTGACGTCTCGGGAATCGAGCTCGGCTGGGTGCCCGACGCTGCCGTGACAGTCGTCCTCGCAGCCGAGAAGTACCCGGTGGAGGGCGATCGCGGCGGCGCGATCGAGGGTGTCGACTCGGCCGAGGCGCTGGGGGCGCTCATATTCCATGCGGGGACGGCACGACAGGGAGACCGGCTCGTGACGAACGGCGGTCGCATCCTTGCGGTCACCGGCCGCGGACCGTCGATCGCGGACGCCCGGACGATGGCCTACGACGCAGTGGGGCAAGTCTCGTTCCCAGGGATGCGTTTTCGTTCCGACATCGCCGAGGCCGCCGCTTCGGGGGCCGGGGTGGACGTCGTCGGCGACTCGTAATTGCACCGATCACCCTGGGGCCACCCCTTGCCTCCACCCACTTTCGAGTGTAGTCCCGGCCCGCGCACGGGTGGTGAACGGAACCGTGCCGAATGAGTGAAAGCTGCGTCTTCGGGGGCGCCGACTAGAATTGCCCCAGTGATCGGACGCTACGCCAGACCTGCGATGTCCGCGGTCTGGTCCGAGGAGGCGAAGCTCGAGCATTGGCTTGCTGTCGAGCTCGCGGCTCTCGATGCCTGGGCCGAGGTTGGCGCAGTTCCGTCGGCGAGCGCGCGCAGCGTCCGAGAGCGGGCGCGCGTTCCGAGCCCGGCGCGCGTCGCGGAGCTCGAACGGACGACGAATCACGATGTCGCCGCGTTCGTCGATGCCGTCTCCGCCGACCTCGGGCCCGACGGGCGCTGGTTCCACTTCGGGCTCACCTCGTCCGACATCGTCGACACCGCGCTCTCGCTGACGATCCAGGCCGGTGGCTCTCTGGTTCGCGATGGCATCGACCGGGTGTCGGCCGCGGTTCTTGCGCTCGCCGAAGAGCACCGTTCGACCGTGACCATCGGGCGCACGCATGGCGTGCACGCGGAGCCGACGACGTTCGGGCTCAAGCTTCTCGGCTGGGTGTTCCAGCTCGATCGCGATCGAGCACGGGTGGACCGCGCGCTCGCGGGAATGTGCGTCGGCAAGCTGTCGGGCGCGGTCGGGACGTACGCGACCACGACGCCGGAGGTCGAGCGGCTCGCGTGCGAAGCTCTCGGGCTGGAGCCGGCCCCGACCTCGACCCAGATCCTGCAGCGCGACCGGCACGCCGAGCTGCTCTCGTCGCTCGCGATCCTCGCGTCGTCGCTCGATCGCTTCGCCCTGGAGATCCGGCACCTCGCGCGCACCGAGGTGCGGGAGGTCGAAGAGCCGTTCGCGCAGGGGCAGAAGGGCTCTTCGGCGATGCCGCACAAGCGCAATCCGATCGTCGCCGAGCGCATCTGCGGTCTCGCGCGGCTCGTGCGTGGGTACGCACACGTCGGTCTCGAGAACGTCGCGCTCTGGCACGAGCGAGACATCTCGCACTCGTCGGCCGAGCGCGTCGTGCTCCCGGACGCGTTCCTTGCGATCGACTACATGCTCGATCGATTCGCCTGGCTGATGGAAGGGCTGGTCGTGCGCCCCGAGCGGATGCGCGCGAACCTCGAGGCGACGGGAGGTCTCTTCTTCAGCCAACGTCTGCTGCTCGCGCTCGTCGAGTCGGGACTCGGGCGTGACGAGGCGTATCGGATGGTGCAGCTGCACGCGATGCGGGCGTGGGACGAAGGGCTCGACTTCCGCGGCCTCGTCCGGTCAGACTCGCAGATCGCGTCGCGGGTCGATCTTGGCCAGGCCTTCGACCTCGCGGCGTATACGACGCACGTGGACGCCATATTCGCGCGGGTTCCCGCGCGCATGCACGCAGAAGAGGTGCGCACGTGAGCCTCGACGCCACGCACGTCGGAAGCGGCAAGGTCCGCGAGCTCTACGCCCTGGACGACGGGACGCTCGCGCTCGCCGCGAGCGATCGCATCTCGACGTTCGACGTCGTCCTGCCGACGCCGATCCCGGACAAGGGCAAGGTGCTCACCGGGCTCTCGGCGTTCTGGTTCTCGCGCACGCACGAGATCGTTCCGAATCACCTTCTCCGCCTCGGCGAGGACGGCCGCACCATGATCTGCCGGCGCCTCGAGATGCTCCCGATCGAATGCGTCGTGCGGGGGTACCTCGCCGGCTCGGGGTGGAAGGACTACCGCGACACGGGAGTGGTGTGCGGACACGCGCTTCCCCGGGGTCTCGAGGAGGCGTCGCGACTCCCAGAGCCGATCTTCACGCCTGCGACGAAGGCGGTCGAAGGCCACGACGAGAACATCGACGAGGAGCGCGCAGCCGCCCTCTGCGGCGACGGGGCGTACCGAGCGGCCAAGGAGGCGTCTATAGCGCTCTACCGTTTCGCCTCGAAGCACGCAGAGGGTCGCGGGATCATCCTCGCCGACACGAAGTTCGAGTTCGGCGTCGCGCCCGACGGATCGGTTGTACTCGGCGACGAGGCTCTGACACCCGACTCGTCGCGCTTCTGGCCGGCGTCGAGCTACGCGGCCGGGCGCCCGCAGCCGTCGTTCGACAAGCAGTTCGTCCGCGACTGGTGCGAGCGAACCGGATGGAACAAGACCGCGCCCGGACCGGATCTGCCGGACGACGTCGTCGCCGGGACGCGAGCGCGGTACGTCGAGGCGTTCGAGCGGCTCACGGAGCTCCCGTTCGACGCATACGTCTCCAACCCGGAGGTGGTCCTGTGAAGGCAATGGTGGTCGTGCGTCCGAAGGACGGCATCCTCGACCCGCAGGGCGATGCAGTGCGCCACTCGCTGCGAAAACTCGGTTTCGACGTCGCCTCCGTACGGATCGGTCGTGTCGTCGACCTCGAGCTCTCCGCAAACGACCGCGAAGAGGCGCAGACGCAGGTACAGCGCATGTGCTCCGAGCTTCTGGCCAATCCTCTCATCGAGAGCTTCGAGATCCGAATCGAGGACGAGTGACGGACAGGCCGCTCGTCGCCGTCGTCGTCTTTCCCGGGTCGAACGACGACCGCGACGCCGCGTGGGCGCTGGGAGCGGTCGGTGCCGAGCCCGTCCTCATCTGGCACCAGGACGCGGAGCTTCCCGCCGACGTCGGAGCAGTAGTGCTCCCCGGAGGATTCTCGTACGGCGACTACCTTCGCACCGGCGCGATCGCGAGCGTCTCGCCCGTGATGGACGCCGTCCGAGCCTTCGCTACAGCCGGAGGGCCTGTCCTCGGTATCTGCAACGGGTTCCAGATCCTCTGCGAGGCCCGGCTCCTTCCGGGGGTGCTCCGCGCGAACAAGCAGCTCGAGTTCGTGTGCCGAGACGCCACGCTCCGCGTCGACAGCACGGCTTCGCCCGTCATGGGCCGCTGCTCGCTCGGGCAGGAGCTCGTGATTCCCGTGAAGCACGGCGAGGGCGCCTGGTACGCGGACGAGGGCACGTTCGTGCAGCTCGCGGCGCGCGGGCAGATCGTCCTCCGCTACGCCGAGGACGTGAACGGTGCTCTCGGCAACGTCGCCGGGGTCGTCAACGAGGCCGGGAACGTCATGGGGCTCATGCCGCATCCGGAGCACGCCGTCGACCCGCTTCTGGGCTCGGCCGACGGAGGGCTCCTGCTCGCGGCTCTCGTCGACGCGGCGACCGATGCACCGCGCTGCGCTCGCGCCTGCGTAGGCGCACGCGCCCATCTCGCGCGCCGGGCAGCGCTAGAGCCCAAGCGCCTCCTGCAGAACGGGCGCGCGCTCGAGCGCCGCCCGCAGTCGCTCGAGGTCGCGCGCCCGCATGGTGACGGGACCGCGCCTCGCGGACCCGTCGGTCGTGTAGGCGAAGCGGATGAGCCGCTCTCCGTTCCCGGCTTCGAGGAGCTGAACGACGACAGCAAACCGCTTGTCGCCGACGCGTTGTGGAACCGTTGCTTCCTCGAGGAGCGTCGCCGGGCCCCATGGCGTCGCCGCGGTGGCCGCCTTGGGAGCGCCTTTCTTCGCAGTGCTCATCGTCGCAGTCGCCATGCAGCGAGGCTAGGCGCGTAACCCGTCACAGGTGGGACACGGCTTCGTGCCGAGAGCATCACGACCTATCCTCGGCCCGTGCACGACGTCGTGATCGTCGGCGGTGGGACGGCTGGCTGCGTCCTCGCGTCGCGTCTCACGGAGAACCCGGACCTCTCGGTTCTGCTCATCGAGGCCGGGCGGCGGTCGCGCAAGCTCCACGTGCGGATCCCGGCGGCCTTCTCGAAGCTCTACCGCACGGAGGTCGACTGGGGCGACTCGACGACGCCCCAGCCGGCGCTCGACGGGCGCGAGGTCGTGTTCCCGCGGGGGCGCATGCTTGGCGGCTCAGCCGCGATGAACGCGATGATGGTTCTGCGGGGGCACCGCGCCGACTACGACGGCTGGGCGGCAGCCGGATGCCCGGGTTGGTCGTGGAACGACGTCGAGCCTGTCTTCGCACGCAGCGCCGCCGGAGCGTTTCCGCTCGCCGACCTTCCCGACCGGCACGTCCTCGCCGAGGCGTTCGTCCACGCGGCGCACGGTGTCGGAATCCCACCCGCGGCAGATCTCAACGGCGAGGACAACGAGGGTGCCGGCTTCGTCCCCGTGTCGCAACGCCGCGGCCGGCGCTTCAGCGTTCTCGACGGCTACTACGCGCCGGCGCGCCGGCGGCCGAATCTCACCGTCGTCACCGACGCGCTCGTCACTCGCGTCCTCGTCGAGGGTGGACGTGCTGTCGGCGTGGCCTTTCGCCCGGACGGCGACGAGCCGGAGGACGAGGTGCGCTGCTCGCGCGAGGTCGTCCTGTGTGCCGGGGCGATCGGGACGCCGCATCTGCTCCAGCTCTCGGGGATCGGCCCGCGCGGACCTCTGGAAGCGGCGGGCGTCGAGGTCGTGCGCGAGCACCCGTCGGTCGGTGCGAACCTGCTCGATCACCTCGCGAACGGGTTGCTCGTGCGCACGAAGGGCGTCGAGACGCTCGCCTCGGCGGAGTCCCTGCCCAACCTCGTCCGCTGGGCGCTCCTCGGACGCGGCCCGCTCACGTCGAACCTCGGCGAGGCCGTCGCCTTCGTGCGCTCACGCCCCGACTTGCAGGCTCCCGACCTCGAGCTCCTCCTCGCCCCGGTCCTGTTCGAGGAGGAAGGGCTCAAGCCCCCGAGCGAGCACGGCCTCACGCTCGCAGTTGTCCTCCTCGAGCCGAGAAGCTCCGGAACCGTCCTCCTTCGCTCGGCCGACCCACGCGTGCTGCCCGCGATCGACCCGCGTTACCTCACCGACCCGGACGGCGAGGACGCGGCGACGCTTCTCCGCGGCCTTCGACTCGCACGCCGCGTGCTCGCGCAGGAGCCGCTCGCATCGCTCGTCGACGCCGAGATCCTTCCGGGTGCGGAAGCACGATCGGACGACGCGCTCCTCGCACACATCCGCGCGCTGTCGCAGACCCTCTACCACCCGGCAGGAACGTGTCGCATGGGGTCGGATGTCGGGTCGGTGGTGGATCCGCAGCTGCGCGTCCGCGGGATCGCGGGACTGCGCATCGTCGATGCGTCCGTCATCCCGAAGCTGCCGCGCGGTCACACGAACTGGCCGACGGTGATGATCGCGGAGCGGGCTTCGGAGCTCGTCGGGGCTGCTGCCTAGCGCGGCGGCTGGTCGACGAACCGTGCGCGCACGAACAGTCCGTCCTCGACGTCGAGTACCCAGGAGCTCGCGACCGGCGCCTCAGCCGGCCCGTCGAGCGACACGCCCGAGCGCGCGACGAGGTCGACGATCTCGAACACGACATCGCCGTGCGTGCAGCATGCGATCGACCCGGTCTCCGCAAGGGAGAGGAGGAGCTCGACCGCGGCCTCACCGCCGGCACCCTCCGCCAGCTCGTCGGTCGTCTCGATCGGGAGCTCGAGCTGCAGCGCGAGCGGCTCGAGGGTCTGCAAACAGCGCACGAACGGGCTCGACACCAGCCTCGCCACGGGCTCTCCTCCGAGTCGCGCGGCGATCGCCAGCGCTTCGCGTCGGCCGCGCTTCGTCAGCGGTCGTACGTGATCGGGCTCTTCCCACGTGAGGCGGTTCTTCGCCTTCGCGTGTCGAATGACGTGGATCGTGCTCATCGCCCCGACCGCGGCTCGAGCGATTCGAGGAGCTCGCGGTCACGCGGGTACGTGAGCAGTGTGGCCGCCTCGGCGATCGGGACAAAACGCGCTTCGTCGATCTCGTTCGCAGCTTCGAGCCGGCCTCCGACCTCGGTCATCAGCCAGTAGCGGACGCTCTTCGTGCGACCGCGCGCGTCCACGTAGCGCGTCGTCGCGAGCTCGCGCTCCAACGTGCAGCGCAGGCCGGTCTCCTCCTCGACCTCGCGCGTCGCCGCCTCCTCCTCGGTCTCGCCGGACTCGAGCTTGCCCTTCGGAAACGACCAGTCGTCGTAGGCAGGTCGGTGCACGAGCAGGATCTCCGTGGCTCCGTCGGCGTCGCGGCGGCAGACGAGCCCGCCCGCGGCGCGGACCTGCGCGCTCACATCCAGGCGCGGAGCTCGGGCGCGGCGAGCTTCTCCCAGGCGGTGCGCCAGCCTGCCCGAAGCTGGGTCGCGCTCGCGCGCTCCGATGCAGCCAGCGCCTCGGCCGCCAGGATCTCGCCTGCGTCGTGGCCTCGATTCCGCCACTCATCGAGCCAGCGCGCCGCGACCACGGCGTCGTTCACGTCGCCGAGTGCCTCCTGGAGCCCGGCGGCCGCCCGGGCGAAGCTCCGTGCCTGCTTGCCGACGACGGGTGCGACGGCGTCCGCCGCGTACCGCGCGCGCTTCGTGCGAATGCGAATCTCGTGGAGCTCCTCGTCGGACGGATTCGCGTCCAGCGCCTTCACGCGCTTCGCGAGCGCGTGCCACGGGCGGCGCACGAGCCCTGGAACCACCTCCAGTGCCGGAGCGTCGGCTGCGTCGACGAGCGCCGGCGCGTTCGCGGCGCGCACGAGGAGCTCGAGGAGCTCGACGTAGCGCGAGCTCCGAAGCGTCTCCATGAGCCGCGCGTGCGCGGCATCGCGATCCTGCTCGAGCGTCTCGAGCACGGCTGCAGCACGCGACTGCTCCTCGTCGGAGAGCTCCGCGATCCGACGACGAAAGCGCTCGAGCAGCACGTCGCCGTCACGCACCTCGCCGAGGATCGCCGCGAGCCAGCCGAGCTCGTCGCGCACCGCGGACGCGAAGCCCGGCTCGACGAGCGCGCGAAACGTCCGCAGGTCGGAGCGCAGACGCCTCGTGGCGACGCGAGCCTGGTGCACCCCTTCCGGATCGAGGTCCAGGCGAACGACCGGGTCGTGGAGGATGAGCCGGATGACGGAGAGCGCGATCGCGCGCCGCACGACCTCGCCCGCCGCCGCGTCGCCAGCCAGGTCGGGGACGGGGATTTCGGGCGTCAGCGGGGCGTGGTCCGCGAGCGCACGGATGTACTTGGCCGTCTGATCGGGCGACCCGGCGCCCGCCTGGCGTAGGCGCTCGACGAGCGCGTCGAGCAGCGTTGGGGTCATCTCGTCGCCGATCTCGACCTCGAGCTCGCGGAAGCTGGACGGCGGGCGCCCGTCGTCGAGCACGGAGACGGCGTCGTCGACGACGCCGCCGATGAGCCGTCCGTCGGAGTCGTGCAATCCGGTCCGGCGCCGGATCGTCGTCATGCGCACCCGCACGCGAAGCTCTCGGTCCCGCACGAATCCGCGGACGAGCTCCACCGCCGCCGACGGAGGTCGACCGCCGTTTCCCTCGAACACGATCTCGGGGCGCACGAGGAACGGCGCGTCGCGCTCCGCGGGCAGCTTCACCGTCCAGCCCTCACCCGGACGGTGCCTCAGGCTGGCGCCCCAGCGCGCGAGTTGCAGATCGTCCGTGTCGTAGTAGGTCGTGTCGTTCCGCTCGGGAGGGGCACTGCGCACCGTCGCGCCGCCGAGGCCGTAGATGCTCGGCATTCGGAAGTCTGTGCCTGCGGCCAGTTTCAGCTCGCGTTCGGGGCTGTGCTCCACGGTCGTCTCAGGGTAGCGTCCTCCTCGATGGCGTTCGAGGACGAGAAGCGGCTCGCCGCCGAGGCTGCCGCGGAGCTCGTCGAGGACGGGATGGTCGTCGGTCTCGGCACCGGCTCGACGGTCGCGTACCTGCTGTCGGCGCTGGCCGCCCGCGCGCGCGACCTCCGGTGCGTCGCCACGTCGCCTGCGACGGAGAGCGCAGCGCGCCAGCTGGGCCTGCACGTCGAGACGTTCGCCGGTACTGAGGCGCCGGCTCGCCTCGACATCGCGATCGACGGCGCCGACCAGGTCGACCCGCAGGGCTGGCTCGTCAAGGGTGGCGGTGCTGCGCACACGCGTGAGAAGGCCGTCGCCGCTGCGGCCGACCGCTTCGTCGTGATCGTGGGGTCGGACAAGCTCGTCGAGCAGCTGGCGCCTCCGATCCCGCTCGAGCTCCTCGACTTCGGGATCGCGGCGACGCTGCGGCGACTCGGCGCGGTCACGTTGCGCGACGTCCCGCGGAGCCCGGACGGAGGCGTCATCGCCGACTACACGGGCTCGTTCGACGATCCGCGGGCGCTCGCCGAACGGCTCTCCGCCGAAGCCGGCGTGGTCGACCACGGGATCTTCCCGCCCGAGCTCGTCTCCGACGTCGTGGTCGCGAGCGGCGACGCGGTTCGAGATCCGGACGCTCGGCTGAGCTACCTCGCTCGCCGGTTCCCGAGCCAGAGCAGCGCTGCCCCCGCGGCGGCGAATCCGATCACCAGCACGACCGAACGCCCGAGCACGCCGTCGTAGCCGATCCTCGAGACGTCCACGAACGGGTACGGGTACCAGTCGACGGCCTCGCCGCGGACGAGTGTGTAGCCGAACCACGCGAGCGGATAGGAGAGCCACGCGAGCACCGTCCAGCGCGGCAGCCGGTGCCGCGGTGAGTCGACGAGCCAGTCGGCGACGAGGACGACCGGCATGAGCTTGTGCACGACGAAGTCGACCCACGGGATCGTCGTCTGCAGTTCCTCCTGCAGGCCGGAGAGCAGGAGCGCGAACACGACTCCGGTGATCCCCATGTACAGGACGGCCGCGCTCCGCGCTCCGTCGAAGAGAGGAGTCCGGCGCGCCCGCGGCACGAGCACGAGGGCGAAGAGCGCAGCGACGCCGATGATGTTCGACTGGATCGTGAAGAAGCTGAAGAAGTTCCCCTTCGCGTAGTCCGGCCTCACGTTGAGCGTCGCGAACTGGTACGTCATCGCCACGATCGCGGTGGACGCGAACGCGAGTCGCACCACGTTCAGCACGAGAGCCTCACGACGACGTCGTCGTCGGCGAGGAGCGTGAGCGTCCGGCCGTCGAGCGCGTAGGACGTGACCCGCTCGAGCGCGGCAAGGAAAGCGGCCTCGCGCTGCATCACATTCTCTGGACCCGCCATACGGGTCGTCGCGAGCGGCCCGAAGCGCAGCTCGTCCCCGCTCAACGCGAAGTGCCCCGTGAGTCGATTGACGCCGCCGGAGCCCGCAACGCGCGCCTCCTCGAGGTCGAGCACGAGGCTCGGAGCGAGCTCGTCCGCGGCGATCTCGACCGGCATCCCGTCGAGCTCGACGAGCGTCCACTCGGTGTACGCGAGCGTGACGGTCTCGTCGGCCACTCGGGCTAGCGGCGCTCGATCAGCTCGACGCGGTAATCGTCCGGATCACGCACGAAGCAGATGCGCGAGCCGCCCTCCGAGACCTGATACGGAGGCCGCTCGGGCTCGATGCCATGCGCGTCCTTCAGGGCGGCGAGCGTTCCGTCGAGGTCGTCGACGGCGATCGCGATGTGCCCGTACCCGGTGCCGAGGTCGTACGAGCGACCGTCGTGGTTGAACGTCAGCTCGAGGACGTTCTCGGCGTCTCCGAGCGAGAAGAAGTAGTTCGTCGCCTCGCGCTCGCCGTTTCTGACGATGTCCATGTCCCGGGAGAAGCGAAAGCCGAGCGCCTCGTAGAACCCGCGGCTCCGCTCGGGGTCGGTGATCCGAACCATGGTGTGGAGGAAGGTGGCCATCGGCGCATCCTAGTGCGATCGGCGAGTGCTTCCTGGAGGTGGCGCGGGATCGGGATCGGGCTCGGGCAGCGGCTCGGGGATCGGCGGGCCGGGCTCGCCCGGGTTCGGCGCCGGATCCGGCGGAATGGGAGGGATCGGGGGCTCGATGGGCGCTGTGGCGTGTGTGGTCATGGGGTTCGGATCCCCGCGACGCGCGCCCGTCAAACCACGGGGCCTTTCGGTGGGCGCCGTCAGGCGTCGAGGCGGCCGTGGTCGGCGAGGAGCTCGAGCACGTCGTCGTGGGGGAGCGCGCGGCCGATGCGGCCTTCGCGGCCTGCGACCTCGGGCGCGGCCCAGAGTGCGTTGAGCACTGCCTCCTCGGTCGCGTCGACGACTGCCTCGAACACGTCGTTGAGCTCGCGGTCGGGCACGTCCGCAGTCGGCGCCTCTCCGCGTGGCCGCCGCCCGGGCGGGGCGAACGCGACGAAGATCTCGCCGCTGCCGTGATGGCCGACCGAGCCGCAGCGCGCAAGGCCGAGGCCGGCTCGGCGCGCGACGCGCTCGAGCTGGTGGGACGCAAGTGGAGCGTCGACCGCGACGACCGCGATGCAGCTTCCGGCCTTGGAGCGTCGTGTCCCGGGGGGCTCGCCGAGCAGATCGCCCACCGGGACGCCGTCCATGACGAGGCCCGGCGGCGGGTAGAAGTTCGAGAGAACCAGCACGCCTACGGCTCCTCCGATCGATGGCGCGATCCGGCTCGCCGTGCCGATCCCGGCCTTGTAGCCCTTCGTCATCATCCCGGTCCCGCCGCCAACCGCACCCTCGGCGACGGCTCCGCCAGACGCTTCGGCGACCGCCCGACCTACGTCGGTCGTCTCGACCTGGACGACGCGTCCCTCGGAGAGCCAGCTGTCGTCGCACTCTCCCACGACGGGGATGACGAAGTCCTCCGTTCCGACCCGCGGATCGGCAGCGACCGCAACCTCGACCGCGCCGTCGTAGACGCGCCCGACGGCGTGCGTGGACGTGAGGTACACCGGCGTCTCGATCAGTCCCCACTCTGCGATGACCAGCGAGCTCGTGAGCTCGCCCGCGCCGTTCAGCACGGCCATGCCTGCAGGCACGGGCGTGCCGTGCAGCCCCTCGACCGGCGCGGGGAGGACGGCTGTCACACCCGTACGGGCGATGCCGCGTCCTTCCGGCGGCTCGGGCTCGTCCCGCCACACGGTCACATGGCCGACCGTGACGCCGCTGACATCGGTGATCGCGTCAGCAGCGCCGGCCTCGAATCGGCCGATCCGCAACCCGAGCTCGCGGAGCCGTGGGCCGCGGGGAGCCGGAGCGCTCATGAGGCGAGCGTACAAACCTCCCGCGCCCTTCGACGTCTCCACCACTGGAACGTGCATCACCGGGGGGTGATAATCGCCATGGCCCAGCGAATCCCCGGAGGGAGACCGTCCGTGAAACCCGTGAAGCTCCTCGTAGTTGCAGTCCTCGTCGTTCTTGCCGCGCTCGGCATCACCGCCGCGGCAACCGCCCAGTCGGACGACGAGAACGTCGTCCTCACGATCGGGCTCACGCAGGATCTCGACACTCCGAACCCAACGGTCTCCGAGCTCGTGTCGTCGTACGAGCTCAACACGGTTCGCTACGCGACCCTCACCGATCTCGCCGCGGCGGACTTCTCGACGACTCCCGGCCTGGCCGAGTCCTGGAGCTCCGAGGACGGAAAGACCTGGACGTACACGCTGCGCGAAGGGCTCGAGTGGTCCGACGGAACGCCGCTGACCGCGGAGGACGTCGCGTACACGATCAACCGCTCGCGCGACGAGGAATGGCTGAACTACACGTCGACCACGGCCAATCTCGAGGCGGAGGCGACGGACGACCTCACCGTGGTGGTCACGTCCAGCGTCAACGATCCGAAGCTTCCGGGCCTCTCCGTCTACATCCTGCCGAAGCACGTGTACGAGAAGGTGAGTGCGGATGCGATCGGGACGTACACGGCCATCGACGACGTCGCCTCCGGCCCGTTCTCACTCAAGGAGTGGAAGAAGGGCCAGTTCTGGCGGATGGAAGCCAACCCGAGCTTCTGGCGTGGCCAGGTTGCGATCGACGAGGTCATCTTCCGCGTCTTCCGGAACGCCGACGCCATGGTCGCCGCGCTGAAGAGCGGCGAGATCGACGCCGCGCACAACGTGCCCGCGGCGACGTTCCCGCAGCTCGCGACGACCGAGGGCATCGTCGGCATCGAGGGCGAGCAGGGTGGCTTCGACTACCTCGTGCTGAACAGCCTACGCGGACAAGCCGCCGCGTGACACGTCGAAGTTCGACGCGCCCCATCCCGCCCTCCTGGATCTCCGTTTCCGCCAGGCCATCGCCCACGCGATCGACAAGGAGACGCTCGTCGAGCGCGTGTACTCCGGAATCGGAACACCCGGCACGACGATGAGCCCCAGCGCCAACCCGGCCTGGATCCCCGAGCTGAGCGCCGAGGACACCTACGACTTCGACCTCGAGAAGTCGAAGCAGATCCTCGAGGACGCGGGCTACACGGACTCGAACGGAGACGGCATCCGCGAGTTCGAGGGCGAGAACATCGTCCTGCGCTATGCGATTCGGACCGAGTCCGAGTACTCGAAGCCGTATGCGGGATTCATCACCGGCTGGTTGAAGGAGATCGGCATCGGCACGACGTCGAAGTCGTACGACGACGGACAGCTGATCGAGGTCGCGGGCAAGGGCGACTTCGACCTCTACGTGTGGGGGTGGACGCCGTTCGTCGACCCCGACCCGATGCTGTCCTACTTCCAGTGCAGCCAGGTGGCGGTCGATTCGTCCGACTTCTCGAACTACTACAACGACACCGGCATCTGCGACCCGCAGTACGACGCGCTCTACGAGCAGCAGAACACCGAGCTCGACAAGGACACGCGCGAGTCCATCGTTCACGACATGTTGACTCGGTTCTACAAGGGCGTCGGATACGTCGTCCTCGACACGACGCCGGACCTGCAGGCCCACCGCACCGACCGCTTCGAGGGGTGGGTGCGCCAGCCGGCCGAGATCGGTCCGGTGCTCTTCTCGAACTCGTCGCCCTCGTACTGGAATCTGACGCCTATCGCGGCTGCAGCCGACGACAGCGGGCTGTCGTCGAGCGCGCTGATCGCGATCGCGATCGCCGGTGCGATCGGCATCGGGCTCGTCGCGTGGTACTTCGTCAGACGGCGGAGCGCAGGGGAGCGCGAGTAGCGGACACGACGCGCATCTCCAGGACGGAGCTCGACCCGTGACTGCTCGCTATGCGGCGGGGAAGATCCTCGGCGCCCTCGGGACGCTGGCGTTCGTCCTCGTCTTCAACTTCTTCCTCTTCCGCATCGTCGAGTCGAACCCGGTCGCGACGCTCTACCGGGGCAGGAACCTCACCGACTCGCAGCGGGAGGAGCTCACGCGCCAGTTCGGGCTCGACGGCTCCAAGCTCGAGCAGTTCTGGCGCTACGTCGAGCAGACGGCGCAGCTCAACCTCGGGCGCTCGTACGCATCGAACCAGCCGGTCATCGACGAGATCTGGGCCGCGACGCCGCAGACCGTCGCGCTCGTCGGGGTGGCCACGATCCTCTCGATGGTGTTCGGGATCCTCATCGGGATCTCGGCGGGCTGGGGGCGTGGCACGAACCGCGACCGGCTGCTGACCTCGGGCTCGATGACCACCTGGTCGACTCCGGACTTCTGGCTCGGGATGATCCTCCTCACGTTCTTCGCGGTGCGGCTTGGCCTCTTCCCGACCGGCGGGATCGAGAACCCTGCGGACAACTCCACCGGGCTGGAGCGACGCCTCGACCAGCTCTGGCACATGGCGCTCCCCTGTCTGACGCTCGCGATCGCCTACGTCGGTGAGTTCGCGCTCGTGATGCGCTCGTCGATTCTCGACGTCATGCGCGAGGACTACCTCACGCTCGCGCGCGCCAAGGGTCTCCGCGACTCGCAGGTCCGCGATCGTCACGCGGTGCGCAACGCGTTGCTGCCGTCTACGGCTCTCATCGCGATCAACTTCGGGTTCGTCCTCTCGGGGGCGATCGCGGTCGAGACGGTGTTCTCATGGCCGGGGCTGGGGCTGCTCACCTACGAGTCGCTGCGCGGTCCCGACCTGCCGATGCTGCAGGGGCTCTTCCTCGTGTTCAGCGCGGCCGTGATCGTCTTCAACCTCGTCGCCGAGCTCGCGTATCCGTTCCTCGACCCCCGCGTGAGGCACCGATGAGCACGATCGCCTGGCAGAGGCGCGGACGAGCGGCCCGGAAGACCTGGTCGCAGTACCGCCGCGATCGCGAGGGCATGGCGGGTCTCGTGGTGCTCGCGGTGTTCGTCATCGTCGCGATCTTCGCCTCCGTCTTCGCCGATCACGATCAGCTGAACCCCGTCAACACGACCGACAACCCCGTGTGGGCGCCCCCGACCGAGGTGCCACCTCTGGGCACGGACAGCCTGGGCCGGCCGATCTGGGACCAGCTCGTCTACGGCTCGCAGGTCAGCCTGCTCGTCGGCGTCGCGGCCACCCTCATCGCGGTGATCATCGGGACGATCGTCGGCGTCGTCGGCGGCTTCTTCGGCGGCTGGACGGACTCCGTCCTCTCGCGGCTGTCCGAGTGGTTCCTCGTCATCCCGTTCATTCCGCTCGCGATCGTGCTGGCCGCGATTCTCGGCCCGTCGCTACGCAACATCATCCTCGTCATCGGCGTCACCTCCTGGCCGGTCACCGCTCGTCTGATCCGTGCTCAGGTCCTGACCATCAAACAGCGGCTCTACGTCGAGCGGAGTCGTGCGCTCGGCGCGAAGAATGCCCACATCATGGGCCGCCACATCCTTCCCAACGTGACCCCGCTCGTGATCGCGAACGCGACGCTGACGGTGCCCGTCGCGATCCTCTCGGAGACGACTCTCGCGTTCCTGGGCCTGGGCGATCCGCTCCGCGTGTCGTGGGGCTCCATGCTCGAGGAAGCGTTCTCGGCGGGGGCGCTCGGCCGCGAGGCCTGGTGGTGGTACCTCCCGCCGGGGCTCTGCGTCATCGCGGTCGTGCTGGCGTTCACCCTGGTCGGGCGCGCTCTCGAGACGATCATCGACCCGAGGCTTCGTGCCGGTTTGAGGGGCTGAGACGCCGATGGCCGTAGCGACCTCGCTCCTCTCCGTCCGTGATCTCCACGTGACCTATCGCACGCAGGCCGGGCCGGTGCCGGCAGTACGAGGAGTCTCGTTCGACCTGGCTCCCGGCGAGACGCTCGGGCTCGCCGGGGAGTCGGGCTGTGGGAAGTCGACGATCGCCGGCGCGCTCCTGCGTGTGCTTCCACGCGGAACGGAGGTGACGGGCGAGGTGCTGCTCGACGGCGAGGACGTGCTGTCGATGAAGCCGGGTCGCCTGCGTGCCGTGCGCTGGACCGAGATGTCGATCGTCTTCCAGGGAGCGCTGCACGCGCTCAATCCGGTCCAGTCCGTCGGAGATCAGATTGCGGAGGCGATCAAGCTCCATCGCACGTCACCCGACTCGGCGAGCCGCATCGCCACGCTGCTCGAGACCGTGGGAATTCCCGCGAGGCGGGCTGGCGACTTTCCGCATCAGCTCTCGGGAGGCCAGCGCCAGCGCGTGCTCATCGCGCTCGCGCTCGCGTGCAACCCACGGATCCTGATCGCAGACGAGCCGACGACTGCGCTCGACGTCATGGTGCAGGCACAGGTGCTCGAGCTCCTCGAGCGCCTCCAGCGAGAGCTGGCGCTCTCGATGATCTTCATCACGCACGATCTCTCGACGCTCTCGTACGTGTGCCAGCGCACGGCGGTCATGTACGCCGGTCGGATCGTGGAGGAGGGCGCCGCGGAGGACGTGTTCGCACGGCCTTCACATCCCTACACGGCCGCGCTCGCTGCGGCGTTCCCGCTGATCGGCGACCACACCCACCGCATGAACCCCTCCGGGCTCGGCGGCGATCCGCCCGACCCGCGCGCGATCCCGAGCGGGTGTCCGTTCCATCCGCGCTGTGCCGTGGTCACGCCGGAATGTCCGGACGTCGACGTCGAGCTCTGGCCCGCCGGCGACGACCGACGCGCCGCCTGCATCCACGTCCTCGACGGGACCCGAACGTGAGCGAGGCGCTGCTCGAGACGCGGGAGCTCCACGTCCACTTCGACGGTCGCGGCGGCGCGCCCGCGCGTGCTGTGGACGGCGTGGACCTCGCGGTGCGGCGTGGCGAGGTGCTCGCGCTCGTCGGCGAGTCCGGGTGTGGGAAGACGACGCTCGCACGGACGATCATGGGTCTCGAGCGTCCGGCAGCCGGCGAGATCAGCTTCGAGGGAGAGCCACTTCGCTACGACGGCCGTTTCCTTCGCTCCTATCGCTCCAAGGTGCAGATGGTGTTCCAGGACCCGATGGGCGCGCTCAACCCACGACAGTCCGTGTACGAGGCGGTGGCCGAGGGACTTCGCATCCAGAAGGTTCCGGGCGACGAGGCGACCCGTGTCGAGGAGGCGCTCTCGCGTGCCGGCCTGCGCCCGCCCGAGCGCTTCGTGCACCTGTACCCGTACGAGCTCTCCGGCGGTCAGCGACAGCGTGTCGTCATCGCGGGCGCCATGGTGCTGAACCCTTCGCTCCTCGTCGCCGACGAGCCCGTGTCGAGCCTCGATGCCTCGGTCCGCGGCGAGATCCTCAAGCTCATGCTCGAGCTGGTGCGGGATGCGGGAGTCACGATCCTCGTCGTCACGCACGACCTCGGGCTCGCGTGGAACATCGCCGACCGGATCGCGGTGATGTACCTCGGACGGATCGTCGAGGAGGGTCCCGCCGAGGAGCTCCTCTCGAACCCACGGCATCCCTACACCCGCGCTCTGCTCTCCGTCGTGCCCGAGGTCGAGGAGATGGAGCAGCTCATCCTGCAGGGCGAGGCACCCGACCCGACGCGCATCCCGCCAGGGTGCCGGTTCCATCCGCGCTGTCCGCTCGTCGCGTCAGGCGAGGCGGCGCGGCTGGGCATCGAGGAGCGCTGTCGCACCGAGGATCTCGGGCTCGAGACGGTCGCGCCCGAGCACCGCGCAGCCTGTCACGCTCTGTAATCGCCTTACTGGAGGCGCCGCGGGATGGTTCGCTCGAAGCGGCGCTCGACGTGGCCGATGCCGTCCGGCCCGTCCTCCGAGGCGACGACCTCGACGACGACGTGGTACCGAGTCGAGGTGGAGCGGAATCGGAGGTGTGCCTCGGTCCGCACAGTGGTCTCCGGCCAGGCGATCGAGTAGCGCGCACGCGCGCTCGCCCACGCCCTTCCCGGATTGCTGTCCGCAACGCCGACGAGCCCGTCGTACTGCTCCTCGATCTTCGCGTCGTTCGGCCCTTCGTACCGGGAGCCGTAGCTCGTGACGACCCGCGTGTGCCGTCCGACCGGGTCCTCCTCGATGCGACGGACGATGGGAGGCTGCACCTCGTCGTCATCCGCACTCTCCGGTCGCGGCGGCCGGAAGACCGGCGGCGCCGCAACGGGCGGGCCATCGAGGACCGGGAGCTCGAGCTCGACGCTGGGTCGCGCGACCTGCAGCGAGCCGGCCTGCGGCGGAGGCCACGTGTTCGGCCAGTCCGAGCCTGCCAGCGCGAGCCGCAGACGATGGCCGGGCTCGAAGATCCACGACGTCAGCTCGAGCTCGAGCTCGATCGGCGTTGGGACGCCGGGCTCGAGCGGCTTCGGAGCGGCATGGCTTTCTCGGTGCGTGAGGTTGAGCACGCCGCGGCTCACGAGCGCCGACGTCCCGTCGGGGAAGACGTCGCACACCCGCGCCGAGAGGAACGCCACGGGATGCGGCGATGTGACCGTGACCCGGAGGCGAGGATGACCGAGGATCTCGAGCTCCTCGGCGAGCGGCGGCCAGTCGTAGGTCAGCGACCGGGCGTCGTCCGAGCGCTGGTCGTCCGGAAGCGTCCACGGCGGCTTGCCCGCGCAGGAGATCCACGCCGCGGTGCCGACGTCGCCGCGCACGGAGATCCGATCCTGATCCTCGTCGTCGCCTTCGGGTCGCCATACGCGTGGGCGCAGCCGTTCTGCCGGCCAGGTCGGCTCCGAGCGCCATTCGCCCCGCATCTCCGCGAGATCGGGAGCCGGACGCGTCGAGCGCCGCACGAAGATCGCGATCGGCGGCTCCTCGTCGATGCCGTTTTGCTCGTCGCGCAACCAGCGCGAGAACCAGCGGATGAGCTCGGGGACGAGGTCGATGTGCGGACCGGGGATCGACGTCGCCGTCGACGCGTGCGCCCAGGGGCCGATGATCACGCGGCGCGGACACGTCATCGCCTCGTATGCCCGTAGCGCGATGTTCGTGTAGCCGTCGGCCCACCCGGCAACGATCATCGTCGGGCACGTGATCCGCTCGTAGTCCGGCCGGAGCGATCCGTGCCGCCAGTACGGCCCGTCGTCCTGCTCCTCGAGCCAGCGCAGGAGCCACGGTGGGGTTCCTTCGATGCGGCGTCGCCACTCCTCGCGCCAGCCGTCGCCGTACACCGCGGGAACCGGAGGCAGCACGTTGCACGCGGCCATGTAGATCACCCAGTCGACGAGATCGATCGCCTTCAGGATCCCACCCATGTAGTGGACGTCGTCCGTGTAGCGGTCGTCCGACGCGTAGATCGGAACGATCGCGTGGAGCGCCGGCGGTCGCTCGATCGCGACCTGGAGCGAGTTGAACCCGCCCCACGACGTGCCGTACATGCCGACTTTCCCGGTGCACCAGTCCTGCTCGGCGAGCCAGGCGATCACCGCGCAGATGTCCGCTTGCTCCTGCGCGTTGTACTCGTCGAGCGCGATCCCCTCCGACGAGCCCGTGCCGCGGAGGTCGAGCCGGCAGACCGCGAAGCCGCCCTCGTCGCAGAGTCGCTCGTACTCGCTCGCGTACGAGGCAGTGAGGTCGTCCATGCGGTACGGGAGCGCGTCGACGATGACCGGAGCGGGGAGCTCGCTCGGCAGAAAGAGGCGCGCGGCGAGCCGCTTCCCGTCCTCCATCGCTATCCAGACGTGACGGTGGTCCACGCGCCAGGATCCTACGGCGGACTACGATCGCCGCGCGTGGATCTCCGGCTGACAGAGGCGCAGCTCGCGCTCCGAGACGAAGCCGCAACATTCGCCGAGACCCTTCGCGCGACGCTGCTCGACGATCCCGAGTGGCGTCGGCAGGGAATGCTCTCCGACGGCGATTCGCGCGAGGTGACGCGCGCCCTCGGGGAGGCCGGCTGGATAGGGATGACGTGGCCGGAGGAGCTCGGTGGCCGCGGACTGACGCACGTCGACACGGCTCTGGTCGAGGACGTCTTCGGCTACCACTGGCTCCCGCTCTCGCTCTACCTCCTCTCGTACAAGACGATCGGCTCCGCGCTCGAGCGCTTCGCCTCGCCGGTGCTGAAGGAGCGCCTCCTTGGGCCGATCGCGCGCGGCGAGCTCACGTTCTGCCAGGGCTTCTCGGAGCCGGAGGCCGGGAGCGACCTCGCGTCGCTGGCGACCCGAGCCGTGCGACGGGACGATCGCTGGATCGTCGACGGCCACAAGATCTGGACGTCGAGTGCGTGGCTCGCGGACTGGATCTATCTCGCCGTTCGCACGAATCCGGAAGAGCCTCGCCATCGCGGCATCTCCGTGCTCGTCGCGCCGCTCGACACGCCCGGAATCGAGGTGCGGCGCTTTCCCGCGCTCGGTGGCGGCTATCTGTGCGAGGTGTTCCTCGACGGCGTCGAGGTCCCCGCGGAGAACCTCGTCGGCGAGGTCGATGGCGGCTGGGACGTGCTCATGCACACGCTCGATTTCGAGCGGATCACGGCGGAGAAGCTCGGCGGGCTGGCCTGGATCCTGGACGGGCTCGAGGCGCGGCTGCGTGAGACCGGACGGCTCGAAGGCGCCTGGCCACACGTCGCGGCGTTGCGTGGGGAGCTGGCTGCCGCGCGACTGCTGTCACTACGGGCAGCCGACCTTCTCGACCGGGACGAGCCGGCGAGCGCCGCATCCGCGATGGCCAAGCTCGCGGGAGCGCGGCTCGCCCAGCGCATCGCGCGTGAGGGCATCGAGCTTCTCGGACTCGAAGGCCTCACCGATGCGTACGCATCCGCGCCACTCGAAGGGCGGCTTGGCGGGCTCTACCGCGCGTCGGTCGGCTCGACGATCTCCGGCGGCTCCGCGGAGATCCTGCAGGTCGTCATCGCGCGGCGCGGGCTCGGGCTGAGATGAGCTTGCCGCTCGCAGGCGTGCGCGTCGTCGAGTACGCCCAGTACGTCGCCGGGCCGCTGTGCGGTGTGCTCCTCGCCGATCTGGGGGCCGACGTCGTGAAGGTCGAGCCGCCCGGCGGTGACGGATACCGCCACGTGCTGCCGGTCGCTCCCGCTGTCGGGCGCTACTTCATCCCGCTGAACCGCGGGAAGCGCTCGATCGTCGTCGACCTCAAGACCGCGGACGGGCTCGAGACGAGCGCGCGGCTCCGGCGTAGCGCCGACATCGTCCTGCACAACTTCCCCCGCGCGCGTGCAGCGCGGTTCGGGCTTGCCTGGGAGGACGTTCACGCAGATCAGCCGGCGCTCGTCGTCGGACGCGTGAGCTCCTTCGGAGCCTCCGGGCCGCTTGCAGACTCCCCCGCGTACGACCTCGTCGCACAGGCGCGCGCGGGGCTTCTCACCGCACATGCGTCGCCCGGCGACGATGTGCCCGTTCGCGCGGGCGGAATCCCGATGGCGGATCTCACGGCGGGCTTCCTGCTCGCCACGGGCGTCCTCGCTGCACTCGTCCGCGCGCGCGACACGGATCAGGGCGACTTCGTGGACGTCTCGCTCCTCGCCGCGGCCATGGCCGTCCAGCTCCAGGATCTCGTCTGGCTCGCGAGCGAGGCCGGCGCCTCCGCGCCGCGAACGGCGGACCGCGCGCACCTCGCCGCCCGCGCCGCCGAGATCGCAGGCGGGCTTGCGATGAACCCGTACTACCGCTGCTTCGAGGCGTCCGACGGCTTCGTCGCGGTTGCCTGTCTCAACGTCGCGCAGCGGCAAGCCTTCCTCGAGCTCTTCGGCCTCGAGGACGCGACGATCGACGCACCCGATCTCGTCCCGGAGGACGCCGCCGCGCTCGCCGCGAAGGAGGAGCTCACGGCTGTCGTCGCGGGCGCGTTCGCCGAGCGGTCGGTTGCCGAGTGGATCGCCATGCTCGAGTCGGCCGGCGTGCCGTGCGGCCCGGTGCAACGGCGCGAGGCGATCGCGTCCGATCCGCAGGTGGTCGCAGAAGGCCTCGTCGGCCGCGTCTCGCAGCCGGGCATCGGGGAGACCGATCTGCTCGCGCCGTTCGTGCGAGTCGGCGGCGAGCCGCACGCTCCGGCCGCGGCACCGGCCCTCGGCGCCGACACGGAATCCGTCCTCGCGGAGCTCGGGTGAGGTTTCAGGTCTCCGACGAGCTCACGCTCTTCGCCGAGTCGGTACGCGCCGCGATCGGCGACTGGCGCGCGCCTCTCGAGCCGGAGCTCGGGAGCTGGCAGGACGATCGCGACGACGAGCTCGCCGCGCGTGTCTCCGCCGCCGGCTGGTCGGAGCTGTGGTCTGCGGAGGAGCTCCTCGGAGCCGTCGTGGCGGGAGGGATCGAGCTGGGACGAGCTGCTGCACCCGTCTGCCTTCTCGATGAGGAAACGCTCGGGGCTCCGCTGTGCGTCGAGGGCAGAGCAAGGCATGCGCGCGGTGCGCAGTCGCTTGCGGTTGCGCTGCGAGGAGGTGGGCTCGGACTCGGTCCGCCGTCGTCCGAAGCCCGACCCGAGCCGACGCTCGACGGTGCCGGCACGGTGCGCGTGGAGGTCGACGCGATCGGACAGCTCGAGCCCGTCGCGGCGGCGGCATGCTGGAGTGCCTGGAACGCGGCGACGCTCGGGTACCTCGCGGGCCTCGCCGAGCGTGCGCTCCAGCTGGCCGTCGAGCACGCGCGAGCCCGGGAACAGTTCGGCGCCCCGCTCGCGGCGCTCCCTGCCGTCCAGTCCCGCCTCGCGGATGCCGCGCTCGCGACGGACGCCATCACCCTGCTCGCCTGGGCCGCAGCCACGAACGACGGCGGCCTCCAGGAGCCGGCGCTGCGCTTCGCGGGAGGCGCCTGCTGCGACGTCGTCGCCTCGTCGCACCAGGTGCATGGCGCTGTCGGCTTCGCTCTCGAGACGGGCCTGCACGTCTACCACCGGCGCGCGCGCTCGGTGCACACCTGGGCAACCGCCGCCTCGGACGCCGCCCGCTGAGGGTCAGCGTGCGTAGCGGCCGCGAACGCGGCCGTCTTTAGGGATCTTCGCGCGGCCAGGATCCGCGCACGCGGATCCTGGCCTTGCGCACAAAGTCAGGCGAACGAGCTCCACTCCGGCGAGCGGATCTGCTCGATGGCCCAGTCGAGCCACTCGATGCGCGTCTCGGTGGAGCGGATCCCGCCTTCGAGGGCGATCCGGTAGGTCAGGGCCTTCCTGTTCGCGCCGGTCGGCTCGTCGCTGATGCGGCGGAACTCGGCGAGGGTCGCGGCCGAGTAGTCGCGCTCGCGCTCGAGCTGTTGCACGGCCTCTTCGGGCTCGAGCAGCCAGAGGAAGAACGTTCGGAGCGTCGCGTCCGAGCGCACGCGCCGCTCGGGCGTGGTGGACTCGAGCCAGCGCCGGATCTCGTCGAGCCCGGCGTCGGTCAACGCGTAGGTCTTCGAGTTGCGTGCGCCGGCGCCCGTCTGCTCGATGAGGCCTTCATCCACCAGGCGCGCGAGCTCGGGGTAGATCTGGCTGTGGCTTGCCGACCACGCGTATCCGAACGACTGCTCGAAGTGCTTGAGGAGCGCGTAGCCCGATCGAGGCTCGTCGGCGAGGGCTCCGAGAACGGCGTGTCTCAGGGACATCGTATATGTCTATCTTGACATGTCACTTTCGACTCGTCAGTATGTCGCACCATGCGGATGTCGGGCCTGCTCCTCGTGTCACTCGCCATGGTCGCGATCGTCTCCGCGGCGCAGGCTCGTCCGTCCGCTCCCTCCACCGCGGCGGACGACGTCCGCGAGCTCGGCACGCAGATCGCGCAGATCCATCCCGACGCGTTCCGGAGCGTGTCGCGCCAGCGGTTCGAGTCCGACGTCGGCGCCCTCGCGCAGCAGGCCCCGAGCATCTCCCGCAACGAGCTCCTCGTGGGGATGCTGCGCATCATCGCCTCGCTCGGGCCGCGAAACGGGCACACGGGCCTCTTTCCGGGCGATCCGACCCACACGCAAGAGCTCCACTTCTACCCCGTGCGTCTGTACGACTTCGCCGACGGCATGCGCGTCGTGGACGCGACCGACCGATCGCTCATCCGGAATCGTCTTGTGGCGGTAGAGGACGTGCCGATCGAGCAAGTCCTCGAGCTCGTCGAGCCTCTCGTCCCGCGCGACAACACGTCGAATCTTCGCGGGCTGGCGCCGCACTACCTGCTCACCGCCGAGGTGCTCGACGGCCTCGGAGTCGCGGACGGCATCGAAGCGGCAGAGTTCACGTTCGAGCAGCCCGACGGCCAGCGCGTCGACATCGTCCTGACGCCCGTTGCCGCGTCGCAGTACACGTCTGCTTTCGCGGATCCGCTCTTCGGCCACTATCCGTCGATCCTGCCGAAGGCCACGCAGCCGCTCTACCTGTCGGGAAGCGCTCGGCCACTCTGGGCGCGGACTCTGGCCGGTGGTCGCGCCGTCTACGTCGGCTACAACTCCGTCCGCTCGCCGACGCCCGCCGTTCTGCGAAAGATCGAGCGACTCGTGCGGGGCAAGGCCGTTCGCCGGGTCATCGTGGACCTGCGGCTCAACGGCGGCGGCGACAACACGACGTACGGCTCGCTCACGACGCTCTTCCGCTCGAAGGTAGTGAACACGCGGGGGAAGCTCCGGGTTCTCATCGGTCGCGCGACGTTCTCCGCCGCCGCCAACTTCGCTGCCGAGATCGATCGCGCGACGCGGGCCGTCTTCTTCGGTGAACCGACCGGCGGCGGGGTCGAGACGTATGCCGACACGTTCCCCGTCCTGCTCCCCACGGTCGGGTGGACCGTGCGCATCGCCGCCAGATACCACGAGCGCAAGAAGAACAAGAGCGATCGCAGGCTCGCGGTCGACCCCGACGTTCGCGTCGACCTCACCTCGTCGCAGTACTTCGCCCGAAGCGATCCCGTGCTCGACCGGGCGCTGAAGGGTCTCTAGCCGTTCAGGCGTTCACCGCCGCGCGCTGCCTCGGTGCCGACGAGCGAGGATCGTCGATGAGCTCGAACGTGTCGCCGAAGATGAGCCCGCGGACGTGCTCCGACTCGAGGAAGTCGCGCGGGAACCCGGCTCGGAACTCGCTCGCCACAGCAAGCCGGTCGAGCTGTTCGCGCTCGAGCTCGACTTCGAGTGCGTCGAGGTTCTCGCGGAGCTGAGACTCGCGTTCGGGCGCCGACGATCGGAATCGTGTGCCACGGCTGCGCGCGCACCCACGCGATCGCGACCTGTGCGGGCGTCACTCCCAGCTCCTCCGCGACGGCGATCACCTCGCGTGCCAGCGCGTTCGCCTTCGGGCCGACGGTGTCGTGGCGTCGCGGCTCGTCGCTCTCGTCGAGGTACTTCCCGGTGAGTGCGCCGCCCTCGAGCATCCCCCACGGGGTGAAGGTGAGCCCGAGCGCCTGCGCCATCGGGAGGAGCTCCCGCTCGACGTCGCGGTCGGCGAGCGAGTAGGGCGCCTGCACGGCGACGAACGGCGACCACCCGCGTAGCTCGGCGAGCGTCACCGCCTGGGAGACCACCCACGCGGGTGTGTCCGAGATGCCGACGTAGAGAACCTTTCCGGACGACACGAGATCGTCGAGCGCGCGGACGACCTCGGCGACGGGCGTCATCCCGTCCCACATGTGCAGCCACAGGAGGTCGACGTAGTCGGTTCGGAGCCGGCGCAGGCTCGCCTCGAGCGTCTGCACGAGGTTCTTGCGGTGGTTGCCACCCGCATTCGGGTCGTCTCGCTGCGCGGTGAGCGTGTACTTCGTGGCGACCACGAAGCGATCGCGCGCCGGCTCGACGAGCGCGCCGACGATCGACTCGCTCTGGCCGTCCGTGTAGTTGCACGCCGTGTCGACGAAGTTCCCGCCCGCCTCGGCGAACGCCTCGAACATGCGGCGGCTCTCGTCCTCAGAGGCACCCCAGCCCCAGGCCTCGCCGAAGGTCATCGTCCCGAGTGCCACCTCCGACACCCTGAGACCGCTCCGGCCGAGCAGTGTGTAGCGCATCACTCTTCCTCCGTTCCGATGATGTCCGCGACGAGGGCGGCCGCCTCGTCGGCGGCCGCTCTGCGCGGGATGTAGGTGTAGGCGCGTGCGTTGCCCTCGAGCGTGACGAGCCCGGCGTCGCGGAGCTGCGCGAGGTGGTGGTGCACCGTCGAGCGCGTGAGCCCGGTCGCGTCGACCAGGTCGGCGGCCCGGCCGACGCCACGGCCCACGAGAGCGAGGATCTCCACCCGCTTCGGATCCGCGAGCGCCCTGCCGAACGCGAGGAGACGCTCCTCGTTCGAGCGGTCCGGCGTGGCCAGGTACGCGATGAGACGCGACGAGCGGTGCTGGGCGAGGACGAGCGGCGACGTCGGCTCGAGGTGGGGGATGAGCACGACGCGCTCTGCTTCGGGCTCCGGGACGTAGCGGTATCCCGACGCAATGAGCTCGACGGCAGCGAGCGCCTGGCTGTGTGTCGAGCGTCGAGGCTGCCTGCTCGCGCGCGGCGTCCAGCTCGCTCGCGGCGGACGGATCGAGCAGCGAGCGCGCTCCTGCGACCAGCGCGGCGGCGATGCGCTCCTGCGTCTCGGACGGGTCGAGCGCGAGCAGGACGCCGAGCGAGGCCGGCGCGTGTCCTCCGTAGTAGCGCGGTTGCGCGAGGAGTCGCGCGACTGCGACGGCGTCACCGCGTGCCGCCGACTCGATGTCGTCGATGCCTGCGAGCGTGCACCACGACCACGCGTAGCGGCCGAGGAGGTGGCGTCGGAGCTCGACGGCATCCATCGACTCGACGGCCTCGACGAGACGCTCCGAGGTGAACGGTGCGCCGGTGTCGAGCGGGACTCCGAGAAGGTTGAGCCACGACTCGCCCTCGCTGTCGCCCACGTCCGCGAGCGCAGCTCCGAGCTCGTCCGGCTCGTCCCGACCCGCGCGGGAGGCTCCCGCGAGCGCGACGAGTAGCGCGAATGCGGTGCCTGCGGCCACCTCTACGGCAGGCGTCGCGGTCTTGTGTCCGATGGACATCGGACACATCATACGAAAGTAGTACGCACCGCGCCAGTCACTCGTTCGAGGGATTGCGCGTACCCCTTTTGGGCTTAGCGTCAGCGAGGGGAAGGGAAAACCGACGCTCACCCTGGGGAGGGGGGCCGACGTGACGAGAACGAAGTCCAACGGATCTGTTCGGATCGAGATCCTCGCGCGCGAGGATTGCCCGCATCGTCGGAATGGCGCTCGTCGTCGTCGAGCGCGTCGTCGACGAGACGGGGATACCGGCCGAGATCGAGGTCGTCGAGGTCGAGTCCGACTCGGACGCGGAGTCGTACCGTGTCCTCGGCTCTCCGACCGTGCTCGTCGACGGCCGCGACGTCGATCCCGAGCCGATCCCCGTGGAGTACAGCGTCGACGACCGCATCTATCGGACGCCTCGCGGTCCGAGCGCCTGGCCTGAGCCCGAGTGGATCCGCGCCGCGCTCCTACGAGCGGTCGCACAGACCAACTCGAACGGGGTTCATTAGCGCTACGTCTCGAGGTCTTCGGCCACGAGGCCGAAGAGCACGCCGTCGACCCACGCGTCGTTGCGCCAGTAAGCCTTCCTGCGCACGCCCTCGCGCATGAAGCCCGCCCGCTCCGCATGGCGCATCGCGCGCTCGTTGAAGCCGTAGATCTCCATCTGCAGGCGGTGGAAGCCGAGCTCGTCGAAAAGGTGCCGTTGGAAGAGTCGCGCGGCTGTGTCGGCGACCTTTCCGCCCCGGTGATCCGGATGCACTGCAAGTCCGCCGAGACCTGCAATGCGACTTCGCTCGTTCGAGCGCTCGAAGCGCATCGTGCCCGCACGTTCGCCGTCGACCTCGATGACGAAGACACCGTACGCCTCGGGCTCCGACTGGGTGCGCGCGATCTCCTCGAGGATCTCGTCGCGCCCTTTCGCGCGCACGGCGGCGAGGTACGGCTCCACGTCCTCGTGCGTCACGAGCTCGACGAGGAAGTCCACGTCGTCGGGCGTCGCACGGCGAATCGAGACCGTCACGCGGCCGACTCCTGCGACCCGGACGCCGAAGAAGCGCTGACCGGACGCGAGCGCGGCCCCGACGGCGATGAGCGCGAACCCGACGAGCATCGCGGCAGTGACCGACTCGTCGAGCAGAACGGCGCCGTACACGACCGCGAAGGCGGGCATGAGATACGTCACGATCGAGAGCTTGCGGCTCCCGTGCAGGCGCAGCACCCGGAAGAGGAGGAGCTGGCCGGCGAAGGTCGGGACGAGGATCAGGCCGACGAGGCCGGCGAGCGCGGTCGTCCCGGGCAGCTCGCGTGGCGGGTCGGCGAGCGCGAGCGGCGCGAGCACGAGTGCGGCGGCGAGCATGGAACCCGTGGCGAGCACCGGCCCCGGGATGTCGCGCACCTGGAGCTGTCCGTAGACCCCGCCGCTCGCGTACGAGAGCGACGAGAGCACGACCGCGAGGGTTCCCGCGATCACCCACCAGCCGCCCGCCGTGTCGAGCCCGGTGAGCGCCGCGACGCCGAGGAAGCCAAGCGCGACGCCGGCGATCCGAAGTGGTCCGACCCGCTCGTGCGGGAGGAACCGGGCCGCGAGGAGGAACGTGAAGATCGGCACCGTCGACTGCGCGATGCCGGCCACGCTCGAGTCGATGTGGGTCTCGCCCCAGGCCACGAGCCCCATCGGCACCGCTCCGTTGATGACACCCAGGACGAGGCACGGACGCCAGGCCGCACGCAGCTCCTCGACCGCGCGCGACGCTCCCATGCGCCACACGAGGTAGGCCGCGAGCAACAGCCCGGCGACGAGGACGCGCAGCTCGGTCATGGCCGCGGGAGGGATGTCCTCGACGGCCACCTTGATGAAGAGGTACGACGCGCCCCACATCGCCGCGAGCAGAAGGATCAGCGGCCAGTACGAGCGCATGAATCGAGGCTACCCGTGGTGACCCTCCCGCCTCATGTGAGGTCGGACGCCGTCGATAAGCTGACCGTCTGACCACGGCGGCGGATCCGGCGCTCCATCGCGCACTCGGCCTCACCGATGGGGAGTACGAGCGAATCCGCTCGCTGCTCGGGCGCAGTCCGAACGACTTCGAGCTCGCGGTCTTCTCACTCCTGTGGTCGGAGCACTGTGGCTACAAGCACTCGGCGCTGCTCCTGAAGCGGCTGCCCTCGATCGGGCCGCGCGTGCTGCAGGGGCCGGGCGAGAACGCCGGCGTCCTCGACCTCGGCGACGGGCTCGCGGTGGCGTTCAAGGTCGAGAGCCACAACCACCCGTCTGCCGTCGAGCCGTTCCAGGGTGCGGCAACCGGCGTCGGTGGGATCCTGCGCGACATCGTGGCGATGGGAGCGCGGCCCGTCGCGCTCCTCGACGGCCTGCGCTTCGCCGAGCCGGACTGGCACTTCTCGCGGGCCGTGGGCGGTATCGGCCACTACGGGAACTGCGTCGGCGTGCCGACCGTCGGCGGCGAGTCGGTCTTCGACGAGGCCTACCGCGACAACTGTCTCGTCAACGCGATGTGCGTCGGGCTGCTCCCCGTCGACCGGCTCATGCGGGCGAAGGCGACCGCTGCGGGCCACCACGTCGTGCTCTACGGCGCGACGACCGGTCGCGACGGGATCGGCGGCGCCTCCGTGCTCGCGAGCCAGGAGCTCGACGACGCGGCGGCCGACAAGCGTCCGTCGGTGCAGATCGGGGATCCGTTCACCGGCAAGAAGCTCATCGAGTCGTCGGTGGAGCTCGTGTCCTCGGGCCTCGTCGAGTCGCTGCAGGACTGCGGCGCGGCGGGCGTCGCCTCGTCGCTCTCCGAGATGGCTGCCGACTTCGGGATCGACGTCCATCTCGACCGCATTCCGCTGCGCGAGGAGGGGATGGAGCCGTGGGAGGTGATGATCTCCGAGAGCCAGGAGCGGATGATCGCGATCGTCCGTCCGCAGATGCTCGAGGCCGTCGAGGCGGTGCTCGACCGCTGGGAGCTCGAGCACGCCGTGATCGGCGAGGTGACCGCGAGCGGTGAGCTTCGTGCCTTCTGGGGGGACGAGGTCGTCGGAGAGATTCCCGCGCGACTCCTCACCGACGAGTGCCCCCGCTACGAGATCGACCAGTCGCGTCGCGCGGCGACTCCGGAGCGCGAGATCGTCGGCGCGCCGCCCGCCGCCGAAGCGCTCGTCGAGCTGCTCGCCTCGCCTGCACTTCGAAGCCGTGAGTTCGTGTTCCGCCGCTACGACCAGCTCGTCGGGTCGCGCACGGTCCGCCGCCCCGGCCTCGACGCAGCAGTTCTCCGCCTGCGACCGTCGATGCGTGGCCTCGCGCTCTCGCTGGACGGCCAGGGCCGCATCGCGCGGCTCGATCCGTTCACGGGAGGTGCGCTGGCGGTGCTCGAGGCCGCGCGCAACGTCGCGTGCGTGGGCGGCGAGCCGATCGGCTTCACGGACTGCCTCAACTTCGGCAATCCCGAGAAGCCCGAGATCGCCTGGGAGCTCGCCGCGGCGATCGACGGCATCGCGGCTGCGTGCGAGGCGGTCGGCGCTCCGGTCGTGTCCGGGAACGTCTCGCTGTACAACGAGACGAACGGAAGGGCGATCCATCCGACGCCGGTCGTCGGCGCGGTCGGTCTCGTCGAGGACGTCCGGCGCGTGCCGAAGGGATGGCGCGATGGCGATCTCGTGTTCGCGGCCTTCGCATCCGACGTGTCGCTCGCGGGCTCGGAGTACCAGGCGCGCTTCGGCGAGCTCGGCGGGATGCCGTCGTCGCTCGACCTCGAGGCGGAAGCGAGGCTCGTGTCGTTCCTCTGGCACGTCGCCCCGCTGGCGACTCTCGTCCACGACGCCGCCGAGGGTGGGCTGGCGATCTGCCTCGCCGAGGCGGCGTTGTTCTCGGGCTCCGGCGCCTCGCTCGACGTCCGCGAGGATCCGGTCGAGCTCTTCGGCGAAGTGGGCGGACGCGCCGTCGTCGCGTGCGCGCCCACGGCCGGGTCAGACGTGGAGCGTGTTGCGATCGAGCTCGGCGTCCCGATCCGGGTCGTGGGCACGGCCGGTGGGGATACCCTCCTGGGAGTGGAGCTCCAGCGCTTGCGAAGCGCATGGGAGGGCAGCGACTGATGTGTGGTGTGTTCGGTATCCGTTCGGTGGAGCGGGACGTCTCGCGTCTCGCGTACTTCGGGCTGTTCGCGCTCCAGCACCGCGGCCAGGAGTCGGCGGGCATCGCCGTCTCCGACGGCGGGAACCTCACCGTGCTTCGGGAGATGGGCCTCGTCGCCCATGTCTTCGACGAGCAGCAGCTGCAGGCGCTGCCGGGCGAAGTCGCGATCGGGCACACGCGCTACTCGACGACCGGCGCGAACAAGTGGTCGAACGCGCAGCCGCTCGTCCATCACGGAAGAGCGCGGACGATCGCGCTCGGCCACAACGGGAACCTCGTGAACGTCGAGGAGCTGCGCGAGGAGCTGATCGCGGACGGAATCCGGCTCGCCTCGGGCTCGGACTCCGAGCTCATCGCGGCGCTGATCGCGCGCGACCCGAGCCCGCTCGTCGAGGCCGTCGCTGCAACGATGCGGCGGCTCGAAGGCGCGTACTCGGTGACCGCGCTCGTGGACGACACGCTCGTCGCGTTCCGCGACCCGCGCGGCTTTCGGCCGCTCACGCTCGGGCAGATCGGCGACGACTGGGTCGTCGCGTCGGAGACGTGCGCGCTCGACCTCATCGGCGCCGAGGCCGTGCGTGACGTGCGGCCCGGCGAGGTCGTCTGGGTCGACGAGGACGGGCTGCACGCTGCACAGGCCGTGCCGGCCGGCCGCAGCGCGCTCTGCATCTTCGAGCACGTCTACTTCGCACGGCCCGACTCGCGGGTCGGGGGCGTCGAGGTGCACGGCGCGCGCGTCCGGATGGGCGAGCGCCTCGCCGAGGAGGCACCGGCCGACGCAGATCTCGTCATCGGTGTCGCCGACGGCGGGACGCCTGCCGCGATCGGCTTCTCGAAGGCGCTCCGGCATCCCGTACAACGAGGCGCTCATCAAGAACCGCTACGTCGCGCGGACGTTCATCCAGCCCGAGCAGGGCATGCGCGAGCAGGGAATCCGGATGAAGTTCAATCCGCTCGACGAGGTCGAGGGCAAGCGCATCGTCGTCGTCGACGACTCGATCGTCCGCGGGAACACGACTCGCCAGCTCGTCCAGATGCTGTTCGACTCGGGCGCCGCCGAAGTGCACGTCCGCATCTCGTCGCCGCCGGTCGTCTCGCCGTGCTTCTACGGCATCGACATGGCCGACGAGGACGAGCTCGCCGCCGCTCATCGCTCGGTCGAGGAGATGCGCGTCCACATCGGCGCGACCTCGCTGCACTACCTCTCGGTCGACGGCATGCAGGAGGCGACGCAGCTCCCCGAGGACTCGGTCTGTCGCGCGTGCTTCACGCGCGACTACCCGACCCGCGTTCCGCCGAGAACGGAGAAGCTCCGCTTCGAGGTCGCGCCGGCCTAGGCTCGGCGCGGCGGAAGCGGGACGAAGACGCTCGTCGTCCGCTGGTACTCGGCGTAGTCGTCGCGGGAGCGCAGCGCTTGCGCTTCGGTCTCGGGGATGCCCGTGACCTTGAACAGGAGGTAGAGGAGACCGGCCGGCACGAGCCAGGCGATCCAGCCCCACGGGGTCGCGCTCGCGACGAGTGCGATCCCGCACCAGTTCACCCACTCGAAGAAGTAGTTCGGGTGGCGCGACCAGCCCCACAGGCCGCCGCGCGCGGTCTTGCCCTTGTTCTCCGGGTTCGTGCGCCACTGGGCGAGCTGGTAGTCGGAGAGGATCGTCCCGACGTTGCCGATCGCCCAGACGGCGATCCCGATCCACTGCGAGCGCGCCGAAGCCGCTCTCGGGCTCGAGCGAGATGAAGGCGAACGGCAGCGAGAAGAAGACGACGAACAGCGCCTGCGCCTGGAAGAAGACGAAGAAGTTCCGGTTCGCGTGCGGCGCCCAGCGCCTCCGGAGCTCCTGGTAGCGGCCGTCCTCCTCCTTGCCGAGGACGCGGTTGAAGAGGAGGTAGCCGCCGAGGCGGAATCCCCAGATCGACGCGAGCGCGGCCGCGAGGACGCGGTGCGCGACGTCGCCGTCGGCGAGGAGCGCGTACGCGATCGCGCAGCAGGCGATGAGCACCGCCCACGCGACGTCGACGTGGCTCGCGTCGCGGATCCGGAGCTGGATCAGCCACATCAGCGCCATCGCCGACGACGCGAGAATCGCGCCGACGACGAGGAGCCCCCAGACCGAGCCGATCATGCGAGCTCGTTCCAGCGGCGATAGCGGACAGCACGCCTCACCGCGCGCGGATCATGCCCCTTCTCGATGAGCTCCTGCCGCACCTCGCCTTCCTGGGCCATGCGCAGGAAGAGCCAGGCGAGCGCGACGATCGTGACGAGTGAGCCCTCGAGCATCATCAGCGAGCCCGCGAGGCTCTGATCGGCGTCCGGCGACAGGCCGAGGTAGTCGTCCCCGGTCTGGTAGACGTCGTAGAACGCGGAGCCGCCCCACACGAAGACGTTCCCGATGACGGTCGCGACGAGCCGGACGCCGACGATGTATCGCCAGCTTCGCGCCGGTTCCGAACCACTCGGGCGCGGGCAGCGTCTCGAGGACGGGGAGCCAGAGGATGATCCCGGCGCTGAAGAACGCGGCGTGCTCGACTGCGTGCAAGGCGCTCGACTCGACCGCACCCTCGTAGAGAACCGGGAGGTGCCAGAGCACGAGGTTCGCTGCCCAGATCGGGAAGGCGACGAACGGGTTCGCGAGGACGCGTAGGCGCATCACGCCCGGCAGCGCGAGGATCGGGCGGAGCATCGGCCCGGTGAGCCCGGCGAGCAGGCACAGCGGCGCGAGATCTCCGAGCAGCAGGTGCTGCGTCATGTGGAACGAGAAGAGCTCCTCCTCGCGCGACGACCGCGACCGGCGACGCGAGTGCGACCACGAGGAGGGCGATCCCGAGCGCGAAGAGCGCGATCCGCCACCCCGGCACCGGCTGGTCACGGCGGGCAAGTGTCCGTGCCCGCACTCCGTAGGCGACGCCGACGAGGACGATCGGTGCGAGTTGGAGCAGATCGAACGTCCAGCTCGTCAGCAGCGACGGCTCGCTCATCGGCCGAACGCGAGCCTTCGGCGAGCGTTGTCCACGCGGTGGACTGTACGCTCGGCCTGTGGGCGGCGAGCAGACGTACGAGGCCGCGGGCGTCTCGATCGCGAAGGCGGATGCGGTGGTCGAGCGGCTCCGCGCGGCCGTCGAATCGACCGGTGCGATCGGCTTTGGAGCCTTTGCGGGCCTGCACCCGCTCGACGGCGATCGGTTCCTCGCGGCGTCCACGGACTCCGTCGGGACGAAGCTCGTCCTTGCGCGGCAGCGTGGCGCGCTTCGCGCGTGCGGAGCCGATCTCGCCGCGCACTGCATCAACGACGTGTCGACGTGCGGCGCCGATCCGCTCTTCTTCCTCGACTACGTGGCGGCGAACCGCATCGACCTCGAGACGGTCGCCGACCTCGTGGAGGGCGCCGCGGAGGTCTGCCGCGAGGCGGGCGTGGCCCTCGTCGGCGGTGAGACGGCGGAGCTGCCGGGGATCTACCGCGAGGAGGAGCTCGACTTCGCCGGGACGTGTGTCGGGCTCGTCGAGCGCAGCCGGCTGATCGACGGGTCGCGTGTCGAGGAAGGCGACGTGGTGGTCGGTCTCCCGTCCGCAGGCGTGCACGCGAACGGCTTCACGCTCGTGCGCCGCGTGCTCGAGGACGAGGACTACGCGGGCGACGACCTGCTCGCTCCGACGCGTCTCTACCTGACCGACGTTCGGCGCCTTCGCGATCGGGCACATGCGCTCGCTCACGTCACGGGCGGCGGCATCCTCGGGAACCTCGAGCGGGTCGTTCCCGACGGCCTGCGCGCCGAGATCGACTGGTCGTCCTGGCAGCGCCCGCCTGTCTTCGAGTGGCTCGCGCGACACGTCGGCGAAGACGAGCTGCGACGTGTCTTCAACCTCGGGATCGGGTACCTCGCCGTGATGCCGGATCCCGGAGACGAGCTCGTGATCGGGAGAGTCGTGCGCGCGTGATCGGAGTGCTCGTGTCAGGGGAGGGGACGAATCTGCAGGCGCTGCTCGACGCGGGGTTGCCGGTCGTCGCAGTCGCGTCGAACGTCGCGGGGGCGCGAGCGCTGCGGCGTGCCGAGGTCGTGGGCGTCGCGGCGGCGGCGTTTCCGCTCGAGCGGTTCGCCGATCGCGACGCGCGGGACGCGGCGATGGCGGAGTGGCTGGAGGGCGCAGGGCGTCGAGCTCGTGGTCTGCGCCGGCTACATGCACCTGCTCCGGCCGTCGTTCCTCGCTCGGTTTCCCGGGTCGCGTCGTCAACGTGCACCCGGCGCCGCTTCCCGAGTTTCCGGGCGCGCATCCGCTCGACGACGTGCTGGCTGCCGGCGCGGCTGCCGCAGCAGCGACGGTGCACTTCGTGGACGACGGCGTCGACACCGGCGAGGTGATCGCGAGCGAGCCGGTCCCCGTGCTCCCCGGCGACACGGTCGACACGCTGCGCGAGCGCGTGCACGAGGCGGAGCACCGGCTGCTCCCGAAGGTGGTGCGTGAGCTGTGCGCGCGCTGATCTCCGTCTACGACAAGACCGGTGTCGCCGAGTTCGCGCGTGGGCTCGCCGAGCTCGGATTCGAGATCGTGTCGAGCGGTGGCACGGCGGTGACGCTGTCGGAGGCTGGTCTCGCGGTCACGAAGGTCGAGGACGTGACCGGGCTTCCCGGAGCTCCTCGACGGTCGGGTGAAGACGCTGCATCCGCGCATCCACGCAGGGATTCTGGCCCGGCGAGGTCGCGAAGAGGATCTCGTGGCACTCGCAGAGCACGGCATCGAGCCGTTCGATCTCGTGTGCGTGAACCTCTACCCGTTCGAGCTCGCTGTCGACCGCCCCGAGCTCGACGAGGCGGAGCTCATCGAGATGATCGACGTCGGCGGGCCGGCGCTGCTGCGCGCTGCCGCCAAGAACTTCGCGTCCGTCACGGTCGTCGCACGTGCGCGCGACTACGACGAGGTGCTCGATGAGCTGCGGGCGGGGAGCCGTACGACGACGCCCGAGCTCCGACGACGGCTCGCGGCGATCGCGTTCGCGCGATCGGCCGCGTACGAGGCGGCGATCGCGCGCTGGTTCCAGCGCGACTCCGGCTTCCCGGAGACGTTCGTGCCGTCGTTCGACCGCGTGCGCGAGCTGCCGTACGGAGAGAACCCGCACCAGCGCGCGGCCTACTACGCCGAGCGTGGCGCACGCACGCATCTCCTCGGCTTCGTCGTCCAGCACCAGGGGAAGGAGCTGTCGTTCAACAACCTCGGCGACCTCTCGGCGGCGCGGCTGCTCGCCGGCGAGCTCGACCGCCCGGCGTGCGTGATCGTGAAGCACGCGAACCCGTGCGGTGTCGCGGTCGCGGACACGATCGAGGAGGCGTACGCGAAGGCTCTCGCCGCGGATCCGGTGTCGGCCTACGGAGGCGTCGTCGTCGTCAACCGCGCGGTGACGGAGGCGCTGGCCGAGGCGCTCGCGACGCAGTTCGTCGAGGTCCTGTTCGCGCCGGCGTACGACGCCGACGCGCTCGATCGACTCGCAGAGCAAGGAGGCGCTGCGCGTCCTGGAGCACACCGACCAGCGCGCCCTCGACGACGCCGAGCGCGACTACCGCCGGGTCATCGGCGGTCTCCTCGTCCAGGATCGCGATCGCGAGACGACCGGGCGGGAGAGCGCCGAAGGTCGTGTGCGGGGAGGTCTCCGAGCGGGCAGTGGGACGACCTTCTCTTCGCGTGGCGCGTCGCGAAGCACGTGACGTCGAACGCGATCGTGCTCGCGCGTCGAGGCCAGACGCTCGGGATCGGGGCGGGGCAGATGAGCCGTGTGGACGCAGTGCGGATCGCGATCCTGAAGGCGCGTGAGCTCGGCCACTCGCTCGACGGTGCGGTGCTCGCCTCGGACGCCTTCTTCCCGTTCGCGGACGGGCCGAAGCTCGCGCTCGACGCCGGGATCGCCGCCATCATCCAGCCCGGCGGCTCGAAGCGCGACGACGAGGTCATCGCGGCGCTGCTCGAAGCGGGCGCGTCGATGGTCTTCACGGGTCGGCGCCACTTCAGGCACTAGGCTGCCGGGCGATGGCGCGCCGCGAGTTCCCCACCGTGCTCGAGCTCGTCGGGCACACGCCGATCGTGCGGCTCGAGCGTCTGGGCCGCGACGTTCCGGGCGAGCTCCTCGCGAAGCTCGAGTACCTGAACCCCGGCGGCTCGGTGAAGGACCGCATCGGCCTCGCGATGGTCGAGGCCGCCGAGCAGGACGGGCGACTGCGTCCCGGGCGGGACGATCGTCGAGCCGACCTCGGGGAACACGGGAGTCGGGCTCGCGATCGCGGCTGCGCTGCGCGGCTACCGCTGCATCTTCGTCATGCCGGACAAGATGAGCCAGGAGAAGATCTCGATGCTGCGCGCGTACGGCGCCGAGGTCGTGATCACGCCGACTGCGGTCGACCCGCGCTCGCCGGAGAGCTACTACGCCGTGTCGGACCGCCTCGCCGAGGAGATCCCCGGCGGCTTCAAGCCCGACCAGTACTCGAATCCGTCGAACCCCGAGGCGCACTACGACACGACCGGGCCCGAGCTGTGGGAGCAGACCGACGGCGGCGACGTCGACGCGATCGTCATCTCCGTCGGGACGGGCGGCACGATCACGGGCGTCGGCCGCTACTTCAAGGAGCACGGCTCGAAGGCGCGCATCGTCGCGGTCGATCCCGAGGGCTCGGTCTTCACCGCCGACGAGGAGCATCCCGATGGGTCCGTACCTCGTCGAGGGGATCGGCAAGGAGCGGTGGCCGGACACGCTCGACGCGTCGGTCGTCGACGAGTGGGTGCGCGTCTCGGACCGCGACTCGTTCCTCACCGCTCGGCGGCTCGCGCGCGAGGAGGGTCTGCTCGTGGGCGGCTCGACCGGCTCGACCGCGTGGGCGGGAATCCAGGTCGCGAAGCGCCTCGGCCCCGAGGCGCGCGTCCTGATGATGTTCCCGGACTCGGGCCGCTCGTACCTCTCGAAGTTCTACGACGACAACTGGATGATCCAGTACGGCTTCCTCGAGCGGACGATTCCGCCGCCGTCGGTGGACGAGGTGCTGCGCTTCCGGCGGCGTCGGGCACGAGGTGCCGGACCTCGTCACGATCGGCTCGCACGAGAAGGTCGGCGCGGCGATCGACGCGATGCAGCGCTACGGGATCTCGCAGCTTCCGGTCGTGCGCGGCGAGCCGGTCGACTCGCTCGCAGACGTCGTCGGCTCGCTGCAGGAGCGCGAGCTGCTCGAGCGGGTCTTCAAGAACGCCGACGCGCTGAACGAGGACGTGGCTGTCGCGATGCAGCCACCGCTTCCCGCGGTCGACGCGGATGCGTCGGTCGATCAGGTCTACGAAGGGCTGTCGGGCGGAAGCGGAGCGGTCGTCGTCGTGACCGACGGCCGGCCGGCCGGCATCCTCACACGGTCTGATCTGCTGGAGTTCCTCGCGGCACGACGCTCGCAGGTCGCGTCTTCCTAGGGAACTCGCGCGGATCGCGACGTAGACCGCAGCGATCACGAGTGCGGCGCCGGCGAGTGCCCACGGGCTCGGCCGCTCGCCGAGGAACGCCATCCCGAGCGCGATCGCGACCAGCGGGTTCACGTACTGGTGCGTGACGACGAGCGAGATCGGCGCGGCCTTCAGGAGCCACGCGTACGCCGAGAAGCCCACGACCGAGCCCATGATCACGAGGTAGGCCCAGGCGAGAACCGAGTCGAGCGCGAACGTCGCCGAGCCGAGGTCTGCGTACTCGCCGAACGCGAGCGCGCCGACCATCAGGAAGGAGCCGCCGAGCGCCATCTCCCAGGCGGTCGCGACGAACGGATCGCGCGGGAGCGCGAGGCGCTTCGACAGGAACGAGCCCGTCGACCAGGAGATCGTGGCGGAGATCATCACCGCGAGTCCGAGCGCAGTCGATCCCGCGCCGAGGCCGGGTGCGACGACGAGCAGGAGGCCGACGAGGCCGGCGAGCGTGCTGAGGCGCGTGGCTCGCGCAGGGCTCTCGCCGCGCGATCAGGCGCAGTCCGATGATCTGCAGCGGAACCGTTCCGGCGATCATCGCCGCGATGCTCGAGTCGATGCGCGTCTCCGCGACGTGCACCAGCCCGACGCCGAGCCCGAGGAGGAGCCCGCCGGCGATCGCGCTCGCCACGAGCTCGGCGCGCGTAACCCGCAACGACGTGCCGCGCCAGGCGAGCAGCGCTGCCAGGAGGAGTGCCGCGACGAGGAACCGCGACCCCGCGGCGAGGAGCGGCGGGATCGTCTCGACCGCGATCTTGATCCCGAAGTACGTCGAGCCCCACACGACGTAGACGACGAGGAGAGCGATCCAGACGTGCTTCGCGGGAGCGGTCATGCGAGAGACAACGCGGGCGCGGCCATGCTTGTGAGAACGCCCAGCGTCGCGCGAGCACTCCGCAACGGCCATTCGGGCTGCTGTTGGAGTGGAGCGGCGTGGCTAATGCGGCCGTGTCCAGGGACCTGACCCCGGACCTGACCCCTGCACTGTCCCGATCGGTCAGTCCCAGCGCCGCGAGAGGCGGAACGCTGCGTTGATCAGCCCGACGTGGCTGTACGTCTGCGGGAAGTTGCCGCTCTGCTCGAGCGTGTCCGGGAGGATGTCCTCCGAGTAGAGGCCGAGCCCGTTGTCGAGGCTCAGCAGCCGGTCGAAGAGCGCGCGCGCCTCGTCGGTGCGGCCGATGAGCGCGAGCGCCTCGACGAGCCAGAACGTGCACACCGTGAACGCCGCCTCCATGTGGCCGAAGTCGTCCTGCACCGTGTAGCGGCGCAGGAGCCCGCCGTCGACCGACAGGGACGACCGGATCGCGTCGACATGCCGGAAGGCGCGCGGATCGTCCGGCGCGAAGAACCCGAGATGGACGGCGAGGAGCAACGCGGCGTCGAGCTGCGGCTCTCCGGCGACCTGCGTGAGCGCGCCGATCTCGTCGTTCCAGCACCGCGTCTCGAGAAGATCGCGTGCCCGCTCTTCCACCGCCCGGGCGCGCGCCGCGAGCTCGGGAGCCTCCAGCGCGTCGCCGACCTCGGCCGCTCGCCGCGATCCGGCCCAGTGCATCAGCACGGAGAAGCTGTGCAGGCGCGTCTTCCCGCGGAACTCCCAGAGGCCCGCGTCCGGCTCCTCGAGGCGAGCGTCCATCTGGTCGACGAGCCCCTGGATCATCTCGACCGCGGTGTGACGCGGCACCTCGCCGACGAAGCGCGCGTCGAGGAAGAGGCGACTGACCGCGAGCACCATCTCGCCGTAGACGTCGTTCTGGACGTGCTCGAACGCCTGGTTGCCGATCCGCACCGGCCCGTCCCCGTTGAACCCGGAGAGGTGCGCGAGCTCGCGTTCTTCTGCTTCCGAGTCGCCGTTGATCCGGTAGGCGGGCTGGAGCACGCCCTCGTTCTCCTCGGCGAGGTTGCGGAGGTACTCGAGGAAGTGCTCCATCTCCTCCGAGTGGCCGAGACGCTCGAGCGCGTTGAGCGTGAAGTACGCGTCGCGCAGCCAGCAGAAGCGGTAGTCCCAGGTACGCCCTGAGCCAGGATGCTCGGGGATGCTCGTCGTCGTCGCGGCGAGGAGCGCACCCGTGTCCTCGTACTGGTGGAGCTTGAGCGCGAGCGCAGAGCGGACGACCTCGTTCTGATAGTCGCGCGGCACGCGCGTGCCCTTCACCCAGCGCCGCCAGTAGTCGAGCGTGCGCTCGAGAAAGCGCTCGGCGGTCTCCTCGAGCCCGGCCTCCAGCGGCTCGCCCCAGGTGAGGACGAGGTGGCGGTCGCGCTCGAGCAGGAACGGCCGCTCGTCCTCGACGTACGTGAGCGGCACGTTCGTCGTCAGGCGGACGGGTGTCGGAAAGCCGGTGAACTCGATGTGATTCGACGCCCGCCAGCGGCCGATCTCCTGCAGGCCGTACTCGTAGGTCGGCCGGCAACGGATGCGCGCGCGAGGCTCGCCCGAGAGCGGGCGCAGGATCCGGACGAGCATCGACGGCTTGAAGAAGCGGTCGTAGAGGTTGAAGCGGGGCGCGAAGTCGATGAGCTCGAACTCGCCTCCTTCTCCACGGAACACCGTGCGAAGAACGTTCGTGTTCTCGAAGTAGGACTGCTCGACCTCGGTCGCGTCGACGCCCTCGATCGCGAAGGCGCCGCCCTTCTCGCGGTCGAGCAGCGGACCGAACACGAAGCTCGAGTCCGGGCGCGGCCAGCAGAGCCACTCGACAGAGCCCTCCTTCAGGAGAGCGCTGTACGAGCAGTTTCCGATGATGGCGAGGTCTTGACTCATGGGTGAAGCTATTCGCGGACGCGTAGGTTGTACCTACCTCGCATCGACTCGAAGGAGGACAGCTGGCGCGGCACACAGGACACCACGGGCTCGTCATCGCGAGCAACCGCCTGCCGATCCGCCTCTCGATCGACGGCACGTCCGTGAGCGTGCAGCGATCTTCCGGTGGCCTGTCGGCCGCGCTCGACGCGTTTCGAGGCGACGCGACCTGGGTCGGTTGGCCCGGAGCCGTCGTTCCTTTGCCGTTGCAGAAGCGCGTGAGCACGCGGCTCGCCAAGGATCACCTGTACCCGGTGTTCCTGTCCGCGGACGAGGAGGAAGACTTCTACGGGAAGGTCTGCAACGACACGCTCTGGCCGCTGTTCCACTACTTCCAGGGGCGGTTGCGCATCACGCCAGAGGCGTGGACGCGGTACGTCGAGGTCAACGAGCGCTTCGCCGACACGATCGTCGAGCACTGCGAGCCCGACGCGCGCGTGTGGGTGCACGACTTCCACCTCATGCTCGTCCCGGCGATGCTGCGGGCGCGGGCTCCCCGGCTGTCCATCGGGTTCTTCCTGCACATCCCGTTTCCGTCGTCCGAGGTCTACCGGCTGCTTCCGGCTCGAGAGCAGATTCTGCGCGGAGTGCTGGGTGCCGACTACGTCAGCTTCCAGGTCGGTGACTACGCTCGGCACTTCCGCTCGTCGTGCCTGCGCATGCTCGGGATCGACTCCGAGCCGGACTGGCTCGAGCTCGACGGACGGCGGGTCGGCATCGGCGTCGATCCGATCGGGATCGACGTGGACGGCTTTCGCGAGGTCATCGCCGATCCCGAGACCGGGCGACTGCTCGCCGATCTCGAGAAGCAGTACGAGGGCCGCCAGCTCGTGCTCGGCGTCGAGCGCCTCGACTACACGAAGGGCATTCCGCAGAAGCTCCATGCGTTCGAGCGCTTCCTGGAGCAGGATCCGGGTCGAGCTCGCACGACGACCATGATCCAGGTGGTCGTCCCGTCGCGCCTCGACAGCCCGGACTATCGCGCGCAGCGGGACGAGATCGAGCTCCTCATCGCCCGCATCAACGGCCAGTTCGGCAGGCCAGGGATGACGCCTGTCGAGTACATCCATCGCGACATCTCGAAGCCCGCGCTCGTCGCGCTGTACCGCCGCGCCGACGTGATGATGATCACGGCGCTGCGCGACGGGATGAACCTCGTTGCGCAGGAGTTCGTGCTGTGCCAGTCGGAGCCGGGACTTCCCAGCCGCTGGCGCGGCTCGCTCCTGCTCTCCGAGCTCGCCGGCTCCGCGCAGGTGCTTCCCGGGGCGCTCCTCGTCAACCCGTGGGACGTCGACGGCGTCGTCGAGCATCTTGCGACCGCGCTCGGGTTGTCGGCGCGCGAGCGGCAACGTCGTCTCGAGACGATGTCGAAGCGCGTCGAGGATCTCGACAGCCGGCGCTGGGCCGACGGCTTCCTCACACGTCTCGGCCGCTACTCGCGTCGCGAGCGCGGCTCGCGCCGACCGCCGACCGTCGACGCGGCGATCCAGGAGCGGCTCGGGAAGCGGTTCGCGCGCGCCCGTGCGCGAACGATCGTGCTCGACTACGACGGGACGCTGCGCGAGTTCGAGATCCACCCCGATCTGGCGCAGCCGACACCCGAGATCCGCGCGCTCCTGCGGTCGCTCGTCGCGGTGCCGAACACGGACGTGCACATCGTCAGCGGGCGCAGGCGACGAAATCTCGAGCAGTGGTTCGGCCGGCTCCCGGTTCACCTCTGCGCGGAGCACGGGTACCTCGCGCGCGCGCCGGGTGAAGAGTGGCGCACGCTCATCGACCTCGATCTGAGCTGGCTCCGCCCGATCGAGCGTCTCCTCCGGCGGGTCGCGGCCGACGTCCCCGGGGCGCACGTGGAGCGGAAGTCGTGCAGCGTCGCGTGGCACTACCGCCAAGCCGAGCCCGAATACGGGCAGTGGCGCGCACGCGAGTTGCTCAACGACCTGCATCAGCATCTGCAGAACGCTCCGGCCGAGATTCTGCAGGGCCACCAGGTCGTCGAGGTCCGCGCGCAGGGCGTGGACAAGGGTGTCTACGTGCGGAGCCTCTTCCCGGACGGCAAGGAAGCCACCCACGGTTCGTGCTCGGCCTCGGAGACGATCGCACCGACCATGACTTTCTGGACGTTCTGCCGGCCGGCTCCGTGGCGGGCCACGTCGGTGGCCTGCTTCCGAGCGCGCGGAGCGCCAATGGACGGCGCGACGACGTCCACCTGGTCGGCCCTGGGGAGGTCCGGGACTTTCTCCGCCGGCTGGCCGACGCTGCCGTCTAGGAGCTACGGCTCTCGCGGAACGAGCGGAGGAGCGCGAAGCTCCACCAGCGCCAGGCCGCGAAGGCCAGGAAGGCGAGCGAGGCGACGACGGCCTCCGTCGTGCCGAAGACGCGCTCGGAGACGAGGAAGAGCACGCCGGTGAGAGCCAGCGAGCTCGCGACGGTGCCGGCGATCGCCTCGCGGTTGGCCTTGCGCAGCAGGTAGTCCTTGTCGCCCTCGCGGAACCGGAGCCGATGGTGCGCGGCTGGAGCCATGTACAGGACGAGTGCGAGCGCAGTGCAGACGAGCGTGGCGTAGTAGACGTAGCGCTCGGTGTCGTCGAGCTCCGAGAACTGGCTCGTGAACGCGATTGCGAGGAGGAAGCCGAGGAGCACCTCGGCACCGGGGATGAGCGAACGCAGCTCCTGGAGGAGCTCGTTGTGCTCGCGCTCGAGCCGTTCCTTGAGCTCCTCGGCGCGCTCTTCGCGCTCGACGCGCTTCTCGGCCGCCTCGGTCATACGGCAACGCCGACGGGACGCCTGAACGCCGCCGCGTGTCCGCGCGCGTTGGCCTCGCGGAGCCCGGCCTCGTCGAGCGCTCCGATCCTGAGCAGGAGCTCGAGCTCGTCGCGCAGGTGCGTGCGCATCATCTCCGGGCCGTCCGTCGCGATCGTGAACGGGACCTCGTGCTCGACGAACGAGCCGATCGTCTCGCGCACCGCGTCCTCGTCCGGGAGCGCCTTCGTCAGGAGGTTCGAGGTCGGGCAGATCTCGAGCGTGATGCCGAGGTCGCGGAGCGACGCCATGAGCTCCCGCTCCCCCGCCGCCAGGATCCCGTGACCGATGCGATCCGGACGGAGCCGCTCGATGACCTCGCCGAGCTCCTCGCGCCCCATCTCGCCGCCCTCCTCGCCGACGTGAATCGTCACGCCGAGCCCCGCATCGCGCGCGGTCTCGACGAGCGGCTCGATCTGGGCGTAGTCGTAGCGACCGCCTCCGGGACGAGGGCCGGCGATGTCGATCCCGACGACGCCGCGTCCCGCCCAGCTGATCGCCTTCTCCACGATGATCTCGTTCAGGCGGAAGTCGAACGTCCGATCCATCATCAGGATCAGCCCGGCGCGAACCTGCGGGTACTCGATGCTCGCGCGGTCGACGCCGCGGATCGCCGCGAGGATGATGTGGTCGAGGTCGCGCTCGCCGCCGCGGTTGCGCTTCATCGGGTTGAACCGGAGCTCGAGTGTCGTGATGCGCTGCGAGCGGTACGCGCCGCCGATGGCGCTGTGCACGGAGCGCTCGACGGCGAGCGGCGACGACTGGATGAGCTCCGTCCAGTGGTAGATCTGGTCGAGCTCGTCGAGACCGTGCACGCCCTGCGGCTCCGACACCGTGACGAGCGCGTCGAACTCCCAGAAGTCCTTCACCGGGAGCGCGATGCCCTGCTCGTGCGCGATCGACCAGAGGATGTCCGAGGCCACCGAGCCTCCGAGATGGGTGTGCAGCTCGGCGAGTCCTTCCCCCTCGAGGATCATTGCGGCACTCTACGCCGCCGCTCTTCGGCCAGTGTCGCGTTGAGGGCCGCCGCCAGCTCCGCCGTCCGGCCGAACAGGAAGAAGCCGAAGAGCAGTCCGGCGGCGATGCCGAGCACGCCGTACGTCTCCTCGCGTTCGGCGAGCCAGGGGAAGAGGACGAGCGTGTTGAAGAGCCCGATCGCCGCGATCCCCACACCGACGAGGAGCGCGCCGGGGAGAAGCTCGCGGATGCTCTCGGCGTCGTGGGGCAGCAGGAACCACGAGAGCACGAGCCACATCGTCGTGACGATGACGCCGTACGTGAACGCGTCGACGGCGACGTGGAGCGGAAAGTCCAGCGCGCGGCGGATCGGCGCCGCCGAGGACCCGACGACCATGAACGCGACCAGCCATCCGAGGAAGAGGAGCGTCGAGCGCGCCGGGCTCGGCGTCTTCGTGACTGGCAGATGCCACGCGAGCGCGGTCACGGCGCGTAGCGAGCGAAGGAGCGCCGCGGACTGGTAGGCGAGGACGAACAACGCCGCGACCAGGGCGGTCGCGACCGCCCAGCCTCTCGTTCCCTCTGACGCCTCCCCGACGGAGCCTGCGATGAACCCGGTGATCCCGGCGCCGTCGAGGAGCTCGCCGACGTTGCGATCGGTCTGGTCGACGAACAACGCGAGCCCCAGCACGACGACGAGCGCGAACGGGAGGAGCCAGATGAAGATGCGGTACGCGAGCGCTGCGCCGAGGACGCTTCCTCCGATCGCCGCATCGCGCCGCGCCGTGCGCCAGCCGATCTCCGCGATCGGCTCGAGCGGTCCCCAGGTTGTCGCTCGATGGGCGAAGGCGATCGCCCGAGCACGCACTCGGCCGACCCTGGTGTCGTCGGGAGGCTGGTTCGACAGCTCCGCGAGCTGCGCGGCGAGGGAGCTCGTCTCGTGCTCGGTCGACACGATGCCCGGAGGTTAGTCTCGACCCGATGAACCCGAACCGTCTCGCAGTGAGCGCGACGAACCACTGCCTCACGGGATGTGGGATCGGCGAGGTGCTCGGGCTGGTGCTCGCGACGTGGTGGGGCTGGGGCGACGCCGCCTCGATTGCGCTGGCCGTCGCGCTCGCGTTCTTCTTCGGCTACCTGCTGACGCTGATACCGCTGCTGCGCGCCGGCACGGCGCTCGCTGCGGCGATCGGTATCGCCCTCGTCGCCGACACGCTGTCGATCGCGACGATGGAGCTCGTCGACAACGCCGTTCTGCTCCTGTGGCCCGGTGCGATGGACGCGTACCTCGACGACGCGCTCTTCTGGATCGCGCTCGGGATCGCACTCGCAGTCGCGTGGGGGCCGACCTTCCTCGTGAACCGGGCGCTGATCAAGCGCGGGAAGGGCCATGCACACGTCCACGCCCTCCACGGCTAGGCATGACTTGTCGCGAGCTCCGCGGCCGCGAAGCGGACGCCTTCAGGGATCTTCGCGCGACCGGAACTCGCGTTAGCGAGTTCCGGTCTTGCGCCGGCCAACTCAGTTAATCCGCTTGTCCCGTCCCGCCCAGGCGAGCTCGCGTAGCGCGAACTTCTGCACCTTTCCTGTCGAGGTCTTCGGCAGGGCGTCGACGAACTCGATCTCGTCGGGCGCCTTGAAGCGTGCGATCCGGCCCCGCACGTGCTCGATCAGCTCGTCGGGGTCGGCCTCGGCTCCCTCGCGCAGCACGACGAAGGCCTTCGGCCTCTCTCCCCAGTGCTCGTGCGGCATCGCGACGACCGCGCATTCGAGCACCGCGGAGTGGCTGACGATCGCCTGCTCCACCTCGATCGTCGAGATGTTCTCGCCTCCCGAGATGATGATGTCCTTCGCCCGGTCGCGCAGCTCGATGTAGCCGTCCGGGTGCCAGACCCCGAGATCGCCGGAGTGGAACCAGCCGCCGCGGAAGGCGTGCTCGGTGGCATCGGGATCCGCGAAGTACCCGGCCATCACGTTGTTCCCACGCATCACGACCTCGCCCATCGTCTCGCCGTCGCGCGGAACGTCGCGCATCTCCTCGTCGACGACTCGTATGGGATCGGCGCCGAGGAAGGCGACCCCCTGGCGTGCGAGCAGCCGGGTGCGTCGATCCGGTGGCTCGTTCTGCCACTCGTGCTGCTGCTCGCACACGGTGTGCGGGCCGTACGTCTCCGTGAGGCCGTACATGTGGACGATCCGGGCGCCGAGATCGGTCATCTGGCCGATGAGAGTCGGGCTGGGAGGAGCGCCTGCAGTCGTCACCGTCACGAGGCGCTGGAAGGCGCGGGCGTCAGGGTGGGTGGCCAGCGACGTGAGCACCGTCGGGGCGGCATTGAAGTGGGTGATGCCTTCGTCGTCGACGAGCCTCCAGATCAGAGCGGGGTCGACGGCGCGAAGGCAGACGTGACGTCCACCGGTCCCCGTGACTCCCCAGGTCGTGCACCAGCCGTTGCAGTGGAACATCGGCAGGGTCCACAGGTAGACGGAGTCCGTGTCGTGTCCCGAGTGGAAGACCTCCGCGAGCGCGTTCAGGTAGGCGCCGCGATGGGTGTACATCACGCCCTTCGGGCTGCCGGTCGTTCCCGAGGTGTAGTTGATCGAGATCACGCGCTCCTCGTCGTCCACGCGCCACGGGCGAACCGAGCCGTCGGTCCGCGCGAGGAGCTCGGCGTACGGCGTCGCCTCGAACGGGGCGTCCTGGCCGACGTCGTCGACCGCGACGACCTCCTCGAGGTCTGGGCAGCTCGACGGGTCGAGACCTGTCGTCTCGAGGAGCTGCGTGTCCGCGACCAGGATCCTCGCGCCCGAGTGACGGAGGATCGTCTCGACCTCGGTACCGGAGAGGCGGGTATTGATCGCGACGAGGACGGCGTCGGCGAGAGGCACCCCGAAGTGGGCCACGAGCTGCTCGGGGACGTTCGGGAGGAGGTAGGCGACGCGATCGCCTGGCGCGATGCCGGATGCGCGGAGCGCGCTGCCCAGCCGCTGGGCTTCCTCGGCGAAGTCGGCATAGCTCAGTCTCCGGTCGCCGTAGACGATCGCGACCCGTTGCCGAAACACGTCCGCCGAGCGTTCGAGGAAGAGGAGCGGCGTCAGCTCGGTGATCGAGACCTTGTCCGTGGGCACGGCTACCGGTTGCTCCAGGCCGGCTGGCGTTTCCCGACGAAGGCGCCGATCCCCTCCTGCGCGTCGTCGAGCTCCGCATTCGACGCCATCACGTCCTTCGTGAGCTCGTACGCGCGACGCTCGTCCAGCTCGATCTGTGCGTAGAACGCCTTCTTGCCGATCCCGGCCACGTGCGCGCTGAAGCTCGTGATCTGGCCCACCAGCTCGTTGACTTCCTCGTCGAGCCGGTCTGCCGGTACGACCCGGTTGACGAGACCCCATTCCTGTGCGGTCAGTGCCGAGATCGGCTCGCCGGTCAGCAGCATCTCCATCGCCCGCTTGCGCCCGACTGCGCGGCTGACGGGGACCATGGGCGTCGAGCAGAAGAGGCCGATCTTCACGCCCGGGGTCGCGAACGTGGCGGAGTCGGCGGCCACGGCGAGGTCGCAGGCGGCGACGAGCTGGCACCCGGCCGCGTACGCCGGTCCGTGGACGCGCGCGATCACGGGCTGCGGGATCTCGTGGACGATCTCCATCATCTGCGTGCAGACGTCGAACAGCTCGCGGTAGAAGGCGAGGTCGCGGTCGAGCATCTCGGCGAGATCGTGTCCGGCGCTGAACACCGGTCCCGCTCCCGCGACGACGACGGCCTCGGTCTCCTCCGGGAGGTCCTCGAGCGCGGCGATCACCTCCTGCATGAGCGCGAGGCTCAGCGCGTTGCGGCGCTCCGGGCGGGCGAGCGTAAGGCGGCTGACGGGTCCGTCGTGCGTGAGCTGGACGAGCTCCATGGCAACCTCCGTGTCGGCGGCCTCGAACTCTAGGCCGTTCGGGCCCACGGGCGCGGATCCGGGATCGGCGTCAGGGCCGGCTCGACCTGCGCGCGGAGGTGCTCGAAGGCCGGAGGCAGGATCAGCGACTCGCCGAGGTGCTCTAGATCCTCATCCACGGAGAACCCTGGGCCGAGCGTCGCGAGCTCGAAGAGGACGCCGCTCGGCTCGCGGAAGTAGATGGAGCGGAACCAGAAGCGGTCGATGACCGGTGACGGGTGCAGTCCCGCGGCTGCGACCCGCGCGTGCCACTCGTCCTGTTCCTCCATCTGCGTCGCCCACGCGATGTGGTGAACCGTCCCGGCACCACCGGTCCCACGTCCGGGCGGAGGCTCGTCGTAGGAGTAGTGCCCGCCGCGCGTCGGTCCGCGTGCTTCCCACGTGTCGTCTGCGACGGAGACGAATCCGAGCGTGTCCTCGAGCAACGCACGGCTCGGGCCGGGCTCGGCGAACGCGCGCGCGGCATCGAAGCCCTGCAGCGCGTACTCGGCCGGAACCTCCGGATGCTCCGCGATGAGCGGAGTGTCGTCGACCGTCGACACGACGAGTCGATGGCGCAGACCCTCCGGATCCTCGAAGGTCACGCTCTCGTCGTCGCGTGACGCGCCTACCTCCCCCGCGAGCCTGCTCTCCCAGAAGTCGAGCGCGGCTTCCGATCCCACGCGCCACTGCACGGTGTGCACCATCCCGGCGCCTGCGCTCCCGCGGCGAACACCCGGATACTCGAAGAACGTGATGTCGCTGCCCGGCGTGCCCGCCTCGTCCGCGTAGAAGAGGTGGTAGACGGTCGGGTCGTCCTGGTTGACCGTCTTCTTCACCATCCGTAGCCCGAGAACACGGGTGTAGAAGTCGACATTCCGGGGAGCGTCGCCCGTGATGCACGTCACGTGGTGGATGCCGTCGAGTCTCATTCGTCCCCCAGCCTAGTGGACGGTCGTTAGTCTCCATCACGTGAAAATCGGGATCGTCGTCCCGTTCTCGTGGTCGTTCTGGGGCGCGGTCGTCGAGCACGCGGAGCTGCAGGCGGCGGCACTCGAGGAGCGTGGCCACGACGTGCGCTTGATCATGGGCAACGACCCACCGGGTCAGTTCACGCGCGTCCTGCACCCGCGCGTCGGCCGTCACGGGGAGCCGCCGTCGAACGTGATACCTGTCGGCCGTACCGTGATCGTTCCGGCGAACGGCTCACTCCCGAACATCGTGTTGTCACCCCGCTCGTACTTCCGGATCGTCCGCGCGTTCGAGCGAGAGCGCTTCGACGTCCTCCACCTGCACGAGCCGATGACGCCGACGATCTGCCTGACGACGCTCATCCGGGCCCGGTGTCCGCTCGTCGCCACGTTCCATGCGTCGGGAGAGCTCGGCTGGATGCGAGGGGCGACGCCGCTCTGGGGCTTTCTGATCGACCGGATCGACCACCGCATCGCCGTGTCCGAACGCGCAAAGGCATCTCAGAATCGCTGGCTGCCGGGTGACTACGAGGTGATTCCGAACGGCGTGCTCGTTCCCCCGTCGGCGCCGTCTGGCGGACGCGAGCACCGCGTCGTGTTCGCAGGGAGACAGGAGCCGCGCAAGGGCCTCCAGGTCTTGCTTCGCGCCTGGCCCGACATCCATCGGCGATCGGGCTTGCGCCTGACGGTTGCCGGCGCCGACCCGCTGGCCGTGCGACTTCTGCTCACGCGCCTTCGTGCCCAGGACGACGGGATCGACGTCGTCGGCTTCCTCAGCCAGGACGAGCTGACGAGGACGCTCCTCGGCGCGAAGGCGCTCGTCGCGCCGTCGATCGGCCAGGAGAGCTTCGGCATGGTGCTGACGCGGGCGTTCGCGTGCGGGCTCCCGGCTGTTGCATCGGACATTCCCGGCTACCGCGAGGTGCTGACGGAGGAGGCCGCCGTCTCCGTGCCGCCGGACGATCCGCGCGCGCTCGCCGATGCAGTCTGCGCGCTCGTCGCCGACGAGCCACGGCGTGCGGCGATGGGCGACGCGGCCCGCGCGCTCGCCGTCGAGCAGTACGCGTGGCCCACGATCGCGAAGCGGCTCGAAGAGGTGTACGCCGGCGTCACGGGGACTGCCGTCGCGAAGGCTCGCGCGGCATGAGGACGGTGCTGCGCGTGTGGCGGTCGGGCTGGGCGCAGGGGTTTCTCGCTCTCGCCGCGCTCGTGCTCGCGTTCGTCGTCATCTGGTGGCGCGGCCCGGACTGGGGAACGGTCTTCGACGCGTTCAAGGTCGTCATCTGGAGCTGGATCGTCCTCGCATTTCTTCTCAACGTCGTCTCCACGCTCTTCCGCGCCCTGTCGTGGCGTCTGACGGTGGGGCAGGCGCTCCCGCCCGAGCACCAGCCGAGGCTCGACCACGTGCTGTCGTCGTTCGGGGTCGGCTTGCTCGCGAACGCCGTCGTTCCCGGTCGGCTCGGCGAACTCGCCCGCGTCGCCACGCTCCGCCGCCACCTGCCGGACGCGCCTCCAGGGACGAGCGCGATCCTCGTCGGGACCGTCTTCGCGCACCGCCTGTTCGATCTCGTGCCGGCCTCGATTCTGGTCGCGTGGGTGCTGCTGACCGCGGAGGTGCCGCACTGGGCGGTGGTCTCGATCACGATCGCCGCAGCCGTCGGATTCGCCCTCTTCACCGTCGCCTGGCTCAGCGCGAGGCGGCACGATCGGCCCGTCATGGGAGAGGGGATGGGCTCCCTTCGTCGGCTCGTGGTGATGGGACGCCAGGGGCTGTCCGTGCTCAAGGCACCGGTCCCGCTCGCCGGCGCCATCTTCCTCCAGTGCATGGGCTGGCTCATGCAGCTGCTCGCGGTCTACGTCGCGATGCAGGCGTTCGGCATCGACGCGCCGCTACCGGCCGCCGGCCTCGTCCTGGTGCTGATGAACATCGCGACGATCGTGCCGCTCTGGCCCGGGAACATCGGGCTCGTGCAGGCAGCCGTGGCGATTCCGTTGCGCAACTACGGGGTTCCGTATGCGATCGGCTTCGCGTACGGCCTCGCGCTGCAGGCGATCGAGATCGCGTGCGGCGTGACGCTGGGGCTGATCGCGATCGCGCGCGAAGGGATCTCGTTCGCGGTGCTCCGTCGCATGGAGGACGACGAGCGTTCGAGCGAGGACGCGCTCGACGGCGTCCACGAGATGGTCGACGACCTCGACCAGGACGCCGAGCACGACGGCGAGGCGGCCCATGAGAGCGCTGCTGTGTCCCGCTAGCCTCAAGGGCGTCCTCTCCGCCCGACGCGCGGCCGCCGCGCTCGCTCGTGGCGTGCGGGCTGCGGGTGGCGATGCGGTCGAGCTGCCCGTCGCCGACGGCGGTGAGGGAACAGCGGACGCGCTCTTCGCGGCCCTTGGGGGCGACTGGCGAGAGGCCGTCGTGTCCGATCCGCTGGGGAGGGCGGTTCCGGCCCGCTGGCTCGTGCTTCCGGACGGGCACGCGGTGATCGAGGCTGCTGCCGCGATCGGGCTGCCGCTGCTCGCGCGGGCAGAGCGCGATCCGCTCGCCGCGTCGAGCAGAGGGCTCGGCGAGCTCGTGCTCGCGGCGCTCGGAGAGTCGCCGCACGCGCTCTACGTCGGCCTCGGCGGCAGTGCGACGGTCGACGGTGGGGCGGGGCTGCGAGAGGTTCTCCGCGCGCTACCGCTGCCGACGACCGTCCTCTGCGACGTGCGCACGACGCTTGCCGACGCAGCGCGCCTGTTCGGTCCTCAGAAGGGTGCGGCGCCCGCACTGGTGCCCGTGCTCGAGCGACGGCTCGCCGCCATGGAGGAGATCGCGCCGTACGCAGCCCTTCCAGGCGCCGGGGCGGCGGGTGGGCTCGGCGCCGCGCTCGCCGCGCTCGGCGCCCGGCTCGTCCAGGGCGCGCCAACCGTCCTGGACCTCATCGGATTCGACGAGCTCCTCGTCGGATGCGACCTCGTCGTGACCGGCGAGGGCCAGGTCGATCGAACCACCGCGGAGGGGAAAGCACCCGGCGAGGTTGCGCGACGATGCGCCGAGGCCGGCGTTCGCTGCGTCGTGTTCGGCGGACGCGTCGTCGAGCCCGTCGCAGGTACCGAGACGGTCAGCCTGTCAGGCGACCGAGCGAGCGCAGAAGCCGACCTCGAAGAGCTGGGCGGCCGTCTCGCGGGCTAACGCGATTCAGCGAGCGCGAGTCGGTCGGCCATCGACTCGAGCATCTTCCAGGCGACCGCGGGTCGCGACTCGACGAACGGCCTGAAGACGAACACGGGAAGCCCGTACGCCTTCACCTCGCTCGACGCGGTGACCGTTGCCGTCCTGGGACGCCGGTCGATGAGTGCGATCTCGCCGAACGATGCTCCCGGGCCCATCGTCGAGACAGGCTCGCCGTGGATCTCCACCGAGAGCTCGCCGCTCTCGACGACGAAGAACATCAGCCCGCCCTCGCCCTCGAGCGCGATCTTGTCTCCGGCGGAGAACCTCCGCTCGTTGAACTCCTCGGCGAGGCTCTCGAGGTCGCGCTCGTCCAGGTCGGAGAAGAGAGGCACGTTGCGAAGAAGTGCTGGAGTCGGCTTGGACATGAGGCGATTCATACACGAACAGGGTGCCTCCTGTCACGTACCCGCGGAGGGCGGGAGGAGCTCCTCGATCTGGAGCTCGGCTCCCTGGAGGCGCGCGACGCACTCGGCGTAGAGCTGCTCGCCGCGTCGGAAGAGCGCAATCGCGTCGTCGACGGGCACGTCGCCTCGCTCGAGGCGCGTGATGATCTCCTCGAGATCGCGCTGGAGCTCCTCGAAGCTCCTCGGCTCGCTCACGGCTGCACCTCGTCGACATGCGCGTCGAGCGACCCCACCGCGAGCTGGATGTGGAGGCGGTCGCCGGGGTGCGCTTCGGCCGCGGTGCGCAAGGCGCCGCCACCCGCGCGCACGATCGCGTAGCCACGTTGCAGCGTTGCGAGCGGCGAGAGAGTCTGCAGGCGTGCTCCGGAGCGATCGAGCGCGGCGCGTCGGCGTTCCAGAAGGAGCCGCGGAGAGCTGCGCAGACGCTCTCCCTGTCGAACGAGCCTCCCGTGATGGCGCTCCAGCTGCGCGCGCACCGCGAGCCCCAACCGTCGGCGTGAGGCGGCCAGCGCCAGCTCGAGGTCGCCGATGTGCGGAACGACGAGCGCTCCGGCTGCGGTGGGCGTCGCCGCCCGCGCGTCGGCTGCGAGATCGCACAGAGGCGTGTCCTGCTCGTGGCCCACGGCCGAGACGATCGGAACGCCGGAGGCAGCGACGGCGCGAACGACCGACTCGTCGCTGAAGGGAAGGAGATCCTCGAAGCTGCCACCTCCGCGGGCGAGGACGACGACGTCCACGTCCGGATGGCAGGCGAGCTCGGCGAGCGCGGAGACGATCGCGCTCGCGGCGCCCTTCCCCTGCACCCGTGTCTCGCGGATCACGACCTTCGTCGCCGGGAAGCGGGCACCGATCGTCGCCACGAGGTCGCCTCGCGCAGCGGCGTCTGCGCCGGTGAGGATCCCGACCGCTCGCGGAACGCGCGGGAGGCGCCGCTTCCTCTCCGGCGCGAACAGGCCCTCGGCGGCGAGCTTGCGCTTGAGCTGCTCGAGCGCAAGCAGGTGCGCGCCGAGTCCGATCCGCTCGATCGTCGTCGCCCGGAGCCCGAGCTCCGCCTTCTGCTCGTAGATCTCGGCGCGACCGGCGACGTGGACGGTCTCCCCTTCGGAGAGGTCGAGCTCGAGGCGGTCGTACGAGCGCCTCGCGATCGTGACGTTGAGCGTCGCGCCGGTCTTCGGGTCCTTCAACGTCAGGAAGACGTTGGCCCAGGCGTCGTTGCGCCGGAGCTCGGTGACCTCCCCCTCCACCCACAGGGCGGGCAGCCGGCCGAGGTGCATCCCGATGCCGCGGTTGAACGCCGAGACGGTGAAGACCTTGCGGTCGCCGTACACGAGGTGCTCGACCTTCGGCATCTCGCCAGGGTATCGCCGGTCGCTACACCCTCCGGCGCCAGCGCGAGAACACGTCTTCGACCGCGGGGCGCAGTTCATGAGGGACGAGGACGAAGAGGCGGTCGCCGGGCTCGATGATCGTGCTGCCGCGCGGCGGGATCGAGTCGTCGCCGCGCACGATCACGGCGATGATCGCGGCTCGCGGCAGTCCGACCTCTCGAACAGCCGAACCTGCGATCGCGTGATCGGCGGCGACGACGAAGTCGAGGAGATCCAGCGCGCTCGATTCGCCGACCTCGATCGGCGCCTCGTGCGTCGGTCGGGCCGGCGAGACGAGGTCGAGCCTCTCGGCGACCCGCTCGAGGGTCGTCCCCTGCAGGATCGCCGAGACGACGACGACGAAGAAGACGGCGTTGAAGATCGTGTTCGCCGGGTCGACCTGCGACGACAGCACGAACGTGGCGAGAACGATCGGCACCGCTCCTCGCAGCCCGGCCCAGCCCAGCAGGAGCCGCTCGCGCGCCGTGAAGTCGTTGAACGCGGTCGACACCCAGACCGCGACGGGTCGGATCAGGAACACGAGCAGCAGTGCCAGCGCGAGTCCCGAGACCGCGACGTCGGTGAGCTGGCGCGGGAAGACGAGCAGGCCGAGCACGATGAAGAGCGCGACCTGGGCGAGGAACGCGAGACCCTCGTGGAAGCCGGCGAGCTGTCGGCGGTAGCGCGACGGCGTGCTGCCGACCGCGAGGCCGACGAGGTAGACGGAGAGGAAGCCGCTGCCCCCGATCACGTCGGCGGCGCCGAACGAGATCGCCCGCCGCGGCGAGGGACGCGACGGGCGCGAACGGGCCGACCGAGCGCGGAAGTCGCGCGAACACCCAGGTCGCCGCCAAGCGCGAGCAGCGACCCCGACGACGAGTCCGAGGCCGAGCTGGCGGACGACGACGAGGACGAGCTGGTCGAACCCGTCCGTGTCCGGGCTCTCGATCCAGGCGATCAGGCCGATCGTCAGCGCGATGGCCATCGGGTCGTTGCCGCCCGACTCGGCCTCGAGCGTGCGCGCGAGTCGGCGTCTGATCTGCGTGAAGCGGAGCGTCGCGAACACCGCCGCGGCGTCGGTGGACGCGACCACGGCGCCGAGCAGGATCGCCTCGAGCCACGTGAGGTCGAAGAGCGCCTGCGCCGCGACGCCGGTGAGCACGGCGGTCACGACGACTCCGACCGTGCTCAGGAGCGCCGCCGGCACCGCGACCGCCCGCAGTCGGCGCCAGGACGTCTGCAGGCCGCCCTCGAACAGGATCAGGACGAGGCCGATGATGCCGACCTCGCGGGCGAGCTCGGCGTCGTCGAAGTCGATGCCGCCCGGGCCGTCCGAGCCGAGGAGCATGCCGAACGCGAGGAACGCGACCAGGACCGGCACGCCGGTGCGAGCCGACGCGAGCGCTCCGAGCACGCTCGCAGCGAGCACCGCACCGACCAGGAGAAGCACGACGCCTTCGTCCATCCGGACATCCTTGCGGCTCGTGGCCGCCGAGGCGTGGCTAGAGCAGGATCTCGGTGGCCGTGACGGGGTCGCAGCCGCGCGTGAGCAGCTGGACCGCGTCGTGCAGGTCGACCTCACTCACGGCAATGCGCTCGGCGAGATGCACCGGGTAGCCGGCCTCGAGGAGGATGTGGAGCCGCCAGCTCTCGACCTTCGCCGGCTCGTTCTCGTTCCAGAGGGGGGCTTCGGTCGTCTCGGCCATGCGCGGGGGATTCGCGGCCGTGACGAGTCTTCCTTCTCAGTCGGAAGTGGGTCGCGTGACGCCTGCTGGCGTGCGAGCTCGACGATCCGGTCGTCGAGCCGGCGGGATGCGTCGTTCATCGCCTGCTGGAGCTCGGCGGCGATCAGGCCGTCCGCACGCCGGAGGAAGGACTCCGCGGTCCGGTCGAGCTCCTCGCGGAGTCGATCCGCCGCCTCTTCGCGGATTGCTCGCATCCGGTTCTCGAACTCGAGCGCGCCCGCTTCGCTCCGTGCGTCGATCTCGCGAGCCATTGCTCGTTCGAGATTCTCCACCTGCCGGCGCTCGAGCTCGGCGAACGCGAGCTCGATCCGCGTGCGAGCATCGCTCTCGGCGCGATCGATCTGCTCGTTCACGGCGTGCTCGTGCTGGCGCAGGCGCTCGTTGAGCTCGTCGATCGTTCTCCGACGGTCGTCTGCCTGCGCGGAGAGCTCTTCGAATGCACGCGTGAGTGCGTCGCGCGCACTCGACTCGAGATCCTCGCGCAAGCGCACCGTCGCCGCGCGCTGCTCGTCGATCGTGGCGTCGAGCTCGTCCGACTCGGTGGCGACCTTCGCCTCGACGTCGGAGATGCGCTGGCGCATCCGCTGCTCGAGCGTCGCGACGGCGCCCTGCAGTGCGTTCTGAGCTCGCTCGAGGTCGGCCTCCCACGCGCGCAGCCGCTCCTCGACGCGTTGCTCTACGGCTGCGACGAGCTCGGCCATGCGCTCGGACAGCTCGCGCTCGCGTACCGCGAGCTCGCCGCGGCGCTGGTCGGAGAGACGGCGCTCCTCGGCGACGTACGAGGAGAGTGCGTCGGCCTGCGCTCGAGCAATCGCGACGCGGAGCTGCTCCGTCTGCGCAGCCGACTCCTCCTCTGCAGTGGCACGAACTGCGCGCCGCGCCTCGGTCACGAGCTGCTCCGTACGGGTGGCTCGCGCGCGCGATCGGCGAAGCGAGAGCGCGAGCACGATGCACAGAGCAGCAGCGCGACGACGAGCGCCGCGACGAGAGCCCAGGCGAGGGTCGTCACGCCGTGGACTCTAGAGTCGGAAGGCCACCAGGGCGGCGGCGAGCAGCGACCGACGCCGCGGCGAGCAGTCGCAGCCCGCGTTCCTCGGCGACGATCAGGCGGTCGGCGTCGAGTCGCTCCCGCGAGCCGTCTCGCAGCTCCAGCGAGCCGTCGACGGCCGCGACGCGGCGTCGAACGAAGCGCACGTGGTTCGAGAGCGCGCGCTGGGCGAGCGAGAGGAGCACGGCGAACGCAGCCGCGAGCAGCGCCGCGACGCTCAGCTCCCCTGCCACCGCGGCGTAGCCGCACACGACGGGGAAGCCTCCCCACGCGAGGCCGAACCACACGTCCGAATGGAAGCGGCCGCCGAGAAGCTCGAGGTTGTAGGCGACGACGAGAAAGAGCCCGACGGGGACGAGGAGGACGAGCCACGGCTCGAAGGCGATCGCACCGACGACGCCGATCCCGCACGCGGCTGCGATCGACACCGCCGCGAGCCCGACGAGCACGCCGTCGGGAATGCTCGTTCGCAGCGGACGACCCCGCAGCTCGTCGAGTGCATGCGCTCCGATCCCGACGGCGAGCCCGAAGGCGGCGACGGTGGCGCCGAGGCGTCCCCACGCGACGACAGGAGCGAGGCAGCCGCCGATCACGACGTAGGAGAGATGCCACGCCGTGTACGGCAGATGGAGAAGCGTGACGTAGTCGCGCCAGCCGCCCGTCTCGAGCGCGTACCAGGATGGTCTGGCGGAGGGCGCGCTCACCGCCGTCGCCCCCACATGACGACTCCTCCGCCGAGGCTCATCCTTCGTACCGCCACGTCCTCGATGCCTGCCGCGGACCAGAGCTCGAGCTGCCGCTCGAGTGGATACGCCTCCCAGTACGAGCGGATCGACCCTCCGAGGAAGTCGCCGACCTCGCGCCAGCCCCTCCGCAGCACGCGCCCCGCGAGCGGGAGTCCCGCGCGCACGTAGAGCTCCCAGGCCGGGCGCGCCAGGCCGTCGGGCACGCCGAACTCGAGCGACGCGACGACGCCGCCGGGACGGACGACACGTCCGAGCTCGGTGAGAGTCGCCGCCGGATCGTCGACGTAGCGGAGGAGGTACGTCACGGTGAGGTGGTCGAAGCTCGCGTCCTCGAAGGGCAAGGTCTCCGCCGACGACTCGACGAGCTCGACGCGCGCGCCGAATCGCTGTCGAGCGCGCGCGAGCATCTCCGCGCTCTGATCGACGCCGGTGACTGCGAATCCTCTCCGGAGAAGCTCGGCCGCGACGAGTCCCGTTCCGGTCGCGACGTCGAGGACGTGGGCGCCGTCGGCTGGGAGCCGGGAGACGAGAAAGCGGCGCCAGCGTGGGTCCTGACCGAAGGAGAGCGTTGCTCCCACGCGGTCGTACGACGGGCCGAGTGGCGCGAACAGCTCTCTGGCGTCGACCGACGACACGCCGCCTATTGTGGGCGACGTGACGCTGGCCGACGAGTTGGAGCGTGCAGCCGCTCTGGCTGCCGCACTCGCGGGAGCGGGAGATTCGGTGTCCGGCGTGCTCGCGACCGAGCCCGAGCCAGGGCAGCGCGTCTACCTCTGCTCGATCGACGGCGCGGACGGAACCCGCGCCTGGATCGGCGTTCGCGAAGACGGCACGGGCGTGACGAGTCGCGCCGACGTTCGTGCAGCGGTCTCGATCGCCGCGCTGTGCGAGGTCGCCGTGGACACGGCCGGAGGGGGCGATCTCGACGGTCTGATCGCGAGCCTCGCCGACCTGCGCGCTCGGGAGGCACCCGAGGGGATCGAGGACGCCGAAGAGGCGGCGCACGCATTGCGTGTCGTCATCGGCGAGCCGCCGCAGCTCGCATCGCCGGCACGGCTCGACGAGATCGGCACGGCGACGCGTCGGCTCGAGCAGGAGCTCGATCCCGGCGGCGCGTCGCCGTTCTCCGCGGCGCTCAAGGCCGCTCAGGGCGCGGTTTCCGAGCTGCAGCGCGAGGTCGAGGCCGGCTACCTGGTCGACCTCACGTAAGCAGTTTCCTTCGCAAGACGGAGATTCGCTAGCGCGAATCTCCGCCGCGGAAGATCCCTGAAGGCGGCCGCTTCGCGACCGCGGCGCTCCGTTGGTCATCTACCCTGTCCTCGATGGAGGGCAGCGGCGGCTTCTTCCCGTTCGGCGGCGGCGATCCCGAGGATCTCCTCGGCGCCCTTCGCGAGTTCGCCGAGAAGCAGGCCGACTCCGTGCAGGAGGCGCAGCGCGAGCAGTTCGCCACGCTGACGCTGTCGACCGCGGTCGAGCTCACCGCGGCCGCGCTCGGCCAGCTGCAGGTCGACGGTCCGTCCGACGCGCAGGCGATCGCGCTGCGCGACGCGATGCGCGTGCTCTTCCCCGAGGCGGTGGCGCTCGTCTCGGCAGCCCGTCAGGGCTTCATGCGCCAGTCGTGATCGTGGTCAGGAGGCTCCAGCCTCCGTCCACGACCAGCGTCTGACCGCGGATCATCTCCGCGTCGGGCGAGCAGAGGAACGTGACGAGCTTGGCGACGTCCTCCGGCGACACCATGCGACCCACCGGGTTGCGCTTGCCCATCGTCGACCATCGCGTCCTTGTTCGGGAAGTGCTCGAGCGCGCCCGTCTCGACGACGCCGGCGGAGACGGCGTTCACACGGATCCCGCGCGGCGCGAGCTCCACCGCGAGGTAGCGGACGAGCGCCTCGAGCGCGGCCTTCGACGCGCCGACGAGCGAGTAGCCGTCGAGGACGCGCTCCGAGCCGAGGCTCGAGATGCCCGAGGATCGACGCTCCGGGCGGCATCGACGGAGCCGCCGCCCGCGTCAGCGAGAGAAGCGCTCTCGCGTTCGCCGACAGCGTCCAGTCCCAGTGCTTGTCCTCGGTCTCGAGGGCGGGACGGATCACGCCGGTCGCAGCCGCATGGACGAGGACGTCGAGCGGTCCGAGCTCGGCGACCTCCTCCGCGACGCGCGTCGAGGCGACGTTCCCGCGGACGAGGATCGGCTCTGCGCCGAGCGCTCTCAGCTCCGCGGCGGTCTCCTCAGCGGGTGTGTCGCCGCGCATGTAGCCGATCGCCACACGCGTCGCCCCGAGCGACGCGAAGCGGAGCGCGATCGCCTTCCCGATACCGCGCGACCCGCCGGTGACGAGCACGGACGCGCCCTCGAAGCTCATTCGGCCTTCGGCAGCGGGTCGTACGCAGGCGCCGACGAGGGGATCGTCTCCCAGCCGATGCGGCTCAACGGCTCGCGATCGCCGCTCTCTGCGAGGGAGGACGCGTGCCCGAGGCGGTCGAGAAGCTCCATCTTCTCCTCGCCGTACTTTCGGGTCGGATGATCGTCGGGAAGATCCTCGATCAGCTCGCGCACGCGGGCGCGCAGCTGGTAGGCGAAGTGGGGCGTGGCAGGCCCGACGAGGGCGTCGATGTCGTCTCGCGTCGGCTCGACCATCCGACGACAGCCTAACGCATCGACGCGGCACGCGAGTTCGCTAGGAATGCCGGCGATGACTGCGCTCGTCGACATCAGCGCGGAGCTGTCGGCGCGGGTCGAGGAGCTTGACTTCCCGTCGGTTCCGCTCGTCTACAACCCGCTCGTCTACGCCCGGGTGCCGCACGAGGCGTACCTCGAACGTTGGGGCGGAAGACGCCGAGAGAGCTGCTGCTGGTCGGCATGAATCCCGGGCCCGTCGGCATGGCGCAGACGGGCGTTCCGTTCGGCGACGTCACGATGGTGCGCGACTTCCTCGGGATCGCGGGGCCGGTCGGGCGGCCTGCGCGCGAGCATCCGCTGCGGCCGATCGCGGGCTTCGCCTGCACCGCGCTCGGAGGTGAGCGGCACCCGGTTCTGGGGCTGGGCGCGCGATCGCTTCTCGACTGCCGAGCGGTTCTTCGACCGCGTCTTCGTCGCGAACTGGTGCCCGCTCGTCTTCATGGAGCGAGTCAGGACGGAACCGCACTCCGGACAAGCTCCCGGCCCCGGAGCGCGCTCCGCTGTTCCAATTTGCGACGAGGCCCTCGCGAGGATCGTCGACGTGCTGCAGCCCGTGCTGGTGGTCGGCATCGGCCGCTTCGCCGAGCGACGGGCGCACGAGGCGCTCGGAGACGGGCTTCGCATCGGGAGCATCCCGCACCCGAGTCCGGCGAGCCCCGCGCGAACCGCGGCTGGGCAGAAGCGGTCGACGCGCGGCTTCGCGAGCTCGGGTTCGAGCCGCGCCGATAGCGTCGGAGCGTGCGCCGACCGACGTCTGTCGAGCTGATGCTCCTGACGACCGTCTTCCTGTGGGCGCTCAACCTCAGCATCACGAAGTACATCCTCGAGGAGGGCGTCGCGCCGCTCTCGTACGCGGTCGGTCCGCTACGCGCTCGCCGGAGCGATCTTCGTCGCGCTCACCGCTCCTCGTCGAGCGGACGCTTCGGATCGAACGACGACACCGTCCCGTGCTCGCGTTCGCAGCGGTCGTGCTCTGGCTCAACCAGGTCTGCTTCGTCTTCGCGCTCGACATGACGACCGCGTCGACGATCGGCCTCATCCTCGGCGCCATCCCGATCTTCGCCGCGCTCTTCGGCCTCGCGCTCGGACGGGAGCAGCTGAGCGGCCGCTTCTGGCTCGGCGCCGCGGTCTCGTTCGTCGGAGTCGGGCTCGTCGCCGTCGGCGTCCGGAAGCGAGGTCGCGGGCGGGTACGTCGGGGATCCTCCTCGGCCTCGGGATCTGCGCGACGTGGGCCGCGTACTCCGTCGCGGTCGCGCCGCTCATGACCGTGTACTCGCCGTCGCGCGTGAGCGCAGTCGTCATACCACTGACGTGGGGGCTGCTTGCGCTGACCGGCGATCCCGCAGACGAGCGAGCAAGACTGGGACGTCGGGTGGGAGATCTGGGCGCTGCTCGTCTTCGCGACGGTCGGCCCGCTCGTCCTGACGAACATCCTCTGGTTTCGCGTCGATCTCGAAGATCGGCCCCGCGCGCGCGACTCTCGCGGCGAACCTGCAGCCGTTCGTCGCCGCTGTGCTCGCCGTCGTTCTCCTCTCCGAGCCGCTCGGTCTCGCTCCAGGTGCTCGGCGGTCTGCTCATCGCCGTCGGGAATCCTCCTCGCCCGCCGCCGAACGTCTCCGGCCCAGGCGACCTAGAATCGGGCCCATGAGCGAACACGACTTCATGCCGATCGACGGTTGGGACCACCTCGAGATCTGGGTCGGGAACGCGAAGCAGGCCGCGTTCTTCTACGAGACGACGTACGGCTTCACGCGCACGGCCTATGCAGGTCCGGAGACAGGCGTCCGCGACCGCGCGTCCTACGTGCTCGAGCAGGGGGAGATCCGCTTCGTCCTCACGAGCGGGCTGCGCGGCGACAGCGAGATCTGCCGGTGGGCTCAGGCGAAGGGAGACAGCGTCCGCGACGTCGCGCTCGCGGTTCCCGATGCGACGAACGCGTACCGCCAGGCCGTTCAGCGCGGAGCTCGCGGCGTGGTCGAGCCGCACTGGGTCGAGGACGACGCGGGGCGCGTCGAGCTCGCCGCGATTGCGACGTACGGCGACAACATCCACTCGTTCGTCAATCGCTCCGAGTACTCGGGCGCGTACCTGCCCGGGTACGTCTCGGCCTCGCCGAACGGCGGGCCGTCACGAGGAGTCGGCCTGATCGCGATCGACCACGTCGTCGGCAACGTCGAGCTCGGGCGCATGGACGAGTGGGTCGACTTCTATGCACGCGTCATGGGCTTCACCCAGCTCACGCACTTCTCGGACGAGGACATCTCGACCGAGTACTCCGCGCTCATGTCCAAGGTGATGACGGACGGCGAGGGGAAGATCAAGTTCCCGATCAACGAGCCGGCGGAGGGAAAGAAGCGAAGCCAGATCGAGGAGTACCTCGAGTTCCACGGCGGCCCGGGCGTCCAGCACGTCGCGATGCAGTCGGAGGACATCGTGAAGACGGTCGCCGCGCTCCGCGAGCACGGCGTCCTCTTCATCGCGACGCCGGACACGTACTACGACATCGTCCAGGAGCGCGTGGGCGAGATCGAGCAGAGCTGGGACGACCTGCGCTCGATGGGGATCCTCGCCGACCGCGACGAGGAGGGCTACCTGCTCCAGCTCTTCACGAAGATCGTCCAGGATCGCCCGACGCTCTTCTTCGAGGTGATCGAGCGCCACGGCTCGCGCGGCTTCGGCATCGGCAACTTCAAGTCGCTCTTCGAGGCGATCGAGCGCGAGCAGGCGCTACGCGGAAACCTCTGAGAGCTCGTCGAGGAGCTCCTCCGCCTGCCGAACGTAGCGAGTCGCTCCGACCGAGCGCCAGAACGAGAGCGACCGCTGTAACTGCTCGTCCGCCTCGGCTCGGCGGCCCTCGGCTACGAGTCGGCGCGCCCCACGTAGACGCGCGACGGATTCGAGCTCGGCGTCGCCGATCTCGTGGAGGATCTCGGCCGCGCGGACGACGTCGCCGCTCAGGAACATCCCCGCCGCGTCCGTCCACTTCGTGCGTGCGCCACTCTCGACGATCGTCGCGAGCTCGTCGACACATCCGAGCTCCTCCGCGACGAGTGCGAGATCGATGAGGGCCGAGCGGGAGATCGCACCTCCGTGGTGAACCACGTCGGCCGCGAGCTGGCGCGCTTCCTCCACGTGTCCAGCTTCGACGAGCAGCCACGCGCACGCCGCGAGCCACGGCACGCGCTGTTGCGGGTCGCCCGCGCTCTGCGCGAGCGGCACGACCTTGTATACGTCGTCGAGTGCGCCCTGGACGTCGTCTCGTGCGAGGCGGATGACCGCCCGCCGCAGGCGCATGCCGCCCTCGTGGTAGTGAGGCTCGCCGGCTTCGCAGGCCGCTACGAACTCCTCGATGTAGGGGAGCGCCTCGTCCCAGTGGCCCTCTCGGGCGAGCAGCCAGTGCTGAACGTTCCGAGAGAACCGGAGAAGGCTGGCCACGCCGAGTCGCTCGGCGTGAGCGACCGCTTCGTCCATGAGCCGACGCCCGCGGCGGAGGTCCCCGAGAATCCAGACCAACACGGCCAGGTTGTTGTAGGCACGGGCGACCGAGGAGGACCCCGCCGCCACGGCCATCGCGACGGCGCGCTCGAGATCCTCGACGCCGGCGGCGTCACCCATGTTTGCTCTGCTCGTACCGATGCTGACGAGCGCCTGCACCTGGACCTCGGCGAGCCCGAGCTCGTCGGCCATGGCGAGCGCCGCTTCACCGATCCGAATCGCATCCTCGTCCGCACCTGCCAGCCCCCGGTAGCGCGAGACCTGGCTGAGCACGCGTGCCTTTCCGGGCGACGACGGAAGATCCCGGATCGACGCGTGGGCGCGCTCGAGATGCCGGTCGCAGGCTTTACGGTCGCCGCGGAACCAACAGACCTCGGCGAGTAGCGCCTCACCCTGTGCCACGAGATCGAGCCGCGCCGCCCGCTCGGCAGCGTCGCGCGCCGTCTCGAGCGCGCTCTCCCGCCTCTCGTCCCCGGTGATCTGGAAGGTACGCGCGAGCCGGAGAAGCAGGTCGGGCCGCTCGGGATCGTCTCCAGGCCAGAGCTCGACGGCGAGCTCGTAGTAGCGTGCGGCCGCAGAGAACGCGTTGAGGGCGAACGCGCGGTCGCCGGCGTCCCGCAATGCGATCCTGCCTCGCTCGGCAAGCGAATCGATGCTCTGGCCGGACGCGCGCGCGTACTCGATCGCCGACGCGTAGTGGTGGGCCAGCATCTCGGCGTGGTCCTCGGGGCGGCCGAGCGACTCGAGCCATTCTGCGGCCACTCGATGCTTGTCCGCCCGCTCGGCTCGCGGGATCTGCTCGTAGGCGACGTCGCGGACGAGCGCGTGCCGAAATGCGTACTCGTCCTCGCCTGCGACCGAGCTTCGGCGTTGGCGGCTCACGAACTCCTTGCGCCCGAGGGAGTGCAACCTCGACTCGAGCGTCCAGCGCTCGCGTCCGAGCGCTCCCAGCCAGAAGACCCTGCCCACGACGGCTGCGTCCTGAATCAGATCCTTCTCGTCCGCGGGAAGCGTGTCGAGGCGCGCGGAGATGATGCCCTGCACCGTCTCGGGAAGGACTGTCTCGCTCGATCGCTCGCTCAACATCCGCGTGAACTCCTCCGCGTACAGCGGGTTGCCTCCTGCGTGGTCGAGCAGCCGCGCCTGCAGCTCGGCATCGATCGCCGACCGGCCGAGAAGGGCGTGCAGGAGCGTTGCCGTCTCGTCCTCGGAGAGCGGAGAGAGCAGCGTCGTCGACGAGTTGATCTTGCCGCCGCCCCAGCCGGGTCGCCGCGAGAGTAGCTCGGGACGCGCCGTACCGAGGACGAGCAGGGGGACGCCCCTCGCCCAGTCGACGAGGTAGTCGACGAAGTCGAGCAGCACCTCGTCCGCCCAGTGCAGGTCCTCGAAGACGAGGACGAGGGGGCGGTCGTCGGCGATCGCCTCGAGGAAGCGACGCCAGGCGGAAAACGCCTCCTCGCGCCGGTCGCCCGCCATTTCGTCGGCCTCGAGTCCCGCCAGCGGCCGAAGCCGACGCTCGATCCAAGCCGCGTCCGAATCGTCCGAGATGAACCGGTCGACGGCCCGGCGGAGCTTGTCCGCCGCCTCCTCGGGGGCGTCCGACTCGAGGATCCCCGCCTGTGCTTTCACCATCTCCCCGAGCGCCCAGAACGTCACGCCTTCGCCGTAGGGCAGGGAGCGTCCGTGGCGCCAGTAGACGAGCCCGTAGTCGCCCGTCTCGATCGTCTGGAAGAGCTCGTACACGAGCCTGCTCTTGCCGATCCCGGGTACGCCGACGAGGGTGACGAGCTGCGGCTCGCGCTCGCGAGTCACGCGGGCGAGGGTCTCGCGCAGAACCGTGAGCTCCTGCTCGCGCCCCACGAGCGACGCTCCTCCGGCGCGTTCGACCGTGACTCGGGCACGAGCGCGCTGCGCCTCCCAGGCGGGGATCGGCTCCGCCTTGCCCTTCGCATCGACAGGGCGAGCGTCCTTGTACTCGATCGCCCGTTCGGTCGCGCGGAACGTCGTCTCGTCGACGAGGATGCCGTTCGTCGGGGCCGCAGTCTGCAGGCGCGCGGCTGTGTTGACGACGTCGCCCGAGGCCATGCCCTCGCCCGCGTCCGGGCGCGCGTCGAGCGCGACGAGGGCCTCACCGGTCGTCACGCCGATGCGCACCTCGAGCTCGCCCTCCTCGGCCAGCGTGTCGCGGATGGAGAGCGCAGCGCGAACGGCACGCTCGGGGTCGTCCTCGTGCGCGATCGGCGCGCCGAAGACCGCCATGACGGCGTCGCCGATGAACTTCTCGACCGTTCCGCCGAAGCGCTCGAGCTCGCCGCGTACCCTGGCGTGGTAGGGCTGCAGGAGACGTCGGACATCCTCCGGATCCATGCGTTCGGCACGGCTCGTGAAGCCGACCAGGTCGCAGAAGAGGCAGGTGACGACCTTGCGCTCCTCGCGCTGCGTCTCGAGCGCGAGCGATGTCGCGCACCATGAGCAGAAACGTGCGTCCTCGGCGTTCTCTCGCCCGCAGCTCGGACAGATCTTCACGCGAGGAGGATAGGGGGCTCTCGCGTCCGGTAGTAGCGGTCTCTAGCCTTGCTCCATGTCGCCGCAGCGGCGCACCGCGCTCGTCTCGGTCGGGGCCGCATGCCTCCTCGTCGCGATCAAGCTCGTCGTCGGGCTCGCGAGCTCGAGTCTCGGGCTGCTCGCCGAGGCCGCGCACTCGGGCACCGACCTCGCGGCCGCGCTGCTCACGTTCTTCGCCGTGTCGGTTGCGGTTCGGCCGGCGGATCGCGGCCACCCGTACGGGCACGCCAAGGCGCAGAACCTCGCCGCGCTGGGCGAGGCCGGTTTCCTCATCCTCGTCAGCGTCGGGATCGCCGCCGCCGCGATCCTGCGGCTCGCCGGCGTCGTCGAGTTCGAGGTCGATCCGACGTGGTGGACGTTCGCGGCGATCGGGCTCGTCCTCGCCATCGACGCGTCGCGGACGCTGGTGTCGCTCCGCGGGGCGCGGCTGTACCGAAGCGATGCGCTCCTCGCCAACGCGCTCCACTTCGGGAGCGACTTCGCCGGGCACGCTCGCCGTTCTCGCCGGCCTCATCGCTGCGGCGGCCGGTTTCCAGGCCGGCGACTCGATCGCGGCGCTCTTCGTCTCCGGTCTCGTGGTCGCTGCCGCACTCCGGCTCGCGGGCCGGAACGTCGACGTGCTCATGGATCGGTCGTCCGAGGACGACGCCAGGATCGCGCGTCGCGCGCTGTCGTCACTCGACCCACCCGTCGAGCTCCGGCGGCTTCGACTGCGGCGGGCGGGAGGAGAGCATTTCGCGGACGTCGTCATCGGCGTCGCTCCGGGCGCAGCGATCGGTCAGGGTCATGCGGCTGCAGATCGCGTGGAGGAGGCGCTGCAGGGCGCCTTCCCGGGAATCGACGTCGTCGTGCACGTCGAACCGCGCGAGAGCGCCGGCGTTCTCCGTGAGCGGATCCTCGCCGCCGCGCTCACCGTCTCGTACGTGCGGGAGATCCACAACCTGAAGGTCCTCGACGTCGACGGCAGCATCGAGGTCGCTCTGCACCTGAAGCTTCCAGGCGACTTCCCGCTCGACCAGGCACACGACATCGCGGAGCAGGTCGAAGCAGCGATCCACGCGGAGGTGCCGGAGGTGAAGAGCGTGCAGACGCATCTCGAGCCGCTTCGCGAGACGGCCTCGGGTGAGGAGATCGACATCGACACTGCCGCGATCGAGCAGGCGGTGCGGGATGAGACCGGGGCCGACCCGCGCGAGCTGCGCTTCGTCCGTACCGACGACGGGATCGTCGTCTTCCTGACGCTCGGCCTCGGCGGTGCGGGCTCGCTCGCCGAGGCTCACGGACGCGCGAGCGCGATCGAGGAACGCGTGCGTACTGTCGTCCCGGCGGTCGCCGACGTCGTGGTACACACCGAACCCTGATGCGGCTCTGCATGTTCCACCCCGTCGGCCACCCGCTGGAGCGCGGCTGGGTCGGCCGCGTCGACGGCGAGCGGGTGCTCCAGCTGGCTGCGCAGACCCTGCAGTCCTTCTTCACCGGGCGGAGGGACTGCGCGAGAGCACGCGGAGTACCCGCTAACGGACGTCGTGCTCCTCGCGCCGGTGCTCCACCCGCCGTCTGTGCGCCTCTTCGACGACCAGTCGACGTTCGCGTTTGCGAACCCGGCGGCTGTCGCTGGGCCCGGTGCGGTCGTGGTCGGTCCGGCTTCGAGCCTGACCGTGCTACCCCGACTTGCCGCAGTGATCGGCGCGGAGGGGGCGATCGGGGGGTTCACCCTGCTCGCCGAGTGGCGCGCGCCGGGCGTGCAGCCGCCGAAGGATCGCGACTTCGCTCTCGGGCTCGGTCCCGTCGTCGTGACGCCCGAAGAGCCGGGCGCGCACGACGCGCGTAACGCGTTCCCGGAGTTCGACTGGGTGGCCGCCGTCGAGAGCGCCGCGGCGAGGACCGTGCTCTATCCGGGGGACATCGTCGCCGGCCCGCCGTCCGATCCGCTCGAAGACCTCGAAGCCGGAGCGGGGATCTCGATCGACGTCGATGGGATCGGCGTCCTCGAGCAACGGGTCGCCGGCTGAGCATGGAGCTCGTGCTCGACTGGGATGGCACGGTCACCGCGGTCGACACGCTCCACGCAGCCATCGAGGAGTTCGGCGACGTCGACGTCTTCCGCGCGATGGAGAACGAGATCGGCCGGAGGCTCACGCTGCAGGAGGTCATCGCCGTCGAGATGGAGACGATCACCGCGCCGCTGGAGGACGTTGCTTCGTTCCTCGTCGAGACGGTTCCGCTTCGGCCCGGCTTCGCCCAGATCGTCGAGCGACATGACCCGCTTGTCGTGTCGATGGGATTCCACGAGCTCATCGCGCCCCTCCTGGAGCGGGACGAGGTCGAGGTTCGCGTCGTCGCGAACCGACTCGATCCGCAGCCCGACGGGTGGCAGGGCGCTCTTCAGGCCACAGGCGGTCTGCACCGTCTGCGGCGAGCCGTGCAAGCGCTCCGACGTCGCGGAGCTCGGCGGCTTCGTCTACGTCGGCGACGGCTTCTCCGACCGCTGCGTCGCGCAAACGGCGCGCAGGGTCTTCGCCCGAGACGGCCTCGCGACGTACCTCGCCGGGAAAGGCGTGGCGTTCGAGCAGTTCGACGACTTCTACGACGTCGCGAGCGCGCTCGACGGCGGCGCCGTCGTGCCGCCCACGCGCAGCCGCGGCCGGAAGACGTAGCTCGGCTGCCGTTCGGACGGCCTCGCAACCTGACCCCACAGCGCCTCGACGGCCGTGCGCGCGATCTCGTCGATCGGCTGCTCGACCGTGGTGAGCGGCGGGTTCGTCCACGTCGAGGCGTCGATGCCGTCGAAGCCCACGATGGAGAGCTCACCGGGCACGTCGCAGCCCACGTAGCCCGGCTTCCTGCAGCGCGCCGATGGCCATGAGATCGCTCGAGCAGATCACCGCGGTCGGCCGCTCTGCGTCGGGCCTCGCGAGAAGCTCCCGCAGCGCCTCGCGTCCGCCGCCGACGGTGAACGAGGAGTGTGCGACGAGCCCGTCGGTGAGCTGAGCCGCCCGGAGGGCGTCACGGTGCCCGAGCGCTTTCTCGCGCGTCGGGAGCGCGTACTCGTCGCCCGCAACGAAGCCGATGCGCTCGTGTCCGAGCTCGACGAGATGCTCGGTGGCGATGCGTCCTGCGGCGCGCTCGTCCACGCCGACCGAGGTCACGTCGAGCTCCTCGGATCCCCCGTTCACGAACACGAGCCGCGCACCGCGCTCGAGCAACTTCGCGTAGTGCGAGTGCCGGCCGCGTATGTCGGTGATCTCGGCCGAGATGAAGAGCATCCCCTCGACGCCGCGCTCGAGGAGCATCCGCACGTAGTCGCGCTCGCGTCCGGCCGAGCCGTGCGTGTTGCAGAGGATCGTTGCGAGCCCGCTCCGCGACGCGTGCATCTCCATCGCCTCGGCCAGAGCGGCAAAGATCGGATTCGAGAAGTCGGGGACGAAGAGCCCGATCGCATTCGACGCCTCGACGCGCCCAGGCGGGACGTAGAGGAGGTCGCGCATCGCGCCCTCCACGCGCTCCTTCGTCTCGGGTCGCACCGCGGCCGAGCCGCTCGCGACCCGCGAGGCGGTCGCCAGGCTAACCCCGGCGCGGTCGGCGACGTCTCTAAGACTGGCCATCGGCTTCGGCCGCGGGTCGGCCCGTGGGGGGCAGCATCTCGTTTCGGAGGGAAGAAACGCTCATCATGTCCATCCGGGTGATCTTAGCCAGGTGTGTGCTATGGTCGGCCAGCTTGACCGATGGTCTAAGTGGCGTTAAGCTCCCCGCGCGTTTCATGAGAATGAAACAACACTTCATTCGGCGCGCACCATCTCGTTCCTCAAGGAGGGCATTCATGTTCAGTACTCGCAGGTTGCGGGTCGTTGCCGGCCTCGCCGTCAGCGCACTCGTCGCCGTCGTGGTCGTCTCGGCGGGCACGTCGGCGAACAGCCAGTCGGCGAAGCTCGTCATCTGGGCGGACGCGGATCGCGTTCCGGCCGTGACGCAGGTCGCCAATGCCTGGGCGCAGAGCAAGGGCGCAACGGTCCAGGTCGTCCAGAAGGACTTCGGCCAGATCCGCTCGCAGCTCACGACCGTCGCTCCCGACACTGCGCCGGACGTCATCGTCGGCGCCCACGACTGGGTCGGCGAGCTCTCGGCGAACGGCTCGGTTCTTCCCCTGGCGCCGTCTGCCGCGACGAAGAAGCAGTTCCCGGCGTACGCGCTCAACTCGTTCTCGTACGGCACGGCGATCAAGAAGCTCTACGGCATGCCGGCCGCACTCGAGAACGTCGCGCTCATCACGAACACGAGGCTTGCGAAGGTCCCGACGTCGTTCGCCGATCTCGAGAAGCAGGCGCTCGCGGCGAAGAAGAAGACGAAGGCGCAGGTCGGCCTCGCCGTCCAGCAGGGTGCGGGCGGCGACGCGTTCCACATGTATCCGTTCTTCTCGGGTCTCGGCGGCTACATCTTCGGTCAGAACAAGGCCGGCAACCTCGACCCGTCGGACATCGGCGTCGCGAACGCCAAGTTCCTGAAGAACGCCGCGCTCATCGACAAGTGGAACAAGTCGGGGCTCATCCGCTCGCAGGTGACCGGGGACACCGCTCGAAGAGCCTCTTCACCAGCGGCAAGGTGGCCTACTACGTCACGGGCCCGTGGTTCCTGAGCGACATCAAGAAGTCCGGCGTGAAGTACGCGATCTCGGCCTTCCCGCAGATCGTGCCCGGCGTCAAGTCCGCGCCGTTCCTCGGCGTGCAGGGCTTCATGGTGACGAAGTTCTCGGCGACGCACGGCGTCGAGTCGCTCGCGAAGGACCTCGTGGCGAGCTACATGGCTCGCCCCGCGTCGCAGCTCGCGCTCGCGGCGGCGAACGGTCGCTTCCCGGCGAACACGACCGCCGGTGCGCAGGTCAAGGACGCCGACCTGAAGTCGTTCGGCAAGGCCTCCGTCGGAGGCGTCCCGATGCCGAACATCCCGCAGATGGCGAGCGTCTGGGGCGACCTCGGCGCTGCCTGGGTCCGCTCGACGAAGGGCTCGGGGTCGATTCCCGCCCGCAAGTCGTTCATCGGCGCCCAGAAGAGCATCGCGCAGAAGATCGGCTGAGTAGTCGCGCAAGACCGGGAGATCCGCTAGCGCGGATCTCCCGGTCGCGGCAAATCCCTGAAGGCGTCCGCTTTCGCGGCCGCGTCGCACCGAAGGATCAAGTTGACGAAGGGCCCGGTCAGCGAAAGGACCTGGTTACTGCCGTGACGAGCGCACCCATCGCAGCTGACAGCCGTTCCGAGCCCGTCGTGGCTCGTGCGAGGCGTCGGATTCTTCTCCGGGCCCGTCGGGTTCGGGATCAAGATCGTCCTGCTCGCGCTCCTGAACGCGCTCGTGCTCTGGGCGGTCGGGCGTGCTCGTCGCGGACGACAAGTGGATCGCGGCGCTGATCGTCCTCGCCGCGACGGCACTGATCGACTTCGTCTACCTCTCACCCGAGCAGGCAGCCTCGTTCCGCTCAAGTACCTCGCCCCGGGCGTCGTCTTCCTCGTCGCGTTCGTCGTCATCCCGATCGTCTCGAACGCGAACATCGCGTTCACCAACTGGTCGACGGGGCACAACCTGACGAAGGACGAGGCGATCGTCGCGATCCAGGAGGTGTCTCTCGTCGCCCCGGCCGACGGGAAGGCGTACACGGCGACGCCGGCGACGAAGGACGGCGAGCTCGTCCTCCTCCTCGTCGACGACGTCGAGCGGCGATCTCTACGTCGGGTCGGAGAGCGGGCTCGAGCCGCTTCCGCCGGACAGCGCGACCGTCGAGGTCGGAACGATCACCGCGGCCGAGGGCTACGAGGTGCTGCAGGGCTCGCAGCTCGGCGGCATCGACACGCAGCTGGCCGCGCTCGTCATCCCGGCGGCAGACGACCGCTTCATCCGCGCCGAGGGCCTCAGCATCGCGGTCGAGCTGCAGCCGACGCTCGTGTACGACAGCCGAAGCCGACACGTTCACGAACATCGAGACGGGCGTCGTGTTCACCGACAACGGCGACGGCTCGTACGAGTCCGCGTCGGGCGAGGTGATCGAGCCCGGCTGGCGGACGCACGTCGGCTTCGAGAACTTCTCGACCGTCCTCACGAATCCGCTGTACCGAGATCCGTTCGTCCGCGTCTTCGTCTGGACGTTCGCGTACGCAGCGATCTCGGTGTTCCTGGCGTTCGCGCTCGGCCTCTTCCTCGCGATCGTGCTGAACAAGCCGACGCTCAAGCTCCGCCGCATCCAGCGCGCCCTGCTCGTCCTCCCGTTCGCGATTCCCGCGTTCCTCTGCGTCCTCGTGTGGCAGGGCCTGCTGAACGACGAGTTCGGCGTGGTCAACCAGGCGCTCGGGCTGAACATCCCGTGGCTGTTCGACCCGACCTGGGCGAAGGTCTCCTGCATCCTCGTCAACGTCTGGCTCGGCTTCCCGTACTTCTTCCTCGTCAACACGGCCGCACTGCAGGCGATACCCGCGGAGCTGCAGGAGGCGGCTCGCGTCGACGGCGCCAGCTCGCTGCAGGTCTTCCGGCGCGTGACGCTCCCGCTCCTGCTCGTTGTCACCGCGCCGCTGCTCATCGCCTCGTTCGCGTTCAACTTCAACGCCTTCAACAACATCTTCTTCCTCACGGGAGGCGGCCCGTACGGCGTCGAGCAGAGCATCGCCGGGTCGACCGACATCCTCATCTGCTACACGTACAAGCTCGCGTTCTCGGCCGGCCAGGGCGCCCAGTACGGCCTCGCCGCCGCGGTGTCCATCTTCATCTTCTTCATCGTCGCCGGCATCTCCGCGATCTCGTTCTGGCGCACGAAGAGCCTGGAGACGGTCCGATGACCACACTCGAACAGACCGAGGCCGTTCCGGCCGCTCGCACCGCCGAGGGTCGCACGTCGGAACGGTCGAGCTTCGCCGCAGACTGGTGGCGCTATCTCGTCGGCCTCGCTCGCGATCGCGTTCGCGGTCTTCCCGATCCTGTACGTGATCTCGGCCGCGTTCAACCCGGTCGACTCGCTCTCCGGCACGAGCTTGATCCCGAAGAACGTCACGCTCGACAACTTCCGCGCGATCCTGAGCGGCAATCCGGGCGAGGAGGGATCGAGCGAGGCGGCGCTCGACGTCCCCTACAAGAACTGGTACGTCAACATGATCGTCGTCTCCGGGGCGACGGCGCTCCTGTCCGTCTTCTTCGGCGTGATCGCGGCGTACGCCTTCGCGCGCTTCCGCTTCAAGGGGCGGCGCATGGGGATGCTGAGCCTGCTCCTCATCCAGATGTTCCCGACCTTCCTCGCGGTGGTCGCCATCTACCTCATCGTGCTGCGCGTCGGCGACATCTTCCCCGCCGTCGGCCTCGACACGAGAATCGGGCTCATCCTCGTCTACCTCGGCGGCGTGCTCGGCGTGAACACCTGGCTCATGAAGGGCTTCCTCGACTCGATTCCGGACTCGCTCGACGAGTCGGCGCGCGTGGACGGAGCGACGCCCGCGCAGGTGTTCTGGGCCGTGATCCTTCCGCTCGCCGCGCCGGTGCTCGCCGTGGTCGGCCTGATCTCGTACATCTTCTCGATCAACGAGTTCATCATCGCGAGCGTCCTCCTCGACTCGACCGACAAGTTCACGATGACGCGTCGGTCTCTACTGCTTCATCAACGACAAGTACGCGCAGCAGTGGGGGACGTTCTGCGCCGGCGTGATCCTCGCCGCGATCCCCGTCGTCATCCTCTTCTTCTTCCTCCAGCGCTTCTTCACCGAGGGCGTGACCGGCGCGGTGAAGGGGTGACGCGTGGTCGATCCTCCTCGCGCAGCCGCACCACGACGGCTCGGAGCGCTACGCGGCGGAGCGTCCCGGCCGAGCTCGGCGACGAGACGACGGTGCTCCTCCGTGTTCCGAAGGCGTCGGCTGCCGACGCGGTGACGCTGCGCTACGTGCGCGACGGCGAGCCGCAGATCGCGCGTGCGGAGATCGACCGTGAGACGGACGCGGACGTCTGGTGGCGCGCGACGTTTCCCGTCTGGAACGTGGGGACGCCGTATCGCTGGCTGCTGTCGGGCGGTGACTTCGGCTACGCGTGGCTGAACGCGCATGGGCGTTCAGTCGTTCGACGTCCCCGACGCCGACGACTTCATCGCGACGCCGGGGTCCGGTGGCCCCGACTGGCACCTCGAGTCCGTCGTGTACCAGGTGTTCCCGGATCGCTTCGCATCGTCGGGTCGCGAGGTGACGCCGCCCGAGTGGGCCATACCGCGCGAGTGGGACGAGCTTCCGACCGGACGCGGGCCCGAGACTCCGTTCGAGTGGTTCGGCGGCGATCTGCGCGGAATCGAGGAACGCCTCGACCACCTGACGTCGCTGGGCGTGAACGTCCTCTACCTCACCCCGGTCTTCCCTGCCGGGAGCACGCATCGCTACGACGCGACGACGTTCGACGCGGTCGATCCGCTGCTCGGCGGCGACGAGGCCTTCGCCTCGCTCGTCGCTGCCGCCCACGTCGCGAGGCATCCGCGTGCTCGGAGACCTGACGACGAACCACGTGGGTTCCGGGCACGAGTGGTTCGAGGCCGCTCGGGCCGGGCACGAGCCCGAGCGCGGGTTCTTCTTCTTCGACGACGCCTCCGCGCACGGCTACGCGTGCTGGTACGGCGTGCCCGTCGCTGCCGAAGCTCGACTACGGGTCCGAGGAATTGCGCGAGCGCATGTATGCCGGCTCCGGGTCGGTCGTTCGCCGCTGGCTCGAGCAGCCGTACGACCTCGACGGCTGGCGCATCGACGTCGCGAACATGACGGGTCGTCACGGGGCCGCCGACCATCTTCTCGACGTCGCTGCCGGCGTTCGGCGCGCCGCGGTTTCCGTGCGATCGGACGCCGTCGTCGTCGGCGAGCACGCCCACGATGCGCGTTCGGACCTCCGCCACGGGGCGTGGCACGGGACGATGAACTACACGGGATTCACGCGTCCGGTGTGGGCGTGGCTTCGCGGTGACAACCTGCCGTCGGCGCCTGCGACGGGGGTCTTCGAGCTCCCCGTCGGAATCCCGCGCATGCCGGGCGGGTCGATCGTTCGCACGATGCAGGCCTACCGCGCAGGCATCCCGTGGAGGGCGTCGCTCCACTCCTGGGCGATCCTCGACAGCCATGACTCGCCCCGCTTCCGCGTGATCGCCGGCTCCCGTGAGCGCCAGCTCGTCGGTGTCGGGCTGCAGATGACGACGCCGGGCGTGCCGATGGTCTTCGCCGGCGACGAGATCGGCCTGGGCGGCGACTGGGGCGAGGACGCGCGCCGGACGATGCCGTGGTCGCGCCAGGAGACCTGGGACCACGTCGCTCTCGACGGCTACCGAGAGCTCATCGAGCTGCGGCGAGGAAGCCGGGCGCTCGCGCGCGGAGGCATCCGCTACGTGCACGTCTCGGCCGACGCGATCGCGTACCTGCGCGAGGGTCGCGACGAGACGTTGCTCTGCCTCGCCGCGCGCGCCGACCATGCGCCCGTACGACTGTCGCATGCCGCGCTCGGCGACACGCAGCCCGAGACGCTCATCGGCGAGGACACCCAGATCGACGGCGACGAGGTCGTCCTGCCCGCAGGCGGGCCGGCCTTTCACGTCTGGCGAATCGCGTGACGACGGAGGAGAGGCCCAATGGCTGACGTTCAGCTGAAGGAAGTCGACAAGGTCTACGAGGGCGACGTGCACGCCGTGCAGGACCTCTCGCTGTACATCAAGGACGGTGAGTTCCTCGTGCTCGTGGGCCCGTCGGGCTGTGGCAAGACGACCGCGCTGCGGATGATCGCGGGGCTCGAGGAGATCACCGACGGGACCGTGACCATCGGCGACCGCGTCGTGAACGACCTCTCGCCGAAGGACCGGGACATCGCGATGGTGTTCCAGAACTACGCGCTCTACCCGCACCTCTCCGTCGCGGACAACATCGGGTTCGGGCTGCGGCTGCGCAAGATGCCGAAGGCCGTCGTCGCCGAGCGGGTCGCATGGGCGGCGAAGCTGCTCGATCTGACGCCGTACCTGGCGCGGAAGCCGAAGGAGCTCTCCGGTGGGCAGCGGCAGCGCGTCGCCATGGGCCGCGCGATCGTGCGCGAGCCGCAGGTGTTCCTGATGGACGAGCCGCTCTCGAACCTCGACGCGAAGCTCCGGGTGCAGATGCGCGCCGAGATCGGAAAGCTCCAGCACGAGCTGGCGACGACCACGATCTACGTGACGCACGACCAGGTCGAGGCCATGACGATGGGCGATCGCGTCGCCGTCATGAGCATGGGCGTCCTCCAGCAGGTCGACACCCCACAGCATCTCTACGACGAGCCGTTCAACCTGTTCGTCGCGGGCTTCATCGGAACGCCGCCCATGAACCTGTTCGAGGGAACGGTGCACACGAACGGCGGTGGTGTGACGGCCACGATCGGCTCGTCGACTCTGCCCGTCGCTCCGGTCTGCCTCGCGCGCTACTCCGGCGTGACGCACGCCGACGGGCGCGAAGTCGTCGTCGGCATCCGCGCCGAGGATGTCCATCCCGCCTCCGCAAGGCCGGACATGCCCACGCTCGACGGGCGGATCGAGCTCGTCGAGGCGCTCGGCTCGGGCCTGATGGCGCACCTCCACATCGACGCGCAGCAGGTGCGTCCCGAAGGTGCGGAGGAGGTCGAGCTGCCGGAGGAAGGCGACAGCACGGTCGTCGCCCGTCCGAACCTCATCGCCCACTTCCCACCGCGGCTCGATCTGCACATCGGCGACACGATTCCGATCGCGATCGACTCCGCGGGCCTGCACTTCTTCGACAAGCAGACTGGTGCAGCGCTTCGTTAGCCGGCTCGCGGTCGTCGCGGGCGCGACGCTCGCACTCGGCATCGGAGGAGGCTCCGCGACGGCGACGTCAGGTGCGGTCGCGCCTCCACGCGGTGCCGAGCGCGAGGCGCTCGCGCAGTCTCCGGTGTACCCGGCCCTTGCGAGCGAGCGCATCTACTTCGTGATGCCCGATCGCTACGCGAACGGCGATCCCACGAACGATCGCGGAGGAGCGAGCTGGCGGGCCGTCGGTGACCGGCTACGACCCGGCGGACATCGGCTGGTACCACGGCGGCGACCTGAAGGGGCTGACCGGGGTCTGCGCGGACGCCCGGACGGGCCTCGCCCGCGTCAAGAATCTCGGCTTCACCGCCGTCTGGCTCGCTCCCGTCGTCGTCCAGCAGTGGGTGCAGGGCGACAGCGCGGCGTACCACGGGTACTGGGGTCTCGACTTCACGCGGGTCGACCCGCACCTCGGGACGAACGCGGACTTCGCGGCATTCGTCGACTGCGCGCACCGCCTCGGGCTGAAGGTCTACCTCGACATCGTCGTGAACCACACGGCGGACGTCATCCTGCTCTCTGGCGGCTCGAGCTACCGCACGCCGGAGGAGACGCCGTACCGCGACTGCAAGGGCAAGCCGTACTCGGCCCAGCGCTACGCGGGCGGCAAGCGGTTTCCGTGCCTTTCGGCCCGCTACCAGCCGCGCGAGCCGATCGTGCTTCCGGAGAAGCGGGGTCTCAAGCGCCCGGCCTGGCTGAACGACGTGACGCGGTACCACAACCGCGGCGACATCGAGTTCTCGTCCTGCTCGGCCGGGTGCTTCGAGCAGGGGGACTTCTTCGGCCTCGACGACGTCTTCACCGAGCAGCCGTTCGTGGCGAACGGGCTCGCGCAGCTCTGGGGCGACTGGATACGGACCTACAAGATCGACGGCTTCCGCGTCGACACAGCGAAGCACGTCGACCGCGCGTTCTTCAAGGCGTGGATGCCGAAGATCCGTGCCGCAGCCCGCGCCGCCGGCGTTCCTGCGTTCGACGTCTTCGGAGAGGTCTTCGAGACCGACGCGGCGACGCTGGCGTCGTTCGTGCGCGAGCGCGGCGTGCCGAACGTCATCGACTTCCCGCTGCAGGACGCGCTCATGCGGTACGCCGGAGGCTCTGCGGGCGCGCGCGGAATCGCGACGCGCCTCGGCGACGACGACTACTTCAGACTCGGGAACGGCGTCGCGCCGGCACCCGTCACCTTCCTCGGGAACCACGACGTCGGGCGAGCGGCGCTCAAGATCAAGGAGCAGGGCGGTGGCGAGGGCGCGGAGCTCCTCGCGCGCGACCTTCTCGGCCACAGCCTTCTCTATCTCCTGCGCGGCGCCCCTGCCGTCTACTACGGCGACGAGATCGGGATGCTCGGGCGCGGCGGCGACAAGGCGGCGCGCCAGGACCTCTTCCCGACGAGCGTCACGGAGTGGCAGACGGAGGAGCGCGTGGGATCGCCGCCGATCGGCACTGGCTCGTCGTTCGATCTCGTCGCGCATCCCGTCTCCGAGCACCTGCGCGCGCTCGGAGCGCTCCGAGACGCGCACCCTGCGCTCTCGACCGGTGCGTCGTTCGTTCGCGTGGCCCGCGAAGGGACGCTCGTCGTGAGCAGGATCGACCGGACGGAACGGCGCGAGTATCTCGCTGCCTTCAACGCAACCGCCACCCCCGCGACCGTCACGGTGCAGACGGCGACGCCGGCCTCGTCCTGGAGGTCACTCCTCGGCGCGGGGACGGCGAGCGCGAGCCTCGCCAACGGCCGGACGACGGTACGGATCCCACCGCTCTCCGCGGCGCTGTTCCTCGCTGAGTCGACGCTTCCGCGGCGCGGGGGAGCGCGTGTGACGGTGCGGGTCGGCCCCGACCGCTTCACGAACCTCCTCCGCATCGCGGCGACGGCAACCTCCGTCGACCCGCTGAGCGTGACGTTCGCGGTCAAGCGACCGGGGAAGAAGTGGGCGCGCGTCGGCGCCGACGACGGAGCGCCATACGGCGTGTTCGTCGATCCGCGCGACTTCCGACGCGGGCAGTCGGTCTCGTTCGTCGCGGTGGCCCGAGCGAGCGACGGCTCGGTCTCCACCTCGCCGGTGGTCACGGTGAGGCTGCGCTGATGGCGATCCAGCCCGACGTCACGACTGCGCTCGACGAGACCGGGCGGCGGTACGCGTTCCGTCCCGCGGCGATCCTCGGCAACGGCTCGCTGCTCGCGACTTTCAGCGAGCGGGGTGAGATCGAGCGGCTCTTCTGGCCGAACGTCGATCACGGCCAGCATCTCGGCGAGCTTCGCCTCGGCCTCGATCGCGACGGCGAGATCCACTGGCTCGACGAGGCGCCGTGCTCGTGGACGCAGTCGTACGAGAGCGGCGCGTCCGTGCTTCGGACGACGGCCGATCTCCAGGGAACGACCATCGAGGTGATCGACCTCGTGACGCCGGCCGAGCCGGTGCTCGTCCGTGGCATCCGCTCCTCGAGCGCCGAGCGCGTCGTGGTGCACATCGCACCGAGCCTCGACGGCGACGAGCGAAGCGGCGCGGGCTACGTCGATCCAGGCTCCGGCGCGCTCGTCTTCTACCTCCGTGACGTGGCGCTCGCCGTCGCGCTCGTCGCGTCGGACACGACGTCGACTCTGCGCGAGTCGAACGGACGCGAGCCCTCGCACGACGTCGTCGTCTATCGCGCCCCGGTCGACGGGCTCGTCGCGGGCGGGCTCGTCGAGGAGGCGCGCGTCCTCCTCGCCTTCGGAGCGACTCCGGACGAGGCGATCGCGCGGCTGCGGCGTCCGGCGGCAGTCACGCTCGACGTCCTCGTCGCCGAACGCACCGCCTACGACCGCGAAGCCATCGCGCTCGCGCAGCCGCCGTCGGGCGACGCAGCCGTGGGCGAGCTTTACGCGCGCTCTCTCCTCGTTCTCGAGCAGCTGACGGACCGCAAGACGGGCGCGACGATCGCGGCACCCGAGTTCGACCCGAGCTTCGAGCAGTCGGGTGGCTACGGCTTCGTGTGGCCTCGCGACCTCGGGTATGTCGTCCTCAGCTTCCTCGCTGCCGGGCGCGGTGATCTCGCCGTCCCCGCGCTGCGGTGGCTGGCGCGCGAGCAGGCACCGGAGGGTCTCTGGCTGCAGCGCTACTGGACCGACGGCTCGCTCGCGCCGAGCTGGGGCCTTCATCAGCTCGACGAGACGGGGATGGCCGTGTTTGCGTACGAGGCAGCGTGGCGGGAGCTCGGCGATGCGGCCCTCGATCGCGAGCTCTGGCCGTCGGCGCGTGCTGCGGCGGACTTTCTCAGCATGTTCATGGACGAGGAGACGGGTCTTCCGCTGCCCAGCGTCGATCTCTGGGAGCAGACGGACGGGCAGCACTCCTACAGCGCTGCCGCGACGTACGGCGGCCTTGTCGCCGCCGCGGCGATGGCGACGCGGCACGAGCCCACGCTCGCCGAGCGCTACCGCTCAGCTGCCGAGCGCGTGCGAGCCGCGATCGACGAGCACCTCTGGAGCGACGAGCACGGGCGCTACCTGCGGTCGCGCTGGGTCGGGCGCTCCGACGAGCTCGGCGAGGCGCCACCTGCCGCGTTCGACCGGCCGCTTCGCTATCCGACGAAGGCCGTGCGGAGCGTCGACCGAGAGGATGCGCGCGTCGACAGCTCGCTGCTCGGGCTCGCCTGGCCGTTTTGCGCAGTCGACCCGGCGTCGCCTCGCATGCGGGCGACACTCGAGGCGGTCGAGCGTGAGCTCCGCCTCGAGGACGGCGGCGTCCTCCGGCACCAGGACGACGACTACGCGGGAGGCAACCCGTGGCTCATCTCGACGCTCTGGCTCGGGCTCGCCGAGCGTCAGGCCGGCGACGACGCGGGCCACCGAGCGTCGCTCGAGTACGCGCTCGCCCGGCAGACGCCGCTCGGCCTGCTCCCCGAGCAGGTCACGCGCGACGGCGAGCCCGCCTGGGTGGTCCCGCTCGGGTGGAGCCACGCGATGCTGATCCTCGCGGCGCGTCCCGAGCTGGCGCTGGTACGAGACGGCGCCTGAGTAACGTCCGCGGCATGCTGCTGCGGATCCCCGAGCCGTACGACTTCGAGCTCTCGACGACGCGCTTCCGCAATTTCGGATCGGACGGCGCGACCGTGTGGCACGACGGAGGGCTGCATCGCGTCGTCGCGGGTCGCGAGGTGCGGATCACATCCGTGCGAGGATGGTGTTGCGATCGAACCCTGGAGCGAGGAAGCCGCGGCGGAAGTCGGGCTTCTCCTCGGCCTCCCGTTCGACCTCGACGCGTTTCGCGAGTGGGCCGCCGGCGACGAGACTCTCACACGGGTGCTCGAATCGGTTCCCGGCTTCCGTCCGACCTGAACCCGCAGGCCTTCGAGGCGCTCGTGGTCGCGATCACGACGCAGCAGATCTCGCTGCACGCGGCAGCGTCCATCCGTGGCAACCTCGTCGAGCGTTACGGCGTCCGGCACGACGTCGGCCTGGGAGTTCCCGACGCGCGAGCGGATCAGGGAGCTTCGTCCACGGCACTTCACGCCCCTCGGCTTCTCGCGCGCGAAGGCCGAGTACGTCCTCGAGCTCGCCCACTCCGATCTCGACCTGGACGGGCTGGCCGCTCTCGACGACGATGAGGTCATCGCTGCGCGTGACGTCGGTTCGAGGGCTCGGCCGCTGGACCGCGGATTGGTTCCTCGCGCGCCACCTCGCCCGGCCGCACGCCTGGCCGGCCGGCGACCTCGGCGTGCGCAAGGCGGTCTCGACGTTCTACGCTGCCGGCCACGCACTGTCGATCCAGGAGGTCCGTCGCATGAGCGAGCGGTTCGCGCCGTTCGAGAACCTGTCCGCACAGTTCCTCCTCGCAGGCGCGCGGATGGCAGGCTAGGGGCGGCATGAACGTGCGGCGTGCGGCAGCCGAGGACTTCGAGGCGATCGCGGATCTGTGGAGGCAGTTCGACCACGAGATCCCGCCACCGACCCACGAGGGCCCTGCCGACGTGGAGCAGGAGCTCGGAGAGGTGCGCGAGATCATCGAGTCCGAGATCGCGTTCGTCGCCGAGGACGACGGGACGCCGGTCGGCTTCGCGCTCGCGCGCCGCCGAGCGCCCGGGTTCGGGACGCTCACAGACCTCTACGTCGCGCGCGACGCGCGCCGCAGCGGGATCGGCACGGAGCTCATGCGCGAGGTGCTGGCCGCGTTTCGGGAAGACGGGATCGGGCACCTCGACCTCGATGTCCAGGCGTCGAACAGCGTCGCGCGCTCCCTGTATGCGCGCTGGGGCCTGAAGGACGAGGTCGTGATCATGACCGGCACGGTCGCAGCGCTCGAGGAGAAGCTCGGCAGCCAGGAGGCCGGCGTCGTTCGGCTCGATCCACATCCAGTCCGACGACCTGAGCGCAGTCGAGCAGGCGGTGCGGCAGTTCGTCCCGAGGCTTCCAGGCGGCTCGCGCGGCTCGCTCGTCGCTCCGCCGCGCGGCGGCTGGATCGCCGTCTACGACGACGTGTGCGACCGCAACCCGGAGATGCTCCGGCGGCTCGCGCGCGAGCTATGCGACAGGATGGGCGCCGTGACCCTGCTGCTCGGCGTCGAGCGGGAGGAGCTCGTGCGGATGATCCTCTTCGAGCGCGGACGGATCGTGGACGAGTACCTCTCGGTTCCGGAGTTCTACGGCCCGCTGCCGCCCGGCGACGTGGTCGGCCTCGCTGCGAATCCGACAGTCGTCTCGCGCCTGACGGGCGCGGAACCCGATGCGGTGCGACGCGTCGCGATCACCGCGCCGTCCCCGGCCGACCTGCCGCCCGCGCGCGAGCTCCTCGCCGAGCTCGCTGTGGTGATGGGTATCGAGGGCTCCGAGAACGGCTGGGCCGACGCGCCGGAGCTCGGCGGCGCAGTCAGGATCGCGCGCGCATGACGACGATCCTCCTCCTCCACGGCTGGCCCGTCTCCGAGCGCGTCTGGGTCTCGCAGGTCAGCGCACTGCGCGATGCAGGTTTCGACGTCCAGGCGCCGCATCTCTACGGTCGCGGGCCGTCGATCGACGACTGGGCCGCGCAGCTCCTGCGCGAGGTCGACGGGCCGCTCGTGCCGGTCGGAGCGTCGATGGGCGGCTACTGCGCGCTCGCGCTCGCGCGGCGCGCTCCCGAGCGGGTCGTGGGCATGGCACTTATCGGGTCGCGAGCCGATGCGGACTCGTTCGAGCGCAGGAAGTTCCGGCAGGAGCAGATCGCGGATCTGCGCGCCGGCGAGCGTCCGTCTCTCGCCGACGAGGACACGGTTCTCGACCGTCTCGCCGTGGCGCAGGAGGCGATACGCGACCGGCTCGACCTCACCGGTGTAGTCGCGTCGTTCGGAGGCCCGCTGCTCGTGTGCGTGGGCGATCGGGACGAGATCGTCTCCGTCGACGAGGCGCGCGAGCTGGCGGAGAAGGCGCTGGACGGGAAGCTCGAGGTGTTCCCCGGCGCGGGGCATTTCGTCGCTGTCGATCAGCCCGAGCGCTTCAACGAGGTTCTGCTCGAGTTCGTGAGCCAGTGGAGGACGTGACGCTCGACGAGCTGCGTGCGCTTCTCGCCGGCGAGGGCGTGGCGCTGCTCGACGTTCGCTCGCCGCTCGAGTTCGACGGGGCCGCCGAGGCGCACTGCGATCCCCGGCATGGCCACATTCCCGGCGCCGTCAACCTCCCGCTCGAGCGCATCCTCGAGTGCCGCAGCGCGGTCGAGGTGCGTGATCTCGTCGGTCTGCCCGAGGGCGCCGACATCGTGGCGTACTGCCACGTGGGGAGTCGCTCCCGCTTCGCCACCGAGGTGCTTGCCGGCGCCGGCTACCGCGCGCGGAACTACGTCGGCTCGTGGCACGAGTGGTCGCGCGCAGTGCCGGCGTAGCTCTTAGCCCGACGCTTGACGCAGGAAGGCGTCGGCGAGCGCTCGTCCCTGGGCTCGTTCGACTGCGCCATGTGCGCGCGCGTCTCGGCGCGGAGCTCGTCGGCGGGCATCGGGAGGTCCCCGGGATCCTCCTCCATCCAGCCCGAGACCATCGCTCCCGTGACCTCGGCGTGGAACTGGATCCCCCAGGCCGACTGCCGGTCGAGACGGAAGGCCTGCAGGCAGACCTCGCTGTCGGCGAGGGCGACTCCGCTCGGCGGAAGACCGAAGGTGTAGTGGTGCCACTGGAAGACGGTTGCGCGAGGCGGGAGGACGCCCAGGACGGGATCCGCGGCGCCGCCGTCGGTGAGCGAGACGTCGAGCCAGCCGATCTCGGGCGCGCTCGACGGCCCGACCGAGGCCCCTGCCGCGCGCGCGAGCATCTGCGCGCCGAGACAGACGCCGAAAACCGGCACCCCGTCGGCGAGGACCTCGCGCAGGAACTCCTCTTCGCGTTCGAGCCAGCCGAAGCGGTCGTCCTGATCCGGATGCTGCGAGCCGCCGAACACCATCACGGCGTCGTAGCGCGCGGCCCGGTCCGGCGAGCCTCCTTCCGGCACGACCCACCGCTCGAGCACGTGCCCTCCCGCGTCGACGGCCTCGTCGAACAGCCCGCCCGGGACGGTCGGCCCGTGCGTCGACGGAGAGCACCCGCATCGCGGCGACTCTAGTTACGCCGTGTGGACAAACGGGCGCGAAACTGTGACAGTCCAGTGCCGGGCACGAAGTGTGCCCAAGGCGTTACGAACCGACTACGAGGGGGTAACGGTCGCTCATGCCGATCGTCATGCAGTGCACTGCTCCTGGTTGCGAGACTCTGACGATGGGGCCTCTGTGCATCGAGCACGAGCAGCAGCTCGAGCGGGTGTTCCTCCGCGGACGTCCGTTCGCGCGCCCGCTCGCGGAGACGCGCCGCCCGCTCGCGGCCTCGAACGCCCATGCGCCCAGCCTCAGAAGAGTGTCGGAGCGAGCGGCGGTGGCTCAACGCCTCCGCTAGCCGCGACGCCCGCCTCGTCGAGGAGTCCGCGCAGGATTGCGGCGCTCCGCGGCGCGAAGTCGTCGCGGTTGTTGTTGAACAGCGCATAGACCTCGTCCGCCTCCTCCGCGAGTCGGCCGAGGCCTTCGACCCACTCCGCGAGCTCCTCCTCCGCGTACATCCAGTCGAAGCGGTGCCAGGACTTCTCGGAGCGGATGTTCCACGTCTTCGCGTTCCGCCCGTGGAAGCGGACGTACGCGACGGAGTGTGTCGCCGCCGCGACGGGCGGCACCACGTTCGACGCGCGCGTGCGCGGCGCGTCGACGGACACGTATGCGAGGCCGTTGCGCTCGAGGAACGCGAACGTGTCGGCACGCTCGTCCTCCTCGAGCCACGAGCGGTGCCGGAACTCGACGAGCGGGACGAGCGGGTCGAGGAGGTCGCGGACGGCCTCGAGCTCTGCCTTCGCCTCGGCCGACTTGACGAAGCGCGGGTGGTACTGCAACAGGATCCCGCGGAGCTTCCCGGACAGCTCGAGCGGCTCGAGCGACGCGCGGAACTCGGCGAACGCCGTCGTCTGCTCCGCGGGCTCGTGGCCCGTCATCGACGCGTGGGCCTTCACGTGGAACGTGAACTCGGGCGGCGTGCGCTGCGCCCAGCGCCCGGTCACGGCCGGGTCGGGGAGGTGGTAGTACGGCGAGTCGACCTCGACGGTGTCGAACCATTCCGCGTAGTAGCCGAGGCGCGCTTTCGGACGTCGAGATGCCCCGCGGGTACCAGGTCTTGACGAGCCCCTCGTCCGCGAACGAGCACGTGCCGAGGCGGACGGTCGCGGGCATGCGGGAAGCGTAGGGGGCCGGTCGAGCCGACCCCCTACGAGCTGCCGAGCGCTACTTCTTCTTGCGGACGACCTTGCTCTGCACGTTGAACCCGTTCGCCGTCGGATTGACGCACGGAACGGTGCTGATCAGCGGACGAAGCTGGTCGCACACCGCCGGCGCGGCGCCCGGTGCCGCGACCGCCCGTGCGCGGAAGAACGTGCCGATCTTGGCCTTGAACGTGAATGCGCCGTTCGCAGCCACCCTGCGCGCGTCCGACGCGACCTGAGGCCGGTTGCCTTCGAGGACGCCGAAGATCGTCACCGTCGCAGCGCGCGCCTGGCCGCCCTGCGTGACTCGACCAGTGACGAGTCGCACCCTTCCCCGAGGTCTTCGCGGAGAGGGTCACCGCACCGGGGGCGATGGCCGCCGGTGCGACGACGGCACCGGCGATGTTCGCCGTGCCGACGCCGGGGTTGTACGGCACCCAGGAGGAGATCCACGCCCCGGACGCGACGCTGCTGAACACGCCGTTGATCGTGAGCTCGGCGCTGTAGACCTTCGCCCCGAACGTTGCCCGTCCGGGCGTGCCGGCGGGCACGTCGGGCGGCGGAAGGCAGATCGCGATGAACGCCGGACCGAGCTGCGCGGTCCGGTTGTCGTGAGGAGGTACGTCGGCACCGTCAGCGTCTGTCCGGCTGCGGTCAGCACCATCACCCACGTCGCGAGAGGCACCGTCGAGCCGATGCACGCGGCCTGCGACGCCGCCGGGACCTGTCCCGGCGCGGCCACGACGAGCTGGCCCTCGAGCGGAAGGTCGGCTCCGGCCAGATCGAGCGCCTTCACGATCGCGCGCACGGGCCCGAATACGGTTCCGGGCGCCTGGCTGGTCGTCAGCTGCGTGCCGACCGGTGCGATTGATCGCGACTCGTGCCGTCGGATCGTCGTTCGGATCGAGCGACGCCTTGACGACGACGCCGGTCGCCGTTCGAGTCACCTCGAGCTTCGCCGACGTGTACGCGGCCATCGCGGCAGGTACCGCGATGAGTGCCGCCAGTGCCGCCAGGCCAGCCGTGATCGTCCAGATTCGTCTCTTCATCTGTCCTCCTCGTCGATTGGTCGAGTCTGCCAAAGGATGTGAGCGGTCATCCCCTCGCCTGCAGGATCTCGCTCGCTCTCACCCACTGCTTGTTGTCGTAGCGATAGAGGTACACCTGCTCCATCGGGCGGTAGTCCGTCCGCGACGTCTTCAGGCGGATCCCCGGGAGCATGAACGGATTCGCCGTCGTGTCGAGGCTCTGCGCGGCTTTCAGGAGCCCGGCGCGCGTGAGGTTCTTGCCTGCCTTGCGCAGGGTCTCGACCATCGTCCACGCGACGGTCATGCCGTACCAGTTGTAGACGTCGGTCGGCTTCCCGCTCGGGTTGTGCTTGCGCATGATCGAGCGGTAGAGCGCGACAGCGGGGTCCTTCGCCCAGATCGGGTCGTTCGGGTTCTTGACGAACGCGATCGAGAGCGCACCCTTCGTCAGCTCGGGCGCGTTGAAGCGCGCGATGCCCATGATCGTCGGCTCGATCGAGACCGACGCGATGTAGACCTGCGGCTTCCAGCCGAGCCGGTGCGTCGCGGTGATCGCCTGGATGAAGAACTTCGGCGTGGCGAAGAGCATCAGCGTGTCGGCGCCGGATGCCTTGAGGGTGCCGATCTGGGACGTGACGTCGGCGCTCGTGAACTCGTACGACTGCTTGGCGACCACACGCGGTCCCTTCCCCGCGATCGCGCGCGTCAATCCCGTGAGCATGTCGAGGCCGAGCTCGGTGTTCTCGTAGAGCACCGCGATGCGTGCCTTCGGCCTCGACTTCAGGATCGTCCTTCCGTAGACGCTCCCCTCGCCGCGGTAGCTCTGCAGGAAGCCCATCGTCCACGGATACCGCGCGAAGCTCCGTCCGATCGACTGCGAGCCGTCGCCGGCGAAGAGCTGCGGCACCTTCTGCGCGTTCAGGTAGTCGCGCACCGCGAGGTTGTTGGCCGTCCCGATCGAGTTGAAGACCGCGAGAACCTTGTCCTGCTCCACGAGCCTGCGCGTCAGCTGCACCGTCTGCGCCGGGTTGTACGCGTCGTCGTAGTAGCGGTACTCGATCTTCCGGCCGTTCACGCCGCCCTTCGCGTTGACGTGGTCGAAGTAGGCCCTGGCCCCAGGGCCGACGCTTCCGAACGCCGCGGCTTCACCCGTGAGCGGGACGGTTCCACCGAGAAGGACCGCGCTGGACGTGACGCCGGGATCCGCCTCGGGTGCGGCGCCTGCCGTCGCGACGAGCGCCAGCGCGGCGAGGGCGACGGCCGCGGCGCGCGCGGTCACTTCGTGACCGGGGTGCGCAGGCCGGGCAGCTTGAGGACCGCCGTGCCCACCCGAGCGCGAGCAGTCGGCGCCATGGGCAGATCCAGGTAGAGGACGTTCGAGCTCGACTGGGCGGTGGACGAGGACGCAAGAGTGAGCGTGAGCCGTGACCCCTTCGGGATGAGCGTCGCCTGGCTCGAGAGCTGGATCGTGACCTTCTGCGCGCCCGGCTTGGTCGGAACCCCGCCGGCGCTCACGACGATCTCCTTGCCCGCAGGCGTGCGCGCGGAGAGCACCGCGACCAGCCGCGACCAGCCGCCGCTCGCCGCGATCGACGTCTGCACCGTGGGCGTGCCGTAGACCTCGATCGCCTGGCGCAGCGGGGCGGTGGTTCGCGCGGCCTTCCCGCTCCGCGCGAAGGTGGTCACGCCCGGGAACGAGACGAACGTGGGCGACACCGGCGGCGGTGTCCCTCTGACCGTGACCTGACCGCCGGGCTTCTCCGAGGAGACGGCGACGACCGAGCTCACGCTGCAGCCCGCGTTCGCCACGAAGCACCCGAACCAGCGCACCGCCTGGCTCATCAGGTAGCCGGTGTCCGCCGCGGGGAACGTCGACGGCGCGTGACCGTGGAGCCCGACGTACAGCGTCTTCGGGCCCTTCAGCCGCTGGAAGGCACGAGCGCCCTGGTCGATCCCGAAGAGGAAGTCCCTGCGGCCCTGCGCCATGTACACGGGCGTCGTCACCGAGCCGAGCTTCGACAGGCTCGACCGCGCGTCGGCCCACGGCTTCACCGCGGCGGCGTTTCCGGCGAACGCGGCTGCCTGCACGGCGACGAGCGACGGGTCGCGCTTCTCGGGCGGGATCGAGCCGGCCAGGCCCGCGACCAGGCCGGACTTCACGAGGCCCTGCGGCATGAGCGCGGAGTAGAGATCCGTCCAGGTCTCGACGGTGAAGACGGCCGACCAGGGAACACCGGCGACGAGCGAGTTGAAGACGGCCCCGCCACCGTAGGAGATTCCCCAGGCGCCGATCTTCGTGTCCGAGGTCTCGGGCCGTGCGGCCAGCCAGTCTCGGACGGCGCGTGTGTCGGCCACCTCGCGCGGTCCGTCGATGCCGACCAGGCCGCCCGACTCGCCGTGTCCACGTGCATCGAATGTCAGGACGGCGAATCCCTGTCCGGTGATGCCGTAGCCCTCCACGAGCGCGTTCATCTGCTGTCGGTTGCCCGAGAGCCCGTGGAGGAAGACCAGCGCCGGCCAGCCACCCGCCGGAGCGGCGCCGTCGGGAACGTAGAGCGTCGCTGCGATCGAGACGCCGTCGTCCATCACGATGGAGACGTCCTGCCTCGCTGCGATCGAGCCAACCGCGTCGCCGCCGACGAGAACGAGAGCGGTTGCGAGCGCCGCGAGCCAGACCTTCACCACGACGCGGAAGGGTACCGGGCCGGGCTGGCTCCTAGAATCCCGCGGATGGATCCGCGACCCATCGGCGTCTTCGACTCGGGCATGGGCGGGCTGACCGTCCTGCACGAGTGCCTCGTCACGCTCCCGCACGAGGACTTCGTCTATCTCGGGGACGGGGCGCGGCTTCCGTACGGGCCGCGGCCACTCGACGAGATCCGCCGCTTCGCCGCCGAGATCGCCGCGTACCTGGAACGCCAGGGCGTCAAGCTCATCGTCGCCGCGTGCAACTCCGCGACGGCAGCGGCGCTGCCCGATCTCCAGCGGCAGCTGACGGTCCCCGTGATCGGCGTGCTCGCGCCGGAGGCGCACGCCGCAGTTCTCGCGACACGCAATCGCCGGATCGGGCTGCTCGCGACCGAGGCCACCGTTGCGAGCGGCCGCTACCCGGCGCTCGTGCGCGCGCTCGACGCGGGCACCGAGGTCATCTCGGTCGCCTGCCCGCGGCTCGTCCCGCTGATCGAGGACGACGACCTCTTCGGCGAGGAGATCACCTCGGCCGTGCGCGAGTACGCGGCCCCGCTCAAAGAGGCGGACGTCGACACCGTCATCCTCGGCTGTACGCACTACCCGCTCATCCGCCCGATCTTCCAGCGGGTGTTCGGCCGTGGCGTCACGCTCGTCTTCTCCGCGGAGGAGACAGCCCGCGAGGTCGCGGAGACGCTGGCGCGGAAGGGGATCGAGAACGAGGTCGGCCGCGAAGGGCTCGTACCGCTTCCTGACCACGGGCGATCCGGACCTGTTCCACGAGCTGGGGCGCCGCTTCCTCCAGCTCCCGATCGCGTCGGCCGAGCACGTCGAGGTCGCGGCGCTCGAAAGCGTCGCATGAGGCACGACGGCCGGCGCGCGGACGAGCTTCGCGCGCTCGACATCGAGCCGGACTACCTCGAGCAGCCGCACGGCTGCGTCCTCTACGCGCAGGGAAAGACGATCGTCCTCTGCACGGCGACGGTGGAGGAAGAGGTGCCGCGCTGGCTCCGCAAGAGCGGCCGCGGCTGGATGACGGCGGAGTACGCGATGCTCCCCGCGTCGACGGGCGAGCGAACCCAGCGCGCCGTCTCGCGCGGGCGGCCCGACGGGCGGACGGTCGAGATCCAGCGGCTGATCGGCCGTGCGCTGCGCTCCGTCTGCGACTTCGAGGCGCTCGGCGAGCGGACGCTGTGGCTCGACTGCGACGTGCTGCAGGCCGACGGTGGCACACGCTGCGCGTCCATCACGGGCGCGTGGATCGCCGCCCGCCGCGCGCTCGACCGCTTCGGGCTCTCGAAGGCGCTGCCTGGCACGATCGCCGCCGTCTCCGTCGGCATCGTGAACGGCGAGGCCGTGCTCGACCTCGACTACGAGGAGGACTCGAGCGCCGAGACGGACATGAACGTCGTCATGACCGGCGACGGGAGGCTCGTCGAGGTGCAGGCGACCGCCGAGCGCGATCCCTTCTCGCGCGAGCTGCTCGATGCCTTGCTCGATCTCGCAGCGGGCGGGATCGACGAGCTCACGGCCGCACAGGCGGAAGCTGCCGCGGCTCCCGCAGGGTGAGCGTCAGACGGTCGACCGAGCGGCCGCGACTGCGGAGCAGTCGCGCTTTAGGGGTTCTATGCGCGCCCGGGAGGTCGCGCAAGCGAGCTTCCGGGCTTGCGCATGATGCAGTGAAGCTTCTTCTCGCCTCCCACAACGAGAACAAGCTGCGCGAGCTGCAGACCGCGCTCCCGGAGTGGGAGATCGCGCTCCTGGAGCTGCCCGACGAGCCGGTCGAGGACGGCGCGACGTTCCTCGACAACGCGCGGATCAAGGCCCGACACGGTCGCGCGCACGCTCCCACCGACGCGTGGGTCGCGGGCGAGGACTCCGGGATCGAGGTCGCCGCGCTGGGTGGACGGCCCGGCGTGCACTCGGCCCGGTGGGCAGACGACGGCGTCGCACAGCTTCTCGTCGAGCTCGACGGGCAGACGGATCGCCGCGCTCGCTATGTGTGCGAGCTCGTCGTGCTCGCTCCCGACGGCGAGGAGATGCATGCGACGGGAACGCTCGCGGGCGAGGTCGCCGATGCACCGGCTGGCAGCGAAGGCTTCGGCTACGACCCGATCCTCGTGCCGGACGGCGAGACGCGCACCGTGGCCGAGCTGGGCAACCTCTGGAAGGCGGAGCACTCGCACCGCGCGCAGGCCGCTCGCGGCCTCGCACGAGCCCTCGCGAATCGGTAGGTTCGGCCTATGGATGCGGCGCAGGCGCTCGGGGAGCTGATGGAGCTCTCGTCCCAGATCACCGCGGCTGTCGTCCTCGGCGAGGATGGCGCCGTGCTCGCCTCGTCGTCCGTGGACTCGGCGAGGACGGAGGCGCTCGGCGCCGCTATCCAGGAGCTCGTGGCTGCCAGCGTCGAGCTCGGCGCCGACGGACGCGATGTAACCCGCGTCGAGGTCGAGCTCGACGGCGGAGCGTTCTTCGTCGTACGCGAGGGCGGGCACACCGTCGGCGCGACGACGGGGCCGGATCCGACGTCCGGTCTGGTCGTCTACGACCTCAGAACGTGCGCGCAGGCGATCGCGCCGCCCGAGCCGAAGAAGCGACGAGCGCGCAAGCCGAAGGAGGACGCGGAGTGAAGAAGCTCGTCCGCCTCGCCGTTCTCGTCGGCCTCGCGGTCTGGGCCTGGAGGTCGTTCTTCGGTTCGTCCGGCCCTCAGGAGCGTGCCGGCATCTCGTATGCGGACGGCTCTGCAGTCGTCCTCGAGCCCGGCTCGCCGGGCTTCGAGCGTCTCGCGTCGATCGCCCGCGCTGCGCTTCGGCTGTGACGCACGACGAGCTGGGCGCGCTCCTCGTCGAGCGGGCACTGCTCGAGGGGGACTTCGTCCTGCGGTCGGGACGCCGCTCGTCGTGGTACCTCGACAAGTACCGCTTCGAGACCGACCCCGCCATCCTGCGCGCGCTGGGTGACGCTCTCGCGGACGCCGTCCGGGAATGCGAGCCCGATGCCGTCCGGCTCGCCGGACCGGCGCTCGGGGCCGTCGCGTTGGCAGCTTCGGCAGCGATGGCGTCCGGCCTGCCGTTCATCATCGTGCGCGGTGAAACCAAGGAATACGGCACGGCAAAACGGATCGAGGGCCCTTTCGAGCCGGGCGAGCTGGTGTGCCTCCTCGAGGACGTCGTCACCTCCGGCGGCGCGCTCGCGGACGCAGTGTCGGCTGTCCGGGACGAGGGGCTCGTCGTCCGCAACGCCGTCTGTGTCGTCGACCGGGAGGAGGGCGGCTCGGACGCTCTCGCCCGCCTCGGGGTGCGCCTCCGACCGCTGTTTCGCGCGAGCGACCTGTTGGAAATGCGAAAAACCCCCGGAAAGCGGCATGGTTGAGCCAAAACCGAGAGGATGTTAGGGTCCTCCGGTTCCATGAACTCGAATTCCACGTCAGGAGGAGAACAGTGACCAAGCAGGATTTCGTGGACGCCGTAGCCGATCGGGCCGGCATGTCCAAGCGTGAGGCTGGCGCTGCGGTCGACGCCATGCTGGACACAGTCACGCATGCGTTGAAGAACGGTGACTCGATTACGTTCACCGGCTTCGGCAAGTTCTCGACCTCGGCGCGCGCGGCGCGCATGGGCGTCAACCCGCGGACGGGCGAGAAGGTGCACATCGCCGCGACGACCGTCCCGAAGTTCCAGGCAGGAAGCGCGCTCAAGGCGGCAGTCAAGGGCGGCGCGAGCGCATAGCCTGAGCGACTCCGAACGGAGGATTACGAAGGGCCGCCCGAGCAAGCGAACGAGGCGGCCTTTCGTTTGGGCTGTGTCATCCCGCAGACCGGAAAGCCGCTTGCGCGGCTTTCCGGTCGCGAGGATCCCTGAAGCCGCGGGCGGCCGCGGGCGCTCATGTCCGCCGGATCCAGACTTGAACACGAACATACGTTCGACTACGGTGGAGCGCGATGCAGCTGTCGTTCGATGCCGCCGACCGGCTCGTCGAGCTCATCCACGCGCGCCGGGGCGCGGTCGCGTCGGAGGAGGCTGCACGCGTGCTGTTCGCGCTCGAGCGTGCGCCGGCGAGCCTCGCCCACGCCCTCCTCGCCGACGTCGTCGACGGTGACGCCCGCCTGACGTGGCTTGGCGCTCGCGTGGGCCTCGCGGGCGGCGCGCAGCCCGACACGCTGATCGAGCACGCCGAGCTCGTCGTCTTCGACCTCGAAACGACGGGGCTCTCGGCCTCGCGCGACCGCATGTGCGAGATCGGCGCCGTGCGCGTGAAGGCGCTCGAGATCGCCGAGACGTTCGAGACGCTGGTGGACCCCGGCGTCGCGCTGCCGCAGACGATCGCCCGGCTGACCGGCCTGCGCGACGCCGAGCTGCGCGGCGCGCCTCGGCAGGAGCTCGCCGTCCGCCGCTTCCTCGCGTTCGCGAGTGATGCACCGCTCGTCGCGCACAACGCTCGCTTCGACGTGGGCTTCCTCGACCACGCGGTCCAGCGGCTCACCGGCCGACGTGTCGCCGCGGCCGTGGTCGACACCGTCTGGCTCGCACGGCGCCTTTTGCACCGGCGGAGTGAGCGCTTTTCGCTCGCGCAGCTCGCGCATTTCTTCGGGACGTCGACCGATCCATGCCACCGTGCGCTTCCGGACGCGCTCGCCACGGCAGAGATCCTGATTGCGCTCCTCGGACTCGCGCAGGAGCGCGGGGCGCGGACGCTCGCAGAGGTGATCGAGCTGGCCGCGCCCAGGGCACGCCGCCTCCACGGCAGGCGAGCGCTCGTCGCCGGTGCCCCGACGACGCCGGGCGTCTACCTCTTCCGCGACCGGAACGACACCGTCCTGTACGTCGGGAAGGCGCGCGATCTGCGCGCGAGGCTCCGCTCGTACTTCGCGGGCGATCGCCAGCGGCCGGCGGTCGAGGCTGCGCTGGGCGCGCTCGAGCGGGTCGAGTGGCGCGAGCTCGGGTCGGAGCTCGAGGCCTCGCTCGAGGAGCTTCGCCTGATCCGCGAGCTCCGTCCGCCCGCGAATGCGCGCGGGGGCGCTCGTCCGCAGTCGTACCTCCGGCGGCGGGGAGAGCGCTGGGTCGTCGTCGCCGAGCCGACCTGCTTCGGGCCGATCGCGAGCAAGCGCCGCGCGCAGCTGGCGGCACGCGCGCTCGCGCGACTTCGAAGGCGACGACCTCGCCGATGCCCTCGGGCCACTTCGCGCGAAGCTCCGTCGCCTCGCACGGGACCTGCGCTTCGAGGACGCCGCGCGGCTGCGAGATCGCGTCGCGGCGCTCGAGGAGGTCGCCGCGCGGGTTCAGGAGCTCGAACGCATGCGGGCGGCGGAGCTGTGCGTGCTCGCGCCCGCCCGCGAGCCGAGCTTCTGGCGCGCGTTCGTCGTCGCGCGCGGGCAGGGTGGCTGCCCGAACCGTCCCGCGAGGTGCGGCAGGGCGGCTCGAGCTGGAGACGACGCTCGCGGCGGCGTCGAGCGTGGAGCCGTCGCTCGCGCCGGAGGACGCCGCCGACCTCCTCGTCATGTCCGGCGGTGCTCCGCAAGCCGCCCCCCGAGGTTCGGGTGGTCGGACTGCAGCTCGCCGAGATCCTCGCCGCGTAGCCTGTGGGACGTGGCCGATGTCGTCACCTTCGCCGACCGGCTCGGAGAGGCAGTCGCGCGGAAGCGGAGCCAGCTCGTCGTCGGCCTCGACCCGCGGCTCGACCTGCTGCCGATGGAGCTGCGCGGGGAGGCTGTGCTCGGACGGGCGGCCGCGGCGTCGTCGGTCGCGCGCTTCTGCAAGGGCATCGTCGACGCAGTCGGGCCCTACGTCGTCGCCGTGAAGCCGCAGTCTGCGTTCTTCGAGGCGCTCGGCTCCGACGGCTTCCGCGCGCTCGAGGAGGTGTGCGCGTATGCGCGTGCCGCCGGTCTCCTCGTCGTCCTCGACGCGAAGCGCGGAGACATCGGCTCGACATCGCGCGCGTACGCTGCGGCGTACCTCGAGCCGCGCGACGACGGCCCCCCGCTCGCGGACGCGATGACGGCCAGCCCTTACCTCGGGCTCGACTCGGTGGAACCGTTCCTCGCCGCCTGTCGTCGCCATGGCTCTGGCGTCTTCTTCCTCGTCCGCACGTCGAACGCGGGCGCCGCCGACGTTCAGGATCTCGCGCTCTCGGACGGGCGCCCACTCTGGAACCACGTTGCCGAGCTCGTCCGCGAGTGGGGCGAGCCGCTCCTCGGCGCGAACGGGTTGTCGAGCGTGGGCGCCGTCGTGGGCGCGACGCACCCGCGCGCCGTTTCCGAGGCGCGGCGACTTCTCCCGCAGTCGCCGATCCTGCTTCCCGGGGTCGGCGCGCAGGGCGCGACCCCCGCGGACGTCGCCCGAGCGTTCTCCGCAGGGCAGGCGAGCGCGCTCGTGACCGCGTCCCGTTCGGTCATCTACGCGTACCGCGACTCCGAGGCCGACTGGCGCGCGGCGTCCGGCGCGGAGGCGGAGCGGCTCGCGACGCAGGTGTGGGCGGCGGCGGGGTGGTAAGACTCGCCGAGCATGTCGGATAAACGTCGCAGTTGCGGCCGCGAAGCGGACGCCTTTAGGGGTCTTGGCGCGGCCGGAATTCGCACTCGCGAATCCCGGCCTTGCGCGGGGGGGATGCGTAGAGCACAGCTTGCCGCCGTCGCCATCGCTGCCTTCGCCGCGTTCCTCCAGGCGTCGAGTGGCGCCGCCCAGACTGCCGAGCCGCAGATCGCGGCGGCGTCGTGGTACCTCGTCGGCGACGACGGCTCCGTGCTCGCGCGTCGCGACGCCGGCCGTGAGCGTGCGATCGCGAGCATCACGAAGCTCATGACGGCGGTCGTCGTGCTCGAGAGCGCGCAGCTCACGGACGTCGTGCGCGTGAGCCCCCGCGCCGCGTCGATCGGCGAGTCGACCGTGTACCTCCGTGCGGGGGAGGAGCTGACGGTCGCGGATCTGCTGCGTGCGACTCTCATCCCGAGCGCGAACGACGCGGCAGAGGCGCTCGCGCTTCACGTCGGCCGCGGTTCTGCCGATCGTTTCGTCCAGCTCATGAATCTCAAAGCCGAGGAGCTCGGTCTCACCGATACGCACTTCGAGAACCCGCACGGGCTCGACGAGCCTGGCCACGTCTCGAGCGCGCGCGACGCGACGACGCTCGTGCGCTATGCGCTCGGAGTCCCGTTCGTCCGCGACGCACTGTCTCGCTCGACCCTTGCGCTGCCGGGAGGCAGGTCCTTCCCGACGACCGACGATCTGCTCGAGGAGTGGGCACCACTGGTCGGAGGGAAGACCGGGCACACGCGCGACGCCGGCTGGTCACAGGCGGCCGCCGCCGAGAGAGGCGGCGTCACGGTGTACGGCACCGTCCTCGGAAGCGACTCGCGCGGAGCACGGAACGAGGCGCTCCGCGAGCTGCTCGCGTACGGCCTCGACCAGTATCGGCGCGTGCAGGTGATCGACCACGGTCGCGTGTATGCAGCGGCAACGACGGGGTACGGACAGCCCGCCGTCCAGCTCGTGGCGCCACGCTCGATCGTGGGGGCGCTGCGGAACGGGAAGCCGCTCGTCGAGCGCGTGATCGCTCCGACGACCCTCGCGCTGCCCGTGGCGAAGGGAGCACGCCTCGGCCGGGTGGAGGTCTACGACGGCAACCGACTGGTCGCTGCGTCCAATCTCGTTGCCGCGGAGTCGGTCGCCGAGGCAGGTTTCTTCGCGAAGGCGACGTGGTACGCGACCGAGACCGCACGCAACCTCTGGGGGATGATCGCGTGATCGTCACGGTGACGACGAATGCCGCGCTCGACCGGACGCTGACGGTGCCCGTGTTCCAGATCGGCTTCCGACACCGCTCGAGCGAGGTGCTCACGCTCGCGGGCGGCAAGGGCATCAACGTCGCCCGCGCGCTCAAGATCCTCGACGTGCCGGTGGTCGCCACCGGGCTCGCGGGCGGCCGCACGGGGACGCGCATCATCGAGGAGCTCACCTCCGAGGCGATCCTCAACGACTTCGTCCGGATCGCCGCCGAGTCGCGGACGTCGACGGCGGTCGTCGATCCGACGGCAGGCACTCACACGGAGATCAACGAGTGGGGCCCCGAGGTCGGCGCGGTCGAGCTCGAGACGCTCGTCGAGAAGCTCCACTACCTCTCCCGCGGCGCCGACTTCGTCGTCCTGTCGGGGTCGCTGCCGCGCAAGGTCGCGACGACGTTCTACGCCGATGCGGTTCGCGACCTCTCGCGGCGCGACGTCCGCGTCGTGCTCGACTCGGAGGGCGAGCCGCTCCGCCTCGCCGTCGAGGCCGGCCCGTTTCTCGTCTCGCCGAATCAGCGCGAGGCCGAGCAGCTCGTCGGCCAGGAGCTCGAGGACGACGACGACTTCCTCATGGCGCTCGACGCGATCGCCGAGATGGGTGCGCGCAACGTCCTCATCACGCTCGAGAACGGGTGCTTCGCGCTCATGCGCGTCGGCCGGAAGACGAGGCGGATCCGCGCGTTCGCACCACATGTGGATCCGGTCTCCGGCGTCGGGTCGGGAGACGTCCTGCTTGCACAATTCCTCGCTGCGCTGGGTGACGAGCGAGCGCCCGACGACTCGATCCGCGCCGCGGTCGCCGCCGGCTCCGCGTCGGTGCGCGAGGTCGGCGCCGGTCGCTTCGATCCGGCGTACGCGGCGACGCTCGCGGCGGACATCGAGCTCGCCGAGCTCCACCCGGTTCGCTCGTAGACTCCGCGCGTGGCGGCATGCCCGAGTTGTGGGCGCGAGAACGCGGACGACGCGAGGTTCTGCAGCTCGTGCGGAACGGCGCTCGCCTCGGCGGAGCCTTCGCGCGAGCAGCGCAAGGTCGTCACGATTCTCTTCTGCGACCTCGTCGGCTCGACTGCGCTCGGGGAGTCGACCGATCCCGAGGCGCTGCGCGCGCGCATGCGCCGCTACTTCGAGGATCTCCGCGTCGATCCTCGAGCGCCACGGCGGCATCGGTCGAGAAGTTCGTCGGCGACGCGGTCATGGCCGTCTTCGGCATCCCGGTCTCGCACGAGGACGACGCGCTGCGCGCCGTTCGTGCCGCGGCCGAGATGCAGGCGGCGATCGCGGAGCACGGGCTCGAGGCGCGCATCGGCATCAACACGGGCGAGGTCGTCGTCGGCGGTGAAGGGGAGACGCTCGTCACCGGCGACGCCGTCAACGTCGCCGCCCGGCTCGAGCAGGCGGCCGCGAGCGGCGAGATCGCTCATCGGCGCCGAGACGCGCGCGCTCGTGCGAGACGCGGTCCGGGTCGAGCCGCTCGAGCCCGCTCGACGCTGAAGGGGAAGTCGCGAGCCGGTCGAGGCTCTCCGGCTTCTCGAGGTCGATCGAGCGACGCCGCACCGATCGAGCGCAATCTCGCAGACGCCGCTCGTCGGTCGCGAGCGCGAGCGGCAGCGCCTCTGGCGCGACTTCGAGGACGCGGTCGCCGATCGCACGTGTCAGCTCTTCACGCTGCTCGGCCCGGCGGGCATCGGGAAGTCGCGCCTCGTCGCCGACTTCCTCGAGCGGGTCGGCGACTCGGCCGACGTCCTGCGCGGTCGCTGTCTCTCCTACGGCGAGGGCATCACGTACTGGCCGCTCGTCGAGATGCTCGTCGCCGATCGGTGATCGAGCCGGACGAGTGTCGGCACGTCGCCTCCGCCGAGACGCGAGCTCGCCTTCCGCCGGCTCCTCGAAGCGCGTGCAGACGAGCGCCCGCAGGTCGTCGTCATCGACGACCTGCAGTGGGCCGAGCCCGTGTTCGTCGACCTCGTCGAGCACGTCGCCGACTTCTCGCGCGATGCGCCGATCTTCCTGCTCTGCGTCGCGCGGACCGAGCTCCTCGACGCTCGGCCGGACTGGGGCGGCGGCAAGCTGAACGCGACGTCGCTCCTGCTCGAGCCGCTCGGAGCCGACGAGTGCGAGACAGCTGATCGACAACCTGCTCGGCGAGCGCGCGCTCGACGCCGAGCTGCGCGAGCGGATCACGGTCGCGTCGGGCGGTAACCCGCTCTTCGTCGAGGAGATGGTCGCGATGGTGCGCGAGCAGGGCGACGGCGACACTCGTCGTGCCGCCGACGATCCACGCGCTCCTTCAGGCGCGGATCGACTCGCTCGACGGCGAGCTCCGGGTCGTCTGGAGCGCGGCTGCGATCGAGGGCGAGGTATTCCATCGCGGCGCGGTCGCGGAGCTCTCGCCGGATCCCGTGCGTGCGCGACGTCGGATCGACACCTCGCGCGCTCGTCCGGAAGGAGCTCATCCGCTCCGAGCGCTCGCTTATCCCGCGGACGAAGGATGCTATCGGTTCCGTCACCTGCTCATCCGCGAGGCCGCGTACGAGTCGATGCCGAAGGCGACTCCGAGCGGAGCTGCACGAGCGCTTCGCCGGAGTGGCTCGAGCACGCACGATCTTCGTCGAGCTCGACGAGATCGTCGGCTACCACCTCGAGCAGGCGCTACCGCTATCGGACGGAGCTCGATCCTGCCGCGCCGCACCTTTCGGGGCTCGCTGTGAACGGCATCCGATCGTCTCGCGGCGGCGGGGCAGGCGGCTGGGGACCGCGGGGACTTCAACGCGGGGCGCTCGCTGTTCAGGCGGGCGGTCGCGATCCTTCCGGACGACGATCCGAGACGCTCGGCGCTCGCGCCCGATCTCGCGCTCGTCTTGTGGGAGTCCAACGATCTCGCGGAGGCGCAGCGCGCTCTCGCACAGGCGCGTCTGGCGGAAGATCCCGTGCGCGCTGCAATTGCGTCGATCGTCGAAATCTCTACGACTTCTGAGCTGGCGGCTCGCTCTCGCGAGACGAGCGCGTCGCACGGCGAGAGGACGCCCACCAGGTTCTCGAAGCTGCCAATCACGACGAAGGCCTCGGGTACTACTGGTGGGACGTCGCCGGCGAGAAGTGGGTGAGCCTGCGTGCCGCTGAGACTGTTGTCGCGTGCGAGCGGGGGCTCGAGCACTTTCGGCGTGCTGGGATGTATCGACGAACCGACGACCTCGTCTGGTGGATCCGCTCGGCGTACGTCTTCGGCCCGACGCCGGTACCCGAGGCGATCGAGCGTGTTCGCGCGCTTCGCGACGAGGCCGGAGAGTCGATGCAGCTCCAGGTCGGTGCGGCCACCACAATGGGACGCCTGCTGGCGATGCAAGGCGACTTCGAGCAGGCGCGCGAGCTGTACGCGTTCGGTCGAGACTTCTACGAGTCCGCAGGCATGGCGGTCAGCGGGGCGGGCGCGATGACGCATGGAGCGTGGATCGAGGAGCGTGCCGGCGATCGCTCTGCATGGGAGGCACTCCTTCGATCGAGCCTCGATGGGCTGCAGGCGCTCGGCGAATCGGCGTTCTCCTCGACCGTCGCCGTCACCCTCGCCCTCTGCCTCTATGTCCAGGGCCGCTTCGACGAGGCGTTCGGTCGCTCGTCGAGTTCGCACGCGAGACGAGCCCTCCCGACGATTTCATCAACTTCGTGTACGCGGATGCTCTCGAGGGGTGCCTGCTCGCCCTCGAGGATCGCCACGAGGAGGCCGATGCGCTCGTTCGAAGCGCGCTGGACCGCGTGGAGACGATCGACTTCTTCTTCGCGCGCTCGAAGATTCGGCTCCTGCATGCCGAGTCGCTCGCTCGAGCGGGCAAGGAGTCGGATGCGTCGCGCGCAGCCTCAGTCGGTGTCGAGATCCTCGAGGAGAAGGGAGACGTCGCAGGTGCGGCTCGCGCTCGCGAACGTCTCGACGAGCTCGGCATCGAGGTCGCAGGTGGTTGAGTGCGCGAACTGCGGGACGCGGAACCCTGCCGAAGCGCGCTTTTGCATGTCGTGTGCGGCGCCGCTCGGTGTGACCGAGCACGCCCGCGAGCAGCGCAAGGTCGTCACGGTTCTCTTCTGTGACCTCGTCGGCTCGACCGCGCTCGGCGAGTCGACCGATCCCGAGGCACTACGTGCGCGCATGCGCCGCTACTTCGAAGACCTTCGAGTCATTCTCGAGCGGCACGGTGGCACGGTGGAGAAGTTCGTCGGTGACGCGGTCATGGCCGTCTTCGGGATCCCTGTCTCGCACGAGGACGACGCACTGCGTGCGGTTCGTGCCGCCGCGGAGATGCAGGCAGCGATCGCAGCGCACGGGCTCGAGGCGCGCATCGGCGTCAACACCGGCGAGGTCGTGGTCGGCGGTGAGTCGGAGACGCTCGTCACGGGCGACGCCGTCAACGTCGCCGCACGGCTCGAGCAGGCTGCCGCGAGTGGCGAGACGCTCGTCGGCGCGGAGACGTGGGCACTCGTGCGCGACGCCGTTCGGGTCGAGCCCGTCGAGCCGCTCGACGCTGAAGGGGAAGTCGGAGCCGGTCGAGGCATTCCGGCTGCTCGAGGTCGTCAGCGACGCGGCGCCGCTCGCGCGTCACCCGGAGACGCCGCTCGTCGGCCGCGAGCGTGAACGCCAGCGCCTCGTGGCGCGACTACGAGGATGCCGTCGCCGACCGCACCTGCCGGCTCTTCACGCTCCTCGGTCCCGCGGGGATCGGGAAGTCGCGGCTCGTCGCCGACTTCCTCGAGCGCGTCGGCGACTCGGCCGACATCCTCCGCGGCCGCTGCCTCTCGTACGGCGAGGCGATCACCTACTGGCCGCTCGTCGAGATCCTCATCTCGATCGGCATCGAGCCGGACTCGGTGATCGGCACGTCTCCGCCCGAGACGCAGCTCGCGTTTCGCCGGCTGCTCGAGGCGCGTGCCGCCGAACGCCCTCAGGTGGTCGTCATCGACGATCTGCAGTGGGCCGAGCCCGTCTTCGTCGATCTCGTCGAGCACGTCGCCGACCTCTCGCGTGACGCGCCGATCTTCCTGCTCTGCGTCGCGCGGACCGAGCTTCTCGACATGCGACCCGGCTGGGGCGGCGGAAAGCTCAATGCGACCTCGCTGCTCCTCGAGCCACTCGGCGCCGGATGAGTGCGCGGAGCTGATGGAGCAGGCTCGGCGGTGGCGTCGCTCTCGACGACGAGCTGCGCGAGCGGATCACTGCCGCCTCGGCCGGAAATCCGCTCTACGTCGAGGAGATGCTCGCGATGGTGCGCGAGCACGGCGGCGACGGCGAGATCGTCGTTCCGCCGACCATTCACGCACTCCTCCAGGCGCGGATCGACTCGCTCGAGGGCGACGTTCGCGTCGTCATGGAGCGCGGCTCGGTCGAGGGCGAGGTCTTCCATCGCGGCGCTATCGCGGTGCTCTCGCCCGAGCTCGTGCGCGACGATGTCGGCGTCGCACCTGTCGACCCTCGTGCGCAAGGAGCTCATCCGCTCGACGGCGCCGACCTTCCCCGACGACGAGGGCTTCCGCTTCCGCCATCTCCTCATCCGCGACGCGGCCTATGAGTCGTTGCCGAAGGCGATCCGTGCCGAGCTCCACGAACGGTTCGCCGAGTGGCTCTCGACGCAACAGCTCGTCGAGATCGACGAGATCGTCGGCTACCACCTCGAGCAGGCGCACCGGTACCGAGCCGAGCTCGACCCCGCGGATCCGGCGCTCGCGACGTTGGCGGGTCGCGCATCGGGAGGCTTCGGGCCTCGGGCCGGTCTGCGCTCGCGCGAGGCGATCATGCGGCAGGACGGATGCTTCTCGGCCGAGCCATGTCGGTTCTGCCCTCGACCGACTCGCGCCGGGGCGCGCTCGCACCCGAGCTCGCGCTGGCTCTCTGGGAGGCGGGTGAGCTCGGAGCAGCCTTGCACGTGCTCGAGTCGAACGTCGCGAGCGATCCCGTCGACCGCGCGTTCGCGACGGTTGTCGCGTATCCGGTCGAGGCGCTCACATTAGGCCCTTCGAACATCGTGGACGCGACGGCGCGTCTGGAGGAGGCTCGCCGAGTCCTGGAAGCGGCTGCTCACGACGAAGGTCTTAGCGTGTACTGGCGCTGCATCGGCACGATGCACTGGGACGCGTTGAACGCGACCGAGACGATCCGCGCTCTCGAGCGCGGGCTCGACTACGTGCGTCGTGCCGACTCGTACGGCCTGACATCCGATCTCGTCACGTGGATTCGTGCCGCGTACGGACACGGGCCCACGCCGGTGGACGATGCGCTGATGCGATCCGCCGCACTGGACGAGCTCGTCGGAGCGTCGTCCCTCCGTGAGGCCGAGTCGGCCATGCAGCGTGCGAGGCTCATCGCCATGCGGGGCGAGCTGGACGATGCGCGGGAGCTCCTGCGGACGGCACGAGAGGCATTCCTGGCCGCCGGCATGGCGCTGAACGCGGCGATCAGCCTCTACCTTCTGAGCTTCGTCGAGCACCGGGCCGGGGACGTCGCCGCCCGCGAAGACGTTCTCCGAGCGAATCTCGTCGAGCTTGACCAGATCGACGCAGTGTCGTACGCACTGACCTCGACCGTGCTGCTCGCCGAGTGCCTCTACGAGCAGGGGCGGTACGACGAGGCGCGCGCGCTCTCGGACGACGTGCGTCACCGGACCGCGCCCGGCGACCGGGTGAACTTCATCTACGTCGATGGCATCGACGCGTGCCTGCTCGCCCGCGCCGGGCGGACAGCCGAGGCGCTGTCGCTCGCCGTACGTGCGGTCGAGCTCTCGGACGCGACGGACTTCTACAGCGCCCGGTACGTCGCGCGGACACTGGCCGCCGAGGCGCACCACCTGATCGGTCAGTCCGAAGTCGCCGAGAAGCTTGCACGCGAGGCGGTCGAGATCGCGGTGGCGAAGGGCGACGTCATGGCGGTGCACCGGGCACGAGAGCGTCTCGGCGCACTCGGCGTCGAGGTGTCGTGATCACCGTCGCCGGGCGCTGCTAACGTCACCGGATGGAGACCGAGTTCCGCCAGGAGGAGATCGAGCGGCTCATCGCGCTCGAGCGGAAGTTCGGCAAGGAAGGGCTCACGTTCGACGACGTGCTGCTGCTTCCGGCCGAGTCGCACGTCCTCCCGAACGATGTCTCCACGATCACGCGGTTGACGCCGTCGATCTCGCTGAACATCCCGCTCATCTCGGCGGCGATGGACACCGTCACCGAGGCGCGCCTCGCGATTGCGCTGGCGCGCGAAGGTGGCCTCGGGATCGTGCACCGCAACCTCTCGATCGCCGACCAGGTCGCCGAGGTGGACAAGGTGAAGCGCTCGGAGTCGGGGATGATCGTCGAGCCCGTCACGCTCCGCGCGACCGACCTCGTCGCCGACGCGCTCGAGCTCATGGAGCGCTACCGCATCTCCGGCGTTCCGATCATCGACGACGACGGTGTCCTCGTCGGCATCCTCACGAACCGCGACCTCCGCTTCGAGACGGACACCTCGCAGCCCGTCTCGGCGCTGATGACGAGCAGGAACCTCGTCACCGCTCCGGTCGGCACGACCCTCGAGGAGGCCGAGGCGATCCTCCACCGCAACAAGATCGAGAAGCTGCCGGTCGTCGATCACGAGGGACGCCTCACGGGTCTCATCACGGTCAAGGACATCTCGAAGCGGATCAAGTACCCGGATGCGACGAAGGACTCGCAAGGCCGCCTCAGAGTTGGCGCGGCGGTCGGCGTCGGGCCTGACGCGACGGATCGCGCAGCCGCGCTCGTCGACGCGGAGGTGGACGTGCTCGTCGTGGACACGGCGCATGGCCACTCGCACGGCGTGCTCGACGTCGTCCGCGAGCTGAAGGCGGCGCACGACATCGAGCTGATCGCGGGGAACATCTCGACCGGCGACGGCGCGCTCGCGCTTGCCGATGCGGGGGCGGACGCGGTGAAGGTCGGGCAGGGCCCGGGGAGCGATCTGTACGACCCGTGTCGTCGCAGGCGTCGGTGTGCCGCAGGTAACGGCCGTCTATGACGCCGTGCAAGCGCTCGCGGGCCACGGCATCCCGGTGATCGCCGACGGTGGCGTGCGCAACTCAGGCGACATCGCGAAGGCGATCGCGTCGGGCGCCGACGTCGTCATGCTCGGGTCGATGTTCGCCGGCACCGACGAGGCGCCCGGGCGAGGTCATCGTCGCGCAGGGCGAGCGCTTCAAGGAGTACCGCGGCATGGGCTCGCTCGGTGCGATGAAGGCGCGCTCGTTCTCGAAGGACCGCTACTTCCAGGGCGACGTCGAGGACGTCGAGAAGCTCATTCCCGAGGGCATCGAGGGTCGCGTCCCGTACAAGGGCCCGCTCGCGCCGATCGTCCATCAGGTCGTCGGCGGGCTGCGGCAGTCGATGGGCTACTGCGGCGCGCCGACGATCGAGGACATGAAGACCCGGACACGCTTCACGCGGATCACGCCGGCAGGTCTCCACGAGAGTCACCCGCACGGCGTCACGATCACGAAGGACGCCCCGAACTACCGGCGCTGAGATGGCGAAGGTCGTTCCGCTTCCGACTCCCGAGCCCACACCGGAAGAACGTCCCGTCCTCGTCGTCGACCTCGGCGGCCAGTACAGCCAGCTGATCGCGCGTCGTGTGCGCGAGGCGCGCGTGTACTCGGAGCTCGTCGGGCACCGACTGTCGGCCGCGGAGGTCGCCGAGCGCCACCCCGCTGCGCTGATCCTCTCCGGTGGCCCGGCATCGGTCTACGCGGACGGCGCGCCCGAGATGGACACCGAGATCTTCTCGCTCGGGATCCCGACGCTCGGCATCTGTTACGGCATGCAGCTCATGGCGCGCGACCTCGGCGGCACCGTCGAGCGCACGGGAGCCTCCGAGTTCGGCAAGGCCGAGCTCGAGGCGGACGACTCCGAGCTCTTCCACCACCTCCCGCCCGAGCAGACCGTGTGGATGAGCCACCGCGACTCGGTGACGGCTCCACCCGCCGGCGCCCAGGTCACGGCCAGCTCGCCCTCGACGCCGATCGCCGCCTTCGAGGATCGGGCCCGACGGCTGTACGGCGTCCAGTTCCACCCCGAGGTCGCGCATACGCCGCACGGGCAGGACATCTTGAAGAACTTCCTCTACGAGGTCGCCGGTACGCCGCCGACGTGGACTCCCGCCGCAGTCATCGAGGAGCAGGTGGCGCGGATCCGCGCCACGGTGGGGTCGGAGCGCGTGCTCTGCGCCCTCTCGGGCGGCGTCGACTCCGCCGTCGCCGCGCTTCTCGTCCATAAGGCGGTCGGCGACCAGCTCACCTGCGTCTTCGTCGACCACGGGCTGCTGCGCGAGAACGAGGCCGAGCAGGTCGTGGAGACGTTCGGCGGCCATTTCCACGTCCCGCTCGTCCACGTGCAGGCGCAGAAGCGCTTCCTCACGCGGCTCGCCGGCATCTCCGATCCGGAGGAGAAGCGGAAGATCGTCGGCGAGGAGTTCATCCGCGTCTTCGAGGAGGAGGCGGGCGGTCTCGGAGATGTCCGCTTCCTCGTCCAGGGCACGCTCTACTCGGACGTCATCGAGTCGGGTGGTGGCGAGGACGGCGTCGCGGCGCTCATCAAGTCGCACCACAACGTCGGCGGCCTGCCGGCGGACATGCGGATGGAGCTCGTCGAGCCGCTGCGCCTTCTCTTCAAGGACGAGGTGCGTCGGGTCGGCGAGGAGCTCGGCCTGCCCGAGCGGATGGTCTGGCGCCAGCCGTTTCCCGGACCCGGCCTCGCGATCCGGATCATCGGCGACGTCACCGAGGAGCGGCTCGCCGTTCTTCGGAGAGCCGACGCGATCCTGCTCGAGGAGATCCGCCGCGCCGGACCTCTACCGCGAGCTGTGGCAGAGCTTCGCCGTGCTGCCGGCAATCCGCTCGGTCGGCGTCCAGGGCGACGAGCGCACGTACGCGTATCCGATCGTCATCCGGGCAGTCACCTCGGAGGACGCCATGACTGCGGACTGGGCGCGCATCCCGTACGAGGTGCTGGAAGCGATCTCGAATCGCGTCATCAACGAGATCCCCGGCGTCAACCGCGTCGTCTACGACATCTCCTCGAAGCCGCCGGCGACGATCGAGTGGGAGTGACCGCGCGAGCCGCGGGAGCGGGCTCCGTCATCGTCCTCCTCCTCGCGGTTTCTCCCGTGGCTGCGGCACCGGACGCGCTCCCGCGTGCGACGGCAGATCGGCCCGACGACGTGAGCGGGCCGCAGATCCACGCCGTCTACGTGCTGCCGGCCGACGGCGCCGACCGCGCGCTCGACACTGACGGCACCATCGCCGCCTCGGTCGCGAACTGGCAGCGCTGGTTCGTGAGCCAGACCCTCGGCGGAGGGTTGCGGATCGACACCTCGGGAGGCGAGCTCGACGTGTCGTTCCATCGGCTCGCCCGGACGGACGCGACCCTCGCGGCGCGCGGTGTCTTCCTCCGCGATGCGATCGAGGAGGAGCTCCGTGCCGCCGGATTCAACCGACCGGACCGGATCTACGCCGTGTACTACGACGGCTCGACGACCGCGGCCTGCGGAGGCGGCGCGTGGCCGCCGACGCTTCCCGGAACCGTGGCCGCCGTGTACATGCGCGCCACTTTCGCCGGGGGTTTCCCGTGCTACGAGCCTGCGTTCTCGCGCGCGGGCCTCCAGATCATGGACTTCGCGATCCTGCACGAGGTGCTCCACACGATGGGCTTCGTCCCGAGGTGTGCTCCGCACCACACGCGGGACGGCCACGTGTCCGACGATCCGCGAGACGTCATGTACGCCGGGGACGAGCCGTGGCGCCCCGCCGTCCTCGACGTCGGACAGGACGACTACTACCACGCGCACATCCTGGGCTGCCGCGAGCTTGCGGAGAGCCCGTATCTCGAGCGGAACATCCAGCATCCAACGGAGAAGCTCGGCGTCTCCGTCGTCGGGCCGGGACGGGTCGTCAGCACGCCGGCGGGCGTCAGATGCAAGCCGCGCTGCTCCGCGTCGCTGCGCCGAGGCACGCAGGTCGTGCTCCGCGCAGTCCCGGCGAAAGGCGCCAGGCTCGTCCGCTGGACGGGCGGCTGCAAGGGAACGAAGCCATGCAGGCTGACGATGAGCGGCGCCCGCTCGGTGACGGCGCACTTCCGGCGATGAGCCCCGTTCCCGCGCGTCACCCGACAGAGGGAAGGCGCCCGTGCGACCTGACGCCGATCTCACCGTGATGCGCATTCGCGTGCTATCCGTCGCCCTGATCGTCCTGTCGCTCGCGGTCATCGCGCCGGCGAGCGGGAGCGAGCTCGTCCAGGACCCGAACGCGGCGCTCCTCTCGCTCAGGGTGAACGCGAAGGGCGAGGCGCTCCTCACCTATCGCCGCGCCGACGGCCGCCTCAGACGCGTGCTCGCGTGGGGTGCGGTCAACGCCCGTCCACCCTCGTCGGAGACCCCGCAGGTGCGGTTTCGCTGGGACTACGCGGGCGGCTGGGGCAAGTACCGCAACGGGAAGTACTGGACCACGTTCAAGAATCGCTGCCGTCCGTACGACGGGCCGTCGCTCCCGATGCTCGTCGCGGCCTGCAAGGCGCCGAACGGCAGCTACTGGACGCTGCAGGCCTGGCAGCGGAGGCTCCCGCTGCTCGGCTTCGACCCGTGGTTGCCACACCATTCGAACATGGAGCTCCACCTCGCGCATTTCTCCGGTGAGCTTCCGAAGCTCGAGGCGCATCCGAACTGGACGTACGGTGGGCGCTGGCAGGGCGTGTTCGGCCGGTACACGTACCTCGGCCAACCGATCTACGGGTTCGGCTCGAACGCGAAGGGCGTGCCGACGGACAAGCACGGCCGCAACCTCTACATCGACACGCTGAACTCCGCGTACGGCTCCGGGTGGAAGCGTGAGTCGGGGATCCTCACGCACAAGGGCACGGGGACGTTCTGCCACAGCTTCGTCCCGCAGAAGCCGTTCGCGGGCTACCCGACCCAGGACGTCCGACCGCCCGCTCCGGGAGAGAGGCACCGGATCACCGTCGGCGGACCTGGCGTGCTGCCGATCGTGCAAGTGGAGCTCCCGGGCCTGACGAAGGCCGACGCCCAGCGCGACGGCGAGTTCAACGCGCTCTTCGATCAGGTCATGGCAGGCGACAGGATCTGCGCCCCGGAGCGCTAGCGGATCGCGAAGCCGCTGATTCCTTCGGCCGCTTCGTCCATCACGTCGACGCGATCGACGCGTGCGCCGCGCGGGCCTTCGCGGCAGAACGCGATCAGTCGCTCCACGGCGTCCGGCTCGCCTTCGAAGACGGCCTCGACCGTGCCGTCCTCCATGTTTCTCGCCCACCCGCTCACGCCGGCGGCGACGGCGTGACGACGCACCGAGTCGCGAAAGAACACGCCCTGGACGTGCCCGTGAACGACGACGCGGCGACGAATCATCGGAGCCGGACTATGCCCTGCGGGTCGATCTCGACGATCCACGCGGTCGCCGACGCGCGGATGGTCGAGCGCTGCGACGGCCGCCTCGAGCGTCCGCCCGTCGTCGAGCCGGACGCGCATGCGAACGACAGGCCCCACGCGCACGACCCGCTCGACGACGCCCTGACCGTCGCCCGTCGCGGCTCGCACCCGCACCGCCTCGGGCCTCACGATCTCGTCGTCCGCGACGTTGGCGAGGCCGAGGAAGCGCGCGACGTCCTCGTCGAGTGGGTGCGCCCACAGCTCGTCCGGCGATGCGACCTGCACGACCTGCCCGTCCCGCATCACAGCCACCCGGTCGCCGAGCGTGAACGCCTCGGTCTGATCGTGCGTGATGTACACGGCCGTCACCGCGAGCCCGTCGAACAGGAGCTCCAGATCGTCGAGGAGTCGGTCTCGAAGCCGGCGGTCGAGCGACCCGAGGGGCTCGTCGAGGAGGAGGATCCGCGGCTCGGGTGCGAGTGCTCGCGCGAGAGCAACGCGCTGCTGCTCGCCGCCGGAGAGCGTGCCGACCGAGCGTTCCTCGAGTCCGGCCAGCCCGACGAGCGCGAGCAGCTCGGCGGTTCGTGACTCGATCACGTCCGGCGAGTCACCGCGCATGCGCAGGCCGAACGCGACGTTGCCGAACACGTCGCGATGCGGGAAGAGCGCGTGATCCTGAAAGACGAGGCCGACGCCCCGCCGATGCGGTGGAACGCCGGCGAGGTCGATCCCGTCGAGCAGGACGCGGCCGCTGTCCGGCACCTGCAGGCCGGCGATCACGCGCAGCAGGGTCGTCTTCCCGGAACCGCTCGGGCCGAGCACGGTGACGACCTCGCCGTCGGCGACGTCGAGCGACGCGGCGTCGACGGCCTTCTTGCCGTCGAACGCGACCGTCACGGAGTCGACCCGGAGCATCAGAACCATCCGCCGCGGCGCACGCGCACCCGTTCGACGAGGAGCACCGCGACGACGGTGACGGCCATGAGCACGACCGCGAGTGCGTAGGCCTGCGCGACGTTGATCTCCCCGGGTCGCCCGAGGAAGCGAAAGATCGCGACGGGAAGCGTCGGGCGGTCGGGCCGCGCGAGAAACACCGTCGCACCGAACTCGCCCAGTGAGATCGCGAAGGCGAAGCCGGCGGCGACGGCGATCCCGCGCGAGACGATCGGCAGGTCGATCTCGCGGCGCACGCGGCCGGGCGAGGCACCGAGCAGCGCCGCGGCTTCGCGCTGGTGCGGGTCGATCGAGCGCAGCGTCGGTACGAGGATCCGCACGACGAACGGGATCGCGATGAGCGCCTGGGCGACCGGGACGAGCCACGCGGCCGCGCGGAAGTCGAGCGGCGGCGTATCGAACGCGATCAGGAAGCCGAGCCCGAGCATCACGGCCGACACCCCGAGTGGGAGGAGGACGAGGCTGTCGATCAGTCGCCCACGGGAGTCCGCCACGGCGAATGCGGCGAGCCCCCCGACCACGACGGCGATCAGCGTCGCCGCAGCTGCGTAGACGATCGAGTTCACAACGGCCTCCCACGGCGCGGCGAGCAGCACGCTCGTCGGGCGCCCCAGTGCCTCGTACGCATCCAGCCCGTAGCCGTCCCCGGCCGCGAGTGAGCGCTCGACGAGAACGGCCAGCGGCAGCCCGAGAAACAGCGCGAGCCCACCGAGACTCGCCCCCACCACGAGCTTGTCGCGTGTCGTCCGGACAGAGCGAAGCGTGTCGCCCTCGGGGCGGAGCTGACCTGTGGGCGTGAGTCGCCGCTCGAGCCGCATCGCGACCCAGACGGCAGCCACGACGCAGGCGAGCTGGACGAGGGAGAGGACGGCTGCGGCTCGGAGGTCGAAGAGGCGGACGGCCTGGTTGTAGATCTCGGCCTCGATGGTCGCGTAGCGCGGGCCGCCCAGGATCAGAACGACGCCGAACGACGTGAACGAGAAGAGAAAGACGATGGCGGCTGCAGCGGCGAGCGCCGGCGCGAGCAGCGGAGCGGTGATCTCGCGAAGGCGCGCACGAGGGGACGCGCCGAGCGTCGCAGCCGCCTCGTTCAGGCGCGGATCGAGGCTCGCCCAGAACGTCCCGACGATCCGCACGACGACGGCCACGTTGAAGAACGCGTGCGCGATGAGGATCGGCGCCCATCCCCGCTCGACGCCGTCGGGCAGGATCGCGAGGAACGCGAGCGCGACCACGACGGTCGGGAGCACGAACGGGACGACGACGAGCGCGCTCACCACACTCCGGCCCCTGAAGCGGTAGCGGCCGAGCACGTACGCGGCGGGAAGCGCGACCGCGATCGTGAGCACGGTCGACGCGAGCGCCTGCCACACCGTGAACCACACGATCTCGCGCGTCAGCGGATCCGTGAGGACGTCGAGCGGCGCGTCGCCTGCTCCACGCAGTCCCCGCTCGACGATCGCCGCGACGGGATAGAGGAAGAACAGCGCGAGGAACGCGAGCGGAACCCCGAGCGTGAGCAGCCGCCACGCGCGGCCGCTCACCGAACCACGATGTCCGTCCACTCGTCCACCCAGCGCTCCCGGTTCTCCTCGATCTCCTCGGGCGGCAGCTCGAGCGGCGTCTCGGGGACGACGGCGAACTGCTCGAACTCGGGCGGAAGCGCCGCGTCGCTGCGCGCGGGGAAGACGAACATCTGCAGCGGGATGTCCTCCTGGAAGCGCTTCGAGAGCATGAAGTCGATCAACGCGCGTGCGCCGTCCTCGTTCGTCGCGCCGCGCAGGACGCCGGCGAGCTCGATCTGCCGGAAGCACGACTTCTCGACGACGCCCGTCGGCGCCTCTAACGGACGCGGGTCGCGGAAGATCACCTCGGCGGGCGGGCTCGACGCATACGAGACGACGATCGGGCGTTTCCCCTTGCTCCCCGCCGCGCCCGAGAAGCGCGCGTAGTACGCGTCCTCCCAGCCGTCGACCACGAGGACGTCGTTTGCGCGCAGGCCGCGCCAGAACCCCTGCCAGTACTCGATCGCCGTAGCGCGCGATCGTCGCGAGCAGGAACGCGAGCCCCGGAGTGGAGGTTGCGGGATTCTCGACGACGAGCAGGTCGCGATATCTCGGGAGCAGGAGGTCCGAGAGCTGACGCGGCGGCGGCATTCCCTGCTCGGCGAACCACCCCTTGTCGTAGTTGAGGCACACGTCGCCGCGGTCGATCGGCGTCGCGCGGTGCTCCGGGTCGAGGACGAGCGCCGGATCGACGTTCGCGAGCTCCGGCGACTCGTACGCCTCGAAGACGTCACCCTCGAGGGCACGCGCGAGCAGGTTGTTGTCGACGCCGAAGAGCACGTCGCCCTCCGGGTTCCCCGCGGTCAGCAGAGCGCGGGTGACGATCTCGCCGGCGTCGCCCGCCTTGAGGATGCGCAGCGTGAGGCCGCTCTCGTCCTCGAATGCCTTCTTCACCTCGTCCGAGATCGCGAACGAGTCGTGCGTGACGAGCACCACCTCGGTGGGCGTCTCGTCGCTACCCCCGCAGCCGGCGAGCGCGAGCGCGATGCAGGCGAGGGTGCCGAGCCGGATCAACCGACGTCTCCCGGAACGATCGCCAGCAGCACGCCGCGCTCGACCGAGACACGCGCTGTCCCGGTGGCGAAGACGTTCGAGACGCCGCGGCTCGATCCCGCAGCGAGCGTCTCTCCTCGGAGTGGGTAGGTGAGCCCTTCGGTCGTCACGCCCTCCGCGGGACCGTGAAGGGCGAGCAGCGTGACGAGCTCGCCGGGCGCTCCGTCGAACGAGCGCACGCCGCGGACGACATGAACGCGTGCCCGGCCGACCAGCGCATCGACCTGCGAGCCCGCGTAGCGGTCCGAGCCGAGGAGCAGCAGCGCGGCGAGCTGGTGATCCAGCCGTCCGCCGTCTCCGGCCAGCACGAGGATGCGCTCGGGGCTCATTGCGGCGGCCACGTCGAGCGCGAGCTCGAGGTCGGTGGCGTCCTTCTCGTGCGGATGTCGCTCCACGCGGGTTCCGGCGGCCTCGGCCACCTCGACGGCCTCCGGCGACGCGGAGTCGAAGTCGCCCACCGCGACCGTCACCTCGAGGCCGAGCGCGAGCGCGTGCTCGAGCCCCTTGTCCGCCGCGACGACGGGTGCACCGAGTGGCGCGGCCAGGCCCGCACGAGGATCCGGCGGCTCTCCGCCCGACACCACCACGACGATCTCTTCCGACACGCCTTCCTCCGCTGGCATTACCCAGATCAGGTTCTGCGGGTCGGCGGCGCTTCAGTCCGCCCTCTCAGCCCGGCTGCCCGAGCTCCCCGTTACGCTCGGGCATCGTAGCGCCTCGGCACTCGTAGAGGAGCTGCCGGCCGCCTCGATCGGTCTTGTAACACGCGTCACGTGGAGCTACAGGTCGAGACCGGTTCCGCGGGGCTGGGGAGATGCTTGAGTGCAGAGGACGTGCGGCCCGTACGATCCACGAGCGATCGCAGGCGTTGGTGCAGGGCCTGCCTCGCCCTAGCCTGACGTGCAAACGGCCTCATTGGGCTCTGTGTCTAGGAGGTTCGGATGTCAATCACACCGATCGAAATAAGGACAGTCGACCTCCGGCGAGCCGTGGTCGGCGGATACCGGCGCCAGGAAGTCGAAGAGCTTCTCGACGAGATCGCGGATCGACTTCGCTGCGGTCCTGCGTGAGCGTGACCGGCTCTCCGAACGCCTGGATGCGCTTGGAGCAGAAGGTGCCAGCCACCGCGAGCTCGAGACGCTGCTCAGGTCGACGCTCGTCTCCGCCGAGAGCGCCGCTCAGGACATGAAGGCGCAAGCCAGGCGTGAATCGGATCTGATCGTTCAGGAGGCTCACGCTGAGTCCCGTCGCGTAACGCGCGAGGCTGCGGCCGAGAGGCGTAGCCTGGAGGAAGAGATGATCGGGATTCAGGCGCGGCTCCGAGCGGCGCTCGACACGCTCACAGAGTCAGCAGGCGCAGTGCCGACGACGGAGCGGAAAGCGACGGCGATGACTCCGGCGAGTGGCGATCGAGGAGGCCCTCGAGAGCGGCATTCGCGAAGTCGTCGCCTGACAACGGCGACCGCCGCGGATCGATCCGCGGCGGCGAGTTCGATCGCACCCGCAACCTCGTCGCTAGGCTCGCGCGTGACGAGCCCGCGGCAGATTCGGCGCAACACCGTGCTCCTGGCGCTGGGTCTCGTGACGCTTTCCGGTGTGCTTCAGCTCGCCGCCGCCGTCGCCACGATCACGCTCGTCCTCGTCACCGGGATCGAGTCGGTCCTCGGCCTCGGGCCTGCGATCTTCCTGACCGCCGGCGCGCTTGCCGCACTGCCGGCCGGCCGGCTCATGGATCGGTACGGGCGTGTTCCCGTCATCGCGGGAGGGTTTGTCGTCGGCGCGGTGGGCTGCCTGCTGACCGCGCTCGGATGTGTCGCGGACTCGGCGCCGCTCGTCGTCCTCGGCTTCCTCGGTATCGGAGGGATGAACGGCGCCGTGCTGCTCTCGCGGACAGCCGTCGCCGACATGTATCCCGAGTCGCGCAAGGCGCGGGCCATCTCGTACGTCCTCTTCGGCGCGCTGTTCGGTGCCGCGCTCGGGCCGCTCGTGTTCCGGCCGCTGTTCGCCGGAAAGGACATCGAGCTCGACACGCTCGTCGTCCCGTGGCTGGCCGCGGCGGCGATGTGCGTCGTGGGACTCATCCTCGCGCTCGCGATTCGCCCGGATCCGCGCACGATCGCGCTCGAGCTCGAACGCGCGGGTCTCGCGCCAGGTGCGGCGCCGACGACGGAGTCCGCAGCGCCGCTCGGCCAGATCCTGCGACGACCCGGCGTTCCGGCCGCAGTCGTCGCCGCGGTTGCGAGCCTGGCGGTCATGGCCAGCGTGATGAATCTCAGCGGCTACGTCGTCGTCGGGCACGACCACCCGCAGGCCGACGTCTTCACCGTCATCAGCGTCCACATCGTCGGGATGTTCGGGCTCGTGCTCGTCGTCGGTCAGCTCGTCGATCGCGTCGGGCGGCAGCGCACGCTGATCGGCGGGGCTCCTGGTCATGGCCGTCTCGACGGTGATGCTCGCGTGGGTCGTCTCCATCCAGTCCCTGTCGATCTCGCTGTTCCTGCTCGGCCTGGGCTGGAATCTCTCCTACGTCGCCGCGTCCGCGGAGCTCGTCACGCACGCGAGGCCGGTCGAACGTCGGACGGCTCGTGGGGTTCACGGATCTCGTCGCGGGGCTGACGGCCGCGGCGCTCGCGCTCGTCGGCGGGCTCGCCTACTCGGAGTGGGGCGTCGTCGCGCTCGCCGTCGGCGCGACGGTCGCGGTGATCGCTCCCGCAATCGTCATCTCCCTCTCCCGCCGTCCGGCCGCACCCGTGCCCGAGCCGGCCAGATAGCTCGCGGCGACCCCGATCGCGGCGATTCGTTGCTACAATCCCCCGCCGGCGGACGGCGAGTCCGCCCTCTTTCTGTGATGAAGACGTACACGGCCAAGCCCGGAGAGATCCAGCGCGAGTGGTTCCTCGTCGACGCCGAGGGGCAGACGCTGGGGCGCTTGGCGACCCGCATCGCAGACACGCTCCGCGGCAAGAACAAGCCGGCCTACACGCCGCACGTCGACACCGGTGACTTCGTCGTCGTCGTCAACGCCGAGAAGATCGCGGTGACGGGCTCGAAGCTCGACACGAAGATCTACTACCGGCACACCGGATATCCCGGCGGGATCAAGCAGCGCACGCTGCGCGAGCAGCTCGAGCGCCGCCCGACCGAGGTCATCCGCAAGGCCGTGAAGGGGATGCTCCCCAAGAACAAGCTCGCGTCGGCGCAGATCACGAAGCTGAAGATCTACGCCGGTCCCGACCATCCGCACGCCGCCCAGGCGCCGAAGCAGCTGGAGCTCTCGTGAGCGAGATCGCCCAGTACCTCGGCACCGGGAAGCGCAAGACGTCGATCGCCCGCGTGATCCTGCGGCCCGGCGACGGCAAGACGTGGATCAACGGACGCACGCTCGACGAGTACTTCCCGCGCCCGCTCCATCGCAAGATGATCCTCGCGCCGCTCGAGGTCGCGGAAGCCGCGTCGACCTACGACCTTCGCGTTCGCGTGGCAGGCGGCGGCCCGTCGGGCCAGGCCGGAGCGATCAGGCACGGCATCGCCCGCGCGCTCGTCGAGGCGGATCCCGAGATGCGCATCCCGCTCAAGCGCCAGGGCTTCCTCACGCGCGACGCGCGGATCGTGGAGCGCAAGAAGGCCGGCCTGCACAAGGCGCGCAAGGCGCCTCAGTTCTCGAAGCGTTAGCTTCGCGGGCATGTCCCGCCGCTACTTCGGGACCGACGGGGTCCGTGGGATCGTCGGCGTCGACCTGACGCCCGACCTCGTCGAGCAGATCGGCAAGGCCGCGACGCTGTGGGCCGGCGGCGGGCGCGTGCTCGTCGGCCGCGACACCCGGGAGTCCGGGCCGGAGCTCGAGCAGGCAGTCGTGCGCGGCATCGTGTCGGCGGGAGGAACCGCCGTTCTCGGCGGCGTGCTCCCGACTCCTGCGGTCGCCTACCTCGCCGACGAGCTCGGCGTCGTGATCTCCGCCTCGCACAACCCGCCCGAGTACAACGGCGTCAAGCTCTTCCGCGACGGAGGGAAGCTCGTCGACGAGCAGGAAGAGGAGATCGAGGGCCTGTTCGACGCACGCGTCACCGGCGGCGGGTCGGTCGAGGAGCTCGACGACGGCAGCGACGTCTACCTCGCGCGCGTCATCGCGCGGTGCGGCTCGAATCTCGCGGGCTTCGAATCGGGCTCGACTGCGCGAACGGGGCGTTCTCGGAGCTCGCGCCGCGACGCGTTCTCCGCGCTCGGCGCCGAGGTGCACGCGATCGGCACGGAGCCCGACGGCGCGAACATCAACACGGGCTGCGGCGCCACCGACCTCGCGGCCCTGCAACAGCTCGTCACGCGGGAGTCACTCGATCTCGGAGTCGCGTTCGACGGCGACGGCGACCGCATGCTCGCGGTCGACGAGCGCGGCGAGGTCGTCGACGGCGACCAGATCCTTGCGATCCTCGCGCTCGCCCTCGGCGTCGACGTCGTCGCGGTGACGGTCATGACGCAATCTCGGCTTCCACCGGCTCATGGCGGAGCACCGCGTCCGGGTCGTCACCACGCCCGTCGGCGATCGCTACGTCTCGGAGGCTCTGGCGCCGTGAAGGCGGGCTTCTCGGCGGCGAGCAGTCCGGTCACGTCATCTGGCTCGGAAACCACGCGACGGGTGACGGGCTCGCCGCGGCGCTCCTGCTCTGCCGGGCGCTCGCGGGCCGTCCGCTGAGCGACGCTGCCGCGGCGATGCCGCGGTTCCCGCAGGCGAAGAGGAACGTCGCCGTGTCGCGGCGCGAGCTCTCGCAACCCATCGTCGAGGAGGTCGATCGCCTCAACGCCGAGCTCGGCGCGGGCGGCCGTGTCCTCGTCCGTCCGTCCGGTACCGAGCCGCTCGTGCGCGTCCTCGTGGAGATGGAAAATGCCGCAGGATGCAGAGACAATGTGTGCTAGCATCGCCGCGCTCGTGGAAAGAGAGCTCGGTTGAGCCCGACGGAGGGCGCCTGCCGGGCTCTTTCGCGTTTACTAAGACTCTTCCGATGAGACAAACCTCGTCCATCACAGAGCACCGCGGCCGCGAAGCGGACGCCTTCAGGGATCTTCGCGCGACCGGCATCCGCACTCGCGGATGGCGGTCTTGCGCAGTAGAAACGGCATGTGCGGAATCATCGGATACGTCGGATCGCGTGAGTGCAAGCCGCTCCTCCTCCAGGGCCTCGAGCGCCTGGAGTACCGCGGCTACGACTCGTCCGGCATCGCGCTCCTCGAGGCGGACGGGCTCGACTACGTTCGCGCCGTCGGGCCGCTCGGCAATCTGAAGGCCCGCGCCGGCTCGAACGGCTCGACCGCGACGACCGGGCTCGGCCACACGCGTTGGGCGACACACGGCGGCGGTCACCGAGGCGAACGCGCATCCGCTCGCGGGCTGCCAGTCGCGTCGAAGCTCTCGATCGTCCTGAACGGCATCGTCGAGAACTACCGCGAGCTCACGGCGAGCCTCGTCGCACGACGGGCACACGTTCACCTCCGAGACCGACGCCGAGACCGTCACGCACCTCATCGAGCGCCACTACGAAGGCGATCTCGTCGAGGCCGTGCGGCTGCGCGTTCAACGAGCTCGAGGGCCACTTCGCATTCGTCGTCATCCATCACGACCACCCGGGGCTTCTCGTCGGCGCGCGTCACCAGGTGCCGCTCGTCGTCGGGATCGGCGCGCGACGAGATGTTCCTCGCGTCGAACGCGGCCGCGTTCCTGCGCGAGACGCGCAACGTGCAGTTCCCGGGCGACGGCGAGATCGTGGCGCTGCGGCCCGAAGGTGCGACGTTCCAGCACGCGGACGGAACGCCCGCTCGAGCACGAGCCCGTCGAGCTCGACTGGGACGACGAGGGCGCCGAGAAGGGCGGCTTCGAGACCTTCATGCTCAAGGAGATCTTCGAGCAGCCCGAGGCCGTCGCCGAGACGATCGGCGATCGCGTTCGCCACGGAACCCTCGTCCTCGAGGGGCTCAACATGTCGGGCAAGGACGTCAAGGAGCTACGCCGGATCGTCCTCCTCGCCGCCGGCACGGCGTACCACGCATGCGTCGTCGGCCGCTACGTGATCGAGGAGTGGGCGCGCGTCCCCGTCGAGTTCGACATCGCGAGCGAGTGGATCTACCGCAACCCCGTGATCAACGAGCACGACCTCGTCATCGGGATCACGCAGTCGGGCGAGACGCGCGACACGATCGAGGCGCTGAAGCTCGCGCGCGAGGCGGGCGCACGCACGGTCGCGATCACGAACATGATGGGCTCGCAGGTGACGCGCGAGGTCGACTCCGTCCTCTACACGCGCGCCGGTCATCGAGATGGGCGTCGCCGCGTCGAAGACGTTCACCGCGCAGGTCGCGCTCCTCTACCTCGTCGCGCTGAAGCTCGCGCAGATCCGCGAGACGCTGCCGCCGGGAGAGATCGAGTTCATCCTCGACTTCGTCTACAAGCTTCCGAGCAAGATCCAGCAGTTCCTCGACGGCGACCACCCGATCGACGAGATCGCGCAGCGCTACCACGACGCGCACTTCTTCCTCTACCTCGGTCGCCACATCGGCCTTCCGGTTGCGCTCGAGGGCGCGCTCAAGCTCAAGGAGATCTCGTACATCCCGACCGAGGCGTACTCGGCGGGGGAGATGAAGCACGGGCCGATCGCGCTCCTCGACGAGCAGACGCCGGTCGTCGTCGTCGCGACGAACATCCACGTCTACGACAAGATCGTCTCGAACATCCAGGAGGTCCGCGCCCGCGGCGCGCACGTCATCGCGATCGCGACCGACGGCAACGAGGACATCCAGCACCACGCGGACGACGTCATCTACGTGCCCGAAGACGCCGGCCTTCCTGCAGGTCGTCCTCGCGATCCTTCCGCTGCAGCTGCTCGCGTATCGGATCGCGCGCCTGCGCGGCCTGAACGTCGACCAGCCGCGCAACCTCGCGAAGACCGTCACCGTCGAGTAGCTCGACGTCGCGTCGCGCACTAACAGAGCCGTCATACCCGCTGGGTACGGTCGGGGCTCACCTGACGACCACAGGAGGTTCTCGATGAGGATCTCCGATCCGCCGACCCTCGCCTGCACTCGTCATCTCGTGCGTCGCGCTCGCGATCGCGCTCGGTGGCACGAGCTACGCGACCGTGCTGCAGGTTCCGAGGAACAGCGTCGGCCCGGCCCAGCTCAAGACTGCTGCGGTCACGAACAAGAAGATCGCCAGACAACGCCGTCACCTCGGCCAAGGTCCAGAACGGCTCGCTCGTCCGGGCCGACTTCAGGGCCGGCTCGCTTCCAGCTGGTCCAGCCGGCCCCGCCGGGCCGGCCGGTCCGGCCGGGCCGCCCGGGCTGAGCGGTGTCGAGCGCGTCGAGTCGACGTCCCCGAACACCTCCACGACGTCGAAGTCGGTCTTTCTCGCCTGCCCGACCGGGAAGCGCCTCATCGGGGGCGGAGCCCGGGTCACCGGCGGGAGCCCGAGGGTCGCGATCCTGACCTCGTATCCCGACAACGACAACATCTGGCGCGCGAGCGCGGCCGAGACGACGGCGACGGCGTCGAACTGGTCGCTGACCGTGTACTCGATCTGCGCGACGACGAGCTGAGGCTCGCCTCCGCCGGCCGCCAGAACGCACCGAAGCTGTCGGGGCCCGTATGGGCCCCGACGCTCGGTGTCGACCCGATACCGCCCGACCGGCGCAACGCCGGCGCGGAGGAGGTCGTGTGCGAGTCGATCCGCAGCAGCCTCGACCTCCCGGCTCGCGTGCCCGACGGCGACCTGGCTCGGGACGCCGGATCCGGCGATGCGACGAGCCATCTCCTCGGTGGCGTCGTCGATCGTCGGGTGGCTCGACACGGGGGTCGCCGCGCCGTCCGCGAAGCGGAGGACCGTCCACTCGTCGGTCGCGGGGATGCGCCCGCGCGGTCCCGCGCGCGCGACGAAGACGTTGTCGAGCTCGACCGCGAGCTGCCTCGCCATCGGCGGCGGCCTGCGTCGCAGTCGCGCCGTCCACGAGTCCGCGTCGCGCCGCGCGAACGCACAGCGCGACGCCGTAGCTGACCGTCGGGAGATCGACGACCGTCACCGGGATCGAGGCGTCGCGCGCCGCGAGCTCCGCGGATGCGCCGACTCCGGACACGCGGCCGTCGAGGTGCAGCGACAGGATGCTCGTCGCACCATCCGCTCGCCAGGTCTTCGTACGCGGCGAGAAAGGCAGCGGGGCTCGGCTGCGAGGTCGTCGCGGCTGCGCCCTCGCGCATCCGGTCGTAGAAGGCGTCGACCGACCCTTCGAACTGCACGGCCGTCGAGCGCGACCGGAACGGGAACGACGCTGACGTCGAGCGCCGCCGCTGCAACGGGCGAGAGGAGCGAGCTCGAGTCCGTGCAGAGCGCGACGCGGCTCAGGTCGGCAGCTCCAGCTCGTCCGGGTCGCCGCGCCGGTGCGCGACGACGAAGCGCGAGGCGACGACGCCGACCGTGACGCAGTTGGCGACGAACAGCGCGGCCGTCGGCTTCGGCCCCCACGAGTTCGGCAGCTGCCGACGCCACCAGAGCAGGCTCATGAGCAGCCAGCCGCTCGAAGCAGCCGCGGTCGAGACCAGGCCAGGACGACGGAAACCAGGGATCCTGGCGACTCCGATGGCGAGCCCGAGATCGATCGGCGCCGCGACGGGGAACGTGTACAGGCACTGACCGAAGCTCGTCGCGAGGCCCTTCCCTCCGTCGAAGTCGTTCCACACCGGATAGCAGTGACCCACCACGGCTGCCACGCCGCCGACGTGCGCGCCGAGGTCGCCCGCGACGGCCTGCCGCTCGCGCAGCCCGCGTACGCCTTCGCGACGTCCGCGATCATCACGGCGCGCCCGGCCGTCGGCCCGAGGACCCTGCCCGGCGTTGACTGCACCCGGGTTCCGGCTTCCGCTCGTGCGGAGGTTCACCCGGCCACCGGTCGTGACCCGCGACACGATGTCGGCCGACTGTACGGTGCCGAGGAGGTACCCGAGCCCGAAGGCCGTGATGAGGCGGACGCTGCGCATGAAGGACGAATCATGAGGATCCGCGCGCTCGCGTGGGGTACGGGAGGGGGAATCCTGCTCTGGGCGCTCGTCGTTCGCGGCTCGCTCGCCCCCGATCTCGGCATCGGGCGGCGCTACCGGCGGCTCGGGCCTCTCACGTTCCGCATCGCCGCTCCGCGCGAGGTCGTGTTCGACGTCGTCTCCGGCCCGTACCTCGGGCGCACCCCGCGTGCGCTCAGCCGAAAGCTCGAGGTGCTCGAGCGCGGTGAGGACGTCGTGCTCGCCGCGCACTACACACGCGCGTACGGGCTGACCGCGACGACCGTCGAGACCGTGCGCTTCGAACCGCCCGACCGCGTGCACTTCCGGCTCGTGCGCGGCCCGGTTCCGCACGTCCTCGAGACCTTCGAGCTGCGCGAGCTCGCCGGCGAGACCGAGCTCGAGTACACGGGCGAGCTCGGGACGGACCTCTGGCTTCTCGGGACGCTGTGGGGTGCGGCTGTCGCGCGGACCTGGGAGGCGACCGTCGCGGCGTCGCTCGAGGCTGTCCGCGCCGAGGCGGAGCGCAGGGCGCGTCGCGCTGAAAGTACGCTTGCCGCGTGAGCGGCGAGCCGAGCGAGGTGCCTCCGTACTCGACGAGGGTGGTCGACGCGCTTCGCCTGCCGGACGGCTTCACCGAGACCGACGTCGTCGCGGTCGAGGAGCCGCTCGAGATCCGGATCGGCGGCGAGCCCGTCGCCGTGACGATGCGTACACCGGGGCACGACGAGGAGCTCGCGCTCGGGTTCTGCGTCACCGAAGGTCTCGAGCCCGTGTCCGCGCGCGTACCCGACGACCTCGCGGCGAACGCCGTCGAGGTGGAGGCGGGCGGCTTCGACCCTGAACGCCTCCGCCGGCACTTCTACACCTCGTCTTCGTGTGGCGTCTGCGGGAAGGGAGCGATCGAGGCCGTGCAGGTGAGCTCGCCGCGTGTGGAGAGCTCGCTCGAGGTCGCGCAGGACGTGGTCGCATCGCTTCCCGGTCGACTCCGCGAGGCGCAGCACGCGTTCGCGGCGACCGGGGGGCTCCATGCGACGGGGCTCTTCGACGCCGCCGGCGAGCTGCTGTGCGTGCGCGAGGACGTGGGGCGGCACAACGCGATGGACAAGGTCGTCGGCTGGGCGTTCACCGAGGGTGTGCTCCCGCTCTCGGCGCACGTCCTGTGTGTGAGCGGACGGCTGTCGTTCGAGCTCGTGCAGAAGGCCGCCGTCGCCGGCTGTCCGGTGCTCGTCGCGGTCGGTGCGCCGTCGTCGCTCGCGGTCGAGCTCGCTGCCGATCGTGGCGTCACGCTCTGCGGCTGGGTGCGCGACGGCCGGGTGACGGTCTACTCGGAGCCGTGGCGGATCGTCTAGCGGCGACCGGCGTCCTGCTCGTCGGCGGCGCGTCCGAGCGGTTCGGCTCGCCGAAGGCGCTCGCGTCGTTTCGCGGAGAGACGCTCGGCGAGCGCGCGTGGCGGATCCTGAGCGCCATCTGCGACGAGGTCGTCGCCGTCGGAAAGGCCGACGACGGCCAGCTGCCATTCCCCGTCCTCGACGACGGGACGGTGGAGCGCGCGGCCGTGTTCGGCGTGATCGCGGGACTTCGCGCGGCGACGCACGAGACGTGTGTCGTCCTGCCGGTCGACGCGCCGCTCGTCACGCCCGACCTCCTCCGTGAGCTGGCCGGAGCCCGCGCGATCCCGCAGACGGGACCGCTTCCGGGCGTGTACGCGAAGACGATGCTTCCGGAGCTCGAGTCTCGCGTCGCACGCGGTGAGCTGTCGCTGCGAGGCGTGAACCCGGCGGTGCTGGAGGTCGACGAGAAGCTGCTCCTCAACGTCAACACGCGGATGGACCTCCTCGCTGCGGCCATCGCCGACTGGGCGCGCGAGCGCGAGGACGTGCGCGCTGTGCTCGTGGTCGGGTCGCAGGCGCGCACCGACACGCCTGCCGACCGCTGGTCGGACCTCGACGCCGTCCTCTTCGTCGACGAGCCGGCCCGACTCGTCGACGACGAGAGCTGGGTCGGTGAGTTCGGCACGCCCGTTCTCACCTTCCTCGAGCCGACCGCGATCGGCGAGCAGGTCGAGCGCCGCGTCCTCTACGAGCACGGTGAGGACGTCGACTTCCCGCTGGTCGACGCCGCCAAGTGGCGCGACCTCCTCCCGACGGCAACGGGCGTGCTCGGTCGCGGATATCGCGTCCTCTACGACGAGCTCGGCCTGGAGGACGAGCTGCGAAGGCTCGAGCCGCCCGCTGGACCAGCCCCTCCCGACGCCGCTGCGTTTCGCCAGCTCGCGAGCGACTTCTGGTACCACGCGCTCTGGACCGCGAAGAAGCTCCGCCGCGGCGAGGTGTTCACCGCGATCGAGTGCCTCGACGGCTACCTGAAGGAACGGCTCGTCACGTTGCTCGAGTGGCACGCGCGCGCCGTGGATCCGGACCGTCGACACGTGGCACGACGGGCGCTACCTCGAGCGCTGGGCCGACCCGGGCGCGCTCGCGGCGCTCGAGCGCGCGTACGCGCACTACGACCTCCGCGACGTCGCCCGCGCGCTGTGGGAGACGATCGACCTCTTCCAGGGCCTCGAGGAGGAGACGGCGCGACGGCTCGGGCTCGTGGTCGAGCTCGACCACGCAGACCTGAGACGCCGCGTCGCCGAGGTCGTCCGCGATCCGAGGCACGGGGCTACGCTTCTGCCCGTGAAGCGGGCTCTGCTCCTCGTCCTGACTGCGCTGTTTCTCGTCGGATGTGCCGGCGACGACAGCTCGGCCGAGGAGACCAGCACGGTCACGCTGCCGGCCTTCAGCAACGCTCGTGTGTACTGGTTGCGCGACGGGAAGGTGTGGCCTGTGCTCCGCGAGGTACAGGCGTCGGACGACGCGGCGACCGCGGTCATGGACGACCTCGTCGCCGGACCGAGCCCTCAGGAGCAAGAGGAGCTCGAGCTCACAACGGCAATTCCCGCAGACGCTACGCCCGAAGTGTCCGTCGAGAACGGGGTTGCGACCGTCGAGCTGGACGAGGAGCTGTCGACCGAGGCTCGCGCGCAGATCGTCTACACGCTGACGCAGTTCCCGACCGTCGAGTCCGTCGAGATCGACGGCCAGAGCTACACGCGAGCCGACTTCGAGGAGCAGACGCCCTCCGTGCTCGTCGAGTCGCCGCTGCCGTTCGAGGAGGTCGCGAGCCCGCTTCGCGCGACAGGAACGGCGAACACGTTCGAGGCGAACTTCCAGTACGAGCTCCTCGACGCCGACGGCAACGTCGTCGACGAGAACTTCGTCACCGCCACGTCCGGGACAGGCACGCGAGGCACGTTCGACTTCACGACCGCCGACGTCGATGACGTCGCGACGCTCGTCGTCTTCGAGAGCTCGGCCGAGGACGGCTCGCGGATGAACGAGGTCGAGATCCCGCTGACCGTGGCGCCGTAGGGCGCGCGGCGTACTCTCTGCTCGTGGCCGACGCTCCCTGGCGCTGCTCGCAGTGCGGCACGGTGAACGAGCCGGTGGCGAACGCCTGCCGCACCTGCGGCCGCTGGCCGAGCCTCTTCGAGCTCGAGGGCTCGACGATCGAGAGCGAGCCGCAGGTGAGCGCGCCGCCGCCCGAGCTCTACGAGCCGGACGTGGTCGAGGTCGACTACGCCGAGCCGGAAGCCTACGACGCACCCGAGCTGGCAGACCCGTTCGACGAAGCGGTGGATGCGGAGGCCGAGCCGCCGAAGCCGCTCTGGCAGCGCCTCGCGTCGCTGATCGTCCCGATCGGCGTCGTCCTCTACATCCTGATCAGCGCGCTGGCGAACCGCGACGCCGGCTAGCGACTCTCGTCGGAGCGCGGCGGAGCCATGTGACCCTCGCCGTCGGCGTCGGGTTGCTCGGCGTCCGGGACGCGCTCGACTTCCGGCTCGTCCTCGGGCGGCAGCTGGTCGGGCGTCTTCAGCCCCGGGATGCCTGGATCCTGAGGGATGTCGGGATCCGGCCACTCGCGCTCATCGGGCATAGACGACCTCGCCGCTCTCGACCTTGACGTTCTCCCCGTGGCCGACTGCGATCTCGAGCCGGCCCTTCCGGTCGATCATGGTCGCGACGCCGCTCGTGCCGTTCACGGTGACCCGGCGGCCGCGGAGGAAGTCGCGCGGGCCGAGACCGTCGAACACGGCGTCGAGTCCTCCCGTGCGCCAGGCGGCGTAGCGGCTGCCGAGATCGTCGAGCACAGTCGCCAGGAGATCCTCCCGGTCCCAGCCGCGCCCGGTGAGCGTGCGGATGGATCCGGCGTTCGGCGGGAGCTCGTCCTTCGTCTGCTCGACGTTCACGCCGATGCCCAGCACGACCGCAGCGTCACGCGCCTCAGCGAGACAGCCCGCGATCTTGTGGCGCCTCAGCATGACGTCATTCGGCCACTTGATCTGCACCGACAGACCGAGGAGTGCGCTCGAGCGCATCCGCGACCGCGATTCCGGCGACGCAGCGAGAGCTCGGGCGCGTGTCGCTCGGGCGGCGGCTTCAGCAGCACGGAGAAGAGCAGCGCGGTTCCCGCCGGCGCCTCCCAGCTGCGGCCGAGCCGGCCGCGGCCCGCCGTCTGGTGATCGGCGACGACGAGAGCACCTTCCGGCAGGGACGTGTCGACGAGCAGCTGCGTGGACTCGCAGGACTCGACGTCGAGGCGCGGCTCGCCGAGCTTCTCAGTCACCGCTACTTGCGAGCATCTCGACGCGAACGGCGCTGACCTTGTACTCGGGCGTTCCGATGAGCGGATCGCCGACGTCGTGCGTGAGCCAGTTCACCTTCTGCTCGGCGAAGTGGAGCGACATCCAGACGAGCCCCGGGTAGACGCGCTCGGAGTAGTGGGCCTCGGCCTCGAGCGCGCCGCGACGCGAGACGAGCCGCGCGACCTGGCGGTCGGCGATGCCGAGCGCGCCTGCGTCCTCCGCGTGGATCTCGAAGAACGGCGCCTGCTGCTTGTCGGTGACGCCTGGCTCGCGCATCGTCATGTTCGCCGAGTTGTAGTGGTAGAGCGTGCGGCCGGTCGTGAGCACGAACGGGTACTCGGAGTCCGGCTCCTCGATGGGCGGCTGGAACTCGACGGGGAAGAAGCGGCCCCGTCCGCTGGCGAGGGCCGGACGCGGTGCGTGGAGGTACGGCGTGCCGGGATGATCGAGATCGGTGCACGGCCACTGCATGCCGTTCTCCTCGATGCGGTCGTAGCGGATCCCGAACCAGTTCGGCGAGAGGTCGGCGAGCTCGTTCCACACCGACTCCGCGTCCGGGTACTCGGGCCAGCTCGGCGCCGAGCGCCTTGGCCATCTCGATGACGATCTCGCGGTCGACCCTGGCCTCGCCGGGAAGCGGTGCGGCGGCGCGGACGCGCGGATGCGGCGCTCGGTGTTCGTGAACGTGCCGTCCTTCTCGGCGAAGCTCGACGCGGGGAGGACGACGTGCGCGTACTTCCGCGACGAGTCGTTCAGGAAGATGTCCTGCGACATCAGGAAGTCGAGGCCTTCGAGACCTTCCTCGACGTGGCGTGCGTTCGGCTCGGTCTGCGCCGGGTTCTCGCCGATGAGGTAGAGCGCCTTGATGCGCCCGTCGTGGAGGCCGGAGACGATCTGGTCGAGGCGGTAGCCCGGTCGCTCGGGAACCTCGGCCCCCCAGGCGTCGGAGAACTTCTTCCGGATCTCGGGATCGTCGACCGACTGGTAGCCGGGGAGATACGACGGGTTCGCGCCGGAGTCGTTGAGCCCCTGGACGTTGTTCTGGCCGCGCAGCGCATTCAGTCCGGTCGACTCGTAGCCGAGATGTCCGGTCATGAGCACGAGGTTCGAGAGCGACCAGATGTTGTCGACGCCGCACGCGTGCTCGGTGATGCCGAGGGTGTAGAAGATGCCCGCGTGCTTCTCGCTCGCGTACTCGCGAGCGGTCGCGCGGATGTCCTCGGCGGGAACTCCTGTGATCTTCTCCGCGTCCTCGGGCGAGTAGCGCATGACGATCTCGCGCACGGCCTCGAAGTCGTCGGTGACGTCGCGGATGTACTCCTCGTTCTGGAGCCCCTCGTCGAGGATCGTGTGCATCATCGCGTTCAGGAGCCAGACGTCGGTTCCCGGCCGCAGCTGGAGATGCCGCTTCGCGAGCTTCGTCAGCCAGATCTTGCGCGGGTCGGCGACGACGAGCGTGGCGCCCTTGCGGACGGCCTTCTTGATCCGCAGCGCGAGCACCGGGTGCGCCTCGGTCGTGTTCGAGCCGATGACGAAGAGGAAGCGGTCGTTCTCGATCTCCGGGATCGAGTTGGTGCTAGCTCCTCTGCCGAACGACCTGACCAGGCCGTAGAGAGTGGGAGCGTGTCAGGTCGACTCGCACGAGTGGACGGAGTTCGTCCCGACTCCCGTGCGCGCGAGCTTCTGGATGAGGTAGTTCTCCTCGTTCGTCAGGCGGGCCGACGCGAGGAAGCCGACCGACTGCGGGCCGTGCTCGGCGATGACCTTCTTGAGCCCGGTCGCCGCGGTCTCGAGCGCGTGCTCCCACGTCGTCGGGTGGAGCTCGCCGTCCTCGCCGCGGACGAGCGGCTGCGTGAGGCGATCCGGGTGGTGCACGAAGTTGAAGGCGAAGCGGCCCTTCACGCAGAGGTTGCCCTCGTTCGGGAGGTACTCGTCCTTCGAGGTGACCTTGACGATGTGCTTCGTCTTGGGGTCGAGGTTGAGGTCGATCTGGCAGCCGACGCCGCAGAAGGTGCAGGTCGTGCGGACCTGCTCGAGTGCGTGCTCGGGCTGTGACGTGCCCTCCTCGAACTTCTCGTAGATCGCGCCCGGTCGGGCAGACGGAGAGGCAGCCGCCGCAGAGCTCGCACTCGGTGTCGAGCCAGCTCAGCTCCCAGGTGGGGACGATGCGCGCGTGCCCGCCGCGCCCTTCGAGGCTCAGGGCCGAGCACTGCATGACCTCCTGCGTGTAGCGGACGCAGCGGTTGCACAGGATGCACGCGTCCGGGTCGTAGCCCATCAGCCGGTTGCGGTCGTCGTACTCCTTGCGCTTCGCGTCGGGGAGGACGAGCGGCGCGGTCGCATCGAGATCGTTCGCGAGGTCTCGGAGCTCGTTCGGGCGGCCTCCGGGAGATTCGTTCAGGTGCTCCGAGAGGAGCATCTCGGTCAGCGTCCGCTGGAACTCGGTGATCGGGCCGTTCGTGGAGACGACCATCCCCTCGGCCACGCGAGTCGCGCAGGCCGGCAGCGGCCGCGGCGCGCCCTCGACGTCGACGACGCACATCCGGCAGCCGCCGTACGGATCGAGCTTCGAGTCGTGGCAGAGCGTCGGGATGAACGTGCCGTGGCGCGCGGCCGCGTGGACGAGCAGCTCCCCCTCGGGCGCGCTGACGGACCGGCCGTCGAGGGTGAACGCGACCACGGGGGTCATGCTAGTCGGCACCAACCGCCTCGATGAGCGCGTGTCCGGTAGCGGCGAGAGTCGTCGTCGAGTGCCGTAGGCCTGCCCGCCGGAAGAGCTCGGCGTACTCCTCGTCCGTACGCTCGCGCCCACCGGGCATGACGAGCATGTTCAGGTCCGAGAGCTTGGCCGCGGGGTTCTCGTTGGGCGCTCCGAGGTCGCGCTCGATGAGGAGGACCACCGCCCCTGGCGCCATCGCCGCCCGACAGGCACTCAGGATCTGCACCGACTCCTCGTCCTCCCAGTCGTGGATGATCGACTTCAGGAGGTACGCATCGCCACCTTCAGGGACGGCAGAGAAGAAGCTGCCGGAAACGACCTCGCAGCGGTCGAGCACCCCCGCGGCGCGCAGTGCCGGCTCGGCCCCGGTGACGACGTGCGCTTGGTCGAAGAGGATCCCGCGCGTCCCGGGATGCGCTTCGAGCACGGACGCGAGCAGCGTGCCGGTACCGCCTCCGACGTCGACGATGGTCCCGAAGCGCCCGAAGTCGTATGCGGCGAGAACGGCATCGTTGGACGTCGAGGTGAGGGACTTCATCGCCTCGTCGAAGATCGCGCTCTCCTCGGGGTGCTCGGCGCGCCAGTCGAAGACATCAGCCCCGTACAGCGCCCGGAACGAGTTCTCCCCGTTGCGCACGGCGTTCGCGAGGTTGCCCCAGGAGCGCCAGACGTGGTCGCGGCCGATGAGCCTCACCCAGCCGCGCAGCGAGCCCGGCACGTTCCCGCGGAGCGGCTGTCCGAGCGGGGTCAGCGAGAAACGGCGCCCGTCGGCCTCGTGGAGGATGCCGAGGCTCGCCAGCGCGCGGAGGAGACGGTAGAGGGTCGCCGGATCGGATCCGCTCGCTTGCGCGAGGTCGTCCGAAGTCCGCTCGTCGTCGGCGAGGAGATCCGGGATGCCCAGCTCGACAGCGGCGTGGATGGCCTGGGAGACGTGGAATCCCGAGACGAGGCGTCCGAGATCGTCGCTCACGCCACGGGATCTCCGGCGAGCGGTGCGAAGAGCTCGGGCCAGTGCTGCATCGCGCCGCGAACGGGGAACGGGGACGCCTGCCCGAGGCCGCAGATCGAGGTCTTCTCCATCGCCAGGAGCCACTCGTCGACCTTCTCGCGCGTCATCGCCGCCTCGCCATGTTGGAGCTCCTCCGCCACGTGATGCAGCGCGCGGTTGCCGATCCGGCACGGCGTGCACTTCTGGCACGACTCCTCGGCGAAGAAGCGCATCGTCTCGGCGAGCAGACGGAGCGGCGAGTACGTCGCGGGGAACACCTGGACGGCGGCCGAGCCCGGGCCGGCGCCGTACTCGCGCAGCCCGTCGCGCGTGAGCGGCGCGTCGAGCGCGGCCGGCGGCAGGATCCCGCTCGCGGCGCCACCGGGCACGATCGAGCCGACCTCGCCCACGAAGCCGCCCGCGTACTCGTCGACGAGCTCGCGCGTCGTCACGCCGTTCGGCGCCTCGTAGCAGCCCGGCTTGCCGACCGCACCGGTCACCGACCACAGTCGCGTGCCCGTCAGCTCGCGCGTCCCGAGCCCGGCCCACCACTCGCCACCGTTCGGCAGGATCGCCGGGATGTGCGCGAGGGTCTCGACGTTCTGGATGAGCGTCGGGCGCCCGAGGTAGCCGAACTGGCTCGGGAACGGTGGCTTGAGTCGAGGCATCGCGCGCCTGCCCTCCATCGACTCGAGCATCGCCGTCTCCTCGCCCGCGATGTACGCGCCAGCGCCGACGACCAGCTCGAGCGTGAGGCCGTCGAGCAGACCTCCGCCACGGAACTCGTCGAGTGCCTGTTGGAGCCGCGCGCGGGACGTCGCGTACTCCTCGCGGAGGTAGACGTAGCCCTCCGACGCGTCGAGCAACCGCATCGCGAGCACGGTCGCCTCGACCATCAGATGCGGTCGAAGCTCCATCACGTAGCGATCCTTGATCGTCCCCGGCTCGCCCTCGTCGGCGTTCACCACGACGTGTCGCGGCCCCGGCTCGCGCGCGACCGCCTCCCACTTGAGCCCGGTCGGGAAGCCGGCGCCGCCGTAGCCCGTGAGCCCCGATGCCTTCAGCTCCTCGACGATGCGCTCGAGCGACGGCAGCTCGCGGAGCAGCGAGAGCCCTCCGCGCGCCTCGTAGTCCGCAAGCGTCGCGTCGCCCGAGCCGAGCCCGACCGCCGGGCCGTCGTTCGTCGCGTGCGTCACCGCCGGGACGATCTCGTCGCCGCGCGTCATCGCCGGCGCGAGGTCGCAGTGGCCGAGGCAGGCGACCTCGATCGCGCCCGGCGTCCGCTCGAGCAGCTCCCGCGCACCGAAGCAGTCGCACACCGGCCCGGTGCAGACGCGAACCGCGTCGGTCGGTACCTCGCAGGAAGGAGTAGAACGAGACGACCTCGTGCACCTCGCCACGGCGGATGTTCATGTGGTCGGCGACCGCGTCCGAGAGCTCCATCGTGATCGGCCCGACCTCGCGGCGCACGCGCCCGAGGTTGTCGAGGAGGCGTGTCCGCTCGCGTGGGAGCTCGGGAAGCAGAGATGCGAGCCGGAGCACGTCCACCCCGGCGAGTCTATTCGGCGCTCGGCGGCCTTCGGAGCGCCTTCGTCCGGGCGCGCCGCTTCTTTCCGTCGAGCCGGCGCTCGCGTGCAGACTTGCCCGGACGCGTGGCTACGCGTCGACGAGGAACTGCCAGTGCGGCGCGCAGTTTCTCGACGAGCCGCTCGACTGCGAGCTCGCGGTTCCGGGCCTGGCTGCGCTCGTCCTGCGCGACTGCGCGTAGGACGGGTGCCCGCTCGTGCCACGACACGCTGCTTCTGAATCTCCGTGAGCGCCGACGACGCCTCGACGTCGAGCAGCGCCTCGACCCGTGTCGAGGACTTCTGCGCGTGCTGCCCGCCCGGTCCGCTCGAGCGCGACACACGTAGCGCGATCTCCGATACGGGCAACAGGACGGAGCGTGTGACGCGAATAGACTCACGCTCCATGGCGTGCATTCTGCTCGACATCGACGGCGTGCTGCACGTCTCCGGAGATCCGATTCCGGGCGCCTCGGACGCCGTCTCGGAGCTCCGTCGCGCGGGCCACGCTCTCCGGTTCGTCTCGAACAACTCGACCCGGCCGCGATCCCGCCTCGCAGAAGAGCTTCGCGACATGGGCTTCACGCTCGAGGACGAGGAGATCCAGACGACGCCAGGGGCAGCGGCGCGTGAGCTCGCCGGCAAGCGCGTCCTCGCGCTCGTGATGGCCGACATCGTCCCCGATCTCGACGGCCTCGAGCTCGTCGGCGATCACGCGGAGGCCGTGCTGATCGGCGGCTGCGACGAGACGCTCGAGCCGAACCAGGTCTTCAGCTACATGAACCTCGCGCGTGCGTTCGACGAGATCCAGATGGGCGCCTCGCTCTACTGCCTGCACAAGAACAAGTGGTGGCAGACGAGCCGTGGCCCGATGCTCGACTCGGGCGCGTTCGTCGCCGGGCTCGAGTACGCGACCGGGGTCGACGCCATCGTGCTCGGGAAGCCGAGCCCGTCCTACTTCGCAGCCGCGCTCGACGCGCTCGCCGCCGAGCCCGAGCTGACCTGGCTCGTCACCGACGACGTCGAGGCCGACGTGCGCGGCGCGCAGCTCTTCGGGATGAAGACCGCGCTCGTGCGAACCGGGAAGTTCCGCCCCGAGGCGCTCGAGTCGGCGGACACGTCGCCGGACATCGTCGTCTCGTCGCTCGGCCACTTCCCCGCGCTGCTCGAGGAGGACCTCACCGGCGGCTGGACTCCGTGAAGGTCGGGGTCGACATCATCGAGATCGAGCGCATCGAGCGCGCGCTCTCGCGGCCGGGGTTTCGCGAACGCTGCTTCACGGACGCCGAACGGGAGTACTGCGACTCGCGCGCCCGCCCGGCGCAGAGCTACGCCGGACGGTTCGCCGGCAAGGAAGCGGTCGGGAAGGCGCTCGGCTGCGGCGTGCGCTTCACGTGGAAGGAGATCGAGATCGTCGGCCGGCCGAAGCCGGGCGTGCGGCTGTCGGGGCGGACGGCCGCGTTCGCCGAGCGCGTCCAGGCCGGGCCGATCGATCTGTCGATGACGCACTCGCGCGAGATCGCGGCTGCGATCGCCGTCGTGAGCCCGCGCGTCGATGACTGAGCGCTACGAGCCTCTCTACACGGCCGCGGAGATGCGCGCGGCCGAGGAGCGCTACCCGAGCTATCCGGACAGCATTCCCGAGCTGATGGAGCGCGCGGGTGCGGCGGTCGCCCGCGAGGCGATGCTCGCGTTTCCGGCCGCACGCAGCTTCGCGTGCGTCTGCGGCGGCGGCTCGAACGGCGGAGACGGACGTGTCGCCGCACGCGTTCTTCGCGAGGCCGGACACGTCGCCGACGAGACGGACGACCCGAAGGGGTACGACGTGATCGTCGACGCGCTCTTCGGCACGGGGTTCCGCGGTGAGCCACGCCCGGACGCCGCCGAGCTGATCGGGCGCATGAACGACGGCCGAGGCCCCGGTCGTCTCGGTCGACGTTCCCTCCGGCGTCGACGCCTCGACCGGCGAGATCGCCGGCTGTCGCCGTCGAGGCCGACCTGACCGTGACCTTCCATGCACCGAAGGTCGGGCTGGCGGTTGCGCCGGGCCGCTTCTCGCGCGGGCCGCGTGGTCGTCGCCGACATCGGGCTCGAGCACGCCTCGACCGCCGTTCGACGCGCGACGCGGTCACTTCTCGACGTGATCCCCCGTAGGAGCGCGGGCGACACCAAGTACAAGGCCGGCGCCGTTCTCGTCGTCGGCGGCCAGCCGGGGATGACCGGCGCTGCCTGCCTGACCGCGATGGCAGCGCTGCGCGCGGACGCCGGCTACGTGACGCTCGCGGTGCCGGAGAGCTCGCTCGCAGCGGCCGAAGTCATCGCGCTCGAGCCGGTCAAGCTCGCGTGGAGCGACGACGGCGCCGTGGAGACGATCGTCGCTGCGGCCGAGCGTGCGACAGCGCTTGCTCTCGGCCCCGGGCTCGGCAGGAGCCCGCATCGCGTCGCCCTCGTCCGCGCGCTGCTCGAGCAGGTCGAGCTCCCTGCGGTCGTCGACGCGGACGCGCTCTTCGAGCTCGAGCCTGTCGCCCGCACCGCTCCGACCGTGCTCACGCCTCACGCAGGCGAGCTCGGTCGGCTGCTGGGCCGCGAGTCGCAGTGGGTCGACGCGCATCGCCTCGAGGCCACACGAGAGGCAGCGGAACGCTTCTCGGCGATCGTCCTGCTCAAGGGGGCCGACACGATCGTCGCCTCCCCCGACGGATCGACGATCGTGTGCGACCTCGGGCCGCCCTCCCTCGCGACGGCGGGGACGGGGGACGTGCTCACCGGAATCGTCGCCGCGTTCCTCTCCAAGAGCGTCGAGCCGGTGACCGCCGCCGCTGCCGCAGCCGTCGCTCACGGGCTCGCCGCCTCTGCCGCGCCGCAGCAGGCGGGGCTCGTCGCGAGCGATCTGCTCCGGCACCTGCCCGAAGCGCTCGAGCGCTGACTCGACGTCTCAGTGCGAGATCGCTAGCTGTCCACCCCCTGACGTAGCTGGACCTTCGCCGCGATGCGGGCGCGAACGCGGCCGCCTTCAGGGATCTGCGCGACTGAGATCCCCACTCGGGGATCTCAGTCTTGCGAGAATCAAAACGTGGAGAGGTCGTGCTTCACTCTCGACCTCGGGGCGATTCGCCGGAACGCCGCCACGCTGCTGCGTGCCGCAGAGGGGGCCGAGCTCTGGGCGGTCGTGAAGGCGGAGGGGTACGGGCATGGCGCGGTCGACGTCTCGAAAGCGGCGCTCGACGGAGGCGCGACCGCCCTCTGCGTCGCGACGCTGCCCGAGGCGCTCCACTTGCGCGCGGCGCTCCGCAATGCGCGGATCATCGTGATGGGGCCGGTGTCCGAGCGCGAGATCGGAGAGGCGCGCGTCGCCCGGCTCGAGCTCGTGGCCGCCGACGAGCGAGTCCCCGAGGGTGTCCGGGTCCATCTCAAGATCGACACGGGGATGGGCCGGTGGGGCGTGGCCGAGCTTCCCGCGCCGACGCGCGACGTGGTCGGCGTCATGAGCCACCTCGCCTCCGCCGAAGCCGATCCGGCGTTCACCCAGCTCCAGGTCGAGCGCTTCCGGGAGGCGACCGCGGGCTTGAGCTCGTTCACGCGCCATCTCGCGAACAGCGCCGCCGCGCTTCGCTTCGCCGAGGCGCGCTTCGACGCGGTGCGCTGCGGCATCGCGCTCTACGGCATCTCGCCGTTCGGCGTCGGATCCGGCCGCACGACGGGCTCGAGCCAGCTCTGCGCTGGGAGTCGTACGTCGCGCTCGTGAAGAAGCTCGAGCCGGGTGAGAGCACCGGCTACGGTCGTCGGTTCGTCGCCGATCGGCCGACCTGGATCGGCGTCGTGCCGGTCGGCTACGCCGACGGCTTCCGTCGCGACATGACGGGCACGGAGGTCCTCGTCGAAGGCGAGCGACGCCGGGTCGTCGGCACGATCTCGATGGACGCGCTCGCGGTGGTGCTCGACGACACCGGTCGCGGCGGGCACGCCCGTCACGCTCCTCGGCGACGGAATCCTCATCGAGGAGCACGCACGCGTCGCAGGCACGATCGCGTACGAGATCGCGACAGGCTTGAACACGCGCTCGGGCCGTGCGCGGCGGGTCGCGACCGATGGATGAGCGGCTCCGCGAGATCCTCGGTGACGAGGACGCGTGGGTCGTCGGTGGGGCCGTGCGAGACGAGCTTCTCCTGCGGCCCGTTCTCGACCTCGACGTCGCGTGCGCGGAGCCGCGTGACGCCGCGAATCGCTTCGCCCGGCGCTTCGGCGGGTCGGTCTTCCCGCTCTCCGAGCGCCACGGAGCCTGGCGGGTCGTCGCGGACGGCATCGACGAGACCGTCGACTTCACGCCGCTCGGCGACGGGATCGACGCAGACCTCGCGACGCGCGACTTCACGTTCAACGCGATCGCCGTGTCGGTGCGTACCGGCGAGACGCACGATCCTCACGACGGCCGCGTCGATCTCGCGGCGGGGATCATCCGGGCGGTCTCCGAGTCGATCTTCGCCGACGACCCGCTCCGGCTCCTGCGTGCGGTGCGGTTCGAGGACGAGCTCGGATTCGGCATGGACGAGCGCACCGAGGCCCTGCTCCGCACGTCGGCGGCGCTCGTGACCGCAGCCGGCCGGCGAGCGGACGCTCGCAGAGCTCGAACGGCTCTCCCCGACCGGCTACCGCCGCCTCGACGACGTCGGCCTGCTCGCGGGGCTGGGCGGCACGCTGGACGACCGGTTGGACGCGCTCGACGATCCGGACTTCAGGCTCGTCGTCGTGTTCCGCGAGAACCTCGCGCGACTGCCGATCTCGAACGAGCTCAAGCGCTACTCGGCTGCGCTTGCGACGTGCGCGCCGGCCCGAGGATCCGTCACCGCGCTCGATCCATCGGTTCCGCCGCGACACCGAGCCGTGGGCCCTCGACGCGCTCGCGTTCGTCGGTGCACTCGAGCTCGTGGGCGTCGTCGAGGCAGCTCGACTCGCCGATCCTCCGGCGCCGCTCGTCCGTGGTGACGAGCTGGGTCTCGAGCCGGGCCCGGAGATCGGACGTATCCTCGCCGTCATCGAGGAGGAACGGGCAGCGGGAACGATCTCGACGCGCGACGAGGCGCTCGCGCTCGCGCGCGGGCTCGCGCGCGCCGAGGCCGGAGACGCGTCGTGAGCGTCGAGCTGCGGCTCGCTCTCCAGGAGCGGCGAAGCGACGACCTCGCGCAGCGGGTTCGGCGGCTGCTGGGACCGTTCACCGGCAACGAAGCTGCGCTGGACGCCGGCTGCGGCACCGGTGCCGTCGCCTTCGCACTCGCTCCGAACGTCGCGGAGGTCGTCGGCGTCGATACGCGCGTGGACTACCTCGAGGCCGGCCGCTCGGCAGCGCCGTCGAACGTCCGCTTCGAGGAGGCCGACGTCATGAGCCTCCCCTTCGGCTACGCGGAGTTCGACCTCGTCTGCTGCCACCGCGTGCTGCATCACGTACGCCGACCCGAGCTCGCCGTCTCGGAGCTCGCACGCGTCGCGCGTTCCGGCGGGAAGGTCTTCATCGCCGATCAGCTCGGCTCCGTCGACCCGCTCCTGAGCCTCGAGCAGGATCGCTTCGAGCATCTGCGTGACGCGACCCACCAGCGCCTGCTCCCCGAAGCGGACATCCGCGGCTATCTCGACGCCAACGACCTCGTGCTGATCTCGTCCGAGGTCACGCACGAGCGCGTGGACCTCGAGGAGCGCCTCGAGCTCGCCGGGTTCGACGAGGAGGAGCGCATCCGGATCCGCGGGCCGGCTCCGGCGACGCCGTACGACATCGAGGTCGGCTGGTACGTCTCCCGGAAGCCCGGGCCGTAGCTCTACTCGTCGCGGTGCTGCCCTGCGCGGCGCGCGACGAGCCGCGAGAAGATCCCCGGGACGAGCGCCTGCCCGATCGTCGCGAGGCGATACGGGAACCACGGCACGGTGACCTCGCGCTTGCCCTTGTCGACGGCGTTGACGACGGCCTTCGCGACGTCCTCCGCCTCGATGACGTAGCGCCGGAGCAGCGGGCTGCGCAGCTTTGCGCGCTGCGGGAAGCCTTCGGTCTCGACGAAGCCGGGCATGATCGTGTGGACCTGGATCCCGCTCGGCCCGAGCAGCGCGGCGGTCGAGCGGGAGAAGGCGAGCTGGGCGTGCTTCGACGCCGAGTACGCGCCCGCCGGGGCGAAGGCGACGGTGCCGGCGACCGAGACGAGATTCACGACATGCGCGTGCGGCGCTGATGCGCGCAGCCCGGGCGCGAACGCGCGCAGGCACCAGACCCCGCCCAGGTAGTTGACCGCGGTCACGCGTTCCACGAGCTCCGGGTCGATGTCGAGGAAGCTTCCGCGCGCGGGAATGCCTGCGTTGTTCACGAGCAGCCCGATCGACGGATGCCGGTCGAGCACGCGCGCGGCGACCTCGTCGACCTGCGCGCGGTCGGAGACGTCGCAGACCTCCCACTCGCCTTCGATCTCCGCGGCGATCCGCTCGAGCTCGTCCGCGCGTCGCGCGAGCAGCACGCAGTGCCAGCCCGTTCGCGAGAGCTCGCGCGCAGATCGCCTCCCCGATGCCCGAGGAGGCACCCGTGACCACCGCGATTCGCTCCCCGGCCATCGGCGGGCCACGCTATCCGATTAGGATCGCCGCGTGGCCGGCAGGTTCGAAGGCAAGCAGGCGCTCGTGCTCGGTGTCGCGAATCAGCGCTCGATCGCCTGGGCGATCGCGAAGCGCCTCGCCGACGAGGGCGCGACCGTTGCCTTCACCTACCAGGGAGAGCGCATCGAGAAGAACGTGCGCGACCTCGCGGCGACCATCGAGAGCCCGCTCGTCACCGAGTGCGACGTGCGCTCCGACGACGACGTCGCGCGTGTCTTCGCCGAGGTGTCGGACGCCTTCGGCGGAGGACTCGACGTCCTCGTCCACTCCGTCGCCTTCGCGGCGGCGGAGGATCTCGAGGGCCGCTTCGTCGACACGCCCCGCGACCGCTTCTGGATGGCCGTCGACATCAGCGCCTACTCGCTCGTCGCGTGCTCGCGCGCGGCAGAGCCGTTGATGGAGTCCCGCGGCGGCGGCTCGATCGTGACCATGACCTACCTCGGCGGCGAGCGCGCCGTCCCGCACTACAACGTCATGGGCGTCGCCAAGGCGACGCTCGACGCCAGCGTGAAGTACCTCGCGTGGGATCTCGGCTACAAGAACATCCGCGTGAACGCGATCTCGGCCGGGCCCGGTGCGCACGCTCGCGGCCCGCTCGATCGCCGGCTTCACGACGATGCAGACGATGTTCGAGGAGCGCGCTCCGCTGCACCGGCAGATCGAGTCGGAGGACTGCGGCGGCGCGGCGGCGTACCTGCTCTCGGACGACGCCGCGAACGTGTCCGGCACGACGCTCTACGTCGACGCCGGGTACCACGCGATGGGCATGTAGAGGCAGCCGCTGACGAGGTCGCCGTCGCTCACACACTTTCGGCGACGAGCGAGTCGACGCGGACGGCGTAGACCGTGACCGGCTCGGTCTTGCCTTTCATGAGCAGCTCTCCCTGAGCGTCGACGGCGATCACGTCGTCGAGGCCGCACCGCGTGTGCTCGTCGATCAGGATCGGCCGGTTCACGACCTTCGTGTGCGACTCGAGACGAGCAGCGACGTTGACGGTGTCGCCCACGCACGTGTAGGTCGCTCGGTGGTTCGTGCCCGTGTAGCCCGCTACGACCGGCCCCGAGGCGATGCCGATGCCGATCTGGATCTGCAGCTTGTCCCGCGCTGCCTGCTCCTCGTTGAACAGCCGGATCAGGTCGACCATCTGGCGGGCTGCGAGCACAGCTCGCTGGCGATGGTCTTCACGCGGCAACGGCGCGCCGAAGATCGCCATCAGCCCATCGCCGACCATCTGATTGACGATGCCGCCTTCCCCGCCGATCGCGTCCATCATCAGCGTGTAGTAATCGTTCAACAGCTCGATCGTCTCGCTAGGCTCCCTCGCTTCGACGATCGTCGTGAACGAGCGGATGTCGCAGAACATCGCAGACGCATCGAGATGCTTGCCGCCGAGCGAGAAGCCTGACGTCAGCAGATCCTCCGCGACTTCCTTCGTCGCGAACTTGCTGATCAGCTCATGCTGCTGGTCGCGCAGGCGCTTCTTCTCGAGGCTCGCGGTGATGCGCGCATTCAGCAGCACCGAGTTGATCGGCTTGGTCAGGTAGTCCTCTGCGCCCATCTCGATGCACGTGACCACGCTGTCGAGCTCGTCGAGCGACGACGTCATGATCACCGGTATGTCGCGGAGATGCGGATCGAGTCTAAGCTCGGCCAGGACCTGGTAACCGTCGAGCTCGGGCATCAAGACGTCGAGCAGCATCAGGTCGAAGTTCCGGCCACGCAGGAGGTCGAGCGCCTCGCGGCCGTGTTCTGCGAAGACGATCGTGTGGCCCTCCTGTTCCAAACCGCGGCTGAGCAGAAGGCGGTTCACGCGGTTGTCGTCCGCGATCAGGATCGTTCCCGGTCGCGAACGCATGGAGCTCATGACGCGGGTGCGGAGACGAGCCCGGCGAGCGCCTCCTCGAGCGGCCGGTACTCCTCCTCAATCTGACCCACGAGACCGGAGGCAGCTTCGAGCTGGCCGCTCTTCCCGCGCTGTTCGAGCTCGCGACAGAGCTCGGAGAATCGCCGTGCGCCCAACGTCGAGCCGTTGGACTTCAGCGTGTGCGCCGCGCGCCGGAGCTCGTCGGGGTTGTTCTCGTCCAGCGCTCGGCGGAGCGCTGCGACGAGACCAGGCGCGTCGGCGAGGAAGGCGTCGATCACCTCCGCGAGAAAGTCGTCTCCGCCGAGTTCCCGCAGACTCGCGTGAGCGTCGACGTCGAAGCTGACGTCCACTGCTTGCGCGCTCCCCGCGGCTTCCCTCCGGTGGGGCTTGGCCCGCATGAGCGCCACAGCCAGCTCCTCCCCCCGGATCGGCTTCGCGACGTAGTCGTCCATTCCGGCGGCGAAGCATGCTTCCCGATCCTCGGGCAGTGCGTTCGCCGTCATCGCGACGATCCGTGGGCGGGTCTCCGGCGGCCAGCGGTCGTGAATCCGGCGCGTCGCCTCCAGCCCGTCCAGCTCCGGCATCTGCACGTCCATCAGCACGACGTCGTACGGCTCGCGCTCGAGCGCTGCCAGTGCCTCGAGCCCGTTCGATGCGACGTCGGCCCCATAGCCCAGCCGTTCGAGCAGCCGGAGTGCGACCACCTGGTTCATCGCGTTGTCCTCGGCGAGCAGGATCCGCAAGGGCGTGGAAACGGGTGTACCGTCACTGGTGACCCGCCACAGGCTCGTCCCTATCCGTCGCGGCGGTGAGTAGCTCCAGCGAGTGCGTTGTAGAGCTGTGACGCCTTGATCGGTTTCGAGAGCTGCGCGGTGAAGTCTCGGTTCGACCTTCCCTGCGGCAGCCGGCCGAGCGAGGTCAGGAGCAGGAGCGGAAGCTGGCACTCGTCCCGATGTCGCCGGATCTCGTGCGCGAGCGTGATCCCGTCCATAGCGGGCATCAACATGTCGAGCACGGCGACGTCGAAGTGCTCTCCCGCGGCGATCAGCGCGAGCGCCTCGGCGGGCAGCTCGACGGCCACGCGGCTCCATCGCCCAGGAGCGCGCATGTCGGCTGACGATCTCGCGGTTCGTCGCGTTGTCGTCGACGACCAGGATCCGCTTACCGGCAAGGCGAGGGAGCGCGTCATTCAGCGATATCCGCCCCGGCACCTCTGCTGCTTCGACGATGAGCACGATGTGGAAGGTCGAGCCCTTCCCCTCCTCGCTGTCCACCGAGATCGTCCCGCCCATGAGCGTCGACGAGGCGCTTGGAGATGGCGAGGCCCAGCCCGGTGCCGCCGTACCGGCGCGTGGTAGAGGCGTCCACCTGGCTGAACGACGCGAACAGCCGGTCCATCCGGTTCGGCGGGATCCCGATTCCCGTGTCGCGGACCGCGACCTCGAGACGATACGACCCCGCGCCCGTCGGCTCCGCGTCGACGTCGACGATGACCTCGCCCTTGTCGGTGAACTTCACCGCGTTCGAGAGCAGGTTCAGCAGCACCTGTCGCAGGCGGGCCTCGTCGCCGACGATCCCCGCCGGCGCATCCTCGTCGATCAGGCAGCCCAGCTCGATCTCCTTCTCCCATGCACGCGGCGCGACGATGTCAAGTGCGCGCTCGACGCACTCGCGGAGATCGAGCGGTTCGCGCTCGAGTTCCAGCTTCCCGGCTTCGATCTTCGAGTAGTCGAGGATGTCGTCGATCACGTGCAGCAGGGCGTCGCCGCTCGAGCGGACCACCTCGGCGAACTCGCGCTGCTCGCCGTTCAGCTCCGTGCCGAGCAGGAGGTCGGTCATGCCGATCACCGCGTTCATCGGCGTCCGGATCTCGTGGCTCATGGTGGCGAGGAAGGCGCTCTTCGCCTGTGTCGCCGTCTCCGCCTCCTCGCGCGCATGCTGGAGCTCGCTGACGTAACGCGCCTTGTCGATCGCCGTCGCGGCGAACGCGGCGAAGGCCTTGGCCGTCTTTGCGTGCTCGGCGGTGTAGAAGTCGGGTTCGAACGAGTCGAGCGTCAGCATCCCGATCAGGCGGTCGCCGATCAGCAAGGGGACTGCCATCCAGGTCTTGATGCTTCCCTCGCCGTGAACGTCCTCGAACTGCGGGTAGCGCTCGGAGGCGTTCGAGACGACGATGGTCTCGTGCCGCGTGACGAGCCCCCACGCGGGATCGCCGGATCCCCCCCAGGCGTAGCGATGTCCGAGCAGTTCGTCAACGTCCGGATAGCCGTGGCCGGCGACAATTTCGAACTCGTGGCCGTCGAGCTGCTGGATGCTGGCACTTTGATAGGGAACGACCTTGCGCAGCTCCGACAAAATCAGGTCGAAGACTTCGGACATGCCTAGCGTGCTCCCGAGCGACTCGGCGGCGGCGCGCAGCGTCTCGGCTTGCTGGCGCGCAGCGCGCTCGGTCTCCAGCAAGCGAGCGTTCTCGATCGCCATCGCGGCCTGAGCGGCGAATGCCGTGGCGAGCTCCGCCAATTCCTCGGTGTAGAAGTCGGGCTCGAACTTGTCGACGCTGAGGATGCCGGAGACACGGTCGCCGACGATCATCGGGACACAGAGCCACCCTCGAATGCGTCCGCCGCCGTGTTCCTGGCTCGCAAAGTGCGGGTTTCCGGACACGTCGGCGAAGACCTGTCGCCGCTTCGACCGCACGACTTGGCTACCCGGGTTGGTCTCGTCAGCGAGGTCGAAGCTGGCTCCGATCATCCCCCCCAGATCATCGAAGCCGCGTCCGCTTACGATCACCAGGCGGTCTCCTTGAATCACCTGTATGGAACAGCTGTCGTAGGGCACGACCTGTTGCAGTTCCCCGAGGATCGTCTCGAAAGTGTCTTCGAGGCTCCCCGTCTTTCCGAGCGCCTGGGTAACAGCCAAGAGCGTCTCAGCGTGGTCTTGGGCGCGCTGGAGCTCGCTGAGGTAGTGCGCCTTGTCGATGGCCGTCGCGGCGAACGCGGCAAATGCCTCCGCCAATTCCGCGTGCTCGGAGGTGTAGAAGTCGGCCTCGAACGAGTCGAGCGTCAGCATGCCGATCAGGCGATCGCCGACGAGCAACGGGACGCCCATCCATCCCTTGACCCGACCTGCGCCGTGGGCCTCCTCCTTGAAATGCTCGAACCGCGTCGACACGTCCGGGACGATGACCGGCTCGCGCGTCTCGACCATCTCGCGTGCAGGATCGTCGGGCCCCCGCCAGTCGAAGCGTCGTCCCAGCAATTCGTCCAGGTTCGGAAAGCCGTGGCCGCCGACGATCACCATCTCGTTGCCCTCGAGCTGCTGGACGCTGGCGGTTCGGTAGGGCACCACCTTGCGGAGCTCCGTCAGGATCAGGTCGAACAACTCGCGCACACCCAGGGTGCTCCCGAGCGACTCGGCCGCCGCGCGCAGCGTCTCGGCCTGCTCGCGAGCGGCACGCTCGGTCTCGAACAATCGCGCGTTCTCGATCGCCATCGCGGCCTCGGCGGCGAATGCCGTCGCGAGCTCAGCCAACTCCTCGTTGTAGACATCCGGTTCGAACTTGTCGACGCTGAGGGTGCCGACCACGCGGTCGCCGATGATCATCGGGGCGCAGATCCAGCCGCGAATGCGTCCACCCAGCAGCTCACTCGTGAAACCCGGCTCCTTGGACACGTCGGCGAAGACTCGCGGCCGCTTCGACCGCACGACCTGGGTTCCAGGGTCGTTTTCGTCGTCCAGGTCGAAGCCCACGCCGAGCAGGGACTCCAAATCGTCCAAACCGCGCCCGCCCACGATTACTCGGCGGTTTCCTTGAATCACCTGGATGGAACAGCTGTCGTAGGGCACGACCCGTTGCAGTTCGCCGAGAATCGCCTCGATCGTGTCTTCGAGGCTCAGCGTTGTTCCGAGCACTTGCGTTACGGCCAAGAGCGTCTCGGCGCGCTCGCGTGCGCGCTGGAGCTCTGTGATGTCGTGGTAGATCGCATAGAAGCCGACGTGCTCTCCGTCGACCCTGAGGGGCACGAGCATCATGTCCACGTCGACGAGTGCACCGTCTTTCCGTACGCGACGGGTGATTCGGTCGGTGCGACCTCTCTCGAGCGCCTGACGGGTGACGTCCTGGCCTTCCCCGCGGAGGTCCTCGTTGAGGACGAGGTCGTCGATCACACGCCCGATCGCCTCTTCCGGGGTGTATCCGAAGAGCCGCGTCGCCGCCGGGTTCCAGCCCGTCACCCGCTCGTCGGCGTCCATGACCACGACGGCGACCGGGCTGATCTCGACGAGCGACTCGAAGTACTGCTTCTGGAGGCGGATCTCCGCGTGCGCGAGCGTCTGATCGGTGACGTCGATCATGACACCTTGGACGTGTGTCGGCTGCCCGCCCTCGTCCTTCACGATCCAGGCATCGTCGCGCACCCAGACCGTCCTCCCGTCCGCGGCGATGACGCGGTACTCCATCGACCACCGGTCGTCCTTGCGCGCGAGAGCGGCGGCCGTGGCGCCAATCGTGTGCTCGCTGTCCTCCGGATGGAGAACGGAAGCGAAGAATGCCGGGTCCATCCACGCCTCACGCGGGTAGCCGAAGATCGCCTCGACCCGCGGGCTGATGTACTCCGACGTCGCGGACTCGTCGGGCAGGTCCCTGTAGACGGCGAGTGGTAGCTCCTCGACCAGCTGGCGGTATTGACGCTCGGTGGCCTCGAGCTCGGCCAGCCGCCGGCGCGCCTCGGCGAGCTCGGCTTCGGGAGTCACCGACCTCCGATCACGCCGTTGAAGCTCCACGACTCGCAGCGGGCGCTGGGGACACTTCCTGGATCGCGTTGCCGGTCATGCGCTGCAGTATCCTGCGCCTCGAGTGAGCCGTCCAGGCAAACACGCGCTGACGGCGGCCGTATCGCGCTCTCCCGGTGATGCCTCGGTGCTGACGACGAGCCAACTCTTCACCACCCGATGGGCATGTAGGAAGGGGTGGCAACCGCGTGCTTCGCGATGAGCAGGATCGGGGTGCCGTCGCGCTCGAGCGCGGGCGGGTTCTGGTACTCGACCCGGGTGCGCTAGCGACCCGGGTGCACGGCCTTCCACAGCGTCGCGGACACGAGCCCTCCGAATGACGAGCGCCGCCGCTCCGGGGCACGTTGCGGCTCCGGTCGGGCGGGGGCGGCGTCCTTCGTGGGAGCGCCGAGTCGCGACGCGACGATGGCGGCTGCGACGTATCTCATGTCGCTTCCTTCCTTGTGACGAACGGCTCCGTTCAAGGTAGAGGAGGTCACACGCGCCGTCTGTCATGTCCGTGACCGTCCGAGTGTTCGGTTCGTGACACACGCGGCGGGTCTAGGATCGCCGCATGGTGGACAGCATCGAGCAGCGAGTGCGCGAGCTCGGTCTCGATCTGCCCTTCGTCACGCCACCCGCGGCCAGCTACGTCAACGCCGTCCGCACGGGGAACCTCGTCTATCTCTCCGGCGCCGGGCCGGTCGTCGCCGGCCACGTTCCGACGGGCAAGGTCGGCGCCGACGTCAGCACGGAGGAGGCCGCGGCACATGCCCGGCAGGTCGGGTTGAACCTGCTCGCGGTCCTTCGCGAGGAGCTCGGCACCCTCGATAGGGCGAGGCGCGTGGTCAAGCTCCTCGGGATGGTGAACGCAGTGCCCGACTTCACCGAGCACTCGAGGGTGATCAACGGCTGCTCCGATCTCTTCGTCGCGGTGTTCGGCGAGGGCCACGCTCGCTCCGCCGTCGGCGTCGGCAGCCTGCCCCTCGGCATGCCCGTGGAGATCGAGGCGATCTTCGAGGTCGAGTGAGGGCTGCGCTCATCCGTGAGGTCGGCGGCGCTCCCGCGGTCGGAGAGGTCGCCGAACCCGCAGGCGAGTCGGTGGAAGTGCTCGCGGCGCCGATCAACCCGATCGATCTCGCGGTCTCGCGCGGCATCCTGGCGACCGGCCATCCCGATCTGCCCTACGTCCCGGGCTGTGAGGCCGTTGGTCGCACCGACGACGGCCGAGTGGTCTGGATCTTCGGCGGGTCGCTCGGACGGACGTCGGCCGGCACGATCGCCGAGCGCGCGCAGATCGGGGACGCGCATGCGATCGACGTGCCCGATGGCGCGGATCCTGCGCTCGCCGCGGCGCTCGGGATCGCAGGCCTCGCCGGCTGGCTGCCGTTCGCGTGGCGCGCGCCGCTCGCGGGCGGTGAGACGGTTCTCGTCCTCGGCGCGACGGGCTCGGTCGGCCTCGTCGCCGTCCAGACGGCGAAGCTCCTTGGTGCGGGCCGGGTCGTCGCGGCGGGTCGCAGTGTCGCGGGGCTCGCGCGTGCGGCGCAACACGGTGCCGATGCAACGCTCCGCCTCGACGAGCCCGGCGACCTCGTGGCGGCCATCAAGGAAGCGTTTGGCGGCGAGGGTCCGAGCTATGTCTTCGACACGCTGTGGGGGGAGCCGGCAGCGGCCGCGATCCAGGCCGCTGCGCCGCGCGCCACCCTCGTCAATCTCGGTCAGTCGGCCGGTGCGACGTCAGAGCTCGCCTCGGCTGCGGTTCGCTTCAAGAACCTCTCGATCCTCGGCCACACGAACTTTCTCGTCCCTGCTCCCGAGCTCGCGGAGCACTACCGGCGACTCGTGCAGCACGCGGTCGCCGGGGACATCCGGCTCGAGGTGGAGCGGGTGCCGCTCGACTCGGTCGCCGACGCCTGGCGACGTCAGGCGGAGGGCGCCGGAACGAAGCTCGTCGTCGTCCCGTAGCAGCGGCTCGGTACCACACGACCGGTGCGGCGTCGTTTCGGTCGAGGCTGCGCCGGGTAATCAGAGGGACATGGGACGCCTCTACTGGCTGGTTGGCTGGTTCGCCGTCAGGTACGGCCGGCGGATGCTGAAGCGCCGCATGCAGATCAGGCGCTGAGGTCTCCCGCAGCGGCGATGACCGCGTCGATGTCGGGCAACTCGCCAGCCGAGCAGCCACGCAGCCTCGACCGTCTCGCCGTCGCGAATCAGAAACGCCGACCGAACGGCGACGTCGCTCATGCCCAGCGGCTCGAATGCGACGTCGAACGCGCGGATCGCCTCGCCGTTCCAGTCCGACACAAGCGGAACCTCGATGCCCAGCGTCTGTGCCCACGCCCGGTGCGACCAGGGCGAATCGCGCGAGATCGCGACCGGACGGATTCCTGCGGCGGCGAGGTCGTCGCCCCTGTCACGCAGGAGCAGCAGCTCGTTCGTTCAGGTCGGCGACCAGTCGTAGAGGTAGAAGCAGAGGAGCGTCCAGCCTTCTCCGAGCACGTCTCGAAGCGAGCGCGCCTCCTCACGTGGGGAGGCCCAGACCTGCGCATCCGGGACGCGGGCGAGGGGCTCGAGCATCGTCACACGCTACGTGGCTTGACTGGGCGACAACACTCATTCAGGCTCCTCGGAACCGCGGGACAACCACGAGAGGAGCGGAGATGCACGCGACCATGCGGTACTACCACGGCAACACCGAGATCGCCGACCAGCTCGCCGGGCGCGAGGACGAGGTCCGAACCGTGATCTCGGCGGTACCCGGCTTCCGCGCGTACTACCTCGTGCGCCTGGACGACGCGACCGTCACGTTCACCGTCTGCGACGACGAGGCGGGCACCGCCGAGTCGACGCGCGTCGCGTCCGAGTGGCTCCGCGAGAACCTGCCGGACGTCGCCGGGAGCCCGCCCATGGTCTCTTCGGGCACCGTCAAGCTCAGCGCCTAGACACTCACGGACTGCAACACCAACCCTCGATGCGAGGGAACGAGCCCGAGCGGAACTGCTCGGCAAGGTTCGACACCGCGCGGATCCGCTGCCCGTCCGCTCGGACGAAGACCCACTGGTCGGCGCTCGGCCAGCCCACGACCAGCCAGCGGCCGTCGGGCGACCACGTCAGATCCGCGAGAACTCCCGGGCCTGAGAGCGCGGCGCGCAGCACGTTGGGCATGAGCAGCCTGGCTTGCCCGCCCTCCCGGATCGCCACCGCACGCGCGTTGCTCCCGGGTCGAGTCGCGACGGCCGTCAGGGATCCGCGAGGAGTCCGGAAGCCCGTGAAGAGCGCACCGCGCCGCGTGTAGACAGCGACGTCGTCCCGTGCTCCGGCCCTCAGGGCAACGAGTCGGCTGCCGTTCCACGACCATTCGAGGTCGACTACACGTCCGTCCGTCCGGCTGCGCCAACGGACCTTCCGCGTCTCCGCGTCGATCACGACGACACGGCCGCGGCGGTCTGCATACGCGAGCACAAATTCCTTGCCTGGTCGCCAGGCCAGGGGGCCGCGGCCGCCTACTACCAGCAGCCGGTCGCCGAGTCCGTCTCCGCCCACGACCCGGATCCCCGTGCGGTCGACATACGCGACGCGTGTGTCCGTCTCCGAGCCCGTCCAGCGGGGGGAGCGAGCGCCCCGCCGTGACAGCGTCCAGCGGACTCCTCCCGTCGGCTCGAGCGCAGTCAGCTCGTTCTCGCGGGCCGCGATGATGAAGCGGCCGAACGGCGACCAGCTCGCCTCACGGTACGGGCCGAGAAGACGCTTCGAGCCGTCCTCCTGCACGACCCAGACGCCTGCGTCCGAGGCGACGAGCAGCCGGCCCGGAGCGGGTAGCGAGAAGAGCGCAGGCTGCGCGCGCTCGACCCCGACCACCTCGCGCACCTCGTCGAGGACGGCCCGACCCGGCGAGCTCAGCACCGCTGCGAGAGCAGCGACAACGACGGCGACTGCGAGCGCGAGGCGCAACCTGCGAGACGGGCGCTCGACCGGCTGGCGGTCGGCGAACGCAGCCGAGACGACGTTCCACGCTCGCGCGCGGGCGTCGCTCTCATCCGGTATCTCGATCGACTCGAGGTCGCGTTTCACAGCTCGTCCCCCAACGCGTCGAGGCCACGCCGCAGGCGCGAGTTGACCGTGCCGCGCGGAAGGTCGAGCGCGTCCGCGATCTCGCCCGGCGTGAACTCGAGCAGGTAGCGCAGCACGATCACGGCGCGGTGCTCGGGTGCGAGCCGGCCGAGTGCGGCGTAGGTGTCGTCCGTGCGCTCCGGCGCGTCCGGCGCAGGCAGCATGTCGACGAGCTCCACCTCGCCGCGAAGCTTCCGCGCGCGCGTCCAGTCGATCGCGCGATTGACGACGATGCGATGGAGCCAGGGTCCGAAGGGACGGCTGCGGTCAAAGCGATCGAGCGCACGGATCGCCGCGAGGAACGACTCCTGCGCGATGTCCTCTGCGGCTCCGGCGTCGTGGGTGACCAGATAGGCCGCCCGGTACGAACGAGGCCAGTGCATCCGGAAGAGCGCCTCGAGATCCGAAGCCGATCCTCGTTGCGCGCCGCGCACGCGCGCACGCTCGTCCCGATCCGCGCGCATCGCCTGCCCAGACTACGACCGAACCTGTCACAGAGGTCCATGCGAGAGATACGAGCGACGCGGGTCGAGAGGTCCTGGACCTTTCCGCTTCGCTCGAGCGTAAGAGAGGCATGGATCGAAAGGCGTTCCTCGCGGGAGCGGGATCGGCCGCGCTAGCTCTGGCGGTCGAGCCTCGCGCCCTCGCTGCACGCTTCGGAGGCTCCGGCGTTGCGTTCGTAACGGCCGATCTGGAGAGCCATGTCGTGCTGCTCGGGCTTGCCTCCGGGGACACGCTCGCGAGGATCCCGACTGAAGCTGGTCCGCGCAGCATCGAAGCCGTCCACGGCCGTACCGCCGTCGTGGCGCACACGGAGCACGGCCTCGTAACTCTCATCGACGCAGGTCGGCGGCGGGTCCGGGCCGAGCTCGAAGGCTTCCAGTCACCGCGCTACACCGCGGTCTTCCCGACCGCCGACCTCGTGTACGTCACGGATTCCGCGGCCCAGGAAGTCGTGACGGTCGACGCCGTCAGGAATCGAATCCTCGCTCGCACTCGCGTCCCGGGCCCGGCTCGTCACATCGGCATCAGCATCGACGGCCGGACACTTTGGACGTCCCTCGGAACGGCCGCGACGCGGATCGCCGTCCTGGACAACGGGAACCCCCGCCGACCGCGTTTCGAACGAACGATCGTGCCGCCCTTCCTCGCTCACGATGTCGTCTTCGCGCCCGACGGCAGGACGGTCTGGGTCACTTCGGGCTCCGAGCGGCGCATCGCCGTCTACCGCTCCGCCGGGCGCCAGCCCTTGCGGGTCGTCGAGTCCGGAGCCGCTCCACAACACGTCACGTTCGCGCGGCAGAAGGTCTTCGTCGCGTGCGGCGACGACGGCATGGTGCATCGCCACCGCCTCGACGGAGAGCGTGTTCGCGAGTCGCGAGTTCCGGTCGGCTCCTACAACATCACCTTCGCTTTCGGGCAGGTCGTGACACCCTCGCTCGGCCAAGGGACCGTGAGCCTGCTCGATCGGAACGGCCGCGTCCGCGTGGTTCGGCGCGTCGCCAGCGCGGCGCACGACGCCTGCATCCTCGTCTCGTAAAGGAGGACTCGTCATGAAGCCCATTGCAACTCTCGTCGCGTTTCTCGCACTTCTTGCCGCGATCACCGCCGGCGCCGGCGGTGCGAACGGATCGGCCTACTCGCCCGGGCTCGACTACGGCTGGGAAGGAGTCCGCGCTCCTTCGGGAGAGGTCCGCTACGTCACGCTCGGTACGCCGAAGTCGACGATGGTCGCCGCGATCTCGGTGCGCGGCGGTCGTGTCCTGCGCTCGAGAGCGGTCCGTGGGTTCTACGGAGTGCCGCTCGTCGCGTACGACGGGACGACTTCGGGGCTCTCGGGCGACGGGCGTACGCTGGTCCTCGCCGCCTACGGCCCATTCCCCGGTCACTCGGGGACGACCCGCTTCCTCGCTCTCCGCTCCAAGAATCTGAAGCCGTATCGGGTGCTCGAGCTGCAGGGCTCGTGGTCCTTCGACGCGCTCTCGCCCGACGGCAAGAGGCTGTATCTCGTCGAGCACATCTCCGCCGGCCCGAGCCCGAAGTACCGGGTCCGAGCCTACGACCTCGCCGCCGGACGCCTTCTGCCCAACGCCGTGATCGACAGGCTCGTGAGCAAGGCGATCATGGGAGGTCAGCCCGTGACGCGGGCGACGACCCCCGGTGGCCGCTGGGCGTACACGCTCTACGCTCGCGTCCAGGGTAAGCCGTTCGTGCATGCGCTCGACACGGCCCGGAGGCAGGCCTTCTGCATCGACCTTCCGCTGAAGCTCGGGGAAGCGGCGCAGATGCGCCTACGCCTGCGGCTGAGCGAAGACGCGCTGGCCGTGCGCCTGGGAAAGGAGGAGCTTGCGACCGTGAATGCCAGGTCGTTCGTCGTACACAGGCACTAGACGGAAACCGGCAGCGCCTCGGTCGCGTCGGCGATCTCGCGCGCGACCTCGACGATGTCGCGGTTCGCGTTGTAGATCCGGAGCTGGCGGTCCGAGGAGGAGCCGCGACCGAGGATCTCGAGCACGCCCTCGAGCTCTCGTTCGGAGCCGAGCTCGCGCGCGTGCGGCCGGAGCTCCTTCACCGTGCGTCGGATCAGGCGCGCGACCGGGACGCGGTTCCGGCTCGCGCTCGCGAGATCCATCACCGGTGCCTCGAGTCCGTAGCGCGCCGCGAGCCACTTGTTCTCGCTCGTGAGGATGCGGTGGTACGACGGGATCTCCTCGCCCGCCTCGTGCTGCTCGCACAGCTGCTTGACGAGCGCCTGGCAGTACGCGGCGATCGCGACGGCGTCCTCGACCCGCGTCACCGCGTCGCAGATGCGGATCTCGATCGTCCCGAGCCGCGGGTGGAGGCGGATGTCCCACCAGATGTGCGTGTAGTCGGCGATGCAGCCGGAGCGCTCGAGCTGCCCGACGACCGAGGCGTAGTCGGCGTAGTCGCGAAAGCGCGGCGGCGGCCCCGAGCGCGGGAACGCCGAGAAGACCATCTGCCGGCTCGACGCGAGCCCGGTCGGCTCGCCGCGCCAGAACGGCGAGCTCGCGGAGAGTGCGAGCAGCGGCGCGAGATGCGGGAGCAGCCCGTTGACCACCTGGATCGCCTTCTCCGGATCGTCGACCGCGACGTGCACGTGCATCCCGAAGATGAGCTCGCGCCGCGCGACGTACTGGAGCTGGTCGATGAGCGCTCGGTAGCGGTCCTTCGCGGTGATCCGCTGGCGCTCGAAGAGGCTGAACGGGTGCGTGCCCGCCGACCCGACGCGCGTCCCTTGCTCGCTGCGCGATCTCGGTGACGTACCCGCGTAGCGTCGTGAGCCAGCGCATGACGTCGCCCGCGTTGTGGCACACGGGCGTCGCGATCTCGAGCACGGACTGCATGAGCTCCGCGTTGATCCGCGCCTCGAGCTCGTGGCCGGTGACCGCGGCGAGCATCGTCTCGATGTGCTGGACGAGATCGAAGGTCTCGGCATCGAGAAGCTGGTACTCCTCCTCGACGCCGAGCGTGTACGGGTCGCCTGCTCCGAACGTGTGCTCGAGGACGCTTCCGGCCGGCTCTGAGCCGTTGCCGGTGATGGACGACGGGAACGCTTGCTTCCCCGTCATGGCAGAACGGCTTCGACCTCGATCTCGACCTTCCATCTCGGATCGAAGAGGCCGGCGAGCACGGTCGTGTTGGCGGGGCGCACGTCGCCGAACACCTCAGCGTGCGCGCGCGCGAAGCCGTCGAAGTCGTCCGCGTTCACGAGGTAGACCCGCGTGCGCACGACGTTCGCGAAGCTCGATCCCGCCTGCTCGAGCGCGGTACCGATGAGCTCGAGGCAGACGCGCGTCTGGTCGTAGATGTCCTCCGGCGGCGGCGAGCCGTCGGCCGGATTCGCCGCGGTGCCCGAGACGTGCACGCGGTCGCCGACGACGACGGCGCGCGAGTAGCCGACGATCGGCTCGTACGCTCCCGTCCCGGAGATGTTCCGCCGCTCCATGCGACTAGTATCGCCGCGCGTGCAGGCGCTCCGCCAGATCGACGGCTGGCCGGTCGAGTTCGCGGCCGCCGGTGTCGTCGATCCCGACGGGCAGGTCTCGACGCACGGCGACGCATCGCGGGCGGTTCGACTCGCCTCGGTCTCGAAGCCCGTCACCGCGCTCGCGACGCTCGTCGCCGCCGAGGAGGGAGTCGTCGACCTCGACGAGCCCGCCGGCCCGCCCGGTTCGACGGTTCGCCACTTGCTCGCGCACACGTCCGGCCTCCCCTTCGAGGGGACGCGAGCCGATCGCGCGTCCCGAGCACCGACGCATCTACTCGAACGAGGCGTTCCGCGTGCTCGCCGACCACGTCGCCGAGCATGCCGAGATGCCGTTCGCCGACTACGTGCGCGAGGCGGTCTGCGCGCCGCTCGAGATCGAGCTCGACCCGAGCGGCGACCCCGGCTCCGGGATGCACGCGTCGCTCGCGGACGTGCTCGCGATCGGACGCGAGCTGCTCTCGCCGCGCCTCGTCGCGGACGAGACGCGCGACGAGATGGTCGCGCGTTCAGTTCCCGGGGCTCGTCGGGCGTGCTCCCCGACCACGGCCGCTTCGACCCGCTCGACTGGGGACTCGGCGTCCAGCTCAACACGCGGCCGCCGCAGCTGGATGGGCGCGCGAACGTCGCCGCGCACCTACGGCCACTTCGGCGGCACCGGGACGTTCCTCTGGGTCGACCCGGACGCGCGCGTCGTCTGCGCCGCGCTCACGACGCGCGAGTTCGACGAGTGGGCGAAGGAGGCGTGGCCGCGCTTCGCCGACGCAGTGCTCGCGGAGCTCCGCGGCTGAGGGCGCGACCACCTCGCAGCCGCGTAAGCGGCTGCGCTTCAGGGATCTACGCGCGATCGAGATCCGTGAGTCAGCGGATCTCGATCTTGCGCAAGACAAGCTAATCGTCCGCGAAAAGCGGGCGAACGAGCTCGTCGAACGTCGCCTCGTCGCAGCTCGCGACCACGCACGGCGTCATCGCCGTGACCGTCGCCGTTCGTGGGACGCGCATCGTGAGCGCGACCTCGCCGAAGAACTCGCCGGCCTTCAGGATCCGCCGCTCGCCGAGTGCGGACTGTGAGACACCGGCGACACCTGAGAGGAGGACGAAGAACCGATCGCCCGGCTCGCCCTCGCGGATGAGCACCGTTCCGGACGTCACCTCCTCGCGATCCATGCGGTCCGCGAGCTTGCCGAGCGTCTCGCCCGGCAGCTCGGCGAAAAGCCCGACTCGACCGAGCTCGGTCACGGATGCGGGTACGTGTCGCGGCGACATCGCGGGAACCGTACTCAGATGCACCGAAGGGCCGGCGAACCGGCCCTTCAGCTAGGGGAGGGGGAGGGGGAAGCCTCGAACGAAACTTGCCGCAAAGAGCTTCCTATCAGGTTACGCCCCGAAGGGGAAGAGCCGCGTTGCGCTCAGGCTGCGAAGCCGAACGAGCGCTCGAGCGCCGACTTCGGCTGCGCGCCGACTGCGGCCGCCGCAGGCTCGCCGTCCTTGAAGAGGATCATCGTCGGAATCGACATGACCCCGTACTTCTGAGAGAGAGCCTGCTCCTCGTCGATGTTGACCTTGACGAGCTTGACCTCGTCCTTGCGCTCCTCGACGATCTTCTCGAGGACGGGAGCGACGGCGTGGCACGGACCGCACCACTCGGCCCAGAAGTCGACGATGACGGGTGTCTCGGACTTCAGGACTTCCTCTTCGAAGGTCTGCTCTGTGACGTCAAGTGCCATGAGACTCATTCATTCCTTTCATACGTGTCATTTGCGAATGCCTCGGTTTCAACGAGAAGGCCGCCGAAACCCTTCCCTAGACTGATTCCTCGTGGCGGCGATCTTCACACCTCTGCCGGACAAGCCGGATCACAACGCGCTCGAGCTCGAGCTGCTCGATCTCTGGGAGCATGAGCAGACGTTCGCCGCGCTGCGAGAGCAGAACGCCGGGGGGCCGCGGTTCAGCTTCGTCGACGGACCGGTAACCGCGAACCGAATGGTTCTCGGCGTGCACACGGCCTGGGGACGGACGCTCAAGGACGTCTTCCAGCGCTACAAGGCCATGCGGGGGTTCCACCAGCGCTATCAGAACGGGTTCGACTGCCAGGGGCTCTGGATCGAGGTCGGCGTCGAGCGCGAGCTCGGTCTCAACTCGAAGCGAGAGATCGAGGAGTACGGCTTGGCCGAGTTCGCGCGCCGGTGCCGCGACGTCGTCGTGCGGTCCTCGCGCGCGCTCACCGAGGGATCCGTTCGCCTCGGCCAGTGGATGGACTGGGGACGCGACTACTTCACGTTCTCGGACACGAACATCGAGTACATCTGGCGGTTCCTGCAGCGAGATGTACGAGCGCGGCTACCTCTACAAGGGCCACCGCTCGACCGAGTGGTGCCCGCGCTGCGGGACGTCGATCTCGCAGCACGAGCTGACGCAGAGCGGTGTCTACCAGGAGCGCAGCGACCCGTCGCTCTACGTTCGCTTCCCACTCCTCGACCATCCCGGCGAGTCGCTCGTCATCTGGACGACGACCCCGTGGACGCTGCCCGCGAACGTCGCGGCCGCCGTCCAGCCCGATGCGGACTACGGTCTTCGCGAGAACGGCGAGTGGGTCGCGGTCGCGCGCTACCCGGACGACGCCTTCGTGCGGACGGTCAAGGGCTCGGACCTCGTCGGGCTGCGGTACCGCGGGCCGTTCGACGACCTCGGGCCGGGCTCCGAGGTCGAGCACCGGGTCATCCCCTGGGACGACGTGTCCCTCGACGAGGGAAGCGGCATCGTGCACATCGCGCCGGGAGCGGGCCAGGAGGACTTCGAGCTCGGCCGGATCCACGACTTGCCCGTGCTCGCTCCGGTGGACGAGGCGGGCCACTTCTACGACGCGTACGGCTGGCTTCACGGGCTCTCGACCACGGAATCCGCCGACCAGATCGTCGGCCGCCTCGCCGAGACGGGCTTCCTCCTCGAGGCTGGGCAGTACGAGCACCGCTACCCGCACTGCTGGCGCTGCGACACGCCGCTCATCTGGCGGGTGACGGACGACTGGCTCATCTCGGTCGACGAGCTCCGCCAGCCGCTGCTCGACGCGAACGCAACGGTCGAGTGGACGCCCGCGTACATGGGCAAGCGCATGGACGACTGGCTCCGCAACATGGGCGACTGGAACATCTCGCGGCGCCGCTACTACGGGCTGCCGCTGCCGATCTACGAGTGCGAGTGCGGCCACGTCACCGTCGTGGGCTCGAAGGCCGAGCTCGCCGAGCGTGCCGTCTCCGGGCTCGAGCAGCTCGAGGAGCTCCGCCGGCCGTGGATCGACGAGGTGCCGATCCGCTGCGCGGCGTGTGCCGAGACCGTGCGGCGCATCCCGGAGGTCGGCGACGTCTGGCTCGACGCCGGCATCGTTCCGTTCTCGACGCTCGGCTGGGAGAACCCCGAACGGGTACCCGAGGGCTACGCCACGGGTGCGGCGAAGGGGCTGACGACCGCCGACCTGCCCGACCACGCCTACTGGGAGGAGTGGTTCCCCGCCGACTGGGTGTCCGAGATGCGCGAGCAGATCCGGTTGTGGTTCTACTCGCAGCACTTCATGGCGGTTGCTCTGACCGGGAAGGCGCCGTATCGGCGAGTCCTCGGCTACGAGAAGATGCTCGACGAAACGGGCCGTGAGATGCACAGCTCGTGGGGAAACACGATCGACGCGCCGGACGCGTTCGCGCGCATGGGTGCAGACGTCATGCGTTGGCAGTACTGCTCGCAGCCGCCCGACCGCAACCTCCTCTTCGGGTTCGGGCCCGCACACGAGATCCAGCGAAAGCTGCTCACGCTCTGGAACTCCTGCAAGTTCCTCGTCGACTACGCGAACATCGACGGCTGGAAGCCCGACTGGGACGATCTCGCGTCCGGGCCGGGCGGCGAGCTCGAGCCGCTCGACCGCTGGCTCGTCGAGCGCACGCGCGCGCTCGTCGCGGAGGCGACCGCCGGGTACGAGAGCTGGCTCACGGTCGACGTCGTGCGTGCGTACGAGGCGTTCGTCGACGACGTCTCGAACTGGTACATCCGGCGCTCCCGCCGCCGATTCTGGGACGGCGACCCGGTGGCGCTGCGGACGCTCTGGTACGCGCTCGTCCAGGGGCTGCGCGTGGTCGCGCCGCTCATGCCGTTCCTCACGGATCACCTCTGGCGCGTGCTCACGGCGCCGTGTGAAGCCGCGCCTGAGTCCGTTCACCTCGCGGGCTGGCCGGAGGCGGTCGAGCCGGACGCCGCGCTGCTCGCCGAGATCTCGGAGCTCCGTCGCGTCGTGGAGCTCGGGCGCCAGGCGCGGGCGAGCTCGGGGCTGAAGCTCCGGCAGCCGCTGCGCGCGCTCGTCGTCGAAGGTGCGCCGCTTGCCGGGGCTCACGCGGACGAGATCGCGGACGAGCTCCGCGTTCGCGAGGTCTCGTTCGGGTCGGTCGAAGCGAGCGAGCTACGCGTCAAGCCGAACCTCCCGCTCCTCGGCCCGAAGCTCGGGAAGGAGCTCGGCGCCGTTCGCGCGGCGCTCCAGGGCGGCGACTTCGAGGAGCTTCCGGAGGGCGGGATCCGCGTTGCCGGCCACGAGCTGACGCGCGACGAGGTGCTCGTCGAGAGGCACGGCAAGGACGGCTGGGCGGTCGCCGCGTCGGACGGGCTCACGGTCGCGCTCGACCTCCACCTCGACGACGACCTCGTTCGCGCCGGGCGCGTCTACGACCTCATCCACGGGGTGAACACGATGCGCAAGGAAGCCGGTCTCGAGCTCACCGATCGGATCGGTCTCACGATTCCCGAGGCTGACGCGGACCTGCTCGAGCACGAGGACTGGATCGCACGGGAGACGCTCGCGGTCTCGGTCGCCGTCGGCGCCGAGCTCGGCTTCGCCAAGGTCTGACGGCGACGTCGTATGCTGAGCGGGTGGCTCGGTGCAGTCACTGCGAGGCAGAGGTCGCGGGAGACTTCCGCTACTGCCCGTGGTGTGCGACGCCGACGCGAAGCAAGCTCGTCGAGTTCTTCCGCGGTGTCGACGCCGACGAGCACCGGGCGCTGCGGGTGTCCCGGTACGTGCCCGAGCGGCGCGTTCGCTTCAGCGTCTGGGACGAGAGCGGCACCGCGCGGGCCGCGGTCTCGCTCGACGACGAGGAGGCGGCCCGACTTGCCGGGTTCCTCGCGGGGCCACGGCCGCCGCGTCGCAGCCTGCTCGACGATCTCCGCGCGCTGACGCGCCGCTAGCCGCTCTGCGCCGCGAGCTCGAGCTCGCGGCGGAGCTCGACGGGCAGCCGGAACGTCACGTCCTCGTCGACGATCCGGTACGGCTCGATGCTCGTCACGCCCCGCTCGCGGAACCAGTCGCAGACGCGGGTCACGAGCTTCTCGGGGGCGGACGCGCCGGACGTGATGCCGACGGTACGAGCGCCCTCGAGCCACGCCTCGTCGATCTCCGTCTCGTCGTCGATGAGGTGCGCCGGCGTGCCTGCGGCGCGCGAGGTCTCGACGAGCCGGTTCGAGTTCGACGAGTTCCTCGAGCCGATGACGAGCAGGAGGTCGATCTCGGGCAGCATGTCCTTCACGGCCCACTGCCGGTTGGAGGTCGCGTAACAGATGTCCTCCTTGCGCGGCGCGCGGATCTCGGGGAAGCGGCGGCGCAGCGCGGTGATGATCTCGCCGGTCTCGTCGACGGAGAGCGTCGTCTGCGTGACGTACGCGAGCTTCGCGTCGCGCGGCAGGTCGAGCGCTTCCGCCTCCTCGACCGTCTGGACGAGCACGGTCGCGTCGGGTGCCTCGCCCATCGTCCCGACGACCTCCTCGTGGCCTTCGTGGCCGATCAGGACGACGGTGTAGCCCTCGTCGGCGTAGCGGCGCGCCTGCACGTGCACCTTCGTGACGAGCGGGCAGACCGCGTCGATGACGTTGTGTCCGAGCTTCGCGGAGTTCGCGAAGACGGACGGCGCGACGCCGTGGGCCGAGTAGACGACGGTTGCGCCCTGCGGCACCTCGGTCTCCTCCTCGACGAAGATCGCGCCGCGCGCCTCGAGGTCGCGCACGACGTGGATGTTGTGGACGATCTGCTTGCGCACGTACACGGGCGCGCCGTAGTGCTCGAGCGCGAGCTCGACCGTCTCGACGGCGCGCTCGACGCCCGCGCAGTACCCGCGAGGCGACGCGAGGAGAACTCGTTCGACCATGAGCACAGGGTATGTCAGCGAGCCGACTGCGCTACGAGGATCCCCGCGATCACGACCGCACCCCCGATGAGCTGGGTCGGGCCGAACGTCTCGCCGAGCCACGCCCAGGCGACGACGGTGGCGACCACCGGTTCGAGCGTCGCCACGATCGACGCGCGTGTCGCGGAGATGTGCCTCAGCGACCCGGTGAGCAGCGAGAAGGTCACCATCGTCCCGATCACGACGATGAACGTGACGAGCGCCCAGACCGGAGCGGAGTACTCGGACAGGTTCCCCTGGAGCGAGACCTCGTCGTCGAGGACGTTCCACGGAAAGTCCCAGAGCGGCTGTAACACGGCCCACAGCAAGCGCAGCGAAGAGGAACCCGTAGAACGAGAGCGACGCCGCGTCGCGATGCTGGCGCTCGCGCTCGGCCATGAGGAGGTAGGCCGTGAGCGCCAGCGCCCCACCGAACGCCGCGGTGACGCCGACCGTGCTGAAAGCGACGCCGGCCCACAGCTCGACGACGAGCGCGAGCCCGGTGAGGCACATGGCGACGGCGACCCAGATCCGTCGGCGGACATGTTCCTTGTAGACGAACCGCGCGAAGAGCGCGACGAAGAGCGGCGCGGTGAACTCGATGAGGAGCGCGACGCCAACGGGCAGGTTCTCGATCGCGACGAAGTAGAGCCACTGCACGAGCGCGATGCCGACGAGCCCGAAGGCGACGAGAAAGAGAAGCTCGCGACGACCGACGCGCAACCGCGAGGGAGCGACGACGAGCAGGAACGCGAGGAAGAGAATCGCAGCGCACGTGTTGCGGATCTGCGCGAGCTCGAGCGACGAGAGGCCCGAGCCGAGAACGACCTTGGAGACGCTCCCGTTGACCGCGAAGAGCGTCGCTGCCGTCGCGACCATGATGTAACCGAGCCGCGTCTTGTCGTCCGGACGCCCCTCGGGGAGCAGGGTGGGGGCGTCGACCATGGAGCCGGCAGGCTATCCGCCTACACTGTGCTCGCCTCGGGGCGTAGCTCAGCCTGGTAGAGCGCTCGCTTTGGGAGCGAGAGGCCGCGCGGTTCAATCCCGCCGCCCCGACTGGTGCGTGCAAGCCCGATCGCTCGCTCGCGGCGGTCGCGTTCGTCGCCGCGCTGTCTCGTCGCGCCTCGCGCGAGCTCCGGCACCGCGCGCAGCTTCCGCGGCACGATTCGAACGGATCGACGCGGCGCAGGCGAAGCGGATGACCGGCGTGTCGTGGCGCCGGGGTTGCCCCGTCGGCGCTGCGCGACCTCCGGCTGCTCACGCTGTCGCACTGGGGCTTCGACGGGCGAGTGCGCAGCGGGCGCCTGATCGTCCATCGCGACGTCGCGCGCGACTTGGTTCAGGTCTTCCGCGATCTCTACGCGGCGCGCTTCCCGATCCGGCGGATGGTTCCCGTCGATGCGTACGGAGGGAGCGACTTCCGGTCGATCGAGGCCGACAACACCTCGGCGTTCAACTGTCGCTTCGTCGACGGGACGACGCGCTGGTCGAACCATGCGTACGGCCGCGCGATCGACGTGAATCCGATCGAGAACCCGTACGTGTCAGCTGGTTCGACGTCGCATCGCGCGAGCCGCCCGTATGTCGATCGAACGAAGCGCCGCCCCGGAATGGCGTACGAGGGCGGTGCCCTCGTACGCGCATTCGACCGGATCGGCTGGGGCTGGGGAGGCCGCTGGACGTCCGTGAAGGACTACCAGCACTTCTCGGAGACGGGGAGCTAGCTCACACTCGCGACGTCTCGTGCTCCGTATCGGGGACGGGCCGACGCAGCATCAGAAACGCCCAGATCGCGCCTCCGAGCACACCGCCTGCGAGCGGACCGATGATGTAGATCCAGACGTCGCCCCACTCCTGGCTGAAGAGCACGGGGTCGAGCGAGCGAGCCGGATTGAAGGATCCGCCCGAAGCCGGACCGACGGTCACCGCCGCCGTGAAGATGAAGAGACCGATCAGAAACGGCGCCATGACGCCGTTCCACGCGGCGCGTTCGTCCGTCGCCACGGTGAGGATCACCATGACGAACAGAGCCGTCGCGATGATCTCGAGCACGAGCGCGGCCCAGTCGTCGATCCCGCTGCCGGGCTGCGTGTGGAGCGCGTCCGTGACCTCGCTCGAGTACACGATCGCCATGACGAGGACGGCACCGAACCCGCCGACGAGCTGTGCGACCCAGTACGGGACGACATCGCGCGCGGAGAATCTCCCCGCGATCGCAAGCCCCGCGCTCACTGCCGGGTTGAAGTGCCCGCCCGAGATGTGCCCGAACGCGGTGATCGCGAGCGCGAGACCGAATCCGAACCCGGCGGCGACGCCGAGCGGCGTGATCGCGTCCGCGCCGATGTCCACGACCACAGCGATTCCGCTGAAGCCGAGGAAGAAGAAGAGAAAGGTGCCGAGCGCTTCGGCTGCGAGCCGTACTCCGAGCGGCTGATCCATCGTCCGACCTCCCGATTTGGCGTTTGGGCCGCGATTCTGCAACCGGAGGCAGGTTCCTGCGCCGTCCAAGCTCCCGACCGACGCGCGAGAGAGCGGGCGACCGGGCTCGAACCGGTGACATCCAGCTTGGAAGGCTGGCGCTCTACCAACTGAGCTACGCCCGCGTCCGACTAGCGTAGCGCCGTGGATCCGTACGCGTGGTCGTGGAACGCGGAGGCGCTCGTCGTGCTCGGTCTGACCGCTGCGTACCTTCTCGCACTCCGCCGATTCCCGGCCCGCCGGCTGGCGGATCGCCTGCTTCCTCGGCGCGATGGCGCTGCTGCTCGCGGTCAGCGTGACGCCCATCCACACGCTCGGGATGCACTTCCTGCTGACCGTGCACCTGCTCCAGAACGTCGTGCTGGCCGAGTGGGCGCCGCTTCTCGTCGTGCTCGGGATCCCGCCGGCGCTCGCCGCCTCGATCGTGCGACCGCCGGCGATCCGCGCGCTCACACACCCCGCCGTCGCGCTCCCGCTGTGGCTCGCGAACTACATGATCTGGCATCTGCCGTGGATCTACGACACGCGCGCTCGAGAATCCGAACACGCTGCTGCACCTCGAGCACGCGATGTACTTCGCGACCGGGATCCTGATGTGGTGGTGTGTCGTCCAGGACGAGCCGCACCGGCTCGGATCGGGGGTGCGTGCCGGCTACGTCTTCGCAGCGTTCGTGCTCGGGAGCCCGGTCGGTCTCGTCATGGCGCTCGTTCCCGAGCCGATCTACGACTTCTACGTCGAGGCGCATCACCGCGTGTGGGGGCTCGATCCGCTCGAGGATCAGCAGCTCGCGGGGATGCTCATGGCGATCGAGCAGGCCGTCGTGTTCTTCGCGGTGTTCGCCTACTGGTTCTTCCGCTTCCTCGCGGAGGAGGAGCAGCGCGAGGACTTTGACCACCCGCCTGCGCACGCGTAGGGTCGAGCCGATGCGACGCCTCGCCGTCTTCGTCGCCGCGGCGACGCTCGCGCTCGCGGTTGCATCGGCCGATGCGGCGAGTCCCGGGTTTCGCTACGGCGTCGCCGCTGGCGAGATCACTCCCACGTCGGCTGTCCTGTGGACGCGGGCGCCACGTCCGGGTGCCGTCCTCCTCACGGTCTCGACTGCGACGGCGGTCCCCGCTGGACGATTCGCGGCCACGGCGACGAGTGGTAACGATCGGACGGTGCAGCGCGTCGTCCGCGGGCTCAAGGCCGGCACGCGCTATCGGTACTTCTTCACGCAGGGCAAGGCGAAGAGTGCGATCGGCTCGTTTACGACTGCGCCTGCTGCGAACGTGTCCGCGTCGGTTCGTTTCGCGATCTCCGGCGACGCCGACGCCACGCCGGCGACGAACGGGAAGCCGGCGTTCAACCGCTATGAGGTCTACCAACGCATGTCGGCCGAGGCGAACCACTTCAACATCAATCTCGGTGACACGATCTACTCGGACAGCGAGGTGGCTGGCACGCCGGTCGCGCGCACCGTCTCGGCGAAGTGGGAGAAGTACCGACTCGGGCTCGGGCTACCGGCGCTCTGGGCCCTTCGCGCCTCGGCCGGGCTCTACAGCCACTGGGACGACCACGAGTTCATCAACGACTTCTCGCGACCCGAGCACGGCGAGGCGATCTACCGGGCCGGTGTGCAGGCGTTTCGCGACTACTCGCCTGTGACGTACTCCGCGGCAACGGGTCTCTACCGCACGTTCCGCTGGGGAAAGCACCTCGAGCTCTTCTTCCTCGACGAGCGCTCGTTCCGAAGCGCGAAGGCGACGACTGCGTGCAGCGGCGACCTCGCGCCGACCGCACCCCAGGCCGTGCGCGACGCGTTCGCCACGCTGGCGCCAGGACTACGCAATCCCGTCTCGCCGGCCTGCATCGCGGCGATCGACGACCCGTCGCGAACGATGCTCGGCGCCCGCCAGTACGCGGCGTTCACGAGGGCGATCAAGGCCTCGACGGCGACCTGGAAGGTGATCGTCAACGAAGTTCCGATCCAGCAGTACTACGCGCTGCCGTACGACCGCTGGGAGGGCTACGCGGCCGAGCGCGAGCAGCTCCTACGGTTCCTCCGCGACGTGAAGAACGTTGTCTTCCTCACGACCGACACGCATGCGAATCTCGTCAACGAGGTGCGCTCCAAGTCGCTGAGTGCGACCCCGGAGAGCTATGGAATCTGGGAGGTCGTCACCGGCCCGGTCGCCACGAACACCTTCTCGAAGGAGATCGACGACTTCCTCGGCCAGAAAGGCGCCGGCACTGCGATCGGTGCGCTCTTCTTCAAGCCCGCGCCGCCGAACGGGATGGGCATGCGCTGCGCCGCGCTCGACACCTACAGCTACGCGCAGGTGACGGTGACCGCGAGGCGCTTCACGGTCGCCATGAAGGACGCGAAGGGGCAACCGGTGCGCGAGGCGACCGGCGTCGCCTGCGCTCCGCTCGTGCTGACGGCTCGGTAACGCCGATCGGCCAGCGTGCCGACTACCCTCTCGGCAGGCGCTCGTAGCTCAGTGGACAGAGCGGCGGACTTCTAATCCGCGGGTCGCAGGTTCGAATCCTGCCGGGCGCATGGAAGTCCCTGCAAATTAGCCACTTCTAGCGAACCACTTGACGCCTGGCGACCTTTGCCAAACGCCTCTAGCGCGGGCAATGGGTCATCTCGACGGCCGGGGGAGCCTAAGGCCTAATTCGGTGCTCGCCGCCAGCTCTCCGTGGTGAACCAGATCTGGGGCTCGCCCTGGACGCCCGCACGCTGCATGACGTTTCGTAGAGCGTCCGACGAGACGAAAGCTCTGGCCACTTCGGGAGTCTCGAAGTCGTGCCATACAGTGACGTCGTTCGGGTCGTCGACTAGCTGAAACGCGGCGTCGCCCATGGCACCCATGTTGACGCGCTCCCCATAGAACTGGTCGTACAACTCCCTCCAAGTCTCGTAGTCCGCGACGTTGATGCGCACGAACAAGCGAACCATCACAGCCTCCCGTTCGGTTAGCCGCGAGCGTACGGCACGTTGAGCCGAACTTCACATTGGAGCTCGTGCCGACAACGCTCGGCCCAGCCCGGCGTCTCGCCGCTGACTGCAGCGACGAGTGGTAGCGGAGACCTTCGAGCTCGGCGTGGCTTAGGTCGTCATCGCAACAGCGTCGCCTGCGATTCGGCATCGCTCGCAATCGTGCTGTCGCCCATCCGGCGGCAGAGAGTGGCGTAGATTCAGGGTGCACGCGCGTGGCCCAGTGCGTAGCGTTTGCGCCAGGTCCATCGTCGTGAATCGCCCATGAACAAGCCGCGCATCTTCCTCGGGTCGTCTGGCGAGCAGGTTGAACTGCTCCGGGCGATCGAGAAGGGGCTCTCCGTCGTCGCCGATGTCGAGCCGTGGACGACGACGTTCAACCCGGGGCGGTCCACCCTCGACCGGCTCGTCGAGCTCTCTCAGGAGGTCGATTTCGCCGCCTTCGTGTTCGCCCGGGACGATTGGACCATGACCGCAGTGTCCCAGTCCGGCCAGGCGTCGCCGCGCGACAACGTGGTGTTCGAGGCAGGACTGTTCGGCGGCGCCCTCGGCATCCGCCGTACCTTCATCCTGCACGCGCACGATTCGAAGCTGCCGAGCGACCTGCTCGGGCTGACCTCCGTCCGCTACGACCCGGCGACCAGCCCGGCCGAGATTCGCGCGATCAACCAGAAACTCCGCAAGGCGATCGAGACCGAGGGTCGTCGCGCTCCGGTCGAGGGGCTGTGGTGGCAGCTCTCTCTGACTGCGCGGAGCGAGTTCGAACCATCGGCGGTGAGCCTCCTTCGCATCTCGCGAGACCGCGACGGTGGGCTGAGCGTCAACGGCAGGGCCTGGCAGGAGGACGGCACCCTCTCGGCCCGCTACTGGAGCGAGGCTGCGAAGGAGCGCAGGGATCCGCCCGGCATCTTCTACTTCGCGAGGGTTGAGCGCCCTCGGCACCCGAACGCTCCGCAGTACGAAGCGACCGGCGAGATCACGGTGGAGAGCACCGACCGCGCGACGGGGTACTGGACGACACGTTCGGATCGCGACCCCGAGCTGACTACCCGAACCTCCGGCGTGTACCTTCGAGCCGATCCTTCGGACCTGCAGGTACTGGAGGGCGACAGCGAGGACGAGCGGGCACAACTGATCGCGCAGCGCCTCCGGGAGTGGAAGTCGGCCGCGAACGCATTTTGAGCACCGAAGGGCCGGCGAGGTTCGCGGGCGCGGTCAGCGGGTGGCGAACCTGCTGACGAGCTCCTCCTGGCCGGACGTCTCGAGCGCGCGCGCCCCCCGAGCAGCCCGGACCGACGCGATCGCGGCCGTCGGCGAGAGGCCGACGTCGACCAACGTGCAAGCGGCGATCATTCCGCTCCGGCCGAGCCCACCCATGCACGTCACGACGACCGACTCGCCTCCGGTGACGCCCTCGCGACACCATGCGACGAGGTCGGCGGCCTCGCTCAGCGAGCACGTCCCCTGGTCGGGCACGGGAAGCCAGCGGTAGTCGAGCCCGAGCGCCTCCGCCCTGCTGCCGAGATCTGGAACCCCGGCCCAGTCGAGCTCCTCATCGGTGGACAGGCACAGCAGGCGATCCACGCCCTCGGCGCGCAGTCGGTCGAGGTCCGCTTCGAGGTTGCGATCGCGGTCGCGCCGTCCGGGACAGATCGTCATGCCGAGGCGGCCGGGGCCGATGTTCGGGGATTCAACCCAGTCCACGCGAAGCACCAGGTTGGCCTTCACGGTGGTAGCGATCTGGTCGGCGAGCGAGCACGCGGCGACGAGCGCCGACTGCTTCTGCAGCCGCGACGGCTCGGGAAAGCCGAGCGTGTGAACGGCGTAGCGCAGGCCTGCCACCTGCCACTGCAGCGGGTTGCGATCGTCATGGCAGATCTGGCTGATGGTGCTCCGCAGCAGCCGGAGAATGTCCCATGCTCGGACGAGGTGCGACGACCGCACGCCATTGGGAAGGTCGGCAAGCGGAGCACGCAGATCGACGACATCCCGAAGGGCGAGGGTGATCGAGATCGCCTCTCGCAGTTGGGCGTCGTCATCGATGGGCGTGAGGAGATAGAGCAGGTCGTTCTCGAACTTCGCCAGATCCTTGAGGACGTGCCCGCGACCGGCATGGAAGAAGTCGATGACCCACACGTTCTCGTGCGCGTCGACCAGGATGTTGGCCGCGTTGAGATCGCCGTGCACGTACGACACGTAGTGGTAGTCCTGCTTGGGGAGAGGGGTCGATGTCAAGAACTCGTCGTAGAAGCCGCAGACGTTCGGCAGCTCGAGTCCGCCGGGGAACTCGAGCACCGTCCGGGTCGCGTCCGGCACCAGGGCCGCGACGGCAGCGCGCACGCGCGGGGCCTTGTCGGCCGAGAACTCGTAGTGCGAGAAGAGCGGCAGCCGCTCGTAGCGGGCCGCCGCGTACAGCGGTCCGAGGATCTCGTCGAAGGCGGTCTGCACGACCGAGGCCAGCTGAGCGGTCGGGACGTCTGCTGCGAACATCGACTGCAGGGTCCGCACGCCGCCCTGGCCCATGGCCGCGTAGGAGTACTTGAGGCCGGCGCGGTCGGCGAGGTCGACGAAGCCCCGAACACGCGGGGCGTTGTTGCCCAGCACGTCCTCGATCTGCTCGAACGCCACGCGCTCCTGCGCGATCGTCCGGTTCGGGCCGAGCTTGACCACCGCCGGTGCGTGCTGCTGGCCGAGGGCGTCCCGACTGACGGCCTGCCACACCGTGGCCTCGGAGTAGCCGCCGTGTAAGGGGTCGAGATCCACCTCCGTGCTGTCGCGGAAGAGGTGGGCCACGATGTTCCGGTCGCCATCTTGCAGCGCGGCCGCCTCACTGCCGCCGATCCGAGGCTCGAACCCCAGCGGGTGCCGGGGCAGGTCGAGCTCGGCGCCCGGCTGCAACCAGTCGACGAAATCCGCTACGGAGTCGAAGCAGCGGACGCCGAGGATCTTGTCCAGCTGCGAGAGGGCGTTGAAGTGCTGCGTACGCGACGCGCTGGCCGTAAGCGCCGAGCAGGTCGCGAGCTCGTCGATGCCGAGCCGCGTGCTCAGCTCGTAGAGCAGGAAGCTCACCTTCGCCTCGGTCCAGACGCCGACGACACCGACGCGCAGCGGTTCTCCCCCGCGCTCGCGTCGGATCCGGTCGAGCTGCACTTCCAGGTCGGTACCCACGAGGTCGTTCAGCGTGATCGAGTCGACGATGCACTCGTTGGGCGCGGCCTCGGCCCAGTCGTCCATCTCCAGGACGAGGCGCGCGCCGACCGTGCCCTTTATGCAGTGCGCGCCGAAGCGCACCAGGTGCTCGCGCTGTGTTGGATCGTCCGCGTCGTGCCAGTCGCGGATGTGGACGAGGTCGATCGCATCCGAGGGCTGGCCGCGCGCCCACTGGATGAGCTGGGCCAGCGGCCCCGCGGCCGGCTCCGGTCCGAGCAGGCGGGCCGCCTCCGAGTAGCCGACGTGCAGCAGGTTCGGCAGCGGATCGTGAGGGCCGATCGGGTCGACGAAGTCACGTTGCAGGCACTGCGTGATCAGGACGGTCGCCATCTGACTCCGATTCGCCGATTCTGACTACTCGTGCGGTGCCGAGTGGCTCCGACGCTACACGCGGGTCGTCATCAAGGACGCTCGATCGGCGCCCGGCTGATCAGCCGCTGCGCGTACTCCGCGTTTGCGGCCGCCTCGTCCTCGGTGGCAAAGGTCTCCATCGATCGGGCCGCCGTCGTTGCGTGAGGGTTGATCAGCTCCCAGTGGAATCGACCGTCACGTTGACGGACGATCTTGAAGTGTGGGCGTACGGCCAGGTGGTCATCACTCTCGATCAACGAGCTCTTCCTCCCATCCCGCACCAAGTGTGCTCGTCGCGACTGCCCATGGCCAGGAGCGCCTCGGTGATCACCGCCCGCTGCCGCCGCCTTTCCTCGCTCGAGAGGAGTACAAATTCTGAGGTCGAACACTTGCACCCGGCCTCTTACCAGGTAGCCCCGTGTTGGCGAAAGTCGGAGCGCACTCCTCCTATACTGTCAGGCGTTCTGAAGCACGTCGTCGCTGGAAGGAGGCCGCCATGTCCACCGTCCCCGACACGATCGTCCTCGTCCATGGGCTCTGGATGACGCCCCGCAGTTGGGAGGAGTGGGTCCCGTACTACGAGGCGAAGGGCTACAAGGTGCTCACGCCCGCCTATCCCGGCTTCGAGATCGAGGTCGAGGCGTTGCGCGAGAACCCGTCCGTGATCGCCGAGCTGACGGTCCCCGAGGTCGTTGCCCACCTCGGCGAGATCATCGGCGAGCTCGAGCAGCCACCGATCATCATGGGCCACTCGTTCGGCGGAGTCTTTACGCAGCTACTTCTGGATCGTGGCTTCGGCGCCGCGGCCGTCACGTTCGACAGCGCCCCCACCGAAGGCGTACGGGTGACGCCCCTGTCGCAGCTCAAGTCGCTCTTTCCGGCGTTCGCTCACCCGACGAAGCATCACGACGCGTTCGGGTTCACGCCTGAGCAGTTCCACTACGTCTTCACGAACACCTTGAGCGAGGAGGACTCGCAGAAGGTGTACGACCGCTACCACGTTGCGACGCCTGCGTCGTGGCTGTGGGCATACGGCGTCTTCGCGAACATCACGCCCGGCCATCAGGAGACGTGGGTGAACTACAGGAACGACAGCCGTGCGCCGCTGCTGTTCATCACTGGCAGCGAAGACCACATCATGCCGCCCTCGGTGCAGCACTCGAATGCGAAGCACTACAAGTCGAACACCATCACGGAGGTCTACGACTTCGAGGGGCGCCCCCATTGGACGTGCGGTGCACCTGGCTGGGAGGCGGTCGCCGACTACGCGCTCGAGTGGGCGACGGAACACGCACGATCAGGATCGCTCGTCGGCGCTGCTGCGGCCACCATCGACGAATAAGCGCCTACGCGACGTGGGGCTGCCCGTTCCGGCTGGTAGCCCCATTGCGGGGGTTCTGCGTTGCTTGGAGGCTCGGCGGCAGCACCGAGAGGAGGAGAACTATGAGTTTCGTTTCGCGAGGCTTCCGCGGCCGACGGAGTGACTCGGACGTCGATGCGAGTCGCGTGCCGCCCGGCCAGTACTTGACCGACGACTTCCCCGTGCTGTCGGCCGGCCCGACGCCGCACACGCCGCTCGAGGAGTGGACGTTCGCAGTCGTCTCCGGCGATGAGCGGAAGTCGTGGTCGTGGGACGAGTTCCGTGCGCTCCCAAGCGAGACCCTGACCGCGGACATCCACTGCGTTACCCGCTGGTCGAAGCTCGACACGACGTGGGAAGGAGTCTCGGTGGACACGCTCCTGGCCGACGTCGAGCACGACGCCCCCTACCTGCTCGCGTTTTGCGACGGCGGCTACACGACGAATCTCCCGCTCGAGGACGTTACGGACGGGAAGGCGTGGGTCGCCTTCGCCTTCGACGACGAGCCACTCGAGTCCGAGCACGGCGGTCCTGCGCGCTTGCTCGTCCCGCACCTCTATTTCTGGAAGAGCGCCAAGTGGGTGCGTGGCTTGGAGCTCCGCGACGAGGACGAGCCCGGCTTCTGGGAGACGTACGGCTACCACATGTACGGAGATCCGTGGCTGGAACAGCGCTTCGCGGGCGACTGACGTGGCAGCTCGCCACGGTCGACAAGCTCGTCCAGGAGACGGCTCGCGTGAAGACGATCGTGTTCGGCGTCGCAGACTGGGTGGGGCACCGTGCGGGTCAGCACCTCGACATCCGCCTGACTGCCGAGGACGGCTATCGAGCGGAGCGTGAGTACTCGATCGCATCCGCTCCGGGCGAGCCGGTGGCGATCACCGTCGAGCGCCTCGACGACGGAGAGGTCTCCCCGTATCTGACCGACGAGTTGCGGGTCGGCGACGAGATCGAGCTGCGCGGCCCCGTCGGCGGCTACTTCGTCTGGGATCCCGAGGACGGTGGCCCGCTCCTTCTCGTCGCGGGCGGCTCGGGGATCGTGCCGCTGAGAGCCATGCTGAGGCACCGCGTGCGCAGCGGCAGCGATACGCCTGTCCGACTCCTGTACTCCTCCCGTGCCCTCGAGGACGTCATCTACCGTGCCGAGCTCGACGAGCCCAAGGACGGCGTCGAGGTCGTCCACACGCTGACTCGGACGCAACCACCGGGCTGGACGGGGTACTCGCGCCGCGTCGACGCCGAGCTTCTCGGCGAGATCGCGTGGCCGGCAGATGCTGATCCACGCGCATTCGTCTGCGGCCCGACGAGCTTCGTCGAGACCGTCGCGAGCGGCCTCGTCGAGCTCGGCTATCCGCCCGAGCGCGTGAAGACCGAGCGCTTCGGCGCGACAGGAGGGAAGTGATGGAAGCGCTCGACGGAAACGCGATCGCGGGCGTGCTGATGCATGTGTTCGGCACCGAGATGACGATGGCGTCCGGCGCCTGTGCGCACTGCGCTGCAACGGGGTTGCTCGCCGAGCAGATGGTCTACAACCGGGCGCCAGGCACCGTCGTTCGCTGCCGCAGCTGCACCGGGGTGCTCATGGTTCTCGTGGAGGTGCGCGGAATCCACTGCGTCGACCGGCGTGGCCTTCTTACGCTCGACACAGCGAGCTAGGAGCAGACATGTGTGCCGGTGCAATTAGCCCGGAGTCCTCCACACGGGCGGCACATCTATGACGAGACACCAGCGGCTGACGCTTCTGGCCGCGATCGTCGGCTCGGCCGTCGCGACGATCGACGGCTCGATCGTCAACGTCGCGCTGCCGGCGATCGAGGACGACCTCGGCGGCGGCTTGTCGGCACAGCAATGGGTGTCGAATGCGTATCTGTTGACACTCGGGTCGCTGGTCCTTATCGGTGGCTCGGTCGGGGACATCTACGGCGAGCGGCGTGTGTTCACGATCGGCCTCGGAGCGTTCGGGATCTTTTCTGTCGCATGCGCGCTGTCGCCGACGATCGAGGTTCTCATCGCAGCGCGTGCGCTGCAAGGAGCAGCAGCCGCACTCATGGTTCCGAGCTCACTCGCGATCATCGTCGCCGCCTTCAGGCCAAGCGAGCGAGGTGCGGCGATCGGTTCCTGGACCGCCTGGGGCGGAATCGCGGCGATCGTCGGCCCTCTCGCCGGAGGCGTGATCGTCGACCAAGCGTCGTGGCGGTGGATCTTTGCTCTCAACGTCCCGCTCGTCATTGCGACCCTGGCCCTCGTGCTCATCGCGGTTCCAGAAACACCGAGGAAAGCCAGACGCCGGGTCGACTTCCTCGGCGCCGCCCTCTGCGCAGTTGGTCTTGCCGGAATCGTGTTCGCTCTCGTCGAGCAACCTCACTACGGCTGGAGAAGCCCAGTGATATTCGTTCCGCTGCTCACCGGACTCGTCTCCTTTGCAGCCTTTCTCGGCTACGAGGGCCGAGTGGCCGAGCCGATGCTCGAGCTCGAGCTCTTCGCCCGCCGCAACTTCGCGGTCGGAAACGCCGAGACGTTTGCGATGTACGCGGGTCTGGCGATCCTCTTCTTCTTCCTCACGATCTTCTTGCAGCAGGTCGCCGGCTACAGCGCACTCGAGAGCGGCCTCACGGTCGTTCCCGTCACGTTGGTGATGTTCGCCCTCTCGCGGCGTTTCGGGGCGCTCGCGGACCGGTTTGGCCCACGTCTATTCATGGGGGCGGGTCCGCTGATCGCGTCGGTCGGAGTCCTCCTCTTTCTTCGAACCGGGCTGGATACCGACTACGTAACCGATCTTCTGCCGGCGCTTCTGGTGTTCTCGCTCGGGCTGTCGCTCACGGTCGCGCCACTCGTTGCGACCGTTCTCGCTGACGCCGAGGAGAGCGATGCCGGCATCGCATCCGCAATCAACAACGCGATCGCTCGTGTCGCCGGGCTCGTCGGCGTGTCCGTCGTCGGAGTCGTCGTATCGAGTGCGCTCGTGGGCGACACCTTCGCGGCGAACGTTGAATCAGTAACGGCCTTTCACCAGGCTGTTGTGATCTGCGCGATTCTCGTTGCCGTAGGAGGTGTGCTCGGCGCAATCGGCATCGTCAATCCACGCCGCGCCGTCGGAGCGAGCACGTGTCCAGGAGGCCAGCTCGTCGGAACGCCGCACCCATGGGTAGACCCGGCATCGTCTGCATTGGCAGCAACCGTCGAACCCACTCCACAGGAGGCGTAATGAACGATCCACAGATCCACGGAACGATCGAAGCGCTCGTCGCCGAAGAGCACGAGTTGTGGCAGCGCGAGTCAGCCGGCGCAGCGAGCGAGGCCGACCGCGAACGACTTCGCGAGGTCAGGAGCTCGCTCGATCAGTGCTGGGACCTGCTCCGGCAACGCCGCGCGCTACGCGAGGCCGGCCTCGACCCGGACACCGCCGCCGCTCGGGATGCAAGCGTTGTCGAAAGCTACGAGCAGTAGGCGAGTCCGCACTGAGCGGGTCTGGCCACCCGTCCGACCAGCGGGCGTCGGTACCGAGGGTCGACACGCGCGTGACAGGGCAGGTACAACCCGCCGGGTGGCGCCGCGGTCGGTCCGCCTCTCGAGCCCGGAACGCGTCCTGTTCCCCGACGAAGGAATCACGAAGCAGGACGTGTTCGAGTACTACCGCGCAATCGCGCCGGTGCTCGTCCCGCATCTGCGCAACCGGCCGTTCACGATGAAGCGCTACCCCTACGGGAGCACCGGGGACGTGTACTTCCAGAAGCAGGCGCCGAAGGGGATGCCTTCGTGGATCCCGACGCGCACCTTCCGCACCTACCCGCGCGAGGGTGGGTCACGGCTGGTGGACTTCGCGCTCCTCAACTCGCCCGAGGCGGTGCTCTGGATGGTGCAGATGAACTGCGTCGACATGAATGCCTGGTACTCGCGCGTCGACAAGCCCGAGCGCCCGGACTTCGTGCTCTTCGACCTCGATCCGCCTGACGGCGGTTTCGCGCTCGCAATCCGTGTCGCGCACCTGATCCGCGAGGAGCTCGAGCGGGTCGAGCTCGAGTCGTACGTCAAGACGAGCGGTGCCGACGGGATTCACGTGCTCGTCCCGATTGCGCGCCGAGCGACCTACGAGCAGACCTACGCCTTCGCGGAGCGCGTGGCACGTCGGCTCGAGGAGCGACACCCAGGGCTGGTCACGACCGAATGGCTGAAGCGCAAGCGCGAGGGCGTGCTCGTCGACCACCGTCAGAACGCGCGGGGGAAGACGATCGCGTCCGTCTACTCCGTGCGGCCGAAGCCGGGTGCGCCCGTCTCGACGCCGCTTCGTTGGGACGAGCTCACAGAGGACGTGACGCCGCGCCGCTTCGGGATGCGCGAGGCGCTCGAGCGGGTGGAACAACACGGCGACCTGTTCGAGCCCGTGCTCGCGGGCGGCCAGGCACTCGGACGGGCGCTCCAGAAGTTGCGCTGAGTTCGGGGGGCCGCGGAGACGTGGCGCCAGCACTCTTCCGCGTTGGGACTTCGAGGAAGCACGGGATAGGGTCGCGGTCGATGCCCGCGACGGCAGTCGACACCGAGCACCGCGTTACGCCGCAAGAGCTCTTCTTCGACCTCGTCTTCGTGTTCGCCTTCACGCAGGTCGCGACGCTTCTGACTGCCGATCCGACGTTCGCGGGAATCGGCCGCGGGGTTCTCGTGCTGGCCGCGCTCTGGTGGACGTGGACGGCCTACGCCTGGCTGACGAACACCGTCGACCCCGAGGAGGGCGTCGTCGGAGCCGCGCTCCTCGTCGCCCTGATCGCGATGTTCGTCGCGGCGCTAGCCGTGCCCGGCGTGTTCGGCGACGAGGGCGTGCTCTTCGGCGCGGCCTTCTTCGTGGTCTGCGCGATGCACCTGACCCTCTACGCTCTGGCCGGACGCGGGAACCGGGACCTGCTCGGCGCCGTTCTCCGTCTCGCACCGTGGACGCTCCTCGGCGCGACGCTCATCCTCGTCTCGGGCTTCACGGACGGCGCGCGGGTGTGGCTATGGGTCGCTGCGCTCGCAAGCACGTACGTCGGTGCCCTGGTGAGCGGATCGACGGGCTGGCGCCTGCATCCGACCCACTTCGCTGAGCGCCACGGCCTGGTGGTCATCATCGTGCTCGGCGAAGCCTTCATCGCGATCGGGATCGGCGCGACGGGCGTTGGCATCGGTCCAGGCGAGGTCGCCGCCGCGGTCCTCGGGCTCCTCGTCGCCACCTCGATCTGGCTCGCCTACTTCGACTTCTTCGCGGCGCGCGGCGAGCGGATGCTCGGAGATCGCCAGGGAGCAGAGCGCATCGCTCTCGCGCGTGACATCTACACGTACGCGCACTTCCCGATGATCGTCGGCATCGTGCTCTTCGCGTTTGCCATGAAGACGATCGTCGGGCACGTCGGCGAGGAGCTCGACTCCGTGACCGCCTTCGCGCTCTTCGGTGGGTGCGCGCTCTACCTCTTCACGTACTCGGCGATCCGGATGCGGGTCGAACGGCGGGTACGACTGAGTCGTGGTCGGTTCGTGGCCGGGATCGCGCTCTTGCTCATGCTTCCCATCGCGACGATGGTCCCGGGACTCGCCGCGCTCGCGCTCGCCACCACCGTGTGGCTGGCGTTGCACACGTACGAGCTCGTGTGGTGGCGCGAGGCCCGCGCGAAGTCGCGGTCAGCGATCGCCTCGCCTTGACGTTCACGAGGTTCGGCACGATGCCCGGATGCACCTCGATCTAGACAACGGAATCGTTGCTCTCGGGCTGCTCGCAGCGGTCGCGGCGATGCTCGCGGTCGCGCCGGCCCTACGCATTCCCTATCCCATCCTGCTCGTGCTCGGCGGGCTTGCGATCGGCGTCCTCCCGGGGATGCCGACGCTCGAGCTCGAGCCCGAGCTCATCTTCTTCGGGGTGCTGCCGCCGCTTCTCTATGGCGCCGCCTTCTTCACCTCGCTCCGCGACCTGAGAGCCAACACCCGGCCGATCGGGCTGCTCGCCATCGGCCTCGTCGTGCTGACGACGGTCGGCGTGGCAGTCGTGGCGCATGAGTTCATCGACGGATTGACCTGGCCGAGCGCGTTCGTGCTCGGAGCGATCGTCTCACCTACCGATCCGATCGCGGCGACCGCCATCGCACGCCGACTCGGCGTTCCGCGGAGGTTCGTGACCGTTGTCGAGGGCGAGAGCCTCGTCAACGACGGCACGGGCCTCGTCCTGTACCGCGTCGCCGTCGCCGCGGTCGTTGCGGGCTCGTTCTCGGCCGTGCACACGGCGGGGCTCTTTGTCGTGAGCGCCGTCGGCGGCGTCGCCGTCGGGCTCGCGGTCGGGTGGGTCGTGCGCCAGGTTCGCCGGCGCCTCGACAACCCGCCGGCCGAGATCACGATCTCGTTGCTCACGGGGTACTTCGCGTTCTTGCCCGCGGAGCTGCTGGGTGTCTCCGCCGTGCTCTCGGCTGTTGCCGCGGGCGTCTACCTCGGGTGGTACACGCCGGAGCTGACGAGCTCGCAGGTTCGCCTGCAGGGGGTCGCGGTCTGGGAGATCGTCCAGTACATGCTGAACGCGCTCCTCTTCGTGCTCGTCGGCCTGCAACTGCCCGTCGTCGTCGACGCGCTCGGCGACATTCCCAGCGCAAGGCTTCTCGGCTACGCCGCGCTCGTGAGCGCCACGGTGATCGCTCTACGGTTCGTCTGGGTCTTCGTCGTTCTCGATCTCCCCAAGCGGATGACGGGAAGGACGTCCACCTGGCGGGGCGCCGTCTTTCTCTCCTGGGCAGGCATGCGCGGCGCGCTGTCGCTCGCAGCAGCGCTCGCGCTCCCGCTCGAGACCGATGCCGGCGCGGCATTTCCAGGCCGCGATCTGATTCTCTTCCTCACGTTCTCGGTCATCCTCGTGACGCTCGTCGGGCAAGGGCTCACCCTGCCCTTCGTCATCCGATTACTGGGGCTCGAGGACGACGGGATCGACGATCGTGAGGAGGCCGATGCCCGCATTCAGGCAGGCGAGGCAGCTCTTGCCCGGCTCGAGGAGCTCCTGAGCGAGGACTGGGTCCGCGATGACACGGCCGAGCGGCTGCGCGGCGCCTACCTGTTCCGGACCGGTCGCTTTCGCGCACGCTTCGACGATGGGGACGACGGTTCCATCGAGTCTCGCTCGCAGGACTACCAGCGCCTCCGCCGTGAGCTGCTCGACGCGGAGCGGAACGCGCTCATCGAGCTTCGTCGCAGCGGCGCGATCAGCAACGAGGTCTGGATTCGCGTCGGCCGCGACCTCGATCTCGAGGATCAGCGCCTCGACATCTGAGTCCGTCCGCGCGAGTCAGCCCAGAGCCACGACCTCGCCGGTCTCGGCCGAGCGATGAAGAGCCTCGATCGTCCTCGCCTGGGCAACGGCATCCTCTCGGCCGAGAAGCAGCGGCGCCTCGCCGTGGATGGCGTCGCTCAGATTCTCGAGCTCGAGTCGGTAGGAGTCGACCGGGTCGAGCTCGATCCGCTCGACACCGTCGTCGCGGCGCAGCTCGATCACCGGCTCCGAGCAATGCCACGGGTCGTCGAGAAACAGCGACCCCTCCGTGCCGATCGCCTCGAGCTCGTCGCGCTCCGGCAGGCAGGTGCCGCAGTCGAACAGCGCGTGGACATCGCCGGGGAAGCGCATCGCGCCCGTGAACACCCAGTCCGTGCCGCTCGGGCCGACGAACGCCTGCCCGTAGACCGACTCGGCCTCGCCTCCGAGGAGCCGCGACCCGCTGACGCAGTAGCAGCCGACGTCCATCAGGCTGCCGCCCTCGACGTCTGTGCGCAGGCGGATGTTGTCCGCGTCGTAGAGGGAGTAGCTGAAGGCGGAGCGCACGACCCGAAGCTCGCCGATCGCACCCTCGCGGACGAGCTCGGCCAGCTTGGCGGTCTGCGGGTTGTGCCGGTACATGAAGGCCTCCGTCAGGTGGCGGCCGGCTCGCTCGGCGGCGTCGAATGCCGCCTCGACGTCGTCCGCGCGCCTGCTGAACGGCTTCTCGCAGATCACGTGCTTGCCCGCCTCGAGCGACTTGATCGACCACTCGCGGTGCATCGTGTTCGGCAGCGAGATGTAGACGGCGTCGACGTCCGGATCCGCGAGAAGCTCGTCGTACGAGCCGTACGCGCGCTCGATCTCCCACGTCTTCGCGTACTCCTCCGCGCGCCTCTGCTCGCGGCTCGCGACGGCGACGAGCTCGACCTTCTCGGAGGCGTGGGCTCCCGGGATCACCTTCCGGTTGATGTCGGCAGTCGAGAGGATGCCGAGTCGCATCAGCCCCATGACGGCTCCGTGACGGGGCGGAGGGCAGTCTCGAGGATGCGATGCGTGCGCGGGCGCGTGAGGCAGAAGACGACGACCTCGGCGACGTCGTCGCCGGTCATCATCCCGGACAGGACGTCGGGCGAGCGGCCGTAGCCCTCCGCGAGCGCGAAGTCCGTCGCCACGCCGCCCGGGCAGACGTTGGTGCACCGGACTCCGTGCTCGCGCAGCTCGTGATCGAGTGCGCGGGTCAGACCGACCTGGCCGAACTTCGATGCGCAGTAGACGGCTTCCCCCGGAAGGCCACGCCGGCCGGCCTCCGAGGCGACGGTGACGAGGTCACCCTCACCGCTCGCGATCAGATGCGGGATCGACGCGCGTGCCGCATAGATCGTGCCCTTGAGGTTGACGTCGATCATCTCCTCGAGGTGCTCGAGCGGCGTGTCGACGAGCGTGTGGTACGAGCCGACGCCGGCGTTCGCGACGCAGATGTCGAGGCGCCCGAAGCGCTCGACGGTCTTGGCGACTGCGTCCTCGACCTGCCCGATCTCCCGCACGTCGCACGCGAGCCCGAGCGCGTCGGCGAGCTCCAAGTCGTCGCCGCTTCGTGAAGCGAGACCGACCGAGACGCCCTCGTTCGCCAGCGCCCGGGCGATCGCAGCTCCGATCCCGCGACTCGCGCCCGTGACGAATGCGACCTTGCCGTCGAGCTTCATGCCTGCTCCTCCACTCCTCGGATTGCCGGGTACAGCGCGCGGTAGCGAGCGTAACCGTCGCTGTACCGCCGCGCCCAGGGAGCGTTCGGCTCCACCGTCTCGCGCACGCGGACGCATGCGGTCACCGCCTCCTGCGCACTCGCGAATGTGCCGCCGGCGACGCCGGCGAGGAGGGCTGCACCGTACGCCGATCCCTCGTCGACGACGCTCCGCTCGAGAGGAAGCTCGAGTGTCGAGGCGACGATCTCCAGCCAGAGGCGGCTGTGCGCGCCGCCGCCCGACGCACGTCCCGCTCGCGGCTGGACGCCGAGCTCGCGCAGGAGCTCGAGCGAGTCCCGCAGGCCGTATGCAACTCCCTCGAGCACGCTTCGGACGAGCGCGCCACGATCGTGGAGGAGCGAGAGGCCGACGAAGGCGCCTCGTGCGTCCGGATCGGCGTGCGGCGTGCGCTCGCCCTGGAGATACGGGAGGAAGACCGCGCCGTCGGCGCCTGCCTCCCAGCGGGCGGCCTCGTCCGTCAGCTCGTCGAAGGACGCCCCGGGTGCGAATGCGTCGCGGAACCACCGCAGCGATCCGGCAGCGTTGAGCATGACGCCCATCGCCTCCCACGTGCCCGGGAGCGCGTGGCAGAACGCGTGCACGCGGGCCTGCGGATCGTGTGCGTACTCCGGGAGCGCTGCGAGGACGACGCCCGACGTGCCGAGCACGACCGAGACCGTGCCGGGCTCGACCACGCCCACGCCGAGGGCGGCGGCCTGCTGGTCGCCCGCGCCCGCGACTTCCGTCGACTCTGCAACGGGCGGAAGCCACTCCGCCGGTATGTCGAGCGCGCCCAGGACCTCGGCGCTCCAGCGCCGGTTGGCGACGTCGAAGAGGAGCGTGCCGGACGCGTCCGCGACGTCGATCGCCCACTCGCCCGTCATCCGCAACCGGACGTAGTCCTTCGGAAGCACGATCCGGTGGATGCGCTCGTAGATCTCCGGCTCGTGTCGCCGGAGCCAGAGGAGCTTCGGCGCCGTGAAGCCCGTGAGCGCCCGGTTCCCGGTGAGCGAGATCAGGCGCTCGAGTCCGACGCGCTCCTCGATCTCGGAGCACTCGGCCGCGGTGCGCTGGTCGTTCCAGAGGATCGCGGGACGGAGAACCTCACCGCGCTCGTCGAGGCAGACGAGACCGTGCATCTGGCCCGAGAGGCCGACCGTCGGCGTGTCCACGCCGAGACGGGCGAGAGCGGCCTGGCTCGCGCGCCACCAGTCGTCGGGATCCTGTTCCGACCAGCCGGGCTGCGGTGTCGAGAGGCCGTAACCCTCCTCGGCCGAGGCGACGACCTCGCCGTCGGGCGTGATCGCGATCGCCTTGACGCCGGTCGTCCCGACGTCGAGCCCGACGAGGGCGTCGCTCACGGCCGCTAGCCCGCGTTGCACGCGCCGAGCGCGGCGTAGACGAGCTCGTAGGCGCGCACGGCGTCCTTCTGCATCTGCGCCTCGCGCAGCGCTGCGTCGTCGATCCTGGCCGCCACCGAGTCGATGAAGCGCCACTGGAGCACGCTGCGCCGCACGGCCTCGATCGCGTCCTCGGTGTAGGGGTAGAGATCGAAGCCGAGCCGCTCGCCGTTGTCGCCGTAGCCGGCGCGGCGGAGCTCGACCGCCAGCTCGAGCGTCTCCATGAACGCGGTCGCGCCGACCATGTTGTCGTCGTCGAACGTGCCCCAGCCGGAGTTCGCGTGCTGGTGGCCGAGGAGGCCTTCCGCAGCGAGCAGGGCGGCGTACTCGGCGAGGCTCTCGTCGTTCATCAGCAGGTGCTGCCAGTCCATGTTGACCTTGACGTTGTCGATCCCCTGAGCGCGGAGCGTGTGGATCACGTGCAGCGTCATCCCGATGTTGCGCATGAGGATCTTCATCGCCGGCTCGGAGTTCTTGTGCTCGAGGAAGAGGAGGATCCCGTGCTCCGCGCAGCGCTGGGCGGCCTGCCCGATCCCGTCGATGAGCCACGCCCAGCTCTCCTGGTAGGGGGTCTGGAACGGATAGTTGTAGCCCTCGATCCCCGGCCAGATGATGAAGTTGGCGCCGAGCTCGCCCGAGAAGTCGATCGCGTCGAGGGTTCTCTTCACCGCCTCGGCGCGCGTGTCCGCGTCCGGCGAGACGAGCCCACCTCGTCCGAACCGAGGATCGAGATGGAGTCCCGTCGCGACGCAGTACACGGCGTGGTCGCCGAGCGCGTCGCGGACGTCGTCGAGGTTCTCGGGGTTGAGCTCCTGCGGGTAGTGGAACTCGTAGTCGTCGATGAGGTCGCCGAGCCCGTCGACCGCGCGGCGCACGCGTTCGGCCGTCGTTTCGTTCGCCCACTGCGGCTGATAGCCGCCCGGGACGAAGCGCGTCACCATCGACCCGAGGGCCCAGATTCCGAGCGAGGTCTTCATGTCGCGCCTCCTGCCTGTCGATTTCCGTGCGGTCTCGCGAGCGGCCTAGTATCTCGCACGGCATCGGTGTGAGACGACAGGAGGGCGCATGAGCTCGGACGAGATTCGTGAGATAGGCGTGGGGATGCTCGGGTACGCCTTCATGGGCAAGGCGCACTCGAATGGGTTCCGCAAGATCGGGTACATGACGTGGCCGCCGCCGCTTCGGCCGCGACTCGTCGCGATCGCCGGGCGGAACGAGACCGCGGTGAGCGAGGCTGCCGAGCGCTACGGCTTCGAGCGCTGGACGACCGACTGGCAGGAGCTCGTCGCAGATCCGGCCATCGGGCTCCTCGACAACCTCGGCCCGAACTCGCTCCACGCGGAGCCGACGATCGCCGCTGCCGAGGCGGGCAAGCACGTCGTCTGCGAGAAACCGCTCGGGCGCGACGCGGACGAGAGCTACGAGATCTGGCGCCGAGTCGCGGCGACCGGCGTGAAGCACCTGTGCGCGTTCAACTACCGCTTCGTCCCTGCGGTGCGTCTCGCGCGGGAGCTCATCGACGCGGGCGAGCTGGGTGAGATCCGTCACTTTCGCGGGCGCTACCTCCAGGACTGGGGCGACACCGACGCCGAGGTGTGGCGCTTCGACCGCGCCGAGGCCGGCTCGGGAGCGCTCGGAGACCTCGCGGCGCACGTCGTCGACCTCGCGCGCTACCTCGTCGGCGACATCGACGAGGTCGGAGGATTCCTCAGCACGTTCATCCCGGATCGGGAGGTCGACGACGCGGTCGAGGCGACGGTCAAGTTTGCGAACGGCGCCGTCGGCACGCTCGAGGCGACGCGGCTCGCGCTCGGCCGCCGAAACGCGTTTCAGTGGGAGATCAACGGGACGAAGGGGTCGCTCGCGTTCGACATGGAACGGCTGAACGAGCTGCAGGTCTTTCGCGCGGGCGAGGAGCGCACGCGCGGATTCACGACAGTGCTCGTCTCCGAGGCGAGCCATCCGTTCTGGGAGCACTGGTGGCCGCCGGGCCACATCGTCGGCTGGGGTGACACGTTCGTCCACGAGCTCCACCACTTCCTCGCCGCGATCGCTGACGACACGGATGTCGCCCCGCACGGCGCGACCTTCGAGGACGGCTACCGCGCGGCCGAGGTGTGTGACGCCATCGTCCGCTCCGGGGAATCCGGTCGGCGTGAGACAGTCGCATATCGGACGCTGTGACGCATTGACCCGAACGGGATTCGTACTAGAGTCTCCCGACAGGCAGACACCAAGCGCAAGGAGGGTGCAGTGAAGTCAGGTTTCAGGAGGTCCTCGACACTCCTCGTCGGAGTTGCCGTGGCCGCCGTCGCCGTCGCCGTCGTCGCGAGCGGCGCGACCGCGCGCACGGCTCAGACGGGTTCGGTATGCGTTCTCTTGCCGGACACGAAGTCGTCGGTTCGGTGGGAGCAGTTCGACAAGCCCGCTTTCGCCGCCGCCTTCAAGAAGGCCGGCGTCAAGGCGACGATCGTCAACGCGCTGAACGACCCGCAGAAGCAGCTCTCGCAGGCCGAGCAGTGCATCTCGAGCGGTGCGAAGGTCGGCATCATCACGTCGCTCGACACCGGTACCTCGATCGCGATCCAGAAGAAGTTCACGGCCGCCGGTGGCAAGACGATCGACTACGACCGTCAGATCGTCGGCGGTACCGGCTCCGTCTACGTGTCGTTCGACGGTAACGCCGTCGGACGCCTGCAGGCGCTCGCGCGTGTCTCGGCGGGCATGAAGGCGAAGAAGACGTACGGCCCGAACGGTGTCGTCGCCCAGCTCTGGGGCGGCCCGACCGACGCGAACGCGTTCTGGTTCAAGAGCGGTAACGACGACATCCTGAACCCGCTCTTCAGGACCAAGAAGGTCAAGAAGGGCCCGGCGAAGTTCGTTCCCGAGTGGGATTCGAAGAACGCACAGACGATCTTCGAGCAGATGCTCGTCCAGACGAACAACAACATCCAGGGCGTCGTCGGCGCGAACGACAACATCGCCGGCGCCGTAGTCGCCACGCTGAAGGCGAAGGGCCTCAGGCCGATCGCGCTCTCGGGTCAGGACGCGACCGTGCAGGGCGTGCAGAACATCATCTCCGGCTGGCAGACCAACACGGTCTACAAGTACGTGCCGGCCGAGGCGAATGCGGCTGCTGCTGCTGCGATCGCCCTGTACAAGGGCAAGAAGCCGCCGTCGAACTCGACGCGGCCGAACGGCAACAAGAAGCAGCCGACGTTCGTCATTCCGGTGATCTCGATCACCAAGGCGAACTACACACGGCTCTTCACGGACAAGTTCCTGAAGCGGAGCGAGGTCTGCTCCGGGGAGTACAAGCAGTACTGCAAGTAGTCGGATAGCACCAGGCGATGGAGGCGCGCTTTGCGCGCCTCCATCGCTTCTCTCGTCAGGACCCGTCACTCGTGAGCGACACACCACTCCTCGAGATCCGCGACCTTACGAAGACGTTCGGCTCGGTGCAGGCGCTGACCGATGTCGACTTCGAGGTGCGGCCCGGCGAGGTCATGGCACTCGTCGGCGACAACGGCGCCGGCAAGTCGACGCTCATCAAGTGCATCTCCGGCATCCACGGCTACGACTCCGGTGAGATCTTCTTCGACGGCGAGCCCGTCACCATCCACGGGCCGAAGGACGCGGCCAAGCTCGGGATCGAGGTCGTGTACCAGGACCTCGCGCTCTGCGACAACCTCGACGTCGTCCAGAACATGTACCTCGGCCGGGAGATCCATGACATCGTCTTCCGGCTCAAGGAGCCTGCGATGGAGCAGCGCACGTTGGAGACGCTCAAGGGTCTCAGGGTGACGACGATCCGATCCATCCGTCAGGCGGTCGCGACGCTTTCGGGGGGCCAACGCCAGTCCGTCGCCGTCGCGCGGGCCGTGATGTGGAACTCGAAGCTCGTCATTCTCGACGAGCCCACCGCCGCGCTCGGCGTCGCGCAGACCGAGCAGGTGCTGGAGCTCGTCAGGCGGCTGGCCGAGCAGGGGCTCGCCGTCGTACTCATCTCGCACAACCTGCACGACATCTTCGAGACGGCGACACGGATCACGGTCCTCCGCCTCGGCCGCAACGTCGGCATCTACGAGCGCGCCACGACGACGCAGCAGGAGGTCGTGCACGCGATCACTGCAGGAGTCCCGACGAAGGTCGCCGGTGTCGCCGACGTGGATGCCGGGGTCGTAGCGTGAGCACGGTCGACGTCGCCGTCTCCGACATCGGCCCGCCGGATTCCGAGGAGCAGGAGGGCGTCTGGCAGCGAGCGATCGGAAACCTCAAGTCGGGGAATCTCGGTGTCCTGCCAGTCGTCATCGGCGAGCTGCTCATCGTCGGGTTCTTCAGCTTCACCGCGACGAACTTCTTCACGGCGTCGAACTTCGTGAACATCATCCTGCAGATGGCGGGCGTGACGATGATCGCGTTCGGTGTCGTCTTCGTGCTGCTGATCGCGGAGATCGATCTCTCGATCGGCTTTCTGAGCGGCATAGCCGCGCTGACTGCGGCCCAGATGCAGCTCCCCGACGGTCGCAACTACCCGGGCTGGCTCTGCATCCTCATCGCGCTCGGGGTCGTCGCGATCATCGGAGCGGCACAGGGCACGTTCGTCGCGAAGGTCGGCGTGCCGTCGTTCGTCGTCACGCTGGCCGGGCTTCTCATCTGGCAGGGCGTGATCCTGAAGGTCCTCCAGGTGCGCGGCGTGATCATCGTCGAGGACGACTGGATCAACAAGACGGCGACGTACTACTTCTCCGCTATCGTGAGCTGGCTCATCGCCGCGGGCATCACCGGTTTCTACCTCCTCGTCGCGTTGAGCGGCATCGTGAGCCAGAAACGGGCCGGCCTGAAGGTCCGTCCGCTGCCGATCGATCCTGAAGGTCGTCGGTGTCGGGATCCTCGCCTTCGGCGTCGTCGGCATCTGCACCCACGCGACGAAGCCGGCGGCGTGTCCCGAAGGCACGCCGCTGTCCGTGAACTGCACGCAGCCTCTGGGACTGCCGCTCGCCGCGGTTCTCATGCTCGTGTTCCTCGTGGGCCTGACGTTCTTGGCGAAGCGCACGACCTTCGGGCGCCACGTCTACGCGGTCGGCGGCAACGCCGAGGCGGCGAGGCGTTCCGGCATCAACGTCGCGCGCGTGCGGATCCTCGTCTTCATGATCTCCGGGATCATGGCCGGCGTCGGCGGGATCGTCCTCGCAGCGCGTCTGCAGTCCGTGAACCTGAACGTCGGAGGCGGCACGCTCCTGCTCGACTCGATCTCGGCCGCGGTCATCGGCGGCGTGAGCCTGTTCGGGGGTCGGGGCGAGGTGCGCGGCGCCCTACTCGGCTCGCTCATCATCGCGACGATCGCGAACGGCCTGAACATCGGTGGCTACTCGACGGGGACGATCTACGTCGTGACCGGCGTCATCCTGCTCGCGGCCGTCACGCTCGACACCATCGCCCGCAGGCTGCAGGAGCGCTCGGGCCGCTAGTCGCCCGTGGGTCAGCCGACGTCGACGACCCGGTCGGCCGCGACGTTCCGAAGGTGCTTCGTGGTGCCATCCGGGAACCGGATCGTGAGGCGCTCGACGACCGATGTCGTTCCGAGTCCGAAGTGGACACGAGGATCCTCGGACGAGAGGTAGCTGCTCCCGGCGAGCACCTCGCGGACGAGGCGCCGGCCGTCGGGTAGTGCGGCGGTGACGAGCGTGCCGGGCGCGAAGCTGCGAAGGCGAACCTCGAGCCAGCGGCCTCGACGTGTCTTGTTCTCGAGGAGGATCAGCCGCCCGCCGATCGCGTTGACGGCGATGTCGAGGTCGCCGTCGTTGTCGTAGTCGGCCGTTGCGAGTCCGCGCCCGTTGACGGAGCGCACCCGCTGGAGGCCCGAGCCGGTGACGGGGGCGAACCGGGTTCCGCCGTTGCGCAGCGAGACGTTCTCGAGGATCTGGATCCGCTGTGCATCCTTCGCGAGGTCGACGACCGGGATCCCGCCGTTCGCCAGGGCCAGGTCGAGGTCGCCGTCGAGATCGAGGTCGGCCCAGGAGTCTCCCCACGCGGTCGAGCGCGTCCCGACGACGGCGGCGATGTCCGGCCTCGCGTCGGCGTACGGGGCGCCCGCCGCTCGTGGGCTCCGATACGCGGCGTGGAGCTGCCCGCGCGAGTTCGTGACGAACAGGTCCACTCGGCCATCCCGACTGAAGTCGGCCGCCGCGACGCCCATGCCGGCGTTCGGGTCGTCTACCTGCAACTGCTTCGCGACTTCCTCGAAGCGGAAGTCGAGGCTGTTCGCGTCGCTGCTCACCGGAATGTTGCGATAGAGCTGGTTCGGATCGGTGTCGTTCGCGACGTACAGGTCGAGTCGTCCGTCGCGGTCGACGTCGGTGAACACCGCGCCGAGCCCGTGTCCGACGAGCGTCCGCTCGATGCCGGCAGCCTTGGAGACCTCCCGGAATCGCGAGCGACCCTGGTCGTCCGTGCCGACATTGAGGTACAGCAGGTCGCGGAGCGGAAGGTGGTTCGACGGGAAGCCGGCCGACGACTCGACCCTGACGTTCGGGTCGGCATACGCCGTCACGAAGAGGTCGGGAGTGCCGTTGCCGTCGACGTCTCCGACTGCAGCTGCGGAGTGCCAGCCGGGCGCGGCGATGCCGGCCTTCGCGGCCCCTTCCGTGAACGTGCCGTCGCCGTCGTTCCACAGCAACGCGTCGTATCCGTCGGTGGGCACGTTGTAGCCGGCGCTCGTCACGTAGATGTCCGTGTGCCCGTCGAGGTTCAGGTCGGCTGCGACGCAGCCGTTGCCGCGGAGGGGGAGATCGGCCTCGCTGCGTGAGCTCACGTCCTCGAAGCGCCCGCCGACGTTTCGGTAGAGCGCACTCCGTGGGAGCCCGCCGCGTTCCTCGGAGGCGCTGATGTCGACGTCGGCGTACGAGTTGACGACGAACAGATCGAGCCAGCCGTCGCTGTCGTAGTCGAGCCAGCAGAGGCCGCCGCCCATCATTGCCGTCGCGTCGGTGGACATCCCCGAGCGGAAGGCGCCGTGCCGGAAGGTCAGACCGACCTGCGAGGCGACGTCGTCGAAGCGTGTGCCGCCGAGCGATCCTCCGGCGCTGGACGCGGAAGGTGGCGCGTGCCTGTGCCGTCACGCCACCGGTCGAGCCCACGATGAGGTAGCGCTGGCCTTCGAGGACGAGCTCCAGCGTGCGGCGGAACGACGCCGGATCGGCGCGGGCGACGAGCTGGCGCGTGCTCTGGCCGTGGGTCGATACGACGACGGTTCCTTCGAGGACGGCGACGACCGTGGGCGGTCCCTGGTACGCACCTCGGCGCAGGCTGAGCTTCATGTGCGCGACCTGGTAGCTCGGGACTGCGATCGGCCCTCCCGTCGCCCCGCGAATCCGATCCCACAAGGACGCGAGCCAGGCGCCGCTCGCGCCCTCGCTCGCGCCGTCGAGATCGCGCGCCCGCAGCGCCTCGGCCTCTGCGCGAAGGTCGACGAGCACGTCGCGTGCGATCGTCTGGGCGGTCTGGTCGTCGATCCCCGCGACACCGTCGGAGTCGGCGATCGTGATCTCGGGGATGGCGCCAACCTCGGCACTCGCAGCACGCGCCGATCCCGCGTCCGGCCGCGCCGGGATCCCTGCCGCGACGACGAGTGCGCCGTATGCCACCGCTCCCGTCAACGCGGCACCCACCACGACTCGGCGCGTCGGACGCAGCTCGACGAATCTCGCGAGGCGCTCCGAGCCGACGAGCGCAAGAACCCCTTGCGCGGTGCACATGACGAAGAGTGCGGCGAGGATCGCGACCTTCGTGGCGAACTCGGTCGTCTGCGGAGCGATCAGCACGGTCGCCAGGAGTCCCACGCCGACCGCGTAGGCGCGTCGCGTAGCGGGGCGCGCGGGGATCGTCTTCGGGTCCGTGATCATGAAGAAGAGGAAGACGAGGATCTCCGGCGAGGAGACGAGGAGCCACCAGAACTCCGCGCCCTCGATCGGCCCGACGTGCCAGGCGGCCGTCATCGTGTGGCCGCTCGCGGCGAGCACGCCGATCCCCGCGGCGAACGCGAGCCAGAACCCGACGGCGATCCCGACGAGGTGCAGCCGCCGCAGGATGAGAAACCCGCCCGCGACGATCAGCCCGATCGCGAAGACGAGCGCGGGGGACAGCGGGCCCCACCACAGGGCGAGCGGATCCGCGCGCTCCGCACCCAGGAGCAGGAAGCAGAGCACGAGCCCGAAGTTCGACGGGTTGAAGATGTGCCGTCCGCGAACCCGGATGAGGTACTTGGAGAGCAGCGCGATCGCGGACGTCCCCGCGAAGATCCACCAGCCGTTCATGCTCCACCAGTCACCGTGCTCGGTGCCCGGCACGCGCAGCACGAAGGCGACGCCGTTTCCGGTCAGGAGGGCGCTCGCAGGCCACATGAGCACGCGCTGGCTGCGGAACGCGATCGCGACCTCGAGGATCCCGGCGACCGCGAGCGAGACCAGGATCTGCGCGATCGACAGCTGGAAGTCGAAGGCGACCTGCCCGAGTACCTGCAGCGAGACGATGACGGCCGCGAGGTGGAGGCGAGGGTCGCGCAGCGTCGGGAGCAGGACCGGGTACGCCGTACCCCGGATACGCACTGTCGGCCTGTCGACGCCGACAACGGCAGGCGCGCTCATCGGGCGCTCATCGTACTGCGCTCTCGCAGCAGCGAGCGGCTTTCGCCCGTGGCCGACAGCTCGTGGTTCGCGAACGGATTCCGATGGTGCAGTATGGGCGCGTGACCGTCCCCGCGACACGGTACGACGCTCTCATCGACGAGCTGCGGGCAGCTCTGCCTAACCGTGAGGCGCCGCCGGATTTCGGCACCTACCTCGACAAGGTCCGGCGTCACGCCTACACCATCACGGACGAGGACGTGCAGGCGTTGAAGGACGCCGGGCACTCGGAAGACGAGATCTTCGAGCACACGGTGTCGGCAGCCGCCGCAGCGGGCCTCGAGCGGCTGGACGCGGGCCTGCGGACTCTCCGATGAGGCTCGGGTGCGTCGAGAGCGGTCACGAGCCGTCGGAGGCGCACGTGCTCGAGCTCATCCGCACGCAGCGCGGCGCGGAGCCGCCCGACGTGCTGAAGACGCTGCACTATCGGCCAGAGCTGTTCGGGCGGCCGTACTCCGAGGTGCTGGACCTCGCAATGCGCGGCCCGTCGGACTGGTCCGCCGGCGAGCGCGAGCTCTTCGCCGCTTTCGTCTCCTCGCTCAACCAATGTCCGTTCTGAATGGGGTCTCACGGCGCGGTCGCGTCGTATGCGCTCGGTGAGGAGGTCTGGGAAGCGGTTCGGCGGGACTGGCGGACCGCACCGGTGGACGAGCGCTTGCGTGCGACGCTCGGATTCCTCGAGAAGCTCACTCTGCATCCGCATGAACTGACCCACGAGGATGCGGAGGCCGTGCTTTCGACGGGCGTGAGCGAGCATGCGCTCGTGGACGCGATTCACGTCGCTGCTCTCTTCAACATGATCGTCCGACTCGCCGATTCACTCGGCTGGGACGTGCCTTCCGACGAAGCGTTCTCCGGACGGGCGCAGGCGATGCTCGAGTCCGGCTACGCGTTGGCGACGGGGGAGGCCTGACGTGCTCACGCAGGAAGAGGTCGGCGCAGCCAGGGAGCGAGCCGCGGCAGCGCTGGCCGAGGCCGGCATCGTGCTGACGCCGGCCGAGCGCGGGGCGATCGAAGTCGCCGACTTCGGTCTGTCGCGCCTCGACGAGATCGGGCTCGAGCTCGTCGTCTACGTGAACACGGACCGCGTCTGCGCCAAGGAGCTCGTGCTCTTCCCGGGCCAGACGTGCCCCGAGCATCGGCACCCGCCTGCGGGTGGCAGCCCCGGCAAGGAAGAGACCTTTCGCTGTCGGCGGGGTGTGGTCTACCTCTATACCGAGGGCGATCCGTCGCCGAACCCGGCCTGTCGTCCTCCCGATCCCGAGAGCGGCGCATTCACGGTCTGGCACGAGATCGAGCTCCGCCCGGGCGATCAGCACACGATTCCGCCCAACACGCTCCACTGGTTCCAGGCGGGGAGCGAGGGAGCCGTCGTCTCGGAGTTCTCGACCACGAGCACCGACGAGCTGGACGTCTTCACCGACCCACGGATTGCGCGAGAGACCGTCGTCCAGGATCCGTAAGCCTCAGTCGCCAGGCGGCACGAGCGTCGCCTTCACGCCCCGGTAGTCGAACGCCTCCGCGAAGCGGTCGAGCGGTGCGCGCAGGCCGACGAATGCTTCGAGCGCATCCGGCCACCGCTCGCGCGCGCGGTCGAGCGCCTCGACTGCGGCGAGCCAGTCCTGGCGGTGTGCATTCACGCTGCCGAAGAGAACGCGGTTCCCGAGAATCGAGTCGACACCGAGCACGCGCCCGTCGAGCCGGACGTCTTGCAGCCGGGAGTCGATACCGAGCAGGCACGCAACGCCGTTGCGGCGGAGCAGGCCCAGGCAGTCGGCCATGACCTGGGCGTCGCCGGTCGCCTCCACGACGAGGTCGAAGCCGCCGACGTCTTCGCCGAGCGCGAGCAGTGGCGTTTCGCGTGTCGAGACATAGCGCGCGCCGGAGAGTGCGACGAGAGCGGAGCGGTCGTCGGAGCTCGATTCGCGAGAAGCCGTCCATACCTCGAGGCCGGTCAGCCGGAGCAGGTACGTCGAGAGCATTCCGATGGCTCCGGCGCCGACCACCAGCGCCTTCTGGAGCTCCCAAGGCTGTCGGCCGCCGATCGTCCGCGCATGGCGTATGCCCCGCGCGCAAGCCGATGCCGGCTCGGCGAGCACGCCCAGGCGGCCGAGCGAGCGCGGGATGGCGATCAGCTGTGTCGGGTCCTCCACCACGACTTCGCGCGCGAATCCGTCCAGGCGCGTGATCCCCCGCTCGCGGTAGTCGCCTGTGAGGCAGGAGTCGGGAGACTCCCTCGTCGCAAGCGCGGCAGCGGGCGCACGAGCGTCGAACCATTGCCGTGACGAGATCACCACGCGCAAACCCATGCCCGTCGCGCTCGACGCGGCCGAGCAGCTCGTGACCGAGCACGAGTGGCGCGCCCTCCTCCGGCGCCACTCCGAAGAGTCCCTCGGAGATCTCCCGGTCGGTCCCGCAGACACCGACTTCCAGCACTCGAACCGGCACCTCGCCGGCGAGCGCACGCACGTCCGGGACGTCGGCGATCGTCGTCGTGCCCGCCCTCCCTGGCTGTGTGACGAGCGCCTGCACGGTCGTGACTGTACGTCGGTCAGTCCGTCTCGGAAACGGCGTTGCGTCTCGCGAGAGATGCGCCTTGCGTCAAGATGGGCCGATGAGGCTCGAGCAGGCGCTCACCCAGGTTCGCTTCGTCATCGAGAATGCCGCCGGCCCCGTCTCGGTCTTCGTTGCAGACGACCATGGAGAGCTCATCGCTGCGGCGACGATGGACGGCGCGGCTCCCGACACGCGTCTCAACGCGCAGCGCAAGGCCTACACCGCCGCCCGGAGCGACGCTCGGTCGACGGCCGAGCTTGCCGAGAAGGCACGCGAGGACGCGGCCGAACGCGCGAGCTTCGATCCCTTCTTCACGTTCTTCCAGGGTGGCGTCGCGGTCTTCGACGGCGGGCGACGGGTCGGCGCGATTGGCGTCAGCGGCTTGCCTGGACCGGACGACGACGCACTCGCGCGCAGCGCGATCGACGCGTCAGGTCTGTCGACCGTCGAGCGGTAGATTCGGCACGCGGCGGGTCGATCACGCCTGGAGTGCGCTCATGACGGCGACGCCCGCTGCGATGGCCGCGATACCGACGATTTGCAGCCGCGCGAGCCGTTCGTGGAACAGGAAGACGGCGATGATGGCTGCGATGGCGCCGAACTGGGACGCGAGCACGGCGGTGATGGCGATCCCGTGTCGCGCGCCGAGCACGAAGAGCACGAACCCGACCACCTCTGCAACGCCTGCGCCGAGCACGAACGGCAACGCGCGGCGCGTGAGCGTCAGGCGTCCGGCGATTGCCAGCGGCACGGCGATGGCCAGCACGCCGACGACGCGGGGCGGCAGGATGGCCCACGCAACCGGCAGCTCCGTGCTGACGCGGCCTGTCGCGTACAGGCTCACTCCGAACGACACTGCGGCAGCAGCACCGAAGAGCGCGGCTCGTATGTCACCGGTTCTGCTGCCCGAGTCGGACGAATCGCGACTCGCCGCGGCCAGCACGATCCCGACGGCGATGACGACGAGTGCGGCTCCGGTACCGGGTGCGAGCTGCTCTCCCGCTGCCACTGCGATGAGCGCGGCAATCGCTCCCTCCGTCGAAACGATCGGTGCGACGACTCCGACCTTGCCGACTCTGACTCCCGTGTACACGAGCAGCAGTCCCACACAGTTGCCGACTCCGGCGAGGAGGAGCCACCGCGTCGCACTGCCGTCCACCTCGGGCACGCCGCGAATGAGCGCCCACGGCAGCGTCAGGACGAGTCCGACGAGCATGACCCAGGCAAGCACGGACGTCGCTCCGATCAGCCTGGTCGCGCGCGTCGCGCAGATCAAGGTCGCGGCCCAGGCGAACGCGGCTCCGAGTCCGCCGAGGACCGCGATCATGGACGGCCAGTCCTACGTGGCTCTTCGCTGAGCCGCCGAGCTGCCAAGCGTTCCCGGGCGAGGCTCAGGCAACCCGGCGCAGATGGCCGGTCTCGTCTTCGACGGCGAACGCTGCATCGATGAGCGCGTCGATCGCCTGCCTCCCCCGCTCGAGATCATGCGGGGCAAGAAGGCTCTCGATCGTCTTTCGGAGCTGGTTGCGCGGCATGACCGTGAGAAGCGTGGCCGCACGTTCTACGAGCTCTGGGTCGACGTGCGTCGTCGTCGGCGATGGCAGGCGGCTTCGACGTTTCGTAGCGCGTCAGGCGCTCGGCGACGCCGCTGACGTGGAACTGCTCTTCGTCCTGACGGCTTCTCACTCGTTCCCCCCTCGTACGAGTTGTCGTTCCAGTGTTGCAAGACGATCGGGCGACTTCCACGGTACCGCCTATTTGCCGACTGCATATCGTCCGAAGAGATGGTGGCCGTGGCGGCGAACACTTAGCAGCCTGGTCTCCGCGAGCGGAACGAGGTCGGCTGCCTCGACGAGCCGTAGTCGGCTGCCCGCGCCGGCATCGCCCGCGAGGAACGGCGACGTGGTCAGGAACAGCTCGTCGACCTGGCCCGCCTTCAGGAGCGCGCCGAACGTGTGCGGGCCGGCCTCGGAGAGGATCCTGCGGTGCCCTCGCTCGCGGAGGGCGTCGATGATCACGTCGCCCGTGAACCGCAGCTGCCTGCCGAGGGAGACGACGACCGCCGTGTCGGGGAGTCGGTTCTCGAGCCGTTCCACGCCACGGTCGCTCGTCAGGACGAGCGCCCGGCCGCGGAGCACCGGATGGTCGGGGTCGATGTGGCCCCACCCGCACAGGACAGCGATCTCGGGCGCCGGGGGCAGGTCGAGGCTCGCGCGGAGCTCGGCGTACGCGTCCGCGGCAGGTGGATAGATCTGCTCCGCGCGCCACGTGCTCGTCGGCGACGCCCGAAGAACCCCGGCACCGATGAGCACGACATCGGCCAGCGCCCGTAGCACCCCCATGAGGAACCGGTCGGCGTCGTTGTCACCCGCGACCACGGTGTTCGAGTTGGGCAACGACGGAATCGCGACGACGCCGTCGAGCGTCGCGACGAAGTTCGCGTAGACGCAATCCTCCGCGAACCTCAGGTCTCCGCCGTAGATCCGCGCAAGCTCCGGCGGCAACGGCACGACGGGATGGCCAGCTGTCTCCTCGGCGAGGACGTCGAACGGCTCCACGCCGCGATCGTAGTCGCGGCTAGCGCGGCAGCCGAAGCCCGAGCCGGCGCGGGAGCGACGCGACGAGCCTGCGTCGGTGCGCTCGGCTCGCGGCCGTCGTCCTCCGCCGCGTCCTTCGCCATCAGCGCGCGCCGGATGAGCGAGCCGCCGACGTAGCGGAGCGGCTCGGGCGGGAAGCAGCTTGCGAGCGGGCTCGACGATCGCGAGTCGCGTGCGCTCGTCGCGCCGGTCGAGGGCGAGGCGGGCGAGGATCTCGCCGCCGAGGTACGACGGCCCGACGCCGTTCCCGGTGAAGCCGAAGCCGTGATGGACGCGACCGCGGCTCCCGAAGATCGGCAGGTGCGTGGGCGAGACGTCGATCGGGCCGCCCCAGGCGTGCGTCACTGCCCGGCCGCGTGTCTGCGGGAAGAAGCGGCGCAACGCGCGCTCGGTCTCCGCGACGACGTCCCGGTCGAGCTCGAGCCGGTCGGACGCGCGGCCTCCCATTCCCATCGCCCCGCCGCCCCAGCCGAACACGATCCGTCCGTCACGCGTCGTTCGCATGTAGTGGACGAGCGTGCGGCTGTCGACGATCGCCTCGCCGCCCGTCCAGCCGAGCTCGTCGAGGACGTCCGGGACCGGCTCGGTGAGGACGATGTGGCTGGACGCGACGGCGAGCGAGAGCCGATAGCCGGGGAAGCTCGCGGCGGCCGAGTTGACGGCCAGAACGGTGGCGTTCGCTCGCACCCGACCCGATCGCGCGTCTCGGCGCCGCCGTCGGCGATCGAGTCGCGTCACCGCGGTGCGCTCGTGGATGCGGACGCCTCGCTCGAGGAGCTTCGCGCGGAGCCCGAGTGCGAGTCGGGCGGGGTGCACGGTCGCGTTCAGGCGATAGAGCGCACCGCCGAGGAAGAGCGGAGACGCGCAGCGGGCTCGCACGTCGTCAGCCGAGACGGAGACGACCTCCTCCGGCGCTCCGAGCTCGCCGGCCGCGCGGACGGTGTCGTCCCACGACCCGAGCTGGGACTCCGTCGTCGCCACCCGCAGCATCGGCGCCTCGCGGAACCAGGCGTCGACGCCGTTCGACTCGCACCAGGCCCCGATCCCGCGCACCGCGTCCTCGGATGCGCGGCACACGGCGAGCGCGGCGGCGTCTCCGGCGTGCTCGCGAAGCGTGGGCGCGTCGCCCCACAGCGTCTCGCAGAACCCGCCGTTGCGGCCGCTCGGGCCGTGGCCGCACACGGCGGACTCGAGCACGACGACGTCGAGCTCGGGCTCGAGCTGCGAGCAGATGCCACGCCGTCCACATGCCGAGATAGCCACCGCCGACGATCACGACGTCCGCACTCGCGTCGCCCTCGAGCGGGCGCGTCGGCGTCACCTCGCCGGCCTCCTCGAGCCACCAGCCGTGGCGCGTGTGGAGCATCAGGCAGGGGCAGTACGCCGCGCGAGCGCGATGCTGCACGCGACGACCGCGGCGACGGCGACGGGGACGACGAGCGTCCAGAAGAGCGGGAGGCCACCGAGCAGCTGCGCCGAGCGACACGAGGAGAGCCGATCGTCCTCCCGGCGGAACCACGAGCTGGCCGACGAGCATCAGCGCCGCTCCGACGAGGAGGAACGAGATCCAGAAGGCGACGTCGCGCGTCGAGTCGAAGTCGATGAGCAGCGCACCGAGCGCGGCGACGACGTAGAGCACGCTCAACGCGAGAACGAGGAACCTCGTTGCGGAAGCGAGTCCTTCGCCACCCATCGGCGGCGAAGCCTAGACGCCAGGTTTCGCGGCCGCGAAGCGGACGCCTTCAGGGATTGTCGCGTTCTGAGATCCGCGTGAGCGGATCTCAGAACTGCAGAAGGCTCAGGTGGCGGACGGGACTCGAACCCGCGACCACCGGGACCACAACCCGGGGCTCTACCAACTGAGCTACCGCCACCGTGCCCGCGACAGGATAGCGCTGGCTCAGTCGCCGGAGAGGACGGCCTGCGTCTGGATGGTCTTCGCCACGCGGCGACCCGTCGCGTCGAGCAGATCCGTCTCCACGACGATCGTCGTCTTCCCGACATGGAGCGGGCGCGACTGCGCGCGCACCGCGCCCTCGCGAACGGCGCCGAGGAAGTTCGTCTTCGACTCGATCGTCGTCGTGCGCGACGCCCTCCGGCAGGTTGAGGAAGGCGCAGACCGCGCCGGCGGCGTCGGCGAGCGTCATGAGCACGCCGCCGTGCAGGATCGCCGCCCGCCGTGCAGAGCTCCGGCGCCCAGTCGAGCGTCGCGTCGACTTCGTCGGCGTCGCCGAACATGCGGATGCCGAGCGTCGCGCCGAGCGGCATCTGCGCGTTCACGACCTCCGTGATCTCCGGCTTGTCCACGACGGGAACCTACGTCAGCCGCTTCTCGAGGTACGCCGACGAGCCGCGTGAGCGGGAACGAGATGCAGAAGAAGATCACCATGACCGTGGCGTAGATCGGGATGGCCTCGATCTCGCCGATGCCGATCGGCGGTGGAGCGGCGAGTCGTTCCACCTGTCGCTCGGCGGACTCCAGGAGCTCCGGCGCGCCGATCACCTGGGCGATCGTCGAGTTCTGGATGATGTTGACGAGCAGGCCGACGAGCGGAGGCAGGAGCCGTCGCAGCGCCTGCGGGAGGATCACGAACGCGTGCCGGCCGATCCAGCCGAAGCCGAGCGCAGACGCTGCCTCGTGCTGCTCCTTCGGGATCGACTGCACGGCCCCGCGCGTCGCCTCGGCGACCTGCGCGCTGCCCCACAGCGTCAGCGCGATCGAGGCGGAGATGAGCGCGTCGAACTCGAGCCGCGGGTCGACCGACCGGCAGGAGGAAGAAGACGAGGAAGAGCGTCACGAGGATCGGCAGGCCACGCCAGACCTCGATGTAGAAGCGGATCACCGCCCGAGACGGCAGGAACTTGATCGTGAGCAGCGTGCCGAGCGTGACGCCGATCAGCAGGCTTCCCGCGAGCGAGAGCGCCGCGATCTGGAGCGTGCCCTTCAGACCGACCTCGAGCATGTACTCGAGGACGGGCTCGGCCCAGTCGGGGAGGTTCATCGCGCGTCCTCAGGGAGGGCGAGGCGGCGCTCGACGACGCGGATCGACGCCGACATCGTCCACACGATCACGAGGTAGGCAGACGGCCAGCGTGGTGAACGTCTCGACGGTCTGCAGCGTCAGCGCGTTGATGTTGCAGCGCCGTCGTCGTCAGCTCCGGGATAGCTGATGACGTACATGAGCGACGTGTTCTTGACGACGCTGATGTAGGTGTTGATGGAGGACGGCAGCGCGATCCGGCCGCCGATGGGCAAGGTGACGTTCAGGAACGTCGCCAGGCGCCCGAACCCGAGCGCGGAGCCGGCCTCGCGAAAGCGGAAGGGAACGGCCTCGAACCCGGCCCGGAAGTTCTCGGTGTTGAAGGCGCCGCCCCAGATCGTCACCGCGAGCCAGGCGACCGTGAACGGCTCGAGCACGATCCCGATCTGCGGGAGCGCGAAGAAGAGGAAGAAGATCTGGACGAGGATCGGGGTGTTGCGGATGATCTCGACGTAGATCGCCGCGAGCTGGCTGATCACCGGGACGCGGTGCGCGCGCGCCGCGCCGAGGACGAGCCCGATGACGAAGGCGCCGGCGATCGCGATCGCCGAGACCTCGAGCGTTCGGCGGAGGCCCGCGAGGAGCTCGTCGCCGTTCTCCGAGACGAACGACCAGTCGAAGGCGACGGCGAGCGACGTCACGGCCAGCGGCCGTCCAGGAGCGGCCGCGCGAGGCGCGGCCGCTCCGTCGGTCGGCGGACAGTGCCGCTACGAGCACTGGGTGGTCAGATCGCCCTGGGTGTAGCCGAAGTTCTGATTCGGCCTCAGGATGTTCTTCGAGAACGGCGCGACCTGAGCGGCGGCACCGTGTTCCTGAGGATCGGGAAGAACGAGTCCCGCTTCTTCATGAGGTTCGAGGCGGGAGTCGACCCATCGCTTGAGCGCCGTGTTGCCCTGCTCGATCCCGATGCCGTACGGCAGCGGCGAGGAACAGGTCGCCCGTCAGCTTGTAGTTGCGATCGGTCACGGCGATGCCGAGCAGCACCGTGTCGTCCCACATGAGCGCGTCCGCCCGCCCGTCACGGAAGGCGATGAGCGCGTTCGTGAAGCTGTCGGTGACCAGGACCTTCGTGTCCTTGTAACAGTTCTTCATCCAGCGGTCGTAGATCGAGCCGCTCGTCGTCACGACCGTCTTTCCGGCGAGGTTCGCCAGCGTGGTGGACGAGTTGTTCGGCACGAGCAGCCGGCCCGTCGCCTTGTAGTAGGCACGCGAGAAGTCGATGCGCGTGTCGCGATCGGCCGTGTACGTGAACGTTGCGATGACCATGTCCACGCGCCCGGTGGAGATCGCCGGCTCGCGTGCCGGTGTCGTGACGCACGTGTACGTGACGCGGTTCGCCTTGCCGAACGCGAAGCGCGAGAACCACTTTGCGATCTCGACGTCGAAGCCGGCCTGCTGGCTCCGCGCGCCGATGTAGCCGAACGGCGGCGAGTCGCACTTCACCGCGATGTTCAGCCGCTTTCGCTCCTTGATGTCGGCCGGGAGCGGCGGGAGCTTGGCCTGGTCGGCTGCGAACGGCTCGGCCTCGCGGGCCGACGCGACGCCGCTCAGAGCGACGAGCGCCCCTGCCGCGAGCGCCACGGTCGCAAGCACGACGATGACTCGTTTCATTCCGTTCCTCCTTCGTCGTCGATGAGCTCCTCCAGGGTATGGGCGAGCTGGGTTCTCCGCAGGAAGCGCTGCGTTCGCTCCTGCTTCGGGCTGTCGAGCACGTCGCGCGGAGCGCCCTCCTCGACGATGTTCCCCGCATCCATGAAAATCACACGGTCCCCGACCTCGCGCGCGAACTGCATCTCGTGCGTGACGACGAGCATCGTCATGCCGTCGCGTGCCAGGTCGCGCATGACGACGAGCACCTCGCCGACGAGCTCCGGGTCGAGCGCCGACGTGACCTCGTCGAAGAGCATCACGTGCGGTTGCATCATCAGCGCCCGCGCGATGGCGACCCGCTGCTGCTGACCGCCCGAGAGCTGGTGCGGATGCTGCCCGGCCTTCTCCTCGAGGCCGACGCTCGCGAGGAGCTCGCGAGCTCTCGCCTCGGCTTCGCGCCGGGGCATCTTCCGGATCCGCCGCGCCGCGAGCGTGAGGTTGTCGAGCGCGGTCAGCTGCGGGAAGAGGTTGAACTGCTGGAAGACGATCCCGATGCGCTGCCTGATCGCGGAGACGTCGACGCCCTTGCGCGTGATCTCCTCACCCTCGAGGAAGATGCGGCCCGACTGGATCGGCTCGAGCAGGTTGATGCAGCGCAGCAGCGTGCTCTTTCCGCTCCCGCTCGGCCCGATGACGCACGAGCACCTCACCGAGCTCGACGCTCAGGTCGATCCCGTCGAGGACGACGTTGTCGCCGAAGCGCTTGTGGACGTCCTCCATGCGAACCATGGAGACGCCGATCCGCGACCTTGCCCCTCGATTGCTGTCGCCGCGACGCTCACTGCCCAGAGGCCATCAAAGGGAATTGCGTCCGTCCGGTCAAGCGGTTGACGCCGTCGCGGACGCGCCGTACCCTGTCTCGGTTCACGTCGTCGAGCGAAAGGGGATGACCATGAAAGTCGCATACCTCATCTCCGTTCGGCTCGCGCGCGCCTCGGTCTAGGCACCTTCGGCGGCACGAGCCGCGGCCTGGTTCTCACCACCGACCGAAGGAGTCTTCCGTTGTCCGATGGAACCCTGGCCGCCCTCGGCTGGACCGACGAGCTCGAGGCGGCCTTCACACCCGTACGAAGAGCGCGGCTTCCTGCCCGCTCGCGTCGTCGCGGAGCACCGCGGCGGCTACTACGTGCGCTCGGAGCTCGGCGACCGGCTCGCGAGCGCGCGCGGCCGCATGCGCGACGACGAGCTCTGGGGCGGCATGCCGGCGGTCGGCGACTGGGTCGTCGTCTGCGACGCACCCGGAGATCGCTTCGCGATCGAGGCGCTGCTCCCGCGCCGCACGAAGGTCTCGCGCAAGACCCCGTGGCTGAAAGCCGAGGAGCACATCCTCGTCGCCAACGTCGACACGGTGCTGCTCGTCGCCGGACTCGACGCCGACTTCAATCCGCGTCGCCTCGAGCGCTACCTCACGGCGGCGTGGGACTCCGGCGCCGATCCGGTCATCGTGCTCACGAAGCTCGACGTCTGCGACGACCCGGGCAAGCTCGCCGAGGCGGAGATGGTCGCGGTCGGCGTGCCCGTCCTCGCCGTGAGCAACGTGACGGGCGAGGGGCTCGATGGCGTGCAGGCGCTGCTGCGAGCCGGCCAAGACGTTCGTCCTTCTCGGATCGTCCGGAACCGGGAAGTCCACGCTCGTCAACCGGCTCGCCGGCAGGACGGTGATGGAGACCGGCGATCTCCGCAAGGGGGACGGTCGCGGTCGCCACACGACGCGGCACCGCCAGCTCCTCGTCATGCCCGACGGCGCGATCCTCATCGACACGCCCGGGCTGCGCGAGCTGCAGATCTGGGAGGGCGACATCGACAGCGCGTTCGCCGACATCGCCGAGCTGGCCGCGCAGTGCAAGTTCAACGACTGCGCTCACTCGACGGAGCCGGACTGCGCGGTGCGCGAGGCGCTCGAGTCGGGCGAGCTCGACGCCGGATCGCTGGCGGAACTACGTCAAGCTGCAGCGCGAGCTGCGCGCGATCGAGGCCCGCTCGAGCCACCGCATCCAGCGCGAGCTGAAGAGCCGCTGGCGGGCGCGCGCTCGTGAGACGCGGCGCGCCCGCCGCTACGGAGGAAAGCCCTAGGCGCTACTTGCGGAACTGCGTGATCCAGTAGTCGGCCCCCGTCGGGGGTGTGCCGAATCGCGCGTTCACTGCGTACAGGCGGCTTCCGAGCTCCGCAATCGTCGTCGGAACGCTGAACTGGGCCGTTGCCGGCAGCTGGGCATTCGTGATCCTGGTCACGACACGTCCCGAGCGCAGGTTCGGCGCGAGCTTGATCTTCGCGACCGTGTTCAGCTGGTTCTGGACGACGTAGAGCGTCTTGCCGTCGAGCAGGATCCCGTCGCCGTTCGGCACGCTCTCGCCTCCTGCGAGCGCGATCGTCCGCGCCACACCGCTCGGGGTCACCGCGAACAGCTTCCCGGTGCCCGACTGGACGATGACCAGCGTCTTGCCGTTCGGCGTCGCGTCGATCCCGTTGACGTTGAAGCCGGTGCCCTGCACGTAGTCGCCTGTCAGCGAGACGGTCGCTGCGGCAGCCGCGCTGGGACGGCCTCCAGGCCCGAGCGGCACGCGATACAGAACGGCCTTGAACGAGTCCGTGAACCAGGCTGCCCGCTTGGTCACGACGACGTCGTTGATGAAACTGCCGCCCGTCGAGAGCGCGTACGTCCTGAGCAGCGCTCCCGTTCTCGCGTCGTAGACGTAGGCGTTGCCGGTATCCCCGCCCGCCACGAACAGCCGGCCACGGTCGACCTTCAGGCCGATCGCCGCGCGCCCCGCTACCGGCTGGACGAGAACGGAGCCGACGCCGGTTCGAAGGCTGCCCCGGTAGACGGCGCCGGTCGGGATCGAGCCGACGTAGAACTGCGCGCCGGCGGTCGCGATGCCCTCCGGCTGGAATCCGTCGGGTAGATCGATGCGAGTCGGAAAGACGTTCTGTGCGCCTGCGACGGACGTCGCCACGACGGCGACGCACGCGAGCGCGAGGAGTAATCGTCTCATTCGGTTTCCCCCTTCTGTGGACCTGTACAGGTAACTACCCGATACCCGCCCTGCCGGATTCCGACGCATGGCCCCGGGATGAGTCGAACCGGCAATCCACTCGGTTGCGTCCCTCGATCTCGTCCTAGAGGATCACTGGTTGCCCCCAGTGTCGCGTCGAGCCCTCATCGCCATTAGTGCAGGCGCAGCCATTGCCGTCATTGCGATCAGTGTCGGCGTCTATGTCGTGCTATCGGACGAGCGCGTTCCTCCCGGAACGGGCGACTCCATCGCGTACAGCTGCACGGAGCGCAAGAACATCTGGTACGCGGTCTGCGTCATGAAGGTCGACGGAAGCGAAAAGCGGCACCTGACGGACCGGCTGACCACCACCGACCCCGCGTGGTCTCCCGACGGTCGTCGGATCGCCTTCACGCGAAACGAGGACGTCGGTGAATCGACAACGTTCACCGACGACGACGTGTTCGTGATGGATGCCGACGGCGGCAACGTCCGACAGTTGACGCCCGAGGTGGACGGAAGCTCCTCCAACCAGCCCGCATGGTCTCCAGACGGGCGGCGCATCGTGTACGTGCGCGGACCATCGATTCATTCGGCCGTGGTGGCTGTGACCCCACTCGCGTTCGGGGAGCTCCTCGTAGTGGACGCCGACGGCGGCGAGCCCACCCGGTTGACGAGGGCTGAACCCGACGCGGCTCCTGCCTGGTCTCCAGATGGCCGAGAGATCGTCTTCGTACGCGGCCACGACCTCAACAAGCCCGGCGGCGACATGGACCTATTCATCGTGGACGCTGCGGGCGGTACACCGCGGCCTCTGACGCGCACTCCGCACGCTTTGGAAACTGCGCCCGCGTGGTCTCCGGACGGAACGCGCATCGCTTTTGCACGCAGTCGATCGAGCTCTGCGTTCACGGGTACGGCAGCGATCTTCGTCATCAACCGCGATGGATCGGGCGAATCGCTCGTGCTCGAGCACAAGCTCTATTCCGAGACGTCCTACGGGCTCAGCTGGAGTCCGGACGGGCGGACCATTGCGTTCGAGACGGGAGAACTGGACTGCACGGTCGTCGCGACGGCTCAGATTGCGACCGGACACGTACGTCGCCTGACCTCCTGCACCGGACCGTTCCGCGCGTCCGTCGGGCCATCGTGGCAGCCCCAGGTCACCGAGAAGGAATGAGCGCGGCACTCCGGGCTATGGCACTTCGCCGGCGCTCAGCCTCGCGATGGAAGCAGGGTGCCCGTAGCAAGCCTGCATGACGGCTGAGTGGCCCCGGGTGGAGTCGAACCACCGCGCACAGATTCGAAGTTCGGGCCCGAGCCCAGATAGGCCGAGACCAACCGAGACGATCACCTTGCGTGGAGCCGTTTCACCAGCCGTCCATCGTCGCCCTGATGACGGGCGAACTCGCGCCCCTCGCTGTGCGACCGACGCGCTCAGGCGCCACCCGCTATTCGTGGAGCAGAGTTCGTTCCGGAGTGGGCGGATCGCGCCGTCACCCGGGCTGTCGCACGTCCTGCGCTCGTAGCCGCGCAGCTTCTCGCTCAACCTTGACCCGGATCTCCGGGGGCACGTCGGGGTTGATACCGACGAGCGCGACGGCGTCGTCGACGAGTCCGAGCTCGACGTCCCCACCCGGCGGCAGCCGTCCTTCCAGGTACCAGCTCACAGTCGATTCGACGAGGTGATCGTAGCGCTGCGACGCAGAGGCGAGAATGTGCGGGCCGAGGTGCGAGAGATCGCCGCCGCTCGCGACGCCCCACACGCCGCGAATGGCGGCGGCCGTGAGGGCACCCCTACTGCACTCGCCTGCTGTGGCGAAGACGACGCCTGAGCCGGCGTCGATCTGCCGGTTCGCGATCCTTTCGCAGGTCGCCTGGTCGTCGTACTCCAATGAATAATCGCTGCGAACCTCCACGCCCGGAAGGGCGCGCCGCGCCCCCGTTGAGAACCCTTGAACCAATGTCTGCTGTGGTGGGAAATTCGACTCTGCGCTGATGATCGAGACAACGTGTCGACCACCCTGCGGCATTCGCCGAGCCTCCATGAGGCCGCTCAGGTAGCCGGCGAGATGGGCGGCCCGGCCGGTGCGTAGCGACAGCGCCGTGACATTGGGAGCGCCTCCGAGCTCGAACCCCTGCGCACAGCAGTAGTCGAGGAAGACGAAATGCGTTTCGGGGTACTGGGGGACGACGTCGAAGAACCGCAGCGCCGGGATCCCAAGAGGCCACAGCACCAGATCGAAGTCCCCGGACCGGAGGCGCGCAGAAAGCCGGTCGACATCGGCTTTCGAGCCCGGCTCGTTTCGGCCGCCCGACGGTGGGCGGCGCGGGAACAGGTCGACTATCTCGGTCTCGAGCTCGTGCTTGCGCTCGGCTTCCAGAAGCCCTTCCACGAACGGCCTCCAACCCGCTTCGTCGCGGCTGCCGAGGCTGCCTGGATCCCACATTCGGATCAGCGCGACGCGAGTCGAGCCCCCGGAGCCCGGCAAGCCTGCATCGGTCAGGACGAACTGGCGGACGGCGATCGCCGTCACGGCGACAGCCACTGCCCCCGCAAGGACAATCGCGGGCACGCTCCGAGCTCTTAACCTCGCCCGCTGACCGTCGCGGACCTGCACCGGCTGCACCGGCTGGTGCCGGCGGTGCCGGCGTTCGAAGGTGAGGCTCCTGGCGGACGATCTGCCCGGCGAGGCGCTGGAGTTCCTCGCCCGGCCGGAGGCCGAGATCGTCTCAGGTCGTGCCGCGTCCGCTCGTAGACCTCGAGTGCCTCGACGTGGCGACCCGAGCGATACAGCGCGACCATGAGCTGCGCGACAAGCCGCTCGCGATACGGCGTTTCCTCGACCAGCCGGCGCAGCTCTCCCACGAGCTCGGCATGGCGGCCACGGGCAAGATCCGCGTCGATGCGGATCTCGAACGCCCGCAAGCGAAGCTCGTCGAGAAGCTCGGCCTCCGCACGGCTCTCCTGGTGCAGCGACACGTCCGCGAGAACAGGGCCGTGCCAGAGACCGAGTGCCTCCTTCGCGATGGAGGCGGCACGCGTATTGTCGCCACCGGCCAACGCCTGAGCGGCTTGCTCCACGAGCGCCTCGAAGACCTGCGAGTCGAGAACGGCCCCACCGAGGACGATCCGGTAGCCGCCTCCCCGTCGCTCGACGGTAACCCCGTACGGGGAGAGAGCCCGGCGGAGCCGGGACACGTATGACTCCAGGCTGTGCGTTGCGGAAGCCGGGAGATCATCCCCCCAGACCTCATCGAACAGGCGCTCGACGGGCACGACCTCCTCCCTGCGGAGAAGCAGAGCTGCGAGCACAGCCCGCTGCTTCGGCCCGCCGAGCTCGAGCGCGCGTTCGCCGACCTCGGCTTGTAGCTCGCCGAGGATGCAAAAACGGAGAGGTTCTGACGCAGTCGTGTCACCTAGCTAACCACGCTTCGCAGTTCCTGGAAAGCAGGCGATTTCGAGCTTTCTGCGAGCCGGCTGCAAGACCGCCGAGCGACCCTCCATGCCGACATCGAGTCGTCTCTAACGGAGGTAGGCATGAGAGCGATACAGGCCATACTCGTTGCGCTCGTCGCGACGATCATCCTGACGGCTGTTGCGACGGCCGGTCCTAACGCAGCGAAACAGCGGGTGACGATCGACATGAAGATCTGTCGGCCGGGGAAGTCGCAGGGGACGTTTGTATTCACGCCGCAGCAGTTCGGATCCCTGAAGGCCGACTCGGGCACGATCAGCCACAACTTCTTGAGCATCCCCGGACGCGACGTGGTGCGCGACGGACAGAAAGTCACGATCTACGACGGCGGTGTGGCGACACTCACCGGAAAGCGAGGAACCCTCACGATTCGAGACCGGAACGAGTGGGTCAGCGTCGCGGACGACTCAAACCGCGACGGCGAAGAAGACAGCATCGCCTTCAGTACCTGGAAGGTCGTGCGCGGGACCGGCCAGTACGCCGGGATCGTCGGCAAGGGGCGAGGTGGCCATGCAGGCCTCGGATGCCCGTGGTATGCACGGTACGAGGGCTTCCTGACCCTTCCGTAAGTGCGCTGAACCAGACGGAGCGGTGCGCGAGGGCGCACCGCTCCGTCCCTCGGGGAACTGGAGAGCGAGATGCCCATGAATCGAATCCACTACGTCGGCGCCATCGCCATCGTCGTTGCGGTCGGGCTAGCCGCTACGTCCGGAGCTGCGTCCGCGCCGGCTACTCGATCTCCCCTAGCCGCGGGCTCCGCGCAAGCGGGCTCGAAGTCGCGTTCACGAGCTTCCGCACGCTTCGCTGGATCGCCTCACGCGAGTCAGCGACGCGGCACCGTGCGGCTCGAAGTGGCCCCGGGAGGAGTCGAACCTCCGCGCACAGATTCGAAGTCTGTCGCTCTATCCACTGAGCTACGGGGCCTCTGGCGCCCAGTATGCCCGCGCCGGCTAGGCGGCTCGCTCGGCTTCCTGCTCGTCCCGGACGCGTGCGACGAGGACGCGGACGACGTTCGGGTCGAAGTCGCGTGCCGGCGCAGCGCATGAGCTCGTTCAGCGCTTCGTCGACGGGGAACGCCTCGCGATACGGCCGGTTCGACGTCATCGCGACGAACGCGTTGCACGCGCGGATGATCCGCGAGGCGAGCGGGATGTCCTCGCCCGCGAGCCCGTCCGGGTAGCCGCTTCCGTCCCAGTTCTCGTGCGACGCGCGGACGACGGTCGCGACGCTGCGCAGCGCCGGTGACGCGCGGAGGATCCGCTCGCCGACGATGGTGTGCTGTCGGACGAACGCCCACTCGCGCTCGTCGAGCGGGCCGGGCTTCGAGAGGATCTCGTCCGGCACGGCGAGCTTGCCGAGGTCGTGGAGCTGGGCGGCGCGGTCGAGCTCCTCGAGCTCGTCGCGGCGGAGCCCGAGCATGCGGCCGATATCGCCGGCGAGCGAGCCGACCCCGGCGAGCTGCGCCTGCAGATCGGGGTCGCGGACCGACAGCGCCTCGAGGAGCGCCGCCATCGTGCGATCGCCCTCGCCTCGCCGCGAGTACTTCTGGGCGTAGAGGCGCTCGTCGGCGAGCTGCAGCGCCTGGCTCGGGTCCGTCGCCTCGTCGGGAAGCATGATCGCGCCGAACGAGGTCTCGATCTCGAACCCTTCCCCTCGCTCGGTGAGCGCCTCGCAGGCGCGGTCGATGAGCGGTTCCGCCTCGCCTTCGCCGACCGATGCGAGGAGGCAGAACTCGTCGCCGCCCAGTCGGTAGGCGGCGCCGTCTCGAGCCCGGCACGGCCGCGAGCTTCTCGCCGAGCCGCGCGAGGAGCGCGTCGCCGGCCGGGTGGCCGAACGTGTCGTTGTAGCCCTTGAAGCCGTCGAGGTCGAAGAGCATGAGGAGCGTCGGCTGCACGCGCCTCGCCGTCGAGCCGTGCGCGCGAGGTCGTTGAGCAGCTGCCGGCGGTTGCCGAGGCCGGTCAGCGCGTCCGTCGTCGCCTCCTGCGCGGGTCAGCTCGAAGAGACGGCTGTTCTCCCGGAACGTGGCCGCGAGGCGCACGACGACGAGCGACGAGCGTCGCCGACGCGAGGACGATCGCGAGCAGGTTCAAGCGAGTGAAGTGGTCGTACACGAGGATCCCGGTGGCGACGAGCGCGCACGCCGCCGGCACGGCGAGCAGCGGTCGCCCGTCGACCTCGAGGCCTGCGCGCGTGCGGTCGGGCACCCAGGCCGACGACGGCGATGAGCAGCAGCGCGGTCGGCCAGAGGATGTCGATCCACGTCCCCTCGACGTACGTGCCGTCCGCCGACTGGAAGAGGTAGATCGCAGTCCGCGAGCGCCGTCGAGAGCACGCCGAGCCCGAGGAGAAGCCAGCGGCGGCCGGGCCGTCCAGCCCGTGAGCGAGAAGACGCCGAAGACGACCGAGAGCAGGAGCACGTCGCCGAGCGGGTAGGCGAGGTTCGTGACGACGGTCGACGTCGACCCCTCCGTGCCCTCGAGCACGAGCTCGACGAGGATTGCGGCGCCGAGCGCGGCGGCGGCCAGTGCCGCGGTCAGCCCGTCGAGCCAGAGCGTGCCGCCGATCGACCGGGCGCGTGAGCGGAGCAGCAGGACGATCCCGACGTAGAGGAGCGGGTAGAAGGCGATGAAGCCGAGCGTCGGCCATCGACGGGTAGGTCTCCGGCTTGAAGACCGCGTACCAGATCTCGCCGAACGTCCAGCACGCCGATCGCGAGCGTGATGACCGTCCAGGCGACGCGCTCCTTGGCGACGAGATAGGCGTGCGATCCGGCGATGACGCACGCGAGCACCATCAGGCCGTCGTAGACCCAGGTGTTGAAGAACGTGAAGAGACCGTCGTCTGCAGGCGCCAGCAGCGTGTAGGCCGCGAACCCGGCCAGGCCCGCGGCAGCGGCCGCGCGCGTCAGCTGAACCCACCTGGGGTGAGGCATCTCGCGACGTGAATCGGCTCGTGAGCGACTGGTTCTTGAGCGTCGAGGCTCTCGGACGCGGTCCGGTCCGTCCGACGGCGGTCCTACCCTCGCGCCATGACACTCGGAATCGTGGTGTTCGGCGCCGCGTTCCTCGTCGGGCTCGGGCTCGGCACGTACACCCGACGGCCTCTCTCGACCGCCTTCCTCGTCCTCGGCAGCTTCACGGCTCTGCTCGTGCTGTCGGCGACGGGAGAGGTGCTCAGCGCGGCGGCGATTCTCGTCATCGTCGCGCTCGTCGGGCTGGTGGCGGAGAGCATGCGCGAGACCTTCGCGCTGCTCGTCGGGCGCTATTAGGGCGAGGCGAGCCTCGCCCCTACACTTGGCTCGCGCGGGCGTGGCGGAACTGGCAGACGCGACGGGCTTAGGACCCGTTGAGCTTCGGCTCTTGGAGGTTCGAGTCCTCCCGCCCGCATCGGCGTCTCAGAAGCGGTCGAGGCGAAAGAGCCCGATGTCGTGGCGCGTCTCGCCGTCGAGTGCCAGGTCGGCGAGGATCTCTCCGACCACCGAGCAGAACTTGAAGCCGTGCCCCGAGAAGCCGGCGCCGACGACCGCCGCCGCGGCGTCCGGGTGCCGGTCGATGAGGAAGTGCTCGTCGGGTGACGGTTCGAAGAGGCAGGTCTTGAGCGCGACGGTCGGGCCCGCGCCTTCGGGGAAGTAGCGCTCGGCGAACGCGCGCAACGGCACCTCGTCGTCGAGCGTCGGCTCGCGCGAGATCGAGTCGGGATCGCCGCTTCGGACTCGACGTGATCGTAGCGGCCGAGCTTGAACCCCGGGATGCCGTGGGTCGGGGAAGCCGTAGAAGTGCTCGCCGTCGAGCAGGAGGTTGAAGACGGGCATCCGCTCGCGGCGCGAAGAGCTCGGGCGTCGTCGGCTGCAACCACGCCAGGGCTTGACGTACGCCGTGCACCATTCCGACCGGTAGTCGCGCGACGTCCTCGCGACCACGCGCCCGCGGTCAGCACGAGGCGTTCGGCCTCGACGCTCCCACGATCGGTGCGAATGCGGACTCCGCCTTCTCGTCTCCTCCCACTCGAGAACCCGCTCACGTGCGCGCAGCACGGCTCCTCGTGCGAGCGCGCCTTCGACGTGCGCCACGATGCAGCGCTCAGGGACGACGAATCCTCCGTCCGGCTGATGGACGACCTGCATGTCCTCGGGCAGCCGGAATGCCGGAAACCGGCGCGCGACCTCCGCTCCGTCGAGCACCTCGTGCTCGAGGTCGTGCTCGGCGCACGAGCGCAGCACGCCGTCGAGGATCCGCTCGCCGCCCTCGACGATTCCGGTGACGTGGAGGAGCTGCTCGCCCGCTTCGGACTCGAGCTCGCGCCACAGCTCGTACGCACGGCGAAGGAGCGGCACGTAGTCGGGGTGCTCGAAGTACGCGAGGCGGATGATCCGCGTGAGCCCGTGCGAGGAGCCCTGCTCGTGGAGCAGGTCGAAACGCTCGAGCCCGAGGACGCGCTTGCCGCGGCGGGCGAGGTGGTAGAGCGCGGCGCTCCCCATTCCGCCGACTCCGACGACGACGACGTCGTACCGCTCCATCGGGCCTGACCCTATCCGCGGCTGGTTGAATGGCCCAATGCCCACGGCCGTTGAGAACCTCGGCGAGAACCGCGTGCGCCTCACGGTCGACGTCTCGCCCGACCAGGTCAAGCACGCGGTCGAGCACGCGATGTCGGATCTGTCCGAGAGCGTGAAGATCCCCGGTTTCCGCAAGGGGAAGATCCCGACGCAGGTTCTCGTATCGCGGCTCGGGAAGGAACGCATCTACGCGGAGGCCGTCGACAGCCACATCGGCGGGTGGTTCTGGAACGCTGCGTCACGCAGCCGCGTGCGGCCCGTCGTCCGACCCGCAGTACGAGTTCGAGCTTCCCGGAACCGCGGACGAGGCCTGGAGCTTCGTCGCGACTGTCGAGGTGCAGGCGCTCCCCGAGCTCGTCGACTGGACCGCAGCTCGAGGTACCGCGCGCCGAGGTCGAGATTCCGCAGGAGTCGCTGGACGCCGAGATCGAGGCGCTCCGCGAGTCCGTCGCGGAGCTCGCGCCGGCAGGCGAGCGGGCAGCTCAGGCGGGAGACACGCTCGTCGTCGATCTCGTCGACGCCGAAGGCGAGGCGCAGCCGGACACGGTCGTCGAGCTGGGTGGTGGACGACTCGCCCCGGAGATCGAGGCGGCGCTCATCGGAGCGACGGCCGGGGAGACGAAGCAGATCGCGTTCCCGCTCGCGGACGGCTCGAGCTCGACGCGTCGAGATCGCCGTGCGCGAGGTGCAGGAGAAGGTGCTGCCGGAGCTCGACGACGAGCTCGCGCGCGCCGCGAGCGAGTTCGACACGCTCGCCGAGCTGCGCGCAAGCATCGAGTCGACGCTGCGCGAGCAGCTCGACGCCGAGATCGACGCGGCGTTCCGCATGTCTGCCGTCGACGAGCTCGTGCGCGCCTCCGCGGTGCAACCGGCGATCCCGCTCGTCCGCACACGTGCAGCCGATCTGCTCACCGGGTTCGCGCGCTCGCTCGAGCGCCGTGGCATCTCGCTCGAGACCTACCTCGCGGCCAGCGGGGGGAGCGCGCAGGATCTCGAGCGCCAGATGGTGCTCGAGGCCGCCGTCTCCGTCGCGCGCGAGCTCGCCCTCGAGGCGCTCGCCGAGAAGGCCGGCATCGACGTCTCCGACGACGAGATCAAGGCATACATTCGCGAGGAGGCCGCGGCGTCCGGCGAGGACGACGCCGAAGGAGTCATCGAGGACGTCTGGACGCACGGGCAGCAGGAGTCGATCCGCGAAGACCTGCGACTCCGGGCGGCGCTCGACCGCCTCGTCGCAGACGTCAAGCCCATCGCGCCCGAGCTCGCCGAGGCGAGAGACAAGCTCTGGACACCCGACAAGGAAAAACCCGAAGCGGAGACGAAGTTGTGGACCCCCGGTAGCAAGGAGACTGAATGAGCCCTCTGATTCCGATGGTGATCGAGCAGACCTCGCGCGGCGAGCGCTCGTTCGACATCTACTCGCGCCTGCTCAACGAGCGACTCATCTTTCTGGGAACCCCGATCGACGATCAGATCGCGAACCTCATCGTCGCGCAGCTGCTCCACCTCGAGTCCGAGGACCCCGACAAGGACATCTCGATCTACATCAACTCGCCGGGTGGCATCGTGTATGCCGGGCTCGCGATCTACGACACGATGCAGTTCATCAAGCCCGACGTGCAGACGATCTGCGTCGGCATGGCGATGTCGATGGGCGCGGTCATCCTCGCGGGCGGCACGACCGGGAAGCGCAGCGCGCTGCCACACTCGAAGATCCTGATCCACCAGGGATCCGGCGGGCTTCTCCGGGCAGCCGACGGACATCGAGATCCAGGCGCGGGAGGTAATCAGCCTCAAGCGGCTAATGGAGGAGATCATGTCCAAGCACACCGGTCAGACGACCGAGAAGGTCGCCAAGGACATGGATCGTGACTACTACATGACGGCCGCCGAGGCGCAGGAGTACGGGGTCATCGACCGGGTCATCGAGAGCCGCGCATAACCATGCAAGCGGAGCACATGACGATGAAGTCAGCGCTGCCCCTGCGGCCGCGAAGCGGACGCCTTCAGGGATCTTCGTGCGGCCGATTCGCGGCGATCCGCTGCGAGGCGAGGTCGCGAGCTCTTGCGGCCGCGAAGCGGACGCCTTCAGGGATCTTCGTGCGGCCAGGATTCGCGCTAGCGAATCCTGGCCTTGCACAAACAAGGGTCTAGAGAGTAAAAGGAGACAGGGATGGCTCGGGCGAGCGAGGGTAATGAGCAGCTGCTTTGCAGCTTCTGCGGGAAAAGTCTCAGCGTCAGGTCAAGAAACTGATCGCTGGTCCCGGCGTCTACATCTGCGACGAGTGCATCGATCTCTGCAACGAGATCATCGACGAGGAGCTCACGTCTCCCGCGCAGCTCGACCTCGACAATCTCCCGAAGCCGCTCGACATCTACTCCGTCCTCAACGACTACGTCGTCTCGCAGGAAGAGGCGAAGCGCACGCTCGCGGTCGCGGTCTACAACCACTACAAGCGCGTGCGGATGGGCCTCGAGGATGCCGCCGAGGTCGAGCTCCAGAAGTCGAACATCCTGCTTCTCGGCCCGACGGGCTGCGGTAAGACCCTGCTCGCGCAGACACTCGCGCGGATCCTGAACGTCCCGTTCGCGATCGCCGATGCGACGGCGCTCACCGAGGCGGGCTACGTCGGTGAGGACGTCGAGAACATCCTCCTGAAGCTGATCCAGGCTGCCGACTTCGACATCAAGAAGGCCGAGACCGGGATCATCTACATCGACGAGGTCGACAAGATCGCGCGGAAGGCGGACAACCCGTCGATCACGCGCGACGTGTCGGGCGAGGGCGTCCAGCAGGCGCTCCTCAAGATCCTCGAGGGCACCATCGCCTCCGTGCCTCCGCAGGGCGGGCGCAAGCACCCGCACCAGGAGTTCCTCTCGATCGACACGACGAACATCCTCTTCATCTGCGGTGGCGCGTTCGCCGGTCTCGACAAGATCATCGAGCGCCGGATCGGGAAGAACACCGTCGGCTTCTCGGCGGACGTTCGGTCGCGCAACGCGGCCGAGAGCTCCGAGCTCCTGACGGAGGTCATGCCCGAGGACCTCATCACGTTCGGGCTGATTCCCGAGTTCGTCGGTCGCCTGCCCGTCGTCTCGGCCGTGCACCAGCTCACACGCGACGATCTCGTCGAGATCCTCACCGAGCCCAAGAACGCGCTCGTCCGCCAGTACCAGCGCTTCTTCGGCTACGACTCGATCGAGCTCGTCTTCACCGAGGACGCGCTCTGGGAGATCGCCCAGCACGCACTCGCGCGCGAGACCGGTGCTCGTGGCCTCCGCTCGATCATCGAGCTCGCGCTCCTCGACGTCATGTTCGAGCTCCCGTCACGCACGGACGTCACGAAGTGCGTGCTGACGAAGGAGACGATCTCGCGCGGCCAGAAGCCGACCCTCGTCACGAGCGGGGCAGCGGCCGTCGCCGACGAGCTCGACGAGCTCGCCGAAGAGTCCGCGTAGCGCCGTCGCGGTTAGCCTTCTCCTCTCACGCTGACCGAGGAGGCTGAACGTGTCGTCGACGACGTACGACGAAACGCGCGCCGAGGCGTTCGCCGGGCGCATGCTCGACCTGCTGAACGGCGGTGCGCTCGCGGTGATGATCTCCGTCGGCCATCGCACGGGCCTGTTCGACGCGCTCGCAGAGCACGGCGGCGCGACGAGCCAGGAGCTCGCCGACGCGGCCGGCCTCGACGAGCGCTACGTGCGCGAGTGGCTCGGCGCGATGACGGCCGGTCGCATCGTCGAGCTCGATCCTGCGACGGCCCGCTACTCGCTGCCCGCGGAGCACGCCGCCTGGCTGACGCGCGCTGCCTCTCCCGACAACCTCGCGGTCGAGGCGCAGTGGATCACGAGCCTCTCCGCCGTCGAGGACGACATCGTCGACTGCTTTCGCGAAGGGCGGCGGCGTGCCCTACGAGCGCTACGCGCGCTTCCACGAGGTCATGGCCGAGGAGAGCGCGCAGACGGTCCTCTCGGTGCTCTTCTCGCACATCCTCCCGCTCGTCCCCGGCATGAGCGAGCGACTGGAGGAAGGCGTGTCGCTCCTCGACCTCGGATGCGGGCGCGGTCGTGCGCTCCTCATGCTCGCCGAGCGCTTCCCGAACAGCACCTTCCAGGGCTACGACCTCTCGCACGACGCGATCGCGTACGCGACGGGCCAGGCGGCAGAACGCGGGCTCGAGAACGTCAGCTTCGCGCAGCGCGACCTCAGCACGTTCGACGAGGACGCGGAGCCCGAGGCGTTCGCGTACGTCACGACGTTCGACGCGGTGCACGACCAGGCGCGGCCGCTCGCGCTGCTGAAGGGCATCCGGCGCTCGCTCGAGCCCGACGGGACGTACCTCATGCAGGACATCCAGGGCTCGAGCCATCACCACGAGAACATCGACCACCCCGGCGGGCCGCTCCTCTACATGATCTCGTGCATGCACTGCATGACCGTCTCGCTCGCGCAGGGAGGCGACGGGCTCGGGGCGATGTGGGGCGAGCAGAAGGCGCGCGAGCTCCTGGCCGAGGCGGGGTTCACCTCGGTCGACGTGCACCTCCTCGAGCACGACCCGTTCAACGCGTACTTCGTGGTGCGTCCCTGACCTTCACCACCCGCCCGGAGCTCCGCGGCACCTTCGGGATGGTCGCGTCGACGCACTGGCTCGCGTCGCAGACCGGGATGGCGGTGCTCGAGCGCGGAGGCAACGCGTTCGACGCGGCCGTCGCGACCGGCTTCGTGCTCCAGGTCGTCGAGCCGCACCTGAACGGGCCGGGAGGTGAGGTTCCCGCGCGTGCTTCTGGTCGGCCGAGCGCGGCGAGCCGCTCGCGCTCTGCGGCCAGGGCGTCGCACCCGCGGCGGCGACGATCGAGCGCTTCCACGAGCTCGGCCACGAGCTCATCCCCGGCACGGGCGTCCTGGCTGCCTGCGTGCCGGGAGCGTTCGGCGGCTGGCTGCTCCTGCTCCGCGACTTCGGGACGTGGCGGCTCGGCGACGTGCTCGAGTTCGCGATCGGGTACGCCGAGCACGGCTACCCGCTGCACGAGCGCATCCGCGCGACGATCGAGCTCAACGAGGAGCTGCTCGCGAGCTGGCCCGGCTCGCGCGAGCTGTACCTTCCTGCGCCCGCGGCAGGTGCGCTGTTCCGGAACCCGGCGCTCGCGGCGACGTATCGGCGCATCGTCGACGAGAGCCGCGGCGGCTCGCGCGAGGAGGAGATCGAGAAGGCGCGGCTCGCGTACTACGAGGGCTTCGTCGCCGAGGAGATCGACCGCTTCAGCGCCGCCGAGGGCGGTCTCCTCACCGGCGCGGACCTGGCGACGTGGCAGGCGACGATCGAGCCGGTCGCCACCTTCGACTACCGCGGGCTGACGGTCTGCAAGACGCAGCCGTGGGCGGCCGGGCCGGTGGGCCTGCAGCAGCTCGCTCTGCTGCAGGGCTTCGACCTCGGCGAGCTCTCGACCGCCGAGCTCGTCCACGTGATCGTCGAGTGCGGGAAGCTCGCGTTCGCCGATCGCGACGCGCTGTACGGCGACGCCGAGGACGTCCCGCTCGAGACGCTCCTCTCGGCGGAGTACAACGACGACGCGGCGCGCGCTCGTCGGCGACGACGCCTCGGCGGAGTACCGGCCCGGGATCGGCCGGCTCCCGCGCTGCGCGCGGCCGAGGCGACGGCCGGCTCGGGCGAGCCCGGCCGCGGCACCGTGCATCTCGACATCGCCGACCGCTTCGGAAACATGATCTCTGCGACACCGAGCGGCGGCTGGCTTCAGAGCTCGCCCGTCATCCCCGCGCTCGGCTGGCCGCTCGGAACGCGCGCGCAGATGTTCTGGCTCGAGGAGGGGCTCGCCTCGTCGCTTCGAAGCCGGGAACCCGACCGCGCACGACGCTCTGTCCCGGCCTCGCGCTTCGCGACGGCGAGCCCTACCTCGCGTGGGGCACTCCCGGCGGCGACCAGCAGGAGCAGTGGGCGCTGCACGCGTTCCTCCGGCACGTCGATCTCGGGATGAACCTCCAGGAGGCGATCGACGCGCCCGAGTTCCACTCGGACCACCTGATCTCGTCGTTCTTCCCACGCGGCTTCGCGTCGAAGTCGCTCGCGCTCGAGTCGCGCTTCGACTCGCGGACGATCGCCGACCTCCAGCGGCGCGGACACGACGTCTCCGTCTGGCCGGCGTGGTCCGCGGGCCGCGTCACGGCCGTCGCGCGCGAGCCTGACGGCCTCCTGCGCGCCGGTGCGAACCCACGTGGCATGCAGGGCTACGCCGTCGGTCGCTAGCGTCCGGCTGGTGACCGACCGCTCGCGGACGTACACCTGGGACGACCCGTTCGCGTTGAGCGACGCGATGGCCGGTCGCTCGGGCCTCGAGCTCATGCAGCTGATGGCCGCAGGCGAGATTCCACCTCCTCCCATCGCGAAGACGCTCGACTTCCGGCTCGTCGAGGCCGAACGCGGCCACGCGCTCTTCGAGTGCGAGCCGGCGGAGTTCCACTACAACCCGATCGGCATCGTCCACGCAGGTCTCGCGATGACGCTCATGGACTCGGCGATGGGGCTCGCGTTCGTCACGACGCTGGACGAGCCGGTCGGCTGGACGACGCTCGAGGTGAAGTCGAACTTCACGCGAGCTCTGACCGTCGAGACCGGCGTGATCCGCTGTACCGGCTCGATCATCCATCCGGGGCGTCGCGTCGCGACGACGGAGGCGCGGATCGAGGACGCGCAGGGCCGCCTCTGCGCCCACGGGACGAGCACGATCCTGGTGCTCGGCGGCTGACGCGCAGTACCCTGACGCGATGCACGGCGACTCGAGAGGCTCCCACCTGTCCCCGGTAGCCCTGCGGCGCCGCAGCGCGTAGCTGACGAGCGCCGCGACGACACCTCCCTAGACTCTCGCGCGATGGATCCACGGTACGCACCGGGCGGCGTCGAGGCGCGCTGGCAGGAGACGTGGGAGGCCGAAGGCCTGTACGCGGCCGGCGCCGGCGCGCGCGACGAGCGAACGTTCGTGATCTGCGTGCCGCCGCCGAACGTCACCGGCGACCTGCACATCGGCCATGCGCTGAACGGCTCCCTGCAGGACGTGCTGATCCGCTGGCACCGCATGCGCGGGTTCGACACGCTCTGGCAGCCGGGGTACGACCACGCGGGCATCGCGACGCAGAACGTCGTCGAGAAGGCGCTCGCGAAGGAGGGGCTCTCGCGCCACGACATCGGCCGCGACGCGTTCGTCGAGCGGACGTGGGAGTGGCTCGAGCAGAACGGGCCGCACGATCATGGGCCAGTTCCGGCGGCTCGGCTGCTCGCTCGACTACTCGCGCGAGCGCTTCACGATGGACGACGACTACGTCCGCGCGGTCATGACGTTCTTCGTGCGGCTCTGGGAGCGCGGCTGGATCTACCGCGCGAACCGCATCGTGAACTGGTGCCCGTTCCACCAGACGGCGATCTCCGACCTCGAGGTCGTGCACGAGGAGATGGACGACACGCTGTACACGATCCGCTACCCGTTCGCGGACGGCGACGGACGCGACGGCGTCTCGATCGCGACGGTGCGACCGGCGACGATCCTCGCCGACGTCGCCGTCGCGGTGCACCCGGACGATCCGCGCTACCGGGACGCGATCGGTCGCGAGGTGATCGTCCCGTACACCGAGCTCCGCGTCCCGGTCATCGCCGACGAGCGCATCGACCGCGAGTTCGGCACCGGCGCGCTCAAGGTCACGCCCGGTCACGACCCGCTGGACTTCGACATCGGACGCGACCACGGGCTCCCCGAGCCGATGGCCGTCGGCTGGGACGGACGCATGAGCGAGGTCGCCGGAGATCTCGCGGGCCTGACGCAGGAGGAGGCCGGCGCACGCGTGATCGCGTGGGCCGAGGAACGCGGGCTCGTCGAGAAGCGCGAGCCGTACCGCCACTCGGTCGGACACCTGCGAGCGCTGCCACTCGCGCATCGAGCCCCTGATCTCGCTGCAGTGGTGGTGCGCGATGAAGGAGCCCGCGGCGCCCGCGATCGCGGCGCTCGCAGGAGCGCGCGTCCGCTTCCACCCGGAGTCGCAGCATCGCTTCGCCATCACCTCGCTCGAGGAGACGCCCGACTGGTGCATCTCGCGGCAGCTCTGGTGGGGACATCAGCTCCCGATCTGGACCTGCCCTGACGGCCATCTGACCGTTCAGGTCGACGAGCCGTCGGCGTGCGCCGAGTGCGGTTCGCACGGAGCTCGAGCGCGAGACCGACGTCCTCGACACCTGGTTCTCGTCGGCGCTCTGGCCGTTCGCCACGCTCGGCTGGCCGGACGAGACGCCCGAGCTCGCGCGCTACTACCCGGGGAACGTCAACTCGACCGCGCGCGAGATCATCCGCCTCTGGGAGAACCGCATGATCTGGACGGGCCTCGAGGCACTGGGCGAGATCCCGTTCACGGACGTGATCATCCACTCGACGGTGCTCGCGCTCGACGGCCGGCGCATGTCGAAGAGCCTCGGAACCGGCATCGACCCGATGGAGCCGATCGAGGAGTACGGCGCGGACGCGACGCGCTACGGGCTGCTCAAGATCTCGTCGACACAGGACGTGCGCTTCTCGTACGGCGCGATCGAGGAGGGGCGCAAGCTCGCGATCAAGCTCTGGAACGTGTCGCGGCTGATCCTCCAGAACGCCGAGGGCGTCGGGGTGTCCGCGGCGCCGCAGAGCCTCGAGGAGCGCTGGATCCTCGCGCGGCTCGACGCTGCTCGCGCCGAGCTCGAGGACGCGTGGGCGCGATTCGACTTCTCGGAGTCGACGGCGACGCTCTACCACCTCACGTTCGACGACTTCTGCGACTGGTACGCCGAGGCGATCAAGCCACGGCTCTACGACCGTGACGCGGAGGCGATCTCGACTGCGCTCGCGGCGCTCGAGCGGCTGCTCGCGCTCCTGCATCCCGTGATGCCGCACGTGACGGAGGAGATCTGGTCGCAGCTTCCGGATCGCGACGGCGCGGCTGATCGTCTCGCCGTGGCCGGAGCCAGACGACCGGTTCGCAGCCGACGCGGGCGCGCTCGACCGCGTGCAGGAGGCAGCGCAGATCTTCCGGCGCAGCGGTGTCCAGGTCGAGCTCGGCTCGGACGACGAGCGGAGAATCTTCGCGGCCGTCGTCCGCCCCGATCGCGCGCGGGTCGACGACAACCGCGACGCCGAGATCGAGCGGCTGCGCAAGGAGGTCGCGCGCAGCGAAGGGATGCTCGCGAACGAGCGCTTCGTCGCGAACGCGCCGGCCGAGGTCGTCGTCGCCGAGCGCGAGAAGCTCGAGCGCTACCGCCGCGAGCTCGGCGCTCTCGAAGCGTAGGAGCATGTCGGCAGTCGAGTGGCTCGATGCGATGAGCCCGTGGCCGCGCGACGGCTTCGGGCTCGAGCGGATGCGCGCGCTGCTCGCCGAGCTCGGGAACCCGCAGGACGCCTACCCCGCGATTCACGTCGTCGGCACGAACGGCAAGTCGACGGCGACGGTGACGATCGAGCAGCTTCTGCTCTCGGAAGGGCTCGCTGTCGGCTCGACGATCTCGCCACACGTCGCGAGCTGGAGCGAGCGAATCCGCGTGAACGGCGCCGAAGCCGACTTCGAAGCCGCCGTCGCCCGAGTCCGCACGCCGGCGGAGGAGCTCGGGGCGACGCAGTTCGAGATCGTGACTGCGGCAGCGCTGGCTGCGTTCGCAGACGCTCGCGTCGACGTGGCCGTCGTCGAGGCGGGCCTCGGTGGCCGATACGACGCGACCAACGTCCTGCGGACGCGCGTCGTCCTGCTCACGAACGTCGGGCTCGAGCACACCGACGTCCTCGGCGACACGCTCGAGGCGATCGCAACCGAGAAGCTCGCGGTCGCGCCGGGCGACGCGATCGTCGTCCTGCCCGACGACACCTACGCCCACCTCGTCCCCGGTCGCGAGATCCGCATCGGTAGCGCACGCGAGGCGGCGGAGGCATTCGTCGGCCACGCGATCCGCGCGACGCCGGACGTCGTTCTGCCCGGGCGCTTCGAGCGCCGCGAGGGCGAGGTCCGAGACGGTGCGCACAATCCCGACGGTGCGCGTCACCTCGTCGAACAGCTCGACCGTGACGACTACACCGTTGTCGCGTCCATCCTCGGCGACAAGGACGTCGACACGATGCTCCGCACGCTTGCTCGCGCGGGTCGTCGGTTCGTCGCCACGACCTCGTCGTCGGCCCGCGCTCTCGCTGCAGCCGACCTCGCAGAGCTCGCCGACCGGCACTTCGACCACGTGGAGGTCGTCGACGACCCGGTCGCGGCGGTCGCCCGCGCCCACGAGCTCGGTGAACCGGTGCTCGTGACGGGGTCGCTGTACCTCCTCGGCGATCTCGCACAGGCGGAGCAGTGATCGGCGTGGCGCGGATGACCGAGCGTCTCGCCGTGCTCGCGTTCGCCGCACTCATCGTCGGAGCGATCATCGGCGTCGCGTTCGTCGTCGGGTACGGAATCGGCAAGCTTCTGCTATGACCATCGCCGTGCCGCTGCTGCAGATCTCGCTCGACGATCCCGACTGGACGCTCCTTCGTAACGTCGGGATCGGGATCGTCGTCGTCCTCTGGCTCGCGACTGCGTACTGGACGTTCAAGGACGCTCGTCGCCGTATCGCGGATCCATGGCTCGTCGGGCTCGCCACGCTGCTCGGCCTCTTCCCGCCGTTTCTCGGGCCGATCATCTACATGTTCTTCCGGCCGCCCGAGTACATCCAGGACGCGCGCGAGCGCGAGCTCGAGATCCAGGCGATGGAGGAGCGGCTCGCGCAGCTCGACCTGCGCTGCCCGGTCTGCCGCGCGAAGGTCGAGTCGTCGTACCTCGTGTGCCCGGTGTGCACGACGCGCCTGAGGTCGGCCTGCCCCTCGTGCGGGCAGCCGCTGGAGTCGCTCTGGCAGGTGTGCCCGTACTGCGCGACGGACATCCCGCCCGGGCTTGCCGGCGCTCACGACGTCACGAGAACCGAGCGGCGCTAGACTCGCGCGGCCGCATGGCCCGCGAAACGACTCTCGTCCTCGTCAAGCCCGACGGCATGCGTCGCGGCCTCGCCGGCGAGATCGTCGTGCGCTTCGAGCGGCGCGGCCTCGAGCTGCGCGGCGCGCGACTGCTGAAGATCCCGAAGGCGACCGCGCGGGAGCACTACGCGGAGCACAAGGGCAAGCCGTTCTTCGGCTCGCTCGTCGACTTCATCACGTCCGGGCCGGTGCTCGCGCTCGCCGTGAGTGGCGAGTCGGCGATCTCGGTCGTCCGCACGATGATGGGCGCGACGAACCCGCTCGACTCCGCGCCAGGAACGATCCGCGGCGACTTCGCGCTCGAGCTCTCCGAGAACATCGTCCACGGCTCGGACTCGAAGGCGAGCGCGCGCCGCGAGCTGGCGCTGTTCTTCCCCGACGGACTTGTCTGAGTCGGACTACGTCGCGGAGAACCGCGGCATCTGGACGGAGTCGAACCGCGAGTACACGGACGCGCAGGCAGATCGCGCCTGGCGCGACGAAGAGATCACGTGGGGCATGTTCGGCGTCCCCGAGTCCGAGGTCGGGCTGCTCGGCGACGTCGCGGGTCTCGACATCGTCGATCTCGGGTGCGGCACCGGGTACTTCTCGGCCTGGTTCGCGAAGCGTGGCGGCCGGCCCGGTCGGCATCGACGTCACCCCGGCGCAGCTCGACACCGCACGGCGGCTGCAGGCGGAGACCGGGATCGAGTTTCCGCTGATCGAGGCGAGCGCGGAGGACGTGCCCGCTCCCGGATGCGAGCTTCGACCTCGCCTTCTCGGAGTACGGCGCGAGCATCTGGTGCGACCCGTACCTCTGGATTCCGGAGGCGTACCGGCTGCTTCGCCCGGGCGGTCGCCTCGTCTTCCTCGAGAACAGCCCGCTCGTCATCCTGTGCGCGCTCGAGGACCCGGAAGGCACGTCCGAGACGCTGCAGCGACCGCAGCGCGGACATGCACAAGATCGCGTGGGCGGACGGCGGAGTCGAGTTCCACCTGGGTCACGGCGACATGCTTCGCGTGCTCCGCGACACCGGCTTCGAGTCGAGGCGCTCGTCGAGCTCTTCGCGCCCGACGGCGCGAAAACGCACGAGTACTACGAGTTCGTCACCGCCGACTGGGCGCGCAAGTGGCCGGTCGAGGAGATATGGGCGGCGCGCAAGCCCGCCTGACCCTCGCGTCGACGTCGCCGCAGCGCCGCGCGATCCTCGAGCAGCTCGCCATCCCGTTCGACGTCGTCGCTCCCGACTACGTCGAGGACGACCCACCCGACGCCGACCCGACCGAGCTCGTTCGTCGGCACGCGGAGGGAAAGGCGCGATCCGTCCACACCGACGGCCACGTCACGCTCGGTGTCGACACGACCGTCGTCCTCGATGGACGTGTCTACGGCAAGGCGGCGAGCGGAGATGACGCGAGGTCGGATGCTCGGGGAGCTCTCGGGCCGCACGCACACCGTCGTCTCGGGGCTGTGCCTTCTCGGCGCCGGCGACGACGTGGTCGCCCACGAGTCGACGGACGTGACGTTCCGGCCGCTGACGGCGGAGACCGTCGCCTCGTACGTCGAGAGCGGGGAGTGGGAGGGGCGTGCCGGTGCCTACGCGATCCAGGGTCTCGGTGGTCGTCTGGTCGAGCGGATCGAGGGCGACTATCTCAACGTCGTGGGTCTTCCCGGTGCGCTCCTCGTCTCCGTCCTCGAGCGTCACGCGCCAAAGCTGCTGCAAACGCCCAGGTAGACTCGCTGTCCCTCATGGGCTGGTTCAAGTCAATGACCGGGTTCGGCGGCCGCGACATGGCCGTGGATCTCGGCACCGCAAACACCCTCGTCTACGTGCGTGGGCGCGGCATCGTGCTCTCGGAGCCGTCGGTCGTCGCGATCGACCAGCGCACGGGTGAGGTGCACGCCGTCGGGGTCGAGGCCAAGCGCATGCTCGGGCGCACGCCGGGCACGATCTCCGCGATCCGCCCGCTCAAGGACGGCGTCATCGCCGACTTCGACGTCACCGAGCAGATGCTGCGCCACTTCATCCAGAAGGTGCACCAGCACCGATTCGCGCACCCGCGCGTCGTGGTGTGCGTGCCGTCGGGCGTCACCGGGGTCGAGAAGCGCGCCGTCGAAGAGGCGACGCTCTCCGCGGGTGCGCGCCAGGCCTACCTCATCGAGGAGCCCATGGCAGCCGCGATCGGTGCGGGGCTTCCCGTCGCCGAGCCGACCGGGAACATGATCGTCGACATCGGCGGCGGCACCACCGAGGTGGCCGTGATCTCGCTCGGCGGCATCGTCGTCTCGCAGTCGATGCGTGTCGGCGGCGACGAGATGGACGAGGCGATCGTCAACCACATCAAGAAGGAGTACAAGCTGCTCGTCGGCCAGCAGACCGCCGAGGAGATCAAGCTCGAGGTCGGCTCTGCGTATCGCCTCCGTGAAGAGCTCCAGGCCGAGGTTCGTGGCCGCGACATGCTCACCGGCCTGCCGAAGACCGTGATCATCTCGTCCGAGGAGATCCGGCGCGCGCTCGACGAGCCGGTATCGCAGATCATCGACGCGATGAAGTCGACGCTCGACAAGACGCCGCCCGAGCTCGCCGCGGACATCATGGATCGTGGCATCGTGCTCGCCGGAGGAGGCGCTCTGCTCCAGGGTCTCGACGAGCGCGTCCGGCACGAGACGCAGATGCCGGTTCACCTGGCCGAGAGCCCGCTCACGTGCGTTGCGGTCGGTTCGGGCCGCAGCCTCGAGGAGTTCGACGTGATCCACCGCTCGAATCGCGCCCGCCACTCACGGCGCAACGGGCTGCTGCGCGCCTAGCGAGCAAGCGACAGCAGACCGCATGCGGCCGCGAAGCGGACGCCTTCAGGGATTTTCGCGCGATCGGAGTTCCGCGCTAGCGGGATTCCGATCTTGCGCTTGATAACGCCTGTTGCGCCTCGGTGACGAGGCCGTTCGTGGCTCAGTTCCAGCAAAAAGGCTCGCTACACTGCCTCGCCTATGTCCCGGCAGCGCAGCGCGCGATCGGCGGCGCTGGGCCTGACAGTCCGGCGCCTCCCCACGACGAATCCCCGTGGTAACGGGCCACTTCGGCGTCGGCTCGTCGTCGGGGTGCTCGTCCTCGCGTCGCTCGTTCTCATCTCGCTCTCGTTTCGGTCGGACGACTCGGGGCCGCTGAGCGGCGTGGAGTCGGCCGGCGCGACGGCGCTGCGGCCGTTCGCGGTGGGTCTCGAACGCGTCGCACAGCCTTTCCGCGACGTGTACGGCTGGGCCGACAGCCTGCTCTCCGCACGCTCGGAGGCCGAGGCGCTTCGCGCGGAGGTGCAGGAGCTTCGCCAGCGCGCGATCCAGAGCGAGTTTGCCCTCCAGGAGAACGTCTATCTGCGGGAGCTGTTCGACTACATCGACGGCCCGCGCTTCCCCGCCGACTTCGATCCGGTTGCGGCCGAGGTCACGGGTCGGCCGAGCGGAGCCTTCACGCAGGCGATCGTGATCGCCGCGGGCTCGAAGAACCGCGTCCGGGTCAACGATCCCGTGGTGAACGCCGACGGGCTCGTCGGCGTGGTCGTGCGCGTCGCACCGCGATCCGCCCGTGTGCAGCTGCTCACCGACGAGGAGGCCGCCGCATCCGCTATCGACCTTCGCACCGGCGCCACCGGGATCGTGCGGCACGCGCGCGGGACCCGCGAGACGCTGGTGCTCGACCGCGTGCGCAAACAGGACGTCGTGCGCCGCGGGAACGAGATCGTGACGGCCGGGTGGCGGGCGGGCACCTTGAGCTCGCTGTACCCCAAGGGCATCCCGATCGGGAGGGTCACGAGCGTCGGCCAGACCGATACCGACCTCTTCCAGCAGGTGCAGATCGATCCGTACGTCGACTTCGGGTCGCTCGACGCTCTGGTCGTGCTCGTGCCGACGGGGCGGCCGTGATGACGCCTGCCTCCTGGCTCCGCGCCACCGTCGTCGTCTTCGTCGTCGCGCTGCTTCAGGTGGTCATCGTGTCGTCGCTCGTCGTCACGGGTGGCGCGCCCGATCTCCTGCTCGTGGTCGTCGTCGTTCTGGGGCTCCTGCGTGGCTCGACTCCGGGCGCCGTCCTCGGATTCGTCGGAGGCATCGTCGTCGACCTCGTGACGCTCGGGACGCTCGGGGTCACGTCTCTCATCCTCACGCTCGCCGGATTCTGGGCCGGTCGCTACGGCGAGACGACCGGTCGGGATCGGCGCTTCGCCCCTGTCATCGCAGTCGGGACGATCACCGTCCTCGCAGGAGCATTCGGATACGTCCTCTACTACCTCCTCGACCAGGAGGTCGTCGCCGGCCACGCGCTCGTCACGGCACTCGCGCCCGCGTTCGTGCTGAACGTGGCGCTCGCCCTTCCGGTCCACGCGCTCGTGCGCGCGACCGTGGGCGAAGGAGCGCGCGACGCGTCCGCGCCCGAGGTCGAGGTTCTTGTTTAGTGCTCCCTGCCGCGAATACGACCGCACTTCGCGCGGCTGCGAACACTTCGCATGCCGTCGTCCTCGGTCGGGCCAATACTCGCGAGTATTGGCCCTCCCTGCGTCCTAGGCCTGCTCGGTTCTCGCCGGCGAAGCACGGTCGTATTCGCGGCAGGAAGCACTCGTGACGACCGGCCCGTACCACCAGCGGCGCGCTCCGTCCGGTCGCTTTCTGCCTCCGGATCCGCGCGTGCGCGAGCCGCACCGGCTCACCCCCCAGCTGGCGCTGCGCGTCGCGATTCTCGGCTTCGTCGCGCTGGCCGTGTTCGGGGTTCTCTTCCTGCGGCTGTGGTCGCTGCAGGTGCTCTCGGGCGACGAGTACCTGAACGCTGCTCAGAGCAACCAGCTGCGCCTCGTTCGCGTCGAGGCGCCACGCGGGCCGCTCCTCGATCGTCATGGACGGGTCGTCGTGTCGAACGTCGCAGGGACTGCGGTGGAGCTCTGGGTGGGGGACATGCCCAAGGAAGGTCGCTACGAGCTCGTCCAGCGCCTCAGCGAGGTTCTCGACGTCGCGCCGCGGGCGCTTGCCCGCCAGGTCGAGGAGCGACGCTTCGACCCCCTGACTCCGATCGTCGTGAAGACCGCGGTGGGCGAGGAGCAGGTCGACTACCTCTACGAGCACCAGGCCGAGTTCCCCGGCGTCGAGATCGTCCAGATCTACCTGCGCGACTACCCGTACTCCGCGCTCGCTGCGCAGGTTCTCGGCTACACGGGCGAGATCTCGCCCGAGGAGCTGAAGGCGCTCCGGAAGGACGGCTACCGCGCTGGTGACCGGATCGGAAAGACCGGGATCGAGTCTGCGTACGACTCCTACCTGCGCGGCAAGGACGGGCTCGGCGAGATTCGAGTCGACTCGCTCGGCCGTCCGGTCAGCCCGTACGTGCCGCGGCGCGAGGCCCAGCCGGGCTACGCGATCCGCCTGACGCTCGACATGCGCCTTCAGCGCGCAGCCGAGCAGGCACTCCAGTACGGGATCGATCTTGCCCATCAGAACGATCACTGGGCCGCCGACGGCGGCGCGATCGTCGCGCTCGACCCGGCCGACGGCGCGGTCCTCGCGATGGCGTCGTCTCCGACGTACAAGCCGTCCGTGTTCGTCGGGCGCACCGACCCGCAGAAGCTCTCGGCGCTCTACACCGACACGTCGAACCCGCTCTTCAACCGTGCGACCGCGGGTCTCTACCCGCCCGGCTCGACGTGGAAGCCCGTCACCGCGCTCGCAGGCATGCAGGAGCACGTCTTCTCGGCCTACGAGTCGATCCAGTGCACGCCGACGGCCACCTACGGGCTCGACAAGCAGCGCTTCGTGAACTGGAACCCGTTCGTCAATCGCCCGATGACGCTTCCCGAGGCGCTCGCCGAGTCGTGCGACACGTACTTCTACGACATCGGCAACCGTTTCTACGAGGGCGGATCCGACAGTCGCGTGCGCATGCAGCAGTGGGCTCGCAAGTTCGGATTCGGCGCGGTGACGGGTCTCGACATCGGCGGCGAGGCGGACGGCCTGGTGCCGACCCCGGAGTGGCGGAAGAAGACGTTCGAGAGCGACTGGGATCGCGCGTGGAACCCGGGAGACTCGATCCAGCTGTCGATCGGGCAGAAGGACCTGCTCGTCACGCCGCTGCAGATGGCGACGTTCTACGCGATGCTCGCCAACGGCGGGAAGGTCGTCACGCCGTATCTCGTCTCGGACGTCGAGCAGCCCGGGGCGAAGGGGTCGCCGCGAGTGGTCCTGCGGCGCTTCGCTCCCACGCCACCGCGCTCGGCTGGCGTCGATCCCGCTGCGCTCGCGGCGGTCCGTGACGGGATGTACGCCGCGACGCACTCTTCCGCAGGCACGTCCTCGGGTGTCTTCGCCGGCTATCCGGTCCCGATCTCGGGCAAGACGGGCACCGCGGAGAAGGTCGTTCCGCTTCCCGGCTATCCGATCGACCATCTCGAGGATCAGTCCTGGTGGTGCGGCTGGGGGCCGTCCGACGCGGCGAAGATCGTCGTGTGCGCGCTCATCGAGAACGGCGGGCACGGCTCGGCTGCCGCGGCGCCCGCGGCGCTGAAGGTCTTCGAGCGCTTCTTCGGCGTCGAGGCCTCAGCCCCGCCGACCGTGGTGGAGACCGACTAGATGATCGAGGCCACCCACCGCCCGCGTTCTCGCTCCGCGTCGACACGTGCGGAGCCCGCGCTCGTCGGATTCCTGCGCAGCCTCGACTGGATTCTGATGCTCGCCGCGGCCGCTCTCGTCGGCTATGGCCTCTGGGTCGTGGCGGGGATCACGCGCTTCGACGTTCCGGGAGACGAGGACTACTTCGTCGTTCGTCAGGGGTTCGCCGCTGGCTGTCGGCGTGGCCGGGCTCGTCGTGGCGGCGCTGATTCCGGTCGACCTCTGGCGCAGATACTGGAAGCTCGTCTACGTCACGACGCTCGCTCTCATGTTCGTGGTCTTCGTGGCTGCGGAGACGATTCGAGGGTCGCGGCGCTGGCTCGACCTCGGCGTCATCCAGTTCCAGCCGTCGGAGCTCGGCAAAGTGTTGTTCGTGCTCGCGATCGCGGGGTTCGTGGTCGACCGGGCCGGACCGATCATGCGCTGGCGAACGATCTTCATGGTGATCGGGCTCGGTGCGATCCCGATTCTCCTCGTGTTCATGCAGCCCGACCTCGGCACGGCCCTCGTCTATGCGGCGTCGCTCACCGCGGTGCTGTTCTTCGTGGGCCTCCGCTGGCGGCAGCTGGTCGTCCTCCTGGCCGTCGGCGTGCTCGGGATCGTGTCTGTGCTGTGGCTGCTGCCCGCCGCCGGGGTGCAGGTGCTCAAGCCGTACCAGACCGCACGCCTCACACTCGACCCGAGCGCCGACCCGAGCGGGATCACCTACAACCTCGACCAGTCGATCACGGCGGTCGGCTCGGGCGGCCTCACCGGGCGCGGTGTCGTCGAGGCGAGCCAGACGAAGCTCGACTATCTCCCGGAGCACGCGACCGACTTCGCCTTCGCCTCGCTTGCCGAGCAGCGCGGCTTCGTCGGGTGCGCGATCCTGCTGCTGCTCTACCTGCTCGTCGTCTGGCGCGGGCTGCGTGTGATCACAGGGGCCTCGGATCTCTACGGCGTCGTGGTGGCAGGAGGGCTCGTCGTCGGCTTCCTCTTCCAGGTGTTCGTGAACGTCGGCATGACGATGGGCGTCGCGCCGGTCACGGGGATCCCGTTGCCGTTCGTCACGGTCGGCGGGTCGTCCATGGTCGCCAACCTCGTGCTGATCGGCGTGCTCCAGAGCATTCACGCCCGTGGTGAGCTCGGGCGATCGGGATCGCTGTGAATGCCGCCGCCATTCGTGCGCTCGTCATGGAGGCCCGCACTGTCGGCACGACGCTGAGCGCGGACGCCGATCCGGCATCCGTCGGGCTGATCGGGGTCAGCGGCATGCTCGCCGAACAGCTCGCGAAGGAGCTCTCGGCCGGCGCTGCGTCGGGCGCGATCGTCGTCGGTGGCACCGACATCGTCGACCGCGCCGAGGTGCTCGTCCGCATCGTCGCCGGCGACCCCACGCCAGACGACGAGCAGCTCGTACGCGCCGCGGACGCCAGTGGCATTCCGGTCGTGGTCGTCCAGCTCTGGCCGCAGGCGGACTGGACGATGCCGTTCGTCCTGACGCCATTCGTGGTCGAGTGCCGCGCCGGCGAAGGCTTCCCGGTCGCGCGAGATCGCCGATCGCATCGTCGAGGCGACGGAGTCGAGCGCAGTGCTGGCGTCGCGCGCTCCGGTCATCGAGGAAGCGACGCGCAGCCGCTTGGTGAAGAGCGCCGTCTTCCGCTCCGCGCTCATCGGTCTCGCCGGAGCGCGCCTCGGTGTCTCGCGGCCGCTGCTGACGCTCGAGCAGGTTCGCATGTTGTCGCAGCTTCAGACGATGTCCGCCGGATCCGCGGTAGCCGACGAGCTCCCCGTCCGCGCCGGAGGCACGGCCGCGCTGCTGGCTGCCGGATTCGCATTTCGCGGTCTCGCGCGCTCGGTCCGCACCGTCGTGCCGGCCCCGATCGCTCATGCAGCCGTCGCGGCCGCGGGCACGTGGCTGATCGCGAAGGCGTACGAGGCTCGCGGAGACACGCCTTCCACGACCGTAGTCGGCTCCGTCCGGACCTGGACCTAGGATGCGCCGCGATCGAGCGGATGAGTGTCGATGCCGAACACGGAGCTGGCCGAGGAGCTTCTTCAGCTCGAAGAGGCCGACGCCTGGTTCGAGTACCTCGAGTCGACGCGCGGACAGAGCGAGACGCGCTACTCCGAGCTCGAGCCGTGGGCCTGGGCCCGGTTGTCGCAACGCCTTCGCGCAGTGCGGGCACGCCGAGCGCGTCTGCGGCCTGCGGCTGCGTGACGCCCCGCGAGCCGGTCGGCCGAGAGACCGACTGGTAGCCTGTCCGAAGGTCATGTCGACCACTGTCTTGAATCCACGCAGCGCGAGGCCGGTCCAGCCGGTGGCTGTCCGGGGCCCGCGCGCGAATACACGAGGAGACGTCAACCTTGGCACTACGCTGGTTTCGCTTTGGCAAGCAGCAGGAAGAGGATGCCGCGCAAGAGAGCGCAGCTCCGGAGGAGGAAGCACCGCCTGAGGCTCTGCAGGTAGAGCAGGAGGCGACCGAGCCCACGGACGAGCAGAGCTCGTCGACGGGGCCGAAGAAGAGGCGTCGCCGCGGGAGTCGCGGCGGCAAGGGAAGGAAGAAGCCGGTCTCGGCGACCGCCGTGCAGGAGGCCGACTCCGACGACGGCGCAGGAGAGCAGCGTTCGCGGTCGCCGCGAAGGCTCCGGCGACGCGCTCGAGGCAGCGAGCAAGCCCGACGCCAAGCCGGATCGGAAGCAATCGCGCAGCGGCAACCGCAGGCGAACGCCGACGAAGCGCGCGCCACTGCCCGCCGCGAAGCGCGAGCTCGTCATCTCCGTCGACGTCGGCGAGCAGCGGGTCGCGATCCTCGAGGACGACCGCGTCGCCGAGGTCTATCTCGAGCGCCCAGAGCGTCGATCGATCGCCGGAAACATCTACCTCGGCGTCGTCGACAACGTGCTGCCCGGGATGGAGGCGGCGTTCGTCGAGATCGGCCTCGAGAAGAACGGCTTCCTCTACGTCGACGAGATCGTCGGCCCCGAGCTCGAGGGGCGGAAGGGCGCGCGGAAGATCCAGGATCTGATCAAGCGCGGCCAGACGTGATGGTGCAGGCGGTCAAGGATCCGATGAAGTCGAAGGGCGCTCGCCTGACCACCGAGATCTCGCTGCCCGGCCGCTTCCTCGTCTACGTCCCGAACGGCGAGGGCTCCGGCGTCTCGCGCCGGCTCGAGGACGCCGAGCGCACGCGGCTCAAGGACATCGTCAAGCGTCTCGACCCCAAGGGCGGCGGGATCATCGTGCGCACGGCTGCCGAGGGCGCGTCGGCCGAGGACATCGAGCGCGACCTCGTGTTCCTCCAGCGTCTCTGGAAGACGATCGAGACGAAGGCGAAAGGCGCATCGGCACCCGACGCTCGTCTACGAGGAGGCCGAGCTGCCCCTGCGGATCGTGCGAGACCTCTTCGCGGGCGACTTCGTCGGCGCGCAGATCGACGACGACCGCACGTATCGGCGCATCGTCAGCTACCTCAAGAAGACATCGCCGCACATGGTCGAGCGCGTCGCATCGCTACCGCGGGAAGGACCCGCTCTTCGAAGCCTCGGGCGTCGATGCCGAGATCCGCTCCACGCTCGACCGCCGTGTCGATCTCCCGTCGGGGGGCTACCTCGTCTTCGACTACGCGGAGGCCTTCACGGTCGTCGACGTCAACACCGGTCGCTTCGTCGGCTCGCGCGGGAAGAGCGCGCAGGGCCGTCTCGAGGACACGATCGTCAAGAACAACCTCGAGGCCGTGAAGGAGGTCGTCCGCCAGCTTCGCCTGCGCGACATCGGCGGGATCATCGTCATCGACTTCATCGACATGGCGAACCCGAAGAATCGCGAGACCGTCGAGGAGGCGCTGCGCTCGGAGCTCGAACGCGACCGCACGAAGACGTACGTCGTCGAGATCTCGCCACTCGGGCTCGTGGAGATGACCCGCCAGAACGTGACGGACGGGCCGCGCGAGATCCTCACCTCCCGCTGCCACGTCTGCGAAGGAGCCGGCGTCGTCGTCTCCGATGCCACGCACGCGCTCGAGATCGAGCGCAAGCTGCGGGCGATCGCGAAGGGGTCGCGAGTGCAGGCGTTCAAGATCGCGGTTCACCCCCGTGTTCTCGCACTGCTCGTCGGGCCAGGAGGCCGCCGCCTGACGGCGCTCGACGCGGCGTCGCGCCGCCGGTTCTTCCTCGTGCCCGCCGCGGGGAACGGTCATGTCCATCTCGACCACTTCGAGGTCATCGCGCAGGGCAAGCTCGAGACGACGCGTCCCTCTGCGCCGGTCGAGGAGGGGAGCTCGGTCGAGCTCAAGCTCGTCGAGGTCGGCCTCCACGATCCGACCGCAGCCGTGGGCAAGGTCGACGGTGGCTACGAGGTCGTCGTCGCCGGCGCAGCCAAGCTCGTCGGCAAGAAGGTGACAGCGACGGTCGGCAGTGTGCTCGAAGGCGCCGCCTACGCCACGCTCGCGGACGACCTCGTCGCGGACGCCACGCCGATCACGTTCGAGGCCGAGGCCGAGAAGCCGATGCGCGCGTCGCGGAGCAAGAAAGAACCGCTGTCTGCCGAGGCTCCCGTGGAGACCGCGACGTCGGAAGGCGAAATCGAGGACGAGCTCGAGGACGACGCCGAGTCGACGGAGGTCTCGGCAGACGCTCTCGAGGTCGAAGCGGAGGTCAGCGCCGACGGCGCGACGAAGAAGAAGCGGACGCGTCGTGGAACGAGGGGAGGCCGCAACCGCAAGAAGCCGGTCTCTGCCACGCCGGCAGCCGACGCGGAGCTCGACAGCGCAGCGGGCGACGAGAACGGCCGCCCGGCGCCGAAAATTCACGTGCCACCCGCCGATCTGGTGACGTCCGGCGATGAAGCACCTCCGGCCGAGAAGGCGGCGCAACCAGCCAGGAAGGCGGCGCAGCCAGCCAAGAAGGCGCCGCCGGCCGACGAGCCGGTCGAGGCCGGGGGCGAGGAAGCGGACGGGGCCGTCGCTGGTACGAACGCCGACGGCCTGCCGAAGCGCAAGCGCTCGCGCCGTGGCTCTCGCGGCGGTAAGAAGCGCAGCAAGCCGACCGTGAGCAGCGGCGTGGATGCCGTTCCCACGGACGGAGATGTCGCGGTCGAGGTCGCGGTCGAGGCCGCCCCGGACGGCGAGGCTCCGGCGTACGTTCCGATGTCCGAGTGGATCGACGACTTCGACTCACGTTCCCGCACGTAGCCGCTATCATGCGGCGGTTCTGCGGGCCGCTCGCTCGCTTTGACCTTCCGAGGAAGCCATGACCTACGCGATCATCAAGGTTGCCGGAAAGCAGTACCGCGTCCGCGAGGGCGAGCGGCTGCTCGTCGACCGCCTGCGTCAGGACGAGGGCGCGACGTTCGCTCCGACCGTGCTGCTCGTCGGGGGCGACGGTGCGCCGCAGCTCGATCCTGGCGACGGTGTGGTGACCGCGAAGGTGCTCGGTGACACGAAGGGGCCGAAGATCCGCATCGGGAAGTACAAGAAGCGCACCGGCTATCGCCGACACACCGGATTTCGCGCGTCGCTGACTCAGATCCAGATCGAGTCGATCGGTGGCGGGAAGCCGTCTCGCGCGGCCGAAGCCGAAGGCCGAGAAGAGAGAGGCTGCCGAGGAGAAGGACGAGCGCGTGAAGGGCATGCCCACGGGTTATGAAGACATGACGGTCGCCGAGATCAAGGACGGGGCGTCCGAGTGGAACCGGCCGATGCTCGACGCCGCGCTCGAATACGAGCAGGCGCACGCGAACCGCAAGGGCGCCCTAGCCGCGCTCGAGTCGGCGCTGGCGGAAAAGGAGAGTGACTCCTAATGGCACACAAGAAGGGTCTCGGCTCCTCGCGAAACGGTCGCGACTCCGAAGCGAAGCGACTCGGCGTGAAGATCTTCGCCGGCCAGACCGTCAAGACCGGCATGATCATCGTGCGGCAGCGCGGCACGAAGTTCCGGCCCGGGCCTGGCGCAGGCCTCGGTCGTGACGACACGATCTTCGCGCTCCGCGACGGCACCGTCGAGTTCCGCCGCTCCGGCGACAAGCGCTTCATCTCGGTCGCGTCGGAGTAGGGGCGAGGCTTGCCTCGCCCTCGACCGGGGCGACGGTAGGGCAGCTCGATGTTCCACGATCGAGCGCATATCCGCGCCGAGGCGGGCCGTGGCGGCGACGGCGGGCTGAGCTTTCGCCGCGAGAAGTACGTTCCGAAGGGCGGACCCGACGGTGGTGACGGGGGCCGCGGAGGAGACGTCGTCGTGCTCGTCGATCCGAGCCTTCGCGACCTGTCTGCCTACAGGCGGATCAAGCTCGTCAAGGCAGGCAAGGGTGGAAACGGCAGCGGGAGCAAGAAGCACGGAGCCGACGGTGATGACGTCGAGGTCCGCGTCCCGGTGGGGACGCAGCTGCTCGACGCCGACGACCGCCTCATCGGCGATCTGACCGCACCCGACGGCCGCCACGTCGTGGCGCGCGGCGGCCAGGGCGGACGTGGCAACGCGCGCTTCGCGACTCCCACTCGGCAGACGCCGCGCTTCGCGGAGACGGGCCTGCCCGGGGACGAGCTCGAGCTGGAGCTTCGGCTCAAGCTCGTGGTGGACGCCGCGCTCGCCGGCTTCCCGAACGCGGGCAAGTCGTCGCTCCTGCGCCGCATCTCGAACGCGAAGCCGAAGGTGGCGGACTATCCGTTCACCACGCTCGAGCCCGTTCTCGGAGTCGTGGACGGGCCGGAGGAGCGACAGCTCACCGTCGCCGACATCCCAGGGCTCATCGAGGGCGCGGCCGACGGTGCCGGCCTCGGTCACGAATTTCTCGCCCACCTCGAGCGCGCGCGGCTCCTCGTCCACGTCATCGACGCATCCGAGCCGGATCTCGAGGAGCGGTTCCGCGCTGATCGACGGCGAGCTCGAGGCCTACGGGGCCGGCCTCGCGGAGCGATCGCAGCTCGTCGTGCTGAACAAGGTCGATCTCCTCGAACGCACGCCCGGAATTCACGGTGGACGATGCCCGCGTCGTCGGCGTCGTCGCGACGTCGTGTGCCACCGGCAGCGGGATCGAGGAGCTCGTGCACGCACTCTTCGAGCTCTGCCCCGTCGCCCCGCTGGAGCCTGCGGCCTCCGACGACGCGACCCCCGAGTTTCTCGAGTACACGCCGCGCCCGCGACGCGGGCCGCGGTTTCGGATCTACAGAACCGATCGCGGCTACCGGGTCGTCGGGACGCCACCGCCTGCCGAGGAGCTCGAGGAAGCCCTTCGGCGTCTCGGCATCAAGCCGGGCACGCAGGTCGAGGTCGGCGACGAGGAGCTCGAGTGGCAGTAGGCATTCTCGGTGGCGTCTTCGATCCGCCCCATCTCGGTCACGTCGCACTGGCGCGAGCGGCGGTCGACCAGCTCGGCCTCGACGAGCTGCTCGTGTTGGTCGTCGCCGATCCGGGCCACAAGGCCGCGACGACGCCTGCGGAAACACGCCTCGAGCTCGCGCGACTCGCGTTCGCCGATGTTCCCGAGGCGATCGTCGAGCTCGATCGCCACGCTCGCACCGTCGACTTTCTCGAGGATCGGCGACCGCAGGACGCTCTCTTCGTCCTCGGAGGCGACGAGCTCGCAGCGTTCGAGAGCTGGAAGTCCCCAGAGCGCGTCCTCGAGCTGGTTCGGCTTGCGGTGGCCATGCGTCCGGGCGTTGCACGCGACGACGTCTCGGCCGTCCGCGAGCGGCTCGCCGCGGGCGACCGGATCGTCGAGTTCGAGATGGACCCCGTCGCGATCTCGTCGTCGGAGATTCGCGCCCGAATTGCACGCCATGAGTCGGTCGACGACGTGCTTCCGCCGCTCGTGTCCGACGCGATCTCGCGCCTGGGTCTCTATACGACGCCCGAGTAGACTGCGAACGGACTTCGACGAGGACGCGAGAGAGACCGACCTGACACCACTCGAGCAAGCACGCCACACCGCCGCTCTCTGCCAGGAGAAGCTGGCGACCGACGTCACGATCCTCGACATGCGCGGCGTCTGCGACTTCACGGACTTCTTCGTCATCGCGACGGGTCGCAACGCGAGACAGACGAAGGGGATCTACGACGAGGTCGCGGGTGTCCTCAAGAAGGACCACGGGCTCCTGCCGCGCTCATCCGCAGGAGCGACCGAGGCGACCTGGATCGTCGCCGACTACCTCGATGTCGTGCTGCACCTCTTCACGCCGGACATGCGCGGCTTCTACCGGCTCGAGGAGCTGTGGAGTGACGTCCCGTCCGTCGAGCTCGAAGCCGCAACCGCCTGACGTCGCGCCTTCGCGCCGGCGCTAGACTGACGACGCTCCTGGGGCCGTAGCTCAGCTGGGAGAGCGTCTGGCTGGCAGCCAGAAGGTCAGGGGTTCGAGCCCCCTCGGCTCCATCGTCTCCCTCCGGCATGACGCGATGAGTTGTCGACTTCGCGCCCGTCGGTTCGTCGTACGGGTGTAACGAGTACGACTCCACGACGAAAGGAGAGACATGGCAGGTCAGATGGTTCACGTCGAGATTCCAGCCGGCGGACACGGCCAAGGCCCGCGAGTTCTGGGGCGGGCTCTTCGGTTGGCAGTTCGAGGAGTATCCCGGGCCCGTCGAGTACCACATGACGCGGTTCTCGGAGCACGACGGGCGGCGCGATCTACAAACCCCGACGGGACAAGCGGGGCTGCGTCTGTACTTCGACATCGACGACATCAACGCCGGGGTCGCGCGCGTCGGGAGCTCGGCGGCGAGGCGGACGAGCCTCTTCCGGTGCCCGGCATGGGTTGGTTCGTCGGCTGCAAGGATGCGGTGGGAACGAGTTCGGTCTCTGGCAGACCGACCCGAACGCGCCCGGCGCGTAGGGCGATCATGGGCGGGGCGGCGTGCACCGCGCCGCTCCGCAACTGCCTGTCCGCTAGAACCTCGTTGACACCGAGGAAAGGGACGGGCATGCCCTTCTACCAAAGCCGCGGGGACGTCCCGCGCAAGCGTCACATCGTCTTCCGCGAGAACGGGCGGCTCCTGACCGAGGAGGTCATGGGCCTCGAGGGCTTCACGGGCAACGAGTCGATCCTGTACCACCTCGAGTCACCGTGCCGTGTGAAGGAGATCGGGACGTTCACGCCGATCGAGCGCGAGGAGTGGATTCCGGAGACGCACGCGCACCGGCTCCAGAACACCTACGACGTTGCTCCGGAGGGCGACGAGATCGCCGGGCGCCGGACGCTCATGTGGAACTCGGACGTCGAGATCTCGTTCTGCCGCCCGAGCGCGACCATGGACTACTTCTTCCGGAACGGCGAGGGCGACGAGGTGATCTTCGTCCACGAAGGCCGCGGCACGCTCGAGACGATCTTCGGCGATGTTCCGTACAAGGACGGCGACTATCTCGTCATCCCGCGCGGCACGACGTATCGCTTCATGCCGGAAGGTGAGCAGCGCTACCTCGTCTTCGAGACGCCGGGGCTCATCGAGATCCCCCGGCGCTATCGCAACCAGTACGGGCAGATCCTCGAGGGCGCCCCGTACTACCACCGCGACATCCATCCGCCCGCCGATCTCCACACGCGCCGGGAGCGTGGCGAGTTCCTCGTCAAGGTGCGCGTGCGCGGCGGGTATCAGGACTACGTCCTCGACTACCACCCCTTCGACGTCGTCGGCTGGGACGGCTACCTCTATCCGTGGACGTTCTCGATCCACGACTTCGAGCCGATCACGGGCCGCATCCACCAGCCACCGCCCTCGCACCAGACGTTCCAGGGGCCGAACTTCGTCATCTGCTCGTTCTGCCCGCGGAAGCTCGACTTCGACCCTGAGGCGGTGCCGATCCCGTACCACCACTCGAACCTCCAGTCGGAGGAGATGATCTATTACGTGTCGGGGAACTTCGGCTCGCGCAAGGGAATCTCCGTCGGCGCGATCACGCTCCATCCGTCCGGCCTCCCGCACGGGCCCGCAGCCGGGACTCGCGGAGAAGTCGCTCGGCGTCGCCGAGACGACGGAGCTCGCGGTCATGTGCGACACGTTCCGGCCGCTGAAGCTCTCGACGTTCGCGCGTGACCTCGACGACGGGCGCTACGCCTACTCGTGGTACGAGCCGCCGTCCGACGAGCCGAGCCTGGCCGGCGTCACGAGCCATCTGTGAACGCCGATCGCTTCCTCGAGGAGCTTCCGCGGCTCTTCGAGGACTTCCCGGCCTCGGAGCACCCGATCGACCGCCGCTTCGCGCCGATCGCCGACGAGGTCGAGAACCTCGCGCGCGAGAACAATCTCGCGCTGCTCAACCTCGCGGCCGCGTGCCTGGAAGGCGACGAGGCCTACGTCGAAGTCGGCGTGTTCCACGGCGCGAGCCTCATCGCCGCGATGCTCGGAAACGAGGAGAAGCGCTTCGTCGGGATCGACAGCTTCGCGTTTCGCGATGCGTCGCTCGAGAAGGTCGAGGCCAACCTTGCGCGCTACGGGCTCGTCGCAGCCGGAGCTTGTCGTCGGCGACGCATTCGAGCTCGTGCCAGCCGGTGCGCTCGCCGACACGAGGATCGGCGTCTGGTACTACGACGCTGCGCACTCGTACGAGGCGCAGCTCGACGGGCTTCGGATCGCCGAGCCGCTGCTCGTGCCTGGTGCGCTCGTCATCGTCGACGACACCGACTGGGACGACGTCGATCGCGCGATGGACGACTACCTCGCCGAGCAACCGCGAGCGCGCCGAATCCTCACGATCGACGGCAAGTCACGCGGCGCCCCTCAGTGGTGGGAGGGGATGCAGGTGCTCGTCTGGGACGGCTGAGCTGCGACGAGGTGCCGCGGATCGTGAGCCGGCGGTTGAGCACGACCCCGTCCGCGTCGTTCATGGCGAAGGTCGCGGTATACGTCGTACCGCGGACAACTCCGCCGGGAATGCGGATCCGTGCGGCGATGGTGCAGTCGGCTCGAAGCGGCGCAGTCTGCTGGCCGACTTCGATCAGCCGTCCGCCGCGGAACACGCGCCACGTCATCCCGATGAGCTCTCCTGTGGGATCGGTGGCGCAGTAGCGACGCGTGTAGACGTTGACGAGGGGCGTGAGGGTGCCGCGCTTGAGCAGCAGGAGGTCGTTCCGCGGATCGAATGGCCGTGCACTGGCGGCGAATCGCGCAGGGGAGGATCCCTTCGGCGCGCCGTTGCGCGTGTAGATCCCCGACTCCCACGGCTGGCCCTGGTCGTCCTGGTAGACGAACCAGATGAACATGTTCACGAACGGATAGCGCGCCGCCATCGAGATCGACTGCTGGATGTACGCGGCCTGCGTCGCGTACGACACGCCGAGCGAGTCCTCCGGCTGTGTCTGGTGGCCGTACTCCGTGATCCAGATCGGCACCGTCTTGCGCTTGAACCACTTCTTCAGGTTCGTCGTTGAAGCGCGGGAGCGAAGCGAGCGACGACGTTCGGCCACTTCACGAGCTGCGACGGCGGCGAGTTCGGGTTGAACGGGTACGGATGGTGCGACCACGCGTCGAACTTCAGCCTCGGGTTGGCCTTCGCGACGAGCTCGGCGAACTTGCCCGGCGTGTGCGTCGGCCGGAGCCCCGTCGGCTTGTCGCTCCCGCGGGCGGAGGTCTCGCCGATCGCGATCTGCGCTCGCGGGTTCCCGGCCTTGACGCCGCTGTACCCGGCAGCGGCGAGCCTTGCGTAGTTCGCTCGGCGCGACCGAGCGGCCCTGCGCGTCGAACTGCGGGCTCAGGAAGAGCTGGAGGTTCGGCTCGTTCCAGATCGAGAAGAACCGCACGAACGGGTAGCCCATGAAGCGTCCCGAGTACCGCGACGCGATCGCGCGCGTGAAGTTCGTGAAGTCGGCGATGCGGGTCGGCATCACGTTCGGATTCTTGCCGCCGTTCGCCCAGCGCGGCGTTCCCGAGATGGTCAGGATCACTTCCTGGTCCGCATCCTGCGCAGCGCGCACGGCCTCGTCGACGTCGTCGAAGACGTAGGCGGGATCGAACGGGTCGGTCGGGACTCGCCGGCCGCGTCTTGGCGACCAGGTTCCACTGGACCAGCAGTCGCATGATCGTCGCGTTCGCGTCTGCTGCTCCCTGCGACTCGCGCCTTGCGGTCGCCCACCCAGCGGAAGCTCGGATCGTCGTGGAAGCCCACCCACATGCGCTCGGCAGCCATCGCAGCCGGGGCGGCGAAACCGGCGAACACGCACAGAACGATGACGAGGCGGACGATACGTCTCACGAGGTCTCCCAGGGGGTCGGCGGGAACGAAGGGCGTCAGAAGACCTGGGCACCCTAGCGGCTGGAATGTGAGCCTTGTGTTAGCAACGTGCCTGCATTCCGCGGTCGGCAGCGCTCGTTAGACTGGCTGAGGTGAGCGTGTCCGCATGGGAAGCGATCTTCATGCTGGTGATCCTCAAGATCCCGATGATCTACCTCGCGGTCGTGGTCCTGTGGGCCGTTCGGGCCGAGCCGGAGGTCGCCGGCGGCGGGGACGAGGTCGGTGTGCTGACGCCCCTCGAACCGTGTAACTGGAGTGACCGACAGCGCCGTCGTCGCGTCGACCGCGCCGCGGTCCGGTTCGTCCACGAGGCACGCGGGTGCCTGCTCGGGTGCGCGTCTCATGAGCACCGTCGAGGCTCGCCCGCACGCGGATCGTGTCGCCGGTTTCCTGTGCGCGTTCTCGTTCGCGCTGTCCGGCATCGCGGTCGTCCGTAACCCGGGGCTCCTGGCGACCGCCGCGATCCTCGTTGCTCTCGTCGCCGTCGTGATGACCCGCGCGCACCGCACGCTTGCCGCTGCGGCGGTTGCAGTCGCCACTGCTGCCTTCTTCTTCGGCATGATCGTCGCGGTCCTGACGGATAGCGCGCTCTACTGACGTCTCGGGACGACTGACGTGGCTTCCCTGACTTCATCGGGGCTCAACGCCGGATACGTCGAGCAACTGCTCGAGCAGTACCGCGACAACCCCGAAGCCGTGGATCCGGCCTGGCGCGAGCTCTTCGAGCGCGCTGACGACGTCGTCGTAGCGGCACCGCCGAGCCTCGAGGCACCGGAGGCGCGGCCCGACGGGAACGGCGCGCCACCGGCTCCCGAGGTCGACGCCGAGGCAGCGCCCTCCTCCGTCGCGCCGACCGTGACGCCGGCGATCGCGGAGCCGCCTGTATCACCGGCGCAGCCGCCCGACGACGAGCTCCTGGGCGGGGTCGCGGCCGCGATGTCGCTCGTGAAGGCCTACCGGATGCACGGCCACCTGAACGCGCGCCTCGATCCGCTCGGCTCCGAGCCCATGGGCGACCCTGCGCTCGACGAGTCCAGGCTCCAGCCGCCGCTCACGGACGAGCTCCAGGCGCGTATCCCGGCGCGGCTCCTTCGGCTGTACGTGCCGGGTGAGACGCTGCTCGAGGCGCTGCCACGCCTGCGCGAGGTGTACACGGGAACGATCGCGTACGAGATCGAGCACATCTCGGATCACGCAGAGCGCGTGTGGCTGCGGCAGGCGATCGAGTCGGGGCGGTTCCGTGGCGATCTCGACGCCGACGAGCGCAGGAGCCTGTTGCGCCGCCTCGCGCAGGTCGAGGGCTTCGAGACGTACCTGCGCCGCGCATTCATCGGTCAGAAGCAGTTCTCGATCGAAGGCCTCGACGTTCTCGTTCCCATGCTCGACGAGGCCGTCGAGCTGGCCGCAGAAGGCAGGCGCTCACGAGGTGCTGATCGGGATCGCGCACCGTGGGCGCCTCAACGTCCTGACGCATACCGTCGGCCGCTCGTACACGTCGATACTTCGCGAGTTCGAGGGAGAGCGGTCGATCGACGCCCTCATCGCCGACGAGGAGGGGGGAACGGGCGACGTCAAGTACCACCTCGCCGCGTCAGAGTCGCGGGTGACTGCCGCGGGCGAGATCCAGGTGACGGTCGCGTCGAATCCGAGCCATCTCGAGGCCGTCGACCCGGTCGTCGAGGGCCTCGCGCGCGCCGAGCAGACGGATCGCTCACAGGGCGCGGGCATCCACGACCCGACCGTCGCGCTTCCCGTCCTCATTCACGGCGATGCCTCGTTCGCCGGCCAGGGCGTCGTGGCCGAGACGTTCAATCTGCACTCCCTCGACGGGTACTCGACGGGCGGGACGCTCCACCTCATCGCAAACAACCAGGTCGGCTTCACGACCGATCCTGCGGAAGGGCGCTCGACGCGCTACTCGAGTGACCTCGCGAAGGGCTTCGACGTTCCGATCATCCACGTCAACGCCGACGATCCCGAGGCCGCAGTTGCGGCAATCCGGCTCGCGCTCGCCTACCGCGAGGAGTTCGGTCACGACGTCGTCGTCGACCTCGTCGGCTACCGGAGATTCGGCCACAACGAGCAGGACGAGGCTGCCTACACCCAGCCGCTCCAGACGGAGCAGATCGTGCAGCAGCCGCCGGTTCGGACGTCCTACGCGCAGGAGCTCGTCGCCGCCGGCATCGTCGACGAAGCCACGTCGGACCAGATGCTCGAGGAGACGCTGGCGGAGCTCCGCGCGGCGCACGACGAGCTGCGGGAGTCGTTCGCCTCGCCGGTTCCTCCGGCCGAGGCACTAACGCGGACGGACACCGGGTCAGCCGTTCTCACCGCCGTTGCGGCGGAGCGGCTCCTCGAGCTCAACGAGCAGCTCCTGCGTGCTCCGGACGGCTTCGAGGTGAACGCGAAGCTGGCGCGGCAGCTCGAACGCCGCCGCGAGACCGTTCGGGAGGGTGGAATCGACTGGGGCCACGCGGAGTCGCTCGCGTTCGCCACGCTCCTCGAGGAAGGCATCCCCATCCGGCTCTCGGGTCAGGACACGGAGCGCGGCACGTTCTCGCACAGGCACGCCGTGCTGCACGACCCGACGACGGGTGAGACGCACACGCCGCTGCAGCATCTCCCGACCGCGTCGGCGTCCTTCGAGATCTACAACTCGCCTCTTTCCGAGTATGCGGCGCTCGCATTCGAGCACGGCTACTCGATCGCCGCGCCGGACGCCCTCGTGCTGTGGGAGGCACAGTTCGGGGACTTCATCAACGGTGCCCAGATCGTCGTCGACCAGTTCATCGTCTCGGGTCGCTCGAAGTGGGGCCAGACGTCTCGCCTCGCGCTCCTACTTCCGCATGGCTACGAGGGCAACGGCCCGGAGCACTCGAGCGCGCGGCTCGAGCGCTTCCTCCAGCTCGCGGCCCAGGACAACATCCGTGTCGTCAACTGCACGACGGCCGGCCAGTTCTTCCATCTTCTGCGCCGGCAAGCCCTCGACGCGACGGCCCGTCCGCTCGTCGTGATGACTCCGAAGGGGCTCCTGCGCCTGCGTGAGGCCACGTCGACCCTCGCCGATCTCGCCGAGTCGTCGTTCCAGCCGGTTCTCGACGATCCGCTGGCCGACCACGCGACGGCCCGAAGGCTCGTCTTGTGCAGCGGCAAGATGTACTACGACATCGCCGCCCACGAGCTCGAGGGCGAGCACGCCGGGAGTTGCCGTCGCGCGGATCGAGCAGCTGTACCCGTTTCCGCTCGAGCCGACGTCGGAGCTCATCGCAGGCTATCCCGACCTCCGGGAGATCGTCTGGGCTCAGGAGGAGCCGCAGAACATGGGTGCGTGGCGATCCATCCGCCATCGCCTCGAGGAAGCTGCAGCGCGCGCGCCTCACGTCGAGCGCGTGCAGTACGTCGGTCGCACGTGGCGTGCGAGCACGAGCGAGGGCTATCCCACGCTGCACCAGTACGAGCAGGATCGGATCGTGCGCGAAGCGCTGGGCGCCAGCGCTGCGAGCTAGAGCCGCGCCCGCGAGCGGCGGGTCAGCGACGAGGCGAGACGCGGACCGTTGCGCCTGGCGGCCAGAATGATCTGCTGACGTTGCTCGGGCGGCAGGCGGCGCCACGTGCGATACGCGATGAGCGCGACGGTGGTCGGGCGCAGACGGCGCAGGAGGAAGAGCGCGACGCTGATGGCGACGAGTGGCACAGCGGACATCGTCGCACATGACGCACGCCGAGGAATCACGTTCACGTGCAGGGAGATCGGAGACCATCCGCTAGACTCGGGCGGCTCTGGAGCACGCGATGGAACACGACGACGACGCTCTCTACGGTCGACACGGAGTCCGGTTTCGCCCGGGCCATCCGCGAGCATCTCGCGCTCAAGAGCCAGCAACTCCGAGCTCGACGGCGACATGCCGATCGACCGCTACCTGGACGGCGACCCCCTCGACAACCATCCGCTGTTCAAGAGCGAGGAGCAAGCGCGCATCGAAGAGACGATGGATGGCGAGCCGGCGGCGGAGCTGAGCTCCGAGCGCCTGCCCTGGCCCGGCGAGGACACCGTCGAGAGCGTCGAGGGCGCCGCACTCGACGAGGCGCTCTGGACCGGCGGCCCCCGGGACTTCGACTGGGGCGACTAGCGCTCCGTCGTTTCCAGGCACTCCTTTTTCGCCACAACCAAGCCGTTTCCGTCCCATCGCCGCGTGGGCATCGCCGCGATGTCCTGAGCTGATGCTTGACAGACTTCATGAGTGATGTCATAGTGACGTCACGATGCAGCTCGACAGTCATGTGCAAGCCATCCAGCAGGAGCTGGCAGCGGCTGCCGGTCGCGGCGACGAGGAAGCGGCCGAGCTCGCCCGGCGCATGGGCGAGGCGCTCGCAGCCACGCTCCATCTCCACTTGCTCGATCTGCTCGGCGAGGCTGCGCTCGAAATCGGCGGTCAGCTCGACACGAGCCGTGTCGAGGTGCGTCTCGCCGGTCGCGACCCCGAGCTGGTCGTCATCTCGGACGAGGTGCCCGACGCCGCGCAGGTCGGCGTCGGCGAGGAGTTCTCCGGGCGCATCAGCTTGCGCCTGCCCGAGTCGCTGAAGTCCGGCGTCGAAGCTGCCGCCGCCCGCGAAGGAATCTCGACCAACGCGTGGCTCGTTCGCACGATCGCCCGGTCACTCGATCAGCGGTCGGCGAAACGAAGCCGTAACCGAATGCAGGGCTACGCCCAAGGCTGAAAGGAGCGGACCATGCTCTTGACCTCACTTCCATTCGACTACGTTGCGCTCGTCGACACGAGCGATCGAGTCCGGAGCACGCGCAAGCGGCCCACCGGAACTCGCGTCCGACGCGGCGTCGCCCGCGACGGGAGCTAGCGAGCCGATGCACGTCTTCGAAACGCCCGGGAGCGTCTCCCTCCAGGTCAAGCTCCCGAGTGGTCGCGTTCTGGTCACGACGGCCGACGAGCCGCGCACGACCGTCGAGGTCGTCGCGGTCGGCCGTCGGGGCCAGGACGCCATCGACGAGATCGAGGTCACGATGGACGAGCGCCTCGGTCGCTACGTCGTCAAGGTCGAGCAGAAGGATCGCTTCCGCTGGGGGCCGATCCAGATCACGTGGGGTGGCGACTTCGAGTGCCGGATCGTCTGTCCCCCCGGAACCGACCTCGACCTCGCCGGCGGGTCGACCGATCTCCGCTCGGACGGCGAGCTCGGTGAGGTGTCCGTCCGCACGGCGTCGGGCGACATCCGGCTCGAGTCCGTGCGGCGAGACCTGCAGGTCAAGACGGCGAGCGGTGACATCTCGGTCGACACGATCGCCTCTCAAGCGTCGCTCGTGACGGTGTCGGGGGATCTCGGAGTCGAGCGGGTCGACGCGTCGCTCACGGCGCGGGCCGTCTCCGGCGACGTCACGATCGGAGTCATCTCGGGCCGCGCTTGCGCTCTCGACCACGTCGGGCGACGTCGACATCAAGTCGGTCGCGGGCGGCGATGTGCGCGTTCAGACCGTGTCGGGGGACGTCCGCGTGGGGATCGCGCCGGGGACACGCACCTGGATCGACGCCGCATCGGTCTCGGGTCGCCTGGAGTCAGAGCTCGGGCTCGACCAGGAGCCCGCTGCCGAGACGGACGAGGCCGTGGTCCCGCTGCACGTCAAGACGGTGAGCGGTGACGTCTCGATCGTTCGCGCGGCTGCCGCGTACTCCGTCTAGCCGGCTGCTCGAACTGCCGCGACGACCTCGTCGTCACGTCCTTCGAGGAGGAGGTCGACGAGCCGTTCCCCATCCGTCCGCAGCCCGAGCTGCATGGTGAGGACGTCGTAGAGCCGCGCGTCGTCGACGCCGCTCTCGCGAGCGGCTGCCACGATGCGTGCCACCGACGGACGTGGCTTCCCGGCGTCGAACTGCCACGCCGGATACCGCCACTCGGTGGAGCCTGGCTCACGCACCGCGATGAGCTCGCCAGCACGCCGCATCCCGTCGATGCGCGCGGGATCGACGGCCATCCGTGAGGCGAGCCACGTCGCGGGAAGCGTCGTCGAGTAGCGGTTCTCGGTCGCGGTCATGGAGCCGAGCCTACCGAGCCGACGTCACGGGAGCTTTGCGAGCATCGCCTCCCAGACCTCGGCGTCGCCGCCACCTTCGTGCGAGTCGACGATCGCGCCGTCGGCGTCGACGAGGACGAAGTGGGGCTGGTACGTCGCGCCGAGAAGACGAGCCCGCTCACGCTCTGGATCCTGCATCGAATCCCACGACCACTCGTTCTCGTCGACGAACGACGCTGCGTCGTCAGGTGTGTCGGCGACGTTCAGGCCGATGTAGGCGATCTCCGGATGCTCTTCCACGAACGCTGCGTAGGCGACCGCCTCGCTCTGGCACGTGCTTCACCACGATGACCAGACGTTGATGAGCACCGGACGACCGCGAAAGTCGCCGAGCGTGATGGCGTCGCCGTCGAGCGTAACGCCAGAGAGCGCAGGTGCTGTCTCTCTGGTCGTCTCCGGCGGTGTCGACTCCGTGACCGTCGTGGATGGAGCGACGGCCTCGTCGGTCTCGCTTCCGCAGCCGGCGACCGTCGCCATCGCGAGAAGGGCGAGCAACGCGACGGCGAACGACCGCATGCGGCCACTGTAGCCCCGGCCGCCGCATTTCCCCCGACCGAGTTCACCTCTCCGAAAGCTTTGGCTCGGCCGAGGCGGCGCCGATACGACATCCATGCACCGCACCGCTGTCGCCTTGGTCGTACTCGCGACGCTCGTCGCTACGGGTGTTGCCCCTGCGCGTCCGCCTGCGACATCGAACTTTGCGGCGGCTGAGATTGCGAAGGTCGTCGACGTAGGGCTCATGGCTCGGTCGGTGGAGAGCTTCAGGCCCGCGGATCCACTGACGGCGAGCGAGCTCGCCACCGTGATCGCGAGCCTCGGGGGTCCCATCTCGGTCACCGATCCCGATGCTCCGGTGACCGTCCGCGAGCTCGACGCCCGGCTCGTCACGCTTGCCGGGCTTCGCCCGGCTGCGCAGACGATTCGACTCGCGGCCGTCGCCGCGGAGCTCGGGCCGCGGCCGTGGCTGGGGACGGAGACCGTCGCGCGGATGCTCGGGCTTCGCGTGAATCACCCGCGTGAGGAGGAACAGCTCGAGCTCCAGCTCTCCCAGCCGATCACGCGCGCAGAGGCTGCGTACAGCATTGCCGTGTACCTCGGCCTCACCGAATTCGATCGAGAGGCGGTTCGCTCGGCCGCAGAGGCGTTCGCGTTTCCGTCGCTGACCGAGTGGCAGCGGGTCGTCGTCGCGCGTGGGCTGCGGCTCGTCGGGGCCCCGTACGTGTGGGCCGGAACCTCGGAGCGGCCGCAGCAGCTCTTCGGGTCAGTGCTCCCCGGTGGCTTCGACTGCTCGGGCTTCGTGTGGCGCGTCTACAAGCTCCAGGCCTTTACCGCCGCGCCGAACCTCTCCCGCGTGCTGGTCGGCCGCACGAGCTACGCGATGAGCGGCGAGGTCGCGCGCACCGCTCGGATCCCACGCGCAGCTCTCCAGCCCGGCGACGTCGTGTTCTTCGGAGCGCGTGGCGCGCGCTCGTCCCCGAGCGAGGTCGGCCACATGGGCATCTACGTCGGGAACGACTGGTTCGTGCACTCGTCGCGCTTCGGCACGACGCTCGCGCCGATGACGGGCTGGTACGAGAAGACGTTCGCGTGGGGCCGCAGCCCCCTCGTCGAAGCGGGCCTCGAGTACTGATCGCTCGCTCACCGCAGCGGGCTGCAACGCAAAGAGCGCAAACTGCGTCATTCCGATGAACGGCGGCCTTGACCGGCGCGCCTCGCGCCCGTAGCTTCCCCCACGCACCGAGCACGGAGCGCGAGTAGGTCGAAGCTCAGCCCGGAGGCCGTACGCGGAAGCGGAAGGTCATCGGGTTGGGTGGACGAAAGCGCCACCGGCTCGGTGAATTTTCTTTGTTTGGGAGTTATTGGAGTCGCCTCGAGCGAGAGCACGCTGGCGCAGCGCAGGCACCTATCGCTGGTCGCCGATTGAGCGGCCGGCAGGCAGGTGGCCGGCTTGCTCGGTGCTCGCCCGTCGGTCATCAGCACTCGAGCCGTCCAGGGGCGCGCGGAGTTCACCAGCGAGTTGGGAAACGGGGTTCGTGGTCGTCCACCTCCGGCCTGCCCGTGCCTTCGCCCGGACTGCGATACGGTCATCGCATGGCGATATCCGTCCCTCCGAGTGGGCCGAAGAGGATGCGACCGTGCCGCTAGATCGCCGGCTCGTCGCGGTGATGTTCACCGACATGGTCGGATACACGGCGCTCATCCAGGCGGACGAGCGTGTGGCACTCGAGAAGCGGGAGCGGTACTGGGGAGCGCTCGAGGGACATCACGATGCCTTTGGCGGGCTGATCGTGCAGCGGCTCGGTGACGGGAGCATGAGCATGTTCCCAAGCGCGCTCGCGGCGGTGCAGGCCGCAGTCGGCATACAGCGCGAGCTCTCGGGAGAGGACGTTCCTGTTCGCCTCGGCATACACGTGGGTGAGGTGATCGTCGAGGACGAGCGGCTCACAGGCGAGGCGGTGAACATCGCCGCGCGGATCGAGTCGTTCGCGATTCCCGGCGGGGTGATGCTGTCGGATTCCGCCCACGACCAGATCAAGAACCGGAGTGATGTGAGCGTGGTCGCCCTGGGCCGGTTCAGGCTGAAGAACGTCGGGCGTCCGTTCGAGCTCTACGCGGTGAGGGGCGACGGTCTCGTTGTTCCGGAGCCGGCGGCGCTCGAGGGCAAGGGAGAACGGTTCGTCGGCTTTCCTAGCAACTTGCCCGAGGCGGGTCCGCCGCTCCTCGGGCGAGCGGTCGACTTGGAGTCCCTCGTCGATCTCGCCCGGAAGCATCGGGTCGTCACAATCACGGGGCCTGGGGGAGTCGGGAAGACCACCGTGCTCGCCGAGCTCGGGCGAATGCTTGCGCCTGAGTTCCTCGACGGTGTCGCCTTCGTCGCGCTGGCAGACGTCAACGATCCCTCTGAGGTGCTTCCGGCGCTTGCCGAGGCGCTGGACGTGAAGGAAGCCGAAGGGAGGACGCTTGGCGAGGGTGTGACCACGCTCATCGGTGACAGGCAGGCGCTCCTTCTCCTCGACAACCTGGAGCAGGTCGTCGCTGCGGCACCCGACCTGGCGTCGCTCGTGGAGCGTTGCCCGGCCCTTCGGGTCGTAACCACGAGCAGGACCCCTCTGCGCATCGCAGGCGAGCAGGAATACTCGCTCGCTCCACTCGCGCTCCCGCCGGCCTCGGAGATCACCTCGGCCGAGTCGCTGGAGGCATATCCGTCCGTCGCCCTGTTCGTCGAGCGAGCGACGAAGACGAAAGGATCATTCGAGCTCACGCCCGAGAACGGCGACGCCGTCGCCGCCGTGTGCCGGCGTCTCGATGGTCTGCCGCTCGCGCTCGAGCTGGCGGCCGCCCGGCTGCGGCTTCTCTCTCCCGAAGCGTTACTCGAGCGGCTGGACCGTGCCCTCGATCTGCTCGCATCGGGTCGGCGAGACACTCCCGAACGGCAGCAGACATTGCGCGCCACCATCGGCTGGAGCCACTCCCTCCTCACGGAACAGGAGCAGCGCCTGTTCAGCCGGCTGGCCGTCTTCGCCGGCGGATGCACGGTCGCGGACGTCGAAGCCGTGTGCGCAGAGCCAGGCGAGAGCTGCCTCGACGAGCTCGAGTCGCTCCTCGACAAGGCACTCGTGCAGGTCGATGGCCGGGCCGACCGGCTCGGCATGCTGCAGACGATCGCGGAGTTCGCTCGTGAGCAGCTCGCGGCTGCAGGCGAGGCCGACGCGATTGCCCTCGGGCACGCTCGCCGGTACGCCGAGCGCGCCCGCGAGATCCGCGACGGGATCGAAGGCACCGAACAGGTCAGCTCGGTCGAACGTGGCATCACCGAGGAGGCGAACCTCCAAGCGGCGATCGACACGCTTCTCGAGACCGCTCGGAGAGGCGATGAGAACGCAACCGAACTGGGCATGCAAGTGTGCGGCGACCTGTGGATGTACTGGCACGTTCGCGGCAAGAACGTCACGGCCAGGGAGTACGCGACGGCGTTCCTCGACGCGGACGCACGCCGCACCCCGACAGCGGGCCGGGCGGGTGCCCTGATCACCGCGGGACTCGCGTCGTGGATACTCGGCCAGTACGAGCAGTCCCTCGATGAATGGGCCGAGGCCCATCGAATCGCGGCGGAGATCGGGGCCCAGCGCGAGATCTGCATCGCAGGGATCACGCAAGCGCTCGCGCTGATCTTCCTCGATCCCGAAGCGGGGCTCAGATGGGCCGAGGAGAGCATCGAGACGAGCCGGGCAGCGGGCTTCACCTGGGCCGCGGGGATCGCTTCGACCGTCGCGGGCATCCTCCACGCGGTCACCGCAGACCCCGACTCGTCTCAGGCCAGGCACTCCGAGGCCCTCGAGATCCAGCGCGGGCTCGGCGACTGGGAGGGGGCAGGCATGTCCCTAGGCGGCCTCGCCCAGCTGGCATCAGGCCGCGGCGACACTGCCGAGGCCATCGAGCTCTACCGGCAGTCTCTCGCTGCGTTCGAAGCGGTCGGAGATCGAGGCGAGGAGGCGAGGATTCTCTCCGAGATGGCCTGGACGCATCTCGCCGACGGCGACCCTGCGCGTGCGCGGGCGACCTTCTTCGAGTCGGTGCAGGCGCACACCGACGTGGCGAGCGTCCGCGGAATTGGGCTTTCGTTGATCGGGCTCGCGGCCACCGACGTAGCCGAGCACCGGCCCGAGAACGCCCTTCGAATCGCCGCGGCCGCTGAGGTGTACGCCCAGGAAGAGGGCATAGCCGTCATCTACACCGAAGACACGCCGGGGCGGGTGTTCGTCGACCAGGCGCGAGCTTCGCTCTCGGCCGACGTCGTGGCGAGCGCCACCGAGGTCGGCAGCAAGCTCACGATCGGCGAAGCGCTCGACCTGGCCAGGCTCCCTCAGACGACCGCGACGTAGACCCGCCGGCTGTACTTCAAGGCAGCCGCATCTCGGCGAGTCTGAGAGTCACGCCTTCAAGCGACATTCCCGCACACTCGCACAGCCGAACGCCGCCTCCTTTGCGCGTAGATTGGTCTTGCCATGTCGAGCTGGTACGACTCCTGGGCGGATCGATATGCGGAGTCGTCGACTGGCGTCACTGCTGACGTCCCGTTCTACGTCGCTCTTGCGCGTGAGGCTGACGGGCTACTGGTCGAGCTTGCGGTTGGTACCGGGCGCGTTGCGATCCCGGTTGCTCAGGCAACGGGGAGGCGTGTGGTCGGGATTGACTCTTCGCCGGCGATGCTCGCGCAGGCGCGAGTGCGCGCGGCCGAGGAGGGAGTCGAGCTCGACCTGCGCGAAGGAGACATACGAGAGCTTGAAGTCGACGAACCGGCGGCCTTGATCTACTGCCCCGGGCGGTCTCTGCTGCATCTGCCCACGTGGGCCGATCGTCGCCGCTGCTTCGAGCGTGTCGCGGCGTCGCTTCGGTCTAACGGTCGCTTCGCCTGGAACGCGTTCGCCTTCGACCATCACATCGCATCCGCTTCAGACGGCCAGCATGCTGATACGGCGCCCGGCGTGCCGGTGCCGCACACAAACCACTACAGCGTCAGCGATAACCGAGTCGACATCACCTTGGACCAAGGTGGAACGGGTTCGCTCTGGTGGGCAACCAAGAATGAATGGCTGGGGCTTCTGGACGTCGCGGGCCTGCGCCTCGAAGCTCTCTATGGCGGATTCGCTGGCGAGCCGCTCCAAGACAACAGCCCCGAGTACGTCTTCGTGGCCCGTCGCTAAGTCGCTCGGCCTGGCCTTCTCGACAGCGCCAGGGGACATTCCCGCACACTGGCGCAGGAAGCAGTGCCCTCTCTAGACGCGAGCGCATCACTGGACGCCGGGACCCGGCAGGCGGATGATCACGGCGCGTGCGAGACGACCTTCCGACCGGCACCGTTACGTTCCTCTTCACGGACGTCGAAGGCTCCACGAAGCTCCTGCACGAGCTGGGCGCCGAGGCGTATGCAGACGCGCTCGCCGAGCACCGGCGGGTCATTCGGGAGGCATGTACGGCGGCAGGCGGAGTCGAGGTCGACACCCAGGGCGACGCCTTCTTCTTCGCGTTCCCGACCGCGCCCGGCGCTCTCGCTGCTGCAGCCGCGCTCACGGAGGCGTTGGCGCCCGGCGCGATCCACGTGCGAGTCGGCCTGCACACCGGGACGCCGCTCGTCACCGACGAGGGGTATGTCGGAGACGACGTGCACCGAGCCGCACGCATCGCGGCGGTTGGACACGGCGGGCAGATGCTCGTCGCCTCCTCGACGGCTGCGCTCGTCGGTCTCGACGGCCTCGTCGACCTCGGCGAGCATCGTTTCAAGGACCTGGCGGCGCCCGAGCGCGTCCATCAGCTCGGCGACGCCAAGTTCCCACCGCTGAAGAGCCTCTACCGCTCCAACCTTCCGCTCGCCGCCAACCCCCTCGTTGGGCGCAAGAAGGAGCTTGCGGAGGTCCTGCAAGCGCTCCTCGACGGATCTCGGGCGCTGACCATCACCGGGCCGGGCGGCGTCGGCAAGACCCGCTTCGCACTCGCGGTCGCCGGCGAGGCGGCACATGCCTTCCCTGACGGTGTGTGGTTCATCGCACTGGCCTCACTACGGGATCCAGCTCTCGTCCTTCCCACGGTTGCCGACGCGATCGGCGCCGACGGCGACCTCGCGCGGCACATCGGCGACAGCCAGTGTCTCCTTTTCCTCGACAACTTCGAGCAGCTCGTGGACGCGGCCCCAGAGCTCGCTGCGCTCGCCGGCGAGTGCCCCCGGCTGCGGCTCCTCGTCACGAGTCGCGAGGCGCTGCGGATCGCCGTTGAGCGCGAATACCCGTTGTCGCCTCTTCCCGAGTCGCCCTCGGTCGAGCTCTTCCGGCAGCGAGCGAGCGCCGTTGCGCCCGAGCTCGAGGTCGAGTACTCGATGGCGAGCGCAATCTGCGATCGTCTCGATTGCCTGCCGCTCGCGATCGAGCTCGCGGCAGCCCGGTGCAAGGCGCTCTCTCCGGAGCAGATCCTCGACCGCCTGTCGGAAAGCCTCGACCTGCTGCGCGGCGGCCGCGATGCCGATCCGCGCCAGCAGACCCTGTGCGCGACGATCGAGTGGAGTTACAACCTTCTCTCCGACGAGGAGCAGCAGCTGTTCCGTGCGCTCTCCGTGTTTCGCGGTGGCTGCACGTTGCAGGCCGCGGAAGCGGTATGTGACGCCGATATCGACACGCTGCAGTCACTTGTCGAGAAGAGCCTCCTGCGGTTCACGCGAGAGCGCTACTGGATGCTCGAGACGATCCGCGAGTTCGCGCGCGAACGTTTGAGTAAGGCAACGGAGAACGAACGCCTCGCGCGCCGACACGCACGTCACTACCTCACGCGGCTGGAAGAGATCGACCCGGTCATCCGCGGCCCGCGCACTGGCGACTTCCTCACGTGGTATGCGGCCGAGGAGGACAATCTCCGAGCGACTCTTGAGCGCCTCGCCGCCAGTTCGCCCGACGAGGCTGCCCGCGTCGCGTACCTGCTGAGCTTGTACTGGGTCGCGCGAGGTGCCCTCGACGAGGGACGCGACCGCCTCCAGGAGCTCCTCGCAATCCCCACGCTCGCCGGTCTCTCCCGCGCATCTCTTCTACAACGCCTCTCAGACATCGAGGAGCGCCTCGGGCACCTCGATGCCGCCCAGTCGGCGGGAGAGGAGGCCGTGACGCTCGCGACCACCGCCAACGCTCAGGCGGTCCTCGTTGACGCGTTGTGGGGTCTTGCCTGGATCGCAGACCGGCGCGAGGAGTTCGACGACGCGATACGCCTCGGCGCGCGCGCACTCGAGGAGGCGACATCCCTGGACGACACCCGACGGCTCAGGTGCCAGAGCGATCTAGGGTCGTTTCTTCGATCCGCAGGCCGCGACGCTGAGGCGCGGGCCATTTTCCGCGAGTCTGCCGAGGCCTATCGGCAGCGAGGAGATGCCATCAACGAAGCCATTGTGCTCTCGAACCTTGGAGGCATCGATCTCACCGCCGGAGACTACGAGTCGGCGTATGACACCTACGTGCTCGCTCTCGAGACATGTCGTGACCTCAACGACGAGTTCGCCGCACCGCTCGCACATCTCCGCCCTGGCCTTGGGCAGGCGCTACTAGGACTCGGGCGCCGTGACGAGGCCCGCGAGCTGTTCGCTAGCGAGCTCTCTCGCACGGTCAGGGACGACCTGACCGTGGACAGTGCGCTGAAGCCCCATCTTGGAGTTCTGCTGTCGGGAGTCGCGTTGGCCTCGCGCCCGGAGACCCGCCCGCAAGCGGCCCGGCTTCGTGGCGCAGTGATCAAGCTCTCTGGTGAGGGCGAGTTCCTTCACCACGAGCAGTTCTGGAACACACTCGACCAGGTCTTGATCGATGCACTTGGACAAGAGACTTGGCAAGAGGAGCAGGCGGCGGGAGCCGCAATGACTCTCGACGAGACAATCGCGCTCGCACGTTCGCTCGCCGACCGCTGACGCGTCCGTCTCAAGCGACATTCCCTAACGCTGGCGCATGGCAACGATGCCTAGTCCGGTCGCGAGAGTCGTGCGGCGGCGTTGACTCAGGGAGCTCGAAATCCTCGAATGACCGTGAGCAGGGCTTCGCGCCATGTGCGCTCCTCCTCTCCTGCGGCGAGAGTCTGAAAGACCGTGCCGCGCAGCTCCGCGTTCGCTAGTCCCTCAAGCATCGCGTTGAACTCGACGGCTGCTTCGAACACTGGCTTGTCACCTAGGAGGCCGGCATCTGCGAGACGTTCCACCCTGTGCAGGAGGCCAGCAAGCGCGCGCTCGCGTGCCTCGACCACCTCGGGTCCTGCGCTGAAGCCTGGCGTGATCCGTTGGAACGCGATCCGATAGGGAGCAGGATGCTCGCGAACGAGCGTGCGAAAGACCGGTACGCCGACCGCTACCAGGTCGGCGACAGGATCGTCTGTCTCGGGCAACTCGTCCATCCCGTCCGCTAGGAATGTGTATGCGCTCTGCGCGAGCGCGTCGACGAGCAGCCCCTCCTTGGATCCGAACAGGCTGTAGACGGCGCGCGTCGTCGTCCCGACCTCACGAGCCACCCCGCGGACGGAGAACGCTGCGACCCCGAACTCCGTGACGACTCTCTCGGTTGCCGCTCGGAGTGCAGCCCGCGTCTCGTCGTCGTGTTCCTTGGGCCGGCCCATGTTGACGATCGTAGTGGAGCGTGTTACGTTACACGTTACGTTACATGTGTCGAAAGAGAAAGGCACCGACGTGTTCGAGACGTATCGCGTGCTCGGCCGGCAACACGAAGCAGATCTGATCCATGAGGCTGAGAAGCTGGCGCGGGGAGCGGTTGTAGCGCGTGCGTCACGACGCAGCACGCGCCGGTACCGGCTGCAGGTACTCGTGACCGCTCTCGTCCAGCTAGGCGCGCGGCGCCCTGCCGAGCGCGTTCCACGAGGTAGGAGGCGTCCTACATGAAGCGTTCAAGCGACATTCCCGCACGCTCGCGCACACCTCGCGATGCTGTCGTTTGACCGTTCTACGCCGGGGCGGGACTGGCGACTCGAAAGATGTGCCACGGACCTGGGATGCCCTTCAAGTCGTGCTCGCCCGCATCCTCGAAGGCAAGCCCGGACCCTGCCGTGAGGTCCTTGACCGTCGATGACACCAGAACCTCGCCTGGCCCTGCGATTGCCGCAATGCGCGCGCCGATGTTGACAGCGACGCCGCCGACCTTGTTGTTGATCGTCTCGACTTCTCCGGTGTGAACGCCTGCGCGGACCTCGAGACCGAGTGCGTTCACCGCACCGACGATCGCGTAGGCGCATCGCACGGCGCGGGCGGGGCCGTCGAAGGTGGCGAAGAACCCGTCACCAGCCGTGTCGACCTCGTTGCCTCGGTAACGCGCCAGGAGCCGACGGATCGTGGCATGGTGCGGTTCGACGAGGTCACGCCAGGCTCGATCGCCGAGCGCGACCGCCTGCTCGGTCGAGCCGACGAGATCTGTGAAGAGAACCGTCGCGAGTACCCGGTCGAACTCGGCCTCCTCCTCACGAATAGCACCGACGAAAGCCCGCACTCGGTTCACGACCGCATCCGTATCGCCCATGAAGGGTGCGTGTTCGGTGCCGGGCAGCTCGACGACTTCGGCCCCAGTGATCCTCTCGCCGATGTACCGCGCTTGCTCGAATCGCTCGGCTGTGTCGCCCACCCGGTGCATGATCAGTGTCGGGACCTGGATCGACGGCAGTACCGCACGAACATCGGTTTCGAAGTCTCGGCGTTCGAGCGCAACCGCCGATCCTGGGCTCGCCGAGAGTCGCGAGTAGCGAGCCCATGCCTGGACTCGCTCGGGATCGGACGCGATTGCTGACGAAAAACCGGTGAGCTCTCGCCAGAAGTCCTCTGTGCCCCACTTGTTCGCGAGCGACTCCCAGAACTGTTCAGTCCCCTCCGGCGTCCAGCCCCATGGGTAGTCCGGTGACGCGCTGTACTTCACCCAAATGCCGAACAGGATCAGCGCCGACGTCCGCTCGGGGTACGACGCTGCGTAGAGCAAGCTCTGGCAGCCTCCGTCTTCCCAACCGAACAGCACGGCTCGCTCACTTCCTGCGGCATCCATGACGGCGCGGATGTCGTCCATGCCAACCTCGTGCGACAAGGCCTCCGTCGTGAACGGTCGATCTGAGAGCCCGAATCCGCGCCGGTCGAAGACGATCAGTCGTGAGAAGGTCGCGAGCTCCCTCAGAAAGTCGCCGAGGTCAGGCATCTCCCAGACGTATTCGAGGTTCGAGAACCAGCCCGGCACGTAGACCAGGTCGAAGGGGCCGTCGCCGACGACCTCGTAGGCGATGTGGAACCCATCCACCGTCTTCGCGTAACGGATGGACCGGCTCGGCACGGGAGCGATCCTAACTTCGTTTCAGCTTCTCACGAGTCGCGCGGCTCAGGCCGATTGGTCAAGGGACATTCCCGCACACTCGCGCAGGAAGGCGCCACGTCTCCCGAGCCTCTCGATCTTGCCGGCGCCGCTCAGGAAAGAACGCGCTCGAGTGCTGCGAGATCCGTCGGCTCGCCGTGCGCGGGCAGTACGAGCTCGACCGGCAGGTCGAGCAGCGGACGGAGGCGTTGGACGACATCGTCACGCGTCACGTGCTTGCGATCGGCGATCCAGATGTCCAGACCGTCGCCGAGATCGGAGAGCGAGTCGCCGGTGACGATCGCGCCGATCGACGGGAGCCAGAGGATGAGGTCGTTGTCCTCGCGGCCCGCGTACGCGGTGATGCCGAACGGCCACTCTCCGGGACCGTGAAAGTGTCCCTCGCCTTCGCCGGCGCGCAACCAGGCAAGGTCATCACTCTCCATGCCGCGCACGCGGTCGGGGTCGATGCCGAACTTCTCGACCCAGTCCTGCCAGGTGTCTGCGGGAGGCGTGTGCACCGGGAGGCCAAGCCGACGGGCGTCGCGCTCGTGGTAGGGCGCCGTCAGGACGATGGCGGTCGCGCGCTCACGGAGCTCGTCGGGAACGGCGAGCGGGTCGAACAACACGAAGTCGTCGCCGAGCTCGAGCCCGTACGACGAGACGAGCTCGGGCCATCCCTCTTCCTCGTTCCAGCCGGGATGCGGCGATTGCCAATGCCACACACCCGGCCGCAGCTCGCGCATGGGCACAGTCTGTCACGCTGGCTTCTGGTTCAAACAACGAGGGCTCTCTTCTGCCTTCGTGCTCAAAGGACATTCCCGCACCGATAGAAGCGCTGGTGGACCGGCGGGACGCGCCCTCGCCGACTCGAGCTCCCGCAGCACCTCGACCGCCTCGTCCACCGACCAGCAGATGCGTCCGTGCGCGTGCGAGGAACGCTGAGGGCTTCGCCGCTCGATGCCCCTGGTCCTGCGAGTTCACCAGGTTCAGCGGACTAGAGTGGAGCGGTGCGTCGCCTCGTGACGACGGTCGTCGGGAGCTATACCCAGCCGAACTGGAAGCTCGAAGCGATGGTCGCCGGCGCACGCCTCGTCGATGGTGCAGCTGCGTGATCGGCAAGCCGGGAGACCCGGTCACGAGCCTGAGCCAGGCGTATCCGGATCGCGTCGAGGTGCGGGGTCGCGACCTCGCAGGCGACCTGATGGGGCAGGTGACGTTCACCGAATACTTCCACCTGCTCCTCACCGGGCAGGAGCCGACGGAAGAGCAGCGCTTCTTCCTCGACCTCGTGCTCGTCGCTCTCGCCGAGCACGGGCTGATGCCGACGAACGTGGTCGCTCGGATGACGCTCGCGGCGGCTCCGGACGCGTTGCAGGGAGCCGTTGCTGCAGGGATCCTCGGAGCGGGCACGGTCGTGCTCGGCACGTCCGCCGCGTGCGCGGAGCTTCTCGATGAGATGCAGGCGGAGGTTGCGACGGGTCTCGCGCCCGCCGCTGTCGCGGGCGCGACGGCCCGGCAGATTCACGCGGCAGGCGGCAAGGTGCCCGGGTTCGGCCATCCGGTGCACAAGCCGGTCGACCCCCGAGCCGAGAGGATCTTCGAGCTCGCAGACGAGCGCGGCGTCAGCGGCTCGCACATCGCGCTCGCGCGAGCGCTCCGGCAAGCCGTCGCCGACACCTGGGGGAAGCCGCTCACGCTCAACGTCTCCATGGCAATCGCCGCGGTCATGCTGGACCTCGGTTTTCCTTCCGCCTCCGTCCGCGCGGTGCCGATCCTCGCTCGCACCGCGAGTCTCCTCGCCCACCTCGCGGAGGAGGAGGAGAATCCGCTCGGCTTTCTCCTGGCGTCGAAAGCCGAAGAGGCGATCGAGTACCGGCCTCCCGCAGAGTGATGCTCGCGCCCGAGGTCGAGACCCGCCCGTGGGACGAGCAGCTCGCGCTCGACGATGGCTCGTACCGCGAGCAGCTCGCCTATCTCTTCGAGCGCTCGGCGTTCTACCGGGAGAAACTCGGTGCTGCGGGGATCGCCTCCGCCGGAGAAGCGGGCGGCCTCGCTGACACCGCCGAGCTCCCGCTCACGGACAAGCCCGAGCTGAAGGACACCGCTACGCCCGAGAATCCGGTCGGGACGCACCTCTGCGCGACGCCTGACGAGATCGTCCGGATCTACTCGACGAGTGGCACGACAGGGACGCCGAGCTACATCCCGCTGACCGCGGGCGACCTCGAGAACTGGGTGACGGGGTCGGCTCGGAGCTACGCCGCAGCGGGCATCACGGCGGGGCAGCGCATCGTCTCGACGTACAACGCCGGCCCCTTCGTCGCGGGCGCCGCGCTGGCGGCCTTCGACCTCATCGGTCTCTGTCACATCCCTGTCGGCACGGGAAACACGGAGCGGCTGTTGCTTGCGATCGAGCGCCTGCGGCCAGAGGCTGCGGTGCTCACTCCGTCCTACGCCGCGCACCTCGTCGAGGTGGCGGCCGAGCGCGACGTCGATCTCCGAAGCTCGAGCGTCGAACACGTTCTCGTCGCGGGTGAGCCGGGAGGCGGCGAGGCGGCGCTCCGTGCGAAGCTCGAGGACGCTTGGGGCGCGCGGGTGACGGAGGCGATGGGCATCGGCGACATCGGCATCTCGCTCTGGGGCGAGTGCGAGGAGCAGGACGGCATGCACCTCGGGGCGCGGGGCTTCGTGTACCCGGAGCTCGTCGATCCCGAGACGGGAGCCGTGCGCGCCCTCGAAGACGGCGCGTCCGGCGAGCTCGTCCTCACGCATCTCCGGCACCGTGCCGCTCCGCTCCTTCGCTTCCGCACGCGCGATCACGTCCAGGTACGGATGGAACCGTGCGGGTGCGGGCGCACGGGCCCTCGGGTTCGCTGCGTCGGGCGGACCGACGACATGCTCATCGTGCGTGGCGTGAACGTCTTCCCGACGGCTATTCGCGACGTCGTCGGCGCGTTCGCACCACGCGTGAGTGGTCACATCCTCGTCAGGCCGCGCGCGGCAGGCGTAAAGCAGGAGCCTCCGCTCCCGGTGACTGTCGAGCTCGCACGCGATGTGGCAGTGGACGACGAGCTCGCACGCGCGATCCGTGAGAGACTTCGCAGCGTGCTGGTCGTCTCCACGAACGTCGAGCTGGTGCCGTTCGGGACCCTGCAGCGCAGCGAGTACAAGGCCGCTCTCGTCGCCCGGTAAGAGATGCGCAAGATCCAGACCCAGGGCGTCCACCACATCACGATCAACGGCGCGAACCGGCAGACCGCGATCGACTTCTGGGAGGGCGTGCTCGGCATGCCGTTCGTCTTCGAGCAGCCGAACCTGGACAACGCGGCGGAGAGCCATCTGTACTTCGACCCCGGCGATGGTCGGCTCATCACTGTCTTCACGAACGAGGAGCGCGAGCCGGATCCCAACCCGACGCCGCGCGAGCCCGGATTCGTGCATCACCTGGCGTTCTCCCTCTCGCAGGCCACCTTCGCGCAGACGGTCGCGAGGCTCGACGAGCGTGGGATCGAGCACTCGGGCGTCAAGGATCGCGGCTTCATGGACTCGATCTACTTCGACGACCCGCTCGGCCTGCTCGTCGAGCTCGCGTCATATCGCTTCGAGCCGCCGGCGGGCCACACGCACACGGACGTGCTGCTCGAGGCGCACAAGCTCCGCGTCGAGCGCGACGATGCGAACATCGACCGCGTGCACCTCGCCGACGCCATCGAGCTCCTCGTGGCGCGATCGCAGGCGTCGCTCTCGGAGGATCGATCGCCGAGGAACCCGTACCGCTCATAGACAGAAGGAGGTCACATGGCCACCCACACGCTGAACATCCTCAAGCCGAGCGTCAACAACATGACGACCCGGATCTTCGTGCGAGCCGCCGGGCTCGACTTCGAGGAGACGGACGTCTGGGGGAACAAGTCGACCCCGGAGTTCCTCGCGAAGGACCCGGCCGACCTCACGCCGCTCCTCGAAGAGGCCGGGCTGCCGAAGGGCGCGCTCTGGGAGAGCTGCGCGATCATGCAGTACCTCTGTAACAAGCACGGTCTCGACCGCTTCTACCCAACCGATCCCGGCGAGCGAGCGATGGTGGACAGCGCGATGTTCTACTTGATCGGGACGCTCTACCCGCTCGTCGCGCGCGCGACCTATCCCGCGCTCGCCTTCGCCCAGTACCCGGGTGAAGTCGCGACAGCGGACGTCTCGGACGAGCTCAAGGAAAAGGCGAGGCAGGATGCCGAGGACGCCCTCGCCGGGCCGATCGACGTCTACCGCGCGTGGTTCCTCGACGGGAAGACGTTCATCGGCGGCGACACGCCCTCGATCGCGGACATGCGCTTCGCCGCGACGCTCGAGTTCCTGCGCGTCATCGACTACGACTTCCCGGCGTGGGCCGAGGAGTACATGGCGGCGATGGAGTCTGCGCTCGGCGCCGCCTACTCCGAGCCCGCGGCGGACGTACGCGGCTACATCGACTACGTGAGGTCGCAGAGCGGCACGTAAGGTCGCCGACATGCCGTACGAGCGCCGGCATTCGCAACTCGAGCCCGACGAAGACTCTCTGACGTTTGTCGAAGGTGCCGCGCTCGTCCCGACGATGGACGGGACCCGGGTGGCGCTCGAGATCACCCTCTTCGAGAACGGATCGGTCTACGTCGCGGCATCGAAGATCGTTCCTGAGAAAGGGAAGCGCCTGATCGTCCCGGACACCGCCTTGATGTGCGCCGACATCAATGAGGCCAAGGATGTCGTCGACGCGATACTCGATCGTCTGGGAGAGGCGCTCGACCGAACGGCTAGCAGCCACCGCAGGCCGTTCCTTGCGCAGGCGTCAGGCACGCCGGGCGAGCAGCTGTGAAAATCAGCCCGTGGAATCCATCAATCTCAACAGCGCGGCGAACCTCGAGGGGAGAATCGACGTTTCGCGCGCACTCGGGTCGACGACGACTCTGATGTTCGTCTACGACCTGGCGAGCGGCCAGAGCTCTAGCCCGTATCACTACGAGTACGAAGAGGAGTGGCTCCTCGTGGTTGACGGCGCGGTCGTGGTGCGGACACCCGACGGCGAGCACAAGCTGGAGCGCGGAGACCTCGTCCGCTTTGCGCCCGGTCCCGCAGGTGCGCACAAGATCATGAACCGGAGCGGGGAACCCGCCCGCACACTGTTGTTTTCGAGCTCGCGGGCGCCGGCGGTCTCGGTCTACCCGGATAGCGACACGATCGGCGTCTGGGCCGGAGACGAGGAGAACGACCTCGTGTTCAGGAGGGGCACCGCGGTTCCGTGGTCGCATGGCGAAGATGGGTGGGACCGGGCGGACTGAATCGCCTAACGCGAGAGTCACTATGCGGGGGCTATGGAGGTGTGGGCGTGGGACGAGCGGGCAGGCGGATGCTGAATGGGCGGTGCGAGTGCAGAGCGGTCCACTATCGCGTAGCGGATGAGTTCTTGTACGCGGCCAACTGTCATTGCTCGAACTGTCGCGCCGGTACTGGGTCTGCGTTCAAGCCGTTTGCCGGCATCGAGCGGGACAAGCTCAGAGTCGTCGAGGGAAGCGACCTACTGCTCGTCTGGGGCGACGAAACGGCCAACCACACGAGGTGCGGCGTCTGCGGCTCCCTCCTGTACTCGGTCGTGCGGGACGGCGCCTACGTGCACGTCGCGATGGGATCACTCGAGGACGACCCGAGCATCCGCCCCACAGAGCACATCTTCGTCGGCTCGAGGGCGCCGTGGTTCGAGATCACGGATGACTTGCCTCGATTGGAGGAGTACTAGGGCCCCGGGCGGGAAGCGGCGAGCCGACTGCTACTCGCTCTGATCTCCGTCACGCTGCATCGCCGCGTCGAACGCAAGCGCTGATGCCGGGAAGTCCGTTCGCCGGACGAAAGCGAGGGCGTCCTGGGCGCCGTACTCGCGATCCATCCCGGAGTCCTCCCACTCGATCGAGAGTGGGCCGTCGTAGCCGATGCGGTTGAGCGCACGGAAGAACGCCTCGAAATCGACGTCACCGTGGCCGGGCGACACGAAGTCCCAGCCGCGGGCCTCCTCCCCGAAGTTCAGGTGCGATCCGAGAATGGACTGCCGACCGTCGAGCCGCTTCCTCGAGTCCTTGACGTGCACGTGGTAGATGCGATCGGCGAACTCGAGAGCAAATCGGGCAGCGTCGAGATGCTGGTGGGCGAAGTGGGAGGGGTCGAGATTGATGCCGAAGGCAGCACGCCTGTTCACGGCGCCGAGAGCCTTCGCCGTGGTGACGAAGTCGTAGGCGATCTCGGTCGGGTGGACCTCGAGACCGAAACGGACGCCCTCTGTATCGAATACGTCGAGGATGGGTGACCACGCCTCGGCAAACGCCTCGTATCCGCGCTCGATCTCGTCGAAGTCGTTCGGCGGAAAGGAGTAGAGGAGGTGCCAGATCGGCGAGCCCGTGAAGCCGTTCACCTGCGTCACGCCGAAGCGTGCAGCCGCTCGTGCAGTGTCTTTCATCCGCTCCGCCGCTCGCTGCCTGACGCCGTCGGGCGCTCCATCGCCCCACACTTCCGGCGGCAGGATCGTCTGATGCCGTGCGCCGATCGGATCGCAGACCGCCTGTCCGACAAGGTGTGCGCCGAGAGCCCAGCACTCCAGACCATGCTGCGCGAGGAGTTGCCTGCGCTCGCGGCAATACGCGTCGTCTGTCAGCGCACGGTCGACCTCGAAGTGGTCACCCCAGCACGCAAGCTCGAGCCCGTCGAACCCCCAGCCTGCGCACGCGGCCGCAAGCTCGGTAACCGGCAGGTCGGCCCACTGGCCCGTGAATAGGGTTACCGGCCGCCGACAGCATCGCCGCTCCCGAGGTCGGTGGCTCAACTCGACAGTGGTGCAGATCCGCAGAAGGTCACTCCGTCCTTCGCGAGGCAGGCGAGCCCGACGAGTTCGTCTCCATCGAGGACGACAAGGCGGCCGTTCGGCCTGTGGTCGAGCTGCTCGAGCTGCCTCCGACACCAGCGTTCCCCTGGCAACGACCGCCGGCGAGGTGTCCGCGTATCCGAGGGCGGCCGCTTGGGGTGCAGCGTCTCCCGGAATCGCAGTCACGGCGCCACAGAAGCGACTTCCATCCACGAGGAGCAGCATCTGCACGCTTGCGTGCTCGAGAGCCGCGCGGGCATTCGCCACCGTGACGTCAACAGGGAGAGTCTTCGGTCGCCGAAGCATCACATCGGAGACAGTGAGCGCGGAGCTCGTACTCGACACGAAGCCAATCCTAGTGACGTTGAGGAATGTCAAGGCAATCTCGACTACGGCATCCGTCAGCTCGTGGTACCCCGGTAGAGGCGGCGGTCTAGCGGCAAAGGGCGCTGCCGAAAGCATTGCCGAGGCGAGAGGCGAGCCGGTCACTCCCCGGCGAGGTGTTGATCAGCACGACCGTTTGGCGGCCACCATCCTCGGAGCTGTACGCGATCGAGGTGTAGCCCGGAACGCCTCCGGTGTGGCCGAGCACCCTCCCGCAGTCCGACGGGTCCGATGCAAGACCCAGCCCGTACTGCGAAGGGCCGTTCGTGATCGGCACGGCCGTCTTCATCTCCCGGAGTTGCTCGGCCGGCAGCAGTTCGCCTCTGACGAGCGCACCGTAGAAGCGCGCGAGATCACCCGCCGTGGAGACGAGAGCGCCGGCGGCCCACGCCCAGGATGGGCTCCATACCGTGACGTCGACCGGCTTGCCGTTCGGCGTTCGGACGAGGCCGACCGGGAGGTAGCCGCGGGCGAAGGGTCGAGGAAGCGTGGGCGCCGCGGGAAAGCTTGTGTGGGTGAGCGCGAGCGGCTGGAAGATGCGCTCTCGCAGTTCCTGTTCAAGCGGGGTCGCTGTCGCCTTCTCGATCACGAGCCCGAGCAAGATGTAACCGGTGTTGGAATATGACCAGCTCCGGCCGGGATCGAAGTTCGGACCATGCTTCGTCGCCACAGCGACGAGCTCGACCGGAGTCAGCACACGCCGCGGGTTTCGCGTAAGTGAACTGAAGAACGCCTGGTCGTCCGTGTAGTTGTAGATCCCGCTCGTGTGGTTCAGGAGCTGGCGAAGCGTGATCGCCTGTGCGTTCGGAACGAGCCCCGGAAGCCAGCGCTCCAGCGCATCGTCGAGGCCAAGCGTGCCTTCGGCTGCGAGTTGGAGCACAACTGACGCCACGAACGTCTTGGTGATGCTGCCGACCCGGAAAGCGTGGTCGACGCGCATGCGCTCCTTCGTCCGGAGGTTCGCGTAGCCGGCCGCGCCAGCCCTGACACCATTCGAATCGCGTACGAGCACGACGGCTCCTGGCGAGCCAGCGGCGTTGAGGCCCTTCGCGAGCTGACGAAGGCTCGGCGAAGCCGCAGTGTCCGCGCTCGCCGGCGCCGCTGCGACGAGGAGCGAAGCGACGAGAACGGCGGAAAGGCGATACGTCACGCGGCCGAAGGTCGCCCGTTTCAGCGCTCGTCGGGAGCTCGATCCCTCTCCCACTCTCTCACTCTCCCACTTCGTGGTGTGTGCGGCAACGTGAGCAGCAGGTCGGAATGTAGTTCCGCGCCCTCGCGCCGAAGCGGGTCCCAAGATAGCGCGAGCGTCCGAGGGGAAGATGTGCCCGACCTCCGGCGAAGCATGAGCGGAGGTCACACCAGAACCCCGCTCTGCGCCTGGGGTTCAAACGCTACCAGTCTGTCGCGGGTTGCCGCACGACGGCCGTTCTCTACTCGGAAAAACGGCCTCGTAGAGCGATGGAGCGTGCCGGGATCGAACCGGCGACCAGCCTGATCTGACACAAATCTGACATGCCGCGGCCCGAGAGGGCTGCGACGCGAATAGCGCAAACTGCGTCGATCCGATGAGCGGCGGCCTTGCACAAGGGAGGGCCGCCCAATCGGGCGGCCCTCCCTTGGTCGAACTGACTAGGCGCTTGGAATCAGCACGCGGTTGATGACGTGAATCACGCCATTTGATGCCATTACATCCGCTTTCGTCACCTTCGAGCTGTTCGCAAAGACGCTGGAGCCAGCGACCCGAATACGGATGCGTTCGCCGTTCGCCGTCCTCGCCGAGGAGAGCTTGACGACCTTCGCCGCCGTCACCTTTCCTGCGATGACGTGGTACAGGAGCACTGCCCGCAGCTTGGCTCTGTCCTTCAGTAGAGCGTTGAGCGTGGAATTCGGCACCCTCTTGAAGGCAGCGTCCGTCGGTGCGAACACGGTGTAGGGCCCTTTTTGCTGCAAGGTCGCCACCAAGCCTGCGCGCTTCAGCAGCATGGCGAGCGTCTTGAACTGGCCGGCCGCGACCGCGGTCTCGACGATGGTGCCTTGCTCGCGCGGACGAGCCGATGCAGCCGGTCCGAGCGCCGCGATCGCGAAGGCCGCGATTGCAACAAGAGCGGTGAGCGTTGTCAGTCGGTACACGTCGTTTGTCCTTTCTCGTTTGGATGGATGACCATCAGCGAGCCGCGGCAGTGCTTCGAGGCTCGGCGAGGGCACGGCCGCGAGTCGTAACGAGTGCCCAGAGGCCGTACGCGCCGGCGAGACCAACCAGGCCATACACGACCCGTGTCGCGGCGTTCGTCTCCCCGAACTCAAGTCCGAAGATCTCGGCGACGAGATCGAACTCAGCGAGGGCAACGAGCCCCCAATTGAGCGCGCCGATAATGACGAGCGTCGCAGCGAGGGAGTTCAGAACCTTCATGCTGTATACCTCCTGTAGAGAGTTTGTACAGAGAGACCGTACACACCATCACCCGCTCTTGTCAAGTGTTCGTATAGAAGCTGTATAGTGCGGAGATGTCCGAGGGCGGTCTTCTTCGAATCGGCGAGCTCAGTCGCCGTTCCGGTGTAAGCCCCGAGCTCCTGCGCGCGTGGGAGCGGCGCTACGGACTCCTCCGCCCGACGCGTTCGCCCGGTGGGCTGCGTCTGTACTCCGCAGACGACTTGGGGCGAGTGCGCGAGATGCAACAGCACCTCGCAGGCGGGCTGGCCGCAGCTGAAGCGGCAGCCTTAGCCGCTCGATCGGGAGACGAGCATGTCCAGCCATCGTCGCGCCTGCCAGCAATGAGGCGGGAAGAGCTCGCCGCCGCCCTGGACGGCTTCGACGAGCCCCGGGCGCAGTCGACCCTCGACCAACTCTTCTCCGAAGCGACAGTCGAGAGCGTGTTGACCGACGTGATACTCCCGTATCTCGAAGAACTCGGAGAGCGCTGGGAGCGCGGCGAAGCAACGGTCGCCCAGGAGCACTTTGCGACCAGCGTCCTGCGTGGACGACTGCTCGGCCTGGCGCGCGGCTGGGGTCGAGGCCTTGGCCCGGTGGCACTCTTGGCCTGTCTTCCCGGTGAGAGGCATGAGCTGGGTTTGATGGCGTTCGGGCTCGCGTTGCGCTCTCACGGTTGGCGCGTCGCTTATTTCGGAAGCGACACGCCGCTCGAGACGATCGGCGAAGCCGCGGAGGCTCTCGAGCCAAGTCTCGTCGTGCTCTCGGCAGTCACGTCAGACCGCGTAGAAGCAGCACTGCCGCAGCTGCAGACGCTCGCGAGCCGATACCGCGTCGCCCTCGGAGGAGACGGCGTGGTAGGCCTCGACTCGTCGGGTCTCGACGTCCTCGTCCTTGCCGCCGACCCCGTAACTGAGGCCATGCGGGTGACTCAGCTTGTGATGTCACTGAGCGGGTGACTCAGGCGTGAGCGGAGGTCGAAGAGCGCCGCTGGCAACGAAGCCGCTCGTGCTCCAGAGCTGGAACGGGACTGAGCGCATGCTCGACTCCGGAGGTTTCGAGTCGACGCAGCGCGTGCGCGCCTCCGAGCCGGTCGTCGAGAGTTCCGAATCGGGTGCCCGCTGGCTCGGCATCGCGTACTGGCAGGCGGTCAACCGGGTCACTCGCGGGGTCGTGCGCGCCCGCTGGACGCACGATGGCGGCCGCCTCACGCTGTTGGGCGGTGCGAGCCTCCTCTCCTTTGGGGCACCCGAGCTCGCATTCTCGGGCGAAGTTGTTTCGTGCCGGTATGCCATCCAGGGAGGCCTACTCGCCCTGAGGGCCGGTGGGTCGGTCACGCTCGCACAGCGGCGCGCCGACGACGAAGTCGAGCTAAGCGTCATTGTCGAGGAGTACCTTCCGCGCCTCGCGGCGCGGCTTGGCGCGCCCACGTGGACGGGGGCGCTCTACGCGAAGGGCCAGAGCCCGTTGCATGCTGCCGTCAGCCGCCGCTACTTCGAGCTCCTCGCCTCGAGGGCAGGCGCATGAAGATCAGCGTTTTCGGCGCGACCGGAGTCGTCGGGAGCGCACTACTGCCGCTCCTCATGTCCGACCACGAGCTCGTCGCCGTCTCGCGCTCCGCACATGCAGCGGAGAAGGGCGTTTGTTGGGTCGAGGGCGACGCGAGCTCCGCCGATGACGTCGCCCGAGCGATCGAGGGCGCTGAGGTCGTCTACTACCTCGTCCATTCTCTCGGCAGCCGTGACTTCGAGCGGCAGGATCAAGTTGCAGCGGAGAACGTCGCGGCGGCGTGCGAGCACGCGGGCGTGAAGCAGATCGTCTATCTCGGCGGACTCGGCGACGATGACCCCACCGCCTCACCGCATCTGCGGAGCCGGCGAGAGACCGGGGAACGCCTGTCCGCCGGAGCCGTACCGGTTACGACACTGCGCGCCGCGATGATCGTGGGCAAGGGAAGCGCCGCTTTCGAGACGATCGTCGCCCTCGTCGACCGCCTGCCGGCGATGATCACCCCGAGTTGGGTCTCAACGCCCACCCAGCCGATTGCGCTCGACGACGTCAGCCGCTATCTCGCCGGTGTATGCGGCAACCAGGCGGCGCTCGGTGAAAGCTTCGATGCGGGCGGGCCTGAGGTGATGACCTACCGCCAGATGATGGAGCGGATCGCGATCCTGCGCGGCCGGCGACCGTGGATCGTCGAGGTGCCAGTGCTAACGCCACGATTGTCCTCGCTTTGGCTTCATCTCGTTACCCCTGTCGGCGCTTCTGTTGCCCGCCCGCTGATCGAGGGGCTGAAGAGTCCGACGATTGCGCGCGAGGAGCGTTTGCGGACACTCGTTCCCTTCGAACTGACCTCGTTCGACGATGCCGCGAGGTTGGCGTTCGCGTGATGACGTGTGCCGGTTCGGATGCCGTGGGTACGCCACTGCCTTATGCGGACCGCCGTCCGCTGAGAGACCGTGCGGTCGACTCGCCGTACCTGACCCGCTAGCCGCCGATAGGCGGGACGTCAAGCGAGTGGCTCACCGACGCGGGAATGCGCTTTCCTGCGTCAGTGTTCGTCGGCGATCGAGAGGATCTTCTCCTTTGTGTACTCGTCTACGAGTTCGGGGTGGTCGTCGCGCACATGCTGCTGCGTCTTGTCGACCAGTTCGTCATCCGTCTCGGCCTCGATGACTTCGCCACAGGGGCAATGGACAGCCTTCACGAGCGCCTCCTTAGGGTTCGTGCTCGGACACGACGGTGCCCGAGATACCTCGCGATCCTCAGCCGCTCCGCGTACATCCTCCGAAGCTGACGCAGCTCGGGCCGGCTCAGAGCTGGCCAGCGTTGAAAGAGTGGTGCGAGCTTGTCGTCGCGTATCGCCCGCTGCTCGGAGATTTCGGAATAGCCCACCGTTGCGAGGTCTTCCGGGAGTTCTTTCATCACGGATCGATTGCCCCCGCGTTGCACCTCTGAAACGTGCATCTGTGAAACGTGCATCTGCGCTGTACCTCTGAACCGCCACGCATGCGGAATAACTCACGTGGCGTCGAGTTCCAATCGGCACTCTTCTGCGGCGGAGCTGGCGTCGCGTCCGCCTCGGTACGCGCTCTTCGAGCCGCAGGTAGCTCGTGAGCTGCCGTCGACCGGCAGAAGCCCAGGACCGAGAGCGAGAGACCCTCGATGGGGATGACGACGGGCGCTTCGCGCGCCCGCCGTCATCTCACACCTGTGCGTCTTGAAGCAGGATCGTTCGGCTAGTGGCCGTCGCGATCGCTGTCGCCCGGGATCATGTCTTCGACGGTGTCTGACACCTTGTCGGCAACGTCTCGAGCGCCATCCTTCAGCCGGTCAGCACCCTCTTCGACTTCATCCTCGACGCGGTCGGCGGCGCGGGCTGCGTCGTCGCGCGTATCGCGCAACTCGTCACTCACGTCGTCGCTGCGGTCATGTGGAGTTGTTTCGGTCACATGTGCTCCCTTCGAGATGCGTGGAATCGAACGGAGCCGAGTGCCCCGCGATGCCTCTTGAGAGAATCGACCATCCTGTGCTCAGGTTCCAACCGTGTGGCCGTCGTTTCGATCAACGATGACGCGGTAGATCGCGAGCAGGATGATCGAGCCGATGATGGCCGTCAGCCAGGTCGAGATGTCGAAGAACTCGTCGAGCGGATGCGCGTCGAACAGCACTCCGGCAAGAAAACCACCGAGCAACGCTCCGACAATTCCAATGACAGCAGTGACGATGTAACCGCCTGGGTCACTTCCGGGCATGATCGCCTTCGCGATCAGACCAGCGAGCAAACCCAGGATGATGAATGCGATGATGCCCATGACCGTCCTTTCTGTTCGACTGAGGATCTGATGAGTTCCCTGCGCATGGGCAGCTGAAACTCAGTGGTCACGATCGCGTTACGGTGCCGGGCGTCGCCAACGATGGGGTAGGCGGTCACACATGACGCTGCCAGCTCTTCAGCGCCCTTCACTCACTGCCGTTCGTGTGCCTCACCTCGATCTTCGGATGCTGCTCGAGCGCCGTGATCTCGAACAGTCGCTCGATCCCACCTGACGGGTTCAGCAACACGACAGGACCGCCTCCGTTACGTGATCGGGCGAAAGCGACAATCGCGCGCAACCCGGAGCTGTCCATGAAGGAGAGTTCGCTGAGTTCGAGGTAAACCGCGGAATCGGTCGCGATGTTCGCGAGGGCATCGGTCAGTTGGCGGGCAGTAGCGAGATCAACCTCTCCGGTCAGCTTGATGCCAGCCTTGTCCACGAGCGGCGACAGCTCGAGCGTGGGCCTCACGATTGTCCCCCTTTCGCGAGTCAGGTACTCTCAGAAACGGCCGTAACTTAAGACAAATATGTCCGGTATGTCAAGTCCTGAATCAAAGAGCTGGCGCTTCGTCACGAGTCATACTCAGGTGCTCCTTTGCCTGCAGCGCAACCCGGACGAGCGCCTACGTGACATCGCTCAGACCGTGGGCATCACCGAGCGGGCGGCGCAGCGGATCGTCAACGACCTGGTTGAAGCGGGGTACGTCACCCGCGAGCGCATCGGAAGGCGCAACCACTACACCGTCGACGGCAGGGTCCGGATGCGTCATCCCTCGCAGGTCGAACACGAGATCGGTGAGCTGCTCGCCCTGCTGAGTCTCGAAGACGCCGAAGACGGCAGATCCGAATAGCCCTCCGTACCCCGCTCAAGACCGACTAGCGACGGGCAGGTTCGTTGACGTCGAAGAAGCCCGTCGTCGATCGGGGCTTCTGCGTTTCAGGCACTCGTCCATCGGGAAATGGAAGCGAGCCCGCAGAACGCGGCGCATCCCACCGACGGAGGCAGATATGGCGGAACTGACGAAACTCGAATCAAAGCTCGGCGAAGTCATGGGTCTCGCGATGGCAGCCCAGGGGGCAACGAAGAAGGTGCTCATTCTCGCGAAGGACGAAAACGAATCGGTGACCTCGCTACTTGAGCGGATGCACGACGAAGCAGCAGAGACGGAGCGGCGTTGCGAAGACCTCGCGGGATCCTTCGACGGGAAGAAGACAGCGATCCTCGAGGAGGCGAGTTCGGTAAAGGCCAAGGGCTCCGAGATGATGTCGACCTATCTCGAGTCCGACTCCGACGCGCTCGACGGCTTCGAGTTTCTCACGATGGCAGAAGCGGCCGAAGTCGGGCACTGGGGAGTCTTGAAGACGCTAAACGAGCGAGCGCGATCCCCGGAGATCACAGAGCTCGTCGAGTGGGCCCTTCCGATTCAGGAACGCCACTTCGCCGGCGTCACCAAGACGTCGCTTGAGCTCGCGTCCGAAGAGAACCCCGACGAGCCAGCGTGAGAGCTTCTGAGAGGAGACGCCATGGCTGACCCAGCCCCAGTAGGTAGCGACGTATCGGCCGGTACTGTACCGATGCACAAATTGCGCCTACGAGCTCGAGACATCTTCCGTGAAGTCGCTCCCTCCGTGCCCGAACTGCGAGGGCCCCTACGGGTGGGAAAGCACTCAGCGGAGGCGACAGCGCCAATGACCCCTACCCGGAGGGAGGTTCGCAATGAAGGAGATTCAATCGACCCCCACCCTTGACGACACCACCGAACCCGATCAGGTCTCGCGCATCAAGCGCTACGGCCATGGAGCGTGCCGGGATCGAACCGGCGACCTCCGGCTTGCAAAGCCGGCGCTCTCCCAGCTGAGCTAACGCCCCGAGCGAATGAAGTGTAAAGAGCTTGCGGCGGCGAAGCCGACGCCTTCAGGGATTGTCGCGATCGAGAGTCCGCTCCTGCGGACTCTCGATCTGCGGGACCGAGAACGGTAGAGACGTCACGGGCTCGGTGACCCGCCGCGCAGGCCCTTGTTCTCGAGGGCGCGGAGGCTGTCGCCGAAGCCGTGCTCCTTGGTGGCTTCGCGGGTCTCGCGCTCGAGGCGGCGCAGGCGCTCGTCGAGCTCGTCCATCTCGGCGCGATTCGGGATCGCAGGGCCCGCGTCGACCACGCCGAGCCGCGCGTTCTCGGCGAGGGCGGCCTCGCGGGTCGCGAGCTCGGCGCTTCGCGCTGCGAGCTCGGCCTGCGTTCGCGCGAAAGCCTTCTCGGCCTCGTGGAGTCGCGGCGATCCGCTCCTCGATGTGTGCGAGGCGCTCTTCGGGGGTCTCGGCTGCGGCTGCCGCACGTCGCGCGAGGTCGGACTCCATCCGCAGGAGCGCCTGCTCGCGCGCCATGAGGTCGCGCTCACGTCGATTCAGTTCCCGCGCGTACGCGGCGAGCCCGGTCTGGGCGTGCTCGACTGCGTCGTCGTGGCCGCCGGAGCCACGGCCAGGGCTCCGGTTCACGCGGGCGACCGCATCGGCGAGCTCGCGCTCGCGCTGTTCCACCGACGCGACGCGCTCGGTCAGCTCGCGGCGAAGGCGCCCGAGCTCTTGCTCGGCGGCGATCCGGATCGCGTGCAGGCGCTCCTGCTCGCTCTCGATCGAGATCGGTTCTGTCTTCTGCCTGCCGAAGAGAGCCACGCGCCGATGATATGCGCGGGCCGGCCGCTCTCTCCTGCCTCGAGACTACGCTGCGCGTTCGAGTCGCTCTTCGGCGCGGGCGCGACGGACGATCTCCTCGCGCTCGCCGAAGCGCAGGCGGGCCTTCTCGATGCGAAGCGACTGCCAGAGTGTCTGGAGGCGCTCGTCGAGCTCCTTGATTTGGTCTTTCACGGACGGGTCGAGGCCCTCGGAGAGCTGTTGCCAGAGCTCCTGGCGGTCCTCCGAGAGCTGTTCGATCTCCGTATGGATCTGATCGGTAGTCACGGTTCTTGAAAACGCCTACCCGCGAACGTGCATTCCCGAAACCGAGAGGCCCGATCAGTCGTATCCGAGCGCCGCGATCGCGTCCTCGTCGAGGCCGAAGTAGTGCCCCAGCTCGTGCAGGACAGTGATGCGAATCTCGTCTCGCAGCTCGATCGGATCCGGAAACGACTCCTCGAGCGGGATGCGGTAGATCGAGATCGTGTCCGGGAGGACGCCCGCCATGTCGCCGCGCTCGGGAAGCGGCACGCCGTGGTAGAGGCCGAGCAGGTCGGGATCCTCCGGGTTCTCGTCCTCGACCACGACGGCGATGTTCTCGAGCGCCGCCGCGAGATGGGCAGGAAGCTCGTCGAGTGCTGCGCGAACGTGCTCGTCGAACGTCACCGGATCACGAGCGCCATCAGCGCCTTCTGCGTGTGCAGGCGGTTCTCCGCCTGCTCCCAGGCGAGGCAGCGCGGACCGTAGAGAACGTCTGACGTGATCTCCTCTCCGACGTGCGCGGGGAGGCAGTGCATCGCGACGGCATCGGGATCGGCCAGGCCGAGCAGGGCGTCGTCGATCCGGTACGGCGCGAGATCGCGCACGCGCCGCTCGCGATCGGCGTCCTGGCCCATGCTCGTCCAGACGTCGGTGTAGACGGCGAGCGCGCCTTCGGCTGCCTGCCGCGCGTCCGCGACGACGTCGATGCTGCCGCCGCTCGCCACGGCATCTTCGGCCGCGGCCGCCACGACGGCTTCGTCCGGCTCGTAGCCGGGTGGCGTCGCCGCGACGAAGCTCATCCCGAATCGCCCCGCGATGCGCAGCAAGGAATGACAGACGTTGTTGCCGTCTCCGACGTACGCGACGCGAAGTCCTCCGAGTGTGCCGAAGCGCTCGCGCAGGGTCATCGCGTCGGCGAGCGCCTGGAGCGGATGCGCGAGGTCCGTGAGCCCGTTGATGACCGGGATGGACGCATGCTCGGCGAACTCCTCGACCTCGTCCTGCTCGAACGTCCGGATCATGAGCGCGGACAGGAAGCGGGAGAGGACGAGTGCGGTGTCGCGGTAGGACTCTCCACGGGCGAGCTGGAGCTCGGCGGCCGGGAGGAACAGCGCCATGCCGCCGAGCTCTGCGATCCCGACCTCGAACGCGACGCGCGTCCGCGTCGACGGCTTGTGGAAGATCAGCCCGATCGTGCGGCCCGGGAGGACGCGCAGCTCGGGTCGACGCGCGCGCTCGGCCTTGAGCTCGTCCGCGAGGTCGAGCAGCGTCTCGAGCTCCGAGCGCGACCAGGAGGCGACGCGCGTGAAGCTCCTGCCCTTCAGCTCCGTGGGGACGCCCGGCATCGGCCCAAGGTACAGCGCCCGACTCGATAGAGTCGCAGCATGTCCACGTTCGGAGACGCCCTCAACGGCCAGGTCGCGTACGAGTTCGCGGCGTCGCAGCAGTACATCGCGATCGCCGTCTACTACGACGCCGAGAACCTTCCGCAGCTCGCCGCGCACTTCTACCGGCAGGCGGTCGAGGAGCGAAATCACGCGATGATCATGGTGCAGTACCTCCTCGACGCCGACGAAGACGTCGTAACACCGGGCGTCGAGGCACCGCAGACGGCATTCGACGACGTCGTCGCACCCGTCTCGCTGGCTCTGGCGCAGGAGAAGCGCGTGACCGAGCAGATCGTCGAGCTCGTGAAGCTCGCGCGAGACGAGGGCGAGCTCGTGGGCGAGCAGTTCCTCCACTGGTTCCTGCAGGAGCAGCGTGAGGAGGTCGCGTCGATGACCGAGCTGCTTGCCGTCGTCGAGCGCGGGAAGGACAGCCTGCTGAGCGTCGAGGAGCACCTGAGCCGCGCGGCCGGTGGTGAGAACCCGCTCGAAGCCGGCGCACCGCCCGCGGCCGGCGGCGCGCTCTAGCGCCGACATGCACGAGATCAGGTTGCGCACGGCGCGGCGGAGCCACGTCGTGGACATCAGTGCTGACGTGCGTGGTGCCGTCGACGGTTCGCAGGGATCGGCCGTGCTCGTCTACGTCCCGCACACGACGGCGGGCGTGACGATCAACGAGCACGCCGACCCCGCCGTCGGTCGAGACCTCGAGGCGGCGCTCGAGCGCATGGTCGACGACGGCTGGCCCTGGGAGCACCACGAGCCGGAGAAGGGCGAGGAGAACGCGCCGACGCACGTCCGCGCCGCGCTCATGGGCCCGAGCGTGCTGATTCCCGCTTCGAGAGGACGGTTCGCTGGCGCTCGGAACGTGGCAGGGGATCTTCTTCTGCGAGTTCGACGGACCGCGCGAGCGCACGGTCTACGTCAGCGTCCTCGCGTGATCGAGGTCGTCGGGCTCAGCAAGCGGTTCGGCTCGACGCTGGCGGTCGACGATCTCACGTTCTCGGTGAAGCCCGGGACGATCACCGGTTTCCTCGGCCCGAACGGCGCGGGGAAGTCGACGACGATGCGCGCGATCCTCGGGCTCGTCCGGCCGACGGCCGGCAGAACCAGCGTTCTCGGCACGCCGTACCGAGAGCTCGATCGAGCCGGTTCGACGTGTCGGCGTCCTCCTCGAGACGTTCGACGCGCACCCTGGGCGCTCGGGTCGAAATCACCTTCGCGTCCTCGCCGTGGCCGGTGGCATCCCGGTGTCGCGGGTCGACGAGGTGCTCGCGATGGTCGACATGGCCACGGCGCAGCAGGCGGCGAGTCAAGGGCTACTCGCTCGGGATGCGCCAGCGCCTGGGCCTCGCAGCGGCGCTCCTCGGCGATCCCGAGGTGCTCGTGCTCGACGAGCCTGCCAACGGCCTCGACCCGCAGGGAATCCGCTGGCTTCGCGACTTCCTGCGCTCGCTCGCCGGCGGAGGGTCGCACCATCCTCGTCTCGAGCCACGTCCTCTCGGAGGTCGCCCAGACGGTCGACCACGTCGTGATCATCCATCGCGGGCGGCTCGTCCAGCAGGCAGCGATGGCCGACGTCGAGGCAATGGCCGCGGGCTCGACGACGGTTCGTTCTCCGGATGCGGAACGTCTCGCCGGTCTGCTTGCCGGGGCCAGCCTCGAGGCGCGTGTGGTGGGCGACGGCAGACTCGCCGTCAGCGCACCGCCCGAGCGGATCGGCGAGATCGCTGCTGCGAACGGCGTCGTGCTGCACGAGCTTACGGTCGAGCGCGCGACGCTCGAGGAGGTCTTCCTCGAGCTCACCGGCGACCCGGGAGAGCGGGGCGCGTGAGCAATCTCTATCGCGGCCGAGCTCCTGAAGCTCAAGACCCTGCGGTCGACCTGGGGCTTCGGTCTCGTCACGCTGCTGTTCGCCGGCCTCATGACTGCCGCGAACATCGGCGGGTCGCCGTCCCAGGATCGCCTCGACCCCGAGCTGCAGTTCCGGATCCCGCTCGATGTCGCGTTCCCGACGTCGATTCTCGCGTTGCTGATGGGGATCATCCTCGTGACGAACGAGTTCAGGCACGGCACGATCGCGAGGACCCTGCTCGCGACGCCTCGTCGCGGTCGGTTCGTGGCGGTCAAGCTCCTGACCGGCGCATCGGTCGGGGCCTGCCTCTTCGTCGTTGCTTTCGCCGTCGCGGTGGTGACGGCCGTGATCTGGCTCGCGCATTCTCGACGTGCCGCTCGAGCCTGGCGAGTGGGGAGACGGAGCCTGGCGGGCGCTCGTCGCGACGGTGGTCGCCGGGGTCTTCGGGGCCGCGATCGGCGGCGCGGTCCACTCTCAGGTCGGCGCGCTCGTGGGTGTGCTCCTGTGGATGTTCGTCCTCGAGCCCATCTGCTGGGTGCTTCTCGGTGTCGTCCCGTACGTCGACCTCGAAGGGGTGGCGGAGTACCTGCCCGCGGCCTCGCTGGGCGGGACGGTCGACTCGGAGGGCGAGGGCCTCTCGTGGGCGCGCTCCGTGCTCGTCGCGCTCGGCTGGGCAGCGCTTATCGCAGCGATTGGGTTCGTACGAACCAATCGTCGGGACGTTACGTAGCCGTCGGTACGCTGGCTGGCCGGTGGCTGCGCCAGTTCGCAAAGGAGAGGAGCTCGAGCTCCGAATCGACTCGCTCGCCTACGGCGGGAGCGGTGTGTCGCGGCACGACGGCTTCGTCGTGTTCGTCCGTGGCGGCGTACCGGGCGACAGCGTGAAAGCTCAGATCACGAAGGTGAAGCGCGGCTTCGCGGAAGGCGTCGTGACCGAGCTCGTCGAGCGAAGCCCGTCGCGCGTCGAAGCCCCGTGCCGGCACTTCGGAGTCTGCGGCGGCTGCCGCTTCCAGGACCTCGCCTACGACGTGCAGGTCAGCAGAGAAGGAGCGCCAGGTACGCGACGCCCTCGTGCGTATCGGCCGCTTTCCCGATCCGCCGCTCGAGCCGATCGTGCCTGCGAAGTCGCAGTTCGGGTACCGCAACAAGCTCGAGTACTCCTTCACGACGACCGAGGACGGCGTCGACCTCGGGTTCCACCGCGCCGGGCGCTGGGACGAGGTCATCGGAATCGAGGAGTGTCTGCTGACGACGGATCTCGGAAACGCGATTCGGCTTGCGGTGCGTGGCTGGGCGCGCGAGGAGGGTCTCGAGGCGTACGACCAGTCGTCGGGCGCGGGCTACCTCCGTCATCTCGTGGTTCGAGAAGGCCGGAACACCGGACAGGCGCTCGTCGTGCTCGTGACCGCGCCCGGCGAGCGCTTCGAGGTCGGCTACCTCGTCGACGTGCTACGGCGCTTCCCGGAGGTGCGCTCGGTGCACTGGGCGATCAACGACACACCCGCCGAGCAGACGAACCTTCCCACGAAGCTCCTGTGGGGTGTCGACGCGATCGAGGAGGAGATCCTCGGCCTGCGCTTCCGCGTCCGCCCGTCGGCATTCCTGCAGACGAACACGGAGATGGCCGCGACGCTGTACGAGCTCGCGCGGGAGTACGCCCTGTTGACGGGTGCCGAGAACGTCTTCGACCTCTACTGCGGAACCGGCACGATCGGCCTGGCCCTCGCCGGGAGCGCACAGTCCGTGTGGGGTCTCGAGATCTCGGAGGAGGCCGTGGCGTGTGCGATCGAGAACGCAGAGCTCAACGGCATCGAGAACGCACGCTTCTTCGCCGGCAACGTCGGTCAGACGATCGAGGAGCTTCGCGAGGAGGCCGGCGACCCCGACCTCGTCGTCGTGGATCCTCCGCGTGCCGGGCTCGCCGGGAAGGCGCTGCGGCGCACGGGCGCGCTCGGCGCGCCGCGGATCGTCTACGTCTCGTGCAATCCGACCACGCTCGCGTCCGATCTGCAGGTGCTGCGCGACGAGTACGGATACGAGCTCGAGCGTTGCCGGCCCGTCGACATGTTTCCGCACACGCCGCACGTCGAGTCGGTGTCGTCGCTCAGCCTGTCTCGGTAGGACGGGCTCGCGCGCGGCGAATGTCGCGCCAGAGCAGGTCGGCGTTCGGGAGGAGGAATCCGAGGCAGACGGCGGGGAGCGCGGGGAGGCCGGCCACGTCTTCCCAGTACCAGACGAGCGCGAGCGTCGCGCCGAGGCAGGCCGTCATTCCGACCCACGTCGCGGTCGACGCGCAGCTGGAAGCGGTCGGCAGCTGCGAGGAAAAGCGAGAAGAAGAGGATGTCGGGCGGCCCGATGTTCACGACGGCAGTCTCACCCGGGCTCGGGAAGGCGATCGCGACCTGTTCGAAGACTCCCGGTCGTTCCTCCACGACGTACTCGGTGGGGCCGGCCGCGACCGACCAGATGTCGACCCACGGCACGAGAACGGCGACGAGGGTCAGCCACCACAGCTCCTCGAAGAGCGAGAGGAACGTGAAGCCGGCGAGCGCGTAGCACGCGAGCTTCGCGACGTTGGCCGCCGATTCGAGGTCGAGCAGCGAGAGTGCGACGGCGAGCGCGCCGGCAGTGACGGCGAGGACGAGCAGCGGCTTCGTGCCGAGCCCGGCGACGGGAAGCGCGAGCCAGATCGCCGCGGCGAATGCCGGAAGGACGACGAGCGCGTAGAACGCGACGTCGAGGTTCGACGGCAGCTCCGGCAGATGGCGGGCACCCGCGCCGTAGGCGACCAGCACGACGAGAAGAGCGGCGAGCGCGGCCGCTCGCCGACGGCTCAGTATGGCGGTTGCTCCGCCCACCAGGGGCCGAGCGCCTTGAAGGCGTTCCAGAACGCTGTCTTCGCGGGCGCCTCGTCGAGCGCCTCGTCGATGTCCGGAGTGACGAGGGCCTGGATCGTCGGCGTGAAGCGCTGGATCGCGCCGAGCTCAGTCGGCGTCGAGCCGATCCGAGAGTGGGAACGCGAGATCGTCGACGAAAGCGACACACTGCTCGCCCATCGCCACGACGAGCTTCGGCTGGACGATGTACAGCTCGCGCGTCAGCCAGCCGGCTGCGTCCTCCGGATCCTCGGTGCCGAACTTGAGGCAGTTCGTGCCGTAGACCGAGAGCGGGTCGACGTGGAGACGCTGCAGCGACTTCAGCACAGCCTGCCCCGAACGGCCGAAGAACGCGACGCCCTCCTGGATCTCGGACGGTTGCGGTGAGAACTTCAGCAGCATGACGTCCGCGAGTGGATGTCCCGATCCGACGACGGGCACACGCAGCTCGTCTCCGGAGCGCGCGAGCTCGTCCCCGAGCTCGTTGATCTCGGAGATTGCCTTCTTGAGATACCGCTCGTAGATCTCGTCGGTGGGCACGGAGGCGGGCACGGAGTCGGGAGCACCCTTCTCCCTCAGAGGACCCTTTCCTTGACCTGCGCCACCCACTTGAGCGACTGCAGGTACGCCAGCGACTTCGGCCGGCGCAGGATCTCGGCCGAGCGGAGCGACAGCAGGAACTCCTCGGGTCCGTCGAAGCGACGCATGCGGACGACTCCGGTTCCCACCCCTTGGAGGACGTGGGCGTCCGATCCTGCACCCTGGAGAAGTCGGTACTTCCGGGCGAACCGCAGCGCCTCGTCGTTGAAGGAGTCTCGGAGGAGCCGCGCGTTGTAGACCTCGAGCACGTCGATCTCCGCGAGGTGGCGGTGGATCGTCGCGGGGTCGGGAATGGCATGAAGGCGATCGAATGGATGGGGCAGATAGACGAGGCCACCCTGCTCGCGGATCGCGTCGATCGTGTCCGCGAAGGACATGCCGCGCGGGATCTCCTCCTCGAGGAACAGCCCGATCACCTCGCCCTGGTTGTCGGTCTTGACCTCCTCGCCGGGGATGACGACGAGATCGCGCGTGCGGGCGAGCTCGACGGCCTCGAGCGCGCCACCGAAGACGTTGTGGTCGGTGACGGCGATGCCGCCGAGGCCGATCGTCTCGGCGTGGTCGAGCAGGTCTTCTGCGGGAATCGAGCAGTCGTGCGACCAGTCCGTGTGGAGGTGGAGATCGATCGTGATCCAGTCGCGGCCGGCGAGCGGATCCTCCGGCTCCGGCCGGGGCGCGCGCCGCTTCTCGGCCAGCCTCGAGTAGACGGCGTCGAGCTCTCGCGGCGACCGTCTCGAAGCTCTGTGTCGCGGCCTGGGCGCGGGCGTCGTGAGCGGCCGCTTCCCGAGCGGAGCCGTCGTCGATGAGTCGCGCGACCTCCTCGGCCACGTCGGCGGCGCTCCCGTCGACGAGCGCGACGCCGCACGCGGCCGCCTCGAGCGCGAGGCGCTCCTCGCCTCCGGGCGCGGAGACGAAGATCGCCGCCGGACCGAGGACATCCGCGCGCTGCGCGCTCGTGCGGGTGGCGCGAACGTGCACGCGCGACCGCAGCTCGTCGCGGGATCGCCGGTCGGAAGCCGAGCGGCTTCGTGTGCAGCAGGGTTGCCTCCCACGTAGGGGCGTCCTCGAGCAGCCGGAGCAGCGCGCGTGTCGTGGAGCGGCCGGCCGCTTCGAGCTCGATCGCCACGACCTCGCGCTTCGGCGCAGGGTTGAAGAGGCCGAGGTCGACTCCGAGCGGGATGACGCCGTAGTCACCCTCGAACCGCTCGGCGGCCGCCTCCGCGGTCTCTTCGGACGTCGCGAGGAGGGCGTCGATCCGAGCTCGCAGGCGGTCGCGCCGCGAGCGCCGCGCGGGGTAGCCGAGACGATCGACGGAGAAGAAGGTGGCTGCGGTCAGGGCGTGCGTCGACGTGAGCGCGAGGTAGGAGAGGCTCGGCAGGCCCGGCTCGAAGCCGTGCACGACGTCGAACCGGCCGTGGGTGAGAGCGAGTCGGAGGTTCGCCCGCACTGCGACGGGGACGCCCATGTTCGTTCGGCGCGACAGCGGGATCGAAGGGCCGACCGCGATGACGTCCGCGTCGGTGCCGCGTTGGAGCGCTCGCCGACCTGCGAGCAGGTCGCGTGCGCGCGACGACGGCGCGAGCACCGTCACGTCGTGGCCGAGGCGGCGAAGTGCGGCCGCCGTTCCGTCCACGTGCGTGTTCACCTCGTGCGGCTGCGACCACGCGAACGGCGTGACGAAGCAGATGCGGAGGCTCACGCGCTCGCAAGTTACAAGTTGTAACTTGGCTTCATCGGCGAGGTGACGATCAAGGCGAGGGCGAACGGGCCGTACCGGGTCGACGGGCCGGTGCGGGTCATCGACGCGGACGGCAACGAGTTCGTGCTGCCGGAGGGCGAGGCGATCGTGCTGTGCCGGTGTGGGCACTCGGCGAACAAGCCGTTCTGCGACAAGTCGCACCGGCGCCACGGCTTCGTCGCCGACGACACGGCGCCGCGCGCTATCCCGTAGCGCGCTTGCGCAGCGCGAGCCGCTCGCCCGGCTGCAATTCGACGGCGAGCCCCTGATCGGATCGGGTCGCCACGAGCTCGACGTCGTCGAGCGACGCGAGCACCCGCGCCCCCGCCGTGGGCGCTCCTGCAGCGGTGAACCGTTGAAGTACCGGAAGCAGCAGCCACCCTACGATCGCGACGATCCAACAGGACGCGGCGACCTGCCACGTCTCGCCGCTCCCGTCGTTCCACAGCGCGCTCGTCGACAGGAGGAATGCGAGCAGCGCGGCCGCCCAGGTGACGACCAGGATCCAGGCGTGTGCTCCTCGATGGAGGACGAGCTGCGTCATGCCGAGAAGGGTGGCGGCGAGTGCGAACGCCGCGGTGCCGGCGAGCCGGGCGAGCGTCTCCGAGTCGAAGCCGTCCCACGTCGCGGTCCCGATGAAGAAGAACGCAACGACGGCGACGACGACGGCGCCCCAGCCGACCCCCGCATGCCCGCGCTCCGCGACGGTGAGTCCGGCCACTGCGGTGCCGCTCGAGACGAGTAGCGCGAGCAGCGTCAGCAGAATCTGCCAGTCGGTCTCGGTGAAGTCGCTGCGCAGCAGCGACGAGATGCCGATCAGGGCGGCGAGGACGAGAACACCCGCCGCCCCGATCCAGAAGATCCGCGCGTAGCGGACTCCGATCATGCGCTCGCGGTCGCCTTCGGCTTCTTCACCGCGTTGCGGACGATGAAGCGCTCGATGTCCTCGTGCGCCTCGTCGTCGCGGATCTGCTTGGGCGGCGACTTCATGAGGTATGCGCTCGGGGCCTCGAGCGAGCCCGCGATGCCGTTGTTGAGAGCGAGCTTCGCCAGCCGGACGGCGTCGATGACGATGCCGGCCGAGTTCGGCGAGTCCCAGACCTCGAGCTTGAGCTCGACGTTGAGCGGCACGTCGCCGAACGACGAGCCCTCCATGCGGATGTACGCCCACTTGCGATCGGTCAGCCACGGGACGAAGTCCGACGGTCCGACGTGGACGTTGTCCGCGCCGATGTCGTAGTCGAGCATCGACGTGACCGCGTTCGTCTTCGAGATCTTCTTCGACTCGAGGCGCTCGCGCTCCAGCATGTTGCGGAAGTCGGAGTTCCCGCCGACGTTCAGCTGCATCGTGCGGTCGAGGTGGACGCCGCGGTCGCCGAAGAGCGTCGTCAGCACGCGGTGGGTGATCGTTGCGCCGACCTGCGACTTGATGTCGTCGCCGATGATCGGGCAGCCGGCCTCCTCGAAGCGCTTCTGCCAGTAGGGCTCGCGCGCGATGAAGACGGGCATGCAGTTCACCATGGCCACGCCTGCCTCGAGGATCTGCTCCGCGTACCACTTCGTCGCAGCTTCGGAGCCGACCGGGAGGTAGTTGACGACGACGTCGGTTCCCGTGTCCTTGAGGATCTTCACGACGTCGTCGGTCTGGCCGGGCGCCTTCTCGACGACCTGGGCCATGTACTTGCCGATGCCGTCGTGCGTCATCCCGCGCGAGACCTTGACGCCGGTCTTCGGCACGTCCGAGAACTTGATCGTGTCGTTGGGATGCGCCCAGATCGCGTCGGCGAGGTCGACGCCGACCTTGCCCTTGACGACGTCGAACGCGGCGGTGAACTCGATGTCCGAGATGTGGTAGCCACCGAGGTCGACGTGCATGAGGCCGGGGACGGAGTCCTCGGGCTTCGCGTCCTTGTAGTACTCGACTCCCTGGAGGAGCGAGTTGGCGCAGTTGCCCACGCCGATGATCGCGACGCGCACCTTGTCCTTGGCGCGTGCGCCGTTCTTCGAGCCGTTCGTTGTTGCCATGAGCTTCCTTCCTTTGCGATTGCTCTGAGCCGGAACGCCGAGGCCGTCGGCGAGCGCGGCGAGGATGACGTCGTTCGCGTTGGAGTCGCGCCGCGACGCCTCCGCGTGGATCGCGTCCTTCAGCTCCTGCGGAACGCGCAGGAGGAGGACGGGGCTGGAGCCTGCTAGCACTTTGCGCCGCCGACCGGTGGGGGAGTACGAGACGCCGAACTCATTCGCGAGGATGCCTGCGGCGACATCGTTGACATTCGATGCCTGGCGAGCAGTCTCCCGGACGAGAGCCTCTTTCAATGCTGCCGGCATCCGAATGAGGATGCCGGCGCGCTTCTCTGATTTGCTAGCAGTCAAACTGCTAGCAAAGTATCACGCCTCCGCGAGTTCCCGCAACTGCCGGCGAACCAAGAGCATCCTCTGCACGACCGTGATCCACGCAATCGTGGCGAGGATGTAGATCGGCCACTGCAGCAACCCCCACGGAGCGAGAAAGAGGCCGACCGAGATGAGGACGACTCGCTCGACGCGCGAGCCGAACCCGACGTCGGCACGGAGTCCGAGCGCCTCCGCCTTCGCCCGCGTGTACGAGACGAGAAACGAGCCGATCACTGCGGCGAAGGTCGCGACGAGCGCGATCTCGTTCCCCTCGCGCATGAACACGAGCCCGATCGCCGTGAGCATCGCCGCCTCGCCGAGGCGGTCGAACGTCGAGTCGAGGAATGCGCCGAACACGGTCCCCTTGCTCGCCGCACGCGCGAGCGCCCCGTCGAGGATGTCAGCGACGGAGCCGACGACGAACAGGAAGCCCCCGAGCCAGAAGAAGAGCTTCTCGTTGCGCTCCTCGAAGCCGACGAGGACGGCACCGGCGAGACAGAGCGAGACGCCGGCGAACGTGAGCATGTCCGGGGTCAGCTTCGTCTTCGCGACCCCGCGCATGGAGCGCTGCAGGATCTCGCGCGCCGCCTGCGTGTACTCCTGCTTGACGCGGTCGAGCTGGTTGACACGAGCCGGCTCGGAGGCCGGCTGCTCGTCGGTCATGCGCGCTGCAGTCGCAGCGCGTGGGCGCGGCGAAGCGCCCAGCCGGTCGCAAGTGCAAGCGCGAAGCCGGCGACGACGTCGAGCCAGTAGTGGTTCCCGGTCGAGATGACCGCGAAGCCGACCCAGACGGGCCAGGCGAGCCACAGCGCCTTCGCCAGGCGTGACCGGACGAGGCCGAACATGACGATGCCGACGATGAGCGCGTCCATCGAGTGCAGGCTGGGCATTGCCGCGTACGGGTTCGCCGCTGCCGAGATGAGCCCGCTGTCGTGGTTGATCGAGGAGTACTGCGCGAGGGTGTCGACGAAGCCCCACTCGGGGAACATCCGTGGCGGCGCCGTCGGCACGAGGATGTAGCCGACCAGGCCCACGAGGTTCGCGACGATGAGCCAGTTGCGGAATCCGGCGAACCGCTCGTGGTGCTTGAAGTAGACCCAGAGGAGCGTCGCGCCGACGACCGCGAACTGCGAGAGCCAGTACGTGTACGACGTCAGCACGATCATCAGCGACGATCCGTCGACGAAACGCTGGACGGCCGGCTCGAAGAGCGCACCGAGCGCCTGCTGCTGCCGGAGGATCCATTCGCCGTTGTGGAAGGCGGTGACGACGTCACGGTCGGCGGCGCCTCGAGCGAGCTGGTACGCCGCGTAGAAGCCCATCCAGATAGCGAACTGGAGAGCCAGGTGCGCCCAGCCGCGTGGCAGGCGCCGGGATGTCTCGGCGACGAAGCTCGACACGACGTGTCCGATTCTAACGAGGTCGTCCGCGGGCGGATTCCCCTTCGGCGAACCATCTCGAAACCTCGCCAGGTGGATCAGCAGAGCTGATGGAGTTGCGCGGCGCTCGACTTGAGCCGTATCGTGCGCCGTCGCCATCCTGGTCGGATGGCTGCGCGATACGGCGTGCGGGTCTGGCTCGCTCTCGTGACGGTGTATCTCGTCTGGGGCTCGACGTTCATCGCGCTGGCGATCGTCATCCGCGACCTCCCGCCGTTTCTCGCGATGTCGGTGCGCCATCTCATCGCGGGAGGCGTGCTCCTCGCGTTTGCGCTTCCACGAGGCGATCGCGCCGCGGATCCGATCGGCCGGCGGCAGGTGGCCGCCGCGTTCGTCTTCGGCGGGTTGCTGTTCGTGACGGGGCACGGCTTGCTGGCGTGGTCCCAGCAGACGGTGCCGGCAGGTGTGGCGGCGCTACTCGTGGGGACGATCCCGATCTGGATGGCCCTCTTCGACCGAGTCGCGTTCGGAAAGCGGCTCGCGGTCGGCGCCTACCTCGGCATCGCCGTCGGCTTCGCCGGGCTGGCGTTCCTCTTCGACCCGTTCGGCGAGGGATCCGTCGATCGCGTCGGCGCTCTCGTGATCGTCGTGAGCGCGATGTGCTGGGCGATCGGATCTCTGTATTCACGGGGCGCGCCGCTACCGAGTCGCCCTCTCGTCTCCGCCGGCCTCGCCTCGCTCTGCGGAGGCATCCTGCTCACCGGCTACTCCGTCGTCTCGGGCGAGATCGGCGAGGCGACGTGGACGAGCGACGCGCTCCTCGGACTTGCCTACCTCATCGTCGTGGGCAGCTTCGTCGGTTTCACCGCCTACGTGTGGCTCCTTCGGGTGGCCCCGATCTCGCTCGTCTCGACCTACGCCTACGTCAATCCGATCGTCGCCGTCGCGCTCGGCTGGCTGATCCTCGACGAGAGCGTCACGCTCCAGATGCTCGTCGCAGGTGCGGCCGTGCTCGTATCGGTCGCCGTGATCCTGCGGTCGGGCGGGACGAGCCTCGAGCCCGGACGTGGGCTGTTCACGAAGGAGCGTCCCATCGCTGCCGCAGCCGCGACCGAGCCGACTGCGTAGCCCGGCTAGCCGCCGATGTACGACATCTCGACCTTGCGCAGCGCCGCGGTGCCTTCCGTGCGGATCTCGGAGTAGCGATCGGTGCGGCGCGTCCACACTGCGCGGATGGTCTCGTCGAGCTCGTTCGCCGAGTCCGAGCGCAGCAGGGCGCGGAGGTCGTGACCGCGAACGGCGAAGAGGCAGGTGTAGAGCTTTCCGTCCGCGGAGATCCGCGCGCGCGTGCAGTCTCCGCAGAAGGGCTGCGTCACCGAGGCGATGACGCCGATCTCGCCCGCGCCGTCGAGATAGCGGTAGCGCTCGGCCACCTCGCCTCGATACGCCGCGTCGACGGGCTCGAGCGGGAACTCGGCGCCGATCGTGGAGACGATCTCGGCAGCCGGAACGACGTCGTCGAGGCGCCAGCCGTTCGTCGCGCCGACGTCCATGAACTCGATGAACCGCACGGTGTGGCCCGTGCCGCGAAAGCGGCGAGCGACGTCGAGGATCGACGACTCGTTCAGCCCGCGCTTCACCACGACGTTGACCTTCACCGGGAGCCCGGCGGCGGCGGCGGCGTCGATCCCGGCGAGCACACGCGCGACCGGGAAGTCGACGTCGTTCATCGCGCGGAAGACCTCGTCGTCGAGCGAGTCGAGGCTGACCGTGATTCGCGACAGCCCCGCGTCGGCGAGCGCCTGCGCCTTCTGGGCGAGCAGCGCGGCGTTCGTCGTCAGCGTGACGTCGAGATCGTCGCCGAGGGCGGACAGCCGAGCGATCAGGAGCTCGAGATCGCGGCGGAGAAGCGGCTCGCCGCCCGTGATCCGGAGCTTCTGCACGCCGAGGTCGACGAACACGCGCGCGACCCGCTCGATCTCCTCGAACGTGAGGAGCTCGCGACGCGGCAGGAAGCGGTACTCGTGGCCGAAGACCTCCTTCGGCATGCAGTACACGCAGCGGAAGTTGCAGCGGTCGGTCACCGAGATCCGCAGGTCGCGGACGGGCCGGCCGAGGGTGTCGACGACGGTCATCTCGAGGGAGCGTAGAGAATCCCGCTGGTGAGCCGGCGCGCGCCTCTCCTCGCCCTCGTCGGCGTCACGGCGATCTGGGGCGTGACCTTCGTGCAGGTCCAGGATGCGATCGCGCTCTACCCGCTGTTCGCGTTCCTCGCCGTGCGGTTCGCGATCTCGACCGTCGTTCTCGCCCCGTTCGCGTGGAGCTCGCTGCGGACGCTCCCGCGGTCGGGCTACGTCGCCGGTGTCGGGGTCGGGGTGTTGCTCGCCGCCGCGTACGGGTTGCAGACGGCGGGGCTCGAGCTCACGACGGTTGCGAGTACCGGGTTCATCACCGGCCTGTACGTCGTCTTCACGCCGCTGCTCGCGCTCGCCTTCTTCGGGACGCCCGTTCCCCGCGTCCTGTGGGCGGGCGTCGCGCTCGCCGTCGTCGGGCTGCTCCTGCTGAACGGCGTGCCGGGCGGCTCGGCGCTCGGAAACGCGCTCGTGCTTGCCAACGCGGTGTTCCAGGCCTTCCAGATCACGGCGATGGAGCGGTTCGCGCCACGGTACGACCCGCGCGCGCTGACGTTCCTGATGATGGCGACCTCGTTCGTCGGCTTCACCGTGATCGCGCTCGCACTCGGGGAGCTCGAGGTCCCGCGCGGCGCGACGGTCTGGGGCGCGCTGATCGTGACGGGAGTCTTCGCCGGCGCGCTCGGCTATCTGATCGCGACCTGGGTGCAGGGCCGCACGACTGCTGCGCGCGCCGCCCTCGTGTTCACGCTCGAGGCGCCGTTCGCCGCGCTCGCGGGAGTGCTGCTCGCGAACGAGGTGCTGGGGTGGATCGGCTGGCTCGGCTGCGCGGTCATGATGGCCGGGATCCTCGTCGCCGAGCCCGCCGCGGCTGCGACGCTACGGCGCTTGTCGCGCCGCGGGGATGCGTCGACGTGACGGCGATCGTCCTCGCGAGTGTCTCGGCACTGCTGTTCGGCGCGATGACGGTCCTCGTTCGTATCGCGCTTGTCACCGGCGTGCCTCCCGCGGCCGGAACGTTCTTCACGATCGCCCCTGCGTGCGCCCTCACCGGGATCACGGCGGTGGCTCGCGGGAACTGGGACGTCGCGGAAGCCTGGCCCTACGTTCTCGCCGGTCTGCTCGCGCCGGGTATCGCGCAGATTCTCTTCACGTTCGGCGGTGCGTGACGCCGGAGCATCGCGCACCTCCGTCACCGTCGGGACGGCGCCGCTCTTCGCCGTCGCGACCGCGCTCATCTTCCTCGACGAGCCGCTCGTCGCGGGGCTGATCCTCGGCGCGGCCTTGATCGTCACCGGCGGCATCGTTCTCGCGAGCGATCGCGCGAGGCCGGAGCACTTCAAGCGCATCGGGCTCGTCTACGCGCTCATCGGCACGATCGCGTTCGCGACCAGGGACACGGTCATCCGCTGGATCGGGACCGACGTCGCCGACGCCGAGCCCGGCGTCGCCGCATTCGTGGCCATGCTCACCGGGACCGCGGTCTCGCTCGCGTTCGTCGCCTGGACTCGATCGCCGCTCACACGTCGCGCCGCCATCGCGTTCGTGCCGGCCGGAGTCTGCTACGGCCTGTCGTACGTGTTCCTGTTCGAGGCGTTTGCTCGCGGCCGCGTGTCCGTCGTCTCGCCGTCGTCGCGACCGAGTCGCTGTGGGGCGTGACGCTGTCCTGGCTCGTCCTGCGGAAGTCCGAGCTCGTGGGCGTACGGCTCTTCGCGGGAGCGGCGCTCGTCGTCGCCGGTGGCGTGCTGATCGGCGTGTACCGCTAGGGCAGACGCCGCTCGAGCGCCTCGAGGCGCCGCTCGATCCGCTCGAGGACGTCGCGGTGGGGATCGTCCTGCGGCGGATCGTCCGCGAGTCGGCGCTGCGCGGACGCCATCAGCGCCGAGGTAACGATCGCCGTCGTGATGGAAACGCCGGCGACCCCGAAGAACATGACGCACACCGCGACGAGCTTGCTGAACGCCGTCTGGGGGATGACGTCGCCGTACCCGACCGTGGTCACGGTCTGCGCCGCCCACCAGGCCGACTCTCCGAAGGTGTCGAACTCGCCAGGGGCGAGGAACCGGACGGCGGTGGCCGCGAGCAGCGTGATCAGCAAGGTCACGCCCGCGAGGTAGGGGAGGATGCGACCGGAGACGACGGCGCGATTGATACGGGCCAGCCGGCGTTCCGAGAGTAACTGCATTCGCGTCTAGTTCTCGCTCCGAGCACAGCGTTCCTTCCAAGCATGATCTGCTACGGTTCGGCTCAGGTTTTCGATAAACGACAACTCAACAAGGAGTCTCAACACATGGCCAAGACCATCGGCATCGATCTCGGGACGACCAACTCGTGTATGGCCGTCCTCGAGGGATCCGAGCCCACCGTCATCCCGAACGCCGAGGGCGGGCGCACGACACCGTCCGTCGTCGCCTTCGGACGCGACGGCCAGCGGCTCGTCGGCGCCCCCGCGAAGCGCCAGCAGGTCACGAATCCCCAGAACACGATCTTCTCGATCAAGCGATTCATGGGACGCAAGTTCGACGAGGTCTCGGAGGAGATGAAGATCGTCCCGTACGAGGTCGTCAAGGGCGCGAACGACGACGCCCGCGTGACCGCGGAGGGGACGGAGTTCGCGCCGCCGGAGATCTCGGCGATGATCCTCCAGAAGCTCAAGGCGGACGCCGAGGCGTACCTCGGCGAGCCGGTCACCGACGCGGTCGTGACCGTTCCCGCGTACTTCAACAACGCACAGCGCGAGGCGACGAAGGACGCCGGCAAGATCGCCGGCCTCAACGTCCTGCGGATCATCAACGAGCCGACTGCGGCCGCGCTCGCGTACGGGCTCGACAAGGAAGGGTCCGAGCACACCATCCTCGTCTTCGACCTCGGCGGCGGAACGTTCGACGTCTCCGTGCTCGAGCTCGGCGACGGCGTCTACCACGTCAAGGCGACGAACGGCGACAACCATCTCGGCGGCGACAACTTCGACAAGGCGGTCGTCGACTGGATGATCGCCGAGTTCAAGCGCGACCAGGGCATCGACCTCGGCCAGGACCCGATGGCGCTGCAGCGGCTGTACGAGGCCGGCGAGAAGGCGAAGGTCGAGCTCTCCTCGACGATGACGACGCAGATCAACCTGCCGTTCATCACCGCGACGCCCGAGGGCCCGAAGCATCTCGACCTCCAGCTCACGCGCGCGAAGCTCGACGAGCTCGCGCACGACCTGCTCGAGCGCACCGTCGGGCCGACGAAGCAGGCGCTCGCGGATGCAGGCCTCACGCCCCGCCGACATCGAGCACGTCGTTCTCGTCGGCGGCATGACCCGCATGCCCGCGGTGCAGGCGAAGGTGAAGGAGCTCATCGGCAAGGATCCGCACAAGGGCGTGAACCCGGACGAGGTCGTCGCCGTCGGCGCTGCGATCCAGGCCGGCGTGCTCAAGGGCGAGGTCAAGGACGTCCTCCTGCTCGACGTCACGCCGCTCTCGCTCGGCATCGAGACGAAGGGTGGCGTGTTCACGAGGCTCATCGACCGCAACACGACGATCCCGACGCGCAAGTCGGAGACGTTCACGACGGCCGAGGACAACCAGCCGTCGGTGGAGATCCACGTCGCGCAGGGCGAGTCCGAGATGGTCTCGTTCAACAAGACGCTCGGGAAGTTCCAGCTCGTCGGGATCCCGCCGGCGATGCGCGGGATGCCGCAGATCGAGGTGTCGTTCGACATCGACGCGAACGGGATCATCAACGTCTCCGCGAAGGACCTCGGGACGGGCAACGAGCAGCAGATCCGGATCGAGGGCGGCTCGGGCCTCTCCGAGGACGAGGTCGACCGGATGATCTCCGAGGCCGAGTCGCACGCCGGCGAGGCGCATCGTCTGCGCGAGCTCGCCGATGCGCGCAACGCCGGCGAGCAGCTCGCGTACCAGGCCGAGCGCACGCTCGCCGAGCACCGCGACAAGCTGCCCGAGGCGGAGGCCGCGACGATCGAGGGGCGGATCATGGAGCTCCGCCAGGCCACCGAGGGCGCCGATCTCGCCGACATCCAGGCGAAGACGACTGCGCTCGAGGAGGCGTCTCGCTCCCTGGCCGACGTGATCTACGCCCAGGCGTCGGCGCAGCAGGCCGGGACTCAGCCGTCGGGTAACGGAGACGGCGTCGCCGACGACGAGGTCGTCGAGGATGCCGACTTCGAGGTGATCGACGAAGAGGAAGCGGCGAAGTCGTGAGCGACGAGCTCACCGAGGCGCAGGTTGACGAGCAGGTCGAGGAGCCGGAGCCCGAGGCTCCGGCTCCCGACCCGCTCGCGACCGCGTTGGCCGAGCGCGACGCCTACCTCGACCTCGCCCAGCGCGTCCAGGCGGACTTCGAGAACTACCGCAAGCGTGCGGCGCGCGAGCAGGAGCGACTCGTCGCGCACGCGCACGAGCGGCTCGTCCGCGAGCTCCTGCCGATCCTCGACGACCTGGAGCGGGCGCTCGAGGCTGCCGAGCGCCACGAGGAGGCGCAGCTCGTCGAAGGTGTCAAGCTCGTCGAGCAGTCGCTGCGTACTGCGCTGCGCAAGGAAGGGCTCGCCGAGATCGCGACCGATGGCCCGTTCGATCCGCACGTCCACGAGGCGCTGCTCATCCAGCCGAGTGACAGCGCCGAGTCGGGTGCCGTGCTCGAGGTCGTGCAGCGTGGGTATCGAGTCGGCGACCGCGTGGTTCGGCCGGCGCAAGGTGATCGTCGCCGAATGACGCGGAACCCCTACGAAGTGCTCGGCGTCGCGAAGAACGCGTCCGACGACGACATCAAGAAGGCCTACCGGAAGCTCGCGGGCCAGTACCACCCCGACCGCAACCCGGGCGACGACGCCGCGGAGGAGCGCTTCAAGGAGGTGCAGGGCGCGTACGACGTGCTCTCCGATGCGGAGAAGCGCAAGGCGTACGACACATTTGGTAGTGCCGACGGGCGCGGCTTCCCCGGCGGTGCCGACATGGGCGGCATGCGCTTCGAGGAGTTCGACATCGGGAATCTCGGCGATCTCCTCGGCGGGATGTTCGGCGGTGGAGCGGCGGGCGGCGAGCCGCCAGCCGATCCGCGGCAACGATCTCGAGACGCACGTCCGCATCTCGTTCGAGGACTCGCTGAAGGGCGTGCAGGTGCGTGTCCCGGTCGAGGTCGAGACCGCCTGCTCGGTGTGTCACGGCACCGGCGCCGAGCCCGGCACCGCACCGGTGACGTGCCCGCAGTGCGCGGGCCGTGGTGTCGTCTCCGACTCGCAGGGTCTCTTCGCGTTCTCGCAGCCCTGCCCGCGCTGCCGCGGGAACGGCACGATCGTGGAGAAGCCGTGCAAGCACTGTCGCGGCGCCGGGCGCGAGCGCGTGACGAAGCGCTACGCCGTGAAGATCCCCGCCGGAGCCAAGAGCGGCACGCGGGTTCGGCTGAAGGGCAAGGGCGAGGCCGGTCACAACGCGGGCCCTGCCGGCGATCTCTTCGTCGTCGTCGACGTCGAGCCGTCCTCTCTCTACGAACGGCGCGGCTCCGATCTCGTCCTCGACGTCCCGGTGACGTATGCGGAGGCCGCGCTCGGCGCATCGGTCGAGATCCCGACGCCCGAGGGCCCGGTGTCGCTCAAGGTGCCGAGCGGAACCGAGAGCGGGAAGCTGCTGCGCGTCAAGGGCCGCGGCGTGCCGCATCTCAAGGGCTCGGGACGCGGCGACCTCCTCGCTCGCGTGAAGGTCACCGTCCCCAAGAAGCTCACGAAGGCCGAGCGCGAGGCGCTCGAGGGGTACCAGAAGATCTCGCGCGAGGAGCCGCGCGAGCGGTTCGCGGAGGCGAGCTGACGTGCCCGAGCGGCCTCGGTACATGATCTCCGTCGCCGCCGACCTCGTCGGCATGCATCCGCAGACGCTGCGCATGTACGAGGCGAAAGGGCTCGTGCGTCCCGGGCGGACTCCGGGCGGGACACGCCTCTACTCCGACGCGGACGTCGAGCGGCTGCGGCTCATCCATCGGCTGACGACCGAGCTCGGCCTCAATCTCGCGGGCGTCGAGCACGTGCTGCGGCTGCAGGACGAGCTGAACAAGGCGCGGGCGCGGATGGAGCGCCTCGAGCGCGAGCTGCGCGCCGAGATCGCAGAGGTGCACCGCTCCTACAAGCGCGAGGTCGTGCTGTATCGGCCGGCGAGGCACCCGGCTCCGAGGAGATGACGTGGACTTTCAGAAGCTGACACTCAAGAGCCAGGAGGCGGTCGCCGCTGCGCAGGAGCTCGCGCGCCGTGCCGGCAACCCCGAGCTCACGCCTGACCATCTGACGCTTGCGCTCCTCGACCAGGAGCTCCCGCGCACGCTCGTCGATCGCGCCGGCTACGGCGCGGGAACCCTGCGCGCCGAAGCGGAGGCGCGACTCGCGCAGCTGCCGACCGTCACCGGTGGCGGACAGCCGCAGGCGTCGGCACGGCTCAGCCGCGTCCTCGACGGCGCCTTCGACCGGATGCGCGAGCTCGGCGACGAGTTCGTCTCGGTCGAGCACCTCCTGCTCGCGCTCGACGTCGTTCCGCGCGACGAGCTGCTCCAGGCGCTCGAGGGAGTCCGGGGCGGGCAGAAGGTCACCTCGCAGGATCCCGAGGGCTCCTACCAGGCGCTCGAGAAGTACGGGCGCGATCTCACCTCGCTCGCCGAGTCCGGCAAGCTCGATCCGGTCATCGGTCGCGACGAGGAGATCCGCCGCGTCATGCAGGTCCTCTCGCGGCGCACGAAGAACAACCCGGTGCTCATCGGCGAGCCCGGAGTGGGGAAGACCGCGATCGCCGAAGGGCTCGCGCAGCGCATCGTCGCGGGCGACGTCCCCGAGGGGCTCAAGGGCAAGCGCGTGTGGGCGCTCGACGTCGGCGCGCTCCTCGCCGGGGCGAAGTACCGCGGCGAGTTCGAGGAGCGGCTCAAGGCCGTCCTCGCCGAGATCCAGAACGCGGCCGGCCAGATCGTCCTCTTCATCGACGAGCTGCACACGATCGTCGGCGCCGGTGCCGCCGAGGGCGCCGTCGACGCGGCGAACCTCCTCAAGCCGATGCTCGCGCGCGGCGAGCTGCGCGCGGTCGGCGCGACGACGCTCGACGAGTACCGCAAGCACATCGAGAAGGACGCGGCGCTCGAGCGCCGTTTCCAGCCGGTGCTCGTCGATCAACCCAGTCGTTGCCGACACGATCGCGATCCTGCGCGGTCTGAAGGAGCGCTACGAGGCGCACCACGGCGTCGAGATCCGCGACTCGGCGCTCGTCGCCGCGGCAGTGCTCTCCGATCGCTACATCACCGACCGCTTCCTCCCCGACAAGGCGATCGATCTCGTCGACGAGTCGGCGTCGCGCCTGCGGATGGAGATCGACTCGTCACCTGTCGAGCTCGACGAGGCCGATCGGCGCGTGCGGCAGCTCGAGATCGAGCTCGCCGCGATGGCGAACGAGGCCGAGAGCGTGCGCGAGCCGCTCGAGCGCGAGCTCGCGGACGCGCAGAGCGTGCGCGACGAGCTCGCCGCGCGCTGGTCGCGTGAGAAGGACGTCGCTGCAGCGCGTCGCCGACATCAAGCGCCAGATCGACGAGCTGCGCATGGAGGCCGAGCGCGAGGAGCGCGCCGGGAACCTCGCGCGCGTCGCCGAGATCCAGTACGGCGTCCTCCCCGAGCTCGAGAAGGAGCTCGCCGAGCGTGAGGAGCGCACCGAGACGCCGATGGTGAAGGAGGAGGTCGACGAGGACGACATCGCCGCAGTCGTGTCCACGTGGACGGGGATTCCGGTCTCGCGCCTGCTCGAGGGCGAGGTCGAGAAGCTCATCCACATGGAGGAGCGGCTGCACCAGCGCGTCGTCGGCCAGGATCAGGCGGTCGAGGCCGTCGCGAACGCGCTCCGGCGCGCGCGCTCGGGCCTCCAGGATCCGAACCGGCCGATCGGCTCCTTCATCTTCCTCGGGCCCGACCGGCGTCGGGAAGACGGAGCTCGCGCGCGCGCTCGCCGAGTTCATGTTCGACGACGACCGCGCGATGGTGCGGCTCGACATGTCGGAGTACCAGGAGCGGCACACGGTCGCGCGGCTCGTCGGTGCGCCGCCCGGCTACGTCGGCTACGAGGAGGGCGGGCAGCTCACGGAGGCCGTGCGTCGCCGCCCGTACACCGTCGTCCTGCTCGACGAGATCGAGAAGGCGCACGCGGAGGTCTTCGACGTGCTCCTGCAGCTGCTCGACGACGGGCGTCTGACCGACGGCCAGGGCCGCACGGTCGACTTCCGCAACACCGTGATCATCATGACCTCGAACATCCGCTCGCAGAACGAGCTGCGCGACCGCTTCCGGCCGGAGTTCCTGAACCGGGTGGACGAGGTCGTCTCGTTCGAGGCGCTCACGCGCGAGCAGCTCGCCGACATCGTCGAGCTGCAGCTGGCGCGCCTGCGCGAGCGACTCGCCGAGCGGCGGATCGAGCTCGAGGTCACGGACGAGGCGAAGGAGCTCCTCGCGGAGGAGGGCTGGGATCCGGCCTACGGCGCCCGGCCGCTGAAGCGCGCGATCCAGCGGCTGGTCGAGAACCCGCTCGCGCTCGAGCTGCTCGAGGGGCGGTTCGCCGAGGGCGACACGGTGCGAGTCGACGCGGCGGACGGCGAGCTCGTCTTCGAGCGCACCGACGTCGCGGCGGCTTCGTCCGTCTAAGAGACGTCGTCGAAGAAGTCGGCGCCCTCGCTCACGGGCGGTGCGCCGTAGATGAAGAGCACGAGCTCCGTCGTCGCCCGCGTTGCGGAGCTGCAGGATCGTGCCGGGCTGCACGACGAGAACGCTGCCCCGCTCGAGCTCGTGCCGCTCAGGCGGCTCGCCGAGATCGACCGTGAGCGTGCCGTCGAGCACGACGAAGACCTCCTCCTGCGCCTTGTCCGCATGCCGCTTGCCGCGCGCGCCCGGCGGATAGCGCCAGACGTTCGCGCGCGACTGCGTCATCGAGTCGGAGAGACGGGAGACGGCCCGTCCGCTGCCGTCGTCGCGCGGCACCCAGTCGAGCTCGGACGCGCGGAAGATCGTGAAGCTCATGGAACGGAGTATCACCGAGGCGTACGATCGACGCTCATGTCGCAGGACATCGCAGGACGCGATGCCGAGCTGGCGGCCGTCCAGGAGTTCCTCGCGAAGACCTCCCTGGGGTCCACCGCGCTCGTTCTCGAGGGCGAAGCCGGCATGGGAAAGACGACGCTCTGGCGCGCTGCTGTCGAGGACGCACGCGCGCGAGGGCTGACGGTGCTCCAGGCAGAGCCCGTCGAGAGCGAGACGACCCTCTCGTTCGCGGGAATCGGCGATCTGCTCGAGCCCTACCTGGACGAGGCGCTCGAGGGATTGGCTCCCCTTCAGCGACGAACGCTCGAACGCGCGCTGGCACTCGGCGAGGAGGAAGAACCGGCACTCGATCCGCGCGTTCTCCGCGTCGCGGTCATGAATTCGATCCGCGTACTCGCCGCGGAGCGGCCAGTCCTCCTGGCCATCGACGACTCCCAGTGGCTGGACTTCGCGTCGTCGGCTGCGCTCGCATACGGCGTGCGCCGGTTCCGTACCGACCGCGTCGGTCTGCTCCTCTCGCGGCGGACGGGGCTCGAGAGCGCTTTGCTCAACGAGCTCGTGCGGTCGCCGGCGAGGGACCTCTTCACGTTCGTTCACGTCGACCCCCTCGACCACGTGGCTCTCGGGCGCGTCGTCCATCTGCAGCTCGGCTCGTACGCTTCCCAGGCCGCTCCTCACAGAGGTGCACGAGGCGTCCGGCGGAAACCCGTTCTTCGCTCTCGAGATCATCCGCATGCTCCGGCGCACCGGAGTCTCGATCGAAGCGGGTCAGCCGCTGCCGCTGCCGGAGTCGCTGCACGATCTCGTCAACGGTCGCGTTGCGGCTCTGAGCCGCGAGAGCCGTGACTTCCTGCTCGCGGCAGCCGCGCATGCGCATCCGACGATCGCGATCACCGAGGCGGCCTCGGGCGTACTGTGCGCCGACGGTCTCGAGCCCGCGCTCGAGGCGCACGTGGTGGAGCTCGAAGGAGGCCGAATCCGGTTCACGCATCCGCTCCTCGCCGCCGGCGTCTACGAGGCAGCCTCTCCGCTTCGCCGTATCGAGGTTCATCGACGCCTGGCCGAGCTCCTCGAGGATCCGGAAGCGCGGGCCTGGCAGCTCGCCGCATCCGTCGACGAGCCCGACGAGGCCGTTGCCGTTGCGCTCGAGGAGGCTGCCGGGCGTGCGCGAGCGCGAGGTGCGCTACGGCCTGCGGCACTCCTGCTCGAGCGCGCCGGAGAGTTGACCCCTGCAAAGGTGCGTGAAGCTGCCGTGCGACGCGCTGTGGACGCTGCCTACCTCCACTTCGAGGCCGGCGACTCGCGGCGCGCGGAGGCACAACTGCGTGACCTGATCGTCCCATTGGCCCCGGGCCCGCAGCGGGCCCGAGCGCTGGTGGTGCTTGCGCGCATCCGCCTCTACGAAAAGCCCGACGAGGCGCGAGAGCTCTTTGCCCAGGTCATCGACGAGGCGGGCGACGATCGGCAGACGCTCGCACTCGCTCACGAGGGCGTGGCTGCGTGCAGCGTGTGGACGTACGAGCGATTCGACGATGCGCTGCATCACGCCGACCTCGCAGTCGCGCTGGCCACGGAGCTGGGGGACGAGGCACTCGCCGGCGACGCGCTCATGGCGCGTCTCACGGCCGAGACGGTGCTCGGATTGCCGAGCGCGGCCGCGACGGCAACGCAGATGCTCTCGCTGCAGGCGTCGGCGACGGATCGTCGCGTTCTGGACCAGCCTCTCGTCTCACTTGCCGAGCACTGGACGCACGTCGACATGCACGAGCGGGCGCGTGGCGGTCTCGCGGAGTTGACACAGCGCGCGCAGGAGCTCGGTGACGAGAATGCTCAGCCCTGGCTCCTCTACCTCCTCGGGGAGGTCGAGCAGCTCCTCGGAAACCTCGAGTTTGCTCTCGATCTCGCGCACGACGGTCAGGAGGCCGCCAAGCAGTCCGGCCAGCCGCTCTTCGACTGGCTGAACCTCGCCCTCGAAGGGCTCGTGCAGGCGCAGCGAGGGCGTGTCGACCACGCACGACGAGCGGCGCAATCCGTCCTCGACGAGGGCCCGGGACGAATCGCCGACCTCCTGGCCGCTGCAGCTCTCGGTCACGTCGAGCTCTCGACGGGACGGCCGCTCGAGGCCGTGGCTCAGCTCGCACCACGAGTCGAGTTCGTGCGGGCGGAGGGGTTCGTCGAGCCCGGCGCGATTCGATTCGTCGTCGATCAGGTCGAGGCGCTGATCGAGCTCGGACGGCGAGAGGAGGCCGTCGAGCTGCTCGACTGGTACGAGAGCAACGCGCGGCGTCTCGAGCGGGTGTCGGCGCTCGCGAACTGCGCGCGCTGCCGCGGCCTGCTCGCCGCCCAGGCAGGCGAACTCGATGACGCGCTCGCAGCGTACGACGAGGCGCTCGAGTGGCACACGAAGGTAGAGCTTCCACTCGACCGCGGCCGCACGCTCCTTGTGCTCGGCGCTGCACAGCGGCGCATGAAGCGCCGACGCGAGGCACGGTCGACGCTCGAGGCGGCGCTTGCCGTCTTCGAGCAGCATCGACGCCGCGCGATGGGCCGAGCGGGCCCGCGCGGAGCTCAAGCGGATCAGTGGACGCGCAGCCACTCCGGGTGCGTTGACACCGGCCGAGGAGCGCGTCTGCGCCCTCGTGGCCGAGGGGAAGACGAACAAGGAGGTCGCCGCCGCCTTGTTCCTCTCGGATCGTACGGTGGAGGGGCACCTCGCTCGCATCTTCGGGAAGCTCGGCATCCGTCATCGCACCGAACTCGCGCGAGCGCTTCAAACACAAGGGATCGACCTCTCAAACCGGGGGGACTCGCCCGTTTCGGCCGAACCGCTCGCTCCCTAGCTTCGATCCAGGCGACGACCACGTCGTCACTCGAAGCGGAAGGAGCGAAGACATGTTCGAGACGTACCGCATGCTCGGGAGTGCCCACGAAGCGGAGCTGGAGCGCATTGCCGCGACACCTCACGCCGGTGCCGTCGCGACGACGCGCCGCCACCGGCGGCTCTTGAAGCGTGTGTCGAGGCTCGCCTCGATCACGTGGCAGGGGCAGACCAAAAGCAGGGGATCGCGGCCTCAAACACGGGTGACGCCCCCGTTTCAGCCGCTCCTCCTGCGCCCTAGCCTCGACTCAGGTGGTTACGAGGGCCACCAGGAGCAGAAGGAGAAGGAACGATGACCCGGACGATCTCACTCATCACCGCCACCGTCGGCGCAGCTCTCCTGTTCGCAGTTCCGGCGTGGGGCGACAACTGGGGCGCCGATCAGGCGCAGCCGCAGCTCGCGCAGCCCGATCCGATGATCGAGGATGGCTTCTCTCAGGCCATCGCGACGAAGAAGGCACAGAGCTCGGTCAACGGCGAGAGGGCACGCGGCGTAGCGCTCAACCGGCTGTACGGGCTCGGCGAGTACTCGAACCCGATCGACGCCCGCGAGAGGGCGCTCGTCGTCCCGAAGACCACTCCGCCGCAGCAGGGCTTCGATGCTCGAAGCGACGGCATGAACCGCCTCTACGGGCTCGGTGAATACTCTGCTCCCGTCGTCGCGGACTTCGATCGCTTCAGCATCGACCCCTCGAACACTCCGGTGACGGTCTCGGCGACGAGCTCCGATCGTGACATCGAGTGGCCGACGGTCGGCTTCGGGCTCGGCATCGCACTCGCCCTCATGCTGGGCCTCGGGCTCGCGCTGAAGGCGACGCACACCCGCCCGTTCGCGCACTGATCTGGGTCGTCGAGACCCGGTGGCGACCGAGACCGCCTCACGGCGGTCTCGGTGTGCGTGGCGGTTTACTTCGGACGTGGCAGGCGAGCCGAGGCCGTACCGCAAGAGCGTCTGGAGACGGGCGCTCAACGCGCTCGTGCGTCCGCTCGCGAGGCTGGGGCTCGCCGGTCGCAGCACCCATGTCCTCACCGTGCCGGGGAGGACGAGCGGGCGGCTCTGGTCGACACCGGTCTCGATCGTGCGGGACGGCGACGAGCGGTGGCTCGTCGCTCCGTACGGCGAGCGGAACTGGGTGAAGAACGCGCGCGCCGCAGGGTGGGTCGAGCTGCAGCGTGGCGCGACGGCGCGAGCGGCTCACGGTCGAGGAGGTCGACGCGGAGCAGGCTGTCCCCGTCCTGCGCGAGTACTACCGCCGCTTTCGCGTGACGCGACGGTTCTTCGAGGTCACGCTCGAGTCGTCCCACGAGCAGTGGCTCTCCGAGGCGGCGCGCCATCCGGCGTTCCGGCTGCGCAGCCCGTAGCGTACGAGCGATGATCCTCCTCGTCGCCGCGACCGAGATCGAGCTCTGCGAGCACGACGGCCTCGCGTGCGGTGTCGGCCCGGTCGAGGCGGCGGCGGCAACCGCGCGTCAGCTGGCGCTCGAGCCGCCATCAGCGGTTCTGCACGTCGGGATCGCCGGCGCACGAGGAATCACGCCCGGCGGGATCGTCATCGGCAGCGAGGCCGTCTACTGCGACATCTCGGCGGAGATTCCGGTGATCGACCGGCTCGAGCCGGATGCGGGGCTCCTGGAAGCGCTTCGTGCGGCTCTCCCCGAAGCGCTCTCGCTGCCGATCGGCACCAGCGCGTCCGTGGGCGGCGCGACCGACGTGCGGGTCGAGGGGATGGAGGGCTTCGCCGTCCTTCGCGCGTGTGCGCTCGCGGGAGTGCCCGCCATCGAGATCCGTGCGATCTCGAACGAGATCTCCGAGGGTGAACGGTCGCGCTGGCGGATCGGGCGTGCCATCGAGGCGCTTGCCGACGCACTCCCTCGCATGCTCGCAGCGGCCGCTCAGTAGCCTCTCCGGCCATGGCGCGGCGGCAGAAGCGGGCGGAGCGTCCCCTGCCACCGCCGTTGCCGCCGGCGGAGCGGACGGTCGGTCAGCTCGTCGGCGAGGCCATTCGCCTCTACGGGGCCAACTTCTGGAAGGCGCTCGCGCTCGGAGTACCCGTGGTCGTCGTCAACGCTCTCGCCTGGAGCAACTCGTCGGGCCCAGGGCGACTCGGGCTCGTGCTGGCCGCGGCGCTGCTGATCTCGTTGAGCTACGTCGGAGCTGTGGCCCTGGTCACTGGCGCTCCGCTTCGCTCGCGGTCCGCACTCCTTGCCTACGCACTCGGCGTCCTCGTGTTCCTGCCTTTCCCGGTGCTCGTCACGATCTTCGTGCTTCCGGGCCTCGCCTGGCTCGCGCTACTCGGCCTCTCGGTGCCCGCGGCTCTCGTCGAGCAGCTCGGAGCTCGCGCTGCGCTCGTCCGCGGGTATCGACTCGCCCGAGCGGACTTCATCCACGTGCTCGGCGGTCTTGCCACGCTCGCCCTCGTCGTCGTCATCTCGCAGTTCAGCCTGTACTTCGTGCTGCGCGAGTTCGCGGAGAACACGCGGCTCGCGGCGGCGGCTCTCGCGTCGCTCGTCGTCTCGCCGCTCGTCTTCCTCGGCAGCGCGATCCTCTACGTCGACCAGGAGGCTCGTCTAGGCTCGCGGCCAGAACAGCGAAAGGAGTGAGATGCCGACCTACCTCATGCTGACGACGCTCACGGAGAAGGGCGTCCAGACCCTCCACGCGAACCCGGCGCGGCTCGCCGAGGTGAACCGCGACGTCGAGGAGATGGGCGCGAAGGTGCTTCACCAGTGGGCGGCGCTCGGCGCGTACGACTTCGTGAACATCGTCGAGGCGCCCGACGACCTGACCATCGCGAAGGTGTCGATCGCGCTCGGCGCTCGTGGGAGCGCGAAGCTCGAGTCGCTCCCGTTGCTCTCCGTCGACGAGCTGCTCACGTCGTTCGAGGCATAGCCCTCTCGTAACCAGATAGTCTCCCCGCCAGACCAGGTGGCAGCCGTGACCTTCGAGGGAGTCGGCAAGGTCTACGCCGACGGGACGCGCGCCGTCTCGGGGATGGATCTCGAGATCCGCGATGGTGAGTTCATGGTGCTCGTCGGGCCCTCGGGCTGCGGCAAGACGACCGCTCTTCGGATGGTCGCCGGCCTCGAGAGCATCTCGGAAGGCGTCGTGCGAATCGGCGAACGCGTCGTCAATCACGTGCCGCCGCGCGATCGCGACATCGCCATGGTCTTCCAGAGCTACGCGCTCTACCCGCACCTCACCGTCTTCGACAACATCGCGTTCGGCCTCCGCCTGCGGAAGGCACCGAAGGCCGAGATCGACCAGCGGGTGCGCGAGGCGGCCCACATCCTCGGGCTCACGGAGTTCCTCGAGCGCAAGCCGCGCGCGCTCTCGGGCGGCCAGCGCCAGCGGGTGGCCATGGGCCGCGCGATCGTGCGCCAGCCCCAGGCCTACCTCATGGACGAGCCTCTCTCGAATCTCGACGCCAAGCTCCGCGTGCACATGCGCGCCGAGATCGCGAGCCTGCAGAACGATCTCGGCGTCACGACGATCTACGTGACGCACGACCAGGTCGAGGCGATGACCATGGGTGATCGGGTCGCGGTCATGCGGAAGGGTGATCTCCAGCAGGTCGCGCCGCCGCAGGAGCTGTACGAGCGTCCCGTGAACCTCTTCGTCGGCGGCTTCATCGGTTCGCCCGCGATGAACCTGGTCGAGGCGGAGATCCGCCGGAGCAACGGGCGGCTGGCAGTGCACGTCGGCGAGCACTCCCTGGCGCTGAGCGACGAGCTCATGGCGTATCGCCCCAAGCTGGAGGCGTATGTCGACAAGCGCCTCATCGTCGGAATCCGCCCCGAGAATCTCGAGGACGCCGCGCTCGAGCCCGACCTGCCCGAGGATCAGAGGCTGCGGGGGGTCGTGGTGCTGCGGGAGCCGCTCGGATCCGAGATCGTCGCGCACTTCACCGTCAGCGCCCCGCCGGCGCTCACCGAGGACGTGCGCGAGCTCGCGCGAGACGTCGGCCAGGAGAGCGCCGTTCGGGCCGCCGCGGAGGGCGAGAACGAGACGGTCATGGTCGGCCGCTTCGGCCCGCGCTCGCGGATCAAGAGCGGCGACACGGTCGACGTCGCGGTCGAGACGGGGGCGCTCCACTTCTTCGACCTCGAGACAGGTCTCGGCATCTACTCACATGCCGGAAACGGCAGGCCACCAATGGAACCGACAGAGCGGGAAGGAGTCAACGGATGAGGTATCGGTGGATCGTGTTCGCGCTGATCGTCGGCGCGCTCGCCTTCGTAGCCGCAGGCTGCGGCGGCGGTGACGACGACGGCGGCGGGGCAGAAGGCAGCGAGGACGTCACAGGTGACATCTCGGCCATGGCGATCTGGGGTGGCGAGGAGCAGGCGTCGTTCCAGGCGGTCATCGACGGCTTCAGCGAGCTCTACCCGAACGTCAACGTGAAGTACACGTCGGGCGGCGACAACCTCGCCCCGCTGCTCTCGACCGCGGTCCAGGGCGGCAACCCGCCCGACATCGCGTGCATCGGCCAGCCTGGGCTGATGGCGCAGTTCGCGGAGCAGGATGCGATCCAGCCGATCGACGACCTGCACGACAAGATCGTCGACAACTTCGGCCAGTCGGTGGCCGACGTCGGCTCGGTCGACGGGACGCAGTACGCGGTCATGTTCAAGGGCTCGAACAAGTCGACCATCTGGTACAACGTCGCCGACTTCGAGGAGGCCGGCGTCGATCCGCCGGAGACCTGGGACGACCTCAGTGCCGCAGCCGACACGCTGAAGGCAGCCGGGATCACGCCGTACTCGGTGGGCGTCGACGTGGGTTGGCCGATCAGCGATCTCTTCGAGAACGTCTACATCCGCCAGGCGGGCGTGGAGAAGTACGACCAGCTCACGAACCACGAGATCCCGTGGACGGACCAGTCCGTGAAGGACGCGCTCACGACCATGGCCGACATCGTCGGCGATCCCGCGAACCTGGCCGGCGGCACGGACGGGTCGCTCGAGACCGACATGCCGTCGTCGGTGGCGAAGGTGTTCAGTGACTCGCCTCAGGCCGCGATGGTCGTCATCGGCGACTTCGCACCCGGCGTCGTGACCGACAACCCGCTCGAGCCGGTGACGGGCTACAACGTGTTCACGTTCCCGTCGATCAACGACTCCGGCCCGATCGTCGTCGGCAGCGGCGACCTGTGCGTGAACTTCAAGGCGAGTGAGGCCGCGACCGCGTTCCTCGACTACCTGACGACGGCCGAGGCCGCCGAGATCTGGGCTTCTCGCGGCGGCTTCTCGTCGCCGAACAAGAACGTCGATCCGTCGGTCTATCCGGACGAGATCGCTCAGGCGAACGCGACGGGGCTGGCCGAGGCGGAGGAGTTCCGGTTCGACATGTCCGACCTCGAGCCGTCCGCGTTCGGCGGCACGCCGGGAGCGGGCCTGTTCAAGGGCTTCACCGACTTCGTCGCGAACCCGGACGACATCGACGGGATCACCCAGCAGATGGAAGCTGACGCCACGAAGGCGTTCAGCGGCTAGGGACTGAGCTCGGCCGATGAGCGACACCGTGTCGACGGTGGAAGCCCCCGCGAGGGGGCTTCCACCCGGGGACGACGGGCCAGGCTTCTTCCAGAAGTACGGCGTCGCGATCATCTTCCTCGCGCCGACGCTCGTGCTCCTCGGCGTGTGGGTCGTCTATCCGACGATCCGCACGATCATCCGGAGCTTCTACGACCGCGACGGCGACGAGTTCATCGGTCTCGACAACTACGAGACGCTCTTCACGGACGACACGCTCGTCACCGCGATCAAGAACAACCTCCTCTGGCTCCTGATCGTGCCGGCGTTCGTCACGGCGATCGGCCTCGTATTCGCGGTCCTCCTCGAGCGGATTCGCTTCTCGGTTGCCTTCAAGGTGGTCGTCTTCATGCCGATGGCGATCTCGCTGTTCGCGGCCGGGGTGATCTGGCGGCTGATGTACGAGAAGGACCCGAACCAGGGCACCGTCAATGCCGCGGTCGCCGTCGTGAAGGACGCGGTCTCGCCCGCCGGCGTTCTCTCCGCCGCGCAGCCGTCCACCGACGACCTCCAGGGAGGGCCATCCGGAGGACTCGTGCTCGAGAAGCCGCTCGCGGCGGGCGACGTCGCTCAACTGGGGCTCACGGGGATTCGCTCGTCCGAGGTGCCGGCGGAGGCCGTTCAGGCCGTCGTGCCGGAGGCGCTCTCCGGCGGGATCACCGGGGTCGTCTGGAGAGACTTCAAGCCGGGCGGCGGCAACCCCGGCGAGGTCGAAGAGGACGAAATGGGGCTGCCGGGCATCACGGTCGAGCTCCGCGACGACAGCGGTCGCAGCGTCCTCGAGACGCAGACGGAGGCCGACGGCACCTTCGCGTTCGAGGACGTCGAGGCCGGGCCCTACCGAGCTGCGATCGGCGCCGACACGTTCTCACAGCCGTACGCAGGTGTGTCGTGGCTCGGCGCGAGCCTGATCACACCGGCGATCATGATCGCGTACATCTGGGTCTGGGCGGGCTTCTCGATGGTGGTGATCGCGGCCGGGCTCGCGGCGATCCCCCGCGATCTCCTCGAAGCGGCTCGCACCGACGGCGCGACCGAGTGGCAGGTGTTCCGGCGCGTGACCATTCCGCTGCTCGCACCGGTTCTCACGGTCGTCTTCATCACGATGCTGATCTACGTCCTCAAGGTGTTCGACATCGTGATCTCGGTCGCACCGGGCTCGGTGCAGGACGACGCGAACGTGATCGCTCTCGCGATGTGGCGGACCTCGTTCGGCGGCGTCAACGACTTCGGGCTCGGCGCGGCGATCGCCGTGTTCCTGTTCCTGCTCGTCGTCCCGATCCTCATCCTCAATGTCCGGCGCTTCCGGAGGGAGGTCTAGATGTCGACTGCGGCAGCTCCCATCGAGGCTCCGGTCGCAGCGGAGGTCGAGGCGGCCGAGCCGATGTCGTCCAGGATCGTCCGCGTCCTCACACGGACGCCCGTCTACCTGTTGCTCGCGTTCATCGGGCTGCTGTGGCTCGTCCCGACGCTCGGGCTCTTCTTCACGTCGCTGCTCGAGCCTGCGTCGATCGGGTCGACCGGGTGGTGGGAGGTTCTGTCGACGCCGAGCATTGCGACCCTGGACAACTACCGCCAGATCCTGGACAACGAGGCGATCACATCGGCGATCTGGACGACGCTCTGGATCTCGCTCGGCGCGACGATCCTGCCCATTGCCGTAGCGGCGCTCGCGGCGTACGCGTTCGCGTGGCTCGAGTTCCCGGGGCGCGACTGGCTCTTCATCGTCGTCGTTGCGCTGCTGGTCGTCCCGATTCAGATGGCGCTGATTCCGATCTTCTCGCTCTACAACGATCTCGGGCTCTTCGACACGATTCCCGGGCTCGTGCTCTTCCACACCGCGTTCGGGCTGCCGTTCGCGATCTTCCTGCTCCGGAACTTCTTCATCGGGATCCCGCGCGACCTGCTCGAGGCGGCGCGCATCGACGGCGCGTCGGAGTTCCGGATCTTCTTCCGCGTGATCCTTCCCCTCGGCCTCCCGGCGATCGCGTCGCTCGCGATCTTCCAGTTCCTCTGGGTGTGGAACGACCTGCTCGTGGCCCTGACCTTCGCGCGCGACACACAGCCGATCACGGTCGCGATCTTCTCCCAGATGCGGCAGTTCAGCGCCAACATCGAGCTCATCGCTCCGGCCGCGTTCATCTCGCTCGCGATCCCGCTCGTCGTGTTCTTCCTCTTCCAGCGCTACTTCGTGCAGGGGCTGCTCGCCGGCTCCGTGAAGTAGTCAGAGCGCGAGGAAGCCGGTCTCGCGCTGCGTGACCGTGAGTGGGCTCTCGGGAAGCCCGGCCTGCGGCTCGAGGTTGTACTCGCGCGGCGCAACGTCGTTCGGAGTCGAAGGATGGTTCAACGCGGCCAGCAGCTGGATGTGACCCCGGCCTGGTCCGAGCTCCCACTGGCCTCCCCCGTACGCGCCGATGCCTCGAGCCTCGCAGTAGTCGTACGCGGCAAAGAGCCGCTCGACCGATCCGAACCGCGACGGCTTGACGTTCACCGTGCGTGGCACCCACGGCAGCGCCTCGATGTCTTCGACCGAGTGGATGATGGCGTCCCAGGTCACGCGATCGTGGTGCGGTTCGAGCACGGCCGTCGTCTCGTCCGTGAGGCCTGGATCCTCGAGCCAGGCGCGTGGGCAGACGTTCGGCAACCCGTCGGTAGAGGAGAGGGTCGGCAGGTGTGTCCACGACGGTGCCGCGGTACTGGCCCTTGAAGTCGATCGAGTCCACGGCGCCCGTCGCTGCCAGCTCCTCGACGAGAGCGTCCGTCCATGCCGAGGTGGCATCGAGCTTGAACCGAAGGCTCGGGGTACAGCGCGAGCCATGCGTGCAGCCGCTCCGTCGACGGTGGATCGCCGAGCCCACCGGAGACCACGAACGAGACCGGCCGAGGCTTGCGGCCGATCGCATCTCCGAGCGACCGCCCTGTCTGGCGGAGGGCGAGGTCGAGGGCCGCGCTTTCGAAGCCCCAGCGGCGGTAGTCGTAGTACGCGTGCTGGTCGGGCTCGGATTCGAAGAGCGGCAGCGTCGCAAGGTGCTCGGAGAAGGAGTGAAGCGTCCAGGACCCGGCGAGCGGGAGATCGGGGCCACGGGCTTGTAGGCGGTCGTGCTCCTCGCCGTCATACGTGACGTCCTCGCCGATCCCCTCCTCGTCGCCTCCTGCGAGCCGGACGACCGTCGTCTTGCGGAGGAAGTCGGCGCGCGCCTGCAGCTCGAGGGCATCGAGCGCATAGCCCTCGATCTCGAGCGGGAGGTCGCGAACGGCGTCGTAGAGGCTCACAGGGCGGCGAACGCTACCGACACCTCGCCGGCCAACCGGGCGTTGGCGACGGCGAGCTTGCGGTTCACCTCGCGCGTGCGGCCGCCCGAGCGCTCGTGGAGGAACGCGAGCACGAAAGGCGTCACCGCCTGTCCGGACACGCCCTCTCGCGATGCCTCGGCGACCGCCTCCTCGATGAGGTCGCCGACCTCGATGCGACTCGGGCGGCGCGTTCGTGAGGAGGAGCCCGCACGCCCCGAGCTCCCAGTGTGCGGCGGCTATCCGAGCGGCCGTCTCCGGGTCGTCGACCCGCTGGGTGACGGCCGGCCCGCCCTCCGCCTCGTAGAAGAGCGGGAGCGTGTCCGTGCGGTAGCCGAGAACCGGGATGCCGAGGGTCTCCAGGTATTCCATCGTCGCGGGAATGTCGAGCAGCGACTTCGCGCCGGAGCACGCGACGAGCACGGGTGCCGTCACGAGCGCGATGAGGTCGGCGGACACGTCCGGCGGCGTGGGATAGCCGCGATGGACGCCACCGATCCCGCCCGTCCCCATGAACCGGATCCCGACCATTCGCGCGGTCGCGAGGACGCCTCCCACCGTGGTCGCGCCGATGTCGCCGGCGATCGCGCACGCGGCGAGATCGCGCGGGCCGAGCTTCCTCGCACTCGAGTCGAACCGCGCGAGCTCGTCCTCGTCCAGACCGATCCGAATCTGCCCACCGAGAACACCGATGGTCGCCGGCGTTGCGCCTGCAGCTCGCACGGCGGCCTCCATCTCGAGCCCCACCTCGACGCCGTGAGGCGCGGGAAATCCGTGCGCCACGATGGTCGTCTCGAGGGCGACGACCGGCCGACCCTCGTCGAGCGCGGTGCGAACCTCGTCCGAGAGCTGGATGAGCTCGCTCACGCGGCGACGCTATCGGCATCGCGCCGACCTGCTGGACGCAGCGCGCTGCGGCTTCGAGCGCGAGGTCGGGGCCGCCGACGATCCAGCCCGCTGCAAGCGCGTCTCCTGCGCCCGTCGAGTCGAGAACCCGCGGGACGGGAAGCGCCTCGCGCTCGTCGTCGCCGAAGGAGCATCCGCGCGCGCCGTGCTTGAGAATCCACAGCGCATCGACGAGCGAACGGCCGACGACGCGCTCCTCGTCCTCGTTCGCGAACACGACGTCTGGCTCCAGGCGCGCGCACGGTGTCGCGGAACGCCTCGACGCCGCTGTCGCGGATCGCGCTCCACGACGCCAGGTCGACGCTGATCCGAGAGCCGGCCGCGCGGGCGAGCTCGGCCGTGCGCAGGGCGGCGCTCCGCACCGGCTCGACCATCAGCGCGTAGCCCGAGACGTGCAGGTGATCGCAGTCGGAGAGCCATGCCGGGTCGATCTCGTCGGTGCGCAGGTCTCGCGCCGCTCCGCGATCGGCGGCCATCGAGCGGTCGCCTTCCGGGCGAGACGAGGGAGCAGATCGAGCCCGAGCGACCCTCGATCGGTCCGACGACGTCGACGCCGTAGCCGCGTGAGCCTCGCGCGGACGAGCTCGCCCGCGTCGTCGGCGCCTGTCTTCCCGATGAAGCGTGCAGAGGCGCCGAGCTCGGCCGCCCACGCAGCGACGTTCGCGGCCTGCCCGCCCGGCCCGACTCGAATCTCCGCGTCCGTATCCCCTCCGTCGGCAATCGGCCCGGCGAGCCGGACGATGACGTCGAGGGTCAGGTCGCCGAGAGTGCAGACGAGCATCGCGACCGGGATCGTAAGATCCGACCGTGGACGGCGCCGAGCGACGTGGTGGGCTACGCACCTTCCTTCTGGGAGGGCTCGTCGGCGCGTCGGCTGCGATCGCCGCGCTGAATCGCCGACGGCGCGCTCAGCGGCGCCGTGCGCGACCGCGCGGTCTCGCCGCGTTCGAGAGCGCGCCGTGCTATCTCGAGCTCCTCGAGCAGGAGCGGGAGAGCAGACAAGGCCGCTCCCTGACGAGCGCTCGATCGGCCGAACGCCGCGCCGCCGCGACAGCGGCGGCCTTCAGGGATTTGTCGCGATCGGGATTCGCGTAAGCGAGTCTCGATCTGCGGGGTGGTGCCGAGCGCTAGCCTTCCCGCCCACGTGCCGATCTACGAGTACCGCTGCCCGAACGGGCATACCTTCGAGCTCTTCCAGAAGATGTCGGACGCGCCCGCCGAGACGTGCGTCACCTGCGGTAAAGGGCCGGTCGAGAAGCTCCTCTTCCCGGTCGCGGTGCACTTCAAGGGTTCGGGCTTCTACTCGACGGACTACGGCTCGCGCAAAGGGGGGAAGCCGAAGGACAGCGACACGTCCTCCTCCAGCGAGACGAAGTCCACCGACAAGCCTGCCGAGAAGTCCTCCACCGACTCGAAGCCGAAGCCCGCCTCGGACTCGAGCACCTAACGGCGCGTGCAGCCGGCGCCGTAGAGCGTCCCCTTCGGCGGTGCGAGCGGCGCCGACGTGCCGAGCCACATCGAGATCACGGCGACGTTGTCCTCCGACCCGAGGAGCACGGACTCGCCGCCGAACGAGCTCGGCTCGCCGCCCAGCCGGCAGCGCAGCGAGCCGCTCGAGCGGAACCGCACCCAGCCGAGCTGCGCGAGCTCCCAGGCCGAGAGGTCGGTTGCGAGCGGGGCCGCGAGCTCCCCGCCCATGAACGGCAGCCGCAGGAAGGTTCCGAAGCTCGCGATCTCGTCGCCGACCGCATCGGCCACGATCTGCTGGCGGTTGCCGCGCGTGATGTCGGTATCCGACGGATCGAGCTGGTTCGTGCGGATGCGCGAGTAGACGAGCGCGCGCTGCCCGTTCATGTGCTGCGGGCCCTTCTCGAAGCGCCAGCCCTCCCACTCGGCGCAGCGGCGCGGCTTGTACGGGCAGTCGAACTTGTTCGAGAGGATCCTCTTCGGCACGTTCACCTCGATGCCGCCGATCGCGTCGATGAGCTCCCTGAACCCGTCGAAGTCGACGACGACCACGTGGTCGATCGGAAGGCCGATCAGTGCCTTCACGGTCGCGATCGTCAGCGCGGGGCCGCCGATCTGGCTCGCCGCGTTGATCTTCGACGTCCCGTAGCCGGGGATCTCGACGCGGAGGTCGCGCGGGATCGAGAGGTACGAGATCCGGTGCGTCTCCGGATCGAGGTGGACGAGCAGCAGCGAGTCCGAGCGATTGGCGTCGCCGCGACCGGGCGCGCGTCCGCCGTCGGTGCCGATGACGAGCAGCGTCGTCGGCTCCGAGAGCACGGAGCGGTCACGCTTGGCGAGTTGCGCCTTCGCCCTGGCGGGAAGCCGCTGGTTCGCCTCGTCCACGCCGCCTGCGAACGCGCGAAACCCGAGCAGCCCCCAGACGACGGCGAGCACGAGGAGCGCGACGACGGCGAGGGCGACCCACAGCCCCCAGCGACGCCGACGCTTCGGCGCTCCGGGCGCGTTCGTGTGCTGCGTCGTGGGGCGCTTCGCCTGCCCGAGTGGAACCTTGCCCTTCTTGCGGCCGCCGCGATACAGCCGGTAGGGCTTCTGTCCCTCGGCCATTGCGGGGCGTTATGGTAGCCCCCGCCGTGGAGGCTCCCGTCGTCATCGGGCTCGACGTGGGAGGCACGAAGATCCTCTCCGGACTCGTCGATCGCGAGGGGAACGTCCACGCCGAGCACGAGGTGCCGAGCCCGGAGGGCTCGGAGGAGCGGTGTGCTCGCCGCGCTCGACGCGGCCGTCGAGGCGCTCCTCGACGATCGCGTCGTCGCGATCGGCTACGGCATTCCGGCGAACCTCGAGCGCGGAACCGGTCGAATCCTCCGCGCGATGAACCTTCCGCTCGACGACGTCGACCTCGTGTCGACGGGCGAAGGAGCGGTTCGGGCTCCCCGTCGGCGTCGAGAACGACGCGAGCGCGGCGACGCTCGCCGAGTGGCGGTTCGGCGCTGGACGCGGCACGCAGAACCTCGTCATGCTCACTCTCGGAACCGGTGTCGGTGGGGGCATCGTGATCGACGGCCGCCTGTTCCGTGGTTGGGCCGAGCTCGGACACATCGTCGTCCGCGAGGGCGGGGAGGAGTGCACGTGCGGCGGTCGCGGCCACCTCGAGATGCTGGCGTCGGGGAACCGCCGGCGACCGCGCCGCGCAGGAGCTCTACGGGTCACGATGCGGACGCGCACGTGCTCGTCGAGCGGGCGCAGGAGGGGGACGGAGCCGCTCGTGAGGCGCTCGCCGACATCGGCGAGTCGCTCGGGGTCGCCGTCGGCTCGCTCGTGAACATCTTCGATCCCGAGCTCGACGTCGTCGGCGGCGGATTCGGCGCGGCCGCCGGCGAGCTCGTCCTGGAAGCCGCACGCGACGGCAGCGCGCCGGGAGGCGGTGCCGCCGGCGACGATCTGGAGTCCGCATCGTCGCTGCCGAGCTGGGGCCGGAGGCCGGTCTCGTCGGCGCCGGGCTCGTCGCCTTCGAGGCGCTCGACGGGGTTCGCTGATGCCGCTCGCGATCTGCGCGACGCCGATCGGCAACCTGGGCGACGTCACCCTGCGCGTGCTGGACGAGCTGCGCGACGCCGACGTGATCCTCTGCGAGGACACGCGGCGGACGCGGATCCTCCTCGCACGGCACGGGATCGAAGCGCGGCTCGAGAGCCACCACCGCCACAACGAGGCGGCGCGCACGCCGCGCGTCCTCGAACGGCTCCACGAGGGCGAGCGAGTCGCACTCGTGTCGGACGCGGGGCTGCCGGGCGTGAACGACCCTGGAGCTCGCGTGATCGCGGCTGCCGTGGCTGCCGGTGTGGAGGTGACCGTGCTCCCGGGCGCATCGGCTGTCGAGACCGCGCTCGTCGTCAGCGGTCTGGGGGGCGACCGCTACCTGTTCGTCGGCTATCTCCCGCGGCGGGCGGGTGAGCTGCGCGCGCTTGCGGGCGAGCTCGGCCGATGGAGCGGGGCAGTCGTGGCCTTCGAGTCGCCGCGTCGCCTTCCCGGCATCGCTCCGCGTGCTCGCGGAGGTGCTCCCGGACCGTCGTGCCGCCGTGTGTCGCGAGCTCACGAAGCGCTTCGAGGAAGTCGTGCGCGGGTCTCTCGAGGAACTGGCAGCGCGGTTCGTCGAGGCGCCGCGCGGTGAGATCACCCTGGTACTCGGGCCGACCACGACATCCGCATCGGCGCAGGTGGAGGAGGACGCTCGCGCGGCGGTATCGGATCTCGTCTCAGCGGGCGCGTCGCGACGGGCTGCGGCAGAGGTGGTGGCGCGCCTGACCGGCACGTCCCGAAACGCCCTGTACCGGGACTCTCTGTGACAAGACAGTCAATCGCGTTGCCGTCTCGCTCAACGCTCGCTACCGTCGCTCCATGTTCACGCACCGGGCAACGCGATGGGTGGTCTGCGCTTCCCTCTCCGTCGTCTGGGCGCTCGGCGCCGGAGCGCCCGCGTGGGCGTGGGTGTGGCCTGCCGACGGCGAGGTGCTCCGGGGCTACGCGGTCGGTGGAGACAAGTACGCAGCAGGTCAGCATCGCGGAATCGACGTCGCCGTAAGCGGCGCGTCTTCGATACGGGCGCCCGCGTCCGGGGAGGTGTCGTTCGCCGGGCAGGTCCCGACGCACGGCCTCACGGTGACGATCGTCACCACTGACGGGTACAAGGCGTCGCTCACACACCTCGGAACGCTGCGCGTCCGGAAGGGAGCGATCGTCGCGGAGGGGGACCCGATCGCGGATCCCGGGCCGACGGGCGACGCTGAACATGCGGTTCCGTACGTCCATCTCGGCATTCGGGTCGGCGAGGACGCCTACGTCGACCCACTCGGCCTGCTTCCGTCGCGGAGTGCCCCCAACCCTCCCCCGGCACCCGCGGCGCCGCCCGCCTCAGCTCCTGCGCCGGCTGCGGCGCCTGCGCCTCCACCGGCCGTCGAGCAGCCGGCGCCGAGTCCCGCTGCTCCCGAGCCCTCGCCGCCCGCGCCCGAGGCGCCGGCTCCTTCCGTTGCACAACCCGAGCCGGTCGCTGCGGAGTCGGCGGTCGTCGCCGAGGCCGGTTCCGCGACGGTGTCGAGAGGGCCAGCTCCTCCCGTCGATGCACGAGCGGTTTCCGCGACGGTGACACGGATCCCTCGGCCCGCCGAAACGTCCGTGGACGCGAAGGTGCCGACGCAACCTCCGGCGTCGCCCGACGGAACGGACGCGCGCGCGCCGGCCACGCCTGCGCCGGAGAGTCGACCTGCCGACCGAGTGACCCGACGGACAGCGGAACGCGTCATCGCCGGCCGACCGGCAGCCGCGGTCATCCGCGTCCCCGATCCGGTGCGGCGCCGCCCGGGCTCGTTGGCCGAGGCGGACGGCGATGCCGACCCCTCGACCCTGGCGCGGGTGCTCGACTCCCCGCCGATGTGGGTCGGAGCCGTGCTCGCCTTGATGCTCGGCGGAGCGCTCCTCGCCGTCGGCCGACGGGCGGCCCGAGGGGCACTCCCTATCATTGGCGCCCGTGACAGGGGCTGTGACACCGAGGAAGATTCTTGTCGCAGTGGCCTGGCCGTACGCGAGCGGCCTTCGACACATCGGCCATGTGGCGGGCTTCGGCGTCCCGTCCGATACGTTCGCCCGCTATCACCGACTTCGCGGGAACGACGTCCTCATGGTCAGCGGAACGGACGAACACGGCACGCCGGTCATGGTCGCAGCGGACGCCGCGGGCGAGTCACCGCGTGAGACCGCCGATCGGTTCAGCGCGCTCATCCGCGAAGACCTCCGAGACCTCGGCCTCTCGTACGACCTCTTCACGCGAACGACGACGAGGAACCACTACAGCGTCACCCAGGATCTCTTCCGGACGCTGTACGAGAAGGGCTTCGTGGTCGAGCGCGAGACCCTCGGGGCGTTCTCCGCAACGACCGGTCACACCTTGCCGGACAGGTACATCGAGGGCACTTGCCCGATCTGCGGTTTCCAGGACGCTCGCGGCGACCAGTGCGACAACTGCGGAAACCAGCTCGACCCGACCGATCTGATCGATCCGCGCTCGAAGATCGACGGGACGTCTCCGGTGTTCGAGATGACGAAGCACCTGTTTCTCGACCTGCCGGCGTTCAAGGAGCAGCTGACGGCGTGGATCGAGGGCAAGACGACGTGGCGACAGAACGTACGCCGCTTCTCGCTCAATTTCGTCCAGGAGCTCAAGCCGCGGCCGATCACGCGCGATCTCGACTGGGGCGTCCCGATTCCCGTCCCCGGCTACGACGATCGCGACGACAAGCGGATCTACGTCTGGTTCGACGCCGTCATCGGGTATCTCTCGGCCTCGATCGAATGGGCCGAGAACCGCGGCACTCCGGATGCGTGGCGCGACTGGTGGCAAGACCCGAGAGCCGAGCACACGTACTTCATGGGGAAGGACAACATCGTCTTCCATACCGTGATCTGGCCGAGCATGCTGCTCGGGTACGGCTCCGGTGGCTCGTACGGTGCGGGGCGAGGCGACCTCAAGCTGCCCGACAACGTCGCCTCGAGTGAGTTTCTCACCATGGAGGGCAGGAAGTTCAGCTCCAGCCGGGGCGTACAGATCCTCGTGCGGGACTTCCTGAGCCGCTACGACCCCGATGCGCTGCGCTACTTCCTCACGATCGCGGGGCCCGAGACGCAGGACACCGACTTCACCTGGGCGGAGTTCGTCCGACGGAACAACGACGAGCTCGTCGCGACGTGGGGCAATCTCGTGAACCGCACGCTTCAGAGCGCGTACAAGAACTTCGGTGCCGTCCCCACGCCAGGTGACCTCACCCCCGATGACGACGCGCTGCTCGGCGCGATGGAGCACGGCTTCGAGTCCGTGGGCTCGTTGATCGAGGCCGCACGATTCCGCAACGCGCTCCAGGAAGCGATGCGTCTGGCCGCCCTCGGCAACCAGTACGTCGCGGAGCAGGAGCCCTGGGCGAAGCTGGAGTCCGATCGCGAGCGCGCCGCCACGATTCTGTTCGTCGCACTCCGGACAGTGGACAGCCTCAAGGTGTTGCTCGCACCGTTCCTTCCGTTCTCTGGGCAGCGCCTGCACGAGGCACTCGGCTACGAGGACGTCCTTGCCGGTCCGCTCGCGTTCCAGACGGTCGCCGAGGATGGGGAGGAGCACGTCGTGCTGACCGGCGACTACTCGAGTTGGGCAGGCACGTGGGAGCCGAGCGAGCTTCGGGCCGGCCAGGCGCTGGCCAAGCCAGCGCCGCTCTTCGCCAAGCTCGACCCCGACGCTGTGGTCGCTGACGAGCTCGAGCGGATGGAGGCCGCCTCGGCACAGTGACCGACTCGCACGCGCATCTCGACGCGTGCGATGAGGAAGCTGCGGCCCTCGTCGAACGGGCGCGCGAGGTCGGGGTCACGCGGATCGTCACCATCGGCACCGGAATCGAATCGTGTCGCGCTGCGCTCGCGATCGCCGAGTCGCACGACAGCGTCTACGCGGTGCTCGGCATCGATCCCCATCAAGCTGCCACGCCGGAGGCGCAGCGCGTCGACGAGCTCCGCGAGTTGCTCGCGCACCCCAAGGCCGTCGCTGTGGGCGAGACCGGTCTGGACACCGTCCGCCGTCACGCGACCCCCGAGGAGCAGCGCCGGCTGCTGGACGCGCAGCTCGCGCTCGCGGACGAGCTCGAGCTCCCGGTCGTGATCCACAATCGCGAGGCCGACGACGAGACCGCGAGCGCGCTCGCGTCGTTCCGAGGCACGGTCGTTCTCCACTGCTTCTCGTCACCCGAGCTCGTCTCCGTCGCTGTCGAGCGGGGGTACTACGTCTCGTTCGCCGGGAACGCCACGTATCCGAACGCCGCTGCGCTTCGGACTGCTGCCGCGGGAATCGGCCGCGATCGGATCTTGGTCGAGACCGACAGCCCGTACCTCGCTCCGCAATCGCTGCGGGGCCGGCCGAACGAGCCCGCGAACGTGGTGCACACGCTCCACGTCGTGGCCGACGCACGCGGCGAGACCTTCGAGGAGCTTGCGGCAGCAACGCACGCCAACGCCGCGGCCGCCTTCGCGCTTCCGTGACCGTCGCCCCCAAGAAAGCGCTCGGCCAGCACTTCCTCGTCGACGAGAACATCCTGGGCGTCATCGGCCGCCTCGTCGAGCTCGGTGCCGCCGATGTCGTCCTCGAGGTCGGGCCGGGCCTCGGCGTCCTCACTCGCTATCTCGCCGATCGCGTTCGAGTCGTCCACGCGGTGGAGCTCGATCGCTCACTCGAGCCGGTCCTACGGGACGCCCTCGGTGACCGCTCGAACGTCCGGCTGAACTGGGGGGACGCGCTCGGCCTCGATGTCCAGGCTCTCCGTCCTGCGCCGACGAAGCTCGTCGCCAACCTCCCCTACAACATCGCGACGCCGCTCGTCATGGAGACCCTCGAGCACGCTGCGTCGTTGCAGCACTGGTGCGTAATGGTGCAGCGCGAGGTCGCCGATCGGCTGTTCGCGCAGCCGCGAACCAAGGCGTACGGCGCCGTATCCGTTCTCGTGCAGCTCAGCGCGCGGAAGACGGGGTTCCATCCCGTGCCGCCGACCGTCTTTCGCCCGCGTCCGCGCGTCGAATCCGCGCTCGTCGCCTTCGAGCGCTCACCGATCGCACCGATCGCGTCGGTCAGGCCTGTCGTGGAGGCGGCCTTCGCGCATCGACGAAAGACGCTCGCCAACTCGGTTGCCCTCGCGGGGCTCGCGCAACGATCTCGCGTGGAGGAGGCCCTGACTGCGACTGGGCTCTCGACTCGCGCGCGCGCGGAGGACCTTCAGCCGGAGCAGTTCGTCGAGCTCGGGAACCGCCTCCGATGAGTCGTGCGAGCGCCTACGCGAAGATCAACCTCGGCCTCGTCGTCGGGCCGCTGCGCGGTGACGGCAAACACGAGGTCCTCACGGTGCTCCAACGCGTGGACGTCCACGACGACGTCGTGCTCGAGCCCGCCGACGAGCTCACGGTCGTGGGCTTCGCGGAGGACACGATCGTGCGGAGCGCCCTCGAGTCCCTCGCTGTGGCCGCACGAGTCGAGCCGCGCTGGCGCGTACGGATCGAGAAGCGCATCCCGGTCGCAGCGGGGCTCGGAGGTGGAAGCAGCGATGCCGCGACGGCCCTACGGCTCGCGAATGCCGACTTGTCCGAGCCGCTCGACATGCGCGCGCTACATGGATTGGCGGCCACCGTGGGCGCGGATGTGCCCTTCTTCCTCGGCGCGGGAGCGCAGGTCGCATCGGCCGACGGAACCGATCTCACCGCAGTTGAGCTCCCGGTCGACTACCACGTCGTGCTGGTCGTGCCGCACGCCGAGACGAAGCTGTCCACCGCCGCCGTCTACGAAGCGTTCGACGAACGCAGCGGCGCGGACGGCTTCCTGGAGCGCGCGGACGAGTTCCACCGTGCGCTCGAGTCGATTGCGGACGCTCGCGACCTCGCCCGGCTACCGGCGAACGATCTCGCCTCGTCCGTGATCTCGCGTGAACTCGCAGCGGCTGGCGCATTCCGCGCCGACGTGTCGGGTGCCGGGCCGGTCGTCTACGGTCTCTTCGACCGCGCCGACGGCGCCGTCGAGGCCGCCGCCGGGCTGGCCCACGCAGGGCGAACGATCCTCACGCGACCGCTCCAAGCGGTCGATCCCGCGTGAATGGCAAGATGAGCGCCGCGCAGTGGGGCGTGGCCAAGCGGTAAGGCAACGGGTTTTGGTCCCGTGATCCCAGGTTCGAATCCTGGCGCCCCAGCCTCCGTGTCGTCGAACGGTGAGAGGACTCTCGGAGCCGTCGTCATGGCGGCAGGGCTCGGCACGCGCATGCGCTCGGACGTGCCGAAGCACCTCCATACGATCCTCGGTCGCCGCATGGTGGACTGGGTGCTCGAATCGGCCCGCGCGCTCGGCGTCGATTCGCTCGTCGTCGTCGTCGCACCTTCCACTGTCGCGGCGTTCGACGGCATCCCGGTCGTCGTCCAGAAAGAGCCGCTCGGAACGGGGGACGCCGTCCGCTGCGCCCGCGACGCGCTCGACGGAGCGGTCGACGATGTGCTCGTCCTCTCGGGAGACACGCCGCTTCTCACGACGACGGTGCTGCGAGACCTCGTCGAGACGCATCGGCGCGAGCACGCAGTGGCGACCGTTCTCTCGTTCCAGCCGGACGATCCCAAGCAGTACGGTCGGGTCCTTCGGACCGACGATGACGGGCTGGCCGCAATCGTCGAGTTCCCAGACGCGACGGAGGAGCAACGCGCCATACGTGAAGTGAACTCCTCCATCTACGTCTTCCGGGCAGATACGTTGTGGGCGGTGCTCGACCGGCTGACGCCGCACAACGCGCAGGGCGAGCTCTACCTGACAGACTCCGTCGAGCTCCTCGTCGAAGACGGTGACCGCGTCGCAGTTCACAAGGGAGATGATCCGGTGGAGACGGAGGGTGTGAACACGCGAGTCGAGCTGGCGGCTGCGGGTAGTGCACTTCGCGAGCGGATCAACGAGGCGCACATGCTGGCGGGTGTGACGATCGTCGACCCGAAGACGACGTGGATCGACGCCGAGGCCGTTCTCGAGCCCGACGCCGTGATTCACCCCTTCACGGTGATTCGCGGCGCGTCGCGGGTTGCGGCTAACGCCGAAGTCGGCCCGCACGCCGTGGTCGTGGACGCGACGGTCGGAGAGCGCGCGCTCGTCGGACCCTTCTGTTACCTGCGTCCCGGCACGGTTCTCGCGGCAGACGCGAAGGCCGGCACGTTCGTCGAGATCAAGAACTCGAACATCGGTGAGCGCACGAAGGTGCCGCATCTCACGTACCTCGGGGATGCGGACGTAGGTGCCGATACGAACATCGCGGCCGGAAACATCACAGCGAACCAGGAGCACACGCGCGCGAAGCAGCGGACGACTATCGGCAGCAACGTCAGGACTGGTGTCGACAATGCCTTCGTCGCACCGGTGTCGGTCGGCGACGACGCATGGATTGCAGCAGGCTCCGTGATCACAGAGGATGTCCCTCCGGGCGCACTGGCCATCGCCCGGGCGAAGCAGGTGACGAAGGAAGGACGCGGTGGAAAGCGGAACGATTGAGCAGTCGCTCCCAGGGCTCGAGCCGACCGGTCCCCCCGAGGTCGCGGTGACGACCGGTCACGCCATTCCTCTCACGCCGCAGAAGCGGCTGATGGTCTTCGCCGGGCGATCTCACGGGGAGCTCGCGCAGAAGATCGCCGAGAAGCTCGGAGTGGAGCTGGGCGAGGTCGAGCTGGAGACATTCGCGAACGGCGAGACCTACTGCCGGTACGAGGAGTCGATACGCGGCGCCGACGTGTTCATCCTGCAGACCAGCTACGAGCCGGTAGACCGGAATCTCATGGAGCTCCTGTTCATGATTCAGGCTGCGAGGCTCGCATCGGCGAAGCGCATCACCGCAGTCATGCCGCTGTTTCCCTACGCGCGGCAGGATCGCAAGGCGAAGCCACGTGAGCCGATCTCGAGCCGTCTGGTAGCCGACATGCTCCAGCTCGCCGGTGCCGATCGCGTCCTGACGATGGACTTGCACGCAGGCCAGGTCCAGGGGTTCTTCACGATCCCGGTCGACCACATGACGGCGCTACCGCTCTTCGCGCGCCATTTCCGCGACCTCGGACTGACGGGCGAGGGCGTCGTTTCCGTCTCGCCCGACGCAGGGCGGGCGCGACTCGCCGTCCGCTTCGCGGAGATGATCGAGGCCGAGTTCGCGATCATGCACAAGACCAGGCCGGCTCACGACATGGCCGCGGTCACCGAGATCGCGGGTCGTGTTCGCGACAAGGTCGCGATCGTCGGCGATGACGTGATCATGACCGGCGGCACGCTGCTCGCGAACGTCGCTGCGCTGAAGGAGCAAGGCGTCACAGACGTCTGGGTCTTCGCCACGCATGGACTGTTCTGTGGAGACGCGCTGAGCCGATTCGGAGACAGCGACATCACGGGCATCGTCGTCACGGATACGGTGCCGATCGACCCGCGCGAGCACCCGGAGAACCTCACGGTTCTTACGATCTCCGGTCTTCTGGCCGAGACGATCATGAACGTGTTCGCCGACGACTCCGTGTCGGCGATCTTCGGCGGCGAGAACCAGCTGTTCTAGCCTGCCGGCGCAGATCAGGAATCCGCGAGCGCGGATTCCTGATCGCGCAGATCCCTGAAGGCGTCCGCTTCGCGGCCGCGTCCTTGTGTGACTCCGACGAACTCGTGCGCGGTGGCTACAATCCGCCGCCGTGTCTGGAGAGAGGCTGAAGCTCGAAGTTCGCGAGCGCGAGGATCTCGGCTCGCGTCACACCCGGCGCCTTCGCTCGGAGGGCCTCATCCCGGGCGTTCTGTACGGGAAGGGTCACGCGCGCCCGATCGTGGTTCCCGAGCGGGACCTTCGCGCGGTCATGACCGGCCCGTCGGGACTTCACGCGATTCTCGACATCGTGATCGAGGGCCAGACGACCGTGCACCCGTCGATTCTGGCCGAGTATCAGCAGGATCCGATCCGCGGCACCATCTCGCACATCGACCTGCGCGAGGTTCGCCTGGATCAGCCGATCAACGCGACAGTCGTCGTCCAGCTCATCGGCGAGCCGGCGGGCGCGAAGACCGGCGGCATGCTCTCGCTCGTCGCGCGCGAGCTCCACATCGAAGCGCTGCCCGCTGACGTGCCCGAGCACATCGAGATCGACGTCACGCACATGGAGGTTGGCGACGTGCTTCGCCTCGCTGACGTTCCGGCGATCGACAAGGTCACGCTTCTCGACGATCCGCACGAGACGGTCATCGCGACGGTTGCAGTGCCGCGCGGCTTCACCGAGCTCGAAGAGGCCGACGCAGCCGAGGCAGCGGAAGCCGCCGCCGAGGCCGCCGAGGGCGAGGAAGGCGCCGCCGAGGCGGGCGAGGACGAGGCGGCCGCGGACGGCGACGAGAGCTCCGACTCCGAGGACTAGCAGTGCGGCTGTTCCGTCGAGGCGAGGCGGCCTCGACGCTCGACCTCCTCGTCGCGGGGCTCGGCAATCCCGGCCCGCGCCACGAGCGGGACCGCCACAACGTCGGGTGGATGGTCGTGGACGAGATCGCACGGCGTTGCGATGCCTCCTTCAAGTCGAAGTTCAACGGGCGGCTCGGCGAGACCCGGCTCGGCGACCAGCGGATCGCGCTGCTCAAGCCCGAGACCTACATGAACGAGTCCGGGCGCTCGATCTCTGCCGCTGCGCGCTTCTTCAAGGTGGCGACGGAGGACGTCGTCGTCCTGCATGACGATGTCGACCTGGAGCTCGGTCGCATGCAGGCGCGCGCGGGCGGGGGGCTCGCGGGCCACAACGGGCTGCGTTCCATCGCCCAGGCGCTCGGCGGCCAGGACTTCCTTCGGATTCGCATCGGCGTCGGGCGGCCGGGTCGGGGAGATCCGCGCGACGTCGCCGACTACGTCCTGTCGCCCTTCGATCCGCACGAGGATCGGGATGGGATCGTGGCTCGGGCCGCCGACGCGGTCGAGCTGCTCGTTCGCGAGGGCCTCGACGAGGCCCAACGCCGTTTCAACTGACGCGATTCGCGCGTTGCCGCTCTGTGAACCGATCGGCGCACACGCTCGACAGTCCGGTCTCACATGCGTGATCACGTCCTCGGTACGCTGACCGAAGGGACACGGGAGTGCCCCTGGGGGCGTTTGTGGCGGCGCTCCGGATCGCGCCGATCTCGCGCACACCCGACGCCCTGACCTGCGGCAGCTCACAGGCGGTCGACACCTGCCCCACGACCGTGGTCGAGCGCGTCCTGGGCGACGTGAAGGCGAGCGCTACGATCACCTCGCGGGACGCGTTTCCCGCCAGCCGCATGGACCAGACGCCATCACCACTCGCTGGGCTCGTCCACGAGCTCGCTTCGAGCGAGCGCTTTGCCGCGTTCGTCGACGCGTTCCCGGCGAACGCGCGTGTGTCCGAGCCCGCGCTGCCTCTCTTCCTCGGGACGCTGCGCACGACGCTCGACCGCGCACTCGTCTGCGTGCTCGCGGAGGACGAGGATGCACGCGACATCGCCGAGGGAGTCGGCTGGTTCGTCGACCCCGCCACGGTTGCGCTCCTGCCGAGCCGCGGCGTGCGCGTCGGCTCGGGCCTCGATCCCCCCGCACACCTGGTCGGCGAACGGGCACGCGCCCTCGACGTCCTGCGCGACGGAGGGCTCGTGTGCGTGTCGGCACGCGCGCTCGCCGAGGGCATGCCGCCGCCCGAGGAACGGACCGCGGTCATTCGATTGACGCGCACCGGCACGCGCGATCTCGACGCACTCGTCGAGGAGCTGGCGCTCGCCGGGTACGAGCGCGTGGAGCGCGTCGAGGAACGAGGCCAGATCGCGGTTCGTGGCGGCCTCGTCGACATCTTCCCGAGCACCGGACGCGAGCCCCTGCGCGTCGAGTTCTTCGGGGACGACATCGAGCAGATCCGAGCGTTCTCGCCGTTCACGCAGCGTGCGCTGCATCCGGTCACCGACGCGTCGATCTACCCGGCGCGCGAGCGCGTCGTCGGTAGCGGACTGGATGGCGACGAGACCGAGCGGGTTCCTCTCCTCCAAGCCCGTCCCGACCTGGTGTGGCAGATCGACGACGTCGCGAGTCTCTGGGAGGAGGAGGGACTCGAACCTCCGAGTCTCGACGGTGCGGCACGACTGGATGCGCTGCCGCGATCGCAGCCGCACGTCTTCGAGGCCCAGCGCCCTGCAATCGCCGCGCGCGGCCTCGCCGAGGCCGAGAACGAGCTCGCCGGAATGGTGCGGCAGGGACGGCGCGTCGTCGTCACCTTCCCGCATCAGGGCGAGGCGCTGCGCACACAGCGCATGCTGCGGAAGGTCGAGGCGGACGTCACCGACCAGGTCGGCGAGCTCGCCTCCGACCCGTCCGTCGCGTTCGTCGTCAGCCCCGCGCGACGCGGCTTCGTCTGGCGAGACCTCGGGATAGCCCTCCTCCCGGACACGCAGGTCTTCCGCAAGCGGCCGCCCCGGGTGGACAAGAGGCTCGGGCGCGCGCTCCAGTCGTTCTCCGACCTTCGGGTAGGCGACTACGTCGTCCACGAGGACCACGGAGTCGGCAAGCTCCTCGGCTTCGAGACGAGAGAGGTCGCCGGCGTCACGCGCGACTACCTCTTCCTCGCCTTCCGAGGCGACGACCGCCTCTACGTTCCGCACGAGCAGATCGGGAAGGTCTCCCGGTACATCGGGGCCGACGCGAAGGCGCCGGCGCTGTCCAAGCTCGGCGGGAAGGCGTGGCAGAACCTCAAGAGCCGCGCGCGCGCCTCGGTGCGCGAGCTCGCCGGCGAGCTCCTCTCCCTGTACGCCCGCCGCAGGAACGCCCCCGGCCAGGCGCTCGACCTCACGAACGACTGGCTCGAGCGGCTCGAGAGCTCGTTCCCCTATCGCGAGACCGAGGATCAGCTCCAGGCGATCGAGGCCGTGAAAGAGGATCTCGAGGCGGGGCGGCCGATGGATCGTCTCGTGTGCGGCGACGTCGGCTTCGGCAAGACCGAGGTTGCCGTGCGCGCCGCGTTCGCCGTCGCGCTGAACAGCCGTCAGACCCTCGTCCTCTGCCCGACCACCATCCTCGCCGAGCAGCATTGGAACACGTTCCGCGACCGCTACCGCGACTTCCCGGTTCGCGTCGAGATGGTGTCGCGCTTCCGCTCACGCGCCGACCAGACGCGCGTCCTCAAGGAGTTCCAGGAGGGCAAGGTCGACGTCCTCGTCGGGACGCACCGGATTCTCTCGCGCGACGTGATCCCGAAGGATCTGGGCCTCGTCGTCCTCGACGAGGAGCAGCGATTCGGTGTCGCGCAGAAGGAGCTCCTGCGCGCACTTCGGCTCGAGGTCGACGTCCTCGCGCTCTCCGCGACGCCGATTCCGCGCACGCTGCACATGTCGCTCTCGGGGCTTCGCGACATCTCGATCATCGAGACGCCTCCGATCGGGCGTCGCCCGGTGCGGACGAACGTGGGCGAGTACGACGAGGAGCTCATCAAGAGCGCGCTCGAGCGTGAGCACGCGCGCGGAGGGCAGGCGTTCTACCTGCACAACCGCGTCGAGTCGATCGACGAGGCCGCGCGGAAGCTCGAGGAGCTGTGCCCAGGACTCCGCTTCCTCGTCGCGCACGGGCAGATGTCGGAGAAGGAGCTCGAGGAGCGGATGCACGCGTTCCTCGCGGGTGACGCGGACGTGCTCGTGTCGACGACGATCATCGAGTCGGGCATCGACATCCCGCAGGCGAACACGCTCGTCGTCGAGCGCGCAGACGCCCTCGGGCTCGCGCAGCTGTACCAGATCCGCGGCCGCGTCGGCCGCTCCGATGTCCTTGCCTACGCCTACCTCTTCTATCCGGACGCGTCCGAGCTCACGCCCGAGGCGCGTGCGCGGCTCTCGACGCTCGCCGACCACACGGAGCTCGGTGCGGGCTTCCAGATCGCGATGCGCGACCTCGAGATCAGAGGGGCCGGCGATCTTCTCGGGCCGGAGCAGTCGGGTCACGTCGCGGCGCTCGGCTTCGAGCTCTACGTCGAGATGCTCGACGAGGCGGTTGCGGAGCTCACGGGCCGCCAGCGCACCGCGGCGCGTCCAGTTCGCGTCGACGCGCGGGTCGACGCCTACGTGCCGGCGGCGTACGTCGCCGCGGAGGCCCTGAAGATCGACCTCCACCGACGCATCGCGCTCGCCGAGGACGAGGACGAGCTGCGCGAGCTCGTGTCGGTGACGGAGGATCGCTACGGCCCGATCCCCGAGCCGGTCGAGAACCTCTTCGCGATTCAGGAGGCGAAGCTGAAGCTCGCTCGCCTCGGCGCCGACTACCTCGTCTTCCGCGGAGGTCGCGTGACGGTCGGTCCGCTCTCGCTCGGATCGGCTGAAGTGCGCACGCTCGTGGGCACCGCACCGACCGTGATCTACTCGACCTCCAAGCGCGAGGTGTCGCTACGTGTCGAAAGCCTCAAGGATGCCCTTGAGCTGCCCGATGCTATCGTCCAGGCCCGCGTGGCCGCCTGACGAGCGGCCTTTCTTTCGGACCATGTGCCCGATGACCTCGCAGCTTCTGAACAGTCCGCAACCCGTGCCTAACACCCCCTTGGCTATAAGGGACGGGTTCTGATGACCCCTGTGCGGATCACGCTTGCCTGTCTTCTCGCGACCGTCGCGCTCGCCGCGGCGGCCTGTGGCGGTGGATCGGAGAGCGTTCCGAGCGGGTCGATCGCCGTCGTCGACGGCACCGAGATCTCGAAGGCGGACCTCGACCAGCTCGTCGCGCAGGCGAAGAAGGGCTACGAGTCGCAGAACCAGGACTTCCCGAAGGCGGGAACGCCCGAGTATCAGAGCATCCAGACCCAGTACGTCGCCTATCTCGTCGAGCTCGAGGAGCTCCGGCAGGCGGCCGACGAGATGGGCATCTCCGTGACCGAGAAGGACGTCGACGCTGCCGAGGAGAAGCTGATCGACGAGCGCTTCGAAGGCAAGCGCGCCAACTACGAGAAGGCGCTCGAGAAGCAGGGCTTCACCGCGGAGCAGTACCGCGAGAACGCGCTCGAGGTCTCGGCCCTCTCCTCGAAGATCTTCGACGAGGTCACGAAGGATGCGAAGGTCACAGACCAGGAGATCCTCGCCTACTACACCCAGAACCAGTCGCAGTACGGCACGCCCGAGTCGCGCGACGTGCGCCACATCCTCATCGCGGAGAAGGACGGCGACACGGTCGACTTCGACGCAAGCAAGGCGAAGGCGGACGAGATCTACTCGCAGCTTTCAGGCGGCGCCGACTTCGCGGAGTTGGCGAAGGCAAGCTCGGCCGACCCGGGCAGCAAGGACACGGGCGGAAAGCTCACGATCACTCGCGGCCAGACCGTTCCCGAGTTCGACAAGGTCTCATTCGAGCTCGACAAGGGCGAGCTGTCGAAGCCCGTCAAGACCGAGTACGGCTACCACGTCATCGAGGCCGTGTCGGATGTCCGCAAGGCGCAGACGACGCCGATCGACAAGGTCAAGCCCACCATCCGCGCGACGCTTCTCCAGGAGAAGCGAAACGAGGAGATGCAGGCGTGGGTCGAGGACTTGAAGGCCGACTACGAGGGCAAGGTGAGCTACGCAGCCGGCTACGAGCCGCCGCAGCTCCCGGAGCCCCCGACCGAGACCCAGTAGTCTCGGATCCATGAGCCTCGCGGAGGCGCTCCTCGACCTCCACGAACTGACCCGGCGGCTGCGCCGCGAGTGTCCTTGGGACCGCGAGCAGACGGCTGTCACGATCGTCCCGCACACCGTCGAGGAGGCATACGAGGTCGCCGACGCCGCGCTGGCCGACGACGCGGAGGCGCTCCACGGCGAGCTCGGTGATCTCCTCTTCCAGGTCTATTTCCTATCGTTGCTCCTCGAGGAGCAAGGGCAGGGCGACCTCGAGTCCGTCGCCCGCGAGGTGCACGCGAAGCTTGTCCGTCGGCATCCGCACGTCTTCGGTGACGCCGATGCACGCACACCCGGGCGGGTGCGCGAGCGCTGGGAGGCGCTGAAGACCGAGCAAGAGGGGCGCGAGGGGATCTTTCACGATGTCCCCGAGGCGCTTCCGGCCCTCCTGCAGAGTCGAAAGGTGCAGCGGCGAGCGGCCGTGGTCGGATACGACTGGCCCGACCTCGCGGGCCCGCTTGCGAAGGTGCGCGAGGAGCTCGCCGAGCTGGAGGAGGCCAGCGCTCGCGCGGGCGACCCCGCGCCGGAGACCGAGCCCGACCACGAGGTCTTCCACGAGCTCGGCGACGTTCTCTTCACGGTCGTGAACGTCGCTCGCCGGCTGAACGTCGACCCGGAGCTCGCGCTTCGCGCGACGACGCGGCGCTTCACCACGCGGGTCGAGACTGCCGCCGATCTGGCCGAGTCGGAGGGAGTGGACTGGCGAAGCCTCGACCTCGACGCGCAGGACGCCTACTACGAACGTGCGAAGGAGACCCTCGCATGAGCACCGCTCGCCTCCGGCGAACGGTCGCGGGGGAAACCATGTTTCCCCCGCGTGCCCCCTTCTTCTCGAGAACGTGGGGAACCTCCCGGTTCCCCACACCCCTCCCCGCTCATGTGCCGGAGGCCGGCACATGAGCGAGATCGCTCAGGTGCACGCGCGCCAGCTCCTCGACTCGCGAGGAAACCCGACGCTCGAGGTGGACGTCACGCTCGCGTCAGGCGCTCTCGGCCGCGCGATCGTTCCATCGGGTGCCTCCACGGGCGAGCACGAGGCGGTGGAGCTGCGCGACGGCGATCCGGCCGTCTACCTCGGCAAGGGCGTGCTGAAGGCCGTGGGAAACGTGAACGGCGAGATCGCTGACGCGGTCGGCGGCCTCGACGCTGCGGATCAGCGCGGCCTCGACGAGACCCTGATCGATCTCGACGGCACGCCGACCAAGAGCCGGCTCGGCGCCAATGCGATTCTCGGCTGCTCGCTCGCTGCGGCGAAAGCGGCCGCGGCCGAGGCGGGCGAGCCCCTCTATCGATCGCTCGGCGGTCACGACGCGCGCACGCTGCCCGTCCCGCTGATGAACGTCGTCAACGGCGGCGCGCATGCGCAGAACCGGCTCGACCTGCAGGAGTTCATGGTCGTCCCCGCGGGCGCGGAGACGTTCTCCGAAGCGCTTCGCATCGGCGCGGAGGTGTTCCACACGTTGAAAGCAGTTCTCCACGAGCGCGGGCTGGCCACCGGAGTCGGCGACGAGGGAGGCTTCGCGCCGGATATCGAGTCGACGGAGCGCGCGATCGAGACGATCCTCGAGGCGGCCGAGCGCGCCGGGCACCGAGAACGCGTCGCGATTGCACTGGACCCGGCAGCAAGTGAGGTCTTCCGCGACGGCGCGTACCACCTCCCCGGCGAAGGTCGGACGCTCGATCCCGCCGAGATGATCGACTTCTACCGCTCCCTGGCCGAACGCTTTCCACTCGTCTCGATCGAGGACGGGCTCGACGAGAATGCGTGGGACGACTGGAGCGCGCTCACGAATGCGCTCGGGGCCGACGTCCAGCTCGTGGGCGACGACCTCTTCGTGACGAACGTCGAGTTCCTGCGACGTGGGATCGACGAGCGCGTCGGCAACGCGATCCTCGTGAAGGTGAACCAGATCGGCACGCTGACGGAATCGCTCGACGTGATCGCGATGGCCCGCGACGCTGGCTACGCCACGGTCATCTCGCATCGCTCGGGCGAGACCGAGGACACGACCATCGCCGACCTCGCCGTCGCCGTGAACGCCGGGCAGATCAAGACCGGGGCACCGTCGCGCACCGATCGCGTCGCGAAGTACAACCAGCTCCTGCGGATCGAGGAGGAGCTCGGTGACGAAGCGGTGTATCCGGGTTGGGCCGCGTTCCGCGCTCGGTAGCCTGCGTTGATGCAGCCGCCCGACCGCCGGACGAAGATCGTCGCCACCATCGGCCCCGCGTCGAACGACGAGGAGACGCTCGCCGCGCTCGTCGACGCCGGCATGGACGGAGTGCGGCTCAACTTCTCCCACGGGACGCACGAGGAGCACGAGCTGAGCGCGCGCCGCGTGCGCGCCGTGCAGGCAGCCGTCGGGCGCCCGCTCGCGTTGATCGCCGACCTGCAGGGTCCGAAGATCCGGATCGGCGACCTCGACGCTCCCACCTTCCTCGAGAGCGGCGAGGTGATCGTGATCGCGGGACAGGACGCCTGCGGTGCCGACGACCTCCCGGTCGCACCCGATGTGCTCGGGGCCGTGCTCGAAGCCGGCGACGAGGTCCTCATCGACGACGGTCACGTCCGGCTCCGCGTGCAGCGCATCGACGGCGCCCGAGCGCACTGCGAGGTCGTCACCGGCGGGTTGGTGGAGCCGCACAAGGGCGTGAACGTTCCCGGCGTGCCTCTCCCGGTGCCGTCGCTGACCGAGAAGGATCTTGCCGATCTCGACTTCGCGCTCGGGCTCGGCGTGGACTATGTCGCGCAGTCGTTCGTCCGCACCCATACGGATGTCGCCGCGCTCAAGTCACGGATCGAGGCGGCCGGCTCGCCCGCATGGGTGATCGCGAAGATCGAGCTCAAGGAGGCGGTGGTACAGCTCGACGCGATCCTCGACGTGACGGACGCGGTGATGATCGCCCGCGGCGATCTCGGCGTCGAGATCGGCGCCGCCGAGGTGCCGCTGCTCCAGAAGAGGATCATCGTCGAGGCGCTCGAGCGCGGAAAGCCGGCAATCACGGCGACGCAGATGCTCGAGACGATGATCCACCGGCCGGAGCCGACGCGCGCGGAGGCGTCCGACGTCGCGAACGCGATCCTCGACGGAACGTCGGCGCTCATGCTCTCGGCGGAGACCGCCGTCGGCGAGTATCCGGTCGAGGCCGTCGCGACGATGACGCGCATCGCCCGGGCGGTGGAGCCGAGCCTCGGCTATCGCCACCAGCTGCCCTCGGCGCTCGACGAGCCGACGGTCGGGCGCGCCATGTCGAATGCCGCCTGCGATCTCGCAGAGGCGCTCGGCGTGAAGGCGATCCTCGTGCCGACGTTCACGGGACGAACGGCCTCTGCGGTTGCGCGGCTCCGGCCGCGGCGCCCGGTCGTCGCGCTCACGCATGTTGCGGCTTCGCTCCAGCACATGGCGATCGAGTGGGGCGTGACGCCGCTCGAGATCCCCGAGGTCACCGATGTCGAAGAGCTGTGGAACCTCTCGATCTCGGCGGCTCGAGACGCAGGCATCGTCGCGCCGGGCGATCGCGTCGTGCTCACCGCGGGCACGGCGGTCAACATCCCCGGCTCGACGAACGTGATCAAGGTCGACGTCGCCTGACGGAGGGAGCTGCACCCGTGCGTTGAAGCTGACGTCGTGGCGGGGCGGGCACAGGAGAAGGCGAAGGCGCGGAAGCGGAAGCCGACGACCGCACGCATCGGTCGTCGACGGCTCCGGCTGCTGTGGGCGATCGGGATCGTCGGGATCGCCGTCTACCTCTACTACCGGCCGATCGCGTCGTACGTCGAGACGCGGAACGACCTGACGACGCGCCGCGCCGAGGTCGAGTCGTTGCGGCTCGTGCGCGCCGAGCTCGAGCTCCGGCTCGTGAACTCGACGAGCGTCGAGTCGCTCGAGCGCGAGGCTCGCCGGATCAACTACGTGAAGCCGGGAGAGCGGCTCTTCGTGGTGAAGGGCATTCCGGCCTGGCGCGCTGCGCGAACCTCGGGTCACCGCCCGTAGGCTCTCTTTCATGGACGATCGAGCGATCGTCGCGCGCCAGCTGGGGCGCACGCCGCGTGCGTTCGGGCGGGTCGCCGTTCGCTGTCCGTACGGCCTGCCTGCAGTGACCGAGCAGCTGCCGTACGACTCCGAAGGGGAGCCGTTTCCGACGACGTACTACCTCACGTGCCCGCACCTCGTGTCGGCAGTCGCGCGGGTCGAGGCCGCCGGCGGGGTCGAGCGCTGGAGCGTCGCTTCGCAGGAGAACGCCGAGCTCGCCACCTCGCTCGCGCGCGCGACCGAAGAGCAGCGGCGGGTGCGCCACGAGCTCGCCGGGACGGCGCGCGGTGCCGACGACGGAGCCTCGCTCGACTCGGGGATCGGCGGCTCGCGCGCGCCCTCGCACCTCAAGTGCCTCCATGCGCACGTGGCCTTCGCGCTCGCCCGCCCGGGGTACGAGCTGGGTGAGCGGATGCTCGCCGACGTCGTCGACCCGTGGCCGGCCGACCGGTGCTGTTCCGACCCGTCTGCGCAAGATCGGAATCCGCGAGCGCGAATTCCGATCGCGCGAAATCCCTGAAGGCGGCTGCTTCGCAGCCGCGTCGCGTTGGACCGAGGGCCGCGGCGACATGCCAGTAGTCTCCGCGATCGTGTCCGCCGGCCTCGAGAGCACACGGCTCGAGTGGGAGAACGCCTACCGCGACTTCACCGAGGTGTCGCGAGACGCTGCGCTCGAGGAGCGCATGCGCGTGCAGCTCGATGCGGTCACGACCGAGCTTCGCCGCCGCGTGGGAGGAACGTTCAGCCTGCGCGAGCTCGCAGACGAGTACGTGCATGCGGACGGCTGGGCGCGCGAGGCGCTCGCCGAGCAGGCGGCCCCCGGTTGGCCGCGCACGCTGGCGCTCGTCGAAGGTGCGGCATTCCATCTCTACGCGCGCGGCGCGGTCGACTACGCGCCGTGACGATGCTGGAGCAGCCGAGCCGTCAGGGCCGTGAACGTCGCAGCCGGCGTGACCGGGTCGGTCGTATCGTTCTGATCCTCGTGGGTCTGGTGCTCGCGTTCGTTCTCGGGATCGCGTTCGCGCGGACGCTCGACGAGCGTCCGAAGTCGAGCGGGGCGGAGACGACCGTCCGAACGCTCACGCCGCTCCCGCAGGAAGCGCCGGTGCGCACGGTGACCGTCACGGTCACCACGCCGTAGCTCGAGCTCGTTACAGCTCTTCGGAGGCCTCGAGCAGCCCGGCAAGGATGATCGCGACCGCGCATGCCAGGCTGATCCAGATTCCCAGTCCCCGACTCGCGAAGAAGAAGTCGTCCGGGATCGAGATGATCCGTACGAGCACGAGGATCGTCGCGATGGACCCGATCCCGATCGTGATGAGGCTCTCGGGGATGGACGCCGGCATGCTCACGCCGACCTCGCGGAGAACGACGAGCAGCACTGCGAGAAGCCCGAGGACGAGCACGATCTTCCCGATCGTCCCGGTGTGCCAGCCGATGACCGACACCGTCGTGTCGTTGCCCTCGCCCGTGTACCAGCCCGTAAGCGCGGACATCGCGAGCAGTAGGCCGAAGAGGAAGGTCAGGCGACCGCCGAGCCCGGCGACATCCCCGGCGCCGGGAAGCCGGCGTCCACGCAGACCTGAGCTCAGCATCGCGTAAGCATATGACGCGGTGCCGACGGGACGTCATTGACGCGAATCTCCTTAGAATTCGCCCGTGGCACAACCCGCCCAGACGACGCCTCCGCAGACGGCACCCGAGGAGGAGGCCCCGCTCGATCCTCATGCGGTCTCGCGGGCGTATCGGCACCACCGCGCGCGCCGTGCCGCAAGGAAGCAGCGCCACCGCGAGAAGCGGTGGGCAGGCGTTCGGTTCTGGCTCGTGCTGGCGCTCGTCGTCGTCGTCACCGTTGTGCTCGCGACGCGCACGCTTGGTGAGATCGAGCGCGTCTTCGGCTTGTAGATGAGTTCTGACACGGCCGGGGAGCGGCCCGGAAGCTTCGCGCTCGCGGCGCTCGTGTTCGGCGCCGGAATCGGCGCGCTCGCGACGGAGATCACCGCGTCGCGGCTGCTCGCGCCGTACTTCGGCTCGTCGACGATCGTGTGGGCGAACCTGATCGGGATCGTCCTCGGCGCGCTCGCGCTCGGGTACTGGCTCGGCGGTCGCCTCGCCGACAGGAGGCCGGAGCCGCGGCTCCTCGGCTTCATCGTGCTCGCCGCATCGCTCTGCGTCGCCGTGATTCCGTTCGCGGCGAAGCCGTTCCTCGACTTCACGGTCGACGGCCTCGACACCGCGTCGGCGGGCGCGGTCATCGGGAGCTTCCTCGCCGTGCTCCTCCTCTGTGCGCCGGCTGTCGTCCTGCTCGGCATGGTCTCGCCGTTTGCGATCCGCCTCGCCGTCTCGTCGATCGCGACGGCAGGCGCGGTCGCGGGCCGTCTCTACGCACTGTCGACCGCAGGTTCGCTCCTCGGCGTCTTCCTGCCCGCGCTCGTGCTGATCCCCGCGATCGGGACGCAGCGCACGTTCCTTGTCATCGCGGCGCTGCTCGCCGCGTCGTCGTGCTTCCTCCTCGGAGCCCGTTTCCTCGTCGTGACGGGCCTGCTCGCGGCGCTGCTCGTCGTGCCACCGGGAGCGATCAAGGCCGAGGACGGTCTCATCCACGAGGAGACGTCGTTCCACCAGTACATCGGCGTCGTCGAGCGCTCCGACGGCCGGCGACTGCTCCATCTCAACGAAGGCGTCGCCGTGCACTCCGTTTGGCGTGCCGATGCCGTGCTCACGGGTGGCGTGTGGGACGCGTTCCTCGCGCTGCCGCCGCTGCTCGGGCGGCCGCTCGAGCGGGTCGCGATCCTCGGGAACGCCGGAGGGACGACAGCGCGTGCCCTCGGTGTGTACTACCCCGATGCCGAGATCGACGGCGTTGAGCTCGATCCGGCGGTAAGTCGCATCGGCCGTCGCTACTTCGGGATGGAGGACAATCCGCGCCTGACAGTGCACGACGTCGACGCTCGTCCGTTTCTCCGTGCTTCGGACGAGCGCTACGACCTGATCGTCGTCGACGCGTATCGACAGCCATACGTCCCCTTCTATCTCGCCACGCGAGAGTTCTTCCGGCTCGTGAGGGAGCACCTGACGCCGGGCGGGATCGTCGCGCTGAACGTCGCAGCCGTTCCGGAGGACAAGCGGCTGGTGCGCGCCGTCGGAGGAACGCTCGCGGCCGAGCTTCCGCAGGTGCTCGCGTGGCCCGCACTGCGCTTCAACACGCTCGTCCTCGGGCTGACCGAGCCGCTCGCCCCGGCAGAGCTTCAGCAGCGACTCTCCCGCGGACCGGCCGATCTCGCTTCGATCCGGGAGCTGCTCGCCCGCGACGTGGGACCGCTCGAGGTCTCGGACACCCCGTGGACCGACGATCGCGCGCCGGTCGAGTGGCTGACGGATCGCATGATCGTGTCGTACGCAGCCGAAGGGGGGAGGCTCGAGGAGGACTACCTTCCGACGAGGCCGCTCCCGTGATCTCGCTCGAGCGGCGCGACGGGCGCCCGTTGCGGATCGGTCACCGGGGCGCCGCGTCTCTCGGCCCCGCGAACACGCTCGCCTCGCTCCGACTGGCGCTCGAGACGGGTGTCGACCTCATCGAGTTCGACGTGGTGTCGACGCCTGGGAGCGAGCTCGTCGTGTCGCATTCGGTTCACGAGATCCAGACCGAGACACCTTCGCTCGACGAGGTGCTGCGCTTCTTCGTGGACGAGGCGCCCGAGACCGGCGTTCATGTCGACCTCAAGCACGCGGGTCGCGAGAGCGAGGTCGTCGAGGCGCTGCGTCGATTCGGGCTTGCTGATCGAGCTTTCGTGAGCACGGTGTATGCGAGCACGACGCGCCGGATCGCTGCGTTGGGTGGCGTACGCGTGGGGATCACCATTCCGAGGAGCGCGTTTCGGATCTCGGAGGACGGGCGCAGCGCGCCGATCGCTCGATCGGGACTGCGCGCGGCACGTTGGCTGACGCCTGGTCTCGTCCGCCCGATCCTGGCCTACACGCGAACGACGGCGCTCGTTCTCCACCATTCGGTCGTGACGTCGGGGAGCGTTCGCGCCGCACACGCCTGCGGAGCAGCGGTCGTGACGTGGACGGTCGACGATCGCGAGGAGCTCGCCCGCGTCGATCGCGCAGGAGTCGACGCGATCGTCTCCAACGATCCACGTCTTTTCCTGCCGATCTGACGTCTACACTGCCGACGTGACAGCGTCCGCTCGCACGCTGGGAGCAGGACTTCTCGTGGTCTTCGCTCTCCTTGGATTTGCAGCCGCTTTCGCGCTCGCCGCGACGGCCGGCGCAGGGACGTCGTCCGCGGCTCAGTCCACCGATCCTCCGCCGACCACGACGACGGAGCCGCCACCCACGGAACCACCCGTCGAGCCGCCACCGACGACACCCGCTCCGATCGCGTTCGGCGTCACGGTGGGCGGCGTGAAGGTCGGCGGCCTGATGCCGTTCCAGGCATCGAAGGCGGTCACGAAGGTGTATTCGAAGTCGCTCGTGCTCGTCGTGGACGAGACCCGCAGGGTCGAGCTCACGCCGACCGCGCTGGGGGCGCGCCCGAACGTGCCCAAAGCCATTCGTCGTGCGAGATTCGCCCGTCCGGGAGCGCTCGTGCCGCTCGACGTCGAGGTCTCGCAGACCCGTGTCCGAAGGTACGTCGATCGCCTCGGCAAGGGAGTCGACCGCAAGGCCCTCGACGCACGCATCGTGCTCAACGGCGTGAAACCGCGCGCAGTACAGGCGCAGGAAGGCCGCATCCTGAAGCGGCTCGCGGCGGGTCGCGCGATTCGGACCGCGTTTGCGACGAACAGTCGCGTGCCGATCCGTCTCGGCTTCGAGATCCTGAAGCCGAAGGTCGGCTCCGCCGAGCTCGATGAAGCCGTCGTGATCCTCCGCGGATCGAACCGCCTGCTGTTCTTCGACGACGCGAAGATGGTTCGCTGGTTCGGCGTTGCGACCGGCCAGTCGGCCTTCCCGACACCTCTCGGAAACTACGAGATCGTGAACTTGCAGCGGAACCCGTGGTGGTATCCGCCGCCGTCGGACTGGGCCGCCGAGTCCGATCCGGTCCCGCCAGGGCCCGGCAACCCGCTCGGCACGCGCTGGATGGGGATCTCCTCGCCGTACGTCGGGATCCACGGCACGCCCGATGCGGCGTCCATCGGATACTCGGCCTCGCACGGCTGCATCCGGATGCGGATCACCGACGCGGAGTGGCTCTTCGGCCACGTGGAGATCGGAACGCCGGTCTTCATCATCTCGAAGTAGCGATGGCGTCGCGCGCGCGGCTCGTGGGCCAGGGCGTGGCCATCGGCCTCGTCGCGCTCCTCTTCATCCTGCTCGCGTGGTCGCTCTTGACCGACGAGGGAGGCAACCTGGCGAAGAGGGCGAACGAGGGTGACCGTCCCGCCGCCCCCGACTTCACGCTCGAACGCCTCGACGAGAGCGGCGAGTTCCAGCTCTCGTCGCTGAAGGGGAAGGCGGTCGTGCTCAACTTCTGGGCGTCGTGGTGCGGGCCCTGCAAAGAGGAGGCGCCATACCTCGAGGAGGTGTGGCAGCGGGACAGAGATCGTGGCCTCGTCGTCGTGGGCCTCGACGCGAAGGACTTCCGCGCCGACGCCCGCCGATTCACGAAGCGGTTCGGCCTTACCTTCCCGATCGTGTTCGACGGTCCTGGCGATACGACTGATCCGTACGGCGTGACGGGCTTTCCGGAGACGTTCGTCATCGATCGTGAGGGGCACGTCGTCGGGGCGTTCGCTGGCGCAGTGTCCGGCGAGGAAGATCGGGTCCGATTGCGCGCCGCTATCGACCAAGCTCTTTCGTGATGACGCGGCTCGTGGCGATTGCGACGTTCTGCGCTCTTGTCGTCACCGCCGCCGCGACTGCTGCGCCGCCGAACGCCGCAGATCTCGAGGCCGAGCTGGTGTGCCCCGTGTGCGAGACGACGCTCGACCAGTCGAACGCACCCGTCGCCGAGCGCATGAAGACGTTCATTCGCGTTCGCATCGCGGCCGGTGACACCGAACAGGAGATCAAGGACGCCCTTGTCGCGGAGTTCGGTCCCGAAGTGCTCGCTGAGCCGCCGGACGGCGGTTTCGGTCTCCTGGCCTGGCTGTTGCCGCTCGGCGCGCTCCTCGGCGGCGCGATTGCGGTCGGTCTCCTCATCCGCGCGTGGAGCCGCCGAGCGGCGGGTCCTGAGCCGTCGGACGAGCGGCTCGACCCGGAGCTCGAGCGTCTCGTGGACGAAGAGCTCGCGCGATTCGACGGCTGAGCGCATGAGCTGGACATCGATCCCGGTCGCGTTCTTCGCCGGGATGGTCTCGTTTCTCGCGCCGTGCGTGCTGCCGCTCGTGCCGGCCTACCTCTCGGCCGTCTCGGCGGTCGACGCAGACCAGCTCGGCCGGCCCGGGAACGCTCGGCGTGTGATCCGGGGGAGCGTTCCGTTCGTCCTCGGCTTCACGGCTTTCTTCGTTCTCCTCGGCATCGGTGCTGCGCTCGTCGGCGGTCGCATCCTCGGCGACCAGTTCCTCCTCGAGCGCATCGCGGGATTCGTCCTCGTCGTGTTCGGGCTTGCGTTCATGGGGCTGCTGCCGTGGCCGGAGCGCCTCGTGGGAGCCGGGCTGCTGCAGGAGGCGCGAGGACGCGGCTCGCGCGTCCTGCTCGGTGGCGCGTTCGCCGTCTGCGCCGCGCCGTGCATCGGGCCGGTGCTCGCTGCGATCCTCGTCCTCGCCGGCTCGTCGGACACGGCGTTCCAGGGGGCGGCGCTCCTCGGCGTGTACTCGTTGGGGCTGGCAGTGCCGTTCGTCCTCGCCGCTGCGCTCTTCACGCGAGCGATGTCCGCGTTCCGGTGGCTGCGCGACCACTATCGCGTCATCCAGGTCGGCGGTGGGGCGATCATGGTCGCCCTCGGGCTCCTTCTCTTCTTCGAGCGCTTCTACGTGCTCCGGGTGTACCTCAACCGCTTCCTCGAGTGGCTCGGCCTGGAGCCGGCCTTCTAGACACGCGGCGACGGCAGCGCGAGTGAGCCCGTTGCGGCGATGCGGCGTGCCGTCGCCACGGCGTCCAGGATCTCGTCCACGTCGACTCCCCGATGGCGTGGGCGGTAGCCGCCGAGTCGTCGTTCGGCCTTCGCGAGCTGCCGCTCGCACCCGTTCCGGTTGCCGCGCTCGGCGTGGAGCCAGGCTACGGCGACATGAACGAGCCCCTGGAGGAAGTCGCGTTCGGCGGCCGGCGCCGTGCGCCACTCGTCCTCCAGCTCCTCATGCGCCTCGAAGTAGGCGCCGTCGCGGATCAGCTGCAGTCCTTCGTCGAGACCCATTCCGTCCGATTATCGGCGTCCGTTGCCGGTGCTACTGTCGCCGCGTGTCGACGATCCTGCTCGTCGGAGTCGACCTCTTCTTCCGTGGAAAGCTGGAGGGTCTCCTTCCCGGCCACCGGCTCGTGACGAGCGACAGCGTCGCTGCGCCGGACCTCGTCATCGCTGACATCGCCCGCGTGGAGCCGGAAGAGGTCGTCGAAGCCTGGCCCGACATTCCGATCCTCGGGTACACGAACCACACCGACAAGTCAGGGTTGCAGCGCGCGCATTCGGCCGGTTTCGACCAGGTCATCGTCAAGTCCGCGCTCGTCGAGCGGGCACCGGATCTCGTCGCCGAGCTCATCGGATCGGGCGCGACCGAACCGTCGTAGCCGGATCCGAGGCCGCGGATACACTCGCGCGCGTGACGTACATCATCGCCGAGCCGTGCATCGACATCAAAGATCTCTCGTGCGTCGATGTCTGCCCGGTCGACTGCATCCACCCGTTCGGCCGCATCCTCATCATCGATCCGGAGGAGTGCATCGATTGCTTCGCTCCCACGGAGCAGCTCGTCACGTCGCACGGCCTGCGGACGTTCGCGGAGCTCGAGGACAGGTCTTGCCGGGTTCTCACTGACGACGGCTTCAAGCCTGCGGTCGTCAAGCGGTTCCGTCGCCGGCCGCTCGTGAAGCTCGAGTTCGCGCCGGCGTTCGAGGAGCGCGACCGCCACGGCGGCATGCGACTCACGACGCGGAACATCTCTCGGTTCAGGCGAACCGTGTCGGCGACGCCCACACACGGCTGGCTCCTGAGCGACGGCCAGAAGACCAGCTCGCTCGGGGTGGGACAGTTCGTTCCGGCGACGACGGCGCAACCGAAGCGGGACGGCGAGACGTATCGCCTCGGCGTCCTCCATGGGCTCGTCTACGGCGACGGATCCTGGAACAAGGTGGAAATCCGGTCGGGCGAGCATCTCCACTACGTCCAGCTCTACGGCGAACGGGTGGCTCGCTTCCGCGACTTCTTCGAACAGCTGAATTTCTCCCCGTGTCTGGACGTGCATCCGGGATACGCGGGCACCGGGGTCGTGCGCTCGTGCGTCAACCTGAAGAAGCTGCTGCCCGAGACTGCCGACGCCGAGTACATCGCCGGCTTCGTCGACGGCTGGCTCGCGGCCGACGGCGATCCCGTGAAGGCAGGCTCGTGGCGCCTGCGCTCGATCGACCATGAGGCACTCGCGTGGGTCGAGCGCGCCGCAGTCATCGCCGGCTACGTTGCGGTGGGTTCGGGCGAGGAGAGCTCCGTCGAGACGAATTTCGGTGTTCGCAGCCGGCCGATCCGCTGGCTCTACCTCGCTACGCGTGAGACGCACTGGCGGGTCATGCGCGTCGAGCGGGACGAGGCCGACGACGCGGACACGTTCTGCGCCGTCGTCCCCGGCAAGCACGAGTTCACGCTCGCGGGCGGAATCGCAACGTCCAATTGCGGGGCATGCGAACCGGAGTGCCCGGTCGAGGCGATCTTCCCGGAGGATGCGCTCCCGGACAAGTGGAACGCCTTCGTCGAGATCAACTACGCGTTCCCCGATCCCGAAAAGATCAACACGCTCGTGGATGCCTACGCGACCGAGCACAACGTCCAGAACGAACCGATCGAGTAGAGGCGAGGCTTGCCTCGCTCTCGGGCGTCAGGCGGGTAGCAGGTACGCGCACGGACGCGGGTCGCCCGGGAGCGGTGAGGGCGCGATCTTCGTCACTCGATAGCGATCGTCCCCGTCCTCGACCTCCGTGCCCGGCCGTGGTGGATCGCCCGCGCGCTCGATGAGCGTGTACCCGGACGTCGACCAGACGAAGAACAGGAAGCCGCTTCCACCGTTTCCGTCCACGCGCCGATCCTAGCGATGGGCAGTTGCGGGCGGCACTTCGATCCTGACCGTGGAACCGCGCGGGTAGCGAACCTCGGAGCTGAACCGGCCGTTGAGCGTCGCCGCGCGCTCCGCGAGCGCCTCGAGCACCGCTGCGCGCCGTTCGGGCGGGCCGTCGTCGGCGACGACGAGCTCCGCGCCGCCCCCCTCGCTGGGGCGGAGCGAGACCTCGATCCGTGTGAGCGGCCCGCGCCTCACGGCCTGCTCCGTCGCCTCGCGGAGGATCTGGTACAGCGCGGCTGTAGCGTTCTCCCCGAGCTCATCGGCGTACGCGACGTCGAGGTCGATCTCGACGTCGTGCCGCGATGCGATGCGCCGTGCCAGTGCGGCGGCAGCCGACGCGAACCCGAGCTGGCGGAGGACTCGCGGCTCGATGTCGTCGCACAGCGCTCGTAGGTCGCGGGCGGCGTCGCGCGCGAGCTCGAGCCCGCGCGAGAACACCTCCACGGCTCGTTCCTGCTCGCCGCTCTCGAGATCCGCAAGGCCTGCATCGAGCATCTGCGAGATCGCGGAGAGCTGCTGGATCGGGCCGTCGTGCAAGAGCTCGGCGACACGCCTGCGCTCCTCCTGCTCGGCCAGCATGCGCTCCGCGAGGAGCGCTCGCTCGGATTCGTCCATCTAGTCGATCATGGCCTCGCGGAGAGCGATCGCGACCGCCTGCGTGCGCGTGTCGGCTTCGAGCTTCGCGAGGATGTGCCGCACGTGGCTCTTCACGGTCTCCTGGCTGATGAAGAGCTTCGCCGCGACGTCCGCGTTCGACATTCCGTCGGCCAGGAGCTGCAGGATCTCGCGCTCGCGCGGCGTGAGCACGTCCGACTGGCCCTGCGCTGCGACGAACTCGGCCATGAGCCCGGGGTCGACGAACGTCTCGCCGGCAGCGACCTTCTCGATCGCCCGCAGGAGTGTCTCGTGCGGAGCCTCCTTGAGGATGTACCCGCGCGCGCCGGACTCGAGCCCGCGCTGCAGGAGCGAGCGCTCGCCGTACGCGGTGAAGATGAGGACGCCGGTTTCGGGCGCACGCTGGAGCAATTGCTCGGTCGCCTCGAGCCCGTCCATGTCGGGCATGCGCAGGTCCATGATCACGACGTCCGGCCGACGTCGCTCGGCGAGCGCGACCGCGGACGCGCCGTCGGACGCCTCGCCGATCACGCGGATGCGCGCCGAGCGCGACAGCGCGAGGCGAAGACCCTCGCGAACGACCTCGTGGTCGTCCGCGATGAGGCAGGTGATCTCATCGGCCACTGGGCGATTCTACGGCGCGGATCGGCGCCTTCCTGCACTGGCCTCAGACAGCCAGAGCGAGCTGGCGTGGTGCGGACGTGCGGGGAGATCGGCGACGGGGGCTCGGCAACGCTGCAGTGGCGCGCCGAACCGGTTCGAGGATCGGCTTCGTTGTTGCCGCGCTGAGGTACGCGCGCGACGCGAAGAGCGCTTCGTAGCGGGCCACCTCCTCGGGCCAGTCTCGGGCGAGAGCCTCGAGAAAGTGCTCGCGCACGCCGGGCCGCAGATGGACGACGCTCGCCCAGATCTTCCGCGCGCCCGCCGCGCGCGCTGCGCGCACGACGGCCTCGAGCTGCGCGGGATCGTCGGACAGTCCGGGAAGGATCGGCGCGATTCCGACGCCGACGTCGATGCCGGCCGCGGCGAGCCGACGTATCGCTTCGAGTCGACTCGCGGGCGGAGCCGTCCCCGGCTCGGTCGTGCGCCAGACGCGCTCGTCGAGCGTGGGCAGCGAGAGGAAGACTTCGGCACCGGCACGCCCGGACGCCTCCTGCAGGATGTCGATGTCACGGACGACGAGCGGCCCGCGCGTCACGATCGAGTACGGCGTCCAGGCGGCAGCGAGCTCGACGAGGCACGCGCGGGTGAGGCGGAACTTCCCTTCGGCGGGCTGGTACGGATCCGTCGCGGTGCCGAGCGCCACTTCGTCGCGGTTCCACGATGCGCGCGCAAGCTCGCGGCGGAGTACCTCGGAGATGTTCGGCTTGACGCGGATCGACCGGCCGTAGCGATCGTCCGATGGGCGGTCGGCCCGCTGCTCGAAGTGACGGACGTAACAGAACGTGCAGCGGTGCACGCACCCCATGTACGGGTTGAGCGACCACCGGAACGGCATGCCGCGCACCTGGGTCAGCGCCGACTTGCAGGGCTCGATTCTGTACTCGGTACGGCTCATGTCAGTCGCTGGACATGAGTGACTGGCGGACGTACGAGTTCGAGGCCAGAAGACAGGAGGCCCGCCGGGCCGAGCCTCCTGTCGAGAGTCGTTGGCTGACTGCTAAGGACGCAGGTTGTGGATCTCGAACGCAGTCTCCTGTGGTGGTGCGGGGAGGCCGCCTTCGATGCCCGCTTGCATCCGAGGCATCAGGATGCCGTCGCGAAACTGCTCCCAACTCTCCTTGGAGTCGTGGACCGCCACGACCGTCCAACCACCATCCGACGGACCAGCTGCGTGGAAGATCTGGCCTTCGGGCAGACCGTCCCCAGGATGCACCGCCGCGAGACTCGCGTCGTACTGCTCCTGCGTACCGCCCGGAAAGTGATGCACGATTCCGTACGCCATCTCGTTCCCCTCTCGCGTTGAAGTTGAGTGAGCAGCCGTACTGTCGTGGAGGATCCAGTCTAGGTGGGGCCCGCATTACCCGCATCGGTCGAGAATAGAACACGTGTTCGTATTCGACAAGGGGCTAGAGTCGCGCGATGGACGAGCTCGGCGACGGGATTCGCCGCGTCACGCTGCCGTTGCCGACTCGGCCGGGGCACGTCCACGCGTACCTCCTGCCCGGCGAGGCGGGCTGGACGCTCGTCGACACCGGGGTCGGCCTCCCGGACGCGAAGGAGACCTGGGCGGCGGAGCTCGAGCGGGCAGGCGGACGTGTCGCGACGGTCTTCGTGACGCACTTCCACCCCGACCACGTCGGCGCAGCTGCCGATCTCCACGAGCTCACCGGCGCGCCCGTCGTCCAGGGGACGCTCGACTACGCGCAGTGCGAGCTCGTCTGGGGAAACCCGGCGTGGTCGGAGCGGATCGTGGACTGGTTCCGACTGCACGGCGCGCCCGACGACGTCACGGCCGAGCTCGCCGGCCAGAGCTCCGTGTACCGACCGTTCATCCGCTACCAGCGAGACCCGATCCTCGTCGAGGCGGGCGAGCACGTCGACGGCTGGGAGCTCATCGCCGCGCCGGGTCACGCCGACGGGCAGCTCTGCCTGCTGCGCGACGGGGTGCTGATCGCGGCGGACCACCTGCTCGGGAGGATCACGCCGACGGTGGGTCTCTGGCCTGCCAGCCGTCCTGACCCGCTCGGCGACTACCTGGCCGCTCTCGACCGGACGATCGAGCTCGCGCCGCGGATCGCACTTCCAGGGCACGGCGAGCCGATCGCGGACCCCGCCGGCCGCGCACGTGAGCTGAAGGAGCATCACCGCCTGCGCCTCGAGGAGGCGGTCGCGGCGCTCACGCCCGACCCGCAGACCGGCTACGAGCTGTCGTTTGCGCTCTTCGGCGCGGATCTCCCCGCCGCCGGGCGCCGATTCGCCGTCGCCGAGACGCTCTCCCATCTCGAGCGTCTGCGCCACGAGGACGAGGCTCGTAGGCACGAGGCCGACGGAGTGGTTACCTATACTGCCGCCTGATCATCGTGGGCGACGACTTCCCGCCGAGTACCTGCGCCCCTGACGGGGCGTGAGCACCTCTCTCCGCATCGTCATCGTGTTCCTGCTCGTCCTGGGGAACGCGGTCTTCGTGGCAGCCGAGTACGCCCTCGTCACGGGGCGCCGCTCGCGGCTGGAGGAGCGCGCCGAGCGTGGTGGTCGCGGCGCGAAGACGGCGCTGCGCCTCATGGACGACCCCGTCCGCTTCATCTCGACGGTGCAGGTCGGCATCACGATCTTCGCGATCCTCCTCGGTGCCATCGGCGAGCCGTTGCTCTCGGGGCTCATGCAGCCGCCGTTGTCCAACACGGTTGCGTTCCTCATCTCGTTCGCGATCCTCACGTACCTCTCCGTCGTCGTCGGCGAGCTCGTGCCGAAGGCGGTCGCGCTCCAGAAGGCCGAGCCGCTCGCGATCGCGCTCGCCATCCCGCTCGACTGGCTGGCGCGGATCGCGTACCCGCTCGTCTGGCTGCTCGAGAAGTCGTCCGAACGTTCTCCTTCGGCTTCTGCGCGTCAAGCCGGCGCCGGCCGGGATGATCGCGTACACGCGCGAGGACATCCGGCACTCGGTCGCCGCTGCGGAGGACGTCGGCGAGCTCGCACGAGGCGGAGGAGGAGATGCTCTACAAGGTCTTCGACTTCGCGTCCAAGGAAGTCTCGGCGGTCATGGTGCCGCGACCCGAGGTCGTCGGGCATCTCGGTCGACATGCCGCCCGAGGAGGCGTTGCGCGCCGTCGTCGACTCGCCCTACACGCGCTACCCGGTCTACCGCGGCTCGCTCGACGACGTCGTCGGCATCCTCCACGTGCGCGATCTCTTCGGTGCGATGCACGATCTCGGCCTCGCCTCGGTCGAGCTCGAGTCGATCGTGCGACCGGCGTTCGTCGTTCCGGAGACGAAGGATCTCGCGGCGCTCCTCGCCGACTTCCGTCGCGAGAAGCAGCACATGGCGATCGTCATCGACGAGTACGGCGACATGGAGGGGATCGTCACGCTCGAGGACCTGCTCGAGCAGATCGTCGGCGAGATCGAGGACGAGTTCGACTTGCCGGACACGTCCATCGAGCGGATCGACGAGACGCACATCCGCATCGACGGCACGTACACGATCGACGACTTCAACGAGGAGTTCGACACCGAGCTCGAGCAGGAGGACTACCACACGATGGCCGGGCCTCGTCTTCGGCGAGCTCGGACGTGCGCCGGAGGTCGGCGACACCGTGCGAGCCGACGGGCTGCGCCTGAACGTGCGCGAGGTCGACGGCTCGCGCATCATGAAGATCGAGGTCGAGTTCGGCGTGGAGGGTCAAGCGCCGACTGACGAGCCGGCCGCCGCGTAGATTCGGCATATGAGTCGCGCCGGAGGATCCGCGTTCCGGCACCGCGACTTCGCGCTCTTCTGGGTGTCGCTCGTCACCTCGAGCTTCGCGATGACGATGGCGTCCGTCGCGATCGGGTGGCAGGTGTACTCGGTTCGCGAGAATCCGCTCGACCTCGGGCTCGTCGGGCTCGCCGAGTTCCTGCCGCTGCTTCTGCTCGCGATTCCGGCGGGCAACCTCGCCGACAGGCTCCCTCGCCGAAGCCTCTACGCGTTCGCGATCGTCGTCGACACGCTCGTGGCCGCGTCCCTCCTCGTCGTGACCTTCCGCGGGGCCGGGAGTGTTCTGCCGTTCTTCGGGCTGGCGCTGCTCACCGGTTGCGCGAGCGCGATCGGGGCTCCGGCCGGTCGCGCGCTCACGCCCTCGCTCGTCCCGCAGGAGATCCTCGTGAGCGCGCTCGCCCAGCGCTCGATCGCGTTCCAGCTCTCGCTCGTCGCGGGGCCCGCGGTCGGCGGCATCCTCTTCGCGATCCGCGCCGAGCTCGTCTACATCGCCGCGATCGTCCTGCAGATCGTCGCCCTCGGCTGCGTCCTTGCGTTGCGGAAGGGCCGCGTCGCCGTGACGGAGGGCGCCGTCGGGCTCGACGAGGTGCTCGCGGGCGTGCGCCTGATCCGGCGCACGAACGTCCTGTTCGGAGCGATCTCGCTCGACCTCTTCGCGGTGCTCTTCGGTGGCGCCGTCGCGCTCCTGCCGATCTTCGCGAAGGACATCCTCGAGGTCGGGCCGACAGGCCTCGGTTTTCTTCGTACCGCGCCCGCGATCGGCTCGTTCGTAGCCGCGTTGTTCATCGCACGCTTCTCGATCCGTCGGCGGGCCGGCCCGACCTTGTTCGTCGTGGTCGCAGGGTTCGGCGTCTGCATGATCGTGTTCGGCCTCTCGCGGGAGATGTGGCTCTCGATGTTCGCGCTCGCGCTCGCCGGCGCGTTCGACATGGTCAGCGTCGTTCTCCGTTCGACGATCCTCCCGCTCGTGACGCCGGATGAGCTCCGCGGCCGGGTGAACGCGGTCGAGATGGTGTTCATCAGCGGTTCGAACGAGCTCGGCGCGTTCGAGTCCGGCCTTGCTGCGGCGCTCATCGGGGCCGTGCCGGCGGTTGTCGTCGGCGGCGTCGCGACAGTCGTGATCGCGGGCGTCTGGTGGAAGCTCTTTCCGGCACTCGCGCGCGTGGACCGGCTGGACGAGCTGCGGCCGGTCGCGATCGAATGACTCCCGCAGAGATCGGAATCCGCGAGTGCGGATCCCGATCGCGCGACAATCCCTGAAGGCGTCCGCTTCGCGGCCGCGTGTGCCAGCGACTCTCAGACGGGGGCGAGGCCGCGTGACTTGCGGCTCGCGGCCGACTGGCGTCGCTGCGCGGAGAGCTCGACCTTCCGAAGGCGGATCTCCGACGGCGTCACCTCGACGCACTCGTCCTCGCGGATGTACTCGAGCGCCTGGTCGAGCGAAAGCGGGCGCGGTGGAATGAGGCGAACGGTGGCGTCGGCGGACGCCGCGCGCGTGTTCGTGAGCTTCTTCTCCTTGGTGGCGTTTACGTCGAGGTCCTCGGCGCGCGAGTTCTCGCCGACGATCATTCCCTCGTAGACGTCGGCGCCCGGGGCGATGAAGAGCGACCCGCGCTCCTGGAGGTTCAGGATCGCGTTGGAGGTGGTCTTTCCGCGGCGGTCGGCGACGAGTGCGCCGGTCGGTCTCGTGCGCAGCTCCCCGAACCAAGGCTCGAAGCGCTCGAAGACGTGATGGAGGATCCCCGTGCCCCGCGTCTCGGTCAGGAACTCGGTGCGGAACCCGATCAGCCCGCGCGCCGGGACGATGACGTCCATCCGGACCCAGCCCGAGCCGTGGTTCACGAGCGCCTCCATGCGGCCCTTCCGTAGCGCGAAGAGCTGCGTCAGCACTCCCATGTACTCCTCCGGCGCGTCGACGGACACGCGTTCCACGGGCTCGTGCACCTTGCCGTCGATCTCGCGCGTGACGACCTGCGGCTTGCCGACGGTGAGCTCGAAGCCCTCGCGACGCATCTGCTCGACCAGAACGGCAAGCTGGAGCTCCCCGCGACCTTGCACCTCCCACGCGTCGGGCGATTCCGTCGGGAGGATGCGGAGCGACACGTTGCCGATGAGCTCCGTGCGCAGGCGGCTCTCCAGGAGGCTCGCTGTGAGCTTGTCGCCGGAGAGACCCGACAGCGGCGAGGTGTTGATGCCGATCGTCATCGAGAGCGACGGCTCGTCGACGGCGATAACCGGGAGCGGGCGCGGATCGTCCGGATCGGCGAGCGTCTCGCCGATCGTCACCTCCGGGATCCCCGCCACGGCGATGATCTCGCCCGGGCCCGCCTCCGTCGCCTCGACGCGGTCGAGCGCCTCCGTGACGTAGAGCTCCGTGATCTTGGCGCGCTCGATCGTTCCGTTGGCGCGGCACCACGCGACCTGCTGGCCGCGCGTGATCGTTCCCTGCGCGACACGGCACAGCGCGAGGCGGCCGACGTACGCCGACGCGTCGAGGTTCGTGACGAGCGCCTGCAGCGGGTGGTCTTCCTCGTACTCGGGCGGTGGGATGCGCTCGAGGATCAGCTCGAGCAGAGGGCCGAGGTCCGGGGCGAGCGCGTCGGGATCGGGTGCGAGCGACGCGCGGCCGGCCTTGGCGTTGCAGTACACGATCGGGAACTCGATCTGGCTCTCGTCGGCATCGAGATCGAGGAAGAGCTCGTACACCTCGTTGACCACTGCTTCGATCCGCGCGTCGGGGCGGTCGACCTTGTTGACGACCAGGATCACGGGGAGCAGCGCTTCGAGCGCCTTGCGGAGCACGAAACGCGTCTGCGGCAGCGGGCCCTCGCTCGCGTCGACGAGCAGGAGGACACCGTCGACCATCGTGAGACCGCGCTCGACCTCTCCGCCGAAGTCGGCGTGACCGGGGGTGTCGATGATGTTGATCTTCGTCTCGCCGTACCGGACGGCGGTGTTCTTGGCGAGGATCGTGATGCCCTTCTCGCGCTCGAGGTCCATCGTGTCGAGCACGCGCTCGTTGACGTCCTGGTTGGTGCGGAAGGCTCCGGACTCCCAGAGGAGCGCGTCCACGAGCGTCGTCTTGCCGTGATCGACGTGCGCGACGATCGCGACGTTGCGGAGCTCGGAGCGGGAGGCCATCGACCGAGGCTAGCGGCGCGCGGCGGCGAGCAGCGATCCAGTGCCCACGTTGCGGATCGATGCGTCGACGAGCTCGACCGGGTGGAGTGCCGGCAGCGGCGCCTTCGCGCGGGCGAGTGCGTTCGAGATCTGGACGAGGCAGCCGGGGTTCGCGCTCGCATACGCCTGCGCACCGGTCGCGAGGACGTGCGCGGCCTTGCGCTCGCCCAGCTCGCGTGCTGCCTCCGGCTGCGTGACGTTGTAGATCCCGGCGGACCCACAGCAGAGATCCTGCTCGGCGGGCTCGACGACGTCGAGGCCGGGGATCCGACCGAGCGACGTGCGAGAGGAGAGCGGGAGGCGCTGGGCATGGCGGAGGTGGCAGGAGTCCTGGAGCGCCACCTTCATCGGCAGCGGATGCCTGGCCGCGCGCGGCGTCGTCTCGCCGAGAAGCTCCCCGACGTCGCGCACCCGCGAGGCGAATGCCTCGGCACGCTCGTCGCCGAGGAGCCAGCCGAGCTCCTTCAGATGCGAGCCGCAGCCCGAGGTGTTGACGACGACGAGATCGACGTCGGCGAACGCGTCGAGGAGCCGACGCGCGAACGCCTTCCCTTCGTCGAGCCGCCCCGCGTGCACCGACAGCGCGCCACAGCAGCCCTGCGGCGGAGCGACGACCTCGAAGCCGTCCGCGGCGAGGACACGCGCGGTCGCGGCATTGACGTCGGGGAAGACCGCGCTCTGCACGCACCCGGTGAGTAGGCCGACGCGCGCGCGAGGTGTGCCGCTCGCGGGTGTCAGCGCGGGTACGTGACCGCGTCCCCGCCAGCGCGGCGCGATGTCCACGAGCGGGCGGAAGCGCTTCGGCATCGGTGCGACGCGGCCGAGCGGCGCGAGCCGCAGCGCAGCACGCATGCGACCGGGATGGGGGAGGAGCCGAAAGAGGAGTCCACGGACGAAGCGATCGCTCAGCGATCGATCGAGCTCCTCCTCGACCGCCGCGCGCGTGCTCTCGATGAGCCGGTCGTAGCGCACGCCCGAGGGGCACGACGACAGGCACGCCATGCACCCGAGGCAGCGGTCGAAGTGCTGCGCCACCGTCGCGTTCAGCGCGATCGTCCCGTCGAGGCGCGCGTCCATGAGGTGGATGCGGCCGCGCGGCGAGTCCATCTCCTCGCTCCAGAGCACGTAGGTCGGGCACGTCGGCAGGCAGAAGCCGCAGTGGACGCAGTCGGACGTGTACTCGCGGATCACGCGGCGAGGACTCCCTGTGGATCGAGCTGCGCGCGGATCGCGTCGAACAGACGTGAGGTCGACGCGTTCGGCTCGTCTGCCGTGGGCTCGGGAACGTACGCGACGCCGGACGCCGGTCTGACGACGGCTTCGGCCAGCGCCTGCGAGCGTGGCCGCAAGGTCGCCCGGCACGAATCGAAGCCGCCCGCGCGCTGCCGCCTGACGCTCCCGCGATTCCTCCCAGACGGCTGCGTCGGCCTCCTCGCCGCCGACCGAAGCCTGCGCGGCCGCGAGTTGCGCGGCGACCGCGCGCTCCGATCCCTCGAAGAGAACTGCCACGCGACCGGGGTGGAGGACATCGAGCGCACTCGGCTGCACCTGCGAGCGGAGGAGCCACGCCGCGACAGCTGCCGCCTCGTCCGTGTCGACGACGAGCGTGCCGGTCGCCTTCGGCAGTGGGTGGAGTTTGAAGCTGGCTCGCACGATGAAAGCGAAGCGTCCCTCGGACCCACACATGAGGCGTGCCAGGTCGTAACCGGCGACGTTCTTCACGACCTTTCCACCCGCGTTCGCGATCGTCCCGTCCGCGAGCACGAGCGTGGCGCCGAGCACGAGGTCTCGCGGCGCGCCGAAGCGATGGCGCAGCGGGCCGGAGAGGTTCTGCGCGAGGAGCGCCCCGATCGTCGGGTCGCCCGGGGGGTCGAGGGAGAGGCGCTGCCCGGTCGCGGCGAGGGCCGCGCGAAGCTCGGAGAGCCGAACGCCCGCCTCGACCGTGCACGTGAGGTCGCCCGGATCGTGCTCGAGGATCCGGTTCAGCCCGGCCGCCGTGAGGTCGTCTCCGATCCGCACCTGGCGCCCCTCCGCGTGCGCGGCAGCGAGCGTCGCAGCGGCCTCGTCGAGGCTAGAGACGCTCGGCAACGCCGATCCTCTCGAGCGCGTGGATCCGGTACGGCCCGGGCACCTCACCGCAGAGCCGTGGTGTCGGGATCACCTTGCCCGGATTGCAGATCCCGGCGGGATCGAATGCGCGGCGCAGCCGCTCGAACACGCGGAGGTCGCGCTCGGAGAACATCCGCGGCATCGAGCACACCTTGTCCATCCCGACGCCGTGCTCGCCCGTGAGCGAGCCGCCCGCGTCGAGGCACGCGTCGAGGATCGCCTCCGCGAGTTCCCGCGCCTGCTCGGTCTCGCCTGCCTCGGCGTCGTAGAGGACGAGCGGATGGAGGTTGCCGTCTCCCGCATGGAACACGTTCCCGACCCGGAGTCCGTGGTGTGCGGAGAGCTCCTCGATCTGTCGAAGCACCTCCGGCAGGCGCGTCCGCGGAACGACGCCGTCCTGGACGTAGTAGTCCGTTGCGATGCGACCCATTGCGGCGAACGCCGACTTCCGCCCCTTCCAGAGGAGAGCGCGGTCGGCGTCACTGGCGGCGAGCCGAATCTCGAACGCGTTGCACATGCTGCAGATGCGCTCGAGCTCGGCGGTGTCGTCCTCGACCTGCTCGATCACTCCGTCGAGCTCGACGAGAAGCACCGCGCCCGCGCCCTCGGGGTATCCGGGAGCGACGGCGTGCTCGGCAGCCTCGATCGTGAGCCGGTCCATCATCTCGATCGCCGACGGCATCACGCCCGCCGCGATGATCCCGGAGACGGCTGCACCAGCGGCGTCCATCGTGTGAAAGGCCGCGAGCAGGGTGCGTACGCACTGCGGCGTGCGGACGATGCGGAGCGTGACGCGCGTCGCGATCCCGAGCGTGCCCTCGGAGCCGACGATCACACCGAGGAGGTCGGGCCCGTCCGGGTCGAGCGCCTTGCCTCCGAGCTCGACGACCTCGCCGTCCGGGAGGACGAACGTCAGGCCGGTGACGTGGTGCGTCGTGAACCCGTACTTCAGGCAGTGCGCGCCGCCCGAGTTCTCGGCGACGTTGCCGCCGATCGTGCACACCTGCTGGCTCGACGGGTCGGGCGCGTAGAAGAACCCGTCGGCGGCGACGGCACGTGTCACGTCGAGGTTCGCGACGCCGGGCTCGACCACGACGCGCTGGCTCGCGAGATCGATCTCGAGGATCCGATTCATGCGCGCGAGCGAGACGACGACGCCGCCCGCGACCGGCGTCGCCCCGCCGGAAAGCCCGGTCCCGGCGCCACGCGCCACGAACGGCACGCGCTCGCGATGGCATGCGCGCACGACGACCTGAACGTCCTCGGTGGACCCGGGAAGGACGACGAGCTCCGGGATCGCGCGGTGCCCGGTGAGCCCGTCGCACTCGTACACGCGGAGCTGCTCCGGCTCGGTGACGACGTGCTCTGCCCCGAGCGCTGCCTGCAGCTCGGGGACGAGTGAGGCAGGCAGGCCCACGCTGGCGAGTCTAGAGCTGCGGGCAGTACGGCACGCGTGCGCCCTTCGGCCGAAGTAGGTTTCTCCCGTGCTGCCGATCGAGCGCCCCGGGAAGATCATCTGCGTCGGCCTGAACTACTCCGACCACGCGGAGGAGCAGGGAGCCGAGCTGCCGAAGGAGCCGCTCCTCTTCGCGAAGTGGCCGTCCTCGCTGATCGGGCCCGGTGAGCCGATCGTCATCCCGTCGATCGTGACGAAGGCGGACTACGAGGCGGAGCTCGGCGTCGTGATCGGCTCGCGGGTGACGCGCGTCTCGAAGGAGAACGCCTTCGAGGCCGTGCGCGGCTACCTCTGCGCGAACGACGTCAGCGCGCGCGACCTCCAGTTCTCGGACGGCCAGTGGACGCGCGGGAAGTCACCCGACACGTTCTGTCCCGTCGGGCCGATGACGCCGCGCGACGAGATCACGGATCCGCACACGCTCGCGATCCGGGCGATCGTCAGCGGCGAGACGCTGCAGGACTCGACGACCGCGAATCTCATCTTCGGCGTCGACGACGTGATCGCGTACGTGTCGCAGACGACGACGCTCGAGCCGGGCGACCTCATCCTCACAGGGACGCCTGCAGGCGTCGGCGTGTTTCGCGACCCGCAGCGCCTGCTGCAGCCCGGCGACGAGGTGACGATCGAGATCGACGGGCTCGACGTCACTGACGAATCCAGTCGTCGCCGGATGAGGCTCGGGCTTCTCACCGCACCATTCCCCCGTCGCTCCCTGAAGCAGGTCGCAGCCTGGGCGGCGAGCGAGGGCTTCGAGATGCTCGAGGTGGCGTGCTGGCCGGCCGCGGGGGGCGAGCGCCGTCGCTACGCCGGGACCTCCCACATCGACGTCTCGCGCGTCGACGTGCGGTGCCGTGCGCGACGTCCTCGACCGCAACGGGCTCGAGATCTCGTCTCTCGCGTACTACCCGAACAACCTGCATCCCGACCCCGTCGAGCGCCGAGCCGCGAACGCGCATCTGAAGAAGGTGATCGACGCAGCTGCGAAGCTGGACGTCGGAGTCGTCGGCACGTTCGTCGGGACGCGACAAGACGAAGAACGTGCCCGACAACTTCCGCGAGTTCAGGAAGGTCTGGCCCCGCCTCGTCGACTACGCCGATCAGCGTGGGGTGAAGATCGCGATCGAGAACTGCCCCATGATCTTCTCGTGGGACGAGTGGCCCGGAGGTACCAACCTCGCGTCGTCACCGGCCATGTGGGACGAGATGTTCTCGATCGTGGACAGCCCGAGCTTCGGGCTCAACCTCGACCCGTCCCACCTCGTCTGGCTCCAGATCGACTACGAGCGAGTCGTTCGCGACTACGCGTCGAAGATCTTCCACGTCCACGCGAAGGACATGGAGATCGACCGCGACGGGCTCTATCGCAACGGAACAGCGTCGCTCGGTATGGGCTGGCAGGTGCCGCGGCTTCCCGGTCTCGGTGAGGTCCGGTGGGATCGCTTCATCGCAGCGCTCTACCGCGAGGGCTACGACTTCGTCGTCTCGATCGAGCACGAGGACCGCGCATTCGAGGCGACCGAGGCGCTCGTCAAGCGCGGCTTCCTCATCGCGCGGGACGCGCTGAAGCCGTTGCTGCACTGAGCCGCGAATGGTCGCGGAGCGCATTCGGCACACAGTCACGTTCACTCTCGTTCACTCGCAGGGATCGGCGGAAGAGCGCGACTTTCTTGATGCAGCCAGTCAGCTCGCGACCATTCCCGGCGTCGAGGCGTTCGAGCTGCTCGCCGAGGTCAGCCTGAAGAACGGCTATCGCTTCGGAATCTCGATGGAGTTCGCCGATCGAGCTGCGTACGAGGGCTACAACGAGCACCCCGAGCACATCCGCTTCGTGCAGGAGCGCTGGCTCTCCGAGGTGAGCGACTTCCTCGAGCTCGACTACGCGGCCCTATAGGACATCGCGCTGCGCCTGCTCCTCCCACTCCGATCTGAGGAGCGCGTACTCGACGTCGCCTTGCTCGTCACCCGGGATGGGGTAGGGCCAGGGCTCGTGAAACGTCCTCACGTAGCGCAGGCCCGCGTTCTCGAGCACGCGTCGCGAGGCGACGTGCACCACCATCGTGAACGCGACGACGCGCTCGACACCGAGCTCGGCAAATCCCTTGTCGATCAGCGCGCGCGAACCCTCGGTCGCGTATCCCTTACCCCAGGCGGCCTTGTGCAGCCGATAGCCGAGCTCGACCTCGTTCGGCGGAGCGTCCTCCGCCGGCCTGAAGTGGAACCAGCCCAGGAACTCGTCGGTCGACTTCTCGATCGCAGCCCAGAAGCCGTACCCGGCGAAGCGAGCGTGGTAGTCGAGGAACGCGGGCAGGACGTCGGTCTCGATCTCGTGGCGTGGCGTCGGCAGCCCGCCGGTGACGAAGTGCATGACGTCGGGATCGGCGTCGAGCTCGACGAGCAGTCGACGTCGTCCTCGGTGAACTGCCGCAGGACCAAGCGCTCGGTCTCCAGAAAGATCTGCACGCGCGAATCCTGCTCGACCGACGCGCGAGTTGCCGCTACGACCCCCCGTTGCTTCACTGACCAGACGTCCGGCCTCGAGAATCCTGCACGGCGACTAAACACAGCGCCTCGCTCCGCGCATCGAATGAACGAGATGGCGGTCCGTGGAGCCACGGTCGAAGCGCTGGAGTCGCTCTACCGAGCTGACCTCCCGCGGTTCGTGCGTGCGGCCACGGCGATCGTCGGCGACGAGGGAGTAGGAAGAGATGCCGTGCAGGACGCGTTCGTGCAAGCGGTACGAAAGCGGGCGGGCTACAAGGCCGACGCGCCGCTCGAGGCGTGGGTGTGGCGGATCGTGATCAACGAGGCTCTCGCCCAACGACGTAGGCGAGCCCCGGAGCTCGAGTGGCGTGCTGAGAAAGCATCGACGCCCTCGACAAACGGCGTTCCGGAGCGGGACGCCACGATCCGAGCCTGGGTGGCGGCTCTACCCGAGCGCCAGCGACTCGCAGTCTTTCTCCGGTACTTCGCAGATCTCGACTATCAGTCGATCGCAATCGCGCTCGAGGTCGAGGTCGGAACGGTCTCGGCCACGCTCGCCACGGCGCACGCTGCGCTACGGCGCTCATACGAGGAGGCAGTGCGATGACAGACGTCGAGCTGGAAGTTGTGGATTCTCTCGAGCGGGTCTTCCCCGTGCCGACGCTCGTCGCCGATTGGGACGACGTGGTCGACCGCGCCGGGGCGAGGAGTGGAACTCCCACTCGGCCGCCCTCGCGCTGGCGGGTCGTCGCCATCGCCGCAGCGATCGTCGCGGGCGCGGCCTTGCTCGCCACTCCGGCGCTCGGTATCGGTGATCGCCTCCTGAGCCTGATCCAGAGCAATCGCAGCCCACTCGACGTGCAGGCTCCTGCGTGGTCGCCCGATGGACGGACGATCGTGTTCGTGAGCTGGCGCGACGGCAACGGCGAGGTCTACGCCATGAACGCCGACGCCAGCGACCCGCGGAACCTCACGCAGCACCCGGCGAAGGACGTACGACCTGCCTGGTCGCCCGACGGACGGAGGATCGCGTTCGCACGCCACGGCGACGGCAACTCCGAGATCTACGTCATGAACGCCGACGGGAGCGGCAAGCGGAACCTCGCGCGGAATCGGCTGAGGCTGAACGACGACTATCCAAAGTGGTCACCCGACGGGCGGAAGATCGCGTTCCTGCGCGACACGCCTAGCAGCAGTTACGCCCACCACCTCTATGTCGTGAACGCCGACGGCAGCGGTCTGCGCAGGCTGACGCGCAACCAGACGGGGAGGTATCAGCTGGTCTGGTCACCGGACGGGCGGACGATCTACTTCGGGCGCTACCTCGTCAGCGTCGATGGGAGCGGAGCGCGGAGGCTCCCGCACATACCGTTGACCGCCGTCTGGTCGCCCGACGGGCAGCAGATCGCGTTCGTGAGCACGACCAGAGGCCCAGCGCCGTTTGGGGGGTGCTGCCCTTCGTCCAGCTCCGACATCTACGTCATGAACGCTGACGGGAGCGGATCCCGCAAGCTGATGCACAACGCAGGCTATAACGACAAACCGGCCTGGTCCCCGGACGGGCGAAAGATCGCCTTCACGAGCTCGCGCGACGGTCGCGCCGAGATCTACGTCATGAACGCCGACGGGAGTGGGCAGCGGAACCTCACGCGGCACCCGGCGAGGGACTTCCGTCCTTCCTGGTCACCGGACGGGCGGAGGATCGCCTTCGTCAGCAACCGCGACGGGCGTCTCGAGGCGCACGTCATGAACGCCGACGGGAGCGGGCAGAGGAACCTGTCGGCGCAAGCGCCGTGAGAACGTCGTGCGTCTAGCGATTTCGGCGCGGGTGTGGCGCATCAATCGGCGAGGAACACCTCAAGGCGTTCGGCCTCCTCCTTGACCTCCCGTTGGACGGAGCGTGACAGCGGCGCGAACGGCTCGATCAGGACGCGGCCGTTCTCGACGCGCCACATGCCCGCGACGAACCCGTCGACGAGGAACGTCTGCGCGACGTCGCCGTTCGACCCGATCACCGTCCTGCGGTACTCCTCGGGGAGCACACGCGTCCGGTCGGCGAACGCGAGCAGGACGTTGTCCCACTTCGGGAGGAAGCGGACGGGAGCGGGCGTCTCGGGATCGGGAAGCGGGGGGCGCGGGACGTCGAGGAGCTCACGGCCGTGCTCGTCCCGGAAGCGGCGCAGCTCGAGCCGCGCGAGCGCGGCCTTGATCGCAGGCTGGCGCATCATGCTCCACGCGTCCATGTCCTTCCGCGAGGCAGGCCCGAAGGCCGCGAGGTAGCGCGCGAGCATCTCTGCTCGCGCCTCGACGGGCTCGACCGGCTCGGGCTCCTCGATCGCGACGAAGCGACCCTCCGGGCGCGCTCCCCAGAGCGCCGTCTCGTGGTGGTGGAGGACGTGGGCACGCATCCGGCCGCCGTGCCAGGCGCGCCGAGCCGTGATCCCGGTCAGGCCGTGCTCGCGCTCGAGCAGCTCGAGCCCTTCCGCCATCGTCACGGGCCCGCGCTCGGCGAGCGCTCGTACGGACGGAGCGACCTTGATCGAGTTCGGCCACTGATCCGGGTGGCCCGACTCGCTGATCGCAGCGCGGAGTAGCCCGTAGTCGCGGCGCGTGACGAGGTGCAGCGTCTGCCGCATGAGGTTCGCCTTCAGGACGGAGCCCTTCGCAAGCTCACGTTCGAGAGTGCCGCGCCGGAAGCTCGTCGTCCGCGTCCAGACTCCGACGTACGGCGCCGACGGCCACTGCGCCTGCATCCCGACGAGGCGCTCGATGACCGCTTTCGGCGAGAGCTGTCTTCGCTCGAGCAGCAGCTGACGGGCGAGCGTGGCGCGGTTCAGCTCGCGCAGCGTGAGAACCCGCTCGGCCACGCGTCCACGCTACATACCATCGGTCCAATGCAGGCGGCCCTGACGATCGCGCCGGCAACCGCCCGCCGGTTCCTTGCGCTGCGCCACTACCTCGCGCCGCCGCGGTCTCTGCCGCCCGGACGCGAAGGGATCTTGGCCGTCTTCGAACGGTTCGGCTCGATCCAGTTCGATCCGCTCGAGGTCGCCGGTCGGAATCACGACCTCGTCCTGCTCGCCCGCGTTCCGGGTTACCGTCGTGAGCTGACTGACGCCCTCCTCTACGAGGAGCGCGTCCTCTACGAGACCTACAACAAGGGCCTTAGCATCGTCCCGACGGCAGACCTGCCCTTCTTCCGGATCACCTGGGACCTCAACCGCGCGGAGAAGGCCGGCGGCGTCTTCGACGAGCACGCCCCGCTCGTGGAGGAGCTCCTCGAGCGGATCCGGGCAGACGGGCACCTCTCGTCGACCGACATGGCGCCCCGCGCCGCGATCGACTGGTACTGGCGTCCGACGAACCAGGTTCGGGCGATCCTCGAGGCCCTCGCCCAGTCCGGGATCCTCGGGATCGCACGGCGCGACGGCAACCGCCGGATCTACGACCTGGTCGAACGGCTGTTTCCGGCCGACCTCCTCGCCGAGCGACCGCCGGAGCTCGACCAGCGGCGCTTCAAGCTCCTGTCGCGCTACCGCGCTCACGGCCTTCTCGGAACGGGTGGCCAGGCGGAGGTCTGGATGGGAACGGGTGCCGGCGGCGCCTTCCGCCGGGAGCGGCGCGAGGAGCTGATCGAAGCCGGCGAGATCGTCCCGGTGACGGTCGACGGGCTGCGCGGCGAGCGCCACGTCGTGACCGGCGAGCTAGCTCTGCTCGAGCAAGCCGAGCGGGAGGTCGCCACGGGCGACTCGCCGGGCGGAACCGCGCCGGGCGCCGCCTTCCTCGCCCCGCTCGATCCGCTCGTCTGGGACCGCGACTTTCTCCGTGCGCTCTACGACTTCGACTACCTGTGGGAGGTCTACGTCCCGGCCGCCAAGCGCCGCTGGGGCTACTACGTCCTGCCGCTCTATTTCGGCGACCGGTTCGTCGGCCGGATCGAGCCGCGGATCGATCGCAAGGCGGGCGTGCTTCGGATCGTCGGGTTGTGGTGGGAGGACGGTTTCGACCCGCTGGCGACCGAGGGCTTCGTCGAGGCGTTCGCAGATGCCCTGGATGCCCATCGCCGGTTCGGCGGAGTCGACGGGATCCGGCTGCCTCGGACGGCTCGTGCGCGGGCGATTGCGGCGGAAGTCCGCAAGCGGATCGGTTGAGGTGACCGCACTCGTGGCCTTGCTCGGAAGGCGTTCGTCGGGCTACGCAACACGGCGCGCACCCATCACGGCTATGGTGGCCAAGCGCGTTGGTTGTCTTCGAAGCCGTCGGGGCTCAGCACGATGCCCTTCGACTGTCTCACCGACCTGAGCGCAGCAGGGAGTTCGTTCGGACTCTCCTGTCCTGATAGGTAACGAAGGAGCATCACATGCATGCGACCATTCGCCGCTACGACGGTGTGGACCAGAATCGCACGATCGAGCTCACGAGCAAGGTCAACGAGACCCTCGTCCCGAAGCTCAGCAAGCTCCCCGGCTTCGCCGGCTACTACCTGATCGAGGCCGGCGACGGCGTCTTCAGCTCGCTCGGTCTCTTCGAGACACTCGAGCAGGGCAAGGAGTCGTCGAACGTCGTCGCGACCTGGATCCGCGACGAGAAGCTCGAGACGATGATCCCGAACGAGCCCAAGATCACGATGGGCAAGGTCATCGCTCACAGCAACGGCATCACGAGGGCGTAAGCTCTCCCGCTGCTTCGACGAAGGGCCCGGCTTGCCGGGCCCTTCGTCGTACGGGGATGCGGGGCCGGGCGTAAGGTCTAGAGGCTTTGCCCTCGAGCGTACGAGTGCACGTGGTCGGCGCAGGGCCCGTTGGTCTTCTGCTCACCGCACTGCTCCAGTCGCTGGAGGGGTTCTCCGTGCGGCTCTACGAGAAGCGGAACGAGTACACGCGCACGCGGATGGTTCAACTCGCGCCGTACCTCGTTGCGGACTCGGTTGACAGCTACCGCGCCGATCACATCGACGGAGACAATGTCGACGCGGTCTTCGATCCGGCGGAGCTCGACGAGGGTCTCGCGTTCAGGCGATCGCTTCCCTCTGACCTGACGGCCCTTCTTCACGACTGGACGCTGGGGTTCTGTCCGCTCAACTCGATCGAGCGCGCCGTCAGCGACCTGATCGATGCGCGTGGGTCGAATGGGGTCGAGCGCACGGCTGCTGTCGTCACAGCGGAGGACGCAATGGCGATGCTCGAGCCGGGAGACGTCCTCATCGACTGCACCGGCTCGAGATCGCTACTTCGGGATCACCTGGCACCAGGCTCAGGCGAGGCGGCGGGAGATGCCAACACGCTGAAGATCCGGCTCGAGTACGCGCTCGTCATCACCTTCCTCTACGGCCAGACCTACGACTGCAACGAGTACTGCAAGTACTACAAGAACGCCGAGAACGCGCAGTACAAGTTCATCCCGATGGTCCACCGCACGCACTACGACGGGAGCGTCAGCCACGTCTCGGGCATCGTCAACATCTCCGCGGAGGAGTACGAGGCGATGCCGTCTCGATTCGACGGCGCGTGGCTGCGTGACAACTTTCCCAGCGTCGCGCAGTCGATGGACCGATTCATCGACAAGATCAAGGAGGAAACGCACGGAGAGATACTCGGCGAGCTCGAGATCGTCCGGATTCCCCTCGATCTGTATCGAGCTCGCAATGCGACCAGCCGGCAGTGGCTCACGGCGGGGCCGAGCGACCACCCGTTCGCCAGCTCACCGGTGTTCCTTGCCGGAGATTCGGCCATCGGCTCTCCGTACTTTCAGTCGATCTCGCTCGGTTTCGAGTGTGCGATGTACCTGGCGGGACTCATCGCGCAGCGTGACCTGCCACCCAGGGACCTGCTCGATCGCTATGAGCTGTACAGCTACAAGCAGTGGCTGCGCGTCTACATGCGCAGCAAGATGATCAAGCACAACAAGGATCTGTTCGAGTCCATCGACGAGCCGCTCGCGCTCCTCGACAAGCTGCACATCTACTAGGTCGGCGCAGAACGGAATCCGCGAGCGCGGATTCCGTTCGCGCAGATCCCTAAAGCCGTCCGCTTCGCGGCCGGGTCGCTCCGTCTCACATCAAGCCTCTAGGAGAGCGCGCGCTCGAGAGCGGCGCGGTCGAACGGGCCGCCGTGAGTCGCAAGCACGTGCTCGACCGGCAGCTCGAGGAGCGGGCGGAGCGCCTCGGCGATCTCCTCACGCGTCACGCCGGGGCGGAGCCACCTCTCGTTGATCTCCAGACCCCGGCCGAAGTCGACGAGCGTGTCGCCAGAGATAACCGCGCGGTGGCTCTCGACCCAGTGAACGGTGTCGTTCGGCTTGTGTCCGGGGAACACGTCGGCGCCGAACGGCAGCCGGTCGCCGGCGGCGTACACGCGCGCCTCGCCCTTGCCCTCCCTGAGCAGCCAGACGACGTCGGGACTGCCGTCGCCGGCCTGCTCGGCGGTGAGGCCGTACGTGTCCATGAGGTACTGCGCGGAGTCAGGCAGCGGCGTGTAGACCGGCGCGCCGAGCCGCTCGACCAGGCTCTCCGCGTCGCGCTCGTGCCATGGTGCGGTGAGCACGATCGCGGTGTCGCGCTCGGCGGCGAGCGCCTCGAGCTCGCTCGGCACGCCGAGCGGGTCGAACAGCAGCAGCCGCTCGCCGTCGTCGATCGCGTAGGACGAGACGTTCTTGTCCCACGGCTCGGTCGGCTCCCACTGCGGATGTGGTGCCTGCCAGTGCCACAGCCCGGGACGCAGCTCGACCATGGCGCGATGCTAGCGCTGCGAGCTGGCTGATACGGCTCAGGCGTTCCACACCACGTCGACACCTCGGTCGACGCCCGGAAGCGGTAGGGCGCTGGCCTCGGCCTCGATCGCATTGCGCATCCCACGTGTGAGACGACTCCAGGCGTCGATCCGAACCGTGTGCTGCGCCCGACGCCAGGTACCGCGAATCTCGCCGTCGACGAGGAGCGCGCCCGGCCACACCCGGGGCGTCCAGAGCCGCTCCCGCTGAGCCGCTTGCGGGATGAGAAGCTCCCGCTCCGCCCCATCGAGCAGGAAGTAGGAATCGCCGCTCGGCAGCAGGCGCGCGGGCGCAGGAGCCGTCTCGGCGGCATGAACGACACGCTCGTCGTCGGCTAGCAGCCACTCGTCGCCGAGTGGCGTTCGGACCGGCAGCAGCGACGCTTCGAGCGAGGCGAACGCGGTGGCCGCTGCGCGTCGTGAGATCCCTGCCCACCGGGCGAAGCGGTCGGCGGTGGTCGGTCCGAAGATATGGAGATGCCGTCGAGCGAGCTCGCGGCACGCGTCGGCCGGGTCGAGCTCTGGCGCCGGGACCGTCCAGACTGTCGGCGCTCGTGCGCCGTCCCAGCGGATGGCGACCGTGCCCGTCGTCGCCGCGTACCTGAACATGCTCGGGTTGACGCCGAGCGCGCGGCCGACGTCGCCGTCCACCACGCGCGCTCCGTCGAGCCGGGCGTGCAGCTGCTCGGCGATCCGCTCGGCCCTCAGGCGGCCCTTGGCGTTATCGGGATGTCTCCCCAGCGAGAAGAGCGCGAAGTCACGCTTGGGGACGACGTACGTGCTGTAGCGGGGGCCCCAGAGCTGGGCAAGCGACGGGTCGTCCAACGTCGATGGCCCGACCCCGCTTATCCGCGCGTGCAGTGAGAGCAGCGCGGCTCTCGGCATGCTGTCCTGCAGTCCGGCCCACGCGGCCCGTCGCAGCGACTCCGAGCTCTTCGGGATTCGTTCGTCGAGCGCACCGACGCGCCGTCGAAAGGCGAGGATCTGCCGCCGCGTGAGCCTCAGTCGCGCTGGCACCGACATTCCTCCGACCCTATAAGACGCTGGCTGCGATCAGTCGAAGCTGAAGACTGGTGGGAGGATCACCACGACCGTGGCGGCCCACAGCGCGAAGACGGGAAGGTAGGTCGTCTGCCAGCGCTCGAGCTGGTGCAGCGTGCTGCGTCCCGTGAGGAACCGGGCGGACAGCCAGGCGGCCCCGGCCAGGTTCACGAGGAGGACGAGGTTGAGACCGAGCGCTGCGGTTCGGTTCGGGGTGAACCCGAGGTCGCCGATCCGCGCGATCATCGCGCCGAGCACCATCAGGTCGAGCACGAGCGCGCTGACGACGGCGACCAACTGGATGCCGTCCATCCAGCCGGGGGACGACGTGGACGGATCCCGAGCGGACATCCCGTACAGCACGAGTGCGAGGACGACCACGAGCAGGGCATCGATGACGCTGAGGAGCTCGCGATCGAACGCGCCTCCGAGCCCGGTCACCGCGTAGACGACTGCAGCGCTGGCCAGCATCACCGCGAACAGCGGCGTGAAGAGCATCGTGAGCACCGGCGCCATGTTCTCGACGACGCGTTGCTTCGATTCGACGAGCCACGCGGCCACGATCACGGCGCCTGCCGCCCCCGAGGGCAGCACCCACGCAGCGATCCGGTCGACGTCGACCCCCGCGGGCTCGAGGATCGCTGCCGTCAAGCCCATGAGCACCCCACCCCCGAGGGCGATCAGCACGTAGTAGATGAACCATTCGCCCGTGAAGCGGACGACGTCCATGCGCCGCTCGTGCGACCGGACTGTGCCGCCCATGTACGGGTAGGCGACGACGAACCAGAGCGCGATGGGCAGGCAGAGGATGGCGAGCGCCTCGGTGTCCGAGTCCGTACCGAAGGCCTCCGTGCCCGAGTCCCCGCTCCAGGGGTAGAGGTTGACCACGAGCGCTGCGAGGACGAACGGCGCCGCGGTCAGCACCCAGTGCCGCGCGTCGAGTTGCCGTTGACGGCCGAAGTACGCAGCGAGGAACGGCAACACGAACAGGCTGGCGTTCCGTGCCAGCCAGGTCGGCTCCTCGTCGGGGAAGTCCGGCAGCAAGGCGTGCGACCTGGACCGCGACGGCCGCGGCGACGGCGAAGAGCAGCGCCGGCAGCCAGTCGCTGGACGCGCGCGTCGACTCGTCCTCACCGCTGAGGAGAAGCTGCTTCCAGAGTCGATCGCTGTGCTCGCGTGCGAACTGTCGGGACAGGCCGTCGACGTCCCCGAGCCGTTTCACGGCGATCAGGAATCCCTCATCGGCCGTGAGGCCTGCCGCGTTCAGCTCTGCGATCTGCTGGCGAAGATGATCCTCCAGCTCATCGACGTCGTGGCCGTTGACGCCCGGGGCACGTGCGACGTAGGCCCGCCATTCTGCGATCTGTGATTCCACGCTTTCCATACGCCTCACGCCTCGCCGAGAGCTGTCAGCACTCCAGCCGAGCCCGGCCACACGTCCTTCAGCGCACGGGTGACGGTCACCCACTGCTGCTGCTGGTCTGCGAGTGCTGCTCGGCCCTCGTTGGTGATCGCGTAGTACTTGCGGCGACGCCCCTGCGGTGGCGTTCGCCACTCCGTCGTCACGTACCCGAGCCGGCGGAGGCGATGGAGCAGCGGGTAGAGCATCCCGTCGCTCCAGTCGAGCTCGCCACCGGAGAGCGCACGCACCCGCTTCAGGATGGCGTAGCCGTAGCTTTCATCCTCGGCCAGGATTGCCAGCACGAGCGGTGTCGCCGAGGCCGCGACCAGGTCCTTGTCGATATGCATGCGCCTCCAGGGCTCGAAGTGCTATGCATAGAAGCACAAGGCGTCATGCGTCGCAAGAGTTTCCCACTGCAGCCCCAACGCCGCGCCGCGTTGCTTAGCCTTGCCCCGTAACGCCTTCGAAGCGATCCGTGGCGTCGCGATTGCGGTCGTAACGTCTCGTGAGCGGAAACGACGGCAACCAGGACTCGCGACGGACGACCCAGAGCTCGTAGGTCGGCATCAGTTGGTTGGGGGCATCCAGGGATCCGAGGTTCACTTCGATCTCGTCTGCGCTGCGTGCGAAAACGGACGAGCCGCAGCGGGGACAGAAGAACCGCCCGGCGTAGTCGCCTGTTTCGCCATCGATCGTCACCGCATCCTGAGGGAACACGGCGGAAGCGTGAAAGAGCGCTCCGTGATGCTTGCGGCAGTCGAGACAGTGGCACAGGCCGACCCGGTATGGGAGCCCCGACGCCACGATCCGGACGTTGCCGCACAGGCAACCGCCGGTGAATCGGTCCATGCTGCCTCGACGGTCTGGCGCGTCAGGAGCCACGCTGCCTGAGGCTAGTCGAACTGGCCCTTCGCGAATGTGCGGGGTACCTGACCTTCGCGTTCAAACGATTGGCCGGCTCGAGCTGGCGACCACCCACTCGGGTCGGGGGCGCGGCCTTATCCCCCGACCCGAAGAGAGTGCAGTCAGATACGCCTACCTGTGCGTGGCCGCCTCGGACCGTTATGCGCCGACCGCGGCGGGAATCGTCGCGTTGACGGCCGTCTGGATGAGTTCGGCAACGGCTGCAGGCTTCGAGACGTAGATCGCGTGGCTGCCCGCAACCTCGGTCACGGTCGAACCTGCCCGCGCGGACATCTCGCGCTGCGCAGACGGAGGGATCATCCGGTCTTCGGTCGTGACGAGGTACCAGCTTGGCTTGCTCTGCCACGCAGGCTCGCTGATCGTGCCGCCCAGGGCGCCAAGGCCCCACGGGACTTGCGAGTCAGCCATGAAAGCCGCCTCTTCGGCGCTCACGTCACCTGCGAACGAAGCATGGAACTTCTCGCGGTCGAGAAAGAGAAACCCGTCCCGCGGCGGCAGAATCGGCGGCTGCGGGCCATCGGTCGGGAAACCCCCGATGAGGGTGTTCACCGACTCGCCCTTGTCCGGCACGAAGCCCGCGATGTAGACGAGCGCCGCAACGTTGGGATGGGTACCCGCCTCGGTGATCACCGCGCCGCCGTAGGAATGGCCGACGAGTATCACTGGTTCGTCCTGCGCGTCGAGGATGAGATTCGTCGCGGCGGCATCGCCTTCGAGCGAAATCGTCGGGTTCTGGACGATCGCGACGCTGTGTCCATCCTCCTTCAGGAGGTCATAGACGCCTCTCCAGCCGGAGCCGTCCACGAAACCGCCGTGGACGAGAACGACAGTGGGAGTGTCCGAATTGCTCATTCGAGGTTCCCCTCTCTGTCTGGATCGTGGTTCTCTGCCGTGTCGCCTGGTGTGACTCGGCGAAGTTCTCCCAGCTTCGCAACGAAGCCCGACTCCATAACCCGAGAATCAGCGGAGTTCGATCGATGGCGGCGGCTCCACGTGAGACTTCACGATCGGTGTCGCCAACCACGTTACGCCGATTGCGAAAGAAACGGAAGCCGATTAGCCACTCTTTTACGCCGCGCCAATCGGGCGTCATGGCGACTCCGATGTGCCGGCTCGCTAGGCCACTCCTAGCCGCCGGAGCTCATCGTCGGAGAGCGTGGCGAGCTTCTTCGGCACGACCATGCGCCAGGCGTCGAAGACGAGCTCGCGGAGCTCGTCCTTGTCGATGGCCTCCAGGCGAACGACAAGCCATTGGTAGCGCATGTCGGTCGGCTTCGGGCGCAGGAACTTGTCCGGATACGTCTCGAGCGCGGCTTCTCGCTCCTCCTTCGGAAAGGCGAAGCCCATCAGCGTCTCGTCACGCGAGAAGGCCAGATACACGATGCGTCCGACGCGGAACTTGATGCGGCCCCTGACGAAGACCTCGTACGATCGCGGCAACCCCGCCGTCAGCTCGCGCACGTCGTCGATCCTCACGGCCATCTCGCGACGAGGTTAGGTCAGCGCGGCTGCACCTGCCTCACATCGACGCGTGTTTCAGCTTCGGCTCCGTGCGGTACCTAGCTGGACCTCGGCTGGGACACCAGCATCCCTGCTGCGCCATCGAAGCCGGGCGAATCCAACCAAGGGGCCGCGATGCCGGAACTCATGATCGACTTCATCACCTCGCTCGAGGGATATGGGGCAGCCGACGGTTGGCCTGGCTTTTGGGGCCTGGAAGGGCCTGAGTACCTCGCCTGGTTAGGCGACCAGCCGGAGGCGAGCTACACGATCCTGATGGGTGCGAACACCTATCGGCTCATGGCGGATCTGGCCGCCGACGGTGAACCCGGCACGGAGGCTCTGGCCGACCTGCCGAAGATCGTCGTCTCGAGCACCTTGACGGAGCCGCTGTCGTGGCCGAACACACGACTGGTCACTCAGGATGCCGTCGAGGCCGTGCGCGAGCTGAAGGACAAGGGCACGGAGTCGATGCGCACGCTGGGCAGTCTCACACTCTGTCGCTCCCTTCTGACGGCCGGTCTCGTAGATCGTTTCCGCGTCGTCGTCTTTCCGGTCATCACCGGGAGCAGCGGCAAGGATCGGATCTACGACGGGTACCCCGATGTCTCCCTGGAACTGGTGAGCAGTCGCCTTTTCGACGGTCGGCTGCAGTTGCTCGAGTACGTCCCGACGGTTCTGGCTCGGCCACCGCTAGCAGCAGCGGAATCGAGTAGCTGCCGAGCACCGCGAGGTCTGGCGGGCCATAGGATTGCGCCGTGCCGTTCACGCTCAGGAACATCAAGGAGGATCTGGAGGACGTCGGGTCCAGGTTCGACGGCGCGCCTGACCTGGAGTTCCGCTTGGCGACCGAGGCACTCGAGCTCGAGAAGTCCGGCCTGAGCTACCAGCGCGTCCCGCCCGGCTATCGCTTTCCGTACGGCCACACGCACAAGAAGCAAGAGGAGGTGTACGTGGTCGTGCGCGGGAGCGGGCGGATGAAGGTCGACGACGAGATCGTCGAGCTCGAGGAATGGGACGCGGTGCGCGTCCCGCCCGGTACGTGGCGAGGCTACGAGGCCGGGCCGGAGGGCCTCGAGATTCTCGTCATCGGCGCGCCCAGTCTCGGCGAGGCTCGGCGCGAAGACGTCGATGGCCAGCGCGACTGGTGGGCTGACTAGAGCTGTCCGGAATCTTGATCGTTAGGCCGCGAGTCGGAGGTCGGGCTCGCCGGCGATCTCCGACCTTCAGCCGTCCGATTCCAGCTCGAAGCGCGCGATGACTCCTTCGTCGCCGCCCTCGGGCACCGGACGTTCGGGATGGCGCGTCGCCACCCACGCGACTCCCCGCTCCGGATAGGCGACGACATCGGGGAACCGTTTGGTCGAGATGCCGAGCATCCTGACCGGCTCATCCGTGGGGTTCGAGAACGTGTGCAGCCCGTCCGGGCCTTCCGGGAAGTAGACGGCGTCGCCGGGCGATAGCTCCTCCGCCCCCTCCGGGGTGCGGACGGTCGGTGTCCCGGTGAGGACGAAGAACATCTCCTCGACGCCGTAGTGCATGTGCATCGGACTGTCGGGCGACCGAGGCAGGTACTCGATCAGCGACGCCCCGAGCTGGTCGGTCTCGAACGGGTGCCCGAACCAGCGGACGCGCATCCGATCGTCCTCGTTCACCTCATCCCAGGGCTCGTCGGCCAGGAAGTTCAGGCGGTCCATAGCTCCTCCATCTCAATCGGCGGTACGAGGAGTTCATTCTCGCTTGCGCAAGTGTTCGGGAATGTCCCGCTGACGCAGCCTGGGCAGATGCCGATGAGTTACGGGTCTCCGAGCGGTCTACCTTCGAGAGCAACATCTACGTGCGGCGGAGGAGGCCGCCGAGAGAGGAGCCATGCGATGCCGCGGTACCTGATCTCGTTCGACGCCCACGCGATGGACCACATCCCCGACGAGGACATGCCCGCCGTGACCAACGCCTCGCTCGCGGTGGTCCAGGAGGCCATCAACGCCGGCGTGTGGGTCTTCGGCGGCGGACTGGAAAACCGGAAGGCGAGCGTCGTGGCCACCGACGGAACGGTCACCGACGGCCCGTACCCGGAGGCCGTCGGCGGACTCTGCGTCGTCGACGTACCCTCACGCGAGGAGGCGCTGGAGTGGGCGGCCAAGATCGCCGTCGCCTGCCGCTGTGCTCAAGAGGTCCGGGAGTTCATGCCCGACCCGACCGTGGGCAACTAGACGGCACTCGCCTGCGCGAGCGTGCGGGAATGTTCGAGAGTCCTCGGCAGCGATTGATGCAAGGCGATGACTTCGCCACGTGGCGGGAGTCGTACCGTCGGTAAGAGGTTGACTGGTGATAACGCCGCCCACGATCACGCCAATCTTCGTTGCCGACCTTTCCGTCGAGGGCGAGCGGATGCCGGTCTACGTGCACGTCATCGACCATCCCGATGCGCGCGTGCTGGTCGACACCGGCATGACGGAGCTGCACCCGGCGATGGCCGACATGGATCCCCGCCTCCAGCCGCTGAGCGAGCAGGACTTCGATCTCGCCGGCATCGACATCGTCGTCAACACACACCTGCACGCCGACCACTGCGGCGGCAACCATCTCTTCGCCGGCAAGCCGATCTACGTCCAGCGTCGGGAGCTCGACGACGCGCGCAGCAAGGACGACTACACCATTCGCGAGTGGGTCGAGGCGCCCGGCGTGCGGTACGTGCCGGTCGACGGCGAGCACGAGCTGCTGCCCGGGCTCCGACTCGTCCCGGCGCCGGGCCACACAGCCGGCATGCAGATGGTCGTCGTCGAGACTGGCGGGCGCCCGGTCATCGTCGGCGGCGACGTGGCGGTGTGGTTCGGCGAGTTCGACGAGCCGCCCACCGAAGGTCGGCAGCGGGTCCTTGCGCTCGACCCCGAGCTCGTCTGGCTCACGCACGAGCACGAGCCCTGGCGGCCGCGCGCCGTGTAAGGCGCGCCGCAGTGCATCTGGCTCGCGGTACAAGTGGGTCGTCCTCTCGACCACCTGAGCGCGTGTGGGCGTCAGCCGATCTGCTCGGCCAGCCCGATGAGAATGCCCTCGGGGCCTCGGATGTAGCAGAGCCGATACACGTCTTCGTACTGAACCACGTCGTCGACGAGCTGCGCGCCGTGTCCGCGGAGCCGGGCCAGCGTGTCGTCGAGGTCGTCCACGGCGAACATGACACGCAGGTAGCCCAGAGCGTTCACCGGGGCGTTCCGGTGATCGGCAACCACAGGCGGCGCGAGAAATCGCGAGAGTTCGATCCGGCCGTGGCCGTCCGGCGTACGCATCATGGCGATCTCGACGCGCTGGTCGCGGAGTCCAGTGACGCGCCCCGACCAGTCTCCTTCGATCATGGCTCGCCCTTCGAGTTCGAGGCCCAGCTCGGCGAAAAAGGAGATAGCGGCATCGAGCGATTCCACCACGATGCCGACGTTGTCCATCCGTTGAAGCGCCACGCGGCCATTCTTGCGGCCGCGAGCCTCCTCCGCGGCACGATCGGCATCAAGCACCCCGGCCCCCAGCATCATCAGCTTGGCAACGCCAGACGTCCCTCGCGTGCGCGAGCGTGCTCTCGCTCGGAGCGTTCAGGCGGTGCGGAAGTGCTCGATCGTCGCCCGCACGCCGTCGGCGAGCGGCGTCGGCGTGATCGGCCCGATCAGGCGTTCGAGCTGCCTGCCTTCGAGCGACTCCGGGAACGGGAGCTGGCCCTCCTCCCAGAACACCTTGCCGCCGACTGCGGGTGCGGCTGACTCGATCGCGTCGACGACCTCCTGCATCGTCGAGGACACGCCGGGGAAGTTGGCGACGTGCGCTCCGTCGGCCGCAACCCGCGCCGCGAGTGCGAACGCGCGGCCCACGTCCGGGGCGAAGTCGTACTGCGCGGTGCCGCCGTACGCGATCGTGAAGCCGTCGCCCCGCGCGGCAGCTTCCATCGCGAGTGACGGGCCCGAGGTCAGCCCCTGATCGCGACCTACTCCGTACACGACGTAGGGACGAATTCCGATCGACGCGACGTCGTCGTCGTGCCAGTACACGCGGGCGGTCCCCTCGTTCGCGAGCTTGAACACGCCGTACAGCGTCGTCGGCGCGGTGCCACCGGACTCCGGCGCGGGGGACGGATCGCTGACGTTGTAGACCGCGGTCGAGCTTGCGTACGCGAGCCCACGGATCCGGTTCAGCCGCGCCTTGATCGCCTCGAAGACGACCACGGTGCCGTGCACGTTCACACGCGCGCCGCGCTCGGGATCGGCGCGGCAGAACGGCACCTGGAGCGCAGCGAGGTGGACGACGTTCGTGATCCCGTACTCGTCGAGCGTGCGACCGACTGCGGCGCCGTCCGTCACGTCGCCCTCGACGAGCGTGACCCGCGCACGTTCCGCCGCCGACAGTACGAGTTGCAGCCGCGAGTCGTCCGACCCGACGTCGAAGCCGACAGGCTCCTCGCCCAGGTCGAGGAGCGCCTTGAGTGTCCAGGCGCCCAGACACCCGAGGGCGCCGGTGACGAGCGTGCGGCCTGCCTCAGGCAAGCGGCGCGTCCTGGTAGACGGTGACGGTCTCGGTGTAGAACTCGATCGCGGCGCGCCCCTGCTCGTGCGGGCCCCAGCCGGAGCCCTTGACGCCGCCGAACGGCACGTGCACGTCCGCGCCGGCGGTCTGCGAGTTCACGTGGATGATCCCGGCCTGGATCTCGCTCGTGAAGCGCTGCGTCTCGCGCAGGTCGCGCGTGAAGATCGACGCGGAGAGGCCGAATCGCACCGCATTGGCGCGCTCGATCGCATCGTCGAAGCTCGAGTAGCGGTAGAGCGAGGTCACGGGGCCGAAGACCTCCTCGCACGAGAGCTCGGCGTCGTCGGCGAGGCCCTCGAAGACGGTCGGCGCGATGAGGTAGCCGTCCTCGTCGGCGCGCTCGCCGCCTGCGAGCACCGTGCCGCCGTCGCTGCGCGCCCGCTCGATCGCGCCGAGGATCTCGTCCATCGCTCCTTCGTTCACCACGGGGCCGACCTCGACCTCCGGGTCGGCGGGATCGCCGACCTTTCCGGCCGCAACTCGCGCGAGCAGCTTCTCGCGGAACGCGTCGTAGACCGAGTCCTCGACGAGGATGCGCCGCGTCGCGGTGCACTTCTGCCCGGCCGACCAGAAGGCACCCGCGTACGAGGCCTCCACCGCCCGGTCGAGCTCGGCCGCCGGCGGTCACGATCAGCGGGTTGTGTCCGCCGAGCTCGAGCTGCACGCGGCAGTCGCGTGCGGTCGCCTCGTCGCGGACGGAGCGACCCACGGGCACCGAGCCCGTGAACGAGATCGCGCGCACGCCCGGGTTCGAGACGATCTCCGCACCGACCTTGGAGCCGGCGCCCGTGAGGACGTTGAGCACACCCGCCGGCAACCCGGCCTCCGCGAAGCACTCCGCGACGTGGAGCCCCGTCCGCGGTGCCTCGTAGCCGAGCTTGAGGACGAGCGTGTTGCCGTAGATCAGCGCCGGCGCGAGCTTCCAGACCGGGATCGCGATCGGGAAGTTCCACGGAGTGATGAGGCCGACCACGCCCAGCGGACGACGCAAGGTGAAGAGTCGCTGGTCGGGGACGGACGGCTCGTACATCTCGCCGATCGGCCGGTACGCCTCACCCGCGGCGTAGCGGAGGATGGTCGCGGCGCGCAGTGTCTCGAGGCGCGCCTCGCGCAACGGCTTTCCCATCTCGGCGGTCATGTCTTGCGCGACCTGCTCGGCGCGCGCCTCGATTGCTGCAGCGGCCTTCGTGAAGTACGTAGCACGCTGTCCCGCGGGAAGCGCAGCCCACGCGGGAAACGCGTTGCGTGCGGCCTCGATGGCGGCGCGCGCATCCTCCGCCGTCGACGCCGGATAGACGCCTGTCACCTCCGACGGCCGCCAGGGGCTTCGCTTCTCGTACGTCTCGCCGGCTTGGCTCTCGCGCCACTCGCCGCCGATGTAGTTGCGGGAAGGCGCGCCGGTCATCGTGTCGGTCATGGGGCAGGCTCCTTTGCGATCAGCTCGGAGGCACGCACGACAGGGTTCACGAGGGTGCCGATCTCGGGAACGTGGATCTCGACGAAGTGGCCGGGAAGCAGCGTGAAGCTGTCCGGAGGGACGAGGCCCGTCCCCGTCAGCAGCACGCTTCCGGGCGGGACGGGGTTGTCGAGGAGGAGCCAGTGGACGAGCTCCGCATACGTGCGACGCATCCGTGCCGTGAAGGTCTCGCCCTCGAAGACGATCCGTCCCCACTCGTCCGTGACGTGCGTGCGGATGTGCAGCGGTGCATCGAGGTTGTCAGGCACGTAGACCGCAGGCCCGATCGAGCACGCACCGGCGTAGATCTTCGCCTGCGGGAGATAGAGCGGGTTCGCGCCCTCGATGTCGCGCGACGAGACGTCGTTGCCGATCGTGAGGCCGGCGATGCGGCCGTACTTGCCGATGACGACGCCGATCTCCGGCTCCGGGACGTTCCACGTCGAGTCGTCGCGGATCCCGATCGGCCGCCCGGGGCCGACGGTGCGGCGCATGCCTGCGTCCTTCATGAAGAGCTCCGGTCGCGGCGCGTCGTAGACCATCGTGTAGACGTCCTTCACCGCGCTCTCCTCGACGCGGGCGTCGCGGGAGCGCTCGTACGTCACGCCTGCGCACCAGACCTCGGGCGCCTCGATCGGCGCGAGGAGCTCGTACGGCTCGGGAAGCTGGAGTGTCTCGTGGTCGAGCGGCTCGATGCTCTCCCCGCCCTGGAGGACGACGTGCCGGTCCTCGACCCTCCCGTTCTCGACGCCGTTCGGCCCGCGCACCCGGATGTGGCGCACGTCAGTAGACCGCCCGGCCGCCGGAGATGTCGTACGTCGCGCCGGTCGAGAACGAGCACTCCTCGCTCGCGAGCCAGCAGATGAGGGCGGCGACCTCCTCCGGCTCGCCGACGCGGCCCATCGGGATGCGCTCGACCATGTAGTCGACGTGCTCTTGCGTCATGTCGCCGAGCATCGGCGTCTCGATCACGGCCGGGGCGACGCAGTTGACGATCACGCCGGTGCGTGCGAGGTCCTTTCCGAACGCCTTCGTCATCGCGATCACCGCGGCCTTGGACGCCGAGTAGGCAGCGGCCATCGGGTTCCCTTCCTTGCCCGCGATCGAGGCGACGTTGACGATCCGACCGTGACCTCGTTCGACCATGCTGGGAATGACCGCGCGGTTGCAATAGAAGATGCCGTCGGCGTTGATCCCCATGACGCGGCGCCACTCCTCGTCCGTGACGTCGACGGTCGAGAGCGACGCGCCCGGCACGCCCGCCGAGCAGACGAGGATGTCAACGGGTCCGAGCTCGTGTCGCACGTGTGCGACTGCCGCCACGACGTCTCCCGGCTCGGAGACGTCACCGGTCAGCGCGAGCACGTCGTCCGGTGCCTTGGCCGCGAGATCGAAGGACGCGACGTGCGCGCCCTCGTCGCGGAGACGGCGCGCAACCGCCTCGCCGATCCCGCTCGACCCGCCCGTGACGAGCGCCACCTTTCCCGAGAATCGATCCGCGTTGCCCATGACTCGTGCCCAAGCCTAGAGTCTGAGCGGCGTGGCCTTCGATCCGACCAGCGACTACCCGCTCGGGACGCGGCGTCCCGACCTCGTGGCGACACCCGGCGGCATCCCGCTCGAGGACGTCACCCTGGATGCTCTGAGGGCGGGGGAGCTCGCCGCCGACGAGATGCGCGCCACCCCGGAGACCCTTCGGATGCAGGCGGAAGTCGCGCTCGCGGCGGGACGGACGCAGCTCGCCGAGAGCTTCGAGCGCGCCGCGGAGCTCGCCGCGGTACCCGACGATCTGCTCCTCGAGATCTACACGGCCCTTCGTCCGCGGCGCGCGACCGCACCCGAGCTGGAGGAGTGGGCCTCGCGCCTCGATGGGCACGAGGCGCCGAAGACGGCTGCCTTCGTGCGCGAGGCTGCCGCGGCATACGAGGCGCGGGGGCTGCTCGCGGATGAGTAGCCGCCGCTTCTCCTCGCGCGCGACCCGCGACCTTCACCTCGAGCAGCTCGTCTCGCCACTGCCCGAGCTCGGGCTCGTTGCGGCCAACGGGCCCAACGACCCGGAGCCGGAGCTCGTCGTCGAGGACGGTGTCGTCATGCGAATGGACGGCCGCGACGCCGCCGACTTCGACGTCATCGACCGCTTCGTCGTCGCGCACGGCCTCGATCTCGACGTCGCTGGAGAGGCCATGGCGCTCGACGATCTCGACCTTGCGCGCCGGCTCGTCGACGTGAACGTCTCGCGCAGTCAGCTCATCCGGCTGTCGCGGGGCCTCACGCCGGCGAAGCTCGCGCGCGTCATCGGACTACTCGATCCGGTCGAGCTGATGCTGGCGCTGAAGAAGCTGCGCGCGCGGCGAGCTCCAGCCAATCAGGCGCACGTGACGAATCTCAAGGAGAGCCCGGCGCTTCTCGCCGCCGATGCGGCCGAGGCCGCGCGACGCGGCTTTGCTGAGATGGAGACGACGGTCGGCGTCGCGCGGTACGCGCCGCTCAACGCGATCGCTCTCCTCGTCGGCTCGCAGACCGGCCGACCCGGTGTCATGACGCAGTGCGCGGTCGAGGAGCGGCGAAACCTCGAGCTCGCGATTCGCGGTCTCGTCACCTACGCCGAGACGCTCTCCGTCTACGGCACCGAGCCCGTCTTCGTCGACGGCGACGACACGCCGTGGTCGAAGGCGTTCCTCGGCGCGGCCTACGCGTCGCGCGGCGTGAAGGTGCGCTTCACCTCGGGCACCGGCTCGGAAGCGCTCATGGGCTACGCACAGGGCCTCTCGATGCTCTATCTCGAGGCGCGCTGCCTCGCCGTTGTCCGCGCGGCGGGCTCGCAGGGTGTGCAGAACGGCTCGATCTCGTGCGTCGCGCTCGTCCTGTCGGTGCCGGGCGGCACGCGCGCGATCCTCGGCGAGAACGTGCTCGCCGCCTGGCTCGACCTCGAGGTCGCGTCCGGAAACGACGCGATCGCCTCGCACTCGGAGATCCGAAAGACGGCGAAGCTCATGGGTCAGTTCCTCCCTGGGACGGACTTCGTCACCTCGGGCTACTCCGTGATGCCGCGGCACGACAACACGTTCGGCGGCGGCAACTTCGACGCCGACGACCTCGACGAGTGGCTGACGATCCAGCGCGACTGGCAGGTGGACGCCGGGATCGAGCCCGTCTCGGAGGAAGAGCTGCTGCGCGTGCGGGAGCAGGCGGCACGCGCCGTGCAGGCCGTGTTCGCCGACCTCGGGCTGCCACCGATCTCGGACGACGAGGTCGCGGTCGCGACGACGGGCTACGACGCGCGCGAGATGCCGGATCGTGACCGCGCTGCCGACGTCGAAGCGGCCGACGAGCTCCTCGCGCGCGGTGTGTCCGGCCTCGACGTCGCGCGTGCGCTCGATCGCCACGGGTTCGCCGACGTCGCCGAGGCCGTGCTCGGCATGCAGCGCCAGCGCGTCTCGGCGGACTACCTGCAGACCTCGGCGGTCATCGATCCCGACGGCGTCGTGCGCTCGGCGGTCAACGATCCGAACGAGTACTCCGGGCCGGGAACCGGTTACCGGCTGGAGGGGGAGCGCTGGGCACTCCTCCAGTCGCTGCCGCAAGTGGTCGCGCCGGCGGCGCTCCTCGGTGAGTCGTCAGATGCCGAGCCGATCGTGTCCGACGGCGACTCCGCCGGCCGCGGTGACGACCCGGCCGAGGTCGTCGTGGCGGTCGGGCCGGCGTTCGCCGAGACGATTCGCTGCACGATCGCCGACCTCGACCACCGCGACGTGCTCGAGGCGATCTGCGAGGGAGTGCGGGAAGGCGGCTGCGAACCGCGCCTCGTTCGCGTCCGGCGCATCGCCGACGTCGCGTTCATCGCGCACGACGGCGCGCAGCTCTCGGGCTCGGGTGTCGCGATCGGCCTGCAGTCGAAGGGCACCGCGGTGATCCACCGCGCCGACCTGCAGCCGCTCGACAATCTCGAGCTCTTCGGCATGTCGCCGCTCTACTCGCTCGAGTCGTACCGGGCGATGGGACGGAATGCGGCCGGCTACGCCCTCGGCAAGAGGGTCGGCCCGGTGCCGACGCAGCTCGACAACTTCGCGCGCGCGAAGCTCATCGTCCGCACGACACTGCTCCATGCACGCGAGACGCAGGCGATCGTTCCCGGCGCCGACGCCGTCGAGCTCGAGCTCGTCGGCGTGTCCGCTCGCTAGCCCGCTTCGTCTACGCGCTCGGCTTGCCGCCCTGGCCCCAGTGCTGCGGCGGCACGCCCTGAATGATCACCTGGATGTGCTCGATCGCCGCACCGCTCGACTCGTGCAGCGCGTTCGTGAGTGCCTCGATCATCTTCGGCACGGACTCCTCCGTCACGCGACGGTCGTACAGCTTCACCTCGATAACGGGCATTCCCTTCTCCTCTTGTCGACGCGTCGATCCTACGGCGACGGAGCGGGTGGCATCTGATCGACCGGCCACGGCTTGCCGCCGACACCCCAGTTCTTCGGGTTGTGACCCTCGACGATCACCCAGGTGTGATCCTTCAGTCCCGGGTGCGTCGCCTCGCAGAGTGCGTCGGTGAGCTTCTCGATGAGCGCCGCGCTTGTCTCGTCGCTCATGCGGTAGTCGAAGAGATCCACTCGGATCAGCGGCATCGCCCCTCCTTCGTCAGTGCGTCGAGGTTACGGTAGGCGTCGTGACGATGCGCATCCAGCACGTCGGGCTGGTCGTTCGCGACCTCGAGCGCTCGCGCCGCTTCTACGCGGACGCGCTCGGCCTCGAGGAGGTGCCGCGCCCGGCGAACTTCGTCTTCGACGGGGCGTGGTTCCGGTTCGGCGGAACGGAGCTCCATCTCCTCTCGGATGCGCACGCCACCGGCGGCGCGGGGCAGCCCGATCCCGGGTTCGGGAGCAGAGCGCGGGATGACGCACCATCTCGCATTCGCCGTCGACGATCTGGACGTGGCCTGCGCGCGACTGGCCGAGAACGGCGTCGAGCTCGCGGGCGGCCCGATGCCGCGGGGCGACGGCTACGTGCAGGTCTTCTTCCTCGATCCCGACGGCTATGTCCTCGAGCTCTTCCAGCACACGGGCGAGGATCAGCGCGATGCGCCCGCCCGCGCGCCGATCGCGCGGTAGGTCTCGCGCGCGGCGGCGACTCCGAGCGGGAACGTCTCGAGCAGCATCCGCTCGTTCGGCGAGTGCGTGTGGCTGTCGGGAAGCGCGAGGCCGGCCAGCACCGTCGGGATCTTGCGTGCCGCAAGCGCTGCGGTGATCGGCAGTGTCCCGCCGACCCGCACGATGAGCGGACGGCGGCCGAACACGCCTTCGAACGCGTCCCGTGCGACGGCGAGCACCTCGGTGTCGCGCGGAAGAACGGCCGGTGGTGTGAGATCCAGGTTGGAGATCTCCAGTCTCGCGCCCGCCGGCAGCGCGTCGCGCAGGAGCTGCTCCGCGGCCGCCGCGAGTACCGCCGGATCCTGGCCCGGTGCGACCCGGATAGTGATCCCGGCCGACGCGCGCGAGACCAGCGTCGTGTTCCTGAGGCCCGGCTTGCCTCCGAGGATCCCCGTGACATCCACCGACGGCTCGACGAAGACGCGCCGGTAGAACTCCTCGGCCGCGCGCTCGTCGAGCGCAGGTGCACCGACACGCGTCAGCTCCTGCGATCCCGGTGGCAGCTCTTGCCAACCCGCGACCTCGTCCTCGCTCGGCTCGGTGACGCCTGCCCGCAACGGCTCGGGGAGGCGTCCTGCGCGAGGAAAGAGTGCGGTCAGCGCCCGGGCGAGCACATGGATCGCGTTGAGCGCCGTCCCGCCGTAGTGACCGGAGTGCAGGTCGCGCTCGCCGGTCTGCACCTCGACGTCGAATGCGACGAGCCCACGCGACGCGACGACGAACTCGGGTGTGTTCCGGGTCTTCATCCAGCCGTCGAGGACGACGCACGCATCGACGGGCCCGGCGTCCTGCTCGAGGAAGCGGATGATCGCGCTGCCGCCCGTCTCCTCCTCGCCGTCGCAGACGACGCGAAACGTCACGGGAGGAGCGCCCTCGGACATGAGCTCCTCGATCGCCTTGAGCTGCATCCAGAGCTGACCCTTGTCGTCGGCGACGCCACGCGCGTAGAGCCACTCGCCGCGCACCTCGGCCGCGAACGGGTCGCTCTCCCACAGCTCGAGCGGTGCCGGCGGCTGCACGTCGTAGTGGCCGTAGACGAGGACGGTCGGCGCCTCGGGCGGCCCCGCGATCTCGCCCACGACGAGCCGCCCGTCCTCTCGCAGCTCCGCCTCTCCGCCCAGCGTGCGGACCTTCTCGGCGACCCACTCGGCCGCCCGGGCGACGTCCGCTGCGTGCCCAGGATCCGCACTCACGCTCGGAATCGCGACGAAGTCGGCGAGCTCGTCGAGCCAGCCGTCCGGGAGCGCGCTCGTCACGAAGCGATCGTACGCCGCCACGCGACAGGCTATGGTGAGACCTCGCGCACGCCCTTTCCGTCACGCCTGAGCTTCGTCCGAGCGACCTAGCTCGAGCCGGCAGATCCGCGGCGCCCGCAGCGCGGATCCATGTCAGCGAGGAAGGGACGAGCGTATGACGACCAAGAGGCAGCAGACGATGGCCAAGATCACCCGCGAGCGGGCGGTCAAGGAGAAGCGGGAGCGGAAGCTGGAGAAGAAGCGCGTGGCCAAGGCCGAGCGCAAGGCGTTGGCGGAGCTCGGGCTCACCCCGGAGATGGTCGCGGAGGACCCGAGCCTCGAGCCGACGGAGTCGGAGCTAGATCCGCTCCTCGATCCGCATCAGCCCAATGGAGATGATGGTGCGGTACTGGGGGAACGCGTGGTGCCCGGCCTGTAGGAGGTACTGGTCGGACTCGAGCATCCGGCGATAGACGTAGAGCGGCACCTTCACGAGACGCTCGCAGTCGACCTTCGTGCACTCGCACGAGAGCTCGACGAGGCTCTGCGGGTCCGCTTTCGAGCTCGACGTTGCCGGTGACCGCCTGTTCGCATCGCGTCGCGCCACGCGGTGCAGAACTCCCTCCTGCTCCGTCGCCAGACGTTCGTTCGCCGATGTGACCATCGCGCTCCTCCTCCTGCCATGAACGGATAGGGAGGGCGCAGGCGGCGCCGTCGGTATTCGTCCGGTGTACGTACTCAGTGTACGCGCGGCGCCGCATGGAGCCGTTTTCCGCTGCATGGGGCGATGACTGCTACGCTGCGACCACGGACAACGCCGTTGTCCCGTGAGGTTTGACTTCTTCGGTTCCTCCTTTGGGTGGTCGAGGCAGACGGATCTCGACCCAGCACTACACATAGGAGTTGAATCGATATGCAGCAGTTTTCACAGCTTGGCGTGTCCGCGCGCATCGTGCGCGCGCTCGCCAAGCGTGACATCCACACACCCTTCCCGATCCAGGAGCACGTCCTTCGCGACGCGCTCGCCGGGCGGGACATCCTCGCGAAGGCGCCGACCGGCTCGGGCAAGACGATCGCCTTTGCGATCCCGCTCGTCGAGCTGATCGAGACGGGCGCCAGGCGGCCCGCCGCGGTCGTCCTCGTGCCGACGCGCGAGCTCGCGTCGCAGGTCGCCGGCGAGATCGAGGCGATCGCGCCGGACGGCATGTCCGTCGCCACCGTCTACGGCGGCGTTCCGCTGCACGCGCAGTCGAAGCGCGCGCGCAACGCGCACATCGTGGTCGCGACGCCTGGCCGCCTGAACGATCTGCTCGAGCGAAAGGCCATCGACCTCGACGGTGTCCAGATCCTCGTCCTCGACGAGGCCGACCGGATGCTCGACATGGGCTTCAAGCCGCAGGTCGACCGCATCGTGCGCAGGATGCCGCGCACGCGGCAGACGATGTTCTTCTCGGCCACTCTCGACGCCACCGTCGGCGAGCTCGCGCACGCCTACACGAACGATCCCGTTCGTTGCGAGGCGGCGCCGATCGTCACGGAGCTGAACCACGAGGTCGAGCATCGCTTCGTCTCGGTCAAGGCCGACGACAAGGTCGAGACGCTCGCGGAGCTCCTCCGCGGCGATCGCGGCCTCGCGCTCGTGTTCGTGCGAACGCGGCGCGGCGCCGATCGCCTCGTCAAGAAGCTCGCCTTCCACCAGGTCGACGCCGTCGCGCTCCACGGCGACATGAGCCAGGGTCAGCGCGAGCGCTCGCTGCGGAAGTTCGAGACCGGCAAGGCGACGACGCTCGTCGCCACCGACGTCGCTGCGCGCGGCCTCGACCTCGTCGACATTACGCACGTCATCAACTTCGACCCGCCTGCAGAGCACTCGGGCTATCTCCATCGCGTCGGTCGAACCGGTCGTGCCGGCCGAGCCGGTATCGGCGTCACGTTCGTCCTTCCCGAGCAGCAGGAGGACGTCAGTCGCGTCGCGCGACTCGCCGGGCACACCGAGCAGTTCGCGTCCGGCGGCATGAAGGTCGCGCCGCCGCGCCGCGTCTACTCCTCGCGGCGCGGCCGCTCGAAGTGGGGCTCGGTAGCCCCTCGGCGCAAGATCTGAGCTAGCTCGAAACCGCGAGCTGCTGGTCGATCCAGGCTTCGGCCTCGGCGCGATCGATGCCGCGCGCGACCTCGATCTCGCCCGAGAGGAGCTCGCGCGCCTTGAGGTGAAGCGCTCGCTCGCTGGTCGAGAGCTTGATCGGCGTGCCGGTGGCGGTGCGGCCCTGCTCGCGCTTCACGCCGTCGCGCACGATCTCCGCGAGGTCGAGCGGATCACCGCTGCGGAGCTTCTCCTGCGCGTGCTGGAGCCGCTTCGACCAGATCTCGTCGCTGACGACGCCGTCCTCGCGAAGGGTCTTCTGCACCTTCTTGAGGTCGGCCGCGGTCGCCGGCGGCCGCAGCAGCTCGTTGGCACGTGACACGGGGAGCGTCACGGAGAGCTCGTTTCCGAGCTCGATCACGACGACTTCCTCCTCGACGCCCAGAACGATCTTCTTCTCCCGCGCCGAGATACGCCCGACTCCGTGCGGTGGGTAGGCGACGATGGTCCCGACTGCGAGCTTCACTCCTCCAGCCTATCGGGCCGGCGCGGTGTGGCTACGTCTCGAGCCCGACGACGAACTCGCGCTCTCGGCCCTGCCAGGACACGTTCACCGTGTTACCGAGGCGCTTCAGGAGCGCAACCACTCTCGGGTTGTCGCCGCAGACGGTTGCGACGAGCTGCGTGATGCCGGCCGCGCGCGCGTCGTCCGCGAGCACGCTCGCGAGGGTGGATCCCACACCGCGGCTCTGCACGTCGTCCGCGACCGCGAACGCGATCTCGGCCGATGTGCCGTCGCGGACGAGACGTGCGATCCCGACAGGCTCGGAGTCTCCGTCGACGAAGCCGACGAGGACGTGGTGGTCGCGGTCGACGCGCGCGAGCTTTGCGAGCTCGAGCTCCGACAGACGCGGCTTCGCGCCGCAGAAGCGGCGCTCGCGCGAGCTCTGACCCAGACGCGCGAACAGCGACGACACGGTGTCCGTGTCCCCGTTTCGCAGAGACCTGATGGTGAGCCCGTTGACGTAGCGCGACTGCATACGAGGAAGGTAAACGCATCCCATGGCCCGCAACTTCCCCGCGACGGGCCATCTTGTTGACATGGCCCGTTCGGGCCAGGAACACTCCGGGTCATGGATCAGGACATCCGTTTCTGCGAGCTCGACGGCCGCCGGATCGCGTACGCGTCGATCGGCGAGGGGCCGTTGCTCGTGTTCGGGGCGAAGTGGGTCTCGCACCTCGAGGAGGAGTGGGACGACCCGCGTGCGCGCAGCTTCTACGAGGAGCTCGCGCAGCAGGGCCATCGCGTCGTGCGCTACGACAGGCTCGGCGCCGGGCTCTCGGAGCGCGCGCTGCCCGGTCCTCCGTCGATCGACCTCGACACGCGTGTTGTGCGGTCGGTGATCGAGGCCTGCGGAGGCGAGCCGGCCACGGTGTTCGCGTGCTCGTGCTCGTCCGCGGTGACCGCCAACCTCGCCGCGCACGAGCCGGACCTCGTGCGCAAGATCGTCTTCTTCGGAAGCTTCGTCTCGCGCAACGACCTTCCCGAAGCGACACGCCGCTCGCTCGTCGACTTCGTCCGCTTCAACTGGCCGCTCGCGGCGCAGATGCTCGCCGGCCTCATCGTCCCGCACGCGAGCGGCGACGAGATCGCTGCCCTGAGCCGGTACAAGCGTCACTCCTGCGAGGCCGACACCGCATCGGCGTTTCTCGAGCTCGAGCTCTACAGCGACGCGCGGGAGCTGCTTCCGCGCATCACGATGCCCACGCTCGTTCTCCATCGCCGCGGCGATCGGACCGTGCCGATCGCCAGGGGACGAGAGCTCGCCTCGCTGCTGCCGAACGCTCGTTTCGTCGCGCTCAGCGGCGACTCGCACCTGCCGCACGTCGACGACCAGCGCGAGGTTCATCGTGCGCTGGCCGGGTTCCTCGACGACGCGCCCGCGCAAGACTCGAACGGAGACTCGCCGCTGTCGGACCGCGAAGCCGAGGTGCTCCGGCTCGTCGCCGCCGGGCTCTCGAATCGCGAGATCGCCGGGTCGCTCGTCCTCAGCGAGCACACGGTGCACCGGCACGTGGCCAACATCCTGACGCAAGCTCACGCAGTCGTCGCGCGCGGCGGCCGCGGCGCAGGCGACGCGGGCCGGCTACATCTAGAGCGCGGCGAAGAGGTCGACCGGCACGCCGTCGGGGTCGCGGAGCTGCGCGTAGCGCTGGCCCCAGAACGCGTCCCACGGCTCCTTCTCGGCCTGGAAGCCCGCCGCCGTCACCTGCTCGAAGAGCTCGTCGACCTCGGCCGCGCTCGCGCACTCGAACGCGAGCGAGAGCTGGTTCCCGACCTCGCGCGTCCAGTCGGGCCGGAAGCTCAGCACGACCTCCTCGGAGTCGAGCATGAACCGCGTCCCGCTCGCCAGCGTCGCCTCGATGTGACCTTCACCGTCCTCGGGGAAGTCGACGCCGAGGAGGCGGTAGAAGGCGATCGACGCAGCGGAGGTTC
>CAWGAN010000001.1:0-88135 GCA_963820635.1 uncultured Gaiellaceae bacterium | reverse complement strand
GCTCCACCCCAGGCAGTAGCGTCCCCGTCGTGGCCGACCTCGCCGAGCTCTTCGAGCGCAACCGCGCCTGGGCGGCCGACATGGTCGCCGACGATCCCGACTTCTTCACCGAGCTCGCGGAGCGGCAGGCGCCCGAGTACCTCTGGATCGGCTGCTCCGACAGCCGCGTGCCGGCGAACCAGATCGTCGGGCTCGCGCCGGGCGAGGTGTTCGTCCACCGCAACGTCGCGAACGTCGTCGTGCACACCGACCTCAACTGCCTCTCGGTGCTGCAGTACGCGGTCGACGTCCTCGGCGTGAAGCACGTGATCGTCTGCGGCCACTACGGGTGCGGCGGCGTCCGCGCGGCGCTCGACGGCTCGCGGCACGGGCTCATCGACAACTGGCTGCGGCACGTGACGGACGTCGCCGAGAAGCACGCCGACGAGCTCGCGGCGCTCGACGAGGCGCCCCGGTTCGACCGGCTGTGCGAGCTGAACGTCGTCGAGCAGGTCGTCAACGTCTGCCAGACGACCATCGTCGAGGACGCGTGGGCGCGCGGCCAGGATCTCACCGTGCACGGCGTCGTCTACGGGCTCGAGGACGGGCTGCTGCGCGATCTCGGGATGAGCATCGACTCGGCCGACGCGGACAGGCGGCACGAGTGAAACCCGCACCAACACGCCTCTGGCACCCATTCGCGGCGATGGGCAAGGTGGAAGGGCACGAGCTCGTGCTCACACGCGGGGAGGGCTGCCGCGTCTGGGACGCGGACGGCAACGAGTACCTGGACGCGACCGCAGGGCTTTGGTTCGCCAACGTCGGCCACGGCCGAACCGAGATCGCGGACGCCGTCGCGGAGCAACTGCGCACGCTCGCCGCACACCATATTTTCGGCGACCAGGCAAACCCGCCCGCGCTCCAGCTCGCGGCACGCCTCGCCGAGCTTGCACCGATCGACGACGCCGCGGTCTTCTTCGGCTCGAGCGGCGGCGAGGCGATCGACACCGCCGCGAAAATCGCACGCCGCTACTGGGCGCTCACTGGACAACCGCAGCGGACGGTCGTCATCTCACGCCGCTTCGCCTACCACGGTACGAACGCGTATGGCACGTCGCTCTCGGGGATCCCGGCGGTGCGTGACGGGTACGGGACCCTCGTCGGCGACGTCGCCGAGGTCGCACACGACGACCCCGCGGATCTGGCGCGCGTCCTCGACGAGCTCGGCGACCGTGTGGCCGCGTTCTTCGGCGAGCCGGTGATCGGAGCGGGCGGGGTCATCCCACCGCCCGACGGGTACTGGACCGCGGTCGCCGACATCTGCCGCGAGCGTGACGTCCTCCTCGTGTGCGACGAGGTGATCTCCGGATTCGGGCGTCTCGGACGGTGGTTCGGCTGCGAGCGCTACGGCTTCACTCCCGACCTCATGACCTGCGCCAAGGGACTCAGCTCCGGTTACCAGCCGCTGTCTGCGGTCGTGGTGAGCGGTCGGGTGCGGGCTCCGTTCTGGGACCCGGCGGCCACACCGTTCCTCCACGGAGGCACCTATGCGGGCCATCCCGGCGCGTGCGTCGCGGGCCTCGTCAACCTCGACATCATCGAGCGTGAGGGTCTCGTCGAGCGCGCGGCCGGGCTGGAGCCCATGCTGCGGGACCTCGTCGCGCCGCTCGCGGATCTTCCAGGGGTCGGGGACGTCCGGAGCGCCGGGCTCGCCGCGGCGATCGAGCTCGACGGAGACCTGCTCGCGGCACACCCGACAGCGAGCGTCGCAGTCGTGGGGGCTGCCCGCGGGCACGGAGTGCTCTCGCGTGCGCTCCGCGGCGTCGCATTGCAAGTCTCGCCACCCCTCGTGGTCACCGAGGACCAGCTTGTCGCCATGGTGAGCGGGATCGCTGCGGCCTTGGAGGAGACGGTCGCGGCGCTCGGCGCCTGAGCACAGGTCGTCAGTTCGCGGTCACGACGACGGGCGAACGACCGCGTAGCGCGCCGCTACGAAGTCACCGTTCCGCCCCGTCTCCTCGAGCCGCAGCTCGACTCGCCGCGAGAGGAGAGGCGCGCCCGCGCCTAGCGTCACCGGCGCGATGTACACGATGACCTCGTCGAGCAGACCCGCCTCGGCGAACTGACCGGCGAGGTCTCCTCCGCCGACGATCCAGACGTTGCGCCCCTCAGCGGCGGCGACCATCTCCGCGTGCACCCGCGCAACGTCACCGCTCACGAACTCGACCTGCGCGCCGGGAACGACGGTCAGCTCGTGGTTCGTGAACACCCAGCACGGAATGTCGTACGGCCACTTCCACTCCGACGGATCCTTGCCGGCGAACTCGTGGTCGAGGACCCACTCGTACGTCGTCCTCCCCATCGCCAGCGCGCCGACGCCTGCGATGAACTCCGCGTAGTTCAGGAGACCGGCGCGATCCTGGTCGCGGGTGAACAGCCACTCGAGCGAGTTGTCGGGGTCGGCGATGAAGCCGTCGAGCGTCGTCGCCGTGTAGTACTGCGTGAGGCTCACGCCGACTCCCGGTTCGCCTCGTTGTCGAGCCACGAGCCGACGACGACGGACCAGAACTCCGGCTGGGGCGCGAAGCCGAGCGACCGGTAGAGCTCCGGCGCGCTGTCGGTCTGAAGTCCCACGTGCTGGCCCGGCACCTGGTCGAGCAAGCGGCGCATCATGGCCGACGCGATGCCCTGCCTCCGGTACGGAGTCTCGGTCCAGACGTCGACGATGAACGAGTTGCAGACGCCGTCCGACAGGAGGCGAGCCATTCCGACCACGCGGTCGCCGTCGCGCGCGATTGCGACGTGCTGGGACTGCTCGAAGGATCGCCGCAGCGCGTCAGGGTTACGCCCGTTGTCCCAGTTGTCCGCAGCCAGGTCGGCCTTGGTCCGCACCCAGTCGATCCCGTCAAGCGAGCCGTCGATCGTGACGCTCACGAGCTCGGCGGAATGCCCTTCTTCGCGAGAGCAGCCTGCACGCGGGCGTCGATGTCGGCGCCGAGCGACTCCATGCGTGCCGCGATGTCGTCGACCGCCGATCCGCTGACCGCCTGGTCGGCCTTGCCCTCCAGCGAGCGAAGCACGCGCTCCTGGATCCCGGCAGAGAGGCGTGCGCCGAGATCGTCGAAGCGTCGCGCGATGTCCTGCTCGAGCTCGCGCTCGGCCGGCAGGCTCGCGGGAGTGGGCGGCGGCGGCGCCGCAGCCTCCGTCGGCTCGACCTCGAGACCGTCGATCGCGATCTCGAAGACGCGCTCCGGCTCGTCGATTCCACGGAGGTGGCGCTGGCCGAGCGGGAACACGGAGACGCCCTCGGGCAGACCCGACCCGAGCAGCGCGCGCGTCGTCTCCGACAGCAGGATCTGTCCCTCCGCGCCCGACGGTGCAGATGCGCGCGGCTCGTACGACGTCGAGCCCGACATACCCCTCCTCGTGCACGGTCGGCTCGCCCGTGTGCAATCCGATCCGCACGCGGACGTCGACCTCGCCGGGCCACGACTCCGAGGCGTGCGCGCGCTGCGCCTCGACAGCCGCGGCGACGGCGTCTCGCGCACGCGGGAACACGAAGAAGAAGGCGTCGCCCTGCGTGTCGATCTCGATCCCGTCGCTTCCCGTGAACGTGTCGCGGACGATCCGCCGGTGCGCCGTCAGCACGCTCGCGGTAGTCGTCGCCGAGGCGCTTGAGGAGCTCCGTCGAGTCCTCGATGTCGGTGAAGACGAAGGTGACCGTTCCGCCGGGTAGCTCGGGCACGCGCCGATCGTACGCAACGCGTAGCGTCTGCGCTGATGGTCACGCTTCGCCCCCTCGACGACTCGAACCGCGAGGCGGTGCTCGCGCTGCGCGTCTTGCCGGAGCAGCTGAACTTCGTCGCGAGCGTCGCGGACTCGCTCGCAGAAGCTGCCGCTGAGCCCGACGGCCGCGCGATCCAGTGGGCGGTCTACGACGACGAGACGCCGGTCGGGTTCGTGATGATCTCGGACGAGGTCGGTGCGCCCGGCTACATCCCGCAGTACCTCTGGAGGCTCCTCATCGACGAGAGTCACCAGCGCAAGGGCTACGGGACGGCGGCGCTCGACCTGGTCGTCGAGTACTTCCGCGGCCGACCCGGAGTCGAGGTGATGTGGACGAGCGCGGGCCAGGGCGACGGGAGCCCTCTTCCGTTCTACGAGCGCTACGGCTTCGAACGGACCGGAGACTTCGTGTTCGACGGCGAGGTCCTCCTGCGGCTCCCTCTCAGCGCGGCGGGAGCCAAGGCCACGAATCCACTGGAGGAACAGACCTGATGGCGCCCACCACACCACGCGTGCTCGGGCCTGGCGACGGAGTGAGCGGAATGCTCGGCTCGATGGGCGTCCGGTTCATGATCGACGGCGGCGACTCGGGAGGCGGGTTCTCGCTCGTCGAGCATCCGATACCGCCGCGCGCGCTGGCCGCGCCGCTCCATCGCCACAGCCGCGAGGACGAGTACAGCTTCGTGCTCGAAGGACGCCTCGGTGCGTTGCTCGGCGACGACGTCGTCTACGGCGAGCCCGGCGATCTGGTGTTCAAGCCTCGCGGGCAGTGGCACACGTTCTGGAACGCGGGCGACGAGCCCGCGCGCATCCTCGAGATCATCTCGCCCGCCGGTTTCGAGCGGTACTTCGCGGAGGTGGTCGAGCTCCTCGAGGCCGGCCCGCCGGAGCCGAGCGCGCTCGGTGGCATCGCTGCTCGGTACGGCCTCGAGGTGGATCGCGAAAGCATCCCGCGCCTGACGGCCGAGTACGGCGTGCACTTCGGCCCGCCGCCGGCCGAGTAGCTCAGCGCGGTGGCAGAGCGCCGCGGCGCTTGAGCTCCAGCACGCGCGCAGCCGACTCAAGCACGCGCGCGCGAAACGCGGGCGAGCTGCGCGCGACCGCCAGCAGGTGGTCGTACACCGGCCGGTAGGAGCCGCGACCGGTCAGAAGCAGCAGATCCGCACCCGCGCGAATCGCGCGCTCGGACACCTTCGTGATGCTGCCGGTCGCGAGCGAGGCGCGCGCTTCCATCGAGTCGGTGACGACCACGCCGCGGAAGCCGAGCTCCTCGCGCAGAACGCCCTCGATGATCGGCCGCGACTGCGAAGCGATGCGGAGCGGTCGAGCGCCGGATACCGAGCGTGCCCGACCATCACGAGCGGGACGCCGGCCTCGATCGCGGCGGCGAACGGCGGGAGGTCGACGGCATCGAGCGCAGCGCGCGAGCGCCGGATGGTGACGATCGCGTCGTCGGTGTTCGCCGGCGCGCCGCCGATGCCGGGGAAGTGCTTCGCGGTCGCGGCGACTCCGCCGGATCGCCAGCCGCGCACTGCGGCGCGCACGGCGTCGCTCGCCGCTCGCGGGTCGCTCGAGAAGGCGCGACGGGCGAGAGCGGCTCGCGGAACGCTCGGCACGTCGGCGACCGGCGCGAGCGTGACGGTGACTCCAGCGGCGCGCAGCTGTCGTGCGGCTGCAGCCGCATCCGCGCGCACCGTTCCTCGGCGGAGCTGCCCCGGCTGAGCTGCAAGCGGCCCCGCCCAGGGAAGCCTCCGAACCGAGCCGCCCTCCTGATCGACTGCAACGATCGGGCGTCCACCCTCGCGGCGCAGCGCACCGGTCAGCTCGCGCAGCTGGCTCGGCCCGATGATGTTGCCGCCGAACAGGATCACGCCGGCGACGCGGCGCTCGCGCAGCGCCTCGCGTACGTACTCGGGCGCTGTCGTGCCGGAGAAGCTCAGTACGAGCAGCTGCCCAACCTGCTGCTCGAGTGTCAGCTCGTCGATCGCGCCGCGGGCTTCCTCGCCCTGCTGGAATCCCAGAAGGCAGAGTGCGAGAAGGAGCCCGACGACGCGGGCGATCACCGCACGTACGTCGTCAACTCGACGACGTTGCCGTCCGGATCTGCCAGGTAGACCGAGAGTGCGTTGCCGTGATCCTCGGAGCGGAACTCGACGCCACGCGCGCGCAGATGCTCCTGCGCTCGTTCGAGGTCATCCGCTCCGACCATGAACGCGACGTGGCGCAGCCCGGTCGACTCCTTGCCGCGCGCCGGCGACACGACCTCGGCCTGGAAGAGCGCGATGCACGTGCCGAACTCACCCATGAAGACCGGCCAGTCGTCCTGGCGCGGCTCGTTTCGCTGCTCGAGCCCGAGAACGTCCCGATACCACGCGATCGACGCCGGCCGATCGCTGACGTTCAGCGAGACGTGGTCGAGCCGGTCGAGGCGGAAGGTGGTCACGCGGCGAGTGTCGACTCGAGCAAGGGCACCAGCGGCCAGGCGCCGTTGCTCCAGTTCGAGATGACCGTCGCTGTCAGGCCCGCCACCGGATCGTGGAGCGAGCGGAACGACACACCCGCGTCGTAGCCCTCGAGCATCACCGCGTCCGTCGTCCCGTGGAGCCAGAAGCCGAGGCCGTACCGGCGATCGTCCTCGGGCGAGTCGCTGCGCGGCCGCGTCATCTCGGCGACCCACTCGCGGGCGACGATCCTGCCCGCGAAGAGCGCCTCCCAGAACGCGCGCACGTCCGCAGCCGTCGTGTAGATGCCACCGTCGCCGGAACCGCGCACCGGCAGATGGAGCACGTTCGTGCGAAGACCGTCCGCGGCGAGGTAGCCGAGCGCGGTGCCACCCGGCAGCTCGTCCGAGCGCAGGAACGCCGTGTTCGACATCCCGGCCGGCTCGCAGACGCGCTGCGCGACGAGCTCGTGGAACGGGACACCACTCGCTCGCTCCGCGAGCAGCGCGAGCACGACGAAGCCGCCGTTGCAGTACGAGAAGCGCTCGTCGGCCGGCGAACTTCGTCGGATATCCGCCGAGCACGGAGAGATAGTCCTCGGTGTCGACGAGCCGGTGGACGGGCACCGGCAGCAGGTAGTCGGTGATCTCACCTCTCGACATCCTCGTCGAAGTAATCCCCGATGCCCGAGCGGTGCGCGAGCAGGTGCTCGATGGTCACATCGTCCGCGATGAGAGGAAGATCGTCGCCGAGAAGCGAGCGTGCCGTCGTCGTGAGCTCGAGCTTCGCCGTCCTCGACGAGACTCACGACGGCGAGCGCGGTCAGGCCCTTCACGCCGCTCGCGATCGCGAACCGCGTGTCGGTCTCGTTCGGGATCTCGAAGCCGCGGTGCGCAAAGCCGTACGCCTTGTCGACGACGACCTCGTCGCCGCGGTCGATCCGGACCACGCCGCAGAACGCGGTCTCCGCAGCGAGCGCGTCGATCTCACTACCGATTGCCATGACCGAGACGCTACCGCGTGCGTGTGGCAAGCTCCCCCGCATGGTTCCGGAGGCGCCGCTCGAGAAGACGGAGCACGGGCTCGTCCCGGCCGGAGACGGCTGGTACGTGCTGAATGCACGCGACTCGCGCTGGTACTACGTCGCGGGGCGCGGCGCATTCTGCGATCTGGAAGGCGAGCAGAACTTCCCCCAGCTCGGGATCAACGTGCAGGTCTTCGAGCCGGGAGAGGCGATGGCGATGTACCACTGGGAGGCAGACCAGGAGGACTTCCTCGTCGTGGCCGGCGAGGCGCTGCTGATCATCGAAGGCGAGGAGCGCCCGCTCCGGCAATGGGACTTCGTCCACTGCCCGCCGAACGCGAAGCACACGATCGTCGGCGCCGGGGACGGGCCCTGCATCGTCGTCGCCGTCGGCGCCCGCCAGCACCAGGAGGGGCCGGACTGGGGCGGGTACACGGTCGACGAGACGGCGCTTCGTCACGAAGCCGGCGTCGAGCAGGAGACGAACGTGCCGGACGAGGCGTACGCCGCCAGCCGCGCGAAGTACGGCGCGCGCGCGCCGACGCCGTACCGCGACGGCTGGCTTCCCTAGGCGACGCGCGCTGCGACCCAGGTGAACGGCTGCGATGCGCCGCGCGGTGTGACGTGCACCTCGCGCCGTTTCTCGACGAGCTCGAAGCCTTCACCGAGCGCGGCGAGTGAAGCCTCCGCGGTATAGCGCCGCACCGGCAGGCCCGAACACATCTCAGGGCCGTCGTCGGCGAACGTCGCAACGATCACGTGTCCGCCAGGTGCGAGTGCGTCGTTCAACGTCGTGAGGTAGCGCTCGCGATCGCGCTCCTCGACCAGGAAGTGGAAGACGGCACGGTCGTGCCACAGCTCGTAGCGGCGATCCGGCTCCCACTCGAGGAGATCCGCTCGGACGCACCGCACGGACGCGTCGGCGGGGAACCGGCCTCAGGTCGCGGCGAGTGCCGCGGCCGAGATGTCCAGCACCGTGACATCCGTGAAGCCGCGGGCGACGAGCGCATCGGCGAAGAACGATCCCCCACCGCCGACGTCGATCACGGCCGCCTCGGGCGAGATCCCGAGCGCCGCCACCAGCTCGAGCGACACCGTCGGAGCGGCCTGGTACCAGCTCACGCCGTCGACCCCGCGCATGGAATAGGCCTCGTCCCAATGTTCGGCGCGAGTCACGCCTCAATCTAACTTGCCGAGCCCTCTCGACGATGCGAACATATGTTCGCTTGCCGAGCGCGACCATCCTTCACGCCGACCTCGATGCGTTCTTCGCGTCGGTCGAGCAGCGCGACGATCCGCGCCTGCGCGGGCGACCCGTGATCGTCGGCGGCGGGGTCGTGCTCGCGGCCAGCTACGAGGCGAAGGCGTACGGCATCCAGACGGCGATGGGCGGCCGCCAGGCGCGCCGGCTCTGCCCGCACGCGGTCGTCGTGCCGCCGCGGATGTCCGCCTACTCCGAGGCGAGCAAGGCCGTCTTCGCGGTCTTCGAGGACACGACGCCGCTCGTGGAGGGGCTCTCGATCGACGAGGCGTTCCTCGACGTTCGCGGGCTCGAACGCCTCGCCGGACAGCCTCCGGAGATCGCGGCTCGGTTGCGTGAGCGGATCCTCGACGAGGTCGGGCTCCCGATCACGGTCGGCATCGCGCGGACGAAGTTCCTCGCGAAGGTCGCGAGTGCGGTGGCGAAGCCCAACGGCCTCCTGGTCGTGCCGCCCGACGACGAGCTCGGCTTCCTCCATCCTCTGCCCGTCGAGCGGCTGTGGGGCGTCGGGCGCGTGACGGCCGGGAAGCTCCACGATCGCGGGTTGCGAACGGTCGGCCAGGTGGCTGGGCTCGACGAGACGCTGCTCGTCACGCTGCTCGGGCGCGCATCGGGGAGGCACCTCCACGCGCTCGCGCACAACCGCGACCCGCGGCCGGTTCAGACCGGACGCCGTCGGCGCTCGATCGGCTCGCAGCGCGCGCTGGGGCGCAGGCACAAGTCCTTCGAGGAGATCGACACGACGCTCGTGGCGATCGTCGACCGCGTCGCCCGGCGAATGCGCGTCAGGAAGGCGTCGTGTGTCGCACCGTGATCCTCCGCCTGCGCTTCGACGACTTCACACGCGCGACGCGTTCCTTCACGATGCCGCGGGCCTCGAGTCAGACGGACGTAGTCCTCGAAGCGGCTCGCGCCCTCCTCGCGAGCGCAACCCCACTCATCGCCGCGCAGGGTCTCACGCTCGTCGGCATCTCGCTGACGAACCTCGAGGACGCCGACCGGATCCAGCTGACGCTGACCGACGACTGGCGTCCCGACGCGCTCGACGCCGCCGTCGACGAAGCGCGCGACCGCTTCGGCACGGACGCCGTAACGCGAGCCGTGCTCGTCGGGCGCGATCCGGGAGTCGTGATGCCCGTGCTTCCCGATTGATTCGAACCTCGAGTTGGGGGACAATCGAGCTTCAACCGACGAGCTCAGGAGGGGACATGCACGTACGCGTCGCACGGTTCGAGGGAATCGACACGACCAACATCGACCGGGACATGGAGGAGTTCCGGAAGATGGTTCGCATGGCGGAGCGCCCCGAGGGCATGCCGGAGGAGACGTACTCGACGCTCAAGAACGGCGTGAAGCGGATGATGTCGCTCGTCGATCGCGAGGCGGGAGTCAGCTTCGACCTCGCATTTACCGACAACGCCGACGACGCACGGCGCGTGCACGAGGCCCTGGACAGCCTGTCGCCGCCCGACGGGGCCGGCCGGCGCACGAGCGTGCAGACATTCGAGCTGATGCTGGACGAACAGCTCGGCTGACCTCGCTACACCCGCGGCTCGACCTTCCGGACCTCCTGCAAGACCCATGTGTTTCCGTCGGGATCGGCGAAGTCGGCGAACGAGGCGTAGTCGGCGTGCTCTGGGTCCGAGCCCGGCCGCCACTCGCCCTGTTCGCGATCGAAGTGCCGCACGTCGCTCACCTCGACGCCCCGCGCGACGAGCTCCTCGCGCGCGGCGTCGATGTCGTCCACGACGACGTGCGTCCCGCGGTACGACCCCGGCGTCGCCTCCGTGATCCCGATTCCGATCGTGATCGAACACGCCGACCCGGGGGGAGTCATCTGCACGACTCGGAACGCATCGCTGGGCTGGTGGTCGACGTCGAGCGACCAGCCCAGCTTCTCCGTGTAGAACGCCTTCGCGCGATCGACGTCCGAGACCGGGATGAGGACGAGCTCGAGCTTGAAGTCCATCGTCAGCTCGCCTCCTCGCCGCGCGGCGGCAGCTGCTGCACGGCCCAGGCGTTGCCGTCAGGGTCGCTGAAGAAGACGAACGATCCCCACGGGAACACCTGCACATCGCTCACGTCGACTCCGCGTCCGGCGAGCTCGCCATGCGCAGCGTGGACGTCGGAGACGACGATCTGCATCCCCTGGACGGAGCCGGGAGGAGCGTCGGTGACGCCCTTGCCGATCGTGATCGAGCAGGCCGATCCGGGCGGCGTCAGCTGCACGAAGCGAATCTCCTCGCTCACGTCGTGGTCGTGGTCGGCGACGAACCCGACCTGGTCGACGTAGAACGCCTTCGCGCGATCGACGTCCGCTACCGGGATCGCGACGAGCTCGAGCTTCCAGTCCATGGTCTCTCCTCTCGGTCGACGCCGTCAGGCGGCCTCGGGGGCGACGTGCGGATCGGCCCCGCCTTCGTGGGCTGCGGCGTACACACCCTGCCGCAAGAGCAGCCCTCCGAGCGCCGCTGCCGTAATCGCGAACAGTGCGCCGACGAAGAACGCGACGTGGTATCCGCCGGTGAGCGCGGCCGCTTCGCTCGCACCGTCGGCCAGCAGCGTGTCCGTCCGCGACGCCGCGAGGCTTGCCAGCACGGCCAGCCCCAGCGCGCCGCCCATCATGAACGACGTGTTGACGACTCCAGATGCGAGGCCTGCCTCGCTCGGCTCGACGTCGCTCATCGCGGCGAGGAGCACCGGGTTGAAGGCCATGCCGGCACCGAGGCCGAGCAGGATCATCGCCGGGAGCACGTCGACGACGAAGCTCCCGTCGACGGGCGCGCGCGCGAAGAGCAAGAGCCCGAGCGCCGCCAGACTCAGGCCGGTCGCGAGAGGCAGCCGGATCCCGAAGCGCAGCACGAGCCTCGCGGAGAGGCCGATCGAGAGGATCCCCATGATGATGTTTCCGGGCAGGAACGCGAGGCCGACCTCCATCGGGCTGTACCCGAGCACGAGCTGCAGGTAGAGCGCCGTGAGGAAGAACCACGCGAACATCGCACCCGCCCAGAGGACGCCGACGACGTTGGACACCGCGACGTTCCGGAGCCGGAAGAGCCGGAGCGGCACGAGCGGCGACTCGACTCTCGACTCGATGACGAGGAACGCGACGAGCAGCACGCCGGAGGCCGCGAGCAGGCCGAGCGTGCTGAGCCGTGACCCAGCCGACCTCGTTGCCGTTCACGATCGCGTAGACCGCGAGCATCAGCGCACCCGTCACGGTGACAGCGCCGGCGACGTCGAGCTTGTGCGCGGCGGTCGCGACGCGCGCGGCCGGGATGAGGACGAACGAGAGCACGACGACGAGGATTCCGACCGGCACGTTGACGAGGAAGATCCAGTGCCAGTCGAGGGCGTCCGTGAGCACCCCTCCGAGCAGCACGCCGATCGACCCGCCGCCCGAGGCGACGAAGCCGAACACGCCCATCGCCTTCGCGCGCTCGGCAGGCTCCGTGAAGAGCGTCATCATCAGCGACAGCGCGACGGCGGACACGACCGCGCCGCCGATGCCCTGCACGGCGCGTGCGCCGACGAGCATCTCCTGCGACGTCGCGAATCCGCATGCAGCCGAAGCAAGCGTGAACAGGGTGATGCCGAGCAGGAACAGCCGTCGGTGGCCGAAGATGTCGCCCAGCCGGCCGCCGAGCAGCAAGAACCCACCGAAGGTGATCAGGTACGCATTGACGATCCACGCGAGCGACTCCTCGGAGAACCCGAGATCCTCCTGAATCGACGGCAGCGCAACGCCGACGATCGTCACATCGAGGACGATCATCAGGTCGCCGAGGCAGAGAACCAGCAGGGCCAGCCAGCGTGCGCGGGAGCTCATCGTCATCGGTGCAGTCCTTTCGTTTCGATATCGCACCTAGGACGCATCGCGCGCGCAAAACTCATCGGCACACTCCGTGCGTGACGCTCGAGGTCGACACCCCGCACGGCACGGCGCGCGTGCATCTCCGATCCGGCGAAGGCGCGAGACGCGGCCTCGTCGTTCTCGGCCACGGCGCGGGCGGCGGCGTGACGTCTCGCGACCTCGTGGCGGCTTCCGACGCCGCGCTCGAGGCGGAGTGTCGACGTGGCGCTCGTCGAGCAGCCATACCGGGTCGCCGGACGTCGCAGCCCCTCTCCCGCGCACATGCTCGACACGGCGTGGATCGCGGTGGTCGAGCACCTGCGCTCCGAGGTCGCCAGGGGTCTGCCGGTCGTGGTCGGCGGACGCTCCTCGGGCGCGCGCGTCGCGTGCCGCACGGTCGAGCAGATCGGCGCGCACGGCGTCCTCTGCCTCGCGTTCCCGCTCCTGCCTCCACGCCGCTCCGGCGGGAAGCCGGCGACGAGCAGGCTCCCCGAGCTGGATGCAGTCAGCGTGCCGACGCTCGTCGTGCAAGGCGAGCGCGACCCGTTCGGCGTCCCACCGGCGTCGGCGCTGCGGACGGTGGTCACGGTGTCCGGTGATCACAGCTTGCGATCCGACCTCCCTGCGGTCGCAGCCGCCGTACAGGCCTGGCTGCGCCGCGTCGTGGAGTAGGCGGGCGGAGCCCGAAGGCTCCGCCCGCCCAGGGTCAGGCTTCGCTCGGCTCCGGCCGGGCGACGGGGGCGGGCGCGTGCTCCTCCCCGTCGTGCGGAGGCTCGATCGTGATGTTCGGCAGGAGCCTGTCGAGCCAGCGCGGCATGTACCACGACTTCTCGCCGAGCATCGTGAGGAAGGACGGGACGAGCGTCATCCGCACCAGCAACGCATCGGTCAGGATCGCGACCGCGAGCAGCAGGCCGAACTCCTTCGAGATGCGGTCGGCCGTGAGGATGAAGGCCGCGAACACCGTGCCCATGATCAGCGCGGCGGCGACGACGACGCGCCCGATCGCCGCGATCCCGTGCTCCACCGCCTCCTTCGTGTTCAGGCCGTTCACGTGCTCCTCTCGGATACGGCTCATGAGGAACACCATGTAGTCCATCGAGAGCCCGAAGAGGATCGCGAAGGCGATCGGCGGCACGAACGTCTCGATCGGTCCCGTTCGGTCGAGCCCGGTCAGGGACAGCAGGTGCCCTTCCTGGATGATCAGCGTGAGCACGCCGAATCCGACGAAGGCCGAGATGAGCGTCGTCACCGCTGCGGCGAGCGCGATCACGACCGATCGGAACGCCATCGCGAGCACGAGGAACGTGACGCCGATGATGTAGAGCAGGAACAGCGGGAGTCGCTCGTAGATCCGGTCGGCGATGTCCTTGAACGCGGCGTTCAGTCCGGAGACGTAGACGACCGCGTCGCCGCCCTCGGTCGCGGCCGGTGCCACGTCGCCTCTGAGCCGGTCGACGAGCACGCCGGTCTCCTCGTCCTGCGGCGCCGAATCCGGGGTGACGAAGACGATTGCGACGGTCTTCTCGTCGTTGAACTGCGGCTCGCCGACCGACGCGACGCCCTCGAGGCCCTGGACGCCCTCGTACACCCGCTGCGGTGCTCCCTCGTCGCCGTTCACGTCGACGACGATCGGGATCGGGCCGTTGAAGCCGGCGCCGAAGCCCTCGGCGAGCAGGTCGTACGCGCGACGTGCAGTCTGCTCACTTGGCTGCGTGCCCTGGTCGGAGGCGCCGAGGCGCACGAGCCCAGACGTCGCGGCCGCCACGAGCAGGACGAGCAGCACGACGACGAAGACGGCGCGGGCGTGCGCCGTCACGAAGCGACCCCAGCGGGCGATGAGCGTCCGCTCGCGAGCCTCCTCGGAGTCGTCGATCCTGCGCAGGAACGGCACCTTGAGCCGATCGACCTTGTGACCCAGCTTCGCGAGGACGGCGATCAGCAGCGAGTTGGCGATCAGCACCGTGGTGAGAACGCCGAGCGCCGAGCCGATCCCGAGCTTCGTGATGAAGTCCATCCCGAAGAACGCGAGGCCCGTCACCGAGATGGCGACGGTCAGTCCTGCGAAGACCGTCGCCCGGCCTGCCGATGCACCGGCCTCGGCGGCGGCGTCGCGAGGGGACAGCCCGTCGTGGAGCAGCTGCCGGAAGCGGGTGACGATGAACAGCGAGTAGTCGATGCCGACGCCGAGGCCGATCATGGACACGAGCAACGGCGTGATCGTGTTGATGTCGGTGAGCCCGGCGAGGATGAAGAGGAGCAGGAACGCCGTCATCAGCGCGACGATCGCCAGTGCGAGCGGGATCGCCGTCGCGACGAGCGTGCGGAAGACGACGAGCAGCACGATGAGCGCGGCGAGCAGGCCGAGGAGCTCCTGCGTCCCCTGCTCGATCGGCGGGAACTCGGCGTCGCCGTTGAACTCGACGACCACGCCTTGCGCGGCGACACCCTCGCGAACCGCCTCCTGGACGGCGAGCACTTCCTCGCGATCCGCGTCGTAGATGACGCGGTCGAACTGAGCTTCGGCGTAGGCGATCCGTCCGTCCTCGGAGAAGGTGTTCTCGCTGAAGGGGTCTCCAACGCTCTCGACACCCGCTCGCTCGTCTGGTCCGATCGTCTCGAACTCAGGCGTTCTCAGCTTGGCGATTGCCGCCACGATCGCGGCCTTCCGCGCCGCCGGCTCGTCGAGTCGCTCGCCTTCGGGTGCCGCGAAGACGATGTTGAGCACCCCGCCCTGCTCGGCTGCGAACTCGGCCTCGATCAGATCCGTTGCCTTCTGCGTCTCGGAGCCCGGGATCGTGAACTCGTCCTTCAGGCTCCCGCCGACGGTGGCGACGAGAAGGATGAGCCCGGCGATGATCCCGACCCAGGTGATCATCACGCGCCATGGATGGTTCGCGCAGGCGCGCATCCAGCTCGCGAGTGCGCCACTCGAGAGTCGTTCGTGAGCGGCTAACCGCCCCTTGTCAGATCCCAGGTCGTGCTCGGTCATCGCTCTACCCCCCACATGATCGTTTTCAGAAAGACCGGTAAGCCTTCTACAACTCATCGCTCGCTTCGCGCATTCCGGCAACGTACTACGCAAGCTCGAGTTCGAGTGACGCACGCTGATTCGTGAGGACGCAGCGGCGATGACAATCCTCCGTCGCGAGGGTCTCAGCAGAGATGCCGTCATCCGGGCCGCACGAGGTCGCCTTCGCCATCCGCGGCCCGATCACCCGCGCCGACCTTCCCGGTCTGTGCGACCGCGTGTGTGCGCTGCTTCGCGCGAGCGGCGATGTCGTCGCTTGTGACGTCGCCGGCGTCGCCCCCGACGCCGTCACAGTGGACGCTCTCGCCCGGCTTCAGCTTGCCGCGCGCCGGCTCGGGTGCGAGGTGAGGCTGCGGAACGCCTCCGCCGCCCTCCTGGAGGTCGTCGAGCTCATGGGCCTGACGCACGTGCTCGCCGAGCGCCCGGCCCGGATCATGGGAGGGTTCGCGAACCAGACGCTAGGTTTCGGCCGAGTCAGCGCGGGCAACCCTCCTGCCATGACCGACTTCACACTCAAGAACCTCGGCGATGTCGAGGACATGGCGGTACAGGGCGGCTTCTCGGAGTTCCAGGAGGCGCGCTTTGCGGGAAGCGATCTCGGACTCGACACGCTCGGGGTCTCGTACCAGGTCGTCAAGCCCGGCAAGCACCACGCGTTCGGACACCGGCACGAACAGGCCGTGGAGGTGTACGTGGTCCTCTCGGGTGCCGGGGTGCTTCGTCTGGACGACGACGAGATCGATGTCGAGCGGCTGGACGCGATTCGGGTCGGACCGACGGTGACGCGCGGCTTCGAAGCCGGCTCGGACGGGATCGAGCTCCTCGTCTTCAGCGAGCGGATGCCCGGCGACGCCGAGATCGTCGCAGACTTCTTCGACGAGTGACGGCCTAGCCCGAGATACTCGAGAGGCAAGCCGAAGCGCGGGAACACGGTCTCGACGTCGAGGAAGAACGTGAGCTCGACGATCCGGCCGTCCTCGATCTCGACGCACCTGCAGCGCCCACGGCTCGTAGCCATCGCCGTCCGGCTTCGGCCGGTACTGCCCGAACGCGGGTGCTCCGTTCGCGGACTCGACCCGGACGACGCGCGAGTCGCGACAGCGTGTTGCCGGGGCCGAACCACCAGGTGAGAATGTCGTCGCGCCCCGTGAGCCAGAGGTCGAACGGCGGCATCGACTGCGTCGCGTCCTCACGGATCAGCGTCGTGAGCGCGTCCATGTCGTACTGCTCGAACGCGGTCACGTACCGCTGCAGGAGCTCCTCGCTCGCAGCGTCGACGGACGGTGACGTCGTCGACGGCGTCGCGTCGCTCGCCTCGAGCGTTGCGCGGGCACGCTGCAGTGCGCTGTTCACGGAGGCGACACTCGTCTCCAGGAGCTCCGCGACCTCGGCCGCCTTCCAGCGCAGGACCTCGCAGAGGATGAGCACGGCCCGCTGCCGGGCCGGAAGCTGCTGGAGCGCCGCGACGAATGCGAGACGAACGGACTCGCGCGCGCCGACGATCGCGGCCGGATCGCCGTCGGGCACCACGAGCGCGTCCGGCATCGGCTCGATCCAGAGCTGGTCGGGCGTGCGCAGGTTCTCGACGATCGGCTCGCCGGCCGGCCCGAGATCCATGGGCCGAGCGCGGCGCTTGCGGCTCTCGAGCATGTCGTAGCAGACGTTCGTCGCGATGCGGTAGAGCCACGAGCGCAGCGCCGAGCGGCCTTCGAAGCTGTCGTACGCGCGCCACGCGCGGATGAACGTCTCCTGCACGGCATCCTCGGCGTCGAGCGAGCCGAGCATGCGGTAGCAGTAGCCGGTGAGCTCGACGCGATAGGCCTCGAGCTGCTCGGCGAGCGATGGCGCGAGCGTCGTGGACGACTCGGGCATCTCGCCATGCTAGAGAACTCGACTCAGCGCCCGAGCAGGGGAAGGACGCGGTCGCAGATGAGCTCGACTCCGCCGAGCGGCGTACGGCCCTGAGGCGTCCCGAGCTCGACGCGGTCGGCTCCGGCCTCCCAGAGCTCGACGACCCGTGCGGCCACCTCGTCCGGCGTACCGGCGATACAGAAGCGCTCGAGCCTGCGGGCTCCTCTCCGGGCTCGAGCGTCGGATCGTGTCGCGCGACGACGTCGAGATACGGCTGCACCATGGCTTCCGCGTGGGCTCGCGCCCACTCGCCGTCCGTGTCCACGACCGTGACGCAGCCGATCACGAGACGCACGTTCGGGTTGTCGATCCAGCCTCGAACGACAGGCAGGAGGTCGGGGTTCGCGCTTCCGCCGATCTTCACCTCGTCGGCGACCGTTCCGGCCCAGCGAGCTGTCTCACGCCCCCACGTGCCGATCAGCAGCGGCACGCGGTCTCGCACACGCGGATACGCGAGAGCGGTGCCCGGCTCGAGCGTGAACCGCTCTCCGTCGACGCCGGCCGTGTCGCCGGCGAGGAGCGCCTCGACGATCGCGACAGCTTCACGAAGTGCGGCCAACGGCTGCGCCTCCTCGATCCCGAGCCGATCGAGCCACGCACCCTTCGCGAGGCCGAGGTACGCACGTCCGCCCGAGACCGCGTCGAGCATCGCGGCCTGGCCGGCGATCTCGTACGGATGCAGCGTGAAGGGATTCAGCGCAACCGGGCCGAGGCGGATCCGCTCCGTGACACGCGCCATCAGCAGGAGCGGCCCGATCGCGGGCTGGTAGAGCAGGTCGTGGAAGACCGAGATCACGTCGATGCCCGCGTCCTCCGCACGCCGAGCGATCGCCTCGTACGTCGCGGGCTCCTGGTCGGTTCGAAGCCCGATGCCGAGCTCGCGCGCTACGTCAAGTCCTCGGTGACGAGCGTGCGCTCGCCGATCCGCTCGATGCGCATGACGAGGCGCTCATCGGGATCGGGGCACGCGACGAGCGAGTCCTGCTCCAGCCAGTCCTCGGCGGCGAGTCGCCGCATCTTCGCGGGCAGGAGCGGGAGCACGGACTGCAACGCGAACAGGCAGAAGTGCTTGCCGTCGGGAATGCGAACGCGGCTCGACTCCGTGACCTCGAAGTAGTCGCCGACCTCGAGCCCACACACCGAGCGCCCTTCGATGCGTTCGACGGTCACGCGCAGGTCGTAGAGCCGCATCTCGGTCACCTTGCTGTCGAGCATCTCGGCGGCGGCGGCCAGCTCGCCACGCAGCATCCTGGCCCAGGCCAGGAGCATGAATCCGAACACGGCGACCGCCGGCTGCCCGGTCGCTGTGGCGATGGCGACCACTCTCTCGGCATGCGCGGCCGTCTCGCCGAAACGGTCGAGGTAGAGCTCCGCACCTGCCAGATTGATCGCGGCATCGAGACGAAGAGCCAACTCCTCGTCCGACAGCGAGTCGACGAGGTCGGCGGCCTCCGAGCGATAGGTCTCCGCCTCGGCGACCCTGCCGCAGAGTCCGGCGCCCCACGCGAGGATCGCAGTGGCGGCCGCGATCAGCGGCAGATCGTCTAGCGCTCTCGCGATCTCGAGCGCCGGGCCAGCCCAGACGCCGATCTGCTCAAACTCCATCCTGTAGACGCCATCGAGCGCGAGCTCGATCATCAGCGCAGCGGCCTCCGGCGACTGTGCGTCCTCGAGGCCCGTAAGTGCCCGTATCAGGCGATCGTGCGCGTCCTCGTGCCGACCAAGCAGGTGCTCGACGCCGGCGCACGCGGTCGTCAGCCGGACGCGCAGTGCGACTGCGTCCTCCGGGACGAGATCGATGCTCTCCAGGAGCGCAGAGTGAGCGTCGGCGAAGTGCCCGCAGGCGGCAAGCGCCCCTGCGCGTGAGAGGAGGAGCTCCACCCGCTGCTCCGGAGCGGCGTCGTCCGCGAGTAGTCGCACGGCGCACGCGTACCAGTGAGCGGCACTGGCTGGCGCCCGACTCACAGCGGCGTCACCAGCTTCGCGCAATGTCGCAACTGCCGCCTCGTCGCCCTCTCTTCCTGCGAGCTCGACGTGATGAGCGCGTTCCGACGCGCTCACCCCGCGGACAGCAAGCGCCTCAGCGCTCCGCTCGTGCGCGCCGAGGCGCCACCCCGCCGCCGTCGATTCGTAGACCGCACGGCGCACGAGCGGATGCCTGAAGCGAAACCGCCGAGGCACGTCGGTCTGGCGAATCAGATCGAGCTCGAGGAGCTCGTCGACGGCCTCGAGTACCAAGCCCTCGTCGATAGCTGCCGCCGCCGCCGCGATCTCCGGATCGAAAGGATCACCGGCCACGGCCGCGCCCTGGAGGACGAGCCGCGCGTCGACGGGAAGCAGTGCAAGCTCTTCGGCGAGTGCAGCGGCGACCCTCGCTGGCACGTGGAGGTCCGCCAAGGCGTGAGGTGGTGCGGGTGAGACCGACCCCGCGCGCTCGTTCGACCTTGCGAGTTGCTCCAGATAGAACGGATTACCGCCGCTGTCGTCGTAGAGAGCTGTCAGCGTGTCATCGTCAACGGGGGCCAGGAGCTGTCCGGCCTCGGCTCGCGTCAGGGGAGCGAGCTCGACGCACACGAGAGTTCCGGCACGGCGCGCCGGCTCGAGCGCGGCCATTAGCCGTTCAGGCGCCTGTGCGGGCCGGAGGGCGACCACGATGAGCACGCCAGCATCGGGTGGCCGGCGGAGCAGGAAGCCCAGCAGCTCGGTCGATGCGGCGTCGGCCCAGTGGACGTCGTCGAGTACGAGCACGACCGGCTGCGTCGCCGTCAGACGCTCAAGGAGCGCGCGGACGGCGCGGTGGCTGCGGTACCGCTCGTGCTGGGGAGCGCCCGCACCGTCGGCGACGAACCCGGAGAGCGAAGGGAAGATCGGCGCGAGCGCGACGCAGAGCTCCTCGTCCAGCGCGTCACGGCGACGCGGTTCGAGACCGCGGATGTACTCGTCGATCGCATCGACGAACACCCCGAAGGGCAGGTCACGTTCCAGCTCCGATGCCCTACCCGAGAGCACGAGCTGCGCGCGCTCGTCGGCACGTGCGATCAGCTCCGAGATGAGGCGACTCTTGCCGATCCCGGGCTCGCCGACCAGCTCGAGCGCAGCTGGCTTGCCCTCCTCCACCTCGGCGAGCGCGCGCTCCAGCTCGCCGAGCTCGTCGGCGCGCCCGACGAGGTGCTCGGCAAGCACGGCCATTCTTGCATCCACGATAGATCAGGGTTCCCGAATCGAGAAATCAGGGTGCTCCCCCGATGTCGGCGAAGCCGTCGCGCGTCAAGCTCGTTCGGTGCTCCGATACATGCTCCACCACCGACACGAGCCGCACGAGTGCGGCGTCGTGTTTGCCTCGTTCAAAGGGTACGAAAGCCGGCTCCGGCGCCAGATGACCCTCGCATCATGCCACTCCGGTGGGCATGCGATCTGGTGGACAGTGGAGGCCGGATCCGAGGCCGAGGCGCTCGGTCTACTCCCGTTTTACGTCGCCGAACGCACCACCGCCGAAACAGTCAACGAAGTCGAGATTCCGTGAGGGAGCTCGCACCGGGCTCGCATGCCTGTGAGCCCGGACTCCCGAAAGGAGAGCCCATGGCCCCTGTGAATCATTCGAAGAACATCGCGGCCCGCATGGGGCGCTGGAGCGCCAACCACCGAAAGACTGCGATCTTCGGCTGGCTCGCGTTTGTCTTCGCGTCGTTCTTCGTCGGGTCGTCCGTCATCGGCGCCGAGCAGGCAACCGAGTTCTCCGGACCGGGAGAGTCGGGGAGAGCGCTCGAGATCCTCGACGAGAGCTTCCACCGTCCCGCGGCGGAGACCGTCCTCATCCAGAGCGACTCTCTACGAGCGAGCGATCCTGAGTTCGTCGCCGCGACGCGCGCGGTGGTCGGGACGCTCTTGCGCGAGGGAGACGTAGCGAACATCCGCTCACCACTCGACGCGGAGAACGCCGGCCAGATCTCTGCAGACGGACGCTCGATGCTCGTCGAATTCGAGATCCGCGGCGATTCGGATCTCGCCGTCGACAAGATCGACCCGATCCTCCTCGCGTTGGCCGACGCGCAGGCCGCGCATCCGGATGTCTTCATCGGCGCGTTCGGGGACGGAAGCGTGGACAAGGAGCTCGAGGGAGCGTTCATGGACGACCTGAAGAAGGCCGGCCTCTACTCGGTTCCGATCACGCTGATCATCCTCCTGGTCGTCTTCGGCGCGCTCGTCGCGGCGGGGATCCCGTTGCTCCTCGCACTGACAGCCGTGATCGCCACCTTCGGGCTGTGGGCGATCCCGAGCCACATCTGGCCGAGCGACGAGTCGCTGTACGCGATGGTGCTCCTGATCGGGCTCGCCGTCGGGGTCGACTACTCGATGTTCTATTTGAAGCGAGAGCGCGAGGAGCGCGCGGCCGGGCGAAGCTCCGAGGAAGCGCTCGAGATCGCGGCCGCGACCTCTGGGCGCTCTGTCCTCATCTCCGGGGCGATCGTCATCGTCGCCATGGGCGGCATGCTCTTCGCCGGCGCCGGATTCGCGCCGTTCGGCGTGGCCACGATGATCGTCGTCGCTGTCGCCGTGATCGGCTCGCTGACGGTTCTGCCGGCGGTCCTCTCGGCACTCGGCGACAACGTCGAGCGGCTGCGCGTGCCCTTCATCCATCGGCTGCGCCGAGACGGTGAAGAGGGTCGGGTCTGGGGCGCGATCGTCGACCGTGTCCTGCGAAGACCGGCGCTCTCGGCCGTTCTCTCCGGTGGGCTGCTCCTGCTCATCGCCGCGCCGGCGCTGACGCTGCATACCGCGGAGCCGGGCATCGACACCTACCCGCAGGGGCTCGAGGTGCTGAAGACGTACAACCGGCTCCAGCAGGCATTCCCGGGCACCGAGATCCCGGCGAACGTCGTCGTCAAGGCGGCGGACGTCACCTCACCCGAGGTCCGGAGTGCAATCGACGAGCTCGAGAGGCGCGCCGTTGCCACCGGGCTCATGCAGCAGCCGATCTTCGTCGACGTCAACGCAGATCGCACGGTCGCGAACGTCGCGATCCCGATCGCCGGCAAGGGAAACGACGGGCCGTCCAATGCCGCCCTCGCGGCGTTGCGTGGCGAGGTCGTCCCAGAGACGATCGGGGCAGTTCCGGACGTCGAGGTCGCAGTCGGCGGGTTCGCCGCGGAGTCGAAGGATTTCAACGACTACATGAAGTCGGTCGTCTGGTTCGTGTTTGCCTTCGTGCTCGGTTTCGCCTTCATCCTGCTGCTCGTCGCCTTCCGCTCACTCGTCATCGCGGCAAAGGCGATCGTCCTCAACCTGCTCTCCGTCGCGGCCGCCTACGGCGTCCTCGTGCTCGTCTTCCAGCACGGCTGGGGGAAGCAGCTGCTCGGTTTCGAGAACACAGGCGGCATCGTGCCGTTCCTCCCGATCTTCCTGTTCGTGATCCTCTTCGGGCTTTCGATGGACTACCACGTGTTCATCCTGAGTCGCATCCGCGAGGCCTATGACCGCGGATCCACCACCGACGAGGCCATCTCGCACGGGATCAAGACGACCGCCGGCGTCATCACGAGCGCTGCGCTCGTGATGGTCTGCGTCTTCTCGGTGTTCGGGATCCTCTCGTTCATGATCTTCAAGCAGATCGGCGTGGGGCTCGCGGTGGCGATCCTGCTCGACGCGACGATCGTGCGAGCGATCCTGCTCCCCGCCTCGATGAAGCTCCTCGGCGACTGGAACTGGTATCTGCCCAGCTGGCTCGAGTGGCTGCCTCACCTCGAGCACGGCGGATCGGTCGAGCCGATCGCCTCGTCTACACCTCCCTCAGTCGAGCCGGCGTCGTGACTTCGATGGACACGAAGAACTCGACCATCAAGGCGAAGACAGAACCCGGCGACGCGGCAGTCAACCAGGACGCGCCCGTCGTCTCGTCCGCCGAGGGAGAGGTCGACGCGCCGATCGAACACGTCTGGCGCATCCTCACGGCAATCGAGCAGTGGCCGGCGTGGAACCCCGACGTGAAGTCGGTCTCGATCGACGGGCCCGCGATCGGGGGCACGACATTTCGGTGGAAGGCAGGGCCGAGCACCATCACCTCCACCGTGACCCTCGTCGAGCGCCCAAGACTCATCGCGTGGACCGGCAAGACGCTCGGAATCAGTGCGATCCACGTCTGGCGTCTCGAGCAGCGCGACCGTCACACGCGCGTGCGCACGGAGGAGTCCTACGACGGTCTCGTCGCACGCCTGCTGCGGCGCTCGCTGCAGAAGACGCTCGACGCTGCCCTCACTGACGGTGTCCGCTACCTCAAGGCCGAGGCTGAGCGGGGCACCTCGGCCTCGCCGTGACGACGAGCGCTCCGAGAACCGTGGGACGCGCCGAGTACGCGGTGTTCCTTTCGGCGATCGCCCTGATCGCGCTCCACATCGCCGACGACAATTTCTTGCAGCCGCAGCCGGGGACATCCGCGTCCGAGCACCTCGTCAGCGGGCTCGTGCCGCTCGCCGTGATCGGACTGGCCGCGTGGGGTTACCCGCACCTCCGGGCCGGGCTCCGGGCCGTCGTCGCTTTGTTCGTCGGGATCTTCGGGATCGTGACCGGCGTCGAGGCCGGCTACTACACGACAAAGGGCGGCCCGACCGGCGACGACTTCACCGGGCTGCTCACGATCCCGGCGGGCATCGTGCTCATCGGTCTCGCCTTCGTCGCACTCTGGCGCTCGAGGAAGGCCGGCGGCAGCCGCACATGGCGTTACGTCCGCCGGATGCTCCTTGCCGTCGGTGGACTCGCAGTCCTCTACCTCCTGATGCTCCCGCTTTCGGTCTCGTACGTCTTCACGCACGTCGCACGGGGCTTCGTCCCCACGCCCGAGCTGGGGACGGCGTACGAGGACGTCTCGTTTACGACGAGCGACGGGCTCGAGCTCGAGGGGTGGTACGTCCCGTCGAAGAACCGCGCTGCCGTGATCGCATTCCCGGGTCGGAGCGGTCCGCAGCGGCCAGCCCGGATGCTGGCGCGCCACGGCTACGGCGTGTTGCTGTTCGACCGACGCGGTGAGGGCGAGAGCGAAGGCGACCCGAACGCCTTTGGCTGGAAGGGCGAGCGAGACGTCAGAGCTGCCGTTGCGTTCCTGCAGAGCCGCCCCGACGTCGACCCGGACCGGATCGGAGCGATCGGGCTCTCGGTCGGAGGCGAGATGCTGATCGAGGCCGGCGCAGAGTCGGATGGCCCCGCCGCGATCGTCTCCGACGGCGCGGGCATCCGCTCCATCCGCGAGGCGCTTGCGGTTCCCGGGACGCGGAAGATGCTCGAGGCGACGATCGCCCACACGATCGTGACCCCGGCGATAGCACTCTTCTCGAACGACCTGCCACCGGCGAACCTCGAGGATCTGTCGGGCGAGAGGGGACCGTAGCGTCGATCGCTAGGGTGCGCGATTCATGAGCGAGCTCGCCGCCACGCGCGCTCCGGCGCAGGACCACGGCGTCAACCCGTGGCTCGTGCTCGTGCTCGTCTGCATGGCGCAGTTCATGGTGATCCTCGACGCGACGATCGTGAACGTCGCGCTGCCGTCGATCCAGGAAGACCTGAACATGTCCGACGCCGACCTGCAGTGGGTCGTCAACGCCTATGCGCTCACGTTCGGTGGGTTCCTGCTCCTCGGCGGGCGCGCAGGAGACCTCATCGGGCGGAAGCGCATCTTCCTCGTCGGTGTCGTGGTCTTCACCGTCGCATCGCTTCTCAACGGACTGGCGCCGAGCTCGGAGGCGCTCATCCTCTTCCGCGGGCTCCAGGGTCTCGGAGCCGCACTCGTCGCGCCGGCCGCTCTTTCGATCATCACGACGACGTTCGAGGAGGGCGCGGAGCGGACGAAGGCGATGGGTGTGTGGGCAGCGATCGCTGTGGGCGGAGGCGCCGTCGGTCTCGTCCTCGGCGGCGTGCTCACGACGGCGTTCTCGTGGCCGTGGATCTTCTACGTCAACGTGCCCGTCGGGATCGCCGTCTTCATCGCGTCGATGCGGATCGTCCCCGAGTCGAAGGACGAGCACGCGCACAAGAGCTTCGACGTCGCAGGCGCGGTCACGGTCACGTCCGGGCTGCTGGCCCTCGTCTACGGGATCGTCAAGGCGCAGGAGAAGGGCTGGGTCTCACTGCACACCGGCGGGTTCTTCGCCCTCGCCATTGCGCTACTCGGCGCGTTCCTCGTGATCGAGCTGCGCTCGGCCGAGCCGCTCGTCCGTCTCAGCATCTTCCGCGTCCGGACGGTGCGCGCCGCCAACGTCGTCATGTTCTTCGTCGCGGCCGGGCTCTTCGCGATGTTCTACTTCAACACGCTGTATCTCCAGCGCGTACTCGGGTACTCCGCGCTCGAGGCAGGGCTCGCGTTCCTCCCGTTCACGGCGGGAATCATCATCGGGGCGGGACTGTCGCAGAGCCTCGTCCCGAAGCTCGGCGCACGCGAGGTGCCGCTCATCGGGATGCCGATGGCGGTCGTCGGCCTGCTGCTCTTCATGCGGCTGCAGCCGGACGGCTCGTACGTCACGGACCTCCTGCCGGGGATCATGCTCGCCTCCATCGGCATGGGGCTCACGTTCGTCCCGATCACACTCATCGCGACGAGCGGCATTCCGGCGGACGACGCGGGGCTCGCGTCCGGTCTCTACAACACCTCGCAGCAGATCGGCGGCGCGCTCGGCCTCGCGATCCTCGCGACGCTCTCGGTCGAGGCGACACAGGACACGCTGAGCGGGCTCAGCGGTGCGCCGCAGCCGGCAGACGAGGCCCAGGCGCTCGTGGACGGCTTCCACGTCGCGTACCTCGGCAGCGCCGCGCTCGTCGCCAGCGGCTTCTTCGCGCTCCTGTTCCTGCTGAGCCGTCGTGACGTCGTCGCCGTCGGCGAGGGCGAAGCGGCCATCGGAACCGCCGCGAGCTGACGGGCGACATGCCCACGCTCGGAGCGGTCGCGCGCGCGTGGGGACGGATCGGGATCGTCGGATTCGGTGGGCCACCGGCGCACATCGCACTGCTTCGCGAGCTCGTCGTCGAGCGCCGCAGGTGGATGCCGCCGGAGCAGTTCGAGGACGGGCTCGCCGCCGCCAACCTCCTCCCCGGGCCTGCGTCGACGCAGCTCGCGATCTACACGGCCTGGAGGACGCGCGGCCTCGCGGGTGCGCTGGTCGGCGGGCTCAGCTTCATCCTTCCCGGCCTCGTCCTGATCGTCGCGCTGGCGGCGCTCTTCCTCGGCTCCCCGCCCGACTGGATCCGGGGTGCCGGTGCGGGAGCCGGAGCAGCCGTGGCGGCGGTCGCCGTTCACGCGGGGCTCCTGTTGCTCAGGCCTGCCTGGCACCGGGTCGGATCGGATGTGCGCCGGCGATTCGTCGTCTACGCGCTGCTCGGCGCAGCCTCGGCGGCGACCCTCGGGCCCTGGCTCGTCGCAGTGCTGCTCGCGTGCGGAGCGGTCGAGGTCGGGTGGCGACGGCTCGCGGGTAGCGGCCTCTCGATCGCGCCGTTTCCGGCACTGATCGTGGCTGCGGCGACCGGCGGGACGTTCGCCTCCCTCAGCTGGGTCGCGCTCAAGGTCGGCGCGCTCTCGTATGGCGGGGGCTTCGTGATCATCCCGCTCATGCAGGCCGACGCGGTCGAGCGGTACGGCTGGATGACCGACACGGAGTTCCTGAACGCGGTGGCGCTCGGACAGGTCACGCCAGGGCCGGTCACGCACACGGTTGCGGCGGTCGGCTACGCGGCGGCAGGCGTTCCCGGTGCGCTCGTCGCGTCGTTGGTCGCATTCGCGCCGTCGTTCGCGTTCGTCCTCGTGGGCGCCCGGAGCTTCGACCGCTTCCTCGCGAATGCAGATGTGCGCCGCTTCTTCGACGGCGCCGGGCCGGCCGCGATCGGCGCGATCCTCGGCTCCGCGATCCCGCTCTCGCTGGCGTTGCAGGAGACGTGGCAGTGGGCGAGTGCTGGCCGGCGCTGCCGTCTTCCTCTTCGTGCTCCGGCGAGGCGTCGTCCTCACGCTGCTCGCAGCGGGCGCGGTAGGCGCAGCCGCCGTGCTGCTCGGCGCGCCGCTCGCCGCGTAGCCAGCCGAATCGTGCCTATGCGGGCTCGGCGGCCGCTCTCGCTGCGGCGACCTGCTCGCGCCGCGCCTTCGTCAGCTCCTGGACGAAGATCTGGATCGTCGCGGCGAGCGGCACCGCGGTGAGCGCGCCGAGCACGCCGAGCAGCGCGCCGAAGAGAGTCACCGCGACGATGATGAAGAACGCCGAGAGCTGCACCGCCTTGCCCTGGATCTTCGGCGTGAGAATGTTGTTCTCGAGCTGCTGGTACGCGAGAACGACGACCAGCATGATGAGCGCCGCCGTGAGCCCCTCCTCGGCCCAGAGCGTCGGCACGAGGACGAAGCCGGCGATCGTCGCGCCGATGTTCGGGATCATGTCGAGCAGACCCGCGATCACCCCGAGCGCGATCGCGTAGCTCGACCCGAGGAGCCAGGCTGTGGTCCCCTGGATCGTTCCGGCGATCGTCGCGATGACGATGACGCCGATCGCCCATCGCGAGATGGTCTCCGTCACGCGTTCCCAGACGAGGAGCCAGCGGTCGTCCTCGCCCGGCATGAGGACGCTCGTCAGCGAGCGCTTGAGGTTCGCCACGTCCGTGAGCAGGAAGAGGCAGATGAAGAGGATCGTGAAGCCGGCGAGGAAGACCGTGAAGAAGCTGCCCGCGATGCCGAGCACCGACGAGATCGCATCGGGGATCGAGACGGAGACCTGCTCGGCGCCGTCCTGCACGTTCCCTGCCGCCCCCGAGTCGCCGAGCCAGGAGGAGAGCTCGTCGGATGCGCGCAGCTCTTCGACGAGCGCGGGAAGATCCTGCAGGAAATCGCGCACGCTCCCGACGAGCGGCACGAGCAGGAGCAGCATCAGCCCGACGACCGCGAGCGCCGTCCCGAGCACCGTGACGGTCGCAGCCAGGCCGCGCGACATCCGCGTCTTCGCCATCACGAAGCGGACGGGGTACTCGAAGACGAACGCGAGGAAGATGCCGACGAAGACGATCAGGAACGTGTCGCCGATGGCCGCGAACGCAGCCATGAGCCCGATCGCCGCCGCGACGACGATGACCGTGCGCATCGGCAGGATGAGCTCGACGCGCCGTGACTCGGCCGGTTCCATCGCGGGAACTCTAGGAATCGCGCCGGTCGAACCTGGCCCTCCCGAGGGTTAGGGTTTCGACATGGTCGACTGGGACACGGTGCGCGAGCTTGCGCTCGCGCTTCCCGAGGCCGAGGAGTCGGCGAAGATCGGGTCGCGTTCCGGTCCGCGGCAAGATCTTCGCATGGGCCGCCCGCGAGCGCGACGGCGGCGGTCTCGGGATCCGGGTCGAGCGCGACGAGAAGCCGCTGATCCTCGACTCGAATCCGGACGTGTACTTCTCGAGCCCGCACTACGACGGGTGGCCCGGAGTCCAGATCCGCCTCGAGGCGATCGACCGGGAGGAGCTCCGCGAGCGCCTCGAGGAAGCGTGGCTCATCCAGGCGCCGAAGCGGCTCGCGGCGGACGTACGTCGCGCGGCGGGCTGATGAGCGGACTGGGGGACGGTTCGCGAGATCGCGTCGTCGCTTCCTGGCGCCGAGGAGTCGACGACGTACGGCCAGCCGGCCTTCAAGGTCGGCGGCAAGCTCTTCGCGTGGATCAGTCCCGACCGACACGCTGATGGCGCGCTCGCGCTTCGGATCGATCCGGACGAGAAGCAGCTCGCGATCGCCGCCGAGCCCGAGGTGTCTCTTCGAGACCGCGCACTACGAGGGCCATCCGATCCTGCTGATTCGGCTCGAGACGCGTCGGACCGAGGCCGAGCTCGAGGAGCGGATCGAGGAGAGCTGGCTCCTGCGGGCTCCGAAGCGCCTCGCGGACGCGTACCTGGTGAACACGCGGTTAGACCGCGTCGTCGACGAACGCAGCGATCGCGGCCGTGAACGCGTGCCGGCTCGTCTCCCACGCGTAGAACATGTGCCCGCCGCCGTAGTGCTGAACCGTCAGCCGGTCGGCCATCTGCGGGTCGAGCCGCATGAGATTCCGCAGGCGGTCGCTCGCGTAGTACGGCGTCACGAGGTCGTACTGGCCGTGCGTGATGAACGCCCGCATGTGCGGGTTGAGCGCCATCCCGTAGCGGAAGTCGTCGGTCGCACCGGGAGGTGACGCGAACGCGTGGTGCTCGGCGTCGTTCTTCCACCCGGTGAAGACCTCGTAGGAGAGCAGCAGGTACTCGCGATCGGTCTCGACGCCGATCTCCGAGCGGAGCATGCGGTTCACCGCCATCGTGTACGCGGGACCGATGCCCGACAGCGTCGGATCCGGCCACGCGAACTCGGTCGCGATCGGGGAACGGGTCCGTCGTCGTGATCGTCGTGTCGTAGAGACCGAGCACCTTGCGCTCGTCGCGCAGGAGCTCGCGAACGAACGTGAGCATCCCGACGCGTCCCTCGCCGCGCACGACGATCTCCAGCGGCAGACCGAGGATGTCGGCCAGGCGCGTGAGGATCCGCGTGCGCTCCTTCGCCGGAATCGACGCGCCGCGCGTGAGGAACGACGCGTAGTCCCCGGTCGCGAACTCCTCGGACTCGCGGAAGACCTTCTCGAGCGACGTGCCCTTGCGGAAGGCTCGCGAGCGTCCGTGATGGAACGCCGCCGCGGCCATCGTCGGAACCCGGTCCACCCAGCCGAGCACGTCGTAGTCCGTCGGCGCGAGCCCGGTGATCTCGAGGGCGGGTGAGATGAGGATCGCGCCGTTCAGGCCGATGCCCGCGGTCTCCTGGAGCATCCGCGCGAGGCGCGCGACGCGATAGCCGCCGTAGCTCTCGCCGGCGATGAAGACGGGCGAGCCCCAGCGACCGTTCTCGGAGAGCCAGCGGCCCATGAACTCGCAGAGCGACTCGAGATCGCGCTTGTAGCCGAAGTACTCCTTCGGATCGGGAGCGTCGTCGGGCTTGCCGCCGCCTTCCTTGCCGTCGCCCTTCTTCTCGGGCTCGATGACGCGGCTGAAGCCGGTTCCGACCGGATCGACGAACACGAGGTCGGTGAACGAGAGCCACGACGACTCGTTCTCGACGAGCTTGGCCGGCACCGTCGGCAGCGTGCCGTCGGACGGGAAGTCGACGCGCTGCGGCCCGACTGCGCCCATGTGCAGGTAGGCCGACGACGCACCCGGCCCGCCGTTGAAGACGAACGTCACGGGCCGCGAGCCGTCGCCGCCTCCGGCGACGTACGAGACGGAGAAGATCTCCGCCGCGGGCTTCTCCTTCTTGCGCAGCACCGTCCACTTGCCGGTCGCCGTGTACTGGATCGCCTTGCGACCTCGCCCCCACGTCGCCGTGGTCTCGGCGCCGGTCGGTGGCTCGTGGTCGGGCTTCTTCTCGTCCTTCTCGCTCTTCGTGTCGTCGCTCATGGGCGGGCACGCTACCGACTTCACCTACGACCGCGTGAGTGTCAGAGTGCAGGGTGTGGACGAGCATCCCGCGTACCCCGTGCGGATCGAAGGCGAGCTCGAGCCCGACCTGAGCCGCTGGCTCTGGGTCGTGAAGTGGCTCCTCGCGATCCCGCACTACGTCGTGCTCGCGTTCCTGTGGCTGACGCTGCTCGTGCTCTCGGTCGTCGCGTTCTTCGCGATCCTCGTCACCGGCCGCTACCCGCGCGGGATCTTCGACTTCAACGTCGGAGTGCTGCGGTGGACGTGGCGCGTCGCGTTCTACTCCTACGGCGCGCTCGGCACGGACCGCTATCCGCCGTTCACGCTCGACGACGTAGCCGACTACCCCGCGCGGCTCGACGTCGAGTACCCGGAGAGCCTCTCACGCGGCCTCGTGCTCGTGAAGTGGTGGCTCCTCGCGATCCCTCACTACATCGTCGTCGGGATCTTCCTCGGTGGCGGGAGCTACGCGGCCGCGCGGGTCGACGACTGGTTCTGGAGCGTCGGGTTCCAGACCGGCCTGATCGGGATTCTCGTGGTCTTCGCAGGATTCGCCCTCGTCTTCATCGGCAGCTATCCGAGAGGGATCTTCGACCTCGTAGTCGGGCTCGACCGCTGGGTCGCCCGAGTCGGCGCATACGTGCTTCTCATGCGCGACGAGTACCCGCCGTTCCGGCTCGATCAGGGTGGCATCGGAGAGCTCTCCGGGCCTCGAGCAGGCAACGCCGAGCACGGAAGCCGAGCCAACCCGCGCCGAGCGCCACGGCAGAGGCACTGCCGGCCGAATCGTCGCTCGTCGTCGTCGGCATCGTCGCGGGCATCATCGCGTTCGCGCTTGCTCGTCGGCGGCTGCGCGCTCGTCGCCGTCGACCAGACGCAACGCGACGACGACGGCTTCCTCATGTCGCCGAGCCAGGAGTTCGCTTCGCCGACGTACGCGATCGTCTCCGAGAGCGCCGACCTCGACACGGATGGCGCGGAGTGGGCGCTCGACACGTTCCTCGGCACGGTGCGCGATACGAAGCGACAGCGGAGTCGCGACCAGTCTTCGTCGGCATCGGACCGGCCGGCGGAGGTCGACCGCTACCTCGAGGGTGTCGAGCACGACGTCGTCGACCGATCTCGACTCGACCGGCGATCCCGAGTACCGCCGCGTCGCCGGAGGCGCACCCGCCGATCCTCCACCAGCGCGCTCGGCGCCGAGACGACCGCCAGACGTTCTGGGTCGACTCGTTCGGCGGCCCGGGCGAGCAATCGCTCGACTGGGAGCCCGAGGACGGCGACTGGCGCGTCGTCCTCATGAACGCTGGACGCGTCGCGTGGCGTGTCGTCCGAGATGAGCATCGGCGCCGAGCTCGACTCGGTGCTCTGGATCGGCATCGGTCTGCTCGTCGTCGGCGGCCTGCTTGCGGCCGGCGCCGCGTTGGCGATCACCGCCGGCGCGCGCCGTCGCGCGGCTGACGCCGCCGCGCGGCTAGAAACCGGACATGGAGATCGGCGTCTTCACGTTCGCGGACATCCGGGAGGGCGAGATCGGCGCGGAGCAGCGCCTGCGCGACGTGATCGAGGAGGTCGAGCTCGCCGACGAGGTCGGGCTCGACGTCTTCGGAGTCGGAGAGCACCATCGCCCCGAGTTCGCGGTGTCCGCTCCTGCTGTCGTGCTCGCCGCCGCCGCAGCGCGCACGAAGCGCATCCGGCTGACGAGCGCGGTGACCGTGCTCAGCTCGGCGGTCCCGATCCGCCTCTACCAGCAGTTCGCGACGCTCGATCTGCTCTCTGGCGGTCGCGCCGAGATGATGGTCGGGCGCGGGTCGTTCATCGAGTCGTTTCCGCTCTTCGGCTTCGATCTCCGCGACTACGACCGGCTGTTCGAGGAGAAGCTGGTGGAGCTGCTGCACATCCGAGACACCGGAACCTCTGCAGCGGGCTACGAGGTGCTCCCGCCGCCGGTGCAGGAGCCGCTTCCCGTGTGGGTCGCCGTCGGAGGCACGCCCGGAGTCGGCGGTGCGCGCGGGGATGCTCGGTCTGCCGATGGCGCTCGCGATCATCGGCGGGCTCCCGGAGCGCTTCACGCCGTTCGCCGAGCTCCATCGCCGCGCCGCCGCCGAGGCCGGCCGCGAGCCGCCGCGCCTCAGCATCAACTCGCACGGCTACATCGCGGACTCGGCGCAGCAGGCGCTCGACGAGTCGTTCCCGTACGTCTCGGCCGCGATGAACAAGATCGGCCAGGAGCGCGGCTGGCCTCCCATGGAGCGCGCCGACTACGACGCGGCTGCGTCACTTCGTGGCTCGAACTTCGTCGGCACGCCGGAGCAGGTCGTCGAGAAGATCCTCTTCCAGCACGAGCTCTTCGGTCACGATCGGTTCATGGTCCAGTTCACGATCGGAGGCATCCCGCACGAGGGGATCCTCCGCTCGATCGAGCTCCTCGGCCGCGAGGTCGCACCCGCAGTGCGCGCCGCGCTCGGCACTTCGTAGGATCGTCCGATGGGCAGTGAGCGCTTCGATCGCGTTCCGCTCCTCTTCGGGCCGTCGCCCGTGCATCGGCTCGAGCGCCTCAGCGAGCACCTCGGCGGCGACGTCGAGATCTGGGCGAAGCGGGAGGACTGCAACTCGGGGCTCGCGTACGGCGGCAACAAGGTGCGCAAGCTCGAGTACCTCGTCGCGGAGGCGCTCGCGCAAGGGTGCGACACCCTCGTCTCGATCGGCGGCGTGCAGTCGAACCACACGCGTCAGGTCGCAGCCGTCGCGGCACGGCTCGGTCTCGGCTGCGTGCTCGTGCAGGAGCACTGGGTCGAGTGGCCGGATGCCGTCTACGACAAGGTCGGCAACATCCTCCTCTCGCGGATCATGGGCGCGGACGTGCGGCTCGACCCGTCCGGCTTCGACATCGGGATCCGCAAGAGCTGGGAGGACGCGCTCGCGTCCGTCGAGGAGAGCGGCGGCACGCCGTACGCGATCCCGGCCGGCGCCTCCGACCATCCGCTCGGCGGTCTCGGCTTCGCGCGCTGGGCCGACGAGGTGGCCGAGCAGGAGCGCGAGCTGGGTGTCTTCTTCGACACGATCGTCGTGTGCTCGGTGACCGGCTCGACGCAGGCCGGGATGATCGCCGGCTTCGCCGCGCAGGACGCCGAGCGCGCCATCCTCGGGATCGACGGCTCGGCGACCGTGCAGCAGACGTGGGAGCAGATCGCGCGCATCGCGCGGTTCACGGCCGAGGCGATCGAGCTCGGGCGCGATCTCGACGACGCCGAGATCGTCCTCCTCGACGAGTGGCACGCGGGCACGTACGGAATCCCCGACGAGAAGACGCTCGACGCCATCCGGCTCTGCGCGCGACTCGAGGGGGTGCTGACCGATCCCGTCTACGAGGGGAAGTCGATGGCCGCGTTGATCGATCTCGTGCAGTCGGGTCGCATCGCTCCCGGCTCGCGTGTCCTCTACGCGCACCTCGGCGGGCAGCCGGCACTGAACGCGTACGCAGGCGCGTTCTGAGCCGCGATTGGCGCGCGCACACGCCGAGTGTTCACAATGAGTCCCTCATGTGCCAGGTGATCGACTCCCGCGACGATGCCCGCGCGGCCGCCGGGCGGCAAGCGTGGCGCGCTGCCTACGCTGCATTCGGCGAGGTCGACACTGCCGAGCTCGCGGCTGCGGATCTCGAGAACTACGGCGAGGCCGCATGGTGGAGCGGGAAGATCGACGAAGCGATCCGCCACCGCGAGAAGGCATTCGCCGCGTACACGTCCGACGGCGACGCACGCGGAGCCGCACGCGTCGCGATCACGCTCGCGTGGGACTACGAGGGCAAGGGGTCGTTCGCGGTCTCGCACGGCTGGTTCGCCAACGCCGAGCGACTCCTCGACGACGTCGACGAAGCGCCCGAGCATGCACATCTGCTCCTGACGAAGGCGCTCGGCGCGATGATGCAGGGCGAGCTCGAGGCCGCCGTCGCGATGTTCGACGAGGCGTACGAGCTCGCGAAGCGCGTCGGCAACCGTGACGCCCAGATGCTCTCGTTGTCGGGGAAGGGGCGCGTGCTCATCAGCGCGGGCCAGATCGACAAGGGCCTCGCGCTCCTCGACGAGGCGAGCGCCTCGGCGCTCTGCGGCGACATCAGCGCCCACTCGGCCGGCCTCGTGTACTGCATCACGATCAGCTCCTGCCAGGACGTCGGCGACTACCGCCGCGCCGCGGAGTGGACGGAAGCGGCGAATCGTTGGTGCGACACGCTCGACGTCACGGGCTTCCCCGGCGCCTGCAGGGTCCACCGCGCGGAGGCGATGCGCCTGCGAGGCGACTGGTCGGCGGCGGAGGCGCAGGCGCTCACGGCCTGCGAGGAGCTCAAGGACTTCGACCAGATGATCCCCGCCGCCGGCTGGTACGAGATCGGCGAGATCCGCCGGCGCCGCGGCGACCTCGTCGGAGCCGAGGAGGCCTATCGCATCTCGAGCGAGCTCGGACGCGAGCCACAGCCAGGGCTCTCGCTCGTCCGGCTCGCCGAGGGCAAGGTCGACGTCGCGCGTCGCCGGGGTCAAGCGCTCGCTCGAGGAAGCGCAGGGACCGCTGTTCCGGCTCCGCCGGCTTCCCGCGCAGGTCGAGATCGCCATTGCCGCGGGCGATCTCAAGACCGCGCGCACCGCGGCTGACGAAATGGAGCAGACGGTCGACGCCTACAAGATCGGTGAGCGCCGGGCCGCGGCGTTCGACGCGATAGTGCACTTCTCACGCGGGCAGATCCTCCTTGCGGACAAGGACTGGGACGGGGCGATCAAAGCGCTGAAGCACGCGCGGGACGAGTGGCAGGGCATCGGTGCGCCCTACGAGACCGCGCGTGTGCGGGCCGCCCTCGGGAATGCGTACCGGAGAGCCGGCGACGAGCACGGGAGCACGGTCGAGCTCGAGGGCGCGCTCGCGACCTTCGAGCGGCTCGGCGCGGTGCCGGAGGCGGCCCGCATCAAGGAGCAGCTCGGGCGCGCCGAGACTCGGCGGACGTTCCTGTTCACGGACATCGTCGACTCGACGAGGCTGCTCGACACGCTCGGCGACGACAAGTGGAAGCGCCTGCTCGCGCGCCACAACGAGCTCGTTCGCGAGGCGATCGCGGAGAGGGGCGGCGAAGTCGTGAAGCAGACCGGCGACGGGTTCTTCGCGTCGTTCGAGAATCCGCAGGCCGCGCTCGAGGCCGCAGTGGCCGTGCAGCGCGCGCTCGCCGCCGAGATCGTCGCGCCCGACGTGCGGATCGGCGCACACTCGGGAGGCGCGTTCCGCACGGATGAGTCGACGGACTACGGCGGGCAGGGCGTCCACATCGCATCGCGCATTGGCGCGGCTGCGGCGGCGGGCGAGATCCTCGTCAGCTCCGAGACGCTCGACGGTATGGGAGCCGCGTTCCGCGTCTCGGAGGCTCGGACCGAGACGCTCAAGGGCGTCGAGCGGCCCGTCGAGATCGTCTCGATCGACTGGCGCTGACGACGTGGGGCGCCTCGTCATCCTCGCTGCGAGCGCCGGTGCTCTCGGCGTGCTCGGCGTTCCGGCCTCCGCAACAACGGCGACGTCTCAGGCACCGCAGCTCGCTGCTCCTCCGGCAACGATCGTGCAGTACGGATACGTCCGTTCGCTCGCGCGAACCGGCAAGCGCTACCGCATGCGCTTCGACCCCGCGCTCTGGCTCTCGGGCCAGACGGCGAACCGGGCCGCGATCGAGGACGGCGTCATCCCACCTGGCGAGACCGTCCCGAACGACTACTACATCCGCAACGAGAGCCGGAAGCAGCTCACCTATGCCGTTCTGCCCGGCGCCCAGGTCACGGTCGTCACGAATTCGGCGGTCGGAGGGCTGCGCGCGACACGGATCACGGTGTCGGAGCTCGCAGCCATCGTCGCCGGGCGCAATCCGAAGCAACGCAAGCTCTACGGGCGCCAACTCGGGTACTGGGCTCGAATAGCGGGCGACCGAGTCATCAGGCTCGACCAGCAGTACCAGCCCTAGTCATCTAGTCGCAGGCGCCGGGTGAACGACCCAGGTAGCGAAGCGTCCCGCGGCAGAGGCCGAGCGCAGCGCGGCTCTGATATGCGACGGTCGCAAGCAGGCGATCCTCGGTCGGGTTCGTCATGAACCCCATCTCGACGAGGATCACGGGCACGTCGGCCCAGTTGAAGCCGGTGAAGTCGGAGCGCTCCTGCAGGCCGCGATCCGGGAAGCCGAGCGCAGGACGAAGGCTCGCCTGCACGACACGAGCTGCGCGCCTGCTCTCCGCGTAGACGTCGTCCGTCCAGCCGCGCCGCAGTGCCGGATAGAGCGTGTGCGTGCCGCGCGCCGTCGGGTCCGTCGATCCGTCGGCGTGAATGCGCAGGAAGAGCGCTGCACCGGCGCGGTTTGCGATCCGAGCGCGCGCGATGTTTCCCATGCTGGTGCTCGCCGTTCGCGTCCGAGTCATGACGACCTTCACCCCGGAGCGCTCCAGCAGCGACCGCAGTCGCAGACCCACCGTCAGGTTGAGCTCGGCCTCGCGCAGCCCACTCACGACTCCGCTCGTGCCGCCACCGTCCTTGATCTTGCGGATCGACGAGCCTGGTCCGATCGGCTCCGTCTGCGTGTTCGCCCGCAGGTCGTGGCCGGGATCGATGACGACGACGATGCGCGACTGCGCTTCGCCTCCCGGGACGGCGACCGCGAACAGCGCCGCGGCGAGTCCGAGGGAGAGCCTGCCCCGCACGTGTGGATCAGCCCGAAAGCCGAACGAGACGCCTGAGCTCGCCGGGCGGTCCGAGGCGCTTCGCCGGCCGCTGGTCGGTCGCAGGTAGCTCGAGTGCGTACCGGTACTCGCGCCCAGGGTCGTAAACTCCGCACGGATCTACGCGACATGGCCTCATCGTCAGTCTGCGGACGCTCTTTCCGGCCGTGTCGAAGAACACGATCGTCAGCGGTACGCGGGTGTTCTTCATCCAGAAGCCGCCCGAGGTCGGACGCGGGAAGACGAACAGCATCCCGTCCGCTGGTGCTTTCTTGCGGAACATGAGCCCTCGCTGCTGCTGCGCCGAAGTGAGTGCAAGCTCGGGGCGAAAAGGAACGCCGTCGAGGCGCAAGGACGCTGACGCGGAGGCACTGCCGCCGGCAGTCGTCGTGAGACTGGCCGCTGCGAGTACGACGCCGGCTGCAACGAGAGCTCGCACGACGACACGATAGGCCAAGGATGTGTGCCGAGTGTGCGTCGAGTCGGCAACGCCGACTGTCCACCACTCGCATCGGATCTACCGTGGCGATCGGCGTCGGAGGGTGATATCCCGAGGCGGGATGCTCGGTTCACAACCAGAGCGGCCGACGCGGGTCGGCTCCGGTTCGAGTCCGGCGCCCTCCGCGCCTTCTTTGTATAGTCGGATCTGGTTGTGACCGAGCGTGGGCGGAAGCCCGCATCACTCACGAAGCCCGCCGCGAGGCGGGCTTCGTCGTTCCACCCGTCCGACAGCCCTGGCAACGAGAATGCGCCAGGGTGAGCATGGACCTGTACGTGTGGAAGCACCCGTTCACCACGGACGAGGACGAGGCGCAGCGCCTCATCACACACGAGGACGAGAGCGTGTTCGGGCCGAGCGCCGAGCTCGAGCAGTTCTACGGCGAGCTCATGGAGCTCTTCCCGCCGCCCGAGGCGTTCACCGTCGAGGAGCAGGAGCAGAACCCGGTTCCATGGGCCGACTCACCGCACGGCACCGACCGGCTCGTCTGGTTGAGCATCCGCTGGAGCGCGAAGGGCGAGGATCTGGACGCGATCGTCGAGCTTGCCCGGAAGCACGACCTCGTCCTCTATGACCCTCAGGGCCCCTCGTTCCATTCGCCGGCCGACGAGAACGAGGACGACCTCACCTCCGGTCCAAGCGTCGGCGGGTACGTTCGCGCCGTGCTCCTCACCGCATTCGGCGTGCTCCTTGCGCTGCTCGCGTGGAAGGCATCGATCCCCGTGCTGAGCTGGATCGTGATCTTCGCCGGCGGATTCGTCGCCTTCGTCGCCGTGTCCACGACGGTCGCGGTCGCGATCCAGGACTGGCGTGAAAGGGCTAGCCGGTCACGGTGACGCCGACGCGCTGAACCGCGTTGTTCAGATAGCCGCCCAGGTTCCAGGACGGTGCGAGCGGCTGCTCGTTCCCGGCCGCGTCGCGCGCGCGGCAGCAGAGCTCGTGCTCGCCCGGCTCGGCATCCCACGAGAACCTCCACGACCGCCACGCCCAGCGCCCGAGACTCGCATCGCCGAGCTCCGCGGGAGCCCACGTCTCCCCACCGTCCGCCGAGACGTCGACGCCGACGACCTCGGCGCCACCCGACCAGGCGCGCCCGACGACCTCGCACGCTCCGGCCTGCACGAGGCGGTCGCGACTCCGGAACTCGGGAATCCCGGGCGGAATCATGAGCGACCGGGGCGCCATCGTGGTGATCGGAACACCGGGCTCGTCCTCCTCGTAGCGCACGCGATAGGCGTGCCGCATCTGATAGCCGTCGAACGGTTCGGCCCGGACGGTGATCCGCGAGAGCCACTTCACACTGGTCATCCCGTACCAGCCCGGGACGACCAGCCGGAGCGGAAAGCCGTGCTGCGGCGGCAACGGCTGGCCGTTGACCTCGTACGCGAGGAGCGCATCGCCACGCAGCTCGTCGAGCGGCAGGCTCCGCTCGTACACCTGCTCCTCCCCGCCGTCGATGCCGCGATCGAGGCCGGTGAAGAGCGCTTCGATCGCACCGTCCCGGATACCCGCGTCCTCGAGCACCGAGGCGACGGTGACGCCACGCCAGCGCGCGGTTCCGACGGCTTCGAGGAGCCAGGGCTGGCTGAAGACGTGCGGCTCGATGTGCACGCGTCCGTTCCCGGCGCACTCCATCGTCACGGCAACCTCGACAGCCGGCCGCGCGCGGAGGTCGTCGAGCGACAGGGAGACCGGTCGTTCGACCAGGCCGCCGACCTCGAGCCGCCACGACGCAGCGTCGACGTACGGAATGTCGAAGTGCGTGAGGAGGTAGTGGAGCCCGACCGGCGTGACGTCCCAGCGCAGCGCCTCGAGCGGCATGCCGTGGTTGCGCGCTGCGAGCTGGAGCTCCTGGAGGCTGATCTCGGTCACGTGCCGAGGACGCTAACGGCTCTCGCCGTCACGAGAACGATGAGCACGAGTGAGACCACTTCCTCGACGCCTATGAGGAGCTTTGCCTTGAGCGTCAGTGGCATCGTGTCAGTGGGGCTGAACGCGCTCGCGCTCGTGAGGGCGACGAAGATGTAGTCCCAGACGCGAGGACGCCAGTCCGGCGGGGCCACCTCGGGCGTCTCGTCTTGCGGAAACCTGAAGTCCGGTGTGGAGCGCTCGTGGCGCGCACGCTCGAATGGGCCCCCATCGTCGATGTCCCAGTAACAGAGCCCGAACACGATGATGTTGGCGACCCAGATCGCGGCCGCGGTGACGAGGAGCTGGCCCCCGCTCAGGTCGCCGCTCTTCGTCTCGACGAGCGCCGCGACGAGGAAGGCGACGCCGACGAGGTTGCCCAGCACGATGAGGACGAGCAGGAAGAGTGCCGCCATCCGCGTGCCGGCGAAGCCGATGCGTCGCGCGCCGAGCCACAGGTCGACACAGAGGACGAGTCCCGGCACCGCGAGCAGGAGCCACGACCACCACGGGAGCTCGACGAGCACCCAGTCGTTCCTCAAGCTGAGAAGCGCAAGGGCCGTCAGCGCTGTCACCGCGATCACCACCGCGGAGGCAGCCTCTCTGCGAACCTCGTAGCGCGCCTCGTGGTCGGCGCCCGCCATGCACGGCTTCCTATCAGACCGGCTCCGGACCGCTTCTGCTTGGATCGACGACGTGCAGCCCGATCGCGTCCTCACCAAGCCGTTCGTCCTCACCGTGCTCGCGGAGTTCGCGATGTGCATGTCGATCGGGATGCTGCTCGTGATCCTGCCCGTGTACGCGAACGACGAGCTCGGAGTGGGAAGCTTTGGCGTCGCCCTCGCCATCGGTGCAGTCAGCCCGATGATCCTCCTGTCCCAGCCGCTCGCCGGTCGGATCGGAGACCGGAAGGGACGCCGCGTCCTCATCGTCGCCGGCGCGCTGATTGCGGCCGTCAGCGTCGCGGCGTACTCGTTCGCCGGCTCGCTCGAGCTGCTCATCGCGTTTCGTCTCTTCACGGGGCTCGGCGAGGCGATGCTCCTGGTCGGCGCGGCCACGATGATCACGGACCTCGCCCCGGAGGAGCGCCGTGGCGAGGCGTTGAGCCTCTACAGCCTGGGCCTGTGGGGCGGGCTCGCGCTCGGGCCGATCCTCGGCGAGCTCGTGCTCGGCACCGATCGCTTCGTCGCGGTCTGGCTTCTCGCCGCCGGGTTCTGCCTCGTCGCGGCCGCGGTCGGCTTCACGCTTCCGGAGACGGTGCCGGCCCGTGCGGTGGATGAAGCGCCGTCGCGTTCGCGCCTCGTCCATCCGGCGGCGGTCGGGCCAGGGCTCGTGCTCGCGCTCACGGTCTTCGGGTTTGCGGGTCTCGGCACCTTCGCCGCGCTGTACGCACGGGAGCTCGGCATGGACGGCGCGGGCACGGTCTTTCTCGTGTTCTCGATCGTGGTCGTCGCGACGCGCATCGTCGCGCGCAAGGCGCCCGACCGGCTCGGGCCCAAGCGAGCATCCGGAACCGCACTCCTTCTCATCTCGGCCGGCCTGCTGACGATCGGTTTCTGGAACGTGCCTGCCGGCCTGTATGCGGGGACGGTCGTGCTCGCCTTCGGGCAGGCTCTCGCGTTCCCGGCGCTGATGACGCTCGCGGTCAGCGGTGCGCCTGCCAGCGAGCGCAGCTCCGTCGTCGGCACCTTCACCGCATTCACCGAGCTCGGCTTCGCGATCGGGGCGCTGTGCCTCGGCCTCATCGCCTCCGCGGTGGGATACGACGGCGTCTTCGTCGTGTGCGCGATCGGCCCGCTCCTCGGCGCGCTGCTCCTCGTGCGCATTGCCGGGCCGCGCGCGGTCGCCGCGCCCGAGCCCGCGTAGACGCTCGTCGTACGCCTCGCGCTGTAAGCTTTGCTGAACCGGTAAAGAAGCCACGCGCGATCGCTCGTGCGAGGAAAGGAACGGCTCGAGTGTCCGAGCAAAAAACGGGGAGAGCCACGATCAAGGACATCGCCGAGCGCGCGGGTGTGTCGAAAGGCGCAGTCTCATACGCGCTCAACGGCCGGCCGGGCGTCTCCGACGACACCCGTGGGCGAATCCTCTCGATCGCGGACGAGCTCGGCTGGTACCCGAACCGCGCCGCCCGCGCGCTCTCCGCATCGCGCGCGGACGCCTGCGGGCTCGTTCTCGCCCGACCCGCTCGCACGCTCGCGCTCGAACCGTTCTTCATGGAGTTCATCGCAGGCGTCGAAGTCGAGCTTTCGTCGCGCTCCGTCGCACTGACGCTTCAGCTCGTGGATAACCCTCGTCAGGAGATCGAGGTCTACCGACGCTGGTGGGGCGAGCATCGTGTCGACGGCGTGCTGATGCTCGATCTTCGCGTCGCCGATCCACGCATCGACGAGCTCGTACGGCTCGGGCTCCCGGCGGTCGTGGTCGGAGGTCCGCTCGAGAATCGCGCTCTACCAGCGGTATTTCACGACGAGGCAACCGTCGTCGTGGACGCCGTGCAGTACCTCGCGGCCATCGGCCACATACGCATCGCACACGTCACGGGCGTCAGCGACTTCGTCCACACGAGGCAGCGGAGCGGAGCGTTCGAGCGCGCGACGAGGGATCTCGGGCTCGCGACGGACACGATCGAGACCGACTACAGCGCGGAGCAGGGTGCGCGCGCGACGCGGAAGCTCCTGTCGCTACCCGATCCGCCGACCGCGATCGTCTTCGACAGCGACCTGCTCGCGGTGACGGGACTCGGCGTGGCACAGGGGATGGGCTTTTCGATTCCCGACGACCTCTCGATCGTCGGATGGGATGACTCCCTCATCAGTCAGGTCGTGCATCCGCCACTCACCGCGATCACCCGCGACATCACGGGCTTCGGAGTCGAGGCCGCCCGGCACCTGCTCGCGGCCATCGACGGGGACGCGACCGGGGACGTCGAGACTGCGGTGGGCGAGCTCACGACGCGCGGAAGCACCGGCCGCCCGAAGCGGGCGTCCCGGGACGTGGTCGGTAGCTCCTGACTGCGAAGTTCCGGTTGACACTTAACCGGATAAGTGATTTGCTGTCGGCATCGAATGCGACGCGGGATCGAATTTGTGAACGGCAAGCGGGAATCAGCCGAGCTCGACTCGTTCGCGGATTCGCTCGTGCGTTGCGAGACACGGACGCTGCAGGCGAGCACGCCCGAGAGGGGTGATGCCCGGGCCTAGCGCGTCTGCGCTCCACTGGCCATGCAACAAACGTCCAGCCCCGTGCGTCGTAACGATGTGGCGTGCGGGGGTCTACGCAGGATCAACACCAGACAGGCAGGACGAGGAGGAGAAGCAATGAGCTCGATAGTCCGAGCACGGAGAGCCATCGGTGTCGCTGCCCTCGTGGTCGCGATCAGCGCCGCTGCGCTCATGGCAGGCGGAGCGGGCGCTGGCTCGCAGTCCCCGTTGGCGCTCCCACGACAGAGCACGCTGTTCACCTCGGGCACGGCCTGGGGACCATTCGCAAGCTTCAATCCGCTGCGCTCCGAGCGCTCGACCGGCACGGTCGGGCTGCTGTACGAGACACTGTTCCGGTACGACCCGCTCGGGGACAAGTACATCCCGTGGCTTGCCACAAGCGGCAAGTGGGTCGGCCGCACGTACGTCATGACAGTGCGCTCGGGCGTGAAGTGGAACGACGGGAAGCCACTGACGGGAGCGGACGTGAAGTTCACGTTCGAGACCGGCAAGCTCGCGGGCTCCGAGTACTCGACGATGTGGAAGACGGGACTCTCGAGAGTCACGGTCAAGGGCAACACCGTCAGCTTCGTGTTCTCCGGGAGGCCGAACTACCTCGACTGGGCCACGAACATGTACACGATCCCGATCGTGCCGAGGCACATCTGGTCGGGCTACAGCGCCACCGAGATCACGACCGGTAACACCGACACGGTGTCCAAGATGGTCGGCACCGGCCCGTTCCGGTACGGAGCCGGCAAGGGCACTTCAGGCACGCTGCAGTGGAACCGGCGGAACGACTGGTGGGCCACGAAGGCGCTCGGATTCCGCATGCCGATGCGCTACATCGTCGACATCCACAACACGCAGAACACCGCGTCGTTGCAGAACTTCCTCCAGAACAACATCGACCTCAGCAACAACTTCTTCCCCGGCATCGAGAAGCAGATCGGTGGAAAGGTCCAGACCTACTACAAGAAGGCCCCGTTCATGCTCTCGGCCAACACGGCGTGGCTCGTTCCGAACACGACGAAGAAGCCGCTCAACGACAGGGCCTTCCGTCGCGCTCTCGCGATGTCGGTCAACATCGACCAGATCGTGAGCGCCGGCTACGGGAAGATCGTCGCGAAGGCGAATCCCACGGGCCTCCTGCCCACGTGGAACAAGTGGATCGACAAGGCGCAGGTCGCCAAGCTGGGCTTCAAGTACAACGTCGCGGGCGCGAAGGCGCTCCTCGCCGCCAACGGGTACCGGGACACGAATAGCGACGGCTACGTCGAGAACAAGGACGGGTCGACCATCAACCTCCGGATCATCGTTCCGAACGGCTGGTCCGACTGGATGACGGCGATCCAGATCATCGCCGCGAGCTCCAAGGAAGCAGGCATCCGCCTCACGCCCGCCTTCCCCGACTACAACGGGCTCGTCGACGAGCGGAACTCGGGCAAGTTCGACCTCGTCATCGCCAACGACAAGCAACTCGGCCCGACGCCGTACACGTTCTACGACTACCTCTTCCACCTGCCGGTCGCGGATTCGCAGACGTTCGCGAACTTCGCGCGCTTCACCGGCGCGGGCGCGACGCCGTGGGCGTTGACGCTCGACCTCAACAAGGTGAACCCGGCCAACGTGCAGAAGGCCAAGCAGATCCACTCGAAGATCCAGCGCTACATCCTTCAGGATCTTCCTGCGATCCCACTCTGGTACAACGGCATGTGGGCCCAGTACAACACGACGCACTGGACGAACTTCCCGACTGCCTCCGGCAAGGGATTGCAGAACACGCCGAGCGTCTGGAACGGGTACCTCAACATGACGGGCATCGACGCGCTCGCCAAGCTCAAGGCGCAAGGCAAGTAGCTCGACGCCGACTGTCCGAGTCGCGAAGCCGGGGAGCACGCCGTAGGGCGTGCTCCCCGGCTTCCGGCAGTGCGCGGCTGACGGAAACCCGATGACCCGCTATCTCGCCCGGAAGAGCCTGCTGTACCTCCTGACCTTCTGGTTCGCGGTGACCATCGACTGGATGATCCCGCGCCTCATGCCGGGCGACCCGATCGACGGGCTCATCGGCAGGATCCAGGCCGACTCGACCGCGTCGCAGGAGCTCCACGGCTACTTCACCGAGTCGTTCGAGCTCGACCAGCCGCTCTGGAGGCAGTACCTGAACTTCTGGCGAGGCCTCGTCCAGGGCGATCTCGGGCCGAGCATCACCTACGTCGGCTCGACCGTCAGCGAGCTGATCTGGGCGGCCATCCCGTACACCCTCGCCCTGCTCATACCGGCGATCGTCCTCAGCTACATCGCGGGCAACCGCGTCGGCGCGATGGCCGCGCGCCGCAAGAGCCTCGACAACACGGTGCTCCCCGCGGCGTACGTCCTGACGGCGACGCCGTACATGTGGCTGGCCATCGTCCTCGTGTACGTCGTCTCGTTCCGGCTGGAGCTGCTCCCGGTCTCGGGCGCATACGACTTCTCGCTCCAGCCCGCCTGGACCTGGGAGTTCGCGCGGAGCTTCCTCAGCCACTGGTTCCTGCCGTTCCTGACGCTCTTTCTCGTCGCCTTCGGTGGCTGGGCGATCGGCATGCGGAACCTGATCATCTACGAGCTCGAGGCCGAGTACGCCAACTATCTGCAGTCCCTCGGCGCCCCGAGCAGGCTCGTGCGGAAGTACGCGTACGGGAACGCCGTCCTCCCGCAGATGTCGGGGCTGGCCCTCGCGCTCGGCGCGGTCGTGGGGGGCGCGCTCGTGACGGAGATCGTCTTCGGGTACCCAGGTGTCGGCACGCTGATCCTCGCCGCCCTCCAGAACCGCGACTACTTCCTGCTCCAGGGGCTCTTCCTCTTCATCATCGTCGGCATCCTGCTGGCCAACTTCATCGTGGACATCCTCTACGTGCTCGTCGACCCGAGAACGCGCATGGGGATCCAGGGGTCGTAGGTGGAGACCGTCGAGCCAAGGGCAGACCTCGTCGCGACGCCCGAAGTCGCCATGACCGGCGAGGGCGCAGGGCGAGCTCGCACTCGGCCCGCGCGGCAAGCGCTTCGAGTCGCTGCACTTCGCGATCCGCAACACGAAGCTCGTCATCGGCTCCACCGTCGTCCTCGCCTTCCTCGCACTCGCGATCGTCGGCCCGTGGCTCACGGACGCCACGCCGTTCGAGTTCGGATATCCGCTCGGGGTGCCGCCTTCGCGGGAGTACTGGCTCGGAACCACGGCTCCGGGACAGGACGTGTTCGCGCAGTTCGTCTACGGCTTGCGCTCGAGCTTCATCGTGGGCGCGCTCGCCGCCGTCATCGCGTCGGTCATCGGGATGGCGATCGGGTTCGTCGGCGGCTACCGCGGAGGCGTGATCGACGACGTGCTGAGCATGCTCACGAACATCGTGCTCGTGATCCCGACGCTCGCGGTGCTGATCATCGTCTCGGCGTACCTGAGCGTCGGGAGCCTGCGGTCGGAGGCGATCCTGATCGGCCTCACGTCGTGGCCGTGGGCGGCCCGGGCTATCCGTGCCCAGACCTTCTCGCTCGCCTCGCGCGAGTTCGTCAGCCTCGCGCGGCTATCGGGCCAGGGAACGACGAAGGTGATCCTGCGGGAGATCGCGCCGAACATGAGCTCGTACCTCTTCCTGACCTTCATCCTGCTCTTCGGCGGAGCCGTTCTCACGGCTGCGACCCTCGACTTCCTCGGCCTCGGTCCGTCGCAGGTGATGTCGCTCGGGCTGATGATGAACACCGCCGTCTCGAACGCCGCACTGCAGCTCGGCATGTGGTGGTGGTTCATCCCACCCGGCGTCGGGATCACCGCGATCGTCGGCGGCCTCTACGTGATGAACGTCGGGCTCGACGAGGTCTTCAACCCGAGGCTGCGGCGCACATGACCCTCGCCGTCGACAACCTCCGCGTCTACTACCGCACGCTCAAGGGCGACGTGCGCGCACTCGACGGGGTGACCTTCTCCGTCGCCGACGGGGAGATCATGGGCCTCGCCGGGGAGTCGGGCTGCGGGAAGACGACGCTCGGCAAGAGCCTGATCCGCCTCGACGGGCGCATGCAGCACATCGAGGGAACCGTCTCCCTGGACGGAGTCGAGCTCCCGATCGCCGACGACCGCGCGATGAACGTCTTCCGCTTCCGAGAAGGTGTCGATCGTCCCGCAGTACGCCATGAGCGCGCTCAACCCGATCCGCAAGATCGGCCGGATGATCTCCGAGCTCCTCGACTCGCGCGGCGTCTCCTACGACACGACCCGCCCGGAGCTGTCGCGGCGGCTCGCGCTCGTCGGGCTCGACGACGGCGTCCTCGAGCGCTATCCGATCGAGCTCTCGGGCGGGCAGAAGCAACGCGTCGTCATGGTGCTGTCCACGCTTCTGAACCCCTCGCTGCTGATCGCCGACGAGCTCACCTCGGCGCTCGACGTCTCGACGCAGAAGGCGGTCGCGGAGATGCTCGTCGAGTTCCGCGACCGGGAGTTCGTGAAGAGCACGATCGTCATCACGCACGACCTGTCGATCCTGTACCAGATCGCCGACACCATCCTCGTCATGTACGCGGGCAAGCTCGTCGAGAAGGGGCCCGCCGGCGAGCTCACCTCCGACCCACGGCATCCCTACACGAAGCTCCTCATCGGTTCGCTCCCGGAGGTCGGCGTGCGGATCTCGGAGAAGCGCCTCAGCGGCATCTCCGGCCGGCCGCCGTCGCTCCTCGACCCGCCGTCCGGCTGCCGGTTCCGAGCGCGGTGCCCGCTCGCGTTCGAGAAGTGCGCGGAGGAGCCGCCGTTCGTCCAGGTCGCGCCCGGTCGGTTCGCTGCCTGCTGGAAGGCAGCTGCCTGATGCTGCGGCTCGAGAACGTCACGAAGGTGTTCAAGACCGGCACGTTCGGTGGCGCCGCCGTCACCGCCGTCTCCGACGTGACGTTCGACATGCGGGCCGGAGAGATCGTGTCCCTCATCGGCGAGAGCGGGAGCGGGAAGACGACGGTCGGAAAGATGATCCTGCGGCTGACGAACGTGACCGACGGCTCGATCACGTACGACGGGCAAGACGTCTCGGTGCTCGGACGACGTGAGCTCCGCGGCTACTACGGGCGCGTGCAGGGCGTCTTCCAGGATCCGTTCAGCTCGTACAACCCCGTCTTCAAGATCGACCGTGTGTTCGAGATGGTTCGCAACACGTATCTCTCGGGGCTGACCCGCGCCGAATGGAGCACGAGGAGACAGCGGGGCCTGGAGGACGTCGGGCTCGAGCCTGCCGACGTGCTCGGCAAGTACCCGCACCAGCTCAGCGGGGGCCAGCTCCAGCGCCTGCTCATCGCGCGCGCGCTCATCCTCGACATCGAGTTCCTCGTCGCCGACGAGATCATCAGCATGCTGGACGCGTCGACCCGGATCGACGTCCTGAACATTCTCGGCGACCTCAAGGAGCGCGGCCTGGGTGTCCTGTTCGTCACCCATGACCTGGCGCTCGGCAACTACATCTCGGACCGCGTCGTCATCCTGCAGCGCGGGCGGATCGTCGAGATGGGACCGACGCCGAAGGTGTTCGCCAACCCCGTCCACCCCTACACCCGCATGCTCCTCGCCTGCGTGCCACAGCTCACCGCGAAGTGGGAGTCCGCGCCGCAGAACGGCGGGCTGCGGGCCGTGACGGAGGAGACAGGAACGCTGCAGCTCGTCGACGACGACCACTACGTGGAGAGGTGACAACGCCAGTGCACACGACAACGAGTCCATTCGCTCTCTCGTTCATGAGCGCCAACTACGTCGCCAGGGAGCTCGGCTACGGCGCCGCGACCGAGTGGGGCCCGTTCGACGACGCGACGAACGCGGCGTTCGAGCCGCTCGAGACCTTCGCGACGCGCTTCGACGATCTCCTCGCGGCGATCACCGGCATCGGGTTCGACGCCGTCGACCTGTGGTTCGGTCATCTCAACTGGCGCTGGGCGACGCCGGAGCACGTCGCGCTCGCGCGCGAGGCACTCGCTCGTCGCGGCGTTCGCATCGCCAGCCTCGCCGGGAGCATCGGCGCCACGACGGACGATCTGGCTGCTGCCTGCCGTCTGGCAAACGACCTCGAGGTCGACCTGATCGGCGGCCTCGGTGAGGTCGTGCACCGCGATCGCGAAGGCACGGTCGCGGTGCTTCGCGCGCACGGCGTCCGCTTCGGGCTCGAGAACCATCCCGAGAGAACACCGAGCGAGGTGCTCGAGACGATCGGCGACGACGCCGACGTGCTCGGCGCAGCGGTCGACACCGGCTGGTGGGCGACCCAGGGATACGACCCGGTCGCCGCGATCGACGAGCTCTCCGATCGGCTCTTCCACGTCCACCTGAAGGACGTCGAGGCACCGGGCACACACATCGCGTGCATGCACGGAGACGGCTGCGCGCACATCACGGCCTGCGTCGAAAAGCTGCTCGCGATCGGCTACTCGGGGCCGGTGAGCATCGAGCACCACACGTTCGACCGCGACCCCACCGGCGAGTGCGCTCGCATGCTCGTTCGCGTCCGGGAGCAGCTCTCGGCAGCGGGGGTGGGACGCGATGTCTGAGCAACTTCGCGTTGCGGTGATCGGGTGCGGGAACATCTCCGGCGCCTACGGCGAGACGATCGGCGCGTACCCGTCCGTGCGGATCGCCGGTGCGACGGACGTCGATCCGGCTCTCAGCGCGGCGTTCGTCGATCGGTTCGGCGGAGTCGACTACCCGTCACTCGACGACGTCCTCGGCGACCCCGCTGTGGACGCGATCGTCAACCTCACGTACCCCGGGGTCCACGCCGAGGTGACGACGGCAGCCCTCGAGGCGGGAAAGCACGTGCACTCGGAGAAACCACTCGCACCTGACTACGCGAGCGCCCGCTCGCTCGTCGACCTGGCCGCAGAGCGGAACCTCCGGCTCTCGTGCTCTCCGATCACGTTCATGGGCGAGGCGCAGGAGACGATGCGGCGGCTCGTCGACGAGGGAGCGATCGGCACGGTGCGCGTCGCCTACGCCGAGGTCAACTGGAGCCGCATCGAGAGCTGGCACCCTCACCCCGAGCCCTTCTACCGCATCGGTCCGTTCGCGGACGTCGGCGTGTACCCGCTGACCATCCTCACCGCCATGTTCGGCCCGGCTCGCCGGGTGACGGCCTTCGGAACGATCGTGTATCCCGATCGCACGACGACGTCCGGAGAGCCCTTCTCCCCGGGCGCGCCGGACTTCGGCGTCGCAGTCGTCGAGCTCGAGAGCGGAACGGTCGTGCGGCTCACCGCGAACTTCTACGTCGGTCGCCACTCGAAGCAGAGCGGGATCGAGCTCCACGGCGACACCGGCTCCGTCTTCCTGTCGAGCTGGCAGGAGTTCGACGCAACGGTCGAGCTTGCGCCGTTCGGCGGCTCGTACGAGGCGGTGCCCGTCGCGAACGCGTTCCGCGGCACCGACTGGGGGCGGGCGCTCGGCGACCTGAGCGACGCGATCGTGACCGGCCGGCCGCATCGCGCCACCGGCGCTCACGCAGCGCACACCGTCGAGATCCTCGATGCCATCGCAGCGTCGGCCACCGAGGGTCGCGCCGTCGCGGTGACGTCGTCGTTCCCTCTGCCCGAACTGCGCCCCAGGCCCTTGCTCCCGACCTAGGATCGCGGCGTGGAAACGCGCGAGCTCGGCCGGAGCGGGATCTCCGTCTCGCGGATCGTCCTCGGCTGCGGGAACTTCGGCGGCGTCGGTTCGGCTCCGGCCTTCTTCGGGCAGGGCATCCCGCGCGACGAAGCGCCGCGGATCATGGATGCCGCCTGGGACCTCGGCATCACGACGTTCGACACGGCGGACGCGTATGGCGGCGGGCGCAGCGAGACGTGGATCGGCGAGTGGCTCGCCGAGAAGGGCTCCGAGGTTCGCGACGCGATCACGATCGAGACGAAGACGTTCAACCCGATGGGCGAGGGCGAGGATCGCGGGCTGTCTGGCGGCCGCATCCGTCGGCAGATCGAGTCGAGCCTCGCGCGGCTGGGCATCGAGCGCATACCGCTGTACATGGCGCACGCGCCCGACGAGGACACGCCAGTCGAGGAGACGCTCGCGGCGTTCGACGACCTCGTCCGGGCCGGCACCGTGGGCGCGGTCGGCGCGTCCAACTACACGGCCGAGCAGCTCGCGGAAGCCGTCGAGATCTCCGAGCTCGCAGGGTTGACGCGCTACGAGTGGGTGCAGAACTCGTTCTCGCTCCTCGAGCGGAACGACGCCGAGACCGTGTTCCCCGTCTGCCACGAGCACGGACTCGGGTACGAGGTGCACGGCCCCATCGCCGGCGGCTGGCTTGCGGGCCGCTATCGGCGCGGCCAGGCGTACCCGGAAGGCTCGCGCATGACGCAGCGTCCCGATGGCTACCGCCACTTCGAGAACGACACCGTCTTCGACGCGCTCGAGGCCTTCGAGCGCGAGGCGCTCGGACGCGGCGTCTCGATGGCGGGACTCGCTGTCGCCTGGCTGCTCGGCGTCCCGGAGGTCACAGCTGTCGTCGTCGGACCGACCCGCGCCGAGCAGCTCGAGCCGGTTCGCGAAGCGCTGGCGCTCGAGCTCTCGGCCGAGGAGCACGCGCATCTGGGAGGCTTGTTCCCGTGATCGTCCTGAACGAGCACGAGGTCCGCGGACTTCTCGACATGGAGTCGTGCGTCGAGGCGATGACCGAGGTGCTGGCGTCGCTCGCGCGCGGCGAGCTCTACAACCCGCTCCGCTCGATCGCGCGTCCGGAGGGAGCGGACACCCTGCTCGGGCTCATGCCCGCCTACCGCGGCGGTGCGTCGCCGTCGTACGCGCTGAAGGAGATCGTCATCGTGCCGACGAACCCCGCGCGCGGCCTCGACACGCACATGGGCGGCGTCCTCCTCCACGACGGCGACACCGGCGAGCTCGTCGCGATCATGAATGCGTCGCCGATCACCGAGATCCGCACGGCGGCCGTCTCGGCAGTCGCGACCCGCGCGCTCGCGCGGCCGGACGCGCAGCGCGTCGCGATCCTGGGAGCAGGAGCGCAGGCGCGAGGCCACGTCCACGCGATGCGGGCCGTGCTCGACGATCCGGAGATCCGGATCTGGGCGCGGCGGCTCGAGGCTGCCGAAGAGCTCGCCGGCGAGGTCGGCGCTACCGTCGCGCCGTCGATCGACGCCGCGCTCTTCGGTGCAGAGGTCGTGTGCACGACGACCGCCACTGTGGAGCCGATCGTCGAGAAGCGCTGGCTCGCGCGCGGCGCGCACGTCAACGCCGTTGGGTCGAGCATCCGGACAACGCGAGAACTGGACACGGAGACGATGGCGCACGCGTCGCTCTTCGTCGATCGCCGGGAGTCCACGCTGAACGAATCCGGCGACTACCTGATCCCCGCGGCGGAGGGAGCCTTCGGCCCCGACCACATCAAAGCCGAGCTCGGCGAGGTGCTGGTCGGCACGCACCCCGGCCGCGAGCACGAGGACGAGCTGACCGTCTTCAAGTCGCTCGGCATCGCGGTCGAGGACCTTGCGTCCGCCGAGCTCGTTCTCCGGCGCGCGCGGGAGCGAGGCGTGGGCGTCGAGGTTCCTTTCTGATCCCGCTCGCCGACATCGAGGCGGCGCGCGAGCGGCTCGCGGGGACGGCGATCCGCACGCCGCTCGTCCGGCTCCAGGTCGACGACGCGCCCGCGGAGATCTGGCTCAAGCTCGAGAACCTGCAGCCGATCGGCTCGTTCAAGATCCGCGGCGCCGGGAATGCGGTGCTCGCCTTGTCGCGGGAGGAGCTCGCCGCCGGCCTCGTCACGACGAGCACCGGGAACATGGCGCAGGGCGTCGCGTGGATGGCGCGGGAGCTCGGAGTACCCGCGACGATCATCGCGCCGCACAACGCGTCTCCCGGCAAGCTCGCGGCCGTCGAGCGGCTGGGCGGCCGTGTGGTCATGGTGACCTGGGACGAATGGTGGGCGGCAATGGAGGCAGGCGGCATGGACGGCGTCGACGGGACCTTCATCCACCCCGTGCGCGACCAGCGGGTCATGGCCGGCAACGGGACGATCGGGCTCGAGCTGGCGGAGGATCTGGACGAGATCGACGCCGTCGTCATCCCGTGGGGCGGCGGCGGCCTGACGACCGGAATCGCGAGCGCGCTCGCGGCGCTGCGACCGGACACACGAATCGTGGTCGTCGAGCCCGAGACCGGAGCACCTGTCGCAGCCGCGGTCGCGAACGGCGGTGCGCCCGTTCCGGTCGAGTACACGCCGTCGTTCATCGACGGCGCCGGCTCGGGAGGGCTGCTCCCGGACATGTGGGAGCGCGCAGAGCCGCTCGTCTCCGACGCGTTCGCGATCCCGCTGGTCGAGGCGGCCGACGCCGTGCGGCTGCTCGCCGAGCGCGCGCGCATCGTCGCCGAGGGCGCAGCCGGGCTCGCCGTCGCGGCTGCCCTCGCCGGTCACGCGGGCACGGGCCGCGTCGTCTGCATCGTCTGTGGCGGGAACATCGACCCCGCCCGTCTGGCGACGATCCTCGACGGCCGCGTTCCCGACTAGTCGATCAGCGTCCGCTCGAGTCCCGCGACGGACTCGCGTAGGAGGTTCGCGTTGCCGACCGTGTGCGCGTAGGTGGCGAGCATCGCGCACAGAGAAATCGCCAGCACGCGAGCTCGGCTGTTGACGGCCTCGTCGACAGCTCCGTATTCGACGAAGAACGCCTGGCGTCCCTCCGGCGGGAGCAGACTCCAGGCGACCTGGAGGTCGATCGACGGATCGCCGGTACAGGCGTCCCCCCAGTCGATGACTCCCGCCACCGAATCGTCCTCGCACAAGGACGTGACGGAGATGGAGATCGCCGTGGAGGAACACGCGCTCGCGGGGTGCGAGGCGAGACGCGCCGTCGAGCAGGCGTGCTGCAGACGATTGCTGCCAGATCCCTGCTGACTCGAGCTCGTCGAGATAGCGGCGTGCCATCGGCACGCGCCTTTCCATGTCGGCCCTCTGGTGAGATCGACCGGGAGCGCATCGTCCGGATCGACTCGAGCTCGCAGTTCGGGCTCATGCAGCGCACGAAGGAACCGTCCGAGCTCGGTGCCGAGCGCGACCCTCGCCTCGTCCCCGAACTCCGCGTCGGCGACCTCGCGTCCTGGCAAGAGCTGGCTCCCGAAGAACGGCCACGCGAACCGGTCGCTCGCGCTGTCCGACGAACCTCGGTACTGGAATGGACACAGCGAGCAGCGGGGCGAGACGAGGGAGCATCGTCGAGCTCGCGCTCGACTCCCGCGATCGCGATCGCCCGCCGCGGGAACCGAAACGCCCACTCCTCCTCGACGACCCAGACGGAGTTGTCCCACCCCTCACCGAAGAGCCGCGCCGAGGTCGCGTCCAGCTCGGGGAACTGCTCCGCGAGTAATCCACGCACGAGCGCCTCGTCGATGACGACCTCCGCGTCCCAGTCGGGCATCGCGGCAACGTACCTGCGCCGGCGGCGCTGCACGCTCAGGCTCGAGCACGTGCCTCTCCGACCTCTGCGAAGCTCCGCGCGTGCACTGGCAGCTCGCCACGCTCGCGGTCATCCTCCTCGGCTTTGCGGCCATCTCGGGCCGGATCGAGGGGACGTGGATCACCGCCCCGATGGTCTTCACGGCCGCCGGGCTCGTCGTCGGCGTCGAGGCGCTCGGCCTCGTCGATCCTGCCGCGACCGGCATCGAGGTCAAGACGCTCGCCGAGGCGACGCTCGCGGTCGTCCTCTTCTCCGACGCGTCGCGCATCGACCTGAAGGCGCTCCGGCGGACGCTCGGGATACCGGCGCGCCTGCTCGGAATCGGTCTGCCGCTCACGATCCTCGCCGGTCTCGTCGTCGGGGTCGCGCTGCTCGGCGACCTCGCGTGGCCCGAGGCGCTCCTCCTCGCGATCATCCTCGCGCCGACCGACGCGGCGCTCGGCCAGGCGGTGGTCACGTCGCCGCGCCTACCCGTACGCATCCGCCAGAGCCTCAACGTCGAGAGCGGGCTGAACGACGGGATCTGCGTCCCGCTCTTCTTCGTCGCGCTCGCCGTCGCGCTGGCGGAGGACGGCGCGATCGGAGACGGCGCTGCGGCCGAGCTCGTGCTGGAGAAGATCGGGTACGGCGTGCTCGGCGGTGTGGTCGCGGGGGCGGCAGCAGCGGCTGTCGTCGTCTATGCGGGAGGTCGCCGCCTCGTCGACGCCACCTGGCTCCAGGTCGTGCCGCTCGCCGGCGCGCTGCTCGGATACGGCTTCGCCGAGGCGATCGGCGGCTCCGGCTTCATCGCCGCGTTCGTCGGCGGGATGGTGTTCGGCGGGCTCCGGCGCCATCGCGGCGGCGACGTCTCGTACCTCATGGAGCAGACCGGCGCGGTGCTCGCCGCCGTCACGTTCGTCGTCTTCGGCGCGATTCTCCTCGGCCCCGCGCTCCGCGACCTGACCTGGCAGATCGCGCTCTACGCCGTCCTCAGCCTGACGCTCGTGCGGATGGTGCCCGTCGCGATCGCCATGCTCGGAACGAGCGCGCGCCGCCCGACGGTCGCGTTCCTCGGGTGGTTCGGGCCGCGAGGCGCCGCCTCCATCGTCTTCGCCCTCCTGCTGCTCGAGGAGGAGAGTGCGCTGCCGAACCAGGAGCTGATCCTGACGACGGTCTTCGTCACCGTCGGGCTCTCGGTGCTCGCGCACGGCGCAACCGCCGCACCGCTCGCGACGCGCTACGCCGACTGGCTCGACGCCCGGTCGGCCCGCAGCGAGCGCGGCGCCCGAGTCCGACGACTCGGCCGATGTCCGCTGGCGTCTCGAGCACGAGCCGGAGACGTCGTGACGCTCGTATCGCCGGACGAAGCGCGCCGCATCGCCGTCCGCGCACAGCTCCTCGACGGGTCGGCGACGACGGTCCTCGACACCGTGCAGCGGCTCGGCTTCCTGCAGATCGACCCGATCTCCACCGTCGCGCCGCCGCAGCAGCTCGTCCTCTGGAGCCGGCTCGGCGCCGTACGACGTCGCGGAGCTCGACCGCCTGCTGTGGGTCGAGAGGAAGCTCTTCGAGTGGAACGCGTACATCTGGCCGATCGAGTCGCTGCCGCTCGTCCAGGCGCGGATGCGGCGGCGCAGACGGAGCCGGCACTACAAGCACGAGCGCTGGAGCCACGAGTTCCTCCAGCGCAATGCGCGCTTCAAGCGCTACGTGTTGCGCGAGCTCGACCGGAACGGGCCGATGCCGTCGCGCGAGCTCGAGCACGACTCCGTCCCCAGGCCGGACGAGCCGCATCGCTGGTGGGGCAGCCGCGAGGTCACGCTCATGCTCGAGATCCTCCACGCCTACGGCGTCGTCGCGGTCGCCGGTCGACAGGGGAAGCAGCGGCTGTGGGATCTCGCCGAACGTTGGTATCCGCCGGCCGAGACGATGTCTGTACGCGAGGCCGACCGCGTGTTCGCCGAGCAGCGCTTCCGCGCGCTCGGCGTGCGGCTGACGAAGGCAGGCTGGGAGGCGCACCCGGACGTCGACGCCGGCGCCATCCCGGAACGCGTGACGTTCCTCTCCCCCTTCGATCGCCTCATCCACGATCGCGATCGCGCAGAGGCGCTCTTCGACTTCCGCTACCGGCTCGAGATGTACGTCCCCAAGGCGAAGCGCGAGTACGGCTACTACGTCCTGCCGATCCTCGTCGGCGATCGCCTCGTCGGCCGGATCGAGCCACGCTTCGACCGGAAGACGAAGACGCTCGAGGTGCTCGGTGCGTGGGGAGACACCTCGCGGGCCGACGAAGCGCTCGCGAGCCTCGCGACCTGGCTCGGCGCCGCAAGCGCGTCAGTAGCATCCTGACGTGCACTTCGAGACGCGTGCGATCCACGACGGCCAGGAGCCGGACCCCGCGACGGGCGCGATCACGACGCCGATCTACCAGACCTCGACCTACGTGCAGGAGGCCGTCGGCGTCCACAAGGGCTACGACTACGCGCGCGTCGGCAACCCGACGAGAACCGCGCTGCAGGAGTGCATCGCCTCGCTCGAGGGCGCTGCGCACGGCCGTGCGTTCTCCTCCGGCCTCGGCGCGGCGACGACGCTCATGCACCTGCTCGCACCCGGCGATCACGTCGTCGCGGTCAACGACGTGTACGGCGGCATCTACCGGATGTTCACGCAGGTCTACGAGCCGAAGGGCTACCGCTTCACGTTCCTCACGCCGGACGAGATCTCGACCGGGCTCGCCGCGCATCTCGAGGAGCGGACGAAGTTCGTCTGGCTCGAGACGCCGACGAACCCGGCGCTCAACATCGTCGACATCGCGGCGGCGTCCGAGGCGGCCCACGCGGTCGGCGCGCTCGTCATCGTCGACAACACCTTTGCGACGCCGTACCTTCAGCAGCCGCTCGCCCTCGGTGCGGACATCGCGCTCCATTCGACGACGAAGTACCTCGGCGGGCATTCGGACGTGGTCGGAGGATTCGTCGCGACGAACGACGACACGGTCGCGGACCAGCTCGCCTTTCTGCAGAAGTCGCTCGGCGCGGTACCCGGGCCGTTCGACGCCTGGCTCGTGCTGCGCGGCGTGAAGACGCTTGCGGTGCGCATGGATCGCCACTGCGCGAACGCAGTCACGATCGCCTCGTTCCTCGAGCGGCATCCGCGCGTGGAGCGCGTCCTCTACCCGGGGCTGCCGTCACACCCCGGCCACCGGATCGCAGCCCACCAGATGCGGAACTTCGGCGGCATGGTCTCGTTCCTCCTGGCGGACGAGCAGGAGGCCGTCGACCTCGTCGCCCGCACGAAGATCTGGAAGCTCGCCGAGAGCCTCGGCGGCGTCGAGAGCATGATCGAGCACCCGGCGCGGATGACGCATGCGTCGACGGCTGATGCGCCGTTCGCCGTCCCGCCGACGCTCGTCCGACTCTCGGTCGGCATCGAGTCGGCGGACGATCTCCTCACCGATCTCGAGCGCGCGCTCGCGGGATGATCCCCGAGCCGATCGATCTCCACCACCAGGCGCCCGGGAATCGTCGGCTGCTACGTGGTCGAGACGGACGACGGGCCCGCGCTCTTCGACTGCGGCCCGACGACCTGCGTCGAGCACCTCAAGGCCGGGCTCGCGCGAGCGCGGCCTCGCACTGACGGAGATCAGGCACCTTCTCCTCTCGCACATCCACCTCGACCACGCGGGCGCGGCGGGCGTCGCTCGTCCGCGAGCACCCCGACCTGCAGGTTCACGTGTCCGAGATCGGAGCCCCGCACCTGATCGACCCGTCGAAGCTCGAAGCGAGCGCACGCCGGCTCTACGGGGATGCCTTCGACGAGCTCTGGGGCGAGCTCGTGCCGGTGCCCGCCGAGAACGTCCACATCGTCGGCGACGAGGTCCTCGGGCTCGCATGCTTCCCGACGCCCGGCCACGCCTGGCACCACGTCTCGTATCTCGATGGCACCGGGACGCTCTACGCGGGCGACGCCGCGGGCGTGCGAGTCGGGGGCGGCGCCTTCGTGATGGCACCGTGCCCACCGCCGGAGTTCGACCTCGAGGCGTGGGAGTCGACGATCCTCGAGATCGAGACGGCGCGCACCCGACCGGCTCGCCCTCATCCACTTCGGCGTGCTCGACGACGTCGAGGAGCACCTCGCGGAGCTGCGCGAGACGCTGTGTCGCTGGCGCCGACTGGGTCGAGAACGGCATGGACGAGCAGACGTTCGTCGCGGCCGCTCGTCACGACGTCTCCCAGACGGACGCGGAGCTGGCGGACGCGTACGACCGGGCCGCGCCGTACTGGCACCACTTCCGCGGCATCGAGCGCTACTGGCGCAAGCGCCGCGAGGCCGCCTACGGCCGACCGCGTGCGCCTCGAGGTCGGCCATCGAGACGAACTCGAGCGCCGAAGCATGCGTCGCCTCGAGAACGACCGGCGGCGCGACGCCGGCCTCGAGCGCTTCCTGCCAGCGCAACGCGACCACGCACCAGCGGTCGCCCGGCCGTAACCCGGCGAACATCCACTGCGGCTGAGGCGTCACGAGGTCGTTCCCCGCGGCCACCGAGAACTCGAGGAACTCCTCCGTCATGAGGGCGCAGACGACATGGAAACCGAGATCGGAGCCGGCGGTGTGGCAGTAGCCGTCGCGGAAGTAGCCGGTCACCGGATCGACCGAGCAGGGCTCGAGCTCGCCGCCGAGGACGTTCACGCGCTGAGCCTAGACCGTCAAGACGGCGTCAAGACCGCCACGTGAGGCGTTGCTGCTTTCGTCAGGGCGCGTCGCGAGCGGCGCTCGAGCGCGCTACGAATTGGGCAATGCGTGATGTCGTGTTCATCGCCGTCGTCGTCGGGTTCTTCGCGATCGCGACCGTGTTCGTCGCCGGCGTGCGAGCGCATCTCGGCCGCTCGGAGGACGAGGAGCGCGTCCGATGAGCCTCGAGAATGCTGTTGCGCTCGTGCTGGCGGTCGCAGTGCTCGCGTACCTCGTGTACGCGCTGCTGCGCCGGAGAAGCTCGGATGACGATCGCTCCTCGAGATCGCCATGGTCGCCGTGTTCGTCGTCGGGCTGGCTCTCGGGTTGACGACTCTCGCCCTCCTTCTCCTCGACCGTCGCCAGCTGTGAGCGGCGCCAACTGGCTCCAGCTCCTCGCCCTCGTCGCGGTCGTCCTCGCGACGACGCGGGTGCTCGGCGCGTATCTCGCACGTGTCCTCGGTGACGGACCTGCCATCGGCGACCGCGTCTTCCTCCCGGTCAGAGCGCATCGTCTACCGCATCGTCGGCGTCGACCCTTCCCGCGAGCAGCCGTGGACCGATCTACGCGCTCTCGCTGCTCGCGTTCAGCGGCGTCTCGGTTCTCGGTCTCTTCCTCCTTCAGCGCCTCCAGGGCGCGCTCTTCCTGAACCCGACCGACGTCGTCGGCGTCCCGCCCGCGCTCGCGTTCAACACCGCCGCGAGCTTCGTGACCAACACGAACTGGCAGAACTACGGCGGCGAGTCGACCATGAGCAACCTGACCCAGATGTCGGGGCTCGCCGTGCAGAACTTCGTCTCGGCGGCCGTCGGGATCGCGGTCGCGGTCGCGCTCATCCGCGGGCTCACGCGGCGGCGCTCGGAAACGATCGGCAACTTCTGGGTCGACCTCACGCGCGTCACCACGCGCGTTCTCCTGCCCGGCGCGGTCGTCGTTGCGCTCGTGCTCGCCAGCCAGGGCGTCGTCCAGAACCTCGGCGGCTTCACCGACGCCGACGACGGTCGAAGGCGCGCACCCAGTCGATCCCGGGCGGGCCGATCGCGAGTCAGGAGGCGATCAAGGAGCTCGGCACGAACGGCGGCGGCCCCTACAACGCGAACTCGGCGCACCCGTTCGAGAACCCGACGGGCTTCACCAATCTCGTCGAGATGTGGGCGCTCCTCGCCATCCCCTTCGCGCTTGCCTACGCGTTCGGCCGACTCGTCGCGCGACCAGCGCCAGGGCTGGGCCGTGTTCGCGGCGATGTTCGTCCTCTGGATCGCGTCGGCTGGAGTCGCGATGGGGTTCGAGGTCGCCGGCAACCCGCTCGTCGAGGAGCAGGGCACAACGAACGCAGGCAACTACGAGGGGAAGGAAATCCGCTTCGGCCCGGCTGCGTCCGGCCTCTTCGCGGCCTCCACGACCGGAACGTCGACCGGCGCGGTCGAACGCCGCCCACGACAGCTTCACGCCGCTCGGCGGCGCCGTTCCCGCTCGTGAACATGATGCTCGGCGAGGTGAGCCCCGGCGGGGTCGGAGCGGGTCTGTACGGGATCCTGATCTTCGCGCTGCTCGCCGTCTTCATCGCCGGGCTGATGGTCGGCCGCACGCCCGAGTACCTCGGCAAGAAGATCCAGGCGACGGAGATGAAGCTCGTCGTCCTCTACCTCCTGATCGTCCCGACCCTGATCCTCGCGCTTCGCATCGGTCTCCGTCGTGCTCGCGAACCCGAAGTCGTCGATCCTCAACCCCGGGCCGCACGGCCTTTCCGAGGTCGTTTACGCGTTCACGTCGGCAGCGAACAACAACGGCTCGGCCTTCGGTGGCCTGACCGGGAACACCGATTGGTACAACACGACGCTCGGCTTGGCCATGCTCAGCGGCCGGTTCCTCCCGATCGTGCTCGTGCTCGCGATCGCCGGCTCGCTCGCACGCAAGCAGCCCGTACCTGTGACCGCGGGGACGTTCCCGACCGGGACGCCGCTCTTCGCCGGCCTCCTCGTGGGCGTGATCTTGATCATGGTCGGGCTCACCTACTTCCCCGTCCTCGCCCTCGGGCCGATCCTCGAGCAGCTGGGAATCTGACCGTGGCCAGCCAGCCCCAGTCGCTTCTCGATCCCGCGATCCTCCGGCGAGCTGCAGGTGAGAGCGTGCTCAAGCTCGACCCGCGGCGCATGGCTCGCAACCCGGTGATGTTCGTGGTCGAGCTCGGCAGCGTCCTCGTCACCGTCCTCTTCGTCAAGAACTTCGCCGACTCGTCGGGTCAGGAGAACGTGTTCGCCGGTCTCGTCGCCGCCTGGCTCTGGTTCACGGTGCTGTTCGCCAACCTCGCCGAGGCTGTCGCCGAAGGCCGTGGCAAGGCGCAGGCCGACGAGTTGCGCAAGACGCGCGCGACGACGGTCGCCCATCGGCGTCTCTCCACCGGCAGCGCTCGAGGACGTCGCGAGCGTCGAGCTCCGGCTCGGCGACGAGGTCGTCGTCTCCGCCGGCGAGGTCATCCCCGCGGACGGCGAGGTGATCGAGGGCATCGCGAGCGTCGACGAATCGGCGATCACCGGCGAGTCCGCACCAGTGATCCGCGAGTCGGGCGGCGACCGCTCCGCCGTCACCGGTGGCACGCGTGTTCTCTCCGATCAGATCGTCGTGCGCGTCACCGCCGTGCCGGGCGAGAGCTTCCTCGACCGGATGATCGCCCTCGTCGAGGGCGCCGAGCGCCAGAAGACCCCGAACGAGGTCGCGCTCAACATCCTGCTCGTCCGGGCTCACGATCGTCTTCTTGCTTTCCGTCGTCACGCTGCAGCCGTTCGCCGTCTACTCGAGCGCCGAGCAGAGCGTGATCGTGCTCGTCGCGCTGCTCGTCTGCCTCATTCCCACGACCATCGGCGGCCTGCTCTCCGCCATCGGCATCGCCGGCATGGACAGACTCGTCCGCCGCAACGTGCTCGCGCTCTCCGGTCGCGCGGTCGAGGCAGCCGGTGACTGCTCGACGCTCCTCCTCGACAAGACGGGCACGATCACGCTCGGCAACCGCCAGGCGACCGAGCTCATCCCGCTCCCGGGCGTCACCGAGTTCGAGCTCGCGGACGCCGCGCAGCTCGCGAGCCTCGCCGACGAGACACCGGAGGGCCGCTCGATCGTCGTTCTCGCCAAGGAGCAACACGGGCTCCGCGAGCGCGAGGTCGGCGCCGGCATGCTCGTCCCGTTCACCGCGCAGACGCGCATGAGCGGGATCGATCTCGACGGGCGGCTCATTCGCAAGGGCGCCGCCGACTCCATCCGCGACTGGATCGCCGCTCGGGGCGGCGCCGTCCCTGCGGAGCTCGACGGGATCGTCGAGGGCATCGCGTCGTCCGGCGGCACCCCGCTCGTCGTCGCGGACGGCAGCCGCGCCCTCGGCGTCGTCCACCTGAAGGACGTCGTCAAGGAGGGGCTGCGCGAGCGCTTCGCGGAGCTCCGGGCGATGGGGATCCGCACGGTGATGATCACCGGCGACAACCCGCTCACAGCGAAGGCGATCGCAGACGAGGCGGGCGTGGATGACTTCCTCGCCGAGGCAACGCCCGAGGAGAAGATGGCGCTCATCCGCCGCGAGCAGGCCGGCGGCAACCTCGTCGCCATGACCGGTGACGGGACGAACGACGCGCCCGCCCTCGCTCAGGCCGATGTCGGCGTGGCCATGAACACGGGCACACAGGCGGCACGCGAGGCCGGGAACATGGTCGACCTCGACTCGAATCCGACGAAGCTGATCGAGATCGTGGAGATCGGCAAGCAGCTCCTCATCACGCGAGGATCGCTGACGACCTTCTCGATCGCGAACGACGTCGCCAAGTACTTCGCGATCATCCCCGCGATGTTCGCCGGGTCGCTCCCGGTGCTCGATCGGCTGAACGTCATGGATCTCGCAGAGCCCGCGCTCGGCGATTCTCTCCGCCGTCATCTTCAACGCGCTGATCATCGTCGCGCTCATCCCGCTCGCGCTGCGCGGGGTGCGCTTCCGCGCTCGCTCCGCTGCGGCCGTCCTGCGCCGGAATCTCCTCATCTACGGGCTCGGAGGGATCGTGCTGCCGTTCATCGGGATCAAGCTCATCGACGTCGTCGTCAGCGGGCTCGGAGTCACGTGATGCGCCGCCAGCTCGTCCCTGCGCTCCTCATCTTCCTCGTCCTGACGGTCCTCACCGGGCGTCCTCTATCCGCTTGCGCGTGACCGGCATCGCGCAGGTGGCGTTCCCCGGCCGCTCGGACGGATCGCTCCTCGAACGCGACGGCACGGTCGTCGGTTCGCGGCTGCTCGGCCAGAGCTTCTCGGACGAGCGCTACTTCCACCCGCGCCCGTCGGCCGCCGGTGACGGCTACGACGGAGCCGTCGAGCTCGGCGTCCAACCTCGGCCCGACGAACGAGGACCTCCTCAGCGCGGTCGAGGAGCGAGTCGCTGCCTATCGCGAGCTGAACGGCCTCGCTCCGACGCCGAGGTGCCCGGTCGACGCCGTCACCTCGTCCGGCTCGGGCCTCGACCCGCACATCTCGCCCGAGAACGCGCGCCTGCAGGCTCGCGCGCGTCGCACGCGTGCGCGGGGATTCCGGTCGACGACGTCCTCGCTCTCGTCGACGATCACACCGACGGCCGCTCGCTCGGCTTCCTCGGCGAGCCGGGCGTGAACGTCCTCGAGCTCAACCTCGCACTCGACGCGCTACGCTCGCTAGCGTCAGGCTGTAGCCATGGCGCGAGGAACGCTCCGCATCTACCTCGGGGCGGCGGCCGGGGTCGGCAAGACCTTCGCGATGCTGAACGAGGGTCGGCGTCGGCGCGACTACGGCGAGGACGTCGTGGTCGCGCTTCGTGGAGACGCACGGCCGCCAGAAGACGGCTGCGCAGGTCGGAGACCTCGACGTCGTGCCGCGAGCGGAAGCTCGACTACCGCGACGGCACCTTCGAGGAGCTGGACGTCGACGCCGTCCTCGCTCGCAAGCCCCAGATCGCCCTCGTCGACGAGCTCGCCCATACGAACGTCCCCGGATCGCGCAACGAGAAGCGCTGGGAGGACGTCGAGGAGCTGCTCGAGGCCGGCATCAACGTGATCTCGACGATGAACGTCCAGCATCTCGAGTCGCTCAACGACGTCGTCGAGCAGATCACCGGCGTCACGCAGCGCGAGACGATCCCCGACGCAGGTCGTCCGTCGAGCGGACGAGATCCAGCTCGTCGACCTCACGCCGCTCGCGCTGCGAAACCGGCTCGCCCGAGGGGACGTCTATCCGCGCCGAGCGAATCGACACCGCGCTCGCCAACTACTTCCGGCCGGGAAACCTGACGGCCCTCGCGAGCTCGCACTCGCCTGGCTCGGGGATCGCGTCGACGAGGCGCTCGCGGACTACCGCGATCGGCACGGGATCGCAGAGCCGTGGGAGACACGCGAGCGCGTGCTCGTCGCGCTGACGGGATCGGCCGACGGCGAGCGCCTCATCCGTCGAGCCGCTCGGATCGCGCAGCGGTCGAAGGGGGATCTCGTCGGTGTCCACGTCATCCCGCAGGACGGCCTCGCCGCGCCCGTCCGCCGCCCTGCTCGAGCGACAGCGCGAGCTCCTCGAGCGAGCTCGACGGCACGTACCACGAGGTCGTCGGAGCCGACGTCGGTGCCGCGCTCCTGGAGGCGGCCCGATCGCTGAACGTGACGCAGATCGTGATGGGAGCGAGCCGCCGTTCTCGCTGGCAGCGGATCACGCGCGGCTCGGTGATCGGACGCGTCATCCGCGAGTCGGGCGTCGGCATCGACGTCCACGTCGTGAGCCACCCGGGCGGCCGCTCGGAGGAGGCGTTCGTCGTGCCGCGCACGCGGCGCCCGGCGACGCTGCCTCGACGAGCGCGTCCTGATCGGGTTCGCGCTCGCCGCGCTGGCGCTCGCCGCTCCTGACGTGGATCCTCGCTCTGCTCCGAGACGACATCGGGCTGCCGACCGTGATGCTCCTCTTCCTGCTGCTCGTCGTCGCCGTCTCGGCGGTCGGCGGGCTCTGGCCGGCGCTCACCGCAGCGATCAGCGGATCGCTCCTCGTCAACTGGTACTTCGTGCCTCCGCTCCACACGTTCACGATCGACGAGGGCGAGAACATCCTCGCCATCGCCGTGTTCCTCGCCGTCGCGGTCATCGTCAGCGGCTTCGTGGCGCTCGCCGCGCGCAGGGCAGCGGAGGGCCGCCGGCGCGCGCCGAGGGGGAGGCCCTGCTCCGCCTCGCCGGCTCGTCGCCGGCGTCGGCCGTCCTCGAGAGCCTGCAGCGAGTGCTCGGACTCGACGGCGCAGCCGTGCTGCACCGCTCGGAGAGCGGCTGGCTGATCGAGGCAGGCGAGCGGAGATCGCGTGCCGGAGAGCCCCGAGGCGAGCTCCTGGACCGTCGAGCTCGACGACGAGCACGTGCTCGCGCTCTCCGGCCCGCCGATCCGCAGCGAGGATCAGCGCGTGCTCGACGCGTTCGCCAAGGAGCTCGCGGCCTCGGTCGAGATCGGTGAGCTCGAGGCCGAAGCCGGGACGGCCGGGAACCCTCGCCGCCGCCAACGAGCTGCGCGCGGCGCTGCTATCCGCGGTATCCCACGACCTGCGCACGCCGATCTCCGCAGTGAAGGCGTCCGTCACGAGCCTGCTCCAGGACGACGTCGACTGGACACCCGAGGCCCGACGCGAGTTCCTGCAGACGATCGACGAGGAGGCGGATCGCCTGAACGCGCTCGTCGGCAACCTCCTCGACATGAGCCGCCTGCAGGCAGGGCGCTCGAGATCAGCGCCGTCGCCGGTCGGGCTCGAGGAGGTGCTCCCGGCAGCCCTCCACAGCCTCGGCCTCGCAGACGGCGACGATCGAGCTGAACGTCTCCGGAGACTCTCCCCCGCGTGCTCGCCGACCCAGGACTGCTCGAGCGCGCGTTGGCGAACGTGATCGGCAACGCGGTGCGCTTCTCTCCCGACGGGATGCAGCCGCGCGTGACCGCCGGGACCATCGACGGCGTCGTCGACGTTCGAGTCGTCGATCGCGGCCCGGGCGTTCCTCGCGACGAGCGCGACCGGCTCTTCGTGCCGTTCCAGCGGCTCGGCGACTCAGCCCAGGGCGACGGTGTGGGACTCGGTCTCGCCGTGGCCAAGGGCTTCGTCGAGGCGATGGGCGGCGAGGTCGAGGTCGAGGACACACCCGGCGGGGGGCTGACGATCGTCCTGCGACTGCGAGCGGCGGAGTGACGCGCATCCTCATCGTCGACGACGAGCCGCAGCTCCTGCGTGCGCTCGGAACGAATCTGACCGCCCGCGGCTACGACGTGGACCTCGCGCCCACGGGCGAGGTCGCCCTCGTGCTCGCGGCGCGGAAGCATCCCGATCTTGTCATCCTCGACCTCGGCCTGCCGGGGATCGACGGCGTCGAGGTCATCCGAGGGCTCCGTGGCTGGACCTCCGTACCGATCATCGTCCTCTCGGTTCGCGAGACCGAGCGGTCGAAGGTGGATGCGCTCGACGCGGGCGCGGACGACTACGTCACGAAGCCCTTCGGCATGGACGAGCTCCTCGCCCGACTGCGGGCCGCGCTAAGGCGCGCCGTCCCGGGCGAGGAGGAGGCCGTCGTCGAGACCGGGCACTTCTCCGTCGATCTCACAGCCAAGCGCGTGACGACAGCCGCAGGCGAAGTGCGGCTGACGCCGACCGAGTGGCACATCGTCGAGCTGCTCGTGCGCAACCCGGGCAAGCTCGTCAGCCAGCGCCAGCTCTTGCAGGAGGTCTGGGGACCGCAGTACGAGAAGGAGACGAACTACCTGCGCGTCTTCCTCGCGCAGATCCGCAAGAAGCTGGAGCCTGACCCCGCCCACCCGCGCTACTTCCTGACCGAGGCGCGGATGGGCTACCGCTTCGTCGCCAGCTAGCGACACGGGCGACGTCGTTGCCCGACCCTACGATCACCGACGGTGATCCACCTCCGCGTCATCGCCCCGCCGGAGCTCGCCTACGCGACGCACCACGCTCTGCTCGATCATCCCTCGGCGGTCAATGTCGTCCGCATCCGCGGGGTGGCGGAGAGACCGGGGGGAGACCTCTTCCTCTGCGACGTCGCCCGCGAGGACGCCAGCGTCGTCGTCGCACAGCTTCGTGAGCTCGGTCTCGAGCGCGCCGGCTCGATCGCGCTCGAGCCCGTCTCGGCGCTCGTCTCGGACGCCGCACGGCGCGCGGAAGAAGATGCGGTCGGCTCACCCGCCGACGCCGTCGTCTGGGAGACGGTAGAGCAGCAGACGTCGGAAAGCGCCGAGCTCTCCGTCAGCTTTCTCGCCTTCATGGTCCTCGCGACGATGATCGCCGCTATCGGGATCATTCAGGACTCGCTGGTCCTGATCATCGGGGCGATGGTGGTCGGCCCGGAGTTCGGCCCACTCGCCGGGCTTTGCGTCGCGCTCGTGCAGCGCGAGCGTGGCCTGGCACGACGCTCGCTGCGGGCACTCGCAATCGGCTTCCCGCTCGGAATCGCGGCTGCGTTCGCGCTCACGCTCGTCCTGCGGGCAATGGACTCCGCTCCCGACGAGCTGAGCGCCGTGTCGCGACCGGCGACGCTGTTCATCTCCCACCCGGACGAGTACTCCGTGCTCGTGGCGCTGCTGGCAGGTGTCGCCGGCGCCCTCTCGCTGTCGACAGCGAAGTCGGGCGCACTCGTCGGAGTCCTGGTCTCGGTGACGACCATCCCCGCAGCGGCGAACATCGGTGTCGCAGCCGCGTACGGCGAGTGGAGCGACATGGGCGGAGCGGCGGCCCAGCTGGCGGTCAACCTCACCTGCATCGTCACGGCCGTCGTGGCCACGCTCTCGTTCCAGAGCTGGGTGTACGCGCGGCGGCGCGTCCGGACCGGGGCGACCTGCTCAAGCCCACCCGGTGACGAGCCAGCGACCGCGACGGAATCGAGTCGTCATCAGACCGAGACGTACCACGATGAGGACGAGCGAGCGCCGCCCACACGCCGCGGATCCCCCAGTCGGCCTCGAGCGTCACGAGGAGCATCGTCGCGCACACGAGGAACGCAACCACCATCGACAGCGCGAGAAACGGCCCGTCGCTCGCGCCGATGAGGATCCCGTCGAGCGCGAACACGGCGCCGTTCAGCGGCTGCATGAGCGCGAAGATCGGCCACAGGAGCGCCGCCTCGTCCAGCACCGACGCGTCGCCCGTGAACACCCGGGGCAACACGCCAGCGAGCCCGAGCATGAGCACCGTGAACACGCCGCCGAGCGCGACGGACAGCCAGATCATCCGCTCGCTCGCACCGTAGGCCTCATCGCGACGCCCGGCGCCGAGCTCACGCCCGACGATGATCTGCCCCGCGATTGCGACCGCGTCGAGCACGAGCGCGAGGAAGATCCAGAGCTGGAACGCGATCTGGTGCGCGGCGATCGAGGCGTCGCCGAAGCGCGTGGCGACCGCGCCGGCGAGGACGAAGGAGAGCATGAGCGCGGTCGTGCGAATGAAGATCCATTTGCCGAGCGACAGCACCCGCCGCGCGAGCGCGAGCCGCACACGCGCCTCGCCCGGAGCAAGGCGCCGCAGCACGACGACGACGAACGCCGCTCCCATCCCGAGCTGGGCGATCGCCGTTCCCCACGCCGACCCCGCAACCCCCCAGTCGAAGCCGTAGACGAACAGCACCTCGAGGAAGACGTTCGCGACGTTGCCGGCGATGAGGATCACGAGCGGCGTGCGCAGATCCGCGACGCCACGGAGATACCCCTGCGCGCCGAACGCGAGGAACGCCGCCGGGAAGCCGATCGCGGCGATGCGCAGGTACGTCACGGCGTAGTCCGCGGCTTGTCCGTCCCCGCCCATGAGCGACACGAGCGGCTCCGCGAGCACCGCGAGCAGCGCCGAGACCGCGACGCCGAATGCGAGCGACAGCCAGACGGCCTGGGCGCCGAGCCTCCGCGCCGTCTCCTCCTCCCCCGCTCCGCCCGCGCGCGCGACCTGGGCAGTCGTTCCGTACTGGAGGAAGTTGAAGATCGCGAAGGTGCCGCCGAGGATCGTGAAGGCGATCCCGAGCGCGGCAAGCTGCGGCCGGCCCAGGTGGCCCACGATCGCCGTGTCGACCAGCAGGTAGAGAGGCTCCGCCGCGAGCGCGCCAAGCGCCGGGAGCGCGAGTGAGACGATCTCGCGGTCGTACCGGCTGCGGAGCCTCACGCGTTGCGCGTGGCTTCGATCGTCGCCTCGTAGGCAGCGACGTAGTTCGCCACCATGTTCTCGGGCGAGAAGCGCTCTTCGACTTCCTTCCGGATCACGACCGGATCGAGCGAGTCGGCGAGCTCGAGCACGGCGGGATCTTCCATGTCGCGATACCTGTCCACGATCACCCCGGTGCGCCCGTGGTCGACGATCTCGGCGACGGCGCCACGGCGCGTGGAGATGACGGGTGTCCCACACGCCATCGCCTCGATCATCATCAACCCGAACGGCTCTTCCCAGTCGATCGGCGAGATCAGCGCCCGCGCCTCCATCAGGAGCTCGACCTTGTCCGCGTGGCCAACCTCGCCCACATACTCGATGGAGCCGCCGAGGTGCGGACGAATGAATTCGTCGAAGTAGCGAATCTCGAGAGGCTCGCGGCACTTCGCGGCGATCTTCAGCGGGATCCCGGTCTCGAGCGCGACGGCCAGCGCGCGATGCGCGCCCTTGTCCGGGCTCATGCGACCGAGGAACACGAGGTAGTCGCCTCCGGGCTTGCGCCGGAAGGGGTACATCGAGAGGTCGAGCGCGTTCGGACAGTTCGCGATCCAGGGAAGGTGCTCCTTCGGCTTGCGCTGGTTCATCGAGATGGAGATCAGCTTCGCCGTCGGCGCGAGCTCGATCACCTGTTCGTACATCCGGCCCGGCTGGCCGTCGAGCGGCCCGTGCACGGTGTGACAGAACGGCGTCCGGATGAGCCCGCCGAACGCAAGCCCGAGCATTCCCGTGTGGTCGTGGAGCACGTCGAACTCGTCAGCCTTCAGGAATGCGTGGACCGAGTGCTGCATCTCCCAGTACGTGTGCCCGATCCACTCGCTGGGTGCAGTATGGAAAACGGACTCGAGCCGGGCCTGCGTCTGCGAGTCGCCCGACGCGAAGAGCGTCACGTCGTGCCCCGCGTCGACCAGGCCGTCCGCGAGCAATGCGACGACCCGTTCGGTTCCGCCATACGCCTCCGGCGGAACCGGGAACCACACGGGGCAGACAAGGCCGATTTTCATACGCCTTCCGAGATCGTTACACGGCCGCGCTCGACTGCGACGGTCCACATGCGCCCGTATGCCCGAACGCCCTCGATCCGCAGCCCGTCGAGCCAGCTCGGAAGCTCGTCCGTCACGGTCGAGACGAGGCGCTGGCGCACGCGGTCGGGCTCGATCCCGAGCAGGACACGGACGAGCAGGATCGGCGTTCCCGCCGCCCACGCCTGCGGGCGCGCGGCGGTCGGATACGCAATCGGGAACGGCGTCTCGTCGCGCGCGTAGCCTGCGAAGACCTCCGGCAGCGACCAGTCGAAGTGCGCCGCCGCCTCGATCAGGGCACGGCCGATGCGCCGCGCCTCTGTCGTGTATCCGTGCCGCGCGAGACCCCATGCCGCGAGGGACGTGTCGTGCGGCCAGACCGTGCCGTTGTGGTAGCTGATCGGATTGAACGCGGCCGCGTCGGACGCCATCGTGCGGATCCCCCAGCCCGACCACAGCTCCTCGGAGAGGAGCTGGTCGACGACCTTGCTCACGCGTTCAGGCGGAACGATGCCGCTCCAGAGCAGGTGGCCCATGTTCGACGAACGCGAATCGACGCGCCGCTTCTGCCCGTCGAGCGCGAGCGCGTAGAAGCCACCCCGCTCCTCGACCCAGAACGCCTCGTCGAAGCGCGTGCGCAGCTCGTCGGCCTCGCGCTCGAGCCGATCCGCCAGCTCCTGGTCGCGCCACACCTCGCGCGCGATCTCGGCGAGCCCTCGCTTTGCGTCGTAGACGTAGCCCTGCACCTCGACCGCGGCGATCGGTGCCTCGGCGAACGAACCGTCCTGGAAGCGCTGCGAGTCGCCCGAGTCCTTCCACGACTGGTTCGCGAGCCCCGAGTCGACCATCCGGCTGTACTCGACGAAACCGTCTCCGTCGCGGTCGCCGTAGCGGTCGATCCAGTCGAGCGCGAGCAGCGCCGGCTCGCGCAGGCGCTGCGCGAACGAGGCGTCGTCCGTCCAGCGCCAGGTCTCGGCGAGCAGCACCAGATAAAGAGGTGTGGAGTCGATCGAGCCGTAGTAGCGCGGGAACCAGAACTCGGCGCACCGGCCCTCGCGTACCTCGTGGACGATCTTGCCCGGCTCGGCGTCGATGGACGGGTCCTCCTCCTGCGCCTGCAGCTCGGTGAGCGCGTCGAGCGCGCCGACCGCGATCTCCGGTCCGAGCAGGAGCGTCTGCAGCGACGTGATCGCGGTGTCCCTCCCGAAGACGGTCATGAACCACGGCATTCCGGCGGCGAAGAGCGGCCGGCGGGACTCTCCCGTCCGCATCCGCAGCGCAGCGAGGTCGTCGATGGAGCGGTCGAAGGACCGGCGCAGGCTGTCCCAGCCGCCGCGCACGCGCGGAACGCGGAGCGTCCAGGCGGCGACTCCGTCGCTCGCGGTCTCACGCTCCTCGTCGAGCTGCTCGAAAGTCTCGAGCTCCTCGTCGAGATAGGGATGGACGTCCACGCTGAGATCCCAGCGCCCGTGCGGCTCGAGAGTGAGCGCATAGGTCATCGCGTTCCCCTCGAAGGCGCCTGCCCTCGAGAAGCATCGAGCCTCGTCCCGAGGTCTCCCCGCGGATCGACGATCGAGACGTGGCGGCTCGCCTCGTCGTAGGAGGTCGGAGCGGGAGCCGGCAGCGGCTGCGCGAGCTCGGGGTCGCCGAGCGAGAAGTCGTGGAGCTTCACCGAGATGATGTCCGCGAAGTCGGCCTCGGCCTCGAGGGAGACGTCGACCTCGAGCGGCTCGGGGCTCTCGTTGCGAAGCGTGATGCGCTCCTGCATCCCGGTGCCGATGAAGCGCTCGCGCGCGATCGAGATCGCGTCGCGCGGCAGGCCGGTCGCGGTGCCGTTCCGGAGATAGAACGCTGCCCTGAAATGCTCGACGCGGCCCGAGGAGAGCAGCAACGGGGTCGAGCCGCCCACTCGCAGAACGAGTCGCGAGAGGAACCGGGTGTCGTGCGCGAAGAGGCCACTCGTGTCGGCGGCGATGTCCCCGCGGTCGTCGCAGATGCAGAAGGTCGATCCTTCGAGGATCGTGAGCATTACGAGGCGCTGCGCACGATCCGGCCGCCGCTCGACTGGGCGAGGGCCTTGATCACCATCTCGTCGATGTTCACGTGTTGCGGCCGAGTGATGGCGAAGAGGACACAGTCCGCGACATCGTCCGCGGTCAGCGGCTCGACGCCCTCGTACGGTGCCTCCGCCGCCGCCTCGTCCCCTTTGAAGCGGACGAGCGAGAACTCGGTCTTCGCGAGCCCAGGATCGACGGTCGTGATCCGGATCGGGCGCCCGAGGAGATCCTCTCGCAGGCCGTAGACGAAGCCTCTGATCGCGAACTTCGCGGCGACGTAGACAGCAGCGTTCGGGTACGCCTGCCGGCCCGCGATCGAGCCCGTGAACAGGATGTGGCCGCCGTCACGCACGTGCGGCAGCGCGAGGCGCGTGATGCGGATCGCGCCGTCGACGTTCGTGTGCAGGACGGTCGCCTCGTCCTCGGGATTCGACTCGGGGAAGGGGTAGCGCCCGAGCGCGAGCCCGGCGTTGTTGTAGAGGATGTCGATCCCGCCGAGCTCGGCCGCCGCGCGCGTGACGAACGCCGCGCAGCTCTCCTCGTCGGTGACGTCCAGCGGAAGCGCGACGTCGGCCTCGATCCGCTCGACGCGTCGCGCGCCACCCACGACGCGCACGCCGGCCTCCCGGAGTTTCCGCACCGTGGCGGCCCCGAAGCCGCTCGACGCACCGGTGACGACAGCAGTCTTGCCCTCGAGCTCCACGCGCCGGAGCCTAGTGGCTAGGAAACGGTCAGCGACTCGATGACGACCGGCTCGAGTGGCCGGTCGCGCCCGTCGCGCTCGACGAACGAGATCGCATCGGCGACGTCCTGTCCGGACGTCACGCGCCCGAAGACCGTGTGCTTGCCGTTGAGCCACGACGCGTCGTCGACCGTGACGATGAAGAACTGCGAGCCATTCGTGTTCGGGCCGGCGTTCGCCATCGCGAGGTAACCGCGCGCGACGGGGTGTTCGTTGAACTCGTCCTCGAACGAGTAGCCGGGGCCACCCGTCCCGTCTCCACGCGGGCAGCCGCCCTGGATCATGAAGTCGGGAATCACGCGGTGGAAGACGAGCCCGTCGTAGTACCCCTCGCCGGCGAGCTTCGTGAAGTTCTCCACCGTCTTGGGAGCGTCGCCCTCGAACAGCTCGAGCTCGATCGTCCCCTCACTCGTGGTCATGACCGCTGTGGACACGGCCGCGAACCTAGCAGCCGTCACCAACCTTCGGCCTGGAGAGGCGTCCTTACACTCCGAAGGTGGCGACCGAAGCGCAGCCCGTAGGCGGTTTCCAGCAGGTCGAGCTCTCGAACGAGCTCGCCAGCCAGTGGCGCCGTCTGACGCGCGCAGCCACCGCGGTCGCGCTTCTCACGGCCCCGGCAGTGGTCGTCTGGCTGAACCAGGCGCAGGGCTGGTCGTGGCTCTGGTCGATCCTCGCGGCGCTCGCGCTCGTCGTGTGCTTCCGCGGCGTCATCGACATCCTCTTCCATCGGTTGATCCCGCGACCGAGCCTCTTCGGGCTCGAAAGCCAGCAGCTGCGGGAGGAGGACGTCGTCGCGAGGCGACGTGTCTGGTTCTGGCGGTTCTGGGTGAAGGCCGCGATCGTCGTCGCCGCCATCGTCCTGCCGTTCTACCTCTTCCTCGACGCCGCGCTGCTCGTGCAGATCGTCCCGCTGCTGGTGATCCTGCCGTTCTTCCTGGTCATGAACTTCCTCATCCTCTTCGGGCCGCTTCTGATCATGAACCTCTCGCAGATCCAGGGGTTCGAGCCGGGAGACGCAGAGTGGGGCGTCAAGCTCGCGGACGTCCGCGGCCAGGCCGAGGCGAAGGAGGAGGTCCGGCGCGTCGTGTCGATCTGGCAGTCCGGCGACGCGTTCGAGCGGGCGGGCGGCAAGCGCGAGCGCGGGCTGCTCTTCCTCGGCGCGCCCGGCACCGGGAAGACCATGCTCGCGAAGGCACTCGCGACCGGCTTCAACTCGCCGTTCATCTCGATCCCCGGCTCAGGGTTCGCCGCCACCTTCATCGGGATCGACGCGATCGTCGTCCGCGTCCTCGCTCGCCGTGCGAAGCGACTGGCGCGCAAGTGGGGCGGCCAGTGCATCGTCTTCATCGACGAGATCGACGCCGTCGGCATGCGCCGACAGGCGCTCAACCCCGGCTTCGGAGGAGCGGCGGGCGGCTTCCAACCCGCTGACGTGCACGACCTCCTCTGGTACGGCCCGTTCGGCGCGCTCAATCCGTCCGGCGACCTCATCCTCGAGAACCACCGCTGGCGCGACCGCCTCTTCGCCGAGCGCGCGCCGCAGCCAGCAGGCGCCTCCACCCTCACGACCCGCGTGAACGGCGTCCTCAACTTCATGTTCCCGGGCGGGATGGGCGGAGGCTCGCTCGCGCTCAACCAGCTGCTCGTCGTGATGGACGGCATCGACAACCCGCCGTTCTTCAAGAAGTTCTTCACGAACAAGACGAACACGCTCCTCGACGGGATCTACATCGTCCCGCGCCGAGTCGGCAACCGCTCGCTCCGCATCCCGGCGGCGAAGCCGCGGCGGGAGCAGATCTACTTCATCGGCGCGACCAACGTCCCCGTCGACCGGCTCGATCCCGCCCTCACGCGTCCCGGCCGCATGGGCCGTCACGTCTGGTTCCGCACACCGACGAAGCAGGACCGCCTCGACATCCTCGACCTCTACCTCGGCAAGGTCTCCCACGCGCAGGAGCTCGATCAGCCGCACCGCCGCGAGGAGATCGCGCGCGTCACGAACGGTTACGCGCCCGCGATGCTCGAGCAGGTCACGTCGATGGCGCTCACGATCGCCCACCACTCGAATCGCGACGCCTTGACCTGGGACGACCTGGTCGAGGCGATGACCACTCTCGAGGCCGGAACCGCAGTCGGCATCGAGTACATCCCGGAGGAGAGCCGTGCCGTGGCCATTCACGAGGCGGGCCATGCCGCCGCCGGCCACGTCTACCTGAAGGGCGCGGAGTCAACGCGGCTCTCCATCCGGATGCGCGGAGGCGCGCTCGGCCACCACCAGGCGCTCGAGAAGGAGGAGCGGTTCAGCCGCTTCCGCTCGGAGGAGTTCGCACGACTCGTCTGGGCGCTCGGCGCGATGGCCGCGGAGCGAGTCTTCTACGGCGAGAACTCGAATGGCGTCGGCGGCGACGTCATGAGCGTGACCGCGCAGGCTGCATACATGGTCGGCGCGTCCGCGATGGGGCCCGAGCCGTTCGCGATCACGCCGCGCGAGGACGAGACCGAGGAAGAGGCACGCGAGCGTGTTCTCAAGCGCTTCGAGAAGATCGGCCTGGGGATCGTCAACCGCACGAGTGGCGGCGGGCCGTTCGGGGAGAACCCGATCGCATCCGTCCTCTCCGACAGCGACAAGCGCGCGATCGTCGGCCAGCTCGTCGGCCAGGCCTACGTGGCGGCCTACAACCTGATCCTCGCGAACCGCGAAGCCGTCGAGCACATCGCCGACGTCCTCAACGCGCGCCGCGAGCTCTTCGGCGACGAGCTCCTGAACCTGCTCGACGAGTCGAAGATCGCCATCCCGGAGGTCGACCTGGCAGAGGAGAGCTCGTGGCCGACGATGTGATGGACAAGGCCGCCGCCGACGCGAAGCCGGTACCGGCGAACGCGGGCGGCTCGACGATCGTCACCACTCCGGAGTCGCGTGCCGACCGCGCGCGGCGCTTCGCCTACCGGAGCCGCTTTGCGGCGTTCTACGTCCTGCTCGCGGTGATCGCCGGGGCGGGCGTCGGCACGCTGCTCGTCCTCGTCGGCCGCGGGAGCCCTGCCCCCGCTCCCGCCTGGTCGGCGTGGGAACCATCCGGGACCGGCGAGCAGCGCACCGCGCAGATCGCCGAGCGCGTGAGCAATCCGTACCGCCTGCCAAATGGCGCCGCTCTGGTCGCTGTCACGTATCAGGGACCTCCGATCGGGACGCTGGACGGCACCACGGCTCAGTCCGTGCGCGCGATCGCGGTGCGCCCGGACACGACTGCGGGTCGAGCCGACGCCAGCGACATCGCGACGATCGACGCACGCAACACCGTTCAGTACAGCCTCTGCGGCCTCGGGCGGAACTGCTCCATCGCCGGAAAGGCAAGCGACGCACGCGCCCAGCTGCTGCGGCGAGAGGCGCTCGAGCTCGCGCTCTACTCGTTCCACTACGTCGACGGGATCGACTCGACGCTCGTGCTCCTGCCACGGCGCGCGGACGGTCAGGAAGCAACCGCGATCTTCCTCACGAGGAACGACCTGCGCCGCGAGCTCGCGCAACCCCTCGACCAGACCCTCACCGCTCCGCTCGCGCCCGGCGTCGGCGAGATCACCGCGGACGAGCAGGCGGCAGTCAACCGCGCAACGAAGTCCCGGCTCTACGAGTACGGATGGCTCCAGTCTCAGGACGGAACGCTCGTCATGGTGCTCGCACCTGTCGTGGGTGGCTGAAGCGGCCGACCTCGACGGCTCGCTCGCGCGCGCGAAGGCCCGCCTCGACACGCTGGACTACTACCCCCAGCCGGTGCGCATCGATCGCGTCCGGATCCGCGTAGCGCCCTGGTTCTTCCGCATCCCCGGCTTCCGGCCGCTACCACGGGTACGCGCTCTGGCGCACGATCCTGGTGAGAAGCGCCGACGCGTCGGACGATCTCGTCACGCACGAGCTCTGCCACATCTGGCAAGGCCAGCATCGCCCGCTCGATTCGCATGTCTGGAAGCACCTGACCACGCGGTATCGCGAGAACCCGTACGAGATCGAGGCACGCCGGGCGGTCGCCGACACGAGACCCGCGTAGCCCTCCCTCGTTCGAGGGACACGACGCCCTCTCTCGGGTGCCCTCGGGTGCCGACCTTCATTCCATGCTGCGGCGCTCGGCTGCTCTCGTCCTGCTCTGCCTGAGCGCGTTCGCCGCGCTCGCGTCGAGTGGCGCCAACGCGACCCGCGCGCCGGTCGTACCGGACATCGTCTCGATCGAGACGTATCCCTTCTCAGCCGTCGTGAAGTGGCGCGTCCCCGACGCGGGCCGCGTCGTCCTCGAGGTCGGCGTCGACGATCGCTACGGGATCTGGTCGCCGACCACCGTCGCACACTCCGCGCTCACCACGCGGACGACGCTCGCAGGCCTCGAGCCGGCAACGAGCTACCGCTTCCGCGTCCTCACTCGCTGGCGAAACGGCATGACCTCCGAGGCGCGCGGATCGTTCCGCACGAGCGCCTGGCCGGGAGCGACCGCAGCGACCGCCGTCCCCGCAGCAGCCAACGCAACGGCGACGAGCAGCGGCTCCCCGTTCGTGCTCCCACCCTCGCTGCCCCCGGGCGTGACGCCGTCCCAGCCCTCCACCTCGAGCGCTCTTCCACCCGGAACTCCGCTGGTCGAGAGCTCCTCGCCGCTCCGCGTGAACGGCAACGCCGTCTTCCCGCGGATGGTCTGGCGGCAGTGCCCGACGTACTACCCGACGTCGATCGGAGCAGGGATCAACCTCTTCCTCGGCGTGAGCTGCGCCGACACCGACGAGCAGTTCGACCGCCTCGCCGGCCGCGCCATGTCGACCGTCGACGCCCATACGCCCGGTGTCTCCGGCCCCGGACAGGTGGGTTGGCATCTCCAGGACGAAGCCGACGTCTCCGTCGGGAACGCGAAGAAGCTGCCTCAGCCGAAGGGCCAGGGCCGCGTGACGTTCCTCACGCTCACGGACAAGTTCTCGGCCAACGCAGCGCCTGGCCCATACGGCAAGGAGATCTATCCGGCCTTCTTCGACAGCGCGGACGTCATCGGGTTCGACACGTACCCGGTGGAGGTGCGCTGCTCGCTCGCGCAGATCGACAACGTGTACTGGATGCAGCGCGAGCTCGTCGCGCTCACCCGCGGCAAGCCCACGTTCCAGTGGATCGAGGCCGGGCCGATGGAGCACTGCCGGAACAACGAGGATCCGACTCCGACCGTCGTCCGGGCAGAGACGTGGCTCGCAATCGCCGGCGGCGCCCGCGGCATCGGCTACTTCCCCGACTGGTGGGAGGAGTCGATCCGCAGCGAGGTGCGCCTCGTGAACCGCGAGATCCTTGCACTCGCCCCCGCACTCCTCGCGCCCGTCGCGAAGGCGAACTGGTCGACCGAGAACCCGGTGCGCATCGGCGCGCGCCGCTACAACGGCGCGACCTACGTCATCGCCGTGAACACGTCGACGACGGCCACGACCACCTCGTTCACACTGCCAGGACTCGGCGGTCGCTCGCTCCGCGTCTTCCGCGACGGCCGCATCGTGAAGCCGCTCGGCGACCTCGTCGCGGACAAGCTGCCGCCCCTCGGCGTCGCGGTCTACATCCTCGCGCCCCCCGGCTGGTAACGCGCCCGAGCCCTACGCGGCGGCGGACGCCGCGGCACGAGAGGCGAGAAGCGCGAAGGCGTGCCGAGCGAGCGATCCGGCGACGTCGGAGAAGACGTCCCCATCGGGCCGATACTCGCTCGTGAACTCGACAGCGCCGTTCAGCTCGATGACGATCCAGCTGCCGTCCACGTCTCGCACGAGATCGACGCCGACCAGCGCGGCGCCTGCGGCCCGAGCGGCTGCGAGTGCGACCTCGCACGCCTCCTTCGGAGGATCCGGCACCGTCCGCCGCACGCCGCCCAGCGCGATGTTCGTCCGCCACTCACCCTCGGCGGCGATCCGGAAGATCGCGCCGACGATGCGCTCGGCGGCAACGAGGATGCGCAGGTCGTAGCCCTGGGGAGGCACGAGCTCCTGCACGAGCACGCCCTGCTGCTCGAACCACGTCGAGCCGGACAGTCGTGCCAGTGTCTCGACGAGCGAGTCTTCGTCGTCGCATCGCGTCACTCCCTTGCCTCCGCTCCCGAAGCGAGGCTTGACGACGACGGGAGGACGCACGGCCGGGAACGGACGATCCGGTCTGACGTGAGCCGTTCTCGGGTGCGGCAATTCCGCGCGACGCAGAAGACGGGCGGTGAGAAGCTTGTCGTGCGTCGCGAACAGCGCGGCCGCGTCGTTCAGGACGACGACGCGACGAGCCTCGAGCGCGCCGAGTGCCCACATGCCGTCCTCGATCCCGTCGAGCGTGGGCAACACGTCGAGACGACCCAGTGCGGCATCTCCCGGTCGAAGCGTCTGGAGCGCCTCCTCCGGCGACATCAGCTCCCAGCGCATGCCATCGACGATCGCGCCTGCGATCGACTCGTTCGTCGGCGTGCTCTCGCGGGCGATCAGCGCGAATCGCATGGGTCCACCAATCGCACAGATCGCCGCTACCGACAACCCCGTTCACCTGCTCGACACCCGCAGGACACCGGTCCTCTTCCAGGTCTGGACAGCGAGAGGGCCCGCCCCCATCGACGGGCCCTCTCGTTCCGTCACGCGCCCCTGGTTACTTCGGCGGCGGCGGGACGTTGCACTGGACGCTCGCGCTGTTCCCGGAGCCGTCCGTCGCGGTGACGACGGCGTCTCCCTTCAGCGTGATGTGCCAGTCGATCTCGCCCGGCCCAGGCTTGACGTTCGGCTTCGCGCCTGGCGCCTGGGTGAGCTTGATCTTCGTGCCGCTCGCGTACGGACCGGCGACGAAGCTCGATCCCGTGTCCGAGACCGTGATGTCCGGATTCGGGTCGACGTCGTCGATCGCGAGAAGCACGTAGAACCCGTCCGGGTTCTGCCCGCTCTTCGGGTTGTTGCCCGCAGGCGGGATGTTGTTGCCGGAGGGATTCGTCGTCGGCCGGCAGGCGACGGCAGGAGGCGTCGTGTCCTCCCACTCCTTCGTCACCTGCTCGGTGTCGGTCGCGCCGGTGGGATTGTTCAGCGTGACCTCGGCCGTGATGGTGTCGATGCCGATGCTGGCCGGAGCAACCGGAACCGAGTACGTGAACGTGACCACTCCGGACGCGTTCGTCGTGCACGCGACCGGGTTGCAGACCCCCGTGGCAGTTGCGTTCTGCCCGCCGACGTCGAAGTCGACGAGGTACCCGCCGACCGATCCCGCAGGACCGTTCAACGTCGCCGTGACCACGTGAGTGTTGTCCGAGCCGAGCTCGTTCGTCGCTTCCGCGGGCGTGAGGACGAGGTCGTAGACGTCGACGTTGACGCACGTCTCGACATCGGCGCTTCCACCCGTGACATCGGTTCCGAAGGCGGTCACGCAGATCTCATGCGTCCCCGGAGCGAGACCGGCAGTGCTGGTCGAGTACGTCACCATCGCCGGACCTGCGACCGGTGTCGCCGGCACGGTCGTCAACAGCGTCGGTGCTCCACCGTCGACGCTCATCTCGACCTTCGTCAGCGTCGAGCCGATCAGGTTCGGGATGAGATCCGGCAGGTCGTTCGGGTCCGGGACGGCGAAGCACTGGCCGCCGTTGACCGCGATCGCGTTGAGCGTGCCGTCCGTCCCACCCGCGCAGGACGCGGACGCACCGATCGCGATCGAGTTCGCGACCGTACCCGTCCCTGCAAGTGTGGCAACTGCGGCGTTGAACGCGGCGAGCCCGCCCTGGTTGCTGAGCCCGTCCGACGCGAAGACGAGGAACTTGCTCGGATCGCTGCTCGCGGCAAGGATCGCAAGCGCCGCCTGCAACCCCGCGACGTAGTTCGTTCCGTCCGCGTTCCCGTTCTTCACGGTGTACTGCCCGACCTGGTAGTTGAAGTCGTTGTTCGTCAGGACGATCGAGTTGATCGCCGTGTTTCCGTCGGCCGGCGCACCGAGCGGCGTGTCGCCTGCGGCAGGCGTCATGTCCGCCTGGACGGAGTCGGCACCGAACACCGCGAGCCCGATCTGGTTGACCGAGCCGCTGCCCGCTGCCGCGGTGTTCAGCCCCGCGAAGAACGTCTTCTCGCACGCGAGAATCGTTCCGCACGCCCCTCCGGAGCCCGCGGTCGAGCCCGAGGCATCGAACACGTAGACGATCGTCGCCTGCGGCGGGCCGACGCCGATCGAAGCCGTCCCGCTGACGGGCACGGGCACCGGCGCCCCGTCGGCCAGGAACTCCGTCCCGTCCGCCGGACTGTCGATGGAGACCGTCAACTGCGCACCGTTCGGCAGATTCGTCGAGGCCGATCCGGCGAAGGCCGGTACGGCTGTCAGCGCAAGCGCGCCGACGATGACCGCGCACAGGCGAAGGCGCCTGACACGGGCCGTCTTCCTACTCATGTGAAACTCCCCCTTGGCTAGCGGATCAGGCCGCCGTCCGCAGTTCTTGCGGCCACTGCGGGATACCCCGTGCGATGTGCCTGCCTCCGCCCACCTCCTTCTCGACTCTCCCCGCTCACGTCCTATTGAGCGAGAGGACGCCGGGCTATGCCCCCGGTGGGTGAATCGCACCGTTGAGCGACATGCAGCTCCGCGGCAACGTCGCGACGATGTCGCCGCCGGAGGCACTGTCGAAGTCGTGACGTCGAGGCTCCCGGGCGCGCACGCGTCCGGGAGCTCTCACCCGCATGGGCCGGGTTGGGATCGAACCAACGACCTTGGGATTAAAAGTCTTGCGGGTGCGGCGGCACGTGACTGCGTCTGGCTGAAAGAGCCTGCAAGGCTCTCGATTCACCGTTGCAGGAAACTGCGAGGAACCGCAGGTCACGGAGACAAGCCGGTACTCCGCTTCGTACTCCGCGAGCAGGCCCCACCGCGCCACGAGGAACTCTTGGTCGAACAATCAAGTGAAAGCACGCTTGCACATCCGAGGGCGTATGCGCGCGCTGCTGGCTTGACGCGGCGATGGGTGACGGGTGACGGGTACTTCGGTAGGTGGCGCGTTCGGCGCGGGCGTGTTTGAGAGTTACCAGGTTTCGTCGGAAGGAGTCTTCAGGCGGGAGTGGTGCCCGGCCTCTGCTGGGCGGCGGCAAACGGCGGCGGGCCGAGGATCTCGATGGTGTCGCTTCGTTCGGCAACCTCGCGCACCCTCGCGAAGTCAGGCGGCCGCGACCCAGGCACGGCGTCAGGGTTGGCCGGCTCGCACAGTTCCCGGTATTGCACCTCCGCCCATCCCGTCCCGGGCACCGTCAAGCACAACAGCCGCGCAGTGTCGGAAGTCACGAGGAAGGCGTGTGGCACGCCGCGCGGCGCCACGAAGACGCCGCGCTCGCCGACGCGATGCTCCTGGCCGTCGATGTGGACGAGGATCTCGCCCTCAAGCACGTAGAGCACCTCGTCATCGTCGGGATGCAGGTGCAGAGGCGTGGGCTTGCCAAGTACTTCGCGATCCTCGAACAACGCGAACGCGCCGGCGGTTTCCGCTGAGGTCGCCTTCATCGTGAACAGTCCGCCGCCGGCGAACCAGAACTGGTCGCCCTCGCCGTCCTGTCGGATCACCGATGCTGGACCGGTCATGAGATTCCTCCAGTTGTTATGGGACTCCGATGATCATCACCACATTGCAGTATCATGATGAGAATGTCAATCCCATATGAGCGCACTGGCAGAACGCAGCAAAAGGCGCGAACCCGGAACGCTCTCATCGGCGCCGCGCGTGAACTACTCGCCGAGGGAGAAACGCCAAACGTCGAGAGGACTGCCGATCGAGCAGGAATCTCCCGCGCCACCGCCTTCCGCTATTTCCCCAACCAGCGTGCGCTGCTTGTCGCCACCTATCCCCAGGTCGAGGAACGGTCAGCTGTTACGCGGAGCGGACGCCCCGGAAGATCCGATCGCCCGACTAGACGCCGTAACTGAGGGAGTTGGGGCGCCAAATCCTCGAGTACGAGCCAGAGCTGCGCACCCATCTTCGCCTCTCGCTCGAACCAGCGCCAAATCAGCCGGATGAGCTTCCCCCTTCGCCAAGGCCGGGCCATCGGCTGGATCGAAGACGCGTTGAGGCCAAATCCGCGATCACATGCCAGAGCGCGATCTTCGGCGGCTCGTGCTCGCGATACGCGCCACGATCGGCATTGAACCTCTCGTGTGGCTGACCGACGTCGGCGGCGTGTCCCGCGAACAGGCGGTCGACATCATGCGCTCATCACCCCGCAGCCTCCTGCGAACGGCACTCTCCGACTCCAACCCAGCCCGATAGGCAAGGCGCCCATCACGCGGCGGTACGGTTCTACGGCTGAGCCTACCCTCGCTCAGGTGACATTCCCGAACACTGGCGCAGGCGAGCGTCACGCGGCTGGTACTGGCGGTCCCCAGTGGAAGACCGCTTCGACGTTGTTCCCGTCCGGGTCAATGACGAACGCTGCGTAATACCCCGGCGTGGTACTGCGGGCGAAGACCGGGCGCGCCATTGTCGCGGCCGCCGGCTTCGACAGCGGCGCGGTGGAACTGTCAACGGTGGCTCGGTCTGCCGCGGCGAAGGCCACATGAACGGGAGCGGCCGGGGGTTGCCCTTCCCCGATCCAGAAATCTCCACCGCCCTCGATGGCGAATCCAGGCCCCTCGAGCTACTCCACTACCGTCACTCCGAACGGCTCGAGGGCATGCTCGTAGAAGGTGCGGCTGCGTCTCAGATCACGTACTCGCAGGGCCAAGTGATCGATGAGGGGAAGCGTCACGGGCGGCGGGGATCCCGCCGCTATACCGCGGCGTAATCTGCGGGAACATTCCTGAGGCCCGGGCAGGCTCGATCGCCGCGGTGTCGGGATCCCACGTGACCTCCTCGACCAGCTCGATTCGGCCGTCGAGCTGGATGGCGGCGAACGCGCTGTGCGAGTGCTCGCAGAAGACGGTCTTGTTGCAGCTGGAAACGTAGGCCGCGATCAGCTCCCGATCAGCCGGCGGCAATGTGTTCTCGGCGCGCAGCAGCTGCTCTGCGAGCGCATTGAGATGTACTGCGGTCTCGGGCCGAAACCGCATCGCGCTCGAGATCCCGGGCACATCGTCGGGCAGATCCATCGGCCAGGAGCGCATCCCAAACTCGCACGCCACCTCGAGCCTTGGAGCCTTAACCGGCTCGCTCGTCTTCCCGACGCGTCTCCTCGGCCATTTCGCCCAGCAGTCCAGGTACCGGAGGGCCTTCTTGTTCAGCTTTCGTGCGAGCGGCACGACCTCGACCCACGCTATCTCCTCGCCGCCGCCCACTCGCGTCATTGAGAAAGCCACCATCGCCATTGCATCCTCCCCATCGGTGAACGCCCATGTCGCTTGGTCGCGGGGGGCGATCCGAGGGTCGAGAACCACGACGGAGATGCTGGCCACGTCTGCATGACGTTAGGGCCGACACCCCCTTTTGGGTATCCCTCGCGCGAGGGTCGCTGAATCCTGCGGACCGAGGAGGGCCAGCTCGAGGCGGGACGGGCGTGAACGAGACGCGAGGTCGCGCACGACGCTCCTGCGTCCGCGTCATTCCTGTCTAGCTTCTAGGAGAAAGCCCATCGCGTCTGGCTGAACACTTTCCCTTTTCCGAATCCCCACGCCGTCGACGGAGCGACCCTGTAGACGACGACTCCCACTCCTGATGGCGTCGCCCATACCGAACCACGTCCCCTCGGGTGCGGTGAGGCGAGCACCGTACTTCGACTCGTAGGCGTCGGCGACCGCTCGCAGCTCGGGCTCGTCGCTCACTTTCGCGGCCTCCCCTTCGATCACCACGTCGAGACCGTCGAGGTTGTTGGAGCCCGTGGTGAGAATGCATTGCTCGTTCTGCTCCAGGTTCTTGGCCTTGCGTTCGTCGGGGCCTGTACAGAAGTACATGGCACCGTCGGCCCATATTCCGAGCAGAGGGGTCACGTGTGGCCGACCGCCCGGCCGAACTGTCGACAACCAATACACCTCGGCTTCTTCGAGGCAACGGCGCCCTTGTCACCACTCGGTCGCCACTGCAGCATCGCTACTGAACCCAGGCGACAGCTTGGTTTGAGGCTCCCGCTCAACCACCGTTCGTCTCCAGCGTCGCAAAGGTCAATCGAGTTCTGGGTGAGCTATTTCGCTATCGCTCACGCCGAGAGGGGCAATTGGCCGGATCTACCCTAACGTGCGCTTTGCCTCCGCGGCGACACGACACCAGTAGCCGTGGCCGCCAAGCGCGGATCGCTGAAGGCGAGCCGGCGGTGAGCGGTGGTTGGTGCGGTAAGCGAGTGAGGGAACACCGAGCTTGCGGGATGTCGCGAGGTCACAGCGAGCCTGGCGCGGCGCGTGTCAGTCGACGTAGACGACGTCGGTCGCCTTCCTGCGGCCCTCGACGACAGTGCTTGCGCGCTTGATCCTGGGCGCTACCTTCCGGCCGTCCGCGACAGCCGTTCCTCGACCACAGTGTGACCAGCCGCGCGCGCCGCTTCGTGCCCTGTGACTATTGCGAGGAATCGTCCCGTCGCAGCACATACAGGCGACTGTCGGCGAGCGCCGTGACAGTCGCGGTTCGAGGCACGTCTCGAAGCAGAGCGATCTCGCCGAAGTAGTCGCCCTCATCGGCGATCGTACGCAAACCCTCACCGGTGATCTCGAGCGCGCCGTTTGCCACGATGTAGAAGCTGTCGCCGCGTTCGCCCGCCCGGATCACGACGTCGCCCGCGTGCACCGACTGCTGCAGCAGGTGTCCGGCCACTCGTTCCTTCGCCGCGATCGAGAGGGGCTGAAACATGGGAACCCGCTGGACGAGCTCCAACTCGGGAGCGGGGCCTGCGTCTCTGTCGATGCTCGCAAGCTTTCGGTAGGTCGCCACGGTGAGCAATGGAAGGATTGCGCCCACGCCGATGAACGCCTCACGCGCCCCGATCGCTTCGACGAGGGCGGGGGCTGCGACGGAACCGAGCGCGACGCCCCCCGTCGCGAGGCTCCAGACGACTCCGAAGACGCGGGCCAGGATCCGGTCTGGGATGAGTCGCTGCAGCAGCGTGAACGCAGCGACGTCTTCGACGCTATTGGCTGCACCGACGACTGCGAGCATGAGTAGGGCGAAGGGGAGGTCGGGCAAGGGTCCCATGAGGGCGATCGGCAAGCCCCAGAACACCAAGGAGAGTCCGCCCAACGGCACCGCCAGACGCTGCCCTCCGAGCGCCATCGCTCCGAGCGCACCGATCAGGCCACCAACCCCGAGCGCGGCCGTCATGTAGCCGACCGCCTCTCCGCCTGCGTCGAGCATTTGGAACGCGGCGACCACGATCAGAACATTCAGACAGCCACGGACGAATGCCTGCGCGAAGATCAGCGAGACGACAAGCCGAACGCGCGGCAACCGCACGACCGCGCCGAATCCCGCCGCGAGAGCACCCCTGACACTCTCACCGGACGCCCCCAGGCTAACCTGATCCTCGACCCTGACGCCGAGGATCAGCACGGCGGCAACGAGGAAGGCTGCCGCGGCGACAGCGAACACGATCCCCGCATCCGCTACCGATACGAGAACTCCGGCGAGGAGCGGTCCGACGGGTGCCAAGCTCTCGATCGTCGACGTGGCCCGTTGGAGGCGATGAGTTCCTCGGGAGTGATCGTGCGAGTGACGGCAGCAAGCCTGCGAGCGCCGGCCGGATGAGAGCGTGACCGCGAACCCCCAAAAAGGCCGCGAATGCGAATACGAGCGATTCCGACGCCCCGTAGAACGCTACCGCCGACCCTCCGAGGGCCACGGAGGCACACCAACGTCAAGAGCGAGGAGGAAACGCTCCCTCGGGAGGCGGTCACCCAAGGACGCAGCAAACGGCGCACACCAGCGCCGCGGGCAAGAGGCGAACGAGGCCAGCGAGGCCGACCGCGCCCGGTCCGCCAATGTCATAGGCGTACACGCCGAATGCGACGAAGTGCACCACTCTGCCGGCGATGGCCGCCTCCCAGGCCAGTTCTGCGCGCCTGATGCTCGGGTTCCGAAGAGCTGACCCGAGTGCACCAAGCACCTGGCGGGCGCGACCCACGGGTCAATTCAATCGGGTTCACTCCCCTACGTGAGCGAAGGAGGACAGTACGCGCGCGCAGCGACCAGGTCGGCGCGGGACACTTCAGAGCCGGGCGGTACCGTGTGAGCGGTGTCCCGAAACGACGAGGTCGAGCGATACCGAACCGCCCTCAGGCGACGACTAAACACTGCGTTCGTCGAGCGATGGGGAGTCTGCGAACGCGGCCACGTTCTGACGGACCTGAACCGCGACAGACAAACACGCTGCTGGTGCTGCACACGCGCACACGAGCGAGCGTTCGAGACCCCGGAACCCGGGTGGTCAGGGAGCCTAGGTTAGTCGCCCGCCGCATCCCTCCTCCTCGCGCGCCAACCTACAGAGATGCGTACGTGGGCGTGATCATCCGGCGCTCGTCCTATCGCCGAAGGAAGACATTCGACACAACCGTCCCGACGATCGAGACGAGGAGCATCGTCCGATCGGGACGAATACCGTCACGTTGTCGGACTTCCACGAGAGGGTTCCAGGGACGCGATCGACGCCGAGCTTGGCGAGGCCGAGAGCGCCGAGCCCGACGATGGGCTAGGACAAGCGCGCTCACGAGCAGAACCTTGCCCGCCGTCTCCATGGGACGAGCTACCCGGCTCGCGTCGCCTTAACCGGCAGGGTCGCACTCGATACTCGCCTCCCAGTTCGGTACCAACCGCTGCTCACCGACACCCACGCTCGGAACGTCATAGAAGAGATGACAGCGAGGAGCTGATAGGGCCGTCGCCGATCTTGGCCCAAGCCTTCAGCTGCGAACCAAGCCCACCGATGTAAACCCTGCGAGCAGGTCGGGCATTAGAGATTGGCTCTATTGCTAGCGATTCTCGCATGCACGGGTTGGGA